>CAVPPB010000005.1:0-23327 GCA_963707215.1 uncultured Chloroflexia bacterium | reverse complement strand
CGGCCCGCGACCCCCGGCGCTCGGCCATCCTGCCCGCCATGGCCGCCGGCGCACCCTCGGCACCCCCCTTCCCCCGCCTGTTCGCGCCCCTCCGGATCGGCGGTGTGACGCTGCCGAACCGGATCGTCTCGACGGGTCACGACACCGTCATGGCGGCGGACGGCCTGGTGACCGACCGGCTCGTCGCCTACCAGGAGGCCCGGGCGGCCGGCGGGGTCGGGCTGATCGTCATCCAGGTGGCCGGGGTCCACCCGACGGCCGAGTACACCTCGCATGCCCTGATGGCCCACGACGACGCCTGCATCCCGGGCTTCCGGCGGCTGGCCCGGGCGATCCAGGGCCACGGGGTGCCCGTGTTCGGCCAGATCTTCCACGGGGGGCGCGAGGTCATGGACTCCGAGGACGGGTCGCTCGCGCTCGCCGTCGCCCCGTCGGCCGTGCCGAGCGAGCGCTTCCACGTCATCCCCATGGCGATGCCGATCCCGCTGATCGAGGAGATCGTCGCCGGCTACGCCGCGGCCGCCGGCCGGCTCCAGGTCGCCGGCCTCGACGGGGTCGAGATCATCGCCAGCCACGGCTACCTGCCGGCCCAGTTCCTCAACCCGCGGGTCAACCTGCGGACCGACCGCTACGGCGGCGGCGACGAGGGCCGCCTGCGGTTCCTCCGCGAGACGATCGCCGCGGTGCGCGGGGTGGTCGGCGACGAGCTCGTCGTCGGCCTGCGGGTCTCGCTCGACGAGATCGGCCACGACGGCCTGACCGCCGAAGAGTTCCTGGCCGCCGTGACCGCCCTCGACCGCGATGGCGGACTGAGCTACGTCAGCGTCGCGGCCGGCTCCTCGGCGACCCTCGCCGGCTCGGTCCACATCGTCCCGCCGATGAGCGAGCCGAACGCCTACACGGCTCCGCTGGCGGCACGGGTCCGGGCGGCCGTGTCCGTCCCGGTGATCGTCGCCGGGCGGGTCAATCAGCCCCAGGAGGCCGAGGCGATCCTGGCGGCCGGCCAGGCCGATGCGGTGGCCATGACCCGGGCGCTCATCAGCGATCCGCTCCTGCCGCGGAAGGCCCTGGAGGGCCGGCTCGACGACATCCGCGCCTGCGTGGGCTGCGACCAGGCCTGCATCGGCCACTTCCACGCCGGCTACCCCATCTCCTGCATCCAGTACCCGGAGTCCGGCCGTGAGCTCGAGTACGGTCGTCGGGTGCCGGCACGACCGGCGCGGGACGTCGTCGTCGTCGGTGGCGGTCCGGGAGGGCTCAAGGCGGCGGCCGTGGCCGCCGAGCGCGGCCATCGGGTGACCCTCTTCGAGGCGGCCCGCCGGGTCGGCGGCCAGGTCCTCCTGGCCGAGAAGCTGCCCGGTCGAGCCGAGTTCGGCGGAGTGGCCATCAACCTGCTCGGCGAGGCGCGACGGGCCGGGGTCGCCATCGAGACGAGCGTGCGGGTGGATGCCGCGACGATCCACGGGCTTGCGCCCGACGCCGTCATCGTGGCGACCGGGGCCACGCCACGGAGGCCGCCGCTCGAACTGGTCGGCGAGCCGCTCGTCCTCGACGCCTGGGAGGTCCTGGGCGGGGCCGACGTCCCCGACGGCCGGGTCGTCGTCGCCGACTGGCGGTGCGACTGGGTCGGCCTGGGCATCGCCGAGCTGCTGGGCCGGCGGGGCCGCCGGGTCACGCTCGCCTCGACCGGCTACATGGCCGGTCAGCGGATCCAGCAGTACGTGCGTGACACGATGACGGCCGCGGCGCTCCGGGCCGGGGTCGAGCCGCTGCCCCTGGTGCGACTCTTCGGCTACGACGGCGAGGCCGTCTTCCTCCAGCAGGTCCTGACCGGCGACGCGGTGGTCGTGGAGGGGGTCGCCGCGCTCGTGCTGGCCCAGGGACATGTCGCCCAGGACGCCCTGCTCCGCGAGCTGGAGACGACCTGGGACGGCGAGGTCCATGGGATCGGCGACTGCCTCTCGCCGCGGACGGTCGAGGAGGCGGTCCTGGAGGGGCTCCGGGTCGGCAGCGCGATCTGACCAAGGCCGAGACCCGGCCGGCGGTCCTCCCCGCTGCGCGTCGCTCCCCTACCCGGGGCGCGGCACCCCCAGCCGGACCAGCACCTCGTCGGCGGCCCGCAACCCGCTCCGGAGCGCGCCGTCCATCAGGGCGTGGCGCTCGCCGGCCGTGTGCTCACCGGCGAAGGCGATGGGTCCGACCGACCGGGCCAGCGCGTCGTCGTCCATCGGCGACGCGGCCGAGCGGGCGGAATAGGCCCCCAGGACCCAGGGGTCGTCCTGCCAGGTCGCCAGGACCGGGTTCCGATCGTCGATGGCGAGATCGGGCCGGAGGCGCCGGATCGCGGCCGTCCACCGACCCGGGCCGTCGACAAGCCCCAGGCGATCGAGCCCCGCCGGGGTCCCGGCGAACGATCCGGCGACCGGTGCCGACCGTCCGTCCGCCGTCCACTGGGTGAAGGTCCAGAAGCGGCCCGGCACGCTGAGGGTGGCGCTCGGGGTCGTCACGGCGACGAGCGGGAGGAAGAGCTTCGCGGCCTGGCCGTAGCGGACCGCCCGGAGGGCCGCAAGCTTGGATCCCGGCAGCGGCGGTTCGAAGATGATCCGGTCGGTCACGCTCGCGGGCACCGCGAGGACGGCGGCGTCGGCATCGAGCTCGGCGTCGTCGGTCGCGACGCGTATGGCAGGGTCACGATCGCCGCGCGACCTGACCGGAGGAACCTGCAGTGCCCCATCGCGTTCGTCGCTCGCCGCGTCCGACCAGGCGATGCGGCGGACCGGGCTCGACAACCGAACGGCGGAGCCCAGCCGAGCGGCCAGGGCCAGCGCGAGGCCCTGGTTCCCGCCGACGACGGTGTGGGTCGGGAATCGCCCGAAGCCGGTCCCCGTCTCGACCAGGACCAGGGCCTCCTGGTCGTCGGCCGGGTAGGCCGTCGAGACCTCGATCCGGGCTCGAATGACCTCGCGGGCGCCCGGATGGATCGGCAGCCCGTCGAGCGTCGTCGCGACCGTCCCGGAGAGACGGCCCTCGGTGGCAGCGGCCCGGATCGCCCCAAGGGCACCGTCGAGCTGGCCCGGCGACACCGGCGCGCCGCCGCGAGGCTCGCGAGCGCCGTACAGGGTCCCCTTCTCGAACAAGCGCAGCCCGAGGCGCTCGGCGGTCGCCCGCAGGACATCGTCACCGGGCAGGATGAACTCGGCCCCACGCTCGATCACGGTTCCGTTCGGCAGGGCCTGGGACCAGACACGCCCGCCGACGCGATCCCGGGCCTCGAGGACGACGACCTCTAGCCCGGCTCGGAGGAGCGCCTCGGCGGCCGCCAGCCCAGCGAACCCCCCTCCGGCCACGACGACGCGCATGTCCGCAGCGTACGGGGGCGTCCTCAGCGCGAGTCCGGTCGGTCGCACGGCGCGGGTCGGGCGCCCGACGGCCGGCCGAGATTCGGGCCATTCGGCCCATGGACCCGATCGCGCTCGCCGCTAATCTAATACCAAGCTAGTTGCTGTTCTACGGTTCTGACTCGGCCGGAGACAGCGGAGAGGATCGCGAGATGCGCACACGGACACTGGGCCTCGTCGGCCTGCTCCTGTCGGTGGTTCTGGTCGTCGCCGCCTGCGGCAGGGCGGCCGCACCAGGCTGGACCTTCGAACCCGCGGCCTCGCCCGACGGCGGGGTCTCGGTCGCATCGCCCACCCCCGTCCCATCGGCGGGTTCCGGGGAGGTCCTGGGCGAGGTGGCGATCGAGAGCGTCGACCTCGGCTTCAGCCCCAGCGAGCTGCTCGTGGATGAGCCGGGCGCCTACCTCGTCAAACTGTCCAACACCGGCTCGATCATCCACGACGTCACCTTCGCCGACGGCACCAAGATCGTCGCCGAGTCGGGCCAGGCAGCCGAGGCCGTGGTGAATGTCCCGGCCGAGGGGCTCCACTTCATCTGCTCCATCCCGGGCCACAAGGACGCGGGGATGGAGGGCGCGATCTCGGTCAAGGGCAGCGCCAGCAGCGGCGGGTCCGGGGGCGACCACGGTGGTCCGGCCACGGCCACGGAGGTCGAGAAGGACCCGAACGCGCCGGCCTACACCCTCAACCCGGCGGAAGCCCCGGACCTGCTGGAGGGCGAGGTCCACGACATCGACCTCGTAATCGAAGAGAAGGAGATGACCGTCGCCGAGGGCTTCGTCCAGAAGGTCTGGACGTTCGGCGGGTCGGTCCCCGGGCCGGTCATCCGCGTCAAGGTCGGCGACACGATCCGGATCCACCTCATCAACCCGGCAACGAGCGAGCTGCCCCACTCGGTCGACTTCCATGCCAGCCAGGTCGCCTGGAACGACGAGATGACCTCGATCAACCCCGGCGAGGAGAAGATCTACGAGTGGACGGCGGACTACGCCGGCGTCTGGATGTACCACTGCGGGACCTCCCCGGCCCTGCACCACATCGCCAACGGCATGTACGGGATGGTCATCGTCGAGCCGCGCGAGGGCCTCGGCGAGGACATCGAGCGCGAGTACGCCCTGGTCCAGAGCGAGTGGTACCTGGGACCCCAGGGGGAGCCGGCCTCCCTGTCGAAGGCCGCCGCCGCTGCCCCGGCGCCCGACTTCGTCGTCTTCAACGGCATCGCCAACCAGTACCTCGACAACCCGCTGCCGGTCGAGACCGGTGGCCGGGTCCGGGTCTTCGTCCTCAACGCCGGGCCGAGCGTCGACAGCTCGTTCCACATCGTCGGGACGATCTTCGACACGGTCATCAAGGAGGGCGTGGTCCTGCGAAAGGGAAACGAGGGTTCCTGGGGCTCCCAGGCCGTCGACCTGGCCCCGGCGCAGGGCGCGATCATCGAGTTCACGATGCCCGAGGACGGCCTGTACCCCGTCGTCACCCACGCCTTCAACTTCGTCGGTCGCGGCGCGCTCGGCCTGCTCCAGGCTGGCGACGGCGACCCGCTGAACTAGCCGGCAAGGTCGGACCGGAGGGCACTCGCGATCCTCCGTCCGGCGAGTCACCGGGTCGTCCGGCCGGTCTCCCCCCACCGGTCGCCGACGGCGAAGCTCCTCGGGTCCGCCCGGGGCGCTTCGCCACGCGGGGCGGGCCATCGTGACGCCGACGGTGCGCTCGGCCATCGCGTGACCCCGTCAGCGCGCTACCCTACCCCCTCATGGAGCGCGACCACGTCTCCTGGGACGACCTCGACCGGCTCATCGACGTCCTGGCGGATCGCCTCGCGGACGAGCGGTTCGACGTCCTCCTGGCGATCACCCGCGGTGGGATGGTCCCGGCCGGGATGCTCGCCTACCGCCTTGGGATGCGCGACATCCTGGTCGCGGCGGTCGCCTTCTACGACGACGAGGGTCGTCCCGGCGAGGCCCCGATCTTCTTCCAGTTCCCGTCCGACACGCTGCTCCACGGTCAGCGGGTCCTGATCGTCGACGAGGTCTGGGACACGGGCACGACGATCGCCGCGGTCGCCGAGCGGATCCGCAAGGCCGGGGGCGATCCGGTCACCGCGGTCCTCCACTACAAGCCGGCCCACTCGACGGTCGACCTCGTCCCGGACCATCACGTGGTCGAGACGGCTGCCTGGGTCGTCTACCCGTTCAAGGCCGGCCGCTAGCCGACCGGGACGAACGGCCCTACCGGCCGGGCCCGGGCAGAGCCACGCTCGCCTCGGACCGCGGGAGGTGACCATGTCCCAGCAGTTCGTGATCCAGCTGTCGAACCGGCCCGGCTCGCTGGGGCGGCTGGCCCGAGGGCTCGCCGCGAGGGGCATCAACATCGTCCGTCTCGCCGGTGGTGGAGCGGGCGACCATGGCTACGCGGTCCTGACGACGGACGACCCCGACGCCACCCGCGACGTCCTCGGCGGCTCGGGCTACGACTTCGTCGAGGGCGGGGCGCTCGTCCTGGAGGTGCCGGATCGCCCGGGCGAGCTCGCCCAGGTCGCGGAGCGCCTCGGCGACGAGGGCATCCAGATCCTCGGTGTCCTCGTCCTCGGGCGCGTCGGCCAGCGGAGCGAGGTCGCGATCACGGTCGACGACGTGGCCCGGGCCCGCCGGATCCTGGGGCTGGACGAGGGCACAGCGAACTGACGCCCCGAGCGCGTGCCGACGTGGCTGCCAGGATCCTAGGTGTCGGCGGTCGCCTCGTTGTCGCCGACCTGGACGGTCCGCTCCTCGGCGCCACGGACGATGATCACGGCGAGCGGCAGGCCCGCCTCGAGTGCGTCGTGGAGATCGTCGACCCCTGAGATCTGGCGGTCGCCGGCCCGGACGATCAGATCGCCCTCCCGCAGCCCGGCTCGGTCGGCCGGGCTGCCCGGCTCGACGCCCCGGACCAGGATCCCGTCCCGCTCCGGGAGCCCGACCGAGGCTCGCAGACGCCGGGCGACGTGCGCCGGGGCCACGGCGACGCCGAGGCGCTCACGCCGGGGCGACTCGCCGCGAGCGAGCGCCTCGACCCGATCGCGGAGCGCCACATCGGCCGGGACCGCGAGGTAGAAGCCCTCGCCGATCCGGTTCGTGTCGATGCCCACCAGCCGACCGGCCAGGTCGACGAGGGGGCCGCCGGACGAGCCCGGGGCGAGCGGCGCGGTGTGCTCGATCGAACCGCCGATCCGTCGGCCGCCCGGACCCCGGAACGAGCGCTCGATAGCGGAGACGAAGCCGACCGTCGCCCGGGTGCCACCGCCGGGGAGGGCGGCCAGCCCGATCACCGCCGCTCCGATCGCCGGGCTGGCGGCCTCAGCCCACTCGACCGGGGCGACGTCCGCAGTGTCGACGAGGACGACGGCGAGGTCTCCCTCAAGGTCGGCGCCGGCGACCTGCCCGCGGGCCACACGGCCGTCGGCGAAGGTCACGGTCGCCTCCTCGCCGCGGAGGTTGTGGGCGTTGGTGACGACGCGGCCCTCGGCGACCACGACGCCCGAGCCGCGGTGGCGGCGGCCGATGCCGACGACCGCGGGGCCGACTGACCCGGCGATCGTGCCGATCGCCGCCTGGAGGCTTTCGAGTGTGTTCACTTGGATCGGATCCTCTGTGCGGAGGAGCGGCGGGGCCGGCTCCAGGTAGTTACTTGCGACTTGCAAGTTAGCAGTACGTGGCGGATGGCGCAAGCCGCGCCGCTACACTGGTCTCATGGACCCATCAGCCGGCAGCCAGGCGCCGGCGGCAGCGGCGGATGCCCCGGAGCCGTCGCCACTCGCGGCTGCGCTCGACCGCGTCGGCGACCGCTGGAGCCTCCTCGTCGTCGAGGCGCTCCTCGCCGGACCCCGGCGCTTCGGCGAGCTCGCCGACATGGTCCCCGGGATCGCCCCGAACACCCTGACCGATCGTCTTCGACGGCTCGAGCGGGCGGCGATCGTCCGGGGGACCCCCTACTCGACACGACCACCCCGGATGGAGTACGCCCTCACGGCCGACGGCCTTGAGCTCGCCGGGACCCTGCGGTTGCTCGCCGATTGGGGAGCTCGGCGCACGGCGGGTGTGGAGACGCTCCGCCACGGACCATGCGGGACGCCGCTGGAAGCGCACTGGTACTGCCCGACCTGCGCCCGCGTGGTGGAGGACCCCGAGCTCGACGAGGTCGCCACCCTCTGATCGCCCGCCGCACGGCCCGTCGGCCGCCCCTGGTCGGGCTCCTTCGTCGAGGGACTAGCGCCTCGGCAGGTAGCGGAGCGGGTCCACGAAGGTCCCGCCGGCCCGCACCGCGAAGTGGAGGTGCGAGCCCAGGCTGCAGCCCGTGTTGCCGACCCGGCCGACGATCTGGCCCAGGTCGACCTGCTGGCCGACCTTCACGGAGACGGCCGAGAGGTGCCGGTACCAGGTCTGGAGGCCGCCGCCGTGGTCGAGCTGGATCTGGATGCCGCCGCAGCTGTCGCCGTAGCCGGCGAGGATCACCCGTCCCGTCCGGGCGGCCCGGACCGGGTCGCCGGTGTCCCCGTCGATGTCGATGCCCTGGTGGTAGCCGTACTTGGTCAGGGATTCCCCGAAGCGTTGGGTGAGCGGGCCGACGAGCGGCCAGCCCCAGCCGGAGGACGACGGCCTCGGGGTCGCGGCCGGTCGCGGGGTCGCGGAGGGCGGGGGCGTCGCGGCCGGTCGGGGCGTGGGTGTCGGCGGTGGCGGCGCCAGGGTGAACGACGAGCGGCTCGCGAGCGCGAGGGGCCTGCCGTCGAAGGAGCGAGCGTCGGTGGACACGGCGAGCGTCACCGGTGCGCCGAACGGCAGTCGCCTGGGCAGCCGCAGGACGAGGACGGTGTTTGCCTCCGCCCAGCGAGCGTTCCCGCTCCAGGCGGCGCCATCGACGTCGACCGTGAAGGCACCGGTCGAAGCCGACGGATCCATCGGCTGGCTGAAGCGGACCGAGACCTCCAGCGGCGGATCCACGTCGGTCGCGCCATCTCGCGGGCGGAAGCGGATGACCCCGGGGGGCGGCAGTGCGGCCGCAGCGAGTGCCGCCTCTCCGGTCCGGTCGTCCGGCGGACGGACATGGGAGGCCTCCCCGGTGCGGGTCAGGGCGAGCGAGTCGCGGGCGGACGTCGGGCCGT
The DNA here is from genome assembly GCA_963707215.1 of uncultured Chloroflexia bacterium. Classification (GTDB taxonomy): domain Bacteria; phylum Chloroflexota; class Limnocylindria; order Limnocylindrales; family CSP1-4; genus DATHYZ01. Next base: position 14,792 of record CAVPPB010000005.1, on the reverse strand, counting down.
CGGCCGAGGCGCCCCCCAGGCTCTCCGCCGCCGGGACCGGCCGATAGGACTCGGACGCCGGGGCCGGGCGAACAGCCTCACCGGCGCGCCCGGATCCGGTGGTCGTCGCCGAGATCGCAAGGGCCGACGCGATGGCCCCGATCGCCACGATCGCGCCCAGGCGGATCGCCGGACCCGGGCGCAGCGCGGCCCGCAAGTAGACGAGGGCGAGGACCGGGAGGGCGAGCAGGGCCGTGACGAGCGGGCGGTGGTTCATGCGATGGGTCGGCTCCGTCAGGCGCCACCCGGCCCGGACCGCCGTGGCGGGCTCCGTGGGTCGGGCGCTGGGTCGGCTAGGGTAGCAGCGACGGAGGCGGTACCCTCTCCCGACACACTGGAGGGAACGATGTCCGAACGCGTGCTCCTGCTGGCCGGGACCAAGAAGGGTGCGTTCATCCTCGAGGGCGATGCCGGGCGCGACCGCTGGGAGCTGCGTGGCCCGTCCTGCGAGGGCTGGCCCATCCTCGACATCGCCTTCGATCCAGCGACCCGGCGGATCGTCGCCGTCGGCGCGAGCCCCTGGTACGGCTCGGCGGCATGGTGGAGCGACGACCTCGGGGCTACCTGGTCCCATTCGTCGGAGGGACTCACCTACGGCGACGACGGACCGACGATCATCAAGCCCTGGAAGGTCGCGCCCGCGCACGGTGCGCTCTACCTGGGAGTCGAGCCAGCCGGCCTGTTCCGGAGCGACGACGGCGGGGTGACCTGGTCCCATGTGGCCGGCCTCCGTGAGCATCCCAGCCGCCCGGAATGGCAGCCCGGCAACGGCGGCCTCTGCCTCCACACGATCGTGCCCCACCCCGAGGATCGGGACCGGATGTGGGTCGGCATCTCGGCGGTCGGGTCGCTCGAGACGGTCGACGGCGGGGCGACCTGGGAGCTGCGGAACAAGGGTGTCCGGGTCGGCCATCTGCCCGACCCGTATCCCGACTTCGGGCAGTGTGTCCACAAGGTCGCCATGGCCGCAGGCCGACCCGAGCGCCTCTACCAGCAGAACCACAGCGGCATGTACCGCTCCGACGACGGTGGTCGGCAGTGGGTCGACATCTCGGACGGCCTGCCGTCGCGGTTCGGCTTCCCGATCGGGGCACACCCTCGCGACCCGGAGACGGCCTGGCTGGTGCCCCTCAACGGCGACGACCGTGGTCGCTACGTCCCCGACGCGGCGATGGCCGTCTGGCGGACCCGTGACGGCGGCGCGTCGTGGGAGCGCCACGGCGATGGTCTGCCGCAACGGGACGCCTACCTCGGCGTGCTGCGGGACGGCATGGCGGTCGATCGGCTGGACCCCGCCGGGATCTACGTGGGGACCAGCGCGGGCCAGCTCTACGCCAGCGCCGACGAGGGAGTCACCTGGCGCGCGCTCGCCGAGCACCTGCCACCGATCCAGTCGGTCGGAGTCGTCGTGCTCGACGACACGGTCGGCTGACGGCGACCACGAGTCCCGCCGTCGAACGACTGCCAGCCGAAACGACCTCGATGGCGACCGTCCACCTGCCTCGCTCGCTCGTCGCCCTGTTCCCGTCGCTGCCCCGCCGGGTCGAGGTGGTCGGGAGCGACGTCGGCGAGCTCCTCGAGGCGCTTGACGGATCGGCTCCGGGCCTGCGCGACCGCCTGGTCGAGCCGGGACCGCGCATCCGCGAGCACATCAACGTCTTCGTCGACGGGGAGCTGGCGACGGCCGCCACGCCGGTCCGCCCGGACTCGGTCGTCCACGTCATCCCGGCGGTGTCGGGAGGCGCCCAGGGCGTCCTGGCCCACTAGGCCTCGTCGAGGAGCCCCAGGCGCTCCGCTCGTTCGGCGACCGCCTCGGCGCCCAGGCCCGCCCGGACCAGCTCGGCCGGTCCGGGGCCCAGGATCGACGTCCAGCCCTCGGCCGTGAGGCGCTCCAGCGTGTCGGCCGCGGCGGTGATCGTCGACCTCGCGTGCTCCTCGGCGACGCCCCGCAGGGAGCCCTGCTCGGAGCCCGCGGCCACGCCCGACGCCACCTGCGCCGCAGCCCGGTGGTCCAGGCCTGCCTCCGCCGCGTCCGACGCCGGGTGGAGCACCATCTCGGAACCCGGCATGGCCGCCATGGCCAGCGCGGCCACGTGCCGCCAGGTCGCTCGGCGGCCCGGCCCAGCATCGTCACCGGGGCCGCCGATGACGACCGGGTGGTCGGCCAGCAGGGCCCGCCGGACGGCCACCTCCGCCAGGACGCGGGCCGCCAGGTCATCCTCCTCGGTCAACCAGCCGGGCAGGACGCCGATCGCGATCGAACGAGGCTCGAGCCCGTTGGCCACCGCGAAGCGCGCCGAGAGCAGCTGCAGCGCCAGGGCTCGGCCAGCGCGGGTAGCAGGATCGGACGGGACGCCGACGGCGAGGTCGGGCGCGACGACGAGTGGGCCGGCGCCGATGCAGAGGAGCGCGCCGGAGCGTGCGTGGATCCGGTGTGCGGCGGCATGGTCGGCCAGCGCCCGGTCCGGATCGACGCCAACCTCGACGATCTCCGCGAAGGGGTCCGCCTCGACGAGATCGACGCGCTCGAAGGCCGCGACGATGGCCTGCTCGGGCGCGGACAGGGCCGGAGCGGCGGTCGCCAGGCGGACGTACGCACCGCGCTCGGCGGCGAGCTCGTCGACCCGGACCCGGAGCGCCGCCAGGCCGCGTTGCGATCCCACTGGCACGGCGGCCGGGTCGTCACCGGCGTCGCCGAGGGTCCCGGATGCCGGGTCGATGTCGGCGAGCGCGGCCATCCGGCCGGCGGCGGCCGTCCGGGCCTCGTTCCCGACGTCGAGGAGCCGCATCGCCAGCTCCCGCCCCGTCGGGACCCGGACCCGGAGACAGTCGACCCCACCCCGGACCAGCATCCCGGCTTCGTCGAGGGCGTCCCTGGTCGCAGTCGCCCGCAGGCGCATGCCGAGGCCAGGGCGCGGCGCATCGCCGAGGACCGCCAGGAGCTCGCCGCGAGCCGTTCGATTGGCATCGATCCGCTCCAGGGCCGCCCGCTCGAGTGCCCGGGCCTCCTCCTCCGCGGCAGCCCGACGGTCGGACTCGTCGAGGAGCTTCGCCTCCATCCCGAGCTCGATCGCCCCGGAGGCGACGTCGAGCGCGATGAGCTGGGGTGGTGCGTCGTACTCGAGTACGGCCATCGCGAACGGCAGGGCGATGCCGGCGCCGAGCCCATCGGGCATCCCGGCGAGCCAGCGGTCCACGACCGACCAGGCGAGCGGCAGGCCGTCCCGATCGAGCCCCCCGACGCCCATCGCGCGCAGGATCGCCCGCTCTCGCCCGATCGTGGTACTGGCCAACGCGCGTGACGACCAGGCCCCCGAGAGCGGCTCCGCGAGGGCCGCCAGCCGGTCGAGACCGGTGAGCGGGTGGGTCATGGCCGCCAGTATGCGCCCGTGCCTACCCGACGATCCGGATGCCCGCCAGGAAGGCTCGGTAGGCGGCGACCGGATCCGGGGCGACGTAGCGGACGCTGCGATCGTCGAAGCGCTCGGCGCCCGGCACGATGGCGGCCATGTCGGCCTCGCCGCCGTCGCAGAAGTCGACCTCGACGACGACCGGCGACCCCACGTCGAGCAGCGCCAGCTCGCCGCTCTTCGCGCGCTCGACAGCCGAGTGGGCGGCGTTCCGGATGAGCTGCTGGGCGACGGTCGGGTGGACCGAGGCGGCCGCGTACCGGCTCACGGCCCGCTTGACCACGACCCGCCCGGCCCAGGGCAGCCACTCCTCGGTCTCCTCGGCCAGGGCATCGTCGCCGGCGACCATGCCCACGGGCACCCCCCAGGAGCCCAGGACCATCGCGTTGAGCGCCGCCTCGTTGGCCTTGCGGCCGTTGATCCGGACCTCGACCGGGGCGTCGGAGTACGTGTGGGCGATCGAGCCGGTCGGGTGGCCGGCCCGGGCGTGATAGCCGACGAAGAGGGCGACGTCGAATCCCCGATCGGGTCCGGCGCCCTCGACCATCGACCACGGCTTGCGGCCCTGGATGACCGTGGCCCGCGGGTCAAGGTCGACCGGGGTCAGGTTGTACATGTGCCAGTGGCTGTCGTTGATGACGACCTCGCGGGCACCGCCACGGATGGCCCCATCAACGGCGGCGTTGGTCTCGCCGACCATCAGCCGGACGGCCGCCTCGTAGCCGGGCTTGCCCGGCTCGGTCGGGTCGGCGTGCGAGACCCCGGCGAGGCCCTCCATGTCGACGCTGACGTAGGCCTTCACGATCGTTCCTCCGGTCCCTCGTTGACGGGCCCTTCGCGAGCGAGCTGGCCGATCCAGACCTTGCCGCTGGTGAACCGCTCGGCCTTCCAGATCGGGACCCGTGCCTTCGTCTCATCCATGGCATAGGCCGCGGCCTCGAAGGCCTCGCCGCGATGCGGCGCGCAGACAACGATGGCGACACTCGGCTCGCCCAGCGGGACCTCGCCGGTCCGATGGACGATCGCCAGGCGGGTCACCGCGAAGCGCTCCGCGATCTCCTCGGCGATGCGCTCCAGCTCGCCGAGGGCCATGGACTCGAGCGCCTCGTACTCGAGCGAGGTCACCGCCTCGTCGGCGAACCGCTGGGCCTCCTCTTCCTGGCCCGGTGCTGGGGTCCCGGCCGTGATCCTCGTCCGACCCAGGAAGCCGACGACCGCGCCGTCCTCGTCCGTCGCCAGCCGGTCGGCCAGCTGGGCCAGGATGGCCGCGTCGAACGGGTCCGCTCGCAGCTCCAGGATGCGCGTGCGCTCGGCGCTCATGCCCAGGGGGTCATGGCTGGGGCGAAGGCCATCGGTGGGCCCAGTCGGCTCTGGGCATAGACGCATGGGAGCGACCGACCCCATGACCCCGCATGGCTGCTCGGCGACGAAGGCCGGACGGGCGGCCCTGGCGGCGGGAACGGAGCCACGGGACCGTCCGCCGAGCCGCCGCTGACGGGCGGGATGCAGGCGAGCTCGTCGCCGTCGGCCAGCGGCGTGTCCGGGTCGGTGTACGCGCCGTTGCGGGCGAATTGCACGGCCGAACGCCCGGGCGCGAGGACCGGATGCCGCTCGACGAGCGCCGACCAGGCGTCCTCGACCGTTGCGTGGACAGGCATCACGAGGGAGACCTCCCGGGTGCCTGCCTGCTCGCGCTGCATCGCGAAGAGCCGGACGCGGACGCGGATGCCGCCGGCGGGCCCGGCCGCCGCGGGGTCGACCCCGCCCGTGGCAGCGTCGGTCTCCGAGCGATCGCCAGGACTCGTCACGAGGGACCCCCACCCAGGAAGGCGGCGACGAGAAGCCCATCGCCGACCGGCAGGATCGTGGCCCGGAAGCGGGGGTCGGCCAGCATGGCGCGGTCGAACGCGCGGATCGCCTCGTTGCCCCGCTCCCAGCCGGCGAGCGCCTCGCGCGCCCCGCTGACCTGGCCGCTCCGCAGGACGTTGTCGGCGACGACCAGCGCGCCTGGCAGCAGGCGGGGCACCAGGGCCTCGACGTAGGCGAGGTACTCATGCTTGAGGGCATCGATGAAGGCGAGGTCGAAGGGGCCCACCAGCCGTGGGTCGGCCGGCGCCCCATCCACGCCCAGGGCCTCGAGCCCGGGCCGGTCGACGACCTCGATCCGCGCGTCGGCGACGCCGGCCTGCCGCCAGAACCCCCGGGCGATGCCGGTCCTGCGCTCATCGGGGTCGATCGTCACGATCGTGCCGTCCTCCGGCATCGCCAGCGCCATGCAGAGGGTCGAGTAGCCGATCGCGGTCCCGACCTCGACGACCCGTCGGCGACCGGTGGCGAGCACCCCGAGCAGCCGGCCGCTCGGTCGATCGAGGATCGGGATGCCGTCGGGCTCGGCGGCATGCTCGATCGCCGCCAGGACCGGGTGGACAGAGCCCGCCGCAGCCTCGATGTAGTCGAGGTCGCGCTCGGTCGGGATCCAGGTCTCGTCCGTCTTCACGACAGCTTCGCCAACGCCTGACCGGGGCTTCGCGCGGACTGTTCCGTCGCTGCTGGAACGTGCATCGCTCGACCCTACACGAAGAGCCCGGCGCCGAAGTAGAGGCCGGCCGCGACGATCGTCCCGGCGGTGATGACCCCCACGTTGATGTAGTGGAGGCCGGTGGACGACTCCATCGAGCGCGTCTTCGTCGTCTGGAGCGCCATCCAGCTGACGACGAGCGGGAAGACCAGGCCGATGATCAGGCGCAGCCACACGAAGAGCGCCTGCGGGCCGGCCAGCGCTTCGAGGGGACCGAGCTCGAGCCCCGGCGCCGAGACGCCCAGCCCGACGCAGGCGACGAAGAAGGCGAGCTGGCCGGCGACGATCGCCATGAGGAACCGGGAGAGCAGGATGAGCGGCGCCTCGGGCAGCTTCGGGGTGACCAGGTACCAGTGGCCCAGGATCATCGCCGCGAAGACGCCGCCGGTGGCGGCGGACAGGAGCAGGAGCTGGACCAGGAGGACGATCGGCCCCAGCCCGGGGAAGGGTCCGCCCCAGGTCAGCGCCGACAGTCCGAGGGCTGCCAGCGCCAGGCCGACGCCGAGAAGCCCGACCCGCTCCACCCGACCTGCCCGGTACATGATCCACGTCGTGACGGCGGCGGCGACCAGGTACCCGGCCAAGGCCCCACGGCGGATCGGGTCGAAGGCCGCGTCGGCGGTGACCGGTGAGTCGACCGGGGCCGGCGGCAGGTTGACGTCGGAGAGGAAGGCCAGCAGCCCGATCACCAGCGCCGACGTCGCCGTGAAGCCGAGGAAGCCCTTGGTGGCCGGGGTCCGGAGGCGAAGGAGGACGGCGGCCGCGAACGCGCCCGCCGAGAGGGCGACGAGCACCGTCCAGTTGATGTACGCGAGGTTCAGGCCGATCGACTGGGCTGCCACGCGAGGAGTGTACGGGCGCCGGGCACGGCGGGTCCGCTCGGCCCTCCCCGCCCCCGTCGCCCCCGCTAGGATGGCCGCCGGAGGTACCCACATGACGCTCGGTCGCGACACGTCGATCACCTGGTACGGCCACGCCTGCGTCGAGGTCCTGACACCCGGCGGCAAGGTCATCCTGTTCGACCCCTGGTTCGGCAACCCGAAGAGTCCCAAGGCGGCCAGCGAGGTGGACCGCTGCGACGTCATGCTCGTCACTCACGGCCACTCGGACCACATGGGCGAGGCGGTCGACATCGCGAACCGGCTGCGCCCGGCCTGGCCGGCCATCCACGAGTGCTCGCTCTGGCTGGGGCCGAACTGCAGCGGCTCGGACCAGGTCATCGGGATGAACAAGGGCGGGACCGTCGAGGTCGAGGGCCTCAAGGTGACGATGACCCCGGCTGAGCACTCCGCCGGCGACTGGAGCCAGCCCGGCAACACCACCCTCTACCTGGGCGAGCCGGCCGGCTTCGTCGTCCAGCTCGAGAACGACTTCCGCATCTACCACGCCGGCGACACGGCCGTCTTCGGCGACATGGAGCTGATCGCCGACCTGTATGAGCCCGACCTGGCGATGCTGCCGATCGGGGGCCACTACACGATGGGCCCACGTGAGGCGGCCGTCGCCGTTGAGATGCTGGGCGTGAAGCACGTCCTGCCGATCCACTACGGGACGTTCCCGATCCTGGCCGGGACGCCGGCCGAGCTGCGCGAGCGGCTGGCCGCGCGCGGCCTCTCGGACGTCACGGTCCACGAGCTGGAGCCGGGCGGGACGCTGCGGTAGGCGGAGGCAGGCATCCGCATGGTCAGCGCCCCCTCATCTGGTGCCCGCAAGCAACATGCCCGCCCGGGCGATCGCCAACACCATCCGATGCCCGGTACGATGCGAGTCCGGTCCGGGAGGGTAGATCGAGATCATGAGCCAATGGCTCACCATCGCCGTGCTCATCGTCGTCTGGGTGGTGGCGTTCGGCTTGAGCGCGGCCGTGATCGCCGACCGACGGCGACGGAGCGTGCCTGCCTGGATCGTGCTTGGCTCGATCCTCGGGCCGATCGCCTTCGTGATCCTCCAGCTCGCGCCACCGGGCCGGTGCCCCTCATGCGGCGCACGAACCGAGGGCTGGGTCTACATGTGCCCGTCGTGCGGGCAGGACACAGGGCGAGCACGCGATCGGCCGCCGACGGCTGAGCCGCGAGCGGAGCCCGACTCACCGGAGACCATGGAGATCATCCCCGAGACGTCGATCCCGGCCGCCGAGGGGCCGCGCGGCGATCACGTACAGGACACGGCGGCGGCCCAACGGCCGACAAGGGCGCAGGACAGGCGCTCGGCGGGCGGCGGGGAGGATCATGCCGCCCCACCGACGACCAGGGTCCTCGCCACCGGCATCTTCATCGGCGGCTCGCGGCCGCTCGACATCGGCGGCCGCTACATCATCGTGGTCGACGGCGACGATCTGGAGGTTCGAGGGCCAGTCGACATCGGGCCCGATGAACTGATCGGCCGCTGGGCACTGTCCTCCATCGATGCCAGCGGCCTGACCGATCGCCTCGCCATCAGCAGCAGGGGCGGCTCGACGCCAGCGTTCGCGCTGATGTTCCGTGGGCTGAGTGGAGCGAGCCCCGAAGTGATCGAGCAGGCGGTCGAGCGTGCGCAGACTTCTTCGCCGGTCAAGGGCGGGGCCGATGTCTGATCAGGGCCCGTGGTCCTACCGGGTCCGCCGAGCTCTGGGCCCCGAACGGGTCGGAGCCATTCTGACCGTCGTCGTGGTCGTCGTTGGCGTTCTCGGTCTGGCTGCCGCCGGGCTCGCCCCGGACGGTACGGGCTCGGGCCCCTCGTCCCCCTCGCCAGGCTCCGTCGCAAGCCCCGGCGAGGACGGCGGCCGTCTGCCCTTCGAGGACGACTTCGAGTCAGGCGACCTCGACGCCTGGACGGAGTCCGAGGGGATGTCGATCGAATCAGCCGATCCATACTCGGGGAGATACGCGGCCAGGGCGTCCACCGCCAACGGGCAGGCGTTCATCTTCCGTGAGATCGCCGGCCAGACGGACCTGACGATCCGGGTCAGGTTCAAGGTCCTCGCCGTTCCCAGCGAGTCGACATACCTGATGCGGACGGCGTCGGCGACCGGCACCTACGGTGCCGGCATCTACCTGACGAACTCAGGCACCCTGGCCTTCCGAAACAGCCTTGCCGGCACCACGACGACGAGCGACGCGCTTCCGACGCTCGACGCATGGCACGAGCTGACCTTGCGTCAGGTGATCGCCGGGGCGGCTGGGATGGTCGAGGTCGGGCTCGACGGGCAGCTGGTCGATGCGCTCTCGGGCACCCAGGACCTGGGAGCCGAGCCGGTCGGACGCGTCCAACTCGGCGACAACAACGATGGTCGGGCCTTCGACGTCGTCTTCGATGACTTCAGCGCCACCGGTGACGGCTAGCGAGGCCGGCAGATGGCGGCTCGGACCGCGGCGAGTCCAAGCCCGTCGGTCAGCCCGTCAGTCCGGACCGTGGCGTTCCCCCCGAGCCGGGTGCGGCCGTGGACGATGGGGGGGTCGCCGCGAACAGGACGACCTCGATCTTCTCGCCGATCCGCTGTCGCTCGACGACCTCGTAGGATCCCTCGAGCTGCTCGAGGATCAACCTCTCCTGCTCGGCGCCCTCAGCCTGGTGCGTCAGCACCACCCAGATCCGTTGGTGGTAGAGCGGGTCCACGCGAGCGAGGCCGGCGAGGAGCCTCGACTCGTACCGCTCGTCGATCCGGCAAGCGTTGTCGCTCGGTAGCTCGATCTGGACGGGTGCCCGCGCGACGGCATCATCTCGGCGCGTGTAGTAGGCGAACGGCTTCTCCCCGGAGCTCGTGTAGAAGATGACGCCATCCCCGGGCTGCGCGTCATCGAGGATCACGCTGGCCACTGTCCGCCATTCCTCTCGGCCAGGCAGCGAGTACAGGTGGAGGGTCCCGGCGACCGACAGGACGATCAGCCCGACGCCGAGGATCGTCCCCATCCACCGCGGCCTCACCGCCTCGATGCCAAGTGCGGCGATCAACGCCAGCCAGGGCGCTAGGATGATGAGGTAGCGCGGAGCCAGGACTGGTGTCACCAGCGCCGACGTGACGATGACGAGGCCGATCGGCACGAACAGGGCCAGGATGGCGAGGAGGTAGCCGTCGCGTTCGGCCGCGCGGGTCCGGATGGCGCGGATCCCGGCGAACACGCCGATGCCGACGAGGACGGCATACGTCGCAAGCAGGGCCGATCCGAAGAGGAACGCCTGATCCTCCGGACGCCCCAGGCCCTGGTCTCCGGTCACCTCCTGCAGGGCAACGGCGAGCGTGGCGACGGATAGCTCAGGCAGGTAGTCGATCTGGCAGGCGCCGCGGGCGATGATCGCCACGCCCAGCGGCAGGGTGCTCACGAGGATCCCGGTGGCCGCGACCGAGGCCCAGCCGGCCAGGCCGCGGGGGCCCCTTACGAGCACTGCGAAGACGGCGAAGGCGACCAGGACGGGACCGGCGAAGAAGTGGGTGTACATCGCCAGGACGGCGACGATGGCGAAGGCAGCCCATCGAGGCCACGTGGGCCGCTCGATGGCCCGGAGCACGAGCCAGGCTCCCGATACCGTCAGCAGCATCAGGAGCGCGTAGCCGCGGGTCTCCTGAGCGTAGTAGACGACGAAGGCGTTGACGATGAGCAGGAGGGCCGCCAGGGCGGCGGTCCCTGGACCGAAGAGCCGCCGGGTCAGCCCATAGAGGATCGGTACCGACGCCGTCGCGAAGATCGCGGAGAGCAGCCGGACCGCCGCCTCCGACTCGCCGACGCCAAGGTTCGTCCAGACGTAGAGCAGCCCGTAGTAGAGGGTCATGTTGTAGTCGGAGAAGACCGGGAAGTCGGTGACGAACCGGCGCGCGAACGTGACGCTCGTGGCTTCGTCGAGCCACAGGCTGCGATCGCCGATCTCCCAGACGAAGGTGAGCGCCGCGAGAGCGGTCAGGAGCGCCGGGACGGCCCACGGGTGCTCGAGCAGGGCCCATGCCCGCGACCGAAGGTCCGACGTCGCGGACGCAGCGTCAGACGTGTCGGTCGCCTCGGGCGAGTCACCGGCCGGCTCCAGGCTCGATGGATCGGCCGGCTCGACCGCTTCCTCCGGGTCGGGGGGCATCCCCAGGCCCGCGCCGCTCACGGAGCGGCCGCCTCGCTGCTCGCCTCGGACCCGCCCGTCACGACCAGCACCCCGTCACGGCTGGTCGTGTTGCCCGACCCGTCGCGGACGTGGACGGCCCAGAGATACCGACCGGGAGCCAGGTCCGGCGGCAGCATCACCTCGGGTGCGGATCCGAGATAGGCGCCCTGGAGCGTCCAGACGTAGCTGAGCCCTGCGCTGTCATCCTCGCCGGTGACCACGACGCCGGCCAGGATGGGGCTGCCGGCCGGGACCGAAGCGGGAACGGCCGCGGCGACCTCGGGCCGGGTCGTGTCGGCGCGCGGCAAGTAGCCGGCGCCGCCGAACCCGAGCAGGAGGAACTGCACGGCGAAGAAGAGACTGAGCGCGACGCCTGTCCCAGCGAGACGCGCCCGGAGCGGCGGATGGTCGACCCGCCGCTCCTTCGACGGGTCGATGCGGACGATCTGTCCATCGACGACCTCGACCGGCCGGGTGAGCCACTTGTGGTGATGCACCGTGATCAGGGCGCGGATCTTCAGGATGGCCATCCCGAAGTTCATGACGACGAATGCCGGCAGGACGATGATATCCCGGGTCTGCGCACCAGGTGCGGGAGATCGCCTTCACGGCCCGGCTCACGAGCCACCACATGCCCAGGACGACGGCCACAGCCACTGGCCGGTGACGAGGGCCGCGATCCCGTAGGCGAGCGCCACGAGGAGCGCGAACGGCGAGATCATCCGGTCGAGGAGCATGATCGCGAGGTAGGGGTGCCGCAGGATCCAGCCTTCCCAGAAGGCCCGCAGGTCGGAGCGGAACGCGTTGCGGGCCCAGCGGGTCCGCTCGGCGACCGTCGTGCGGTAGTCGTCGGGAACGTCGACCACACCTGGGCATCGTCCGGTGATACGTCGTTACCCCGCCTTCAGCACCAGCGAGGTCAGCCGCTTGTCCTCGCCGCTCATGCAGAGCTGGCCGATGAAGCGCTGATCCAGGAACTCGCCGAGAGCAGGGACCAGGATGTCCCTCCGGTAGGCCGCGGTCCGCCCGGACAGGCACGACACGGCGCGTCCCACGACGGTGTAGGCCGGCGCCTCGATCTGCGTACCGGATGTCCAGGTAGATGTCGGCGAGCTTCTGCCAGATCGACTCTGGACGATAGACGTTCTGTCGGGTCCCGACCCCGCCGATCTTCGGGTCCGCGAACGGGCGATAGATGCTCGCCAGGACGCCGGGCTCCCAGATGGTGTCCGAGTCGACGAGGACGACGATCTCGCACGTCGCCTCGGCGATCCCGAGCGCGAGGGCCGGTCGCTTTCCCGGAACGTCGGTGATGAGCACGCGGAGCGACGGGAACTCGCTGGCGACCGCGATGCAGGGCTCGTCGGTCGAGTCGATGACCAGGAGGACCTCGTCGGGGTCGTTGGCCAGCCACGACTCGATCGCTCGGCGGAAGATCTCCGGGTCCTCGCGGTAGACCGGGACGATGATCGAGGCGGTCGCCGTGTATCGCCGCCGTACGGCGCGTAGAAGGCAGCGGGGATCTTCCGGGCCAGCCACATCGACCACCGATAGAGCCCGAACAGTCCCAGCGGCACGAGCGAGGAGAAGGCGGACGCCGTGCTCAGGATGCCGATGGACGCGAGCGCCGCCCCCCCGATGAGGGCGACGAATGCGATCGGCCAGAGGATCCGGATGGCCCGGCGAACCGAAGGTGCCACGTCGGATCAGTGCTCGGAGTCGGTCTCCCCGATGAAGCTCGCGGGTCCCGGGGTGGAACCGACCGCGCGACCGACCCCTGCCGATCCCGCCGCCTCGAAGGCCCCGAACCCTTGTCCGGGTCCGGGCTCTCCTAGATCCTCGGCCGACCCGTTGTGGCGACCGGGTCCGACCGGCACGGCCCCGGACGGGGTCGCGACGGGCCGGTCGGTCGGCTCGAACTCCATGACGGGGATCCCTGGACCGCTCGTGAGCTGCTCCATCCGGCCGTTGACCGCGATCGTGGCCGCCAGCAGCGGCAGGTCCATGCCCATGCTCTGAAGCGTACGACAGGAAGGCCGTCGTGTCCTTCGGAAGGCACGCCCCACCGTACGGATAGCCGCCGCGACTCCCGTAGGCCGGGTTCCAGCTCGCCTCAGCGCTCTTCGAGGTGACCGTCGATGATGTGGCCGGGAGCATCGCGGTCCGCGGCCGGAGGTCGAAGAATGCCGCTTTCTGTTTCAGAAACTGCGGCTGACGGTGGAGTACACCGCCGACTTTGATGGACTCGATCACCTGGCAGGACAGGGTGGAAAATTTCGGTGGCGTCGAGGCCCGGATGCAGATGATGTATCACACCAACATCGGTGCGCACCGTTGTTGGCACCTGGCTGGCAAGTCGTCGTGCAGTGGCCCGGCTTTGTCCGCGTGACCAAGTCGCGATGCAAGCCGGCGTGGAGCATTGGCAGACCTACCCTGCTCCGCGTGCCGATTCATGGGAGCAAGTGTACTTCCTGCAATTGCGAGGCGATTCCTCCGGTCATACGCAAGTCATGCTGCGAAACCCACGTGCGAACTTGGGTGTGGGTCTATCGTTCAACTTGCAGATCTTGCCGTGGTTTACTCAGGTGCGGCAACACGCAGGCACCGTCCGACGGATATGTGACCGGCATCGAGCCTGGCACCAATTTCCCCAATCCTCGGTCGTTTGAGGAACGTCACGGCCGAATTGTGGCGTTGGCGCTGTCTGGCAGTCCGGTCGCCGACTTGAAGTCCCAGTGCAGCGGCGACGAGAGTGTCAGAGTCCCGGCGCGCCTGCTCACGGACGCGACCTCGACCCGCTGGGTCGCGGACCGCCCGCTGACGCGCTTGAAGTAGTAGCAGTCGCCCTGCTGCACGACGCTGCCGTCGACGACGTCGATCAGGCGAGGTCGCCCGCCGAGAACTTCGTCGCGTTGGCGCCGACCTTGACGATCTTCGAGCCGTTGAGCGCGTCCGCGCGGGACGCCGGGCCGTCCCCAGCCGCCGTTGCACGGCTGGTCCTCGCTCGACCCGATTGCGACGACGCTCGACCCGCCGGTCTTGACGATGGTCGTCCCGTCCTTGGCCGCGCCGTCCGAGCCCGAGCCGCGCAGGACGACCTCGCTCTTGAGCTGCAACGTGGACGAGCTGGTGAGCGACCCGCGCCCCAGACTGACCACCTGGCCGGCGGGGCAGCCGTTGATCGCGGCCTGGACGTCCTGGCCCGGATTGAGCGTGGCGCAGACCGTCTTGCGCTGCGGCAGCCCATCGGCGCCGAGGGGCAGCTTGAGCGGGGTGTCGCCCAGGATGCCGGGGCTCCAGGTCGTGAGCCGATCGGTGGGGATGCCGGCTGGATCCCACCGGCGTGACCTTCTGGTCTGCCCGGCCCGACGTCGCCGGGCCGGACCCGTCCGCGACGGAGTCCGGGCGACGCCGCGTCCGCGCTGTCGTGCACATGCGCGTCGTCCAGCGGGCGGCTGGGAGACTCGGCGCATGCGGACAGGACGGCCGCGGCCACGGTGAGTGCCGCGAGCGGGCGCAGCAAAGGGTGTCGTGACGCCATCGAGCCCTCCTAGCCCAAGGTTCTTGAATCGGTCCGCCACGGCACATCCGTGCCACCCGAATTGTAGTCCGGCGGGGCGGGCAGGCGTGCAAGAAACTGTGGCCGGGTTGACGGTTGCACAAGACACGGGAGCAATACGATGAGTCCAGCACAGGGACAG
>CAVPPB010000004.1:0-109585 GCA_963707215.1 uncultured Chloroflexia bacterium | reverse complement strand
TGGTCGCCCTCGGCATGGAGCGGCTGCGGGGTCGGCGCTGGGCCGTGGCGATCGTCGTCGCGGTGAGCGTGTCGATCGCCGTCAACGCATGGGGCGTCGCCTGGGGCGGGATCCTCGGTTGGTGATCGACGAGTCGGCGGCCCCGGCCGGACACGGGCAGCGCGACTTCGCGGCTCGTGGCGACCTGCTGCTGGCGGCCGCGGCGGTCGTCGGGGTCGTCGGCCTGGCCCTGGGCCTCTGGGCACTCATGCCCGGCCTGGGCCTGTGGGATACGGGTGAGCTCCAGACCGTCGGGCCGGTGCTCGGCACGGCGCACCCGACGGGGTTCCCGGCCTGGGTGATCCTCGGCTGGCTCGCCTCGAACGTTCTTGGGCCTGTCGGCGAGCCGGCCCTCCGGATGAACGTCCTCTCGGCGACCCTGCTGGGGGTCGCCGGGGCCGCCACGTCCATCGCCGCGGGTCGCCTCACCGACCGATGGCCCCTCGGTCTTGCGGCCGGGCTCGGACTCGTCGCCACGCCGATCGCCTGGAGGATCGGCACCCGGGCAGACGTCCACGCGTTGCACCTGGCGCTCGTCGCCCTGCTGGTGGCGCTCCTCGTGGAGTGGGGCCGGCGGGTCGGGGAAGGATCGCCGACGGCGACCCGCTGGCTCGTGGCCGCGGCCATCGTGATCGGGGTCGGCCTCGCCAACCATCGCCTGATCCTGTTCGTCCTGCCGGGCGTCGCCGCATACGTGGCGCTGGTGGACCGGTCGATCCTCCGTCGGCCGCGCTTCCTCGCCGGGCTGCCCCTCGTGGCGTTGGCCGTGGCCGCGCTCCTCTACCTCGAGCTGCCGATCCGGGCCGGCCCCCTCCGCGCCCCGCTGGTCTACGGCGCGCCGGAGACGTTCGCGGGCTTCTGGTACGTCGTCCTCGGCGTCCAGTTCGGCGGGGCGTTCACGTCGCCGCTGGCTGACCCGGGCCGGCTCCTGGACGAGCTCGGGGGCTTCCTCGGCGGCCAGCTCGGGCCGCTGGCGGCGCTGCTCGCTCCAGCGGCCCTGGCGACCGCGATCCGGCGGCCGGCCTACGCCGTCCTCACGGTCCCGGCGGCGCTCCTGACCTGGCTCTTCGCCGCGTCGTACGAGAACGCCGACATCGGGCGCTACTACCTGGGGCCGGCGGTCTTCGCCTGGACCTGGCTGGCGATCGGGGTCGCGGTCGCGCTCGAGCTGCTCGGGTCGGCGCTCGGGTCCGGGGATCGGGGCGGCCGCCACCGCGTGATCGGGCTGGTCGGAGCCGTGGTGGCCGCTGCGATCCTGGTCCTGCCGACGCTGCTCGGCCTGCCGGCCCGGCACGGTCGGGTGGACGCCGGCGACGACATCGTCGGGCGGGCGTGGCTGGAGGGCGCGCTCGAGGTCCTGGAGCCCGATGCCGTCGTGGTGAGCTGGTGGAGCTACTCGACCCCGCTATGGTACGCACAGCACGTCGAGGGCCGGATCCCCGGCGTCCGGGTCGTGGACGACCGGACCCGACTCGACGAGGGTCTGGGGAGCATCTACGACGTGATCGACGCGGAGCTCGGCAGCCACCCCGTCTACGCGGTCCGGGTCGAGCCGACCGACCTCGCTGGGCTGGTCCGGCGCTACCGCCTGGAGAGCATCCCGATGCCGATGGGCCAGAGCCTGACCCGGATCCTCGGGCCGAGGGAGCCGTCATGAGCGAGCAGCGACGCCCGGTGGACCGCCTGACCTACTTCTTCCCCGCTCACAACGAGGCCGACAACATCGAGGCGCTTGTCGACGAAGCCCTGGCCGCCCTGCCGACCCTGGCCGACCGGTTCGAGATCATCGCCGTGGACGACGGCTCCCGCGACGGGACCCCGGCGATCGCCGACCGGCTGGCCGCTACGCACCCGGGCGTCGTCCGGGTCGTTCACCACCCGACGAACCTCGGCTATGGGGCGGCCCTGCGATCGGGCTTCCGGGCCGCTCGCTACGAGCTCGTCGCGTTCACCGACGGCGACCGCCAGTTCCGGGTCGTCGACCTCGGCCGGCTCCTCGACCGCCACCACGGGGCCGACCGACCCGACGTCGTGGCGGGCTACCGGATCCGGCGGGCCGATCCGCCGATCCGGACGCTCTACGCCCGCCTGTACCGGCTGGCCAACCGGGTCTTCTTCGGGCTCCGAGTCCGCGACATCGATTGCGCCTGCAAGCTCTTCCGGCGGGAGGCGCTCGGGGGCATCTCGGTCGAGTCCGGAGGGGCCTTCTTCTCGGCCGAGCTGCTGATCAAGCTCGAGGCATCCGGCCGGAGCATCGTCGAGGTCGGCATCCCCCACCATCCGCGGGTCGCCGGCTCACCGACGGGTGCGAAGCCCTCGGTCATCTGGCGGGCCGTCAAGGACTTCTGGTCCCTCCGACTTCGCATGTGGGCCGACCGCCGGCAAGCCCTCCGACGGGGGGCGCCCATCCTCGCCGACGAGACCTGACCGCGATCACGGTCGTCCGGGGCGCTGTTCCGCGGCCGCCGACCCGGCAGCGGGCGGAACGACCTCAGCGGCCGCCGAGGTCGATGTCGAGCGAGTTGACGAAGTCCCGGAAGACGCCGAGGCGCTCGTCCGGGACGACCTCGCCGGTCTCCTCGGAAGGGGGGCTGCCCTCGCCTTCTCCGGGCGCCCAGGCGGCCTGGTCGAGGACCGTCTCGTCGGCGTAGATGCGGGCACCCACGCGGACCGCCAGCGCCAGGGCGTCGGACGGCCTGGCGTCCACCTGCGCCGCTCGTCCCGCATCCTCGAGGTGGACCCTGGCGAAGAACGTCTCGTCGGCCAGCTCGGTGATGACGACCCTGCTCGACCCGTGCGCCGAGCTCCTCGAGCGTCGAGGCGAACAGGTCGTGCGTCATCGGGCGCTCCGGCGTCTGCCCCTGCAGGCGGAGGGCGATCGCGTTGGCCTCCCACGGGCCGACCCAGATCGGCAGGTAGCGCTCGCGATCGGTGTCCTTGAGGATGACGACGTGGCGGCTCGAGGACATGTGCACCCGCACGCTCTCGACGACCATCTCGACCAGCTCACCGGCCATGGGTCGATTATCCCACGATGCGGGCCGGGGTCACGTTGCCGGTCCGGTCAGGGTGAAGGCGACGGGCTCGGCGATGGTGAGGGCGACGGGCTCGGCGAGGCCGGGCGGGTCCCGGTGGCCTCCAGGGGGGCGCTGCGCAACTGGCCGGCCTCGATCCAGACCAGGCTGTCGGGGGCGTCGTCCACGCCGGGCACCACGTACATCCCGCGAAGCTCCGACCAACCGTCGTCGCGCGGCCCCAGGCGGTACTGCTCGATGTAGGACCCGTCGCCCTTGTCGAGGGCGACGACGCGGTCGTGCTCCTCGTCGAAGGCGTAGAGGAGCCCCTGCCCGCGCGACGCCGCAGAGGCGATCAGGCGGTAGACGGGGTCGGGCCGCAGGACGGCGTCCTCGAGGTCGTCCGGGTCCCAGCCGCCGGCGCGTCCGCCGGTGTAGCGCTCGATGGTCCCTGTGTCGGCCGCGAAGAGGTCGCCGTCGATGTACACGTCGGTGACGCCACCGACGTCCCGCTCGGTCACCAGCCACGGGTCGGGCAGGCCCTGGTAGCCGCTGCCGTCGGCCGCCGGCGAGTAGCGCAGGATCTGCTGTTCCGACGGGTCGACGACGTAGAGGTAGTAGAGCGCGCAGTCGGAGCTTCGGCAGAACGTGTCGATAGCCAGGATGTCGTCGCCCCAGCTGGCAGACTCGCGAACCCGGATCGTGGCGATAGTGCCCTTGCCGGTGTCATCGGCCGGGCGCCAGCGCCACAGCACGTTCTGGTCGTCGAGGATCAGCAGGTCGGGGCCGCCGACGGCCAGGAGTCGCGGCCGACCGACCGTCGTCCCGGCTGCTTCGGCGCCGGCGACCAGGATCGCCTGGGCGGTGTCGGTCGCCGGGTCGATCCGGTAGACCGTGCCGGAGGCGTCGTCGATCACGAAGGCCCGGCCGTCCGGACCGCGGATCAGGGCGGCCAGGTCGGGCTGCGGGTCGAGATCGGCCGGGAAGGTGAAGCGGGTCTCCGCTCGAACCTCGACGACGCCGAAGAGTTCGTCGAGACCGGCGACGACCTTGGTGCGGAGCGGGGCGACCGTGCCGCCGGGCACGCCCGCGGTCTCGGCCTCGTCCAGATTCCCCAGGGCTTCCTCGAGGAGGTCCCTGGCGCGTCCCGGGTCGTCGTCGACCAGGTCGACGCCCGGGGCCCAGACTTCGTCGATAGCGCCACGGGCGGCCTCCAGGGCGCGCTGGCCCGCCGTGAGCGAGGCGACGGAGTCGCGCGGGCCGCTCCCGCCCGCCAGCCACACGGCCAGTCCGAGGCTGCCGGCGACGGCGACGAGCGCGATCAGGGCGACCGCGGCGCGGCGCTGGGACTCCTGGCGGACGCTGGTCGGCGTCACCCGGCGATAGACCGGCGAGCGCATGGGGAGCCGGTCCTGGAGGGCGCGGAGGCCGCGGCCCGCAAGCCCACCGGCCGCGTCACGAGCCTGACGAGCCGATGCGGAGACCGCCGCCACGCCGTCCTCGACGCTGTCGGCCAAGGGGATCGGTGAGCGGTCCGGTGCGCCAGCGAGCGGCTCCGGGGCCCGGACCGGGACGAGGGTCCGCTGGGCCTGGGTGGCCGATGCCTCGCTCGCCTCGATGAGGATCACCGAGCCGGCCCCCTTGCCCCCTGCGGCGGCGGATCGTCGGGCCAGCTCCTCGGCCGCGGGCTGCGGATGGAGCGTCACTGCCGCTTCCTGGAGACCGTCGGGCCCCACGATCCCGACGAGCTCGGACGTCGCCAGGACGAGCGAGTCGCCGATCGAGAGCTCGCCTCGCCAGACGTCCGGGACCACGTTCGGGGACGGCAGCCCGCGATCGCGGTCCGGGTCCGGGAGGGTGGAGAGGCGGGCCCCGCGGACCAGGAACGCTTCGGCCGGCCCAACGGTGCCGACGTACAGCTCCTCGCCGCGGGCCACCGCGAGGGCGATCCCGATCGGTCCCGAGGTGTCGTCCGGGGCCATGCCGAGACGGTCGCGCTCGTGCCAGAGCCGCTTGTTCGCCGCGATCATGGCCCGCTCGAGGCAGGCCTTCACGCCGGCCGACTCGTCGTAGTAGTAGTCGTCGCGGATCGCCTCGGCCAGGGCGCGGGTCGTCTCCCGCATCCGCGGTCCGGGGGCTCGCGAGACCACGATGAGGTAGAGGCTGCCCTTGGTCCGGGCGACCGCGCCCACGGTCGGCTCGACGACGACGACCGCGTCCGGGGAGTCCGGGGAGCGGTCGGCGTCGGGGAGGTACCCGACCTTCAGGATGAGTCGTTGGGCCATGCAGCGTCTCGCGATCGGCGCCGTCGAGCGGCGGGGGCGGGGGCGTCGGTGCAGCGCACGGGTACCCGTGCCGGCATCGGCTGGCAGGCCGGTGGATTATACGCGGCGGACCCGGACCCGGATCTCACGCGCCCGAAGCCCGCCGGGAGCGGTCTGCATCGCCGCCAGCAGCTCGGGGCTCCGCAGCCGCAGCTCCTGGGCGACGATCGGGGCATCGGCGTCGACCACCAGGGTGTCCCCTTCGACGGCCACCAGGCGACACGACCCGGCTGCCGCCGGGGCGTGCTCGGAGACGACGGCATCCCAGGTCCCCACCGCTCGGGCCTGTCGCAGTTCACGCTCGAGCCCCAGGTGGCGGGCGGTGTGATCGAGCAGGTCACCGATCCGCTCCATCGGACGGCGGCGGTTCAACCCGGCGCTCCCGGTGTCCGGCCGACGGGCTCGAGCCGAGCGTCCGATCGGCCGTCTGCCCCGACGTGCCAGCCTGTCGATGCGGCGACCAGGGAGGGATCGAGGTCGTCGGGGGTGGTCGTGGTGACGAATGCCTGGGGCAGCGAGGCGATCCTCCGGACGAGGTGAGCGCGTCGGTCGGGGTCCAGCTCGCTGAAGACGTCGTCGAGGAGCAGCAGCGGCTGGCGCCCATCGCGGGCGGCCAGGAGGTCGAGCTCGGCCAGCTTGAAGGCAAGGATGGCCGTCCGCTGCTGGCCGCGTGACCCGAAGTCGGCCAGGTCGCGGCCGTCCAGCGAGAAGCCCAGGTCGTCGCGATGCGGCCCGACCAGGGTGGTGCCGTTCCAGATCTCCTTCTCGGCCGTCTCGGCGAGTCGTCGGGCGAGGGCGTCCCGGATCGTCGCCCCGGGCTCGTAATCGACATTCGATCGGTACGCCACCGTCAGCCGAGCGGTCGTAGCCTCTTCCGGGGCGATCTCCGCGTGGGTGACCGAGAGCGGGTCGGCGAGCCCGGCGAGCAGCCGGAGGCGCTCGGCGACGAGCGCGGACCCTGCCTCGATCAGCGGGGCGTCCCAGTACGGGAGATCGGCCCGGTCCGCCCCTTCCTCGCGGATCGTCCGCAGCAGGCGATTGCGCTGGGCCAGCGCCCTGCCGTACGTCGCCAGGTCGGCCGCGTACGCGGGCGAATGCTGGGCTGCGAGACCGTCGATGGCGGCTCGACGAAGCGACGGGGGTCCGGCGACCAGGAGCATGTCCTCGGGGGCGAAGAGGACGACCCGGAGACTGGCCGAGAGGGCCGAGGCCCGCCGTCCCACGCCGTTGACCCGGATCCGCTTGCGAGCCCCGGTCCCGGCCCGGGCGATGACGACGTCGACCGTCACCTCGCGGACCATCGGCGGGGCCGCTGAGAACCCCTTCGGCTCGAGCCACGTCGGCTCCCCAGCGGACGAGCTCGCCGTCGGCTGCCGTGCGGTGCGAGGAGCCTCGAGCGAGCAGACCGATCGCCTCCAGCAGGCTCGTCTTCCCGGAGCCATTCGGACCCCAGATCAGCTGTGGGCCCGGACCGAAGGACGTGTCGAGCGAGCCGTAGGTCCGAAGGTCCTGGAGGCGGAGCGTGCGGAGCGTGACGTCGTTGCCGCCGACGGCGGCCCTCAGGAGGTGGTCCGGACGGGCATGACGACGTGCACGTACTCCTCGTCGCCGACCGGTCTGAAGACACCCGGCGCCAGCGGCCCGTTGAGCTCGATGGCGAACTGCTCTGCCTCGACGTTCGCCAGGACGTCGTTGAGGTAGCGGGCATTGAAGGCGATCGTCGTGCCGTCACCCTCGATCTCGGCGGAGACCTGTCCCTCGTAGTCGCCGACCTCGGCGGTCGCGGTCACCGTCAGACCCTCGGAGCCGTCGGTGGCGACGGCGACCTTGACGATGTTGGCCGAGGCGCTCGCGATGAGGGCCGCCGGTCGAACGGCCTTGAGGAGCTCGGCTCGGTCGACGACGGCACGGGTCGTGTGCCCCTGCGGCAGCACCTGCTGGTAGTTCGGGAACTGGCCATCGATGAGGCGGCTCACCAGGTCGACGCCCTCCAAGTGGAACAGGACCTGGTTGCGAGCCTGGGACAGGACCACGTCCACGGGGTCGTCGACGTCGGACAGGACGCGGACCACCTCGGCCAAGGCTCGAGCCGGGATGACGACGCTCGTGTCGGGGACGCTGTCGAGGATGCTGAGTCCCCGCACGGCGATGCGGTAGTTGTCCGCGGCCGCCAGGGTGAGCCGGTCTCCGTCGAAGCGAGCCATCACGCCCGTCAGGATCGGGCGTGCCTCGTCTGACGCCGCTGCGAAGATCGTCTCCTCGAGCGACCGGCGGAGGAGGCCCTGGTTGATGCGCGTCGTCGGGCGCTCTCCGGCCGTCTGGATCGCCGGGAACTCGTCGGCGTCGATGCCCTTGACGTGCGTCTCGAACGGCCCGCAGGACAGGTGAAGCGTGTCGGCCCCTTGCAGCTCGAGATCGACGCGCTCGGCCGAGGGCAGGGACCCGACGAGGTCGGTGAGCAGGCGAGCCGGGACGGTCACGGCCCCGTCGACCTCGATCTTGCCGGGGACCCAGTAGGTGATCCCGATCTCGAGGTTCGTTGCGGTGAGCTTCAGGCCGGCGTCCTCGGTGCGCAGCAGGACATTGGCCAGGACGGGCAGGGTGCTCCGACTCGAGACGGCTCGGCTGACCACCGAGAGTCCGCGTGCCAGGTTCTCCTGCATGACCGAGAGCTTCACGTCAGTCGTTCTCCAGGTTCGGGTGGACCGGCGACCGCTTCGCTCGGCGGATCGTCCGTCCGGAAGGCCCGTGCCTTCATGGTGGATGGTCTCTCTATCTTCTCACCCCGTCATCATCATCATCAGGGGCGTGGACACTGGGGACGACCACGCTCCGCCGCGATGCCGCTCGCCGGTGGACGACACAGGGTGGAGCGTGGAGAGGTCAGCCACCCCGGGCGCCCCCGTCGTGGACGACCCGTGGACGGTGGGACGGCGGGTGTCGCCGGGTCGGAACCGGAACAGCCGTCCGTCCACGGCGGGGGCCTGGCCGGACGGTGCGGCGCGGGGAGCCGTCCACTGGATCCGGGAGGATGTCCACAGGCTCGTCGCCGCGCAGACCCGACGCCGGGGGCGACGACCAGGCCGGCGGGTAGCCGGAGCCCCACGGGCCGGGGCGGCCGCTAGTCGGAGTAGATCAGCTCGCGGACGGCGGCGATCTCGCGACGAAGCTCGTCGTTGTTCGCGGTCTCGCGGTTGATCTTGTCGCAGGCGTGGAGGACGGTCGAGTGGTCGCGACCGCCGAGCTCCGCTCCGATCCGGAGGAGCGAGATGTCGGTCTCCTCGCGCATCAGGAACATCGCGATCTGGCGCGGCAGGACGATCGCCTTGTCGCGCTTCTGCCCCTTGAGCTGGTCCATGTCGACGCCGTAGTAGTCGGAGACGGCCTGGGCGATCCTCTCCGGGGTGACCTGGCGGCGCTTGGGGTTGTAGAGCACATTCGAGAGGACCGCCTGGGCGAGCTCGATGGTGATGGGCGTCCCGCCCATGCTCGCGTAGGCGACGATCCGGTTGAGGGCGCCCTCGAGCTCGCGGATGTTGCTGACCACCTTGCGAGCGACGAACTCGATGACCTCCGGGTTGATCGGGACCCGCTGCTCCTCGGCCTTCGCCCGCAGGATCGCGATCCGAGTCTCGAGGTCGGGCGCCGTCAGGTCGGCGATCAGGCCCCATTCGAAGCGGCTGCGCAGGCGCTCCTCCAGGGTGAGGATCGCCTTCGGTGGGCGGTCGGACGAGAGGACGATCTGCTTGCCGTCCTCGTGGATCGCATTGAAGGTGTGGAAGAACTCCTCTTGCGTCCGCTCCTTGTCGGCGATGAACTGGATGTCGTCGATGAGGAGGACGTCGATCCGCCGGTAGCGGGCCCGGAACTCGTCGATCCGGCCCTGCTGGATGCTGGTGATGAATTCGTTGGTGAACTTCTCGGAGGTCGCGTAGACGACCCGCTTGCGCGGGAACCGGGCCACGACTTGGTTCCCGATGGCGTGCATCAGGTGGGTCTTGCCGAGCCCTACGCCCCCGTACAGGAACAGCGGGTTGTAGGCATGCCCGGGCCGCTCTGCCACCGAGAGCGAGGCGGCATGGGCGAGCCGGTTCGCCGAACCGACGATGAAGTTCGAGAAGGTGTACCTGGCGTTGAGGCTCGTCGCCCCGCCGGGGGGCGCCGCCGAACCCGTCTGCTCGACCCGGACCGGAGCGGTGCTCGGCTCGGGAGCGGGCCCGTCGGCGGACGCCTCGACGACGAACTCCACCTGGACGCTGTAGCCGACGATCCGGGCCAGGGTCTGGCTGATCAGGGGGCGGTAGCGGGTCTCGAGCCAGTCCTTGGCGAAGCCGTTGGGGACCGCGATGCGGAATCGGTTGTCGTCCACGTCGACGAGACGCGTGTCACGGAGCCAGGTCTCGAAGTTGGCTGGCGAGAGGGAGACCTGGAGCTCGCCGAGGGCGGCTCGCCAGACGTGCTTCGCGTCCATTCGATCGACGTCAGGACCTACGTTTCGCTGGGGCTCAGATGGGCAGGTGAGGCCGGGTGCCGCCGGGGACAGGCGGCGGATCCAGGAGTGCCCTGACCTTCCTCGGCGACGGCGTAGGGGCCCTCTGGGGGTCCTTCCGGGCGGGGCTCCGGGGGTCGGGGGAGCGGAAGGATAGCACCGCCGCGACGGCGCCCGCAAGGCGATGCGGGGCCCGGGACACGATACTCCCCCGGGGTATCGTGCCTTGGTGCCTCGACGATCGGGCGCCGGGGCCGCGTGGCCCTGTTTGACACCCCCTCTGAGCGCGACCTATCATCCGCCGGACGACGGGCGCGTGTCCGCGCCGCCGATCCCTCGTGCCCCCGGAACCCGTTCCGTCCCGGGGTCGCCCATCCTACGAGTCGCAGGACGATGAAGCAGACGTATCAGCCCAAGAAGCGCCACCGCGCCAAGGAGCACGGGTTCCGCGCTCGGATGAAGACGGCCGGCGGCCGGCGCGTCCTGGCCGCTCGGCGGACCAAGGGACGCAAGCGGCTGACGGTCTGAGTGGCGGGCGCGGCGCGCCGCCGCGGAAGCTCGTGACGCTCAGACGCCCACGGGACTTCGAAGCCCTCCAGCGCGAGGGCGCGGTTCGGGCCGACCCACTCCTCGTGGTGCGCGCCCGACGGACCGACCTCGACGTGACCCGGATCGGCCTGTCGATCGGTCGCCGGGTCGGTGGCGCCGTCGCACGCAACAGGACCCGCCGCCGGATGAGGGCCATCCTTCGGTCCCTGGCACCTGACCTGCGCGCCGGCTGGGACATCCTTCTCATCGCCCGACCGTCGGTCGCCAGCGCGGACCACCGCGCCCTGACCGCGGCGATGATCCGGGTCCTTGGCCGGTCCGGCGCCCTCGCCGAAGGCGCGCCAGCATGAGGTGGCTGGGGATCAAGGCGATCCATCTCTATCGGGTCGTCTTCGCTGGGCTGCCGTCCTCGTGTCGCTACGAGCCGACCTGTTCGCAGTACACCGAGCAGGCCATCGCCCGCTACGGACTCCTCCGCGGCTCGTGGATGGGCGCCAGGCGGATCGCTCGCTGCAACCCGTGGTCAGCGGGCGGCTACGACCCGGTGCGCTGAGCGATGACCACCGAGCGACCCGACACGACCCGAGCGCTGCTCGCTCGGCTCCTTCCTCTGGCCCTGCTCATCGGGATCGTCCTGGTCGTCGCAGCCTGTGTCCCCGGCGCCGGGGTCCCGACGATCGGGCCCGACGGCTCGATCCCCCCGACACCGTCCCCGCCTCCGCCCATGGAGCCCGCCCAGCCGGGCGCCAACCCGATCTCTCTCCTGGCCTGGCTCTTCACGCCGATCTTCTGGCTGCTCTTCAACGTCCTGGTGGCCATCGATACGGTCACCGGCAATATCGCGATCGCGATCGTCGTCCTGACCCTCCTCATCCGGGTCGTCCTCATCTCGCCGTTCCGCCGGCAGATCGTCAGCCAGAAGCGGATGCAGCTCATCGCCCCCGAGGTCAAGGAGCTGCAGAAGAAGTACAAGGGCGACCGGGCCAAGCAGATGGAGGTCCAGCAGCGGCTCTACCGCGAGCGGGGTGTGAGCCCCACGGCGGGCTGCCTGCCGATCCTCCTCCAGTTCGTCCTGCTGATCCCGATGTACTCGGTCATCAGCCAGGGCCTCACCAGCTGGAACCCCCAGGCGATGACCCCGATCGATCTGGGCTGCGCCGCCACGCCGACCTGGGATGCTGCGCTCAACCGCTACGAGCCGTGCATCAATACCGCTGCCTTCGGGGTCGACTGGAGCGTCCCCGAGGTCGTCTTCACCCTCATCATCCCGGTCAGCATCCTCGGCATCATCGCCGCCGCATTCCAGCTGGTCCAGAGCCGTATGACGCTGCCGCCGGCCGATACCGGAAGCGCCGACCCGACGGCCCGGACGCAGCGCCAGATGTTCCTGATCCTGCCGCTGCTGACGGTCTTCTACGGCGGCATCCTGCCGGCCGGCCTGGTCCTCTACTGGATCGTCTCGACCGTCTTCTCGATCGGTCAGCAGTACCTCATCATCGGGTGGGGATCGATGTTCCCGCTCTTCGGCTGGGCCCCCGCGTTCGCGGCCGAGCACAAGCCGCGCTTCCCGGTGGAGATCCCGCCGGTCATCACCGACGCCGATGCCGACCGGCGCCCGGTCTCCGAGTCCATCGACCGGAGCGCCTCGGCGAGCAGCACCATCCGACCCCGCCAGCGCGGCCGACAGGGCCGCCGAGGGAGGCGACGCTAGATGTCCGATTACCAGGAGTTCACCGGCAAGTCCGTCGAGGAGGCGCTCCGGCTGGCCCGCGAAGCCTTCGGGGTGGACCTCGATGGCCTCGACTTCGAGATCCTCACACCCGGGGCCCGTGGCGTGTTGGGAATGGGCGCCGAGCCGGCGCGGATCGTCGCGGCCCCGCGGGCGGCGCTCGGAGGCGCTGCCCCGAAGCGGGATGCCGCCAAGTCCCAGCCGCTACCACCACCGCCTCCTCGCGAGGACCGGCCGGCAGACGGCGACCGCGGCCGAGAGCGCGGCTCGAGGGAGGGCGGACGGGATCGTGGTCCCCGTGACCGCGATCGGGGTCGGGGACCACGGCCCAGCTCCGACAGCAGTCGGGATCGCGGTCGGTCGCGAGGGCCGGCCATGACCCCGGTCTCGGACGCCGTCGAGGCCGAGGTCGGCTCCGCCCGTGCCTCGCTCTCGGCCGAGCGAGCCGAGCTCCAGGCCGCCGAGGCGTCCCCGGCGGCGCTCCAGGCCGCGAAGGTCATCCTCGAGAACCTCATGCGCCACCTCGAGTACCGGACCACGGTCGAGATCCTGACCGGCGAGACGAACCGCCTCGACGTGCGTGGCGTTGACGACGAGGAGCGGGAGGCGCTCGGCGCCCTCATCGGCCGCAAGGGCGATCGCCTCTCGGCCCTCCAGCACATCGTCAACCTGATGCTCTCAAAGGAGATGGGCGAGTGGACCCGGGTCCTCGTGGATGTCGAGGATTACCGCGGCCGTCGAGAGCGACAGCTGCGCGAGGTCGCCACCCGGGCGGCTGACCGCGTGGCCGAGACCGGACGGATGCTCCAGCTCGAGCCGATGCCGGCGCTCGAGCGACGCTGGATCCACCTCGCCCTGCGCGGCAGAGCCGACGTGGCGACACAGTCGATCGGCGAGGAACCGGAGCGTCGCGTCGTCGTCCTGCCGGTCGACGCCTGAGCGAAACGCTCCCTCCCGCGGACGCGTCGCATCACGGAAAGGCTTCCTCGAGCAGCCTTCGAGCCACCTGCTGGTAGGATGTCCATCCCGCGATGACCGAACCGACGACCGAGACCCAGGCTCCCGCGTCCAGAGGCCCCCGCCTTGTGCTGCGCTTCGGCGTTGCCTTCCTGGTGGGGATCCTGGTGGCCATGCTGATAGGGACCGGCGCGATCTACGCCTACGACCGGCAGTACGAGGGGCGGGTCCTTCCCGGGGTCCACGTGGGGGACGTCGACCTCAGCGGCCTCGATCGCGACGAGGCCATCGCCGCCCTCGAGTCGGCCTACGCTCCGCTCGGGGAGGGCGTCGCGGTGATCGAGGCCGGATCCGTCGCCGAGCTCAGCATCCCCTACGAGGACTTCGGGCGGCGCCTCGACGCGGAGGCCGTCGCCGACCTCGCCCTGGCGGCCGGCCGGTCCGGCAGCCCGCTCGAGCGGGCCGTCAGTCAGGCTCGCACCGCCCTGAACGGGACCGGCCTCGAGCCGATCGTCGTCACCGACGAGGCCACTCTCGCTGCGGACGTCCGGCGGGCCCTCGAGCGCCTTGAGCTGCAGCCCGTGGACGGGACCATCACGATCGGCGAGTCCGGCATCGAGACCACGCCGGCACGGTGGGGCCGCACCTTCGATCACGAAGCCATCACCGCCGACATCCTCGAATTGCTCGCCTCGCCGGACGCCCCCGCGGAGGTCCGTGTGTCGGCGTTGCCGACCACCACGCCGCCCGCGGTCGACGATGTCGACACGGCCGTCGCCCGGACCACGGCCGAGCGGATGATCGCCGAGGTCACCCTGACCCAGGGCGAGGAGACCTGGAGCATCGACCCGGCCAAGGTCCAGATGTGGCTCGCGTTCACAGCGACGGAGGATGGCGGGATCGAACCGGTCGTTGACCCGGCGAAGGTCGAGGCCGACCTCGCCCCGATCGCCTCCGACGTCGAGCGCGCTCCCCGCAATGCCAGCTACCTGGTCGGCAAGAGCGGGGCGATCGTCGGTACCACCCCCTCCCGCACCGGCCGATCCCTGGACACGACGGCCACGACCACGGCCATCCTCGCCGCCCTTGCGGCACGCGCCGACGGGTTGCCCGAACCGGCCCTCGCCCCGGCCGTCACGACCACCCAGCCCGCGCTGACGACCGAGGAGGCCGAGAAGGTCGCCCCTCGGATGACCCGGATCTCGACCTGGAGGACCTACTTCCCGATCAGCGAGGCGAACTTCTACGGCGCGAACATCTGGATCCCCACGTCGATCATCAACGGCACCGTCCTTGCCCCGGGCGAGACGTTCGACTTCTGGCGGACGGTCGGCGAGGTCAGCCGCGAGCGTGGCTATGGCTCGGGAGGCGCGATCATCAACGGTAAGACCGAGGTGACGGGTGCCCTCGCTGGCGGGATCTGCTCCTGCTCGACGACGCTGTTCAACGCCGCTCTCCGGGCGGGCCTGAAGATGGGCGATCGCGGCCCGCACTACTACTACATCGAGCGCTACCCGCTCGGTCTCGACGCCACGGTCTGGAAGAGCGGTGGCTCGCAGCAATCGATGTCGTTCACCAACGACACGCCGTATCCGGTCCTGATCCGCGGGATCAACACCCGAGACGGGAATGCCGGCTACGTCCGCTTCGACCTCTACAGCGTGTCGACCGGCCGCAAGGTCACCTTCAGCCAGCCGGTCGTCAGGGACGTCGTCAAGGCCACGACCAGGACGGTCACCACGACCGCCCTGAAGCCCGGGCAGCGAAAGCAGGAGGAGTTCGCCCACGACGGCAAGAAGGTCTGGGTGACCCGGACCGTTCGCGATGCCAACGGGAACGTCATCCACAAGGAGACGTGGTACTCGCACTACAAGCCGGTCGACGGGGTCATCCTCGTAGGCGCCAGTTCGTCGGGTGGGTCGAGCGGTGGCTCGTCGCCGAGCCCGACCCCGAAGCCCGCCCCTTCGCCGACTCCCGCGCCGACGCCGGCTCCGTCAGCTGCGCCGACTCCTACGCCTACGCCGAACGGATAGTCCGCACCGGGCGCGGCGTCGGGGGCAGCGCGGTCGCCGTGGGCGATCCGCACCAGTTGTGTTGGTGGAGATGGGGGAGAGTCGAACTCCCCGTCCGAGACCCTTCGCCAGGGACCAACTACGAGCGTGTCCGATGATTTGTCGTCGACCGGCCGGACGGCCATCGGCAGCCTGCCGGACGGTCCAGTCGCGTGTCCCTAGATCGGGCTTGGCTCCGGCCTACGCGACACTTGGTCGGAGCGCATCCCCGCTGCATGACGCTTCCACCACCCGCGGGGAGGAGGTGGCTTCCACGCTCACCTTACCGCCTAAGCGGCGAGGGCGAGAGCAGGCTGGCGGTTGCCAGTTACTTCGTTTTGCCGCCTGTTTAACGAGGCCTGACGGCACCTCGGCTCGCGTTCCCTGTCAGCCAGACCCCGTCGAGACCACGCATCCCCACGAGACCGAACACCCGTTCGGGCGCCAAGGGTGATTCTAGTCCACGCGGCGGCTCCCGCCAAGAGCCCGCTCGCCCGCCGGATCGACCGGCCGATGATCGGGGCCGCCCCTCCGTCCGCGCCGTCGCGACGCCACCACCGTCGTGACCTGCCCCGCCCCGCGGACCCGACTACCATCCGGTCATGCAGCTGACCCCGTGGGAGCAGGAGCGCCTGCTCATCTACTCGGCCGCCGAGCTGGCTCGCCGTCACCTGGGGTCCGGCCTGCGCCTGAACCACCCCGAGGCAGTCGCCATCATCTGCGACGAGATGCTCGAAGCCGCGCGGGCAGGTGCCACGTACGAGGCGGTCGTGGCGGCCGGCCGCTCCGCGCTCGGCGAGGACGACGTCATCGAGGGGGTCCGCGGCATCCTCGACGAGATCCGGCTCGAGGTCCTGCTCGACGAGGGCTCCCGCCTGGTCGTCCTCAACGACCCCCTCGGGCCGGGTCCGGACCCGGTCGTCGGGCCGTGACCCCGCGCCTCACCTCGAGCGACGGGCTCGATCACCATGCGGACGTGCTGGTGCCCGGTGAGATCCGCCCGGGCGGAGCGGTCCAGCGCCACATCGGTGCCGTGGCACCGCCCCGGATCCGGCTCGTGGTCACCAACGGATCCCGTCGGGCGATCCGGGTCTCGAGCCACTACCCGTTCGAGCGGTCCAATGCGCGACTATCGTTCGATCGCACCGCGGCGGCCGGCCATCGTCTCGACCTGCCGGCCGGCGCGTCGATCCGCTGGGGCCCCGGCGAGACCCGCGAGGTGGATCTGGTGCCGTACGCGGGGTCGACCGCGGAGCACCGGGTCGGAACCCCCGGCGGAGGCAAAGGGGGCGAGTCGACCGCGCCGCCCCGGCCTGGGCCCACCCGGCGCCTGTCCGCCGAGGAGCGCCTCGCCCGATATGGCCCGACCCGCGACGATCGGATCCGCCTCGGCGACACGGACCTGTGGATCCGGGTGGCCGAGGACCGAACGGCGGTCGGCGACGAGCCCATCTGGGGGTATGGCAAGAACCTCCGCTCGAGGATGGCCCAGGGCGATCGGACGACGCTGCCGTCAGAGCTCGACATCCTCATCGCCGGAGCGGTCGTCCTGGATCCGGTCGTGGGCGCGGTCAAGGCCGACATCGGGATCAAGGACGGCCGGATCGTCGGGATCGGCGCCGCCGGCAACCCGGCGATCAGCGACGGCATCGACCTCGTGGTCGGGCCGCATACCGAGCCGATCATGGCCTACGGTCTCATCGCGACCCCGGGCGTCGTGGATTCGCACGTCCACCTCATCACTCCCCGGCTCCTGCCGGTCGCCCTGGCCGCCGGCGTCACAACGCTGATCACGGCCGGCTTCGAGGAGCCACCGTGGGCGATGGAGCGGACCCTCCGGGCGGTCGACGACTGGCCGGTCAACCTGGGGCTCCAGGCGGGCGCCCGCGACGAGGACCCGGCCGGGCTGGAGACCCTCCTGGCCGCCGGGGCGATCGGGCTCAAGATCCACGAGGACTACGGCGCCTACCCGGAGTTGATCGACGCGGTCCTCGGCTTCGCCGACGACCATGACATCGCAGTCGCCCTGCACACTGACGGGCTCCACGAGTCCGCCGAGCTCGAGGACACCGTCGCCGCGATCGCCGGCCGGACCGTCCACGCCTATCACGTCGAGGGCACCGGGGGCGGTCACGTCCCGGACCTGATCGGGCTCGTGCGCGAGCCGTCGATCCTCTGCTCGTCGACCACGCCGACGGTGCCGTACGGCCCGGCGGCTCCGATGGAGCACGTCGCGATGACGCTGCTCAACCACGGCGGCGGATGGGGCGTCCCCGGTGACCTCGACCTCGTTCGGGAGCGCATCCACCCGGCGACGATGGCAGCCGAGGGGCCGCTCCACGAAGTCGGTGCCATCGCCATCGTGAACTCCGACTCGCAGGGCATGGGCCGGATCGGCGAGACGCTTCGCCGGACCCTCCAGCTGGCCCACGTCATGAAGCGTTGGCGGCGAGGCCTGGGTGCCCCCGCGGGCCGGCCGCCGACCCTGCCAGGCCTGCCGCCCGAGACCGATGACCCCACGGACGACACGGCCCGCGTGCTCCGCTACCTGGCGAAGTGCACGATCGAGCCGGCCGTGGTCCACGGCGTCGCGGACCACGTCGGGTCACTCCAGGTCGGGCGCCTGGCCGACATCGTGCTCTGGCAGCCGTCCCACTTCGGCGTGAAGCCGGCCCTCGTCCTGAAGGGTGGTCACCAGGCCTGGGGCGCGCTCGGCGACGGCAACGCGTCGCTCGAGCGGAGCGAGCCGACCGTCTACGGGCCGCATTGGGGCGGCCTGTCGGGCGTCGCGCCGGTCAACGCCGTCACCTTCGCGACCGAGGCGGCGATCGACGCCGGCCTTCCGCACCGCCTTGGCTCGCGGCGATCGTGGCAGCTGGTGCGGGGCTGTCGTGGCCTGACGCGGGCGTCCCTGGTCCAGAACCGCTCGGTCGCTGCCGTGGAGGTCGACCCGGGCGATGGGACCGTCACCCTCGATGATCAGCCAGTGGCCGTCGAGCCGGTCGGGGAGGTTCCCCTGAGCCGTCGCTACCTGCTGCGCTGAGACCGCCCGCCCGGCTACCAGAGGTCGCCGACCGTGTAGCCCTCCGGGTAGGGGTCGGTGGGGTCGACGACGAGGGTCGCCATCCCGGTGATCCAGGCGGTGCCGGTGATCTCGGGGACGACGGCCCGGTATGGCCCCACGGTCGTCTCGGCCACCAGGCGGCCGGTGAACGTCGTTCCCAGGACGCCCTCGTGCACGAAGCCCTGCCCGATCCCGAGCTGTCCTCGGGCGTGCAGGGTCGCCATCCGGGCGCAGGTCCCGGTGCCGCAGGGCGAACGGTCGATGACGCCGGTCCAGGTCGACGGTCGAGCCAGATCCGCCTCCCGGGTGGACACGGTGACGACGTTGCGACGGTCGGACGAGGCGGCGTGCGGGGGACCCGACAGCTGGCCGATCGAGATGCCGGCGAAGCCCGGCTCGTCCGGGTGGACCACCGGGAGCTGCTCGCGGGCGGCAGCCTTGATGAGCTCGGTCAGGCGGACGATGTCGCGACCCTCGTCCGGGGTCAGGCGAAGGCCGAAGCGCTCGGCCTCGGCGATGACGTACCACATCCCACCCCAGGCCACGTCGACCGGGACAGTCCCCAGGGTCGGGACCTCGACGGGCGCGTCGAGGTGGACGGCGAAGGCCGGCACGTTCCGGAAGGTGACGGCGACGACCTTGCCGTCCCGGACCTCCGCCCGGACCCGGATGAGGCCGGCCGGGGCTTCCAGCGTCAGCTCGTTGCGCCCCTCCCGACACGGCAGCATCCCGGTCTCCAGGAGGACCGTCGTGACGCAGATCGTGTTCGTCCCCGACATCGCCGGATACTCGACCGGCTCCATGATCACGAAGCCGGCGTCCGCATCCGGGTGGGTCGGCGGCAGGACGACGTTGGCGCACATCGCCGGGTAGCCGCGCGGCTCGCGGAGGAGCAGCCGCCGGAGCTGGTCGGCGTGGTCGCGGAGGTGGGCCATCTTGTCCGCCATCGTCGCCCCCGGCACGTCGACGATCCCGCCGACGACGACCCGGCCCGGCTCGCCGGCGGCATGGGCGTCGACGACCTGGAGCGCCCGAGCGAAGCGCACCGAGCCCCCTACCGCCTGCGAGCGTCGGCCATCTCGCGGGCCACCTCGCGCTGGGCGTCCCGTTCGGCGATCGCCCGGCGCTTGTCGTGGAGCTGCTTGCCGCGGGCCAGGCCCAGCTCGACCTTGGCATGACCGCGTCCGCTGATGTAGAGGCGCAGCGGGACCAGGGTCAGGCCCTTGGACTTCGTGCGCCCCAGGAGGAAGTCGATCTCCCCCCGATGGAGGAGCAGCTTGCGGTCGCGCTTGGGCTCGTGGTTGGCTCGGTTACCGCTCTCGAACGGGGCGATATGGGCGCCGACCAACCAGGCCTCCCCGCGGTCGATCCGGGCATAGGCGTCGGACAGGTTCACCTTGCCCGCGCGGATCGACTTGATCTCCGTCCCGGTGAGGACGAGACCTGCGTCGAGCGTCTCTTCGATGTGGTAGTCGTGGCGGGCCTTGCGGTTGACCGCGATCGTCCGCGGGGCCCTGGCCGTCTGGATGGTCATCTCGGATGGGGTGCGACCGGTCGTGGCCGGCGGGCTCGAGGTGGTGCGGCGCCGGGCGCACGAACGCCGGCCCGCGTGCGGACCGGCGCTCGAACTGCGTTACCAACTCGCAGTCAGATCGTCAGGCGACGCTCTCCTGCGAGGTGGTGCGGCGACTCGGACTATCGGTCACTGCACATCACCTCCTTTCGTTCGGGCGAACCGTACCCGATGACGGGTCGCCCTGCAAGGCCCACCTCGGGGCCACGTCGAGGAGGGCACGATCCCGCGGCTGAACGCTCAGGCGGCCTCGGCCAGGGCAGTGTCACCCTCGTCGAGGACCTCGAGGGCTCGCTCCAGCACCGGATCGGAGCCGGTCGCCGGGTCCGGCGTCTCCTCAACGACCACGTCGGGCGTCAGCCCGACCTGGTGGATCCAGCGCTTGTCCGGGGTCAACCACTTGGCGATCGTGAGCCGGAAGGCGCCGCTGTCGCCCTCGAGGGTCGTCCACTGCTGGACCGTCCCCTTGCCGAAGGTCTGCTGGCCGACGAGGAGGCCACGATCCCGGTCCTGGAAGGCACCGGCGAGGATCTCGCTCGCCGAGGCGGAGCCGTGGTCGACCAGGACGACGACCTCGACCGACTCATCGGTCGCCAGGCCATCGTCCTTGGCCTCGGTCGCCACCTGGCTGCCTTCGCTGTCCTCCTGCCAGAACAGCACCCCGTCGCTGATGAACTGGCTGGTGATGTCCCGTGCGGCATCCACGAAGCCGCCGGGGTTCCCGCGGACGTCGAGGATGAAGGACCGCCGACCGGCGTCGAGGTCCTCCTCGATCGCGTCGCGCACGTCTGCCGACGCGTCCGACGAGAAGCCGGTGATCCGGATGTAGCCGACCGAGCCGGCGGCCAGGTCCTGGGTCTCGACCTCCTGCTGCTGGATGACGTCCCGGGTGATCGGCAGGCCGAATGGCTCCCGGCCGTCCCGCTCGATGGTCAGGACGACCTCGGTCCCCTTGGGCCCGCGGATGCGGTCGCGGGCATCGTCGATCGAATCGCCGTCGAGGCTGGTGCCGTCGACGGCCAGCACGACATCGCCGGCAAGGAGCCCGGCTGCCTCCGCCGGCGAGCCGGCGATCGGGGCGATGATGACCAGTCGGCAGTCCGGCCCCAGCGTCGAGCAGTCGCCCGGCTGACCGTCGGGGCCCTGGGTCGCGATCTCCGCCCCGATACCCTCGAACTGGCCGTTGATGCCCTCGAGGCTCTCCTTGTACTCGTCCGAGGTCAGGTACGACGAGTAGGGGTCGCCGAGCGCCTCGATCATCCCCTTGATGGCCCCCTCCACCAGCGCCTTGCGGTCGACCTCTCCGCCGGCGTAGCGCTCGGTGACGTCGTGGTAGGCGTCCCAGAACGGCTGGAACAGCTCTGCCTCGTCCACCGGCGTGCCCGGGGTCGTCGCATCGAGTCGCCCCAGCGAGTACCCGGACAGGAACAGGCCCGCACCGGCCAGGGCGGCCACGACGGCCAGGGCGACGGCTGCGATCGCGATCATCGGCCCGTTGCCACCCGTGTTCCCCGACGGTGGGTTCCAGCCGCCCGGGGTGGCCCAGCCCCGTGCTTCGGCCGGCGGCGTAGGCGCCCCGGGACCTGTCGGGATGGCGGCCCCCGGAGTCGCCCGGCCGACCGGGCTCGCCAGGGCTGTGGGGCTCGACTCGGCGGGTGCCCCGGGCTCCGGGGTCGGGATCGTCTGGCTGTCCGGGACGACGGGGGCAGGGTCGGGGCCGGCCCTGTCGCCCTGGTCGCTTGGTCGGTTGGCCCCGTCGGGGCCGAGGTCGTTCGGGAGCATGACTTCCTGTTCGTTTCGTGACCCGGGGCCGGTGAGCCGGTCGGGGGCGTCAGCCTACATCAGCGCCGTCGATGCTACGAACGACGGCCCCTTGGTGGGGCGTCCGTGAACGCTTCTTCACCGCATCTTGGGACGGCGCCCGGCGCCGGCCCCGGGCCGGGCGGGTCGACCTCAGCGGATCAGATAGGTCCGGACCGAGATCCAGGAGCCAAGGATGCCGAGCCCGACACCGGCCGCGAGCACGAGGACGCTGAGGTCGCGAGCCAGCGACCCGAGCTGGAGCGGCAACACCCTGAAGAAACCGAACATGAAGTCCGAGATCGGGTCGGCGGCGACGGCCAGCAGGGCCAGGGTGATGCCCGCGCCGAGGAGGCCGACCATCGCTCCTTCGACCACGAACGGCCAGCGGATGAAGGCGTCCGACGCTCCGACCAGGCGCATGATCTCGATCTCCTCGGCCCGCGCCAGGACGGCGAGGCGGATCGTGTTGACGATGATGAAGAGCACGATGATCGAGATGGCGATGAGGACCGCCAGCCCGACGGTCCGCATCGTGTCGGTGACCGCCAGGACCCGCTCGACGAGCCCGGCGATGTCCTTGACCGATTCGACGGCCGGCTCGGCCACGAGGAGGTCGATGACGTCGCCGAAGTCCCGGGCCTCGACGAGCTTGACCTCGAGGCTCGCCCGCAGCGGGTTGTCGTCGAGGTACTGGGTCAGGTCCTCCTCGCCCTGCTCGGACAGCCGCTCACGGAAGCGGGCGAGCGCCTCCTCCGGCGAGACGTAGGTCACGTCGTCGACCTCCGGCCGGGCCAGCAGCCTGGCCCGGATCCGGGCCGCCTCGGTGGCGGTCGTGCCGTCGCGAAGGTCGGCGACCACCTCGACCTTCTGTTCCACGAACTCGAGCCCCGCCAGGAGGCCGGTCTGGGCGATCCAGAAGCCGGAGAGCAGCAGCAGCATGAGGACCATCGTCGCCGTCGCGGCCAGGCTCATGAGCGCGTTGCGCCAGAAGCCCTGCCAGGCCCGCTTGGCGCTGAAGATGACGAACCGGATCACGGGCGCTCAGTCCTCACGGTGATACGCCCCGCCAACCTCGTCCCGGACGATCCGGCCGTCCTCGAGCGCCACGACCCTTCGCCGAAGGGCGGTCACGACCTCCGCGTCGTGGGTGGCCATCAGGACCGTCACGCCCATCTCGTTGATCCGCAGGAGGAGCTGGATGATCTCCCAGCTGATGAGGGGGTCAAGGTTTCCAGTGGGCTCGTCGGCGATGACCAGGCGCGGCTCATGGACCAGCGCACGGGCGATGGCAGTCCGCTGCTGCTCGCCCCCGGACAGCTGCGACGGTAGTTGGCGGGCTTGGGCGGTCAGCCCCACGAGCGACAGCACCCGGTCGACGGCCGGGCGGATGCGGCGACCGGGTGTCCCGGTCACCTCGAGCGCGAAGGCCACGTTCTCCCAGACGGACTTGGTCGGGAGGAGCTTGAAGTCCTGGAAGACGATCCCGATCTTGCGTCGGATCCGGGGGACGGCCCGGCGCCGGAGCCTGCCGAGGTCCTGGCCGTCGAGCGAGACCGAGCCGCGGGTCGCCAGCTCATCTCGGATGAGCAGCTTGATGAGCGTCGACTTGCCGGCTCCGCTCGGCCCGACGAGGAACACGAAGTCGCCCTCGGGGATCGCCAGGTCGACGTCGCGGAGGGCCACCTTGCCGTTCGGGTAGATCTTCGTCACGTCGTGCAGCAGCACGACCGATCGGTCCGCGTCCGCCCGCGTCGAGGGACGGCCCATCAGGCGGTCGCGCATCGCGCGCGAGGTCGAACGGGCGGCGGTCAGGGTCACGAACGGCTCCGCTATCGGCGACGCGGCCCGGTGGGCCAGCGTCGAGCTGCGATCCCCGTCCGAGGGCACGACGGGCGAGCCACGACGCCCGGAGGCTACCACATGGTCGCCGGGGTCACGATCCGAGGCGACCGCTCCCGTGCCCGCAGCCGGAGGTCGGGTCGTCGCCTTGGCTTCAGAGGAGCGCCGCCGAGATCGGGATG
The DNA here is from genome assembly GCA_963707215.1 of uncultured Chloroflexia bacterium. GTDB lineage: Bacteria > Chloroflexota > Limnocylindria > Limnocylindrales > CSP1-4 > DATHYZ01. The sequence continues at coordinate 85,972 of CAVPPB010000004.1, read as the reverse complement.
TAGCGCGCAAGGTCGGCATACGGCTCGGAGAAGGCGACCAGGATCGGGAACGGCTCCAGGCGGAAGCCGGCCCGCAGCAGCATCGTCACGACCGGGGCCGCGTCGCCGGGCACCCGCAGGCTCTGGGCCCCGTTGGCGGGCACGCGCCGGAGCAGGTCCCCGACGATCGCCGGCATCGACGCGCCATCGAGCGCCGCGACCGGGCCCACCCGCCCGACGGAGGTCGCGTACCCGTAGCCGACCGGACGCCCCGACGGATCCACGTACAGGAAGCCGGTCCGGCCGTCCTCGCGAAGGTAGGCGTGATCCTCCGGGTGCTCGTAGCCGAGCAACTCGCGATCGATGTTCGCGAGAGAGTCGCGGGCGCGGTCGGCCGGCAGCTGGACGATCCGCTCCACTGTGATCCCGTCGTCGAGCTGGGGGACGGCGCCGTCATGCTCGATCATCCCGGCTAGATGCAGGAGCGGCACGCGCGGCACGATGCCGACCCGGGCGTAGAGCGCGTTGCTGATCGGCTGGGCGGAATCCGTGGCCGTACCCAACAGCAGGCCATCCGTCCCGTCCATGACCATCTCGAGAAGGGCCCGGCCGATGCCCCGACCCTGTTCACCGGGGGCCACGAACAACATCGCCAGGAACCAGGTCCGACCGCGGATGTTCGCGGAGGCGAACCCGACGATCCGCTCGCCCGCCCATGATCGGGCGCCGACCGAGCCCTGCACGCCGCCGAGGTCGCCCCGGGTCGCGACCCAGAAACGCTCCGGGTCCGTCCGCAGGAGGTGCTCGAAGAGCCGCTGGATCGGGCCGAGATCGAACGGCAGCCCGTGGTCGAGACCGAGCGGCGCGAGGTAGTCGGCAAGGCTCTCCCGCCAGACATGGGCGCAGGCGGCAAGGTCGCCCTCGATCGCCGGCCGGTAGCGAGGGGGCGGGGTATGCCCGTGAGCCCTGTCGGACCGGGGTCGGTCCCGGTGCTCACCGCCCGGGCCGTCGTCGTCGATCATGCGCTGGCGGACACGTCGAGCTCGGTCCGGTCGAGGAGGCTCAGTCCGACCCGGCGCCGGACACCACCGGCGTGCCGGTGGCCTGCCGCTCGAGCTCGGCCTGCATGAAGCGGTCGAGGTCCCCGTCGAGGACCCTCGTCGTATCCGACGTCTCGACCGACGTCCGAAGGTCCTTGACCATCTGGTAAGGGTGGAGCACGTAGCTCCGGATCTGATTGCCCCAGCCGGCCGTGACGTGCTCGCCCTTGATCGCCCGCAGCTCGGCCTCGCGCTCCTCGAGCGCCCGCTCCAGGAGTCGTGCCTTGAGCACCCGGGTCGCCATCTCGCGGTTCTGGGTCTGGGACCGCTCGTTCTGGCTCTGGGCCACGATCCCGGTCGGCAGGTGGGTCAGACGGACGGCCGAGTCCGTCTTGTTGACATGCTGGCCGCCGGCCCCCTGGCTGCGGAAGGTGTCGACCCGGATCTGGTCCCAGTCCAGCTCGATCTCGACGTCGTCCTCTGCCTCCGGCACGACCTCCACCAGGGCGAACGTGGTCTGGCGACGCTTCTGCGAGTCGAAGGGGCTGATGCGGACCAGCCGGTGGACCCCGCGCTCGGCGCGCAGCCAGCCGTAGACCCCGCGGCCGGACATCTCCACGGTCACGCTCCGAAGGCCCGTCTCCTCGCCCTCCGTCTGGTCGAGGATCTCGGTCGAGAAGCGATGGCGCTCTGCCCAACGGAGGTACATCCGGAGGAGCATCTCGGCCCAGTCGGTCGCCTCCGTCCCACCCGCACCGGCACTGATCGACAGGATGGCTCCCCGGCTGTCGTACTCGCCGGAGAACAGCAGGGCGGTCCGCTCGCGCTCGAAGTCGTCGACGAGGGAGGTTCCCTCGCGATCGAGCTCGGCGGCGAGGTCCGGGTCGTCGGCCTCGTCGAGGAGCCCGACCATGGCCTCGAGATCGTCCGCCCGGCGCAGCAGCTCGCGCCAGGTGTTCAGCTCGGTGCGGAAGCCGTCGGCCTCCCGGAGGACGCGCTGGGCGATGCGCTGGTCATCCCAGAAGCCCGGCTCCTGCGTCGTGGCTTCGAGCTCGTCGAGCCGTGCCTCCTTGGCCCCGAGGTCAAAGACGCCCCGAGGTCGCTCGGATCCGGCCCAGGAGGTCGCGGACGCTGGCCGCGTCCACGACTAGTTCCGGCCTCGGAGATCCTGGAGCAGGAGCGGGCGCAGCTCGATGAGCCGGAGCGCCGACTTGCTCCGCGCGACGACGGGGTTCACGCAGGGGCAGTAGCCGTTGTGCGGGCAGACGCCGCAGTTGCCGTCGCAGTCGAGGGCGGCGGCGTAGCTGCAGTTCCGACAGTCCCGCTCGCAGGCGATGAGATCGACGAACGATGCTTCCTCGGCCTGCTTCACGGCTCCCTCACGTCGATTGCTGCCGGCATGTCCGAGCGGCATCGGGCGGGTCGGCCCGGAACGCTGGGACGCGTCGCAGTATATGGGCGCGATCCCCCAGCGCCAAGGGGGTGGATCGGGGTCGGGACGATCGGTTCGCAGCGTGGGACGGCGAGTGCCCGAACGGGCGGCGTCACTCCGCGTCGAGCTCGTCCGAGGGCGCCTGGCCGGAGATGAAGTAGAGGGCCAGGGCGCCCAGCTCGTGGACCGTCGCCCGGACCTGTGGGCTGATCCGTCGCTCGATGGGGCTCGTCCGGGTCGGCGACCCGTATGCCTCGAGCCCGGCATCGTCGGCCATCCGGAGCACCCGCAGCATGTGGGTCCGATCCGAGACGAACACGGCGTCCCGGACACCGCGCTCCCCGAGGATCCGGCTGACGGCCTCCACCGACTCCAGCGTGGAGCGGCTCTCGGGCTCGATGACGATGGCCGCTGGCGGCACGCCCCGGGCCAGCGCGTAGTCACGGCCCGTCTCCGCCTCGGTCACCCGGTCTCCGGGCTGCTTCCCGCCGGTCATCACCAGGATCGGGGCGTAGCCCGCCTCCCAGAGGCTCACCGCGTGATCGAGGCGGGCCTCGAAGACCGGGGACGGGCGCCCGTCGTACTGGGCTGCCCCGAGGACTACGATCGCGCTCGCCGGCCGGGCTTCGTCGGCCAACCCGATCTGCCAGATGCGCACGGTGGCATAGCCGATCGCCGCCGCGATGCCGAGGCCAGCGACGAAGAACAGCACGGTGAGGTCTCGCGCCAGGTTGCCCGCGCCGCGCTGACCGCGAGCCGGGTAGACGCCCTCCTGACCGCCGAGCGCCCGGGTCGTCATCGGCCGTGGCAGCGCTTGTACTTCTGCCCGGAACCGCACCAGCAGGGGTCGTTGCGGCCCATCCTTCGTCCATCCGGAGCGTGGCCGGGCTGCGCCCCGCCGGCCGCGGCGCTGGCACCCGCCCCGGCACCCACGACGCGGTCGCCGAGCTGCTGCTGCATCTGGCGCGCCGTGGCCGAGCCAGGCAGTCCTCGAGCGGCGGCGGTGACCGCCGCCGCCGGCTTCGCGGTCGCCGCGCCGTCGCCGCCGTCCGTCCGGCCGGGCTGGCCGGGGCCGGGCAGCGGGACGGTCTCGGTCGGCGCGGGCTGGCGCTGGACGGTGACCCGGAAGATCGTGGTCGCCACCTGGTGGCGGATGAGACCGCGGAGCTCCTCGTAGAGGCGGAACGCCTCCTTGCGGAACTCGTTGAGCGGGTCCTGCTGGGCGTAGCCGCGGAGCCCGATCCCACGGCGCATGTCGTCGAGCTCGGTGAGGTGCTCGACCCAGAGCGAGTCGATCGTCCGGAGGAGCACGAGGCGCTCGACCATCGACCAGGCGTCGGGCCCGACCTCGGTCTCCCGCGCCTCGAGCCGCTCGTCGACGGCGTCGCGCAGGTGCTCGAGGATCGCCTCGCGGCTGCCCAGCTCCCAGAGGCCGTCCTCCTCGACCGCCTTGCCGTCGAGGCCCATCGCCCGCAGCGATGCCTCCAGGCCATCCATGCTCCAGTCGTCGGTGACCTCGCTGGCGAGGTGCTGGTCGACCAGGACCTCCAGCTCGGCGTCGAGGAAGGAGCGGACGGTCTCGGTCAGGTCCTCGTTGCGGAGGACCTTGTCCCGCTCGGCGTAGATCGTCTCGCGCTGGCGGTTGATGACGTCGTCGAACTCGACGACCCGCTTGCGGATGTCGAAGTTGAACCCCTCGACACGGGACTGGGCGCTCTCGATGGTCTTGCTGACCATCTTCGACTCGATCGCCGTCTCGTCGTCGAGCCCCAGGCGCTCCATCAGCCCGGCCACCCGGTCGCTGGCGAAGCGGCGCATCAGGTCGTCCTCGAGGGACAGGTAGAAGCGCGACGAGCCCGGGTCGCCCTGGCGACCGGCGCGGCCCCGGAGCTGGTTGTCGATGCGGCGGCTGTCGTGGCGCTCGGTGCCGACGATGTGGAGCCCACCGGCGGCCACGACCATGTCGTGGTCCTCCTGGCAGATCGCCTTCGCCCGGCCGAGGTACTCGTCGTAGGTCGCCTTGTCGACCTCGACCGGGTTGAGCCCCTTCTCGTGGAGCATCTTCGAGGCCAATCCGGCCGGGTTGCCACCCAGCAGGATGTCGGTCCCCCGGCCGGCCATGTTCGTTGCGATCGTGACCGCCCCGCTCCGCCCGGCCTGGGCGACGATCACGGCCTCCTTCTCGTGGAACTTGGCGTTGAGGACCTCGTGGCGGATGCCTCGCCGCTTCATCATCTCGGCGAGCAGCTCGCTCTTCTCGACCGAGACCGTGCCGACGAGGACCGGTCGCCCGGCCTCTGTCATCTCGACGATCTCCTCGATGACGGCGTCGAACTTGCCCTTCTCGGAGCGGAAGACGAGGTCGGCGTCGTCCTCGCGGATCATCTCCCGGTGGGTCGGGATGGCGACGACCTCGAGGGCGTAGATCTTGTGGAACTCCTCGGCCTCGGTCATCGCCGTGCCGGTCATCCCCGCGAGCTTGTCGTACTGGCGGAAGTAGTTCTGGAAGGTGATCGTGGCCAGGGTCACCGATTCCCGCTGGACCCGGAGGCCCTCCTTGGCCTCGATGGCCTGGTGGAGGCCCTCCGACCAGCGCCGGCCGGGCATCTTGCGGCCGGTGAACTCGTCGACGATGACGATCTCCCCGTCGTCCACGATGTAGTCGCGGTCGCGCTTGAAGAGGGCGTGGGCCCGGAGCGCCTGCTCGAAGTGGCGGGCGAGGCGCGGGTCGGCGTCGTAGAGGTTCTCGATGCCGAGCCAGCCCTCCATCCTGTGGACGCCGTCCTCGGTCGGGGCGACCTGGCGGTCCTTGAGGTCGACGAAGAAGTCGCCGCCCTCCTCGGCGCCCTCGGGTCGGCCCTTCAGGCGAGGGACCAGGCGGGCGAAGGTGAAATAGAGGTCAGCCAATTCCTCGGCCTGCCCGCTGATGATCAGCGGCGTCCGCGCCTCGTCGATGAGGATGTTGTCGACCTCGTCGACGATCGCGAAGTGGTGGCCGCGCTGGACCCGCTGATCCAGCTCGGTGACCATGTTGTCGCGGAGGTAGTCGAAGCCGTACTCGTTGTTCGTGCCGTACGTGATGTCGGCCGCGTAGGCCTCGCGCCGGGTCACCGGCCGCAGGTCGATGAGCCGCTCGTCGGTCGTGGGGTAGCCGGGCTCGAAGACGAAGCTGGTGTCGTGGGTGATGACCCCGACCGACAGGCCCAGGAAGTGATAGACGGGCCCCATCCACTGGGCGTCACGCCGGGCGAGGTAGTCGTTGACGGTCACGAGGTGGGCGCCCAGGCCGGTCAGCCCGTTGAGGGCCGCCGCAAGGGTCGGCACCAGCGTCTTTCCCTCGCCGGTCTTCATCTCGGCGATGCGGCCCTGGTGAAGGACCATGCCGCCGATGAGCTGGACGTCGAAGTGGCGCATCCCGAGCGTCCGCTGCATCGCCACCCGGGCGGCCGCGAAGACCTCCGGGGCGACGTCGGTCAGGGCTCGATCGAGCTCCGCGTCACGCCGCTTGAGGCGGTCCTTTCGCAACTCGCGGCGACGTTCCGAGTCGGGATGGTGGATCTCGTCCTCGGTCGGTTCGAAGGCGTCGACGATCTCGCGGATCTCGTCACGGATCTCCGCGATGCGTGTCCGGATCTCGTCGTCGGAGAGTGCGGTCGACTCCGACTCGAGCTCGTTAGTGCGATCGACGATGGGCTGGATCCGCTTCAGCTCGCGATCGTTCGAGTCGACGAAGCGGTTGAGGATGCCAAACATGGGACGGCAAGTATAGGACGAGGGCCGCTCGGCCCCATCCGCTCGGCCTGAGCCACGGACGAGGCCCGCATCCGGTGCGCGGCGGGCCGCGGCGGCAGGATCCCTACCGGGCGGCCAGCCAGAGCAGGACGAGGCGCGCCCACCCAGAGGGCGCCAGCGACCACCGGCATCGCCGTGAATGATCGGTGCAGGGTCTTGTGGCGCAGCAGCTGCATCGCCGCCCAGCCGCCGACGAAGCCCCCGGCCAACTCCAGCAGGAGCAGGTTCCGTTCGCGGGTCCGCCAGGTGCCGCGGCGGGCGGCCCGCTTGTCCATCGCGAAGGCACCGAAGGTCACCGCGTTGATGACCAGGAGCCAGCCGAGCAGGATCAGCCAGGGCGCGGGCATGCTGGTGCTGCTACGGCCCCGGGGTATAGGCGGCGAGTGCGCTGGCGACGCCGGCCGAGACGACCGCGGTGCCGCCGAGGACGACGATCCGAGCCGGCTTGCAGGCGGGCAAGCTCGGCGGCGGTGGCCGCCGGGATGGCGTCGCGGCGGACGAGCAGGATCGGCCCGTCGTCGCGAGCCGCCGCCGGACCGCCGGCGATCGCGTCGGGGTAGTTCTCGCCGGTCGCCACGTAGACGACCGGGACCTCAGCCGGGAAGGTGGCCGCGACCGAGGCAGCCGTCGCGTAGCGGTCGGTGCCCGAAGCGCCGGGTGACCTGCCCCGGGGTATAGGCGGCGAGTGCGCTGGCGACGCCGGCCGAGACGACCGCGGTGCCGCCGAGGACGACGATCCGAGCCGGCTTGAGGCGGGCAAGCTCGGCGGCGGTGGCCGCCGGGATGGCGTCGCGGCGGACGAGCAGGATCGGCCCGTCGTCGCGAGCCGCCGCCGGACCGCCGGCGATCGCGTCGGGGTAGTTCTCGCCGGTCGCCACGTAGACGACCGGGACCTCAGCCGGGAAGGTGGCCGCGACCGAGGCAGCCGTCGCGTAGCGGTCGGTCCCGAAGCGCCGGGTGACCTGCCCCGGGGTATAGGCGGCGAGTGCGCTGGCGACGCCGGCCGAGACGACCGCGGTGCCGCCGAGGACGACGATCCGAGCCGGCTTGAGGCGGGCAAGCTCGGCGGCGGTGGCCGCCGGGATGGCGTCGCGGCGGACGAGCAGGATCGGCCCGTCGTCGCGAGCCGCCGCCGGACCGCCGGCGATCGCGTCGGGGTAGTTCTCGCCGGTCGCCACGTAGACGACCGGGACCTCAGCCGGGAAGGTGGCCGCGACCGAGGCAGCCGTCGCGTAGCGGTCGGTCCCGAAGCGCCGGGTGACCTGCGTCTCGACGATCCGGCTGACCGTCCCGCCCAGATCGGCGACATAGACCTCGCCGGCGACATCCTCACCGAATGAGGTGATCCGAAGGTCGGTGTCGGCCAACAGGCGCTCGGCCTGTGGGGAGCCGCCGCCGGCCGCCAGGCTCCAGATCCGACCGCTGCAGAAGTCACCGAACAGGTATCGACCCACGAGAAGTGGGCTGGAGCTCCCACGGTAGACGTGGCCGCCCGTCACCGAGCAATCGCCGCTGCCGTGCGGCGTACTCGGCGATGCGGCGGAGTGCGGCCGGTCCTGACACACGTCGTGGCGCCGTAGCAATGGTCGCCCTCGAGGACATTCCAACCGAAGTCCAGGCCACGGCCGCCGCCGGCAATCCGTCGGGCTCGATCGATCTCCTCCCAGGATCCCTGGCCGACGTCGCCGATCCAGAGATCGCCGGTCGCTCGGTCGAATGAGAAGCGCCATGGGTTGCGAAGCCCGTAGGACCAGATCAGGTCGTCGCCTGCGCGGCCGACGAAGGGATTGTCCGCCGGGACCTCGTAGGGGATCGTGGAGCTCGGCGTGTCGACGTCGATACGGAGCAGCTTGCCGAGTCGACTCAGCTTGTCCTGGGCGTTGCCGAGGGGGTCGCCGCCACCGCCACCGTCGCCCGTCCCGATGTACAGGTACCCGTCGGGCCCGAAGGCGAGCGTTCCGCCGTTGTGGTTGGAGTAGGTCGAGTGCTCCACCCGCAGGATGGCCCGCTCCGACGCGGCGTCGGCCCGATGCGGGTCGCCGGCCGAGCGGCGGAACTCCGAGATCTGGATGTCGCCGTCGTCGGCTCGCGTGTAGAAGACGAAGAAGCGTCCGTTCGACGCGTACGCTGGGTGGAAGGCGAGGCCCAGCAGGCCGCGTTCGCCGCCCGTCGAGATGCGGCCGGAGATGTCGAGGAACGCGTTCGCCCGCAGGGTACCCCCAGCGATGACCCGCACCCGCCCGACCTGCTCCACGACGAACAACCGCGAGTCCCCGGCATGGGTCACCAGGACCGGCCGCTCGAGACCGGTCACGACCGGCTCGAGGGCGATCACCGGGTCGCTGGCCGCTCGCGCGCCGCCCGAGGGGACGGCCAGCGCGACCGTCAGCGCCAAGCCGACGAGTGCCCCAAGGGCCGGCCGGCGTCCGCCCCCGCTCACCGGTCCTTGCCGCGCGAGGCCGTCCGGTCCGGCTCGTCGCCCTGGGGGCCCTCCGGCAGCTCGACGGTCAGGCCGCTCGGTGCGACGATGGTCCTCGCCCGGTCGACCTGGCCGACGCGCTCCTGGGCCGGCGGTTGCCGGCGCCAGACCTGCTCGTCGAAGCCGACCAGGATCCCGCCGATGGTCGAGCCGACCGGTGCCGATCGTCGTCGGGGCACTCCGAGCCCCGGTCGAGGTGCGTCATTCTCCTCTGTGGCCCCGGCCTCCCCTCGCGCGGTCGGCTCCGTGGCCGACCGACGATCGGCTCCGTCGGATCGGCCCATGGGTCGGTCCCGCCTCAGCCCCAGAACCCGGTCCCGTAGCCCACCACCAGGAGGACGAAGGTGAGCGCCCCCAGGGCGAGCCAGAAGACCAGCGAGACGCGGGTCGGGGTGGGGTCCATGTCCGGGTTCTTCAGGCTGGGCATCCTGCCGCCCTTGAGCGCCGCGCCCCACCGCGGCGAACGCAGCTGGCGACGCCAGTTCTCCTCGACCACGGGCCGCGGCTCCAGGCCGCCGGCGCCGTCCGGGCGATGGTGCTGGAGGGTCATCCTTCTCCCCTGCTGGCCGTGACGATCGCGGGCTCGCCGGCCTCGACCTCGATCGGCGCGGTCTGGTGCGGCTCCACGCGAGTATCCAGCCGTCGCTCGACGCCGTCGCCCCAGAAGGTCATCTCCTGGACCAGCGGGAGCTCGCTGCTGAACAGCGCCCCGACGGATTCGCCGCGATGGATGCGCTTGATGGCCTCGCCGATGAGCGGGGCGACCGAAAGCGTGGTGATGCGGGGCAGGCGCTTGTCCGCGGGGAGCGGGACCGAATCAGTGAGGACCACCTCGCGGAGCGAGGAGTCGCGGATACGGTCGACGGCCGGATCGGAGAGCACTCCGTGGGTGGCGCAGGCGTACATCTCGGTGACACCCTCGCGCTCGAGCGCCCGTACCACCTCGATCAGCGTCCCCGCGGTGTCGATCTCGTCGTCGACGATGATGGCGCGGCGGCCCCGGACCTCGCCGATGACGTTCAGCAGCTCGGCCTGGTCCTTGTTGTCGACCCGGCGCTTCTCGATGATGGCAAGCGGTGCGTCGAGTAGCTCCGCGAAGGCGCGGGCCCGCTTGGCGAAGCCCAGATCGGTGACCACCACCGGCGCGTCGAGGTGCTTGTGCCGGAAGTAGTTCGAGAGCAGGTGGACCGCCGTCAGCTCGTCGACCGGGATGTTGAAGAATCCCTGGATCTGACCCTGGTGGAGGTCGAGCGTCAGGACCCTGTCGGCGCCGGCCACCGTGATCATGTCGGCGACCAGGCGGGCCGTGATAGGGACCCTCGGCTGGTCCTTCTTGTCCGACCGACCGTAGGCGTAGTACGGGATGACGGCCGTGATCCGCCCGGCGCTGGCCCGCTTGAACGCGTCGATCATGACCAGGAGCTCCATGATCGACTGGTTGACCGGCCTGCAGGTGGGCTGGACCAGGAAGACGTCCTTCTCGCGGACGTTGTCGATGATCCTGACGAAGATGTTCTCGTTGGCGAACTGGAAGACCTCGGCCCTGCCGGGCTCGCTACCCAGGTAGCGGGAGATCTTCCGGGCGAGGTCCGGGTTCGAGTTGCCGTGGTAGATCTCGAACTGGTCTGCGTACACGGGCGCGACCTCCTCGCCGTCCCCCGGAGTGCCCCGCGGGCCGCTCAACCCTCGCCGCTTGACGATCCCGGCTCCGTCGGGCCGTCATCGTCGCCCATGGCGACCCGCGCCGCAAGTCCGGCGGCGAAGGCCGCGATGCCGGCGACCCTGTCACCATCCCTGAGCCGCATGACGATGACGCCGCGGGCACTCGATCGGTAGCGGTTGATCGTCCGCACGTCGGTCCGCACGACCTGGCCGTCGGATGAGACGAGGAACAGCTCCTCGTCGTCCTCGGTGACCTCCTGGACGGCGGCCACCTTGCCGGTCTTGCGCCCCTCGAGGGCGATCAGCTGGACCCCCTGGCCGCCCCGGTGCTTGCGATTGAACTCGCTCATCGGGACGCGCTTGCCATAGCCGGTCTCGGTCAGGACCAGGAGGTCCAGCTCCGGCCTGACGACCGACATCACGATGACGGCGTCGCCCTGGCGAGCCAGCCTGATGCCGATGACCCCGGCAGCGTCGCGCCCCATCGGCCGGACCTCGGTCTCCGAGAAGCGTGCCAGCCTGCCGAGGGCGGTCGCGATGATGATGTCGTCCGATCCCGTCGATACGTCGACCCAGGCCAGCTCGTCGCCCTCGTTGATGCTGATGGCCCGGATACCGGAGCTGCGGACCCGTTCGAACTGCTCCAACGGCGTCTTCTTGATGATGCCCCGGCGCGTGGCCAGCACCAGGAACGAACCGGCTGTGAAGTCGGGCAGGACGATCGTCGCCATCGGGACCTCGCCGGTCTCGACCTGGACGCCCGGCAGGTTGATGATCGGGATGCCTTTGGCCTGGCGGCTGGCGTCGGGGATCTGGTGGACCTTGGCCGAGAACACCCGGCCACGGTTCGTGAAGAAGAGCGCCCAGTCGTGCGTGTTGGCGACCAGAAGGTGCTTGACGGCGTCCTCCTCGCGGGTCACATGACCCACGATGCCCTTGCCGCCCCGATGCTGGCGGCGGTACGTCGCGACCGGCTGGCGCTTGATGTAGCCACGGCCGGAGATGGTGATCACGACGTCCTCGTCGGCGATCAGGTCCTCGTCGGTCATCTCCCGCGATGCGCTGTCCTCGACCCGGGTCCGTCGCTCGCCCGCGTACTTGCGCTTCAGCTCGCCGAGCTCGTCCTTGATGATGCCGAGCACCCGGGCGGGGTTGGCCAGGATGTCCTCCAGCTCGGCGATCAACTGGATGACGTTGAGGTACTCGTCCTCGATCTTCTGGCGCTCGAGGGCGGCGAGGCGAGCCAGGCGCATGTCGAGGATGGCCTGCGCCTGGATCTCGGACAGGCCGAAGCGATCCATGAGGTTGCGGCGGGCGACGTCGACGTCGGCCGACTCCCGGATGGTCTTGATCACCGCGTCCAGGTGGTCGAGGGCGATCTTGAGGCCCTCGAGGACGTGGGCCCGGGCCCGGGCCTTCTCGAGGTCGAACTCGGTGCGCCGGCGGACCACCTCGCGACGATGATCGATGTAGTGCTGGAGGACGGCCTTCAGCGGCAGCGTCTGCGGCTGGCCGTCGACGAGGGCCAGCATGTTCATGTTGAAGGCCAGCTGCATCGGGGTGTGCTTGAACAGATTGTTCAGCACCTTGTGGGGGTTGGCGTCCCGCTTGATCTCGATGTAGATCCGCATCCCGTCGCGGTCGGACTCGTCGCGGAGGTCGGCGATGCCCTCGAGCTTCTTGTCCTTGACCAGGTCGGCGATCTTCTCGAGGAGGGCCGCCTTGTTCACCTGGTACGGCAGCTCGGTGACGATGATCGCCGTCCGGTCGTTGCGGGTCTCCTCGAACGCGACCTGGGACCGCATCACGACCCGCCCGCGTCCGTGGGCGTACATCTCCCGGATCGCGTCGACGGTCTCGTTCTCGCCGGTCAGCGGGTTGCGCCGGGTCTCGAACCGGAAGATCGTCCCCCCGGTCGGGAAGTCCGGCCCGTGGACGCGGTCGCACAGGTCGTCCGAAGTGATCTCGGGATCCTCGATCAGGGCGATCGCGGCGTCGCAGACCTCGCCGAGGTGGTGTGGTGGCACGTTCGTGGCCATACCGACGGCGATGCCCGAGCTGCCATTGACCAGCAGGTTCGGCAGCTTGGCGGGCAGCACGGAGGGCTGGCGTTGGGTGGCATCGTAGTTGTCGACGTAGTCGACGGTGTCCCTGTCGATGTCGGCCAGCATCTCGGCCGCGATCCCCGTCAGGCGCGCCTCCGTGTAGCGCATCGCCGCCGGCGAATCGCCATCGACGGAGCCGAAGTTGCCCTGGCCATCCACCAGCGGGTAGCGCATCGAGAAGTCCTGGGCCAGCCGTACGAGCGCGTCGTACAGGGCGACGTCACCGTGCGGGTGGTACTTGCCCATGACCTCGCCGACGATCGCCGCGCACTTGCGGTAGGACGAGCTCGACGAGAGGCCCATCTCGCCCATCGTGTAGAGGATCCGGCGATGGACCGGCTTGAGCCCGTCCCGGACGTCGGGGAGGGCCCGGGACACGATCACGCTCATGGCGTAGTCGAGGTAGCTGACCCGCATCTCGTCCTCGATGCGGATGCTCCTGATGCTGCTGCCGCTGTCCTCGGTCACGGTCGTGGAGTCTCCTTGGAGGTCAGAGCGGTGGCTCGGGGAGGTCGGCCGGGTCCGGCAAGCCGGCTTGGCCGCCGAAGCGGGCCGCGGTCGCGGCGGCCCGCGAGGTCGATGGGGCGCCCGGTCGGCGGCGGATGCCGGCCAGATCCGCGCGGAGCGCTCCGGCCGTCGTCGGTGCCAGCCGCGGCAGCGCCGCCCGGACGACCCAGGCCCGGTGGCCGTCCGAGGTTCGGACCGCGGCGGCGGACTCGCGACGACAGAAGCTCTCCACCACGGGGGCGTCGACGAGGGTCATCGAGCGCAGAGCCCAGGCCAGGGCCTTCTGGACATCGGGCTCGCGATCGCCGATGAGGTCGCCCAGGATGGTCAGTGAGCGCTCTGCGATGGCCGGGTCGCGCCCCAGGCGACGATCCACGTAGGGAAGGCCGGCGATCGTCGAGCCGACGAGGCGTCGCTCCCAGGGCGACGGCGAGAAGACGAGCTGCTCGAGCTCGGCCCAGCGGTATGGCTCCGCGAGGATCCCGCGCCCGATGACCCGCGCCAGGCTGTCGACGGTGATCCAGTCTGCGGCCTCGCGGGCGGCCCTGCGGAGCAGCTGCCAGGAGCGCTCCGGATCCCCTGCCAGCGTGCGCTCGAGGATGCCGAAGGCGAGCCAGCGCTCCTCCAGGGTCGGCGCTCGGAGCAGGCGGTCAGCGACGAGCAGGAGCACGGAGGCGGGGTCGTCCGCGGTGGCCCGGGCGAGCTCCCGCCCCACCGCCGCGAGGAGCGGCGATCGGACGCCATGGAGGTCGCCGATCCCCGGCGCTACCCGGCGCTGGCCCGCCAGGTACTCCTGGTCGGTCAGGCCGGCGAGTCCGGCAGAGAGCTCCCGGACGAGGGCATCAGGGTCCTGCACGAGTCCGGCGACGCTTCTCCCGAGCGCCACCGCCATGGGGCGAGACTCCTCGACGAAGGTGCGCCCCTGCGTGGTCGTGGGCCCGATCCGCATCGCGACGCCTACGGTCCGGGCCTCACCTTCGCCCGGTCTCCCCGGCGCGACCCGGGCGAGCGACCGCTCTACCAGGCTCGCGGTCGGGCTCACGTGGCCACCTCGCCGAGGTCCGGGAAGCCGTAGCGAGCCTTGAGCGCGCGGCGCTCCCCTGATGGGGCAGCCACGTAGATCGCCGTCGCCGCTGCCAGGACCGTGCCGTCGCGGCGGTCGACCAAGGTCGCTTCCGTTTCCTGGAGCCGACGACGGGACCGTACGAGTCGGCCTTCGGCGCGGATCGGTACCGCGATCGGGACGGGTCGCTTGAAGTCGACCGACAGGCGGGCGGTGAAGCCCCAGGAGTCGGTCCGGGCGAGCGACCAGGCCATGACCTCGTCGAGGATGGTGCAGACGATCCCGCCATGGGCGATCCCCTGCCAGCCTTCGAAGCGGTCGGGGAGCTCCAGCTCGGTCCAGCAGCCATCGCCCTCGATGTGGAGTCGGAGGCGCAGGCCATCGAGGTTCAGGTCGCCGCAGGCGAAGCAGTGATGAGGCCGGATCGGGAATTCCCGCCCGTCGATGGTGACCGCTGGGCCGTCGGTCGCCACCCCACCGGGGGTATCACCCCTGCCCGGGGTGCTGATCTCGCGACCAGGAACCGTCACGGGCTCAGACGTCAAGGTTCTGGACCTTCCGGGCTTCGGTCTTGATGAAGTCCTTGCGCGGGGCCACCTTCTCGCCCATCAGCATCGTGAAGATGGCATCGGCGACCGCAGCGTCCTCGACCTCGGCCCGGAGCAGCGTCCGGGTCTCCGGGTTCATCGTGGTCTCCCAGAGCTGGTCGGCATTCATCTCCCCAAGGCCCTTGAAGCGCTGGACCGTGGCGCTCTTCGTCTTGAGCTCGACGAGCGCCCGCTCGCGCTCCGCTTCCGACTGTGCGTAGCGGGTCACCTTACCCGTGCTGATCCGGTAGAGCGGAGGCTGCGCGATGTAGAGGTAGCCGGCCTCGATGACCTCGGGCATGTGGCGGTAGAAGAAGGTGAGCAGCAGCGTCCGGATGTGGGCCCCGTCGACGTCCGCGTCGGTCATGATGATGATCCGGTGGTACCGGAGCTTCGTGATGTCGAAGCCCTCGCCGATGCCGGCACCCAGGGCGATGATCAGCGGCTTGACGTTCTCGCTCGAGAGGATCTTGTCGAGCCGCGCCTTCTCGACGTTGAGAAGCTTGCCCCGCAGGGGCAGGATCGCCTGGAAGCGCCGATCGCGGCCCTGCTTCGCCGAGCCACCGGCAGAGTCGCCTTCGACGATGTAGAGCTCGCTTCGGGCGGGGTCGCGTTCCTGGCAATCGGCGAGCTTGCCCGGCAACGAGAGGCCCTCGAGCGCGCCCTTGCGGATGACCAGATCGCGCGCCTTCCGCGCGGCCTCCCGGGCCCGGGCGGCCGTCAGGCACTTCTCGATGATCCGTCGGCCGTCGGCGGGGTTCTCATCCAGGTGCTGTCCCAGGGCATCCGCCAGGGCCGCCTGGACCTGGCCCTTGACCTCCGCGTTGCCAAGCTTGGCCTTGGTCTGACCCTCGAACTGGGGGTCGGTCATCTTCACCGAGACGACTGCCGTGAGGCCCTCCCGGACGTCATCGCCGGACAGGTTCGCGTCGCTGTCCTTGAGCAGGCCGCTCCGACGGGACCAGTCGTTGAGCGAGCTGGTCAGGGCGGCCCGGAACCCGGTGACGTGGGTGCCCCCGTCGACGGTGTTGATGTTGTTGGCGAAGGCGAGCACGTTCTCCGTGTAGGTGTCGTTGTACTGGAGGGCGATCTCGATCGTCGTCGAGCCGTCCTTGCGGTCAACGTACACCGGCCGGTTGTGGAGCACCTCCTTGTTGCGGTTGAGATGCCGGACGAAGGAGACCAGCCCTCCCTCGAAGTAGTACGAGCGCTCGCGCTCGGTGCGCTCGTCGAGGAGCGTGATCCAGACGCCCTTGGTCAGGTAGGCCGACTCGCGGAGGCGCTGGGCGATCGCGTCGAACGAGTACTCGGTGGTCTCGAACAACTCCGGGTCGGCCCTGAAGACGGTCCGAGTCCCACGACGGTCGCCCTGGGGCCCGACCTTGGTGACCGGCGTCGTCGGCTTGCCACGAGCGTATTCCTGCGACCAGATCGCCCCGTCGCGGGCCGATTCGACCCGTAGCCACTCCGAGAGGGCGTTGACGACGCTCACCCCGACCCCGTGGAGGCCACCCGAGACCTTGTAGCCGCCTCCACCGAACTTGCCGCCGGCATGGAGGACCGTGTGGACCACCTCGAGCGCATCCTTGCCGGTGGTATGCCGGCCGACGGGGACGCCGCGGCCATCATCCTGGACTTCGAGCGTTCCGTCGGCCCCGACCGTCACCGTGATCGTGGTCGCATGACCGGCCATCGCCTCGTCGATCGAGTTGTCGACGACTTCCCAGACCAGGTGGTGGAGGCCGCGGCCATCGGTCGAGCCGATGTACATGCCGGGGCGTCGTCGCACGGCCTCGAGACCCTCGAGGACCTGGATGCTGGCAGCGGTGTAGTCGCCGCCCGTCTTCCGGCGGCGGGTGGAGCCCCGTCCCGCGGGCGTGGCTTCCTGGGTCACGCGGTCCCTCCGATCAGACGGTCGTAGAGGCGCCCGAGCTCCTCTTCGCTGTAGTACTCGATCACGATCCTGCCGCCGCGCCGGGTCCGGTCCAGGCGGACCTTGGTCCCGAGCGCTCGCCGCAGCTCCTCTTCGACCCGTTCGTGGTCCGGGTCGAGTGGCTCCGCAGCCCGGGCCGCCTCCGGGTCCGATCCCGCGGCAGTGCGTTCACGGAGCCGCCGTACCAGTGCCTCGGTCTCCCGGACCGACAGGTCGCGGACGACGACGAGGTCGAGCACCCGGGCCTGATCGGCCGGATCGAGTCCCCCGAGCGCGCGAGCATGCCCCTCGCTGATGAGGCCGTCCGCGACGGCTGCCTGGACATGCTCCTCCAGCTCCAGAAGGCGCAGGGTGTTGGCCACCGTCGAACGAGCGCGCCCTACTCGCTCTCCAAGCTGCTCCTGGGTGAAGTCGAACTCGTCGATGAGCTGCCGGTAGGCCATCGCGGTCTCGATCGGGTCGAGGTCCTCGCGCTGGAGGTTCTCGACGAGGGCCAGCTCGAGCTGGTCGCGCGGGGCCAGCTGGCGGACGACCGCCGGCACGCGCTCGAGGCCGGCGAGCTCGGCGGCCCGCACCCGCCGCTCACCGGCGACGAGCTGGTAGCCATCGAGTGTCTCGGTGACGAGCACAGGTTGGATGATCCCGTGATCCCCGATGCTGTCGGCGAGACGCTGGAGCTCATCGACGTCGAATCGGCGTCGCGGCTGGTATGGGTTCCGGCGGATCCGCGAGATCGGGATCTCGGTCGGGGCCGCGATGGGCGTCGGATGCTGGGGGATGAGCGACGCGAGGCCCCGCCCGAGGCCGGATCGGTCGGTAGGCGTCGTCATGTCTTCACCATCGCGAGCACTGGATCGAGCGTGGCCGGGATCACCGCCGGCGCATCGAACGCACCGGGACCCCGGGTGGACCTCGCCGCGCCGGTCCCTCGCGCGGAACTCGGCGGCCAGGGCCTGGTACGCGGCTGCGCCCTTGGATTCGGGTCGATATAGCGCGATCGGCACTCCATGGCTCGGCGACTCGGACAAGCGAACGCTCCTCGGGATGACGGTCCCGAAGACCGCGGCGCCAAGGTGGGTGCGCACCTCGGCGGCGACCTGGGCCGAGAGGTTCGTCCGCGCGTCGTACATGGTCAGAACGACCCCGCGCACGGCGAGATCCGGGTTCAGGTGGTCGCGGATCAGATTGATGGTGGCGATCAACTGGGTGAGCCCCTCGAGTGCGTAGTACTCGCTCTGGATCGGGATCAGGACCTCGTCCGCAGCGGTCAGTGCGTTCACCGTGAGCAGGCCCAGCGACGGGGGGCAATCGATGAGGATGTACTCGTACTCCGTGGCGATGTCGCGAACGATCGTGCGGAGTCGGCGTTCGCGCTGTTCGACCACGGCAAGCTCGACCTCGGCGCCGGCGAGCGCGATCGCGGCGGGCACGATCCGAAGACCGGGGATGGCCGTGTCGCATGCCAGATCCGCCAGCGTCAACGCACCGGTGAGGGCATCGTAGATGGACCGCTCCAGCGTTCCCCGATCGATCCCGAACCCGCTCGTCGTGTTGCCCTGGGGGTCAAGGTCGACGATGAGGACGCGATCGCCATCGAGCGCAAGGTAGGTCCCGAGGTTGACGACGGTGGTGGTCTTGCCGACGCCACCCTTCTGGTTGGCGCAGGCAACGATGCGGCCCACTCAGCCGCCGACGAGGGACGGGATCACATCCGCGATTCTAGCAGGGGACGAAGCTTCGGACCGCTCTCGAGCCACCCACCCAAGGTGGCATCGACCCCATAGCTGCCACGTATCCACGGTCGGCCACGCTCCCGGCCATGGATCAGGTGCGGGTGTCCGTCGCATCCAAGGCAAGGCCAGCAGGTCGCCGAACTCCCCAGGGGTCGTTGTTTCACGTGCAACGGTGGTCCACGCCTCGGGCCAACCGGCCCGTCCTCGGCCGAGGACGGGCCGTCGTCCATCCTGGACCCCGGTCGTTGCCGTCCTCGAGGGTCACTCCTATACTCGAGCCGTCGCCCCCGGACCCCGGTCCCGGGGTGTGGTCCGCTGGGTCGGCGGCCCAGTGTCCTTCGATCGAGGTTCCACGCCATGGCCCTGACACTCGCCGCGGTCGGGTCGGTGGTCGCGGCGGTCCTCGAGCTCTCGCTCTGGCCGTACATCTCCATCGGTGGGGGACACCCCCACCTGGTGCTCGTCTATGTCGTCATCCTCAGCGTCGCGCTCGGGCTCGATGCCGGCCTTGCGGCCGCCTTCGTCGGCGGCCTCGCGATCGACCTCCTGGCACAGCGCCCCATCGGGTCGACGGCGTTCGTCCTGCTGCTGTGCGCCGGGGGCGCGGTCGGCATGGCCAGGCTGCTGGCCCCGGTCCGCTACCTGGCTCCGATACCCATCACCTTCGTACTGAGCGTCTTCTACTCCGTGACCCTCGCAGTCCTCTATCGCGCGCTGGGCGGCCCGATCGACCTCACGGACCCGCTGCCTACCCTGCTGCCCGGAGCGCTCTACGACACGGTCCTCGCCGCCATCGTGGGGCCCGTCGCGGTCGCCTTCCGCGTTCGCCGTCTCGAAGCCGAGCGGGTGGACTGGTGAGCACCTGGACCGCAGACGACGCGGGCGCGATGCGGCGCCCGGTACGCTTCGCCGTGTTCGGCCTGGCCGTCGTGATCGGGGTCGGCGCGCTGACGGCCCGGCTCACCCAGCTACAGGTCATCCAGGGCGGCGAATTCGCCGGTATCGCGGCGCGGAACGGGCGGGTCGAGCAGGCCGTTCTGTCGGCCCGTGGGCTGATCTACGACCGCAACGGCGTCGAGCTCGTCACGAACGTCCCGACCTACTCGATCAAGGTCCGCCCGGCCGATCTCCCGCTCGACCGTCGGCAGATGGTCGTCGGGCGTCTGGGCGGGCTTCTCGGCCTGGAGCCCGCTGACATCAACGCCTCGATCGACACGAACGCGGGGTCACGCTTCGACCTGGTCCGGATCGCCCGCGATGTGCCAGAGGACACGGCTCGGCTCATCGCCGAGCACGCGGACGAGCTGCCGGGGGTCTCGGTCGTCGTCGAGCCGACCCGCTCGTATCCGCTGGGCCCCCTCGTCTCACAGGTCCTCGGCTACACCGGACCGGTGAGCCCCGAGGCCTATTCGGATCTCAAGAAGCGCGGTTATCTGCCGGACGACCTTGTCGGCGTGGCCGGTGTGGAGGCGACCTACGAGCCGGTGCTCCGAGGGACCTACGGCATCGAGGAGGTCGAGCGCGACGCACGCGGGCAGCGGCTCCAGGTCCTCCAGACGATCCGTCCGGCCGTCGCCGGCTCGTCGCTCGAGCTGTCGATCGATGTCGAGGAACAGCGCTACGCCGAGGAGGCGATGCGCTGGGCCATGGACATCGTCGGGATCAAGCGCGGCGTCGTCGCGGTGATGAACCCCCAGACCGGCGAGATCCTGGCGCTCGTCAGCCTGCCGAGCTATGACAACAACCTGTTCGCCCGGGGCATCTCCGTCGCCGACTACCAGCAACTGCTCCAGGACCCGAACAAGCCGCTGCTCAACCACGCGATCGCGGCCCACTACCCGCCCGGATCGACCTACAAGCTGGTGACCGGGACCGGAGCGCTGGGTGATGGCAAGGTCAGGGCGTCGACGAAGGTCCCGACCAAGCCTTACCTCACCCTTGGATCCACCAAGTTCTACGAGTGGAACCGGCGAGGCTGGGGTCCCTGCGATCTCGATTGCGGCTTCGGCCACTCCAGCGACACCTACTTCTTCCAGCTGGCCGGGATGCTCGGGATCGACCGGCTGGGCTACTGGGCGAACCAGTACGGCTTTGGCGAGCGGACGGGCATCGACCTGCCCGGCGAGGTGCCCGGGATCGTCCCGACGAATGAGTGGAAACTCGACACCCTCGGCCAGCCGATCTTCGCCGGCGAGACCTACCACGCCGGGATCGGCCAGGGCTACGACGTCGTCACGCCGATCCAGCTCCTCAACGCGTACGCGGCCCTGGCCAATGGCGGCACGCTGTACGAGCCGACGGTGGTCCGTCGGATCATCGGTCCGGACGGCGAGGTCGCGCAGGAGTTCGAGCCGAAGGTCCGCCACCAGCTGGACGTGGATCCCGCCGTGCTTCGGGAGATGCGTGAGGCAGCCCGCAACGTCGTTCTGATCCGCCACACGTACAACCTCGTCGACATGCCGATCGTCGTGGCCGCGAAGACCGGCACGGCCGAGTTCGGGATCCGCGACAGCAAGGGCCGGCTCCCGTACCACTCCTGGTTCGCCGGGTTCATCCCGAAGGAGCCCTACAGGACCGCCGCCGATCCCACCGGCATGAAGGCGATGGCCCGGACCGATTCCGAGCTCGCCGTCGTCGTGTTCGCCTACGACTCTCGGACGCGCGGCAACGCGGCGACCGAGATCGCCAAGAAGTGGATGCAGCTCCGCTTCGACATCAAGCAGGACTACACGCGCGTCGATCTCCTCGAGCGCGGCAACTTCTACGGCAACTGATGGTCGCTCTGTGCGGCTCCGGCCGCTGCCCCGAGACGAGCCGCTGATGGGCGCGCTGCGTGCCGAGCCCGCGCGGGCGTCGGCCTGGATCGGTCGTTCTGCAGGGGCCGTCTGGCGCCTGTACGACATCCAGCTGACCGTCTACGCCGCCCTGCTGCTAGGGATCGGTCTGGTGATGGCCTATACGAACAGCATCAGCGGCGGCGACTCGGCCCTCGAGAGCGGCTCGACCTTCACCCGGGGCCTGCTCTGGGCTGCCCTGGCGATCGTTGCCTTCGCCGCCACGACGGCCTTCGACTACCGCTGGCTGCGGACCTTCGCCTGGCCGCTCTACCTCGTGAATCTCGGCCTGCTCGGCCTGACCCTCATCATCGGAGACGGCATCGGCGGGGCACAGCGCTGGATCTACCTCGGCCCGATCTCGTTCCAGTTCAGCGAGCTGGCCAAGGTCATCATGATCGCCGTCCTCGCCAACTACCTGGCGGCCCGGCACGATCGCCTCGACTCACTGGCGGTCATCCTGGGCGCCTGCCTGCTGGTCGTGCCGCCGTGGGTCCTCGTCCTCATGCAGCCGGATCTGGGCACGTCACTGGTCTTCGGCGCCATCGTTGTCGGGATGCTCTTCATGAGCGGGGCCAGCATGCGGTGGCTCGGGCTCCTGGCCGCCGGCTCGATCGCCGCGCTGCCCTTCGTCTGGTCGAACATCCTCCGTGACTATCAGAAGGAGCGGATCACCGCCTTCCTCGACCCGGGCGCCGACATCCAGGGCGCCGGCTACCAGCTCTACCAGGCCCAGGTGGCCGTCGGGTCCGGAGGGGTCCTGGGAAAGGGTCTGACCAACGGGACCCAGAACCAGCTGGACTTCCTGCCCGTCCAGGAGACGGACTTCGTGTTCGCGATCCTGGCCGAGGAGCTGGGTCTGGTCGGCGGCATCGTCCTGTTCGTCCTGTTCGTCCTCCTGCTCTGGCGCATCCTGCTGACGGCCTGGCGAGCCCGGGATCCGTTCGGCGTCCTCTTCGCGAGCGGCGTCGCATCGATGCTGCTCTTCCAGTTGATCGTCAACGTCGGGATGGTCGTCGGGATCATGCCGATCACCGGTATCCCGCTGCCCTTCGTGACCCACGGAGGCGCATCGCTGATCAGCATCGCCATCGCGCTTGGGGTGATCCAGAGCATCAACATCCGGCAGGCTCGAGCCGAATGGTGACGCCGCCTCGGGCAGATACGCCCGAGCGCGGGGCCAAGGCGGTCGCTGCGATCGTCTTCGGATCCGGGCCGCGACAGCCTGCCCTCCGAGGCTAGACTCGTGGGCGGGCACGCCCTTGCGCTGGTTCGTTCCGGGCGGCCCACGTCGGGAGGACGGGACCCGTGACGAACGACGCCCCCGAGCACGCGGAGCATGCCGACCACGCCGAGGCCAGGCTCGACCGATCGGCCCGGGTGGCCGACTGCGTGCAGCTGCTCAACATCGAGCCCCTGGTCGTCCATGTCGGCGACGATCTCCTGGATGTCCTTCGCCGGGCCGCCCGCCAGCCGTCCACCAGGCTGATCGGGGTGGTCGACGACGCCGGGGTGATGGTCGGCGTCATCCGCATCAGGGACCTCGTCGAGGACGTCCTCGCGAACACGATCCCGGAGGCCCTGATGTCCGACCTGGCATCGGTCGACGACGTGGCCCGATTCGGACATCACCTCGAATCGTCCACGGCGGGTGACGCCATGCTCCCACCGGCCGTCGTCCCGCCCGACGCGAGCGTCGTGGCCGCCTTCCGGCGGATGCTGAAGGACGGACTGTCCGGGGTCTACATGATCGACGCCGAGGGTCACCCGATCGGGTACCTGGACCGACTAGAGCTCGCCTACCTGGCCACGACGGGGCTTCCCCCGGCCGCGCCGCGGTCGGCGGGCGGCTGACCAGAGCGGCGTGGACACCTGGATCGCGGCGGCGGTCTTCCTGGTCACGTACGCGATCATCGCGACGGAGCGGCTCGACCGGACGGTCGCCGCCCTCGCCGGCGGTGTCGCGATGGTCGTGCTCGGCGTGGTGGCGCAGGAGGAGGCCTTCGCGGCCGTCGAGCTCGACGTCATCCTCCTCCTGGCCTCGATGATGGTCATCGCCGGCGTCCTCCGCGAGACAGGGTTCTTCCAGTGGGTAGCCATCCGGTCGGTCCACGCGGCCGGCGGCGATCCGGTCCGGTTGCTCATCGTCCTCTCGTTGGTCACCGCCGTGCTCTCGGCGTTCCTGGACAACGTCACGACCGTCGTCCTCATCGCCCCGGTGACCCTGTTCGTGGCTGCGACCCTCGGCGTGTCGCCCTTGCCATTCCTGATCAGCCAGATCCTGGCGTCGAACATCGGCGGGGCCGCCACCCTGGTCGGCGATCCGCCGAACATCCTGATCGGCGCCGCGACCGGCCTCGATTTCGTGGACTTCCTCCTGAACATGGCGCCGATCGCCATCGTCGTCCTGGTCGTCTCGCTGGCCTGGCTCGGCTGGGTCATGCGGCCGGCGGTCCGGTCGACGGCCGACATCGACGCGGCGTTGGCTTCGCTCGATGCAGACCAGGTCATCACCGACTTCGACCTGCTCCGCCGCTCCCTCGCCGTGCTGGGCCTTACGATCGTCGGCTTCCTGCTCGGTGGGACGCTCGGGATCGAGCCGGCCACGATCGCCCTGGCCGGCGCCACGATCCTCCTGCTGGTGACCCGGCGCGACATCCATGCCGCACTCGACGAGGTGGAGTGGCCGACGATCGCGTTCTTCGTGGGCCTGTTCATCGTCGTCGAGGGCATCGTCGCTGCCGGCATCGTCGCGCAGATCGCAGACACACTCCTCGAGCTGACCGGTGGCGACCCGGCTCTGACCACGATCGGCCTGCTCTGGTTCTCGGGTGTCGCCTCCGCGATCATCGACAACATCCCCTACACGGCGACGATGATCCCGGTCGTCTTCGAGCTCGGGGACGCCGGCATCCCGATCGAGCCGCTCTGGTGGGCACTGGCCCTGGGGGCCTGCCTCGGCGGCAATGCGACCATCGTGGGCGCCTCGGCGAATGTCGTAGCCTCGGGGATGGCGAGCCGAGCCGGGCACCCGATCAGCTTCCGGATGTTCGTGCGGTACGGTATCCCGGTGACGGTGCTGTCACTCGCCTTGAGCAGCGTCTATGTCTGGTTCCGCTATCTGACCTGAGGGAGGTCCACGCCGGTGCCCTTCGCCAGCATCCTTGATGGTCTCCCGGCCGACCCGATCAGCCTGTCCGCGTCGGCCGCCCCGACGGAGGTCCTGTTCGGCCTCTTCCTCCTTCTGCTCGCGGCCAAGTTGGGAGAGGAGGCCGCGCGCCGCCTCGGCCAGCCCGCCGTCATCGGGGAGCTGGTGGGCGGCTTCATCGTGGGGCCGTTCGCCCTGGGCGGTCTCATCGGCCTGCCGGAGCCCGGGGAGACCGCGGCTGTCTTCGCTGAGATCGGCGTCGTCATCCTGCTCTTCGCGGTCGGCCTGGAGGTCCGTCTGGACGACCTCTTCGCGGTCGGCCGTCCGGCCGTCCTGACCGCCCTCATCGCGATGGTGCTGCCGATCGCCGCCGGCTTCGCGGTCGGTGTCGCCGTCGGCGAGCCGTTCGGCACCGCGGCCTTCATCGGCCTGGCCCTGGCCGCCACGAGCATCGGCATCACGAGTCGGGTCCTTGCCGACATGAACGTGCTCGACCGCGCCTTCGCCAGGGTCGTGCTGGGCGCAGCCGTCATCGACGACGTGCTGGCCCTTGTGCTCATCGGCATCGTCTCGGGTCTCGTCGAAGGCGACCTCTCCGCCTCGACGTTCGTCGCTGCCGTCGCCGGCGTCGCCCTGGTGATCCTCGGCTTCGCGATCGCCCGGCGGGCAAGGGGCGTCAAGCGCGAGGCCTTCACCTGGCCCCTGTTCGCCGACACGCCGCTGGTGCCCGCGTTCCTGATGATGCTGGCGTTCTCGCTGCTGGCCGTCTTCGTCGGCCTGGCCGCCATCATCGGGGCGTTCGTCGCCGGCCTCATCGTGGCCGAGACGGAGGCGCGCGAGGAGCTCGAGCACGAGATCAGGCCGCTGGCCTCGATCTTCACCCCGTTCTTCTTCGCCTTCACCGGGGCCCAGCTCGACCTGAGCGCGTTGCTCGACCCCGGAGTGGTCGTGCTGGCCATCGTGCTCGCGGTGCTCGGCGTCATCACCAAGGCGCTCGGCGGGATCCTGGGCGCCCGGCGGCTGGGGCGGTGGGGCTCGATCGCCGTGGGGATCGGGATGGTGCCACGGGGCGAGGTCGGCATCGTCGTGGTCACCCTCGGCCTCGCGGCCGGCGTCCTGACCGAGGACCTCTTCAGCGCCGTGCTGGTCGCGGTCGTCCTGACGACCGTCGTGGCCCCGTTCCTGCTGAACTGGGCGATCCCGAAGGCGGTCGAGGAGCGGATCCACGCGCACGACCCGGAGCCCAAGGCGGCGTAGATCCGGCAGTCCCGAGCGGTCGGAAGCGCCGGGTGATCGGGTCGGATCCCGGCTCGCTGTCCGGCGTCGTCAGCGGCGGAAGAGCCCTCGCCGCTCACGTCTCGCCGGGGCGGGCCGCGCGTCGCCGACCCGCCTTGCGCAGGAGGGCATCGATCTCGTCCCGGTAGGCCCGGCCGATCGGCGCTCGGTCGAGCCACTCCACGTACTCCAGGTCCACGCGGGCGATCTCGCCGAGGGACCAGCCGGCGTAGCGGCCGAAACCGAGGACGGTGCCGGACGGCTTGCCCGGTGGCGGACCGGCAGCGCCCTGTCCCTCGGCGCTCCGCATGGTCGACGGGTCGTACCCGCCACCGGACGACGAGCGCCCGCTGGTCCAGTGGGGTGAGACGGTCTCGGCCGGGCGGGCCTGGGCAGCTCCGGCAGGCCCGTGCGGATCCCGACCCGGACCGGCCGCGGACGCAGCTTCGGCCCCCGGACGGGAGGAGTCGCTCGGTGACCGGGACGGCCGCCCTGGCCCGAGCTCGGTCGTAGGCGGCGCGGCGGTCCGGGTCGCGGAGGACCTCCCAGGCCAGGTTGAGGCGAGCCATCCGCTCCGCGTCGGCCGACCCGCCGACGTCAGGATGGAACTTGCGGGCGAGGCGGTGGTAGGCGGCCTGGATCACCTCGGGATCGGCCTCGGGATCGACCTGCAGGATCTTGTAGTGGTCGGTCTGGCCGGCTGGCTCGAAGGTCATCGAGGGCCCCTCAGGACGATGTGTCGCGTCCGGGCCCGGGCTCGGCGCCCGGTCCGGCGCGGCCCCCTCGGTGGCGGCGTTGCCGAGGGTGGGCTCCGGCCCGGCGCCACTCCCTGGGCCGGTGTCGGCTCATCGTCACGCCCGGTCTCGGGGCCGCCGCTCGCCGACCTCGCCTGGGCGCGACGCCAGGCCGCCGGCCGGAGCGCCCGTGCCTCTGCCTCCGCTACCGGGACCGGTTCGGGCGCGGTCCGCATGAACAGGTACCGCAGGACGTCCCGTCCGGTCGCCGTGACCGGGATCGCCAGGATCGCCCCGAGCAGGCCGCCGAGGGCACCGCCCAGCACGATGACGAAGAGCACGAGCGATGGGTGGAGGTCGACGGCGTCGCCCTGGATCTTGGGCACCAGGAAGTTGTTCTCGAGCTGCTGGACGCGGAGGTAGAGCAGGAGCACGGCGACCATGGCGTCGAGGCCACCGGTCGCCCCGAGGATCAGCGCCGGGATGGCGGCGATGATCGGGCCGATGATCGGGACCAGCTCAAGGACGCCGGCGATGATGGCCAGGAAGCACGGCGAAGTGGGCGAAGACCGGGTCGACGAAGAGCCCGAGCAGCTCGAGACCGACGAACGTCGCGACGCCGACGACGAGCCCCAGGAGCAGCTGACCCCGCAGCCAGCGCCCGAAGACCCGCTCGATCACCCGGCCGAGCGCCCGGACGTCAGGCTGCCACGACTCGGGCAGGGCCGCCATGGCGCCGGCGACCAGCGCCGGCCGGTCCTTGAGGACGTAGAAGACGAAGATCGGGATGATGAAGTAGGCCACGACGGCGGTCGCGACCCGGGCGATCGGCCCGGCGAACTGGAACAGCTGGAGGAAGCCCGCGAGCTCGTCGAGGCCGGGCCGTGGACCCTCGCCGGTCAGCGAGGCGACCAGCTGGTCGAGCTGGAGGGCGATCTCGTCGCGAACGCCCTGTGAGAGCCAGGCGAGCCCCCCAACGAACTCCTGGACGGCTGCGACCCATTGGCGGACGAGCTCGGGGAGCTGATCGACGAAGGCTGCCACCTGCTCGACGAGGGCGAGGATGGTGATCCTGCCGACGAGGACGAGCACCGCCACGATGACGACGTAGAGGGCGAGGATGCCGATCCAGCGCGGGATCCGAAGTCGCCGGTTCAGGAAGGTGACGACCGGATCGAGGATGTAGGCGAGCAGGAGCCCGATGACGAACGGTCCGAGAGCGTCGCCGCCCTGGTACAGGAGCAAGGCCACGACGACGACCGCCAGCACCGCCAGCGCGACCTGCGGGGTCGGCAACCGTACCCGGCGCACGGGCGGCGTGGGGCGGGCGCCCTCCTCCATCGTGGCGCAGACTACCAGAGCAAGGGAGGGCCCCCGAGACCGATGACCACCGCCGTCCAGCGTTGGCGGATCTTCTACCGCCGCGGCCTCGACGCGACCGGGCTGTCCCAGCGTGACGAGCTGGTGGCCTGGGAGACGGCCCTGGCCGGGACGGGTCTGCCGGTCGCGATGACTGGCACGGACCGGCCCCGACCGCGCATCGCGGCCTCGGTCCCCCTGCCGGTCGGCATGGTCGCCGATGCCGAACCCATCGAGTTCATGCTGTCCAAGCGAAGGACCCGGGCCGAGGTCCGCTCGGCCCTCGAGGCGACGATGCCACCCGGCCATGCGCTGGTCGATCTTCACGACGTCTGGCTCGGCGCTCCCTCCCTGCCCGCGAGCGTCGCCTCGGCCGTCTACCGCCTCGTGGTCTCGGTGGACGACGAGCGGCGTCCGCTCCTGGACGACCTCGTCCCCGCTGTCGATCGGTTGTCCGCCGCCGAGCACCTTCCGCGCGAGCGGACCAAGGTCGACCGGATCGTGCCCTACGACCTCCGCCCGTTCCTGCTCGAGCTGACCGCTGAGGGCGACCCGCACGGCCGATCGGGTCGGGCCGTGCTCCGGATGCGACTCAGGGTCGATCCCCAGCTTGGGACGGGCCGGCCGGACGAGGTCGTCGCGGCGCTCGGGGAAGCCTCGGGCAGGCGCCTCCGGATCGTCGAGGGCCGTCGGACGGCGCTCGAGCTGGCCTGATCCTGGCTCCCGATGCGGTCGAGCGCCGGATCCCGGCCCCGATGGCGGGTCTGCTCGCGCGTCCGAGGTCGTTGACGCGCCCGGGCGCCGGCCGTACACTCCCTCTTCGCGCCTCGGACCTGCCGAGGTGCGTCCCCACGTCCATGACGCGGCCGCCGGACGCGGCCGCCAGCGCCATCCGAGGATCCATGTACGCAGTCATCGAGACCGGCGGGAAGCAGTATCGGGTCGAGGTCGGGACCGTTCTCGAGGTCGAGTACCTCGACACGGAGCCGGGCGGCTCGATCACCCTCGACCGGGTCCTCCTCGTCGCCGACGGTGACGAGGCCGCCATCGGCCGGCCGCTCGTCGAGGGAGCCTCGGTGAGCGCAGAAGTGGTCCGCCAGGCCCGCGCCGACAAGGTCATCGTCTTCAAGTACCGCCCGAAGGCCCGCCGGCGGGTCAAGAAGGGTCATCGCCAGGAGCTGACCGTCCTGCGGGTCTCCGACATCACCTTCGGAGGCCGCAGCGCGGCGTCCGAGGAGGCCAAGGCCGGCGAAGCGAAGAAGACCGAGCGCCAGCGTCTCGAAGAGGCGGCCGCCAAGCAGGCCGCCGCGGACGCCGAGCTCGCGGCCAAGCTCGCGGCCCGCGAGACCAAGGCCGAGCCGGCCGCACCCAAGCGCACCCGGAGCCGGGCCGCCAAGGCCGCCGCCCCGACCGGGCCGGCCGAAGAGAAGCCCAGTGAGCCCGCCGAGGAGACGGCCGAGGCGCCGCCGAGCCGCCCCCGCCGAGGCCGCCCCTGCCGAGGCCGCCCCCGCCGAGCCGCCCCGCCGAGGCCGCCGACCAGAGCGCCCCCGCCGCTCCCAAGCGCCGGCGCCGCACCACCAAGAAGGACGAGTAGCCCCGATGGCCCACAAGAAGGCAGGCTCCAGCTCCAAGAACGGCCGCGACTCGGTCGGTCAGCGGTTGGGCGTCAAGGCCGGCGACGGTCAGCTCGTCCCGGCCGGCTCGATCATCGTCCGCCAGCGCGGCATGACCTTCCTGGCCGGCCAGGGCGCCGGGCTCGGCCGCGACTACACCGTCTTCGCGACGGTGACCGGCCACGTCCGCTTCGAGCACGCGACCAAGGACAAGAAGCGCGTCCGGGTGGAGGCGGTCGAGGCCTCGGCCTGACCCGCAACCCCCGCACGCCGAGGCGGGCGACCACCGGCGGGGCACCGTGACCCCGATCGGACGGCGCCGCAGGAGAGACCCGTGAAGGCCGACATCCACCCCAAGTACCACGACGCGCAGGTCCACTGTGCGTCCTGCGGCACGGAGTTCACCGTGGGCTCCACCCGATCCGAGCTTCGGGTCGACGTCTGCAGCAGCTGCCACCCGTTCTTCACCGGCAAGCAGACGATCATCGACACGGCCGGCCAGGTCGAGCGCTTCCAGCGCCGCCTGGAACGGCAGGCCCGCTCATAGGACCCCGGCGAGGCCGGATCGGCGACCCAGCGGCGGGCCGACGGGCCCGCCGTCGCGTTCCCGGCCCCGATGGCCCGCTGCGGCACGCCGGGTAGACTGCCCCCATGGCACGGTTCAACTACGGCGGTCAGGCGCTCATCGAAGGCGTGCTCATGCGCGGTCGGGACTCGATCGCGGTCGCCTTCCGACACCCCGACGGGGGCATCGTCTGGTCGCAGGAGGCGCTGCGCGGCGGCTTCCGTGAGACCCGGTGGGCCAAGCTGCCGTTCGTCCGCGGGCTGGTCGTCCTCTACGAGACGCTCGTGGTCGGGACCCGCTGGCTGATCCGCTCGGCCTCGCTGCAGGCCGAAGGCGAAGGCGTGGAGCTGGGCAAGGGTGCGGTCGCCCTGATGCTCGGCCTGACGCTCCTGCTCGGCGTCGTCATCTTCTTCCTGACGCCGCTGCTCGGAGCGAGCCTGCTGTTCGGCTGGATCGACAACGAGCTGGTCCAACATCTTGCCGAGGGCGTCTTCCGAGCCGCCATCTTCATCGGCTACCTGGCCCTGATCTCGAGGACGCCGGACATCCGCCGGGTCTTCCAGTACCACGGCGCCGAGCACATGACGATCCATGCCTACGAGCATGGCGACGCGCTGACGACCGATGAGATCCGCAAGTACCCGACGGCCCACCCCCGCTGCGGGACCGAGTTCCTCGTCGTCGTCATCCTCGTGTCGATCGTCGCCTTCGCCTTCGTCGGCCGGCAGGCCCCGCTGGTCATGGTCGCCAGCCGGATCCTGCTGATCCCGGTCATCGCCTCGATCTCCTATGAGCTGCTGCGCCTGGGGGCCCGCTATCGGTCCAACCCGATCGTCGCCGCCCTGATGTGGCCGGGGATCCTGGTCCAGCGGATCACCACCAAGCAGCCGACCGACGACATGATCGAGGTCGCCATCGTCTCGATGGAACAGGCGCTTCAGGCCGACGGCGCCGAGGTCCCCGCCGGCTCGGCCGATCTGCCGCGCTCGCCCCTCGTCCTGCAGGGCAGGGAGGTCGAGACGGGCGCCCCGGCCCCGGCTCCGCAGGCACCCGCCGACCCCCCGCCCGACGGGTGAACCCGTGAAGGGGCTCGACGAACGCCTGGCCGAGGTCGCTCGCCAGCACGAGGACGTTCAGGCGCAGTTGGCCGACCCAGCGGTCGCGTCCGACCCCACGGCGATCCGGCGGCTCGGCCAGGAGTTGGCCCGGCTCGAGCCGATCGTCGCCGCCTACCGCGACCTCGAGCGGACCCGGGATGAGCTGGCGGGCGCCCACCAGATGCGTGAGGCGGAGAGCGACGACGAGCTCCGGGCCATGGCCCGCGAGGAAGCCGACCGGCTCGAGGCCCGCGAGGCCGAGCTGCTCGATCGCCTCCGGCTGCTGGTCCTGCCGCGCGACCCCAACGACGACCGTGACGTGATCATCGAGATCCGGGCCGGCGCCGGCGGCGACGAGGCCGCCCTCTTCGCCAGCGAGCTCACCAGGATGTACCTGCGCTATGCCGAGCGCCAGCGATGGCGGGCCGAGCTGATGAGCCTCAACGAGACGGGCATCGGCGGCACCAAGGAGGCCATCGTCCGCGTGGGCGGGGTCGGTGCCTACAGCCGCCTCAAGTTCGAGGGCGGCGTCCACCGCGTCCAGCGCGTTCCCGTCACCGAATCGTCCGGCCGGATCCACACCTCGACCGTCACGGTCGTCGTCATGCCGGAGGCCGAGGAGGTCGACGTGGCGATCGACGAGGAGAAGGACCTCCGGATCGACGTGAAGCGGGCGTCCGGACCCGGGGGCCAGTCGGTCAACACGACCAATTCGGCGGTCAGGATCACCCACCTGCCGACCGGCCTCGTCGTCGAGATCCAGGACGAGAAGAGCCAGCACAAGAACAAGGCCAAGGCGCTCGCCGTCCTGCGGGCCCGGCTCTACGAGCAGGAGATGATCCGTCAGCGCGCGGAGGGCTCGGCAGCCCGCCGGTCGATGATCGGGTCGGGTGACCGCTCCGACAAGATCCGGACCTACAACTACCCGCAGAACCGCATCACCGACCATCGCATCGGCAAGGACCTGTACGACCTGCCCGGCTTCCTCGAGGGCGATCTCGACGAGATGATCGATGCGCTGACCACGGCCGACCAGGCCGACCGACTGGCGGCGCTGCTCGAGTCCGAGCCCGCCGGGGTCGCCTGAGCCGCCCGATGACGACCCTCGCCGAGCTGCTGGCCGAGGGCACCGCGGCCCTCCGCGGGACGGTCACCGAGACACCCCGGCTCGACGCGGAGCTGCTGCTCGGCCACGTCCTCGATCTGGACCGGACCCGGATGGTGGCCCACGGGGAGGCCCCGGTCGGCGAGGCAGCCGCGGCGGCCTACCGCGAGCTGATCGCCCGGCGCGAGGCGGGCGAGCCGGTCGCCTACATCCGGGGTGTCAAGGAGTTCCACGGTCTCGCCCTCAGCGTCGATCCGCGCGTCCTGATCCCCAGGCCCGAGACGGAGCGGCTCGTGGACCTTGCTGCCGCCGAGGTGGTGGCCCGGCTAACGGCCGCTCCCCGGCCGCCCGGGACCCCGCCGCTGCGGCTCGTCGACGTCGGCACCGGCAGCGGGGCGGTGGCCGTGGCCGTGGCCGTGGATCTCCGTCGCCGACGGATGCTCGAGGACGTGACGATATTGGCGACGGATGTCTCGCCGGACGCCCTGGGGGTGGCCGCCGAGAACGTGGTCAGCCACGTCCTGGCCGACTCGGTCCGTCTCCTGGTCGCCGACCTGCTGCCGCCCGATGACGTCGCCTACGACGTGGTGATGGCGAACCTGCCCTACGTGCGGTCCGACGCCATGGCCTCGCTGCCGCGCCCCACGGCCTACGAGCCGGCCGCGGCCCTCGACGGCGGCGAAGATGGTCTGGCCGTCATCCGGGCGCTCCTGGAGCGCCTCCGTCGCCACCTGGCCATCGACGGCGTCGCCCTGCTCGAGATCGGGGCCGACCAGGAAGACGGCGTCGTTGCCGCGGTCGCGTCGGTGCTGCCGGGCTGGCGCTGCACGGTCGAGCGGGATCTCGCCGACCTGCCGCGCGTCGCCCGGGTCAGGCGTCCGGGTTGACCGCCGCATCGCGAGCCCGCCCCGCCACGGCGATGGACCCGGGGCCCGAGCCACGACTGCCGATCCGCCTGATCGCCCTCGATATCGACGGCACGCTCGTCGGCGATGATCTGCTCCTCCGCGACCGCACCCGTGACGCGGTCCGGGCGGCCGTCGATCGAGGGGTCGCCGTCTCGCTTGCCACGGGCCGGATGGCCTCGAGCGCGGTGGTCTTCGCCGAGGCCCTGGGGATCCGCGACCCGATCGTCGCCTTCCAGGGGGCCCTCATCCGCGAGATGCCCGGACCCGGCGCCAGGGCGCGCGGCGGCGCGGTCCGTCCCGTCGGTCGCATCATCGCCCACACGCCACTGGCCGCCGACGTCGCCCGCGCGGCGATCCGCTGGAGCCGGGCCAACGGTCTCGAGCCCCACGTCAACCACCTCGAGCGGTTCATCCTGCCGGCCGACGATCCCCGGGCCGACGACTACTCGTCGTTCCTCGGGGCGCGGGCGACCTTCGTGCCCGACCTGGAGGGAGCCATCCGGCGGCCGGTGACCAAGGTGATCTCGGTCGGCGACCCGAAGGTCGCCCCGGGGCTCCTGGCGGCGGGCCGGGCCGCCTTCGCAGGTCGCGCTGAGGTCACCCTCAGCCATCCTCGATTCCTCGAGTTCGTCGCCCCGGGCGTCTCAAAGGCGCGTGCGCTGACTCGGCTGGCTCGACGGAGAGACGTCCCCCTGTCCCAGGCGCTCGCCATCGGCGACCAGTGGAACGACGCCGAGATGATCCGGGCCGTCGGCCACGGCGCCGCCATGCCCAGCGCGCCCGCCGAAGTCCGCCGGCTCGCCAGGTACCATCCACCGCCCCTCGAGGACGAGGGCGCGGCTCGCCTGATCGAGGACCTGGTCCTGGCGTCGCCGACTGCGGTGACCCGCAACATGGCCCGCTGGCTCGAGGAAGGGGCGGCAGCCCGGGAGAACGCCAGGGCGGAGCTGGACGATGGGGAGCTGCACGAGGCGGAGTCGGCCCGGCCGGGCTGATGCGCCCTGCTCACCGGCGGCGTCGGTGTGGGACGATAGGCCGCGACGCCGACGACGACCCGCGGCCGCATCACAGGCCAGCCTGACATGGTCGGGTCGCCGGGCCTTCGGCTTGGAGGAGACCGACCCATGACCGCCACGACGGCGACCGGAACGGCCTGGGCGAGCGTGGCCGACGTTGACCCCGACCTCTGGGACGCCCTGGTGGCCGAGCGCCGCCGCCAGCACCGCAACATCGAGCTCATCGCCTCGGAGAACTACGCCCCGGCGGCCGTCATGGAGGCCCAGGGTTCCTGGTTGACGAACAAGTACGCCGAGGGTCTGCCCGGCCGTCGCTACTACGCCGGCTGCGAGTACGTGGACGTCGCCGAGCGGCTCGCCCAGGAGCGCGCCCTCGCCCTCTTCCCCGGCTCGGAGCACGTGAACGTCCAGCCCCACTCCGGTGCCCAGGCCAACATGGCAGCCTACTTCGCGGTCCTTCGGCCCGGCGACCGGATCCTGGGCATGGACCTGGCCCACGGTGGACACCTGACCCACGGGTCGCCGGTCAACTTCAGCGGTCGGCTCTACGAGGTCCATGCCTACGGCGTCGAGCGCGAGACCGAGCGGATCGACTACGACGTGCTGGAGGCGCGGGCTCGCGCTGTTCGGCCCCGCCTGATCATCGGTGGCGCCTCGGCGTACCCGCGGGCGTGGGACTTCGAGCGGCTCGCCGTGATCGCCCACGATGTCGGCGCCCTGCTGCTCGTGGACATGGCTCACATCGCCGGCCTCGTCGCCGGCGGGGTCCATCCGAGCCCGTTCCCCCACGGCGACATCGTGACGTCGACGACCCACAAGACGCTGCGAGGCGCCAGGGGCGGCCTGGTCTTCAGCCGACGCGACCTGCCGCCCGACGTCGATCCGGCCGACTACCCGATGGTCCGCGGCTCGCTGGCGACCGCGATCGACAAGAGCGTCTTCCCGGGCGCCCAGGGCGGGCCCCTCATGCACGTCCTGGCCGGCAAGGCGGTCGGCTTCAAGCTTGCCCTCGAGCCGTCCTTCCGTGACTATCAGCAGGCTGTCGTGGCGAACGCCCGCGCCCTGGCCGAAGCGCTCGCGGAGGCCGGGGCCAGGGTCGTGTCGGGCGGCACCGATAACCACCTGGTCCTGGTCGACGTGACGCCGCTCGGGGTCACCGGGGTCGAGGCGGAACGCCTCCTCGACGAGCGGATCGCGATCTCGGTCAACAAGAACGCCATCCCCTTCGACCAGAACCCGCCGAACGTCGCGTCGGGCATACGCCTGGGCACGCCGGCCACCACGACCCGCGGCTTCGGCCTGGAGGAGATGCGCGACGTAGCCCGGATCATCGTCGAGGCCATCCGCTCCCGGGACGACGACGCCGCGCTCGATCGGCTCGCCGCCGAGGCGCGGGCGATCACCGATCGCTTCCCGGTCCCTGGCCTCCGGGAGACGTGAGCGCGACCCGCCGCGAGTCGCTGACGCCGACCGGGTCGCGGGAGCGGGAACGGTGAGGTTCATCGCCTCGGCCAGCGACAGTCTGCCGCTGATCGTCGGGGCGCTCGTCGTGGCCGCGTTGCTGGCGCTCGTCCTGACGCCGATCGTGCGGCGGACGGTCATCCGGCTCGGGATGGTCGACGAGCCGGAGGCCCGCCGGGTCAACGTGGACCCCGTCCCCAGGGCCGGCGGCCTGGCCACGGCTGCGTCGTTCATCCTCGTCGCCCTGGGGGTGATCGTCGTCAACGACCGGCTGCTGCTGGTCCCGGTCCCCACCTTCGTCGGCGCTCCCGAGCTCATCGCCCTGCTCGGCGGGGCGGCGCTCGCGGCCCTCATCGGGCTGATCGACGACTACCTCCAGCTCCGGGCCCGCTGGCAGCTCCTGGGCCAGGTCGGCTTGGCCGTCTGGGCGGTCGCTCTCGGTATCGAGGTCGGCTTTATCAACGCGCCACTCGGCGGCATCATCGTCCTGGACGGCTGGTTGGCGGTCGGCTTCACGGTGTTCTGGATCGTCGGGATGATCAACAGCGTCAACTTCATCGACGGGCTTGACGGCCTCTCGACGGGCATCGGCATCATCGCCGCGGTGACGCTGGGGATCATCAGCCTGACGACGACCATCGGCCAGCCGCTCATCGCCGTGCTCTGCTTCGCCCTGGCCGGGGCCCTGCTCGGGTTCCTGCGCTGGAACTTCCACCCGGCCACGATCTTCGCCGGCACGAGCGGGACGATGTTCCTCGGCTTCACCCTGGCCGTACTGGCGGTCCTCGGGACGGCCAAGGTGGCGGTCGCGCTGCTCGTTCTGGGCGTCCCGATCATCGACACCTTCTGGATCATCGTCCGCCGCCTGGCCGGTGGTCGGGCTCCCTTCAGTCCCGACCGAGGCCACATCCACCACCGTCTGCTCGACCTGGGCCTCTCGCACACCCAGACCGTCCTGCTCATCTACGCGATCTGCGGCGCCCTGGCCCTGCTGTCGCTGCTCCTCTCCGGGACCGGGCAGATCTATGCGTTCCTCGGCCTGTTGGTGATCCTCGGGCTGGGCCTCTTCTTCCTGGCGCGCCGATCGCTCGTCGCCGATGAGCTGCGGGCCGCCTCATATGAGGAGGTCGGCGCCGATGAGAGGCCGGGCGCGAACGGGGACGCCGCTGAGGACCGGACGCCGGGCGTAGACGCAAGACCCGGCCCGGCCCCGACCGACCGGGGATCCTGACGACCGACGACGTCGATCCCGACGGTCGCGGGTCGTGCGGTAGCATCGGTTCGAAGCGGGACCACCCGTGCCCGGCCCCCGTTCCGGAGCCAACGTGTCGCTTGAGCTGATCATCGTCCTGGTGCTGGCCGCGGCCCTGCTGGCGGGGCTCTGGGTCCTCCGGCACGACTGGCTCTGGCGTCGCTCGCAGGCTCGGCCGCCATTGCCGGGCACGGGCATCGCCGCCGCTATCTCGGCGCGGTTGCGGCGACCGGCCGCGGCCTCCGCAGTCGCGGAGCCGGATGATGGGCCGCGGATCGTCCAGCCTCGCCGGCTGGTCGTCTCGGGTGCCGCCATGACCGCCCTCGCGCGACGGCCGGCGGAGCCTCCACCCGACCCGCGGGCTCGCCTGCGGCGCGACACCGCCGTCGTGATGATGCTCGGATCGGCACTCGCCCTGGCCATCATCGCCCTGCCCGGCGGACCGGTTCCCGGGGAGGGTGTCCTGGGCGCGACCTCGGCCCCCGAGGATGCCGGGGGGAGCCCGGCCGCGACCGTGGCCCCGGCCGGCTCGGCTTCGTCCGAGGCGACCGCGGAGCCCACCAGCGAGCCGAGTCCGGATGTCAGCTCGTCGCCGCTCGGGAGCGCGATCCCGTCTCCGTCATCGACGGCCTCCGCGCCACCTGCGAACGGGCCCACGGCCACGCCACGTCCCACCCCGCGCCCGACACCACGTCCGACGCCGCGCCCGACCTCCACCCCGACCGCCGCTCCGTCGGTCGAGCCAAGCCCGTCCGCCTCGGTGGAGCCGACCGTGGAGCCGACGTCGGAGCCTAGTCCCGCGCCGAGCCAGGACCCGAGCCCGGAGCCGAGCGTCGAGCCGTCGCCGGACCCGACGCCGACGCCGACGCCGTGAACGGTGGCATGGGCTTCCCGGGTCGCCGACCCGGCCGCGGATGCCCGCCTGCGGCTCGCGCGGCCCGCCTGCTATACTCCCGGCGCGCTCGTTAGGGACCGGATGAGCGGGCTCGGATCGGTCGCGGCTTACGTCGTCCTCTTCAGCCAGATCGGGTTCGTGTTCCTCGTCGTCGTCCTGGCGGGTGTGCTCGCCGGATACTGGCTGGACGGGACCCTCGGAACGCTCCCGGTCTTCGTCCTCGTCGGCTTCCTGGTCGGGCTGACCATCGGCGGCCTGGCCGTGTACCGACTCATCGCCAGGTTCATGGCAAGATTTCGACTGAGCGCGGCGGACACGCCGCGTTCTGCGCGTGGAGAGACCCCCGCTTGGCGACCGAGCCGACCACCGCGACCAGCGACCCGATCGAGACGGAGCTCGAGGCGACGACCCGTCGGCCGTCCTTCCGGCCGATCGCCATCCTGGCGGTCGTCGTCATCGTCCTCGACGTCCTGGCCTTCCTGTTCATCGGTATGCCCGCGGCGGAGCCGGGAGCCGACGCGACCTACCCGGCCGACGCCATCAAGAAGAACCTCGAGCCGGTGGCCCCGCACGTGATCTTCCCGCCCGGTGCCCACGCGCCGGATGGCCTCGTCGTCGTCGACTTCACGATCTCGTCGACGATCTTCACCAGCTGGCTGATCATCGCCGTCCTGCTGGTCGTGGCGTTCGTGCTGACCCGCGGCCTGACGCTCATGCCCAGCAAGAAGCAGAACGCGATCGAGTGGCTCTACGGCGGCCTGTACTCGTTCGCTGAGGGCATCGGCGGCCCGGCGGCCATCCGTTACGTGCCGCTCTTCGCCTCGCTCTTCGTCTACATCCTGTTCTCGAACTGGAGCGGCCTGATGCCGGTCATCGGCAAGGTCGAGTTCCTGCGGGCGCCCACGAGCGACGTCAACATCACCGTCGGCCTCGCTCTCGTGAGCTTCGTGATC
This sequence comes from uncultured Chloroflexia bacterium, assembly GCA_963707215.1. Taxonomy (GTDB): domain Bacteria; phylum Chloroflexota; class Limnocylindria; order Limnocylindrales; family CSP1-4; genus DATHYZ01. The sequence goes on along the minus strand of CAVPPB010000004.1, from coordinate 47,445 downwards.
TTCCATGTCGAGGGCGTCCGTTCGCTCGGGGTGCTTGGCTACCTCGGCAAGTTCTTCCCGCTCGGGGAGTTCCGGCGCGGGATCGGGGCCGGCCTCATCGGCCTGTTCGTCGGGGTGATCGAGTTCCTGCTCGAGTTCATCAAGCCGCTCACCCTGGCCATGCGACTCTTCGGCAACATCTACGGCGGCGAGGTCGCCCTCGGGGTCGTCACCGGACTGCTCATCGCGATCGTCCCGATCGCCATCTACGGCCTGGAACTGATCCTCAACGTGGTCCAGGCCCTCATCTTCAGCCTCCTCACCCTCATGTTCACGCTCCTCGCCATCGAGGGGCCGCACCACGAGGAGGAGCACGCCTCGGCGCAGGAACATGCCGCTCGAGAGCTCTCGGATCCGGCATACGATGCGGCGCAGGCGATCCCCACCACCTAGGCCCAGTGGCTCCGGCGCGGTCCGGAGCGAACCAGGAGGAACGGACAGACCATGGAACTGCTCGGAGCTGGCCTCGCGGCGCTCGGCGTCATCGGCCCCGGCATCGGCATCGGCATCCTCGGCGGCATGACCAACGCCGCCATCGGCCGCAACCCCGATGCTGCCCCGGCGATGCGCCTCCAGTTCATCCTCGGCGCGGCGTTCGCCGAAGGCCTCGGGGTGCTCGCGGTCGTCGTCGGCCTGCTGGCGATCTTCCTGAGCCCGGCCGCCGCCTGATCACCGACCCTCGGAGACGATCGTGGACCTGCTCGCCGTCGCAGGCGGCGTTGCCGCCGACGTCATCGCCCTGGCCGCCGAGGCCGAGGGGGAGGGCGGCGGCTTCCAGCTGAACCTGTTCTGGATCATCGTCTCGTCGCTCAACTTCCTCTTCTTCTTCTTCGTCATCACCTGGTTCGCCTGGGGTCCGCTCACCCGGATGCTCAACGAGCGCCGGGAGCGGATCGAGCAGGGGTTGAAGGACGCGGAGCAGGCGCGACGGGATCGCGAGAGCGCGGAGCAGGAGCGCCTGGCCGCCCTCGCCGAGGCTCGACGGGAGGCGAGCGAGATCATCGCCCGCGCCCAGAAGGTGTCACAGGAGAGCCGCGAGGCCGACATCGCCGCGACCCGCAAGGAGCTCGAGGCGCTCCGGACGCGGGCCTCCGCCGACATCGAAGCCGAGAAGCACCGGGCCATCGCCGATCTGCGGGCCGAGGTCGCCGACCTCGCCCTGGCCGCGGCCGGCCGGGTCGTCGGCGAATCGATGGACGACGAGCGCCAGCGCCGCCTGGTCCAGGAATTCCTGGCCGAGACCGGTTCCGGCGGGAGTCCCAGGGGCTGATGGCCGGCCGCCGCTCTTCCGCGCGCCGCTACGCCGAGGCGATCTCTGAGCTCGCCGTCCGCGACGACACCGAGGACGCCTGGTCGGTCGCTCTCGAAGCGGCCGCCGCCGCGCTCGGGCCGCCAGAGGTGCTGCGGATCGTGGAGAACCCGGCCGTCCCCATCGAGCAGCGACGCCGGGCCGTCCGGGCGGCCCTCGGCGTCGAGTCGATCAGCAGCGTGGTCGACGACCTCCTGGAGGGTCGTCGGTCGCTCGGGGCCACCATCGCGGTGGTCCGTGGCGCGGCCCTCGGACCGGTCCGCGGGCAGGTCCTGAACCTCGTCGAGCTGCTCCTCGAGCGTCGCCGGCTTTCCCGCCTGCCGGCGATCGCCCGCGAGTACAAGCGATTGCTCGATCGCCGCCGGGGCCTAACCGAGGCCGTCGTCACCACACCGACGCCGCTCGCCGCCGACGAGCTGGAGGCCGTCCGCACCCGCATCCAGCAGCTCGCCGGGACGACCGTCGACATCCGGGCCGAGGTCGACCCCGACCTGCTTGGCGGCATCACCGTCCGCCTCGGCGATCGTCTACTCGACGCATCCGTGCGGGGCCGCCTCGAGCGGCTCCGATCCCAGCTCCTCGCCGGCAGTCGGCCGGCCCACGGCTAGGCGCGCCAGGCGCCGAGCCCACGACCCGAACGGAGAATCGCATGGCCATCCGATCCGACGAGATCATCAGCATCATCAAGTCCCAGATCGACCGTTTCGACGAGACCGCCGAGATGCGGAGCGTCGGGACGGTCGTCGAGGTCGGCGACGGCATCGCCCAGGTCTACGGTCTCGACGGGGCCCTGGCGTCCGAGCTGATCGAGTTCCCCGGCGGGGTCATGGGCATGGCCCTCAACCTCGAGGAGGAGACGGTCGGCTGCGTCATCCTGGGCGACGCGACGTCGATCCGCGAGGGCGACACCGCCAAGACGACCGGCCGGGTCGTCGAGGTGCCGGTCGGCTCGGAGCTGCTCGGCCGGGTCGTCGACCCGCTGGGCCGTCCGCTCGACGACAAGGGCCCGATCAACGCGACGCGGACCCGGCCGGTGGAGCGGATCGCCCCCGGCGTCATCGTCCGCCAGTCGGTCGACACGCCGGTCCAGACGGGCATCAAGGCCATCGACGCCCTCATCCCGATCGGCCGTGGCCAGCGCGAGCTGATCATCGGCGACCGCCAGACCGGCAAGACGACGATCGCCATCGACGCGATCATCAACCAGAAGGGCAAGAACCTCGTCTGCGTCTACGTCGCCATCGGCCAGAAGCTGTCCACCGTCGCCAACACCGTGGCGATCCTGGAGCAGTACGGCGCCATGGACCACACCATCGTCGTGGTGGCCGGCGCCGAGGACCCCGCCCCGCTCCAGTACCTCGCCCCGTACGCGGGCGTGGCGATGGGCGAGGAGGTCATGGAGAACGGCGTCGAGGTCGCCGGCCAGGGGCTGGTCAAGGACGCCCTGTGCGTCTATGACGACCTCTCGAAGCACGCCTGGGCGTACCGCGAGATGGCCCTCCTGCTCCGCCGGCCGCCCGGCCGCGAGGCCTACCCCGGCGACGTCTTCTACCTCCACAGCCGCCTCCTGGAGCGGGCCGCCCGCCTCAACGAGGAGAACGGCGGGGGGTCGCTGACGGCCCTGCCGATCATCGAGACCCAGGCCGGCGACGTGTCGGCCTATATCCCGACGAACGTCATCTCGATCACCGACGGCCAGATCTTCCTGGAGACCGACCTCTTCAACGCCGGTCAGCGGCCGGCCATGAACATCGGCATCTCGGTCAGCCGGGTCGGCTCGGCCGCCCAGACCAAGGCGATGAAGAAGGTCGCCGGGCCGCTGAAGCTCGATCTCGCCCAGTACCGGGCCCTGGCGGCCTTCGCCCAGTTCGCCTCGGACCTGGACAAGGCGACCCGCGACCAGCTGACCCGGGGCGAGAAGCTCTCCGAGGTGGTCAAGCAGCCGCAGTACCAGCCGCTGCCCGTCGAGAAGCAGGTGGCGATCCTGCACGCCGCGACCAAGGGCGCCCTCGACGACATCCCGACCCCCAGGGTCAAGGACTTCGAGGCGCGCTACTACCGCTTCCTCGAGACGGAGCGCCCGGCCATCCTGAGCGACCTCGGCGAGCGCAAGGAGCTGACCGACGAGATCGCCGCTGCCCTCGACGAGGCCATCGCGGCCTTCCGCGAGCAGTTCCTCGCCTAGGGAGCCCGGACCGGTGAGCGAGCGGACACGACATGGCTAGCCAGCGCGAGATCCGGCGCCGCATCGGCGCGGTCCGGAACATCAAGCAGATCACCCGGGCCATGCAGTTCGTGGCCGCGTCCAAGCTCAAGCGGGCCCAGGACGCGACGCTGGCCTCGCGGCCGTACAGCGAGAAGCTCGACGAGGTCCTGGCCGACCTGGCCGCGGTGCTCAGCGCGGAGGACCACCCGCTGCTCGCCAGTTACGACGGCGGCAAGCGGCTCATCATCCTGATCACGACCGATCGGGGCCTGGCCGGCCCGCTCAACACGAACATCATCCGCTTCGCCGCCCGGGAGATCACCGAGCATCCCGGCGACCTGGCCGTGGTGACCGTCGGCCGCAAGGGTCGCGACGCCATGCGCCGGACGCGCGTGCCCCTGGAGGCCCACTTCGCCGGCTTCGGCGACAAGCCGACGTTCGCCGACGTCCTGCCGTTGGCCCGCCTGGTGACCGAGGACTTCCTCGGCGGCGGGTATGGCCAGGTCGACATCATCTACTCACGCTTCGTGTCCACCCTCGTCCAGCGGCCCGAGCTGGAGCGTCTGCTGCCGATCCGTCCCACCGGGGACACCGCCGGCATCCCCGGCAACCAGTTCATCTTCGAGCCGCACCCTGCCGACGTCCTCGAGCAGCTGATGCCGCGCTACGTGGCGACCCGGCTCTACCAGGCCGTCCTGGAGGCCAAGGCCTCCGAGGAATCGAGCCGGATGGTGGCCATGAAGAACGCCACCGAGAACGCCGAGGAGCTGATCGAGGACCTGACCCTGGCGTACAACAAGGTCCGCCAGGCCAACATCACCCGCGAGATGATCGAGATCGCGTCCGGCGCCCGGGCGCGCTGACCCAGTCGACCAGGAGGCCCACCAGACCATGACCCTCGCCCCCGCCGCGACCGGCCGGGTGATCCAGATCACCGGGCCCGTCGTCGACATCGAGTTCCCGTCCGGCGCCCTGCCGGCCATCTACAACGCCGTCGAGGTCGAGCGGCCCGGCCAGACGCCGCTGACCTGCGAGGTCCAGCAGCATCTCGGCAACTCCTGGGTCCGCTCGGTCGCCATGACCACCACCGACGGCCTGCCCCGCGGCGCCGCGGTCCGCGACACCGGCGCGCCGATCAGCGTCCCGGTCGGGGAGGTCACCCTGGGCCGCGTCTTCGACGTGCTCGGTCAGCCGATCGATGGCAAGGGCCCGGTCGACACGAGCCAGGTCCTGCCGATCCACCGCGCGCCGCCCGCCTTCGACCAGCAGTCGACCGAGGTCGAGGTCTTCGAGACCGGCCTCAAGGTCATCGATCTCATCTGCCCGTTCAAGAAGGGCGGCAAGGTCGGCATCTTCGGCGGCGCCGGCGTGGGCAAGACGGTCATCATCCAGGAGCTCATCCGGAACGTCGCCCAGGAGCATGCCGGCGTATCGGTGTTCGCCGGGGTGGGCGAGCGCTCCCGCGAGGGCAACGACCTCATCCACGAGATGACCGAGTCGGGCGTCATCGCCAAGACGGCCTTCGTCTTCGGTCAGATGAACGAGCCGCCCGGCGCGCGCCAGCGGGTCGGCCTGACCGGCCTGACGATGGCCGAGTACTTCCGCGACGAGGAGGGCCGCGACGTCCTCCTCTTCATCGACAACATCTTCCGCTTCACGCAGGCCGGGTCCGAGGTGTCCGCACTGCTCGGCCGGATGCCGTCAGCCGTCGGCTACCAGCCCAACCTGGCCACCGAGATGGCCGCCCTCCAGGAACGGATCACGTCGACGAAGCAGGGATCGATCACCTCGCTCCAGGCGGTCTACGTCCCGGCCGACGACTACACCGACCCGGCGCCGGCGACCACGTTCGCCCATCTCGACTCGACGATCCGCCTGGAGCGCAGCATCGCCGAGCTCGGGATCTACCCGGCTGTCGATCCGCTCACCTCGACGTCACGTGTCCTCGACCCGAACATCGTGGGCCAGGAGCACTACGAGGTCGCCCGGGAGACCCAGCGGGTCCTCCAGCGCTACCGTGACCTCCAGGACATCATCGCCATCCTGGGCATCGACGAGCTGTCCGAGGAGGACAAGGCGACCGTCGCCCGTGCTCGCCGCCTCCAGCGCTTCATGAGCCAGCCCTTCTTCGTCGCCGAGGTCTTCACCGGCCGGTCCGGCGTCTATGTCCCGATCCGGGAGACCGTGGAATCGTTCAAGGAGATCCTCGAGGGCAAGACCGACACCCTGCCCGAGCAGGCCTTCTTCCTGGCCGGCACCATCGACGACGTCCGCAAGAACGCCGAGCAGATGGGCGGCTGAGATGCCCCTCAAGCTCGAGATCGTCACCCCCGAGCGCCTGGCCTACAGCGACGAGGTCGACTCGGTCGTCGTGCCGGGCGCCGATGGCGAGCTCGGCATCCTGCCCCACCACGCCCCCCTCGTCTCGACCCTGGGGGTGGGGGAGCTGCGGATCCGCAAGGGCGGCCTCGAGGAGTCATTCGCCATCGTCGGCGGCTTCGTCCAGGTCCGTCCGGACAAGGTCGTCGTCATGGCCGAGACCGCCGACATGGCGGCCGAGATCGACCTCGAGAAGGCCCAGGAGGCTCGCCGTGAGGCCGAGCGGGCTCTCGAGACCGGCTACCACGAAGGTGCCGACCTGGCCGCTGCCCGGGCCGCCCTGCAGCAGGCGCTCCTCCGCATCCGGGTGGCGGAGCGTCGTCGGCGCGAGGGGTCGCGCCGGATCGGCTGAGCGTGGCCGACGCCCGCCCGTTCCACTGGGAGTTCCAGCCGGAGCCGGTCCCCCACGAGCTCTACCGAATCGAAGGCGGTCGACCGCTCCGCGGCACGGTCCGGGTCAGCGGCGCCAAGAACGCGGCGCTCAAGTTGTTCGCGGCGGCCTGCCTGACCGGTGAGCGCTGTCGCCTGACCAACGTCCCCGAGATCGAGGACGTGCGGGTCATGGCCGAGACCCTGCGGGACCTCGGCGTCGTCGTCGACCACCCCGGGCCGAACGTCTACGAGGTCGCCGCCGGCGACGTCGACTGGCTCTTCGTGCCCCTCGAGGCGGCCGCCAAGATGCGGGCCAGCTTCATGCTCCTGGGACCGCTCCTGGCCCGCTTCGGGCGGGTCATCATCAGCAACCCCGGCGGCGACCGGATCGGTCGGCGGCCGGTGAACCTCCACGTCGACGCGATGCGCGCCCTCGGGGCAGACATCGCCTATCGCAACGGCTACTACTTCGCCCTCGCGCCTGGACGATTGCGCGGCGCCGAGGTCACCTTCCCGTTCGTCTCGGTCATGGGCACCGAGAACGCCATGCTGGCGGCCACCCTGGCCGACGGCCACACGGTCATCCGCCCGGCGGCCCAGGAGCCCGAGGTCGACGACCTCATCGCCTTCCTCCGGACGATGGGTGCCGAGGTCGCGCGGACCGCACCGGACACGATCGAGGTGGAGGGCCGCAAGCGGCTCCGTGGAGCCGAGCACGCCGTCACGGCCGACCGCATCGAGGCCGGAACCTTCGTCATCGCCGCGGCGGTGACCGGCGGACGGGTCCGCCTGGAGGGTGCGCCCTGCGACGACCTGGGGGCGCTCCTCAGCGTCGCCGGTCAGGTGGGCGTGTCGATCGCCTGCGGGCCCGACTGGATCGACGTCGACGGCAGCGGCCGCTCCGACTACCGCGCGGTGGACATCCAGACGGCGCCGTACCCAGGCCTGGCGACCGACCTCCAGCCGCCGACCTGCGTCCTCCTGGCGACGGCTCATGGCGAGTCCCGGGTCCACGAGGCCGTCTTCGAGGACCGCCTCGAGTGGCTCCAGGAGCTCCGCCGGATGGGCGTCGACGTGGAGATCCAGGATGCCCAGCACGCCGTCATCCGCGGACCGGCCGCCCTCCGGCCCGCCGCCGTCGACATCAGCGACCTTCGGGCCGGGGCGTCGCTCATCCTGGCCGCCTTGGCGGCCGATGGCGTGTCCACCATCCACGGCGCCCACCACGTTCGGCGGGGCTATGAGAACATCGAGCGCAAGTTCCTGGATCTTGGTGCCAGGATCGAGCGCCTCCCGGAAGGAACGACCGTACCCACCCCATGAAGATCGGCATCGACCTCGGCACGGCCAACGTGCTCGTCTACGTCAAGGGCAAGGGGATCGTCATCTCCGAGCCGTCCGTGGTCGCCATCAGCGACGACAACCGCATCGTGGCCGTGGGCGAGGAGGCCCGCGAGATGATCGGGCGGACTCCCGGCAACATCCAGGCCATCCGCCCGATGAAGGACGGCGTCATCGCCGACTACGTCATCACGGAGGCAATGCTCCGCTTCTTCATCTCCAAGGCGACGAAGGGCCGGATCGGCTTCTCGCGACCCGAGGTGATGATCAGCGTGCCTGCCGGCGTCACCAGCGTCGAGAAGCGGGCCGTGCGCGACGCCGCCCTCAAGGCCGGAGCCAAGGAAGCCTTCCTCATCGAGGAGCCCCTGGCCGCGGCCATCGGCGCCAACGTCCCGATCAGCGGGCCGTCGGGCAACCTCATCATCGATATCGGCGGGGGGACGAGCGAGATCGCCGTGATCTCGCTCGGCGGGATCGTCGTCTCGCACAGCCTGCGGGTCGGCGGCAACCGCTTCGACGAATCGATCGCCAGCTACATCAAGAAGAAGTACAACCTCCAGGTCGGCGACCGGACCGCCGAGGACGTCAAGATCCAGATCGGGACCGCCCTGCCGCTGGAGCGGGAGCTCCAGATGGAGGTCCGCGGGCGCGACCTCATCGCCGGGCTGCCGCGGACGATCCCGGTCACCAGCTCGGAGGTCATGGAGGCGATCGAGACGCCGCTCCAGCAGCTGGTCGCGGCCGTCCGCTTGGTCCTCGAGCAGACACCCCCCGAGCTCTCCTCGGACATCATCGACAAGGGCATGGTCATGTCCGGCGGCGGCGCCCAGCTGCGCAACATCGACCGGCTCCTGACCCAGGTGACCGGCGTGCCCTGCCACGTGGCCGAGAACCCGCTCCACTGCGTGGCGATCGGGACCGGGCTCGCCCTCGAGCACTTCGACTTCTTCCGGAAGTCGCTCGTCCAGGCGGTCTGAGGCATGGCCGGCTCGTCGTCCGAGCCGACCTCCACGCGCGCCTTCGTCGACCTGCACTGCCACACGAACGCCAGCTTCGACTCGCTCAGTCGGCCCCGTGACGTGGCCAGGGCCGCGGCCGAGCGAGGCATCACCCACCTGGCCATCACCGACCACGACCGCCTCGACGGCGCGTTCGAGGCTCGCGACCATGCGCCCGCCGGCCTGACGATCATCGTCGGCGAGGAGATCAAGACGTCCGCTGGCGATCTCATCGGCGTGTTCCTGGAGCGGGCTATCCCGCCTGGCCTCTCGCCGACCGAGGCGATCGCAGCCGTCCGGGAGCAGGGCGGCATGGTCGGTATCCCGCATCCGTTCGATCGCTTCCGCAACAGCCTGGCCCGCACCCAGGAGCTCGACGGCCTCGCGGCGCTGGTCGACTGGGTCGAGATCCACAACAGTCGGATCGTCGGCAAGGGCAACGAGCGGGCCGCCGAGTTCGCCGGTGCCCACGGTCTCCCCGGGGTGGCGGTCTCCGACGCCCACACGATCATGGAGGTCGCGGTCAGCTACACGATCCTCGAGGGTGACCCGTCCACCCCGGCCGGTCTGAAGGCCGCCCTGGAGGGTGCCCGGGTCGTCACCTCCCGGGCGTCGTACCTGGTCCGCCTGGTGACGCCGGCCGCCAAGCTGGTCCAGAGGATGCGGGGCAACGGCCGGGTCAGGCCCGCCGGCAGCGGGCAGGAAGCCGACGGGTGAGCGGCCCCGGGCGCGAGGGCGAACCTCGGACGACGGACGGTACCGGGGGCGCCCAGGGGTCCGCCGCGCCGACCAGCGCCGATCCACCGCACGGGACCGAGCCCTCCGGCACCCCCGTCGCGCTGACGAAGCGGCTCCGGGAGCCTCGCACGATCGTCTCGATCGTCCTGCCCCTGGTCCTCATCGTCCTGTTCGTCCGCTTGGTTGCCCAGATCGACTTCGGCGAGCTCGTCGAGTTCGATCCTGTCGGCGGACCCGCTGCTCCTCCTGGCTGCCTTCCTCGTCTACTACCTGGGCTTCCCGCTCCGCGGGTTCCGCTGGGTCCTGCTCCTCCGCGGGACCGGCTTCCGGCTCTCGGTCCGCGACTCGACCGAGATCATCTTCCTGTCCTGGCTCGTCAACTGCCTCGTACCCGCCAAGCTCGGCGACGTCTACCGGGCCTACCTGCTCAAGCTCAACAGCCCCGTGTCGCTGAGCCGGACCTTCGGGACCGTCTTCATCGAGCGGATCCTCGACCTCTTCGCTATCGCGATCCTGGGGCTGGCGGCCGGGTTCTGGTCGTTCCGGCTGGGGCTCCCGCCGGCGATCCAGGTCGTCGTCGTCCTGGCGGTCGTCGTCGTCGTCGTCCTCGCCATCGGCCTCTTCACGCTGCGCAACTTCGGGCGCCGGATCCTCTCCCGGCTGCCGATCCCGGAGCGGTTCCTCGACTTCTACGACCGGTTCGAGGAGGGGGTCTTCAATGCCGTCGAGCGGCGCTACATCCCGCTCCTCGGCATCACGACGGTGGCGATCTGGATGACCGAGGCGCTGCGATTGTGGTTCGTCGTCGAGGCGCTCGGCTACCCCGATGTCAGCCTGGGCCTCTCGGGGGCCACGTTCGTCGCCCTGATCGGATCCCTCCTGACGGCAGTGCCCCTGAGCCCCGCCGGGCTCGGTATCGTCGAGCTGGGCGTCGTCGGCGTCCTCGTCGCCGCCTACGGGATCCCACTCCAGGAGGCAACGACGATCGCCCTCGTCGACCGGGCGATCAGCGTCCTCTCGATCGTCGTCTTCGGCTCCATCGCCTACGCGGTCTCCCCGCTGCGCCGTGGCGAGGGCCTCCGCAAACCGCTCCCGCAGCCGGCAGAGCAGCCCGGCTGACCCGCGCCTTCGCTCGCTCCTCGGCGGTGGGTGCAGATGATGCCGCGGCCCGCTGCCCGCCGAGCGGCCCGCCGTCCTGCGCGGCTCCCGACGGGCCGCTCGGCCCCGGATCACGGACCCTTCGTACTGGTGGTTGGTACGAACGGGTGATATGGGTCGTCGCGGCCTGTCGCGATAGTGGTGCCATCGCGAACCACCTTCGTGGCGCATGGAGATGCAGGCGGTCGCATGACCACCCAGAACGGCCGAGCCTTCAACGAGTGGCTCCGGGCGCAGCTCAAGGCGAAGCGGATGTCGCAGCGCCAGCTGGCCCAGCAGTCCGGCGTCGACCACTCGACGATCTCGCGACTCATCCGCGGTGACCGCATGCCATCGCTCGGCACGGCCACCAAGCTGGCCCGCGGGCTGCGCGAGCTCCGCGATGATACGGAGATGCCGGCCTACCTGGGCTACGTGGCCTCGGGCACGACGAACCCTGCCGCGCGGGTCGAGTACGCCCTGCGGGCCGACGAGGTCCTCGGCGAGGCCCAGGTCCGCCAGGTCATGGAGTACTACCTCGCGATCCGCCAGCGACGCTTCAGCGGACGCGCCGCCAACCCCGGCACGAACGGCCTCGCCGATCGCGGCTACGGCCGTGCCGACCGGTCCGATGCCCCATCGTACGTCCGCGTCGCCCCGCGGCCCGCTCGTACCCCGGGCGACCCGTAACTCCGAATCCCAGGGCACGACCCGGCGGCCCTCCACGTCCGGGTCTCGGGGACAGCGAACGCCGGCTTCTGGGGAGCCGGCGTTCGCATGTTCAGTAGGTCGGTCCCTCCAGGCGGTAGAGCGACAGCAGCCGGCCCGGTGACGGTTCGAAGCGGTCCACCAGGACCGTCGGCCTCCCGAGCCCGTCGAGCACCTCGGCCTCGGCCGGGCCACCGCAGGACGCTCCGATGGCCTCACGGAAGAGGTCCTCGCAGAGGACGACGAGGAGCCCGCCGTCTGGCAGGCTGGCCGGATCATCGAGGACCTCCGCCCGGGCCCGCTCCACGGGGAAGCGATAGGCCTGCGGGCCCTTGAAGTCCGGCAGGGTGACGAAGCCGATCGGGGCGCCACCCGCCGCCGTCGCGATCCGCTCCCCGGCGGCTTCCCCCGCCGGCCAGCCGCCGTCCGGATGGACGAGCGGCGGCTGTGTCGCAACGTTCCAGACCAGCAACGGGACGACGACGGCGATGGCGCCGAGTCTCCCGGCCGGACCGCCGCGCAGGAGCGCCGAGACGCCCACGCCGACGATCGTCGCCACGACGGGATCGAGGTAGGCGTGGTAGTGATCCACGGGGAGCTCCCGCACGACCGTGCCCAGCGATGGGGCGAGGACCACCAGCGCGGCCCATGACCAGGCCAGCGTCGCGCCGAGCCAGATCATCGCGGCCCGCTCCGGCGGCCCGGCGGCCCGGATCCGCCAGGCGACCAGGCCGACGACGACGACGGTCGCGGCGACGGCCAGCACGAGGGCATCCGTGAACAGACCGACGAGCGGCCACGAGACGATCCTGATGGGCACCACGAACAGGCGGGTCAGCAGGGATGTGCCGGACTGGCTGTCGGCAGCCAGATCCCCGATCGAGCGAAGCTGGGCGAACCCCGTCCCCAGCTCGTGGATCAGATGCGGGGCGTGCGCGAGCCCGAGGACGCCGATGGCGGCCAGGCCGGCAAGCCCCAGGGTCCGACGGCCGCCAGAGTCGGCCCGGACCACGCTGACGAGGTACAGGCCGACCAGCGGGCCCAGCAGCAGGCCGGCGACGAGATGCGCCTGGACGGCGATCGCCAGCCCGATGGCGCTGGCGACCCACCATGCCGGGCTGCTCCCGGAATACGCCCGCCACCCCGTGGCGATGGCGATGGCCGCCCCGGCGGGGACGAGCGAGGGATTCCAGATCGTCGTCGACAGGGCGATCTCCGTCGCCGACAGCGCCAGCACCCCGCCGGCAACGAGCCCGGCCATCGGGCCCGCCACCGACCGGGCGAGCCACCACGTGGCGACGACGGCGACGACGCCGAAGGCGGCGAGGGTCGCTGAAGCCGCGACCGGATCCCCATCCGTCAAGGCCGCCCCAGGAGCCAGCAGGTAGTAGTAGAGAGCCCCGTGGTGGAAGTCGCCGATCGAGGACGGCGGCCCGAGCAGGGGGACCTGTCCCTGGCGGACCAGCCCGAGGAGCACCAGCATCTGCTCACCCTGATCGGCGTCCCACGTGCCGCGCGTCGGCAGGGCGAAGGAACGAAGGAGGGTCGCCGCGACGGCCAGCGCCGCGACGACGAGCACGTCGAGCGCCCGGTCGGAGGCGCCACGCCCGGTCGATGCCGGTCTGCCCTGCGTCACGTCGCTGCCTCGTCGGGCGAGGCCGCACCGGCACGCCCGCCGCGGAGCCGGAACGCCGCGGCCGGCAGCGGCTCGAGCGGCCGGCCCTCGGCGATGGCGACGGCCCGCGCCAGGTTGACGGCGTCGTACCCCTCATCCATGCCCGGCGTCTCCAGGATGTACATCGCGTGCTGCAGGTCCGGGTGGGTCAGGACCCGACGCAGGCCAGCCACGCCGATCAGGCCGGCCCCCAGGTGCTCGTGCCGGTCGGCCCGGCTCCCGGCCCCGGCGCGGGAGTCGTTGAGGTGGACCATAACCACGCGGTCGAGGCCGATCCGATGGTCGAGCAGGGCGAGCACCTCGTCGACCCCCTCGGGGTCGCCGATCGGCAGTCCGGCTCCCCAGGCGTGGGCCGTGTCGAGGCAGAAGGCGAAGCGCGCCCGGTCGGCGCCATGGCTCTCCACCGCGGCCGCGATCCTGGACAGCTCGTCGATCGTCGAGCCGAGGCTGTCGCCCCCACCCGCCGAGTTCTCGAGGACCAGCACCGCCCCGCCGGACGGCTCGGGGACCCGAGCCAGGGCGGCCGCGACCGACTCGCCGATCCGCTCGATCCCGGCCTCGGGTCCGCTGCCCCGGTGCGAGCCCAGGTGGACGTTGAGGAACCCGGCGCCGAAGGTCGGGGCCACCAGGAGCTCGTTGGCGAGGAGGTCGATCGAGCGCTCCCGGACCGTCTCGTCGGGGCTGGCGAGGTTGAGCAGGTACGGTCCGTGGATCGCGATCGGCATGAGGCCGCCCGCTTCCAGGCGGGCACGGAAGGCCGCCAGCTCGGACGGTGGCTCGCTGCGTCGTCGCCAGGCGGTCGGGTTGTCACTGAACACCTGGAGCGCGGTCGCCCCGGTCTGGATCGCCCGGTCGGCCGCCTTGACCATGCCGTTTGCCAGGGGCAGGTGGGCGCCGATCCTCCGGCCGTCGGGCAGCATGCGCGCATCGTACCCGAGCCGCTCCCGATTCGACGGTTGTCAAATCGCCGGGTACGCTTTCGTCATGGACGACGACCTGCTCCTCACCCTGAAGGCCCTCTCCGACGCGTCGCGCCTGCGCATCGTCGGCCTCCTGGCGGACCGGCCGTACAGCGTGGAGGAGCTCGCCGCTGCGGCCGACCTCTCGCCGGGGACGGTCGCCCACCACCTCAAGCGCCTTCGCGAGGCCCGTCTGGTCGACGCCCGCGAAGCCCGGCCGTACGTCGAGTATTCCCTGGCCGTGGGCCGCCTCCACGAGCTCGGCCGGCGGATCGGTCGGCTGGAGCGCGAGACCGAGGAGCCGGCGACCCGGCCGGGCCCCGACGGACGGTTGCTCCCCGCCTTTGACGCAAAGGTGCTCCGGGCCTTCCTCGACGGAGACCGGCTGACCGCTATCCCGGCCCAGGCGAAGAAGCGCGACGTCGTGCTCCGCTGGCTGCTGGGGCGCTGCTTCAGCGAGGACCGCGACTACCCGGAGCGCGAGGTCAACGAGCGGATCGGCCAGGTCCACGAAGACACGGCGGCGCTCCGCCGCTATCTGGTCGAGACCGGCCTCATGACCCGCGCGGGCGGCGTGTATCGCCGCGCCGCCTGACGACGCCGGTCAGCGCTTGCCGTTCCGGCCCGGCGTGTACTCCCCGGCGATGATCGGCTGGATCAGCCCGTAATCGCCGTCCCTGCGTCGATAGAGGACCGCCGTCCGCTCCGTCTCCGCATCGACGAAGACGAAGAACTCGTGGCCGAGCTCCTCCATCGCCGCGATCGCGTCCTCCTCGAACATCGGCTCGATGGCGAAGCGCTTCGTCTTGACGACGCGGCGCTCGGCCGTCGGCTCGGCGGTCCCATCGGCGATCTGGCGGAGGATCTCCTTCTCCTCGTCCGGGCGGGCCCGGAGGCGCGGCTTCTCCTTGTGGTCGACGGCCTGCCGCTCGACCTTGTCGACGACGCTGTCGAGAGCCGCCTGGTAGGACGCGCCGGCGGCGTGGCTGCGGAGGGTCCGCCCGTTGACGACGAGGGTGACCTCGGCGATGTGGGCGTCGGCGGCGCTGCGGTGCTGCTCGTTGGAGAGCTCGACGATCGCGTCGCTCCGGTCGTCCAGGATCCGGTCGAGGCGACGGAGCTTCCGTTCGGCGTACGAGCGGACGCGATCCGGGACCTCGATGTTCTTGCCCTTGACGATCGTCCTCACGGTCGACCTCCTGGTCCCTGGTTGGCGACCCGTGACGCGAGGCCGCGTCCGGACGGGGCGCCTCCGGCGGGGCTGATCCGTGACCGGAGTATAGGTTCGATGGCGAGTCGGCCGATCCGTTCGTCCGGCCCGAAGGAAGGTGCGGATCGTCCCGTCCGGGGCCCCGGCGAGCGGGCGGCTCAGCGCTCGCGGGCGACCGTCAGGGCGGACACCCCGAGCGCCCCCTCGGCCAGCAATGCCTCGGCGCAGGCGACGAGTGTCGAGCCGGTCGTGGCGACATCGTCAACGAGGACGATCCACCGGTCTCGGACGACCGCTGACGCCCCCGGGCGGACGGCGAAGGCCCTGCTGACGTTGGCCTGGCGCGCCCCGCGGTCGAGATCGAACTGGGCGACCGTGGCTCGCTGACGGACCAGGGCCGAGACACCAGGCAGTCCGAGCCGCTCGCTCGCCACGCGCGCCAGGAGCTCCGCCTGGTCGTAGCCGCGCTGGCGCCGGCGCTCCTCGTGGACCGGGACCGGGACCAGCAGCTCCCCGCCGGCTCCGGCGGCCGACCAGCGCCGGGCGAGCGCCTCGCCGAGAGGACCGGCGAGGCGCCGCTCGCCGGCGTACTTGAGCGACCGCAGCGCCGCCCGCACGGGGCCGCGGTAGGCGGCGCACCACTCGAGCTGAAGGAGTGGCGCCGGGACGTCGGATGGCAGGCCCAGCGGGATCCCCGGCGGCTCACCCGAGCGCTCCTCGAGGGACCGCAGGCACGCGGTGCAGAGGACGCTGCCTTCCGCGCCGCAGCCACCGCAGGACGGCGGCAGGACGGCGTCGAGCAGCGTGCCAGTCGCGGTCCGTGCGAAGTCGAGGGCGGTCGCCATCCTCGGACGATGCCACGAGGGGTTGCACCGAGCCTTTGCCCGACCTCCAGTCCGAGTGCCAGCCCGGCGTCAGCCTCCGACACGCTCCAGGATCACCCGGTCGCCGACGCGGGTCCCGGACGCCGTCACCACCCCCGCGGGGAGCTCGAGGCATCCGTCGGCCCGCCGGACGAACGGGACGATGCCCGTCCAGGCCGGCAACGACTCACGGATGGCGACCACGGCCCGCGAGCCGTCGTCGTCGGCGCGTGCCAGGAAGACCACGTCGATGGGGAAGCGCATGAACATCATGTGGATCCCGTTGCCGCCCGGGAGCCAGAGTCCGCCGCCGACCGGCAGGGGCGGCCGCAGCATCAGGCCGCGGAACTTGCCCCAGAAGCTGTCGGCGACTTCGATGCCATCGCCGAGCGACGTCCCCCGATCGAGGTTCCGGGCCACGCGCCGCCCGGATGAGACCTCGCTCAGTTGACCTGCCCGAGGTTCTTCATGATCAGGATGATCGCCGGACCCAGGATGACGATGAAGAGCGACGGGAAGATGCAGCCGACGAGCGGGAAGAGCATCTTGATCGGCGCCTTGGC
The DNA here is from genome assembly GCA_963707215.1 of uncultured Chloroflexia bacterium. GTDB lineage: Bacteria > Chloroflexota > Limnocylindria > Limnocylindrales > CSP1-4 > DATHYZ01. The sequence continues at coordinate 30,948 of CAVPPB010000004.1, read as the reverse complement.
GGCCTGCTCCTCGGCTCGCTGGCGGCGCTCGATCCGCAGCTGCTCCGACTGGACCTGGAGCACCTTGCGAGATCGACACGCCGAGCTGCTCGGCCTGGATGATCGCGCCGATGAAGTTCGTCAGCGGCGGGACCTCGGTCCGCGGGATGATGTCGCGCAGCGCCTCGCGCCGCGTCTTGCCCATCCGGACCTCGGCCAGGGCCCGTCGGAACTCGTCGGCCAGTGGTCCCTTCGTCTTCTCGACGACCTTGCCGAGCGCGGCGTCGAAGCCGAGTCCGGCCCGGACGGAGATCGTCAACAGGTCGAGGGTGTCCGGGATCGCCAGCAGGATCGCGGTGCTGGCGCTGGCCGATCTTGCGCGCTGAGCCAGAACTCCGGGGCGATGTAGCCGATCGCCACGCCCGCAACGCCGCCGCACGAGGTTCAGCGGGAAGCCGGTGCCCAGACAGGAACGTGAAGATCAGGAAGAAGAGGATCCCCCGACGACCACGGCGGCGATGACCTTGATGGCCGAGCCAGTCGGGGACCCGCAGGTCGTTGGGGTTGCCGGCCAGGGCGAGGCGCTTCTCGGTCCGGCTCGCTGAAGTTCGAGCTCGACAGGCGCGAGGATGAGGCGGCGACCCGGCCCATGAGCGGTCGCATCGTCCGGTCGAAGAACGGCTGCTGGAGCTCGAGCTCCTCGAGGTTCTTGGCCTGGGCGGCGCCCAGCTGGGTCAGGCGGGCCTGGACCGGATCCACCGATCGACGGCTCGTCAGGCCGACGACGACGAGGAGGATGCCCAGGGCGGCGGCCCCGGCGACGATGAGCGGAAGGATCATGTCGTTCATCGATCAGACCTCGATGTCGACGATGCGGCGGATGATGAGGAAGCCGATGAGCATCGAGATCTGCGCCGAGCGCGATGATGAACATGCCGGCCGGGATGCCGAGGATGCTCACTTCCTGGTCGAACATCGGCTCGATGAATGACGGCGCGATGACGAAGAGGAAGACCGACAGGCCGATCGGCAGGAACGCGACGACGTAGCCGGACATCCGCTGCTGGGCCGTCAGGATCCGGATCTCGCCCTTGATGCGGACCCGCTCGCGGATCGTGAAGGCGATCGAGTCGAGGATCTCGGCCAGGTTGCCGCCGACCGTGTGCTGGATCGAGATGGCGGTCGCCATCAGCTCCAGGTCGTCCGAGCGGACCCGCCGGACCATGTTCTCCAGCGCCTGGTCGAACGGCAGGCCCAGGTTGACCTCCCGGATGACGCGCCCGAACTCGGTCGAGATCGGCGGCCGGGTCTCCCGGACGACCAGCTCGATGGCCTGCAGGAACGACGAGCCGGCCCGCAGGGCGTTGGCGATGAGCGTGATCGTGTCCGGCAGCTGCTTGTTGAAGGCGTTGAGCCGGCCGCCCTTGCGGCGGTTCGAGCCAGAAGCGCGGCAGCATGAAGCCGACGAACGCGCCGATCAGCAGGGCCAGCGGGTTGCGCAGCGCTCGGAGGACCACCGAGAAGGCGATCATCACCAGCGGGATCGCCGACGATCGGCGGCGCCCCAGATGAGCAGGTACTCGGACGGCTTCAGCTTCAGGTCGGCGCGGGCGAGCTCACGGGCCAGGTTCGCGCCGAAGTCGCGCTGCTCGACGACCTTGTTGAGCTGGGTCAGGGCCTGGCTCTGGGACAGGAGGTCTGGCGACGCGCCCTGGCCGCTCGGCGTCGGCGCCGGCTTCGGCTTGTCGCCCGAGGCGTAGCGCTCGAGGCGGGCGCTGAGTGCCCGACGAGCGGCCACTGCTCGGCGATCCCCAGGGTGATCAGGACGATCGCGAGCGCGGCGATGCCGGCCACGAGGATGGGTGAGAGCGTCGCATCGGCGATCTCCTCGCGCTCGGCTAGAAGTCGAAGCCGAAGAGGCCCGGCGGCAGGTGGATGCCCATGACCTCGAACTTCTCGACGAACTTCGGCCGGATGCCGGTCGGCTTCAGGCGACCCTGGATCTTGCCCTCGACGATCGCCCGTCTGCTCGAACACGAACACGTCCTGCATGACGATGACGTCGCCTTCCATGCCCTGGACCTCGGTGATGTTGGTGATCTTCCGGGTGCCGTCCTTGAGGCGGCTCTGGTGGACGATGAGGTCGACCGCCGAGGCGATCTGCTCGCGGATGGCCCGCAGCGGCAGGTCGACGCCGGCCATCAGGACCATCGTCTCCAGGCGCGAGAGCATGTCGCGCGGGCTGTTGGCGTGGCCGGTGGACAGCGAGCCGTCGTGGCCGGTGTTCATGGCCTGGAGCATGTCCAGCGCCTCGCCCGAGCGGCACTCCCCGACGATGATCCGGTCGGGCCGCATCCGCAGGGAGTTGCGGACCAGCTCGCGGATGGGGATCGCGCCCTTGCCCTCGATGTTCGGGCGGCCGCGACTCGAGGGTGACCACGTGCTCCTGGCGGAGCTGGAGCTCGGCGGCGTCCTCGATGGTCACGATCCGCTCGTCGTTGGGGATGAACGACGAGAGGACGTTGAGCGTCGTCGTCTTGCCCGAGCCGGTGCCGCCGGAGACGAAGATGTTCAGGCGGGCCTCGACGCAGGCCTTGAGGAAGTCGAACATCTCCGGCGTCGCCGTCCCGAAGCGGATCAGGTCGTCGACGGTGAACGGGGAGGCGGCGAACTTCCGGATCGTGATGACCGGTCCCACGAGCGAGAGCGGCGGGATGATCGCGTTGACGCGCGAGCCGTCGGTCAGGCGGGCGTCGACCATCGGGCTGCGACTCGTCGACGCGGCGGCCGATCGGGGCGATGATCCGATCGATGATCCGCATGACATGGTCGTCGTTCTGGAAGACGACGTTCGTCAGCTCCAGCTTGCCGGCGCGCTCGATGTAGACCTGGCGCGGGCCCGTTGACCATGACCTCGGTGATGGTCTCGTCGCGGAGGAGCGGCTCGAGCGGGCCGAGACCGATGATCTCGTCGGTGATCTGCTCGAGCATCCGGACCCGCTCGGCGCGGGTCAGGGCCAGGCCCTCTTCGTCGATGACCTTGCCGAAGATCTCCTCGATCTGGCGGCGGACCTCGACCTGGTTGGAGAGGTCGAGCTTGGGGTCCAGGTCCTGGATGACCCGGCTCTGGATCCGGAACTTGACGTCCCGGAACGACTCCCGGACCGGCGCGCTCGTCATGAGCCGCGGGGCGGCCGGGGGCGGGGTGCCGGCCGGTGCCGCCGGCAGGTTGGGGCTGCCCGGGGCCGGCGCCGGCGCTCCCGGCGTCGCCTGGGGTTCCGCGCCCGGTCGGGCGCTCTCGATCCGCTTCAGGAGGGACATCGCCTACTCCCCTTCCGCCCCCGAGGGGACCTCGCTCATCGCCATGCGAAGAGGGACTTCTTCTGGGCGGCCCGCTCCTCGGACCTGCCCGTCGTCGGATGCTCGATCGGACCGGCGACCGCCTTGGCCAGCCGGAGGATGTCCTGGGAGACCTGGGCCTCCCGGTTGCTGATGTAGAACGGGATGCCGCGGTTGAGCGCGTAGACCACGCTGCGGCCATCGGAGACGATCGTGTGATCGACCTTGCGGCCGATCGAGTGCTCCACGTCGGTGACCCGGATGCCGAGGGTCGAGTCGGCCCGGTTCAGGACCAGCTGGATGCTGCCCTTCTCGTAGCCCAGCTGGTCAGCGACCTCCAGGAAGAGGCGCATGTTCTTGATGCTGGTGATCTCGAGGCTCAGGACCGTCAGGACGAGATCGGCCGCGTCCAGGACGGCCAGCGTGGAATCGTTGAACGTCGAGGGGCAGTCCACGATGACGAGCTCGTGGCGCATCCGGAGGCCGTCGATCGCCCGCCGCAGGCCGGCCGGGCTGACCAGCTCGGCCATCTCCGGCGAGGGCGGAGCCAGCAGGACCTTGATACCGGACGAGTGGGTGACGACGAAGGTGTCCAGCGAATCCGCCTCACCGGCCTCGAGCTCGGGCGCCAGGTCGGCGATGGACTTGTTCTTCGGGTTGAGGTTGAGCAGGACCCCGACGTCGCCGAACTGCAGCGAGCCGTCGACGACGCAGACGTCGCGCCCCAGCTCCTGGTGAGCCGCGACGGCCATGTTCACGGCGATCGTCGTCCGCCCGACCCCGCCCTTGGGGCTGAACAGGGCGATGACCATGCCCGGCTCGCCCTGCCCGTCGTCATGACCGTTGGGCGACGCTCCGGTCGGGGCGGCCGCGACCGCCATCCGGCTCAGCTTCTCGCGCTCGCGGGAGCTGACCTGGCGGATCGACGCCGTCAGCTCGTCGGAGCTGAAGGGCTTGACCAGGAACTCGCGAGCTCCGGCCAGCATCGAGCGGCGCAGGTAGTCGGCCTCACCCTGGACGGACATCATGATGACGGCCGCCGTGGGGACGCGAGTCACGAGCTGCTCGGTGGTCGCGATCCCGTCCATGTCCGGCATGTTGATGTCCATCAGGACGATGTCGGGGGAGACGCGCTCGGCGAGCTCGATCGCCTCGGCACCCGATGCGGCGGCGCCGACCACCTCGATGTCGCTCTCGAAGCCGAGGAGCTTCGTGAGGTGGTCGCGCGTCTCCGGGATGTCGTCGACGATGAGGACGCGGATCCGGTCGGTCATCAGCGGGTCGCGAATGCGCTCCAAGTGTGGGGGATGGTCTTGTCCCGGCGGACCGGGCGCCGGGGGACCCGGCGCCCGGTCGAACCGAGCCGCGGCGTCACGGGGCGGGTGCGCCCTCGGGCAGGATGAGCTCGATGATCTCGGGCACGAGGACCCCGTAGTCGTCGACCAGGGTCTTGAGGATGACGCCGGTCGTGACGTCCGGGATCGGCGTCACCGGGATCGTGGGGTCGTTGGGGTCCTGGAAGTCCTTGATCGAGCGGAGGACGAGGCTGATCTGCCCGTCCATCTGGCCGAACTTGACGACCTCGACCTGCTGGGCGGTCCCGCCCAGGATCACGATCTCCTGCTGGCCGGTCAGGCTGGTCGGCGCGTCGCCTTCCTGTGCCTGATCCTGGTTCCCGTCCTCTGCGGGCGGCGGCGGGAGCAGGACGCCCTGGACCTGGAGGCCCTGGAGCAGGAGCTTGACGGTCGTGCCGCTGATCCCGGCGACCGGGGTGATCGTGTCGTCATCCGGGTTGATCTGGACCACCGGGAACTTGTCGCCGGTGAAGCCGACCAGCACGTCGACATAGTCGCCGGCCCGGATGAGAGTCCCGACGCCGGTCACCTGGTCCACCTGGACGGCGATGCAGCGGAGGGTCTCGGGGCAGGTCACCGTCGTCAGCCCGGCCGTGCTCGCGAACGCGCTGGCGGTCAGCTGCTGGTCCTTGAGGATCTGGACGCGGGCGATCTGCCCGATGACGAGCGAGGGCGTGCTGTAGGCATCGGCGGCTCGCTGGTCGTTGGGCCACTCCTCCTCGACGCGGAGCAGGTCCGCGGTCACCTGGGTGCCGATGGGGATGTCCTTCGCCGCGAAGACGGTGGGCGTCGTCGTCCGACTGCCTTGGTTGTCCCCGCCTCCGCCTCCGCCATCGTTCGAGAGCAGGATGAACACGCCGACGAAGGCGACGACGGCAAGGAAGATGCCGATCAGGATGACCAGCCGATTCGAGCGCTTCAACTCACATGTCTCCCCGGTGACCGTGTGACAGGTGGCACCACTCTAGCATCGGACCGAGCCGACGCGACTATACGAACGGGCTAGGACCATCGGAGGATATGGTAGGAACGCGACGGGCCCCGCAAGGTCCGTGGCAAGGTCCGGCGCGTGCGGCCGTGCCCGGGCGTGTCGATGGCCAGGAACGGGTCCGGGGCCACCCGATGGGTGACCCCGGCGTCGGTGCCTGGAGAACCGAGCCCGAAGGCGTCAGCTCACCTTGCTCTCGAGCGTGCCTCCGATGTGATCGAAGACGACGCCGCTGATCATCTGGCCGAGGAAGAGCAACGCGACGATGGCGATCATGGCGATGAGTGCAAGGATGAGCGCGTACTCGGCAAGACCCTGGCCCTCGGTCGATCGAACCTGGAAACGATGGATGAATGAACGAAGCTCCAGGACGATGCGGTCCAGCGATGGCATCCACCAACCTCCCTTCTGCCGGCTCTGCCGGATGGCGGCAGGCACACCCGAGGACGGTCGGTCCCCCGGCTCTGGCGCCGCCATCGTGGGTACGTCAGCGAGGGGCTGTCAATAGCCCTCGAGTAGCCCGGGAGTCCTGTCGGTGCGCGGCTGCGCCACCGAGCCCGGGCGCCCCGGAAACGAACGACGCCCCCCGGGCCGGAGCCCAGGGGGGCGTCGTGTCAGCGGATCGGTGCTAGACCGAGTTGCCGACGTTGCTGAGGATGCCGCTGATCTGGCCGCCCAGGAAGATGAGGGCGAGGATCGCGACGATCGCGATGAGGGCGAGGATCAGGGCGTACTCGGCGAGCCCCTGGCCCTCCTCGTCGGACTGGAAGAGCGAGATGATGGCGTTGAGAAGCGTCATGGTGTCTGGTTCACCTCCTTCCCCGTCGAAGTCCCCCGAGCCGGGTGCGGCGTCGGGAGCGACCCGGACCATAGGTGCCGTCGTCGCGGGTGTCAACCTACCTAACCTCCCTATGGTGCCCGGGCGCCCCGGAAACGAACGACGCCCCCCGGGCCGGAGCCCAGGGGGGCGTCGTGTCAGCGGATCGGTGCTAGACCGAGTTGCCGACGTTGCTGAGGATGCCGCTGATCTGGCCGCCCAGGAAGATGAGGGCGAGGATCGCGACGATCGCGATGAGGGCGAGGATCAGGGCGTACTCGGCGAGCCCCTGGCCCTCTTCATCCTGGCTGAACATGGCCAGGAGCGACTGGATGAGCGCCATGTGGCGACCTCCCTCGATGAGTGCTGCTGCCCCAAGCTTGGGCGACATCACGATACGAGGGGGTCAGCCGGCGGGTGAATAGCACCTTCGTACCATCGGTCGCCGACGGTGGGCCGAGCGGCCGATCGCCCGGCCGCCAGATCCCGGCCGCCCGTCAGGCTCCCGTGGCCGCATCGACCGTCTCGCCGACCCAGCGGACGACCTCCGCGACGACGTCCGGGAAGAGCACCAGGACCGCGATCGCCAGGAGGGCGCCCAGGGCCAGGATCAGACCGTACTCGACGATGCCCTGGCCGAAGCCGTGCGCAAGGCTCACGAGGGATCCTCAGTCGGCGGCCGGGACGGCCAGCTCGATCCGGATCCGGCTCGCCCCGTCGGTCAGCTCGGCCGTCGCGTCGATCGAGGCCGCCCGGGCGGACACGTCGCGCCAGGTCGCGTCCGGCAGCTCGATCGGCTCGGGCTGGACGGGCGCAGCGGCCCGGCGGCGGTCCTCGATCATCTCGGCCAGGGCCGGCGGCAGGTCCTCGGCCGGTGGTGGCGGCGTTTCCTCGTCCTCGACCGGCTCGACCTCGATCCGCCTGGCGGCGATGTCCAGCGCCAGCGATTCGTCACCCCAGTCGAGCTTGACCTCGATCCGGTCGGGGCCAGCCGCCAGGTAGGCGCCCAGGACCTGGTCGACGATCCGGTAGAGACCGCTCTCGGTGTCGGCAGGCAGCCGCCGATCGACGCCGACCGTCTCGAAGGCGACCGGGATCGGACCGCGCTGGCTCCGCTCGCGGGTCATCCGGCGCAGCGTCGGCACGAGGCCGAGGTCGTCGAGGACCATGGGGCGGACGTCGAAGATGAAGGTCTTGGTGGCCTCGAGCGTCTGCTCCACCATCGAGCCGAGCTGGGCCAGCTCGCCACGGGCCCAGGCCGGGTCGCGATCGAGCAGGCGGTCCACGATCTGGGCCTGCAGGACGATGTTGGTGAGGCTCTGGGCCGGGCCGTCGTGCATCGCCCGGGCGATCTCGCGGCGGAGATCCTCCTGGGCCCGGAGGATGGCCCGGGAGACGGCCGGGGGTGCGTCCGGGTCGAGACCGCCCGCGCCATCCTCACCGCCGACGGGGACGCCGCCGGCGGCGAGCGGCCCGATGGCGGCCGCGTAGCCGGCCAGCGAGTCACGGTAGCGGGACAGGACCTTGCGCTTGCCCTCCAGGACCTCGACCTGGGCCTCCATGACCGCGGCTCGACGGGTCAGGATGGCCAGCTGGGAGTAGGCCTCGACGAGATCCTTGGCCTCACCCTTGCCGCCCTTGCCGGCGAGCTTGTCGGCAGCCTGGGCTCGCCGCGCCTCGTGGCGGCCGGACTCGGTCCTGGCCTGGGCGACGAGCAGGTCGATCTCCGAGAGCTCGGAGTCGAGCGCTGCGAGCTCGGCCTCCAGCCGCTGGGCCAGGCCGGGCAGGGAGGTGGGTGCCGGGAGCGAGGACGCGTCGGTCATCAATCCTCGGGCATCTTGATCCAGCCCTGGCGCATCGCGTAGACGACGGCCTGGGTCCGGTCGTTGACGGCCAGCTTGCGGAGGATCGAGCTCATGTGGTTCTTGACCGTCTGCTCGGAGATGCCGAGCTCGTAGGCGACCTGCTTGTTGGTCATGCCCTGGGCGATGTTGTCGAGGATCTCGATCTCACGGGGTGAGAGCGGGGCGAAGATCTGGGTCGACTCGGTGCCGTAGACGGCCAGCTCGCGGAACTCCTTGAGGACCCTGGTGGCCACCGAGGGGCGGGCGAAGACCTTGTCGTTGATGAGGAACTCGCCGACCTTCACCCGGCGGATGATGGTGACCAGGTCGTCCGGGCCGATGTCCTTGAGGATGAAGGCGGCCGCGCCGGCCTTGATGGCCTCGAACAGCTCCTCCTCGCCCTCCTCCGTCGCCAGGATGACGATCCCGCAGGACGGCAGCTCGCGCTTGATCCGCTGGGTCGTCTCGATCCCGCCCGGAGCGGGCAGCGAGAGGTCCATGAGGATGATGTCGGGGCTCAGCTCGGTGGCGGCGTCGATCGCCGTCCGGCTGCCGTCCGCCTCGCCGACGATGTCGAAGTCGTCCTCGCGCTCCAGGATGTTCCGCATCCCGACCCGGAACAGGGCGTGGTCGTCGACGAGGAGGATCCGGGTCCGCTCCTCCGGGTTCCGCCGATCCGGGCCGCCGCGGCGCCGGTCCGGGCCGGTGTAGGTCTCGCTCATCGGTCCTTCTCACCTCCAGGGGGGATGGCCAGCCGGACGACGGTACCGCCATCCGGTCTCGATCGTACTTCCAAACGGGCCCCGATCAGGTCCGATCGCTCGCGCATGAACTGGAGCCCGAAGCTGCGGCCGCGCTGGGCGGCCACCGCCTCGGGGTCGAATCCTCGTCCGTCGTCGATGACCTCCGCGACCCATGTGTCGGCCTCGAGCCGGGTCGCCACGCGCACGGTCGTCGGCGCGGCGTGCTTGCGGACGTTCTGGAGCGCCTCCTGGACGACCCGCAGGACGACCGTCTGCTGGGCCGGGTCGAGTGCGTCGATCGGCGCCTCCAGGCGGAGCTCGATCGGGAGCCCGGTCAGGGCGGTCAGGTTCTCGACGGTGTCGGCCAGCGCCCCGTCGAGGCCCAGCGAGTCGAGGACCGGTGGCCGGAGCTGGCTGATGAAGCTGCGGACGCCACCGAGCTCGCGGCGAAGGAGGTCGCGGAGGTAGCGCAGCTCGGCCCGAGCCAGGCGGAGGTCCTGGTCCAGCACCCGGTCGATGTACTCGACCTGGAAGATCGCATTGCTGAGGGCCTGGGCCGGTCCGTCGTGGACCTCCTGGGCGATCCGGTTGCGCTCGGCCTCGCGGGCCTCGACGATCCGCATCCGGGCGTCCGCCGGCAGCTCCGGGTCGGCGGCGTCGGCGAGCAGCGATCGATCGCCGCGCTCGAGGAAGAGCCAGGTCTGCTCGAGCGTCTGCCCGGCCAGGTCGAGCTTCGAGAGCTCCTGCTGGTGGAGGCCCAGGTCGGCTGGTCGGCCGGTCGGCCCGGTCCGCGTCGTCGCGCGCGGCGTGCCACGCGTCAGCTCGTCGAGGTAGGCCGTCCGATATCGGTCACGGACCGCCCGCAGATCGTTGGCGGCGCGGGATACCGCCGCCTTGGCCTCGGCGTGCAGGCCGTCGAAGTGGTCGTCCCCCGTTCCGGTCACGGCGCGCGCAGCGTCCATCCGCGGCCGAGTATACGGGGCGGTCTCGCCCCCACCCTGCCGTCGCTCCGTCCCGGGCGAACGCTCGCCGGTCATGGGCAACCGATCCGCCAGGCCCGGACCCCGTCGAGGGCCTCGGCCGCGTCCGGATCCGCGGGGACAGGCAGCGCGACCTCGTCGAAGCACTCGCTGCCGGGCTCGCCAGCGTCCAGGGTGTCGGGCCAGCGCTCGTGGAGGCCCCCGAACAGGACCAGCGTGCGGGTGCCGGGGAAGGCGGCCGCCAGGTCGAGGACGCTCTCGGGCGACTCGTCGGGCAGGGCCAGCGCCTCCTGGCGCCACGTCTCGGCCAGCCAGATCGGGAAGTCGGTGATGACCGGCTCGCCGGGCGTGAGCGGGATGCCGGCTTCGGCCAGGACCTGTCCCAGCGCCTCGTAGGCCAGCCTCCGTCTGGCGCGACCCGGCCGCGAAGCTCGGCAGCAGGGCGAGCGAGAAGAGGATGGAGCCGACGATCGCGAACGTCGCCCCCAGCCAGGCCACGGGCCGGGTCCAGCCGCGGACGCACGCCGATCCGGACGATGAGGGCGTCGAGCGCGAGGAGGGCGCTGACGACCAGCAGGACGTGGATCGCCCCGGCCGCGTGGAGGAACGTCCCCCAGGTCGTGGCGACCGGGAAGACCAGGCTGGCGACCAGGAAGGTGAGGACGGCGTAGACAAGGAGGGGTCGCAGGGACCGCAGCCGGGCCGCCCATGGCAGCCCCAGCAACCCGACGATCGAGACCGGGATGCCGAGGAACAGCAGGACGTTGAGCAGGTTGTGGAGGGTCCCGGTGACCCGGAGGCCCAGGAGGGTCGCGATACCCTGGTCCAGGTAACGGGCCAGGGTCGGCGGGTCCGACCAGGCGAAGATATCCGTGCCCCGGATCGAGAGGGCGTTGTCGAGCGCCTGCCCCGGGAAGGCGCTGCCGAAGGCCAGCCAGTCGCGGACGGCCCAGGGGACGTAGACCGCGATCGAGACGGCCGCCGCGAGGCCGACGAGGCGGACCCTGGCCGCGCGGTCGAGCGTGCGATCGAGCACGACGAGGACGGCCCAGGCGAGGGCCAGCCAGATCGCCTCGTTGCGGGTCAGGGCGCCGAGGCCAAGGAGCAGGCCGATCGCCCAGGTCCGGGGATCGGTCAGGCGGGCGTCCCGAGGATCGCGCAGGACCCGGGTCATGAGCAGGCCGGCCGCCAGGACGATCGCCCCGAAGACCAGCGTCGAATCGGGCAGCGCCGCCGAGAGGGCCACCGGCAGGTAGACGGCGGTCGTGAGGCCCGCTCCGAGAGCGAGGGTCCGCCCGCGCCCGGGCGGCATCGCCCGCTCGGTGGCGACGTCGGCGGCCAGGCGCCAGCCGAGGACGGCCATGACGGCACCCGCAGCGAGGCCGACCCACTGCGCCGCGGCGAAGGTCGTCCCGAACAGCCACATCGGCCCGAGTGCCAGGAGGCTCGGCAGGGGCAGCCAGACCTCGAAGGCCGGCCGCGGGAAGACCAGCGGCGGCGTCCCGTAGCTCCAGATCGCGTCGGACACGATGCCGCGCCCCTCGAGGATGTTCCGGGCGACGCCGACGTAGTAGGCGGTGTCCTCGGGCTTGGGGAAGACGATGGCGGAGGCGGCGACCAGCCCGGCCGCCAGGGCGACGAGGGCGACGAGCCCGGCTGAGGCCCACGCCTCGCGGCGGTCCGGGCGCCAGGCCGTCGACGTGTCGATCATCGCGTCGCCACCTCGGTCGAACAGCGGGCATCGCCGGGCTCCAGGCAGACGGGGTAGAGGCCGGCCAGCGTCCGCCCGTCGGTCTCGGTCTGCGTCCAGACCGCCGGGCCCATCCAGTCGGGCCGCTCGTCGCGGTCCAGGACCGGGGCCATCGCCGGCACGGCGTCGCGTCGATCGAGCGAGAGCCAGCGGATGTCGTAGGCGCGGGCGACCTCCTCGATCGTCTCGATCGGGTCGTTGACCGTCACCACGCCGCCGTGGCCGCTGTGGTACTTCGTCCCGCCGGCGTCGATGGACATCACGCGGTCCGAGCGCGGCGACCCCGCGGCCTCGAGCACCGCCGCGACGTCTCGGAAGGTCTCCCGCCGCGAGTCCCAGGTCGCGTGGACGCTCAGGGTGGCCGGGATCGAGACGCCGACCACGAAGACGACGGCTGCCCCCGCGAAGAGGCGACCCGCCCGGTCGGCGTCCCAGGTCGGCCGGTGCCGGGCGACCCAGCGGACCGCGACGACGATCCCCTCCAGGCCCAGGATCGCGGTGTATGGGACCAGCGCACAGGCCGAGTGGATGAACGTCCCGCCAGGAACGTGGACGGCGAAGGCCAGGGCGTTGGCCGCGAACAGGAGCGCCGTGAAGACGAAGAACGGGGCCAGCCGAGGATCCCGGCGCCGGGCCCAGGAGCCGACGATGGCGAACGGCGCCAGCACGACCGAGGTGCCGAGGACCACGAAGATCGTGACGGCGGCCACGAAGCCGCCGATCCGGCTGGCGACCAGCGGTCCCAGCCCCTGGCCCAGGAGCCAGTCGAGGTCAGCCGGGGTCGAGATGCTGTTCCACTCCCCGATGTCGCGGATGAACAGCACCTTGCCGCTGCCGGCCGACGGCGAGATGGACCCGAAGACGGCCAGCTGGCGGAGCCACCACGGCGCCATGACCAGCACGAAGAGGGCGACGCAGGCGATGGCCGTCGAGAGCGGGATCGCCGGCATACGCCCGCCGCGGGACCGCCAGGCCAGGAACCGATCGTCCAGCCAGACCAGGCCGAGCGCGGCGAGGACCAGGACCCCGTCGTTGCGAGCCAGGGTCGCGAATCCGGCCAGCAGGCCGGCGAGAGCGAAGAGGCGGCGCTCTCCGCGCAGCCCTCGCGCGCCGAACCAGAGCGCTGCGGTGACCAGCGGCTGGTAGAGCCCGAAGTTGTCCGGCTGGGCCATGAACGGGGCGAGCATCCCCGGGACGGCCACGATGGCCCCGGCGCCGATCGCCAGCCACGACGGAGCGCCGAGGTCGCGGGCGATGGCCCAGGTCAGCGGTGCCGCGAGCGCGCCGACCAGCAGGTAGCTGGCCAGCTGCCCCGGCCCGCCCTCGCCCAGGAGGGCGATGAACGGCGCCGCCAGGATCGAGGGCAGCGGCATCCAGTGGGCGTTCGAGGGGATCGGGAGGACCGGGTCGGCCGGGATGGCCCCCCCGACCTCGGCGAAGATCCAGATGAAGTCGACGCTGAACCCCTGGCCGCCCGCCAGTGACCGGGCGACCTCCGTGTAGTAGAAGGCGTCCGGGTAGGCCGGTTCGGGGAAGTGGGCCCCCATGGCCGCGCGGGCCAGGACGGCGAGCGCGTAGAGGGCGATCGGTACGGCCACGGCCGGTGCAGCGTAGCACCGGTCCGGTGGCCTTCCGACCAGTACCAATCGGCTAGTCGGGTGGCCCGTGGAGGGGGCGAGGGACCAGGTGCGGCGGCGTAGGATGCCGCCATGCCGTCGAGCCTGCGATCCCGCCCGCTCGCCCGGTGGCTGACCCCGCAGGCCCGTCGAGCCGCGCGCGACGGGCTCGTGGTCGCCGGCCTCCTGTTCGCGGCCTACCTGTTCATTCTCGTCGCGCCGCAGGCGGGTACCCTCGGGTTCGACGCCTACGCCTACTGGTCCGTGGATCTGGCCGATCCGTACGCCCGGACCGCCGGCCAGCTCGGCGCCTTCCCGTACACGCCCGTGGCGGCATGGCTGTTCGCCCCGTTCGGGGGACTCGACTGGCTGACGTTCCTGTGGCTCTGGCTGGCGGTGCTCGTCGCGACCATAGTCTGGCTCGGCTGGCGGAGCGCCCTCGTCGTGCTGGCGTTTCCGCCGGTCGCCCTGGAGCTCTACCACGGCAACGTGAACCTGCTCATCGCCGCCGCCCTCGCCCTCGGCTTCCGCTACCCGGCTTTCTGGGCCTTCCCGCTGCTGACCAAGGTGACCCCAGGGGTGGGCGTCGTCTGGTTCGCCGTCCGTGGGGAGTGGCGGCGGCTGGCGATCGCCCTCGGGGTCACGGGGGCGCTGGTGGCCGTCTCGCTGCTCCTCGACGCGTCGCTCTGGTCGGACTGGCTGGACAGCGTCACGGCGACGGCTTCGGGCGCCTCCCCGACGGGGCAGCCGGAGCTGGCGATCCCCGTCTGGCTGCGGCTGCCGGTCTCCATCGTCCTGGTCGCCTGGGGAGCCCGGACCGACCGAGCCTGGACGGTGCCGGTCGCCGCGACGCTCGCCATGCCGATCCTCTGGCCGACGTCGCTGGCGGTGCTCGCGGCGCTCTGGCCGATCGCGCAACGACGACGTGGGATCACCAACGCGGCGACGGTTCTCCCGGGATCAGCGGGCTGACACTTCCGCGGCCGGCGAGACCTGGGGATCGCTACGTGCAGGCGTCGGTCCGCCTTCGGGCTCCAGCAGGATCGACCACCGCTGTGCTGCAACCCAGCCGGCCGCCACGATGACGATCCCGAGCCACATCCCCACCTCGGTGAAGGTGCCGATGAAGGCGAAGGCGACGAGGCCGATCTCCCGCCGTAGCCGGTAGCCGGCCGGCAGCAGGAACAGGATCCCGTACGTCCGCAGCGAGAGGCTGCCGACGGCCGACAGGACGCCCACCCAGGCACCGGCTTCGCGGCGGGGCACGAAGAGGACAGCCGCCACACAGGCGATCGCGACCGCCGTCCCGATGGCCGGTCCGAGGTAGCGACCCAGGCCCAGCCCACCGATCGCCCACTCGGGGTCCGAGGCGCGGCGGACCTGGTCGAGCCACTCGAACCAGAGGTCGCTGCCCGTGAGCGGCACCGTGGCCAGGACGATCGCGCCGAGCACGACCACGCCGAGGATCGCCGACGTGGGTCGCCGCCGGAGCTGGTACAGCCATGGATGGAGCTGCGAGACCTTGAAGGCGGCGATGACCGTGGCCTGGAGCCCGCGCCGGAGGACCGGCTCGTCCGCCTCTGCCGGGTCCCGGGCGACGAACCCGAATGTCGGCCCCCAGGCGTCGCGGGCGACGAACATCGAGACGAAGAGCGCGAACAGCACCACCTGGACGTTGCCGCCGATCCAGCCCTCCGAGAATGGAGGCCAGATCAGCAGCAGCGGCACGACGAGCCACGGGGTCCGCATCCGCCGGAGCGCCCAGATGCTGGCCAGCAGGCAGACCCCGACCCAGCCGGCCAGGACGAGCTCCTTCGGCAGGGCCAGCAGCGGCACCACGAAGGGCAGCACGAACGGCGGATAGAGGTACGGCAGCGCGGCCCCGCCCGTGACGTCGAACGATGCAGGGTCATAGACGACCCCGCCGTCGACCCAGCGCTGCGCCGCCCGGAGGGGGATCTCCAGGTCCACTCCCAGCGGATGGTTGAGGGCCAGCAGGCCGAACGCGTAGACGGTCGGGACAAGCGCGAGGATGCCCATGCCGAACCGGAGCAGGCGATTGCCAGGCGTGCCGACCGTGAGGATCCGGCGAAGCGGGGTCACGGCGGCGAGGGTACGCGCCGCCGGGCGGCGGGTCCACCGGTACCCAGGTCAGGCACGGGTCAGGCCGTCCGGGTCCGCCGTGCGGGTGGACGGGCCCGCTAGCATGCGGCCGTGCAGCAGGACCCACCGCACCCCAGCTCGCTCTCGCGCACCGAGCGGCTCGCCCGACTCGCCTGGTTCGGCGTCGCGGTCGTCGGGGCGATCGCCGGCGTGGCGACGTTCGTCCTTCACATCACCGAGGACCCGCTCGCGGACGTCCGGGCCTACTACGACGCCGGCGCTCGGCTCAATGCCGGCCTGCCGCTATACGACCAGCCGTCGACGACGAACGACGCAGAGTTCTACCGGTACCCACCCCTGCTGGCGATCGCCTTCCGCCCGGTGGCGGCGCTGCTGCCGTACGAGACGGCCGCCATCCTCTGGGGCCTCCTGGGGGTCGCGTTCTTCGTCCTCACGCTCTGGACCCTGGGCGTCCGGCGGTTCGAGGTCTGGGTCGCCGTCGGGGTGCTCGGGCTGCCGATCGGCTGGTCGCTCGCCATCGGCCAGGCCCAGGTCGAGGTGACCTGGCTGCTCGCCCTCGGAGCGCCGTGGGCCGTGGCTCTCGCGGCGAACCTGAAGGTGCTGCCGCTCCTTGCCGCGGTCTTCTGGCTGGGCCGGCGCGACTGGCGGGCGCTCGGCTGGCTCCTCGGCGCCATGGCCTTGCTGGGCGCTGCACAGCTCGTGCTCGAGCCCGCCGGCACGCTGGAGTACCTGCAGTTCCTCTCGCTCGAGCAGGTCGGCGAGGTCCGCAACCTCTCCCCGTACGCGATCAGCCCGCTCCTGTGGGCCGTGCTCGCCGGCGGTCTCGGGCTGCTCGCGCTGCGTCTGGCCCCGACCCGCTGGGGTTGGCCGATCGCGGTCGCGTTCTCGGTGCTCGCGGCGCCGCGGCTCCTGAGCTACATGCTCATGACGCTGCTGGCGGCATTGCGGCGGGACCGCGCGCCCGTGATCCGCCCGTGATCGCGCGACTGGCGCCGTCAGTGACCGTAACGGTGGCTGTCCTGGCGCTTCTGATCCTGCTCGTCGTCGGCGTGCCAAGCCCGGGCCCCCTATGGGCGCGTTGGCTCACGCTGGGCTGGATCGCGCTCGGTGGCTTGCTCGGGTGGCTCCTCTTGTTAGTGCGGCCGTGGCAGGCTCGGCCCGGGATCGTGGCCGCCGCGATGATCATCAGCGCTGCGACCGTGCTGTCCGCGGTCTCGAGCCCTTCGCCATCCCTGTCATATCCCGCCGCATTCACGACCCTCGCCCTCGCCGGAGTCGCGATGGGTGTGTTCGGCTTGGTCGTCTCTTCGCTCGGACGACGGGCCCTGCTGGGTGCGGCGACAGTCCTGCTGGTCTTCTTGCTCGCGACATTCGGGCTTCAGGTCGGCGTGCTCTGGTCCGCCTGGCTGGGCCTGGGGATGCCGCTGGCGGACCTTCCGCTTCGTCCGGGTTCGGTCGGCGGCGCGGCGGGCATCCCGACGTGGATGGCCGACTATGTGGTCCTGCTCGCCCCGATCGCGGTCGTCGGCGCCTGGGCGTCCGGAGGACGCGGCCGCATCGGGGCCGTCGTGCTCGCCGTGGCCGCTGTCGCCGCGGTCATCGTGAGCGGGACGCGTTCCGTCTGGCTCATTGCGGCGGTCCTCTATCTCGCAGTGACGCAGTGGTGGCTCCGCGGCCGGGATCGGCGGATCGGCGCCGCCGTGCTCGTCGGCCTCGTCGCTCTGGCGGGAGTGGCCCTGGCCCTCGGCCTGCCACAGCGAGTGGCTCGAGACCTCGACGAGGGCCGATCATCGGCGGCGGTGACAGCGGTCCGCCTGTTCGTCGACGACCCGCTCCTAGGGTCGGGGCCTGGCACATACGGGGTCCGCCGACTCGAGGATCCAGGGGACACTCTCGACCACTACGCCCTGCCGACGCGCTGAACGTCCCGCTAACCGTCGCCGGCGAGACGGGCGTGGTCGGCCTGATCGGCCTGGCGACGGCCGCCGGCCTCATCCTGCGCGCTGCAAGGCGCGACTGGCCATCCGACGAGCAAAGACGACGTCTGGCCCTGCCGGCCGGCCTCGGTGTAGCCGCGATCGGTGCGCATGCCATGGTCGACGTCGTCATCGAGGTGCGGGCGCTGCTGGTCGCCGCGTTCGCGGTCGCAGCGACCGGCATGGCGCCCCATCCGCCGGAAGGTGCGACCGCCGAGACTCCTCCCGGTCCTCGTCGGCTGGCCGCAAGCGCACCCTCATCGGCCATCCGGGCAACAGCGGTCGTGGCGCTACTGGGGTTGGCACTGCTATCGATCCCAGCGATGCGTGCCGAGGCTGCCTGGGCAGAGATCTGGTGGGCCGGAACCGTCACGACGGCCGCGCCAGCCGAGGCGATGGCCCATGCCAGGGTCGCCACCGAGCTGGCACCGGACCTCGCACCGGCGTGGAATGCGCTCGCCACTACCGCCGATGCCGCCGGCGACGAGGATGTCGTGGCGGATGCGCTTTCGCGGATCCAGGAGCTTGACGCACTGGCTCAGCACGCCTCGGAGGCGGCGGTCGTCCAGCTCGCCGCGCTCCTACGGAGGCAGCCAAGGCCGCCAACTCCGTGATCGATCGCGAGGGCCATGACCCATTCGTCGCGCTGCAGGCGGCCGTGCTGGCTGACATGGCTGGCCGACCGGTGGACCGGGACACCGCGCTCACGCTCCTGGCCGAGTTGGAGGCGTTCATCGGTCTGGCGGACGGTCTGCCGCCAACACTGGTGGGCCGGCTCGAGGAGGCGACGATCGCGGCGCAGCCGCGAATGCTCGCGCAGGAGCGATGGGACGACGCACTAGGGGCTGCGCTCGTTGCCGGCGGCGTTGGCGTCCTTGACGTGATCTCTACTGCTCCCGCCGACCGACAGCCGATCCTCACCGACGCCGCGCTTGCGTGGTCCGGTGACACCGCAGCTCGGGCCAGGCTCGATGGAGCCTCGACGGCGACCCCCAGAGACCTCTTGGCCCTGAGGTGGTCGTCGATTCTTGCCGCTCGGGCCTGCGACCTCGCGGCAGCCGACCGCTGGTGGGCGATCGCCTGGATCGGGACCGGCGCGTCACTGGCCCTCCCGACGGAGGTCGGCGTGGTGGAACCCCTCTGGAAGATGCGCCCCGTGCGATACCCGGAAGCTGTCTGGGGTACCGACCTGCCCTCGTCGCCCTACCTCGACGACACCTGGAGCGTCCGCTACGGGCGACCCGGATGCGCAGATCCGTGAGCCACGCCAAAGAGGTCAGCAGCCAGCGCGGGTCGCGTGGCTCGATGACCGGCGGTGCAGCCCGGACTCGCGGTCAGGGCGACGTTCCGCGGACCGCGTCGACCACGCGCTCGACCAACGAAGCCCCCATGCCCGGCCAGATCGGCAGGCTGATCGCGCCGGCGTAGGCCGCTTCGGCGGCCGGGAACTGGCCCGGCGCGTAGCCCAGCTCGCGGTAGAGCGGGTGGAGATGCAGCGGGATGAAGTGGACGCTCGTCCCGATCCCATCGGCCGCGAGTGCCTCGATCGCCCGCGCGCGTCGTGCGGCGAGACGACGGAGCGGCGACTGGGAGGTCGGCGACCCCCGGCAGCTCCGGGTCCGCCGCCTCGGGAGCCCGCGCCTCCGGCCCGAGCCGGACCATGAACAGGTGCCAGGCGTGGCCCGGATCGTCGATCCCCGGCGGGAGGACGAGCCGCCCGTCCGCGGCACCGTCCGCCAGCCCGTCCAGGTATCGTCGGGCGATCGCGGCACGCGCCTCGCGGAGCTCCTGGGCCCGCGCCAGCTGCACGAGCCCGAGCGCCGCGGCGAGGTCGGTCAGATTGTCCTTGAAGCCGGCCGCCTCGATCTCGTAGTGCCACGAGCCGCCGGCCGCGTAGCGCTTCCAGGCGTCGCGGCCGATCCCGTGCAGGCGCATCGAACGCGCCCGGTCCGCCAGCGCGTCGTCGTCGGTGACGAGCATCCCGCCCTCGCCGGTCGTGATGGTCTTCGTCGCGTAGAAGCTGTACGCCCCGGCGCGGCCGATCGTCCCGGCGAACCGGCCGTCGAAGGCCGCCACCGGCGAGGGGAAGGCATGGGCCGCGTCCTCGACGACCGGGACGCTCGCCGGCGCGCGTCGAGGACGCCGCGACAGGTCGGCCGGCAGACCGGCGACGTGGACGAGCCTCGACCGCCCGGGTGCGCGACGTGATCGCAGCCGACACGGCAGCCGGATCCACGTTCACCGTGACCGGGTCCACGTCCACCAGGACCGGCCGTGCCCGCAGGTAGAGCGCGACTTCGGCCGAGGCCGCGAACGTGTAGGTCGGGACGATGACCTCGTCGCCCTCGCCGACCCGAGGCCCTCGAGCGCGAGGTGGAGCGCCGCCGTCGCACTGTTCACGCGCGACCGCGTGGGCGGAGCCCACGTAGCCGGCGAACGCCGCCTCGAACGCGGCGGCCCGCTCGCCCGGTCGTCAGCCAGCCCGTAGTCCAGGACCTCCAGCGACGGCCTCGCGCTCGGCGGCGCCGATGGACGGCCGGTGGAACGGGATCGGCTCGAGGCGCTCACCGTCGGCGACCACCGCTCCGGCGGCACGCTGCCGACGATGGCCAGGGTCTCGAACAGCGCGGCCCGGGCCGCCGTCGTGATCGCCCGTCGCGCCCGATCGCCACGAGCCGGTCGAGCCGGCTCGCAGGACGTCCGCCGCCGGCAGGCCCACGTCGCCTGGTGCCGCAGCACCTTGGGTGCGCCGTCGGTTCACGGCCTCCGCGTCGTAGAAGAGCGACTCGTGGAGCTTCTCGCCCGGTCGCAGGCCGATGTAGCGGATCGGCACCGAGTCCGGGTCGCGGCCGGCGAGGCGGGCAAGGTCTCGGGCGAGGTCCACGATCCGGATCGGCTCGCCCATGTCCAGGACGAACAGGTCGCCGGGCTCGCCGATGAGCGACGCCTCGAGGATGAGGCGCGACGCCTCCGGGATGGTCATGAAGAAGCGCGTCATCTCCGGATCGGTGATGGTCAGCGGGCACGCCCTCGCGCAAGCTGTCGCTGGAAGAGCGGGACGACGCTGCCCGACGAGCCGAGCACGTTGCCGAAGCGGACCGACGACGTAACCGGCGTCCGCCCGGCGCGCGCGGCCGCGGCGACGGCCAGCTCGGCGAGTCGCTTGGTGGCGCCCATGACGGAGGTCGGCTCGACCGCCTTGTCCGTGCGACACCAGGACGAACCGCTCGACGTCGGCCGCGAGCGCCGCGTCGCAGCGTCGCGAGCGTCCCGCCGATGTTCGTGTAGACGGCGTCGGCCGGATGGTGCTCCATCATCGGCACGTGCTTGTATGCGGCGGCGTGGAGCACCAGGACCGGGCGGTCCGCGCGAGATGATCCGCCGCATCGCCTCTGCCGGCTGGCCACATTGGCCAGCCGGTCGACGAGCTCCGCCCGGTGGTGACCGTCGCGCGACGGCGACCCAGAGTCGCGATCCGCGCAGCAGCGTCAGCTCGCGTTCGATGTCGTAGAGCGGGCCCTCCGCCCGGTCGAGCAGGACGAGTCGCGCCGGGTCGAGGTCGAAGACCTGGCGGGCCAGCTCGGACCCGATGGACCCGCCAGCGCCGGTCACCAGCACGGTCTTGCCGGCGACCAGCTCGCGCAGACGGTCTCGTCGATGAGCGACCGGCTCGCGCCGTAGGAGGTCCTCCACCTTGCACCTCGCGGATGGCGGCAGCGTCCAGGCGGCCCGTCACCAGGTCCTCGAAGCGCGGGCAGCGGTCCGAGTCTCGAGGCCCAGCTCGGTGGCCGTCATCGACGGCTGCGCCGGACGACCTCGCCCGAGGCCGTCGGGATGGCGATGAGCAGGCGGCGGGCGCCCGGTGACCCGGGCGACCTCGGCGAGCTCGCCGATGGAGCCCAGGACGCTGTCGCCGCGGAGGACCTGGTCGCGCTTGACCCGGTCGTCGTCGAGGAGCCCGACGACCCGCATGCCCAGCCCATCCGGCGCGACGCCGATCGTCCGGAGGACCTGGGCGCCGACGTCCCCGGCGCCGTACACGAGGGTCTGCACCGGGCCGCACGTCGGCGTCGCCGTCGAGACGCCTCCCTCCCGGCCGCCAGTCCCTTCCACTCCGACGAGGCCCGGACGAGGAACCGCGCCCACCCACGCCGGCCAGGGTCAGCAGGCCCTCGAGGACGAAGAACGAGCGCGGGAAGTCGCCCGACCGGCGCCGTCGTCCCGGCGACGCCGAGCGGGACCAGCAGCACGTAGAAGCACGGCCAACCCGACGAGGACCCGACCGCGACGACCACGAGATCCGGGCCAGCTCGCCCACGCTCGCGTAGGCCCAGGCCCGGCGGTACGAGGCCGACCGCCACGTTGACCGGCGGGCGGACCAGGAGCGGGAACAAGGCGGCGGGAAGTAGACCAGCCAGGACGAGTCGATGCCCGAGCGTGTCGAAGCGTAGGACGAAGGCGGCCACGCAGGCGAGACCGACCACGACAAGGTCGGCGACGAACAGATGGCGGCCGCGGACTCGATCCAATGCCGGCAGGGTCATCGCTGCACGAACATGCTGCTCCCGAGACGTGTCGCCGGGAGTCTACCGGCGGACGGTGCGCGGAAGCACCTGGCCGATGGTCCTGCCGATGATCACGAGGTCGCCCGCGGATCGAGCGGGACCGCAGGTAGGTGGCGTCCATCTCGAGCTTGGAGGGCAGAATCCGTTCGCGATAGGCGAGCTCAAGTCTTCGATGGCTGGGCCATCGCGACCCGCTGCGCTGGCGACCCGAGCGGCCTCCCCGGCGAGGATCGTCTCCTCGTCGCGGAATGCGAGCGCCGTCGATCCCGTGATGCCTGGCACCGCCCCAAAGACCAAGCGATGCAGAGGATCGGTCAGGTCGACGTAGCGCGGGTCCTCGGGGCGTGGACCCACCAAGAGCATGTCGCCGCGGACCACGTTCCACAGCTGTGGTAGCTCGTCGAGCTTCCACCGACGAAGCAGGCGCCCGATCCTGGTCACGCGTCGGTCGCCCACGGCAGTCACGGCCGATCCGGGCACGGGGTCGAGGTGCATCGATCGCAGTTTGTACACGATGAAAACGCCGCCGGGACGGTGCCGTATGGCGCGGTGGAGAGCAGGGCCTCGTGAGTCGAGACGCACGGCCAGCCCGAGCCCGGCGAGCACGGGCGACATGACGGCCAGCGCAGCGAGAGCGATCAGTCGCTGGGCGATGGCCCACCCGGGACTCATGGCTTCACCAATACCGCCCCGATGTGTGATCGAAGAACCGGGATGGCCGCCAGCGCTGCGTACCGCCGCGGCCCGCCAGCGAGTCGAGTGCGGGCAAGAGGTGGCAGGACGGTCAGGGTTCGAGCGCTCAGGTGCCATCCGGGGAACAGCCGAGACAGGACTCGAGTCGGGACGGGGCGCACATTCGGGTTCCCAGGGCTTGGATAGCGGACGTCGTACACGACGAAGCGCCCGCCCGATCGCACGAGGCGCTGGACTTCCCATGCGACGGCCTGGCGCATCGCGTCATCCAGGACCGAGCTGAGGAGTGTCGATGCCGTGACGACGGTGGCGCACCCGTCGGGAAGCGGGACCCGGTCGGCGCTCGCCTCGATGAACTCCGCCCAGGGCAGGTTGCGAGCGGCCACTGCAATGCGCGAAGGGATGAGATCAATGCCCACGTAGCGGCGCGGCCGGACGCCCTGTGCCTCGAGGGAGCGAGCGACACGCCCGGCTCCGCAGCCGAGATCCACGACCTCCGCGTCGGGCCCGATCGCAGCGGCTAGCCACGCGTCGACCTCTTGGGCGGCGAGGATCGAGCCGGCCGCCGTGCCATGCCACCTGCGCGCGTAGCCGGTGGTCTCATACCGCTCGTAGGTCTCGAGGACCCGAGCCAAGGCCTCCTCCCGCGGCAGCTCTCCGCCCCCACGGTTCGGCCGACTCGTCATCGGATGGTCTCGAGGATCTTGGCCAGCTCCCGGGCGACCGTCGCGCGCTCGAAGCGCGCGACGGCCAGCGCACGTCCAGCCTCAGCCATCGTCGACCGATGAGAGCCGCGCATCAGTTCTACGATCGCGGCCCGTAGCGAGGGGACGTCCTCTGCCGGGGCGACGACCCCGGCGCCCGCCTCCTCGACGATGCGGGCGGTGTCGCCGGACGCCGAAACCAAGATCGGTCGTCCGGCCGCCAAGGCCTCGACGAGCTTGGTTGGCAGTGCCGCTTCGAGCATCGCACCGGAACGCAGTACCACCGCTACAGCGTCCGCCGCCGCCAACACCGTAGGGACCATGTCGGCCGCGACGGGCCGCTCCAGCTCGATTCGCGGGGACCGGAGCAAATCAATCCGCCGGCGAAGATCCCCTGCCTCGATGCCGTCGCCGACGATCCTCAGGTGGAGCCTGGATCGTCGATGCCGGCGACGGCATCGACGAGCGTGCCAACGCCCTGGGCGAGTCCCAGGGTCCCGCAGTAGACGATGGTAAATCGATCCGGATCCCAGCCAAGCCGCGCCCGTGCCACGGCCGGAGTGATCGAGGGGTCGAAGCGCGATGTATTCACGGTGTTTGGCAGCAGCCGGACCCGGCCGCTCGCGGCGGGGTTCCGGTCAAGAAGGTCAACCAAGGACGGAGTGACCGTCGTGATCGCGGCCGCCCCGCTGTAGGCGACCGTCTCGAGGAATCGTGCAGCCCGGATAGCCGTTCTGCCCCGCAGCGCACCTAGGGCGATCGGGTAGTCGGGCAGGGGTCGGAGACATGGAGCAGATACGGGACGCTCGTCAACGATCGCAACACGCGAGCCGTGGCCCCGAGGAAGAGCGGCGGGGACTCGACGATCATCGCTTCTGACCGGCGCACGACGGGCGCGGCCGCCAAGGCGGCCGTCGCGAACGATCCCTGATCCACCACCCTGTCCAGCAGTCCTCAATTCGGACGGGCGACCACCGGTAGGCGCAGCACGGCCACGCCATCAATCTGCTCTCGCCGAACAGAGAAGGCCCGGTAGCCTTCGAGGATCCGACCCCCGGGGTAGTGGGGCATAGTCGTGATGACGGAGACTGTGTGTCCCCCAGAGCGCAGGAGCTCTGCCGTCTCGCGTAGACGTGTCTGCGGTGCGCCCACCTCGGGGGCGTAGTAGTGGGTGAGCAGGCTGATCCGCATCGGATGCTTCCCGTCCCTGCACTGATCGCGTTGATGACCGTCTCGGACGGTAGGACGCCGCGGTGTTCTTCACCACGACGTGAGCATGCGAAGCACCGGCTTCGTGCCGAGGTCCGCCTCCTCCTGCCCCTACCATGGACCTATGGTGAGGCAGCGGTCGACAGAATATGAAGTCCCCGTGCGTACCATGCCCTCGGCCATGACCGAGATCCCGCGACCTTCTGGCGAACGCATCGTCGTGACGGGCGGCGCCGGATTCATCGGCAGCCGGGTCGTCGGCCGACTGCTGGATCAGAACGAGGTCGTCGTCTACGACGACTTCTCTCGCGATGCCCTGACCAAGACCGCATACCTGGACCATCCCAACCTGCGGGTCGTTCGCGGCGACATCCTCGATCCGGGCGGTCTCCGAGAGGCCATGGAGGGCGCCGACTCCGTCGTGCACTGTGCTGGTGTCGCCGGCATCGACACGGTGACCCGGAGCCCGGTCCGGACGATGCGCGTCAACATGATCGGGTCGGCGAACGTGCTCGAAGCCTCGGCGGCGGTGGTCGGATTGCGCCGCATCGTCTGCTTCAGCACGTCAGAGGTGTTCGGGCAGCAGGCGTTCATGTCCGGAGAAGGCGATCGGACGGTCATCGGCGCCGTCGGAGAGGCCCGGTGGACCTACGCTGTCAGCAAGCTCGCCGAGGAGCACTTGGCGATCGCCTACCATCAGGAGATCGGGCTCCCGGCCACCGTCCTGCGTCCATTCAACATCTACGGCCCAGGCCAGGTCGGCGAAGGCGCCCTGTCGATCTTCATCCAGCGGGCACTGCGGGGCGATCCCCTGGAGATCTACGGCTCAGGCACGCAGATCCGCGCCTGGTGCTACGTCGACGACATGGTCGATGCCGTCATGCTCTCCCTGGTCCGACCCGCGGCCGTCGGGGAGACCTTCAACATCGGCAATCGACGCAGCGTCGAGACCATCCATCGGCTGGCCATGACGGTGCTCCGTGTCACCGAGTCCGACTCTCCGATCATCTTCGCTGCGAGGGACGACCCGGACGTCGAGCTGCGGATCCCGTCCGTCGACAAGGCGCGCGACCTGCTTGGCTTCGAGGCTGAGGTCGACCTCGAGGAGGGGATCGCTCGGACGGCCGAGCATTACGGTCGGGCGGCGGCGGCGGCGGGCGCCTGACGCGATGCTGAGCCGCGTCGGGTCCGACGCGATCCTGTACGCGGGGGCGACCTTCATCGCTCGGGGCACGATGCTCGTGCTCGTCCCGCTCCTGAGTCGGGCTCTCGCCCCGGCGGAGCTGGGGTTCGTCGACGTTCTGGTCGCCATGACCACCCTCGCGAACGTCACGGTCTCCCTGGAGATCAACCAGGCCCTTGCACGCTTCCTGCCGCCAGCGCACGAGTCCGTCGATCGCTCGCGGATCGCTTCCACCTCGCTGTGGGTGACCGTGTTCGGGTTCTCGATCCTGCTCGGCCTCGGGGTCCTGGCGGCGGAACCGATCGCGATCGCTGTGGCAGGTTCGGCGGACGCGGCAACGACGGTCAGGTGGGCGGCGGCGGCGGCCTGGGTCGGCGGGCTCTTCCTCCTGGTGCACAACCAGCTCCGGTACCAGTTCAGACCTCGTCGGTACGGCACCGCGGCGGTCGCTGCGGCCGCGACCACCCTCATCGTCACCACGGTCGCCCTCACCCTCTGGCAAGCCGGCCCCACGAGCGTCTTCGCCGGCCAGTTGGCCGGCGGGCTGGCCGGACTCCTCGTTGCGCTACCGGTGACGGTCCGGTTGTATCGGTTCGTGATAGACGGCGCGACCGTGCGCCGGATGCTCGGCTTCTCCCTGCCGCTCGTCCCAGCGTCGATCGGCGTCGTCGCCGGGCTGTATGCCGATCGCTTCCTGCTCGCGAGTCTTGGCTCACTCGACGCGGTCGGCGTGTACGGCATCGGCTCGCGGATCGCGGCGGTGGTCGGCCTGCTCATGGTCGGCCTCCAGATGGCGTTGACCCCCGTGATCTACGCGGTCCACGAGGACGCCGCGACGCCCGTCGCCCTGGCGCGGCTCTTCCGCCAGTCGCTCGCCGTCGCCTTGCCAGGCGGGCTTGCCTTGGCGCTGTTCGCCCCCGAGCTCGTTACCCTCCTGTCTACCCCGGCTTATGCCGGTGCCGCCGTGGTCGTCGGCCCGTTGGTCGCCGCGGCCGTCCTCGGCGGATTGACGGTCTTCGCGCCGGGTCTGACCATCGTGGGTCGGACCGGGATGTTCGCGCTCGTGGCGATCGGCGGTGTTGCGGTCGACGTCGCTCTGAGTGTGGTCCTTATCCCGCTGCTCGGCACCGTCGGCGCCGCGCTGGGGACGCTGGGCGGGGCCGCCGTCGTCTTCACGGGCCTGATGCTGGCCAGCCAGCGCCACTACCCCGTGCCCCACGACTGGCCGCCGATCCTCCTGGGAGTCTTGATCACCGTCGGCGCCGTCCTCCTCGGCCGTCCCCTGATCGAATTCGGCTGGCTCGGCTTGCTGGGTCGAGGCGCCCTCGTCGCCGGGGCCGCGGTGGCCATGCTGGCCCTCGGGCTCATCCGTCCAGCCGAGGTGAAGCGGCTCCGACGCGGTACCCCAGCGAGGGTGGCGCCGTGAACCTCGTCGTGGTGGACTACGGCGTCGGGAACCTCGGCTCGATCCCCAACATGCTTCGGCGCATCGGCGTCCAGGCCACGATCAGTGGCGATGCCGAGGTCGTGGGTGCGGCTGATCGCCTGATCCTTCCCGGCGTCGGCGCGTTCGACGCCGGCATGGGCCGCCTCCGCGCGCTTGGCCTGGAGCCGATCCTGCGTCAGCGGGTCCTCGCCGAGCGGGTCCCGGTGCTCGGGCTGTGCCTGGGCATGCAGCTTCTGTTCGAGCGGAGCGAGGAGGGCACCGCAGAGGGCCTCGGCTGGCTTCGGGGAGTCTGCGCTCGCTTCCGGACGGACGTCGCCCCCGAAGGCCTGAAGGTGCCCCACATGGGCTGGAATACGGTCGAGCTGATGAGGCTGGATCCTATCCTCGGGGGCTTCGACCAGGAGCCGAGGTTCTACTTCGCTCACAGCTACCACGTCGTCGCCTCGGATCCCGAGGACGTCGTGGCCGTCAGCACCTACGGCACGAAGTTCCCGGCCGTGGTCGCAAGGGGTCCGATCCGGGGCGCCCAGTTCCACCCCGAGAAGTCGCACCAATTCGGGCTGCAACTGCTCCGCAACTTCGTGGAGCTGGAGCCTTGAACATCCCGCGGGTGATCCCGGTCCTCCTGCTCGACGGAGACGGCGCGTTCGTGAAGACGGTCCGGTATCGCGAGCGTCGGTACGTCGGCGACCCAGTGAACGTCATCAACCTGTTCAATCGCTTCGAGGTCGATGAGATCGTCGTCCTCGACATCGACGCGACCCGGGAGCAGCGTGGGCCGCAGCTCGACCTGATCGAGGAGCTCGCCGGCGAGTGTTGGGTGCCGCTCGCCTACGGTGGCGGGATCCGGATGATCGACGACATCGGCGCGGTTCTGGGTCGGGGCGTCGAGAAGGTCGTCATCGGGTCAAACGCGGCCGACGACCCGGGGCTCGCGGCCGAGGCAGCGGAGCGATACGGGCGGCAGGCGCTCGTTGGCTCGGTCGACGTGGGCGTGGTGCCGGACGGGTACGAGGTTCTCGTTGACGGCGCCCGACGTCACGTCGCCAGCGACGCCGTCGCCTACGCTCGGTCGCTCGAGGCGGCTGGCTTCGGCGAGATCCTGCTGAACGCCGTTGACCGTGATGGGACATTCCTCGGGTACGATGTCGAACTGATCGGCCGGGTCGCTCCAGCGCTCTCGATCCCGCTGATCGCCTGCGGCGGCGCTGCATCCCGAGCCGATCTGCCTCGACCCATCGAGGCGGGGGCCGCTGCCGTCGCGGCCGGAAGCCTGTTCGTCTACCAGGGTCGGGAGCGGGCCGTGGTCGTCAACTTCCCCGCGCGAGCCGAGCTGGAGCGGCTCTTTGCAGTTCGGCTCGCGCCCGGACCTTCAGCCTAGTTGTCGCTCACCGCCGCGAGGCTCGATACTCCGACGGTCCACACCTGACCGCACCGAGGGGAACATGCCGGCCATCGCCGCCCCGATTTGTGCCCGTTGCGTCTACGACGCGTCCGTACCCGGGATCGAGTTCGATTCCTCCGGGGTCTGCAACTACTGCCGGATCCATGACGCCCTCGACCGCCAGTACCCGACCGGGGCAGAGGGTGAGCAGCGCCTGGTCCGCATGGCCGACCGTCTCCGTCGCGAGGGCAGGGGCAAGCGGTACGACTGCGTGGTCG
This sequence comes from uncultured Chloroflexia bacterium, assembly GCA_963707215.1. Lineage (GTDB taxonomy): Bacteria > Chloroflexota > Limnocylindria > Limnocylindrales > CSP1-4 > DATHYZ01. The sequence goes on along the minus strand of CAVPPB010000004.1, from coordinate 1,974 downwards.
GCGTGAGCGGCGGCTGCGACTCGTCGTATCTCCTCTACCGGATGCGCGAGCTCGGCGTGCGGCCGCTGGCCGTCCACTTCGACAACACCTGGAACTCCCCGACCGCGACACAGAACATCTACAACGTCCTCGAGTCGCTTGACGTCGAGCTCTCGACGCTCGTCGTCAACAACCGCGAGTTCGACGACATCCTTCGCGCCTTCATGCGATCGGGGGTCAAGGACATCGAGGCGGCCACCGACCTGGGACTCACCACGACGCTGTACCGGGCGGCCGAGCAGCACGGGGTCCGGTACATCATCGAGGGCCATTCGTTCCGGACCGAGGGAATTGCTCCGCTCGGCTGGATCTACTTCGACGGTCGGTACGTGGACGCGATCCACCGCCAGTACGGAAGCCGCGCCATGGAGACGTTCCCGAACCTTTGGTTCCGGGACTTCATGCGCTGGGCGACCGTCCGCAAGATCCGACGACTGCGTCCGCTCTACTGGATGGACTACCACAAGGAGGAGGCGAAGCAGTTGCTGGCCGAGCGGCTCGGCTGGGTCTGGTACGGCGGACACCACCTCGAGAACCGCTTCACGTCGTTCTTCCACACGTACTGGCTCCCTTCCCGCTATGGGATCGACGGCCGGTTGCTCGGGCACGCCGCGCTCGTTCGTTCTGGCCAGCTCGACCGTGCCGCGGCGCTGGACGAGCTCGCTCGACCGATCGAGGCCGACGACGAGGTCGTCGGCCTGGTCCGCAAGCGATTGGGCCTCAGCGAGGAGGAGCTGGCGTCGATCGTGGCCGCTCCTCATCGTCACTACTCGGAGTTCCCGACCTACAAGCCGCTGTTCGAGCGTCTGCGGCCCGTGTTCTGGGCCCTCCAGCGATTGGACCGAGTGCCGCGCAGCTTCTACCTCAAGTACGCGCTGCCGGATCCGGATGCGCCGGGGGCCCGGCGCGACGCACCGACCCCCGTGTCGCATGTCTCCCCGAGTATTCGTCGGGCTGAGTGAGGTCGCGGGCTACTACTCGGGCTTGGCTCGGGGGTTGCGCGAGCTCGGCATCCGGACGTGGCATGTCGACCTCAGCGGTGATCCCCTTGGCTACCGGTCCGAGGCGAGCCCAGGGTCGGATGGCCGGACGCTCGCCGGTCGTCTCCTCGGTCTGGGCCGGGCAACGCCAGGCTCGCCCAGGCGGGGGCTATTCGATCTGATCCTGGCGACGAACCGCATCGTCCGTGCCATCCGTGCGGCGATTCTCATGCCGCTGGCGATCGCGCGGTCCGACGTTCTCATCCTCGGCGGCAACCAGACGTTCCTGCCCGGGGGACGCGATGTTGCCCTCATCCGCAGGTTCGGACGGACGGTGATCGTCGTCTTCACTGGCTCTGACCATCGGCCGCCGTACCTGAACGGCATCTGGATGCACGACCTTGATCGGGTCGGCGTCGGGCGAATTGTCCGTGATTCGATGCGCATCAAGGCGCGAGTCGGGCGGATGGAGCGAAGCGCGAACGCCGTGGTTGCGTTGCCGGCCTCCGCGCAGTTCCACCGGCGGAGGTACATCGACTTCCTAGCGGTCGGCTTCCCCGTGGCGTTGCCCGCCGCTCCGACCCGCTTCCCGAGCGCTTCGGCGAGCGAGCCACTGGAGGCGCCCCGGTCCGTGCGGATCCTCCACTGCCCCACAGTGCCGGCGGTCAAGGGCTCGGCCGAGATCCGAGCGATCGTCTCGCGACTGCGGGACCGAGGGCTCAAGATCGAGTACCGGGAGCTCACGGGTCGACCACATAGCGACGTGATCGAGGCGCTCGGATGGGCGGACCTCGTCGTCGACGAGCTGTTCAGCGACTCCCCTCTTGCTGGCTTGGCGACCGAGGCCGCGTGGCTGGGACGGCCCGTTGTGGTCGGTGGCCTGGGCGCCGATCTGCCCAGGACGTGTGGCGACCCGGATGCGATGCCACCGAGCCGGTTCGTCGTTCCTGACGAG
>CAVPPB010000003.1:0-1732787 GCA_963707215.1 uncultured Chloroflexia bacterium | reverse complement strand
GGTCGGCCAGCGGGGCGTCCACGACGCCGCCGAACTGGGCGCCCAGCACGACATACCAGAAGCCGACGAATGTCTCCGGGCGCCCGTAGACCAGGGGCGCCGGGTACGGGCCGGCACGGAGCGGCAGCTCCAGGTACAGCAGCCCGGCCACCAGCAGCGTCACACCGGCGGCCCCCAACACCAGCCGGGGCCGCCGAAGGATGCGCGGCTCGACCAGCAGCACGAACGCGGCGATGCCGGGCACGAGGAGCGCCACCAATCGATGGCCGCCCAGGGCCAGGCCGAACAGTGCGGCCGCCACGAGCAGCCAGCGGTCGGCGTCGGGATGTCCATCGTCGTGCGCCCGCTCCCAGCCGACGAGGGCCAGCAGGAGCAGCGCGACGACCGCGAGATGGAGGGCGTGCACGTCGGCCTGCACGCCGAGCCGCCAGGCGACCGGCGTCGCCGCCACGCCCAGGCCGGCTGCGATCGCCAAGGCCAACCTGCCCGTCAGCAGGCGGACGAGGCCGACCGTGGCGCCGGCGGCGACCCCCAGCAGGATGGCCGAGAGCAGGTTCATCAGGAAGGCGGCCGAGCCGAGCGGCGCGAGCGCGACAGAGGCAAGCCAGCCGAGCACGACGTATGCCGGGTAGCCGGTCGGGTGCATCGTGCCCAGGATCGCTGGCACGGTCTGTGCCTCCGCGGTGTCCCAGATCCCCACGTCGGGCAGCAGCGTGGCGCGCGCCATCACGAATGCGGCGAGCCCGACGAAGCACGCGGCAAGGACGGTCGGCCACCACGGCGGGCGTCGCGTCACAGGGTCACCAGCCGAGCACCCGGCTCCAGGCCACGCCCCAGAGGTTGACCAGGATCGAAACGACCAGCAGCAGGACCACCCACCGGCGCGCCCCGCCCAGGCGCTCCATGCCCAGCGCTACCAGGATCAGCGCAAAGGGGACGAAGTCGTTGCTGAAGCGGTACCCGAACTGGACCCAGCCCTGCGAGAAGTGCATCAGGTTGAGCAGGGCGATCAGGACGATGGCCAGGATGGCTCCGGTGACCAGGCGGCCGCGCCCCCAGCCGCGGACGGCGGGGATCGCCAGGAGGAGCGCCGGCGTCGTCAGGAGCAGGCTCATCCCGTCGGCTCGCGGACGGACGAAGGGGCAGGCCGCATCGAAGAGAGCCCGCGCGGTCCCCGGTCCGTCGCAGGCGGGCAGGATCTCCGGCAGGCCGACCAGCATCAGGCGGAGGTTCTGGGGGATGTAGCGCGGATCCTCGATCGACCACTCGGGGTGGTACTCCAGGTAGGGGAAGAGCAGCGGGTAGAAGCCAGTCTCGACCTGGTAGAGGTACTCGTAGGCCGGGTGGAACAGGTGGCCCGTGGTGATGAGGTTATAGAGCACGAGTCCGACCACCGGGATGGCGGCCCCGAGCGCGGCCGAGGCGCCACGCCGGACCCAGTTGTCGCCGCCACCGACAAGGACGAAGAACGGCAGGCCAAGGACGACCGGCAAGCGGGCGGTGGCGGCCAGGCCGAGCAGGAGGCCGGCGAGGAACTGGCGAGCCCGACAGGGGCCAGAGGCTCGACCAGGCGAGCGGCGCCACGACCGGCTCGTCGGGCGCGACGGGCTCCGGACCCTCGGCGATGGCGGCGCTGCCGCGGACCCGGTCCCGCGGATCCTCCCAGTCGTCGTGGGCGCTGGCGGCGACCGCCCGTGGGTCGCCGTCGAGCGCCGAGGACCGCCAGCAGCATGAGCCCGACGGCCACGACGTGCGCGACGTACCAGGTGGAGCCCAGCTGTGAGGCGTACCAGAAGACCGAGCCGAGCGCCGAACAGGACGGTGGTCAGCAGCCGGACTCGCGGCGATACGGGCAGGCGACCGAGACCTGGAAGGCCAGGCCGACGACCAGGGCGCCCAGGACGGTCGCGATGAGAGCCGCATCGGTCGTCAGGCCGAAGACAGCGACGAACGGCAGCAGGACGAGCGCCGGCAGCGGCGGGAAGGGGATGAGGGCTCGGCCGATCGGTCGGCCGGACCTCGTCGTCGAGCGGGAGGACGTCCTGGAAGTAGTCGTTGACCGCACCCAGACCGTCGGCCTCGGTGACCGGGTAGCGGATCGCCGGCCTCGCCCTCGAGCCAGGCCGCCGCCTGCCAGACGAAGTGGTTGTAGAAGTTCTCGCGCTGGAGCGCCCCGACGTTGTAGACGACGAGCATGGCGAGAACGACCGCCACCCCGGTCGCCAGGGTCGCGCGGGACTGCCGGGACGGTGCGTCGGCCGTGGACCGGCCGCGTGCTAGACTCCGCTCCACCTCAGCGCTCATGACGGAGGCCGTCTCTGGTGTCCGGCCCTTCCAGGGGTCTGCCCGGACGAGCGGCGAGCGCGTCGCCGCCGGCGCTCCGGATGACGGGCGCGCTCGCGGCACTGCTCGTCGCCGGGCTCGCCCTCCGCGTCATCATCGCATACCTCCTCCCCGGGTCTGGCTTCGAGGTCGACCTCGAACGCCTTCCGCTTCTGGGCCGGCGAATCTCGCCCAGGAGGGCCCGTGGGGCTTCTACGACCGCCCGTTCTTCCACGACTACACGCCCGGGTACCTGTACGCGCTCTGGGTGCTCGGCTTCCTCGGCCAGGTGCTCGGCGGGCTGGGCGACCTGATCAAGCTTCCGGCCATCCTGGCCGACCTGGCCGTGGCATGGCTCATCTGGTCGATGGTCCTCGAGCTCGGCGGCAACCAGCGGCGGGCGCTCATCGGGGCGGCCTTCGTCCTCTTCGTGCCCATCACCTGGTTCGACAGCGTCGTCTGGGGTCAGGTCGACTCCGTCGGCCTCGTCTTCGTGCTGCTGTCGCTCCGGGCGATCTGGCGCGACCGGCCGGAGCGGGCCGCCGTCTGGGGCGCCATCGCGGTGCTCATCAAGCCGCAGCTGGGGATCATCATCCCGATCGTCGCGGCAGTCGTCATCCGGCGGGCGCTCCTCGGGCGACCCCCGATGAGCTGGGCTCGATCCGGTCCCCGCAGCCGACGGGCGACCCGCCGCGGTGGGCCTATCGACCAGCCGAGCCAGCACCCCGACGCGGGGGCCGCTGGAGCGCGTCCGTGGCTGGTCGCGGCGCGAGCGTGGCCCGATCCGGATCGTCACCACGACCGTCGTCGGGCCTCGTCACCGCGGTCGTCCTGTCGGCGCCGTTCGGGCTGACCATCTTCGGCCTGGCTCGAGCAGGTCCTCGAGCCGCCGGCGGCTACCCCTACCTGACCGTCAATGCCTACAACCCATGGGCCCTGGTGCCCGACGAGGCCGCCGGAGCGTCGCTTCCGCGAGGCATCTGGCTCTGCGACGCCCGCATCGACCTCGCACGCTGCCCTGAGCCGATCCTCATCGGCCCGGTGTGGGCCTTGTCGTCGGCAGCGCCCTGATCCTCGGCGTTGATCCTGTATCGTCGGCTGGATCGTCGCTCGACATCCCGACCGGCGGACCATCCTCGTCGGCCTCGCCGTCATCGCCATCGCCTTCTTCGTGGTCCCGACCCGGGTCCACGAACGCTACCTGTTCCCGCTCATGTCGATCGGGGCGATCCTGGCGGCGCTCTCGCTCCGATGGCGCATCGCCTATCTCGTCATCGGTACGGTCAGCTTCCTCAACCTGTACGTCGTCCTGACGACCCTCTACCCGGGCAACCCGAGCATCAGCGACTGGCTCGGCATCGGACCGACGATCCGCTCTGCGGAGGGCGTCACCATCATCGCCGTGGTCCACCTGGTGGTCTTCACCTGGGCGCTGGCCCAGCTCCGGCCGGCAGGCCGGGCCGCCCTGGCCCGGGAGGTCGCCGGGGCCGGCCCTGCCCTGCCGCTTCCGGAGCCGCCGGTGCCCGAGGACCATCAGCCCGCGGGGACCGAGGGCCCGGGCGCCCACGCCTCGGCCGGCGCGGCGACGGCGGCGCTCGCTGCTATGCTCGCCCCCTCGCAGGGTGGCCCGAGCGGCCCACGCCCGACACCGGATCGCGCGGCCCGCTCGTCGGACCCGCCGACGTCCGCCTGGGCGGGTCTCACGGCGCGGCTCCGACGAGTGGTCGACGCCCGTCCGACGCTGCCCGACCGATCCCGGGCCCTTCACGACGAGTCGGGCGGCCGCCTCGACCGGCTCGATGTCTGGGTCCTGGCCGTGCTCGTCGTCGCCACGCTCGTCTTCCGGGTCGATCGCCTGGCCGAGCCGTACCAGATGCACTTCGACGAGGTCTATCACGCCCGGACCGCGACGGAGTTCCTGCAGCACTGGCGCTATGGCGAGCCCCACGACATCTACGAGTACACCCATCCCCACCTGGCGAAGTACGCGATGGCAGCCGGCATCGTCCTCTTCGGCGACGACACGGGTCAGTGCCACCAGCGAGCTCGGGACCCCCGTCCGCGGGGCCGCGGTCGAGCGCCGCTGGCTCGACCCGGCGATGCCGGGCTCGCGGGCCGGCGACCGCCTCTACGTCGCGACGGGCGACGACCTCCGCGTGTACGACCTCGCCAGTCGGACGTCGATCGCGGACCTGGCCTCGGCCGACGGGGCGACCGCCGTCGCGGTCGACGATACGCGGCACCTCCTGTACGTCGGAGCGTCCGGGGGCCGGATCGACGTCGTCGACACGACCCGGGCCTTCGATCCGCTGCGGGTCGGCTCTGCAGCTCCGGTCGAGCTGGCGGCGCTGGCCGTGGTCGGCTCGCCGATCGAGCACCTCCACCCATCGGGCGATGGGACGGTGGTGGCCGCGCTCACGGCCGACGACGAGCTGGTCGTCGTCGACGCGGAGTCCGGCGCCGAGCTCTCGCGGCTCCCGGTGGCCGATGCGACCGGTCTCGCCGACGGAGGCACGGCCGACGCGCTCGTGGCCAGGCTCGACGACATCGGCGACCCGTGCCGCGGCAGCTGCCGAGCTGGCGGCGAGTCCTCGGGGGTTCCGTCGAGGCCTACGAGGGGATCCTCGCCGGCGGGACCGGACCCGCCGTCATCCCGAACGGGCTCGCGCCCGAGGTCCGGCCCGACGTCGAGACCGCGATCGCCGACGGCCGCCTGTCGGGGTTCGGGATCGAGTCGCGGGCGCGGATCGCGGTCGCCGATCGCTACGGCGTCACCTTCGTCTCCGCCGCCGACGGGGCCATCGAGTCGACGGTGACGCTCGACGCGGCGGCCGGCGGGATCGTCTCCGTCCAGGGCTTCGATGAGCCGCGGCTGTACGTCTCGGCGGGCGAGCGGATGGCCATCGTCCTGCCCGGCAAGGACGACGAGGAGGCGCGGCTCGACCGCACGTTCCCGATGCCCGGGGCCGTGAGCACCGTCCTCTTCGACGAGGCCACCCGCATGGTCCATGCCCTGGGCGAGGGGCCGGGTGCCGGCGGACCCACCGTCTACGTCATCGAACCGAATGGCAATGCTGTCTACGCCGACGCAGCCCTCCCCTTCCAGCCGGCCGCGCTCGTCCTCGACCAGGCCCCGGCATTCCCGAGCGCGGACCGCCAGCAGCTCGTCGCCCTGGGGCCTGACGGTGCCGCCGCGACCGTGGAGGCCGGGCGCAACGCCTTCGCATGGCGGCTGCCGGGGGTCCTCGCGGGGATCCTGGCCGGCGCCCTGCTGTACCTGCTGGTCCGGCTCCTCTTCCAGCGTCGCTCGGTCGCCGTCCTGGCGGCCGTTGTGGTCGCGGTCGACCCGATGTTGTTCGCTCAGTCGCGGATCGGCATGAACGACGCCTACGTGGGCCTGTTCATCATCGCGGCCGTCCTGGTCTTCGCGGCCGTCTGGACCGGCCGCTGGAGGGCGCCATGGGCCTTCTGGCTGGCGATGCCCGCCGTCGGGGTCCTGCTGGGGCTGGCCCTGGCGTCGAAGTGGGTCGGAGCCTACGCGATCGGGGCGATCGCCCTCCTCGTGCTCGCCCGCTCGGCCCTTGGGCGGATCCTGCTCATCGGTGGCCTCCTCGCCGTGACGGTCGTCTTCGGCTACCAGGCCATCGTCGTCCCCGAGAACGCGACCCAGGGCGGCAACCTGACCTTCCTCCTCCTGATGATGGGACTCACCCTGTTGGCGGTCGCGGTCGCCACGCTCCGCCCCGTGGCCTGGACCAGCGAGGAGGTCCGCTTCGCGATCGGTGCGCCCGTGGTAGCCGGCGCTCGTCTTCCTTGTCGCCGTCCCGCTGGGCCTGGCCGGTGCCGGAGACAGCGCCGCACCCCTGGAGCTGTCGCCGGCCCGGCCCTGGCCTTCGCGCTGATAGCGCTCGGCGGCCTCGTCTACGGCTCGGCTTCTGGCTGGCGGGACGAGTCGGATCGGTCCCTGGCGCCGCCGCCGGCCGCCGACGACCCCGCGGCATGCTGCCGCCGGCCTCGCCCCCGCCGCCGGCCGTGGCTCCGGCTCGGCCCGGACTCGGCCTGCCGGTCGCCTGGATCGCGGTCTCGCTCCTCGTGATCCCGCTCGCCGTCTACGTCGCGCCTACCTGCCGTGGGCCCAGCTTGCGGGCAATCACCTGTGGCCGGGCTGGCCCGCCGGGCCAGTCCGGCCGACGCTTTGGCCGACCTGACCATCTCGATGTACGAGTACCACGACAACCTGCGGGCGACCCATCCGCGTCGTCGCCGTGGTGGGCCTGGCCGCTGGACCTGAAGCCGGTCTGGTTCTACCAGGGGTCCTTCGCTGGCGACACGTCGGCGCGATCTACGACCACGGCAGCCTGGTGACCTGGTGGCTGGCGCATCCCGGCGATGGCGCTTCGTCATCTGGCAGGCCTTCCGACGGCGGAGCCTCCCCCTCGCCCTCGTGGCGATCGTCTTCGCGTCGCCTCTGGCTGCCGTGGGCTCGGATCGACCGGGCGACCTTCCAGTACCACTGGTACACGGCCCTGCCGTTCATCCTCGTGGCGCTGGCCTATCTTCGTGGCGAGCTGTGGCATGGCGCATCGAGCCGGACCTGGCTGCTGGCCCGCGTCTCGCCGCGGTGGCCGTGCTGGGACCGCGTCTCCTCTGGGTCTTCAAGGCGCCACTCTGCTGGTTCGTGGGCGTCGAGCGGGGAACCCTAGAGGCCTCGCCGGCCTGTGTCGGCAACCCGGGGCAGCTGGTCGTCACGCGGAGGTGGCCGGTATCGCCGTCGTGGTGATGGTGGCGACCGTCTTCGTCGTCTGGCAGCTCGATCCACCTCGATCGACCCGGTCCCGCGGGCCGGGTCGATCCCCGCCGACGCCTCACCGGATCGGGGTCGCTGCCGCGGTGCGCGATCATCGGGCTGTTCCTGGTCCAGCTCGTCCTGCCCGACGTGCGTCCTCGGCATCCCTCCCGGGGCTGCAGGCAGAGGCCGTCGCCCTCCGCTGGCGATCCCGCTGGGCCTGGTCGCCTGGGTGGTCTTCGGGGCTCGCGAGCCGCGCCGCTTCGTCGCCGGGGCCATCCTGGCCGCTGTCGCCTGGACCGTCGTGCTCTACCCGAACATCGCGGCCCTGCCGCTCCCATCGACCGTCGTCAACGCCTACCAGGGGATCCTGCCGACCTATCTGTACCCGTTCCAGTTCCCTGTCAACACGGACCCGGCGGTCACGTCGTCGGGGCTCACGCCTGATGCCGGCACCTTCCTGGGCGCTGCCCTGCTCTTCACCGTCGTCGTGCGTCGCCTGATCGGCTGCTGGCGTGGCGGATCAGCGAGGCCGAGCGATCGGCGATCGGTGAGACCCGGACGTCCCGGACCGTCCGAGCTTCGCGGCTGGCCCGACCCGGTCTGGCGGGCAGGACGCGAGAGCGGCCCAGGCTCAGCGGCGCCGCGGATGCCGGCGACGGGTGGTCGCTCCCGCGTTGCCGGGCTCGGGCGACGGCGGCACCGGGCCGGAAATGCGTCGGAAGGGCGGCCGCCGCCGCCGCCGGTCGGATCACGAACCCGTAGTAGTCATCGACCTTCTCGGTGACCCGCTCCCAGCTGAACTCCCTGGCCCGCGGCTGCCGGCCGGCCCATCCGGGTCCGGAGATCGGGGTCGTCGAGGAGGCGCCCCAGCGCGGTCGCCAGGGCGGAGGTATCGCGCGGCGGGACCAGGAGAGCCTGCTCTCCGCGGCGGACGACGCCCTTGTAGCCATGGATGTCGGAGCAGACCACGGCCGTGCCCTGCGGCCATCGCCTCGAGGAGCACGATGCCGAACGACTCGCGCCCGGTCGCCGGCGAGACGTAGATGTCGGCCGTCCGGTACAGCGCGGCCTTCTCGTCGTCGGGGACGCGCCCGAGGAACTCGACCTCGTCGAGCCGTCGGGTCGCCACGTAGCGCCTCGCCTCTCGCTCGTGGGGTCCGGAGCCGACGATCAGGAGTCGGGCCCGGTAGCCGTTCCGTCGCACCGCCCGGAAGGCCTTCAGAAGTTCCAGCAGACCCTTGCGCGGTTCGAAGCGGCCGACGAACAGCAGGTTCGGCATGCCGTCCTGCCAGCGGGCGATCGGCACGGCCCGGTCGAAGCGGTCGACGTCCACGCCGTTCGGGATGACCTTGTAGTCGCCGGCGAAGTAGCGGTCGATGAAGTGACGGGCGGCGGCGCTCACGGCGATCCGCCCGTGGAGGCGCTGGATATAGCCGCCCAGGACGCGGCAGCCGAGCTCGTACGGCCGGTGAGTAGCCGGCGTAGGCATGGAAGGTCGCCACGTTCACGCTGCGGGACTCACGGAGCACCAGGGGCGAGAGGAAGGGGACCAGCGGTTCATGGAAGTGGAGGACGTCGAAACGCTCCTGGTCGAGGACCTCGCGGACAAGGGATGCGTAGCGGAGGGAGACCGTGAGCGTCCCCATCGACCCGTTGGCCGGGACCGAGAAACCCTTCCCGATCCGGATGACGTCGCCCTCGGACGAGCGCTGCAGGCCGTGGCTGCTGGTGATGATCCTGACGTCGTGGCCCCGGAGCCGCAGGTTCTCGTAGAGGTACCGGACGTGCTGGGTCACGCCGCCGGGGAGCGGGTAGACGTACGGTGAGACCAGTCCGATCTTCATCGTCGCTCCACTTCCCGCCCCTCACCGTCCGGTGTTTCGAGGTCAGGATCGTACCGCGGCGGGCGACGGTGCCCACCAGGGTAGCCCAGGTGGCGCCCGGTGCCGTCGCGGCGGACCCGTCCGCGAACCTCCTCACGGGCGTCGCGCCCGTACTTGCGGAGCTGGCGCCCGAAGGTGGCAACCATCGACCCGTGACCGTGGAAGCTGCCGTGCCAGGCCGTGCGGCCGTCGATGATGGCGGCCCGCAGCTCGATGGCCGAGCGGCCAGGGTAGCTCGACCACCCGGTACCGATCTGCTCCGCCGCGTGGGCGTCGCTGTTGCCCACCATCGGCAGGGCGTGCTCGCCGGCGAAGGCGAGAGCCCGAGCGTGGCCCGGGCGACCGATCGTGGTCGGGTTGAAGACCTCCAGGGCGTCGAAGTGGGCCCGAGGGTCTGGGTCGTCGAGCAGGCGTCGCAGGACCCAGCCCTGGGCGCAGAGCGGGTAGGGGACCAGCGGGTGGGCGGGAACGGCCAGCCCGTCCTGGTCGTGGATCGCGAGGATCGTGTCCCGGATCGACCGAAGGGGCCGCACAGGCTGCTCGATGTACAGCGCCAGCAGGTGGCCCCCGCGGGTCGTCACCTCCTCGCCCGACGACGACCTCGAAGCGAAGTCCCCGCGACGCCGCCATCGAGCGAGCGGCCAGGGCCGCGTCGATGCGCTCGTGGTCGGTGATGGCGATGACGTCGAGCCGGGTCCGTTCCTGGACGTGCTCCAGGATCTCGCCGACGCCGCTCAGGCCGTCGGAGGCGAGCGTGTGGATGTGGAGGTCGGCCGTGCCGGTCGGTTCGATCACGTCGGCTCCCGCCGGATCGCCGGTCGCCGATCCGGTCGGCCGGGGCCCTCGAGATCGGGCCAGATGGGATGGAATACGGCCACCCACTGGTCGGGGGCCTGGGCGACGGCCCGCTCGAATGCCCGTGCCTCTCCCTCGAGGAAGGCGGTCGCTCGCTCCCGCCGAGACCCATCCGCCGGCGGAGCCGGCAGCGCCTCGACCCGGCCGACGTAGCGGGCCCGGCCGATGCGTCGCACGGTCACGAGGTAGGCCGGCGCCGGCTCTTCGAGCAGCAGGAGAGCGGGACCGACGGGCAGGCGGGCCGGGTGGCCGAAGAGCTCCACCTGGGCCCCGCCGCCGGTGATGTCGCGGTCGGCCACGATCCCGACGAGCTCTCGTCTCCGGAGGGACTCGACGAGCTCGCGGCGGGCCTCGCGGAGCCCGACGACCCGGAGACCGAGCTTGCCCCGGATGCCGGAGTACCAGCGCGCCAACTCGGGATCAGCGACGGTCTCCATCGGCGCGACGCCGCGTCGACGACCGACGCCCCATGCGTAGAAGCCGGGCAGTTCGATCGCCGCCGAGGTGCATGCCGACCATGACGACCGGCTCGGAAGCGAGCGCCTCGGCGAGCGCCTCCGGGGTCTCGATGGTGAGGTGGTCGCGGATATAGCGCTCGGTCATGACCGGCGCCCGGGTCAGCTCCGCGACGTATCGAGCGTGGTGACGGAACGCGGATCGGACCAGTCGGCTCGAGGGCCCGCCGGTCGGCGGCAGCCAGCCGAGCCTCGTCGGAGCCCAGGCCCCGGTCGGCGAGCCAGGACGCGATCCGATGGAGGTTGGCCCGGGCTCTTCGTCTCCGCCCTCGGGCGACGTAGAACGCGAGCGTCCCGGCCGAGTCCGCCATCCCCAGGACCAGGCCCTCCGGCAGCCGGCAGGCGACCCAGGCGACGGTCGCGACCGCCCGTGCCCGCAGCCGCTGGGCCGCGGTCCCCCGTGCTTCGCGGTCAGCCCGCTCGGAGCGAAGGGGCGTCGTCGCCTCGCTCGAACCCGTCGTCCCCGTTGCGTCCGCCGCCATCGCCGCCGCCCTCGCCTCCAGCGCGGCCGCCTCCTCGGGGCCGAATCCGGCCACATCGGCTTGAAGCTGTACCACTGGGCCGGGAGCGACCGGATCGCCCGCTCCATCGCATCGGCGACCTGCTGGGTCGGCCGCCTGGAGATCGGCGGGGTCGCTCGACGGCACCGGGATGAAGGAGCCGGTCTCGAGGCGGTAGCGGCCCTCGGCCGTCCGCCGGACCGCGACCGGCAGGATCGCCGCGCCGGTCTTGGCCGCGAGAGTGGCCGGGCCAGCGGGCAGCGTCGTCCAGTGGCCGAAGAGACGCACCGGGATGCCGTCCGGTCGGTAGCCCCAGTCGACGAGGAGCGCCAGGATCTCGCCGCGCTTGAGGACCGAGAAGATCTCCCGGATGTTCTTCCAGTAGATCGTCCTCACCCCCATCGCCTCGCGCTGGCGGGTCAGGTGTTCGAGTAGTTCAGGGAACGACGTGTCGTCCGCCAGGCCGCTCAGCGGCAGGCCGTGATGGGCCAGGCCGGCAGCCAGGGCCTCGTTGTTGCCGATGTGGGGGATGGTGATGATGAGGCCGCGGCCCGTGGCCTGCCACTCGGCCTTCAGCGACTCGACCGTGTCGGCGTCGACCAGCTCCGCAACGTCGTCGAGCGTCCGAGACGGCAGGCGCATGAGCTCGACGATGTAGCGCCCGTAGGTCCGGTAGGCGCCGAGGGCGAGCCGGCGGACCGCAGGATCCTCCGGCTCAAGGCCAAGGACGCGGCCGTAGTTCAGGTTCGACCAGCGTCGCTTGGTCGGCCAGGCGAGGTAGCCGGCCTGCGAAGACCCGGCCGGCGACCGCCGCCGAAGCCCGCGGTGGGATGCGAGCGAGGACGGCGCCCGTGCCCCGGTAGGCGGCGAGTGCCGTCCGCTCCGTCAGGCGGTTGAAGGTCCGGGGCCCGCGGCGGTGCGGGGCCTCGAGCCGTCGCGCGCCGTCCGTCACTTGGCCGCGGCCGCTGCTTTCCGCTTGGGCGCAGCCTTCTTGGTCCGGGTGGCAGACAGATCCTCGGTGCCGACAAGGGTCTGGTCATCCTCGCCGCGGATGAACGCCTCGACCCGCTCGCGGGCGATGTCGTCGTGGATCTGGATCGGCGGGCTCTTCATGAAGTAGCTCGACGGGGCCACCAGGGTGCCCTTGAGCCCACGGTCGAGGCCAAGCTTCAGGCAGCGGATCGCGTCGGTGATGACGCCGGCGCTGTTCGGGCTGTCCCAGACCTCGAGCTTGAGCTCCATGTTGAGCGGCACGTCGCCGTAGGTGGTCCCCTCCATCCGGATGTGGCACCACTTGCGATCCTTGAGCCACGGCACGTAGTCGCTGGGCCCGACGTGGATGTCGTCGGCTTCGATCTCGTAGTCGATCATCGAGGTGACCGCGTTGGTCTTCGAGATCTTCTTGGACTCGAGGCGCTCGCGCTCGAGCATGTTCAGGAAGTCGGTGTTGCCGCCGAAGTTCAGCTGGTAGGTCCGGTCGATGCGCACGCCCCGGTCCATGAACAGGCGGGTCAGCACCCGGTGGGTGATGGTCGCCCCGACCTGGCTCTTGATGTCGTCGCCGATGATCGGCAGGCCCGCCTCTGCGAAACGGCGCTGCCAGTACGGCTCACGGCCGATGAAGACCGGGATCGCGTTGATGAAGCCGACTCCGGCCTTGAGCGCCTGCTCGACGTACCACTTGGTGGCCTCCTCGCTGCCGACGGGCAGGTAGGAGACCATCACATCGACCCGGCGCTCCTTGAGGATCCCGACGACGTCGGCCGTGGGCCCAGGGGCCTTCTCGATGATCTGGCTCAGGTACTTGCCCAGCCCGTCGTGGGTCATCCCCCGGTCGACGGTCACCCCGAGGTTCGGGACCTGCTGGAAGACGTAGGTGTTGTTCGGCTTGACGTAGATCGCCTCGGCGAGGTCCTTGCCGACCTTGTTCTTGTCGATGTCGAAGGCGGCCACGAACTCGATGTCGCTGATGTGGTAGCCGCCCAGATCGACGTGCATGAGGCCCGGGATCTGCTCCCCCCGCTTGGCGTCCTCGTAGTAGTAGCGCCCCTGCACGAGGCTGGAGGCGCAGTTGCCGACGCCGACGATCGCGACGCGGATCTTGCGGTCCGGCTTGTGGCCGTTCTTGCCGTTGCTGCTCACTGACTGCTCCATCGAACGTGGTCCTACCTTGTTGCTTTGGTCGTCGGATGCTCGGCCGCCGTGCGGCGGGTGTGCAGGACGCGCTGGATGACGGTCACCGTCGCCAGGACCGCGATGATCCCGAGGGCGAGCGCCAGGACGAGGGATCCGCCGGTCGCCTCCGGCCCGACGCCGAGGATGCCGGCGACGACGATGCCGGCCGACAGCACCACGAGGCGGAGCTCGCGCGGCATCAGCCCGACCTCGGCCATGCCGGTGCCGGCGCTGAAGCCGAGTCCCTCGGACTTGGCCCGGGCGTAGCTGACGAGGAAGGCCGCCCCCATGGCAGCCGCGGCCAGGTAGACGCCGAGCCCAAACCCGGCCCGTTCCAGGCCGATGACGATCCCGAGGTAGACGATCGCCTCACCCCATCGGTCGAAGACCGAGTCCATGAAGGCGCCCAGCGGGCTGACCTGCCCGGTCGCCCGCGCGAGCGTGCCGTCGAACATGTCGAAGGCCCCGCCGACGAAGACGACCACGCCCGCGACCAGCCAGAGCTCGGCGCCGGCGAGGACGGCCCCGACGATGGTGATGCCGAAGCCGATGAGGGTGAGGGCGTCCGGTGTCAGGCCGAGCCGGCCCATGGCCAGGGCCAGGGGCTCGAAGACCCCCTTGATCCGAGTGCGCGTGTCGTTGGAGATGGCCATGGCCGTCAGCTGGCGATGCCGAGGACCGCGCGCTCCTGCGCGGCGACCTCGCCGAATGCCTCCGCGCGGAGGGTGTACACGGTCTCGCGCCCGACCCGCTCGGTCTCCACCAGCCGGGCGTCCCGGAGGCGGCGGAGGTGGTGCGAGACCAGCGGCTGCGAGAGGCCGACCTGGTCGATGAGCTCGCTCACGGTGCTCGGGCCCTCCGCGAGACAGCGGACGATGCGCAGCCGGTTCACGTCGGCCAGCGCCTTGTGGAAGGCCCGCAGGCGGCGGAGCTCCTCGGGCTGGTCGACGATCGCCGCGATCGTCGAGCGGATACGGGCGGGGGTCGGGGACAAGGCGGTCTCTCTGGTTCCGGGGAGCCATCGCATCAACGATGGTTCATATAAAGCGACGTTGATGCTACGCGGCGTCGCGAGGCGGTGTCAAGCGTCGCCGATGCGCCCCGCCCGGTTCCGGTGGCGGGGCGTCACCGGACGCATGGCCGGGATCAGCCGCAGGCGACGGGCTTGGGTACCGGGTGCGCCTCGGCGGGGTCAGCCGGGCCCACCGAGAGGGGCATGGCCACGACCTGGAGCTTGCCGACGGTCCCCCGGGGTCCCTCCGACGTCTGCAACCAGAGCTCCTCGCTCGTCGCCTGGATGGCGTCGTCGAGAGTGGTCTGGGTCGGTCGCACCTCGGTGATCTCGTAGAGGTGGAGCCGGTCGTCGCTCGAGTACACCTGGACGAGCATGCCGAGCATCCTGGCCCCGCCGCTCCGGCGGGACTCCGTCAGCAGCGGGAGGAACATGCCCGTGCGGGCATGCGCGTAGATGTAGGTCGCCCGGGGCTCGCCCGGCTGACCGAGCTCGCGGATGAACATCGCGACGTTGCAGGGCGGATACGTGTCCGGCCCAGGCATGACCGGCATGTCGATGCGCAGCGCGGGGATCACGACCCGGGTTGCCAGCGCCCGCTCCGCGGACGGAGTCGCCGACGGCGACACGGACGGCTCGGTCGAGCTCGACGGCTCCGGCGAGAGCGCCGGCGTCGGCGATGGAAGGCTCGCGGAGGTCGGCACCGGTGACGCCGCGGGATCGCCGGCGTCCGCAGGAGCCGTGTAGCTCAGCAGCCCGGCGCCCAGCAGCGCGAAGCCGATCGCCGCCAACAAGGCGGGGACCAGACGATCGCGGATGAAGAGCAGGGCGGACATCGGCGCGGGCATCCTAGCAGGGGCACCGTCGGGCGGCCTCGGACCGCTTCGTACCGGGTCGCCCGGGACGTCCGGGCGGTCGGCCTGGTCGTGACGGACGTGCGGGCTCTAGCGTGACGCATCGGGCCTCGTCGGTCGGGTCCACCGCCGACCTCGCCCGCTGCTGCTACCCTGCGCGCGATGAGCCCCCGTCTCGTGCCGGTCCTCGGCCTGGTCGCTGGCGTCCTCGCCGCCGCCGCCGTCTTCGCGGCGGTCTTCGCGTTCCTCCCGGACCCGACGCCATCGAGCCCGAGCCCATCCCCCTCGCCGTCGGCAGTCGCCTCCGAGCCGGCCGCGACGCCGAGCCCGGTCTCCTCCCCATCGCCGAGCGTCGACACAGGCTTCATGATCGGCGAGGAGGCGCCGGCGCTGGTGGTGCCGGCGCTCGGTGGCGCCACGATCGACCTCGCCGAGCTGCGTGGCTCGCCGGTCTGGGTGAACTTCATGGCGACCTGGTGCCCGCCATGTCGCGACGAGCTACCGCTGATGAGCGCGTACGCGGCCGAGCACGAGGACGACGGGCTCGTGGTCATCGCCGTCGACGTGCGGGAGGATGCCGGCGCGGTGCAGGCCTTCATGGACGAGGTCGGGGTGACCTTCCCGGTCGGGCTCGACGGCGACGGCGCCGTCCAGGCCGAGTGGGGAGCGCTTGCCCTCCCGGTCCACTACTGGATCGACGCCAGCGGGATCATCCGGGATGGCGCCCTGGGGTCGATCGGCCCGGACGTCATGGAGGCCGGCCTGGCCTCGATCCTGCCTCCGACGGGCGCCCTTCGCTGAGCTCGCAGCAGCCGGCCGGGAACACATCCGACCGCACCAAGGCATCAACTGCCAGAATGGGCCCATGCCCGACTCGCGTTCCGGGCTGCTGGCCGAGCTCCTGGGATCGGACGGTCGCCTCTTCGTCGTCTCCAACCGCGGTCCGCTGACCTTCACCCTTGCCCCCGAGGCCCCCGCCGGCCTCGAGGCCTCCCGTGGGTCCGGTGGCCTGGTGACCGCCCTCGGCGACCTGGGGCGGCACGCCCCGGTGACCTGGGTCGCAGTGGGCCTCACCCGCGGCGACCGGGAGGCCGCTCGCGAGCTCGGGCGGATGGAGCGGCCGATCGCCAACATCGGGTCGCGCGACCGTCCCCTTGCCCGGCGGGTCCGCGAACTCGTGGACGAGCTGGCACCCGGCCAGGACCTCCGGCTCTCCTACGTCACGCTCCCCGAGGATGTCTACATCCCCCACTACGAGGTGATCTCGAACCCGTTCCTCTGGTTCATCCAGCACCAGATGTACGCCCTGCCCTACGGCCCGGTGGTCGACGGTGCGCTCGTCCAGGCCTGGCGGACGGGCTACCGGCCGGCCAACCTGGCCGTCGCCGACGCCGCCGTCCGGGCTGCCGAGGGGGTCAAGCGACCGGTCTTCCTGCTCCAGGACTACCACCTGTACCTGGCCGCCTCGCGGATCCGTGAGCGGCGACCTGACGCCACGATCCTCCACTTCACCCACGTGCCATGGCCACCGGCGACCCAGTGGCAGATCCTCCCCCAGGGACTCCGGCGGGCCATCTGCGAGGGGCTCCTGGCCTGCGACATCGTGGGGCTCCAGACCGACCGCTATGCCAGCGCCTTCCTCGACACGGTCGCCAGCTTCGTTCGCGATGCCCGGGTCGACCCGGACGGACGATCCATCCGCTGGCGCGAGCGGAGGATCCGGGTCCGCTCCTACCCGATCTCGCTCGATCCCGACGGGGTGACCGCCTTCGGCCGCTCTGCCGAGGTGACCGACCGGGTGGATCGGCTCCGCGACCGCCTCGCCCGGGCCGGCGACCCGCAGCTGATCGTCAGGGCGGACCGCATCGAGCCCTCCAAGAACGCCCTGCGGGGATTCCTGGCCTACGAGGAGCTGCTCGAGCGGCGACCGAGCTTGCGCGACTCGACCCGGTTCCTGGCCGTCCAGGCCCCGACCAGGACGTCGATCCGCGAGTACGCCGACTACGCGGGGGCGGTCCGCGAGGTGGTCGCCCGCGTGAATGGCCTCGCCGATCCTGATGACGCCCCCATCTGGATCTCGGACGGCTCGGACTACGCGATGGCGATCGCCGCCCTCCGGCTCGCCGACGTCGTCGTCGTCAACCCGCTCGTCGACGGCATGAACCTCGTCGCCAAGGAGGCCGTCCTCGTCGGGGAGCGCGATCCTGTCCTGGTCCTCTCGGAAACGGCCGGGGCCGCCGAGCAGCTGGCCGACGACTGCCTGATCGTCGCCCCGGCCGACGTCAGCGGGACGGCCGACCAGATCGAGGCGGCGCTGCGGATGTCCCGGGACGAGCGGCGGGCCCGCATCCGACGGCTTCGCACGTCGGTGCGCGCCGAGGACATCCGCTGGTGGCTCGACCGGCAGCTCCGGGATCTGGCGGCGATCCGGCGCGGCGCGGTGCCGCCGTCGCGGCGCCTGCGCGACGAGGTCCGGCGGTTCGAGACGCCGGTCCCGGAGTGACGGCCTAGCCGATCGCCTCGGCGGCGGCCATCGCGGCATCGAGGATCGGGATCGGCCAGTTCGGGAGCACGCCCAGCAGGATCGTCCCGACCAGGGCGACGACCAGCCCGGCCCGGAGCAGCTGGCCGTGGCGGAACGAGGGCACCTCGGTCGCTGGCTCGCGCATGAACATGTAGACGACGACGCGGAGGTAGTAGAAGGCGGCGGCCGCGGCGTTGAGGACCGCGATCACGGCCAGGATGGTCATCGGTCCGCCCGCTTCGACGGCGCTCAGGATGACCAGCGCCTTGGCGAAGAAGCCGGCCGTCGGCGGGATCCCGGTCAGCGACAGCAGGAAGAGGGTCATCAGCACTGCCAGCAGCGGCTCCCGCCGTCCGAGCCCGGCGAACGTCTCGAGGTTCGAGAGGATGCCCTGGCGCTTCTGGAGAGCCGCCACCACCGCGAACGCGCCGAGATTCATGAAGGCGTAGGCCGCGCCGTAGTAGATCAGTCCCTGGAGTCCCTGGATCTCGCCGGCCGCGTACGCGGCGAGGCCGACGAGCATGTAGCCGGTGTGGGCGATCGACGAGTAGGCCAGCATCCGCTTGACGTTGTCCTGGCTCAGCGCCACCAGGTTCCCGAGGGTCATCGTCACCGCCGCCAGCACGGCGACCATGACGACCCACTCGTCGGCCAGGGGCCCCAGGGCCTCCACGAAGAGGCGCAGGATCAGGGCGAAGGCACCGATCTTCGGCCCGACCGAGAGGTAGCCGGTGACCGGCGTCGGCGAGCCCTGGTAGGCGTCGGGGGTCCAGTAGTGGAACGGGACCGCGGCGATCTTGAAGCCCACCCCGGCCGTGACCAGGGCCAGGCCCATGACCAGCCCGGCCGAGATCGATCCCGAGGCGACGATGTCGGCCAGCTCCGCCGCGATCGCGTCGACCCGGGTGGAGCCGGTGGTCCCGAAGACGAAGGCCAACCCGAAGAGCAGGATCGCCGAGCTGAAGCTTCCCAGCAGGAAGTACTTGATCGCCCCCTCGGTCGACAGGGCGTCGCGCTTGGCGAAGCCCGCCAGCAGGTAGCCGGGGATGACCATGAGCTCGAGGCCCAGGAAGAGCAGCAGGAGGTCCGTCGACGCGGCGATGAGCATCGCCCCGCTCATCGCGAAGAGGAGGATCGCCGCGAACTCGGCGAACGGAAGGTCGCGGGGCCCGAGGTAATCCGGCGCGACGAGGATCGTCAGCCCCACGACGAGGACGAAGAGGACGTCGAGGAAGGTCGTCAGGGCATCGACCGTGTAGACGCCGCCGAACGCCTCCACCGGCGCGGCCAGCTCGACCGTCCCATCGCCGATCCGAAGGCCGACGAGCAGGACCAGCGCCAGCACCCCGGCGAGCCCGACCAGGGCGACAGCGACGGCCGGGCGAGTCCGGCCGGGCAGCGCGAAGTCGACGAGGATCACGGCGATCGCCGCCAGGACCGCGGCGATGAGCGGAGCGATCGTCTGCAGGTCGTCCCAGGCCATGATGTCGTTCGGTGCCCTCCGCTACCGGAACAGGGCCAGCTTGACGACGTCGCCCGCCGCCACGTCGCCGAGGACGGTCGTCACGGAGCCCGCGACGAGGTCGAGGAGAAGGTCCGGGTACAGGCCGAAGGCGATGACCAGGACCATGAGCGGGACCAGGGTGGCGACCTCGACCGGTCGTACGTCGGTGAGATGGCTCCCCAGGCCCTTGATGAAGTCGGACGGCTCGCCGAAGACGACCCGCTGGTACATGAAGAGCAGGTAACCGGCGGCGAGGATCATCACGAGCGTCGCGATGACCGCGGCCAGCGGGAGCACGTCGAAGGTGCCGATGAGGGTCAGGAACTCACCGACGAATCCGGACAGGCCGGGCAGTCCCCCCGAGGCGAAGACGAAGAAGCCAAGCAGCATCGCGAAGACCGGGACGCGCCCGGCGAGGCCGCCCATCCGGGCGATCGTCCGGTCGTGGGTTCGCTCGTAGATGACGCCGACCAGCAGGAAGAGGGCTCCCGTGATGAGGCCGTGGTTGACCATCTGGAGGATGGCCCCGTTCATCGCCTGGTCCTGGAAGACGAAGATCCCCAGGGTCACGAAACCCATGTGGCTGACCGACGAGTAGGCGACCAGCTTCTTCAGGTCCGGCTGGACCAGGGCTACGATCGCGCCGTAGATGATGGCGATCAGCGACAGGACGATGATCAGCGGGGCCCAGGACTGGGAAGCGTCCGGGAAGAGCGGCAGGCAGAAGCGGATGAGACCGTAGCCGCCGAGCTTGAGCAGCACCCCGGCCAGGATCACCGAGCCGGCCGTCGGCGCTTCGACATGGGCGTCGGGGAGCCAGGTATGGAACGGGAACATCGGCACCTTGATGGCGAAGGCCAGGAAGAAGGCGCCGAAGGCCAGCAGCTGGAAGGTCGGGTCGAAGCCGCCGCTGCCGGCGAACGAGCGGAGGACCTCGAAGTCGAAGGCTCCCTGCCACGTCCCCGAGGCCGCCTGGTAGGTGAAGGCCGTGGCCAGGATGGCGACGAGCATCAGCAGCGAGCCGACCAGGGTGTAGAGGACGAACTTGATCGTCGCGTAGATCCGGTTGGCGCCGCCCCAGATCCCGATGATCAGGTACATCGGGACGAGGACGACCTCCCAGAAGATGTAGAAGAGGAACAGGTCCAGGGCGACGAAGACGCCGAGCATCCCCACCTCGAGGACGAGGAAGGAGACCATGTACTCCTTGACCCGGGTCGTGATCGGGCCGAAGCTCGCCAGGATGCTGATCCAGGTCAGGGTGGTGGTCAGGACCACCATGACCACCGACAGCCCGTCGACGCCCAGCTTGTACTGGATGCCGAGGCCCGGGATCCAGTCGTAGACCTCCTTGTGCTCGAAGCCGGAGCCGCCGGGCGCGTAGCCGGCGAGGAGCAGCAGGGAGAGCGCCCAGGTCAGGAGCGCCGTCAGGAGGGCCGCCCAGCGGATGGCCCGCAGGGAGTCGCGGGGCAGGAGTGCGATGACTGCCGCGCCCAGGAGCGGCAGGAAGACGATCGCCGTCAGGATCGGGAAGTCCGACAGGTCGAAGTTCATCACTGGCTCGCGATCACGAAGTACGAGGCCGCCACGGCGAGCAGCCCGAGGGCGATGCCCAGGGCGTAGTTCTGGACCCGGCCGGTCTGGATCCGGCGCAGGCCGCGCCCGGCGTCGGTCACGACGTAGCCGAGGCCGTTGACCGCACCGTCGACGACCGTGCGATCGAACCACCACATCGCATCGGCGACACGACCGCCGATGCGGATGAACAGGAGGTCATTGAGGTCGTCGAACCACCACTTGTTCAGGGAGGCCCGGTAGAGGAACCGGGTCACCGGGCTGGAGTCGGCTGAGGAGTGCGACGCGATCGGGCTGCGGGTCGCGGTGGATGACACAGCCAGCGGATCCCGAAGAGCCACCAGGCGGCCACGATGCCGATCGCGGCGACGTCGACGCTGATCAGGATCAAGCACGCCGTCGATCCCGAAGAGCTGGAACTCGGCCGCCTCGTGCCCGAGCAGGATCTCGGCTTCGTGGAACACCGGTTCGAGCCAGTGCTCGATGGTGCTGTCGCCGAAGGGCAGACCAAGGGCATCCCGAGCAAGACCGAGGCGATCGCCAGCAGCACGAGCGGCAGGACCATGGTCGGCGGCGACTCGTGGATCTTGTCCCAGATCGCTTTCGGGCCGCGCCAGCGCCCCAGAAGGTCATGCCCATGAGCCGGAACATGTAGAAGGCGGTCATCAGGGCGACGATCACGCCGATGAACCAGACCCACAGTAAGCCGAACTTGAAGGCCTCGCCGAGGATCTCGTCCTTGCTGAAGAAGCCGGCCAGGGGCGGGATGCCGGCGATCGCCAGCGAGCCGATGAGCATGGTCCCGTAGGTCCAGCGGATCTTCTGTCGAGAGGCCGCCCATCTTGCGCATGTCCTGTTCCTCGTGGACGGCGTGGATGACCGAACCAGAGTCGAGGAAGAGCAGGCCCTTGAAGAAGCCGTGGGTCATGAGGTGGAAGATGGCCGCGACGTAGGCGCCCACTCCGAGCGAGGCGAACATGTAGCCGAGCTGCGACAGCGTGGAGTAGGCCAGTACCCGCTTGATGTCGGTCTGGGTGAAGGCGATCGAGGCCGCCAGGATGGCGGTGAAGATGCCGATCGCGGCGACCACGACCATGACCTCGGGAGCGTTGGCGAAGATCAGGTTCGACCGGGCGACCAGGTAGACGCCGGCGTTGACCATCGTCGCCGCATGGATGAGGGCGGACACCGGCGTCGGGCCTTCCATGGCGTCCGGCAGCCAGACATGGAGCGGGAACTGGGCGCTCTTGCCGACGGCGCCGCGAACAGGCCGCAGGGCGATCAGGCTGATCGTCAGCGGCTCGCAGCTCGCCGATCCGCTCGAGGGTCTCGCGGATGTCGAGCGTGCCCAGGCTGACGAAGATCAGCCATGATCCCGAGGGCGAAGCCGACGTCGCCGACCCGGTTCACGATGAAGGCCTTCTTGGCCGCCAGGGCGGCGCTCCGCCGGCGGTACCAGAAGCCGATCAGCAGGTAGCTCGAGAGGCCGACGAGCTCCCAGGCCACGAACACGACCAGCCAGTTGTCGGCCATGACCAGCAGCAGCATCGAGAACATGAACAGGTTCAGGTAGGCGAAGAAGCGCCAGTACCCGGGGTCGTGGCCCATGTAGCCGATGCTGTAGACGTGGACGAGCATGCCGATCGTCGTCACCACGATGAGCAGGCAGGCGGTCAGGTTGTCGACGAAGAAGCCGACCGGGACCGACAGGTCGCCGGCCGTGATCCACTGCCACAGCGTCACCCCGTGGCCGTGCTCGCCGTACGGCTCCTGGCCCGTGAGCGCGCCGAAGACGACCACCATGGCGATGGCCAGGACGCGACGACCAGGCCGACGGGGATCCAGTGGGCCTGCTTGCCCAGGCGCCGTCCGATGAGGGCCGTGAACAGGAAGCCCGATCATCGGCAGGATCGGGATGAGGACGATCAACGTGTCCTGGATGCCGCCCGAGACGGCCTCGCCGGTGCCCTCGGCAGCAGCGAGGAACGGGGCCAGGATCGAAGGCTCGGGGATCATCATGGCCGGCGGCTCATTGGCGCATCGCGTCGTACTCGTCGACCAGAGGGGTCCGCCGGTTGCGGAAGATCGCCATCACGATCGCCAGGCCGACGGTCGCCTCGGCCGCCGCGACGGCCATGACCATGATGGCGATGACCGAGGCGTGGGGGTTGAGGTCCTGGTCGAACGCGCCGAAGGCGACGATGGCCAGGTTGACCGCGTTGAGCATCAGCTCGATCGACATCAGCATGCTGATGGCGTTCCGGCGAGCCAGGAAGCCGAACGTGCCGATGGCGAAGAGCATCCCCGAGAGGACCAGGTAGGCGTCGAGCGTGTCGCTCACGAGCTCGCCCTCCTCCTCTCGCTCGCGACGGGCAAGGAAGACCGCCCCGATGACGGCCGCCAGGATCAGCACGCCGACGACCTCGAAGGCCAGGACGTACTCGTCGAAGAGCAGCCGGGCGAGCTCGTCCGTCGCGGTCGTGATCCTGCCCGCGGCGGCTCCGCCAGTCGGTCGCCGTCACGGCCAGGGCGATCAGGACCGCCAGCAGGGCCGAGGCGATGGCCGCCGGCACGGCCTGGGTCTGGAAGACGAGGCGGACCGGGGCGGCCTTGGTCTGGGTCAGCATGATCGCGAAGAGCACCAGGACGCTGATCGCCCCGATGTAGATGAGGACCTGGGCGGCGGCGATGAGCGGCGCTCCGAGCACGACGTAGAGACCGGCCAGCCCGCCGAAGCTGACCATCATCGCCAGGCCGGCGCGGATGATGTCGCGGAGGACGACGACGAGCAGCGCTCCGCCGAGCATGATGGCGGCGAAGATGACGAACAGGATGTCGTCCCAGTTGGCCCCGATGATCGGGACGGTGTCCGGGATCGCCACGATCCTCCCTCTGCCTCCCTAGCCCGTCGCCACGGAACGGCTCCGGCCGCTCCGGGTCCGTCGGTCGTCGATCACGAGCTCCTTCATCGGTGACCCCCCTCGTCACCGCCCCGGGCATGGCCGTTGCCGTTGTGGCCGTTGCCGTTGCCCTGCTGCCCGGCGATCGAGGCCGGCAGGACCGGGAGCGACCGGACCCCGCCGACGTCGCGCCCCGCGGCCTGGGCCCGCTGGAGCCAATCCCGCTCGCGCCGGATGTAGGTCGCCTCCGTCTCTCGCTCGACCGCGGCGAGGGCGATGAGGTCGATCATCGGCTCCTCGCGGCTGGTGTGGGCCAGCTCGAAATCGGCACCGTCGCGCAGCGCGTCGTACGGGCAGGCATCGACGCAGATCCCGCACAGGATGCAGCGGCTCTCGTCGACCTCGTACTTGGTCAGGATCCGCGGCTTGGGCATGAGCGCCCCGGTCGGGCAGGTCTCGGCGCAGCGGCCGCAGGACACGCACGGGGTGTCGTTGAGGCTCATGTCGAGCGGCGTCGTGACGAGGGTGTCGAAGCCGATCCTCATGAAGTCGTAGCAGGCCGCCCCGACGACCTCCGAGCAGACCTGGGCGCAACGCCCGCAGTCGATGCAGCGCGACGGCTCCCGGAGGATGAAGGCGTGGCTGTCGTCGCGCAGGTAGTCGTGGTTGGTGCCGGTGAAGCGGTTCTCGGTCACCGAGCGGAAGCCGGCTCCATGGTGGTGCTGCTTCTCCAGCGTCTGCAGGGTCGTCCCGTACTCGATGCCGAGGCGCCGCAGATCGCAGAACCCGATGGCCTCGCAGGTGCACTGCAGGCAGCGGGTGGATTCGGCGACTGCGGCCTGGCGGGCGTAGGGGATCTCGTACTCGATGTAGTTGGAGCGGCGCTCCTCGGCCTCCATCGCCCGCAGCCGGATGCGCGGCTCCTTGACCTCGCTGGTGAAGGGGACGATCGAGAGGAACTCCGGCTGCGGCTCGGCCAGCTGCTGGCGGGTCTTGATCGCCGAGAGGTCCAGGCCCTGGAGGTAGGCGTCCATGGCGTATGCCGCGCGCCTACCCTCGGCGATGGCCTGGACGACCGTGGCCGCGCCGATCCGGACGTCGCCGGTGCCGAAGACGCCCGGCCGGTCCGTCTCGAAGGTGACGGCGTCGGCCTTGAGGCGTCGCTGCTTCGTCGCCGTGACGCCCTCGGCGCCAGGCCCGATCCAGGACAGGTCAGGACCCTGGCCGATCGCCAGCAGGACCCGGTCGCAGGGGATGACGAATTCCGTGCCGGGAGCGGGCTCGGGACGGCGCCTGCCCGAAGCATCGGGCTCGCCCAGCTGCATCCGGATGAACTCGACCCCGGTCACGTTGCCGGCGTCGTCGGTGACGACCCGGGTGGGGCCGGCCTGGAAGATCGTGGTGACACCTTCCTCGATGGCTTCGTGGACCTCGCTCGCTGCCGGCATGTCCTTCATGTCGCGGCGGTAGACGAGGGTCACCTCGCCGCAACCCTGGCGGACCGACGTCCGTGAGCAGTCCATCGCGGTGAAGCCACCGCCGATGACGACGACACGCTTGCCCGCGTGGTCGGGATACGGCAGGCCGAGCGTCGCGGTCCGCAGGTACTCGAGGCCGTCGAGCACCTCGGCGGCGTCCTCGTCGGGGATGCCCAGCTTGTTGGTGTCGTAGCAGCCGATGGCGACGAGGACGGCGTCGAAGCCCTGATTCTGGAGATCATCCAGGGTGAAGTCGCGGCCCAGGGCCTGGTTGCAGACGATCCGACCGCCGAGCCGGGTCACCGACTCGTACTCGGCCTCGAGGACCTCGACCTTGGGCAGGCGGTACTGCGGGATCCCGTAGCGGAGCATGCCGCCCGGCGCCGGGTCGCGCTCGAAGACCGTCACGTCGTGGCCGGCGATGAGCAGGTAGTAGGCGGCCGACATGCCCGCCGGCCCGGAGCCGATGACGGCGACCCGCCGACCGGTCTTGGGCTGCAGCTCGAAGGGGATCGGCGGATCGACGCCCTCGTCCAGCATCTGGTGGAGGACCTGGTCGCCCGCGTAGCGGTGGCTGTCGCGGATGGCGATCGCCTCGTCGACCTCGTCGCGGCGGCAATGCTCTTCGCAGGGAGCCGGGCAGACCCGGCCCAGGATCGACGGGAACGGGATCGTGCGCTTGAAGATCCGGGCCGACTCCCGGAACTCACCCTCCGCATTGGCCTTGAGGAACCCGGGGATGTCGATGTGACTCGGGCACTTGTTCTGGCAGGGCGGCAGGCAGTAGGCGTTGTGGTCGCTGAAGATGAGCTCGAGGTTGGTACGCCGGATGCGGCGGAGGTCGTCGGTCTGGGTCCGTACGACCATCTCGTCCTCGGCCGCCCGAGAGCAGCTGATCGGCGGGTGCTCCTCGCCCTCGACCTCGACGACGCACATGCGGCAGGCTCCGAAGCCTGGCAGCTTGGGCTCGTAGCAGAGGGTCGGGATCTCGATCCCGTTGTCGCGGCAGATCTCGAGGATCGTCTGGCCCTCGAACCCCTCGATGACCCGACCGTCCACCTCGACCCGGATACGCGCCGTGGACTGGGGCCGCTGCGGCGACTGCGTCGTCAGCAGGCGCTCGGCCAGGGTCTCCTCGCGGGGCGTGACCGTGTCGAGGACGTTGGGCGTGTCGGGGCGGATGCTGGGGGGCCGGGAGATCAGGTCCGTCATCGCCGCCTCATCGGGCCGCTCCGGACGGGGCCGCGATCGAGCGACACACGCCGGCGGGGCAGGTGCTGCGCAGGATGTGATCGTCGAGCTCGGACCGGAAGTATCGCATCGCGCTGGTCATGGGGAGCGTCGCCAGCCGCTCGTGGTCGCACAGGGCGGACGCGACGATGTCGTGGCCGAGGTCGTCGAGGAGCTGGGGGTCGCTGGGCCGGGCCCGACCCTCGGCCATCCTATCGCTGATCTCCAGCATCCGGCGGGTGCCGATCCGGCAGGGGATCGTCTTGCCGCACGCCTCGGTCGAGCAGAAGCGCGTCAGGAGCCGGGCGAGGTCCACGATGCACGCTCGCTCGTCGGCCAGGATGATCGAGCCCGACCCCAGGTGGGCTCCGGCTTCACGCAGGTTCGCGTAGTCGTAGGCCGTGTCGAGCGCGTCCCCGGGCAGGATCCCCCCGGACGGTCCGCCGACGACGAGCGCCTTGAGATCGTGGCCGGTGCCGGCCCCGCCGACCAGGTCGACGACCTGCCGCAGGGTCGTCCCCAGCGGGACCTCGGCGATGCCCTCGCCCTGCGGTCCGCGGACGTGGACCAGGGCGGTCCCCGGTGCTTCGGCGGTCCCGATGGCCGCGAAGGCCTCGGGTCCGTTGCGGAGGATCCAGGGGACCGCGGCCAGGGTCGCCACGTTGTTGACGACGGTGGGCTGGTCGAACAGGCCGCGGACCGCCGGATAGGGCGGCCGTTGCTCCGGTTGGCCTCGCTTCCCCTCGAGCGCCTTGAGGAGGACCGTCTCCTCGCCCAGCATGTAGGCGCCCTGGACGGCCCGCACCGCGATCTCGACCGAACGTCCCGAGCCGAGGACGTCGGGCCCGGCGAAGCCGGCGTCCGTCGCCGCGGCCACGGCCGCCTCGAGCGCCTCG
Organism: uncultured Chloroflexia bacterium; assembly: GCA_963707215.1. Classification (GTDB taxonomy): domain Bacteria; phylum Chloroflexota; class Limnocylindria; order Limnocylindrales; family CSP1-4; genus DATHYZ01. The sequence continues at coordinate 1,705,775 of CAVPPB010000003.1, read as the reverse complement.
ACGGCTGCCCGGGCGTCCGCCCGGACGGCGATGACGACGTCGGCGGCACCGACGGCGAGGGCCGCGACGACCGCGCCCTCGATGACGGCGTATGGATCGCGCTCCATGAGGGTCACGTCGGTGCGCGACGCGGGGTCGGCGGCGTAGCCGTTCGCCACCACGAAGCGGCGATCCGACGGCTGCGAGGCGCAGGCCCGCCACTTCTCCCCGGTCGGGAAGCCGGCACCGCCACGCCCCCGCAGGCCCGACGCCGCGATGGTGGCGATGGTGGCCGTGGGGCCGAGGTCCCGGACCGCCTTGTGGAGGCCGTCGAAGGCACCCGCCGCGACAGCCGCGTCGAGGTCGATCGGATCGGCGGCGTCGGCCCGGCCCAGCAGGATCCGTGGCCAGGCGGCGGGCGTCGCCAGCAGCTGGGTCATGGCCTCATCGCCCCGATCCGCCGAGGGATGCGGTCAGGCCCGCCAGGTAGTCGGCCTCCCCGGGCCGGTGGGCGGCGACGGCGGCCGCCTGGGCCGTGTCGTCGGGTCGCTCGAAGCGGAACTGGCGGTAGTAGGTGGCCGTGCCGTAGACCATCGCGTACCAGGCACCCGTGGCGTGGGAGATCCGCTTGAGGGCCGCCACCGGGAGGTAGCCGTAGGCGTCCTGGACCGCCTCCAGGATCTCGAGCATCCGGGCCGGGTCGTGGTCGTGGTCGTCGAGGATGGCGTCGATGGCCGCCGGGTCGATGGGGTCGAAGGGGCGGTAGCCTGGGTCCGGGACGGTCCGGCCCGACCGGCGGAGGGCCGATTCCTCGCGGCGCTCGCCGTACGTCTCGGCGGCGCCCCAGTGGACGTGGTAGCGGCCCCGGGTGTCGACGCCGCCCATGTCGATGCACTCGATCGGGCAGGCCTGGGCGCACTGGAAGCAGGTCTCGCACTTCAGGGTCCCGTGCTCGTCGTAGAGCAGCTGGAGGCGACCCCGGAACTTGGTCGCGACGTCGGCTGGGACCTCCGGGTAACGGACCGTGGCCTTCGGCTTGAAGAAGCGGCCCAGCGTCAGCGCCATGCCCTTCGCCATGCCGAGACCGGGGATCGAGCTCATCCGTCTACGACCTCAGGTACTCGATGAGGATGATCGCCCCGGCGGTGATGAAGATGTTCAGGAAGGCCAGCTCCATCAACCACTTCCAGGCGAAGTTCATCAGCTGGTCGATCCGGATCCGCGGCAGGGTGGCCCGCATCCAGACGAAGAAGAACACGAAGGCGTAGGCCTTGGCCATGAACCAGAACAGGCCGACGACCCAGTCGAAGCTGACGAAGGCCCAGCCCAGGACCGCCGCCACGGCCACCAGGTTGAACAGCACGAACCCGATGACCAGCGCCTCCCAGCCGGGCCGATCCGAGCGGGCCAGCCAGAAGGGCGCCGCGAAGGCCAGCGTGCCGACCAGCGGGATGAGCAGCAGCGCGATCAGCCCGGCCAGCCCGTATGCGAACGGGTCGAGGCTGATCTCGACGGCGAAGGGCCAGTCGAACGGCGCGTTCCAGCCGCCGAAGAACAGCGTCACCGCGAGGGCCGAGATGATGAACACGTTCACGTACTCGGCGAAGAAGAAGAAGCCGAAGCGCATGCCCGAGTACTCGGTGGCGAAGCCGGCGACGATCTCCGAGTCGGCCTCGGTCAGGTCGAAGGGGGTCCGGTTCACCTCCGCGGTGGCGGCGATCATGAAGATCAGGACGCCGAGCGGCTGCTGCCAGACGTACCAGTCGAGGAAGGAACCGGCCTGGTTCTCGACCAGCGTGTTGAGGCTCATCGACCCGGCGATGAGGATCAGGCCGACGACCGAGAGCACCAGCGGGATCTCGTAGCTGACGGCCTGGGCCGCCGAGCGGATGCCGCCCAGGAGCGAGTACTTGTTGAAGCTCGCCCAGCCGCCCATCAGCAGCCCGACCACCGAGAGGCCGCCGATGGCGAAGAAGTAGAGCAGGCCGATGTTGAGGTCGGCCCCGAACAGGCCGGGCGCGAAGGGGATCACCAGGAGGGTCATCACGCTGGCCAGGAAGGTCACGACCGGGGCCCAGGTGAAGACCAGGCGGTCGGCGCCGGTCGGGGTGAAGTCCTCCTTCATCAGGACCTTGAGCCCATGGACCACCGAGAGCGCGGAGCCGTACGGCCCGACCCGGTCCGGCCCGATCCGGAGGTTCATCAGGGCGATGATCTTCATCTCCATGTAGATGATCAGGAAGGCGGTCGGGACGGTCATCAGCAACACCGCGGTGGCCGCGACGATGAAGCGGAAGAACGGATGGTTCTCGTCGACGAAGGCCAGGGCGAACGGCCCGATCAGGACCAGGCCGACGACCAGGCCCAGGCTGACGACCACGAGCACAGGGATCGCCGCCACGAGCAGCTTGACCGGCAAGCTCATTCGGGCGAAGTTCCGACCGATCGTCGTCATCTACTTGTCGATCCCACCCATGATCGGGTCAAGCGAGGCGTTGATCGTCATCCAGTCGGCGAGGAGATTGCCGGGCACCAGGTGGGTGAAGCTCGCCAGGTGCAGGAAGCTGGGGTCGTGGATCCGCAGCCGGAACGGCTGGTCGGTGCCATCGCTCATGGCGTAGACGGCGTACTCGCCGCGGGGTCCTTCGACCGCCGCGAACGCCCGGCCCGGTCGTGGTCGGAGCAGTCGCGGGAGCGTGGCCATCACCGGTCCGTCGGGCATCTGGTGGAGGCACTGGTCGATGATCCGGAGGCTCTGCTTGATCTCGTCGATCCGCAGGAGATAGCGGGCGAGCGAATCGCCCTCGCGCCGGGTCGGGATGTCGAAATCGATCTCCGGGTAGATGCTGTACGGATGGGCACGCCGGATATCGAACGGCAGCCCGGTGGCCCGGAGGTTCGGCCCGGTCCAGCAGAGCCGCAGGGCCGTCTCGCTGTCGATGACGCCGAGCCCCCGGTTGCGGCGGACGAAGAGCTCGTTCTCGTTGAGCAGCCCGACGTTCGCCTCGACCTGCTGGCCTGCGCGGCTCATCCAGTCGCCCAGGCGGCTCATGAACTCGTGGTTCAGATCACCGTTCACGCCGCCGATGCGGAAGTAGTTGAAGAGCATCCGCTGGCCGGTCAGGGCGGCCAGCATCTCGACCATCTCGTCGCGCTCGATGAAGCTGTAGAGGATCGGCGTCAGGCCGCCCAGGTCGAGGGCGTGGAAGCCCATCGCCAGGGCATGGCTGGAGATCCGGTTGAGCTCTGCCGAGAGGACCCGGATGTACTCGGCGCGGCGGGGGACCGTGACGTCGAGCAGCTTCTCGTAGGCCATGACGGCGGGCCACTCGCAGAACAGCGAGCTGACGTACTCGAGCGGATCGAGTTGGGTGATCGTCTGGTGGTAGTCGGCGTTCTCGCAGAGCTTCTCGACGCCCCGATGGAGGTAGCCCAGGACGGGGTCGAGGTCGACGACCTGCTCGCCGTCGATCTTCATGACGACCCGCATGACGCCGTGGGTCGAGGGGTGGTGTGGCCCGATGTTCACCAGCAGCTCGCCGTCGCGGACGGTATAGAACTCGGACTCGCGCTCGGTGCGGGGCGGGAACGGCGGGACGGCCTCGTAGACGCCGACCTGCTCCTCGAGCGTCACCCGCGGGTCGTCGGCCGATGCGTGGGCCGGGATGTCGAAGGCGCCGCGCTCGCCGCTCCGTGTCGTCGCCATCTCAGCCCGCCTTCGAGCGGCGGACCGCCGCCGCCGGGGTGGCGTTCGACGGCGCGAAGGTCCGCTCCATCGGCCGCACGCCGGCCCCGGGTGACCGGGACGCGTCGTCGGGCAGGTAGAAGTCCTTGCGGAGCGGGAAGCTCTGGTAGTCGGGCGGCATGAAGATCCGTCGGAGGTCGCGGTTGCCCTCGAAGACGATGCCGAACATGTCGTAGGCCTCGCGCTCGAGCCACTCGGCGCCCTTCCAGAGGAAGGTGATCGAGGGGACGCGCGGGTCCTCCCGAGAGAGCCCGACGGCGATCACCCGAAGCCAGTCCGGACTGGTGTCGCTCCAGATCTGGTAGACGACCTCCATGGTCGTGCCGGTGTCGACGCCGGCCAGGTCGGCCAGGACCAGGAACCGGAGGTCCGGTTCGTCGTGGAGGGCCCGGAGGACCTCGGGCACGTCACCGGGCCCGATGCGGACCTCGGTCTCGTCGTGGCGCTGGCGGACCGGGCCGACCAGCAGGTCCCCGAACCGGGCCTCGAGCCGTCGCCTGAGGGCGCGATCCATGCCGGGTCAGACCCCTTCGGGGACGGTGGGGCCGACGCGCCGGGTGTCCCAGTGCCCGCGGCGGTCCTTGACCAGCTGCTGGAGCTTCATCATCCCGTAGATGAGGCCCTCCGGCCGCGGGGGGCAGCCGGGAACGTAGACGTCGACGGGCATGATCCGGTCGATGCCCTGGACCGTCGAGTAGCTGCGCTTGTAGCGGCCGCCCGAGCAGGTGCAGTCGCCCATCGCGACGCACCACTTGGGCTCCGGCATCTGCTCCCAGAGGCGGAGCAGCGGTGGGCCCATCTTGGTCGTCAGCGTCCCGGCGACGATGAGCACGTCGGCCTGCCGCGGGCTGGCCCGGAAGGGGAACATGCCCCAGCGGTCGATGTCGTTCTTCGAGGTCGCCGACGACATCATCTCGAAGGCGCAGCAGGCCAGGCCCGAGAGGAGCGGCCAGAGGCTGTTCATCCGGATGAGGTCGAGGACGTAGTCGGCCTTGGTCGGGATGACTCCCAGGGCGCCCGACCAGCGAGCGTCCTCGAGATGGGCCTGGCCCGACGCCTCCACCTCGGCCAGGTGGGTGATCTCGAGGCCGCCGTCACCGCCCCGGTAGGCGAGGGGATCCGCCGAGCGCCACAGCGTGTTGGGCGTCACGATCGCCTCGACCAGCGCATCCTCGCCGGCGGGGACGAGGGCGTCGGACCGCTCCGGCTTCAGCGCCACGTCAGCACCCCCTTGCGCCAGGCGTAGGTCAGCGCGAAGAGCAGGACGAGGACGAAGATCAGCATGCTCACGAACCCGCCGATGAGCAGGTCACGGAAGACCAGGGCCCAGAGGAAGACGAAGATGATCTCGATGTCGAAGGCGACGAAGAGCAGGGCGTAGATGTAGAAGGACAGCCCGTAGCGCCCGTGGGGGTCGCCGTAGGTGTCGATGCCGCTCTCGTAGGGGAGGCCCTTGTGGACGTCGCCGCGGTTGCGATGCGAGATCAGCCAGGCGGCGCCGATGGTCAGGAAGACGAAGCTGACACCGGCGAAGGCGAACCCCACCACATACCAGATCCCGTCCACCGATCCTCACTTCCAGCGGCGCCGCTCGGGTCCAGCGGCCGCGATGCGCTGTTCGTCCCGGAAGCCCTCGCGTGGGAGGGCACGAGGCGTCCGCGAGGATCGCCCACGCACGGCCATTCTAGCAGCGGGCCCCGGCCGTCATCGGGCCGGGGCCGGGCGATGAGCATGGCGCTCGGCGGCCCGGAGCGGCGCCATGCGACCGGGTCTCCGATGGGCCGAGAAGGTCGGGGAGTGAGCGCGCCGAGCGCGCGTGCAGGTCCACGCCCACTCCCCGGCGGTGCGAGAACGCGGGCCGGCCGTGCCCTGCCGGTCCGCGTCGCAGCGGCAGGGTCCGCCCGGCACCGCCCGGGGCGCAATGGGGAAGACGCCCTATCCGTGGGCGACCCTGCCGGTGGGTCGCGGCGGCAGCCGGAAGGCGAGGCCAGCGAGCGGCGGCTCCACCGGCAGACCCCGGCCGAGGAGCATGACCTTGAAGGCCCCCATGGCGCGCGGATCGATGAGGCGGACGACCGCCGAGCGCAGGGCCAGGTACTCGGCCGGGTCGGTCGCAGGGTCGGTGGCCTCGGTCGCCAGGACATCGCCGAGACCCAGCCCGGCCAGGAACTCGGCCTGGGTCGTGGTACCGATCACGTCGAGTCCGGCACCGACGGCAGCCCGCTCGACGGCCGTCAGGTCGACGTGGGCCGTCAGGTCCTGGCGCCCGACGTGCACGTAGGGATCGCCGTGGACGGTGTGGCGGACGTAGGCGCGCAGGCGGCCCTCGCGGCGCTCGGGACCGTAGAGCTCGGGGGCTGGGTGGCCGTAGTCGATGATCACCACGAGCCCGCGAGCGAGGGCGGTCGCGGTACCGGCCACCCAGTCGTCGATCGCCAGGCAGACCTCGGCCCGCTGACCCTCGGCGAGGACGATGCCCTCGGCCGCCAGGCGGTCCGCGAGGACCGACGTGCTCGGCTCGCCGAGCACGTCCACGAAGCGGCCATCCCACCCGACGAGGATCTCGCGCAACCTCCCGTCGACGACCGTCAGGCGGTGCACCGGGAGCGCGTCGAGGAGCTCGTTGGCCAGGATCGCGCCGGCGAGTCGGCCCGGGGTCGTGGACGTCGACAGCACACGCGACCCCAGGCCGACCTGGTCGAAGCGAGCATGCAGCTCCTCCAGCCGGTGGACGTTGAGCTCGACGGGCAGGTAGCGGAGCGCTTCGGCCAGGTCGGATCCGTCTGCCGCCAGACCGGCGAGGACGGCCAGGCCCAGCGTCCCGGAGCCGGCGCCGTCCTCCCGGAGCACGAACGGATCCGGCCGGTCCAGCCGTTCCCAGGCGTCGGTCAGCTGTCGGCCGACCATCCGGCCGAAGACCGGGTGGATCTCGGCAGCGGACAGGAAGTCGCCCTCGCGGGTGGGCCTGGCCTCCGGCGACCGGTAGTAGCCCCGCTCCGGATCGTAGAGGGCGGTCTCCATGAACCGGGCGAAGGTGATCGGCCCCTCGGCCTCGATGGACGCCCGGAGCCGGTCGACGAGCACGGGATCCTCGCCGACCGTCGTGGGGTCCGGCAACGGTCCGCGCCGCAGGCCCGGTTCGAGGTCCATCGGCCCGATGCTACGCCCGCGCCACGACGAGCCGGATCCCGGGCCCGACCAGCGTGTGGCCACCGAGCACGACCGGGATCGGGGCGTCCAGGGCGGATCGGACGAGGGCACGGAGCCAGCGGTCCTCGATCCCTTCGGCCTGGAGGAGGTCGGCCGCGTAGCGGTCCTCGGGCGACGGCCAGGCCGCCTGGTCCGGACCGAGCCGGTGGGCAAGGAGGACTCGCAGATCGATGAGGGCAGCATCGGCGAGGGTCGCCAGCAGCGAGCCGAAAGCCTCGGGTCCGGCCAGGTCGAGCTGCGCTCCGAGCAGCGAGCGGGGCGGGCGCTGGTCACCGTCGCCGCCGATCGTCTCGCTGGCCTTGAGCCCCCGCTCCTCGACGATCGCCCGGGTCCGGCTCTCGGTCCGGCGTTCCAGCCAGGCGAGTGTCCGGGCGGAGGTCCGTCCGGTGACGATCAGCTCCGCCCGGGGGTCGGAGGAGACCCGGCCGACGGCATCGAGCCGGGCCGCCACCGTTCCGGCCGGGAGGTCCGCGGCAGCGCGTCGAGCCCAGCCCGGCGGTCGCGGGGACCGGGCGACGATGAGCAGGTCGAGCGGCGAGTCGAGATCGACCGCCAGGTGCCAGCGCCGGCCCAGATCCTCGACCTCGAGCGACTCGCGCTCGGCCAGCCATCTCGGCAGCGCGTTGTCCGAGCGGAGGTCGGGCAGATCGTGGAGGAGGTCGGCTCGGCCCACGGCCATCGCGTCGGCCGAGTAGCGGCTGTTCGTGAGGGCTCGCGCCTGGCCCGACGCGGCGACCGTGACGAACGCCCGCCGGTCGCGGAGGCTGGCCAGGGCGAGCGAGCCCGAGCCCAGCATGACCAGGCCGCGTCCCTCGAGTCCGCCGAGCTGCTCGCGCGCCCGCTGCCCGAAGGTCGTATCGTCGGGCGGTCCGGCTACGACCCGGACCTCGTCCGACCCCGCCACACGGAACCCGTGGGCGTGCTGGGCGCCCAAGGCGGCGCGGGTACGCGCGAGCGCCCGGGCCAGCGGGCCGGCGTGGGGCGGAGGGTCCTGGTGGAAGATGACCGTGGTGACCGGCGGCACGCTGCGAGTCTAGGCCGCCGCGGGCCGCCGATGGAGGTGTAGGCAGTGCCCCGACGAGTGCGCGCCTACGTCGGCCTCGGGTCGAACCTGGGAGATGCCGCTGCCACGCTGGCCGCCGCGGTCCGGGCCCTCGACTCGCTCCAGCGCGTCCGGGTCGCTGGCGTCTCGCGCCTCTACGCCAGCGCGCCGGTCGGGGTGACCGACCAGCCCGAGTTCCGCAACGCCGTCGTGGCCGTGGACGTCATCGGCGACCCGGAGCCCGTGCGCGCGGCCGTTGCGCTGCTGGTCGAGCTGAAGCGGCTCGAGCGGGCGTTCGGACGCCGGCCGCGGGGGCGCTGGGGTCCGCGCGAGATCGACCTCGACCTGCTCGTCTTCGGGCGCCAGCGCATCAGCGTCGAGCGCCCCGCGAAGGGCGTCCCGATCGACCTCGACCAGGATCCGTCGAAGGCGGGCCGACTGCTGGTCGTCCCGCATCCGGAGGCGGCGGAGCGCCTGTTCGTGCTGGCCCCGCTGGCCGATCTCGCGCCGGGCCTCGTCCCGCCGGGATGGCGGGAGACGGTCGAGACGGCCCGCCGCCGACGCGTCGCGATCGAGGGTGCCGACGCGGTGCGGCCGGTCGCCCGCTGGGACGGCGCCGAGTGGGCCCCGGCCGACGCTGCCCCGGCCGACGCTGCCCCGGCCGACGCCTGACCGGCCCGCAGCCTAGAGCCGGACCGCCGGCGGCTTGGCCCGGTCGAACATGTGGACCGTGTCGACGAAACGGACCTGGCCCGTCTGGTAGGCCATCACCAGCGAGTGGGTCCGGGCTCCGCCGCCGAAGAAGCGAACGCCCTGGAGCAGGTCGCCGTCAGTGACCCCGGTCGCCGCGAAGACGAGGTTGTCGCCCGAGGCCAGCTCGTCGGTCGTGTAGACGTGGTCCTCGTCGGCCGCGCCCATGGCGATGGCCCGGGCGCGCTCCTCGGCGTTCCGGAACCGGAAGCGCGCCTGGATCTCGCCGCCAAGGCAGCGCAGGGCCGCCGCGGAGAGCACGCCTTCGGGTGCGCCGCCGACGCCCATGACCGCGTGGACGCCGGTGCCCTGGACGGCGCAGCTGATGGCCGCCGACAGGTCGCCGTCGGAGATGAGCTTGATCCTGGCGCCGGTGGAGCGGACCTCGGCGATGAGGTCGTCGTGCCGGGGCCGCTCGAGGATGATGATCGTGATGTCGTTGACCCGCCGGCGCAGCGCCTCGGCGACCCGGTGGACGTTCTCGGCCGGCGGTCGCCGGATGTCGACGCTGCCCGCGACCACCGGCCCGACCATGATCTTGTCCATGTAGGTGTCGGGAGCGTGGAGGAGGCCGCCGCGCTCCGAGGCCGCCAGGACGGTCACCGCGTTGGCCTGGCCGGTGGCGACCAGGTTGGTGCCCTCGAGCGGGTCGACGGCGATGTCGACCTCGGGCGAGGAACCGTCCCGGATGCCCACGAGCTCGCCGATGTAGAGCATGGGGGCCTCGTCACGTTCCCCCTCGCCGATGACGATCCGGCCATGGATATCGGCCTCGTCCATGGCGGTCCGCATGGCCTCGGTGGCCGCCTGATCGGCACCATCGCGGTCGCCCCGACCCATCGTCCGGGCCGAGGCGATCGCGGCGGCCTCGGTGACCCGGACCATCTCGAGCGCGAGGACCTGCTCCATGATCGCCTCCTCTCATGTCGCCTCGAGGCCCGCGCTGGACATCGGGACGCGGTATCAGCTGTCAGTGGCGGAAGTGTCGCCGCCCCGTGAACACCATCGCCAGGTGGTGCCGGTCGGCTACCTCCACGGCCATCTCGTCGCGGATCGAACCGCCCGGCTGGATGATGGCGGTCACCCCTGACATCGCCGCCATCGAGATGACATCAGGGAAGGGGAAGTAGGCGTCGCTGGCCATGACCGCCAGGCGGGCTCGCTCGCCGGACTTGCGGAGGGCGATCTCGACGGCCGTGCCGCGGCTCGTCTGGGCCGCCCCGATCCCGACGGTCGCGCCGTCACGGGCGAGGACGATGGCGTTGGACCGCACGTGCCGGACCGTCCGCCAGGCGAACAGCAGGTCGGTCAGCTCCTCGAGCGTCGGCCGGCGCTTCGTGACGACCTGGAGGTGGCCCTTGTCGAGGGCCAGGGCGTCGAGGTCCTCGACCAGCAGGCCGCCACCGACCCGCTTGAAATCGAGACTCGCGATCCCGTAGTCGCGCATCCCGTCGACCGGGTCCGGCGGCACGGCCAGGAGCTCGAGGGTCGGCCGCTCGCCAAGGATCCGCAGGGCCACCTCGGAGTAGCCCGGGGCGATCACGCCCTCGTACGAGTTGGCCATGATCTCGCGGGCGGTGCCCTCGTTGAGCTCCCGGTTGACCCCGACGATCCCGCCGAAGGCGGCGACCGGATCGGTCTCGAGGGCCTTCGCGTAGGCCTCCGTCAGGGAGTCGGCCGATGCCAGACCCACCGGATCCGTGTGCCGGACGAGGGCGACCGTCGGCGACGTGAAGTCACGAGCCATCCGGTACGCGGCGTCGAAGTCGAGCAGGTCGTTGAAGGTCGGTGGCGGCCCCTGGACGCGGGTCGCGTCGGCGATCGTGCCGCTGCGGTGGGTCGTCTCGCGGTAGAAGGCGGCCTCCTGATGAGGGTTCTCGCCCGAGCGCAGGTCGTCGACCTTCGTGAGGACCATCGCCAATCGGTGGGGATAGCGGTTGCCGGCGATCTGGTTCAGGTAGGCGGCGATCTCGGCGTGGTAGGCGGCGACCATGCCGAAGGCCTCGGCTGCGAGCCGGGCGCGCGTCTCGGGGGTGGTCCCGCCGAACTCGCGGAGCTCGGTGATGACGAGTTCGTAGTTGCCCGGGTCGGCCACCGCGGTCACGCCTGCGGCGTTGCGGGCGGCCGCCCCCAGCAGGGCCGCGCCTCCCACGTCGATCATCTCGATCGCTTCATCGAGACCCATGAGCGCCCGGCCCACCTCCGGGGCGAACGGGGTGACGTTGACCACGACCAGGTCGATGGGGGCGAGGTCGTTGGCGGCCAGCTCGGCCATCTGCTCGGCGCGGTCGCGACGGGCCAGGATCCCCGCGTAGACGGCCGGATGGAAGGTCTTGACCTGGCCCCCGGCGAGCGACGGGACGTTCGTCAGCTCGGCGACGCTCCCGACCTCGATGCCGTCAGCGGCGAGATGGTCGCGGGTCCCGTCGGTCGCGTAGATCTCGACTCCCAGGTCGAGGAGCTCGCGGGCGAACCGGACGAGCCCGGTCCGATCAGCGACGGAGAGCAACGCTCGCAAGGGTTCCATCACCTCCTGGGTCGCCGGTCGGGGTCGAGCCGTACGACGGCGCACGGATGGCTCGGGGTCGCGCGTCCGGCGCCCGAGTATAGCGCCGGCTCGTGGCATACTCGGCGAGCGTCGCCCGCTGCGGTCCCGGCTCGGACCGCGTCCCGGCGACCCGCCGGCTGTCATCCCCGAAGCGACGAGGACCCGCCTCGACATGGAACTGCCACCCTGGGAGTACCTCTTCCTCTCGTTCAACTCGGCGAACTTCGAGGACACCTTCCTCCCCACGGTCGTCGCCGCGTCCGTCCTCCTCGTCGGCGTGCTCGCCCTGTATCTCGTGCGGACCCGACAGCTCCGCCACCATCCGCCGTACCTGGCCCTCTACGAGTGGCTGCTCTGGAGCGGCGTCGCCGTCTACGGCGGCCTCATCGTCAGCGCGCTCTTCGTCTTCGACTTCATCATCCCGCTGACCCTCGAGATCGTCGGCCTTGGCGTGATGGTCTGGATCCGCTTCGTTCGCTTCCCGCCCATCATCGCGGGCTACGAGCAGCGGCTGGCCCGCCAGCGGTACTTCAGCCGGGAGCGCTTCAGCCACCCGGAGACGACCATCCGGCCCAAGACGGCCCGCCGCCGGCGCCGCCGGCGCTAGGGCCCAGGACCGGGAGCGGTCCAGGGAGGCCGCCATGCCGATCGAGATCCGCCGCTTCGGGGTCGGCCATCGACGGCCGCACGGACCGGAGGGTTCGAGCGGGGTCGCCGGTCAGCCGATCCACGCCGGGAACGAGGGGGTCGTCGCCGAGCTGGCCTTCCGCCGGGCAGCGCGCATCGAGCCCCATTCGAACCCGAACCTGACCTGGTTCGTCGTCATCGAGGGCGGTGGCTGGGTGAGCGTCGGCGAGGAACGGGCGAGGGTCGCCGCCGGAGAGGCCGTCCTGTGGCCACCAGGCATCGACCACTCGGCCTGGACGGACGTCTCCGAGATGCGGGCCATCGTGGTCGAGCTGCCGATCGGGCCGCCGGCTGTCGGCTACCTCGAGGCCGGGGCCCTCCCGGTGTCGGCCGCCACCGGCGGTCCGATCGAGCGGGGCGAGGGCTCGCTCCGCGAGGACGACCGGCCGGTCCCGACCTACGACCCTGCCGAGGGCGAGCCCCGCTGATCCTCGACGTCCGGGCCTGCCTGGCCCGCGAGGATCGCCCCCAGCTGTGACAGGATCCGCGCCGTCGCACCCCAGACCACGAGGTCCTCGACCGGGTAGGCACCATAGCGGAGCGGCATGCCCTGGATCTCGTCGTGGACGAGCACGATCGGGGCATCCGGCAGAAAGGCGGCGAGCGGTGCCTCGACGATCCTTCGGACCTCCTCGGGGCGGGCGTGCCAGTGCCACCGGTGGCGGGCGACCGCGACGACCGGTGTGACCGTGAAGCCGCTGACCGGGATGACGAACGGTTCCAGGCGGCCGACGAACCGGACGCCGGCGGCTCGCGCGTCGAGGCCGATCTCCTCGCTCGCCTCGCGGAACGCGGCCGCGATGTCGTCGGCATCGTCGGGCTCCATGGCACCGCCGGGCAGCGAGACCTCGCCGCTGTGGTGGCCGCCGAGATGGGCACGCTCGGTCAGGACCACCCGGGCGTCGCCGTGGGGCCCCGGGATCACGAGGACGAGGACCGCGGCCGCCCGCGGGACGGCCGAGCCCTCGGGCTCCTCCGGCCGTCGCCCGCCGGTCGAGGTCAGGATCGGCGTGAGCGCTGCCGGCGGCTGCGGCCAGCGCTCCGGGAACGGTCGCGCCAGGCGGTCGACGGCCTCGGCGTAGTCCATGCCCAGAGGCTACGCCCTCCGGGTCAGTTCAGCAGCGCGCCGCCTCCGTCGTCGCCGCCGTCGTCGCCCGCGGGTGGCTCCAGGGCATCGCCGCGCCGACCCGAGCGGGCGCCGGTCGTCGCCGGCTCCCCGCTCCGAGAGCGGGCATCACGGCGGACGCCCGCCTCCGCCACGACCGTCGAGCTCTCGGTCCGGAAGACCAGGGACCCACCGATCGCGTCGCCGTCCGCGACGACGTGGTCGCCCGGCTTGAATCCGCCGCTGATCAGGGCCCGGGCGAACGGGTTCTCGACCAGCCGCTGGATGGACCGCTTGATCGGCCGCGCACCATAGGCCGGGTCATGGCCCTCCCGGGCGATGAGGGCTCGTGCCTGCGGCGTCAGCTCCAGGGTCAGTTCCTGGTCGGCGATCCGCCGCTGGAGGTCGGCCAGGCGCAGGTCGACGATGGCCGCAAGGTCAGCGTCGCTCAGGCTGTGGAAGACGATGACCTCGTCGATCCGGTTGAGGAACTCGGGCCGGAACTGGAGCCGGAGCGACTGGGTGATCTGCTCCTTCATCGCCTCGTAGGCCGTGGCGTCCTCCTCGGCGTCGCCGCGGGCCGCGAAGCCGGCGATGAACTGCGAGCCGACGTTGCTCGTCATGACGAGGACGGTGTTCCGGAAGTCCACCGTCCGACCCTGGCCGTCGGTCAGCCGACCGTCGTCGAGGACCTGGAGGAGGACGTTGAAGACATCCGCGTGGGCCTTCTCGATCTCGTCGAGGAGCACGACCTGGTAGGGCCGTCGCCGGACGGCCTCGGTCAGCTGGCCGCCCTCCTCATAGCCGACGTAGCCGGGTGGGGCGCCGACCAGCCGCGACACGGAGAACTTCTCCATGTACTCGCTCATGTCGATCCGGACCATGGCGGCGTCGTCGTCGAAGAGGAACTCGGCCAGGGCCCGGGCGAGCTCGGTCTTGCCGACGCCCGTGGGACCAAGGAAGAGGAACGAGCCGATCGGCCGCTTCGGGTCCTTGAGGCCGGCTCGAGCCCGGCGGACGGCGTCGGAGACCGCCGTCACCGCCTCGTCCTGGCCGATGACCCGCCGGTGGAGGCGGTCCTCCATCTGGACCAGCTTCGCCGTCTCGCCCTCCAGGAGCTTGGTGACCGGGATGCCGGTCCAGGCCGAGACGATCTCGGCCACGTCGTCAGCGTCGACTTCCTCCTTGAGGAGCTGGCCGGAGCCCTGCAGGGTGGCCAGGGCGGCCTCGGATGCCTGGAGCCGCTGCTGCAGCTCCGGCAGGGTCCCGTACTTGAGCTGGGCGGCCGTGCCGAAGTCGGTCTCGCGCTCGGCCTGGTCGATGCGGACCTGGAGCGCCTCGAGTTCCTCCTTGGTCGTCCGGATCGCGGCGATGGCGTCCTTCTCGAGCTGCCAGCGCTGCTTCATCGCGCCGGCCCGCTCGGCGATCTCGGCGAGCTCCCGCTCGAGGGCCTCCAGGCGGGTCTTCGAAGCCTCGTCGCTCTCCTTGCGCAGCGCCTCGCGCTCGATCTCGAGCTGGATCCGCCGTCGCTCGAGCTCGTCGAGCTCGACGGGCATCGAGTCGATCTCCATCCGCAGCCGGCTTGCCGCCTCGTCGACCAGGTCGATGGCCTTGTCCGGCAGGAACCGCTCGGTGATGTAGCGGTCGGAGAGGGTCGCCGCGGCGACCAGTGCGGAGTCGGTGACGCGGACGCCGTGGTGGACCTCGTACCGCTCCCGGAGGCCGCGGAGGATCGAGATCGTGTCCTCGACCGAGGGCTGGTCCACCACGACCGGCTGGAAGCGCCGCTCCAGGGCGGCGTCCTTCTCGACGTGCTTGCGGTACTCGTCGAGCGTCGTCGCGCCGATCGTGTGGAGCTCGCCGCGGGCCAGCATCGGCTTGAGCAGGTTGGAGGCGTCCATCGCGCCCTCCGCGGCCCCGGCGCCGACCACCGTGTGGAGCTCGTCGATGAAGAGGACGACCCGGCCCTCGCTGTCGCGGATCTCCTTGAGGACCGCCTTGAGGCGCTCCTCGAACTCGCCCCGGAACTTCGCCCCCGCGATGAGCGCGCCCAGGTCGAGGGCGACGACCCGCTTGTCCTTGAGCGTCTCGGGCACGTCGCCGCGGACGATCCGCTGGGCCAGGCCCTCGACGATGGCCGTCTTGCCGACGCCCGGCTCGCCGATGAGGACCGGGTTGTTCTTGGTCCGCCGCGAGAGGACCTGGATGACCCGGCGGATCTCCTCGTCGCGACCGATGACCGGGTCGAGCTTGCCCGCCCGGGCGTCGGCGGTGAGATCCCGCCCGTACTTCTCGAGGGCCTGGTAGGTCGTTTCCGGGTTGGGGCTGGTGACCCGCTGGCCGCCGCGGACCGAGGTCAGGGCGGAGAGGATCGCCTCGCGGTTCGCGCCGTTGCGGTCGAGGAGGGCCTGGCCCTCGCCGCCCGCCTCGGCCACGCCGAGGAGCAGGTGCTCGGTGGAGACGTACTCGTCGCCGAGTCGCCGGGCCTCCTCCTCGGCGCGTTCGACGGCCCGCTTGGCCCGCGCGTCGAGGGTCAGCGATCCCCCGGCGATCCGGGCACGTCGCGACAGTGCCGCGGCCAGCTCGCCCCGGAAGGCCGGCAGGTCGACGCCGACGCGGCGGAGCGTCTCCGCCGGGATGCCGTCGTCGGGCTCGACGAGGGCGGCGAGCAGGTGCTCGGCGTCGAGCACGGGGCTCTGGAGGCTCTCGGCGAGCGACTGGGCGGCGACGACGGCCTCCTGGGCCTTCTGGGTGAATTGTTCGAGGTTCATCGGCTGGATCCCGTGGTGCGATCGTTGGTTGGGTGGTCGATAGAGGGGCGACCGCCGGCCCGTGGGTCGGGCTGGTCGACGAGGTCGAGGAACGCACGACCCGCAGCCGTCGCGTCCGTGCTGAGGTCGGTGGGCAGGACGACCCGGGCGCGGACGTAGAGGTCGCCTACGGCGTCGCCCCTGAGCGCCGGCATGCCCTGTCGAGCGAGCCGGAAACGGCGCCCGTTCTGGGTCCCCGGCGGGATCGTCAGGAGGACCCGCCCCTTGAGCGTGGGGACCGGGACCGGCCCGCCAAGGAGGGCCTCCGCCAGGGTGATGGGGATCTCCCGCTCCAGGTCCCGGCCCTTCCGGGTGAAGACCGGATGGGGGGCGACCCGGACGACGACGACCAGGTCGCCACCGCCCGGCGCCTGCCCCTTCAGGCGGACCCGGCTGCCGCCGGTGACGCCGCGGGGGATCGAGACCTCCAGCCGCCGACCGTCGACGTCGAGCAGGCGCTTGGCGCCGTGGAAGGCCTCCTCGAGCGTGACCTCGGCCTCGACCTCGATCGGCCCGGGTGGACGGGCGACCGGACTCCGTCCGGTGGCCGACCGGCCCCCGAGACCCATGCCGGAGAGGATGTCTTCGAAACCCGGATCGCCAGCAGAGGCCGATCGCCGCGTCCGCGTTCGCCCGCTGCCCCGGGTCGTGGTCTCGTAGCCCTCGGCCGCGCCGCCGAAGAACATGTTGAAGAAGTCGCTGAAGCCCGAGGCGTCGCCGCCGGACCGGAACTCGTAGCGGACGCCGCCCGGGAACCCGGCGAAGCCGCCGGCCCCGAAGGGGGACCCGGCGCCCGCCCCCGCCCCTGCTCCGGCCCTGGCGTAGGTCTCCCAGTTCGAGCCGAGCTGATCGTAGAGCTTCCGCTTCTCGGGGTCGGACAGGACTTCGTTGGCCTCGTTGACGTCCTTGAAGCGTCGCTCCGCGGCCTCGTCACCGGGATTGCGGTCAGGATGGGACTCCCGGGCCAGCTTGCGGAAGGCCTTCTTGATCTCCGCCTGGCTGGCGGTCCGGGGAACGCCGAGGGTCGCGTAGTAGTCCTTGAACTCCAAGTGCGATCAGCCGCCCTGGACGACCACCGGAGGCTGGTCCGCCGGCGGGAACGAGGGCCGGCGCCCACCCTGGGTCCGGGAAGTCGGGGTCCCGGTCGAGCGCTCCTCGGTGCTGCTGGTGCCCGAGTCCTTGGTCAGGGGCCGCGGCCGGCGACGAAGGGCGGCCTCGAGGACCTGGTCCATCGAATCGACGAGGACCAGCCGCATCTGGCGGCGGATCTCGTCGGGGATGTCCCGGAGGTCCTTCTCGTTCTTCCGGGGCAGGATGACGGTCTTGGCCCCCGAGAGGTGGGCCGCCAGGATCTTGCTCTTGAGTCCGCCGATCGGCAGGACCCGGCCCCGAAGGGTGATCTCACCGGTCATGGCGACGTCCTTGCGGACCGGGATCCCGGTAAAGGCCGAGATCATGGCGGTGGCCATCGTGATGCCGGCTGATGGGCCGTCCTTGGGGATCGCCCCAGCCGGCACGTGGATGTGGAGGGTGTTCTTCTCGAACTGCTCGCGGGAGATCCCGAGGCGGTCGGCGTTGGCTCGGATCCAGGACAGCCCTGCCCGGGCCGACTCGCGCATGACGTCGCCGAGCTGGCCGGTCAGGATGAAGTCCTCCTTGCCCTCCATCCGGGTCACCTCGACGGCGACGATGTCGCCTCCGACCTCGGTGACCACGAGTCCCGTCGCCGAGCCGGTCTGGTCCTCGGCCTCGAGCTCGCCGTAGTCGAAGCGCGGCGGGCCGAGGTACGCGACCAGCTTGCGGCGGTCGACGACGGTCCTGCGCTTGCGGCCCTCGGCCACCGCGCGGGCGACCTTGCGCATGATGTTGGCGATCTCGCGCTCGAGGTTCCGGACGCCGGCCTCCTTGGTGTAGGCCTGGACGAGCTCGACCATGGTCTCGTCGGTGATCTGGATGTGCTTCGGCCTGAGGCCGTGGTTCTCCATCTGCTTGGGGACCAGGAACCGCTTGCCGATCTCGATCTTCTCCTGCTGGGTGTAGCCCGGCAGCTGGATGATCTCCATCCGGTCGCGGAGCGCGGCCGGGATCGGGTCCATGAGGTTGCCGGTGGCGATGAAGAGGACCCGGCTCAGGTCGAAGGGCACCTCGAGGTAGTTGTCCTGGAAGGTGTTGTTCTGCTCAGGGTCGAGGACCTCGAGGAGGGCCGACGACGGGTCGCCCCGGAAGTCCATCCCGATCTTGTCGATCTCGTCGAGCATGAAGACCGGGTTGTTCGAGCCGGCCGTCTTGACGTTCTGGATGATCCGCCCGGGCAGGGCGCCGATGTAGGTGCGCCGGTGACCGCGGATCTCCGCCTCATCGTGGATGCCGCCCAGGCTCATGCGGACGAACTTCCGACCCATCGCCCGGGCGATGCTCTTGCCGAGCGACGTCTTGCCTACGCCGGGCGGCCCGACCAGGGCAAGGATGGGGCTGCGGATGGTCTCGGCCAGCGAGCGGACCGCGAGGTACTCGAGGATCCGCTCCTTGACCTTTTCCAGACCGTAGTGGTCCTCCTCGAGGATCTCGGCGGCCCGGCGGATGTCCAGCTGGTCGTCCGTGGAGACGTCCCACGGCAGCCCGACCAGCCAGTCGACGTAGGTCCGGATGACGCCCACCTCCGGCGAGGCGGACGGGATCCGCGACATCCGGTCGATCTCCTTGAGCGCCCGGGTCTTGACCTCCTCGGGCATGCCGGCGCTCTCGACCTTGTCGCGGAGCTCGCTGATCTCTGCCTGCTGGGGATCATCCTCGCCCAGCTCGCGCTGGATCGCCTTGAGCTGCTCGCGGAGGATGTACTCGCGCTGGGTCTTGTCCATCTCGGACTTGACCTCGCTCTGGATCTTCCCCTTGAGCTCGAGGATCTCGACCTGGCGGGCGAGGAAGCCCGAGACGAGCTTGAGCCGCTCGACGACGTCGATGGTCTCGAGGAGCTCCTGGCGCTGCTCGGTCGACATGTCAGGGCTGTAGGCGACCATGTCGGCGAGGAGCCCGGGCTCGGTGATGTTGCGGGCCGCAACGGCTGCCTCGGGAGGGACCGGCGCGCCGTTCGCGACGTATTGCTCGATCTGGCCCTGGACGGTCCGCATGAGCGCCTGGACCTCGACGCCGGCGGCGGTCGGCTCCTCCACCTCTTCGATGACGGCGCGCAGATAGGGATCGACCTTGGCGAAGGCGTGCACGCGAAGCCGTCCCTGGCCCTGGACGATGGCCCGGACGGTCCCGTCCTGCAGCTGCACGACCTGGGCGATCTTGGCCAGCGTCCCGACCTCGTAGAGCTCGCTCGGGTCGGTGATGTCCTCCTGTTCGGCCTGGCGCTGGGTGACGAGTGCGATCGGGCCCCCGTCGGCGACGGCGGCGTTGAGGGCGTTGACGCTCTTCTCGCGACCGACCTGCAGAGGGACGATCATCTCGGGGAAGATGACGGTCTCCCGCAGGGCGACCAGTGGTAGCTCGCGCCGGGCCGGCGCGACGGGCTTCTTCGTCTCGTCCGCTCCGGACGCTCGCTTGGCCATCGGGTTCTCCTGGTTCACGGGAAGGTGTATCGCGACTTCGCCGGCCCGGTCAGCCCTAGAAGTCGGTCCGTCGGCCGGCCCGGCCGGCCGACGGTGAGGTGTCGGTGTCGCGCTCGTCATCGGACGCGCCTCTGGTCCCTTCGTCGTACAGGACCTCGAGGATGCGCTTGCCGAGCCGCTCCTCGAGTTCGAAGAGCAGCCGGATCCCGGCGAGGTTGACGCCCCGGTCCTGGGTCAGGTGGCGGATCCAGAGGATCCGCCGGATGTCGTTCTCGCTGTAGAGCCGGATGTTCGTCGGCGTGCGCGCCGGCGCGACCAGGCCCTCGTCCTCGTAGATGCGGAGCGTCCGAGGATGGACGTGGACCATGCCCGCGGCGACGCTGATCACGTAGACCGGCCGGGCCGGATCTCGATCGAGCCGACGGATCGCCATCCGGTCAGCCCTGTTGGCTGCCGGTCGAGACCGCCACGGTCTCGGTCGTGGGGGCGGCGGAGATCTTGATCTGGCGTGGCTTCACCTGCTCCGCCTTGGGGAGTCGCAGGCGAAGGATGCCGTTCTCGAAGGTGGCGTCGGCCCTGTCCGGCTCGAGGCCCTGCGGAAGGGTGATCGAGCGGGCAAAGGTGCCCCGGCGCAGCTCGCGGATGAGCTGATCGCCTTCCTCCATCGAGGCCTCGGCATCGAAGGTCCCGGTGATCGTCAGCGTGCCGCTCTCGACGGTGATGTCGACGTCCTCGGGGCTGACGCCAGGCAGGGAGGCCTCGACGACGACGGCGTCGGGCGTCGACGTGATGTCAAGGGGGATGGCGCCGCCCTCGGGCGTCGAGCCCGTCCAGAACGGCGAGCGCAGGAAACTGTCCTCGAACACCCGGTCCATGGCCTGGCGCAGGGTGAGCAGGTCGTTGAAGGGTGACGGACGACGGATCAGGGTCATCGTCAGGCATACCTCCGGTCGGATCGGAATACGCGGCCCACCGGCCGGTCCGGCGGACATCCCGTATCCTAGAACCCTGACAATGATGTTGTCAAGATAGCAGGGCGCGCAAACCGCAGATAACTCGGGTGTGCTTCGGTCCGAACCGTGGCTCGGGTCGGATCGTCCTCAGCTCCCGACCACCTCGACCGAGGGTTCTCCGATGAGCTGGGCCTTGAGCTCGACCTCGCAGTCGGCCCGACCGATGGCGATGACCTTGTCGCCGTCGCGGAGCACCGTGTCCGGCCGGAGCGGCACAGCCGACCCGTCGCGGATCACCGCGAAGAGTGAGCAACCGTCCGGGATGACGAGATCGCCCGAAGCCCGTCCGATGGCCGGCGAGCCCTGTTGCAGGCGGGCCTCGATGATCTCCAGCTCGCCCTCCCCGAGAGCGGCAAGGTGGAGCAGCTCGTGGACCGGGATGTCCTGCTCGATCGAGGCGAGGATCATCCGGGTCGGGCTGTTGATCTCGTCGACCCCGAGGTGCCGGAACAGCTCCTCGTTCTTCGGGTTGTTCACCCGGGCGATCGTCCGCGGCACGTCGAAGTGGTGTTTGGCCATCTGGCAGATGACCAGGTTGTCCTCATCGTCACCGGTCACGGCGGCGACGATGTCGGCTCGGCTGGCGCCGGCCTCGGCCAGGTAGGCGCCCTCACAACCGTCGTGAGGGATGACGACGGAGCCGATCTCATCGGTGATCTGGTCCGCGCGCCCGCGGTCCTTCTCCATGAGGACGACTTCGTGGCCGGACTCGATCAGCTCCTTGGTCAGGTAGTAGCCGACCTTGCCGCCGCCGACGACGATGACGAACATCGCTTAGCCCTCCGTCGTGGGCGCTGCGGCCCCGGTGTCGTGGTGCTCGCCACCCGGATGCGTCCCCGTCGGCGCCCGGACGCCGGCGAGGTGCCGGGCCGGCTGACCGATGAAGGCCAGGATGGCGTCCTCCATCAGGTTGGTCCGGCAGATGGTCGCCATGCCCAGGGCCGTATAGGCGTCGGCGCGGACCGGGTCATTGATCTTGACGATGACCTGTCGGACGCCCAGCACCTCGGTCGCCAGCTGGCCGGCCATGATGTTCCGGTTGTCGCCCTCCGTCATGGCCAGCAGCAGGTCCGCGTCGGTGACCCCGGCCCGGCGGAGGACGTCCTCGTCGGTCCCATCGCCACGGACGGTGCTGCCCCGGAAGGCCGCCGGCAGCCGGTCGAAGGCCCGGGTGTCGGTGTCCAGGACGGTCACGTCGTGACCGAGCGATTCGAACGTCTCGGCGAGGACGGCCCCGGTCCGGCCGCACCCGATGATGACGGTCCTCATGGCATCTCCTCGGGCATCGGCTCCCGGACGATCCAGACAGCGCAGGGAGCGTTCTTGAGGGCGTACGGGATGGTCCGCCCGATCGCGAAGTCACCGCCGAAGCGGCGCCGGTAGGCGAGGGCGAGGATCAGCAGATCGGCGCCTCGCTCGGTCGCCTCGTCGACGATGGCGGCCCCGACGTCGCGGGCCTGGAGCAGGACCGATTCGATCTTCCAGCCGGTAGCCTCGGCGGTCAGCTCGGCCATGTCGAGGACCCGCTGGGCGTCCTCCGACGTGCTGGCGACGTCTGCGTCGAGCGGAAGGGTCCAGTCGATCTCGACGACATGGACGGCGACGAGCTCGGCCTTGGCCTGCTTGGCGACCTCCGCGGCGAGTCGGACGACGCGCTCGTCGCCGGACCCTCCACCGAGCGCGAGGACGGCCCGTCGGAAGACGGGCGGACGATGGTCGGACACGGGTGCGAGGGTCTCCGGTCGATGATCGCGAGGGACCGCGGGGTCGGCGGCCAGCGTCGCTCGACGGCCACCATACCACCGTGGACGCTCGGTCCGGTCAGGAGCATCCCGCATGTCGGACCGACCGCCGGTGTGAGCCGGTGGAACCCCCCGGGTCTCGGCCCTGGTGGCGCCGTCGGTCGGCCCTAGTGGCGCCGGCGGTAGGGGACGTCGGCGATGACGGTGTGCTCGCGGCCCACGAGCGCCGCTCGAAGCCGACGGGCCGACTGGTTGTAGAGCAGGCGGTCGTACCACCGCTTGGCCACGTACTCGGGGATGACGACGATCGTCGTCGGCGACTCCTTGCCTGGCGGCCAGGCCATGTCCAGGACGTCGAGGTAGGCGACCACCGGCCCCACCAGGGCCCGGTACGGGGATTCCACGATGACGAGGGGGACGTCCGGGAACTGGCGCTCCCAGCGCTCGCGGAGCTCGTCGCCCTGGTCGGGGTCCTCGGTCACGAAGACGGCCCGGACGTCCGTGGCGATCGATCGCCCGAAGTTCACCGCCTGGACGACGGCCCGGGTGATGCCGGGGACCGGGACGATGACCCGCTGCTCGCGGTGTGGCGGGGGGATCTCGTCCTCTTCGGGCACCGTTAGCTCGGTGGCCTGGAGCCGGTACTGGCGTCGGATCGCGACCATCAGCAGCGCGATGAGCGGGACCGCGATCAGGACGATCCAGGCGCCGAGGCTGAACTTGGCGCCGATGATGATGACCGCCACCACGCCCGTGACCGCCGCCCCGAGGAGGTTCACCCCGAGCTTCCAGCGCCAGCCCGGGCCGCGCTCCAGGAACCAGTGCTTGACCATGCCGGCCTGCGAGAGGGTGAACGAGGCGAAGATCCCGACGGAGTAGAGCGGGATCAGGCCGCTCACCGAGCCGTCGAAGATGGCGACGAAGATCCCGGCGGTGACTGCCAGGATGATGATCCCCCAGGAGTAGGCGAGCCGATCGCCGCGGAAGGCGAACTGCCTGGGCAGGTAGCCGTCGGCCGCCAGGATCTGGGCCAGCCTTGGGGCCCCGTTGTAGCCGGTGTTGGCGGCCAGGAGCAGGATCAGGGCGGTCGCCGCCTGGAAGCCGACGTAGACGACCCCGTCGCCGAACACCGTCCGCGAGACCTGGCTGATGAGCGTCTCGGTCTCGCTGGGGACCAGGCCGTAGGCGGCCGCCAGGAGCGAGATCCCGATGAAGATCGTGCCCAGCAGGACGGCCATGATCGTCAGGGTGTTGGCCGCGCTCGTCGCCTCCGGCGGCTTGAAGGCCGGAACGCCGTTCGAGATGGCCTCGGTGCCGGTGAGAGCGACCGAGCCGAAGGCGAACGCCCGGACCACGAGGACGATCGTCAGCACCTCGAACCCGCCGGGCGGGGCCTCGATCTCCGGGGTCGGGAACGAGGCGGCCGGGTCGCCGGTGGCGATCGCGACGACGCCGATGGCGATCATCGCCAGGGCGCCGCCCACGAAGGCGTAGGTCGGCAGGGCGAAGATGTTGCCGGACTCCCGGAGGCCCCGGAGGTTGGCGACGGTGAGCAGGGCGATGGCCAGGAGGGCCAGCTCGACGCGGAACGGGATGAGCTCGGGGATGACCGAGGTGATGGCCGCGATCCCGGCGGCGATGGAGACCGCCACGGTCATCATGTAGTCGAAGAGCAGGGCCGCGGCCGCGAGCAGGGCCGAGGGCATGTTGATGTTCGCCTTGGCGACGGCATACGCGCCGCCGCCCGACGGGTAGGCATGGCAGATCTGCCGGTACGACGTCGAGACGACCAGCAGCAGGGCGGCGATCGCGATGGCGATGGGGATCGAGAAGGCGACCGCGGTCGCGCCGGCCGTCACCAGGATCAGCAGGATCTCCTCGGAGGCATAGGTCGAGGAGCTGATCGCGTCGGAGCTGAAGATGGCCAGGGCCTTCTTCTTGGGCAGGCGCTCGGTGATGTCCTCCTCGCTGGCGAGGGGACGGCCGATGAGGACCCGCTTCGTCGCGGCCCAGGCTCGCCCGACGGGCGTCGTGGGGGCGCTGGCGGCCTGCTTGGCGACGAGCTGTCCTGGACCGCTCCAGCGGAAGTAGGCCGAGTGGGGGCGCTCGACCCGCACGCGGCGGTCGCCAGGCTTGCGTCCCTGGAGCGGCCGCCGCCCGCCGATCGCCATCGCTACAGGCCGTAGGAAAGCCGGGCGGCGAGGCGCTCCGGGAGGCCCAGGTCGCGCATCGTCGCCTGGACCCGGGGCACGTCGTAGGGGACGCGGATCCAGGCCGCCTGGCGCCGCTCGAGATCCAGGACCATGGCGCTGGCCGCCGGGTCGCCGTCCCTGGGCTGACCGACGCTACCCGGGTTCAGGAGGGTCGGCCGATCGTCGATCGCCACCGTCGCATCCACGTCGGGCTCGATCGTCTCGATGCGTCGCTCGGTCATCCGGAAGGCCACCGGGACGTGGGTGTGACCGAAGAGCCCCAGGGTGACGCCGTGCTCCGCCAGCCGGTCGAGGCTCTCCCGGGCGATCGAGGCGTGGGTGATGTATTCCCAGGTCGGGTCGCGCAGGCTGCCGTGGACCAGGGCGGCACCGGATCGCAGCTCGATCTCGGGCCGGGTCCGAAGCCAGTCGAGCGTCCGCGCGGCCGCAGTCGCCCGGGTCCACTCGATGGCGCGCCTGGCATCGGGGTTGAACCAGTCCAGCTCGAGGTCGCCGACCGCGGCCGCGTCGTGGTTGCCGCGGACGCCGACCGCGCCGATCTCCCGGAGGCGGTCGACGACGCCATCCGGCTCGGGCCCGTAGCCCACGATGTCGCCGAGTTGCCAGACCTCGTCGACATCGCCGATCACCGCCAATACGGCGTCGAGCGCCACGAGATTGGCGTGGATATCGGACAGGACGGCCGCGCGCATGCGTCGCGGAGTGTAGACCCCGGCGGGTCACCAGGGGCGCCGCTTCCGCCGGGCCGGGTCGCGCGGGAACTCGCCGGGTGTGGGGCCCTCCTTGGTGACCACGACGATCCGGTGGCCGGGGAGCAATTCGAGCCCCTGGTCGCGCACCACCACCGACCCGCCGCCGAGCGCCAGCGCCGCCCGTCTGCCGGCCGCCAGCTCCGCCTCGGTGGGATCGCGCTTCCAGGCGAGCAGGGCGCCGCCCGGGCGAAGCAGTGGGAAGGCAAGCTCGACGAGCTCGCCGAGGCCGGCCACGGCCCGGACGGTGACCGCGGGCCAGCCCTCGCGGTGGATGGGATCGGCCGCGAGCTCCTCCGCTCGTCGGCGGTCGACGGCGACCTGATCGTCGAGGCCGAGGTCCGCCACGGCCAGCTCGAGGAAGGTGGCCTTCTTGCCGGTGGAATTGACGAGCCGCGCCGCGGCCGCGGTGGCGATCGCCAGTGCGAGGCCGGGGTATCCGCCACCGCTGCCCAGGTCGACGAAGCGATCGACGCCCAGCTCGCGGAGCAGGGGAACGGCACTGATCGAATCGATCACATGGAGCCGGGCCGCCGCCGCCGGGTCGCGGATGCCGGTCAGGTTGACAGCCGACGTCCAGGCGAGGAGCAGGCGCGCATGATCGACGAGTCGTCGACGCTGGTCCCCGTCGAGCCCCAGCCCGAGCTCGGCGAGACCTTCGTCGAGGCTTCCGAGGAATGGCGCCGGGATCGGCGGCAGGTCGCTGGCGCGCGCCGGGGGCGTCGTCCGGGCCCGGACGGGCCCACGATGCAGTGGATCCCGTTGCGGGTGGACGGCGCCCCCGACGTCGTCGTGCTGCGCACCGATGGCCGTCCTGTCCGGTCTGACGCGGCTCGTCCGGTTCACGGCCGGGTCTCCCCTTGGCCTCTCGCGAGCCGCGCTCCCCGTCGACCACGATGCGGACGCCGGACGCTACGGATCGCGTCGACCGTCGTCAATGCGGTTATCCACGATCCGCGGACCGGACGGTGGATTTGTGGATAACTCCCGGTGGGGGGACCGGACCCGAGCGAGGGGGTCGTGGATGAACGTCCCCGACGACCAGCCGGCAAGGGCGAGGGCCGGATCGTCAGGTGGAACGACCGGTTCGGACGGGGCGTCCCAGGGTCCGCCGGACGACGTCGAGCACCTCGTCCGCGTAGACGTCCGCTTCGCCCCGCTCGGCGGCCGTCCGGACGCAGCCCTGGACATGGTCTTCGAGGATGAGCAGGGCAACGCCGTCGACGGCGGCCCTGAGAGCGGCGGTCTGCTGGAGGATGTCGACGCAGTACTCCTCTCGCTCGATCATCCGGGCGATGCCGCGGACCTGGCCCTCCATCCGGGACAGGCGCCTGATCAGCTTGGCGCGGTCCTTCGAGTAGCTGTGGCGGAAGTGGCCGCCCTCGACCTCGGCGGACCCGCCCTTGCGCGACGGCGCTCGGGCGGCCGTGGTGGACCGGGAGGACGTCGTGTCGGCTCGGGATCCGGCATCGGCGGGCGGCCCCGGTCGCGATGTCCCTCGTGGCTCGCTCACGTCGAGCATGATACTCCTAGGGGGTATCGACCGTCGAGAGGGCGACGGCTGACCGGTCGGGCGGCTGCGAGTAGACTGCAGGCGATGGATCCGCACGACCGTCTCCGCGCCCGACTCGAGCGGACTTCATGCACCGTCTGCGGCGACATCCCCGCTGCCGCCGAGATCCGGGTCCTGGCCGAGCGCGACGACCTCGTCTTCCTGGAGCTCCCATGTCGGAGATGCGGTGCGGTGACCCTCGGGATGATCTCCCAGCCCGAGAGCCGTGGGCTGCCGACCCTCGACGCCGGCCCGCGCCCGTCGGGTGCCGTAGACCCGGCCGACGCTCCGCCGCGGCCCGGTGCGCCTCCATTCGGGGAGGACGACGTCCTCGCGATGCGCCGGTTCCTGGCCGCCTGGCGCGGTGACCTCCTCGACCTGCTAGCCGACTCGGCCGTCGACGGCGGTACCGAAGGGTTCGAGCTGTGAGCGGGACCCAGGTCGTCGAGCCCGCCGATACGGCGGCCGAGGTAGCTCCGCCGTTCGCTCACGCCAGCGAGGCCGAGCTGGCCCGGATCCTCGACTTCTACGACGTCCGCTGGCAATACGAGCCGCACGTGTTCCCGATCCGCTGGAGCCTCGAGGGCGAGGTCCTCGAGAGCTTCAGCCCCGACTTCTACCTGCCCGACCTGGATCTCTACGTGGAGCTGACGACCCTCAAGCAGCGTCTCGTCCGCAAGAAGAACCGCAAGCTCCGGCGTCTCAGGGCGCTCTACCCGACCATCCGGGTCAAGCTGTTCTACGCTCGCGACTTCCGCGCCCTGATGCTCAAGTACGGCAAGCTCGCGATCGCCGATGCGCTCTCTGGCGCCGATGGCCAGCTGGGCATCCCGGTCCCGGTCGGGCCGGTGGACGAGACGCCCGAGCTGCCATCGACCGGATCCGACGATGGCCGGGCGGCCCAGCCGCTGTCGACGACCAGGAAGACCGCTTCCCGCACCGCTACTGAGGCCATCCCGACATGAACCGGACCGCTGACCTCGAGGCCGACATCGCCGAGGTGCTCCTGACCGAGGCCGAGATCCAGGCCGAGGTGGCCGAGCTCGGTGCTCGGATCAGCGCCGACTACGAGGGCCGGGAGCTCACCCTGGTGAGCGTCCTCAAGGGCTCGCTCCCCTTCATGGCCGACCTGATGCGGGCCATGACGATCCCGGTCAGGATCGACCTGATGGAGGTCTCCTCGTACGGTGGGTCGTCCACCGAGTCGACCGGCCTGGTCCGGATCCTCAAGGACCTCTCGGCGAGCATCGAGGGCCAGGATGTGCTCATCGTCGAGGACATCATCGACACCGGGCTGACCCTCAACTACCTGCTCCGCTACCTGCGTGGCAAGAACCCCCGATCACTCCGGATCTGCACCCTCCTCGACAAGCCGGCACGGCGCCTGGTGGAGATCCCGGTGGACTACGTCGGCTTCACGATCCCGGATCGGTTCGTCATCGGCTACGGCCTCGACTTCGGGGAGCTGTACCGGAACCTCCGCTTCGTCGGGGTGCTCCGCCCCGAGGTCTACGCGGCGGCCGATTGACCATGCATCGGCGCCCGCTCGGCCGCGGCCGACGCCTCGCCCTGGTCGGGGCCGCCATCCTGATCGTCGCTTGCCTGCTGCCGTGGTTCTCGGCCGGCGGTGGCAGCGACCTGCCCACCACCGAGCTCCGGGCGTTCGACGGCAGCGGCATCCTCGTGTTCCTGGCCGGGCTGCTGACGCTCGCCCTGGCCTCCCTCCCGTACGCTGCCGGCCGCTCGGTCGCGATCGACGCCTGGCCCGCCTACGCGATCATCACCGGCCTGGCCGCCGTCGGGGTCGTCCTGTGGCCCATCGACTACCTGTCGTTCCCTACCGGCCTCCTGCCCGACCGGGCGCCGGGCCTGTGGGTCGCCGGCGTCGGCATGCTCGTCCTGGCTCGGGCTGCCTTCGAGATCTGGAAGGAGCCGGCAACCACCTGACGACGGCCTGGCCGGGTCAGGCGATGCCCAGGTACGACTTCCGGACCATCTCGTTGTCGCGGAGACGAGCCGCCTCGTCCTCGAGGACGATCCGACCGTTCTCGATCACGTACCCGCGGTTGGCGACTTGGAGCGCCATCCGGGCGTTCTGCTCCACGAGCAGGATCGTCGTCCCGGCATCGTTCAGCCGCTCGATCGTCTCGAAGATCTGTTCGACCAGGACGGGCGCGAGCCCCATCGACGGCTCGTCGAGGAGCAGGAGCCGCGGACCGGACATGAGCGCCCGGCCCATCGCCAGCATCTGCTGCTCGCCGCCGCTCAGCGTCCCGGCGATCTGCTCCCGCCGCTCGCGCAGGCGGGGGAAGAGCTGGAAGACGTCCTCGACGCGCTGCTGGATCAGGGCCTTGTCCTTGACCACGTAGGCACCCATCCGAAGGTTCTCGTTGACGGTGAGCCGTGCGAACGTGCGCCGTCCCTCGGGGACCTGGGTCACCCCGCGCGCCACGATCTCGTGGGCCGGGAGGCCCGCCAGGTCGTCACCGGCGAGCCGGACGGCGCCCTGGCGCGGCGGCACGATCCCACAGATGGCGTTCAGCGTGGTGCTCTTTCCAGCTCCGTTGCCGCCGACGAGGGTGACGATCTCCCCCTCGCGCACGGTGAGCGAGATCCCCTGGAGCGCATGGATGTTGCCGTAGAAGGCATGGATCTCCTGGACGTCGAGCAGCGGCGCCTGGGCGTCGCGATCGATGGCTGTGATGGCTTCCGTCATGTCGAAGTCCCTGGGGCGGTCTCGCCTTCCACCGGCGCGGGTCCGGACTCGGCGGTCGCGGCCCCGTGCCCCAGATACGCCTCGATCACGCGGGCGTCCGACTGGATCTCCTTCGGGCTGCCTTCGGCGATCTTCTCGCCGTAGTCGAGGACGGTGATCCGCTCGGAGATCCCCATGACCACCCGCATCTCGTGCTCGATGAGGAGGATCGTGATCCCGAGCTCGTCCCGGAGTCGACGGATGAACTCGGTCAGTTGCGCGGTCTCGACCGGGTTCATGCCCGCCGTCGGCTCGTCGAGCAGCAGGAGCCGCGGCTTGCTGGCGAGCGCCCGGGCGATCTCCAGCCGGCGCTGGTCGCCGTAGGCCAGCTTCCCGGCGAGGAAGTCGCCGCGGCCGGACAGGCCGACGAACTGCAGCACCCGTCGGGCCTCCTCGACGGCACGCCGTTCCTCCCGCCGCTGGGCCGGGGTCCGGACGACCGCCCCCATCCAGGTGGAGTGGAGATGGCGATGCTCCCCCACCAGGATGTTCTCGAGCGCCGTCATCGTGGGGAAGAGGCGGATGTTCTGGTACGTCCGGGCGATGCCGAGCCGGGCGATCTGGTCAGGTCGCAGGTGGTGGATCGGGTGACCGTCGAATCGGATCTCCCCGTCATCGATCCGGAAGAAGCCCGAGACGCAGTTGAAGAACGTCGTCTTGCCCGCACCGTTGGGCCCGATGACGCTGGCGATCGAGCCCGGCTCGATCGCGAGGTCGAGGGCCTTCACGGCCACCAGGCCGCCGAAGCGCTTCGTCACGGTCTTCGCGGTTAGGAGTGCCATCAGCTGGACGCCCCACGGGTCGCGTCGGGCGAGCCCCCGCTTCGGTCGGTGTCGCCAGCGGCGGCGGTGAGATCCTCGGGCGCGGTCGCGTCGAGCTCGTCGGGTCGGCGGAGCTCCCGACGCGTGACCCGCGACGGCAGGAGCCCCTCCGGTCGGAGGATCATCATGCCGATCAGGGCGATGCCGTAGAACAGGAACCGGTACTCGGAGAACTCCCGGAACAGCTCCGGGACGCCGATCAGGAAGATGGCCCCGACGACGACGCCGGGGTTGCTGCCCATCCCGCCGACGATCAGCAGGGCGACGACGTTGATCGAGACGAACAAGGTGATGCTGGTCGGGAACATCGCGCCGACGAGTCCGGCGAACATGGCGCCGCCGAGGCCGGCGAACGCTGCGCCGAGCATGTAGGCGAGCAACTTGGTCTGGACCAGGTTCACACCGAGAGCCTCGGCCACGTCCTCGTCCTCCCGGATGGCCATCCAGGCGCGTCCGAGCCGAGAGGCGCGAAGCCGCATCGCGACGAAGGCGATGATCCCCGCCCCGGCGATGGCCAGGTAGTAGATCTGGTTCGGGCCGGCCAGGAAGCTGTCCGGCGGCACGTCGATGGGCTTGGGGACGTTCGTGATGCCCTGCGGACCCCCGAGCCATGGCTTCAGGAGGTCCGAGCGAGCGAGGATCGCGATGATCTCGCCGAAGCCGAGCGTTGCGATCGCCAGGTAGTCGCCACGGATGCCGAGGATCGGCAGACCGAGGAAGGCCCCGAAGGCCATCGCGAAAAGGACCGCGAACGGGACGGCGGCCCACCACGACCACCCGGCGATCCCGAACTCCCCGGTCGAGGTCAGCAGGGCGACGGTGTAGGCGCCGACCGCGAAGAAGGCAACGAAACCGAGGTCGAGCAGGCCAGCCAGGCCGAGCGTGATGTTCAGGCCGAAGCCCATCAGCACGTAGATCGCGACGACCGCGATCACCTGCGCGAAGAACGACCCGAATCCGATCGGGAACGCGAGCACGATCGCGATCGCCAGCACGAGCAAAGGGACCTGGAGCTGCCGGCGCCGAGCAGCCGGCAGCTGGCCGACCCGCCGACGCACCCGCAGCCGGCCCTCGAGGGCCACGATCGCGAACGTGGAGACGAACACGATGCCGGCTCCGATCGGCGTCAGGCCCTCCGGCGCGAACAGGAAGCGGGCGAGGCCAGCCAGGAAGTTGTTGAGCATCGGCGTGCGGAGGAGCCCGGCGAACAGGCCGAACGCGACGACCATCGCCAGCGCCCAGAGCAGCGGCCGGCGGATCGTCGCGGGCGATCGGGCCACGAGTCCCGCCGCGGCGCCGACGGCCACGCCGATCACGGTCGGGATCCACGCCCCGGCGACACCGAGGCCCCGCGTGAGCATGTCGAAGAGCTCGGGTGAGGCATGGATGAAGACCGTTCGGAGGTCGACGACCGAACCGACGAGCACGAGCAGCGTCAGCGAGGCACCCGACAGGCCGCCCGCGCCGACCCCGGCCAGGCCGGCCTGCCACGCGGTCACCTCGCGAGCACGCTGCGCTGCGAGGTAGCCGGCCCCGAACATCGTGATCAGGATCGCCGCCTCGCCGAGCGACAGCACCCCCGCGATGAGTGGCCGCTCGTCGAAGATCGGCACGATGCCGACCAGGCAGAGGTAGAGCTGGACGCCGGCGGCGATCAGCCCGATCCGGGCCGCAGCCAGCGTCGCCCCCTGGCCTTGCGAACGGGTCGCCGCCACCGCGGTCACGCCCGGCTCCTTGCGAGGCGCTCGCCGAGGATCCCGGATGGCCGGAACACGAGCACCAGGACGAGCATCGTGAAGGCGATGACGTCCTTCAGCTGGGTCGGTGACGGGACGTTGAGCCCGTCGAGGAAGAGCGTCGGACCGACCGACTCCACGAGGCCGAGGAAGAGGCCGCCGAGCATGGCTCCGGGGACGTTCCCGATGCCGCCGAGCACCGCGGCCGTGAAGGCCTTGAGTCCCGGGATGAACCCGCTGAAGAAGTTGAACGAGGCGAACGAGAGACCGTAGAGCACGCCGGCGGCGCCGGCGAGCGCTGCGCCCAGGGCGAAGGTCATGACGATAGCGCGGTTGGCGTCGATACCCATCAGCGCGGCGGCGTCCCGGTCCTCAGAGACGGCGCGGATGGCGGTCCCGACCCGCGTGCGCATAACGAACAGCCAGAGGCCGAGCATCATCAGCACCGAGGAGACGATGACGAGCACGTCGACCCACTGCATGTTCAGGATGGCGATCGGGAACGGCTCGTCCAGGGCCTCCACCTGCGGGTAGGCGTAGAGGCCGGGACCGAAGAGGCCGCGGAACGTGTACTGCAGGAAGAACGAGGCCCCGATGGCGCTGATCAGCGGGACCAGCCGCGGCGCGCCCCGGAGCGGCCGGTAGGCGACCCGCTCCACGCCCAGGGCGATGATCGTCGAGACCCCCGCTGCCACGATCATCATGATCACGATGGAGATCAGGCTCGCCAGGGGGTTGGCGTTGAGGAACCCCGAAAGCGCCAGGGCCGAGGCCGTGAAGTACCCGCCGAAGATCCCGGCCATGAAGATCTCGCCGTGGGCGAAGTTGATCATGCGCAGGATGCCGTAGACCATCGTGTAGCCCAGGGCGATCAGCGCGTAGATGCTGCCCAGCGCGAGGCCATCGCCGAGCAGGTCGATCCACTGCTCGAGCCCGTACTTGCCACTGGCGAGGGTCAGGGTCGAGCCGACGACCACGATCAGGATGACGACGATCCGGAACGCCCACAGGAAGGCGGAGATCGCCACATCGGTGATCCGCTCGAAGATGGACGCGTTCACCGGCAGAGGCCCCTTCTGCGTCGTCTCGATGGATCACGGGCGGGCCTCGAGGCCCGCCCGCAAGCGCTGTCTGGCCGCCGAAGGCGGCCAGGTCTCAGGTCATGGCCTCCAGATCGGCGCCTCGGGCGGCCACTCGCCACCGGTCTCCCGGGATGTGACCTCGTAGACGCCGATGATCGGGGCTC
Source organism: uncultured Chloroflexia bacterium (assembly GCA_963707215.1). Classification (GTDB taxonomy): domain Bacteria; phylum Chloroflexota; class Limnocylindria; order Limnocylindrales; family CSP1-4; genus DATHYZ01. Next base: position 1,672,518 of record CAVPPB010000003.1, on the reverse strand, counting down.
CGCAGTCGCCGGTCGGCGTGCACGAGAGCGTCCCGGTCAGACCCTGGAAGTTGGCGGTCGCGAACAGCGCGTCCCGGAGCGCGCCCTTCGGGATGTAGAGCGTCCCATCGTCGGCCTCGACCGCGACCTCCTCGATCGCCTGGAACAGGATGTTCGTGGCGTCGTAGGCATGGGCATGGAAGATGCTGAGAACGTCCTCGCCGTACTTCTCCTGGTGCTTGGCAAGGAACTCCGAGTACGCCGAGCCGAACGCCGTGAAGTCGGGGCTCGACAGGTAGTGTCCCTCGGCCGCTGCCCCGGCCGCCGTGATGAAGTCCGGCGAGAAGTGACCGTCGGCCCCCATCGTGGCGACGTCCTCGAGCCCCGGAACCTGCGGGATCTGGTCGCTCAGGAAGCCCGCTTCGGCGATGAAGATCGGGTAGTAGATCATCTCCGGCGACGTGGCCGCGATCCGGGTCAGGACCGGCTTCATGTCGGTCTGGCCCTTCGAGATGGCCTCCTGGACGGTGATCGTGCCGCCGAGCTCCGTGAATGCGTCGGCGAAGACCTGCTGGAGTGCCTCGGCATAGGCGCTGCCGTCATGGATGGTGGCCGCGCTCCGGAGGCCCAGCTCGTTGTAGACGAACTCCGCCGCCACCCGGCCCTGCACGTTGTCGTTGTGGGCGGTCCGCAAGTAGCCGGCGTACGTCGCGTCGCGGTCCTCGGCGGTCAGCGCCGGCCGGGTGTTGGACGGCGAGATCGTGGTGAGGCCGGCTTCGGTGATGGTCTGGACGCCGCCGACGGTCTCATCCGAGCAGCTCGAGCCGACGAGCGCCACGATCGTGCTGTCGGCCGCCAGCTTCTGGGCAGCGGTCGCCCCACCCTCCGGCGTGCAGAGGCCATCCTCGGTGGTCAGTCGGATGTCATGGTCGAGGAGCTTGCCATCCCGGTCGTCGATGGCGATCTCGACGCCGCGCTGGGAATCGGTCCCGAGCGTGGAGTCGGCGCCCGAAAGCACGCCCCAGTAGGCGACGTGGATGGGCTCGCCCGCCGGGATGGTGACGACACCCAGGTCGTCCGGCGGCGGCGTCGAGCCTCCGTCGGAGCAGGCACCCGCCACCAGGGCGGCCCCGACCAATAGCGAACCGAACAGAGACAGTCGCTTCATGAACCCTCCTCTGCGGTGCGTTCGCACCGCGACCTGGTCATCACCGAGCAGATCTTCCCTGTCGTGATCGACACGACCGGTGTCGTCGCTCGACGCGCTCCAGAAGAGCTGACCCTTCCTCCAACGTCCTCCGGCGCTAGTGACGCCGGCCTTGCCCTGCGCAGCGGCGGCGGGTTGCGGGCGGGCAGCGGCACCTTGCCGATGACGACCCGGCCCAGATCGACCGTCCCGAACCCCGGGGCCGTGGCCATCCCGGGTCGCTCGGCCGTCGCTCCGGGTCGAGCCCCCTCCGGCTGACTGGGCCAGAAGGCGGCGCGACCATGATGCGTGGCGGTCGGCGATCCACGAGGGCCCCGGACGGCGCGCAGGAAGCCGCCGAAGCGATGCCGTATGATAGCCATCGGCGAACCGAATGCAACATCGGTCCCGAGCGACCCGGGTACGCCCTGTGCCACCCGTGAGACGCGCCGGCCCGATGCCCGCCCCGCACCCTTCGGTCCGGGAACCAGCGGATTCGCACCTCGCCTCCCTCTTCGAGGTGGACCAACGGCGTGGACTACCAGGTCCGGACAGCCCGCATCACGGATGTCGACCGCCTCGTCGCGCTCGCATCCGACGAGCTCGGCAGCGGGGACGACGCGCCTATCGCGGCCGGGGATCTGCTCCGCCAGCTCGTCTTCATCCCGCAGGCCAGCGTCTTCGTCGCCGAGTCCCGGCGCTCGATGGCCGGATATGCGGTGCTGGCCCTTCGACCTTCGATCAGGGCCGGCGGGTACATCGGCACGGTCGACCTGCTCGTGGTCGCCCCCGGCCAGGACGAGGACCGCGTCACCGCGGTCCTCCTCGACGAGGTCATCCGATCGGCCGGGAACAAGGGCTGCAGCCTCGTGGAGGCGCCGCTCCCATCTCATCCGGACACCTTCGCCCGCTGGGGTCGCCACGGCTTCTCCCAGGCGGGTCCCCATATCGAACGCGCCGTGACGGTGGCCGGGGCCGCCGGCCGGCGCAGCTGATCGACGAGAACCTGAGGAGGCTCCGTGAGCAAGAACGTCGCGGTCTTCGTCGACGTGGCGAACATCTTCTACGCGGCCAAGGCCGCGGGAGTCGATATCGACTACGTCACCCTGCTGAAGGCCGCCACCGCCGGGCGCGACTTCGTGCGCGCCTACGCGTACACGGGTCTCGATCCCGAGAACGAGAACCAGCGCAACTTCCATTCGTTCCTTGCCCGCAGCGGCTACAAGGTCGTGAGCAAGGACATCCGCAAGTACGGCGACGGCAAGGTGAAGGCCAACCTCGACATCGAGCTCGTCGTCGACATGATGAAGACGGCTCGAAACCTCGACGTCGCCGTCGTCGTCTCCGGGGACGGCGACTTCGCACCGGCGATCCGGGCCGTCCAGGAGATGGGCGTCCGCGTCGAAGTGGTGTCCTTCCGTGGCAACACCAGCTCGGACCTGATCGACGTCGCCGACGTCTTCACCGACATCATCCACGTGGCCAAGGTCGAGAAGGGGTCGTCCCGGTCCGGTCGCCGGGTCGCCGGCACGGACGAGGACCTCTCGATGACCGAGGTGCCGGAGAAGGAGAGCGAGGGGAGCGGCCGACGTCGGCGGACCCGAAGGACCACCGAACCGGCCGAGCCGGCGACCCGTTCGCGCCGCCGGCGGACGACCGAGGAACCGGCCGTCGCCGCGGCCGCTGCCGAGGCACCCGGTGGCGCCGGACTCGTCGTCCTGCCGGGCGAGAAGCTCGCCCGGGCCGGATCCGCTGGCGAGGACGCAGAGGCCACAGAGGCCACAGAGGCCAAAGAGGCCGCAGTCGAGGCGTCCGAGGAGGCAGCTGCAGCTGCTGCTGATGAGGCGAGCGATGCCGGCGAGGAAGCCGGTGAGGGCGATGGCCGCCGACGGCGCCGGCGGCGCCGGGGTGGCCGAGGTCGCGGCCGAGGTCGGGCGACCGACGCTGCGGCCGAGGGCCCCGAGGTCGCCGAGGCCGGCGGTCAGGACGAGGAAGAGGACCACGAGGACCAGGAGGAGGTCGTCGCCGCGCCGCGCCCACCGAGGGCCGGGGCTTTCGGCTCCGTCTGGGACAGCCAGATCGGCGTGTCGACCACCCCGTCGGCCGGGGCGGTCGACCTCGACGAGGAGGACTTCGAGGAGCCGGAGATCCCCGAGTACCTGATCGCCGAGCGCCGCGGAGGCGGCGGGAGCGGCCGGGGCGGTGGCCGCGGTGGGAGCGGTCGGGGAGGTGGCCGGGGCGGTCGCGCGGCGTATGTGAGCGCTATCGAGCGCGAGCGCTACGGGCGCGGTCGTGGTCCCCGTCTGCCCCAGCCCACCGCCAGGCCGGTCGCCCAGCCGTCCGCCGGCGCACCATCATCTGGAGGTGGGCGCCGAGGGGGCGGCGGCGATCCCTGGAGCGAGGTCCCGCCGGAGCTCGAGGCGATGATCCGGGCCCAGGCGGCCCAGAAGCCGTCTGCCAAGACCGCCGAGCCGACCGCCGAGGCCCCCGAGGCCGCGGCAGCCGACGAGACGCCGGCAGCCAAGCCGCGGACCCGCCGCACGAGCACCCGCTCGAAGGCCGCCAAGACCGCCGAGCCGACCGCCGAGGCCCCCGAGGCCGCGGCAGCCGACGAGACGCCGGCAGCCAAGCCGCGGACCCGCCGCACGAGCACCCGCTCGAAGGCCGCCAAGACCGCCGAGCCGACCGCCGAGGCCCCCGAGGCCGCGGCAGCCGACGAGACGCCGGCAGCCAAGCCGCGGACCCGCCGCACGAGCACCCGCTCGAAGGCCGCCAAGACCGCCGAGCCGACCGCCGAGGCCCCCGAGGCCGCGGCAGCCGACGAGACGCCGGCAGCCAAGCCGCGGACCCGCCGCACGAGCACCCGCTCAAAGGCCGCCAAGACCGCCGAGCCGACCGCCGAGGGCTGAGCGGCGTCGCGGCCGGCAGTCCCAGACGCCGTGACGACGGGATCGCAGACGCGCGGCCAGCCGTCCGCCCTGGCGGCCGTCCGCGCGTTCGTCGCCGGGCCCGTCCCGCATGCCATCCTCCTGGTGGGCCCGGGATCGGTCGGCAAGTCGACCCTGGCCCGTGACCTCGCCAGGGGGCTCCTGTGTCAGGCGTCGACAGCCGACGAACGTCCATGCGGCGCGTGCCGTGGATGTCGACAGGTGGCCTCCGGCAACCACCCCGATCTCCATCTGCTGGCCCCCGAAGGACCCGGTGGACAGATCGGCATCGGCCGCGTCCGCGAGCTCGTCACCGAGCTGGCCCTGATGCCGGTGGAGGGAGGTGCCCGGGTCGCCCTCGTGGAGGCAGCCCATCGGCTCAACGACGACGCCCAGAACGCCATGCTGAAGCTCCTGGAGGAACCTCCGCTCGGGGTCGTCATCGTCCTCTGTGCCGACGACGAGGAGCGGCTCCTCGACACGGTCCGCTCCCGCTGCGTCCGGGTCCGGCTCGGTCCTGCGCCCGTCAGGGAGATCGAGGGCCTCCTCGGGGACCTCGGGCTGGCGGACCCGCCGACCGCGGCTCGACTGGCCAGGATCGCCGGCGGGCGACCCGGACTGGCCGTCGCCTATGCCCGGGCACCGGCGGCCGCGCTCGCCCGCGCCGAGATCGCCCGGGGCCTCATGGACCTGCTGCCGGCACGGCGGTCCGCAAGGCTGGCTGCGATCCGCGATCTTGCAGGCCGTGCGGGCGATGCCCTCGAGGAGCTCGACCGGGCCGGCCCCGACGGGAAGACCGATGGGAGCGCGACCGGTCGCGCAAGCCGGCCGCGCCGATCGGCCGTCGCTCCGACCGACGGCGTCCCGGTCGCGGTGGCCGAGCAGGACGCCGGCACGATGGTCCGATCGCCGGCATCGGAGCGACGACGCGCGGCGGCCTGGTTGGTGGAGACCTGGCGGGACGTCTTCCGCGATCTCGCCCTCGTCCAGGCCGGGACGCCGGGCCTCGTCCGTGACCCGGGTCTTCTCGACGAGCTTCAGGCGACGTCGACGATCGTCGATGCCCGCTCGGTGGCCACGTTCCTGGCCGAGCTCGCCTCGGCCGCGGAGCGCCTCGACGCCAACGTCGGCCCCGAGCTCCTGCTCGATGCGCTCGTCCTGGCGGCTCCCCGCGCGGGCGCGTCCGCCTGACCGTGGCCACGACGGCGGGCGGTCAGCCCCGTTCTCCCGGCCCCGCCCTCCGCCTCGAAGCGACGGTACGCGGCAGGGTCCAGGGCGTCGGCTACCGGGCCTTCGTCATCCACGTCGCGATCTCTCTCGGCCTGGACGGCTGGGTCGCCAACCGGCCCGACGGCGGGGTGGAGTGCGTCGCCGAGGGACCGACCGACCGACTCGAACGGCTGCTCGAGTCCCTGCGCGAGGGCCCCTTCGGCGCCGTCGTGGAGCGGGTCGAGGTCCGCCGGTTCCCGGCGACGGGTCGACTCGAGGGATTCACGGTCCGGTCCTGGGGGCACCCGGGCGACTGATCCGTCCGCATCGCATACGGCGTCGGACGCGGACCGGCGGTCAGGCCCGGCCGATCGGTCGACCGGTGGGTCTAGAGTCCCAGCAGCAGCCCGCCGTCGACGGCCGTGAAGGTGCCGGTCTGGTAGCGCGCCGGCTCCGAGCACAGGAAGGCCACCAGCGCCCCGAGCTCGTCTGGGTCGCCGTAGCGACCCGCCGGGATCGCCGCGACCTGATCGGCGCGGGCCTCCTCCTGGGTGCGGCCCGTCCGCTCGGCGGCCGTCCGGTCCAGGTAGGCGATCCGCGGAGTCTCGATCCGGCCGGGCAGCACGCCGTTGATCGTCACACCGTCCGCGGCCACGGTGCGCGACGTCGTCTTGAGCCAGGCGGCCAGGGCGGTCCGGCCAGCATTCGAGTAGGCCAGGTCGCCGATCGGCTGGCGGACGCCGTAGGACAGGAGGGCGACGACCCGGCCCCAGCCGCGACGCCGCATCGACGGCAGGAGCCGCGTCGCGAGATCGATCGGCGTGATGCTGAGCTGCTGGAAGGCGATCCGCCAGGCGTCAGCGTCGGTCGCGGTCGGGTCGACCGTCGGCGGGCCGCCGGCGTTGAGGACCAGGATGTCCACGTCGCCCAGGAGCTCGGCCGCCGCACCGGCGACGAGCGCCGCCGCCCCTGGGTCGGCCGCGTCCGCGACCACGGGATGGACCTCGACGCCGTGGCGCTCCCGGAGCGAGCGGGCCGTGGCCTCCAGCGCATCGGCGCCTCGCGCCCAGATGACCAGCCGGCAGCCGGCCTCGGCGAGTCGTTCGGCGGAGGCCCGGCCGAGCCCCGACGAGCCGCCCCCGACGATCGCTCCCCGACCCGAGATGCCGAGGTCCATGCGATCCCTCCATGCCCTGGTGGTCCGTTCGGCGGGACACGCCCGGACCAGTTCGCTATCGCCGCTGCGGCCCGCCGGGTCCATCCTCGACGAGCGATGGAACCTAGCCGGACCCGTGCCGATTCCCTGCCCGAACTCTACCGGGCGGTGCTCGACGCCGCGACCGAGCTCGAGCGACGCGGCGAGCGCCGCGAAGCCGGTGAGGTCCGCCGACGGGCGGTCGAGGTGTACGCGGTCTGGGACGAGGCCGCGGAGCGTCGCCTGATCCGCCTGCTCGATCAGGTCCGAGCCACGCTCGAGGGGCGTCCCCAGGACACGCGACCGGAGTTGCTCCTCGCTCTCCTCTCTCGCTGAGCCAGCGCCGAGCGGTCGGTCGGCACCCGGCGCTCCCGGTCGAGAGGTCCGGACGCGGTACCCTGCCCGGCGTGGAAGCCCCGACCATCGCGGATCTCATCGCCCGGGCCCTCGCGGTCTACGGTGGACTCGCCGAGGTCGCCGAGGCGGTGGAGGACGAGTGGCCCTACGTCACCGACCTCCGGGCGGCCTGGTCGGCCCGTCTGCAGGCGGTGGCGTCCGCACGTCCGACCGAGCCCGCCACACCAGCCGTCGTGGCCGCGGTCGATGGCCTGGCAGCCGAGGTCGCCAGGATCAGCGACCCGCACCGCGCCATCGACTGGCTGTCGACCTTCCCGCAGGTGGTCCTCCTGGGCCTCGAGGAGGCGACGTGAGGTTCCAGGACGCGGCACCCGACGCGCGGGCCGTCGTCTACCAGGGCATCCAGGCCGATCCGCTCGTCGCCCGGGCGGCCGGGCTGCTGGCCGACGCCTCCCATGGAGCGAGGATCCTTGCCCGGGCCGTCATGAACGGCGAGTCCATCGAGCCCGCCGGCTGGCGGACCATGTTCCCGGGCCTGTTCGGCGACGCTGTCGAACCCGAAGACCGGGCTCGGGCGGAGGCCATCCTCGACGTATCGCTCCAGGTCGCGGATCGCGGTGAACAGGCCCGATCCCAGTTCCGGGGGGCGATCGTCGAGGCGCTGACCGAGCTCCTCCTGCAGCGACGTGGCCCCGACGTCCGGCGCGAGCGACGGGTGCTGTTCGATGGGGTTCGCTCGCAGGTCCACCCCTACGACGTGACGGTCGAATCGCCGGGTGCGGCCGAGGTCTACGACTGCAAGTGGGGTGCCCGCGGCATCAACGGCGAGGTCCTCCTGCAGCTCGATGACGCCCGGACCCACGCTGCCGCCGAGGGGGAGCGCGTCCGGGTCGGCCTGGTCGTCTTCGATGCCTACCGATCCTGCCTGGTGCGCCTCGCCCGCGAGACCGCGCCCGCTGACGGGACTCGTCTGGCCACGATCGAGACGATCGGGGACCTGGCGGGTCGTCCGGCAACCCTGAGGGCCCGCCGATGATCGCCCCGGGGGACCCGCTCGTCGCCGGCTTCTCCGCCGAGTACCGGGTCCGCTTCGACGAGGCTGGTCCCGACGGGACGGCCCGGCCATCGGCGTTCCTGCGGTACGCGCAGGACTGCGCCTGGCGGCATTCGGAGGCCCTGGGCTTCGGGCGCGAGTGGTACGAGGCCCGCGGCCTCGCCTGGCTCGTCCGGGCCATCCGGCTCGAGCAGCTGGCCGATGCCCCGACCGGGACCGCCCTGGTCGTCTCGACCTCGATCAGCGGGTTCCGGAGGATCCTGGCTCGGCGCCGCACCACCGTGGCCGCCGCCGAAGGCCGGCCGTTGGCCGCCGTCGAGACGGACTGGGTCATGACCGATCGGCGGGGGATGCCGACGCGCATCCCGGACGACTTCCCTCGCCTCTTCCCGGAGACGCCACCGCCCTTCGAGCCACATCGCGTCGCCCTTCCACCGACACCCGTCGACGCGGCGGCGTCGGTCATCACCGTCCGTCGCTCCGATCTCGATCCGATGGGCCACGCCAACAACGGGGCCTACATCGACTGGATCGACGAGGCAACGGCGGCGGTGCCGCTCGGGACGACGTCCCTCCGTGCGTGGCCGAGGGCCATCGTCGCGGAGTACCTGGCGCCCGCCGGCCCTGGGGCGACGATCGCCGGTCGAGCCTGGGAGCTGGAGCCCGGCGTCGCGGCATATCGGCTCACCGACGCCTCGGATGAGTTGCTCCGAGCCCGGGTCGAGCCGCTCGGTTGACCACATCGACCGGACAGCGGTCCGGTCCGCCGACGGTACCGCCGGGCCATGTCGCCGGAAGGTGACGACTGGCACGCTCGTTTCGAGCTCGCGGCCTCCCGGCCGCCCGTGCCGGAGGATCGACGCCCGCGGTGATCGACGTCAGCCAGTCGACGTGGTTCTCGGTCGCGTTCGTGGCCTTCGTGGCTTCGATCGCCTTCGCCGGCGCCGTCGGGTACGCGATCCTGGTCCGCTGGCGGGACCGTCGGCTGGCCGCTCTGCTGGAGCGCCTCGCCGTGGCCGACGGCGTCGCCCTCGAGCAGCTCGCCGGGTCGCGGATCGGCGGGGCCCGGGTCCGACGGGCGCTCGCCCGGCTGACGGACCGCCTGACGGCCACCTGGACCCTCGCCACCACCGACGAGCTCACCGGCGTCTCGAACCGCCAGGCCCTCCTCGCCCGACTCGAGGAGGAGCTGCGGCGGGCGGCGCGCTACCATCGCCCGCTGTCCGTCGCCCTGGTCGATCTCGACCACTTCAAGCGGCTCAACGACACGTTCGGACATCTCGCCGGCGACCAGGTCCTCCGCGCCGTGGCCGGCATGCTACGGGGAGATATGCGGGCGCAGGATGCCCTCGGCCGCTATGGCGGCGAGGAGTTCATGATCGTCCTGCCCGAGACCGACGCCGAAGCGGCCGCGACCGTGGCCGAGAAGCTCCGGCGGCTCCTGGCCAGCTCCCCGGTGGTCCTCGACGACGGGACCAGCGTCGTCGTGACCCTGTCGGCGGGCGTAGCGGGCGGGATGGGCGGCCAGCTCGACCTCGACCGCCTGATCCGCGACGCGGACACGGCGCTGTACTCCGCCAAGGCCCTGGGGCGGGACCAGGTCTTCGTCTTCAACGAGGTCCACGACGACGGACGCGTTCGTCGCGCACCGATCGACCCGGACGCTCGCGCTGCGGCGATGGAGGTGGGCCGCCTCGCCCTCGACGCAGCGACCACCTCGCTGGCCGATGCGCTGCGCGAGCGATCGGGTTGGGCAGGGCGATCGTCTCCGCTCATCGCCGGCTCGGCGATGGCGATGGCCCGCTCGCTCGGCCTGCCGGGCCGCGAGATCGAGCGGATCCGGGTCGCCAGCCTTCTCCACGACCTGGGCAAGCTGGCGATCCCGGACGAGATCCTGTCGAAGCCGACCGAGCTCGAACAGGGCGAGTGGCGGGTGGTGGCCGAGCACCCGAAGATCGGCCAGGTCATGCTCGAGCACGCTGGCGCCCTCCGCGACGCCGCGACGATCGTCCTCCACCACCACGAATGGTTCGACGGACGCGGCTATCCCCACGGACTCCGGGGCGAGGAGATCCCGATCGGTGCCCGTATCGTCGCCATCGTCGACGCCTACGAGGCCATGGTCGCCGGACGCCCATATCGGCAGCCCATCTCCCACGAGGCGGCCCTCGCAGAGCTGCGCCGCCAGGCCGGCCGACAGTTCGACCCCGACCTGGTCGAGCAGTTCATCCACCTCTTCGACGCCGGGATGCCCTATCCGGTCGAGCCCTACGATGCGGTGGCAGGCGCCGCTCCCGGTCCCCAAGCCGAGAAGGACGAGCGCCGGGACCCGGCCATCCCTCGCGGCCGCCGGCCGACACGTCGGCGTGCTACCGGCTGAACCCAGTCCGGCCGCCGGGCTGGAGCCCGGTCCGCCGGGTATCCTCGGCCCATGCGCCGCACCGTCTTTGCCGGAGCCCGGGTCTTCGACGGATCGGGGGCCGAGCCCGCCATCGCCGACCTGGCCATCGCCGACGGCCGCATCGTGGACGTCGGCTCCGGGCTCGACGGCGACGAGCGGCTCGACCTCGCCGGCCGGACGCTCCTCCCCGGGTTGTTCGACTGCCACGTCCACGTCACGGTCAGCCACGTCGACCTCTGGCGGCTGGCCCAGACGCCCTTCTCGCTCCAGTTCTTCGAGGCCGCCCGGAACCTCCGGGCGACGATCCGGACCGGGATCACCACGGTGCGCGATGCCGGCGGCGCCGACCTCGGGGTCAAGGAGGCGGTCGAGCGCGGTCTCGTGGTCGGACCGCGGATGCAGATCTCCCTCGGCATGATCAGCCAGACCGGCGGGCATGGCGACGACTGGATGCCGTCCGGCGCCCGGATGGGCATCCTGGGCCCGCATCCTGGCATCCCGGAGACGATCGTCGACGGTCCCGACGAGATGCGGCGGACGGTGCGCGAGCTCGTTCGCATGGGCGCCGACGTCATCAAGGTGGCGACATCCGGCGGGGTCCTCTCGCCGCGAGACGACCCCCGGCACGCCCACCTCCGGCCCGTCGAGCTCGGAGTCCTCGTGGAAGAGGCCGATGCCGCCGGCCGCTGGGTGATGGCCCACGCCCAGGGCGCCGAGGGCATCAAGAACGCCGTCCGAGCCGGGATCCGCTCGATCGACCACGGGATCTACCTCGACGACGAGGGCATCGACCTCATGCTCGCCCGGGGAGCCTGGCTCGTGCCGACACTCGTCGCCCCGCAGGGTGTGCTCGATGCCGTCGACCAGGGGGTCGCGCTCCCGTCCGCCATCGTCGAGAAGGCGCGTTCCGTCATCGAGATCCACCGGGCGAGCTTCCGGCGCGCCGTGGAGGCCGGCGTCCGCATCGCCATGGGCACCGACTCCGGCGTCACCCCGCACGGCCGGAACCTGCGCGAGCTCGAGCTCATGGTCGAGCACGGAGGGATGACGCCGGGACAGGCGCTCGTCGCGACGACCCGGAGTGCGGCCGAGCTGATGGGCCTGGAGGCCGACCTCGGGACGCTCGAGCCGGGCAAGCTGGCCGACCTCGTCGTCGTGGCGGGCGATCTCTTCGAGTTCGGTGGGCTGGCCGGCCGCGTCGAGCAGGTCTGGAAGGCGGGCGCCCGCGTCGCCTGACCCTCGGCCGAGCCCCCGGGTCGGTCAGTCGTCCCGGCGCGATGCCAGGAACCGCCGCACGCTCTCTGGCACCGGGATCCCCTCGCGGAGGAGCGGGTCCGGTATCGGCTCGCCCCAGGCCTCGCGGGCCGGCAGGTTGCCGGCCCAGACGTCGAGCGCGGCGTCGGGGCCCTCGCCGTCGTCCGGTGGCCCGGCCGAGACCTTGGCCGATGCCTCGTCGAGCGGCAGCCAGAGGACCGCGGTCGCCTTGAGCTCTTTCCGCGACGGCTGGCGGGCCTCGGCCCAGCGGCCGGGGAGGAGCTTCTCGGTGAAGGCCTCGAGCGCGGCCAGCTTCTCCTCAGGATCCGCGACGAGCGTCGCCGTGCCGAGGACCACGACCGATCGGTAGCCCACCGAGTGCTCGAAGACGGAGCGGGCCAGGACCAGGCCGTCGAAGAGCGTCACCGTGACGCCGACCGGTGCTCCGCCGCCGAGGACGCGGAGCGCCCGGCTGGCCGAGGAGCCGTGGACGTAGAGGCGGTCGCCCACCCGCGCGTGGAGCGTGGGGATCGCGTACGGCTGGCCGTCCTGGACGAAGGCGAGGTGGCAGACGAGGGCCTCGTCGAGGATCGCCTCGATCGTGGCCCGGTCGTAGGCTCCCAGCTCGGGCAGGCGTCGGACTCGGACGCGGTCGGAGGGTGCGGCAGGACGTCGCATGCGGGAATGATGCGCCGGCCGTGCGGCGCCCGTCGACCGCGAGCTGCCCGCGCTAGCGCGGGCCCTCGCAGCGGCCCTCGCGCCCCGGTCGATCAGCCGCGATGAAGGACGCGATCTCCGCGGCCACATCAGCCGGGGTCTCGGCGTGGAGGAAGTGGCTCCCGTCGAGTCTCCGAACGGTGACCTCCGGGATCCGCTCGGCGTAGGCGAGCTTGTCGCGGAGCCGGGCCGCCGACTGCCGCTCGGCGACCAGCAGCAGGGTCGGGGTCTCGATGGCCGACAGGCCTTCGGTCACCACCTCACCGTCCACCCGCGCCTGACGAAGCTGAGGAACGGCCTCGCTCGGCAACTTGCCGACCAGGCGTCCGGCCTCGTCGCGGCGCAGACCGGCGAGGAACGAGCGCGTCCGGATCGGCGTCCAGTCCGCGTGCGGGTCCTGCGCGGTCGCCCAGGTCAGAGCGGCCTCCTCGGACTCGAACGGGCCCAGCGAGCCGCTGACCCAGGAGAAGAAGGCGTCTGCGTCGGCTTCGCGCTCGAAGACGAGCCGGGCGGGATCGACGAGGACCAGCCGGGAGAGGCGATCCGGATACGTCGCAGCGAAGGCGGACGCAAGCCAGCCGCCCCTCGAGTGGCCGATCAGCGCCATCGGACCGCCGCCCAGCTGGTCATGGACCGCTGCCACATCGGCGACGAACCGTTCCCTCGAGTAGCCGGTCGGCGGATGCTCCGTGTCGCCACCGTCGCGCTGGTCGATGGCGACGATCCGGTGGCCCGGAAGGAGCCGTGCCAGCCGGCGCGCGACCCCGTCCCAGATCCAGGCGTTGCCGCCGACCCCGTGGAGCATGAGGGCGGCAGGCGCATGGGCCGGCCCTCCCCAGTCGAGAGCATGGATCCGGATCCCGTCCCCGCGGAACCACCGCTCGACCGGCCCGGGCCGATCTGCCTGCGCGTCCATCACCCGACTCTAGCGCCCTCGGCTACGCTCGGATGCGTTCCGGAGTCGACCTGGCAGGAGGGTACGGATGCGCGAGTACGGAGACCTGCGGATCACGAGGGAGGGCGGCGTCGCAACGATCGGGATGCTGCCCTCGGGTGACGCCCACTACGCCCGCCAGGCGGGCCAGGAGGTCGTCAAGTACTTCCCGAAGCACAAGGAGGTCGGGGAGGCGCTCGAGGAGCTCCGCGGCGACAACGATGTCCGGGTCATCGTGCTGACCGGCCTGGGCGAGATGTTCTTCGTTCCGCCCTCAGCGGGCCCCGGGATCAAGGCGCACGACCCCGGCGAGGACTGGGACCTGAGCGTCGGCCTCGCCAGGACCCTCAACGCGATCATCGAGATCGAGAAGCCGGTGATCGCCCGGGTCAATGGTCCCGCGGTGGCGTTCGGTTCGAGCCTGGTCTTCGCCTGTGACTTCGTCGTCGCCGACGAGGAGGCCCTCATCGCCGACTATCACCTGGGCATGGGCGAGCTGCCCTACGGACGTCCGGACCTGGGGGTCGTGCCCGGCGACGGCGGGGCGGTCTTCGTGCCGATGCAGATGACCCTGGCCCACGCCCGTGACTTCCTGCTCCTGGCCCGGCCCTTCACCGGCCGCGAGCTGGCGGACCTCGGCTACATCCACCGGGCCGTCCCGGCCGCCGAGCTCGACGCAGCCGTCAAGGAGCTGACCGACCGCCTTCTGAAGCGGACCCCCTACGCGCTGGCCTGGTCGAAGCGGGTCCTGAACCGCCGGCTCCAGCAGCAGTTCCACCTCACCTTCGATGCCGCCTGGGCCTACGAGATGCTGAACTTCTACATGGAGCGCGCCGGCGACGGGGATCGGGGGAAGCGGCGGCTGTAGGGTGGGGCTGCCCGCGGCGCGACCCGCACGGGGGCTCGCTCCGGAAGCCAGGACGGATGACGTATCGCCGCGATGCCGCTTGTCCATCGTCGCCGGCCCCCGGAGCGCCGAGGCTCGCTGCACGTCACCAAGCGTCCCGGGACGGCAGAGCGATGAGGCGCCACTCCGATGGGTCACTTCCGTTTCGTCACCGAATGGCAGGCTGAGGCCTCGGTCGAGCGCGTCTGGGACGTGCTCCTGGACCAGCAGCAGTGGCCGACCTGGTGGAACGGGTTCCGTTCCGCCGAGCAGCTTTCGGCAGGCGAGTCCTCGGGCCGCGGGATGCGGATCCGCCAGGGTTGGCGCGGCTGGCTGCCGTACACGCTCAAGATCGACGTCGAGATCGTCGACATCGCGCGCCATCGCCTCCTGCAGGGTCGGGCAGCCGGCGACATGGAGGGCACCTGCACCTGGACGTTCGAGCCGGCCGGTGGCCGAACCACGGTCCGCTTCGTCATGGACGTCCGCCCCGCGCGCTGGTGGATGAACCTGCCGGTCCCGCTCGCCGGCCGGGTCGTCACCTCCAACTTCAACGCCATCATGCGCTCGGGCGAGCAGGGGCTGACGCGGGTCCTCGCCGGACGCGAAGCCGGTGCGCCGGCGGAGGCGAGGCTCGCGAGCGCCTAGTCCGGCCGCTCGGGCGACCGTCACCCAAGAACCGGTGCCCGCCCGCACCGCCCTCGGCCGACCTGGGTTTACCATCGCGGCACTGCGGCCGTGCGCCGCGCGGCCGCGCCTGCATCCCAGGAGGAGGCGCATGCGCATCCGCATCGCAGCACTCGCAGCCCTGCTCGCGCTGGCCCTGGCCGCAGCGCCGGCGACCGCGATCACGAAGGGCGGCGTCGACGATGCCGGGGAGCATCCCCAGGTCGGCCAGCTCCTGTTCTTCGTCCCCGACGCCCCCAGTGGCATCTACGACGACCCGGGTGCCTGGTACAGCTGCTCCGGCACGCTCGCCAGCCCCACTGTGGTGGTGACCGCCGGGCATTGCACGTTCGCGATCGGTCTCGATGGCGTCTCGACGACCACGCAGGACGATCGGTATACGGCTGCCGATGGGAACGGCTCCGGTGGCAACGACGTCTGGTTCACCACCAACGAGGACGACAGTCACTGGGACGGCTTCCCGCCGACGTTCGACGAGAACGGTGATCTCAACTACCCGACCCAGCGGGCCCGCTATGAGGCGCGGCGCGACTGGCTCAACGGAAGCTCCATGTGGGTCCGGGCGGAGTCGTTCCCGCATCCCCAGTACGACGATCGGGCCTTCTACCTCCATGACGCCGGCGTCCTCGTCCTCGACGACGGGATGGCCGGCCCCTACGCGACGGTCGCGGAGGAGGACTACCTCCAACGCTATGCCGGCCGGCGGAACGCCCACCGCTTCGAGGTCGTCGGCTACGGCCTCAACAAGGTCCTCCCCTTCGCGGACATCGGCGGCGATACGCGGATGAAGGCCGAGCCCCGACTCCTGAACCTCGTCAGCAACCCCAAGGACACCTACATCCAGCTGTCGAACAACCCGGTCACCGGCGGCACCTGCTTCGGTGACTCGGGTGGTCCGACCTTCGACACGACGGACTCGCTGCTCCTGGTGGCCGTGACCTCGTTCGGCTACAGCCCGAACTGCACGGGCGTGGGTGGCGCGTATCGGCTCGATCAGCCCGACGACCTCGCATTCCTGGCCAGCTTCGACATCACGCCGTAGCTGGCAGGCGGCGGCATGAGCGAGACCCCGCCACATCCGGCCGGGGTCTCGCCGTCTTCGTCGTCGCCCAGGCGGACGAGTGGCGCGTCGCTGCCGAGACTCCGCCCTGCTTCCGGTCGGATCGTCGGCGCATCACCTACGTTGTGGCGGCCTCCCCAGGCGACGTCCCGTCCCGACCGGCCTCGACCCGCTCGAGCGCGTCGAGGACGGCACCGACGATCTCGGTCGTCGACCCGGCCGGTGCGTCGACCCTGATCGTGGCCGCCTGGGTCAGCATCGGGTTGTAGTCGCCGGCGTCGCCGGCGAGCACCCGGAAGTCGGTGCGGACCAGCACGACCGGCTTTCTCATCCCGAACGCGTACCCGACCTCCCAGGCTGTCCCCGAATCGGGATCGGGGCCGTCCATGATCGCGACGAGTGCATCCGCCCGGTCGATCCCGCCGACATCCGTGGCGAAGATCCCCGGGCCATCCTTGCCCTGCTCCTGCTCCTGCGGCAGGAAGACCTCGTGCCCGGCAGCACGCAGGGCAGCCACCACCTCGGCATTCCAGGTGCGTTCGGGCGTCGTGTACAGCGGACCCGCGAAGTAGAGGTTCATCCCGCGAGTATCGCGGAGTCGCTACTCGTCGCGTGACGGATGGCTGGGGAACAGCCGAGGTCGTGAGTGTCCGGCTGACCGCGACGCCCAGCGCCCAGGGCCTCGCGCCTCGTGAGCCCGCGCACGGAGAGGACCGCCTTGGACATCGACTCCTGCAGGGGAAGAAGGGACGGCCGCAGGGGAGCCGGCAGATGACGTGGCCCGGCACGGGCCCGCCAGCAGCTCGAGCACCGGCCTCCCCGCGGTCGTATGGCCCGATCGACCGATCGCGAATCGCGGCCCGCCGCCCACGGGCATCGGCAGATCCCAGGCCATTCGTCCCGCGGCTTCAGGACTGGCGGTCCTCTCGGACATCTCACGGTGGAGTGATATGTTCAGCCTGTCGTGTAGTGCTCGAACGGGGACCATCGTGGGACGTCTGCTGACACGCCTCGAGGACTTCCGCCTCCTGCCGTTCCTGGTCCTGTTCAGCATGGCCGCCGGCATCCTCATCGGGAACGCGCTCTCGATCTCGGACTTCGCGCTCACTCCGCCGATCGACGCGATCAAGTCGATCGCGGCGGGCACGTTCGAGCCCTCCGTGCCGGCGCTGATCAGCCTCGGCGTCCCCATCGGCTTGTTCGCGATGATGTACCCCGCGATGACCAACGTGCGCCTGGGTGAGGTGGGGATCGCGTTCCGGTCGCCGCGGCAACTGGGCGTCGTGGTGGGGTTCAACTACCTGGTCGCGCCGTTCGTGATGTTCGGGCTGGCCAACCTGTTTGTCGCGGACCCGGAGCTCCGCACCGGCCTGATCCTCTATGGCCTCGCGCCGTGCATCGCGATGGTGATCATCTTCACGTTCCTGGCCAAGGGGAACACGCCGATGGCCCTCGTGTTCGTGGCCCTCAACTCGGTCATCCAGATGCTCCTGATCCCGGTCTACGCGAACCTCCTGATCGGCAGCGTGGAGTTCGACACGATGGTCGTCGCCCAGAGCGTGGTGCTGTACCTGGGCCTGCCGCTGGTGGTGGGCGTGCTGACCCGGATCCTGGTTGTCCGGCGCAGGGGTGAGGCCGGGATGGAGGCGCTTAAGCCGGCCCTCAACGCCGTGTCGATCCTCGGGCTGCTGTTCACGCTGATCGTCATGTTCGCGCTCAAGGGCGACCTCATCCTCCAGCAGCCCGCGATCGTGCTCCAGATGGCGATCCCGATGACCTTGTTCTTCTCGTTCATGTTCTTCACCGTGCTCCTGGTCGGTTGGCGGATGCGGTTCTCCTACCAGGACGCGGTCGCCGTCGCCTTCAACGCCACGGGCCGGGACTTCGAGATCGCGATCGCGATTGCCATCACCGCGTTCTCGCCCACGGTCGCGCTGGCGACCGTCGTCGGCCCGCTGATCGAGGTGCCGGTGATGCTGTTCTTCGTGTGGTCCGCGATGCGCCTGGCGCCGCGCCTGTTCGGCGTCCAGCCGCTGCCGGTGGTCCAGGGGGGCGTGGCATGACCACCGTGCTCCCCGTCGTGTGCGTCCCGCGCCTCGACATGCAGGCACCCGACGTTGGCGCGGCCGTCGCGGCCGCGGCCCTGCTCGCCGACCCGACCCGCGCCGCGATCCTGCGGATGCTTGCGGACGGGCCGGTGTGCGTGTGCGAGATGGCGGCAGCGCTCGAGATGCGCGACAACGCCGTCAGCAACCACCTCGCGAAGCTCCGCGACGCTGGCCTGGTGCGCGCGAGCCGCCACGATGCGAACGCGCGGTTCCTCTACTACGAGCGGATCGAGCCGGCGATCGCGACGGCGCGCGCTGCAATCGACGACGTCCTGCGATGACGATCCTGGTTGTCCGCCAGATCCATCCGCCGCTCTGGGTCGTCGTCCTCGCGGGCACCACGCTCTGGCTCGTGGCGTGGTTCCTCGCCCTGCCCGCGGCGAACTGGCTGGCCTTCGACGTGCTCGGGCTCGAGCATGGATCACCGCTCGGGGAGGCGGTTGCGTTCTTCCTGTACGACGTGCCCAAGGTCCTGCTGCTGCTGACCGGCATCGTCACCCTCATCTCGTTCCTGCGCTCGTTCGTGTCGCCCGAGCGGGTGCGGCGTGCCCTCGCTGGCCGGGGCGCTGTCCCCGGGACGGTCGCGGCCGCCGGCTTCGGCGTCGTCACCCCGTTCTGCTCGTGCTCAGCTGTCCCGCTCTTCATCGGGTTCCTCGAGGCGGGGGTGCCGCTCGGGGTCACGTTCGCGTTTCTCATCGCCTCACCGATGGTCAACGAAGTGGCGATCGTGCTCCTGTGGGGCCTTGTCGGCCCGCAGCTCACGCTCGCCTACATGGCCGCGGGCCTCGTCGTCGCGATCGTCGCGGGCCTGCTCATCGGGCGCCTTGGCCTCGAGCGCTACGTCGAGGACTATGTCTGGAAGGTCCGGGCGGGCGGCGTGACGATCGACGAGCACACCACGCTCGAGGACCGCGTCCGCGAGGCGTGGCGCTCAACGCGCGACATCGTCGGCCGGGTGTGGCCCTACGTGATCGTCGGCATCGGGATCGGCGCCTTCATCCACGGCTTCGTGCCGACCGAGCTCGTCGTCCAGATCGGCGGCCCCGGCAACCCGCTCGCGGTCCCGGCGCTCGTCATCCTCGGCGTGCCGCTGTACAGCAACGCCGCAGGCACGATCCCGGTCATCGAAGCCCTCCTTGGCAAGGGCCTCCCGGTCGGCTCGGCGCTCGCGTTCATGATGGCGATCACCGCCCTCTCGCTGCCCGAGGTGGTGATCCTGCGCAAAGTCATGAAGCCGCGCCTGCTCGTCGCCTTCGCCAGCATCGTCGCCGTCGGCATCGTTGCGATCGGCTACCTGTTCAACTGGCTGGCCGCGTGATGGAGCGGATCGTCGAGGTCATCGGTCCAGGCTGCCGGCGCTGCTCGGAGCTGCTCGAGCTCGTGCGCGACGTGACGCGCAGCGCCTGCCTCGACATCGATGCTCGCTACGTCACCGATCCGGCTGAGATCGTCGGCCGCGGCTTCTTCATGCGAACCCCGGCCCTCGTCGTCGACGGCACGGTCGTCGCGGCCGGCCGGGTCCCGAGCCGGCGGGAGGTCGCCGCCTGGCTCACGACACCCAAGGAGGTCCACCCGTGAAGGTCATCGAGGTCCTCGGACCCGGCTGCAACAACTGCCAGCGGCTCGAGGCAAACGTCCGCGAGGCGGTCGCGCAGGCCGGCGTCGAAGCGGAGATCGTCAAGGTCACCGACTACGCCGAGATTGCGAGCCGCGGTGTCATGAGCACCCCCGGGCTCGTCATCGACGGCAAGGTCGTGAGCACGGGCCGCCTGCCGTCAGCGGGTGACATCACGGAGTGGTTGACGCCTTCTTGAGGACGAACGTCGCTGACCCGGCGAAGACCCCGGGCGCAGAGGCAGAGCAGGGGTCCCGTCAGCGAGTGGAACGGGGCGTCGGGCGTCGTCGCGGACACCCGGAACAGCCACAGGGCGGCGGTCACGCTCACGGCTAGCCCCGCCTGGATCAGGCCCGGCACCGCGTGGGCCAGCCTGCCGCCTGCCCGAGTCGTCCGCAGCCGCCCGCAAGGCGTGGAGGTACCCCCGCAGGGCGTGGAGGTACCAGAGCCCGGCGACGGCCTCGGCAGCCGGGACGCGCCGTGTGACTTGGCCTGGCGCGGGCCTCCTCGGGCTGGACGGTGACGTGCAGGGCTTCAGACGCCTCGTCCCCACCGAGGTGGGCTCAGCTTGGCGGCTCGCTCGCCTCCCATCCGGTGGCAGCGAGCGCTTCGACCAGGATGGCGCGGCCGGCGTCGTTGGCGTGGACACTGTCCATGCCGATCCAGCCCAGCTCGACCGGGTCCACGTCGTGCGCGGGTCCATTGAACAGATCGAGCGCGGAGACGAACACGGCCCCGGCCGCCTCGGCGGCATCCCGCTCGACCTGCTCGCGGACCGCCTCGTTGGCCATGCACGCCGATTCGATCCCCGCCTGTCGCAGCTGGCCATACCACGGCGCGAAGCTGCCGACGACCCTGAGGATCGTCGGCTGGCCGGCGCGCAGCCTCCGGATCTCGTCGTAGGTCCGGTCGAGCGCGTCCCGCAGGTCCTGCCAGTCTGGTCGTACTGATGCTGGTGCTGGCCACCGCGGCACCCGTGGCGGCCAGGAGCGATCCACAGCGTCCGTTCAACGGCACCGCAGCGGGGTTCGGGATGGTTCAGCCCGACTCGCTGTGCCCAGTGCTGCCCGATGGGGCGACGCTGCGCTCCGTCTTCACGGCCACCGGACAGGCTACGCATCTGGGCAAGTTCGAGCTCGACTACTACAACTGTACCCCGCCTGGCCCCGCCATCACGGGGATCGAGATGACCTTCATGGCCGCGAACGGTGACGAGGTCTTCGTCACCTACGAAGCCAGCGACGTTGCCGCGGTCGGACCAGATCCCACGCTGCTGGAGATCACGTACGACTTCGAGATCGTCGGCGGCACCGGAAGGTTCGATGGAGCCACCGCGGCGGACAGCTGATGGCGCCCATCGAATTCCCCGGCATCGAGGGACCCAATCATTGGCCCACGACGTTTTGCAATGGCGCGCCCGACAGGTGTTGGGCGCGCGTTAGCTACCTACGAGATCCCGATCGAGGGGCGGGATGAGTGGCTCGCGGCCGCGCGGCGGCTGGCGTGAGTGCGCGTACTCCGGCCGCTCGGAGCACTACAGGGCGAGCCACAGACCGTGAGGTCGGGGTGGTCGCCGCGGTGCTCGCCACGGGCTCAGAGAAGGCCGCTGCTCATCGCCTCGGGCTGTCCCACTCGACCGTCAAGCACCACCTCGCGAATGCGCGGACGAAGGTCGGGGCTGCGACCATGGCGCAGCTGGTGTGGATCCTTGCGCCGCGACTGCCGGAGCCCGAGCGGACACTCGGGCTGTCCTGACGGCTGAGCGGCGCCCACAATGGCGCGGTCGACTCGGCGCCGCCAGGGACGGCGCCACGGGCGACGGGCCGCAACGGGAGATGGGGAGCATGGCAGGCAACACCACCCAGGGCGAGCTCGACCAAGGTCGTGAGCGGCGTCAGCGGGTCCCCAGGTCGGCGCACGCTGCCTGGTCGCCGCCGGACAGCCGGAGGAATCCCGTCGCGATCCTCGAGGCGCAGGCAGCCACGAGGGTCACCGCGCTCGTGCCCATTCGGTACAGCCGCATGTCCGAGTCGGCGTTCGCCTTCTACCGCGGCGCAGCGGCGATCATGGCGGAGGACCTCGCGACGCTACCGGCAACGGGCATCCGCGCCCAGCTCTGCGGCGACGCGCACCTCGTCAACTTCGGCGGATACGCGACGCCGGAGCGGAACCTCGTCTTCGACGTCAACGATTTCGACGAGACGCTCCCAGGGCCCTTCGAGTGGGACGTCAAGCGGCTCGCGGCGAGCTTCGTCATCGCAGGCCGGAGCAATGGCTTCACATCCGGGGACGACCGGAGGAGCGTGCTGGCGCTGGTCACCACCTACCGGTCGGCGATGAGCCGGTTCGCAGCTGATCCGTACCTCACGACCTGGTACGCGCGCCTCACCAGCTCGGCGATGCAGGCTGCTCTTCCAAAGGCCCAACGCAAGGGCTTCGCCGAAGGGGTCCGTCACGTGACCACCGAGGACCCCCTGCGCCCCATCGGCAAGCTGACGGAACGCGTGCAGGGCACCCTGCGGCTCCGCAATCAGCCACCGCTGCTCTACCGGCTGGGCGAGCTGCCGGGCGTGGACCAGGAGGATCTCAAGGACACGGTCGAGAAGGCGACGCGCCTCTACCGCAGGACGCTCCCGCTCGAGCGCCGGCGGCTGCTCGACCGCTACCAGGTCCTCGACATCGCCCACAAGGTGGTCGGCGTCGGGAGCGTCGGGCTTCGCGCGTTCATCGTGCTGATGCGGGGTCGTACGGACCATGACCTCCTCGTCCTGCAGGTGAAGGAAGCGCAGGCATCCGTCCTCGAGCAGTTTCTCGATAGGAGCGAGTTCCGCTGGCCCGGGGAGCGGGTGGTGCAGGGCCAGCGTGTGATGCAGGCGGCCAGCGACATCTTCCTCGGCTGGCTGGGAGCATCCGGACAGCCGGCGTTCTACGTCCGCCAGATGCGCGACTGGAAGGTGGGCGTCGACGTTGCCCGGCTCGATCCCCCTGGACTTGTCCGCTACGCCAAGGCCTGCGGCTGGACCCTCGCCCGGGCTCATGCACGTTCCGGTGAGCCGGCCCTGATCGCCGGCTACCTCGGCAACAGCGACACGTTCGATGGCGCGGTCGCGGACTTCGCCGAGGCGTATGCGAACCAGAACGATCTCGACTATGGCGCGCTCAAGACAGCGATCGCGGACGGACGGGTGGCCGCCGACGCCCGGTGACCCGCGGCGGGTATCCGCCGGCCTCGCGAGCTAGGCGGATCGCTCCCGCTCGGCGCCGGCGACTGCCGAGTCGGGCTGGACCGCCGGCATCGGGTTGCGCGCCATGAGCTCCGTGGCGAGCGCAACCTCCAGCAGGCCAACGGCACCACCGACGATGGCCGCGACCAGCCATTCCGCGAGGATCCGGACCAGGACCGCCTCCTCGTGCACCGCGCGGTAGGCGGCCTCGTGGATCACCTGCTCGGCCGCCAGCGGCACGATGACCAGGAGGACGACCGGGATCACGGCGGTCCGGCTGATCTGCAGCGTGCGCCCGAAGGACGGAAGGATCCCGCGACGCTCCTGGACCATGACCGGACCGATCAGCCCGAAGGCCGCGTAGAAGGCGATCCCGGGGATCACCATCAGCGCGAGTCCGATGGACGCCCCTACGACCACGATCACGTCGGCCACGAGGAGCGAGACCCAGGGCAGCGACCGCAGCACTTCCGGCAGCCGTTGGCGATGACCCTTGAAGTACTCGCTGCCCACAGCCTCGTCGAGGTAGCCGGCGAAGACGACCGGGCCGAACAGGCGGAACAGGCCCCCGATCGCCATCGCGAGCAACACCCCGCCGCCGAATGGCAGGTCCAGCTGCTCCTCCGTGATCCCCTCGAGCAGCACGGCCAGGACCGCGGGCGGCACGAACAGGAGCAGGGCCACCAGGGCCACCCGCAGGTAGCCGAGGCGGAACATGGCCAGGGCTTCGTGAAGGATCAGCCGGATGGTCAGCGGGCCTTGGGCTGCCCGTTGGAGAGGGTCGTGGATCACGCCGCGATGCTCGCACGAGGGCCCGTGGGACTGTGACGCCAGTTCGAGGATCGCCACATGGCCGTGGCCGCGGTCTTCTCCCAGATGCGCTCGATCGGCCTGGGGAACGTCGAGGACCTCTGAGCGCGCTGCCGCTCTCGGTTCACCGGCGGAAGGGTTCCGCCGCCGGGCCACTCTCGGGACCCCGCAGCTGATCGGGCTCGCGCGGACCGCGGAGCTGCGCTCGGGCGAGGGTCATCGTCGCAACAGTGCCATTGGTCGCGTCCCAGCGGGATATCGGGTACCGTCCTTCGGCCGGGTCGGGCGTCCGCACCCGGTCTTCGCGGGAATGGACGCAGATTGGGGTACCACCTATGACAGACGACCAGGGGGCTCAGGACGCAGTGGTGGCCGCAGAGGCCGACGACACCGGCGCCACTGTGGTGGGCGCCATCGGCGATGACTCCGGTGCTCAGGCGGTCGGTGCCGTTGTGACCGACTACGACTACGCCGTGGTGGTTGCGGCGTTTGCCGACGATACGGCAGCCATGGCGGCGTACCAGGCCCTGCAGGACGCGGAGACGGCCGGCCAGGCCACGGTTGACGGCGTCCTTGTCATCAAGACCGACGCGGACAGCAAGGTCCACATCCAGAAGATGACCGACCACGCCACCAAGACGGGCGTCAAGTGGGGCGCCGTTGGCGGGCTCGTGCTCGGCATCATCTTCCCGCCCAGCATCATCGCCAGCACCGTCGCCTGGGGTGCGGTCGGTGGCGTGCTCGGCAAGCTCCGCAACGAGCTCCACAAGTCCGAAGTGGGCGGCGCCCTGGCCGGAGCCCTTGGGCCCAACCAGTCCGGCATCCTCGCGCTCGTCGAAGCGTCCGATGTCGACGCGGTCAAGAAGGCCATGCCGGCGGCCACCAAGGTCCGCAGCGCCGGCGTCTCCGACGCCTCCGCGAAGTCCATCAAGGAGGCCGCCAAGCAGGCCGGCTGACAGCACCACGATCGCGGGGCGGGGCACGCCATCTGTGTGCCCCGCCCCGCCGCGTTTCGGCCGCACCAACCCGGGAGCGCAATCGAGTTTGCCTTGAGGGCGCTCCGTCGGGACTCTTGCCTCGCGCTCGACGCTGAGCGGAGCGCGGGCGTGGCCGCTGTCGGCCGCAGGTCCCGCGAGCGCGGCCCGCGAGCGACAGGCACCGACATCGAGAACCTGCAGGCGACCCTCCTGGACACGACGAGCGGCCATCGCCACGAGGGCACGGGCAGCGCAACCTCCGGCGGACCCTCGAGCTCCTGGAGGACGGCCTGCATCCCGCCGGCGTCGCCCTCGTCATGTGCGACCGGCGGATCCGCGAGCTCGCCCTCGAGCACGCCGCGGGCACCCTGGGCGACGACACGTACCTCGCCCGGCTCAAGGCGCTCCGCCAGGCGCGGGGCGCGATCGCGGACGGCGCGGATACCGGCGTCCCCGCGCAGCGAGCGATCGAGTGGCTGCATGCCCTCGCCGCGTCGATCCAGCAGGCAGATGTACCGAAGGAGAAGGCAGACCTGATGCACGCCATCTACGACCGGATCACGAGCGCCGGGCCCGAGATCGTGGCTGTCCGGCTGACGCAGTCGGCCTACGCGCACGGATTGGCGTTGGCGCTGCCCGAAAAGGTTGCAATGGCGCGCCCGACAGGATTCGAACCTGCGACCTTCGGCTCCGGAGGCCGACGCTCTATCCGCTGAGCTACAGGCGCGCGTGCGGGCCGATGATACCCCGGCGCGCGCGATCGGCCATCGGCCCCGCGTGCGTGTCCGGCGTGGCGGTATGGCCCTACGAGTCCGATCGAACCGGTCCGGCAGGCCGACGGATCCGGCGGCCGAGCCCATCGCCTCCATGGCATTCTGCGACCCGCTCCCGGCTGGTGCCGCCTGTTATTGAACGACTTGACTTGCCACACCCGTCATAACTGGCACACGGGACGACGATGGACCGTGCTGGTGATGGAGAACGGATGAGGCGAGATCTCGTAGAGGCGGCCCGCCAGGGAGACCATGAGGCATTCGAAGTCCTCGCGACCTCCGCCGGCGATCGCCTGTACGCGGTCGCTCGCCTGATCCTCCGGTCGTCCGACCTGGCGGAGGACGCGGTGCAGGAAGCGCTGGTTCGCGCGTGGCGGCAGCTTCCCTCGCTGCGCGATCCGGATCGGTTCGACGCCTGGCTCTATCGCCTGGTGGTCAACGCCTGTGCAGACCAGGGCCGACAGCTGCGGCGCTGGTCGAACCAGGTGCGGCCACTGCCGCTCGACACCTCGGTCGGCGATGACACCGGTGCCGTCGCTGACCGCGAACAGCTGGAGCGGGGATTCAGTCGACTGAAGCCCGAGCAACGGGCGGTGGTCGTCCTCCACTACTACAGCGGCTTCTCGTCGGCCGAGATCGCGCGGATGCTCGGCATCCCCGAGGGGACCGCCAGATCACGACTTCACTACGCGACCGAGGCGATGCGTGCGGCGCTCGAGGCCGACGCGCGGCAGCCGGCGGTCGCCCAGGACAGGACTGCGTGATGCCTACCGACCGCCAGCTCGAGGAACGGATCAGCGATTGGCTCGAGGCGGAAGCCCCGGGTCGGCTGTCCGATCGCGTCCTGCGTGCGACGTTCGAACGCACGCGGGCGACCAGGCAGCAGGGCGGTTGGCGCACGCTCCCAGAGAGACTACGGAGAACCATGAACAAGTTCGTCCCCATCGGCCTCGGCGCCGCCGGCGTGGCCGTTGCCCTCGTCGTCGGCGTCCAGTTCCTGGGTGCCCCAGCGCCCGACGGAATCGGTGGCGCTTCATCGCCCTCGCCCTCGTCCGCGCCGGCCCCTACGCGAGCGCCATCAGCCGCGCCGTCGGCTTCGCAGCCGGCCTTCCCGAAGGCCCGGTCGTCGTCTCCACCGACGAAGATCGGTGCAGGTCACGGTCACCATCGGATCCCGGATGGACCGTTTCCGCGACTTCAGCCCGTGTGAAGGACGACGAGGCCTGGACAATCTGCCTGAGGCCACGAGGCTTTCTCTGGGCATATCCCGCCGGTACGAGCTTCTACGTGCACAGGGGATCCCTGCCAGGTGACATCGACCAGGCCGGCCACTCCCGCCACGACGATCGAAGAGTTCGCGGCCGCTCTCGCGGAGCAGGCATCACGGGATGCCACGGAGCCGGTCGATGTGACGGTCGACGGCAACGCGGGCCAGTCGATCACCCTCCACGTGCCGGCTGACGCCGCGCCCGATGGGTGCGAAGAGGGCGAGTTCGTCAGCTTCGCGACCGGGGAGGATCGCCCTGGCGCGCTACCACCAGGGCCCAGGCCAGATCGATGCGCTCTGGATCGTGGACGTCGACGGCGCCTTCTTGGTGATCGATGCGATGTACCGCCTCGACACTCCAGCGGACCTCGTCGAGGAGATGCGGTCGATCGCCGAGTCGACGACGTTCGGCAGCGCTCTCGGCGGCACCGTGGAGTACCAGCTCGATGGAGCCGCCGCCACGACGGAGGTCGACGCCGTCGCCGATGGCGCGAGCGTGTCCGGCACGGCCGTCACGACCTTCGAGGCAGGCACCCACACCGTCCGGCTGGAGTGTGCCGCCCGGGACGGCGACACCTGGGCCCTCAGCGGCACGACCGAGCAGACCACGGTCTCAGGCGAGCGTGCCGGCGACTGGTCGGCGGTCATCGTCAAGGACGGCTCCCCCCAGCGGATCGGGATCTGGATCTCCGATCCCAAGGCGGCGGGAACCGACTGCGCCGGGTGGCTCGGAGGGGTCGATCTCGCCGACATCGATCCTTCGAACTTCCAGCCCGTGGAGTCCGGGGTGCTGGTGCCCCCGCCTGACCTGGCGCCCTGAGCGCAGCGGGGGCCGAGGGCTCGAAGCGTCGCCTGTCGAGCGCACGGTCGCTTCAGCCGCCCGAAGTGGTCCGCTCTCGTCGATGGACCAGAACGATCCTCGTCCCCGATCCATCGCAGGCGGCCCGGCCGGGCCGCCTGCGACCTTCCCCGCACGGAGTGCCGTCCATGCGTCCTCGAGCACTGCTCCCGACCGCGGCCATCCTTCTCGCCCTCGCCGCCGCCTGTGCTCCGGGCGCCGAGTCCTTGTCGCCGGCGGGAGGGGCACCGTCACTGGTGGGCGAGACGCCGCCGATCGGCCCGATCCCGAGCCCGGCCGCGCCGCCTTCCGAGACCGCCTACGAGACTGCGCGGCCGCTGCTCGTGGACACGGACGTCGCGCCCGATGACCTCGTGGCGATCGCCTTCCTCCTGGCGTCACCAGCTGTCAAGGTCAGGGCCATCACCATCTCCGGGACCGGAGAGGCCCACTGTGCTCCCGGCGTGGACGTCGTCCTGCGGCTGCTCGAGCGCCTCGAGGCGCCGACGATCGACGTCGCGTGTGGGCGCGAGACGCCCATGGCCGGTGACCATGCCTTCCCGGATGCGTGGCGGGAGAGTGTCGATGGCGGCTCCGGGTTGGAGCTACCCGCGACCTCGCGTCAGCCGTTCGCCGGGGATGCCGTGCAGCTCATCACGCAGACGGCCGACCAGACCGACGGGCTGCGCGTCCTGACCCTCGGGCCCTTGACCAACCTGGCCGATGCGCTCGGCAGCCATCCCGATCTCGCCGGACGGCTCGAGTCCGTCTACGCGATGGGCGGAGCGGTGTTCGTCCCGGGCAACGTTGGCTTCGGCGGGCCGCCCGACAACGAGGTGGCGGAGTGGAACATCTACGCCGACCCGACAGCGGCCCAGCGGGTGATCGACTCGGGGATCGCGGTCCGCCTCGTCAGCCTCGACGGCACGAACCAGGCGCCCGTCACGCCGGAGTTCGCCCAGCGCGTCCAGCGGGAGGCGACCGGCACCGGCGCGCTGGTGCTCGCAGAGCTCTTCGCCGCGAGCCCGTTCATGACGGACGGCACCTACTACCTGTGGGATCCCCTCGCCGCCATGGTGGCCGCCGGCCACCCGGTCGGGACGTTCAGCGCCGCTCGCGTGGACGTCGAGGAGGCCGAGGGCCCCGACGTCGGGTTCACGCGGCCGGTCGAGGGCGCGCCGAATGTCGAGTACCTGAGCTCGGCCGACGGAGCCGCCGCCGAAGCGACCCTCCTCGACACGCTGGACCAGCCGTAGACCCACACCGGCCTCGCGCAACCGGAGGGCTCGCGCATCCAGTCGAGACCGGCGACCGTGGGATCTGAACGAACCGGCGGCCGCACGCGTCATCACTGCATCAAGGGGTCCGCGATGGGCCGTGTCGGCGGTGAGAGGAAGGCGCGGATGCGATCGAGTCCGGTCGGTGGCCCGGCGCGGCTCTCGGCCATATCGATCCTGCTTGCCTTCGTCGCCGGCTGCGGCCCGGCGGGCACGGACCCCTCGGCGTCGCCATCCCCGTCGGCGTGCGACGACCAGACTGCCGGTGCCGCCACGAGCGCCCTCGGCCCGGAGCCCCGCGATCTCGTCGTCGTCGGCCGGATCGTCACGATGGACGAGCCGCCCATCGCGGAGGCGGTCCTCATCGAGGATGGAACGGTCGTGGCGGTCGGCACCCGCGATGACGTATCGGCGCGTGCATGTGACGACACCCCGGTCATCGACATCGGCGAGAACGTGGCCTACCCGGGCTTCATCGACACTCATGCCCACTGGATCGGCGACCGTGGGTATCTCGGCCTGGGCACGCCGGCGGCGGCGATGGACGCGGCCGCGACCCGTGGATGGACCGCGATCTCCGAGCAGTGGGTCGACCCGGAACGCCTGGATGAGCTCGAGTCCCTTGCCGCGGAGGGCGCCCTGCCGCTGCGGGTCGACGCCTATCTCGCCCTCAACTTCGAGCAGGACTTCCTCGGCGACTGGTACGAGGACCGCGCGCCCGGCGCGGTCGACGACCATCTCCGCGTCCAGGGCCTGAAGATCCACCTCGACCACGGCCTGGGCGGAGCCATCAACTGGGAGCCGGCGGAGCTCGTGGATGCGATCGGCCGGGCGAACGACGCCGGCTGGCAGGTCTCGATGCACAGCGCGCGCGCGGCGGCCATGGACCTGGCGCTCGACGCTCTCGAGGCGGCGCTCGGCCCGACCGGACCGAACCCGCTCCACCACCGCATCGAGCACGCTATCCAGGTCACCGACGAGCAGCTGGCCCGGATGGTCGCGATGGACATCGTCACGGTGATCCACCTCGACGGCGCCCGCGACTGGATCCTGGGTGATGCCTTCCGGCCCGAGTTCGAGCGCGACGAACCCGACGCCGAGATCGACTGGGTCGCGCGCTGGCGGGACTTCGTCGACGCCGGGCTGCACGTCGCCTCGGCGACCGACGCGCCGTGGACGTTCAAGGGCTTCGTGCTGGCGGTGGACCAGGGCCGGCCCGTCGACCAGATCGCCGCCGGGATGGACGGCCGCGCTCGGACCCAGCCGGAGACGCCGGAGTGGCTCCGCGACCAGCTGCTGACGGCAGAGCAGGGCCTGCGGGCCGTGACGCTCGATGCCGCCTGGGCGCTCGGCGACGAGGCCCGGCGAGGGCACCTGGCACCGGGCACCCTGGGCGACGTCACGATCCTGTCGGGCGACGTCACCAGCAGCGACCCTGACGAGATCCGGGCCATGGAGGTCATCGCGGCGATCGTGGGAGGGACAGTGCTCTACTGCTCCGTCGCGGAGGTCTGTGGCGGGCCCTGAGGGCCTCGGGGCGCGGCTCGGCCGCTACTCGGACGACGGGTCGACGACCTGGCCCAGGAAGAGGACCGTCCCGGTGGGGAGGTCGCGGAGGGCGAACAGGAACGGTCGGTCGACGCGCAGCTCCACCTGGCGCTCCGGCAGGCTCGTCGCCCGCATGACCACCGCCGTGGCGGCCGCCGCCTCGGTGCCCTCCTCGTCGACGTCGATGTCGGCCTGGTGGACGACGGCCGAGATGAAGAGCCGCTCCTCGGCCGTCATGCCGCTGAAGTCGGCCAGGTCGGGGTCGAAGGCGTCGGTCATCCCGAGCGCCGCCAGGACCGCCCCGAGCTCCGTCCGGGTCTCGAGGCTGAAGCGCGGCAGCACGAGATCAACGTGGGCCGCCTCCAGCCCACCGGTGATGAGCGCCAGCCGGTCAGCGTCGAGGTCCGCGACGAAGGCCGCCAGGTCGTCGGGGACGACGATCGTCATCGCCAACGAGCCGCCGACGTAGGGCAGCTCGACCGCCTGCCAGCCGTCGCCGGCGGCGTAGGTGGCCTCGATCCCGGCCGCCATGAGCGGGACCTCCACCGTCGATCCGTCCGGGCGGGTGAACGTCCCGTCCTCGGTCGCCTCCTCGGCGAAGGGGGTCAGCCAGGCGGCCTTGAGGTAGATGGCGTTGACGAGCACCAGGCGGGTCAGCGTGTCGACGTCGCCGGCGGCCAGCAGCTCGGGGATGCGCTCCTCGGTCTGCTCCTCGACCCAGGCGTTGATGGCCCGGCGGGCTGCCTCAGGGTCGGCCCGGTAGTCGACCAGCCGCAGGCCGGCCCCGAACCGTCCGCCGAGCGCCTCGAGGAAGGCGTCCTCGAGCGCGTAGTCGCGCTGGGCGAACGGGGCGTTGGCGATCCGGAGCGCCACCTCGAGGTCGTTGCCCTCGAAGTCCTCGAAGGTGCCCGACCGCTCGGCCAGGGCCTGGTCGAGGGCGCTGATCCAGGCAGCGTGCTCGTCCGAGCCGAGCTCGTAGAGCGCAGCGTCCATCTGCTCGGCGGTCGTGCCGCGGGCGCCGGCCCGGGCCATCGAGAGGGCGATGGCGATGCTCGCCGGGGACAGCACGGCGTTCTCGTCCGGGCGGGCGACGAGGCGGTAGAGGTCGAGCCCGAACGCGTCGATGGCGGCCCCGGCGGCCCGGGCGTCGTCCTCGCTGCCGAGGATCCGGGGGACCTCGAGGGCGGCCAACTCGATCCCCTCGGGGTCGGGACCGGGGGTCGTGCCGGGGCTCGATGCGCCGGGCGAGGCGCAGGCGGTGACGATGAACGGGACGCAGAGCAACGTGGCGATCGCGCGCTTCATGTCATGGAGACGCCGCGAGGCTGCCGTGGGTTGCGTGCCGCGCCTGATCGGCCGGTGAATCATCGGAGCGGCTCCCGAAGGAGCCGCTCCGTTGCTGTCCCGGTGAAGTGCGTCCGTCTTTCGACGGGCCTTCTGCCACGCCCCAAGGGCATCTATCACGTCGGCTGCACCGACTACCCTAACCCTACCTACCCATGCCACATGGTGCTGGGGCAGCGTTTGGTGGACACTTGTGGCATCCGCCGCGGGATACTCTACCTGTCGCTGGGCCATTCGCCAAGGGATTTGGACGCAAGTTCGGTGAATATCCCTTAACCATTCGCCGGATGCCGCGCGGGCTCGAGGGGGTGACGCGGTGCGATGCGGAGGCCGTCCCGGGGGTCGCCGCGCAGCCGCAGCGCCGGCCGCAGGCTACCGCTCCAGGACGCTGATCGCGGTCATGGCGACCGGGTCCACCGGTCGATCCCCAGCGCCGGTGGGGCCGGCGGCGATCGCGTCGACGACGTCGAGACCCCTGGTCACCTGGCCGAAGAGCGTGTACTGCTTCGGAAGCCGCCCGGTCAGATCCTCGAGGCAGATGAAGAACTGGCTGCCGTTGGTGTTCGGGCCGGCATTGGCCATGGCAAGGGCGCCCCTGACGTACTCCCCGACGACCGGCTCGTCCTCGAACTGGTAGCCAGGCCCGCCACGCCCGGTTCCCGTGGGGTCCCCGCCCTGGATGACGAAGCCGGGGACGATGCGGTGGAAGATCACACCGTCGTAGAAGCCCTTCTCGGCCAGGTCCAGGAAGTTGTTGGCCGCCTTGGGGGCGCCGTCGGTGAAGATCTCGACCTCGATGTCGCCCTTGGTGGTTCCGATCGTGGCCTTGGCCATGCTGGGCCTCCTTCCGTAGTGCTGCTCGGTGGTCAGGGGGTGCTGACGGTGACCGCGTCCATCGCGACGGGCTCGAGCGCCGCGTTGCTCGGCGGACCGCTGTTCGGCATGGCGGCGATGGTGTCCACCGTGTCCATGCCCTCCGTCACATGACCGAAGATGGCGTAGGTGTTGTAGTCCGCGAGGGCCCGCTCGGCCTGGTCGTCGAGCACGATGAAGAACTGGGAGCCCTGGCTGTTCGGGGCCGGCGTGCGAGCCATGGCGACCACACCCCGCTCGTAGCGGGCTGTAACCGGCTCGTCCTCGATGGTGTAGCCGGGCCCGCCGGTCCCGACGAGATCCGCCACGACGTCAGGGGCCCGGCCGTTGACCCCGTCGCCGCCCTGGATGACGAATCCCGGGACCAGGCGGTGGAAGACGACCCCGTCGTAGTAGCCGCACTCGGCCAGCGCAACGAAGTTGCCGGCGGCGATCGGCGACAGGTCGCCCTCGACCCGGATGACCATCGAGCCCTGGCTCGTCTCGATGGTGACGTCACGGACCTCGCCGGCCGGGAGGGGTTCGGGTTGGCTCGTCGGGCAACCCGCGATGACCGGTGACGGCTCGATCGACGGATGCGCCGAGGGCTCCGGGGTGGCCGAGGGGGCGGGGGTCGCGTCGGGGATCGAGGGCAGGCCCCCGCTCGTGCAGCCGGCGGCCAGCAGGGCGACGGCCACCAGGCCGAGGGCGGACGATCGGGCGCGTCGGTTCATGCGGCGGTCTCCAGGGCGGCTGGCAGGTCGATGGCGCCCGAGAAGAGCGGCTCCCCGAGGATGACCCCGGCGACGCCGGCCTCCCGAAGGCGCCCAAGGGTGGCAAGATCGCTGACGCCGCCGGCGACGAGGAGCTCGGCGTCGTAGGTGGCGGCGAGGGCGGCCAGCCGGGCGACGTCCGCCTCGGATCCGCCGTGGGAGAGGATGAAGCGGCGGACGCCGGCGCTCATCAGCTCGCCGAGGAGCCCGTCGGGCGTGGGCGGCGCATCCCGGCGCCAGGCGAACGCCGCGAGGCGTTCGGGGCGCGGGTCGAGGCCGACGGCCAGCCAATCCCCGGCGACCGCGAGGCACTCGCGCAGGTCCTCGGGGCGATCGGCGATGGCCAGGGAGGCGACCGCTCGAGTCGCTCCGGCGGCGAAGGCCAGGCGGACCGCGTCCGCCGACTCGAGCCCACCCGCGACCTGGAGCGGTACCGCCACGCGCTCCGCGATCCGGGCGATGGCCTCCAGGTTCCCGGGCTGTCCGGCCCGGGCACCCTCGAAATCAACGAGGTGGAGCTGCCGCGCCCCAGCCTCGACCAGCCGGGCAGCGATGATCTCCGGCCGATCGGTCGGGGCCCCGCTGCCGGTCGATGCGCCGGGCCACCAGACCAACCGAGACCGTCCCGCGGTCAGGTCGATCGACGGGATGACGATCACGCCGACCCTCCGAGCGGGCCCTCGCCCGGTCCGTCGAGCAGGCGCCGGTGGAAGCTGATGGGGATGCTGCCTGCCCGGAGGAGCGCGTCGTGGAAGCCGCGCAGCGAGAAGTCGGCACCCAGGCGCTGCCGCTGGTCCTCGCGGAGCTGGAGGATCAGGACCTTGCCGAGCAGGTAGGAGAAGTTGTAGGTCGGGGTGTACGAGTAGCGGAGCACTTCGGCCCGCGCATTCGACGCCTGGAACGAGGTGTGCTCGACCAGGAAGTCGGTGGCCTCATCGATCGAGAACTCGCCCCGGTGCATGCCGATGTCGAGGACGATCCGGCAGGCCCGCCAGATGGCGTCGGTGTGCATCGTCAGCCGGAAGCGGGCCGAGTCGTCGAAGCCCTCCTCGCGCATCATCTGCTCGGAGTACATGCCCCAGCCCTCGACGAACTCCGGCGCGTCGGCCATGAAGCGGGTCAGCGAGGGATGCCTGCCGGCGACGGCCAGCTGGAGATGGTGGCCCGGGTAGGCCTCGTGGATGCTGGTGTTGCTGATCGAGCTTCGATTGTGCTCGCGCATCGCTCCCGGGTCGCCGCCGACCGATCGGGTGACGATGTAGATCCCCGTCGGCTGCGCGTCGAAGCGCGGCGGATCGAAGTAGGCCGCGAAGGGGATGACGTTGCGCAGGTAGGCGGGCGTCTCTACGACCTCGATCCGCTCGTCGTCGGGGACCGTGACGAGGTCGTTGGCGATGAGATGGGCCCGGGCCCGGTCCATGGCGTCCCGGTACGCGTCCAGGGCGGCCTCGAAGGACTCGGGCTGGTCGCGCTTCACTCGGTCAACGACGGTCGCTTCGTCGACCGCCGGGTCGATCTCCCGGGCGACGGCGATGCGGGCCGCCTTCTGCTCGGCGAGCTGGGCCCGGCCGATCTCGAGGATGGCGTCCGCGTCGAGCCCGTCGAAGGCCCGAAGTCGGACCAGCTCGTCGTAGCGCTCGCGGCCCAGGGGCCAGTCGTCGGTCCCGCCGGCCAGCGTCGCCCGCAGGTCGTCGGCGTAGGCGCCGATAGCGACCCGGGCCGTCTCGGCCGCGGCCTCGAGCCGGCGCCGACCGGCCTCGTCGAGGGTCTGCTGCCCGGCGGCGACGATCTCGTCGATGAAGGACGGCAGGTCCTCGGCCGCCTCGATCTCGATCTGCTGCCAGAGCCGGACCTGGGGGACCGTCGCCCGGGTCCGGTGCTCCTCGAGCATCCCCGGGATGGCCGACATCCGGTCGGCCAGCCGCTCGAGGCGCTCGGGCAGCGGCGCGAAGTCACGGGCGAAGCCCAGGAAGAGCGCGTCGCCGACGAGGTCGAGGGCGGTCGAGCGGCGCTCCCAGCGCCGCACCTCCTCGGCGTCGAAGAGCTCGCGGCGGACGTTGTGGATCTCCAGATCTCGCTCGAACCGGGCGCTCGGGGAGAGCCCGGCCGGGTCGATGGCCTCGACCTCGGCGAGATGCGTCCGGTCCGCCCCGACGCGCCCCAGGAGGGCCTCCCGGCTGCCGTCACCCCAGCGGTCGTCGAGGTCGTGAAGGCCGACGATCGTCGCGTAGACCGGCTCCTCCTGGAGGACGCGCCGGAAGCGCGCCTCAACGAGGTCGTAGAACCGGTCGTCGAGCGGGCCGGCGCCCTCGGGCGACTCGGGGCGCGGCAGCGGGACGGTCGCGGGATGGGCCATGGTCTCTCTCCGCTGAGGGTGGTCGGTCAGCTCGTCGGGCCGACCGACGCGGCGTCGCGGGGCCGAGGTCTCGGCGAGGGACTCGCGGACGGCGCGGATCGTCGCGTCCACGTCGGCGGCCTCGATGCCGTAGTGGGTGACGGCCCGGACCTGGCCGTGAGGATACCAATCCATAAGCACGCCCCGTCGCTCCAGGGCCTCGAGGAAGGCGGCCCGGTCGCGGTCGACCCGGAAGAGGACGAAGTTGGTGACCGTGCGGTCGGGATCCAGCCGTCCGGGCTCCGGTTGGGCGATGTCGCCGGGCGAGCGGATGCCGTCCATCCCGGCCAGCGCCTCGGCCAGGGTGCGGGCGTTGGCGTGGTCCTCGGCGAGGCGTTCGATCATCCCGGTCGGGCCGTCGCGCAGGGCGACGAGCCCGGGCGCCGCCAGCACGCCGACCTGCCGCATCCCGCCACCCAGCAGCTTGCGCGCGCGACGGGCTCGCCAGATGACGTCGCGGCTTCCGACGACCACCGAGCCGACCGGGCAGGCGAGCCCCTTGGACAGGCAGAACGAGACGGTGTCGGCGGGGGCGGCCAGCTCGCTCGGCGCGATGCCCAGGGCGACGGTCGCGTTGAAGAAGCGGGCTCCGTCGACGTGCAGCGGGACGCCTCGCTCGCGGGCGACGGCGGCGACGACCGCCTCGTACGCCGCGGTCAGCGGCCGACCGCCGGAGTGGGCGTGGGTGTTCTCCAGGATGACCAGCCCGGTGATCGGATGGTGCGGGTCGGTGGCATCCCGGAAGGCATCGGCCACGGCAGCCGGATCGAGCGTTCCGTCGGGGCGCTCGTCGAGGGCCCGGGCGCTGGCTCCGACGACGACCGCGTGGCCGGCCGCCTCGTCGAGGACGATGTGACCCTGGCGACCGGTGATCATCTCCTGGCCCCGGGCGAGATGGGCCATCTGGGCGACGAGGTTGCCCATGGTCCCTGAAGCGACGAAGAGCCCCGCCTCCTTGCCGAGGAGCTCGGCTGCCCGCTCCTCCAGGGCGATGACGGTGGGGTCGTCGCCGAACACGTCGTCGCCGACCTCGGCCTCGGCCATCGCCCGGCGCATCTCCGGGCTGGGCTTAGTGACGGTGTCGGACCGCAGGTCGATGGGGTTCACCGGGCGAGGATAGCGCCGGTCAGCCTCCGAGGCTGCCGGCGGCCGCGAGCGGACGCCCGGGCCAGGTCCGACGCCCTGCCCGAGGCCTCGGCCGCGCGTGACGGTCCGGACGGCCTCTGCTATCCTTCGCTGCCGGCCGCGGACCCGTGGTGTAGCGGCCCAACATGCCAGCCTGTCACGCTGGAGATCGCCGGTTCGAATCCGGTCGGGTCCGCCATCCGATCCCCGCATATCCCGACGCCCCGTCCTCCCGCCCGGACGGGGCGTCAGCCTTTCCTGGTCGGCTCAGGGCAGGCCGGCGAAGAGGTCGTCCTCCGGGGTGGTCGTCGGGACCCGGCTCTCGCGCAGGACGAAGGCCTCGCGGTCCCACCAGCGTTGCCAGCCCTCGAGACCGGCGGCGAGGAAGAAGCTGTCCGGGGCCATCTGGGTCACGTGGCGGCCGACCGCCCGCCACTTCGCCTCCAGGGGCGCTCCGGCCAGGTCGATCCAGGTCGTGACGGCCTCGTCGGGGACGAGCATCCGCGCCATCCGCGCCTCGAAAGCGGCCAGCTCCCCGGCCGACGCCGCGTCCGGCGGCCGCCAGGGGTGGTCGCGCCCCAGCTCCTCGAGGGCCTCGGCCATGGCCAGGCGGACCGAGGCAGGGATGGCCTGCTCGTAGAGCTTGCTCGGCGCCCATGGGGCCAGGCCGCCGTCGGCCTCGGCCGGACCGGTGCCGCCGTGCTCGGACGCGACCTGCTCCGGGTACCAGGCCGGATCCCCGGCCCGCGCGAACGCGCCGATGGCCACTTCGTGGGTCCGGATATGGTCCGGGTGGCCGTAGCCGCCGAAGTCGTTGTACGTGGTCATCACGTCCGGTCGGTAGCGGCGGACCAGCCAGACGAGCCGACCGATCGCCTCGTCCAGGTCGGCCTGCCAGAAGCACCGCGGATCGAGGTTCCCGACGCGCCCCATCATGTCCGAGTCGCGGTAGCCGAGGTTCTCCCACTCGGTCACGCCGAGCTCGGCCATGGCAGCCTCGAGCTCGGCCGCCCGCAGCTCGCCGAGGCGCCGGTAGTTGTCGGGCGTGTCGAGCGCCGGGACGACGATCTCGCCGAGCTCGCCCCGGGTGCAGGTCACGAGGACGACCCGGTGGCCGTCGGCGACCGCCTTCGCCATCGTCCCGCCGGTCCCGATCGATTCGTCGTCGGGGTGGGCGTGGACGGTCATCAGGGTGTGGTGCGGGGTCTCGCTCATCCGGGGATCGTAGGCGGCCGCGTGATCTTCGTCACGGAGCCG
Source organism: uncultured Chloroflexia bacterium (assembly GCA_963707215.1). Lineage (GTDB taxonomy): Bacteria > Chloroflexota > Limnocylindria > Limnocylindrales > CSP1-4 > DATHYZ01. Next base: position 1,634,489 of record CAVPPB010000003.1, on the reverse strand, counting down.
TCATGGACGGTCGTCCATCCTTGCCGTCCGTGATGCCGAACCCTGACCGTGGGGCCGTCCCCGGTCCCGACGACGACCACGCATGAGGAACCCGATGACCACGCCGCTCCGGATCGCCGCGCTCGCCCTCGTCGCCGCCCTCGCCCTGGCCGCCTGCAGCGGGGCTGCCGACCCGTCACAGACCGACGCGCCGGCCTCCGTCGCCCCCTCGGCGGCCCCGGCGTCCCCGGGAGCCTCCGCTCCGGCCAGCGAGGTTCCCGCCTCCGAGGCCCCCGCGTCCGAGGCGCCGCCGGCCGCGTCCTTCGACCAGCCCTGGGCCACGGCGACCCTCACCGACGTCGCGACCGGTCAGACGTTCCGCATCGCCGATCTCGCGTCCGGCGGGGTCGTCATCATCGAGCCGATGGCCATCTGGTGCTCCAAGTGCCAGGCCCAGCAGCGCGAGGCGCATGCCGCGCTGGAGGGGGTCGACGACGTCGCCTACGTCGTCCTGACCGTCGACCCGAGCGAGGACGCGGCGGCCCTGGCCCGCTACCGCGAGGACAATGGCTTCGAGGGCGTCTACGCCGTGGCGGGCCGGGAGGTCAGCCGGGCCCTGGCCGATGAGTTCGGCGACCTGATCCTCAACCCGCCGAGCACCCCGATGATCGTGACCAGCCCGGACGGCCGGGCGACCCTGACCGAGTTCGGCCAGAAGTCCGGCGAGCAGATCCTCGCCCTCGTGGAGGACCACCGGGCGTAGGCGGCGGGACGCCGCCCGGTCGGGGTCGAGCCCGACCGACCCGGCCCCGGCCGTCGCCCGACCACGACCGATGGACACGCTGGTCCTCGCCTTCACCCTCGGCATCGGCAGCGCTGCCAGCCCCTGCCTGCTGCCCTTGTATCCGAGCTTCCTCGCCTACCTCTCGGCGAACGCGTCGCGGCTCCAGGGCCGTGGGGCCTCGGGCTGGCTGGGGCTCATCATCCTGCTCGGCGTCCTCACGACGATGATCGCCATCGGGGTCATCCTGGTCGCCCTGGCCGTGCCGATGGGATCGCTCCTGGGCTACCTCATCCCGATCGTCGACGGCGTGCTCATCCTCCTCGGCGTCCTCCTGCTGGTCGGCCGGAACCCGTTCAACCGCCTGCCCGGTGCCTCGGTGCCGATCGTCTCGAACCCCTACGGCCAGGCTTACCTGTACGGGCTGATGCTCGGTCCGCTGGCCCTGCCCTGCGCCGGGGCGTTCATCGTCGCGCTCCTTGGCCTCAGCGTCGGCGTCACCGACGCAGCTCCCCGGCTGCTGACCTTCTTCGTCTACGGGCTCGGGTTCGGGCTTCCGCTGGTCCTGCTCTCGCTCCTGGCCGGGGCGAACCAGCGGCTCGTCGTGGGCTTCATCACCCGGAACCATCGGGCCATCGAGGCGGTCGGCGGCGTCCTGCTCATCGGCGTCGGGATCTGGGACCTCGCGGTCAACTGGGAGAACCTCCGGGTCACCTTCGGGATCTGATCCGCGGCGACTGCCGCGCTGTCGGCGCTCGGACGGGCTCCGACGCTGTCGACCGATCCTCCGAATCCGCTACGCTGCCGACTCCACCGGGATGGGAGTCCAGCGCGTGACGTGTCCGACCTGCAACGCCGCCAACCCTGCCGGGGCCAAGTTCTGCGTCGAGTGCGGCACCCGGCTGGCAGTCGCCTGCCCGACCTGCGGAGCGACCACCAACCCGCCGGGCGCTCGCTTCTGTGCGGAGTGCGGGACCCGGCTGGGTCCTGCCACGAGCCCGGACGCCGGCCCAGCCCCGACCTCGTCCTCGATTGGCGAGCCGGGACCCTTCCAGCCGGTCGAGCCGGTCACCGAGCGTCGCCTTGTCACGGTCCTCTTCGCCGACCTGGTCGGCTTCACGACCCGGGCCGACAGCGCCGACCCCGAGCAGGTCCGGGAGTTCCTGTCGCGCTACTTCGAGCTCTGCCAGGAGGTCGTCGAGCGGTACGGCGGCACGGTCGAGAAGTTCATCGGCGACGCCGTGATGGCGCTCTGGGGTGCGCCGGTCGCCCGCGAGGACGACGCCGAGCGGGCCGTCCGTGCCGCCCTCGAGCTCGTGGACGCGGTCCGTCATCTCGGCAAGCGCGAGGGCGATGAGGCCCTCCAGGCAAGGGCCGGCGTCCTGACCGGCGAGGCCGCGGTCGCGGTCGGGGCGACGAACCAGGGCATGGTGGCCGGCGACCTGGTCAACACCGCTTCGCGGCTCCAGTCGGTCGCCCCGCCAGGAACGGTCCTCGTGGGCGAGGCGACCCGGAGGGCCGCGTCCGGGGCGATCGCCTTCGAGGCGGCCGGCGAGCAGCTCCTCAAGGGCAAGCCAGCGCCGGTCGAGGCCTTCCGGGCGCTGCGGGTCGTGGCCGAGCGGGGCGGGACCGGCCGCAGCGAGGGCATCGAGGCGCCGTTCGTCGGACGCGACGACGAGCTGCGGCTCATCAAGGACTTCCTCCACGCGACCTCGCGCGAGCGGAAGGTCCGGTTGCTCTCGGTCACCGGTCAGGGCGGCATCGGGAAGAGCCGGCTCGCCTGGGAGTTCCTCAAGTACATCGACGGGGTCAGCGAGGACATCTTCTGGCACCAGGGCCGCTCGCCCTCCTTCGGCGAGGGCGTCACGTTCTGGGCCCTCGGCGAGATGGTCCGGCGCCGAGCCGGGCTCGCCGAGACGGACGACGAAGCCACGACCATCGATCGGATCGCCGCGACGGTCGCCGAGTACGTCGCGGACGAGGCCGAGCGACGGCGGATCGAGCCGGCCCTTCGAAGCCTGCTGGGGGTCGGCGAGGCCCCGCCCGGCGGGCGAGAGGAGCTGTTCGCCGCCTGGCGGACGTTCTTCGAGCGGATCTCGCTCCAGGGCACGACGGTCCTCGTCTTCGAGGATCTGCAGTGGGCCGACGCGGGCCTCCTCGACTTCATCGATCACCTCCTGGAGTGGTCGATCGGCTACCCGATCCTCGTCATCGCCCTGGCCCGTCCGGACCTCCTGGAGCGACGACCCGGCTGGGGCGCCGGTCGCCGGAACTTCGTCGCGCTCGCCCTCCAACCGCTGTCGGACGATGCGATGCGCGAGCTCCTCGCGGGCCTCGTCCCCGGGCTCCCGACGCCCGCCGTCCGAGCGATCCTCCAGCGCGCGGACGGCATCCCCCTCTACGCGGTCGAGACGATCCGGATGCTCGTGGAGGACGGCAAGCTGGCGGAGGCGGACGGCAGCTACCGGGTGACCGGGGATCTTGGGGAGCTGCAGATCCCCGACACGCTGCACGCGCTGATCGCCGCGCGCCTGGACGCCGTGGACCCGGCCGACCGGGCACTGCTCCAGGACGGCGCCGTCCTGGGCCAGACCTTCAGCGTCGCCGCCCTCTCGGCGCTCACGGGCGAGCCGGAGGCGTCGCTGGAGCCCCGGCTCCGGGCCCTCGTCCACCGGGAGATCCTCCAGCTGGACACCGACCCTCGCTCGCCGGAGCGTGGCCAGTACGGCTTCACCCAGGCCCTCGTCCGCGAGGTCGCGTATTCGACCCTGGCGAAGCGCGATCGGCGGACCCGCCACCTGGCCGCGGCCCGGTACTACGAATCCCTGGGCGACGAGGCTTCCGCCGGTGTCCTGGCCACCCACTACGTCGATGCCTACGAGGCGGCACCGGAAGGTGCCGAGGGTGAGGCGGTCGCGGCCCAGGCCCGGATCGCCCTCCGGGCCGCCGCGGACCGGGCGACCGAGCTCGGGTCGCACGAGAGCGCGATCGCCTATCTCGAACGGGCACGCGCCGTCACCTCCGATCCCTCGGAGGAGGCGGGCCTCCTGGAGCGGATCGGCGTCGCCTCGCGCAACCTCGGGCGTCTCGAGGCCTCCGTCCGGACCCTGGAGTCGGCCGTCGAGCGGTTCCGGGACCTGGGCGACCGACGCTCGACGGCACGGGCGATTGAGGCGCTGTCCCGATCCATGGCCTTCTCCGGTCGGCTCGTCGAGTCCGTCCCCCTGCTGACGGCCGCCGAGGCGGAGATCGCCGATCTGGCGCCGGACCCGGTCCTGACCGAGATCCGACTGGGACTGGCGGGGAGCTACAGCCAGCTCGGCGACAACGACGCGGCCCTCGACTGGGCCGACCGTGGCCTGGCCGACGCCGAGCGGCTCGAGCGCGTCGACCTGGTCATCACGGGCATGACGGTCAAGGGCGGGATCCTGATCACGGCCGGCCGCCCCCTCGAGGGTCGAGCACTGCTCTCCGCATCCCTGGAGCTGGCCGACGCCAGGGGCGACGGGCCGGCCGGCGCCCGCGCCTCGCACACCCTCTGCCTCTCGCTCATGGAGGACGATCCGCGGGCCGCCGTCCGCGTCGGCCGGGACGCGATCGAGCGGGGCCGGCGATACGGTCTCGGGCCGCTCTGGCGGAGCGCGCTCGCCAACGTCACGGAGGCGTCGTTGGGTGTCGGCGACTGGTCGTGGATCGAGGCCGAGCAGGCCGAGATCCGGCTCGACGAGCTCGAGCCGAGCGACCGTGCCCAGGTGCTCGTCTCGACCATCGAGCTCGCCGGCAGCCGCGGCCGCGATGCGAGCGACGAGATGGCCGAGCTGCGGGCGTTCCTGGCCACGTCCAAGGACCCGCAGACGCACGCAGCCGCCTCCCTCGCCCTGGCCTATCACGCGCAGGCCGCCGGTGCGTTCGAGGAGGCGTACCAGGAGGCGATGTCGGCCGTCCAGGACCCGCTGAACGCCCCGTTCGCGCTGCTCATCGCCGCCCGGGTCGCCATCCGCCTGGGCGACGCCACCCGCGCGACCGACGCCCTCCGTCAGCTCGACGATCTCGGGGCGCGAGGTGCCGCCGGTCGGGTCGAGCGAGCGACGCTGGGGGCTGCGGTCGACGGGCTCGAGGGCCGCTGGACGGAGGCCTCGGCCGCGTTCCGCGAAGCCTGGCGTCGGTACCGGGAGCTCGGGCTCGACGTGGCCCTCGCGATCAGCGTCATCGACTGCCTCGCGGTCGCCCCGGCCGGGGATCGGCTGGCCGAGGAGGGTGCCGCCGAGGCGAGGGAGTTGCTCGAACGCCATGGCGCCAGTGGCTACCTGGCCCAGCTGGATGCCCTCGAGGCCGATCGTGGCCGCCCCACCGCCTCCGGTGGCTCCCGGCGCGCTGCGGCCGCGGCGGAAGCCGGATGACGGGCGAGACCGACGCGCCCGACACGCCCGCCCTGCGCGCCGTCGTGGCGGCCGGCACCCCCCACCGGGTCGTCGTCACCCAACCCGCCCGCAGCGCCGAGGAGAGCGCCGAGTGGCAGGGCATCGAGCTCGGCGCGCTGCTGCGGACGATCGTCGTCCGACGGGCCGAGGACGACTACGTCTTCGTCCTGGTCCCGGGCGGCCGGCGCTTCGACTGGCCGAAGCTGCGGGCGCACCTGGGCACCAACCGGCTCTCGCTGCCCGACGCCGAGGAGGCGAAGGCCGTCACCGGCTACGAGCGCGGGGCCATCACCCCGTTCGGCTCCGAGCGGGCCTGGCCGGTCGTCGCGGACGCCTCGATCATGGGGCTCGAGCGGGTCGCCATCGGCGGCGGCAAGCGGGGCGTGAATCTCCACCTCGCGCCGCCCGACCTCGTCGCGGCGACCGGGGCCGCGGTCGTCGACGTGACCCAGCCGGAGCCGGCACCGGCCTGATCCGGCGGCTCGGCGAGGCGCCCCTTCACCGGCCCGACCCGCCGCGGGTCGCCATGGTCGATACCATCGCTCCGATGGCCGACCCCACCCCCCCACCGTCCGCGATCCCCGGCCCCCTCGCCGGTCTGCTCGTCGCCGACTGCTCGACGGTCCTCGCCGGGCCCTACTGCACGATGCTCCTCGCCGACCTCGGAGCGGACGTCGTCAAGGTCGAGCCACCCGAGGGAGATGCGACGCGCGGCTGGGGTCCACCGTGGGTCGGCGCCGGGCGCGCCGGTCCGGACGACCCGGGCACCGCGGCCTACTACCTCGCCGTCAACCGGAACAAGCGATCGATCCGGCTCGACCTCAAGCGGCCCGAGGGCGCCGAGGTCCTCCGCCGGTTGCTGGCCCGGGCCGATCTCCTGGTCGAGAACTTCCGGGTCGGTGGGCTCGATCGACTCGGCTTCGACGATGTCGAGCTCGAGCGGATCAACCCCCGCCTCGTCCACCTGGCGATCAGCGGCTACGGCCCGACCGGACCCGACCGCGACCGGCCGGGCTACGACTTCATCCTCCAGGCCGAGGCCGGGCTGATGTCGATCACCGGGTTCCCGGACGAGGCGGGCGGCGGGCCCGACCAAGGTCGGGGTCGCCATCGCCGACGTCGTGACCGGGCTGCTCGGGGCCGTCTCGGCCCTCTCGGCCCTCGTCGGGCGCGAGCGGGCCGGGTCGCCGGCCGACGGGCGCGGGCCAGCGGATCGATCTCTCGCTCCTGGAGTCGACCCTGGCGGTCCTGGTCAACCAGGCTCAGAACGCGTTCGTGACCGGGCGGGCCCCGGTCCGGCGGGGCAACGCCCATCCGAACATCGTCCCCTACGAGACCTTCTCCACCGCCGACGGGGAGATCGCGGTAGCCGTCGGCAGCGAGCGCCAGTGGCCCCGGTTCTGTGCCGCTCTCGGACTCGACGGTCTGGCCGCCGATCCCCGCTTCGCGACGAACGGTGTCCGGGTCGACCATCGCGACGCGCTGCGCCCGATCCTGGCCGAGCGCCTGGTCTCCCGGCCGACCGCCGACTGGCTGGCCGCGCTCGCCGCCGCCGAGGTCCCGGTGGCGCCGATCAACGACCTCCTGGCGGCCTTCGAACACCCCCAGGCCGTGGCTCGTGGCATGACCGTCGACGTCGAGCACCCGGCCCTCGGGCCGATCCGCCAGGTCGGGATCCCGTTCGAGCTCTCGGCCACGCCGGCCTCGATCCGCTCGGCGCCGCCGCTCCTGGGCGAGCAGACGGACGACATCCTCGCCGAGCTCGGCTACGGGCCGGCCGAGGTCGAGCAGCTGCGGGCTTCGGGGGTCGTCTAGGGCCGGTCGGCGCCGGGGGCCATCGGCCCGACGACCCGATCAGAGCTCCTGCCGACGGAAGGCCAGCAGGGCGCCGATCCCACTCGACCGCGATGAGAGCCACCGTTCCGACGATCGCCGTCGCGAGGTCCTCGGTCACGACCGGCGCCCCGGTCGCCAGGGCCAGCGACGGCGGGATCGAGCCCGGACGGCAGCCAGCGCCCCAGCTGAGGGATCGCCGCCACGATCGAGAGGCCGAGGATGGCCGCGATCCCGACTCCCGCCGCGGCCATCGCCGACCCGGTGACCGTCGAGGCGAGGAAGGTGATCGAGCCCCAGGCCATCAGGGCGAGCCAGGCGAGGACCGCCAGGGCCGCCCAGCCGGGTGCCGGGAGCGGCTCGAACAGGACGGCCGTGTACGCCCAGGCGAGGACTGTCGCCAGCGCGACGGCCATCGCCATCACGATCCCGAGCGAAGCCAGCTTGGCGGCGAGGAAGGCGCCCCGGGACGCCGGCTTGACGAGGACGAAGGCCGCCGTCCCGCGCTCCTTCTCGGTGGCGACGAGGCCCATCGCGAGCACGATCGCGGTGAGGCCCCCGAACTGGGCCAGGTTGTTCTGCAGCTGATAGACGGCGTCGGCGATGGTCGAGGGCGGGATCGGCACCTCGAGCTCGTCACGGAACGCGAGCTCGAGGATCTCCGGCAGGTAGCGGGCGGTCAGCGGCGAGATCAGGCCGACGATCGCGAAGAGTACGAGGACCACGGGCAACCGGCGGGTCCGCCACGACTCGCGGAGCTCCTTGCGGAGCAGGGTCATGAACGCGCTCATGCCGTCACCGCCGTCGGCTCGCTGCTCGCCCGTCCGACCAGGCGCAGGAAGACGTCCTCCAGGGTCGGCCGGGCCCGCTCGAAGCCGGTCAGGGCCACTCCCTCGGCGACGATGATCGGGAGGAGCTCCCGGGCCGCGACGGCCGGGTCGGTGACCCCGAGGACGATCCACTCGTGCTCCATCCGGACGTCGGTCGCCCACGGCTGCTGGCGCAACCGGTCCATCAGGCGCTCGACCGCCTCGGCCTGGCCGGGCTCCGGATCGAGGCGGTAGACCGGCAGGGCGTACTGGTCGAGGAGCTCGTCGAGCGGTCCGGCGGTGACGAGACGACCCTGGTCGAGGATCGCGACCCGGTCGCAGACGCGCTCGACGTCGGACAGCACGTGGGTCGAGAAGAAGACCGTCGACGTCTCGCCCAGCTCGCCGATGAGGCCCAGGAGATCGCGGCGACCCTCCGGGTCGAGGGAGGCGACGGGCTCGTCGAGGATCACCAGCGACGGACGGTTCACCAGGGCCTGGGCGATGCCGAGCCGCTGGCGCATCCCGCCGGAATAGGTCGAGACCCGCCGGTCCGCGGCCGGGTCGAGCCCGACCCGCTCGAGGACCTCGTCCGCTCGCCTCCGCAGGTCGGGCCCGTCGAGCCCATGGAGTCGGCCGGCCAGGCCGACCAGCTCGCGGCCGGAGAGGTAGCCGTAGTAGCGCGGGTCCTGGTCCAGGTAGCCGATGTTGCGGGTCAGGCACGGGACCGCCGCCGTCGATCGGGACGCCGGCCACGGTCGCCGTCCCGGCGGTCGGGTGAGCCAGGCCGGAGAGGATCCGCAGGGTCGTCGTCTTGCCGGCCCCGTTCGGTCCCAGGAGGCCGAAGACCGAGCCGGCCGGGACCTCGAGGTCCAGGTGGTCCAGGGCCAGGATCCCGCCGACGCCGCCCTGGTACCGCTTGGTGAGGCCCTGGGTCGCGACGGCGGCCGGGGCGCCGGGACGGACCCGGTCGCGTCGAGGCGTGTCGCCTGTCGGGCCGGGGGTCGTCGCGGTCGCCTCGGCGGCGGGGCCCTCGGTGGGCGGGGACGGCGCCGGAGGGGCCGAGGGGGACGTCGCCGTCCCGGCGCTCGTCGGCGCCTGCCAGCCCGCGACGGCGCCCGGGCCCGGTGGAGGTGCCGCGGGCTCCTCGCCCTCGACGCTCTCGAGGCGGCCGAAGAAGATGTAGAGCAGGGGACCGAAGAGGTTGACCAGCAGGATCACGATCGCCCAGAGCAGGCGACTGTCGCCGCGGACGCGTCGACCGGGCCGGGTCAGGTCCCAGAGCGCCCAGACGATCAGGCCGATCTGGACGATGGCGAGCGGGACCAGGACGAGGAGCAGCTCGGACGGGATGGTCTGGTCGCCGATGGTCATCCGGTGTCCTGCGTGCGACTGCCTGGAGCGTCCGGCAAGGGTAGCCGCGGCGCGCGGCCCCTGACCGCAGGTTCCGATTCACCGCGTTGCCGGGTCGCCCGGACAGGGCCGTCCGGGCCGCCGCCGCCGTGCCGACCGGCCGACCCGGGGCCCGGCCGAGCGGCCCTCGCAGGGGTCACGGAACGACCGCCAGCGGTCGCTCGACGCCCACGCAGCGCTTCGCCCGACGCTCCCGCGCCGAGGCGCTGCTAAATTCGCTGCGATCCACCTGCCACCCATGCCATCGACCTGCTCCGGCCGCCTGGCGGCCCGGATGCCCCGGAGGGACCCATGACCGACACCCGCGAGCGCTGGGCGCTCATCCTCGGCGCCTCGAGCGGCATGGGCGAGGCCACGAGCCTGGCCCTCGCCTCGGCGGGCTATCGCATCGTGGGGGTCCACCTCGACTTCCGGGCCGCCCTCCAGCACGTCGAGGAGGTCAAGGCCGGGATCGAGGCGGCCGGCAGCGAGGCCGTCTTCCTCAACATGAACGCCGCCGACGACGGCAAGCGCCGCTCGGCGATCGAGACGATCCAGGCCAGGTTCGAGGAGCGCCGCGCCGAGGGCGCCGACCCGTACATCCGGGTCGTGATGCACTCGCTGGCGTTCGGGTCGCTCGTCCCGTTCATCGCCGACGATCCCAAGGAGGCGGTCGACCGCAAGAAGATGGAGATGACCCAGGACGTCATGGCCAACAGCCTCGTCTACTGGGTCCAGGAACTCTACGCGGCCGGCCTGCTGGGACGGGGCTCGCGCGTCTTCGCGATGACCTCCGAGGGCTCGACTCGGGTGGTCCCGTCGTACGGGGTCGTCTCGTCCGCCAAGGCGGCCCTGGAGTCCCACGTCCGACAGCTGGCCATGGAGCTCGCCCGGAGCGACAGCGGCATCACCGTGAATGCCATCCGGGCCGGGGTCACGCTGACGCCGGCCCTGATGAAGATCCCGGAGCACGACGAGATCATCAAGGCGGCCACCCGGCGCAACCCGACCGGCCGGATGACGACGCCCCAGGACGTCGCCGGCGCGATCGTGGCGCTCTCCGGCGAGGGCACCGATTTCATCAACGGCGAGATCATCGGCGTCGATGGCGGCGAGTACGTCACCGGCTCCTAGGCAGCGAAGGCGCGGCGAGGGCTCGACCCACGGGCGGCCCGAACCGCGGAAGGGAGCACGCTCATGAGCGGACGCGTCATCGTCGTCGGCTCGGTCAACGTCGATCTGGTCGTCCGGGCGGAGCACCTGCCGTCGCCGGGCGAGACCGTGACCGGCGGGGTGTTCGAGCAGCACCATGGCGGCAAGGGCGGCAACCAGGCCGTCGCCGTCGCCCGACTGGGACGCCCCACGCTGTTCGTCGCGGCGGTCGGCGACGATGCCTTCGCGTCCGACGCTCGGGCCGCGCTGGCAGCGGAGCATGTCGACACCTCGCGACTCCTGACGATCCCCGAGGCCGCGACCGGCGTGGCGATCATCATGGTCGACGCCCGTGGCGAGAACCTGATCGGGGTCGCCTCCGGGGCGAACGCTCGCCTGGAGCCGGCGATGGTCGCGGAGGCGATCGAGCGCCTGGGTCCGCTCGACGGCGACATCGTCATGGCCAGCAACGAGATCCCGACCGAGGCGGTCCGGGAGGGCCTGCGCGTGGGGCGGGCAGCCGGCGCCACGACCGTCCTCAACCCCGCCCCGGCGCCGGGCCTGGGGCCCGATGACCTCGCCCTGGCCGACGTCGTGACCCCGAACCGGACCGAGCTGGCCATGCTTGTGGCGGCCGAGTCCGCCAGGGGCGGCTCGCACGAGCCACCGCCGGGAGACCCGGTCAAGGCCGCCGTCTGGCTCCTCCAGCGCGTCGCCGCGCGGGGCGGATCGGTGCCCGCGGTCGTCGTCACGCTCGGGCGGGCCGGCGCGGTCATCGTCCGCCTCGACGAGAGCGCCGCCGGCGGGGTGACCACGGTGGCTCGGCCCGCCCCGACCGTCGACACGGTGGACTCGACCGGGGCCGGGGATGCCTTCAACGGGGCGCTCGCCGTCGCCCTCGCCGAGGGCCGCTCGCTGGAGGTCGCGGTCACCAGGGCCGTCGCTGCCGGCGCGCTCGCCACCGTAAGGATCGGAGCGAGGGAGGGGATGCCGACGGCGGCGACCCTGCGGTCGTTCCTGGGCATCCCGGCCCCGGAGCCGGCGACCATCCCTGAGCCGACGGCCCCGGAACCAGCCACCGCGGCCGAGCCGGGCGCCGGGGCCGACTGACCGCCTCCTCGGTCCGCGGCTCAGTCGCCTCCTGCCGTCTCTCCGGCCACCCAGGCGGTCCGCTGACGAGCCGCCGGTGTCATCTCGAGCCGTCCGTCGACGTCGATCCACCAGGCGGCCAGCCCCAGCGAGCGGGCCAGCGACCCGATGCGCCGGTACCCCGAGAGGAACAGCTCCTTCGATCGGACCTCGGCCCAGGCCGGGTCCCACGTCGCGACGGTGACGGCCAGGAGGCCCTCGCCGCCGGGACGGCCGGTCGTCGGGTCGATGAGGTGGTGGGCCGGGGCTCCGTCGGGGGCCTGCCAACGTCGCAGGCGGACCGATGACGTCGCCACCGCGCCGGACGAGACGGCCAGGACGGCCGGGCCATCATCCCGTCCCGTGGGATCCTCGATCGCCACCAGCCACGGCGAATTCGGGCTCATCGCCTCCGGTCGGGCCGGGTCGTGGCCGTTGGCCGGTCACGACGAGGTCTCCGCCGGCCTCGATGAGGGCGCCGACGCCGGCCGGGAGCAGGCGCTCGACCCGCCGGGCCGCCCACCGAAGGGCGAGACCCTTGCCGATCCCACCGAGGTCCGCGGGTGCGGACAGGCGGATCCTGGCCGGCCGCTCGACGGCCAGCAGTCGCCCCGGCACGCGGGCCCCAGCGGACCCGTCGTCGGCCCCGATCCAGGCGCCCCGGTAGCCGAGCCGCTCGAGGTCCCCGATGACGCGGGCGTCGAACCGCCCGTCCGTGACGCGGTGGGCGCGGTCCGCGGTGACCAGGGCCCGCCGGAGCCGCGGGTCGACGGCGAGCATCGGCCCACGCCGGGCGGCGCGGTTCGCCGCGCTGAGGTCGCTCGTCTCGCGGAAGCGCGACATCGCCTGCTCGGCGGCCTCGAACTCGACGCGGACCTCGGTCCAGGCGGCCAGCGCGGTCCCGGCCGGGATGCTTGCCGGGACCGTGAGCCGCAGAGGCGACGCCATCGCCCGGGCCTCGAACCGGAGCAGGCCATCGCCGACCCCGACGCCGCGTCCGGACCGGTCGAGCGACTCGGTGACGACCCGGTCCGCGGCGACGCTCGACCGGCTGGCCTCGGTCCCCGCCGCCCTCATGGCTCCTGCCCCTCGCTCGACCGCCGTCGTCACGGATCGCCCCTAGCCGCCCGAGGCGCCGGAGGTCGCCTGCGTGGGCGGCCGGCTCACCGCCGCCGGGACCCGTGGCGCCGTCGGCAGGCCGATCCTGGTCGGCAGGGCCAGCGTCTGGCCTTCCAGCTCCCCGACCGTCGCCGCGAGCGACTCCAGGCGAGCCTGGAGCCCCGCCACCTGCGCCGCCGCTGCCTCGTACCCTTCGCCGGCGTCGGCCAGGCCGGCGCGAGCCGTCTCCAGCTCCCGCTCGAGCCGGTCGTGCTCGATCGCCACGGCCTCCAGGGTCGACAGTGCCGGCTGGCGGACGGCGATGGTGGCCTGGTCGGTGGCCGACTGGAGCCCCGTCACGCCGGCCAGGGCGATCGCGTACGCCCCGGCCGACAGGCCGAGGAGGACGCCGACATGGTGCGGTCGCCGCGCCTCCTTCGTCTGCGCACCAGCCTTCGCCGGTCTCGCCGACTCCGCGGCCCGATCCCCTGCCGGCCAGCCCGCCAGGCCGGGGCGAGGGCGCAGGGCGTCAGTCATCGTCGTGCTCGTCGTCATCATCGTCGTCGTCCTCACGCTCACCGCCACCGCTGGCCGGCGCGGCGGCCGGCCGGGCCTGGCTGGCCGCGAGCGTCGCCCGGAGCTGCCGCTCAGCCCGGGCCACCAGAGTCTCGAGATCGGCCAGTCGGGTCTTCGCCTCGGCGAGCTTCGCCTCGAGCTCGGCGGCCGTGCCCGTGTCGATCCCGACCTGCTCGTCGGCGGAGGCGAGCGCGGCCCGGAGCGCTTCCGTCTCGGCCTCCAGGTTGGCAAGGTCCTGCATGAGCGCATCGGAGCGAGCTTGCTCGTCCCCCAGCTGGGCTTCAAGCGCCTGGACTCCCACCGGTTCGACCGTCAACGGCGCCGACGCCTCGGCCCAGGCCGACGCGGCCCGGATCGAGGCGGCGCCCAGCACGATGGCGGCGACGACACCGAGGATGACGCCACCGCGGCGGATGACCAGGGAGAAGCGGTTCATCGGATGCTCACCTCTACGGGGACGGGCTCGAGCTGTGGGGTGGTCGGCCTCGGGTCCCGTCGGGCCGGCTCGTGGCGGAGCGGAGGGATCGACCCGGGCGCCGCGGCGGGGCGGGCCGCGTCCGCCGGGGCGGCGACGCGGGCTCGTCGGACGACCCAGTGGCGGTAGGCGGCGCTGCCCAGGACGAGGCCGCCGGTCACCAGGTACATCGGCAGGAGCGCCGTGCTGTCGGTCCCGGCCAGCACGCCGTGCAGCCAGGCAAGGACGAAGATGCCCAGGCTGAGGCGGTGGATCCGGAGCCACCAGCCGGCCGGGAGCCGCTTCGTGTAGCGGGCGGTCAGGCCGGTCACGAGCATGGCGTAGAGCGCCATCGTCCCGAGGGCCACGGCCGAGCTGCGGTACTCGGACAGGCCGGGAACGACCGCCCCGCCGATCCCGACGCCGGCCCACGGATCGGCGACGATCGCGACGACATGGGCGCCCAGGAAGGCGAGGACGAAGACCCAGGCGTTCTCGTGCCACGGGAAGACCCGCTTGCCCTGCTTCCACCTGGCCTGGTTCGTCGGGTGCGACAGGAGGAGGCCGAGAACGACCTGGAGGGTCAGGAGGAGGTAGGCCGTGATGCCGGCGGCCCGGGCGGCCAGCCAGATCCGTAGCGATGCCTGGCGGTCCGAGGACGCCGGGACGACCTGGTCGGTGGCCGCGATGACGACCAGGCCGATCACCGCGAGGAGGACGAGGAAAGTCCGGCCGCTCAGTCTCATGGCCGTACCGGCGCGGCGTCGATGGGCGGCCTTGATGGATTGGACATTCGAAACCCCCGGCGGTCGTGGTCCTTGCCTACCTAGAGGCATGGTTGGCCGCCGAGGTTTCAAGCTGGGCCCCGGACCTTCGATCGGCAGGGCTGGCTCGATGGTCCGGGCGACTTCGGTGCCCGTCGCGTCGGCCGCTCGCCCTACTCCAGGGCCTCGATGATCCGCTCGGTGTCCCAGCGCATCGCGGCTGCGTACGTGTCGAGCGGTGGATCGCCGACGGAATCCGTGTAGAGGTCGGTCACGACCGTCGCATCCGTCTCCGCGGCGATCGTCTCGGCGAGATCCGGGTCGAACTGCGCCTCGGCCAGGATCGCGGTCACCCCGCTGGCCCGGATCGCCCGGATCAGGTCGGCGACCGTCCCGGCGCTCGGATCCTGGCCCGGCGCGTCGACGATCGTCCCCACGATCTCCAGTCCGTAGGCACGGGCGTAGTACGGGAAGGCGTCGTGGAACGAGACGACCCGGCGGTTCGCCGCGGGGATGGCGCCGAGCTGCTCGCGGATCCAGCCGTCGAGGTCGGCCAGGCGGGAGGCATGGTCGGCCGCTCCTCGCTCGTAGCCGTCGGACCCGTCGGGATCGACCTCGGCAAGGGCGGTCGCGATGCGGTCCAGGTAGCGCACCGCGAGGGACACGTCGAGCCAGAGGTGCGGATTGACGCCGCCGTGGTCCTCGTCACCGCCGGAGATGAGCTCGACGCCGTCGAGGTCCTCGGCCAGGTGGACGATCGAGGCTTCGGCATCGACGTCCTCGGCGAGGTCCGCCGCCCAGTCGTCGAGGCCGAGTCCGTTGACGACGATCAGGTCGGCTTCGGAGAGGCGCCGGGCATCGCCGGGCGTCGGGTCGAAGGTGTGGACCTCGCCGCCGGCCGGCACGAGCGAGGCGACCTCGACCCGATCCCCGCCCACCTGCCGGACGAGGTCGGCCAGGACGGTCGTCGTGGCGACGACACGGACGGCGCCGCCGTCGTCGCTGGGGGTGGAGTCCTGGCCGCAGGCGGCGACGACCGCGGCCAGGACGACGGCCAGGAGCGCGATCGGGCGACGGGCTCGCCGAGTGGGGTCGGGGTTCATCGGGACGGGTCCTCCTGGATCGGGTGGGGCGCGGGCTCAGCCGCCGGCGGGCGACGGGTCCGGACCGCAGTCGGGGCAGGTCCCGAAGAGCTCCAGGCGATGGCTGGCGACCCGGTAGCCGGAGACCCGCTCGACCTCGCGGGCCACCTCCCGCATCCCGCAGTCGGCGACCTCGGCCGTCCGCCCGCAGTTCGTGCAGATCACGTGATGGTGGTGGCTCGGCTCGCATCCGACGTAGGCGTGTCCCCCGTCGGGCAGGTCGACCCGCTCGACCACCCCCACCTCGGTGAGCAGGTCGAGCGTCCGGAACACCGTGGCCCGGCCGATGCCCGGACGACGACGACGCGCGTCGCCCACGATATCGGCCGCCGTGAAGTGGCCGTCCCGTCGGGCGACCAGCTCGGCGACCCCGCGGCGCGGCGCGGTCAGCCGATAGCCGGCCCGGTCGAGGGCGTCGATGAGGACGGCGCGCTCGGTCATGCGCCTGCCCCACCGTTGCGGCGAAGCCTCGCGACGAGACCGGTCCGGGGCCCGAGCCCGAGCGCGACCAGGAAGGCCGCCGTCTCCACGAGGACGATGGTCGCGCCGCTGGCCACGTCGAGCCAGTAGGACAGGTACAGACCCACGACCGCCGAGCCGATCCCAACCAGGATCGCCAGCGACATCATCCGGCCGAACCGGAGCGTCAGCAGCTGGGCGGTGGCGGCCGGCGTCACCAGCATCGCCACGACCAGGATGATGCCGACCGCCTGGAGGCTGACCACGATCGTCAACGCCACGAGCCCGAGGAAGATGTACTCGAGCCACTCGACGCGGAACCCCGAGGCCCCCGCGCCGAGCGGGTCGAAGGTGGCGTAGAGCAGCTCCTTCCACAGGGCGGCCACGGTCACCAGGACGAGCCCTGCCAGGACCAGGAGTCCCATGAGGTCGTCGGCCCCGATCGCCAGGACGTTGCCGAACAGGAAGCTGAACAGATCGGCGACGTAGCCCTCGATCGTGCTGAACATGAAGATGCCGAGGGCGAAGGTGCCGGCGAAGAGCACCCCGATCGCGGTCTCCTGGCGGATGCGGGCCCGGCGGGTGACCCAGCCGATGCCGACCGCCGTGGCCACCGCGGCGACCCCGGCCCCGAGATAGAAGGGGGCCTGGAGAAGGTAGGCCGCCACGAGACCGGGAAATGCCGCGTGGCTGATGGCATCGCCCATGAAGGCGATCCCGCGGAGCACGACGTAGGTGCCGACCACCGCACACACGACCCCGACCATGGCCGAGGCGATCAGTGCGCGAACGAAGAAGGCGAGCGCCAACGGCTCGAGGATCGCGTCCATCAGCGACCTGCCCCCCTCGGCCGGTCGTCGTGGAAGTGGACCTCGCCGGGTGCCGCTTCGTCGTGGTGATGCGCGTCGTCGAGGGCGACCCGCCCTCCCTCGAGGACCAGCAGGTGGCTGCCGTAGATCTCGGCCAGGACCGCCCGGTCCAGGATGAGCGAGGCGGGACCGTGGGCGATCACCCGCCGGTTGATGGCCAACACGTGCTGGAAGCGATCGGCGACGCCGGCAAGGTCGTGGGTCGTGGCGATGACCGTTCGGCCCCGACGTGTCTCGGCCTCCAGGATGTCCATCAGCTCGGCCTCGGTCGTCGCGTCGATGCCGGTCACCGGCTCGTCGAGCAGGTAGAGGTCCGGCTGCCCAGCGAGGGCCCGGGCCAGGAAGACCCGTCGCCGCTGGCCACCGGACAGGCGACCGATCTGGGTGCCGGTGTGCTGGCTCATGCCGACCTGGCGGAGGGCCTCGGCCACGGCTCGCCGATCTTCCGGGCCGGGCCGCCGGAGCGGGCCAAGGCGCGGATAGCGGCCCATCATCACGACGTCGCCGACCGTCACGGGAAAGCCCCAGTCCACGAGCTCGGCCTGGGGTACATAGGCGACCCGGCGGGCCTGCTGGCCGGGCGGATGGCCCAGGGTCTCCACTCGGCCGCTCCATGGACGGAGCAGCCCCGCGATGACCTTGAGGAGCGTGCTCTTGCCGGACCCGTTCGGTCCTACGACCGCCAGCAGCGTTCCCGACTCGACGGCCACCGAGATCCCTTCCAGGACGGGCCGGTCCTCATACCCGGCCGTCACCTCGGCGAGCCAGACATCGGCGTGCGCCCGGGCGTGGGCTGGGTCCATCGCCGCGCTGACGTTGGGCAGCGATCGTCGCGTCTGGGTGCCGGATGGGGGAGCGTGGTGGGGCGGTACGGGTGGCTGGGACATGGGGGCGAATGATACCCAGTCTCAGTTGATGCTGTCGAGTGGGCACGAGAGCACGCGCCGCTGCCACGCTGACGACTCGCGAAGCGCGCGCGATGAGGCTCCGGCCCAGGCACGGTAGGATGGCGGGCGCCCGCCCATACCGCGAGCCACGGAGGATCCGACCCTGAGCCAGAAGCAGCCGCCCAGCTACCAGACGCGACGCGAGCGCCGACAAGCCGGTCGACGCGAGCGCCGGGTCCGCCAGGAGCAGACGTCGACCCGGCCGGCCTGGGCGTCACCGACCGTCCTCATCACCGGCGGCGCCCTGCTCGTCGGGGCAGTCGTCATCGCCTTCGCCGTCCTCACCCAGGGCGGCGGCGGCAACGCCGGCGGGGATCTGCTGGCCCCGGAGCGCCCGGTCCCGGCCGGTGCCGTCGTCGACGGCGCCACCATGGGCCAGGCCGACGCCCCGGTCACCCTCGACGTCTGGTCCGACTTCCAGTGCCCGGCCTGCGGGGTCTTCGCCCGGGACACCGAGACGCTCATCCGCGAGACGTTCGTGGTCGACGGCACCCTGCGCATCTTCCACCATGACGCCGCCTTCCAGGGCCGGCGCTCGGCCTCGTCCTATGACGAATCGGTCGAGGCGTCGGCCGGAGCGCACTGTGCCGGCGAGCAGGGATCGTTCTGGCAGTTCCACGACTGGCTCTTCGCCAACCAGAGCGGCGAGAACGAGGGTGCGTTCGCCAGGGACCGCCTCGAGGCCATCGCCGAGCGGACGGGCCTCGACGTCGACGCCTGGAATGCCTGCATGGATCGCGGGGACGTCCAGGACCAGGTCGTCGCCGACACCGACGCCGGCGCGGCCGACGGCATCCGGCTGACCCCGACGATCGCCGTGAACGGCGAGCGCTACGAGGGCGCCGTGCCGTACGAGCAGCTCGCGACCCTCATCCGTGACGCCGCGGCGAGCGCCTGGTCGGCCCCATAACCGGCCCACGTCCCGTTCCATTGAGCGCCGTCCGACGCGATCCCCTGGGGCTGCTGCTCGTCGTCCTGCCACTCGTCGGCCTGGTCATCGCCACCTATCTCCTTGCCGTCCGGCTGGCAGGCGGCCTGCCGGCCTGCGGCCCGGATGGTGGCTGCGAGCTCGTCCAGGGCAGCGAGTACAGCGAGTTGTTCGGTCTGCCGGTCGCGCTGTACGGGGTGGCCTACTCCGTCGTCGTCCTCGGGGCGGGGCTGCGCTGGCTGGCCACGAGGGATCGCCGAGCGCTCCTGGTCGCCTACGGCCTCGGCATCCTCGGCTCGCTCGGCGTGGCCTACCTGACCTACCTGGAGCTCTTCGTCATCGAGGCGATCTGCGCCTGGTGCGTGGCCTACGGCACGACCGTGGTCGCGGGGCTGGTCGTCGCGGTCCTGGCCCTCCGCCGGTCCCCCGCGTAGGGGCCGTCCCTCCCTGAGCCGTCCGTCCGTCGCTCAGGTGGCGGCGATCCGTGTCAGGACCAGGTCGATCTCGTCCGTCCCGAAGACACCGGTGACCTTGGAGCGGACGATCCCGTCCCCGTCGACGACGAACGCCCAGGGCATCGCCTCGAGGGGCCACGGACCCTCGCCCATCCCCCAGGCCTTGCTCGTCGGGTTGAGGCGGGGCGTGCCGTCCGGCGTGTCGAGGACCGGGGTCGTCGAGACCAGCGAGTAGTGGAACGGCTCCAGGTGGACGAAGACGACGTCATCGCCCCACTTGTCGGCCAGGTAGCGGGCCAGCGGGATGGCGAGGCCGCATGCCGTCGAGACCCGGAAGCGCCACGAGTCGATGACCAGGACGTACGGCAGCCGCGACGACCGGGCCTCGGCGGTCGAGCGTGTGGAGAGCCTGGGGTCGGGCTGCGGATCCGTGGTGACGAGGGCGATCGTGCCACCCACGTCGGCCAGGGTGGGCGTGGTGACGTCCGGGGCGCGGGTCCCGATCCGCGGCGTCGCCCCGGAGCCCAGGACGTCCACCTCGGTCGAGGCCCGGATCGTCCGGCCCTCGTCCACGGCTTCGACGTCGAGCCGCCAGCGGCCCGTCCGGCCCGGCGTGAGCTCGGCGTAGAGGACCTCCCGGTCCGATCCCTCCGAGGCCACGACGACCGCCCCGGCGCGGACGGGCGGGCCGCTGCCGTCAAGGGGGGTCATCGAGACCGAGGCGCTCGCTCCGGGCCCGATCAACGAGCCGCCACCATCGCCGACGAGGGCGACCATGACCGGGCCTCCATCGGCCCACACAGCCGTGGAGACCATCAGCACGGACGCGGTCTCGCCCTCCGGGGCGGGCCCGCTCGTCCCGCTGCCCTCGGGGGACGGCACGGCAGACGGGGCGGCCTGGCTTGGCGCTGCGCTGCCACCGGGTACCGGCGAGAACTCCCAGCCGGCATCACCCGCCGGGGTCGCGGGTCCGGCCGGTCCGCTGCAGGCGGCCAGCGTCGTGACCACGGTGAGGCCGAGGGCGGCGAGGCGGGAGAGACGAGGCAGTCGATCGGGACGCATCGGCGGGTCAGCCCTCCCTGACCTCGGCGCTGACCTTGACCTCGCCGGCGGTCTCGAAGGTCAGGGTGATCTCGATCGTGTCGCCGACGACCAGCTCGCCGGTCAGCTCGATCAGCATGATGTGGTAGCCGCCTGGCTCCAGGCGGACCGTCTCCCCGGCCGCGATGTCCAGCGACCCGATCGGCTGCATCGACATCGTGCCGTCGCCGCCTTCGATGGTCTCGTGGACCTCGACCGTGGCCGCCGCCGGGCTGGCGGCGCCGAGCAGCACGTCGCCCTCTTCGCCGGTGTTCTCGACGACCATGTAGGCAGCCCCGGCCCGGTCCATGCCCATCGAGGGACGGGCCCAGGCGTCGGACACCTTGATCGAGCCAGCCGATCCGCAGCCGGCCAGGCCGACCATGGCGATGACGCTGATGATCGCCAGCGCGAGCGTCGCGAGACGAGACATCGGTGCTCCCTTCATGAGCGCTCCGCGAGGAGGGCGGCCACGTCCGCGGCGACGACCTCCTCGTCGGTCCCGAACGGGTAGTGGTAGCGCAGCCGGCCCTCCGGGTCGATGAGGTAGAGCTCGGCCGTGTGGGCCATGGCGTAGCCGGATGCCGAACCCGTCTCCACCTTGGCGTAGCTGACCCGGTAGCCGTCGGCCGCGGCCCGGACCTGGATGTCGTCGCCGCTCAGGCCGATGTAGCCCTCGGGCAGGAACCGGACGTACTCCGCCATCGCCTCGGGCGTGTCGCGCTCGGGGTCGATCGAGACGAACAGGACCCGCGGGCCATCGCCGACGTCGCCGAGGACGCGGTTGACCGTGCCGATCGTGGTCGGGCAGACGTCGGGGCAGTGCGTGTAGCCGAAGAAGACGAGGACCGGGTGGCCCTGCAGGCCGCTCAGGTCGAATGGCTGCCCCGTGTGGTCGACGAGGTCGAGGGGCGGGGCCGGCTCGATCGTGGGGTAGGCGAAGGGCGAAGGGCCACCGGCGATCTCGTCACCGTCGGCGCCGCCGGCGACGTCCGCCGAGCCGGAGGCCCGCTCCAGGGCCACCCAGGCGATGAGCGCGACGAGCGCCACGAATACCAAGCCGACGCCCACCAGGCCGACGACGGCCCAGCGGCGCTCGACGGCGGCGTCGGGTGCTGCGTGCTGCATGGGGACCTCCGGGCCGACCGTAGCCGGATCGGCGCGGCACGATGCTACCCGAGAAGCGGCCGGGACCCGCTGGGTCGGACGTCACGGCTGGTGGGGCCATCCGGACGACGGTCGGCCGCCATCCGGCGCTCCGATCGCGTCAGCGGCCGGGCACTCGGTCGATGGCGTCCCGCCCGAAGCGCTCGAAGACGTCCGCGACGTCGGCCAGGCGTGCCTGCTCGAGTCGGGCGAGGACGTCGTCCTGGGCCCCGGCGAACACGTCGTGGACCGCGCAGAAGCCCTCGACCCCGCACGGGCCGCCACGCAGCACGCACGATTGGCGGCGGGTGTCGCCCTCGACGGCCTCGATCACGTCGAGCAGCGAGATCTCCCCGGCCGGCCGGCGGAGCCGGTAGCCACCATGTCGGCCGGCGAAGGCCTCGACCAGATCGGCCGCTGACAGGTCGTGCATGACCTGCGGCAGGAAGCGAGGCGGGATCCCCATCCGCTCGGCGATCCGCCGGACGCTCTGGGGCCGCGGGCCGTCGGGGACGGACAGGGCCAGCATCGCCCGGACGGCGTAGTCGGCCCGGCGGGTCAGCTCGAGTCGCATGGTGCCTGAGTATGGCGTACCTGCGAGGTGCGTGAATGCCCGGTCGCGCTCGCGGACGCGGCCGGCTCGCCAAGACTCGGCGGCCCCGGAGGGCTCGCTCAGCGGGCAGCCGGCTCGGCGGGGGCGTAGCCGGTCAGCTCGACGTAGGCGCGACCGGCGATCGGCTCCCCGGCCCGCGTCCCGGACACGACCTGGGCGCCCTCCCAGTAGACGACACCGGTCGTCGCCCGGGTGTCGAGCTCCTGGTCGAGGACCACCGGCTCGAGGACGAGGTCCAGCTCCTCGGAGGGGACCGCGACGTGCCATCCGGATGGGTAGGTGGCCCCGCTGCGCTCGCTCGTCCAGCTGCCCAGCGGCTGCACCGAGATGGCATCGGCGGGCAGGTGGCGGGTCCCGCCCTCAGCGTCCACGAGCGTCCCGTAGCTGAGCGGGTAGGAGCCATCGCGGTCCCTGACGAGCGAGACGGTCAGCTCGGTGCCGTCGTCGAGGTTCGCCGCGAACCAGTCCCAGCCTCCGCCGCCGACGGCGATGAAGTCGCCCCACTGGTGGTCGAACCAGGCGACCCCGGTCACCTGCCGCGTTCGTCCGTCGAGCGTCAATGTCCCCTCGGCCGCCATCGAGGTGCGCGAGTAGTAGTACGAGCCCCCCGCCGGGCCGAAGTCGATCCAGCCGTCGGTGTCGTGGAGGGCCGGCGGCTTGGTCGTCTCCAGCCGGAGGTCCAGGCCCATCCCGCCCGGTGAGCCCCGCCCGGCGGCCTCGTCCGGCCCGAGGGAGGCGGCGAGGCGGTCGTTCCCGCCGCTCCCGGTCATCGTCCAGGCCGGCAGCCCGAACGTCTCGGGTCGGGTCGGGTCGGCCCCGCTCAGGGCGAGATCGAAGCCGGTGGGCCTGCCGTCCGGGCTCCGCGGCGAGCGATCCACCTGGGCCCCGATCTCGGCCCGCTCGGCGTAGCGGAACGTGTCGCCCTCGACATCGGTGACGGCCAGATGCGACGCCCAGGACACGGGGAAGTCGCCGCGCTCGGCCCGGAAGATGACGTACTCGAAGCCGTACCAGGCGCCGGCCTCGTCCTGGAGATGGCCGGTGTAGTACCACCACTCCGTCAGCCGGCTGTGCGGGCCGTCGTCGCGCGGCAGCACCACGGGCTGCGGGTCGCTCAACGGGATCGCCGGCGGGGTCTCGGGGGTGATCGACGGCCGCGGGGCCGGCGGAACAGCAAGGATCGGCCCCCCGGCGCAGGCAGCCAGGACCGCGGCCAGGGCGATGAGGGCGGCCCCGCGGCCGAGGCGGGTGGCGAGGCAGGCGACGGCGGCCGGGCGTCGGCTCATCGGAAGGCCGCCTCCACCTCGGCCTCCGAGCGCGGCAGGCGGGTCGAGACGAGCCGCTCCAGACGCTCGGGCAGCCACCAGTTCCAGCGCCCCAGCAGCCGCATCGTGGCCGGGACCAGGAGCGCCCGGACCACCGTCGCGTCGAGGGCCACCGAGATGGCGACGCCGAGCCCGAGGGCCTTGATGAGGACGATGTCGGCGAAGGCGAACGACCCGGCGACGACGACCACGATCAGGGCGGCCGAGGTGACGATCCTGCCGCTGCGCTCCAGGCCCCGGGCGACCGCCTCGCGGTTGTCGCCGGTCTGGTCCCAGGCTTCCTTCATCCGGGACAGCAGGAAGACCTCGTAGTCCATCGAGAGCCCGAAGAGGACGCAGAAGAGGATGACCGGCAGGGTCGTCTCCACGAAGCCCAGCGGCTGGAAGCCGAGGATGGCCGAGAGGTTGCCCTCCTGGAAGATCCAGACCAGGGCCCCGAAGGCGGCCACGATGGACAGCGTGTTCATCAGGATCGCCTTGAGCGGCAGGATGACCGAGCGAAGGAGGACGAACAGGACCGCGTAGGTGGCGACGAGGATGAAGAGGGCCGTCCGCGGGAAGTCGGCCCCGATCCGCCCGACGACGTCGGCCACGTCGGCAGCGCCTCCGGCGACCAGGACCGTCGTGCCGGCCGGCGGTGCCAGTGGTCCATCGGATGAGCGGAGGTCCCGGACCAGCTCGCGGGCCTCGTCGCGGTTCGGCCCGTACGGCGTCGTCAGCGTGAAGACCGTGAGGTCGCCCTTCGTCGTCGATCCCACGGCGGCCTGGACGAAGCGATCAGGCGGACCCTCCGGCGCCCCGTACAGGAGCTGGTACTGCTCGAGCTCCAGCCGCGGATCGATGTCGACGATGCCTTCGACCCGGGCGACCCTGGGATCGGCCGCCAGGCGTCGCGAGTAGTCGTAGAGCGACTCGAGGTTGGCGGGGTCGGTAGCCGGCCCGGTCGTCCGGACCGCCAGCTGGAGCGGGGCGAAGGCGCCCTCGCCGAACTGCTCCACGAGACGGTCGAAGGCAGCCCGCGAGGGTACCGATGGCGGCAGGATCGACGCGTCGGGGGCGTTGAAGCGGACCGACAGGAAGGGCAGGCCCAGGAGCAGGAGGAAGGCGAGCGTCGGGACGAACACGGCGACCGGCCGGGCCATGACCCAGCGGGCCAGGCGGGCCCAGCGACCGGCTGAATTGGGGGTCGGCCGGAGTCGCCGGATCGTCAGGGCATCGACCCGCGGGCCCAGGACCGACAGGACTGCCGGGAGCAGGGTGAGGGCCGCCAGCACGGCGAGCCCCACGACGATCGCCCCGGCGATGCCGACCGAGCGCAGGACCATGAACTCGAAGAGAACGAGGCCGAGCAGGCCCAGGAGCACGGTCAGGCCGCTGAAGAAGACGGCCCGGCCGGCGGTCGCCACCGAGATGCGGACCGCTGCCTCGATCGCGGCGTCGCGCTCGGGTCCACGCGCCCGGCCGCCGGGTCGGTGCGCCAGCTCCTCGCGGAAGCGACTCGTCATCAGCAGGGAGTAGTCGACGCCCAGGCCCAGGCCCAGGAGCGTGGCGAGGTTGAGGACGAAGACGCTCATCGGGGTGAGGCTGGCGAGCACGAAGATGGCCGCGAGGGCGACGAGGACCGCCGCGCCGCCGACCACCAATGGCACCCCGGCTGCCACGACCGAGGCGAAGACGAGCACGAGCGCGACCGCCGCGAGCGGCAGCGAGACCAGCTCGCTACGTCGGAGGTCCGCCTCCGAGACCGTCTGGATGTCGCCGTAGAAGGCAGGTCCGCCCGCCAGCGAGACATCGATGCCCGCCTGCGGGCGGATCCGCTCCTCGATGCCGGGCAGCGCCTCCGGGGACACGTCGGGCTCGAGGTCGAGGAGGACGACGTCATAGACGGTCCGCCCGTCCGTCGACACCTGGCGCGGCGCCACGAGGTGCGAGACCAGGCCGGTCACGTGCGGGGCCGTGGCGACGTCGCGGACCGCCGCCGCGGCCGCCGTCTCGAACTCCGGCGTCCCGGCCCGCATCGTCTCGCTGTCGATGACGACGACGACCGCCGACGGCGGCAGACCAAGCTCGTCCTCAAGAAGCGAGCGTGCCCGCGCCGACTCCAGGTCCTCGCTGGTGAAGCCGCCCGCCCGCAGGGCACCGGGTGCCTGCGGAGCGAGGGGCAGCGCGAGCAGAAGCAGGACGGCCCAGGCCCCGATCACCCACCAGCGCCGCCGGTGGACGAAGCGGCCCAGCCACTCGAAGATGGTCATCGCCTCGGGTTCGGGTCCGGCCGAGTGCCGGATGGAGAGGGTCGATCGTAGCGCCGGGGGCGTCATCCGGCCGTCCCGTCCGTCCCGAAGGATGTCCCAGGACATGTCGACGACCCTCCCTCCCATGCCCGCGACCCCCAGCCCCCCAGCGACCCGCCATGCCCTTGCCCGAGACGGGGCGCTGGCCGGTGCGGTCGCGCTGGCGACGCTGCTGCTCGGCTCGACCCTGTTCGGCCAGGGCGGCTTCGTCGAGGCGGTCGCCAACGGCGTCACCCTCTACGTCCCCGTGCCGGTCTTCGATGCCGTCCTGGCGGCGCTCGGCCCGCTGGCCAAGGGGCTCGTCTTCGCCGCCGTCGCCCTGGCGCTCCCGCTGGCAGGGGCCCTCCTGGCCGTGCTCTTCGGCCGGGCCCTTGACGATCGCCCGGGCCCGGGAGCCGCCGCGATGCTGGCCGTCGTCGCCCTCGTCGCGGCCGAGCTGCTCGTCCTGCCCCTCGCAGGCGTCGGCGTGCTGGGTTCGGGCTGGCGCGGCGACCCGCTCGCCCTGCATGGACCCCTCGTGGCGGCGGCGATCGCCTACGGCGTCGTGGTCGTCCTGCTGCGCCGGACGCAGGCGGAGGAGCCGCTGACGACCGCTCCTGCGATGGACGGCGTGTCGGGGGAGCCGGCACCCGCGTCTCTGGCTGGCGGCGGGCTCGGCCGGCGCGAGGTGCTGCGGCGGGGGGTCCTTGGGCTGGGAGCGGTCTCCGTGATCGGCGCCGGGATCGCCGTCATCGGCCGCGTCTCCGGGGCGGCCCTCCGGCCGGCAGGAGGTCGGACCCTCCGTCCGTCGATCGAGGGTTACGGGCCCACACCCAGGACGACCCCGATCGGGGAGTTCTACACGGTCGGCAAGGACCTGGTGCCGCCGACCATCGACGAGGCGTCCTGGCGCCTCGAGGTCGGAGGCCTCGTCGAGCGACCGACGTCGGTCGGCCTGGACGAGCTGCGGGCCTTCCCCCGGGTCGAGGGCCACCGGGCGATGCAGTGCATCAGCAACGAGGTCGTCACCTGGGGCGGCCTGATCGGCAACCAGCGCTGGGCTGGCCTGCGACTGGCCGACCTGCTCGATCAGGTCGGGGTCCGGCCCGAGGCTCGCTGGGTCCTCTGGCGCGCGGCCGACGGCTTCACCGAATCGCTGCCCATCGCCGTGGCCCGCGACGAGTGGACCTGGCTGGTCGACGAGATGGGTGAGCCGGGGACGGCCCTGACCCCGGAGCACGGCTACCCGCTGCGGGTCCTCATCGCCGGCCGCTATGGCATGAAGCAGCCCAAGCACCTCGTCGGCATCGAGCTGTCCGAGACGGACGAGCCCGGCTACTGGGTGAAGCGAGGCTGGGACGACACGGCGGCGGTGCGGGTCTGGTCGAGGATCGACGACCCCCGCGATGCCGACGTCGTGCCCGCCGGCCAGCCGTTCGAGGTCTTCGGCGTCGCGTCGTCCGGCGACCGCGGCATCGGGCGCGTCGAGATCAGCCTCGACGAGGGGGCCAGCTGGGCCGAAGCGGAGCTCGAGCCCTCGACCGCCGACACGAACGAGCAGACCTGGCGGCGCTGGCGAGCGACCGTCACGATCCCGGATCCGGGGCGCCGGGTCGTGGTCGCCCGGGCGACTGACCTGGCGGGCAACGTCCAGGACCCCGTCGTCCGTCCGCCCCTGCCGTCAGGTGCCACCGGCCTCGCCCGCATCTCGGTCGTGGCGGCCCGCGAGGCCTAGCGGCCGTCTGCTACCATCGCCGCGCCTCCGGTCCAGCACATCGAGGACGACCGTGCAGCTGCTCCTGGCCCCCTTCGCGAGCCCGCTCACCTTCGTGATCTTCACCCTGGCGATCGGTCTCGGGGCGATCATCATCATCCCGGCCCTCGCGGCCGCCCTCTCGACCGAGGGGCGCCAGCCCCGCTGGGTCCGCATGATCACCTCGATCAACGCCCGCTACGCGACATTCGCGATCGTCGTCGCCTGGGCCGTGACCTTCGGGGCGATCCTCGCGATCGTGCCCCGGACCGGCGCCAACTCGCCCTACGGGGCGATCGGCCTGATCGCCCTCTTCACGGGCTTCTTCGCCTTCATGTCGTTCATCTGGGCCGTCGTCCGGGACTGAGCCGGGGCCACCTCGCCGTTTCCCGGACCCGGCCCACGAGGCCGGGTCGCAGTCGTCCAGGCCCCGGCGCCAGGCGCAGGGCCCCGCGCGAGGGCGGATCACGACCCGGGCTGGACCCGGGAGTCCTCCTGCCGGTATCATCGTGCTCCATTCACACTGCATAGACTTTATGCGTTGCCGGTCCCGCGACCGGCGGCGCCGCCAGGAGGCGCCAGCGTGGACGTCAACGAGACCCGGGAGACGAGCGGCGGGACGGCCATCGAGTCGACCCCGTTCGTGAACCGCCGCGACCCGGCCCGCCAGCTCGGGCCGGATGGCCTGCCGGCGGTGAGCCGGCGTGCCCGGATCTTCGAGGAGGTGCCCGACGAGAAGTGGAACGACTGGCGCTGGCAGCTGTCGAATCGGCTCAACTCGCTCGAGGAGCTCGAGCAGGTCCTCAACCTGACCGACGACGAGCGCGAGGGCCTGTCCGCACCGGACAAGTTCCGGGTCGACATCACGCCGTACTTCGTCAGCCTCATCGACCCCGACGACCCGAACGACCCGATCCGTCGCCAGGTGATCCCGGTCGGCTCGGAGCTACGGGCCTTCACCGGGATGATGGAGGACTCGCTCGCCGAGGACCGCCACAGCCCGGTCCCCGGCCTGGTCCATCGCTATCCGGACCGGGTCCTCCTGCTGATCACGACGCAGTGCGCCAGCTACTGCCGCTACTGCACCCGGAGCCGGATCGTCGGCGACCCCAAGCAGAACTTCAACCGCCGCGAGCTCGAGGCCCAGCTGGACTACATCCGGCGGACCCCGCAGATCCGTGACGTCCTCATCTCAGGTGGCGACGGCCTGACGCTGGCGCCGAAGCTCCTCGAGTCGGCGCTCCGCGGCCTCCGCGAGATCCCTCACGTCGAGATCATCCGGATCGGCTCCCGGGTCCCTGTGTTCATGCCCCAGCGGATCGACGACGAGCTCTGCGAGATGCTCGAGAGGTACCACCCGCTCTGGTTGAACATCCACGTCAACCATCCCCAGGAGATGACGCCGGAGCTGGCCCGCGCCTGCGACAAGCTCGCCAAGGCCGGTGTCCCGCTGGGCAACCAGTCGGTCCTCCTGGCCGGGGTCAACGACTGCGTCCACATCCAGCGCGACCTGGTCCAGCGGCTGGTCGAGTTCCGGGTCCGGCCCTACTACCTCTACCAGTGCGACCTTGTCGAGGGCGCCGGCCACTTCCGGACCCCGGTCGGCAAGGGCCTCGAGATCATCGAGGGCCTCCGCGGCCACACCTCCGGCTACGCGGTGCCGCAGTACATCGTCGACGCCCCGGGTGGCGGCGGGAAGATCCCGGTCATGCCGAACTACCTGGTCAGCTACTCGGACCACAAGGTCGTCCTTCGCAACTACGAGGGCTACATCACGACCTACGAGGAGCCAGCCGCCTACACGCCGCACGACTCCTCGGCCTGCGAGTGGTGTCAGAACCCGCGTCCGGAGCCCGGCCAGGAGGGCATCACCGGTCTGCTGGACGGCAAGCGGATGTGGATCGAGCCGGCCGGCTTCCTCGAGACCCACAGCCGCGGCAACGTCGAGCAGCACCGCCTCCAGGACCCGTCGAAGTGGGTGCCCTACGGGGTCGGGGCCATCGAGGGCAGGGCCGGCTCGCCGCTGCCGGTCCTCCGTGAGGGAAACGGCGGAACCTCGACCGACCGACCGTCCCAGGGATACGGCCCGGGCGAGGAACCCCGGCCGGCGGAGGGCGGGCCGACCGCGACCGCCGACGACGAGCTGCTCTAGGCGGACCGCATCGGCCGGCGACTCGCGAACCCGGCTCTTCGCGCCGGCCGGCCTAGGAAGCCGGCTCGGGCAGATCGGCGCCCAGCAGCTCGAGCGCCGTCAGGAGCTGGGTGTCGCCGCTGCGGATGAGCGCGTGCGGGCCCATCGCGGCCAGGTCTTCGGGAACGAGCGGGGCGGCGCCGGCGGGCAGGGCCACCGAGCGGTCGGGCGCAAGACCCGTCCGCCAGATCGACCGGCCGTCCGGGGTCAGCCATTCGATGACCCCGATGCGGAGCGCCGAGCCGTCCGCCAGCGGGACCTCCGAGACGACCGTCCCGGTCCCGAAGGTGCGACGACCGACGACCGTGGCCCGCCCGGCGTCCTGCAGGGCACCGGTGACGATCTCGGCCGAGCTGGCGGATCCCTCGTCGACGAGGACGATGACCGGGACGTCCGCCGCGACGCCGCCGGGCTCGACCGCGGTCGGTGTCACGCCGCCGGCCGCATCGCGGGACAGGTGGACCACGCCATCGTCGAGGAACTGGCTCGCGACCGCCACAGCCTCGTTGATGTAGCCGCCGGGGTTGCCCCGAAGGTCCAGGACGATCCCGCCCGGCTCGGTCGACAGGATCTCGCCGAGGGCGTCCTTCAGCTGTCCGGCCGAGCCCGATGAGAACTGCTCGAGCCGGAGCATGGCGATCGACGTCCCGGGAACGGGCGCCCACGAGACGGCGGGCAGGTCGATCTCCGCTCGCTCCACCGTGGTCACCAGCGGCTCGCTCGCCCCGGCACGCTCCAGGGTCAGGGTGACGTCCGATCCCGCCTCGCCGCGGACGAGCTCGACCACGCGGTCGATCGCATCAGCCTCGATCGTCGTGCCATCGACCGCCGTGATCCGATCGCCACGCCGCAGTCCGGCCGCCTCAGCCGGACTGCCCCGGAAGACGCCGACGACCGTGACGCCGTCGGGTCGCGTGTCCACCTGGATGCCGACACCCACGAAGGAACCGGACAGGGCCTGGCGCCGCTGTTCGCGTTCCTCGGGCGTCAGGAACCCGGTATGGCCGGGGTCGTCGACGGCCTCGGTCAGGCCCTCGATCGCCGCGTAGGCGAGGTAGCGCGATCGCAGGTCCGCCGCACCGACGTACTTCGCGTGGAGATCGTCCCAGGCCTCGCGGATGAGGGCGAAGTCGGTGGCGTCCACCGGGACGGCGTCGGATGCGGGCCCGCCCAGGACGCCCGTCCGATCGACCGCGACCCCGGCGCCGAAGATCCCGGCCACGAGGACGACCACCAGGGCGCCGGAGGCCAGGCGTCGCACCACGGGCCTGGCGCCGGGCCGGCTGCGATCGGTCGCGGCAGGCGGCGGCGTGGGAGCGTCGGTCGGTCCGGCGCCACGATCGGCGGCGAGGTCGGTGTCGGCGTGCGGGTCCATGGTGTCGTCGATCCTGACGGACCGACGTTCAGGGACCGTGGCCGGTCGATGAAGAAGTCGTCACGAACCCGGGTCGGGTCCGGGACGAAGCGGTCGCTCGCGGTCGGCTACGCTGTGGCCCCATGGTCGCCAGCGCCCCCATCCCGCCGCCCCACGATCCCGAGCCCGACCTGACGATCCTTGACGGCCGCGCTGGCCCGGATCCGGCGGTCCTGGTCAGCCGCGACAAGGCCTTCGGGCGCGTCGTCGGCTCGGTGCCTGCCGACGCTCCGGAGGGTGTCCAGACCGTCGTCGACCGGGCCGTGGCCGCCTGGCCGGCCTGGGCCGCCCGCCCGATCCGGGATCGCCTCCGCGTCATCCGGCGGGTCCGGGAGCTCCTCGTCGAGCGGATCGACGAGCTCGCCCGGCTCTCGTCACTCGAGACCGGCAAGACGATCGTCGAGGCGGTCCCGATGGAGCTTGCCGTCGTCCTCGACACCTGCCAGTGGCTGGAGGGCCACGCCGAGCGCCACCTGCGATCGATCGACCCGGGGACCCCACAGCGGATCCTGCTGCTGGGTCGGCGGCATCGGATCGTCCTGGAGCCGTACGGCGTGCTGGGGGTCATCGCGCCCTGGAACTACCCGCTCTCGGTAGCCTCGGGGCCCGTCCTGTTCGGGCTGGCCGCCGGCAACGCCATCGTCTACAAGCCCAGCTCCCACACCCCGTTGCTCGGCCAGGCCTTCCGCGACCTGCTCGTCGAAGCCGGCGTGCCGGAGGAGGCCGTCGGCATCGTCCACGGTGGCGCCGCGGTCGGCGAGGCACTCGTCCAGGCCCACGGCATCGAGAAGGTCTTCTTCACCGGCTCCGAGCCGGTCGGCCGCCGGGTCATGGAGCTAGCCGCCCGGGCGCCCGGCTACCCCAAGCCGGTCGTCCTGGAGCTCGGCGGCAAGGACGCCATGGTCGTGCTGCGCGACGCTGACATCGATCGCGCGGCCGCTGGCGCCGCCTGGGCCGGCTTCGGGCATGCCGGCCAGACCTGCGGTTCCATCAAGCGGGTCTACGTCGATGCCCGGATCGCCGACCGCTTCGAGGAACGACTGGCGGAACGCACCCGCGCCCTGAGGCCGGGCGACCCCCTTGACCCATCGACCCAGTTGGGCGCGATGGCCAACGCGGTAAGTCGCGACACGGTCGTCGAGCTCGTGGCCGACGCGGTCGACCGGGGGGCCCGAGTGGTCACCGGCGGGGCCGACACGGGCCGCCTCGATGGCGCCGAGCCGACGGCCGTCGGGTACCTGCCGGCCACGGTCCTCGCCGACGTCCCGCCCGCCGCCCGCCTCTGGCACGAGGAGCTGTTCGGCCCGGTCATCGTCGTCGAGCGCTTCGAGGACGAGGCCGACGTGCCCCGCCTGGTCGACGACTCGCCGTTCGGCCTGTCAGCGTCGGTCTGGAGTCGCGATGCGGCCCGCGCATCCCGGATCGCCGAGTGTCTCGACGTCGGATCGGTCCTGGTCAACGACCACCTCTCCACGTACGGGATCAGCCAGGTCGGCTGGACCGGTCGCAAGGCGTCCGGGTTCGGCGTCGGGCGCTCCCGCTACGGGCTCCTGGAGTGCGTCCGGCCGAAGTCCATCGGCGTGGCGCCGGGGTGGTACCGGCCGGCGTGGTGGCATCCCTACGACCGTGACCTGGGCGACGGCTTCCGGGCCGCCCTGCGCGTCCTCTACGGAACCCGGGCGACCCGTCGGCTCGCCGCCGCCCGCGCCGACCGACGGGGGATCCGGCGCCTGCTGGGACGTGTCGTCGGCTCCATCCAGTGGCCCGGTCGAGCGCGCTGACGGCCCCCGGTCGCGTCCGTCGGGGACGGGCCTCGGCCGCGGTTCAGTTGCGACGGCCGACGAAGATGGCGACGACCTGGCCGACCTCGTCGGCGTCTGCCGCGTCGGGCTGCTCGTCGAGATAGCGGCGGAGGAGCTCGATCCCCTCGGTCAGGCGTCCCAGCCGACCCAGGAGCAGGCCCCGGTCGCGCCCGTGGGCGGGGTCGGTGGGCTCCGCTATCGCCAGCAGGTCGAGCGCCGCCAGCGCCGCAGGCCAGTCGCGCCGAGCGAGGCAGGCCGCGCGCAGGTTCCGCAGGATCCTGGCGACGATCCCCCGGGACCCGACGGGGCGCAGCATCCCCGAGTGGAACAGGACGCGCTCACCGAGCGCCCGGCGGATCAGCGCCTGGCAGTCGTCCGGGGTCAGCCGCCGGCCACCTCCCGCGGGATCGACCAGCAGCCCTTCGGGTCCGCCCAGGACGAAGTGGCCCGGCAGGCCGACGCCCCAGAGCGTCAGCCCGACGCGGTCGGCGACCTCGAGCTCGACCACGGCCAGGCTGATCGGGAGGCCGATCCGTCGCTCGATGACCCGGTCGAGGAGGCTGTGGTCGGGATCGCCCGACTCGGTCGCCGTGGGCGCACGGAACCCGATGTCCCGGTAGAGGACGTCATGAAGCGTCGCCAGGCGTCGTTCCGGCGGGTCGGTCTCATCGCCATGGACGCGCGCCCGCTCGGCGTAGGTGTCGAGCGCGGTGAGCGACGGTGCCGGGTCGAGCTCCGGGCGCTCGTGGGCGGCGATGAGCAGGACGGTCCGGGCCAGGGCGATCTCCGGCTCGGGGGCCGCCAGCTCCCGGGCGAAGCGGGCCCGGATCGCGGCGCGGGCCTCGTCACGGTCGTCCATCGGACGATGGTAGCGCTCGCCCGGCGCCCTCCCGACGGTCCGGCCGGCGCTACGATGCCGTCCATGCGACCGATGCGAACCGTCCTCCTGTGGGCCGCCCGGAACCCCTGGCTCCAGGAGCGCCTGCCTCGGTTGGTCTTCGTCCGCCGCGCCGTCCGGCGGTTCATGCCCGGCGAGGACGTGGAGGCCGCCCTCGTGGCGGCCGAAGCGTTCGGACGGGACGGCATCCAGACCCTGTTCACCCGGCTCGGCGAGAACCTGGAGTCGATCGGCGATGCCGACGGTGTGGCCGCCCACTACCTCGGGCTCCTGGACGATCTGTCGGCCCGGCGGATCGACGGGGAGGCCTCGGTGAAGCTGACCCAGCTCGGCTTCGACCTCGACGAGGAGCGAGCCTTCGAGCACTCGGCCGGGCTGGCAGCCCGGTCGGCGGAGCTCGGTCGTGAGCTCTGGATCGACATGGAGGGCAGCGCCTACGTCGAGCGGACGATCGCCTTCTACGAGCGCCTCAAGCGTGCCCATCCCAACGTCGGCCTCTGCCTCCAGGCCTACCTCCGGCGGACCGCCGATGACGTTCAGCGGCTCCTGCCGATCGAGCCGTCGATCCGTCTGGTGAAGGGCGCCTATGACGAGCCGGCGACGATCGCCTACCGGGATCGCCGGGCCGTCGATGCCAACTACCTGGCCCTGGCCGTGACGATGCTCGAGGCGGCGCGCACGCAGCGGGTCCGCGTCGCCCTGGGGACCCACGACGTCGGCCTCATCGAGCAGGTCGCCGCTCACGCCCGCGCCCTGGGCCTGCCCCGGACGAGCTTCGAGATCCAGATGCTCTACGGCATCCGGGTCGACCAGCAGCGGCGCCTCGCCCGGGACGGCTACCGGGTCCTCGATCTGATCGCCTACGGCGACGCCTGGTACCCCTGGTACATGCGTCGGCTGGCCGAGCGTCCGGCCAACGTCGTCTTCGCCCTTCGTCAGCTCCTGCCATAGCGATGACCCGGACCCGGCGATCAGGGGCGGGCCGTTCGGGCGGATCCCGGGGCCCGTGCTATCCTCACCTATCCCTATCGGATTAGTAGGAGTTCAGCCGCCGTGACCGACGTCCCGCCTCTGGAGATCGGTCGTCTCGTCCTTCGAGAGGCGCCGGCCGGCCTGCCGGACCCGTCCATCCAGCCGCCGACGGTCGCCGAGTCGGGGGACCCGTTCACGACCCTCCGGGTCATCGACCTCCTGGCCCGTCTCGAGCGGGGCGACCCGGTGCGGTTGGCCGACGTCGCGGCCCGCCTGGACGCGGCCTGGCTCGACTGGCACTTCCCGGTAGCCGTCGTCACCGACGTCGTGCTCCAGCTCCAGGCGAACTGGATGGCCGACTACCGGAACGCCTCCGGGATCGTCGTCGAGGATGGCCCGTACGGGGCCACGGTCGCCATCGAGGACAGCTCGCGAGTGGATCCCTGGATCGTCGGCCAGGCCCGGCGCGCCGAGGACGCCTGCCGGGAAGTGCTCCTGGATTTCAGCCGCCGGGACCGACCGACCGGCGATGGTTGAGCGACGTCCGGTGGGCCGCTGCGCGTGTCCCTGGCGGGTCCGCGACCCCGCTCGCAGGACCCGCCGACGCCCCTGACCCCCGATCCCCTCGACGTCCCCGCACCGGTGGCGCACGGCCACCACCCGCGAAGGAGATCCCATGACCGCCAAGATCACCGGCCACGATCGGGCCCTCGTCAGCGCCGACTGGGCGCTCGAGCATCTCGACCATCCCTCGGTCCGCTTCGTCGAGGTCGATGTCGACACGACGGCCTATGACCAGAGCCACATCCCCGGCGCCATCGGCTGGGACTGGACGAGCCAGCTGTCGGACGGGATCCGTCGCGACATCGCCAGCCGCGAGGACCTGGGCCGGCTCCTGTCGAAGAGTGGCATCGGGCCGGAGACGACCGTCGTCCTGTACGGCGACAACAACAACTGGTTCGCCGCCTGGGCGTACTGGCAGCTGCGACTCTACGGGCACAAGGACGTGCGCATCCTCGATGGCGGGCGCCGCTACTGGCTTGACCGCGGGCTCGCGCTCTCGGTCGATGCCCCGACCTACCCGGAGACCGCCTACGAGCTGCCGCCGGCCGACTTCTCGACGCGGGCCTTCCGCGACGACATCCTGCCGAGACTCGGCGATCCCAACCTCGTCCTCGTCGACGTCCGCAGCCCGGCCGAGTTCGCCGGCGAGGTCATCGCCCCACCCGGCATGAGCGAGACGGCCCAGCGGGCCGGCCACATCCCGGGCGCAGCCTCGATCCCGTGGGCCCAGGCCGTCGCGGAGGATGGTCGCTTCAAGAGCGCCGACGAGCTCCGCGATCTCTACGGGGCGAAGGGCGTCAAGGCGGACAGGGACGTCATCGCGTACTGCCGCATCGGCGAGCGCTCGTCGCACACCTGGTTCGTCCTCCACGAGCTGCTCGGCTACCCGCGGGTCCGCAACTACGACGGAAGCTGGACCGAGTGGGGGAGCATGGTCGGCGTGCCGATCGAGCGGTCCGCCGGCGGATGACGCGCCGCGGGCGCCGAGCTGCGGGCGCCGCGGGCCGGCGCGCCTAGAGCAGCGCCGGGTCCGGCAGCGAGCGAGCCGGGTCGACGAGGCCCGGCTCGCTTTCGCAATAGACGTCGCGATCGATGATCCGGAAGCCGGCTTCCAGCAGGACCGCGAGCGCCGGATGGGGGCCGGGCACGCAGGTCCCCACCTGGCGGCCGGGGACGGCGGCAGCGGCCAGCGCCGCCACGACAGCCTCCACCGGGTCGGCGGCCGGGTCGACGACGAGGCGATCGAGCCAGCGACCCGGGTCCTTGCGGGCATCCCGGGCGTGCCCGGCCGCGACGATCCGGTCGCCGGCGCGGACCGCGAGGTGGAGCGAGCCGGCCTCGCGGGCCTCGTGGGCGTGGAGGACCGCCCGGTCGACGCCGGCGATCCGCCGCTCGACCTCGGTCATCGCGGAAGCGACCAACGGCTCCGTCGTCAGCCCGGCAGCCGGCTGCGGCAGTGCCTCGGCCGACCCGACGACGTAGCAGCCGGGCCAACCGGGTCGCAGGCCGTTGCGGACGTAGAGCGGCAGGGCTCGCGGGTCGGCGGAGCTGAACGTGGTCCGCGGCCAGGCGTCGCCCAGGACCTCGGCCAGCAGCCGGCTTCCGATTCCGGTCCCCTGGTGACCGGGGTCGACGAACAGGTCGCTGACATGGGTGATCCGGCCGGACGGCACGGTCGCCGCGAACCCGACGATGCGGTCGTCGAGCTCGGCCACCAGCGCCCGACCGCAGGCCTCGATCAGCTCCAGGTACGGCCACTGCCCGCTCGCGTCCGCGACCCCCTCCCCGCTGGCCGCGAGGATCCGGTCGACCGACCCGAAGTCGTCCGGCGTCAGCGGCCGGATGGTCGGCACCGCCACAGGCGGACCTCAGCCGCCGCCGAGCGGGCGCCCGTGGGCCGCCATGACCTGCGCCAGCCGGTCGTGGGGGAGTGCGTGGGCGGTGATGCCGTCCCGACCCTCCATCGTCTCGGCGGCGACCAGGGCGTTGACGATGGCCGCCTCGGTGGCTTCGACCGTGGCGGCGAAGAGCCCGTCGATCGCTCCCTCGCCGACCATCCGGACGTCCGTGACGGTAGGGGTTTCGTCGTCCGGGTCGCCGGGTGCCCCGTCCCCGGCCCGCAGCCGGTTGCCGGTCGCGAAGGCCAGGAACAGGTCCCCGGAACCGGTCGAGGCGATGCTGCCCATCCGGCCGAGGGCCAGCGACGGCCGCTGGGCCAGGCGCGCGCACTGGTGCGGGAGCAGCGGAGCGTCCGTCGCCACGATGACGATGATCGAGCCCGCCCCCTCGCGGCCGCGAAGCCGGCGCCGGACCTCGGTCGCCTGGTCCCAGGGGCTCGGCAGCTCGGACCGGGGGATCTCCCGCCCGACCGGCACGCCGTCGATCCGGAGCTGCTCGCGGCTGCCGTAGTTGGCCTGGACCAGGACCCCGACGACCCACGGTCCGTCGGGGCCGGGCGCCAGCCGCGACGCCGTCCCGATGCCGCCCTTGAAGCCGTGGCAGACCATGCCGGTCCCGCCACCGACCCCGCCCTCGGCCACCGGTCCGGACGAGGCCGCCCGGAGGGCCTCGGCGACGTGGGCCGGGGTGACGTGGAAGCCGTCGATGTCGTTGAGGGCACCGTCGTAGGTCTCGCCGACGACCGGCAGCGACCAGATCGGGGCGCCCTGCTCATGCGACGCCACGGCATCGACGATGAGCGCGTCCCGGACGACGCCGACGCTGTGGGTGTTCGTCAGCCCGATCGGGCCGCTCAGCAGGCCGGCCTCGCGGATCCACTCCAGCCCGGTCAGCTCGCCGTCGCCGTTGAGGCGGTGGCAGCCGGCGAAGACCGGCTCCAGCCAGGGATCGCCGTCGTGGGGGATGAGCACCGTGACGCCCGTCCGCACCGGCCCCTCACCGGGGACGAGGGGGCCGTCGCCGCGGACGATCGTGGCGTGGCCGACCCGGAGCCCCGGGACGTCGGTGATGGCGTCGAGGGGTCCCGGATCGAGCGTCCCGATCCGGAGGTCGAGGTCGCCTGCCCGCATCGATGCCCTCCTCCTGGTCCGGATCGCATGCCGGCTGCTGTCGGCGGGTCTTTCGGCTCCATCCGCCTCGGGCCCGGCGCCACGATAATGCCCGCCATGGCCCGGCTCGCGCCCGTCCGTTCCATGATCGACCCCGAGCCTCCTGTGGGGTCGGTCCCTGGCGGCGTGTTGCTGGAGCGCTGGCCGGCCCTCGACGGCCTGGCGCCGCTCGATGTCGCCGAGGCCCTGCCGGCGCGGACCGGCCTGGCGCTGCTCGAGACGGCCCGGCGCGGACGGCGTGACCGCTGGACCTTCCTCGCGGCAGATCCCATCGTCGTACTCGAGGCGCCGGCCGGCGGTCCCGATCCGTTCGCCGAAGCTCGCCGGCTCCTGGCCCGACTGGCGAGCGGGATGCCGAGCACGGGGGGCGCGGGCGCTGCCGAAGGGGCCGTGCCGCCGTTCCTCGGTGGCCTCCTCGGCTACCTCGGCTACGACCTCGGCGGTCGCCTGGAGCGCCTCCCGCACCGGGCGCCCGACGACCAGGGACTGCCGATCCTGCGGCTGGCGCTCCACGACCTCGTCCTCGCCTGG
Organism: uncultured Chloroflexia bacterium; assembly: GCA_963707215.1. Lineage (GTDB taxonomy): Bacteria > Chloroflexota > Limnocylindria > Limnocylindrales > CSP1-4 > DATHYZ01. The sequence continues at coordinate 1,595,675 of CAVPPB010000003.1, read as the reverse complement.
GACGGGACCACGGGACGGGCGTGGCTTGGTGGCAGGGCGCTCGACGGCGACGTACCACGCCTGGGTCGACGGGCCGGCGAGCTCCGGGCCGGGATCGCAGCGGCGCTGGCGGGCGGCCGATCCAGGGTCGACGATCAGGTCCGTGGCGGCGGCCCCCCCGCGGTGACGCTTGCGCCAGCGGCCTTCCGGTCCTCCATGGACCGGCTGACGCATCGTCGCTCGGTCGAGTCGATCCGTGCCTCGATCGCGGCCGGCGAGATCTACCAGGCCAACCTGGCGCGACGCCTGGAGGCGCCCTTCACCGGCGATCCGTGGGCCGTCTACCGGCGGCTTCGTGGCGGCGATCCGGCTCGCTTCGCGGCCTTCCTGGACCTGGGCATCCACCCGGAGACCCGCGTCAGGCGAGCGATCCTTTCGGCCTCACCGGAGCCGTTCCTGGCGGTCCGGTCGGGCGGGCTCGTCTCGACCGACCCGATCAAGGGGACCCGGCCCAGGGGTCGCGACCGGGCGGAGGAGCGGGCTCTCGCCTTCGAGCTGCTCGCCTCGGCCAAGGACCGAGCCGAGAACGTGATGATCGTCGACGTCCTCCGCAACGACCTCGGCCGGGTCTGCGAGCCGGGGACCGTCCGGGTACCCCGGCTGTGCCGGCTCGAGCGGACGGCGACCGTCCAGCACCTGGTCTCCACGGTGACCGGCCGGCTGGCACCGGGTCGCGACCCGTTCGACCTGCTGGCGGCGAGCTTCCCCGGCGGCTCGATCACCGGCGCCCCGAAGCTGCGGGCCATCGAGCTCCTCGAGGACCTGGAGCCCGTCCGGCGTGGGCCGTACACCGGGGCCCTGGGCTGGGTCTCCCCCGACGGGACGATGGGGACCAGCATCCTCATCCGCACCCTGGTCGCCGACGGGCGGCGCCTGACCCTCCACGTCGGTGGCGGCATCACCTGGCGAAGCGACCCCGACGCGGAGTGGGAGGAGACCGTGGCCAAGGCCCATGGCCCGCTCGGTGCGATCGGCTCCCGGGAGGTCGGGTAGGCCACCACGCGCCATCAGGGGCGCGACGCGCCGCCGCGGCCGAGGCCGGGACCCGGGGCCGTCAGGCCTCCAGCGCCCCGTAGACCGCCGCGATCGCCGTGTCGGCCAGCGCCCGATCCGCGCCCCACCTGCCCACCAGGAGGGCGATGACCAGGCCGTTCTGCGGGTCGACCCAGAGCCGGCTCCCGGTGGCACCGGCGTGCTCGACGACCGATGGCGGACCTGGCATCCGGCCGTCCAGGGTCGGCTTGGCCCAGCCCAGGCCGTAGGTGGGGCGACGCGGCGGCTCGCCGGGCTCGAAGACGCCGGCCGTCTGCTCGCGACGCATCAGCTCGAGGAACGGTCGGCCGAGGATCCTCGGGACCGACGGAGCCGCCATCGAAGCCCGCCCGAAGGCCACGAGGTCGTGGGCCGTCGACCAGAGCCCGCCGCCCGGGTGCTCGACCGCGCTGATCCACTCGGAGAAGCGCTCGGTGTCGACCCCGTCCCCACCGGCGATCGAGACCGGGGCGTTGGCGTGGCCCTCGGTCCGCATCTCGAAGCCGGTGGCCGTCATGCCCAGGGGCTCGAGGATCCGCGCGCCCAGGGCCGCGCCGATCGACGAGTGGCCGCCGACCCGCTGGAGGATCAGCCCGAGCAGGAAGAAGGTGTCCGAGGCGTACGTGTAGGCGCTGCCCGGGGCGAAGGCCAGCGGCCGGCTGCAGACGCTGGCGACGATCTCGTCCGCGCTCGGCGGCGCCATCCCCTGGCCGTGCCAGTCCAGGTCGATCGCGCCGGAAGTGTGGGTGAGGAGGTGCCAGACGGTCACGGCCTCCGCCCCGGGGCGGCCCGCCGCAACGGCCGGCGGATCGAACTCGGGGACGTGCCGGCGGACGGGATCGGACAGGGTCAGCCGGCCCTCCTCGACCAGCTGCATCACGGCCGTTGCCACGATGGGCTTGGTGATCGAGGCGACCCGGAAGCGGTGGCCCACGCCGACGCGCGCGCGGCCGTCGGTCCCGAAGCCGCGGGCCTGGACCGGGCCGCCCGGGCCGGCTACCGCGAGGACCGCTGCCGGCGGCTCGCCCGCGGCCACGGCCTCGGCGATCGCCCGGAAGGCTCGCTCGAGACGCGTGGCGTCCAGGCGGGCGGCGTTCGGTGGGGGCCCGGGGCTCGTGGGCGGCTCGGCTACCATCGTCCCCATGATGCCCGAGCCGGCGATCATCCGATCGGCGCCCCGTTGCGCCGGCCCATCCGGCCGCCCGCCCACCGCCGAACGGTCCGCGTGATGACACTCCCTGCCCACGTCTGGCTGGACGGTCACCTGCTGGATGCCCACGGCCCGCACCTCCCGGTCACCGACCGCGGCTTCCAGCTGGGCGACGGCTTGTTCGAGACGCTCCGGGCCCGCCGTGGCGTGCCGATCGAGTGGGCTGAGCACGTGGAGCGACTCCACGAGGGTGCGGTGGCCCTGGCGATCCACCTCCCGCCGGACGAGGCGATCCTGGCCGGCCTCCTGGAACTGCTCGACGTCGAGCACCTGGGCGGCCCGGGCGACGATCGGCTGGCACCCGGTGACGCCGCGGTCCGGATCACCGCCAGCCGCGGGTCGCTGGACCGGCGCGGGACGCTGCCGCCCGGCTGGGAGGTCGCCCATGCGACCGTGGTGATCCAGGCCTGGGCCTACCTGCCGACGCCGCCGACGGTCCTGGCCCGGGGCATCCGGGCGGTGGCGAGCCGGGTACACCGGGATCCGGCCTCGCCGCTCGCCGGGATCAAGGCGACGTCCCGGGCCGATTACGTCTACGCCCGGCTGGAGGCCGAGCGGGCCGGCGTCGACGACGCGCTCTTCATGACGACCGACGGTCGCGTCAGCGAGGCGACGAGCGCCAACGTGTTCGCCATCACCGGCGATCGCCTCCTGACGCCGACGGCGGGTGCGGCGATCCTTGCCGGCACGACGCGGACCTGGCTGCTCGAGCATCCGAGCGTCCGCGAACTGGGCCTTGCGCCGGCGGCGACGGACCTGATCCCGGACGACCTCGTGGCCGCCGACGAGGCGTTCCTCTCGAGCACCGTTGCCGGGATCGTGCCGCTCGTGGCGCTCGACGGCCGGGCGATCGGCTCGGGCGAGCCCGGCAGCCGGACCCTCGCCCTGCGCCAGGCCCGCGAGCGCTGGATCGACGAGGTCTCGCTCGCCGAGCGGGCGGCCCTCCCGCGATGACCCGCGACGAGCTCATCGTCCGGACCCGCCAGCTCGTCGAGGAGGGCGAGCGACTGCAGGCCCGCCCCGACCTGGGCGCGCTGCGGACGTGGCTCCAACTGTCCGACGACCTCCTGTCACAGGCCTGGGGAACGATGGACCGCTACCACCTCGCCTGGCTGATGGTCGGCAAGCCCACGGACATCATCCGGGGGCGACGGATGACCGCCGACGAGGAGGCGGCCTACGTTCGCGAGGTCGCCGAACGGAAGACCTCGGCCCTGCGGATGAGCCTCGATGCCGTCGAGCGCCAGGGGATGCCCTTCCGAGGGGAGGACGGCGGCATCGGGCCGGGGCAGGGGATGGGCGCCGTCCCGTCCTCGGCGGCCGGCCCCGGCGTCGGCAGCGGCTCCGATGCCCACACGGCGACGGGCTCGACCGGGTCGATCCCGCTCGACCCCGCGATGGAAGCGCGCCTGCGCGAGGCCCGCCGCCAGGCGGCCGAGCACCCCGACCACGGCGTCCCCCGGGCACCGCGCCCGGAGCGGATGGAGCGATGACCCAGGAGCCCATCGCCTGGCGCGGCTCTCGCGTCCCGGCCATCGGCGGCGAGCGCACCGTCCCCGAGCCCGACCCGGTCGCCCGCGAGTTCCTCCTGCTCGCCCTGCGTCTCGACCAGCACGACCCGGGGATCCTCGACTCGTACACCGGACCGGCCGACCTCAAGGCCGCCGTCGACATCGAGCAACCCCGCTCGCTCGGTCGCCTCCGGGACGACGCCGCGGGCCTCAGCGAGAGGATCGGGCGTGAGGTCGACCACCCCGACCGGCGGGCCTGGCTGGCGAGCCAGGTCCTGGCCATGGCGGCCCGGATCGAGGTGCTCGACGGGACGCCGGTCCCGTACCTCGAGCAGGTCCGACGGTCGTTCGGCATCGAGCCGCGGCCGCGGGGCAGCTCGTACTTCGACGAGGCGGCGGCCGAGCTGGAGCGGCTCCTGCCGGGCGACGGCTCCATCCTCGAGCGCCTGGAGGCCTGGGACGAGCGGATCACCATCCCGGACGTCCGGGTCGGCGAGGCCGTCGACCTCGTCATGGCGGCGCTCCGCGGACGGGCCGCGGCGGCGTTCGGGGTCCCCGAGGGCGAGCGCGTCAGGATCGGCCTCGTCCGCGACCAGCCCTGGTCCGGCTACCACTGGTTCGACGGGGGCGGGCGCTCGCGCGTCGATCTCAACGTCGACCTGCCGATCCGCGCGCCGGCCCTGGTCCGCACACTCGCCCACGAGACGTACGCCGGTCACCATCTCGAGGCCGTCACCAAGGAGGCCGAGCTGGTGGAGCGTCGCGGCTGGCTCGAGACGGCGGCGGCCGTCTTGCTGACGCCGGCGGCCGTCATCTCGGAAGGCTTGGCCGACCTGGGCCCCGACCTGCTCCTGCCAGGTACCGATCAGGTCGAGCTGCTGGTCGAGCTGCTGGGGCGGGTCTCGGTGCCGGAGGGGGGCGGGGTCCCACCGACCCGCGAGACCGCCGAGCTCGCCGTGGCCGTCTCACGGCAGCGCGAGCGCCTCCGGGAGGTCGCCGTCGACGCAGCCCTGGCCCGCTGGGTGGACGGACGCGATCACGACGACTCGCTCGAGCTCCTCGTCGGCGTCGGGCGGCTCTCGAGGGAGCGCGCCGCGGCGAGCCTGCGCTTCATCGAGGATCCGCGCTGGCGGACCTACGTCCACGTCTACCACGAGGGCCGACCGCTCCTCGAGCGCTGGGTCGGGACCGCCCCGGACGGCGACCCCGTGGGCCGGTTCCGGCGCCTGCTCAGCGAGCCGCTGACGCCGTCCGGCATCGCCGAGGACCTGGCTGGCGCCGAGCGCCACCGCTAGGCCCCGCGCCGCGCGGCGGCCCGACGCTACTCGGGGACCGCTCGGCCCTGCTCGTCGAGGGTCAGCTCGAAGACCGTCCGGTCCTCGTCCGGGGCGTCGTAGTCGAGGAAGGCCGGCGATCCCCAGGCCGGTACCGTCCCGGGACCGTCCACCGCCTTGAACCCGATCGCCCGGTGGAAGTCGATCGAGACCCGGTTGCCAGGCCAGGTGACCGCCCGGATCGTCCTCACCCCGCGGGCGGCGACGTCGGCGAAGAAGCGCTCGTACAGCTCGCGAGCGACGCCCCGGCGTCGGAGGCCGGGCGCGATGGCGGTCATGTGGACGTACCCAAGCTGGGGGTGGTCGGGCGAGACGAAGCCGACCAGGAAGCCGACGATCCGGCCGTCCTCGGCCTCGGCGATCCACGACGTGCCGGTGAAGTGCTGGAACCAGAGGCGCGGGAGCAGGTCGTGCAGTCGTCGTCCGCCCCACCAAGCGTCGACCCGCCCGACGACGAAGGCGTGATCGGCCTCGACGGGGCGGCGGAGGCGGATCGTCTCCGGGCCGTTCAGCGGGCCGCTCCCCACCACGCGGCCAGGGTCGCCACGCTGGCTTCCAGGAGGACGAGCGGCCCGTACGTCTGGTCGAGGAACGCGGCGAACCCCAGGCTGCCCCCCTGGACCCCGGCCACGAGCCACAGGCCGACCTGGACGAGCGCGACCGCGGCCAGCGAGAGCCCGATCGACAGGACGACCCGAAGCGTCGAGGACACGGCGGACCCGCCGCCCGCTCGCACCCCGATGGCCGTCAGCCGGCCCAGGAAGAACGCCGCGACCAGGAGCCCGGAGGTCATCGAGAAGACGACGCCCAGGGCGATCATGAGGACGGCGATGAACGCGGCCACGAACCCGCCGATGACGACCGCGCGCCCCGACGACGCACCGTCCGGTGCCCCATCCTCCGCAGATCCGCGGGCCGCCTGGACGTAGCGCTGTGACGGTGGCGTGGCGAGACGCCCAGGCCGGCCATCGCCCGGCTCCGCTGTCCGGGTCGGCGGCTGGTCCTCGGTCGGCTCGGGTGGTCGCGATGCGTCCATGGACCCATCGTAGACGGCGCCCGCGTTCGTGGCAGCGGCCCCGAGCGGGCGCTAGACTTCGGAGCGTGAAGCACCCCAACCTTGGCGCCCCGCCACCGGACCTGACAGCCGGGTACCCCGAGGCCGCCGCCCGGCTCATGGCGAACCGCACGACGATCGGGGCTCGAGCGCTGGAGATCGCCATCCAGCGGGATCCGACCATCCGCGATCGCCTCGACGAGATCGGCCTGCGCAGGCTGCTCCGGGACAGCGAGATCTTCATCGACCGGCTGGCTCGTTCGGTCGCCTCCGACGATCCGACCTTCATGAGCACCTTCGCCGACCAGGTCAGCCCGCTGCTGCGCCGCCGACAGGTCTCGGTCGATGACGCTGCCCGGCTCCTCGAAGGGATCCGGGCCGCCTCGGCCGCGGTCCTGTCGCCCGCGGAACGCGAACCCGCCGATCGCGCGATCGATGCCGGGATCGCCGTGTTCCGCGACTACCGGCGCCTCGCCGGCGACGCCCGGAAGCGGAACCCGCTCCTGGCCGCGATCTACAAGGGCGCCTGAAGATGACGATCAAGTGGGTGAAGGTCGATCCGCTCGTCCTGAACGGCGAGCCGTTCCTCTACAACAGCCGGCTCACCGTACGCCAGCTGCTCGAGATGCGAGCGAGCGGGCAGGCTCCGGCCGACATCCTCAAGGATCACCCGGAGCTCCGGGTCCTGGGGATCGCCTCGGCCTTCGTCTACGCCGCCGAGCACCCAGAGCGGTATGAGGGGTTCTTCGAACCGGATGGCTCGCTCGCCGGCCCGGGCTTCGGCCCGGATGAGGTCGCCCCGCTGCCCGAGGCGCTCCGCCCGCCCGGCATCGTGGTCAAGGCGGCCGTCCCGGCCTGAGCCGGCCTCGCCGTCCCTCGGCCGACGGCCCTGCCCGATGCGCGGACGGCTAATCCCGACCTCGATGCTATGATTTCGGGGCAACCTGGAGACGCCTCGATGACCGATCCCTCAACCGAGACCGCGACCGCGTCCGGGACCGCCGGGTCCCCGGAGCCGGGAATCGCGCCCGCCTTCGACCCCGAGCGCCGGGCGACCGAGCTGGCGATCCTCGATGCCCTGCGGGCCGTCGTCGACCCGGAGATCGGGATGAACGTCGTCGAGCTCGCCCTCATCAAGCAGATCGTCCTCGGCCCCGGGTCGACCGAGATCAAGATGATCCTGACGACGCCGTTCTGCCCCTACGCCGGGTCGATGATCCAGCAGGTCAAGGAGCAGGCCGAGTCCGTCGTCGACCATGACGTCAAGGTGACGCTGCTGGCCGAGCGCTGGGATCCCCGCGACGCCGGCCTGATGTGGTGATGAACGACCGCCTGCCATTCGACTCGGCCGTCGCGACCGGTCGCGGCGACGACGGCACGACCGGCCTGCTCTACGGCGGCGACCGGATCCCCAAGGACGATCCCAGGACCGAGGCGTACGGCACCGTCGACGAGGCTGTCGCCGCCCTAGGCCTCGTGAGGGCGGAGCTGGGGCTGCGCGAGCGCTATGGGCTGCTGGCTCCGGCCTTCGAGGGCCTCGAGGGCCTCGTCCTGCGGCTCCAGCGAGAGCTGTTCGTGGTGGGCGCCGAGCTGGCGACCACGTCCGAAGCCCGGGACCGCCTGGTCGAGGAGCGGACCCGGGTCAGCGAGGCCATGGTCGATGGGATCGGCCGCGTCCTGGCTGACCTGGAGGCCCGCATCGAGATGCCCCGCGAGTTCGTCGTCCCCGGCGAGACGCGGACCAGCGCCGGCCTGGAGCTGGCCCGGACCACGCTGCGGCGCGCCGAGCGTCGCTCGGTGACCCTGCTGCGATCCGGCGACCTGCCCGCCGACTCGTTGATCGTCCCGTACCTGAACCGGGCCGCCGACCTGCTGTGGGTCATGGCCCGGGCCGCCGAACAGGCCGAGGAGCGTCACGCTCCGCCGGCCACCCGGCTGGGCGAGCCCGCCCCGACCGGCTAGGATTTCCCCGCACGCCCGGGCGCAGGCTTCGGCCGGGCACCACGACACGGAGACCACACCACCGATGATGAACTCACCCTACGCGAACCCGGAGCAGCTGGGGGTCCGCCCGTCGGTCCAGCTGTCGACGGCCTTCCTCAGCCAGGCCTTCGCCTGGATGTTCATCGCCCTCCTCGTGACGACCGGCGTCGGGACGCTCCTCTGGACGCTGCCGGAAGAGTCGCTGATGACGCTGTCCGGTGTCTGGATCTTCATCCTGATCGGGCAGCTCGCCCTCGCCTTCACCCTGAGCCTGGCCATCAAGCGGCTCAGCGCCACCGTCGCCCTGCTGCTGTTCTTCGTCTACGCGGCGTCGATGGGTGTCACGCTCGGGCTGATCCTCTGGACCTACGAGCTCGGTTCGATCCTGACGGCCGGCGTCAGCGCTGCCTCGATCTTCGCCGGGGCCGCCATCTACGGGGCCGTGACGAAGCGGAACCTGGCCTCGCTCGGCGGCTACCTCTTCATGGCCCTGATCGGCCTGCTGGTCGCGATGGTCGTGAACCTCTTCGTCGGCTGGGAGACGCTGAACTTCATCATCTCCGTGGTCGGCGTGCTGATCTTCACCGGCCTGACGGCGTATGACGTCCAGCGCATCCAGCGGGGCCAGATCGCCGCCTTCACCGAGTCGATGGAGAAGGGCGCCGTGATGGGTGCCTTCATCCTCTACCTCGACTTCGTGAACCTGTTCCTGATGCTGCTCCGCCTCTTCGGCAACCAGCGCTAGCGGCGCGCGACCCGCGCTCGACGGCCCCGGCGCATCGCCGGGGCCGTTCGCATGCCTGGTACGGGCCCGGCCCGGGGCCGGAGTCGCGGCCCCCGGGGCCTCAGGCGGCGGGGACCGCTCCGGTCTCGTCCGCGACCAGGTCGAAGAGCGGCACCCGGTCGGTCACCAGTGCCGGGCCGGGCCGTCCAAGGAGGTAGCCCTGGCCCGCGTGGTAGCGGAGCTCGAGGACGGCCTCGAGGTGGTCGGTCGTCTCGATGCCCTCGGCGACGATCCGCCGGCCGCGCTCCTCGGCCATCCGCCCGAGGGCCCGCAGGACGGCCTCCGAGGGCTCGTTGCTGGCTGCGGCCCGCACGAGCGACAGGTCGATCTTCATGATGTCGAAGTCGATCGAACTCATGAGCCGGAGCCCGGCGTTGCCCGCTCCGACGTCGTCGATCGCCACCTGGACGCCGTGGCGCCGGAGCGTCCCGACGGCCGCCCGCAGGCGCTCCAGGTCCTCCACGGCTTCGCGTTCGGTGAGCTCCACGACGAGCTGCGTCGGGGCGATGCCGTGGCGGCGGGCCAGGGCCAGGATCTCGAGCGGGCTGAAGGCATCAGCCTCGAGGGTCCGGGGCGAGAGGTTGACAGCGAGGTAGTCCGTCGGCCGCAGCCCGGTCGCGCCGGCGAGCACGGTGCTCGCGGCGACGATGTCGATCTCGATCGTCCGGCGCGTCGCCTCGGCGGCAACGAAGAGGCTCGACGGGTCGCTGAACGGCGCGTCGGCCGAGAGGCGGACGAGGCCCTCGAAGCCGATGACGTGGCCGGTGGCGAGCGAGACGATGGGCTGGTAGACGGGCCGGAGCAGGTCGCCCTCGGCGACCCGGGCGACCGACTCTTCCAGCTCGACCAGGGAACGCGTGTCGTCGGCGATGCCATGGCGTCCCGGGTCGAACCGCTCGACGATCGTCCGGCCGTGCCGCTTGCCCGAGTGCAGCGCTGCCTCGGCATGGATCATCAGCGGCTGGCGCCCGCCGCTCGGTTCGGGGAAGGCGCTCACCCCGATGGTCAGCGAGACCGGCCCGCCACTGCCGTGGTTGCCGCTCAGGGCGGCCGCCAGGATCTGGCGGGCCTGCAGGTCGGCGGCCGCGAGATCCGTGTTCGGCAGCAACATGGCGAACTCGTCACCGCCGATCCGGAAGGCCCGATCGCCCCGTCGCGCGCTGGCCCGGAGGATCAGCGAGACGGTCTGTAGCACCTCGTCGCCGGCCGTGTGACCTCGACGCTCGTTCGTCCTCTTCAGGTCATCCACGTCGAGCATCAGCAGGGCGACCGGCGTCCCCTCGTCCCGGGCCACCGCGATCCGGGCATCCAGCTCCTCCTGGAATCCGCGATGGTTGCCCAGCCCGGTCAGTCCATCGATGAGCGCGTCCAGACGCGCGCGGTCGTACGCCGCGCGCATGTCGGCGAGCTCGCCCGCGAGGGCAGACGACCGTCGGTGGATCCGCCAGGCCACGATGACGAGCGTGAGGCCCACGATGCCGGCCAGGGCGCCGAGCCCGCCGGCGACCATCGGTGCGACCTGGGCCCGATCCTGGGTCGTGCTCAGGGCGACCCAGGCGCCGACTGCCGCCAAGGCACCAAAGCCGGTGACGTAGGCGATCAGCAGCCCGAGGATCGCGGGTCGCTCGATGGCGCGCGCGTCGTGCTGGTCAAGACGACGGCGCTGCGATGTCGACATGGCGGGACATCCTCCCAACGACCCTCTGTGTACCTCTCCGACCACCTCCCGCCCCCGGTACGGAAGTCCCTGCCCGGGCCATCCCTTCGGGCGTGCCTTGATTGACGCACCGCCGGACCCGCCCTAGACTTAATCCCGACAAGATCCGTCGGGATTGACCGAGCGTCTTGGTCACCCTGTCCTGGAGATCCCGGTCCTTGAGCCAGCGCCAGACGTACCACGGCACCGGAGCACTCGCCTTCAGCACGAAGGGCGAGTACGGCGTGCGGCTCATGGTCCAGCTCGGCCGTCGCTACGGATCCGGTCCGGCATCCCTGACCGAGATCGCCGGCGACGAGGACCTGCCACGCCCGTACCTCGAGCAGCTGGCCATCGCCCTCCGCGACGCTGGTCTGGTCGCAAGCACGAGGGGCGCGCGCGGCGGCTACCAGCTTTCGCGACCACCGGGCGACATCCCGATGGCTGATGTCCTCCGGGCCCTGGAGGGCCCCATCGCCCCGATGGTCTGCGCCTCCGAGGAGCCGGACCACCTGCCCGGCTGCGACCGGACGTCGCGCTGCACGGTCAACCTGCTATGGATCAGGATCCGTGACGCGATCGCCGAATCGCTCGATTCCATCACCCTGGCCGACCTCGTCCCGTCCCGGGCGATCGCCCTTGAGGGCCTCGCCAACCGGACGTCCGACAACGGCCAGCATCCGACCACTCCCCGTGAGGCGGTCACCGCCTGACGCCCCGCCACCAGGAGAACCGACCGACCGTGAGCAACGACCAGCACCTCGTCATCCGCGGCCTCCGGGTCGCTCCCGCCGGCCAGCCCGAGCGGGCGATCCTCCAGGGCATCGACCTGACCGTCCGCAAGGGCGAGGTCCACGCGATCATGGGCCCCAACGGCTCGGGCAAGACGACGCTGGCGTATGCCCTCATGGGCCACCCGGCCTACCAGGTCCAGGGCGGCGAGGTCCTCTGGAAGGGCGTCGACATCCTGGCCCTCTCGGCCGACAAGCGGGCCCGGATGGGGCTCTTCCTGGCCTTCCAGTACCCGACGGCGATCCCGGGCCTCTCCGTCGCCAGCTTCCTGCGCTCGGCGCTCAACGCCAAGCTCCAGGGCGTCGACAAGGACCCCGACGTGGACCCGACCGACCCGACCCGCGGCGGGATCACGATGGGCGAGTTCCGGCGCAAGGTCCGGGACAAGTTCGCCCTCCTCAAGATGGACGAGGCCTTCGCCGCCCGGTATGTCAACGAGGGCTTCTCGGGCGGCGAGAAGAAGCGCCTGGAGATGCTCCAGATGGCCGTCCTCGAGCCCGAGATGGCGATCCTCGACGAGACCGACTCGGGGCTCGACATCGACGCCCTGCGGATCGTCGCCGAGGGCGTCAACGCGATGCTCAACCCGGACATGGGCGTCCTGCTCATCACCCACTACCAGCGCCTGCTGAACCACATCAAGCCGGACGTGGTCCACGTCCTGGCTCAGGGCCGGATCGTCACCAGCGGCGGACGGGATCTCGCGCTGCGGCTCGAGGACGAGGGCTACGGCCCGGTCCTCCACGAGCACGGGCTGGCGGCCGACGTCTCGGACGAGGCGCTGAGCGCTCACGCACCGGAGCCGGTCGAGGTGGCCCGCTGAGGGCCGCCCGGTCACGCTAGGCTACGCCGTCCCATGACCGTCGAGGCCCGAGCCGCGAACTCCCCGACCCCGACACCGGCGCAGCCCGCCGGGCCCGGAGCCCGACTCGATCCCCATGCCCTGCGGGCCGATTTCCCGATCCTCGGGACGACGGCCCACGGGAAGCCGCTCGTGTACCTCGACTCGGCCGCGACCAGCCAGAAGCCGCTGGCGGTCATCGAGGCGATGGACACCTACTATCGCGAGTACAACGCGAACGTCCACCGCGGCATCTACGCGATCGGCGAGCGGGCGACCGCGGCCTACGAGTCGGCCCGAGCGTCCGTCGCCCGGTTCGTCAACGCCCCGGATCCCCACGAGATCGTCTGGGTCCGCAACGCGACCGAGGCGGTCAACCTGGTCGCCCATAGCTGGGGTCGTCGGAACATCGGGCGCGGCGACGCGATCGTCCTGACCGAGATGGAGCACCACGCCAACCTGGTGCCCTGGCAGCTCCTGGTCCAGGAGCAGGACGGCGATCTCGAGTTCATCCCGATGACCGACGACGGGATCCTGCGGCTCGACGTCCTCGACGTCCTGCTGCGGCTCAAGCCCAAGCTCGTGGCCTTCGTCCAGGTCAGCAACACGCTGGGGACGATCAACCCGGTTCGCGAGATCGTCGATCGGGCCCACGCCGCCGGGGCGCTCGTCCTCGTTGACGGCGCCCAGGCCGTTCCCCACCTGCCGGTCGACGTCCAGGCCCTGGGGGCCGACTTCTACGTGTTCAGCGGCCACAAGATGCTCGGGCCGACCGGCTCCGGTGCCCTCTGGGCACGGAAGGAACTGCTCGAGACGATGCCGCCATTCATGGGTGGCGGTGAGATGATCCGCGAGGTCCACCTCCGGCGGTCCGAGTGGCACGACGTGCCCTGGAAGTTCGAGGCCGGGACGCCGGATATCGCAGCGGCGATCGGGCTGGGGGCGGCCGCGGAGTACCTGATGGCGGTCGGCATGGACAGGGTCCGCGAGCACGAGCGAGAGCTCGTCGCCTATGCGCTCGACGTGCTGGCGCGCGACGTGCCCGGGATCGAGCTGTACGGCCCGCTGGACCCCGACCTCCGGAGCGGGGTCATCCCGTTCAACGTCCCCGGCGTCCATCCGCACGACGTGGCCCAGGTCCTGGACCGCTCCGGGGTGTGCGTCCGGGCGGGACACCACTGCACGATGCCCCTCCACGAGCGACTGGACCTCTCCGCGACGGTCCGCGCCTCGTTCAACGTCTACTCGACCCGCGAGGACGTCGACGCCCTCGTCGCCGGGCTGCAGGAGGTCCAGCGCCTCTTCGGGGGATAGGGTCGGGGATGGTCGGCGAGCGGCCGCTGCCCGAGGTGCACGTCCATCGCCGTTGCCCGTCTGCGCAACACTGGGGGTCACCCGTCCTTGACGGTCACCCGTCCGTGGCGGTCGCTCGAGGCGGTGGCTCCTGTGCCGTACCAGCGGGGCTGGTGCTATGCCGTCCCCGGGCGGCGATCCTTGTGCGGCACCAGTGGAGCTGGTGCCATGCGGGACGCCCACGCTGGCACCGCGGTGCTTTCACCGGGGGACCGTCACCGATCCGCGATAGCACCAGCGTGACTGGTACCCGACAGATGTCGCGCTGAGCGCCTTGGACGTCAGCGCGGGACGCCACCGTGACCGCCCCGGCGGCATGCGTAGACGGGCAACCCCGCCAAGGAGCTGCCCGCCGCCCTGCCCTCTGCCCGTCGAGCGGTTCGCCGGACCACGCGGCCGGGTGGCCGGATCACCCGGGCTGGCCCGGCCCGCCCTCAGCCGCTACCCTTCGCACTCCACGGGAGGGGCCAGATGATCTGTGGCAACTGCGGCATGGCGAACCGAGCGGGGCGGAAGTTCTGCTCCGAGTGCGCCGCGCCGCTCGCGGTCACCTGCCCGACCTGCGGGGCCGCCAACCAGCCCGGCGAGAAGTTCTGTGGCGAGTGCGCCACGCTGCTCCCGGGTGCCGACGCACCGGCGACGGCCGGCGGCGCGGGAACGGCCGGCGGAGCGGGCACCGGGCGGACCTCCGGGACCGCGCCCGTCGCCGAGCGCCGTCTCGTCAGCGTCCTCTTCGCCGACCTGGTCGGGTTCACCCCGTTTGCCGAGGAGAAGGACCCCGAGGAGGTCCGCGAGCTCCTGACCCGCTACTTCGACCTCGGCCGCGAGACCATCGAGCGCTACGGCGGGACGGTCGAGAAGTTCATCGGCGACGCGGTCATGGCAGTCTGGGGTGCCCCGGTCGCCCAGGAGGATGATGCCGAGCGGGCCGTCCGGGCCGCGCTCGAGCTTGCCGATGCCGTCCGCGCCCTCGGCCCCACGATCCAGGCCCGCTGCGGCGTCCTGACCGGGGAGGCCGCGGTGACGATCGGGGCGACGAACCAGGGCCTCGTCGCCGGGGATCTCGTCAACACGGCCGCCCGTCTCCAGTCTGTCGCACCGCCGGGCACGGTCCTGGTCGGCGAGACGACCCAGCGGGCGGCGAGCTCGGCCATCGCCTTCGAGGAGGCCGGCGAGCAGCTCCTCAAGGGCAAGGCCGCGCCGGTGCCGGCCTGGCGGGCGCTCCGGGTCGTCGCCGAGCGCGGCGGCCGCGGCCGCTCGGACCTCCCGGAGCCGCCCTTCGTCGGTCGTGATGAGGAGCTCCGGCTCCTCAAGGACCAGCTCACGGCCACCGGCCGCGATCGCAAGGCCCGGCTCGTCTCGATCACCGGCCCCGGCGGCATCGGCAAGAGCCGGCTGGCCTGGGAGTTCGAGAAGTACGCCGACGGGGTGTCGGAGACGCTCTGGTGGCACCGCGGCCGCTCCCCGTCATACGGCGAGGGGATCAGCTTCTGGGCCCTGGGCGAGATGGTCCGCCGCCGGGCGGGCCTGGCCGAGACCGACGACGAGGCGACGACCCGAGAGCGGATCGCGGCGACGGTCGCCGATCACGTCCAGACCGACGAGGACCGCCGCTGGGTCGAGCCGGCCCTGTTGACGCTCCTGGGCCTGGAGCCGGCGCCGGCCGGTGGTCGCGACGTCCTGTTCGCCGCCTGGCGCATCTTCTTCGAGCGGATCGCCGACCAGGGCACGACGATCCTCCTGTTCGAGGACCTCCAGTGGGCCGACACCGGACTCCTCGACTTCATCGAGCACTTGCTGACCTGGTCGCGGAACGCGCCGATCCTGGTCGTGACGCTCGCTCGCCCGGAGCTGCTCGAACGTCGGGCCGGCTGGGGCTCGGCGGCGCGCAACCTGACGACGCTGGCTCTGGAGCCGCTCTCGCATGAGGCGATGCACGAGCTCCTCGACGGCTTCGTCCCAGGCCTCCCGGACTCGGCCGCCGACGCCATCCTCGACCGTGCCGACGGGATCCCCCTGTACGCGGTCGAGACGGTCCGCTCGCTCGTCGCCGACGGACGCCTGGCCATGACCGACGGGGCATACCGGCCGGTCGGCGACCTGGCGAACCTGGCGATCCCGGACACCCTCCGATCGCTCATCGCCTCCCGGCTCGATGCGCTGGAGGCAGCCGACCGAGCGCTCGTCCAGGCGGCGTCGGTGCTCGGGCAGACCTTCACGCTCGAGGGCCTGGCCTCCACGACCGGCGACGACGTCGCCGATCTCGAGCCGCGGCTGGCCACCCTCGTCCGCCGCGAGCTGCTCTCGCTGGAGGCCGATCCGCGCTCGCCCGAGCGCGGCCAGTACGCCTTCGTCCAATCGCTCATCCGCGAGGTGGCGTACGGGACCCTCGCCAGGCGCGACCGCCGCGACCGACACCTGGCCGTGGCCCGTTGGTACGAGACGCTCGGCGACGAGGAGTTCGCCGGGGCGCTGGCCTCGCACTATCTCGACGCGCACCGGGCCTCGAGTCCCGGACCCGAGGCCGATGCCGTCGCAGGCCAGGCCCGGATCGCCCTCCGGGCAGCCGCCGAGCGAGCGGCCACGCTGGGCGCCCACCAGCAGGCCGTCGCCCATCTCCAGCAGGCGCTCGAGGTGACCCCGGAAGGGCTTGAGCGGGCCAAGCTCATGCTCCGGGCCGCCCGTTCCGCTGATGCCGGCTCGAGCTACGCCGAGGCCATGGCCTTCGCCGAGGGTGCGGCCGCGACCTACGAAGCCGCCGGCAATCAGATGGATGCCGCCCGGGCCCGGGCGCTGCATGGCGCGATCCTGCTCGACGCGTCGCGGATCGCCGAGGCGAGGGTCATGCTCGAAGCGACCCTCGGGGACCTGACCGAGGACGCCGACCCGGTGGTCCGCGCGGAGGTGCTCTCGAATTTGTCGCGGGCGCTGATGCGGGCGGACGAGTCGGCTCGAGCCATCGAGGTCGCCGACCGGGCGCTCGCCATCGCGGAGCGGCTCGATCTCGAGCTGGTCGTGGCCGAGACGTTCAACAACAAGGGCTCGGCCCTGGGATATCTCGGGCGTCGGCGGGAAGCCGCCGCGCTGCTGGAGGCGGCGGTCCGGGCCGCCCGGGAAGGAGGATTCGTCGGGGCCGAGCTCCGCGCCCTGGCCAATCTCGGCTCGATCGTGAGCGGCGATGACCCGCGGCGGTCGCAGCAGGTCGGGATCGACGCTCTCGCCCTCGCTCGCAGGGTCGGCCACCGGATGATGGCCAACTGGCTCGTATCGAACGTCATGGTCGCGTCGTTCGCGGCCGGCGACGACTGGGATGGCGCGATCGCTGCCGGCGAGGAAGCACTCTCGGCGATCAGCGACCCCAGTGACGAGCAGCGGATCCTGACCTACGTCACCCTCCTGCGCATCCATCGAGGCGACCCGGTCGGCGAGTCCATGGACCGGCTCGAGGCGCTGCTCCAGGACGCCACCGACCCGGGTGATGCACAGGTCCTCCTCATCCTTCGAGCCCTCCGGCTGATCGAGGCCGGTGATCTCGACAAGGCCTTCGACGAGGCCTTCGGCGCTGTCGATCTGTTCTCAGCGTTCGCCCACGTCTGCCTGCGCGTCGCCGGCCGGGCGGCGCTCTGGGCGGGCGATATCGACCGTGCCCGCCGGGTGGCGGCTCGCTTCGACCAGCTCCCGGGGAGCAGCACGGACCTGCAGCTCTATCGGGCCGCCGCGAACGGCGGGGTCGCCGCGCTCGAGGGGCGCGGGCAGGAGGCCGTCGCCGCCTATCGCGATGCTATCCGTCGGATGCTCGAGCGAGGCGAGGACTTCGAAGCGGCGCTGGAGTCGACGACGCTCGTCACACTCGTCGGCGCCGGTGATCCGGCCGTCCGGGCGATCGCCGAGGAGGCGCACGCTGTCTTCGAGCGGGTCGAGGCCCGGCCATGGCTCGATCGCCTCGACATGGCGATGGCCGGGCCGCCTGTGGCCGGACCTGCGGCCGCGCTGGAGGATCCGAGACGTGCGGCACCGGTCGGGTCCTCTGCCGTTGACGCGACCCCGCCCCCGGGACTAGCATCCTAATCCCGACGCATTCGGTCGGGATTACCCTGGCCACAGCGGCCGGATCGACAGCACAGGGAACCGTGGACGACCTCTACCGCGACTACATCCTGGAGCACTACCGGCGGCCCCACAACTTCGGGGTGCTGGAGGAGCCGTCGGCGAGCATCGAGGGCAACAACCCGCTCTGCGGTGACCGGATCACCCTCCAGATCCACGTCACCGACGGGGTCGTCGACCAGGTCGGCTTCACCGGGCGCGGCTGTGCCATCAGCCAGGCCAGCGCCTCCCTTCTGACCGACGAGATCAAGGGCAAGCCGGTCGCCGACGTGGCCGCCTTCCGGGCCGACGATCTCCTCGACCTGCTGGGGATCGAGATCAGCCCGGCCCGGCTCAAGTGCGCGATGCTCAGTTACGACACCCTCAAGAAGGCCCTCGTCGAGGCAGGCATCCAGCCGACCCAGGACGAAGCTGCCGCCGGCGTGGCCCCGGATGCCCACCCTGCCGAGCGCGGGGCATGACGATGGACCGCCTGGGCCGCTGCAGGTGTCGGCGGCCGGATCGCTGAGCCGGCGGAGCCCCCGCCGCCCCGGCGACCGGCAGCGGGAAACCGTGGCCCCACCCCGCCCGAACTCCTAGCGGACACGCCACGGACGCGTCGATCACCACCGCCCTGCCGCTCCGGCGGCAGCCCGTCGCCCCATCGGAGCCACCAACCAGATGCCCAAGTCGTACGCCGATCTCCTTCGCGAGGCCCGCGAGCAGGTCCGCGAGGTCAGCGCGCTCGAGGCCGATGCCGCCCGGGCCGCCGATCCGCGGACCGTCCTGCTCGACGTCCGCGAGGAGATCGAGTGGGAGGCCGGACACGCGCCCGGTGCTCTCCACGTCTCCAAGAGCTACCTCGAGCAGGACATCGAGGCCGCCATCCCCGACCGCGACCGTCCCGTCGTCATCTACTGCGCCGGTGGGATCCGCTCGCTCTTCGCCGGCCAGACGCTCCAGCAGCTCGGCTACACGAACGTCGCCTCGATGGCCGGCGGCTTCCAGTCATGGAAGGCCCAGGGCCTCGACTGGGACGTGCCGCGGATCCTGACCGACGCCCAGAAGCGGCGTTACAGCCGCCACCTGCTCATCCCCGAGGTGGGTCTCGAGGGCCAGGGCAGGCTGCTCGACGCCAAGGTCCTGCTCGTCGGTGCCGGGGGGCTCGGGTCGCCGGCGGCCCTGTACCTGGCCGCGGCCGGGGTCGGCACGGTCGGCATCGTCGACTTCGACGTCGTCGACGTCTCCAACCTCCAGCGCCAGATCCTCCACACGACGGATCGCGTGGGCACCCAGAAGGTCGAGTCGGCGCGGCAGACGATCAACGCCATCAACCCCGAGGTGACCGTGGTCGGTCACGAGGAGATGCTGGTCGCCGACAACGTCGAGCGGATCATCGCCGGCTACGACGTCATCCTCGACGGAACCGACACCTTCGAGACCCGCTACCTGCTCAACGACGCCGCGGTCGCCGCCGGGATCCCGGTGGTCCATGCCTCGGTCTTCCGGTTCGAGGGCCAGCTGACGGTCTTCAAGCCGTTCGAGGGTCCGTGCTACCGCTGCCTCTACCCGACGCCGCCGCCGCCCGAGCTCGCCCCGGGCTGCTCCGTGGCAGGCGTCCTGGGCGTCGTGCCCGGGATCATGGGCATGCTCCAGGCGAACGAGGCGCTCAAGCTCATCCTCGGCATCGGCGACTCCCTGGCCGGGCGACTGCTCCTCTTCGACGCGCTCGACGCGTCGTTCACCGAGCTGAAGCTCAGGCGGGACCCAGCCTGCCCGACCTGCTCCGACGCGGCGGTCGAGGCACGGAAGGCCGGCCGCCCGCTGGAGACGGCGACCGTCGCGACCGCTGCCACCGGCGCGACCGAGACGTTCGTCCTCGGCGGCGGCTTCGGGGCGGCGGCGGGCCTCGCGTACGACCCGGAGCCCGTGGCCTCCGACCCGGAGTCCCGGGCATGACCACGGTGAGGATCCCGCCGGTCCTGCGGGCCTCGGCCGGCGGCGACAAACAGGTCGAGGTCGAGGCGACGACGGTCGGCGAGGTCATCGCCGCCCTGATCGCCCGCTATCCGACGCTGGAGGGCCAGCTCCTGACGCCCGACGGGGAGCTGAACCGCTTCGTCAATGTCTACGTGGATGGGCAGGACGTCCGCTTCCTCCAGGAGCGGGCCACGCCGGTCGGTCCGACCGACACGGTGATCATCCTGCCCGCCATGGCCGGCGGATGACCGTGGCGACACCCCGGGCCTCGCGGACGTCCCCGGCCGGGGACGTCGCTCCCGCGCCGGGTCACGGGCACGATCCGGCCTTCCCTCACCTCCACGGTCACGAGGACCTGCCCCGCCACGGCGGCCGGCACGAGTCCATCCTCGACGCCGTCGGGCATACGCCCCTGGTGGCCATCCCGAGGATGAGCCCGACGCCGGAGGTGCGGATCTACGCCAAGCTCGAGATGTACAACCCGACCGGGTCGGTGAAGGATCGGGCGGCGAAGTACCTCGTCGAGGACCTGGAGCGCCGGGGCCTGCTGACCGACGAGTCGATCATCCTCGAGCCCACGTCGGGCAACACCGGCATCGCCCTGGCGATGATCGGTCGCCGGAAGGGCTACCGGGTCGCCCTGGTGATGCCCGACAACGTGACCGCCGAGCGCCGCCAGATGGCCGCCCTGTACGGGGCGGAGATCATCGACTCCCCGGGGCGCCTTGGCTCCAATGGCGCCATCGCGCTGGCCAAGCACCTGGTCGCCAAGGATCCCCGCTTCGTCATGCCGTACCAGTACGGCAACCCGGCCAACCCCCTGGCCCACTACGAGACGACCGGCCCCGAGATCCTGGCGGATTGCCCGGAGATCGATGCCTTCGTGGCCGGGCTCGGGACCGGTGGGACCCTGATGGGCGTGGCACGGTACCTGCGCGAGCGCAAGCCGCGGGTCAAGGTCTACGCCGCCGAACCGCTCCCCGGTGAGAACGTCCAGGGTCTCCGCTCGCTCGACGAGGGCTTCGTCCCGGAGATCTACGACGAGACGCTCCTCGATGGCAAGTTCCTGGTCAGCAACCGCGATGCGATCGCTGCGCTGCGTGACCTCGTCTTCAAGGAGGGCATCTTCGCCGGGCCGTCGTGCGGAGCGGTCCTGGTCGCAGCGGCCCGGGTGGCGAAGACCATGGAGCGAGGGACGATCGTCGCCCTCCTCCCGGACGGCGGCTGGAAGTACCTGTCGGCCGGCACCTTCAGCCGCGACCTCGACGAGATGGAGGAGGACCTGGAGGGCGGAGTCAACTGGTGGTGACCGGCCACCCCGGCCCTTCCTCGGTCGAGCTGCCTCCGGTGCTCGCCGACGCGCTCGTCGCTCACGCCCGCGCCGAGTACCCGAACGAGATGTGCGGTCTCATCGTCGGTGACCGCGCCGCCGCCGAGGGTGGTCGACCGCTCCGCTGGGAACCGGCGCGCAACAAGGCCGCCTCGCCCTACCGCTACGAGATCGACCCGGCCGACCTCCTCCGCCTGACCCTCGAGACCGAGGATGCCGACGAGGTCTTCTGGGCCATCGTCCACTCCCACGTGCGATCGCCCGCCCGTCCCTCGCCGACCGACGTGGGCCTGGCCTTCTATCCCGACGCCCTGTACGTCCTGGTGTCGCTCAGCGAGGACGAGGCGGACGCTGCCACGGGCCGGCCGTCGATCCGCGCCTGGCGGATCGTCGACGGGACCATCCACGAGGTCGACCTGCGGGTCGGCGCCTGACCGGCCGGGTGGGCACCCGCGGCAGGATCGGGACCGTCGTTCTCCTCGTCCTCGGGCTGGCCGGCATCGGCGCCGCAGCGCTGCTGGGTCGGTCCGACCTGCTCGAGGCCATCGTCACGCCACCGGCCCTCGTCCGGGCCGGCCTCGTCGGTGCCATGCTCGTGCTGTCCGTCGCCCTCCTCCGCGCCTCGATCGACCGTTTCCGGGCCGCCGGGGCCGACGTCGGGCCACTCGCCGAGGTCGACGCGATCGTGATGCTGCGGGGGATCCGGCTCGCCTTCCTGGCCCTCGCGGCGGTGGTCGCTGGCATCGGCTGGCTCCTCGGACACCCGCTGCCGCTCGTCGTGGCCGCGGTCATCGCGGCCGTGGATGTTGCCGAGACGTCGCTACTGCTCCTCGTCGCGGGCGGGCGCAGTGGCGGGGACGCGGACCGGGTGGGCTCGAGGGGTGGCCCGGAGCCCGAGCCCTAGGTCTCTTCGACCGGTTCCACCCGAGCCTTCTCGCGGACGACGAGCACCGAGCACGGGGCGTGGGTCAGCACGCTCCGGGCGACGCTGCCCAGGACCAGCCGGGTCAGGCCGGTGTGGCCACGCGAGGCGATGACGACGAGATCCACCTCGAGGGACTGGGCCGCGGCCACGATCTCCTCGGCCGACGGGCCCTCGCGGATCAGCGGCGTCGTCTCGAAGCCGGCCCCCTGGATCCGGTCGGCCGTCGCTTCGGCGATGGACTGGCACTGGGAACGGGCCTCGTCGACGGCCTCGGTGTACGACTCCAGGACCTGGTCGTAGATGCCCGGGGACATACCCGTGCTCCAGGGCATGCCCACCTCGGCGACCGAGACGACGGTCACCGGCCGGTCGGCCAGGATCGGCCAGTCGGTCAGGACGTGCTCGGCGTGCTCGGCCGTCCCCGAGCCGTCGGTCGCGAACAGGATCGAGCCGATCCGCGATCCGCGGGCCACCAGGACCGGGCACGGTGCCTGGTCGACGACCTCGCCCGAGACCGACCCCAGGAGCATCGTCCGGATCTGGCCGTGGCCGCGGCTGCCGAGGACCACGAGGTCGGCCTCGAAGCCCCGGGCCTCCTTGACGATGGCGGAGGCCGGCCTGCCGCGGAGCAGCATCCGCTCGACGACGCGGCCGGGCCGCTCCAGGTTGAGGACGGCAAGATCGATCGTGTCCTGCAGCCGCCGGACGGTGGATGTCTCGATCTCGCGGGGGTCGCCCTTGCCGATCGGTGTGCCCGGCATCCCGACGAGATCGCCCCCTCGTTCGACAGCCGCGACGACCCGGATGACGGTCCCATCCGGCCAGTCGATGCCGTCGACGAGATCGCGTGCCCGACCAGCGTGCTCGGACCCGTCGAGGGCCAGCAGGATGCGCATGGTCACCTCCTTGCACCGTCCATGATGGCGGCTGGGGGCCTAGACGGGCCCGTCCGTGCGGACCGAACGGTCGGGCGCATCGGCCCGGGCCTAAGCAGGCCCGGGACCCGCGTCGTCGAGCCGTCCGGCGAGTGCCTCGACGAGGGCGGCCTCCGTGGGCGTCGAGCCGAGTCCGAGACCTGCCCCGACCCGTGCCGGCAGCGGCGGCTCGACGTAGGTCGCCGCGAGCGTCGGCCATGCCGGCCCGGCGAAGACCTCGCCCGGTGTGCCGTCGAGGACGACCCGACCGCCACCCATGACGACGACCCGCTCGAAGGTCTCGGCCACGAAGCGCATGTCGTGGCTCACGGCGATCACCGTCCGGCCCTCGCCCGCGACCGCCCCGACGATCCCCTGGACGCGCCGGATCCCGCGCAGGTCCTGGCCCGTCGTCGGCTCGTCCAGCACGAGGACCGGCGTCCCCATCGCCAGGACCGATGCCAGCGCCAGGAGCTTGCGCCGGGAGTAGCCCAGGTCGTACGGGTTGGCGTCCGCCTGGTCGGCCAGACCGACCGCCTCGAGCGCCGCGGCGACGGCCGACGACAGCTCCGGGTCGCGCCGACCGAGCATCCGGGGTCCGAAGGCCACCTCCGACCGGACGCGCCCGCTGAAGATCTGGCGGTCCGGGTTCTGGAAGACGACGCCGACTCGGGCCGCCAGCCGGGCGACGCGCTGGTCGCGGATGTCGGTACCGTCGTGGAGGACCTCGCCCTCCGACGGCCGGAGCAGGCCGTCGAGATGGCGGACGAGCGTGGACTTGCCGCTACCGTTCTGGCCGATGATCGCCACCCGCTCCCCGGGCCCAACGACGAGGTCGACGCCGTCGAGCGCCCTGGTCCCGCCGGGATAGGTGAAGCCGACGCCACGGAGCTCCAGGCGGATCACGACGTCGCTCCGGCCAGGACGCTCGCCGGGTCCAGACCGCGGGCGCCCAGCGCTCGGCCGAGGCGGACCCGGGCCGGCGGCTCGACGCCCAGCTCCTCCAGGCGCGGGTCCTCGAGGACCGTCGCCGCCGGGCCCTGGAGCACGATCCGGCCGCCATCCACGACGACGACGCGATCGCACAGCCCGTCGAGGAGGTCCGTCTTGTGCTCGGCGATGAGCATGGCCGTGCCGGCCGCCGCCAGGGCCCGGATCGCCTCGCCGACGAGCCGCGTCCCCTCGGGATCCAGCTGGGCGGTCGGCTCGTCGAGGACCAGGTGCGGCGGCCGCATCGCCAGCAGCGAGGCCAGCACGACGAGCTGGCCCTGGCCGCCCGAGAGGCGGTTCGGGGGACGCTCGGCCAGCGCCTCGATCCGGAGGGTCGCCAGGGCCTCCTTCGCCCGGCGGACCGTCTCGGGCACCTCGAGGCCCAGGTTCATCGGGCCCAGGGCCACCTCCTCGAACACCGAGCCGGTCACCCCGGACAGCTGGGTGGCCGGGTTCTGGAAGCCGATGCCGACCCGGGTCGCCAGCTCGTGGATCGGCCGGCCGGGCATCGACTCCCCGTCGATCCGGAGCTCGCCGGTCAGCTGACCGCCGATCGAGGCGGGAGCCAGGCCGGAGGCGACCAGGCAGAGGGTGCTCTTGCCGGCCTCGTTGGCCCCCACGACCCCGACGATCTCCCCGTCGGCGAGGGTGAGGTCGACGTCTTCGAGGACCCGGCGGGCATAGCCCGGGTAGCGGTAGGCGACCCCGCGCAGCTCCAGCACGGTCAGTACGCTCCGGCCAGGCGTCCGACCACGGCGACGGCCAGGGCCACGACGAGCAGCCAACGGACGAGCCGCTCCCACGACGTGTCGGGCATCGCCCACAGGAGATGGCGTCGGCCGGGCCGGCTGAAGGCTCGCGACTCGAGGGCCAGGCTGCGCTCCTCGACGTCGGTCAGGGAGCCCAGGATCATCGGCCCGACGATGGGCAACAGGCCGCGGAGGCGGGCGACGATCCCGCCCTCCGTGTCAAGGCCCCGGGCCCGCTGGGCCTCGGCGATCGTGCTGCCGCGCTCGACGAGCGTCGGGACGGCCTCGACGGTGGCGATGGCGACGAAGGCCAGCCGCGGCGACACCCCGCGGCGCTCGAGGTCGAGGACGAAGGCCCGCGGCGGGGTCGTGAGGGCGAAGAGGCCCAGGGCGGTCGAGATGGCCAGGAGGCGAACGACCGTCTGGGCTGCGAAGTCGACGCCCTCCAGGGTCACGTCGAACGGCCCGAGGACGAAGAGGACGGTCGCGCCGGCCCGGGTCAGGGCGGAGACCAGGACGACCGAGACGGCCAGCGGCAGGGTCACGATGAGCGAGACCCGGAGCAGCTTCCCGGCGACGTGGGCGGTCGCGGCCAGGAGCAGGGTGACGACGAGGATCGCCAGCGGCCCGATGTAGCCGCCCAGGACGAACGCCCCGAGTGACGAGACGGTCGCGATCGTCGCCTTCGTCAGCGGGTTGAGGCGGTCGTAGACGGTCGGCGTCCCGGGGACGAGCCGGGCGATGAGGGCGGCGTCCTCGGGCTCCAGTTCGTCGGCCCGGATGGACCGGGCCGACGACCCGCCGGTTACGCCTCCTCCAGCCCGATCGCCTTCTCGCCCTGGGGGAAGCGGGCGACGAAGCGCCGGGAGAGCGTCTGGATGAGCAGGAAGACGACGAAGAAGGTCACCGTCTTGTCGATCGGATCGGATAGCAGGCCCTGCTGGAGCACGGCGGTCTGGAGATCGGCCCCGCCCTGCTGGAAGGCGGCCACCAGGAGATCTGTGCCGGACCCGGTGACGCCGCCGAAGACGACGGCGGAGATCGGCGCCGACATGAAGGCCGAGATGATCCCGCAGACCAGCCCCGCGATGAACACGTAGGCGACCCCGAGGTCACGCCGCCAGAAGAGCAGGGCGAAGAGCCCGACGATCGCCGCCAGCAGGCCGACCCCGATCAGGTAGCCCATGGCGACGAAGAACGGGTTCGCGTCGGTCGTGTCGCCGAAGAACGTGAACGTCCCGTCGGTGTAGAAGGGGATGAAGCCCCAGATCCCGATGATCAGGATGATCGCGCCCACGACCGTGCCGCCGACGATGAGCTGCGGCCACGGCGTCATGGGCCGGCTGCGGAAGAAGCCCAGGCTGGCGGCGATGCCGGCGACCAGGCCGATCTCGGCGGCGACGACCGCGAACGGCGCCGCGTATGGCGAGTTGAGCGGCGCCGGCAGGACGTATGTCCAGATGAGGTTGGCCAGCAGGCCCGTCAGCAGGCCCGGGATCGGGCCGGCCAGGACGGCCACCAGCACGGTGCCGATCGAGTCGAGGTAGATCGGGATCTTCAGGACCGAGGCCACGGTCTGGCCCAGGATGATGTTGATCGCGATCGCGATCGGGATGAGCACGATCGTCCGCGTGTCGAACTGCCCCCGGACCCACGCCATGGCCGTGTCCATCCGAGCCCTCCCTCGAACCGATGGCTGCGCGGCGCGACGGGCGCCCCGGTCAGCCGACCTTCCCGCCGATAGCGTGCCACGCCGGCGGCCGCGAGACCAGCCCGTCGCGACTTCCGGTCAGTCCGCGCCGATCCGCTCTGCCAGGGCGCCGACCCGCTCCACGAAGCGGTCGAGGAACCGGGCGGCATCCGCCTCGACGGCCACGTCGAGGTTCGGTGGGCGGCCCCAGACCCGCCGCCAGTCGGTGACCGTCTCGCCGGCGGTCAGCGTGCCGACCAGCTCCACGTCGACGGTCAGCGCCTCGGTCCGGACCAGGGACGGGTCGAGCGCTACCCCGACCGCCAGCGGATCGTGGATGAAGGCGCCGTAGAAGCCGTCGTAGCGGGAGTGGAACTCCATGTAGAAGCGCAGCGCGTCGGCGATGAAGCGGACCACCCGGTGGCTGGCGATCGAGCGGCTCTCCGGGTCGTGGTCGGGGTCGAGCGACGGCTCGGGTCGGCTGCCGGCCCGGCGGGCCAGGGCGACGATGTGGTCGGGTACGAGCTTGGCCCGCTCGGTCACGTCGAGCCCGAGGGCGACCGGCCGAGGCGTCCCGAGCTCGGCGCTCGAACGGCCGAACGCGTCGAGGCACAGCTTGGCCGCCTCCGGGTCGCAGTGGGTGTTCCACTCGGTCGTCGGGGCGGTGTTGCCGGGCGAGCGGTAGCTGCCGCCCATCAGGACCCAGCGCCGCAGCAGGCGCGGCAGCTCGGGCTCGCGCATCAGGGCGACCGCGAGGTTCGTCAACGGGCCGAGGGTGACCAGGGTGACCTCGCCGGGGCGCTCGCGGGCGGTCTCCACGATGACGTCCGGCCCGAAGCGCTCGGATAGCGGCCGGCTCGGCGGCGGCAGCTCGGCGTAGCCGAGACCGCGCGGGCCGTGGGTCTCGGGCGTCGTCTCGAGCGGTCGAACGAGCGGCACCTCGCGACCGAGGGCGACCTCGATGTCAGCCCGGCCGGCCAGCTCGAGGACGGCGAGGGTGTTCTCGGCCGACTGGCGGGCCGTCGTGTTGCCGGCGGTGCAGGTGACAGCGAGCAGCTCGGTCTCGGGCGAGGCGCAGGCATACAGCAGCGCGAGCGCGTCGTCGATCCCGGTATCGACGTCGAGGAGGAGTGGTACCTGCGCGTGCATGACGAGATGCTAGCGTCGGTCGAGCGAGGCGGGGAGCGCCAGATGGACGTCGTAGGCCATGTGCTACAGTCAGTCCATGGACCGCATCGCGCTCCGGGAGCTCAGGAACCAGGCCAGCCGGGTCGTACGCCGGGCGCGGGCCGGCGAGCGGCTGATCATCACGGTCGACGGCGTCCCGGCGGCCGAGATCGGACCCGTCACCCTATCTGAGCGCGGAGCCAGCATCGACGAGCTGGTCGCGACCGGGGCGGTCGTCGCGCCACGACGGAGCAAGGCCCGCCGCCCCGCGGCGCCGATGCCCAGCCCATCGGGCCGATCGAGCACCGACGTGCTGGGCGAGCTGCGCGAGCGCTGATGCTGTTCCTCGACACGTCGGCGCTGCTGAAGCGCTACGTCGCGGAGGAAGGGACCGAGCTCGTCCTCCGGCGCATGGATGAGGACCCGAGCTGGGCCGTCTCGGCGCTGGCTCGCTCGGAGGCCGAGATCGCGCTGTGCCGGCTCGGCTTCGGACCCGACGGTGTCGAGGCCGCCCGGGAGCGGCTTCGCGAGGACCTGGAGCGGTGTCACGTGGTCCCGGTCGACCCGGCATGTCTCGACCGCGCAGCCGAGATCGGCTGTCGCTACGAGGTCCGGACACTCGATGCGCTCCATCTTGCCGCCGCCGATCGGCTGCCCGCGCCGGTCGTGCTGCTGACCTTCGATCGGCGCCAGGCAGATGCGGCCCGCTGGATGGACCTCGCCGTCGAGGGCATCTGACGAGCGCGCTGGAGTCCGGACCGCGGTCGTCGGCCCGGGCTGCCCCCACGGCTCGCTAGACTCCGGGCGTGCCTGATCCCGACCGCCCCATCGGCCCATACAAGCGCGAGCCCGCGGCCATCCACGCCTGGGATCCGCGGGTCGTGGACGTGGCCCAGGCGGTCGGTGCCCTCATTGGCGAGCGCCGCCCGGGCCTCGAGCTGGAGCACGTCGGCAGCTCCGCTGTCCCCGGGCTGCCCGGCAAGAACGTCGTCGACCTCGCGGTCCAGGCCGACCCTGCCGACATCCCGGAGATCACCGCGCTGCTTCTCGAGCTCGGGTTCCAGCCTCAGCCCGGTCCCGACGTCTTCCCTCCGACCCGGCCGCTCCTCGTCGGCTCGATGGTCGCCCGGGGCGAACGCTTCCGGATCCACCTCCACGTCCACCCGACCGGGCTGTCACCGTTCGAGGGTGACTTCGATCGGGAGGTGGCGTTCCGCGATGCGCTGCGGGCCGATGCCGACCTGCGCGGCCAGTACGCGGCGGTCAAGCGAGGGATCGTCGCGGCATCCGAGGGCCCGCTCGACAGCCAGGTCTACGCGTATGCCAAGGCGAGCTGGATCTCGACGGCCTACGCCCGGCTGGGACTGCTGCGTCGGCCGATCGAGCCACCGGCGACCATCGGCATCCTGGGAGGTGGGCAGCTCGGCCGGATGCTCGGCTTCGCCGCTCGCTCGATGGGCTACCGGATCGCCGTCCTCGATCCCGACCCCGAGTGCCCGGCAGCCGCGATCGCCGATCGGGTCGTCGTCGCTCCGTATGACTCCGTCGAGGGTGCCGTGGGATTGGCCGGGGGCTGTGCCGTCGTCACCTACGAGCTCGAGCACGTCGATGCGGCGGTCGTGGATGCGGTCGACGCCATCCGGCCCGTCCGGCCGGGCCCGTATCCGCTGCGGGTCACCCAGGACCGGCTGGCCGAGCGTCGCTTCGTGGAGGGCCACGGCGTGGCCGTGGCGCCATGGCGCGAGGTCCGCGACGCCGAGGGCCTGGCCGCAGCGGCGGCCGAGCTCGGGCACCCGGGTGTCGCCCTCCGGCTGAAGGCCTCGATCGGCGGCTACGACGGCCGCAGCCAGGTCCGCATCCCCTCGGCATCGGAGCCCGGTGGTGCGGCGGCGGCGGAACGAGCCCTCCGCGAGGCGCTCGAGCGGCTCGGCCGGCCCGTTGGCGAGGCCGCGCTCCTCGAGGTCGAGCTGGGCTTCCGGATGGAGCTCTCGGTCATCGTCGCCCGCGCCATCGACGGGACGATGGCGCCGTTCCCGGTCGCCCGCAACGTCCACGACGCCGGGATCCTCGTGGAGTCGGTCGCGCCCGCGCCGATCGACGCCGAGACCGCCCGCCGGGCCGCCGCGATCGTCGAACGCCTGGCCCTCGGGGTGGGGCTCGTCGGGCTGCTGACGGCCGAGCTGTTCCTGCTGCCGGACGGCTCGCTCGTCGTCAACGAGCTCGCGCCGCGGGTCCACAACAGTGGCCACTGGACGGTCGAGGCGTGCCGGGTCAGCCAGTTCGAGCAGCACGTACGGGCGATCTGCGGGCTGCCCCTCGGCGATCCCAGCCAGGACGAGGCGGTCGCGCTGGTCAACCTGCTCGGCGAGGGGCCGCGCCGGCCGGCCGCCCTGACGGGCCTGGCCGACGCCCTGGCCGACGCGCGGGTCCGTGTCCACGTCTACGACAAGCGCGAGGTGTTCGAGCGTCGGAAGATGGGCCACGTCGTGGCGATGGGCGACTCACTGGCCGACCCCGACCTTGCCGAGGACGTCGAGGCGGCCCTCGAGCGGGCTCGCCGTGCTCGCTCGGCGCTGCGCTGGGAGTGACCGACCGCAGGCTGGCGGCCACCCGATCGGACCGGACTCTCGCCCACGGCCGGGAACCGCCAACCGCGACCGACGCCTTCGACCTACGATGTCCCGAGACGCGTCAGACCGCACCCCCAGCGAGGATCCCGCCCCGATGAGTCATCCAGTCACCGTCATCCCCGGCGACGGCGTCGGCCCCGAGGTCGTCCGCTCCGCCGTCCGCATCATCGACGCGGCCGGCGTGCCCATCGAGTGGGAGTGGGCCGAGGCCGGCGCCGAGATCTTCAAGCGTGGGGACTCGTCGGGCGTCCCGGTCGACACGCGCAAGTCGATCGAGCGCAGCCGGGTCGTCCTCAAGGGCCCGCTCGAGACCCCGGTCGGTTTCGGCGAGAAGAGCGCCAACGTCACCTTGCGCAAGCTCTTCGAGACCTACGCCAACATCCGGCCGGCCCGCGAGCTGCCCGGCGTCCCGACCCGCTACAGCGGGGAGGGGATCGACTTCGTCGTGGTCCGGGAGAACATCGAGGACCTCTACGCCGGCATCGAGCACATGCAGACGCCGGACGTCGGCCAGGCGCTCAAGGTCGTCAGCCGCAAGGGCTCGGAGAAGGTCATCCGTTACGCCTTCGAGCTGGCCCGGAGGGAAGGTCGCCAGCTCGTCACCTGCGCGACGAAGGCCAATATCCTCAAGCTGACCGAGGGCCTGTTCAAGCGCGTGTTCGAGGAGGTCGCGCCGGACTACCCAGAGATCGAGGCGCGCCACATCATCGTCGACAACGCCGCCCACCAGCTGGCCAAGGACCCGGCCCAGTTCGACGTCCTGGTCATGACGAACATGAACGGCGACATCCTGTCCGACCTCGCCTCGGGACTCGTCGGCGGGCTCGGGTTCGCCGCGTCCGGGAACTTCGGCGACGACGTCGCCATCTTCGAAGCGGTCCACGGCTCGGCGCCCAAATACGCCGGCAAGGACGTCATCAACCCGACGGCGCTCATCCTCTCGGCGGTCATGATGCTCCGTCACCTGGGCGAAGCCGAGGCGGCGAGCACGGTCGAGGGGGCCGTCTTCGCGACCCTCGCCTCGGGTGCCGTCATGACCCAGGACCTGGCACGCCAGACCGGCGGCGACGCGGCCCAGGCTGCCTCGACGACCGCCTTCACCGATGCGGTCATCGCGAACCTCGGTCAGCGAGGCCCCGCCATCCCAGGTCGACCACGGCGCGAGCCCTCGGACGCGGCTCGGATGCCGCGCTGGGACTACTCGCCGGGGCACTACGCGGCCATCCCCCGGGTCCTCGTCGGGATGGACGTGATGATCGAAGCCGACGGCGACCCGGTCAGCGTGGGGACGGCCATCGAGGCCCTCACCGGCGATCGGCTCCGTCTCAAGATGATCAGCTCGCGAGGGACCAAGGTCTACCCGGCCAGTGAGATCAGCGGGAGCGATGACGTGCGCTGGTGGCGGCTGCGGATCATCGGCCGCGACGGTGTCGAAGTGACCGATGCGGACCTTGTCGACGTGCTCGGCCGGATCTCTGGCGCGGGGTTCCGCTGGAGCCAGGTCGAGCGGCTCCAGTCGTTCGACGGCGAGGCCGGCTACAGCAAGGCCCAGGGCGAGTAGTCAGGCCTCGGGGGTCCTCGCGAGGCGGGACCGGCGTCCCACCCCCTGGGTCCGACGCTCTCGCGCCCCCTAGCCGGCGAGGTCGGCCCGGTGCTCCCGGGCGAAGTGACCGCTCAGGCTGTCGGGCACGAGCATGTCGGCCCGGTGCTCCCGCGTGAAGTGGTCAGCCAGCGTGCCGGGAACCGGGACTGCGAGGTCGCCGTGGTGCTCGAGCACGAAGATCCGCTGCATCTTCGCGGCGCGGTCCGCGGCGATCACGGCTTGGTGTTCCCGGACCCAGTGGTCCCGGACCGCCTGCGTCTGGGTGAGCTCAGCTGCGGCCGGTGCCGCAGGCTGCGCGGTCCTGAGGTCGACACGGTCGAGCACCAGGAGCAGGCCGAGCATCAGGAGCGCCCCTGTCATGGCGCCGATGAACGCTCCGAACCAGCCGGGATGGTGTTGGATGGCTGCCGGGTAGGTGGCGTGCATGATTCGCGACCTCCCTTGGCGCTTCCTGGAGTGCCTCCGATCAGCGCTTCGGGCCGGTCTCGCCAGTGGCTCGGCACGGTCCGGGCGACTCGCGTTTGGACCGTGCTTCCCAGCCTCCCGACTGCTTGCCCCAGTCTCCCCGCGACCGGTGTCGGATTCAAGGGCCACCCCGCCCTTCAGGGCGCCGAAAAGCCGGCCGGACGGAGCAGGCCTTCCGCTCGACCGGCACTCGACGCCCGCGGCGACTCCGACCGTCAGCCCTCGGTGCGGGTGCTCACCTCGGTCGAGGGCGTCGCGACGGACGCACCGGGGCGTCCCGGTGTGCCGCGGGCCATCGCCTCGTCGAGACGGTCGATCAGCACCCGGGCGCCCAGTCGCTCGTAGATCGACCGCGCTTCGTCGGCCATCGCCGGCACGGCCGGGTCGTCGGGACCAAGCACATACGCGGCATCGAGCATGGCGTCGGCGAGGATCAGCGGAGCGTCGATCGAGCGCAGCGCACGGGAAGCGTCCTGGTACATCGATACCGCGTCGTCGCGACGATCCGCGAGGGCGGCAAGGCCGGCCCCCGCCACGCGACGTTCGACGTCCCTGAGCCGCCCGACCTCGGCCAGATAGGCTGGCGTCTCGGCTGCGGCTCGGGCAGCCGCGACATCGCGAAGGCGGAGCGCGGCCCGCAGTCGGTAGTGCAGCGCGAAGTACAGCCAGTTCCCGCTCGTGATCTTCGACGCCTCGGCGAGGGCGTCACGCAGCCGTCCCTCCGCGATGGCGACGTCGGCGGCGTAGGTGACGGTCACTGCGAACGACTGCGTGTTCGAGGTGCCCTCGAGCAACTCCCGGATCCTCGTTGCCGCCGCTGGCCAGGCCTCCCGATCTCCCCGTCGGGCCTCGATGGCCGCACGGGCGGCGACGGCGTCCACCTCGTGCGAAGAAGGGTCCACTCTTGCGCCAAGATCGTCGATGGTGCGCAGTGCCTGGTCCCACTCGCCGATCGATTCGTCGATGACTGCTGCGAAGGTCGCACAGAGCACCTGCCAGTCCCGACGCCCTGTCCGGGTCGCCACGTCGATAGCGCCGTTGATCACCTCGGAGCTGGCTCGCGGATCGTCCGAGAAGAGCCGTCCGGCGAGGTTGTAGCGAGCCCTGAGCTCAGCGTGCGAGTGGTGGTTATCGGCGGCGAGCTGGATCGCCGCCCGGATCAGCAGGAGGGCCTCGTCGAGCCGGCCCGATTCCTGGAGCATGACCCCCCGGGAGTTGAGCGCGTCGGCGATGGTCTCGGTCAACCGGATCGGCCCGGCGGCCGCCAGCGCCCGATCGGTCCACTCGAGGCCCGGGGCGTACCGGTTGGCCAGCATGTGGGCGCGGGCGAGCAAGCTGGCCAGCCGGGCGTAGACGTCGGGGTCGGCAGCCGGGTCGAGGCCCTCGAGGCTCCGCTCCAGCGCGGCCGTCGCCTCGTCGATGCGCCCGTCGGACAGCTCGATCCGGCCGATGAGGGCGGTGGCCGTCAGGACCCCGTGGGCATCGCCGATCGCCTCGTAGGCTCCACGGGCCCGCTCCGCGATCGTCCGACCTTCGGTGAGCCGGGCCCCGGCCTCGGATAGCTCGGCCTGGCGGAGGAGCAGGGCGGCCCGCTCGGCGTCGTCGTCGGTCAGGACGAGCGCCTCGCCGATCCCGCGGATCGCCTGATCGTAGTTGTGGAGCCGGGCAGCCCGATCGGCGGACGCTCGGACGGCGACCCGTGCCTGGGCCTTGATCGCGGCTCCCTGCTCGTCGTCCGGGGCGGCTCGATAGGCGTCGAGGTAGTGGGCGGCGAGGACCGGGGCCAGCTCCTCGTCTCCGAGCGACTCGAAGTAGCGGGCAGCCGCCAGGTGGCGGGTCCGGCGATCGCGGCGCGAGAGGGTCGAGAGGGCGACCTCGCGGATGACCGACTGGACGAAGCCGTACTGGCCGCGCTCGGGCGACCGCGGGTCGGCGTCGACGGCGAGGATCTCCCGACGCACAAGCGAGCGCAGGCGCGGTTCCAGCGCCTCGGCCGGCCGGTCGGCCACGGCGACGAGCGCCGGCAGGGTGAACGACTGGCCCAGGACGGCTGCCACCTGGACGAGGCTCCGGTCGTCGGCCTCGAGCGCGTCGAGTCGAGCGCCGACCAAGGCCTGGAGCGTCGGCGGGATCTCCAGGTCGGCCGGGTCGACGACCTGGTCGGTCTCGCCGGCTGCGCTGCGCAGCATCCGGACGAGCTCGATCGCGTAGAGCGGGATCCCCTCGGCGCGCTCGAGGGTGGCGGTCAGGCTCGCATCCGGCAGGTCCGGCGCCAGGTTGCCGAGCAGCTCTCGCATCTCGTCGGTCGTCAGTGGATCGAGGTGCAGCCGGAGGGCGTTGCGGCTCGCGGTCCCGAACCCGGGCCGTCGCTCCAGGAGCTCCGGCCGGGCAAGGGCCACGACCAGCAGCGGGCGCTCGCGTGACCACTCCAGGAGCGAGTCGATGAAGTCGAGCAGGCCGTCGTCCGCCCAGTGGATGTCCTCGAAGACGAGCGCCGTCGTGCCGCGCTCGGAGATCGCCTCGAAGAGGCGCCGCCAGGCGGCGAACTGCTCGGTCCGGTCGCCGCCCGCCTGCTCCTCGAAGCCGAGCAGGGTCCGCAGGTGCGGCAGGAGCCAGCGTCGCTCGGTGGGATCGTCGAGGTACTGCTCGAGCATCGCGTCGAGCTTGGCCGAGTTGGCGGCCGCATCGTCCGACTCCGCGATCCCTGCCCGCTCGCGCACCATCTCGCCGAGCGCCCAGTAGGCGACCCCCTCGCCGTAGGCGGGCGAGCGGCCGCGGTGCCAGTAGATCGTCTCGCTGACGCCGTC
Source organism: uncultured Chloroflexia bacterium (assembly GCA_963707215.1). Lineage (GTDB taxonomy): Bacteria > Chloroflexota > Limnocylindria > Limnocylindrales > CSP1-4 > DATHYZ01. The sequence goes on along the minus strand of CAVPPB010000003.1, from coordinate 1,560,710 downwards.
GACGTACTTCTCCAGCTCCCAGGCGAGCCGGCTCTTGCCGATGCCGGCCTGGCCGACGATGGCGACGAGCCGGGCACGACCTTCCGCCGAGGTAGCCGCCAGCGCGTCCTTGAGGGCGCGCAGCTCGGTCCGCCGCCCGACGAACGGCGACTCGACACCCTCGCCGCGACCGGCTCCCCGCCGGCCGGCGACGACGGCGCTCGCCCGCCACGCCGGGACCGGGACGTCCTTGCCCTTGAGGGTGAGGTCCCCGATCCGCTCGAGCGCGATCGCCTGGTGGGTCGCGTGCTGGGTCGACTCGTCCACGATCACCGAGCCGGGCTCGGCCGCGCCCTGGAGCCGGGCGGCCGTGTTGACCAGGTCACCGGTCACCATCCCCTGGCCGACGGCGCCGAGGGTCACGGCCGCCTCGCCGGTCGCGACGGCAGCCCGCGCGGCCAGCGAGCCCATCCGGTGCGTCTCCCCCAGGGCGGCGACCGCGTCGACCACGTCGAGGGCAGCCCGCACCCCGCGCTCGGCGTCGTCCTCGTGGGCCGTCGGATAGCCCCACACGGCCATGACCGCGTCGCCGATGAACTTCTCGACGGTGCCGCCATACCGCTCGATCACGGTGCGGGAGGCGTCGAAATAGGCCGACTGGAGGTCGCGCACGGCCTCGATGTCGAGCTCGCCCGAGAGCGAGGTGAAGCCCACGAGGTCGGCGAACAGGACGCTCACGAGGCGGCGCTCGCCTGCCGACGGGGCGACCTGCGGACGGCTCCCCGGACCGGGCGACGCGGCGGCGGCATTCGCAGGACCGGGCGTGGGGGATGCCCCGGCATCGGGCCGTCGGGTCCCGCACTCGCCGCAGAACCGCTCGTCGGGCAGGTTGCTCGCGCCGCACGACGCGCAGTGCCAGCCCAGCGCGGACCCGCACGAGGCGCAGAACTTGCGCTCGGGACGGTTGTCGGCGCCGCAGCTGGGACAGTCCATGCGCTCCTCCTCGTCGCCGGGTGTCCGGAGAGGGTAGTCGACGACGCCGCCCGAGGGGAACCCGCAGCCCCGACGGGCAGTGGCCGGGTGCGGGCACGGCCGCGGCCAGCCCCGGGCGCGACCTCGGCCCGCCGGGTCTCCTGCCCGATCCCGCCGAGGGCCGCACTACGGCGACTCGGGGGCAAGGTCGGAGCTGATCCGATCGCGTCCCCAGGCGTTCGGATGCTCGTCCACGCACGTCCGGGGGCCGGATCGGACGGTGCGGTCGCCTGGTCGGCTTCCCGGCTTCCCGCCGCCTCCTGGACGCGTAGGAGGCTCGCAGCGAGCGCTACTATCGGACGATGGCCGAGACTTCCCACCCCGACGCCACCCCGGCGGGCTCGCCGCTCGTCGGCATCGTCGGGGGCAGCCGCTCCGATCTCCCGGTGCTGGAGACGGCCGTCGCCGTGCTCGACGAGCTTGGCGTCCCCTGCGAGCTGCGTGTCGTCTCGGCGCATCGGACGCCGGACCACCTGTTCCGCTACGCGGAGACGGCCGCCCACCGGGGCATCCGGGTGATCGTCGCCGGCGCCGGCGGGGCGGCCCATCTGCCTGGGATGCTGGCGGCGAAGACCCAGCTGCCGGTCATCGGCGTGCCGATCCCGACCGAGCAGCTGCGGGGCCTTGACTCGCTGCTCAGCATCGTCCAGATGCCGCGTGGCATCCCCGTGGCGACGGTCGCCATCGGCAACGCCACGAATGCCGCCCTGCTGGCGGCATCGATCCTGGCCCTCTCCGATCCGGGGCTGGCCGACCGTCTCGCGGCCTACCGCGCCCGCCAGACCGAGGCGGTCCTGGCCGATCCAAGCAACGCCGAGCCGCTCGCCTGACGGCGCCGTGGTCGGTCGTGTCTGAGAACCGGTCGTCCCGGGCGACTACACTCGGGGGACGATGGAGCGGACGTCGACGCCCGAGCGTCCTCCGGCCGGCATGGACGACCCACGCTGGGAGCCGGGCATGCCCGTGCTCGATCGCCAGGCCGTCCGCGAGCCGGTCGTGCCCCCGAGCCTCCAGGGGCTGCCGCCCCGCTCGGTCCCGGAGACGAAGCCGACGCCGCTCCAGCGGCACTACATCAACCTGTCGGTCATCGCGCTCGTCTGCGGCGCGGTCGCCATCACCGCGCTCGAGCTCGGTGTCCCCCTCGGCAGCCCCCTCATCAAGCTCTGCGTCGTCATCGGCGCGCCGCTGCTGATGATCACGACCCTCGACGCCACGCTCCGCATATGGCGTTCGGCCTGGGCCTGGATGCCGGTGGACCGGGTCAAGGGTGCGTTCCGCCTGGCCTGGGTCGTCGCGACGCTGACGATCCTGTCGATCGCCGTCGTCTTCACCGTCGCGGTGCTGTCGGCATGAGCGAGCGATCCGGCGCCGGCGACCGCCGCCGCGACCCCTTCGGTCCGCGCGATCGCGACGGCCGTCCCATCGATCCGGAGCTGGCCGCCGAACTCGACGAGGAAGAGCGCCAGGCGGAGGCCCGCCGGCTCGTCGAGACCATCGGCCGGGGCCCCGACGCCCGCTCCACCGACGTCGCCTCCGGCCTTGGCGCGCCGCGCTGGATCGAGGCGACGATGAACCACTGCACCCGGTGTGGGACGACCCTGACGCTCGGTCCCGTGGAGGGAGAGGACCGCGACCGGCTGGCCTGTGCGTCGTGCGGCCTCGTCGCCTACGTCAACCCGCGCCTGGTCGTGACGACCCTGCCGGTCACCGAGACCGGCGAGCTGGTCCTCATCCGGCGGGGGATCGAGCCCGGCCTCGGCTCATGGGCGCAGCCGGGCGGGTTCCTGGAGGTGGACGAGACGGTGACCGAGGCGGCCATCCGCGAGACCCTCGAGGAGACCGGCCTGGTCGTCGAGCCGGGTGAGATCGTGGGCCTCTACTCGCGCCTGGAGGCGGCGATCGTCGTCCTCGCCTTCGAGGCCCGGATCGTCGGCGGGGTGGCAACGACGACGCCCGAGGCACTCGAGGTCCGGCCGTTCCGACCGGAGGCGATCCCGTGGGATGGCATCGCCTTCAAGACGACGACGTGGGCCATCCGGGACTGGGTCCATCGACGCCACCCGGAGCTGCACCCAAGGGTCTAGTCGGGCCGCCCCGCCGCCGATTCGGCCCTCGACGATCCCTCACCCGCTCCTCCTCCTTGGACGAGGACCTCCGCGGGTCCACGACCGCCATGCACTTCTCCCGGGCGGAGCGGCCCGCCGGGGACGCTCCGCCCAACTGTGCCGTCGGGTCCGATGATCGTCCGATCCGGCCTGATCCGCCCGACCGGCATGGCGACCCCTACAATCGCGGGACCATCCGTGCCGCCGGTGGACCCGGGACCGGCCCACGTGGAGCTTGGGTCCGCAGACGTCGAGGGAGTCGCCGAGTGCCCAGAGGCAGCGCAGCGGCCCGCGCCCGATGACCAGCGCCCTGCAGCGGGTCCGCGCCGCCACCGACCGGGTCGTGGCTCAGCTGACGATCGGCGGGCCTCCGCTCGCGTGGACGCTCCGGGGCTACCGACGCGAGTCGCTGCGTGGCGATCTCGTCGCCGGGGCCACCGTCGCTGCGCTCATCGTCCCGCTCAGCATCGGCTACGCCCAGGTCGCCGGCCTGCCCCCCGAGGCTGGCCTCTACGCCTCGCTCATCCCGCTCTTCGCCTACGCGATCTTCGGTTCGTCACGCCGCCTGATCGTCGGCCCGGATGCCGCCACCGCAGCCCTGGTCGGCGCTGCCATCACCCCGCTCGCCGTGGCTGCCGACGAACGGATGCAGATCGCCGCCGCGCTGGCGCTCCTCGTGGCCCTGATCTTCGTCGCCATGCGGCTCGCCTCGCTGGGATTCCTCGCCGAGTTCCTCTCCCGGCCCATCCTGGTCGGCTACATGACGGGCGTCGGGGTCAGCGTCGCGCTCGGCCAGATCCCGAAGATGCTCGGGGCGGACCCGCTGGCCGAGATCCTGGCCGTCCTCAGCGGGACCGACGTCACATCGATCGGTCCCGGCGTGGTCTTCCAGAGCCTGGTCCTGGCGGTCGCCGACATCTCGATCAGCTGGCCGTCGGTGATCGTGGCCGCGCTGGTCCTTACTGCGGTCGTCGCCGGCGATCGGCTGCTACCCGGGGTGCCGATCGCCCTTCCGGCGCTCATCGTGGCCCTGGTCGCCAGCGTGGCCCTGGACCTGCCAGCGCGCGGGGTCCAGGTCCTGGGTCCGGTGCCGTCGGGTCTGCCGCCCATCAGCCTCCCACTGGTCTCCGTCGAGGAGGCGATCGCCCTGCTGCCGGCCGCCCTCGGCATCGCCATCCTCAGCTTCGCCGACACGGCGGCGACGGGACGGAACTTCGCCCGACCTGGCGAGGAGATCGACGCGAACCGCGAGCTGGTCGCCCTGTCGGCCGCGGACCTCGGGGCAAGTCTGACGAGCGGCTACCCGATCGGCTCGAGCCCATCCCGCACCTCGGCGGCCCTGGCGGCCGGCTCCAACAGCCAGCTGACCGGCATCGTCGCGGCCGGCGGCCTCGTCGCGGTGCTGCTGCTCCTGGCTCCGTTCCTCACGTCCCTGCCGATCCCCGCTCTCGGGGCGGTCATCGTGGCGGCCGTGCTGAAGCTGCTCTCACCAGCCGGGATCATCCGGATCTGGCGCCTCCAGCGGGCAGAGGGGATCATCGCCCTCACCGCGGCCCTCGGCGTGATCCTCTACGGGACCCTCGCCGGCGTGGTCGTGGCAGTCGCGCTCGCCGCAGTCAACGTGTTCCGGCGATCGGCGCGGCCCCGGATCGCCGAGCTCGGCCGGCTGCCCGGCTCCGACGAGTTCGCTGACATCGAGCGGACGACCCGGGCACGGAGGATCGCCGGGATCGCCGTCGTGCGGTTCTCCGGTCCGCTCTTCTTCGCGACCGCGACGGCATTGCGCGATCGCATCCGCGGGATCCTCGCCGAGCGGCCGGACGTCCGGACGGTCGTCCTAGACGCGGCCGGGATCGTCGACCTCGACCTGACGGCCGCGGGTGCCCTCGAGCAGCTCGCTGACGAGCTCGACCGGCGCGAGGTCCGGTTGCTCATCGCCCGGCCGACCGGGACCTTGCGCGACCTGCTCCGTCAGTATGGGCTGGGTCGGCTGATCGGTCAGGGGCCCGAGGTCCGGCGGACGATCATGGCTGCCGTCGCGGCGGCCGGCGTCGGGGTCCACGCTGTCGTGACTCCGTCCTCGGCCGGAGCGGATGGGGGATCGTCGGATCTCGGGCCGGAGGGGGGCGAGACCCTGGTCGCGGCCGACTCTCGACCGGAGGTCGTCGAAGCCGATGGGTCGCCGGAGGGCCAGGGAGCCGGTCCACCGATGGAGCCGCCCGAGCCACCCCGTCGCTGGACGGCCGGGCTCGTCGTCGTGGGAGGCGTCGCCGTGGTCGGGGTCCTCGCCGTGGCCCTGCTCGTCGGCTCCGGCGACGCCGGTCCTCGACCGCCTGCCGGGGAGGTGGTGGTCCCGAACCTCGTCGGCCTGCCGCTCGAGCGGGCCCGGCAGTCTGCCGAGGCTCGGGGCCTCGTCCTCGGCGAGCCGACGTTCATCTCGACCACCGCGCGACCCGAGGGCACCGTCGTCGCCCAGACGCCGGCTGCGGGGGCGGTGGTCGCGGCCGGGGCCACGATCCTGCCCGCGGTCTCGACCGGCCGGGAGATCGTGGAGATCCCCGACGTCGCTGGCCTGTCCGAGGCCGAGGCCGTGGTCGCGCTGACGTCGGCTGGCCTGCGTGTCGGCGGCACGACCCGCGTCGAGGATCTGGTCGTTCCGAGTGGATCCGTGGTGTCGACGAGCCCGGCCGCCGGGGCCCGGGTATCGACCGGGACCACCGTCACCCTGGTCGTCTCGGCCGGTCCCCCGCCTCGCCCGAGTCCGCCGCCCTCGCCCTCCCAGTCGGCGGTCCCCAGCCCATCGCCGTCCCCGAGCCCGTCGTCAGAACCGTCACCCTCGAGCCCGGCCCCGAGCGCCGCCCCGTCGCCGTCATCCTCGCCGGGACCCAGCGCCGAGGGTGTTCCTACGCCGCTCCCCTAGGCGTCAGCCACGAGCGCGGCGTCGTCTACTGTCCGTAGACGTCCCGGCGCAGCCCGACCAGGATGCCCGACAGCTCGGGGCCGGAGACGCCCATCCGCTGGAGGGCCTGGCGGGTCAGCTCGAAGGCCACCTCGGCCTCGGGGTCGGCGACCCGCCGCACGCCGACAGCGCCCAGCTGGTCGATCTCGCGTCGCCCACGCGCCCGAGCCGAGATCTGCAGGTTCGGGTTGATCGCACGGGCACGCTCGACGGCGAGTCGCGTCGTCAGCGGGTCGCCGACGGCGACGACGAGGACCCTGGCCCGATCAAGCTCGGCCCGGGCCAGGATCTCCGGGCTGGCCGCGTCGCCGTAGAGGGTCGCGGCTCCCAGCCTGGAGACCTCCTCGAGCCGCCGTTGGTCGCGATCGATCACGATGCACCGCAGACCGCGGTTCCGCACCGCCCGGACGACCACCCGACCGACGCGCCCCGCCCCCAGGACGACGACCGGCGCGCGCCCGGTCGCCGGATCGTGATGCCCCTCGCGCTCGCCGCGGGACTCCGGGGCGACGCCGGGCACCGGGGGGTCAGGTGCGGCGACCGCTCGGGAGGCGACCCGGGCCTCCCAACGCCGCACGATCAGTCCGGATCCGCGGACCACGAACGGGCTCAGGACGATCGTCACGACGGCGGTGCCCAGGACGAGGTTGTACGACGCCGTGTCGAAGAGTCCCTCGTCGAGCGCGTTCTGGGCCAGGATGAAGCTGAACTCGCCGACGTTGGCTACCAGGCCGCCCAGGAGCAGCGCGGATCTCGTCGGCAGGCCGAGGGCACGGGCGAGACCGGCCGACATCGCACCCTTCACGACCACTGCGATGACGACGAGCAGGACCACGGTCGGCGCCTGGGCGGCGAGGGCAGCCGGATCGACGAGCATGCCGACCGAGACGAAGAAGAGGACGGCGAACAGGTCACGGAACGGGATGACCTCGGCGGCCGCCTGGTAGGAGACCTCCGACTCCGACACCAGCAGGCCGGCGACGAATGCCCCGAGCGCCAGGGACAGGCCGAACACGGCGCTGGACAGGAAGGCCGTGGCCAGGGCCGTCCCGACCACTGCCAGCAGGAAGAGCTCCTGTGACCGGAGCCGAGCGACGGCGGTGAAGACCCACGGCAGCAGGCGGGTGCCGAGGATGTAGGCGAGGGCCAGGAAGATCGCCGCGCTCGCGAGCGCACCCAGCAGGGGAGCGACGGGGTCGGCGCCGGCCAGGGGCGGCAGGGAGACGATGAAGACGATCGTCGCGATGTCCTGGACGATCATCCAGCCGATCGCCGTCCGGCCGTGGAGACTGTCGAGCTCGCCCCGTTCGATCAGCAGCTTGAGGACGACGATCGTCGACGAGATCGACAGGCAGGCGCCGAGAACCAGCGCGGCCCGTGGCTCCACGCCCAGCCCGAACGCCGCCACGGCTCCGATCGCAGCGGTCCCCAGGATCTGGGCGATGGCACCGGGGACGGCGACGCGACGGACGCGGGCCAGCTCCCGGATCGAGAACTGGACGCCGAGCGCGAAGAGGAGCAGGACGATCCCGACCTCGGCGAGGACGGCGATCTCCTCGACGTCGCCCGCGAAGCCCGGCGTGAACGGACCGATCGCGACGCCGGCCAGGATGTAGCCCACCACGGCCGGCTGGCGCAGCCGGACGGCGATCGCCCCGCCGATGAGGGCGGCCACGACCGCGGCCCCCAGGTCGAGGATGAACCCGAGCGGCCCGTGGACGTCGAGGGTCAGGTCGAACGGCGGCACGGTCCGTCAATCATGGCAGACCGTCGCTGCGCCCCGGACACGACAGTCAGGCGCGTCAGGACACGGGGGCGATCGGCTCGTCCGGCCCGTCCGGTTCCTGGTCGGGTGCCGCTGGCTCGAGCCCCGGCCCGGCGTCCGTGATGACCTCGCCCGGCTCGACGTCCGCTGGGTCCTCGGCCTCCGCGGCTTCGACCGCGGCCTCCGCGGCTTCGACCTCGATCTCGGCGTCGGTGCCCCCGTCGTCCCTCCTCGGGGTCGCCTCGAGGGCGAGCATCGCCGCACCGACCATCCCGGCGTCGTTGCGCAGGGCGGCCGGGATGACCGGCACGGGCACCGTCAGGCGCTCGAGGAAGCGGTCGGCCCGCTTGCTGACCCCGCCACCCAGGATGATGAGCGACGGCGTCAGGATGCGATCGATGGCGAGGAGATGCTCGTCGAGGTCGGCGGCCCAGGCCTTCCACGAGAGGCCGCGTCGGATCCGGGCGTTCGCCGCCGAGCGCCACTCCGCGTGCTTCCCGCGGATCTCCATGTGCCCGAGCTCGGTGTTCGGAACGAGCCGGCCGTCGATGAAGAGGGCCGATCCGGTCCCCGTGCCGAGGGTCAGGACCAGGACGCTGCCGCCGTGCCCCGCGCCGGCACCGAAGCGCATCTCGGCCACACCGGCGGCGTCGGCGTCGTTGACGACGTGGACCGGCCGCTTCAGGGCGGCCTCGAACGCGGCATCGGCCGGGAAGTCGGTCCAGCCCGGGTCGATGTTGGCGGCTGTTCGGGTGACCCCATCGACGACGACCGTGGGGACGCCGATACCGATCGGGCCCAGAGAGGCGGCCGGCGTCGCCTTGACGATCCGCTTGACCAGCCGGCCGATCGACGCGATGCAGGCCTCCGGCGTCGAAGGGTCGGGCGTCGCGACGCGGAGCCGCACACCGACCAGCGAGCCGGTCCCGACGTCGACGGCCGAGGCCTTGATGCCGCTCCCTCCGATGTCGATCCCGATGGCGATCCGCTCCGGCGGCACGCCATCCGCCGGCTCCATCTCCAGCTCGCGCACGCCCCGACCTCCTGCCCTGCATCGGTCGACGGTGACCCCGTCGTCAACGACAAGGTTCGCAGAGTCCGTCCAGCCCGGCACGTCGCCGGCGACGACGGCCCACCGGATGGGCGATCAGCCGCCGCCGCTCGCCGGGGCGCCGGGACTATCCTTTCCGCATCGTGGCGGGCCCGACGATGCCGGCCCCATCCAGCGAGGTGCACGTGGACCGTACGGACGAGTTCCTGGTGGCGGTGAAGTCCGGCGAGGGCGATACCGTGGCGCGTCTGCTCTCCGCCGACCCGGACCTCGCGACGATCCGCGATCGCGATGGTCTGTCGGTGCTGATGGTCGCCCGCTACTGGTCGTTCCGCCGATCCGACATCGTGGACCGCCTGCTGGAGGCTCGTGGTGAGGCGACCCTCGATGTCTTCGAGGCATCGGCCACTGGTCGGGCCGGACGAGTGGCCGGGCTCCTGGACGAGGACCCCTCGCGGGCCCGGGCCTGGTCCATCGACGGCTACACGCCGCTCCACCTGGCGGCCTTCTTCGGCTCGGAAGCGGTCGCCGACCTGCTCCTCGCCTACGGCGCCGACCCGGACGTCCCGTCGCGCAACGGACAGGGCGTCCACCCGCTCCACAGCGCGGTCGCCGGCGGTTCCTTCGCCGTCGCCCGCCTGCTCGTCGACGCCGCCGCCGACGTCAACGCCGCTCAGACCGGGGGGTTCCGGCCCATCCACGCCGCCGCCCAGAGCGGCGACGAGCTGACCGTCGACCTGCTTCTCCAGGCTGGGGCACGACTCGACCTGCCGACCGAAGAGGGCGCCACCGCGGCCGCATTGGCGGCCGCCGAGGGCCATGACGACCTGGCGGTACGGCTCGCCGCCCTGGGCGGTGCCGACGGGGGATGACCCTGCCGTCCGGCCGCATCCGCCGGATGTCCGGTGGGCGACTCGCGAGTCCGCCCGGCCCCGGCACGCGGAGGACCCTTGCGCAGGCGCAGCCGGGAGGCGCTAGTAGATGAACGTGGTGTCGGTCGGGAACTCGAACTCGAAGGCCGACGGCGGGATCGGCGGATCGGGCTGGAGCGAGGTCACCTCGGCTCGCCGGGTCTCGCGCTGGCCAATTCGCTCGATGAGCCGGGTCACGAGGCCGGTGTCGCGGTCGACGGCGATCTCCACCTGGAAGTCCGGGCGGTCGCCGATGCGCTCGACCGCTCGCGGATGGTCGGCCACGAGCACGATCGCCTCGCGGCCGGCCACGACGTCCGTCCCGACCACCTCGCAATGCCCCGTCGCCAGCACGTTCTGACAGAAGCCGGCCGGGTGGACGAAGGTGTCGGGGAGCGTCTCCATCGGCAGGGCCGTGCGCGGCTCATAGACCCGCGACATCCCCGGGAGGTCGCCGCTGTCGAGGTCCGCGACGCGGTGACGGACGGGGCGTCGGGTCCCCAGGCGATGGCGAGCGGCGTAGGTCCGGACGGTCTCGCCGTCGGAGATCCAGACCTCGTAGTTGGCTGAGGTCCCCAGGCTGGGGTCGGCGGTCGTGACCCTCGCGTCGCCTGGATGGCGGAGCAGGGTGTCGATCACCTCGAGCCGCTCGCCGGTCGTGCCCCGGGTCCGGTCCTCGATGCGCAACCGCAGGGCCCCGAAGCGGAGCTCGGCGTCGCGCATGAAGTCGAAGAGCTCGCCGACGCTCGGCGGGCGGTCGCCGGGGAGGGCGGCGATCTCGGGCAGGCCAGCCTCGTCGTCACGGCGGACGACCAGCGTGCCGGCCCGGTCCCAAAGTCGTGTGGACGTCATGGCGCGGCGATCGTACCAGCCTCGGGGACGCTCGCGTCCCCTGCGGGGAGCCCGCGTCCGGCCTGATCGAGCTGGTCGCGCCGGTCCGCGGGCAGGTCCAGGCCGCACTCCGCCCGTCCGGATCCGAAGATCAGCCGCCGCCCGGCGCCCCGCCGAGTCCGGGCTCGGTCATCGCCGCCGGATCGAGCAGCTCGTCGAGCCGCTCGGGCTCGATCCCCCGCTCGAGGGCCAGCTCGCGGATGGTCCGTCCGCTGGCGAAGGCCTCCTTGGCCAGCCTGGCGGCCTCGTCGTAGCCGATGACCGGAGCGAGCGCCGTCGCCAGCATGAGGCCCTGCTCGACGAGCTGGGGACCGCGCTCGGTCGCCCCCAGGCCCTCGATGCAGCGGGCTGCGAAGTTCCCGGTCGCCCGTCCCAGCAGGCCGACCGATTCGAGCATCGCGGCGGCCGTAACGGGGAGCATCACGTTCAACTCGAGGAAGCTCCCGGTCTGGGCGAAGCCCACCGTCGCATCGTTCCCGACGACCCGGGCCACGACCATCGTCAGGCTCTCGACGATGACCGGGTTCACCTTGCCCGGCATGATGCTCGAGCCGGGCTGGGTCGCCGGCAGCGCCAGCTCGGCCAGGCCCGCCCGCGGCCCCATGCCCATGAGCCGGATATCCGAGGCGATCTTCCACAGCGACAGGGCGATCGACCGCAGGGCCCCGTGGGCGGCGATGGCGGCGTCGACGGTCGCCTGGGCATGGAAGTGGTTCGCGGTCTCGCGGACCTCGAGCCCCGTCAGCCCCGAGAGCCGGGCGCACGTGCGCAGCGCGTACTCCGGATGGGCGTTGATGCCGGTCCCGACCGCGGTCCCGCCCAGGGGCACGGACAGCAGCTCGGCCTGGGCCGCCCGTGCCCGTCGGATGGCCTCCTCGACCTGCCCGGCATAGCCGCGGAACTCCTGGCCCAACCGGATCGGCGTCGCGTCCTGGAGGTGGGTCCGGCCGGTCTTGACGATCCCCCAGAACTCCTGCTCGCGGGCGACCAGGGCGGTGTGGAGTCGCTCGAGGGCCGGCAGCAGGTCGGCCTCGATCGCCATGGCGGCGGAGAGCTGGAGGGCGGTCGGGATGACGTCGTTCGAGGACTGGCAGATGTTGACGTCGTCATTGGGATGGACCCGGGCCCCCTCGCCGAGCTCGGCCGCCGCGAGGTGGGCGATGACCTCGTTGGCGTTCATGTTCGTCGAGGTGCCCGAGCCGGTCTGATAGACGTCGATCGGGAAGTGCTCGTCGTAGCCGCCGTCGGCCACCGCCTGGGCCGCCCGGGCGATGGCGGTCGCCTTGGCGGCGTCGAGCAGGCCGAGCTCGGCGTTGGTCTCGGCGGCTGCCCGCTTGACCAGGGCCAGGGCTTCGATGAAACGGCGCGGCATCCGCTGGCCGGAGACGGGGAAGTTCAGGACCGCACGCTGGGTGGAAGCCCCGTAGAGGGCGTCGGACGGGACCTCCATCTCGCCCATGGAGTCGCGCTCGACGCGGGTCGCCGGGGTGGTCGGATCGCTCATGGTCCGATCATCCTACGCATCGGTCGATCCCGATCGGGCCGTCCCGCCGGGCGGCGGCGGGCCGGTCGGCCCGTGGTGGGCCCAAGGAGCCCGTCGACCGGGTGGACCGACGGCACCCGGGGGCGAGCGGGCACCGGCCCCCCGAGCGGGTGCCTCCGCCGGTACCGGGCGGACTGCCCGTAGACTGCCCCGGATGGGGCCGACGAGCGAGACGTTCCGCAGGGTGATGGGCCACTTCGTCACGGGAGTGACCGTGGTGACGACGCTCGACGCCGAGCAGCCGCACGGCATCACCGTCAACGCCCTCAGCTCGGTCTCGCTGGAGCCGCCCCTCGTCATGGTGGCCCTCGATCGCCGGCGCCGCATCACGCCGCTCGTCCGGGCGGCCGGCCGCTTCGCCGTCAACGTCCTCGCCGAGGACCAACAGGCGCTTGCGGACTGCTTCGCCGGCGCCCCGGTCGAGCCGGACCGGGAGGCCTTCTGCGGGGCCGCCTGGCGCCCAGGCCCGCACGCCATGCCGCTCCTGGATGGCGCCATCGCCAGCCTCGAGTGCTCCACCGTCGACGTCATCCCGGCCGGCGACCACGACCTCTTCATCGGCCGTGTCGAGGCGATGGCCAGCGAGGAGCACCACCCGATGCCGCTCCTGTACTACCGGCGCCGCTACCTCCGGGTCGAGCGATCCCACGAGCTCGACCTCGAAGGTCGACCCGAGGCCTGACGGCGCCCGTGACGATCTCGGGCGGCTCGTGGCGGAGCGCGACGATCGAGGCCCGCGGGCTCGGCATCGGCTACGACGTGTCCGGGGACGGCCCGCCGCTCGTGATGCTCCATGGGGCCACGAGCGCGGGGCGGGCCGACTTCGCTGCCCAGGTCCCCCTCTTCTCGCAGCGCTTCCGGGTGCTGCTGCCCGACGCCCGCGGTCACGCGCGGACCCGCTGGGACGCCCGGAACGGCTTCGAGTACGAGTGGCTCGTCGATGACCTCGAGGCGTTCGTCGACGCCCTGGGCCTCGCCAGCTGCCACCTCCTGGGCTTCTCCATGGGCGCCTTCACGGCCCTGGGCTTCTCCGCCCGTCGGCCGGAGCGGGTCCGCACGCTCGTCGTCGTCGGGGCCGGCCTGGGGCGTGAGCCACGGGCGAGCGTCGCTCGTCGCCTGATGGATCCCGAGCGGATCGAGGCCCACGACCCGGCCTGGGCGCGGGACCTCGCCCGTCGCCACGATCCGACCCAGGGCGAGGGCGCCTGGCGGCGTCTGCTGCCAGCCATCGCCGGCGACGTGGCCCGCCAGCCGCTGCCGGAGCCGCGGGCCCTGCGGGCGATCGACTGCCCCAGCCTGGTCGTGGTCGGCGACCGCGATCCGTTCGCCCCGGTCGACCAGGCCTGGGCGCTGGCCCGCCAACTGCCCGACAGCCGGCTGCTCGTCGTGCCCGGGGCGGGCCACGAGGCCCAGGTCCGTCGCCCAGCCCTGTTCAACGAGGCGCTCGCCGGGTTCTACCGCTCGACCGAGGCGGTGGCGGCGACGCGGGCATCGGCTGCCGCCGGACAGGCCGATCGCCGGCCCCGACCCTTCGATCCCGCCCACGGGGCCGGGCCGATGACGGCGGCCCGCGGCGGCACCGACGACGCGCCTGGGGCGACCGCGGACCTCGGCTGGCTCGCCGACTCGCCGTCCGTCGCTCCGGTCGGCGATACTGGTGATCCGCGCGAGGAGACGACGTGAGCGAACCCGGCCCACTGGTCCGCGTCGAAGTGCCGGCCCCGCATCCCTCGCGCCCCGACGCGCCCGCCGACGGCGTCGCCCTCGTCGTCTTCGAGCGGCGAGCCGCCTTCAACGCCCTGAGCTTCGAGCTCCTCGACGAGCTCGCCACGGCCCTGGAGCGGCTCGACGAGGACGGACGCGTCCGCTGCATCGTCCTCACCGGCGGCGGGACCAGGGCCTTCGCCGCCGGGGCGGACATCCGGGAGCTGGCCGCCCAGACGCCGGAGACGATCATGGAGGGGGACGGTTTCGCCGCCTGGGGGCGGATCGACCGGATCGGTCTGCCGATCGTCGCGGCGGTCCGGGGCTACGCCCTCGGCGGCGGCTGCGAGCTGGCGATGGCCTGCGACCTCGTCGTGGCCGGCGACGATGCCGTCTTCGGTCAACCGGAGATCGACCTCGGGATCATCCCCGGGGCCGGCGGGACGCAGCGGCTGGTCAGGGCGGTCGGCAAGGCCCGGGCGATGGAGCTGATCCTGACCGGGCGCCGCTTCGACGCCGCCGAGGCGGAGCGGCTCGGTCTCGTCACGTCGGTGGTCCCGGCGGAGCGGACGCTGGAGGTGGCGGTCGAGCTCGCCGAGCGGATCGCGGCCAAGGCGCCGCTCGCGGTCCGGGCCGCCAAGCAGGCCGTCGTCGCCGCCTACGAGGGCTCGTTGGCCGCCGGGATCGCCGACGAGCGCCGACGCTTCGCCGCTCTCTTCGCGACCGAGGATCAGGCGGAGGGCATGGCCGCGTTCACCGAGAAGCGACCGCCGAGCTGGCAGGGCCGCTGAGCGCGGCCGGAAGGAGGGACGGCGTGGACGAGCCGACTCGCGGGTCGCCGCGGCCCGATCCGGACGCCCCCGTGAGCGGCCATCGGCCGGGACCGTGGCCCTCGAGCGAGGTCTCGCTCGCCGACGCCCCCGAGCACGACTGGGAGGCAGCCCGCAGCCGGATCTTCCCGCTCCTCCGGCCCGCCGGGACGGCCGGTACGTCGGTCGTGGGCCTCGATCCGGCCGCCCTGGCCGCCGAGGGCCTCAAGACGCACGCCCAGCCGCTCGTCGACGAGGGTCCTGGTGGGCTCGCCGTGGTCTACGCCATGACCTCCGACGGCTTCGACATCCTGGTCAACGCGGATCACCTGCTGTCCTGGGGGATCGTCACCGAGGCCCTCCAGGACGCGGCCCTGGCGAACCTGGCGACCTGGGCGGCCGGGGCGGCCTGGTCCGACGAGCGATCGGAGGACCATCGTCTCCTGTCGTCGCAGACCGGCGACGGATGGGACGCCAGTCGGATCATCCTCCCGGATACCCTCGACCACCTCGTGGCCGAGCTGGGCTCGGTCGGCCGGGTCCTCGTGGGTCTGCCGGATCGGCACCTCCTGATCGCCGCCGGGCTGCGGCCCGGCGACGACGAGTTCGCCGCCCTCTTCGCGTCCTTCGTCCTGGAGCAGGCGGGCGATGCCGACGAACCGATCGAGCGGCGGACCTTCGAGCTGGCCGCGGGCCACCTGGTGCCGTTCCAGGGCTGAGTCGATCCCCCGCGGCTCGACCATCCGTCCGGGGTCCATCCGGACCTTCCGTCCACCCCCGGCGGATGGGCTACCATCGCCGCCGCACCCGCTTCGTACCGAGGACCCACCCGTGCATCGGATCCGCGCCCTCCCGGCGCCGCTGGCCGTGCTCATCGTCATCACCCTGCTCGTGGCCGCCTGCGGAGCGAGCGCGACGCCCGTCCCGGCCTCGGAGGCGCCGGGCCCCACGGACCTGGCCGCCTCCCTGCCGGACGAGGTCGACGGCGTGGCCATGGAGAAGCGCAGCATCTCCGCCGCCGACGTCGAGGCCGACCCGGCCTACGCTGACCTCATCGCCCGGCTCAACAACGCCAACCTGCTGCCCGCGGATGCCGAGCTTGCCGAGGCCGCGCCGGCGGACGGCACGACCGAGCTTCGGATCGTGGCGCTCCGGCTGGCCGGGACCCAGGGCCAGCTGAGCCTCGTCGTCAACGAGTGGGCCGGCGGGCTGCCGGATCCGACCGTAACGAACACCAACGTCGGCGGCAAGCCGGTCGTCCAGGTCGAGGACGCCTCCCTCGAGGCAGGCACCGTCTACGTCTACATCCCGATCGCCCGACCCGACACCATGTACGTCGTCCAGAGCCCCGACCCGGACCTTGCCGCCGCCGCCCTCCAGGGGATCCGCTGACCTTCCAGCCGGGAGCGAACCGATGACCGGCAGACCGACCCGCACGCTCCGTGACGCCTGGATCGTCGATGCGGTCCGGACACCGATCGGCCGCTACGGCGGCGCCCTGGCGAGCGTCCGCCCCGATGACCTCGCGGCCCTCGTCGTCCGGGCGGTCGTGGACCGCTCGGGGATCGACCCGGCCAGCGTCGAGGACGTCATCCTCGGCTGTGCCAACCAGGCCGGCGAGGACAACCGCAACGTCGCCCGGATGGCCGTCCTGCTGGCCGGGCTGCCGGTCGAGGTGGCCGGCCAGACCGTCAACCGGCTCTGCGGCTCGGGGCTCCAGGCGGTGAACTCGGCCGCCCAGGCGATCGCCGTCGGCGACGGCGACGTCTTCATCGCCGGCGGGGTCGAGTCGATGAGCCGGGCCCCGTTCGTGATGCTCAAGCCCGAGACGGGCTACGAGCGGGGCGCCAGGGTCATCGAGGACACGACCCTCGGCTGGCGCTTCGTCAACCCGGCGATGCAGGCCGCCTACCCGCCGATCTCGCTCGGCGAGACGGCCGAGCGGGTCGCCGAGCAGTGGTCGATCGACCGGGAGCGCCAGGACGCCTTCGCCCTCGAGAGCCAGCACCGGGCGATCGCGGCCATCGAGGCCGGTCGCTTCGACGGCCAGCTCGTGCCGGTCAGCATCCCCCAGCGGAAGGGGGACCCGGTCGTCGTCGACCGGGACGAGCATCCCCGACCGGACACCTCCCCGGAGGCCCTGGCGAAGCTTCGGCCGGCCTTCCAGGCCGACGGCACGGTGACGGCTGGCAACAGTTCCGGGATCAACGACGGGGCATCGGCCCTGCTGCTCGTCGAGGCCGCCCGGGCGCGCGAGCTCGGGCTCCGCCCGATGGCTCGGGTCGTCGCGTCGGCGGTCGCCGGGGTCCATCCGGACGTCATGGGCATCGGCCCGGTGCCCGCCGTTCGCAAGGCCCTGGCCCGGGCCGGGCTCGGGGTCGGCGACCTCGACCTCGTCGAGATCAACGAGGCCTTCGCCTCGCAATCGGTCGCCTGCATGGACGAGCTGGGCCTGGACCCCGCTCGGACCAACGTGAACGGTGGGGCGATCGCCCTGGGCCACCCGCTCGGCGCGAGCGGCGGCCGGCTGATGACGATGCTCGTCCACGAGCTCGCCCGGACCGGCGGCCGCTACGGCCTTGCGACGATGTGTATCGGGGTCGGCCAGGGCATCGCTACGGTCGTCGAGCGCGTCGAGGGGTAGCCCGGCCGCCGCACCGCTGGGTCGTCGACCCGTCTAGACAGGGTGCTTGTCGGAATCGATTGCGCTGCGTACGATGCTCCGGTCGGTCCGAGCCCCGACCGTCCACGCGCCGCCGCCGGCGCTCGCCGCATCCCCGTCCGAAGGAGGACGAGCCCGCATGATCGACCCGCAGACCACCGTGGTCAGCCTCACCGACGCTGCGGCCGCGAAGCTTCGCGAGCTGACGAAGGAAGAGACGAACCCGGACGTCGGCCTTCGGGTCTACGTCTACAGCGGCGGCTGCAGCGGCTATCGCTACGGGATGATGCTCGAGGACGCTCCCACAGCCGACGACCAGGTCCTCCAGGCGAGCGGGATCCGGGTCTACGTCGATCAGAACAGCGTCCAGTACCTGACCGGGTCCGAGATCGACTATGTCGACACGCTCATGGGCGCCGGCTTCACCGTGAACAACCCGAACGCGGTCGCGGCCTGTGGCTGCGGCTCGAGCTTCCGCACCGCCGATGAGGCCGGTTCGCCCCGGAGCTGCGCCCACTAGGAACGGGGTGACGGCCATGCCGCGGCCGTCCGTCGCGGACCCGAGTGCCGTCGGCCCAGCCGGCGGCACTGTGCTTGCCCGGCCGATCGTCGCGCCGGATGCGGCAGGCTCATCCCGACGCGTGTCTCGCACGTATCCCTGGTGGTGATGGAGATCCCGCTCTTCCCCCTCCACACGGTCCTCTGCCCGGGAGTGGCCCTGCCGCTCCACATCTTCGAGCCGCGGTATCGGTTGATGGTCGGCCGCTGCCTCGCGGAGGATCGACCGTTCGGGGTCGTCTGGATCCGCGACGGCCGGGAGGTCGGCTCGACCGACCTGGCCGTGGCCGCCGTGGGCACGCTGGCCGAGATACGCGAGGCCGACCGCTACTCCGACGGGCGCTACGACATCGTCACCGTCGGCGTCGAGCGCTTCCGGGTCCTGGCCGTCGACACGGTCAGCGAGCCGTACCTGACGGCGACGGTCGAGCCGCTCGACGAGGTGGTCGGGGACGAGCGACGCGCGGCCTCCCTGGTGCGCCTGGTGACCCGTCGTTTCGTTCGCTACGTCGACGGCGTCCGGGTCCTCCTCGACGAGCCCGAGTCGGGACCCGATCCATCGCCCTCCGCGGGTCGACGCAGCGGGACGAGCGCCCCATCGCGTCGTCCCGCCGCCCCCGATCCCGACCCGGCCGGGTCGCCCGCCGACCAGGACGGCCGCTCGGATCTCGCGATGCCCGCCGACCCGCTCCTGCTGTCGCACCTCCTGGCCGGGATCGTCGAGGTGGATCCGGTCCATCGCCAGGCGCTGCTCGAAGCCCCGACCGCCGAGGCGCGGCTGGAGGCGCTGGCGGGCCTGCTGGCGCGCGAGGTCATCTACCTGGACCGAGGGCTGCGCGTCGTGCGACCCGATCCGACCCTCGCGCTGGTGGCGAGGAACTGACATGGGCGGGCAGCGGTTGACGGCGCAACGAGCCTGGGCGACACTCGGCACCTGCAGGCGACCCCG
Source organism: uncultured Chloroflexia bacterium (assembly GCA_963707215.1). Taxonomy (GTDB): domain Bacteria; phylum Chloroflexota; class Limnocylindria; order Limnocylindrales; family CSP1-4; genus DATHYZ01. Next base: position 1,541,792 of record CAVPPB010000003.1, on the reverse strand, counting down.
ATGAACGACCGTCCCCCCCGGCACCGCCCCCGCATCGCTGACCAGGCCCGCCCGGGCCGAGCCGTGGCCGCCCTTCTGGCCTTCGCCCTCGCGGCCGGGATCGTCGCCCCGTCCGGCGCCCTGGCAGCGGATCGCTTCGCCCTCGACATCGCGATGAGCGGCGACTACGTGGCCCAGACCAACTTCGTCCAGTGTGTCGGCGCGAGCATGCAGATGATGGCCAACATCGTCGGCTCCCGGGACGATCGGACCGCCGCCCGCCAGCTCGAGCTCCAGCGGCTTGCGCGGACGCTGTCGGGGCCGAGCCGGACCGGCCGCGAGCGACAGGGGGCGTCCGTCCGGGGCTGGACGGCCGGCCTGAACCACCTTGGCTACGGTCCGTACCGGCTCGTCGGCGCCGAGTCCCTGGACGAGGCGATGCGGATGGCGGCCCGCTCGATCGCGGCCACCGGCCGGCCGGTCGGGCTGCTGGTCTGGCGCGGTCGCCACGCCTGGGTGATGAGCGGCTTCCAGGCCACGGCCGATCCGATGCGTACGGATGACTTCACCGTCACGGGCGCCTATGTCCTCGATCCGCTCTACCCGCATGGGTCGGCGACCTGGGGCCCCAGTCCCAAGCCGGGCAAGCTCCAGTCGCTCGAGGCCGTCGGGCGCCAGTTCGTCGCTCGTGGCACCGGCTCATCCTCCGCCCGGTGGCTCACCTCGACGCTCTCCGGGAGATGGGTCATGGTGCTGCCGGTCGATGCGCCCGAGGGGCCCCCGGCCGTCCGGCTCAGCTGATCGCGCTGCCGGCCAACCTTCGGGCGGTCAGGTCCTCGGACCGCTCCCCGCACCCGGCGGCGCTGAAGGGGAGCAGATGACCAGACCGTCGAGCGTCGAGGCATACCTGGCCGATCTTCCGGCCGCGTCGCGAGCCGTCCTCGAGGAGCTCCGGGGAGCGATCCGGGACGCCGCGCCAGACGCGACCGAGGTGATCAGCTACCAGATCCCGACGCTCAAGCAGGATGGCCGGATGCTCGTGTCGTACGCGGCGTTCGCCCGGCACTGCAGCCTGTTCCCGGCCAGTCGGGCCGTTCGCGATGCGCTGGGCGAGGAGCTCGACGCCTACCTCGCCGGGAAGGCGACGGTCCGCTTCGCCCTCGATCGGCCGATCCCGCGTGACCTCGTGCGCCGGGTGGTGGAGATCCGTCTGGCCGAGCTGGCGACCGGCGGTCGCTGACCGTCCCGGCGCTGCCCGATCCGCCCGTGCGAACCCGGACCGGACCGGGGGGGCCGGCACAGGGGGTCCCACCGCGTCCCGGCCGTGGCTACTCGCTGAAGCGCTCTTCCCTCCACGGGTCGGCGTCGTTGTGATAGCCGTAGCGCTCCCAGAAGCCGAGGACGTCCCGGTCCAGGAACTCCAAGCCACGGACCCACTTGGCGCTCTTCCAGAAATAGCGCTTGGGGACGAGGAGCCGGAGCGGGTAGCCATGCTCCGGATCGAGCGGCTGGCCTCCGTACCTGTCGGCCAGCAGGACATCATCGTCGTCGAGCACGCTCAGCGGCATGTTCGTCGTGTAGCCCTGCTCGGCGTGGGCGACGACATGGGTCGCCTCGGGTCGGACGCCGACCGCCTCGAGGATCGCCTGGATCGGCACCCCCTCCCACGTCGTGTCGAGCTTGCTCCAGCGGGTCACGCAGTGGATGTCGGTCGTGACGGTCTTGCGGGGCAGCGCCTGGAACTGCTCCCAGGTGAGCGTCAGGAGGCTATCGACGAGGCCGTAGACGCGGAAGTCCCAGCTCGCCAAGTCGGTCCTCGGGACGGAGCCGTAGTGAAGGACCGGGAACTTCTCGGTCAGGTACTGGCCGGGCGGGACGCGCTCCGCGACCGCCGGATCGGGTGAGCGGTTGCCGAAGAGTCGGTCGAACATGGTCTCTCCTGCGGTTCGCCACCCATCGTCCCACGGATGGGCGAGGGCGTCGCGCGATCGGTCCCGTGCAGCCGGTACCTTCGGTCGGTCCCGACCCACTGGACCGGTCCTGTACCCTGCGCCCATGACTCCGGACGCGACGCGACCAGGTCCCGCCGACGCGCGCGTGCCTCGCGTCGTCGTCGTGATGCCCGCCTACAACGCGGCCCGGACGCTCCACCGGACCTACGCCGACATCCCGCACGATCTCGTCGCCCGGGTCATCCTCGTCGACGACGTCTCCCACGACGAGACCGTCGCGATCGCCCAGCAGCTCGGCCTCGAGGTCATCGCCCACCGCCAGAACCGCGGCTACGGCGGGAACCAGAAGACCTGCTACGACGCAGCCCTCGCGGACGGCGCCGACGTCGTCGTCATGCTCCACCCCGACTACCAGTACGACGCGACACGGATCCCGGCGCTCATCGAGCCGATCCTCCGGGACGAGGCCGACCTGATGCTCGGCAGTCGCTTCCTCGGCGATCCGCTCGCCGGCGGGATGCCGCGCTGGAAGTTCGTCGCCAACCGGTTCCTCACCAAGCTCGAGAACCTCGCCTTCGGGCTGCATCTGTCCGAGTACCACACGGGCCTGCGAGCGTACAGTCGCCAGCTGCTGGAGACGATCCCGTACAAGCGGAGCAGCGATGACTTCGTCTTCGACCAGGAGCTCATCGCTCAGGTCGTGGCCGCCGGTATGGGCAGCCGGATCGGCGAGATCGCCGTCCCGACCCGCTACTTCGAGGAGGCCAGCTCGGTCGGCTTCGTGCGGAGTGTCGTCTACGGCCTGTCCACCGTGCGAGTCGTGCTCCGCTTCCTGCTCCATCGGGTGCGCGTCCGGCCATCACCCAAGCTGGCCCCACATCCACGGGCGGGATCCACGGGGCGGCCACGCGCCTCCACGTGACGGCCCCGCGCCGATGACCTGGGGATGCCGGGTGATGCCCGGACCGATGGTGATGAGCGGCTGACATGACGACCCGCTCCAAGCTCATCATCCGGGGCGCCGTCGGAGTGGCTATCTCGCTGGTTGCCATGGCGCTGGCCCTCCGGGCGGTCGACCTGGGCCAGGTCCTCGAGGTGCTGGCCGAGGCGGCACCGCAGTGGATCGCCGTGATGCTGCTCCTCAACGTGACCGATGTCGCTCTGCGGGGCTGGCGCTGGCAACGGCTCGTCCGACCCGTGGCGGTCGTCGCCTACGTCCGGATGCTCGGCTACCAGCTGATCGGCTACCTCGCCAACAACGTCCTGCCTGCCCGGCTCGGCGAACTCGTGCGGAGCCACTACCTGGGCGATCGCGAGGGCCTGAGTCGAACCACGGCCCTCGGGACCGTGGTGGTCGAGCGGGTCATCGATACGACGTTCGTCGTCCTCCTCGCCGCTGGCTCGGTCCTTGTCCTGTCGGTCCGCGGTGTCCTGGCCAGTGCCGTCCTGGTGGGCATCGCCTTCGCCGGGCTCCTCGTCCTTGGTCTGGCCGGCCTCCTCCTGGCCCACCGCCTCCCGGGCGCGGACCGGCTCGCCGCGACGGTCGATGGCTTCCCGCGGATCCGGTCGCTGGGGGCGCGACTCCGCGAGGGCCTGGCCGTCGTCGGTCGGCCCCGCACCCTCCTCGAAGCGATCGTCCTGACGGCCGGTGCCTGGGGAGCGTCCATCCTCGCCTTCGCGGCCGCTGGCCAGGCCGTCGGGATCGAGCTCGCCATGGGCGAGGCGGCCCTCCTGTCGGCCGGCGTTGCGCTGGCGACCGTCATCCCGTCGGGCCCCGGCTACCTTGGGACGTTCGAGCTGGCGGCCGTCACGATCGCCGGTTCGATCGGCGTCCCGGCCGACGAGGCGTTCGCCCTGGCTCTCCTCGTGCACGCCGGGATCCTGTTGGTGACCACCGTCGGGGGAGGGATCGCCTTCGTCCGGGTCGGCATCGTGGAGGCGAACCGCGACCGACGAGCGGCGTCGCCGGCTGCCGATGTCGTGGACGAGCCAGCGGGGACGACGGCGACCGCGCGATGACCGCGGGCCCGCACCCGGAGCTGGCCGACCCCGCCGCCTGGTCGACGGCCGTGGCCCGCCTGATGGCGGACCTCGGCTTCAGCCTGGTCAACGGCGACGATCCGTGGGAGGCCGGTGGCGCCAACCTCCTGGTCGCGATCCGGGCCAGGCCGACCCTCCTCCATTTCGATCCCGAGTCGATGGAGTGCTGGCACTTCGACGGGGAGCATGGGGTGAAGCTCCTGGTGGACCGTGAGACACCGGACCCTGGAGAGCGGCCGATCGCCTGGGGCCGCATCCGGATCGAGGACCGGCTCGGCATCACGAACGACTTCCTGTCGTTCGGGGGCCGCCTTCGCATCGCCGACACGGATGGGACCCGGCTCATCCAGGTCCACGCTCCGGCACCGATCCTCCGCTGGGCCGGCCACAGCCAGGGACTCGATCCGCTCACCGACGAGGTCGGGGCGTTCTTCGGGCGGATCATGATCCCGATCGACTTCTCGCCCGGTGCCGAGCAGGCGATCGGGACGGCCGGCCCACTCGTCCTGTTTGCGGCCTTCGTGGACGACGCGTGGCAGCGGTTCGCCTCGACCCAGCGTCGACGAGACGCCGAACCGCAGCTGGCCAGCTGGGCCCGGGCCGAGCGCCACCGGCTCGAGGCGCAGCACCCGGATGCCGTGAGTGCCGCCCGACGGCTGCTCGGCCGGCTCGGCCTGGCGCCAGCGACGCGGGGCCGGACCGAGGGCTCCTGACCGCCGAGCCACGAGAGGACCCCCGGCCCAGAAGGGCCGAGGGTCCAGGGTGGCGCTCGATGGACGGCTAGGGGGACGGCGCCCCGAGGTCGCTGATCTTGGCGAGACCGTAGCGATCGGCCGTCGCCTTGGTGACGACGAAGCCGTTCTGGTCGGTCGCCTCGGCGAAGTCGAGGGCCACCAACGCCTTCGGCTCGAGCGCCGCCCGCAGGGCAGCGGTCGTGACCGCCGGGTCGGTCGTCGCCTCGCCGGCGCCGCCGTTGACGAACTCGAGGGCGGTCGCGGCGTACTCGGCCAGGATGTCGATCTCGCCTGACTCGAGCGCCGGGAAGACGATCTCGCGGTTGCCGAGCTGGAACTTTCGCTCCACCGTGAGGCCGTTGGCCTCGAGGACCTGGGCGAAGATCTCGCCGAGGACCTCCTGCTCGTAGAAGTTCGTGGACCCGACGGTCACCTGGCCGCTGAAGCCCCCGTCCGTGGGGAAGCCCTGACCGGCGATCCAGTCGCGGGCGACGTCCGCCGTCGGCTTCTGCTCGACGGTGACCGCGGCGTTGAGCTTGGTGAGCTCCTCCTGGGTGAGGGCCTCCATCACCGCGTTCAGGACGTCGGCGACGCCGACGTTGGCGTCGAGGACCTCCTGCCGGAGGACCGGCACGATGTTGTCGGCGAGCTGGAGCTGCTGGTCGTCCTCGAGGAGGACGAAGCCGTTGGTGACGATGGCCGGGTCGGAGGTGAACAGGAGCCCGACCTGGATCCGATCGCTCAGGAGCGCTTCCACCGTCAATGGGCCGCCGGCGTCGAGCGGGACGAACTCCTTGAACTCGAGGCCGTACGTCTCCTGCAGGCCGAGGAGACAGAACGGGCGCTCCGGGCACTCCGGCGGACCGCCCAGCACGAGGCCGCTCGCGATCGGCGGGTTCGGCGAGGGCGAGGCTTCCTCGGATGGCGATGCCTCGGGCGACGCCGACGGCGACGCCTCGGCGCTCGCCGATGGTGACGGCTCCGGCGTGGCCGAGCCGGTGTTCAGGGGTCCGCCGGGCCGCAGCAGGAAGATGGCGACGATCGCCACGATCGCGATCCCGAGGACCCACGGCAGCCAGTTCGTGCCGCCGCCGCTGGGGCCGGTGCTGCCCTGGACGGGCGCGGCCGGCGGTGGTGGCGTCGCGCTGCCGCCCGACGGCTCGGCCGGCGTGGATGCCGGGGTAGAGGCGGCCCCCGGGGTCGCCGGTTCCGGTGTTGGTGTCGGGGTCGGATCCGGGCCGGTCGCCGGGGACTGCCCGCCGCCCTGCTGCTCGGTCATCGGGTCCACCTCGCCGGACGCGTCGCGCTGTCGAGGTAGTGGCCCCCACCCGGGACGCCGCCGAGCGGCCGCCTCGCCCCGAGAGCCACGCTGCGGTGATACCGCATGGGTCCTCCTTGGTCATCGGATCCCGGCGCCGTCGGTCAACGGCGCGCCGGGTCGCGCGGTCGATGGTAGCCCCAGACGCCGAAGGCGTCCGGCCCGTTGGACGGCGCTCAGCCGGGTCGGACCAGGCTCGACGGCCGCGCGACGACCTCCAGGGACGCCACGCGCCGCTCGGCAGGAGGCGGGGCGACGTACTCGAAGGCCGGCGGCTCCGCGATCCCGGGGCCTCGCACGCCGGGTGGGACGACCCGTCGTTCGACCATGCCCAGGGACCATTCGGTCAGGATCGCCAACGCGGCGACCAGGATGGCCCCGCCGACGAGCTGCCCGTCGTCCTGGAGGGCGAACCCATCGACGATGAAGCGGCCCAGGCCGCCACCTCCGACGAGCGCGGCCAGCGTCGCCGTGGCGACCACCTGGACCGCGGCGGTCCGGACCCCGGCGATGATCACCGGCAGCGCCAGCGGCAGCTCGACCTGCCTGAGGAGCGCCAGCTCGGTCATCCCCATCCCACGGCCGGCCTCCACGACATCCCGGTCGACATCCCGCACGCCGACGTACGTGTTGGTGAGGATCGGCGGGATGGTCAGCAGCAGGAGCGCCGGGAAGGCGGTCGAGAAGCCGATGCCGAAGAACGGGAAGAGCATGAGCAGGAGGGCGTACGAGGGCAGGCCGCGGCCGATGTTGGCGATCGTCACCGCCAGCAGGGCGCCTCGGCCCGTGTGCCCGATCGTCAGGCCCACGGGGACCGCCACCGCGATCGCGGTCACGACGCAGAGGCCCGACAGCAGGACGTGCTCCAGGGTCCGTGCCGGGATGCCGTTGGGACCGGTCCAGCTGGCGGGGTCGTCGAACCAGGCGACGACCTCGGCCAGGAGCTCGATCATCGGGGCCGCCTCAGCGCCGGCTCGCCGCGGCCCACGGCGTGGCGAGGCGTCCGAGCCCGACCAGCATCAGGTCGGCGGCGATCGCGAGGGCCAGGGTGATCGCGGCGCCCGCGTACACGGCGGTCCAGTTCCGGAAGTTGAAGCCGCGGAGCATGACCTGCCCCAGTCCGCCCTCGCCGATAAGCGCCGTCACCATCACCAGGCCGATCGTCGTGACCGTGGCGATGCGCAGCCCGGCGATGATGAGGGGGACGGCGACCGGGAGCTCGACGCGCCACAGCCGGCCACCCCAGGTGTAGCCCATCCCGTCCGCCGTCTCGCAGACGTCCGGCGGCACCGAATCGAGACCGGCGACGATGTTGCGCACGAGGATGAGGAGGGTGTAGCTCACCAGGCCGATCTCGGCGGTGAGCAGCGACAGGCCGGTGATCGGGACCAGGAAGGCGAAGAGGGCCAGGCTCGGGATGGTGTAGAGGAGCCCGGTCACGGCCGTCACTGGACCGTAGGCCCGGCGATCGCGGTGGATGACGAGGGCGAGGACCATGGCGATGGCGAGGCCGACGCCGACGGCGAGGGCCGTGAGGACGACGTGGTCGACGGTCGCCTCGACCAGCGCTGCTGCGTTCGCCGGGATCCATGCCCAGTTCACGTCGCCGAGCCCTCGGCCGGCTCGACCGGGGTTCGGAGCCGCTCGGCGATGTCGTCGACGGTCAGGAGGCCCCGGGTCGCTCCGGTCCGGTCGACGACGATGCCGGCCTGGACGCTCGCGTCGAGGAGGATCGAGAGGGCATCCTTGAGCGTCATCCGTCGATCGAGCAGCGGCGACATCGGGATCGCCTGCGACGCGTCGAGCTGGCCGGACCAGGGGATCTCATCCTGATCCAGCCAGCCGATCGGCCGATCCTGTGCGTCGACCAGCAGGAGGTAGGGAAAGGGGTCCGCCTGGATGCGGGCCCTGGCCGGCTCGGCCTCGTCACCCGGTCGGGCGGTCACGGGGGTTCGCAGGGTGACCTCGCCGACCCGGGCCAGCGAGAGCCGCTTGAGCCCCCGATCGGCGCCGACGAAGCGGGCCACGAACTCGTTCGCCGGGTGGGCCAGGATCTCGGCCGGCGGGCCGAACTGGGCCAGGTGGCCGCCCACCTGCAGGACGGCGACCAGGTCGCCCATCTTGATCGCTTCGTCGACGTCGTGGGTCACGAAGAGGATGGTCTTGGCGAGGTCCTCCTGGAGGCGCAGGAGCTCGTCCTGGAGGCGGGTCCGGACGATCGGGTCGACCGCGCCGAAGGGCTCGTCCATCAGCATGATCGGCGGGTCGGCCGCCAGCGCCCGGGCGACGCCGACCCGCTGCCGCTCGCCGCCCGACAACTGGGCCGGGTAGCGACGGGCGTAGGCGCCGGGGTCCAGGCCGACCAGGGCCAGGAGCTCCGCTGCCCGCTCGCGCCGCCGCCCCGTGGGCCAGCCGAGGAGCCGCGGCACGGTGGCCACGTTCTCCTCGATCGTCTGGTGCGGGAAGAGGCCCACCTGCTGGATGACGTAGCCGATGCTCCGCCGCAGCTCGGTGATGTCGCGCGAGGCGGCGTCCTCGCCGTCGATGAGGATCCGGCCGCCGGTCGGGTCGATGAGCCGGTTGACCATCTTCAGGGAGGTCGTCTTGCCGCAGCCCGACGGACCCACCAGGACGCAGATCCGGCCGGCCGGCACCCGGAGCGAGAGGTCCTCGACCGCGGCCGGGGCACCAGCTGCCGCCGCGGCCGAGTCGTAGCGCTTGGTGACGTGCTCGAACTCGACGGTCGCAGCAGCACGGCCGTTGGCGACGGTCTGGACGGACATCCGGCGGGCTCCTCGGTGGTCCGGCGACCATAGCCGATGCCCGCCGCCGGCCGCCACCCGGGCTAGCGCCGGAGCGTCTCCGGGATCGCCAGTTCGGGTCCCCGCCAGCGGGTCAGCTCCTCCGTCGCGAAGCGGCCGTAGAAGTTCATGAAGTGGGCCCCGTCTGCCCCGAGCCGATCGCGGACCGCCAGCATCCGGGCCCGGTCGCGGACCCGCACGGCGATGACGGCCCGGCTGTCCCGGACCGCCGCCTCGTACAGGTACAGGTCGGGCATCTGGTCCATCGTCGTGAACTGGACCAGCCGGATCGCCCTGGCCAGGATCCCGCCGCTCCGGCCCAGCCCGTCGATCCGTGCCGCGTCCTCCGGCCCGAGCAGGACCTCGACGGCGCCGGGCTCGACCAGGCCGGCGGCCACCAGCCGCTCCGCAGCGGACCGGCCGGCGGACGGGTCGTCGACCACCGCCATCAGGCGGTCGGTCGGGTAGGCGATCCGGCGTCCGGCCACCTCGTCAGCCCCGGTCGACGAGCGGCTTCACCTGGCCGATGAGGCGCTCCATGGTCTCGGTGTCGTAGGGGGCCGGCAGCTCGACGATGGCGCCCTCGAAGCCGGCCTCGACATAGGCGCGGACGCGCTCGGCGACCTGCTCGGGCGAGCCCACGATGGGGCGATCGGGCTCGATCTCCTCGCTCTCGCGGTTGTGACGCATCTGGTGCTCCCAGACGCGCCGGGCCTCCTGCTCCGAATCCCGGATGACCATCCACAGGTTGCTCGTCCGATGGACGGACGCGGGATCCCGACCCTCGTCGGCGCAGTGCCCCTCGAAGACGCCGACGACCTCGCGAGCCTCCTCCGGCGTGTCAGCGAAGCCGTTCCACATGTCGGCGTAGCGGGCTACTGTCCGGAGCGTCTTCCTGCGGCCGCTGCCGCCGATCATGATCGGGAGGTGCTCCTGGACCGGCGGCGGCACATGGCGCAGCTCCCGGAACGCGTAGTGCCCGTCCGACGGCGAGGTGACCGTCCCGCCGTCGAGGAGGGTCCGAATCGCCGCGACTGACTCGTCGAGCCAGTCCAGGCGGCGGCCCGGGCTGGCTCCGAACTCGATGCCGTGGGCCTCGTGCTCGAGGTCGAACCAGGCGCCGCCGATGCCGAGGATCGCCCGGCCGTGGCTGATGTGGTCGAGGGTCGCGACGGTCTTGGCTACCAGGCCCGGGTTGCGGAAGGTGTTGGCTCCCACCATCAGGCCGATGCGGATCCGCTCGGTCGCCATGGCCCATGCGGCCAGGACCGACCAGCCCTCGAAGATCGGCTGGTAGGGATCGCCCACGATCGCGTAGAGGTGGTCCCAGGTCCACACGTGCTCGTAGCCAAGGGCCTCGCAGCGCTGCGCCGTCTCGAGCATCTCGTCCCACGATGCGCACTGGCTCCAGAGGTTGATCCCCAGCTTGAGGTCGGCCATCGGTGGGTCCTCCTCGGGTCACGGTGTCGGGATGACGACGTCCCGACGCGGTGCGCTCGCACCGCCCGGGACGTGCCGTCAACGGTACGCGACGGGCCAGCCGGCCGTCAGGGACGGGACCGCCGGACGGCCTCGGCGAGGCGCTCGACCGACCGCTCGGCGATCGGCTCCAGGCCAGCGATGACATGGTCGACCCCGAGCGCCGCGTAGGCCTGGAGTGCCGCGGCCAGCTCGTCGACCGAGCCGGTCAGGGCCGCCTCCTCCGGCTCGGCGATCGGCGGCTGCCCCGAGTCACGGACGGTGATCCCCACGGTCCGGGTCATGGTGGCGGGGTCGCGGCCGGCCGCAAGGAGCGCATCGTCCAGGGCTCCCAGCGCCGCCCGGAGCTCGTCGTCCGGCTCGCCGTACCAGGCCGTGTTCCAGGCGTCGGCCCAGCGAGCCGTCAGGCCCAGCATCCGCGGTCCGAAGGCCGCGACCAGGATCGGGATCCGTCGCTCCGGCGGCGGCACGAGCTCGGCCTCGTGGACGCGGTAGAAGCGGCCCTCGAAGGTGACCCGCTCGCTACGCAGCAGGCGAGCGACGATCTCCAGGGCCTCGGCGAAGCGGCTGACGCGCCAATCGGTCGGCAGCCCGAACGCCTCGTACTCGGGATCGTGCCAGCCCGAGCCCAGGCCCAGGACCAGGCGGCCCCCGCTGACGAGATCGGCCGTGGCCGCCATCTGGGCCACCAGGCCCGGATCCCGGAACGACGAGCAGAGGACGAGGGGCCCGATCTCGACCCGGGGCGTCACGGCGGCGACGGCCGCCAGCAGGGTCCAGGCCTCGTGCATCCCGGTGACGTTCCCGTCCGGGTCGCGGTAGAAGAAGTGGTCGGCCAACCAGACCGAGTCGAGCCCCTCCCGCTCGGCAGCCTGGGCGATCCCGCGGACGTCGTCCCATGTCGAGACCCGGCCACCGGGTCCGTCGGTGGCGCCGACCGGGAGCATGACGCCGACCTTCACCTGCGACGTCCCCCGACGGCTGCTTCCGACACCGGCACCGCCCCGGTCGGCGAGGGCGCCACGACGAGGTGGCTCATGGGATGGTGCGCAGGTCCTGCTCGATGACCTCGCGGTCCTCGGCGTCGACGATGTCCGCGAGCGCCTCCCGCGCACGTGCCTCCCAGGCATCGCGACCATCCGTGTCGCCGGCCGCGGACAGGGCCCGGGCCATCCCCTCGCAGGCGGCGGGCAGGTCCCAGTCCTCGCGGTCCGCGGCGGCCGGGCCCTCGAGGAGCTCGAGGCAACGTCGGGCGTGCCAGACGGCCGGCTCGCCGCGCCCGAGCGTCGCGTACACCCGGCCGCAGAGCCACTCCCCGCGGGCCAGGTTCAGCGGCGTCCCTACCTCGCCCCAGTGGTGGCGCGAGGCGTGCGCGGTGTGGATGAGATCGTCGTCCTGGTCGGGGGTCCGGTCCGGCACCTGGAGCAGGTCCATGGCCCGGTTGTAGAGGCCGACGGCCAGTGCCCGCCGGGTCGCGTCGTCGAGCTCGGGTGGGCGGGTCGGGGTGGCCATCGGGCGCTCCTTCGTTCGTCGGCCGGCCGCGCCCGGAGCGGGCGACGACGCTCGTTGACGGGATGGTGCACCCGCGACCCCCGCCCCGGTCAAGCCCGGTCGCCCGCCACGGCGGACGCCTAGAGGTCCTGGAGCACGACCGACGCCGTCCGGATGGCCCCGCTTCCGTCGATCGCCAGGGAGACCTCGTCGCCGGCCGAGTGACGCCGCAGCGCCGCGACCAGCTCGTCCATCGTGTCGATCGGCGTGTCGCCGACCTTCGAGATGACGTCTCCCACGGCGAGGCCGGCATCGGATGCCGCCGAGCCGGCCCGGATCGCGAGGATCTCGACGCCGACCGGCTGCTCTCCACCGTCGGCGAGCTGGCGGTAGGCCGTCTGGCCGGTGATCCCGAGGCCCGGTCGGCTCGCCGTGCCGTCGGAGACCAGCTCGTCGGCGACCCGGTCGACGATCTCGACCGGGGTGGCGAAGCCGATGCCCTCGACCCCGACGCTGCTGACGCCGACGGCCGTCGTGATGCCGATCAGCCGGCCCGCCTCGTCGACCAGCGCGCCGCCGCTCGAGCCCTCGGTGATGGCGGCATCGGTCTGGAGCATCCCGTACAGGGTGCTCGTGTCGGTCGTGACCTCCCGACCGAAGGCGGAGACGACGCCGACCGTCAGCGACGGACCGCCCTGGAGTCCGAGCGGGCTGCCGACCGCGACGGCCGGGTCGCCGACCTCGAGGGTATCGGAGGAGCCGAGCGTGATCGGGATGAGGTCGTCGGCGCCGATGTCGAGGACCGCCAGGTCGGTCGCCTCGTCCACCCCGACCAGGGTGGCGTCGTAGGTCCGCCCGTCATACAGCACGACCCGGTACGTGGTCCCGGCCGCCACGACGTGGCGGTTGGTCGCGATGTGCCCGGCGGTGTCGAGGATGACCCCGCTGCCGGAGGCGATCGGCGCGGCCGCACCGTCACGCCCGGAAGCGAGCACCTCGACGTAGACGACCGACGGGATGACCCGGTCGGCGACCGAGGCGGCGTCGACGTCGGCGGCGAGGACCACCTCGGGCTGCTGGTTCATGGTCGCCTGGCTCGTGGTGGCCGTGGCCGCCGGCGTGGCATCGGCGCCGGAGGACGCGGCCCCGGCGCTGCCCGGTTCGGCCGGGCCTACGAGGATGCCCATGGCGAGGACGCCGACGACAGCCAGCGCGCCGACCGCGACGAGCAGGGCCTCCCGCGTGCGGCGCCCGTGCCGGCGCCGATCATCGGCCGGGCTCGGGTCCGGGACCGCGGCGGCGATCGGTGCGGGAGGCTGGGAGGGTGCTGCCAACCACCGCGAGGCACTCGGGTCGGGGGTCGTCCAGGCTCGGGGGGCCGCTCGTCGGGGACGAGACCGCCGGTGCTCGGGTCGTTCCGGGGTTTGCCAGCTCATGGCGTCTCCAGGGGGTCGTGCGTGCTCGACGCCCCGAATCTCGGTCGACCGCCTTGGAGGAGGCTGTGGGATCCATGGGAACGGGCGGCGAGGTCCCGAAGCAGACCGGGGAACCGGCCACGGGGCGCCCGCGTCAGGGCGGGGTCGGGCCCGAGCACCTCGGCCACTCGCCGCCCCATCCGGAGGTCCTGTCATGTCCCGGCCAGCCCTCGCGGCGACCGCCCTGCTGGCGCTCCTCGTCGCCGCCTGCACCACCGGCGGCGCCACGCCGTCCCCGCAGCCGTCGGCGTCGCCTACACCGAGCGCCCCGGCCGAGGCCGGCCCGGCCCAGTGGTGGGTCGACCCGGACGCCCTGCCCCTCGATCCCTCCTCGACCGTCATCAGGGCCGTGCTGAGGGAGCGCGACTGCGCCAGCGGCCAGTCGCCCGAGGGTCGTGTCCTGCCGCCGGTGATCGAGTACGGCGAGGCCGAGGTCGTCATCACCTTCGAGGTCGGCCGGCGCGAGGGCGACCAGGACTGCCAGGGCAATCCCGAGTTCCCGATCGAGATCGAGCTGAGCGAGCCGCTCGGCGACCGAGCGCTCGTCGACGGCTTCGACGGCCGCGACGCGACCGAGGCGCCGGCCTGATCCCGGTCGGCGGCCGGCCGCCGACCCCACCCGACACGACGACGCCGGCGGGCCATCCGCCGGCGTCGGGCTATGAGCGAGGGTCGCTGTCGTCCCTCAGGAGTCCGTGCCGCTCGGGCTGGGACTGGGTGGCGCTTCCGGCGAGCCATGGTCGTGGAGCCCGTGGCCATGGAAGCCGCCGCGACCCCCGAGCGGGCCGAAGAGCCGGAAGCCGCGGAGCGCCTCGAGCTCGTCGGCCGAGAGCTCGCCGTCGTCAAGGAACTCGTCGAGCTGGCGGAGCGGGTGATCCTCGGGCACGAGCGCGTCGAGCTCCTCCCTGGAGATCCTGCCGTCCTCGAGGGCCTCCTTCCAGGCCTCGCGCTGCGCCTCCATGTCCGCTCGTCGCTGCTCGCGCTCGGCCTGCCAGGCGTCGCGGCGCTCCTCGGCCTTCTCCTTCACCCGCTCCTGCACCGCGTCGGCCTGCTCCTGGGTGATGGTCTCGTCGGCGACCAGCTCGTCGAGGGCATCGGAGAGGATCGAGCCGACCCCGTCGAAAGCGGCGACGACGATCGAGCGACCACCCGGGCCGGCCGGCGCGGCGAGGACCGTGGCGGCCCCGACCAGGACGATGGCTGCGACGGCGACGATGACGACGGCTCTCCGCATCGAGACTCCTCCATGTGGCGCGCCGAGATCGGATGGCTCGCGCGACGAGCAGGCTCGCACCTGCCCATCGCGGCACGCTAGCGGGACGTCCTGTGATCCACCCGGGGTCCGCCTGTGAATCGGCTGGGAGTGACCGAACCACCCGTGGCGGGAACCCGGACGCCGGCGGGAGTGACCGCCGGCGTCCGGGCGAGAGAGGAGGAGGGGACGTGGCAGGGGGTCAGGACTCCGTGCCGCTCGAGCTGTCGGAGTCGTCCGACTCGGGCATCGGGCCGTGGCCATGGCCGCGGTGGCCGAAGCCGCCGACGCCCCGGAGCTGCTGGAGCTCCTCGGTCGTCAGCTGGCCGTCCTCGAGGAACTGATCGAGGTTCCGGAGGGGATGGTCGGCGGGCAGCTGGGCGAGCTCCTCGGCGGACAGCACGCCGTCCTCGAGGAAGGCCTCCATCTGCTCGCGGAGGGCCTGGCGCTCGGCCTGCAGCTCGGCCCGCTTGTCCTCGACCGCCTGCTCGATCGCGTCGGCCTGGGTCTGGTCGATCGTCCCTGCCCCGACGAGCTCGTCGAGCACGTCGGAGAGGACGTCACCGGCACCGCCGATCGTGGCGGTGACCACCCCGAGGCCGTTCGTCGCGGCCGGGGCCGCCAGGACGGTCGAGGCACCTACGAGCATCAGGGCCGCGGCCCCGATGACGACGATGGTCTTGCGCATCTGTTCTCCTTGTCGTGAGCCGGTCGCGCCGTCCGTCGGCACGATCCTCGGTCGCACCTTCGGGGTGCGACCTGGCCCTGACCGTAGGACCCGGGGCTGGGATCGGGCGGAGCCTCGGCTGGGACCGGGCTGGGAACTCGCCGGTCGCCCTGGGGTCGCCGCCGGGCCGTCCCAGCCACAGCGGTCCCGGGCCGGATCAGGCTGGCTCGACGTCGTGGGTCGGCTCGTCACCGGCATCGCGCCGCTGGGCCGAGCCCGCCTCGGCCGATGCCGGATCCGGCTCCGAGCGATGCGCCGGGGCGGGAGCTGCCACCGGCAGGGTCACCTCGAAGGTGGCGCCTCCGCCGGGTGTCGGCCGGTGGGTGATGGTGCCGCCCTGGACCGCCAGCACCGACGACGCGATCGCCAGCCCCAGCCCACTGCCGCCCTTGTCCCGGGAGCGCGCCGGGTCGGCCCGGAAGAAGCGGTCGAAGATCCGTCCTGCGTGGACGTCTTCGATGCCCGGTCCATGGTCCACGATCGCCAGGGTCGAGACGCCGTCGGTCGACCGGAGCTCGACCTCGACCGGCGTCCGAGGCGGCGTGTGGACCCGCACGTTCACCAGCAGGTTGCCGATGACCTGACGCAATCGATCCTCGTCGCCCAGGACGGAGACCCCAGCCTCGATCGAGGCCGTGGTCGGCCGGTCCGGGTCCGTGGCTGCGAGGTCGGTCACCGCCTCGCTCGCCAGGCGGCTCAGGTCGACCGGCTCGAGGGCCAGCGGGCGCCCCTGGTCGAGGCGGGCCAGGAGCAGGAGATCCTCGGTCAACGCGGCCATCCGGCGACTCTCGGTGTCGATCCGGCGCATCGCCCGATCGAGCTCGTCGCGGTCCTCCAGGCCGCCGGCGCCGTACAGCTCGGCGTAGCCGCGGACCGTGGTGAGCGGCGTCCGCAGTTCGTGCGAGGCGTCAGCCACGAAACGGCGCAGCTTCGCCTCGCTGCGCTCCTTCGCCTCGAGGGCAGCCTGCTGCTCACCGAAGGCTGTCTCGATCGCGTCGAGCATCGTGTTGAAGGCTACGCCTACCTGCCCCACTTCGGTCCTCGGGTCGGCCGCGTCGACCCGCTGGGACAGGTCGCCGCCGGCGATCCTCGAAGCGGTCGCGGCGATCGTGTCGAGGGGTCGCAGGTCTCGACGGATGAGCACCCAACCGATGGCCAGTCCGACGGCCAGGACCAGCAGCCCGACGAGGAAGAGGTTGCGGACGAGGGCGGCCGTGGCCGCCTGGACGTCGGACAGTGGCGAGGCCAGCAGCAGCGTGGTGTCTCGCGGTCCGCGTGCGACGAGCATCCGATAGTCGACCGAACCATCCCTGGACGACGCGTCCACGATCGTCCCGGGGGGCAGGCTCGCCGGGCCGGTCGCGTCGGCGGGGACCTCGGGCAGCGGGTCGGGCGCCGTGGCGGGTCCGGACGGCGCCGAGGCGAGGATCGCCCCGCCGGGGCCGAGGATGAGCCAGGCGCTCGACCGGCCCAGGAGCTGGTCGCCGGGGTCGAGCTCGAGGATCCGCTCGAGCCGCCCGCCGGTCGCGGTCCGGCGCAGCTGGTCGTCGACCTGGGCCACCAGGCTGGCCCGGGTCAGCCCGGCGATCAGCAACCCGGTCACGACGAGGGCGACCGCCAGGAGCCCCGCGACGGTGAGCAGGAGCCGCGCCCGGAGGGTCATCGCCCGTCGCTGGCCCGGATGGTGTAGCCGAAGCCGCGGACGGTCTGGAGCAGCTTCGGCTCGACTCGGTCGATCTTCTTGCGGAGGTAGCTGACGTAGGTCTCGACGACGTTCTCCTCGCCGTTGAAGTCGTACTGCCAGACGTGGTCGAGGATCTGCTGCTTCGAGAGGACCCGCTCCGGGTTCAGGAGGAGGTAGCGGAGGAGCCGGAACTCGGTCGGCGAGAGCTGGACCTCCTCGCCCGCCCGCCAGACCTGGTGGCGGTCCTCGTCCATCTCCAGGTCGCGGTAGCGAAGCCGCGACGTCGCCCCGTCGTCGCCGGCCCGGGTCCGCCGGAGGAGGGCGCCGATCCGCAGCGTCAGCTCCTCCAGGGAGAAGGGCTTGGTCACGTAGTCGTCCCCACCTCGGACGAACCCGGTGACCCGGTCGTCCTGCGCGTCGCGGGCGGTCAGGAAGATGACCGGGACGAAGTCGTGCGCCTCGCGCAGCCTCCGGCAGACCTCGAAGCCATCGAGGTCGGGGAGCATGACGTCGAGGACCATGACGTCGGGCGAGACCGTGCCGGCTGCCTCCAGCGCCTCGAAGCCATTGCGGGCCGTGGTGACGCGGTAGCCCATATAGCGGAGCGCCGTCCCGAGCAGATCGGTGATCGATGGCTCGTCGTCGACGACGAGGACGTGGGCCAGCGGGGTCGCCGGGGCTCCCACCATGTATGCACCTCCGGGCGGACCGTTCGGTCGTTCGAGATGGGTCCGCCGGTCCTCATTCCAGCGCCCGAACCTTACAGTTTCCTGTGAGTCTTCCGGGAGGTGCCTGTCGGCTCGGGTCGGCCCCATCTGCGGTCGTCAGGTCCGATCGAGCTCCCGGTCGATGGCCCGGAGGATGAAGCGGGCCGCCTCGGCGCTCTTGCCGCCGAGTCGCTGCCCCTCGTCCTGCTCGAGCGCCCGCTCAAGGTCGCCGAGCATCAGCCCGAGGGTCGCGGTCCGCTCGAGCACGCCGGCGGCGAAGGCGGCCTCGAGGCCGTCGACGGCGAGTCGGGCATTCTGGACGGCGTGGCCAGGGGCCGAGATCCGCTCGCGGAAGGCGGCCCGAGCGGCCTCCGCCTCCGGTCCGCCGGCAGGCATGGTCAGCGCAACCCCAGCCGCCCAAGGACGCCGCGGTCCGGGCCCTCGTCGTCCTGGGCGGCGCCGGCCTGGGGGCTTGGGACGGCCGCTTGCGGGGCACCGGAGCTCACGCCGTCGCCGCCCGCCGCCGCTCCGGCGGTCACCGCGGAACCGGTGCTCGCCTCGGTCGGGACGGCGCCGGTCGAGCGGTCGCGCCGGGTCCGCCACTCGTCCGACAGCACGCTCATGTGGAGCTCGTCCCAGAACCGTCCGTCCCGGAAGATGGCCTGGCGTGATCGACCCTCGATCACGAAGCCGACCCTGCGGTACGAGCGGATCGCCCGCTCGTTGAAGGCGAAGACCGCCAGGGCGACGCGATGGAGCTCCAGCGTTCCGAAAGCATGGTCGAGCATCAGCTCGGTCGCCTCGGTGCCGTGGCCCCTGCCCCAGCAGTCCTTCTCCCCGATCGTGATGTGGAACATCGCCGCGCCGTTGTCGGGGTCGAGGGCACTGAAGGCGCACGAGCCGATGAGCCGGCCGCTGCCCCGGAGGTGGATCGCCATCGCCAGCGACTGCGTGCCGACGGCGCGCACCTGGAAGAAGCGGTCGATCTCGTCCCGCCGCATCGGACCGTCCTGGTAGCGGGTCAGGCGTGAGATCTCGGGGTCCGCGTACCAGCGTCGGAAGGCGGCGAGGTTCTCCGGCGCGTGGGGCCGGAGAACGACCGTCCGGCCGACGAGCTGATCGGGAAGCCAGCCGCGCGGGAGCATGCCCCGGGAGCGTATACCATCCCCGCCACGATGCGACGCTGGACCGAGGTCGCCGGGCAGGTAGCCGCGACGACCCGCACCTCGGAGAAGACAGCGATCCTGGCCGCCTACCTTCGCGAGCTCGACGAGCTCGAGCTGCCGATCGCCTGTACCTACTTCTCGGGGCGCCCGTTCGCCGAGAGCGACCCGCGCTCGATCGGGCTCGGCTGGGCCGGCCTGGCGGCGGCGATCAGCGCGGTTGCCGCCCGCCCGCCCGAGGCGCTCCGCGAGGCCTACGATCGCTACTCGGACGTCGGCCTGGCCGCCGAGGACCTCCTGGTCGGAGTCGGTCACGATCCGGATCCCGCGGTCTCGCCGACGTTGGTCGAGGTGGACCGCGCCCTGTCGGTGGTCGAGCAGGCGTCCGGCGCGGCTCCCAAGGTCGACCTCCTGGCCGGGCTGCTTTCCAGATGCGATCCGACGACCGCCCGGGGCGTGGTCATGATCCTCGGCGGCGACCTTCGCATCGGCCTTCGAGAGGGCCTGCTCGAGGCGGCCATCGCCCGGGCCTTCGATCGCCCGCTCGATGCCGTCAAGCGGGCCACCCAGCTGTCCGGCGAGGTCGGCCGCACCGCCGCCCTGGCCCGGGAGGACCGTCTCCACGCTGCCCGGCTGACGCTCTTCCGCCCGCTCAAACCGATGCTCGCGTCGCCGGCCGAGGACGCGGCGGCCATCGTCGCGCGTCTCGGCGAGGAGGTCTGGGTCGAGGACAAGTACGACGGCATCCGGGCTCAGCTCCACCGGGCCGGTGACCGGGTCGCGCTCTACTCGAGGGACCTCCACGACGTCACCGGCCAGTTCCCCGAGGTGGCCGACGACGCCAGCGACCTGCCCTGGGACGGGGTCCTCGACGGCGAGCTCCTGGCCTACCGAGACGGCACCGTCCTGCCGTTCCTCGCGCTCCAGGCTCGACTCGGCCGCAAGGCGCCGTCGGCCGCCATCCGTGAGCGGGTGCCGGTCATCTTCGTGGCCTGGGATCTCCTGGCCCTGGGGCCGCGAGACGGCCAGGCCGAGCCACTGCTGGATCTCCCGCTTCGCGAGCGGCGGGCCCGGCTGGAGGTGCTCGTCCTTCCGCTTGCCGACGAGAGCGGCCGGTTCGCCCTCTCGTACCTCGGGCGCGTCTCGGGGGTCGAGGGACTCGAGGCAGCCTTCGCGGCAGCCCGTGAACGCCGTAACGAGGGCCTGATGGTGAAGGATCCCGGGAGCCGCTACACCCCGGGGCGACGAGGCCAGGGCTGGTTGAAGCTCAAGAGGGCCCTGGCGACCATCGACTGTGTCGTCGTCGGCGTCGAGGTCGGGCACGGCAAGCGGCACGGGGTCCTGTCCGACTACACCTTCGCCGTCCGCGACGAGGCCACCGGGGGGCTGGTCACGATCGGCAAGGCCTACAGCGGGCTCAGCGACGCGGAGCTGGCCGAGATGACGCGCTGGTTCGAGGAGCACACGGTCTCCCGGCACGGGCGCTACCGGGTCGTCGAGCCGACCGTCGTCGTCGAGGTGGCCTTCGACGTGATCATGCGGTCGCGACGCCATCGCAGCGGCTATGCGCTGCGCTTTCCCCGGATCGCTCGGCTGCGGCCCGACAAGACCCCTGCCGAGATCGACACCCTGGCCACGGTGGCGACCGTCCACGAGGGCCTCCAGGCGGGCGCCGAGCATCTCGTCACCGCTTCCGCCCGGCGCTGAACCCGGGGCGCGTCGTGGCGCCTGGCCGTCGGCCGCCGGGCCGTCGGTCCCCGGGATCGGGCGGTGGCGGGAGGTCCGGAGCGGTGACCGGCGGCCGCTTGGCCGCTATCCTCGGAGCATGTACATGGACATGGCCGCCGAGCAATCCGCCCCGCTGACGCTCTATACGGACACCTTCGTGATCCGCGGGCACGTCCGGACCCGCCAGCACCGGATCACCGACGTGCTGAACCGGGCCGAGGATGACTTCCTCGTCGTGGAGGGGGCGGTCTTCGAGGAGTTCGGCGGTCGCGGGGAGATCGACCGGGCCGACTTCGCCCAGGTCAACCTCTCGGCTGTCCTCTTCGCCGTGTCCGACGTCCCTGTCGAGGCGACACCCGAGCTGCGGACCCCCAAGGTCCAGGAGCGAGCCCTCGTCACCGTGCCGCCGTTCCGGGTGACCGGTCGGATCCACCTTCTGCCGGAGCGCAACCTGCGCGATGCCCTGCTGGAGCTCACCGAGCGGTTCATCCCGATCACCGACGCGACCTACTGGTCGGAGCGGGTCGGCGAGCCGCGGACGACCGTGACGGTCGTCTCGGTCAATCGCGAGCGAGCGCACATCCTGGCGCCGCACACCGAGGTCGATCCGTGGGCGGGTCTCGACGAGGGCGCCCAGAACGCGCCCGGCGGCCGGGCCGCCGACGGTCCGGGCGACGACGAGCCCGGGAGCGACCCGGCTCGAGCCGCCCGCCCGGGCGACGACGCCGGATCCTGATCGACCGGCGATCCTTCGGGGATCGCTTGGACCTCAGCGCTCGACCGGCAGGTCCAGCCGGTCGCCCCACTCGGCCCACCCCCCGTCGTAGACCGCCACGTCGTCGTACCCGAGGAGCATGAGGACGAAGGCGACCTTGGCCGCGCCGATGCCGGCAGCGTCGTAGCAGACGAACCGGCGGTCGCGCCCCACGTCCGCTCCCCGTAGCAGCGCCCGCAATCCGTCGGCATCGCGGAAGCGCTGGTCACCGGGCCGCGTCGTGGCCGCCGCCGGGACGCTGTGCGACCCGGGGATCCGACCGAGCCGTCGGCTGTCCCCCTCGAGCCCGCGATGCTCGCTCGGCGACCGGGCATCGACGATGGTCGCCTCGGCTGAGCCGAGGAGAGAACGGACGTCGGCGGTCGTCAGGCGCAGTCGCGATTGGGCCCGTGGCGTGAAGATGGTCGGCTCCGGCTGGACCCGTGCGCGTGACACCGGGCGCTCCTCGGACGACCAGGCGGCGAACCCCCCGTCGAGGATCCGGCACGAGTCGAGCCCGTAGGCGCGCAGGCTCCACCAGGTCCGTGCGGCGAAGAGGCTGGCAGTGTCGTCGTAGACGACCACGCTCGCGCCATCGCCGATCCCGGCCTGGCTCAGCGCCCCCGCCACGAGCTCCGGGCCTGCGAGCCGGAGGATGCCCGTCTCATCGGTCGACTCGGCCAGGGCGGTGGCCCAGTCGAGGTGGATCGCGCCCGGGACGTGGCCCCCTGCGTGCACCTGGTCGCCGGTCCCGTCGGGACGCCAGCGAACGTCGAGCACCTGGACGTCCGGGCGCTCGAGCTGGTCGGCCAGCCAGTCCGTCGAGGCGAGGATCTCCGGCCGCGCCCAGCTGCTCACCGACCGACCGTCGGCAGGTCGGCTGGACCGGTGGCGCGGAGCCCGGGGGGTGGCGTCGGCATGCTCGGTATCATACGGGCCGTGATCCCACCGTTCCCCGCGGACGACGAGCGGCTGCGCGCGTTCCGTGACGCCCTGCCGGCGGTCGCTGCCGGTGTCTACCTGAACGCCGGCACGGCCGGCCCGCTGCCATCCGAGGTGGCCGCGGCGATGGCCGAGCTCGCCGAGTGGGAGCTGCGGACCGGGCGAGCGCACCCCGCCTTCTTCGAGCTCGTCATGCAGCGCCTCGACGAGGCAAGGGCCGCCCTCGCGACCGTCCTGACGGCCGATGTCGACGACATCGCCCTGACGACCTCGACCTCCCACGGCATGAGCCTCGCGAGCTGGGCAGCCTGGGCCGGACCCGGCGATCGCGTCGTCACCACCACGCTCGAGCACGCCGGGGCTCTCGGCCCGGTGTACGCGCTCCGCGACCGAGGTGTCGAAGCGGTCTTCGCGGACGTCGGCGACGGCGGCGACGACGGGCGGACCCTGGCCGCGCTGGCCGACGCGATCGACGGGCGGACCCGGGTGGTCTCCGTCTCGCACGTCGCCTGGTCGACCGGGGCCGTCCTCCCCGTCGCTCGCATCGCCGAGCTGGCCCATGAGCGAGGGGCGATCATGGTCGTCGACGGCGCCCAGGCGGCCGGAGCGATGCCGCTCGACGCCCCCTCGCTCGGTGCGGACCTCTACGCGTTCCCCGGCCAGAAGTGGCTGCTGGGCCCCGACGGCGTCGCCGGTCTGTGGGTCTCGCCAGACCTTCGGACGGACCGACTGCCGGCGTTCGGCGGCTGGTCCACGTTCGAGCGGCTCGACGCGCGTGGCACCGCGGATCCCTGGCCGACCGCTCGACGCTACGACGCCGCCAACTGGTACAAGCCGGCCGTCGCCGGCCTGGCTCGGGCCGCCGGGTGGCTGGCGATGTACGTGGGCTGGGATTGGGTCCACGGACGAGCCCTGCCCCTGGCCCGTGGCGTAGCCGACCGGCTGGCCTCCATCCCGGGTGTCGAGCTGCTGACGCCGAGGGCGCAGATGGCGACGCTGGTGAGCTTCCGTGTCGCAGGCTGGACCGCCCACGCGGTCATGGACGAGCTTGCCGCCCGGGGCTTCGTCGTCTGCCGGACGATCCCCGCTCTCGACGCGGTCCGGTTCAGCGTGGGTGCCTGGAACTCGGCCGACGAGCTGGAGAGGACGCTGGCCACCGTCGAGCTGATCGCGAGCCACACCCCCGAGGACATCCCGCCGCGACGCGACCTCGAGATCGTCGACCTTCGGCGGCCGTGAGCGGACGCCCATCATCTGACGTCGAGCGACGGCCGATCCGCCAGCGCTCCTGGCTGGAGGTCCGCTGGCGGCAGTTCCGGGGTGCTCCCAGGCCGGTGGTGCGGGCGGTCGCCGCGAGCCTCGTCGTCGCCTCGATCCTGGGGATCGCCCTCCTCGTGTACGACGTCGCGCTGAGCCGCGGGGCCGCCCTCCCTGGTGGCGACCTGCGGAGCCTGGCCGTCGCTGCCTACGTGGTGCTGGTCCTCGCTATCGGGAGCCTCGTCACCTACCTGGTCGTGCCCCAGCCGAGTGGCGCGGCGACGGACCGGCGACCGCGCCGCACGATCTGGAGCGCCGCCCTGGGGCTCTTCGCGGCCATCCCCATCGCCTACCTCGTCCTCGTCCTGGTGACCCAGGTGCTGAAGCCGATCCTGGTCGGCTCGTGACCCACATGGTGCGTTGGCGCACCACAAGGACCGGCTCGGAGCCCACCTGAGGCCACCGCTCCGCGCCACCGGGGGGTGACCCGATGGTCCGGTCCGCGGTAGTCTCCCGACGGGTCCCGGCGCCGTGCCGACTCGATCAGACTCAACGACGAGGCCGATGGACGAGCAGCAGTACGTCGCGCTGCCCAAGCTCTACGGAGCCCCTGCCTACGCGCGCCCTCCGCGCCCGATCGAGGTCCAGGAGCGACCCCTCGACCCGGATGACCTGCCGCTCGAAGCCTTCCGGGGCCTCGAGGAGGAAGGGTCGACGGGTTCGTCGCCCGCCGAAGCGTCGGGGCCCGCCGAGGCCGAGCGCGACGGCCTGGCCCAGAGCGACCCGGATGGGTCCCGCCCGCTCGAGCCGCGACCGTTCAGCCTCAGAGCCCTCGCCCGCAGGATCGATCCTCGCTGACCGCTCGGCGTGGTCGGCGCGGTCGGCGTGGTCGGCGCCGGGCAGGTGGCGTTTCCCGCCCCAAAGGAACGTCATATCTAGACAATTCTCACTCAGGTTGTGATGATGTCTAGCTATGAAACCGGATGGGCAAGCGGCCCACTCCCGGACGATCCGCATCGGCCAGGCCGCCGAGCTGCTCGGCGTCGGGGTCGATACCCTCCGCCGCTGGACCGAGGAGGGTCGGCTGCAGACGACCCGGAGTGCCGGAGGGCAGCGGCTGGTGCCGATCAGCGAGGTGAGCCGGCTCCTGGCTGAGCGTCGCCGGACCACAGCCGATCGGCCGATCGTGGCCCAATCGGCGCGCAATCGCTTCGCCGGCATCGTCACCCGCATCGAGCGGGACGGCGTGGCCGCCACGGTCGAGGTGCTGGCCGGACCCCATCGGCTGCTGAGCCTCATGACCGCCGAGGCCGTGGACGAGTTGGACCTCTCCATCGGCGACGAGGCGGTCTGCGTCGTCAAGGCGACCCAGGTCATCGTCGAGGTCCCCAGATGACCTGGCCGCCCCCGCGGCGGCCGGCCAGGGGTGCCAGCGACCCGGGCCGGCCGGATCGGGGCCGATCCGACAGGTCACGCCCGATGGTCGCCGCGGTCGTGCTGGCAGCGGCGGTCACCCTCGCCGGCTGTTCCGATGGCCTGGCCGGTCCCCGACTGACGGTCTTCGCGGCGTCGTCGCTCCGTGACCTCGTCGCGGCGCTGGCCACCGAGTACGAAGCCGGTCACCCGGGGGTCACGGTCGTGGTGGCGTCGGACGCCTCGTCGACGCTGCGGGTCCAGATCGAGCAGGGCGCGCCGGCCGATATCTTCGCCCCTGCCAGTCCTGCCGAGGTCGAGCCGCTCGCGGCTGCCGGGCTGACGGCGACCGCCGCGCGCGACTTCGCGACCGCTCGGGTGGTCCTCGCGGTCCCGTCCCGGGGGTCGTCCGTCGCCGATCCCTGGGACCTCGCCGACGATGGCGTCCGGATCGTGGCAGCAGCCCCGGCGGTCCCGATCGCTCGCTACGGGTCCGAGGTCGTCGGCCGGCTGGCCGCGCTCCCGGGCGCCCCGGCGGACTTCGCGGCCCGTGTGGCTGCCAACGTCGTGAGCGAAGAGGCGAACGTCCGGGCGGTGGTCACCAAGCTCGAGCTGGGCGAGGGGGACGCGGGCTTCGTCTACTCCACGGACCTCCGTGACCGCCCGGCCGTGCGCGAGGTCCCGCTGCCCGATACAGCCTCCGTCGTCGCCACGTATGTGGCCGTCGCGCTCGCCCGTGCCGCCGACCCGGAACTCACGGCCGACTTCGTCGACTGGCTGGCGAGCGAGGAGGCACGAACGATCATCGCCGGGTTCGGCTTCGGCGGGCCGGGCTGATGCGGCGCTCGATCCCGACCGAGCTCGCCCTGGCCATCCCGGCCGGCCTCCTCCTGACCTTCCTGGCCTTGCCGATCGTGGCCCTGCTCGGCCGGGCGGTCCTCGGCGGCTTCCTGGCCGACGTGGCCGTCCGCTCCGACGTCCTCGTCGCCCTTGGGCTGAGCCTGGCCACGACCGCCGTGTCCATCGTCGTCGTCGTCCTCCTGGGTGTGCCGCTGGCCTTCCTGCTGGCACGTCGCCGGATCCCGGGCGCGATCCTCGTGGAGACGATCGTCGACCTGCCGGTCGTCCTGCCCCCGGTCGTCGCCGGTCTGGCCCTCCTGCTGGTCCTCGGCAGCCAGGGGGCGCTCGGCACGCTGCTGGCGGACCTCGGGATCGTCATCCCGTTCACGACCGCGGCCGTCGTCGTCGCCCAGGTCTTCGTCGCCGGCCCGATCTTCGTCCGGGCCGCCCGCGCCGCGCTGGCCGGCGTCGACCGCGACATCGAGGATGCGGCCCGTGTCGATGGTGCGGGTGAACTCGAGACCCTTCGCCGGATCGACCTGCCACTGACGTCATCGGCCCTGGCGGCGGCCCTCGTGACCGCCTGGGCCCGTGCGCTCGGCGAGTTCGGGGCGACCATCCTGCTGGCCGGCAGCCTGCCGGGACTCACCCAGACGCTGCCCCTGCTCGTCTACGCCGAGTTCGCTGGCAGTCTCGACGCGGCGGTCGCGGCCGCCGCCGTCCTGATCGTCGCCGCGATGGTCGTGCTCGTCTCCGTCCGGGTCCTGGGTGGTCGCCGCCTTCCGCCGATGCGCTCGCTCGGGTAGAGCTGCGCTGGCATCCGGGGGTACGATGCCCTGGGCTTGGCCCTGCCAGGCGTCCGATGGGGGAGTAGCTCAGCGGTTAGAGCACCCGGCTTATATCCGGGCGGTCCCAGGTTCGAATCCTGGCTCCCCTACCAGCCTCGGCCCGGCCTCAGCCTCCGTCGAGGGAAGCGCGCACCGTATCCGCCACCCGGGCCTGGCGATCCGCCACGAACGAGCGCTGGGCCGGCAGCGACGCCAGCCAGGCCGGCAGCTCCTGGGCCGTCGTGACGGCGCAGGTCGGCGTCCGCTCGACCCGTCGGTCTGGATCGATCAGCACGGCATGGACGCGGACCACGTGATCGCTGTCGTCCGAGCCGAGCCATCGGCGGACCCGCTCGGCGTCACGGCTGGTCCGGTCGAGCGGGTTCTCGATCGGGACCCAGCGCCCGCGCTCGACCCGGACCTCCCAGCGCCCGCCGCTGTGGCGTGATGCGCCCGCCGGCGGCAGCTCGCCGACGACCACGACCCCGAACGGACCCACGATCAGCTCCGGCACCAGCCGGCCATCCGGCAGGCGGACACGCGATGCGACAAGGTGATCGTCGGGCATCGCATGGGCTACGCGGGCCGCCGGGCGGATCCGCGGTCGGTGCCTGCTGACGCCGATCGTGTCGAGGAGCCGGAGGGCCCCGATCACCGCGAACCCGGCCGGTACCACGAGCGCGAAGGTCCAGGCGAGCACGCCGGCGGCCATCTCCACGGGGCTCGGCCGCGGCGGCACGGCGAACCGCTCCACGATCCCGGCGGTCAGCAGCAGGTAGCCGAGCAGGATCCCTCCCCCAAGGAGGATCGTGCCGACCGTCAGACCAACGAACGCGCTCGCGAATGAGCGCGCGACGGAGCGGTCGCGGGACGCGACGAGGACCGGCATGACGGCATCATCGGGCGCCGCCCCCGGCTCCCGGGATAGCCGAATCGGACCAGCCCTGGCATCCGTTCGACGCCCGGACGCCACGGCTCCGCCCCGGACCGATGCTGACCGCACCCATCCGCTCGGGGCGCTTGCCCGATGGCCCCGGCCGGGCGGGACCCCCGTACCATTGCCCACCCGCCACCCGCCGCCCATCCTCGGTCCGTGTCGAGCACCTATCGCTCGGCGCGGAGGCATCATCCGATGGGTCTCATCCATCGCCCCCCGGCCCCGGGTGGGGTCCGGGGCCTGGCCGTCGCATGGTCGGCGGCGCTGGTCCTGGTCCTCGTCGCGGTCGGACCCTCGCTGGGCGCCGCCCCGAGCCCGATCCGGCTCTCGCAGCCATCGGTCTCGGATCGGTCGTCGGCGGCCGGCGAACCCGTGACGTTCCGGATCGAGTACCGCCATCGCGGTGGCCTCGATCCCGTGTCGGTCGTGGTCCGGGTCGGTCCGGTGAGCTACGCGATGGCCCCGGCCGGCGCCGACGGGAACGTCCGCAAGGGCGTCATCTACATGGCCGTAGCCTCCCCGCCGGCCGGCAAGCTCGACGTCCACTACGTGGCGGTCGATCCGGAGGGCGCCGTCGGCGAGCTCGACGATGGCTGGATGACCGTCACGCCGCCCCCGGCTCCGGCGCCGACGCCCGGCGACAGTGGCTCGGGCGGCGGTACGACGAAGCCGCCGCCGCCCGCGACCCCGGCGCCTCCGCCGCCGGCTGTGTTCAGCCCCCCGGACGCCGGCGGCGGGTCCGCGATCGACGCCCCCGCCCCACCTCAGCCGGAGCCCACCAACGCTCCCACGGCACTCGTCGGACCGACTCTCGAGGCCCCGACCCCGCCCGCGGATCGCTTCGGGGAGTCCCGCGATCCAGGCCTGGCCCCGGGCGGCTCTGTCGGTGCAATCGATCCTGGCTGGTGGATGCCCCCGAGTGCCGCGACCGCCGGTGACCCGCGGCCCATCCCGACCCGCCGCGTCCCGGGACCTGCCGTCGCCCCCGGTCGGGGGGCGCTCCCAGGGTTGCCGCCCGACTTGCTGGTCGCCGATCCATTCACCTCCGTGGTCATCTCGACCATCGGCGGTGCGGCGATGGTCACCGCCTTCCTCCTCTTCGGCCGCCGGCGCGACGACGACGAGGACGATCCGTCGGGCGGGCGGTCCGCCGCCGCGTCCGCCGACGCCGCGCTGGCATCCGGTGCGATGGCCGTCGCCGCGTGGCCCGGACAGGGACCGGCAGCGCCCGGGACGGATCCGGAGGCACTGATCCCCCGCTGGCGCCGGCCGTCCCTTCTTCAGGCCCGCAAACACGATCCCGCGCGCGCTCCCGAGCCCGAGCCGGCCCCTCGTCTGACCTTCGACAGCGCGGCCGTACCCCTCGACGACGACCTGGAGCGGCGCCGGATCCGCTATCGGGTGGTCCGCCTGCTTGACTCGCCCGACGAGTTCACGGCCCGCGAGATCGGCCTGCTCGACGAGGGCGACGAGGTCGCCCTCTGCGAGAGCTCGGGCAGCTACTGGCTCGTCCTCTGCCCGGACGGGAATCGAGGCTGGGTCCACCGGATGGTGCTCGGCTCCGCGGTGGACGTCGAGGGCGACCAGGATGTCCGGTCGGACCGGCGGAGTGACGAGGAGCTGCTGGAACCGGGCCTGGCCGCCCGTCTCACGGCCGCCCGCCCGATGCCGACCTGGACCTACCGGCAGCCCACGACCGACGCGGCGGCCGGGAACCTCGATGACGAGCGCATCGACGACGACGTGATCGCCGCCTACCGGGCCGCCCGGGCCCGCGCCTGACCTTCCCGGCGGAGCACCAGGATGTGCTGGTGGGCGATGTTCGGCACGAAGCTCCGCGGATAGCCGTACGGGCGGAGCCGGGTGCCGGCCTGGTACCAGACCAGGTCCCCCTTCGGCACGAACCCGACGTCGCTCGCCCGGGCCGCGAGGTCTGCCGCCGTGAACAGGTAGCGACCACCCTGGTAGGCGTCGCGGACGATGACGGTCGCGTAGCGGCCAGGCCGCAGGACCCGGTGCAGCTCTCGCAGGACGCCCTCCATCCGGTCGAGGTACGTCCCGTAGTCCGGGCTGTTGGCCAGGTCGGCCGGGTCGTCGCCGATCATCGCGTAGTCGGTCCGGCGGTTCGCGTGACGCTCGGCAAGAGGACCGCCGGCCATCGTCAGCGGCAGCTGGATGTTGTACGGCGGATCGGTCGCCACGAAGTCGACGGCGTCGTCCGGCAGCTCGGCGAGGAACTCGACGGCATCTCCGACCCTGAGCTCGAGGCCTGACGGGTCGAAGCTCCGCGGGCCGCCGGGATCCTGCGCCCCGAGATCCGCCAGCAGGGGCCCAGCGCCATCCCGCTCGGCCTGGGCGGCGGCGAGCACGGTCTCGTACACGGCCGCCCAGCGAGGGTCCAGCTCGAGCCCCAGCGCTCGGCGTGGACCGCGCGCGATCGCCGCCCCCAGCAGCGTCCCGCCGACGCCGGCGAACGGGTCGAGGACCAGCTCCCCGGAGCGGGTGAAGAACTCGATCAGGCGGGCCATCAGGCGGGGCGGCTTGTTCGCCCCATGGGCCTTCCGGAGCGCGTGGCCGAGCTCGGAGGGGTAGGCCGTCGACCAGACCGACTTGGTGAAGTAGAGCCACTCCTCGCCGCTCAGCTCGTTGAGCTCGTTCGCGGGATGGGGCGGCCGGCGCTCCTGCACCCGGCCAGCCTAGCCGCCCTGGACGGCGGATGCGACGCCGACGTCCCGTGTCGGCCCGGCGAGAAGCCGGTGCGTCCCCGCAGTCAGCAGGGGACTCCGTGGCCACCGGCCCGACCAGCGCTCGGACCGCGCCCGTAGAATGGCCGCCATGACCGGGCCGTACGCCAGTGCGCGGTTCGTGGGGCGGGCGGCCGAGTTCGCCCGGCTCGCCGCGGTCGTCGAGGCCGCGGCGGGGGGTGAGCCCACGACGCTCCTGATCGCGGCCGATGCCGGGCTCGGGGCCTCCCGCTTCCTCGAGGAAGCCACGCGCCGGCTCTCCCTCGAGGGCGAGCCGGTCACGGTCGTCCGCTGCCAGGCCGATGCGGCTGCTGACGGGCGGGCCTATGGGCCGCTCGTCGCCGGGCTCGAGCCGCATCTGCTTCGCTTGTCGGACCGTGACCTGGCCGACGTCGTCGGACCCAACGGCGGCGAGCTCGTCCGACTCCTGCCGATCCTGGGCCGGCGCCTCACCGAGCTCGGCCTGCTGCCCGATCGTCCGCTCGTCTCGGACCTCGAGCGCCGCCAGTCGCGGCTCCTCGAGGGCCTCTTCGGCATCATGACCCGCCTGGCCGAATCATCGCCGGTGGTCCTGATGCTCGACGACCTCCATCGGGCCGACCCGGCCACCCGGTCGTTCGCCGAGTTCATCTCGCGGGTCTCTCGTGGCCAGCGGATCGCGGTCATCGCCAGCTATCAGCCTGACGCGCTCCACCGCGACCACCCGGTCCACTCGACCATGGCGGCGATGCAGAGCTCGCCACGCCCGCCTGCCACCCTGCACCTGGGTCCGCTCGACCGTGACGAGCTGGCCCAGCTCATCACCGGGATCGAGGGCGAGCGACCCAGCGCCACAGTGTTGCTGCTGGTCGCGGAGCGCTCGGCTGGCAGCCCGCTCGTCGCCGAGGAGCTCCTGGCAGCCCGCCGCGAGCTGTCCGGAGCATCGCTCACCGGCTCGCTGGAAGACCTGGTCCGGGCTCGCCTGGCCGACCGGTCCCCCGAATGCCGACGCCTCCTGCGGTTCGTGGCGCCGGCCGGGCGGCCCGTCTCGGGGACGGAGATCGCGGTCGTGGCCGAGGTGTTCGAGGCTGGCCGGCACCGGCCGCCGCCCCGCTCCACGACCGCCCCCCGGTCGGCCGAGGGACCGCTGGATCCGGACCTGTCGGCCGGACTCGCCGAGGGTCTGGACCACGGCATCATCGTCGAGCGACCGGCGCCGCTGGGATCGACCGATCCAGGTCCCTGGTTCGCCATCCGACACGAGCTGGTCGCCCGCGCCATCGAAGGTGACCTCCTGCCGCACCAGCGCCCGCGGCTCCACGCGGCCCTCGCTCAGGCCGCGGTGGATCGCCCGGCGATCGCGGTGCACCACTGGATCGCGGCCGGCCGCCCGGACGAGGCACGTCCCGCGGCGGTCGCGGCCGCGGCGGCCGCCGAGGCCCTGGACGCCCCGGACCAGGCTCTGGCGTTCCTTGAGGCCGCCCTTGAGTTGACAGTGCCCGGAGGCGAGGCCTATGACGAGGCCTCGCTCTCGGACCTGCTGGCCCGGGCCGGTCGAGCCGCCTTCGCCGCCGGCGGGGCCGACCGTGCGGTGGCCTTCGGGGAGGCGGCCGCGGCAGGGCTTGACGAAGCCCAGGATCGGCTGGCCCTGGCCAAGCTCCTCGCCCGTCTGGGGCGCTACCGATGGACCGCGGGCGATCGCGATGGAGCGGAGGAGACACTTCGCCGAGCCGTCCGTATGGTCCCCCCCGATGCCGGTCGCGAACGCGCCAGGATCCTGGCGGCACTGGCTCAGATCCGCATGCTCGTGGGCCACTTCGAGGAGGCCATCGTGCTGGCCAACGAGGCGCTCGAGGTCTCCCGTGCCGTCGGCGACGCCGCCCTCGGCGAGTCCGCCCATGCGCTGACGACGCTCGGCGTCTCGGAGGGCTGGGGTGAGGACCCCGAGCGTGGCATCCGCCATCTTGAGGAGGCCCGCGAGACGGCTCGCCGATCGGGTCGCCTCGATGAGGTGTTCCGCGCCTACGCCAACCACTCGACCGTCCTCGATCTCATGGGTGAGCGCGAAGCCGCCGTGGATGTCGCGATGGAGGGGATCGCCGCCGCCCGCGAGGTCGGCCAGGAGGCGGTCTACGGCAACTGGCTCCGCGGGAACGCGGCCGACACCCTCTTCCTGCTCGGTCGCTGGGACGAGGCTCGCGCCCTGGCCCGATCCTCGCTGGAGTGGAACCCGGCCGGGTTCGGCTGGGCGAATGCCGCCATCAACCTGGCTACGATCGAGGTCGAATCGACGGCCGGCGAGGTCGCCGACCGCCTGCTCGGCCAGCTCCTGGTCGACCTCGAGACGGTCCCCGATCCGCAGTACGCGCCACCCGTCTACCAGGCGGCCGCGTCGTTCGCGCTCTGGCGCGACGATGTCGTCGACGCTCGGAGGGCCGCATCCCTCGGCTGGGAGCGTGCGCGCGGTACGGAGGACTGGGCACTGATCGCCCGCCTGGCTGCCACGGTCCTCGAAGTCGCCGCGGCCGACGTCGCCGATGCCCGTCGCCGACGCGACCTGGCCACGATCGCCGAGGCCCGCACCACCGCCGGCCGGGTCCTCCGCGAGGCGGCCGAGGCAGTGGCGATCGCCGGCGTGGACCCGAGCCTGGGCTCGCGGCGGGAGGCCGACGCCCGGCTCATGGTCGCGCGGGCCTACCACGCCAGGATCGACGGGCGCGACGATCCGAGCGCCTGGGCCTCCGTGGCGATGGCCCTCGAGGCGATCGGCGACCGGTACCAGGCCGCCAAGGCCCGCTGGCGGCAGGCCGAGGCCGCGCTGGTCGCGAGCGACGACGCCCGGGTCGCCCGGCCCGCCGCCCGGGGGGCGCTGGTCGAAGCGACGACGATCGCCAGCGAGCTCGGCGCGCTCCCTCTCCTGCGCGAGCTGCGCGACCTTGCCGGTCGAGCCCTCATCCGGTTGCCCGAGTCGCTGGCCGACACGGTCGAGTCGTTGCTGGCGGCTCCGGTCGGTTCGGTGGCCGTGGCCGCGGAGCCGATCGCGGTGCCGGTCGGCCCGGGGCCAGTGGTCGCCGCTACGGCGGCGGAGAGCGTCGGCGCCTCGGTCACCAGGACGCTGCTGGCGGATGGGGCGGCGGCACCCGCGGATACCTTCGGGCTGAGCCCCCGCGAGCGGGAGGTGCTCGCGCTCCTGGCCGAGGGTCGGACCAACCGCGAGATCGGCGATCGGCTCTTCATCAGCCAGAAGACCGTCGGCGTGCACGTCGGCAACATCCTCGCCAAACTCGGCGTCTCCGGCCGGGTCGAGGCGGCGACCGTCGCCATCCGCCTGGGGCTCACCGTCTCCCGCTGATCGACCGGCGCCGGCGACCTCCTCGCAGCACCCGGGAGGGCCGTCTCCACGTCCTCCGCCGTTCGGCGGTAGATTCGGGGCTCACCCCACCGCGTCCTCGGCCGACGGCTGTCGCCCGCCACCCATCCGCACGGAGACCCACGCCTCGATGCGCTCCATCCGATCTCTCGTCCTGTTGGCCCTTGTCGCCCTGGCAGTAGCCGCCTGCGCCGGCAGTACCTCGCCCGGCTGGACCTACGCACCGGCCCCGTCCCCGACGCCGGTCCCGTCGGCCGACGCGTCGGTCGAACCGACCTCCGAACCGTCGGCTGGCGCCTCCGCGGCTCCGTCGGAAGGCACCGGAGGCGCCGGCGGTGTCGTCCTTGATATCAGCGCCCAGAACATCGCCTTCGATACGGACACCCTGGAGGCTCCCGCCGACACGCCGTTCCAGATCCGCTTCACCAACAACGACGCCGGCGTGCCGCACAACGTCGAGATCCGCGACGCGATGAGCATGTCGCTCTGGATGGGCGAGATCTTCAACGGTGTCGAGACACGGGTGTACGACGTGCCTGCCCTGCCAGCGGGCACGTACGTGTTCATCTGCACCGTGCACCCGAACATGGTCGGGGAGCTCATCGTCCGGTAGGCGCCCGCGGCGGCCCTCGACCGCGCCGCCGCCCGCAGTCGGAGGCCTCAGGTGAACGTCAACCTGTGCTACCAGGATGCCTACCTCCGGGCCGTCGAGGCGAACGTCGGCACGGTCGACGATTCGGACGAGGCGTCACTGGTCGTCCTCGACCGGACGGTCTTCTACCCTGGCGGCGGAGGCCAGCCGTCGGACCGCGGTCTGCTCCTGCGGGCTTCGGATGGCCGCCGATGGACCGTCCGGGCTGCGCGCAAGGTCGGCGGCGAGACCGTCCACGAGCTCGAGCCCGGTGTCGAGCCACCGGCTCCCGGTGATCGGCTCGTCGCCGAGCTCGAGTGGGCTCGTCGCTACTCGCTCATGCGGACCCACACCGCGCTCCATGCGCTGTGCGGGGTGGTCTGGCGCGACCACGGCGCCCTCGTGACCGGCGGCAACATGGAACCGGGTGCCGGCCGGATGGACTTCGAGTTCGAGCGGATGAGCGCCGACCTCGTCGACTCGATCGAGACGGCGGTCAACGCCGAGCTGGCATCGGGCCGGCTGGTCCGGGTCGACGTCCTGCCGCGCGAGGAGGCCTTCGCGATCCCCGACCTGATCCGGACGAAGGTCAACCTCCTGCCGCCTGGGATCGAGCAGATCAGGACCATCGAGATCGTCGGGCTCGACCTCCAGGCGGACGGTGGAACGCACGTCACGAACACGAACGAGGTCGGGGCGATCCGGGTCACCGGCTACGAATCCAAGGGCCGCATCAACAAGCGGATCCGGATCGCCCTTGTCGATCCCGACTGAGGCGAGCGGTCGGCGACGGCTGCGAGGCCGCCGCCAGCCCTAGCCCGGATCGCTGCCCGGGCTTCTCCGGTCGACGTCGTGGGTCGCCATCAGGTATCCACCGAAGCCGACGCACCATACGAGGAGCGGATAGGCGATCCAGCGCTCCAGCCCGCCGACGCCGAGGCCCGGCAGCGGCGCGTCGTTGCGGACCACCAGGTAGACGAGGAGCACGATGAGCGAGGCCGCACCGATCGCGAACGCCACGTAGGTGAACGGCGGCCGTGCCACGCGCCCCGATGCCAGGGCGGCGCTCCCGCCGGCGACGAACACCACGAGGGCGGCGGCCTGGTGGGTCCAGCCGGTGCCACCGGGGAGCAGCCCGACCCCGAACAGCCCCGATGCGAGGATCGCCAGCAGCGCCGGCAGCGATCTGCCGGTCGAGGCTCGCCAGAGCGCCAGGGCCGCCCCGAGGGTGCACAGCCCGGCCGTGACGAGAGCGCCGTTGAAGAGGGTCGCCGAGCTGACGGGCCCGTCCCGGCCGCCTCGACCCCCGAGCTCGCTGATCTCGTTGGCCCCGGTCGCGTAGCTGCCGGGGAAGATCGCCTCGGCCGTGATGATGCCCATGATCGTGATGCCGCCGGCGGCGAACAGGAGGGCCCCGGCGACCCGGACGAGCGAGGCCCGGCGCGACGCGGGCGGACTCGGTCCGGCTGCCGACGCGTCGTCGTCCCGCGGAGCGTTCACGATCGTGCCTAGTCGGTGCGCGAGGCGCGCTCCACGAACTCGGCCAGGTCGCGCGACTGCCGGAGCCTCGAGGGCTCATGGACGTACATCATGTGGCCGGCCGGGTAGTAGGCGTACTCGATGTTGGGGCGGAGCTCGGCCGGGATCGGCACGTGGGCCATGACTTCCTCGGTGGCGAAGTACGGGGTCGCCCCGTCGTACCAGCCCGAGGCGACGTGGACCCGGAGGTGCGGGTTGGCCCGCATCGCCTCGCCGAGCCGCTCGATGACCGCGATCGGCTTGCCCTCGAACTCCTTGTACGACCAGGCCTCGTGCGCCTTCATCGCGAGGATCTCGTAGGGCAGGTCGTTCTCGTAGCCCAACTCGGAGCGGACGTAGTGGTTGAAGGCGGCGGTGTAGGGACCCATGATCGCCGACATCGAGGGATCGGCCGAGAAGTGCTCCCGGCCGCCGTCGGGCTCCCAGCCCAGGAACCGGCCATCGAGCCGTCCGACCGAGCGACCCTGGTCGCGGAGCAGCTCGGTGAAGAAGCGGATGTGCTCGATGCGCAGATCGACGCGATCGACATAGTCGCGCGACAGGCCGGTCAGGTCGGCGATCCTGCGGACCGCCCGACGCCGTTCCGCCGGGGTGATCCGGTTGCCGAGAGCGAGCAGGCGGGGGTACTCGCCGGCGGCGTAGGCGGTCGCCTCCGCCAGGACGTCCTCGAGTGGGCGGTCGCCGTGCTTGCCGTGGTAGTTGGCGATCGCCGCGTAGCTCGGCAGGAACAGGGCGTAGGGCCGCTCGTTGCCCTCGGCGACGTCGATGCTGCTCAGGTCGAGGACCGCCGAGACCAGGATGATCCCGTTGACATACATCCCGTGACGCTCCTGGAGGTGGGCGGCCAGGCCGGCCGCCCGGAGCGTCCCGTAGGACTCGCCGGCGAGGAACTTGGGCGACATCCAGCGGCCGTTCCGGGACGTCCAGAGCCGGATGACCTCGCCGACCGACTCGAGGTCGCGGCCGAAGCCCGAGTACTCGTGGGCCTTCTCCCCGTCCAGCGCCCGGGAGTAGCCGGTGGCGACCGGGTCGATGAATACGAGGTCGGCATGGGCAAGCAGCGTCTCGACGTTGTCGACGAGGTCGTACGGGGGCGGCACCAGTGCCCCGGCATCACCGGCGACGACCCGGCGGGGTCCCAGCAGCCCCAGGTGGAGCCAGACGCTCGACGACCCAGGCCCGCCGTTGAAGGCGAAGACCACCGGCCGTTCGCGCGGGACGGCTCCGTCGAGCGTGTACGACGTCAGGAAGACGGTCGCCTTCGGCTTATGACCCTGTGCTTTGCCATCCTCGGTGACCTCCTCCCGGAGGACGACCCGGCCGGCTCGCGAGGTGTATTCGAGCTTCCGGCGGCGGCCGATCGAGAGGCTGTGCGATCGTTCGACGAGGTCATCCACCGGGGGAGGCACTGTCGGCGCCGGCGTCGCCTTGGCCTCGTCGGGCTTGCTGGTCGGCCGTTCCTCGGTCACGGCCGGGTCCTGGTCTGCCATGTGCGCTCCTCGTCGTGCTCGTGGACGACAGGGTAGCCGGTCCCTCGGATCGGGCGCTCGCCGCTAGACTCGGGGCATGACCGACTCGAACACCCTCGATCCATCCACCGCCACCAGACTCGTCAAGCGCGTCCGCCAGACACGCGACTACCGGCCCGACCCGGTCCCCGAGGATGCCCTGCGGGACATCCTGGACGTTGCCCGCTGGACCGGCAGTGTGAGCAACCGACAACCCTGGACATTCGTCGTCGTGACCGACGCGGCGACCCGGCGCCGGATGGCCGAGATCGCCACGAACACCCCGCACATCGGTGTCGCCCCGGTCGTCGTCTGCGTGGCCATGGAGCCACGGGGGGTCGAGAGCGACAATTTCGACGAGGGCCGCGTCGCGGAGCGGATCATGATCGCCGCAGCCGCTCATGGCCTGTCGACGGGGATCGCCCGGGCCCGTGACGATGCTCAGGGCCCGATCGGCGAGCTGCTCGGTGTCCCCAGGGATCGCGTCGTCCGGA
The DNA here is from genome assembly GCA_963707215.1 of uncultured Chloroflexia bacterium. GTDB lineage: Bacteria > Chloroflexota > Limnocylindria > Limnocylindrales > CSP1-4 > DATHYZ01. The sequence goes on along the minus strand of CAVPPB010000003.1, from coordinate 1,504,027 downwards.
CGATGGTCTCCATCGGTTATGCGACCGAGGCCGGTGCGGCCCCGAAATCGAAGCCGGGTGAGGCGCGTCGCCCGCTCGACGAGCTCGTCCGCCGCGAGCGCTACTCCTGAGGGGCGTCGGTCTGCCGGGACGCTCCGTCCGCCGGCCCGCTGTCCCCGACGGGCGGCAGGCCGGCCAGGGCCCGGATGCCTCGCCCGAAGAGCGCCGGGTCCACCGATTCAGGGTCCAGGTAGACCTGGACGAGGAGGCCGGTGCCCAGCGCGTTGACGAGGCGGGCGAGTTCGGCCCCGCTGAACTGGGATCCTGCGCCCTCTTCCGCGAGCTTCTTCGAGACGGTCTCGCCCATGCGCTCGTAGAGTTCGTCACTGCCCTCGCACATCAGCTGCTTGAGCGTCGGATCGCGCATGGCGGCCAGCCAGAACTCGATCTGGAGGATGTCCCAGGTCGACTGTTCCCGGGCTTGCTTCTGGAGCATCGGGCCGGAGAGGTCGGCGAGCTGGGCGAGGGAGAGCGCTCCGAGCGCCTCGATCTGTCCCTCGACCCGCTGCTCCGATGACCTGCGGAGCAGCGCCGCGAAGAGCTCGCCCTTGGTGGCGAAGTTGGAGTAGACGGCGCCCTTGGTGAAGCCGGCAGCCTCGGCGACGGCCTCGAGCGACGCGCCGTGGTAGCCCAGCCGGCTGAACACCTCGGCTGCCGCGTCGAGTAGCAGCTCCCGCGTCCGCTGCCGGCTCTCCTCGCGCGAGAGGCGCTCCACGCGGATCTCCAGGCTCGAGTCCTTGAGGGCCGCACGGGCCTCGGCGACGGCTTGGCGGATGGCCTCCTTGGTCGTCGCCGCGATCTCGCGGGAGAGCGCGCCGCTCTCTCGGCCGGCGCGAGCCGTCTCGCGCGCTGCCTCGGTCGTCAGGCGGACGCTGGCGCGGATCTCGGCGCCCGAGCGCCTGGCCCGCTCGACAGGATCGTCTTGACTGCCGCTCATGCGGCAATGATACCACACGGTATCTACGTCCTTTGCAGTATTGACATGCTCATCGGTATAGCGATACTGGTAGGTATCTGAGATCGGCGACCGACGATCGGATCGCCAGCCGAAGGGAAGTCGAGATGCTGCTCGAGATCGAGGGACTGACGAAGACCTACCGCCCGCGGTCCCGGCGGGGTGCCGCCGTGCGGGCGAACGACGGGATCGACCTGGCGATCGACGCCGGCCAGGTCTTCGGCCTGCTCGGCCACAACGGCGCCGGCAAGACCACGCTGGTCAACCAGATCGTCGGCCTGCTCCGTCCGGATGCGGGCACGATCCGGATCGAAGGCATGGATGCGGTCGGCGACCCGGCAGCGGCTCGCCGAGCCTGCTCGCTCCAGCCTCAGGTCCAGCTGCCGATCGACGGGCTCACACCGGACCAGGCGATCGAGCTCATCGGACGCCTCCGCGGTGGCGACCCGACGGAGGTGCGAGCGCGCCGCGACCGGTTCATCGACGATCTCTCGCTGGGCGAGTGGCGCCGGACGGGCGGGGAGCGCCTGTCGGGCGGCGTGAAGCGGCTCGTCTCCTTCGCCATGGCGGCCGTGGTCCCCGGCCGGATCGTCATCCTCGACGAGCCGACCAACGACGTCGACCCGGTCCGTCGCCGGCTCCTCTGGGAGCAGGTCCGGATGCTGGCCGACGAGGGAGCGGCCGTGCTCCTGGTGACCCACAACGTCGTCGAGGCCGAGCGGTCGGTCGATCGCCTGGCCATCCTCGACCGCGGGCGGGTGATCGCCCAGGGGACCCCGGCGGAGCTCAAGAGCGGGATCGCCGACGATCTCCGGCTGGAGCTCGTCCTTGAGCCGGGTGCCGTCGCCCCGCTGCCGGCCCCCTTCATCCGCCGCTACGTCCCGAACGGCTCGCGGGCGCTCGCCACGGTCCCGGCAGCCAGCGCCGGCGAGGCGGTCGATTGGGCCGACGAGCTGCGTCGCGAGGGTGTCGCGGAGGAGTACTCGCTGGCCCCTGCCACGCTCGAAGACGTGTACATCGAGCTCGTTGGGCGTGCCGACGCGCTCGCCGATGGGGAGACCGATGATGTCCTCGCTGCGTAGCTACACCCTCCTGGTCCGCTGGCAGGCGCTTCGCCTCAAGGGCTTCCTGCCGCTGGCGATGGTGGTCCAGTCGCTCTTCGCGCTGGGGATCGTGATCGGCTATCCGCTGCTCTTCCCGGAGATCGATCCGGTCACCGTGCTCTTCCTGGCGACCGGAGCGCCGGCGATCACGCTCATCACGATGGGGCTCGTGGCGGTGCCACAGGTCGTCGCCCAGGCCAAGACGGCCGGGACCCTCGAGTACATGCGTGCCCTGCCCGTACCCCGCCTCGTCTACCTCTTCGCCGACCTGACGGTCTGGATGGCCATCGTGCTGCCCGGCGTCGTCTTTGCCCTCGGCATCGGGGTCGTCCGCTTCGGGCTCGACCTCGACGTCAGCCCGCTGGTCGTGCCGGCGTTCCTCCTGGTGGCGCTGACGTCAGCGTCGGTCGGCTATGCGATGGCCTCGGTGCTGCCGCCGACGATCGCCATGCTCCTGACCCAGGTGCTGGTCGTCTTCGTCCTGATGTTCTCGCCCCTCAACTTCCCGCCCGAGCGCCTGCCCGACTGGCTCCAGGCCGTCCACGCCCTGCTGCCCGTCCAGGCCATGGGCGAGGTCATCCGGGGCACCGTCGCCGCCTCGACCTTCCCGATGTCCATCGGGGCCTGGGCGCTGCTCGCAGCCTGGTGCGCCGGCGGCCTCGGGATCGCCTACCTGACCCTCCAGCGCCGAGGCTGAGACCCCGCAGCGACGCGGGTCGTGGCCCGGGCTCCATCCCGACGTCCAGGGCGTACCATCGCGCGGCGAGGGCAACGACCGCTCGCCCCGCCCGTCTCTACGACGGAGGTCCGTCGATGCGCCACTCGCCCGTCCGCCCCGTGTTCCTGGCGGTGCTGCTCGTCGCCGCGGCTGTCGCTCCGTGGCCGGCTCCGACACTGGCCGCGGACCGATCCGAGGCCTCGCGGGTACGGGCGCTGACCCACTGGACCGAGGAGCGTATGCGGTCGGCGACTCCGCTCGACGTGACCCTGGTCGGATCGATCCCACCGGCGGGCGTGTCCCGGGCGGAGAGCGATCCAGCAGCGCCTGCCTTGGGCCTGGACCCCGTGAGCGCACCCTGGGACGGCGGCGGCGCCATCGCGGCACGGTCCGGGAAGATCTTCCTGACCGTCGGCGGAGACGACTTCGTCTGCTCAGGGTCGGTCATCCAGGACGATGGCGACCCGGGTCGCTCGCTCGTCCTCACGGCTGCGCACTGCGCCTACGACAACGAGGACCACGTCTGGGCGTCGGACTGGATCTTCGTGCCCGACTGGGATGCTGCCCCCACGTACGACTGCGCCACGGTCGCCCGCGACTGCTGGGTGGCCGGTGCACTGGTCATCCACGCTGCCTACGCGGCCGAGGACGGGTTGAGCGTCGCCGCGGCCCAGCACGACTACGCGGTGGCCGTGGTCGGCCAGGGGCTCCACGGCGGTGGCCAGCTCGACTCGCTCGGCGCCTACCCCGTGCGGATCGGGACCGTGCCGGCCGGCGACCCGGTCGACGTCTTCGGCTACCCGGCAGCCGCGCCGTTCGACGGCGATCGGCTGGTCCGCTGCACGGGCATGGTCGAGCTGTCGGCCCTGGTCGGTGGCTGGGGGACGCCATGCGACATGACGCCGGGCGCATCCGGCGGGCCGTGGCTCCTTGGCTCGTCGGATCCGGCAGACGGCTCCGGGTCGGTGGGGTCGGTCAGCTCGTACCGGATCCCCGGCGATCCGAGGCTGTACGGCCCCAGGTTCGACGGGGCGACCCAGGCGGTCATCGACCTCGCGAACGCGGCGGTCCCCGACGGCGGCGCGATCGATCACCTCGTCGCGACCGGGACGGCTCCGCCGACCGTCGCCCGCCTCTCGGGTCCCGACCGCTACGCCACTGCGGCGGCGATCAGCGCGGCGACCTTCCCGAGCCCGCCGGTCCCGGTCGCCTACGTCGCCACCGGGCAGGACTTCCCGGATGCCCTCGCCGGGGGCCCGGCGGCAGCGGCGGAGGGCGGCCCGGTCCTGCTGGTCACCCGCGACGCGATCCCGGCTGTCGTGGCGGCCGAGCTGAGCCGCCTGCGGCCCGCGAAGATCCGGGTCCTCGGCGGCCCCGCCGCCGTCTCAGGGTCCGTCCTGACCGCGCTCAGGCCGTACACGACTGGCTCGGTCACGAGGCTCGCGGGTCCCGATCGCTATGCCACCGCGGCCGCGGTCGTGGAGGACCGCTTCACCGGCTACGTCGGGCGGGTCTTCGTCGCCACGGGGAGGGACTTCCCTGACGCGCTCTCCGGGGGCGCCGCCGCGGCGGCGATCGAGGCGCCGATCGTCCTGGCGACCGCGAGCGATGTGCCCGTCCCGACGATGGCCGCCCTTGCGACGCTCACCCCGACCGAGTTCGTCCTCCTCGGCGGCCCCGGGGTCCTCGGTCCCGCGGTCGTGGCCGAGCTAGGGGCCGCCTACCCCGCCGTCCCGGTCAGCCGCTGGTGGGGCGCCGACCGCTACGCCACGAGCGCCGACATCAGCGCGTCGGTCTTCGAGGCCGGCGCCACCACCGTCTTCCTGGCCACCGGCACGAACTTCCCCGATGCCCTCGCCGGGGTCCCTGCGGCGGCCCGCGCCGAGAGCCCACTCCTGCTGACCCGGAAGGACTGCCTGCCGCCGGTCGTCGCGGCCGAGCTCGCCCGCCTCGGACCGAGCAAGGTCGTCCTTCTGGGTGGTCCGGCGGTCGTCGCTGCCACCGCTCCCATGACGGTCTGCACCGGCTGATCACTGGCGGGCGCGACGCCTCCCAGCGAGGCGCCCCTGCCACGCGCCCTGACCCCCGTACCCGGGATCAGCCGATGACACGGCCCTTCACGCCAGGGGGAGCTGCACCTCGGTCACGAAGTCGTCGGCTCGCTCGACGACATAGCCGGGCGGGACTCGGAGCTCGGGCTCGGCACCGAACTGCAGGTAGAGGATCCGGATCGCGCCCGCGGGTGACAGGGACGCCGCACCGACCCAGCGCACCAGCGCACCCTGCGCCTCGGCGAGTCCCTCGTAGCTGCCCCGGTGGATGACCGATGCTGCACGGCAGGCCGGCAGCGTGCGCCAGCCGATCGGATCACGCGGCTCGATCGGTCCGGTCACCGGCACGAAGATCGTCCGGTCGTGACCATCGGATCCGACGATGGACCCGGGCGGGCGCGGGGCGCGACGCCCCGCGTCTCGGACGTATGCCTCCAGCTCGTAGAAGGCCGGTCCCAGGTCAAGGGCCATCGGTCCCAGCGTGTACGTCGCGACTCGCTCGGCGGCGACCGGACGGACGACCACGTCCCAGGCAGGTCGGAGCCGGTCAGCTGCCCCGATCCCGTCGATCCGGGAAGCCGCCGGGTCGGTGACGTCGGCCGGGATGGTCTCCACGGAGATCTCGAGCGCTCGGAGTCGACGCTCGATCTCGAGCCGCTCACGCTCGAGCTCGGACCGACGGCGCTCCAGGATGGCTCGCAGGTCCGCGCCGCCGCTGACGAGCTCGGTCAGCTCGGCAAGTGGCACACCGACGTCGCGTAGGGCAAGGATCCGTCGAAGCTCGGGCAGCTGCGCCGGCGAGTAGTAGCGATAGCCGTTCGAGCGATCCACCCAGACCGGCCTGAACAGCCCGAGCTCGTCCCAGGCCCGGAGCATCCTGGCCGATACGCCAGCGAGTCGGGCGAAGGCGCTGATCCGGAACATCCCCCGAGGATACCCCTTGACCTTCCTGCAGAAGGAAGGTTCACGATATGCCGACACCGCCCGAGGAGTCGACCCGTGCGTCCCATCCGCATCGCCGCCCAGCTTCACCCCCAGCACGGCACGTATCGAGACATCCGCGACGCAGCCGTCGAGGCCGAGCGACTCGGCTACGACATCGTCTACACCTGGGACCACTTCTTCCCGCTCTACGGAGAACCGGACGGACCCCACTTCGAGTGCTGGTCCCTGCTCGCTGCCTGGGCCGAGGCGACGCATCGCATCGAGCTCGGGCCTCTCGTCGCCTGCAACAGCTACCGCAACCCGAACCTGCTCGCGGACGTCGCGCGGACCGTCGACCACGTGAGCGCCGGGAGGGCGATCCTGGGCGTCGGTGCGGGTTGGTTCCGTCGCGACTACGAGGCCTATGGCTATGAGTTCGGGACGTTCGGCTCGAGGCTTGCTTCGCTGGGCGACGCCCTGCCGGTCATCGAGGACCGCTTGTCCGCCCTGGAACCGCCGCCGATGCGCAAGATGCCGCTCCTCATCGCCGGCACGGGGCTCCGAAGGACGCTCCGGCTGGTGGCCCGCCATGCCGACGCCTGGCACGCGGCGTTCCCGGATCGGCCGGACGAACTGGAGCCCGCCGTGGAGGCGCTGCGGGGCTGGTGCGCCGAGATCGGTCGCGATCCGAGCGAGATCGAGTGGGCGGTGGGCGTCGAGCCGGACGACCTTGAGCGGTTCCTCGACGAGGATGCTCCGACCTACGTCGCCATGGGCTTCAGCCAGTTCACCCTCGGCTTCAACGGCCCGGACTGGGGAGTCCAGCGCGGTGCGGCCTGGCTGGCCTGGCGGGACGAGGTCAACGCGCCCGCCCGCCCGGCCGATGGAGGTCGGCCCCTGATCAGGCGGATCGGCTCGATCTGATCCCGTTCGACGCTGCGCACGACGCGCAGAGACCGCGGAAGATGACCTGTGCTTCGTCCACCCGGACCCCGTCCAGGTCCGGCTCCAGGCACGGCGCCGAGCCCTGGGCACAGGGGACGTCGCTGATGGACCCACAGGCCCGACAGACGAGATGGTGGTGCCACTCGTTGGCCAGCTCGTAGCGGGCCGTGCCCGGCCCCGCATCGGCGACGATCAGGACCCCGGCGGCCGACAACGTGCCGAGCGCGTGGTAGAGGCTGGCCCGGGGCACCGCCCGCCCGTCGTCGGCCAGGGCCTGGCGGATCTGGTCCGCGGTCGGATGGCCCCCGATCTCGGCCATCGCCTCCAGGATCCCGATCCGTTGCAGGGTCACCCGCAGGCCGGCACCGCGCAGGCGGGCCGCCGGGTCGACGGTCATGCGACCTGGGCGCGCAGCATCCAGGCCTGCTTCTCCAGGGCCGTCCCGATCTCGACGAGGATGCCCTGTGACATCAGGTCGCTATCGCCGATCTCGATCGCTCGTCGACGCAGCTCGCCGGCGACGGTCGTCAGCCGCTCGGCCATCTGCTCGACGGTGTCCCCGTCACGCTGCCAACCGGCCCCCACCGCCGGGATCGGGGTCGTGTCGGCTACCGTCGAGACGCGCCCGTCCGGCGGCACGCCGAGGGCGGACAGTCTCTCGGCCACGTCGTCGGATGCCAGGCGGACCGCATCGGTGATCTCGTCGAGCTGCAGATGGACCGCTCGGAACTGCGGCCCGACGACGTTCCAGTGGTACTGCTTCGCCTGCAGCGACAGGTCGATGAGCTCGACGAGACTGTCCTGGAGCGCGGACGTGATGGTCTCGCTCGGAGCGGGCTGGGTCATGGTCGTCATGGTGTCCTCCGGAGATATCGGTCGCTGTGGTCCGGCCGATGGTAGCAACCAGATTGGAGACAGTCCAATAAAGAGACCGCCCCACGGAACGTCCGGACTGAGGTCCGGCGGTCGCCCGATGCACGGCCCGGGCCGCTCGGCACACCCAGCCGTGCCGAGCGGCAGCCATCGCCGACGGCGGCCTTGGCCTACCCTCTTCGGGTGAGCACCGGCGCCATCGCCACCGCGACCTCGTGGCTACGTCAGGTCGGCCTGCTCGTCCTGACCGTCGTCGGTCTCGTCGTCGGCCTCGTCCTCACGTGGGTCGGCCGCGAGGACCTGGCGTTCTGGGCCTGGGCCCTCCCCGCGGTCGTCGTCGGTGCCGACCTGACCATCTCGATCGTCCGGGACCTCATCGGCGGCAAGGCCGGCGTGGACGTCATCGCCATCCTGGCCATCGGCGGCGCCCTGGCCCTCGGCGAGGCATTCGCGGCAGCCGTCATCGGCGTCATGCTCGCGACGGGCCAGGCCCTGGAGACGTATGCGGAGGGACGTGCCCAGCGCGAGCTGTCCGCCCTCCTGGGTCGGGCCCCCCAGGACGTCCACCGCTATGTCGACGAAGGACTGGCGACCGTGCCGATCGGCGCGGTCGTGCCCGGCGATCGCCTGCTGGTCCGCCCTGGCGAGGTCGTGCCGGTGGACGGCGTCGTCCGGGGTGCCCCCGCGATCCTCGATGAGGCCGCCCTGACCGGTGAGAGCCGCCTGGTGACCCGTGAGGAAGGCGACACGGTCAGCAGCGGCGTCGTCAACGCAGGCAGCCCGTTCGACCTCCAGGTCATCGCGACGGCCGAGGAGAGCACCTACGCGGGCATCGTCCGCCTCGTCGAGGAGGCAGGACGCTCCAAGGCGCCGTTCGTCCGCCTGGCCGATCGCTACGCGATCCTCTTCGTGCCCCTGGCCCTGGCGGTCGCCGGCCTCGCCTGGCTCATCTCGGGAGACCCGATCAGGGCGCTCGCGGTCCTCGTCGTCGCGACCCCGTGCCCGCTGCTGCTCGCCGCGCCGATCGCGATCGTCGCCGGCATCTCGACGAGCCGCGCGCCGGGGGATCATCGTCAAGGGCGGTGGCCCGCTCGAGACCCTGGGTCGAGCCAGGGTCCTCCTGTTCGACAAGACCGGTACGTTGACCGCCGGTCGCCCGCACGTCGCGACGATCGAGGCGGCCGACGGTGACCCGGGCGAGATCCTGCGCCTGGCGGCGGGCCTCGAGCAAGCGTCTCCCCATGTGCTCGGCGCGGCCATCGTCCACGCGGCCCGAGAGCGAGGGCTGATCCTGCCGGTCCCTGAGGCCGTCACCGAGCTGCCCGGCGCCGGGGTCACCGGGCGTGTCGACGGACGGGAGGTCGCCGTCGGCTCGGCCGGCTTCGCCGCTGCCGGAGGGCCGCTGCCAGCCTGGGCCCGCGAGCTCCGCCGGCGGGCCACCCTTGAAGGCGCCACCAATGTCTTCGTCCGGGTCGATGGCCAGCTCGCCGGGGCCCTCGTCATGGACGACCCGGTCCGTCCCGAGACGCCGCGAGCGGTCCGGTCGCTGCGCAAGGCGGGCTTCTCGCGGATCCTCATGGTGACCGGCGACCACCACTCGGTCGCCGAGCTCGTGGGGGCGGCCATCGGGCTCGACGGGGTCCTGGCCGACCGGACCCCGGCCGACAAGGTCGACGCTGTGGTAGCCGAGCGCGACCTCGCCGACGGCCCCCTCGTCATGGTCGGCGACGGGATCAACGACGCCCCTGCCCTGGCGGCGGCCGACGTTGGCGTTGCCATGGGCGCCCGCGGGGCGACGGCATCATCGGAGGCCGCCGACCTGGTCATCACCGTGGATCGTCTCGACCGCCTCGCCGAGGCGGTGCGGATCGCTCGGCACTCCCGCCGGATCGCGATCCAGAGCGTCGTCGCGGGGATGGGGATGTCGCTCGCGGCGATGCTCCTGGCCGCCTTCGGATTCCTGCCCGTCGTCGCCGGTGCCCTGCTGCAGGAGGCCATCGACGTGGTGGTGATCCTCAACGCGCTTCGGGCCCTGAGAGGCGGGGTGGAGCGGCCGATCCGGATCGCCGGCTGGGACGAGACACGCAAGCGCCTCACGGCCGAGCATCGCGAGCTCGCCCCCGGGATCGCCCGGCTGCGCGGGATCGCCGACCGGCTCGACACCATGCCCGCGTCCGACGCGATGGGCGAGCTCATGTCCATCCGGGAGTTCCTCGTCGACACGCTCGTGCCCCACGAGATCGCCGAGGACCGGGCGGTCTATCCGACGCTCGCGGCCGCCCTGGGCAGCGACGACGCCACCGCCGCGCTCCATCGCACCCACACTGAGATCTTCCATCTCATCCGGCTCTACGACGGCCTGGTCGCCGAGCTGCCGGTCGAGGGGCCCACCCCGGACGACCGGACCGACCTCCGGCGGGCGCTCTACGGTCTGGACGCGATCCTGCGGCTCCACATGGCCCAGGAGGAGGAGCTCTACTACTCGCTCGGCGAAGATACGGTCGCGGAGCTGGTCACCCAGGCCGCCTAGGCCGTCCGGTCCCGGGGACCGCCTCCCGGGACAGCCCGACGGCGATCGCCGTCGCCATCAGGACCGCGGTCAGGCCGAGCCCGAGCGCCACCAGCAGCGTCCCCACCGCGACCAGCGGTACCGCGTGGGTCGGCAGGCCGATCGCCAGGGCCGCGACCCCGAGATCGATCGCGACGAGCCGCGTCGTGCCGGCTCGGCCGAGGATCGCCCGCTGGTGTGCGTGGGCCACCGGGCTGCCGGGCCCGACGGCCGGGACCAGGTGGGTGGCTGACGCGACGATGGCGAGGCCGACCCAGCCGACCATGAGCGGTCCTGCCACCGCCTCGAAGGCCCAGCCGGCCGGGTCGGCCCCGTGGACGAGGATCCGACCGGCGCCGATCGCCACGCCGACCAGGAACCACGCGATGGCCGAGACCAGGCCGCCCATCGCGACGCGATGCCACCCGGCGTCCGACGTCCAGCGGGCACGGGCCTGCCAGGTCCGCCCAGCGTAGACGGCCAGGCCGAGCGACCCGGTCAGGGCCACGACGGCACCGATGCGCGCCATCGCGTCCGCGGCCTCGGGGGCGTCCGGGGAGATCAGGCTGCCCGCGGCCACGAGCGCGGTGCCACCGGCGATGCCGACCACCGCCACCACGGCGCTCCGGCGTCGCACGATCCGCGCTCCCATGACGGTCGGGAGGAAGTGGAGCAGGGTCGTCGCGATCGCCAGCGAAACGAAGCCGAAGACGTTCAGCCAGGCGTGGGCCGGCCGCGCCCGTGCCCAGGCCTCGAGCAGCGGGGGCCAGCCGGCAAGGTAGACGATCGCGAGGCTCGCTCCGATGGCCACCGAGCAGAGCGCCCCGACGTAGCCCACGGTGACGAGGCCCCGGCTGGGCCCCAGCCCATGGCGGAGTGGCCCGATCACTGCGACGCCGGTCAGGCTCACCCCGGCGACGTACGTCATGCTGCCGATGACCGCGAGACCGGACGACGCCCCGACCACGCCGATCGCCGCCGCCCATCCACCCGCCACGACGGCCACGACGGCCACCGACCTGAGGGTCGCCGACGCCGGGGGTGCTGCCGCCAGTGCCGCCGAGAAGAAGGGCATGACCCCGGCGATCGCCGTCGTCGCGGCGCCCGCCATCGCCAGGTGGAGCGGCAGCCACGCCCCGCGCCGGACCTCGGGGGGCAGGAGCGTCGAGGCCAGGGCGGCGATGAGCGAGGCCACCGCGACGGCGATGGCGCCGAGGGCGATCAGCCGGTCCGCCGAGCGGTTCGCCCGCACGACCCGGCGAGGCGGCCCAGCGATCGGGATGACCACGGGCCGAGACTACTCGACCGCGCCGGCTCGGGCCGGGCGCTGCTGCGGCTGCAACGACCGGACTCCCACCGCGTCGCATCTCCCGGACGGGCGCCACGGCGGTGCCCAGCACGGCAGGAGCAGAGCGGTGCGCCGGATGTTCGCCGTCGTGGCTGCGCTCGCACTTACCATCGGCGTGGCGGGACCCTCCGCGGCCGCCCCGGGCGCGAGCGGAGACCATGCCATGCAGTACTACCTCTCGCTGGGCGATTCACTGGCGGCCGGGCAGCAGCCGATCGGCGACCCCGACGACCTGTACCGGACCGCTCAGGGTTATCCGGACCAGCTGTTCGCGATGGCCCGCGTCGAGTTCCCGAAGCTGCGCCACGTCAAGCTCGGCTGTCCCGGCGAGTCCACCGAGACCTTCGTGACGGGCGGCATCTGCGACTATCCGCACGGCTCGCAGCTGGACGAGGCGCTTGCCTTCCTCCACGCTCACCAGAGGTTCGTCGCGTTCATCACGATCGACCTGGGCTGGAATGACTTCCCCTGCCAGACCGGGCTCGAATGCATCGAGCCTGGAGCGACGAGGATCGCGGCCAACCTGCCGGGCATCCTCGCGAGCCTCCGTGAGGCTGCCGGGCCGGACGTGCCGATCGTCGGCGGGACTATCTATGACCCATTCCTCGTGTACTGGCTGGAAGGGACGCCGGAGGCCCGGGCGCTGGCTCAGCTGTCCGTGTTCGGGGCGATCGTCCCGATCAACGCGATGGTCGAGGGGATCTACGCCTCCCACGGCATCCCGGTGGCGGACATCCAGGGCGTCTTCTCCACGACGGATTTCGCGACCCAGGTCCCGATGCCGCCCTACCCGGAGCTCGTGCCCCTGAACGTCGCCCGCATCTGCGACTGGACCTGGACCTGCACCACCGGGGGCAAGGACTTCCACGCCAACACCGAGGGCTACCAGGCCATGGCCCTGGCCTACCGGGCCGAGCTGGGGTTCTGAGCACTGCGCCCGGCCATGCCCGGTGCGATCGGATGGCGCATCGAGGCGACGTCCTGGTCGCAGGTGCAACACATCTCGGCGAGCGGCGTCACGAACAGGTGCAGGGTCGACCGTGACGTCGGGACTGCCACGGACGACGATGCCGCGAGCCAGGGTCGCGCTCGGCGGCGTCGCGCAGACGAGGAGGGAGCGACCCGGAGGCGTCCCGTGGAGGCTACCGGTGCTACGGGCTAGCGCGCTTCGGCGGATCATCGCCGTGACGGCGTCGATCGGACTCCTGGCCGCCCTGGGGGTCGGCCCGGTCTCCGCGGAGGTCCTCGAGGACCAAGTCCAGGACCAGTACGACGGGCTGGCGTGCATCCAGCCGGAGCTTCCGGGGGACTGCCACAATGCCCTCGCCCAGACGCTCACGGTCGGCACCACCGGCCAGCTCGTCGCGATCCACCTGCCGATCGAGCGATCGCCGGCAACGACCCAGCCGCTGGTGATCGAGATCCATGCCGGCACGCCCACCGGCGCACTCCTCGCCAGCAGTGCGCCCGTCCCGGCAGCGGACGTGCCGACCGAGGCGGACTGGGTCCTCTTCGATTTCCCGTCGATGCCGGCCGTTGCCTCGAGCGACGAGATCGCGATCGTGATCCCATCCGGGTCGAGCGCCGGCACGGCGGAACCGTCCTGGTGGTGGGGCTATGGTGAGGCGACCGGCTATGCAGGTGGCCAGGCCTGGGAGTTCGTGTATGGCCAGGCGGACTGGATCGAGGCCCCCGACTTCGACTTCGCCTTCGTCACCTACGTGGCCGCCGGTCAGCCCACCTGCGAGCTGACGGCCTACATGGGCGAGAGCGAGCTCACACCGCCGCTCGAGATCGAGGTCGGTGAGTCCTTCGATCTCCTGTTCTGGGACTTCCCGCCGTTCGGCGACATGGTCGTCTCGTTCGCTCCCGTCGGAGGTGACCCCCAGGTCGAGGACGACGTCGCCGACGCGTTCGGCGAGTCGTGGTGGACCTGGACGGCCGAGACTTCGGAGATCGGCGACTGGGTCGTGACCGGGACCGCCGTCGGCACCGAGTGTGCGGCCACCCTCGACGTGACGATCGTCGCCGCGCCCGCACCCACGCCCACCCCGACGCCGCCCCCGGCGACGCCGACCCCGACCGGGACTGCCGGCGGGATCACCCCGCCGCCGACGTCGACGGCGCTCGAGCCATCCCCGGGCGGGGCATCCGTCCTGCCGGCGATCCTCGTGCTGGGGGCGACCCTCGTCGCCCTCCTCGCGGTCACGCGACGCCTGGCGACGAGCCCGCGGGACCGGTGATCCTGGCGCACCCGGGCCGCTGACACCAGGCGGACCGAACCCGCCGATCCGAGGGACCGGGCGCCATCGCCCGGTCCTTCGGCATGTCAGTCCGGCCCGGCGGTGACGGGTCCCTGGCCAGGCGTGCGTCGGCTCGGGCACCATGGAGCTGCGGGACCTGCTCGGCGTGCGACGCCGGGTCCGCTTGTGCACGAGGGAGGATCGCTCGGGATGCTGGGTGGGCTCGAAGCCGGCGGTACCAAGTTCATCTGCCTGGTCGGGACGATGCCGGACGACGTCGTTGCGACCGAGCGCATCGACGTGGCTGATCCGTCCGAGACCATCCCGTCAGCCATCGCCTTCTTTCGCCGAGCGGTCGACGCCGGGCTCCCGGTCCGGGCGATCGGCATCGGGTCCTTCGGGCCACTCGAGCTTCGCCCGGATCACCCCGCGTATGGGTCGATCATGACCACCCCGAAGCCCGGCTGGAGCGGCGTCGACCTGGTCGGCCCCCTGCGTGCGGCCCTTGGCCTGCCGGTCGGCTTCGACACCGACGTCAACGCCGCGGCCCTCGGCGAGGGACGCTGGGGCGCCGCACGTGGCCTTCGGTCGTTCGTCTACCTCACGATGGGTACCGGGGTCGGCGGCGGGGCGGTCGTCGATGGACGGATCGTCCATGGGATGGGGCACCCGGAGATGGGCCACGTCGCGGTGCCGCGCTACGAGGGCGACGACTTCCCAGGGGCCTGTCCCTTCCACGGCGATTGCCTCGAGGGCATGGGCAGCGGTCCGGCCATCGCGACCAGGTTCGGTCGCCGGGCCGAGGACCTGGAAGGCGTCGAGCGGGAGCGGGCTGCCGAGCTGGCCGCGTTCTACCTGGCCGCCGGCGTTCGTTCGTTGACCTATGCGCTCGCCCCGGAGCGGGTGGTGGTCGGCGGTGGACTCGCCACGATGCCGGGGCTGCTGGACAGGGCCAGGACCTTTCTCCGGGAGCAGCTGGCCGGCTATCCTGGGCTGCCGGAGCACGACCCGGCCGGTTACCTCGTTCCGGCGGGCCTGGGTGACATGGCTGGCCCGGCTGGGACGCTGGTCCTGGCGGAGATCGCGCTCGCGGACGCCTCGACCTAGTCCGGGCCCGAGGTGGGCGATGCGCCGGGGTCGCCCGCGTCATCACCCGAGGCGGTGCCCCCGTGGCGTTGGGTCCCCAGGACCGCGCGGCTGACCGGCCGGGCGACCCGGGCCGCCGGCTGGATCACCAACGTGTCGACGCCCTCGGCCACCGCGCCGACAGCAGGAGCGACGAGTCCGTCGCGGAACCTCCGGAAGCCGACCACAGCCAGGTCACCGGTGGCGACGCCCGTGCCGATGAGGAAGGCCGTGGTGGCAGCTCCGACCAGGCCCGCGAGGCGCGCTTCGTCGCTGGCCGCCAGCATCGCCTGGACCAGCGGCAGTCCCGGGAGCAGGGGCAGGATCGCCGGCACCACCCAGAGGGCGGTCGGGGCGGCCGACCGACCGACCGCCAGCCGTCCCAGGATGCCGATCGTGACCGACGAGATGACGACGACGATGCTGGGGTCGAGCGGCCCGTACGGAGCGGCGCCCGCCCGGTACAGCACCCAGCCGACCGCTCCGATGGCCGCCGACTGGGCCACCGCGAGGGGCGGGACGCCGTTGCCGACGGCGAACCCCCCGACCAGGACCGCGACCGCGCCGATCGAGACCAGCCAGCCGAACGACTGTTGGCCGATGGTGATCAGCGAGAGCTCGACGCCGAAGCCCGCCGCGACGATCAGGGCGATGCCCACCCCGCCGCCGATGGCTGCCGCGATGAGGACCGCCTCGGCCACGCGGGCCATGCCCGAGAGGACCGACTGGTCGAGCAGGTCCCGGAAGCCGGCCAGGAGGGCATAGCCGGGCAGGAACCGGAGCAGGCTGCCGGTCAGGACCAGCCCACCGGAGATCGCCGGGGCGAGCCCGGCGACCAGAGCGACCAGGAGCGTCGCCGAGGCCGCGACGATCAGGGTCCGGAAGAAGGGCTGGATCGAGGAGTGGCCGATCGGGACGACGACGGCCTGGACCGCCAGCGCGATGGCGATGGTCGCGACGACCTCCTGGGCATCGCCTCCGAAGGCGAGCGTCGCCCCACCGGCGGACAGCGCCGGGGCGACGAAGGTCACCGCCCGGCCGTACTTGGGCGGCTGCGTCTGGAGCTTCACCAGCCGCGCCTCGGCCTGCGCCACCGACAGCTCGCCGTCGTGGATCCGATCCACCAGCTCGGATAGCCCGGCCAGGAGGCCGAAATCCGTGCGGCGCTCCCGCACGAGGTGGAGGAGGGTCGCCGGCGGGGTGCCCCTGGATGCGTAGTAGGAGATCGAGATCGTGGAGTAGGCCACCGAAGCCTGGACTCCCGGGAGCCCGAGTCCTGCGGTCGTCGCGACGATGGCCGCCTCGACCTCGTCGGTCTGGGCGCCGCTGGTCAGCATCGCGACGCCGACCCGCATCGCCAGCCGGAGGACGTGGTCCGGATCGGCGGCGTCACCCGGGACGCCGGTCGGCGCCGAGCCCCTCCTCCGGTCGATCTGGCTCACCGCCCGATAGTAGCGGCGCACATCGACCCGGCGAGGGAGTCGGCCGCGCGGCCATCGCGAGCTGGCCGTCGTGGACGCCCACGCGATCTGCCGATGACGTTCGGCCGTTCACACCGTCGGGGCAGGCCGGCATCCTCGATCCTGATGGCACGTCGTGATGCTGGTAGCGCCGGATGACGGGTCGGGACCGGGTCCTCGCCGCGCTCGATGGCGACGAGCCCGATCGCGTGCCGCTCGCCCTGGCCTTCTACGCGGTCGACGGGCCGTCCCTGGCACCCGACGGGGCCTGGCACGACGACCTGGTCGACGTCCTCTTCATCGACTTCCCGGTCTCGGTCGAGGAGGAGGAGCTCCGGCGGCGGGCCCTGCCGTACGCCGGCAATGCCCGCATCGGAACGCCGGCGCAGGTGGCCCGCTACGCCAGCTGGGCCTACCGGCCGGAGGTGCCGGGGGACGGCAACCCGCTGGAGCGGGCGACCAGCCTGGCCGACCTCGAGGCCTTCCCCTTCCCGGACGTCCGCGGCCCCCGAGCCGTCGACGAGCTCGCCCGCCAGGTCGCGGATCTCCATCGCCTCGGTCTTGCCGCCGGCGGCAACACGCCGCACCTGGGGGGCGAGCTGTTCGAGGCGGCCTGGCGGCTCCGCGGCCTCGAGAACTTCCTGACCGACCTCGTCCGTCGCAAGGACATGGCCCACTACCTGCTCGACCGCCTGACCGACCTGGCCTGCCGGAACGCGGAGACGCTCGCCCTCGCCGGCGTCGACGTCCTGGCCCTCGACGACGACGTCGGGATGCCGGGCGGGATGATGATGGGGCCGGCGACCTGGCGGGAGTTCTTCCGGCCGCGACTGGCAGCGATCATCGCCGCGGCCCGGGCGATCGAGCCCGAGGTCCGCGTCGTCTACCACAGCGACGGTCACTTCGAGCCGATCCTCGACGACCTCGTCGAGCTCGGGGTGGCGGCCATCAACCCGCTCCAGCCGGAGCACATGGACGCGCTCCGGATCCGGCGACGGTTCGGGTCCAGACTCGCGCTCTGGGGGACCGTCGGGCGCCAGACCACGTTCTCGTTCGCCACCCCGGAGGAGATCGGCGACGAGGTCCGGATGCGGATCGGATCGCTCGGGCGGGCCGGTCTGGTCCTCTGCCCGGCCTACGACATCGACGAGCCGGACATCCCCTGGGTGAATGTGGCCGCGTTCCTGGAGGCGGGTCGGGCCTTCGGCTGAAGAGCCCGGGCTTCGGTCCGGCCGCCGATAGGCGTAGTCTGTACGTGTCCCCGCGACGGGCCCGCGTCGACCGCCCGACCGTCACGACGAGCGGGTCGCATGGGCCCGCGGAGGCGATCCCAAGGAGTGGCCATCTCGATGTCCGGCGTCGCCGCCGTCGACCTCCTCGCCGACCTCAACGAGGCGCAGCGCGAGGCCGCCGCCATCACGACCGGGCCGCTGGCCGTCATGGCCGGGGCCGGCACCGGCAAGACCCGGGTGATCAGCCATCGCACGGCGTACGCGGTCGCCACCGGAGCGGTCCCTGCCGATCGCGTCCTTCTCGTCACCTTCACGGACAAGGCCGCGACCGAGATGCTGGAGCGGCTTCGCTCCCTGGGCCTCGAGGACGTCACGGCCCGGACCTTCCATGCCCAGGCGCTCAGCCAGCTCCGTCACTTCTGGCCGTCCCGGCACGCCGGGGAGCCGATGCCCGACGTGCTTGATTCGAAGATCCCGATCGTCGGTCGGCTCGCACGCGAGCTTCCGGGCGGCTATCGCTTCACGCCGGCCAAGGACCTGGCGGACGAGATCGAGTGGGCCAAGAGCCGCCGCATCTCCCCGCAGCGGTACGCTGGGGAGGCCGGTACCCGCACGCCGCCGATCCCGGTCGAGCTCTTCACCCGCCTCTACGCCGGCTACGAGGCGGCCAAGGCGCGGGCCGGCCGGATCGATTTCGACGACATGCTGACCCTGACCGTCGAGCTGCTCGAGACCGACGAGCAAGCCCGGTCGCTGATCCACGCCCGCAAGTCCTGGTTCAGCGTGGACGAGTACCAGGACACCAGCCCGCTCCAGCAGCAGCTCCTCGAGCTGTGGCTGGGCGATCGCGACGACATCTGCGTCGTCGGCGACGAGGACCAGACCATCTACTCGTTCACCGGTGCCACCCCGGAGTTCCTCTCCGGGTTCTCGACGCGGTATCCCGGTGCCCGGGTGGTGGAGCTCACCGAGAACTACCGCTCGAGCCCCCAGGTGCTCGAGCTCGCCAACCGGCTGATCGACCGGACCGGTCGCTCGAAGCGGCTCAGCGCCACCCGACCGCCCGGCCCGGCGCCGACGATGCGGCGCTTCCCCGACGGCGATCAGGAGCTCGAGCAGCTCGCCACCTGGGCCGGCGACCTCATCAGGCACGGGACCTCACCCAGCGAGATCGCCGTCCTGGTGCGGACGAACGCCCAGCTGGAGCCCGTCGAGGAAGCGCTCGCCCGGGCAGGGGTCGGCTACCAGGTGCGCGGCACCCGGTTCTTCGCTCGTCGGGACGTCAAGACGGCGATCGCCTCGATCCGTCGCCTCGACCCGGTCCTGCGGGGGTCTGCGCTCCTCGACGCCGCTCGCCGTCGCTGGATGGACGAGCTCGGCTGGGAGCCCGGCGTCGAGCCGGTCGGGGAGGAAGCCCGTGATCGGGCCGCCGCCCTCGAGACGTTGGCGACGATGCTCGCGGAGCTCGTGGCGGGTGCCCCGGATGCCGACGTCGCCGCCGCGTTGGCCGACCTGGAGCGCCGTGCCGATCGGGAGCGGACCGGAGCGAGCGGCGGGGTGAACCTGCTGACCTACCACCGGGCCAAGGGGCTCGAGTGGGACGCGGTGGCGTTGCCCGTGCTGGAGGAGGGAAGCCTGCCGATCCGTCATGCCTTCGAGGACGAGGCTGCCCTGGCGGAGGAGCGTCGTCTCCTCTACGTCGGGCTGACCCGGGCCCGGATCCACCTCGCCCTGTCGTGGGCCGAGCACCGGGCCGGGGCCGGCGGCAAGGAGGTCCGGCGCAAGGAGAGCCGCTTCGTCCGAGACCTCCGTGGCCCGGCACGCTCGCGCAGTGAGCGCGGCATCGCCGAGCGGGGGCGGATCGTCGAGCACGCCGGACCTCCGCTGCGGCCTCGCGGGCGACAGGCGGACGCCCACGACGACCCGCTGATGGCGGCCCTCCGGGCCTGGCGTCTCGAGCGGTCCCGAGCCGATGGCGTGCCCGCCTACGTGATCGCCCACGACGAGACGCTGGAGGCCATCTCCGAGGCCCGCCCGATGTCGCTCCCGGCGCTCCGGCGTGTCAAGGGCATGGGTCCGTCGCGGATCGATCGCTACGGCGATGAGATCATCGATGTCGTCACGCGGATCGGCCGGGGCTGATCGAGGCGACCCCGAAGCGGTCCCAGGGGCCTGCCCTGTGTCATCATCGCGGCCGACCCGCGGTCCGGCCTGACTCGCCGGGAATGGGCACGAGGGAGACCTGATGCGCCGCATCATCGACTTCTACCGGCTGCAGATCCAGGTCATGCGCGAGTGGCGGCCCAGTGGCGGCTCGCGGGTCCGGCGGATCGTCGCCACGCTGATCGTCAGCGTCCTGTCGTTCGGGGGAGCGGTCTTCCTGACGCCCGGCGTCGACCTCGAGCCTGGAGCACGTCCGTTCGTCACGGCGCTCCTCGCCGCACTGGTCCTGGGGATCCTCAACGTCGCGGTCCGGCCGCTGTTCATCGGGATCTTCGCCAGCATCTCGGTCGTCGCCGTGGCCGTCGCGACCCTCGTCTTCCAGGTCGTCTCGTTCGCGATCCTCCCGAACTTCGTCGCCGGCCTCGTCGTGACCGGCTGGATCCCGGCGCTCGTCGCCTCGCTCATGTATGCGTTCGTGACCACGGCGCTGACGGCGCTCTTCTCGATCACCAGCGACGACTCGTACTTCTCGATGCTCGTCCAGCAACTGGCGGCGAAACAGCCCGACGCCATCCGGACCGATCGGCCCGGCCTCGTCGTGATCCAGGTCGACGGCCTGCCCCAGCCGATCCTCGTCCGCCAGGTCCGGGCGGGTCGCGTGCCCCACCTCTCGAAGTGGGTCCGCTCCGGTCGCTATGCCCTCAACGGCTGGGAGGCGCTCCTCCCGCCGACGACGCCGGCCAGCCAGGCCGGCATCCTCCACGGCAACAACGACGGCATCCCGGCCTTCCGCTGGTACGAGAAGGCATCGGGACGGACCATGGTCGCGAACCATCCCGAGGATGCCGCGGTGGTCACGACCCGGATCTCGAATGGCGAGGGACTGCTCTCCAACGATGGCGCCAGCGTGGGCAACCTCTTCGCCGGTGACGCGGTCCGCTCGTACATCACGATGGCGACGATCAAGGACAAGTCGCAGGGCCTGGGCCAGAGCCGGACCTTCTACAGCTTCTTCGCCAGCCCGTACAACTACCTCTCGACCCTGGTGCGGTTCGTCGTCGAGGTCATCAAGGAGTACGTCCAGGCTTCGCGCCAGCGGCGCGCCGGGATCGTCCCGACGATGCATCGGAACATGCCGTACCCGGTGGCCCGGGCGGCGACCAACGTCGCCCTCCGTGACCTTGCGACGTCGCTCGTGACGGAGGAGATGTTCCGGGGAACGCCGGTCATCTACGTCGACTACACCGACTACGACGAGATCGCCCACCACAGCGGTCCCGAGCGACCTGAGTCGCTCGACGCGCTCGACGGCGTCGACCGGGCCATCGCCACGCTCGAGAAAGCCGCCCACCGCGCTCCCCGGCCGTACCGCTTCGTGGTCGTCTCGGATCACGGCCAGACCCTTGGTGCGACCTTCCTGCAGCGCTACGGCCAGACGCTGGGCGACACGGTCCAGCAGCTGATGGGCGCTGGAGCCGAGCTGCAGGAGGACGCGGAACGGGTCGAGGAGTGGGGGCAGACCAACGCCTTCCTCTCCGAGCTGACGAGGACCAAGGGTGTCACCGGCGGCCTGGCCCGGACGGCGCTGCGATCGCAGACCAGCGACGGCGTCGTCGAGCTGGGTCCGGCCGGCGAGGAGGAGGCCGGAGCGAAGCGGACCGAGCACGAGGCGGTCGAGGATCGCCCCGAGCTCATCGCGATGGCCTCGGGCAACCTGGGCCTCATCTACTTCCCGCGGATGCCCGGCCGGGTGACCGTGGAGCAGCTGGCGGATCGCTACCCGGGTCTCGTCGACGGCCTCGCGGCGCATCCGGGGATCGGTGCTCTGCTGATCCGCTCCGAGGCGCACGGTGGGATCGTCGTCGGGCGGGACGGCATCAACTACCTCGACGAGGGCCGGGTCGAGGGCACCGACCCGGTGGCCCAGTACGGCGGTCGGGCCCGCGAGGCCTTCATCCGTCTCGACGGGATGGACCACACGCCGGACGTCTCGGTCATCAGCCTGTTCGACCCCGAGTTCGAGGAGGTCGCGGCGTTCGAAGAGCTCATCGGATCCCACGGCGGGCTCGGTGGCGCGCAGACGAAGGGGCTCCTGCTCCACCCGTCCGACTGGCAGCTCGATGAGGAGATCGTCGGGGCCCCGGCGGTCTACCGCCAGATCCGCCGCTGGGCCGAGCGACACCTCGACCTGCGCTTCGGCAAGGATGGCTCGGCCGAGCCGCTGCCGATGCCGGAGCGCCCGGCGAGTGACGAGGTGCCGGCCGCCTGACCTGCTGGTCGGCACGCGCGGTGGCCTGGTGCCCGACGAAGGCGACCAGGCTTCCGTGCGGGGCCAAGGCCGGGGGTCTGCCCGTCAGCCCACGGTCTCCCGGGCCGCCGCCAGACTGTCGTCCATGATGGACAGGGCCAGGTCGATCACCTGGTGGCGCGCAGCGTAGCGTGGGGCGGTCGCGACTCGGCGCGCCCGTCGCCCGGCGGAAGGTCGGTCGGTGGGGCACACTCGGTCCGAACCGGACGAGACGGGAGGACCGAGACGATGGATAGCGTGCGGGTCGTGGTAGCGAGCGTCCAGCAGACGCTGATCGAGGCCGGGGCGGCCGTCGACCCGCCGACCACCGTCGCCACGGCCGCCCTGGCCGTCAGGAACCCCCTGGCCGGCCGCGGCGACGTGGCCGACCTCGAGGTGCTCGAGGCGCTCGGCGCCGAGGCTGCGGCGATCCTCGTCGAGCGGGCCTTGGCCGTGCTGGCCTCGGTGGGGCTGACGCCGGCCGAGGTCCGCGGCTATGGGAAAGGGGCCATCGTCGGGATCGACGGCGACCGCGAGCACACCGCCGCCGTCCTCCATCCCCGCTTCGGGGCGCCGGTCCGGGCCGCGCTGGGTGGCGGCGCCGACATCATCCCGGGGACCAAGAAGGTGGCCGGTCCCGGCGCGGCCATCACGATGCCGATCGGCAACAAGGACGACCGCTGGGTCTTCGACGACATGGACGCGATCGACGTCGCCATCCCGGACGCCCCGCGCCCGGACGAGCTCGTCATCGCCCTGGCGCTCAGCGCGGGCGGTCGGCCCAACGCCCGCGTCCGCAAGCCCGGTTAGGAGGGACCGATGTTCAAAGCGATGATCCTGCTGTCCCGCCGTGAGGACATGAGCCGCGCCGAGTTCGCCCGCTGGTGGCGCGAGGAACATGCCCCGCTGGCGGTCACCCTGCCCGGCCTGCGACGGATGGTCGCCAACGTCGTCGTGGCCGGTGCCGAGGAGTCCGGGATCGACGGGATCTCGGAACTGTGGTTCGACTCGCAGGCCGATTTCGAGGCCGCCTACGCGACCGAGATCGGCAAGGCGGTGGCGGCCGATTCCATGGCCCACAATCGAAGCCGGGTCCGCCTCTTCATCGACGAGGACGTCCTGGCCGAGTAGACCGCGCTCAGCCGTCCATTCGGCGGCCTCGTCGCCCTCGATCTAGCCGAGCGCCCCGACCTGCGCGAGGAACGCCGGTACCGCGAAGTAGATCCGCCCGGCTGTGATCCGGCCGTCCTTGAAGTCGTACGTCACGCAGATCGGCACCCGGATATCGCGGCCGGTGCCGGGGACGCCAGCGAACTCGCTGACGTGCCGACCGACCACGAGCCCCTCGAACGTGCCGTGGTCGTCGTCGGCGAAGACGGCGGTCGACTCGGCGTGGGCGTCGAAGGCGACGTGGTAGAACCAGTCGATCATCCCGGCGATCTCGGCCCGGCCGGTGGACGCCTGGCCGGTCGACATATCCGTGAACACAGCGTCCTCGGCGAGGAAGCTCTCGTCGTGCCTGACGAGGTAGCCGTCCAGGGCTCGCAGGTTCGCAGCGGCGGACATGATCCCTCCAGCGTCGGGCGGCCCTCGGCCGCGCAGGAGCACAGCCTATCCGGCCCGTCCAGTCAGGCCGCCACGCTCATGAGCAGAACGATCCCGGGCACGGCGGGGCCCGGCTCACGCCGGGCCTCGCCGAAGGATCGGCGTCGACGCCTGCTACGGCATCCAGCCGTCCGACAGCGCCCGCAGGAACGCGACGATCGCCGCCTCCTCGTCCGGGCTCAGGCCCAGATCGCCGAGCTCGTCGGTGTTGACGTTCTCGGCCACCTCGGGCGCCGGCCAGCAGTCCGCCGCGAGCGCCTCGGCCTCGGTGTAGGCGCCGGGGCAGGCGTCCTTGACGTCGCGGGTGTTGTAGAAGTGGACGATCCCCTCGAGGCTCTTGAAGTAGCCGTTGTGGCCGTAGGCCTTCACGTCGGCCGCGTTCGGGCGCAGGTCGACGTTGCGGAGCGTCGGCACCTTGTGCTTGCCCCACTCGGCCTCGTAGACCTCCTCGCCGTAGCCGGCGTTCATCAGGAACCCGCCGAGGCCCGGGTCGACGAAGGTCCGGGAGCCGACCCCGGCCGGGTTCTCCGGGTTCTGGGGGATGCCGAGGTTGTCGAAGGTGAAGTCGGTGAACAGGGCTCCCGGGCCGGTCGCCGGATGGCAGGCTCGGCAGCCGCCCTTGCCCTGGAAGAGGGCGAACCCGGTTCGCTCTTGCTTGCTGAGCTGGGCGCCCCCGGCGAAGGTGAGGTCGTACTTCGAGGAGTAGGCGTTGCTCTCGACCGAGCCCTCGAAGGCCGCGATCGACAGGGCGATGCTGTCGTACGCCATGTCGGACTTGGCCCGGTCGGCGATCGACAGGGCGACCGTCGTCCCCTCGGTCGCGCAGGTCGTCTCGACGTCGGCCGGCCAGGCGATCGTCGCACGACCCCGCCCCCCAGACGTCCTCGAAGGACGACCGGGTAGGTCGCGGTGCAGACGCGGTAGACCACGCAGGCGGAGTCGGGCAGCGCCTGCTCCATCGGGTTGAGGAACGGTCCCTGGGCCTGGTCGGCGGCCGGGTTGCCGAGCTTCTCGCCGGTGGCCCGGCCGTCCCAGAAGTTGCCGCCGGTCCAGGTGCCCTTGTCCAGGTGGAGGATCGGGCTGACGGTGGCGTAGCCGCTGCTGGGCGGCTTGCGGTCCCCGAACCGGCCGGGGATCGAGCCCTCGTAGACGGAGCCGTGGGCGTTGATGGCCGAGTCCGGGCCGGTCCAGCCCCACTCGGGGTCGTGGCAGGTCGCGCAGGACTGGTTCTGGTTGATCGACAGGTCCTCGTCGAAGAAGATGCTCTTCCCGAGTTGCTCGCTCGGGGTGAGCGTCGGGCCGTTCGCTGCCGCCACCCCGACGATCAACAGCAGCAGGCCGGTCGCGCCGACCAAGCCGAGCACGATGCGTGGTCTGACCATCTCGATCCCTCCGGTCGATCGAGGCTCGATCACGCCTGCTGCAGCCGCGCCGGCCCCCGGACGGACTGCCGGCTCGCGTCCCGGCCCCGGTGTCAGGTCGTCTGGGACGCACGTGTACCCATCGTCCGCATCGGTCGGTCACGTCCTAGGGCCGGGGGTCACGCGTGGCCCGGCCAGACGGGGTGATCCACGCCGTCAGGTGGATCGTCGCTCGCCGGCTCGGCCGGCTCGGCCGGGGGCGATGCGCGCGCACGACACCACCCCCGGCGGCCGGGTGCCCGGCGGGCTGGGGGGTCAGCCCGCCATGTCGGTCGGATCGCCCCTGCGGGCTCGCGTGTTGCGCCGACCTCACCATCTCTGAGGCGCGGACGCCGAGGAAGGTTTCATCCAGCGGCCCGGCGCCGGCGCGGTTCCAGCGATGTCTGCGGCCGCCCTACAATCGATGGCGAGCGTCCCGCGATCCACCGACGGTCGCCGCCCGCGACCATGCGCCGCGCATGGATCGCGATGAACCGCGACGAAAGGACGACCACGATGACCGAACCGGAGACCCAGGCGGACCGCGCGATCGAGGCCGAGCTGGAGCGGCAGGCCGAGCGCGACGGCCTCAACGAGTACCCGGTGGCGTTCCTCCAGAACCTGATCGACACGGGCGAGGGATGGCGCTGGGAAGGCGCCCTGGGGCAGGCCATCGTGGCCGCCCTGGAGGACGGCACCTGCGTCCTGGGGCCGGCCGCCCACCGCGACTACTACGGTCGGGTCGTCCCGGCCCGCGGCGACGTGGCCCCCGGGGAGAAGGGCAGCCTGGAGTACGCGAATCGCCTCCGGGCCGAGCGCGGTGCACCGCTCCTGGTCGAGGGCCCAGGGGGCGTGGTCGCCGAGGCTGCCGGCTAGGCGAGACCCTGGCCGCCGCCGAGCGGGAGCTCGACCCGGACGACGGTCGGGCCGCCTGCCGGGCTGCTGAGCGAGAGCGAGCCGTCGAGCGCCTCGGCTCGGTCGCGCAGGCCGGCCAGTCCGCCCCCCGGCGCGGCCGTCGCGCCGCCCTTCCCGTCGTCCTCGATGGCCACGATGAGTCGATCGGATCCGCGGGATAGCCGGACGACGCAGCGGGTGGCCGAGCTGTGCTTGGCCACGTTGGTCAGCGCCTCCGCCACCACGAAGTAGGCCGCCCGCTCGACGGCCGCGGGCAGGCGCTCGCCCGGCGGCAGCGTGCTGTCGAGGGTCGTCGGGACCGGGCAGCCGGCTGCCACCGCGGCCACGGCCGCTTCCAGCCCGCGGTCCAGGAGGATCGTCGGTGCCGTCCCGCGGACGATGTCGCGCAGCTCGGACAGGGCCTGGCGGGCCTGCTCCCGGGCGCTGGCGATGAGCTGCCGGGCCGATGCCGGATCGGACTCGACCCGCTCCTCGGCCAGGCCCAGGTCGATCGCCAGGGCCACCAGGCGCTGCTGGGCGCCGTCGTGCAGGTCGCGCTCGATGCGCCGGAGCTCGCTCGCCTCGAGCTCCAGGGCCGCCGAGCGGCTGCCCCGGAGGCGGGCCACGTCCCGGCGGAGGGCCTCGGTCGGGCTCGTGCACAGCAACCCTTCCGCCACCGCTCGGTGGAGGACCATCAGGCCCCGCGAGGTCCAGGCGGCCACCGGGACGAGGAGCAGCCCGACGACCACCGCCACGGCCACGCCGGGATCGGCCGGTCCCGGGATCCAGGCGGCGACCTCGTCGCCCACCGCCGGCTCCAGGCTGGCCACGATGAGCGGCGATGCGACGAGCGTGATCGCCACGACCCAGAGGCCGAACGAGACGAGGAACTCCAGGACCGCCAGCGGGAGGAGGACCAGGACGTAGACGACGTCGAGCCAGCGACTCGGGTCCAGGAACTGGGCCTCGACCCAGGCGCGCAACCAGGGGCCGTACGGGCGGCTGGGGCTCCAGTCGAGCGGGCGGTACGGGTGGGGGACCAGCGGGCGAGGGTCGACGAGCCGCATCCGACGTCGCTCGACCCGGGCGAAGACGCGGCTCGCCTCGATGCCGAGACCGAGGATCGGGACGCCGATGAGCCAGACCAGCAGCGAGCCGCCCGCCGAGAAGAGCATCCCGACGACGCTGATGGCCAGGATGGCGACGAACAGGCCGAGGCCGATCGCCAGCGTCGCCCGCCAGCTCCGCGGGTCGAGCGGCGACATCAGGAACGCCCGGACGAGGTTCGGCCGACCCTCGGCCGGCACGGCGGTGCCGGGATCGGTCGCGTTGCCGCTCATCGCGTCGACCGTACCATCCCGGCCGGGCGAGGCGGGGACGGCCGGAAGACGGACCCGCGAGGGTCCGTCTTCGGCAGCTGGATCGTCCCGGACCGGCCACGGCCGGGGCGGCGGGGCTCGAGGTCGATGCGCTTCGGCATCGGTCCGACGTCCCTAGCTCGCGCTGGGGACGGGCTGGGCGGCGTCGATCCCACCGACCGGGGAGCGGTCACGGCGGAGGGTCCGCCAGGCCGCCAGCAGGAGCCCGCCGAAGCCGAACAGGGTCGCGATGGCGCTGACGAACGGGAGCAGGCCCGCGACGGCCAGGACGAGGACGCCAAGGACCGCGGCCAGGTACGGTCGCTCCGGCTCGCGGCTGCCCCGCATCCGGGCGACCAGCCAGTCGCCGATCCAGATGGCGGCCACCAGCCAGCCGAGGAACGCCGCCGTCGGAAGGACGATCAGGAGGAGCATCAGGCCGACGGGCAGGCCGACGATCGTCACCATCAGGAGGACCGCGGCGAGCGGCAGGAGGATGGTGCCGGCGATGCCCGCCACCAGCGTCTGGCCGGGCTGCCGGGAGATGAGCTCCTCGACCTCGCGGATCTGCCGGGCGGCGAAGGCGGCCACGGCGAGCGCCGCGACGATCGCCACGAGCCCGATGCCGAAGAAGAGCAGGATGAAGGCCGGGATCATGAGGATCGCGAAGGCCGCGAGCTCGTCCTCGAACCCGCTGACCGATCCCTGGATGACGGCTCCCTCCTGCTGGGTCACCGTCCCATCGAAGGTGTGGACGTCGCCGAGGATTGTCGTCCCGGCGCCCAGGTCGGCGGCGCCGTCCCAGACGACCAGGGTCCGGGCGGTGGCGCCGACGAGCGTGGCGCTGCCTCCGGCCACGACGATCGTCTCGACCTCGCCGCTGACCGTAGCGTCACCCGAGACGACGACCAGCGTTTCGACGCGGTCGCCCGAGGCGATCTCGACGTCCCCGTCGACGGCCACGAGGACCTCGTCGCGGAACTCGAAGCGGTCGGCCGCGAGGGCGGCCGGCGCGAACATCAGGAGGAGGAGGACGACCGCGGACAAGGCGATCGAGAGGCGCTTCATCGATGTCCCCTTTCGGACTGGCTTCCGTCGGCCGGATCGGTCGCGGCCGGTCTGGGCCGCCTGGGCTCGATCCATGGACGGGTTTCGTTGTCGACCTCGACGCTATCGCCGAGAGGGCTCCCATCCCAGCCGGCCAGCGGGCGTCTTTCGGGTGGGGCCACCACCAGCGGCGGGTAGGGCTATCCCCACCCCGGGCTACCCGAGCCGGCCCGGGCGGTGCATCATCGGTGCGTGGACGGGCAGCAGCTCCGGGTGGTCATCGCCGAGGACTCCGTGCTCCTGCGCGAGGGTCTCGTCCGGCTCGTCGAGGACTCGGGCTCGACCGTCGTGGCCGCCGTGGGCGATGGGCCGGCCCTGGTCGCGGCCGTGGAACAGCACCAGCCCGACGTCTCGGTCGTCGACGTCCGGATGCCGCCGACCCAGCGGGACGAGGGACTCCGGGCGGCCATCGAGGCGCGCCGCCGGGTCGCCGGGACGCCTGTCCTCGTCCTGAGCCAGTACGTCGAGCGGCAGTACGCCAGCGAGCTCCTGGCCGACGGCGCCGGTGGCGTGGGCTACCTGCTCAAGGACCGGGTCGCCGACATCCGGGACTTCATGGACGCGCTCCGACGGGTCGCCGCCGGAGGGACTGCGCTCGATCCGGAGGTCGTGGCCCAGCTCATGGTGTCGCGCCGGTCCGACGACCCGCTCCACGGGCTGACGCCGAGGGAGCGCGAGGTCCTGGGGGCGATGGCCGAGGGGCGGACCAACATCGGCATCGCCGAGAAGCTGGGGATCACCGAGGGTGCGACCGAGAAGCACATCGGCAACATCTTCGGCAAGCTCGACCTGCCCGACTCGGAGAACGACCACCGCCGGGTCCTCGCGGTGCTGGCCTACCTCGACTCGAACGCCTAGCGCGCCGCCCGTCCGTCTCATCCAGTTCGGGGGATGCCGTCCGCGCTCCCGGAGGGTGTACTGACCAGGGCCGGTCTGCCGCAGGATCCGATCTCCACCGGATCGATTCGCGCCGGATTGGCGCTACCATGAACGCTCGCAGCCGCAGGGCCCTGGTCGAGGGACGGGCTGCACAGGCAGGAGGCCATCCATGACACTCGGCCCGCTGGAATACATCGTCATCGGCTTCGAGGGCACCCAGTTCGACGGGAGCATCGCCCGGGAGCTCGGTGAGGTCGTCGACCAGGGCATCATCCGGCTCGTCGACGTCGTCTTCGTCGGGCGAGCGGCCGACGGCGGCGCGGTCATCCTCGAGCTCGACGCCAAGGACGACCCGCGCTTCGCCTCGTTCGCCCCGCTCCTCGACGGCCGGATGGGCCTCTTCACGCCGGAGGACCTCGAGGCGATCGCCCTCTCGCTGCCGCCGGACACCGCGGGGCTGGCCATGCTCTTCGAGCATCGCTGGGCCGTCGACCTCAAGGAGGCGATCGCGGCCAAGGGCGGCTTCCTCGTCGACCGGGTCGTCATCCCGCCCGAGGTCCTCGAGGAGGTCAGCGCCGAGCTCGAGGCCGCCGGCTGACCCGACCGGACCGGATCGTCCAGACCCCCCAGAGCAAGCCAAGGAGACCAGACCATCATGATGCGACGACGCGGACGACCTCTCGTCCGGGCGGCAGCGACGACGGCGGTGGTCGCCGGCACCGCCGGGGCCGTCAGCCACCACCAGCAGCAGAAGTACGCCAACCAGGCGGCCGAGCAGCAGGCCCAGCAGCAGGCCGCCTACGAGCAGCAGGCCGCCGCCGCGGCGCCCGCTCCTGCCCCGGCCGCGCCGGCAGCCGGGATCGACATGGAGCAGCTCAAGCAGCTCGGCGACCTGCACACCGCCGGCGTCCTCACCGACGAGGAGTTCGCGGCTGCCAAGGCCAAGCTCCTGGGCGGCTGACCTCTCGGCCGGGCGACCGACCGCGCCGACCCACCCGCGGGCCCGATCAGCCTGCATCGCAGACACCAGAAGCCGGCCGTGAGGCCGGCTTCTTCGCGTAGCGGACCGAGCGTCGCGCTCGGAACGAGGGACCTCCCGCCCGGCCCGACCTGCGAGAGCCCCGCTGTCCGGGGCCGCCGGGATGGGTATGGTGGCGGGCAGCGCATCGGCGACCGCCCGCTTGCCGGCGTCTGGAGGAAGCGACCGTGACCGCGCCGACCCCGGCCAAGCACGAGGGCCCGTCAGGCCCGGCCCGCTATCTGCCCATCCTCGACTGGCTGCCGAAGTACGATCGGTCCTGGCTGCGGAGTGATCTGATCGCCGGACTGTCGGTCTGGGCCCTCATGGTGCCCACGTCCCTCGGCTACGCGACGATCAGCGGCGTCCCGGTCCAGTTCGGCCTTTACGCCGCGGCCTTCGGGCTCATCGCCTTCGCGATCTTCACCACGTCCCGGCAGGTGACCCAGGGACCGAGCTCCTCGACAGCCGCGGTCCTCGGCGCGGGCGTCCTGGCGGTCGCCACCCAGGGCTCGGATGACGCGGTCGCGATGGCGGCGGCCACCGTCCTGACGACCGGCGTCCTCTTCGTCGGCATGTACCTCCTGAGGATGGGCTGGATCTCCGACTTCCTGTCGGCCAGCGTGCTGACGGGCTTCACCTTCGGGGTCGCCATCAACGTCGCGTCGGGGGAGTTGTTCAAGATCACCGGCACCGAGTCATCCGGGGCCAACGCCTGGGAGAAGCTCTGGGCCTGGCTGACGAGCCTGCCGGAGGCCAGCGGGGCGACCGTCGTCGTGGGCGCGGCCGCGCTGATCCTGACCTTCGGGATGAAGCTGATCTCGCCGCGGCTGCCGGGCGCGCTCGTCGCGGTCGTCCTCGGCGTCGGGGCGACCTTGCTTCTCGGGCTCGCCGACCAGGGCGTCACCTTGATCGGCGACGTGCCCCGCGGGTTCGCTCCCCCGGGCCTCCCGGACCCGGACTTCTACGTCACGAACCTGCCGACCATCCTGGGCACGTCCCTCGGGCTGCTGCTGATCGGCTTCTCGGTCACCACGGCCGCCGTCCGCGAGTACGCCAGCAAGCACCGCTACCGGGTCGAGATCAACCAGGAGCTGCTCGCCCAGGGCGCCTCCAACATCTCGGCGGGCATCTTCCAGGGCATCTTCGTCAACGGCAGCCTCTCGAAGAGCCCGGTCAACGACGCGGCCGGGGCCAAGTCGCAGCTCTCGAACCTGATCCAGGCCGGCCTCATCATCCTGACGCTCATCGCCCTGGCCCCCTTCTTCTCGGACCTCCCGGAGGCGGTCCTCGGCGCGATCATCATCGAGGCCGTCGTGATGGGCATGATGGACGTCGGCGAGATGCGGCGGCTGGCAAGGGTCAGCCGCTTCGACTTCCTGGCGGCCATGGCGGCCCTCCTGGGGGTCATGACCTTCGGCATCCTCCAGGGCGTCATCATCGGCGTCGTGCTGTCGCTGGTCGGCCTCGTCCTGGTCGCCTCGCGGCCGCACGTTCCCGAGCTCGGCCGCAAGCCGGGAACCCCGACGTTCCACGAGCTGCGGCACCATCCGGATGCCGAGACCTTCCCGGGCCTGGCGATCCTCCGCATCGACGGCGGGGTCTTCTACGTGAACGCCGACGGGCTCGGGGACCTGGTCCGCGACGTCGGGGTGAGGATGGGACCGTCGATGAAGGGACTGGTCCTCGACATGGAGGGCGTCGACTACATCGACATCGAGGGTGCCGACGAGCTGGCGACGATCGCCCGCTCCGGCGCCAGGCATGGGGTCGACGTCTACCTCGCCCGGATCAAGCACCACGTCCGCAAGGTGCTGGAGCGGGATGGCGTCATCGACCTGATCGGCCAGGACAAGGTGACGTCCGAGGTCGCCGAGGCCGTGGACGCCTACCTGGCAGCCCACCCCGATGCAAAGGCCGCCTCGTCCGGCGCCGGCCCATCCGCGCCCGCGTCGACGAGCGAACCCACCACGTAGAGGAACGGCGGAAGGTCGCCGAAGAGGAAGCGAGGGAGCGCCATGCGCTACGAGATCCAGTACCAGCCGTCGTACGCGCTGGCGGTCGTCCACCTCGACAACGGCGAGCGGTTCCGGGCCGAGGCCGGGGCGATGGTGACCATGGACGAATCGATCCAGATCGAGACCAAGACCGGGGGCGGGCTCGGCTCGGTCCTCAAGCGGAGCGTCCTGGGCGGCGAGACCCTCTTCGTCAACGACATGGTCGCCACCCGCGACGACAGCCGGCTGACCCTGGCCCCGGCGCTGCCGGGCGACATCGTGGGCCTGGAGCTGGGGCCCGGCCAGGAGCTCTTCGTCCAGTCCGGCTCGTACATGGCCTCGTCCCCGGAGGTCGTCGTCGACACGAAGTTCGGGGCCGGCAAGTCGTTCTTCTCCGGCGAGGGTCTATTCCTGCTCAAGCTGACCGGACCGGGAACGGTCTTGCTGTCCAGCTACGGGGCGATCGCGCCGATCGAGCTGGCGGCGGGCGAGACGCACATGGTCGACACTGGCCACATGGTCGCCTTCGACGCGACGATGGGCTACGAGGTCAAGAAGGCCGGCAACTCCTGGAAGACGACCCTCGTCGGCGGCGAGGGCCTGGTCGTGCGGATCAGCGGACCCGGCCGGTTCTACTTCCAGACCCGCAGCCCGGGCGGCTTCCTCGACTGGCTCATCCCGCGGATCCCGCAGCGCTCCAACTAGGGCGCCGGCGCCAGGCGCCTCAGTCCGTACAGCCGGCCGGCTCGGCCCGGCCGGCCAGGTACAGGTCCAGCTCCGCCTCGTCCAGCGCTCGGCCGGCGACGGCACAGGCGTGGGCCGCCCAGACCGACTCGTCGAGCGGCCAGATCATCGACGACGCTCCCATGGCGGGCGACGGAGGGCCGCCCCTCGCTGGGATCGTGGTGGTCGGGCCGACCCGCGACAAGATGTCCGCCGGACCGCCCGTGACGGCGAGGCCGATCGCCCGTCCGGCCCGGTCGTCGCCGGCGGCTCGGTCGCCCCGGCCCTCCAGGCCGGCTAGCATCGACCTCCGGACAGGAGACGCAGGGAGGACGACAACCCATGACCGAGGATGCAGGTCTCTTCGTGGCGATCGCCGAGATCGCCGGAGTATTCGTCGGCTTCGGCGCGCTCATCGCGGTCACCCGCCGAGACGAGGTCGAGGCGCAGCAGCTCGGCCAGATCCGGGCGGTCGTCACCCTGGGGCTCGTCGTGGTCGTCGCCGCCCTGACGCCGGTCGCCCTCGTCCGCTACGGGTTCGACGAACGCACGATGTGGGCTGCCTCCAGCCTCGTCTTCCTGGTCCTGATCTGGGTCGTGATCGTCCTGTCGCTTCGAGCCCCGGAGAACCGCGAGCTCATGGTCCGCCAGGCCCGGACCCGGCCCGTGACGGCCGCGGTCTTCTGGCTGCTCCTCGAGATCCCGATCCAGCTGCCGCTGCTCCTCGCGGTGATCGGGGCGAACCCGACCCTTGATCCGGCCTTCTACATGACGGCCCTCGTGTTCCACCTCTTCGAGGCCGCCTTCGTCCTCGCCCAGCTCGTCTACTCGCAGGTCTCGGCACCGGGTGAGCCGACGGCCTGACCAGCATCTCGGTCACCTCGTCCGGGCCTCGTCCGCGGGCCGTGCGAGGCCCGCGACGACCCGGCATGATGTCGTGACGCGCGGGCGCTCCGAGCGGCCACCGGCCGACAGGACGACGCGTCTCCGCCGACACCGAGGACCGGGACGATGGTCGAGGACGAGACGTTCACCGAGCTCCTGGTGCTGAGCTCGGTCATCGCGCTCGGCTTCCTGTTCGCCGTGGCCTTCTACGAGTCGCTGTCGACCCGCGACGTGCTCGTGCGGCGGACGACCCGCATCGCTCGCCGGATCTCGTCGCGCCGCTGGTTCGTCGGGATCGTGTACCTGCTGACCGTCGGCATCGGGATCCCGTTCCTCGTCGTGGTTTGGACGATCATCCTGGAGCTCGCCCTGACCTTCGTGAGCTCGTCCGATCGTCTGGGCAACGTGGGGCTGGTCGCCGTCGCCGTCGTGGCGGCCGCGCGGATCCTCGCCTACGTCCGCCAGAAGACGTCCCAGGAGCTTTCCAAGGCCGTGCCGCTTGGCCTTCGCCTTCGTCCTGCTCACGGGAGGTTCCGTGGACTGGCAGGATCGGATCCTCGAGCTCACCGAGCGCCAGGACATCGTCGGGTTGACCGAGGAGATGATCCTCTTCCTCATCGGCCTGGAGGTCGGCCTGCGGCTGCTCACCGACACGTCGCATGCGGTCCTGTCGTGGATCCGGCGCCGCCGCGGGATCGACAGCGACCTCGGGGTCTGGCGGACCCTCGCGGCCGCGGTGCGTCGTCCCGTCGCGGCGGCGGTGCCGGGTGAGCCCGGACCCGCGGAGCCACAGGGCTAGCGACGACTTGAAACCCCGTCCCGGACGATCCGCTCAGCGCGCCTGGAACGAGCGCTTGGAGAGCCCGTAGAAGTAGCCCTCGATGGTGAAGGTCGGGGCCCGGTCCGGGCGGGCCGCGGCCCCCAGGGTCACGAAGAGCGGGGCGAAGTGCTCGACGGTCGGGTGGGCGTAGGGCATCCCGGGCGCCTTCTCGCGGAACGCGAACAGGCTGTCCAGGTCGCCGCGCTCCAGCGTCTCGCGGGCCCAGGCGTCGAAGTCGATCGACCATTGCGGCGCGCCCGGCTTGCCCAGGAAGTACTCGTGGATGAACGGCAGGCCGTGGGTCAGGAAGCCGCTGCCGACGATGAGGACCCCCTCGTCCCGGAGTGGGGCGAGGCGGCGTCCGACCTCGAACAGGTGCGCAGGGTCCAGGTCGGGCATGGAGAGCTGCAGCACCGGAACGTCGGCCTGCGGGTACATCGCCATGAGGGGGACCCAGGCGCCGTGGTCGAGCCCGCGGGTCTCCCGCTCCAGGATCGGTTCGGACGGCGGCATCAGCCCGCGGACCGTCGCAGCCAGCTCCGGCGCGCCCGGCGCCGGGTACTCGAGGTCGTAGTAGCGCTGCGGGAAACCGAAGAAGTCGTAGACGAGCGGCACCGACCGGGTCGCGCTGAGCGCCATCGGGGCGGTCTGCCAGTGGGCGCTGACGATGAGGATGGCGCTCGGTCGCGGTAGGGCCGACGCCCAATCGCCCAGCTCGCCCATCCACTCGGCATCGTCGAGCAGCGTGGGGGCGCCGTGGCCGAGGTAGATGGCCGGCATCCGTCGGTCGGCGGCCGACGTCGATGTCGCCGGGACGATGGACGGGGTCTGCGGGGGCTCGTGCACGGGACGCTCCGCTGGAAAGGTGGCCTGGACGTGCGACCGCGGCCTGGCCGCGATCCGGCGATCCACCGCATCGTGCCACGGCCGAGGGACCGTGGTCGACAACGGGTCGGCAGGTCCCCATCAGACGGGCCGATCGGACCGGCCGGTCCGTCGCTGACGATGGCTACGATCGCGCTGGCATGTGGTGCTGGATCGGAGGGGCATGCAGATTGACGCG
Organism: uncultured Chloroflexia bacterium; assembly: GCA_963707215.1. Classification (GTDB taxonomy): domain Bacteria; phylum Chloroflexota; class Limnocylindria; order Limnocylindrales; family CSP1-4; genus DATHYZ01. Next base: position 1,468,264 of record CAVPPB010000003.1, on the reverse strand, counting down.
CGCTCGCGCGAGCATCTACCATCGATTATCGATGATGGGGCGGAACGCCCCTGCGCCGCCAGGAGACTCATCGGTGATCAGAAGGGGTTGTCTCGGCAGCGACCGATCCCCGCGATGTGGCCCGGCGGCGGGCTTCGACCACGCATGGTCGGCCTGAGGCGCGCCCGCTGATGGATCTCGTGACGCAGCCCCTGGTGATCGGCCTGGTCGAGAATGCGCCCCTGGTCCTGGCTGCGATCGGCTTCGCTCTGCTGTACCGGCTCACGGGCCTCATCAACGTCGCCTACGCGGAGACCATCACGCTCGGGGCCTACTTCGGGATGTGGCTGAACACCTCGTTCGGTCTCGACTTCTACGCCGTGGTGCTCCCGGCCGGGCTGCTCGCCGGTGTCGTGAGCGTCGCGACATACCTCGTGGTCTTCCGCCCAGCCAAACGGCGGAACGTCGGCATGCTCGAGATGATCATCATCTCCTTCGGGCTGTCGATCTTCCTGCGGCATGGCCTCCAGTTCATCTTCGGCTACGCGACGCGCTTCTACGAGGTCCCGCCGCCCGACACGATCTTCGTGCTCGGGGTCGGGATCACGTCGTTCCGGCTCCTGGCCGTCGCCAGCGTCGCGGCCCTCTCGCTCCTGCTCTACCTCTTCATCCAGCGGTCGAGCTACGGCCTGAAGATCCGGGCCCTCGCCAGCGACGAGAACCTGGCCCAGGTGAGCGGGATCCGACCGCTCGTCGTGACGATCCTGATCTGGTTCATCGCCGGTGTCGCCGGCGGGCTGGCCGGCGCCTTCCTCGGCGTCGGTTCGTCCGTGTCGCCGCTGCTGGGTTGGCGCGAGCTCCTCCTGGTCCTGATGATCGTCCTCGTCGGCGGGGCCTGGGGGATCGGCGGGGTCATCCTCGTCGGCATGGGGGCCAGCATCGCGATGGCCGCCATGGCCCTCCAGTTCGACCAGATCCTCTACGCCGAGCTCGTGCTGATCGTCGCCTTCATCATCGTGCTGAAGGTCCGTGGCACGCGGCTCACCGAGACGGCGAAGGTGTAGTCGCCATGCCCATCGACTGGCTCGACGCCTTCCTGATCACGGGCCTGTTCGACGTCGCGATGGTCATCGGCCTCGCGCTGCTGCTCCACCTCCAGCTGGGCCTCGCCCGGATCGCGAACTTCGGCGTGGTCGGGTTCTGGGGGCTCGGGATGTACACCTTCGGCGTGCTGTACGTTCAGCTCGACTGGCCGTTCGGGGATCCCTGGCAGTTCCTGGTCTGCGCCATCGCCGCGATGATCGTGGCCGGCCTGGCCGGGCTCCTCGTCGGGTGGCTGATCGCCGACCTGGACATCGACGGGGTCCTCGTCGTCACGCTCGGGTTCGCTTCCGCGGTCCAGATCCTGGCGACCACCCAGGACGACTGGACCGGTGGAGCGCGAGGCATGGGCGGGCTCCGCTTCCCGTACGACATCGGCACCGTCAAGGAGAACGAGTTCCTCTGGCTCGTGATCCTGAGCGCCGTCGTTGCCGCGATCCTCGTCTACGTCTGGCTGGTGCATCGGTCGCCGTACGGTCGCCTGCTCATCTCCGTCGGTGGCAACGAGCCGCTCGCCCGCAGCCTCGGGAAGTCCACCTTCCGGACCAAGCTCTGGCTGTTCGCCTCCACGTCGGCGGTCATGGGCCTGCTCGGTGCGATGTACGGGGTGATGGTGCGGTTCCTCGATGTCGGCCAGATCGGCGTCGGCGTCACGCTCGCCGCGATCGTGGGCCTCGTCCTGGGTGGCACGGCGCGCGTCTGGGGCGGCGTCATCGGGGTCATCCTGACCGTCGGGCTCTTCGACATCGTGATCCAGGCCTACCTGCCGCTCCCGCGCGAGTGGTACACGCAGGCGATCCCCGTCCTGCGCGAGGCGGTCTTCGGCGCGACCCTCATCATCATCCTGCTGTTCCGCCCGCTCGGCATCCTCGGCGACATGCGGCGCGACAAGCTCATGGGGAAGATCCATGGCAAGTGACGTGGTCGGGACCCCGGTCGTCGAAACCGCGTCGTCGGCCCGTCCCAGGATCCGGGTCCAGAACGCGGTCAAGAGCTTCTCGGGTCGAGTGGTCGTGGACGTGGACGACCTCGTCCTCGGCGAGCGGCCGATCGAGGGCCTGATCGGGCCGAACGGCGCCGGCAAGACGACGTTGATGCGGATGATCATGCACTCGACGCCGCTCGACCGGGGAACGATCACCCTCGCGCCGCCGGCGGGGTCGGCGGTCGTGCTCTCCGATCTCGCCTGCCCACGAGCTGTCGCACCACGGCGTGGTCAAGAGCAACCAGGTCATCATGGACTTCCCCAAGCTGACCATCTGGGACTCGACCCTCCTCTCGGTCACCGAGGCCCGGTTCGAGCACGCCGGCGCGGGTGTTCAGCGAGCAGCCGGTCTTCCAAGCGCCACGAAGCGGAGATCCGTCGCTACCTCGACTACTTCGGGTTCCAGGACCCCGACGGCTTCGCCATGTCCGCGGGCGAGAAGAAGCTCCTCGACATCGTCCGCTGCCTGCTCCTGAAGCCCACGTTCCTGCTCCTCGACGAGCCGACCGCCGGCCTCCCCGACGAGATCACCGAGAAGGTCATGGACGTGATCAAGGAGATCTCGGCGGCCGGCACCTCGGTCGTGATCGTCGAGCACGACCTCAACGTCATCTGGAACCTCTGCGAGATCGTCCACTTCATGGCCGAGGGCAAGGTCGTCCTGCGGGGCGACCCGCAGTCGATCCGCGAGAACCACACCGTCGTCGAGAGCTACCTGGGAGAGGGCCATGTCTGAGCCATCCCCCTCCGCGACCTCGAGGTGCAGGGCCTGCGCAGCGGCTACCACGGCGTGACCGTGCTGAAAGGTCTCGACTTCTCCGTCGGCGACGAGATCTTCGCGGTTCTGGGCGCCAACGGGGCCGGCAAGACGACGCTACTGGCGACGCTCGCCCGCCTCATCCCGCCGATGGGCGGCGCGATCCGGTTCCAGGGCGAGGACGTGTCGGCCATGGCGCCCTATGAGACGGCGGGCCGCGGCATCGGCTACGTGCCCCAGGAGAAGGGCGTCTTCACGAACCTCACGGTCCTCGAGAACCTGAGCGTCGGTGGGATGATCGGCCAACGGCCGCGGGACGAGCGCATCGCCGAGATACTCGAGCTGTTCCCGGCCCTGAAGGACCTCCAGCGGCAGCCTGCCGGCACGCTCAGCGGCGGCGAGTCGAGGATGGTGGCCTGCGGCCGTGCCCTGATGCAGGAGCCCCGGATCCTGCTCCTCGACGAGCCGACGGCCGGGCTCTCCCCCCTGTACGTCGACCACTTCTTCGAGAAGATCACCGAGATCCATCAGACCCGCGGGCGTCGCCATCGTCCTCGCCGAGCAGAACGCCACGAAGGCGCTCCAGGTGGCCGACCGGGTGATGGTCCTGAGCCTCGGCGAGGCGTTCGCGGTCATGGATGCCGCCGAGCTGACGACCCAGCAGTTGAAGGAGGCCTACCGGATCTAATCGTTCGTCAATCGAACCCGGGCCGCCCCGGCCCGCTATCCAGGGCTAGGCATCCCGAACAGGAGGAGGATCGCTGATGAGAATCGATCTGCTGAAGCCGGGCCGCATCGTGGTCTTGACCGCGGCACTGGCCCTGCTGGTCACCGCCTGCACCAGCGGCGCCACCCAGTCCCCGGGCGAGAGCGCCGAGCCGAGCGCGGCGGCCAGCGCCGAGCCGTCGATGTCGACCGAGCCGGTCGTCGTCTGTGAGCTCGCCTACTACACGGGCGAGTTCGCGTCGTACGGACCGTCCCTCACGAACGACGTGCGTTTCCCGATCGATGAGGTCATCAACGCCGACCCGCCGCTCGGCCGGACCTGGGAGCTGATCTCCGAGGACATCGGGGACAGCATGGAAGGCCAGGCGGCGAAGACCTGCCTCGAGCAGCACGGCGCCGAGATCGTGGTGAGCATCGCTCACCAGTACCGGACCTACCGTGACTACATGATCGAGTACTGGCAGGAGAACGACTCCCCGCTCGGACCGTCGGTCCACGGCGGGGCCATCCCCGGCAACCTCGGCGGCAAGGCCGGTGAGCCGATCTTCCGGGCGCAGGGCCTCGACGAGGCGCTGGGGACCTACGGCAGCCTGTACGCCGAGCAGATCGGTGCCACGGATGTCGTCATCTTCGCGACCCAGGTCGAGGGCTTCCAGCTCGCGGCGGATGCGAACGAGACGGCTGCCGAGATCCTCGGGCTCAACGTCCTGGCCCGGATCGACGCGCCGGCCCTGCAGTCGTCCTACCGGGCCGAGGCCCAGAAGATCGCCGAGCTGGACCCCGACGCCGTGCTCATCCAGGCTGGCTCGGTGGAATCCGCGACCCTGATCAAGGCGGCGGCCGAGGCTGGCCTGTCGCTCTACTGGATCGGCGAGACCGGCTGGAGCGAGGCCGAGTTCATCGGATCGCTGGGCAACGAGCCCATCGCGACCCAGAAGGGCATCGGGTTCGCCTCCTTCTCGCCGAATACCGAGAACGATGCCTGGGCGTTCTTCCAGCCGCTGTGGGACGGCCAGACCGGCTGCGCCGAGGGCGTGGCCGAGTGCCCGCCGTATGACGCGTACAACCCCTATGCCTTCTCGACCTACGACCTGTTGGTGCAGACGGCGCTCGCCGTCGAGGCCGCCGGCTCGTACAAGGCGAGTGCGTGGGCTCCGGCCATGTTCGAGGTCGGCGACGGCGGCGAGGCGTGCTACACGTACGCCGACTGCCTGGCGATGATCCGCGAGGGCAAGGACGTCGACTACGAAGGCGTCACGGGCCCCGGCACGTACACCAGTGGTGGCGTGAACGCCGTCACCCCGTCGTACATCCAGTTCAACGAGGATGGGTCGTTCGGCGATCCTGTCCTCCTCGATGCCGACAAGGGGCTCGAGATCCTCGACGCGATCAAGACCGAGGCCGAGTGCGACCCGGCCGATCCACCCAACGAGTGCACCTGGTAGACGACCGAGCGTCGACCTGACATCGGCCGATCGAGGGCCCTCCGCCCGGAGCGGAGGGCCCTCTTCTCGTGCGGCGCGACCGGGCCGCGACGTCGGCTGCGGTTGGCTCTCGGGCGTTCGCTCCCTCAGCCGCCCTGCTCGCGCTCGAGGCTGGCCCGGATGATCATGAGGCTCACGACCGCGACCCAGACCGGGAAGACGAGCGCGGTGATCTCCCAGATGCCGACGACGAGGAGCAGGGCGATCCCGAGCAGGGTCGTCAGGAGGACGAGCCAGCGCGGCAGCACCGTCGTCCCGCGTCCGATGCTCGCGACGACCAGCATGAACATCGCTCCCATCTTCACGGTGAAGCCGAAGAAGAGCGCGTAGGCGAACGCGTGGCTGAACGCGGCCACCTCCGCGGCGCGCCGGGTGTCGAGGCTGTCCGCCGCGGCGATCGTGGCGCCCGAGGCCGCGCCGGTCACGAAGACCGTCGCCACCAGGAGGAGGGCGCTGCCCAGGAAGATCGTCGAGAAGAAGAGTCCCTCGAGCCGGCCGATCCGCTGGCGGACCGCGGCGACGAACCACAGGAAGGCGATGCCGGTGAACGGGATCAGGTAGGTCCCGACGGCGGCGCGCTGGCGGTTGGCCTCCCACCAATCCGCGAACGCCGCTCCATCGGATGGCGGGACGCCGACCCGCAGGAGGGCGAACGATCCGATGAAGAGGACGGCGAACAGGAGGCCGGCGAGCCCGGCGGCCGTCGTCAGGCGTCTGCCGACCTCCGTCACCGGCTCCGTCGACAGCCGTGGTCCGGCGGACGGCGCGCTCACGGCGTGCCCCTCGCGTCGGCCTCGTCGGTACCTGGTCGGCCGACCGGCGGGCGCGGGGTCCCCAGCGGGATCCCGGACAGGTCGATCGGCGCGCCCTCCGACGTCTCGCCGTGGCAGCGCTTCACCTTGAGCCCGCTGCCGCAGGGACATGGGTCGTTGCGACCGGCGGCGAGCACGGCTGCCGCGATCTCGGCGTCCCGGCCGGCCAGGAGGGGCATCACCTCCGACGCCTCCCTGCCGGTCTTGAGCAGCTGGACGATGATCCGCGCCGGCCGGTCGATGTGGCGGAAGAAGGCCATGTACCCGGCGCACAGGTAGTTGAGACCGGGCTCGCCGTCGGGCGTCGTCAGGAAGCGGTTTTTGGGGCACTCGCCGTGGCAGGCGAAGCGGACGTCGCACTCCCGGCACATCCGGGGCAGGGTGTCGCGCTTCGCGGCGCCGAACGCGAGCTGCTGTTGCGAGCCGACCAGGTCGAGCATCGGCAGCTCCCGGATGTTGCCGACCCGGTGCTGTGGCTCCACGAAGTGGTCACACGAGTAGAGGTCGCCGGTGTGCTCCAGGGCCAGCCCGGCCCCGCAGGTCTCGTCGAAGACGCAGAGGCCTGACCCAGCTGTCCCGTAGAAGTTCCGCAGCGCGGCCTCGAACGTCTGCACGAAGACCCGGCCGACGTCATGGCGGACCCACTCGTCGAAGATGCCGATGAGGAACCGTCCGAACTGCTCCGGCTCGACGGATCGCGGAGAGGCGACCGAGCCGTGCATCGGATCGGGGAGGCTGGCCTCGTCGAGGCGCTCGACGACGGGGATGAACTGCATCCAGTCGGTGCCGACGTCATCACGCAGGAAGCGATAGACCTCCAGCGGGTAGTCCCCGTTGAGGCGGTTGACCGTCGTCAGGACGTTGTACTCGACCTCGTGCGCCTGGAGGAGCCGCAACCCCCGCATGACCTGGTCGAAGGTCGGCTTGCCGCCCTTGTCGACCCGGTTGCCGTCGTGGAGCTCGCGCGGCCCGTCCATCGAGATGCCGATGAGGAAGCTGTGCTCGGCGAGGAAGGCGGCCCATTCGTCGTCCAGGCGCGTCCCGTTCGTCTGGAGGGTGTTCTCGATCGTCATCCCGGGGCGACGGTGACGCTCCTGGAGCTCCACGGCCCGGCGGAAGAAGTCGAGCCCCATCAGGGTCGGCTCGCCGCCCTGCCAGGCGAACGTCACCGTGTCGGAGCGGTGCGATGCGATCAGCTGCTCCACGTACCGCTCAAGGACCTCGTCCGACATCCGGAACGTCGAGCCCGGGTAGAGCGCCTCCTTGTCGAGGAAGAAGCAGTACGAGCAGCCGAGGTTGCAGATCGCCCCCGTCGGCTTGGCCATCACGTGGAAGCGCGGCGGCGCCGCCGGCTGGGACGCGGTCATCTCGCTGGGATCCGGCTCGGGCAGGTTCGACCGGCCGCTCGGGGCCCGGGCGATGTCCAGGCTCAGTGCCCGGCCCCGATCGCTGCCTCCAGGCGCGCCTGGACCTGGTCGATCGTGAAGCTGGCGGCCTTCATCCGGGGCGGGTACTCGATGAAGGTCCCCAGGAAGTCGCCGACGATCTTCTGTGCGGGCAGGACCAGGAAGGCGCGGTCGATGAACCAGTCCCAGTAGGTGTTCGAGGTCACGTCCGCCCGCTCGAACGGATCCGTCCGGAGGTTGTAGAGCCGCGGGACGCGGAGGGGCACGAAGGGTTCGAACCAGACCTGCAGGGTCCCGCTCAGCCGCTGCTCCATGAACACCAGCTTCCAGTTGTCATAGCGCATGGCCACCAGGTCCCCGTCGTCCGAGAAGTAGAAGAACTCGGTCCGCGGGCTCTGGTCGGCCTTGCCCGTCAGGTACGGCAGCAGGTCGTAGCCGTCGAGGTGGACCTTGAAGGTCGTGTCGCCGGCCTCGTAGCCGTCGAGGAGCTTGTCCTTGATCGCCGGTTCGCCCGCCGCGGCCAGCAAGGTCGGCAGCCAGTCCATGTGGCTGACGATGCCGTTGAGGACGGCACCGGCCGGGATGTGGCCCGGCCAGCGGACCATCTCGGGAACGCGGAACGCACCCTCCCAGTTGGTGTTCTTCTCGGACCGGAAGGGCGTCATGGCGCCGTCGGGCCAGGTGTTCATGTGGGGCCCGTTGTCGGTCGAGTACACGAAGATCGTGTCGTCGGCGATGCCCAGCTCATCCAGCTTGTCGAGCACCCGTCCCACGTGCCGATCGTGGTCGATCATCGTGTCGTGGTACGCGGATTGCCACTTGCCCGACTGGCCGATGCTCTCGGGCTTCGGATGCGTCCGGAAGTGCATGTGGGTCGTGTTGATCCAGGTGAAGAATGGCGCGCCCTCGGCATGCTGTCGGTCGATGTAGTCGATGGCGGCGTCGACGATCTCGTCGTCGATCGTCTCCATCCGCTTCTTCGTCAGCGGGCCCGTGTCCTCGATCTCCTGGGTCCCGTCAGGCTTCGCCCTGCAGCGCAGGACGCCCCGGGGCCCGTAGTTGCCCTTGAAGTTCGGATACCGCTCCGGGTCCGGGTAGTCCGGGTGCTCCGGCTCCTCCTCCGCGTTGAGGTGGTAGAGGTTGCCGAAGAACTCGTCGAAGCCGTGTCTCGTCGGCAGGTGCTCATCCCGGTCGCCCAGGTGGTTCTTGCCGAACTGCCCGGTGGCGTAGCCCTGGACCTTGAGGAGGTCGGCGATGGTCGGGTCCTCGGCCGGCATGCCGATCGCCGCTCCGGGGAACCCTACCTTGCTCAGGCCCGTCCGGTAGACGCTCTGGCCGGTGATGAAGGCCGACCGACCGGCGGTGCAGCTCTGTTCCCCGTACGAATTGGTGAATCGGACGCCCTCGGCCGCGACCCGGTCGATGTTCGGGGTCCGGTAGCCCATGAGGCCGTCGCTGTAGCAGCTGAGGTTCGTGATCCCGATGTCATCGCCCCAGAAGACGACGATGTTGGGTTTCCCGTCCGGCACGTCGCGGATCCTCCATCCTGTCGGCTCGGCATCGCGCCCGGGCGCGAGCGAGCGCTACACAAGCATTGCCGCCGCCATCGTGGCACACCGACGGTCGCGCGGCGGACTCCGCCCGTCATGGGCCACCCGGACCGACCCTCCGCCTGCCGTGTCCTGACTACTCCCCGTGGGCGCCGCGCGTCGGCGCCGATCGGGCCCGCAGCCCACGCTCCGGGAGCTCGGCAGCCTCAGGGATGGACGGGTCGGCCGCAGCGGCACGCTCGAACCAGGCCGCGTAGCGGCGCGCGCCCCAGGCGGCCGTCACACCGTGGAGGACGAGGCTGAGGGCCACGGTCAGCAGCACGACCTGGATGATCGCCTCGGCCGACGGGATGGCCTCCTCGACGACCACCCCGGCGAAGACGATGGAGGCGAGCCCTCGCGGCCCGAACCAGCCGACGTACAGGACCGTCGGTCGGGCGAAGCCGGTCCGGAGCATCGCCACGGCGACCGGGACCATCCGGATGACCGTCAAGCTGAGGAGGGCGTAGGCGATCGTCAGTGGGGTCGCGGCCGCGAGCACCGGTCCCAGCAGGGCCGCCCCCAGCAGGAGGAAGCCGATCGCGGCCAGGACGTCGGCGAGCTGCTCCGGGATCCGGAAGGTGTCCTCGCCGAAGTGGCCCCGGATGAGCGACCCGGTCGCGAGCCCGGCCGTCCAGGCGGCCAGGAATTCGCTGGCCCCGAGATCGTCGGCGACGATGAACGACGCCACGGCGAGCGCCACCAGGAACGTCGAGGCGGTCTGCCGGGCGGCATAGCCGCGGCCGACGGCCGCCCGGATGAGCAAGCCTCCGCCGATCCCGGCGCCCACCCCGATGACGGTCGAGCCGAGGAGCGACCGGACGAGTGTCTCGACGGCGCCGATCTCGGTCTCGGCTCCGAGCTCCACGAGGCCGATGGTCAGGGCGATGGTCAGGAACGGGAGAGCCAGGCCGTCGTTGAGGCCGCTCTCGACATTGAGCGCGTTGCGGATGACCGCCGGGACGCGGGGGTTCGCCACGACCGCCTGGCCCAGGGCGGCATCCGTCGGGGCGAGCATCACGGCGATCAGCGCGGCCTCCCAGGGTGCGAGACCCAGGAAGACGACCGCGGCCCCCATCGCTCCGGCGATCATCGTCAGGGGCAGGCCGATCCCCAGCAGCCGGCCCGCCAGCGACGGCTCCTTCGTCCAGCGACGCAGATCGAGGTTGAGCGCGTCGGCGAAGAGGACCATGACCAGGGCGGCCTCCAGCAGGAGGACGAGCAGCGTGTCGTCGGTGCCGACGTCGACGACTCCCGCCACGGGACCCGCCAGCAGCCCGATCCCGGCGAAGAAGATCGGCGCGGTGACGATCGTCGAGGCCAGTCGCTTCGAGACGAGGCTGTAGCCCAGGATCGCCAGCGCGATGAACAGGATGGGCGGGATCATGGTCCCTTCAGCCTCCGGCTGGATTTGGGGATCCTGCGCCGATCGGCCGGCAGGTCGGCCGTGCGTCGAGCGTCAGGATACGGCGGCGCGCGCCGGTCTTCGGCTCGGTGTCGCGGGCATCCGACCACGAGCCACTGCGCCAGCCATGTATGGCATGATGGGTGGCATGGAGAAGACGACGGTCTATCTCACCAGCGAGCAGAAGGCTGCCCTGGCGCGGGCCGCCGAGGTCGAGGGCCGAAGCGAGGCGCGGCTCATCCGGGCCGGCATCGAGGCCGTGACGGCACGCCACCGGGTGGGCGAGTCCCGCATCGCGGCGCCCGACGGCGACCTCAGGGCGCCGCCCGGGGGTTCGTCGCTCGAGCGACCGCGCTGGATCGAGCGCGAGGACTTCGCCAAGCACATCCTCGGCGCCGGCGCCGATCCGGGCCTGCGCTCGGAGCTTCTCGACCTCGCGCCGGGCACCACCGACGACGAGCCGATCCCGTGACCGCCGGCCTGGCCGACACGAGCATCTTCATCGCCAGGGAGGACGGTCGGCCGCTGAGGACGGATCTGCTGCCGGATCGACTCGCCGTCTCGGTGATCACCGTCGGTGAGCTCCGCGCCGGCGTCCTGGCTGCCACCGACCTGGCCACGCGGGACCGACGACTCGCCACCTTGACGGCCGTGCTCGTCCTCGCACCCGTGCCGATCGACGAGGCCGTGGCCGGCGCCTGGGCCCACCTTCGGGTCGCCCTCCGCGACCTCGGCCGGCAGATGGGGGTCAACGATTCGTGGATCGCCGCGACCGCGATCGCGCTGGGTGTCCCGCTCGTCACTCAAGACGACGACCTGATCGATGTGCCGGGGCTCGAGGTGATCAGGGCCTGACCCGGCCTGGCCCCGAGCCGGGGTGCTCGTCGCCCGGTCCCCCGGTCCGCGCGGGGGAGACAGCGAGGCCGTGGCGTCCTTCATGGGCCCACTGTCGTGAAGGCGTCTCGAGTCGCCCGGGAGTCGGTGGACCCTGGATCCACCGGAGGGGCGCGGCTAGAATGTGACCGACGGATCGGCCGTTGCGGGCCGATCGCGATCGCCCTGCGACGAGTCCGGGAGATCGACCGGCGGGTCCAGTGCCGGAGTCCAGTCGTAGGTCCCGTAGCGGAGGGACGGGCGCTCGTCCGGCCCCACGATCCCGTGGTGGCGCAGCAGGCGCACGATGCCGGTCGATCCACCAAAGTCGCCCCGGTACCAGAGGAGCAGTCGAGGGACCACCAGCACGCGCCCGCCCTCGGTCCGTTGGCACTCGTTGGTCAGATACGCGCGGGCGGCCCGCTCGAGATCCTCGTCGAGGGTAGCTGGCTCCCAGGTCGCGAGGGGCGGGCAGCTGCGGGCGCCGCAGTTGAGCGCGAAGTGCACCCGCGGATCGACCCGATCGACCCGCCAGCGGCGCTCGTCGGGCGACGCCCAGGGGTTGTGGACGTGGCCGAGCCCGAGAAGGAAGGCCGAACGGCGCAGGATCCCGTGCTCGATGGCGTTCGGGCTCAGGCGGCGGCCGGCGACGACGATGGCCGGTCGAGCGAAGAACCGCCACCGGCGCCGGAGGGCCGCCGGGTCGGCCATGAGCTGCGCGCGGACCACGGCGTTGTACACGTTGACCCAGAAGGCGATGCGGGTCGTGTCGTCGGCGAGGGACGCGGCGAGGGCCTCGGGGTCGAGGGCAGCGAGCTCCGTCGCGGCCACGGCGTCGAGGCGACCGGATCGGACCGAGTCGACCAGTTGTCGGGCGAGCGCGACAGGTTCAATCGACATAGGCGCTCTCCTCGTAGCACCAGGTGAAGCCGCGCTCCACCGGCATCGCCCTGATGACCGGGTGCCCATCTGTCAGGGCGTGGGCCCGAGCGTGGCCCGCCTGCGATTCGCAGCAGCCGACGTGGCCACAGGTCGTGCACATACGCAGGCTGAAGCCGCTCCCGCACTCCTCGCACTTGCTGCCCGAGGGAGCTGGCAAGGTGTCGGGGACATGTGGACAGGCGGTCCGCGCGCCGCCCAGCGATCGAAGCAGGTCCATGCCCTGATGTTCGGTCGGCGGCGGGCGGACGGATGTAAGCGGGCCCACGCCTCGCGGGCACGTCGTCGGTCATCATGGTTTCGTGACCCAGGGACTCGCTGGCGGCCCGGCAGGTCGCCGACGCCCGTCGCCCTCCTTGAACGCCCAAGAAGACCCGGCCATGAGGCCGGGTCTTCGGTCACGTTCCATTGGAGCCGACACTCGGATTCGAACCGAGGACCTGCTGTTTACGAAACAGCTGCTCTACCGCTGAGCTATGTCGGCGCGCGGCCGAGTATAGGCCAACCTGGCCGACGGGCGGGTCGGCGTCCGCCGAAGCTCGGCCGAGGCCGGCCGTGGCGTGTTCCGCCGTCCGGCCCTCGTCGGTGACGGACCGGCGCCGCATACTCGTCGCTGATGGACGCTCGGATCCTGCTCGTCGAGGACGACCCGTCGATCCGCGAGATCACGGCGATCGGGTTGCGAGGCGCCGGCTTCACCGTCGGCACGGCCGCCGACGGGGCCGAGGGGCTCGAACGCTGGCGGGCTGAACGCCCGGACCTGGTCCTCCTCGACGTGATGCTGCCCCGGCTCGATGGCCTGGAGGTCTGCCGCGAGATCCGCCGCGAGTCAACGACCCCGGTCGTCATGCTCACCGCGCGGGGCGACACGATCGACGTCGTCGTCGGCCTGGAGGCCGGCGCCGACGACTACGTCCGCAAGCCCTTCGAGATGCCGGAGCTGGTCGCCCGGGTCCGGGCGGCCCTCCGCCGCCGCGCGCCGAGTGCGGGCGAGGTGGGGAGCGTCGCGATCCTTCTCGGGCCGCTTCGGATCGACCCCGCCGGTCGCTCGGTCGAGCGGGACGGCAGCGAGATCGCGCTGACCCGGACCGAGTTCGACCTGCTGGTCGAGCTGGCTCGCCACCCCGGCCGCGTGTTCACCCGCGAGGTCCTGCTCGACCACGTCTGGGGCTACGACTACCTCGGCGACTCGCGCCTGGTCGACGTCGCGATCGGCCGGCTGCGGGCCAAGATCGAGCGGGATCCAGGCCATCCTGAGCTGGTCCTCACGGTGCGCGGTGCGGGCTACCGGGCCGCCCGACCGAGTGACCTGCCCGACGCGGCGCCGACCTAGGCCATGGGCGGCATCCGGACCCGCCTCGCCGTCGCCCTCGTCGGCCTGGTCGTGGTGACGGTGGCGGCGATCGGCGTCGGGACCTACGTCTTCGTCGAGGCCTCGCTGCGCGACCAGCTCCTCGCAGAGGCCCGCCAGCAGGCGGACTTCAACCTCTCGGTCCTGCTTCCGGGGGTGCAGCCGGCGCCGACCGACGCCGCAGCCCTCGCGTCCAGCGGTCTCGTCGAGGCATTCCGGCTCCGCGGCGACGTTGAGACGGTGGCGGACTTCGGTGACGGCGATCCGTACGTCTCGGCGGGCTCGCTCGCCGGCGCCCTCGATGCGCTGCCACCGAGCATGCGAGACGCGGTGGACGCAGGCCAGCTCGCATACTCATGGCAGCCGCTCGCCGGTCGATCGGTCCTCGTCGTCGGCGGACGCCAGGGCGCCTCGCCTCCGGCGCTCTACTTCATCTTCCCGGCCGATGTCGTCGACGCGGCCCTGGGCCAGCTTCGGGTCGGGCTTCTGGCCGGCGGCGCGATCGCCGCGGTGCTGGCCCTGCTCACCGCCGGCGCCATCGCCCGGGGCATCCTGCGACCGGTCCACGCGGCGGGCGAGGCGGCGAGCCGGATCGCGGCCGGCGACCTGTCGGCGCGGGTGGGCGTTCGCGGCGCCGACGAGCTCGGGCGACTGGCGGCCGAGTTCGACCGGATGGCCGATTCGCTCGAGCACACCATCGGCGAGCTCGAGGAGGCCCAGCGGCAGAACCGCCGCTTCGTCGCCGACGTGTCGCACGAGCTGCGGACCCCGCTCGCTGCCCTCGTCGCGGAAGCGTCGCTGATCGAGCAGGGGATGGACGAGCTCTCGGCGGACACCCGTCGGGCGGCCGAGCTGCTGGTTGCCGACGTTCGTCGGCTCCGGGTGCTGGTCGAGGACCTGATGGAGATCTCGCGGTTCGATGCCGACGCCGAGAGGCCCGAGCCGGCCATCATCGACCTGGGCGCGCTCGTCGGCGCCGTCGTGGCCGCCCGGCTGCGGGAGGCGGCGGTCATCGTCCCGCCGGACCCGGTCATCGTGGAGTCCGACCCGCGCCGGCTCGACCGGATCCTGGGCAACCTGCTGGACAATGCCCGGGCCCACGCCCCCGGCTCGCCGGTCGAGGTGGCGCTCACGAGGACGCCGGATGGCGCGGAGGTCACCGTGGCCGACCGCGGCCGGGGGGTCCCTGACGACGTCCTGCCCCGTCTCTTCGAGCGGTTCTACAAGGTCGATCCGTCCCGCCGCGGTGGCAGCTCCGGGCTGGGCCTGGCCATCGCCGCCGAGCACGCCGCCCTGCTCGGCGCCGAGCTTCGGGCCGAGGCGAGACCCGGCGGCGGCCTGCGCTTCGTGCTCGACCTGCCCGTGAGCGATACGCGATCGTTACCCGCCCGCGATGGGCCGGTGACGTCCATGAGCGAGGCTGACGGTGCGTCGGAACCCGCACCAAGGCCCGAGCCATGACCCGCTCCGCCCGCCTCCTCGTCGCCCTCGTCTCCACGCTTGTCCTGCTAGCCGCCTGCACGGCGCCGAGCGGCACGCTCGGCCCGCCGGCCACACCGCCACCGTCCGACGTCCCCTCGCTCGAGCCCGGCTCGCCCGAGCCGACGCCCCTGCCCTCGGCTTCGTCGCCCGATCCGACCCAGCCGGACGTCCCACCGCCGTCCCCGCCGGTCTCGCCGTCCCCGTCCGCTACGCCGACCCCGGCCGCGTCGCCGGCCGGCACGACCATCGTCCGCGCCTACTTCATGCTCGGCAGCTCGACCGGCGATCCGGGCCTGGCGCCGGTGCTCCGCGAGGTGCCGAAGACCGTGGCCGTGGGCACCGCCGCGATGCAGCAGCTCCTCGTCGGGCCATCGGCGCGAGAGCGTGCCGCCGACCCGGCACTGACGAGCGCCATCCCGGCCGGGACCCGGCTCCTGGGCCTCCGGATCGACGACCGGATCGCGACCGTCGACCTGTCGCGGGAGTTCGAATCCGGCGGCGGCAGCGCCTCGGTCTTCGCCCGCCTGGCGCAGGTCGTCTACACGCTCACCCAGTTCCCGACCGTCGACGCCGTCCGCTTCGAGCTCGATGGTGAGCCGGTCACCGTCTTCAGCGGCGAGGGCGTCATCCTGGATCAGCCCGTCGGGCGCGAGGACTACACCGAGCAGCTGTCGCTGGTGTTCATCGATCGGCCCGCGTGGGGCGCCGCGCTCGGCAACCCGGGCCGCGTGTCCGGGCTCTCCAACGCGTTCGAGGCGACCTCGCAGGTCCAGCTCCTCGACGCGGCGGACCGCGTCCTGGCCAAGGCGACGGTCATGGCCACCTGTGGCATGGGCTGCTGGGGCACCTGGAGCACCGAGCTCCGCTACGACGTCCCGAGTCCCCAGTGGGGCACCCTCCGGGCGTTCGAGTACTCGGCCCGCGACGGCTCCGAGATCAACGTCACCGAGTATCCGGTCTGGCTGACGCCGGCCGGCTGACGCCGACGATCGCGCCGGATCCGTCGGGTCGCTGCCGGCAGGGGAGGAGGAAGGTCCGGCCGGACACGCCGTTCGGCCCGTCACCGACCGACCACTGCCGCCTACCTTGCGACCATGACCGCCGATCCGGGCCGGCTCGGGGGGACGCTCGTTGCTCCCGCCGGGCTGGCGATGCGACCGCTTGCCGGCGACGAGGACTACTGGCGCCTGCGCGAGCTGCTCCGCCGGACGATGGTCCGCAACGACCGGCGCCAGCGGTCCTGGCACGTCGCCCGGCTCGACTACTGGTGGTGGTTCGCCAATCCGGATCTCGAACACCTCGATCCCGCCGCCCATGTCTTCCTCTGGGAGACGACCGCGGGCGAGCTCGTCGCGGCGCGTCAACCCCGAGGGGCCGGCGAGGCGCACCTGCAGGTCGATCCGGCGGTCGCATCGCCGGAGCTCGACGAGGCGATGATCGCGGTGGCAGAGGAGCGCCTGGCGATCCCGTATCCGGACGGACGACGCCGGCTGCGGGTCTTCGTCGACGCCAGGGACGCGAGCCGTCAGGCACATCCTGGCGCGGCGTGGCTTCCGGCGGCTCGAGCGGCCCGGT
This sequence comes from uncultured Chloroflexia bacterium, assembly GCA_963707215.1. Taxonomy (GTDB): domain Bacteria; phylum Chloroflexota; class Limnocylindria; order Limnocylindrales; family CSP1-4; genus DATHYZ01. The sequence goes on along the minus strand of CAVPPB010000003.1, from coordinate 1,451,800 downwards.
GCTGGCGAGTGGCAGCACCGCCGTGACCTCAGCGAACCCCTTCCCGACGTCCCGGCCATCCCCGGCTACGAGGTCCGCCCGATGGCCGACGGGCTCGAGCTGCTGGAGCGCTGCTACGCGTCCGGGCTGGCCTTCCATGGCGACGACATCGCCGTGGCCCGCGAGAACCGCGACCACCCCGACTGGTACCACCACATCCAGCAGGCGCCGACCTATCGGCGCGATCTCGACATCGTCGCGGTGGCTGCCGACGGGTCCATCGCGGCGTTCTGCACGGCCTGGTTCGACGACGTGTCACGGACCGCGTATCTGGAGCCGGTCGCGACGGTCGCCGCCCATCGTCGCCGCGGTCTGGCCCGGGCCACCATCCTCGAGGCGCTCCACCGGCTCCAGCGGATGGGCTGCCTCGTGGCCTTCGTCGGTGGCTACTCGACGGAGGCGAACGCCCTCTACGGATCGGTCATGGGTCCCGACCACGACATCTCGGAGCCGTGGGAGCGGCTCGCCTGAGGGCTACTCGACGACGAACCGCGGCCCGCTGATGACCTCCTGCTGGTCTCCCGCCGCGACGAGGCAGACGATGGCCGCATCCCCGGGCGCCAGGTCGACGAGGGCGGATCCGGCGGTGCCCGGAGCCGGGAGCACGACGCCGTTGACTGCGACCATCGGGGGCTGGTCGATGGAGCCGGGGTGGTCGGCGATCCATGCGTCGAGGTCGTCCCAGGTGGAACCCTCCGTCAGGCCGATCGCGACGGCGGCCATGTCGACCGAGCTCTCGTTCGAGAACTCGAGGGTGTAGCTCCCCGCGGTCGGCGCCGCCGGCACTGCAGCCTCGCAGTCGGTCCCGTCGGACCGGACCGTCAGCTCGCCGTTCAGCTCGAACGGGGTGCGCCGCGGGCCACCCGACCGCAGTGTCTGGAGGAAGGTCGACTCGAAGGCTTGGCGATCGGCGGCCGTTGCCAGGGTGACCATGGCCCCGTCGTCCGACCGGACCGATCGACCGGCCTCCGCCCCGTCGGGGACGATGGCGACCGCGGTCTCCTCGGTGGTGACGACCCCCGGCTCCACGAGCCACATCGCCGCGAGGACGTCCCAGAAGTAGTCGACGTCGATCGACAAGGCGTTCCTCAGGAGGAGCTCCTCGACGAGGTTCGCCGGCCCGGCGGCGGTGTCGCGCTGCAGCTCGTCGACGAACGCCCGGGTGATCGGCACGTCGTTCGTCGCATCGAGCGGGACGAGGACCATCGGGATCCCCGCCTTCCAGACCGCGTCGACGGCCAGCGGGTCGGCGGCGAAGTTCCACTCCGCGGGTGCCGGGCTCCCGTCCGGGGTCGCGTTCCCGTCCACGTCGACCGCCCCGCCCATGATGACGATCCGCTCGATGCCGTCGGCCAGGCCGGGATCGGCCGCGAGGGCTTCGGCGAGATTGGTGAACGGGCCGGTCGCCAGGATCGTGACCGGGCGCTCCGACCCACCGATCAGCTCGGTCAGAAGCTCGACCGCGGTGGCCTTCGGCGTGCCGGGCAGGCCGTCGATGCCGAGCCCGAACATGTCGTCGGCGCCGTCCCTCCACGGCTCGGGGAACGGCAGCCCGGCGTCCAGCGGCTCCTCCGATCCGCATGCCGTTGGGACCTCCGGAGCGCCGAGTTCGTGAAGCAGGTCGCGGGCGTTGCGGGCACCCGGGCCGCAGTGGGCGATGCCGGTCCCGGTGACCGTGATGCCGATGAGCTCGACCTCGGGCCGGGACAGCAGGAAGGCGATCGCCATGACGTCGTCGAAGCTCATGTCATTGTCGACGATGAGCGGGATCGGCCCGCCGGCCGGCGAGGGCGACGGCGCCGCCTCGCCTGGTGAGGCAGCCGGGCTTGGGGAGGTCGATCCGGCACAGCCGGCCAGCGCGATGGTGAGCGCAGCGGCCGCGGCCAGCCGACCGAAGGGCGATCGCGTGACGACGCGCATCTCGGTCCTCCTTCGGGTCGGACGCCGGACGACCGTACGAGGCCATCGCACAGCAGCCAAGGGTCCTCCGGACCGAAGGGTCCCCGGTCTGCCTCGTCTAGACGGCCAGGTCGCGCCGGTCGAAGGCGAACCCGCCGGCCGTCACCAGCACGAGGGCGGCCCCCACGAGGACCGCCGAGTCGACGACCTGGAAGCCGTTCACCAGCGGCTCGCCGCCGAGATAGAAGCGGAACGGCGAGATGTCGGCCAGCCAGGCCAGACCCTCGACCATGGGGGCGAGGTTGTAGCCCAGGAAGCCGCCGACACCGACGATGGCCACGGCGGCGTAGACGAGCGCACGGCGCCCGGTCGCGGCCCCGATCCCGAGTGCGAGGGCCCCGAAGAAGGTGCCCATGATCGCCAGCTGGATCGAGGCGGCGAGGAGGTTCGCCGTGGCGATCTCGCCCAGGTCGGCCGGACCGGAGATGGCGACGAGCCCGATGGCCAGCACGATCCCGGCGAGGAGCATGCCCACGACGATCGCCGCGAACCGCTGCCAGGCCAGGCTCCAGCGCGACACCGGGTGGGACAGGGTCAGGTCGATGCGGCCGGCCTCCTCGTCACCGGCGATGGCCGATCCTCCGACGGCGGCCGCGAAGACGATGACCAGGGCCGGCCCGAGCAGACCGAACGTCGTTGAGCCGAGGTACCCGGCGGCCGAGGTGACGTCGGTGAAGCCGATCGCCTGGAGGAGGCCCTCCGGGTAGGCCGCGATCGCGTCGCGCATCTCGGGCGTGTTGACGACCGGGTAGAAGGCCGCGTAGAGGAGCCCCACGCCCGCGATGCCGACGACCCAGCCGAGCAGCGAGCGACGCTGGTCCCAAAGGGCCTTGCCGAAGACGCTACGGAGCATCGCCGGCCTCCCTCGTGCCGATGTCCTGCCCCGGCTCGTCGCCCTGGCCGTGATCCTGGTAGTAGATGAAGAACAACTCCTCCAGGTCGGGTTCGTCCACGGTCAGGCTGTCGACGCCGAAGCGTCCGATCGCCTTGACGAACGGGTCGGGTCGACCGGCCAGCCGACCCCGCAGGATCCGTCCGTCCACGGTCGCCTCGAGCAGGTCCGGCACGCCGGCGAAGGTGTCGGCAGGAACGGGCTCGTCGAAGACGACCTCGACCCGGCGGACGGCCCGCCGGCGGAGCGTCTCGACGGCCTCGACCGCGACCATGCTCCCGTCCCGGACGATGCCGACCCGGTCGGCGCTCTGCTGGACCTCGCTCAGGACGTGGGAGGACATGAAGACGGTCTGGCCCGCCGCCCGGGCCTCGCCCACCAGGTCGAGGAAGCGCTGCTGCATGAGCGGATCGAGTCCGGTCGTGGGCTCGTCGAGGATGAGCAGCTCCGGCTCGTGCATGAAGGCCTGGACGACCGCGACCTTCTGGCGATTGCCCCGAGAGAGGCTGCCGATCCGCGCCGCCAGCTCCAGGTCGAAGCGTTGGGCGAGCGTCTCGATCCGTGCCGGTGCGACGCCACCGCGGAGGTTCCCGAGGTACGTCAGCAGCTCGCGGACCGACTGGCCGCCGTTCACCAGGAAGTCGCCGGGCAGGTAGCCGAGCCGTCGCCGCAGGGCGGTCCCGCCAGGACGGGGCGCCTCGCCGAGAACCGATGCGGTCCCCTTCGTCGGGCGGATGAGATCGAGCAGGATCCGGATCGTCGTCGTCTTGCCTGCCCCATTGGGCCCGAGGAAGCCGTAGACCTCGCCCCGGCGGACCTCCAGGTCGAGCCCGTCGAGGCCACGGCGCTTGCCGTAGTACTTCGTGAGCCCTTCGGCCAGGATCGGCTCGGTCAAGGCGCACCCTCCGTGCCCGGGACCCGTCCGGCCAAGGCCCGGACCGCGGGTCCGTCCCTACGGTAGTCCACCCGGGCAGGTCAGGCCGGACAGGGGTGGACGGCCCGACTCCTCGATCGGGCTAGGTCTCCTTGAGCGGCGCGCCCGAGCGGCGCACCGGCTCACGAAGATGTCGGGCGCGGCCCGCGGCCACCTCGGGCTCGTCGGCCTGGCCGCCCAGGCGCTCGGCCGCGTCGGCCTCGACGAGCGGGATCAGGCTGGCGGCATCACGCTCCGCGTTGCCCCGGAGCTGGGCCTCCATGGCCTTGAGGATCACCCGGTCCTTGGCCGACCTCGGGCGGCCGATCCGCCAGGTGATCGTCGTGCCGTCGTCCGTCGGCGACAGCTCCATCGTCACGACCGGTCGCGGCATGCCCCGCATCGGCATCGTGATGCGCTTCGTGATGTGGCGAGGAGGCTGCCAGTCGAGGACCTCCTCAACGATGACCTGCTTGCCGTGCATGCAGTGGTTCACCGTTCCACGTCCTCGCCGGCCGGCGACGGGCTCCTCGGCGATGTCTGTCAGGCCGGCCTCCCAGCGGATCCGCCGGATCGGAGAGGTGGTCCACTCCCAGGCGACGTCCTGGGGGGCCCGGACTCTGATCGTCACGGTCACGACGGCGTCCTCGTCGGTGACCAGGACCCGGTCCCGCTCGCGCTGCGCATCCCACGCGGCATGGAGATCGGTGACCCAGGCGGCGATGTCGCCGACCGTCTCGTAGGTCTCGTGATGCTCCACGAAGCCGTCCGCGGCGGGGTCGACGACGCCCATCGCCGCAAGCAGCGCCTCGGTGAAGAGCGCGTACGCGGGGATGTCGAGCTGGCCCACCACGTGGTTCTTGAGCAGTCGGTGGACGACGATGACGTCGCCGCCGACCAGCTCGTCCTGGCCGGCCATCCGCTGTCGTGCCACGGTCCCGTGATGGGCCACGAACTTGAGGTCCAGGCTGGGGATGCGATCGCAGGCGTTGCACTCGCAGGTGGACGCCTGGCGGATGTCGCGGAGCCGTCGCTGGAAGGCGAAGTAGCAGCGCTCGATGACGTCACGGAAGCCGGGCCCATCCACGGTCGCGGCGGGCAGGTAGACGAACGCCGCGTCGCCCTCCAGCTTGGCGAGCTTGAGCGACGGCCGGAGGGCACCGACGACGGTGTCGATCAGGTCGGCGATCACATCCTGGGCGTGGTCGAGCTCGACCCCGATCAGGTAGCCGCTGTAGCCGGAGATGTCGGCGATGACCAGGCAGGCCGGCTCGGTCCGGGTCAGCATCGGATCAGCGACGATCCCGGTGGGGAGTGGCGGGATCCGGGACGCTCGACATCGATCCCTCCGGGCGGATGCCCCATCCTACCCGTGTCCGCGATCCGCCGAGGAGCCCCGCCGATGACCACCTCCGATGCCTCGCCGCTCGAGGACTACCTTGCCGGCGTGGATCCTGCTCGGACGCCCGTCGTCCGAGAGCTCGATCGACTGGTCCGCGGGGCTGGTCCCGAGCTCACCTGCGCCGTCAAGTACCGGATGCTCACGTACACCCTGGGCGGCCGTTGGCGGACCTGGATCTGCGCCATCGAGGGCACGACGAAGCAGGGCGTCCACCTGCGGTTCCTCTACGGGACGATGCTCCGCGAGGGGGAGGGGATCCTCCGGCCGGGTAGCAGCCACCTGGCCACGCTCGACCTGGTGACGGGCTCGCCGGTCGATGGGGACCTCGTCGGTCGACTCGTGCGCGAGGCGGTGGCCCGCCATGCGGAGCTGGTAGCGGCGACCGGCGAGGCATAGCTCAGCCGACCGCGCCCGGATGGGCGTCGGGTCGGCCTCAGGCCAGACGGGTCACGCCGGCGACGTCGTCGAAGGCACGGTCGAAGGTCAGGATCCGGTCCACCTCGCGGCGTCGCATGATCGCCAGGTGGATCGCGTCGCGCGCCGACAGCGAGGTCTCCATGACCAGCCTGGCTGCCCGCTCGACGTCGATCCGCTCGACCGGGTGGACCGCATCGACCACGCCGAGCAGGGCTTCCGAGGCTGGCCCGATCGCCTCTCGCCGCCCGATCGCGACGTAGCGGTGGAGGATCTCCTGGAGGACCTCCGCATCGGTGACGAGGATCTCGCCGTCCGTGATCGCCCGCTCGAGGAGCTGGCGTGCCCGTGCCTTGTGGGGATGCTCGGCCCCCACGAGGTACATGGGGACGCTCGAGTCCACGAAGATCACGGCGGGTCGGCCTCGCTGTACCCGCGCTCGATCTCGGCCACCATCTCGTCGATGTCGCCGACCGGGTAGGCATGGGCAGACGCCTCGCGGACGGCCCGGAGCTTCCGGGATGCTTCCGGGTAGCTCGCGGTGTCCCGGGCCCGTCGCAGGGCCTCGCGGACCCAGGCGGCGGTGGTCTGGTGCCGACGCCGAGCGAGCTCCTGGATCTCCGCGAGCTCCTCGTCGTCGAGAAGGACCTGCAGGCGTTTGGTCATGCTCAGAAGGCTATCTGACTCATCGGCATGAGTCACCGGTGCCCAGGTCCTTCGAAGCCGGCCATCGGTCCGGTCGGCTCTACTCCATCAAGGTCTCGGTGGCCCACCGTCGAGCCTGCATTCCTGCCCTCCGACCGAGCCCTCGGGAGACTCGTCCGATGCGCGCCCTGGTCGTCTACGAATTGATGTTCGGCAACACCCGCGACGTCGCTGCGGCCATCGCCGACGGCCTGCGAGCGCACGCCGATGTCGAGCTGGTCGAGGTCGGCGCGGCCCCCGCCGAGCTCCCCGAGGACGTCGCCCTGATCGTCGTCGGCGGCCCGACCCATGCCCACGGGATGTCGACGGCCAAGTCGCGGGCCGACTCGGCCAAGCGGTTCGAGCCGGGGCTCGTCTCGCCGGGGATCGGGATCCGGGAGTGGCTCGAGACGGTGGCGGATGCGGCACTCGTCCCGCGGATCGCCCTGTTCGACACCCGGATCAAGGGGCCGGGGCTGCTCTGGGGCTCCGCCGCTCAGAGCGCCGCGAAGCAGCTCTGGAGGGCTCGGATCCGGACGTTCGTCCCGCCGGAGAGCTTCCATGTCGGTGGACCGACCGGTCCGGTCGTCGATCGCCTGATCGATGGCGAGCTGGAGCGCGCGAGAGCCTGGGGGGGCCGGCTCGGCGCCGCGGCCGTGGGCGCCACGAAGGGCGGTGCCCGGACCTGATGGCATCGACAGGTGACCGCCTGACGCGCAAGGAGCGGGTGGGCCTGTTCCTCCACCGAGGGCTCGACCGCTGGCTCTCGCCGCTCGGCGTCTGGGTCTTCCGGCGTACGAAGGGTGGCATCGCGAAACCCTGGAAGGTCGATGCGCTCCTCCTCACGACCCGTGGCCGGCGGTCCGGGCGCGAGCGGACCGTCGTCCTCCAGTTCTTCCCCGACGGCGAGGCGATGGTCGTGGCGGCGGCGAACGATGGGGGCGCGTCGCACCCGGGCTGGTACCACAACCTGACCGCGGAGCCCGCGGCCCGTGTCGAGGTCAAGGGGCGGTCGATCGAGGTCCGGGTCGAGGAGCTCGACGGTGCCGATGCTCGCTCCTGGTGGTCGCGGATCCTCGAGCGTGACCCGACCTACGAGCGGTACGCCCGAGCGACGGACCGGCGGATCCCGATCATCCGCCTCGTGCCGGTCCGGGACCCCGCCTGAGAACAGCCCTCACCGACCAGATCAGGCGGGCCGGAGCGACCGCCATTGGTCGAGCGCCCACTGCCAGTCGGACGGGTCGTCGAACTCGACCCGGATGGCGGCCCCGCGGCCGGTCGTCGCCGCGTAGCCCTCGACGACCCCAAGGGAGATCCCGTTGGCGTCGGCGGCCCCGATCCTGGCCCGGCCCAGGACCTCGCCGGCCCGGTGTTCCAGGGCATCGGAGCCCAGGTGGCCGGCGACCTGGTGGAGGAACGACTCGGGCGGCATCGGCCGGCCGTTCGCCCCGGTCCGGACGGCTGCCAGCGTCACGGACCGGCCGCCCTCGCCACCGGACCACTCTTCGGTCGAGCGTCGCTCCGAGTAGCCGCCGGGCACCGTGAGGGCCCAACCCTCGTGGATGACGGTCACCGGGCGACGGCGGTAGCCGATCGGGGGCGTCGCCGGATCGACCGTTCTCGCCTGCTCCTCGAGGAGCTCCGTCATCGGGTCGCCCCCGCCGGCCAGCCCGGCCAGCTCGAGCCACTCCCGCCAGGGGAACGGCAGCGACGGATCCATGGGGTAGGCGCGACGGAGCAGGCGGAGCGTCTCCTCGATCACCTCCCGCTCGGCCTCGTCGGCGGGCCGCCGCCAGCGGATCTCGGTCCACATCAGGCAGAGCGCCCTGGCCAGGCGGTTCTGGGCATCGAAGGCGTCCGTGAACCAGGGCCAGACGGTGGCGGCCAGCCTGGGATCAGCGGCGGCCTGCTCCAGCCAGGCGTCGTCGTGGGGGCCCATCGGCGTCGCCAGGGCGGCGTCGACCTGGAAGCGGATCCCGGGCGGGGTCCCCAGGTGGACGGTCGGCATGCCGGAGCGGCGCGACTCGCGGGCCCGGACCAGCTCGGCACCGAGCCAGCCCGAGGTGTCCCCGCTCGGCGTCCCGACGGTCGCCGGACGCGACGAACCCGGTCGGGTCCGAGGACGGCTCCGGACCGTCGGGCCCGGCCCAGGCGATCCCCAGCTCCTCGCCCAGCCGCTGGAAGAGTCGGCCCACGAAGGTGTGGTAGCCGGGGCCCACCGGGGTCGTGACGGCCCGGGCGGCCAGCCGCCCACGCTCATCCGCGGTGATGACCACGTCGCGGGCAGCCGGGTGGAGCGACAGGCGCAGCTCGGTCATCGCGGCGGCCTTGTCACCGGCCCTGCCGTCGGCCTTGCCGCCGCCCTCCCGTCCGGCGCCCGGGGTCGCCGAGGTCACCCGGGACGAACGCACTACATCGGGATGCTCACCCCGGACCCAGGCCGCTGCTTCCTCGAGGAAGGCCCTCGACTCCGGGGTTCGGGGGATGATCCCTCGCCTGGATGCCTGCCCGACGAGGGCGATCGCCAGCTCCACGCCACCTCCGTTGATCGTCCCTCCGACCCCTGACGATAGGTCGGTCGAGGGCGCTCGGGTACCGGGGCGTTCGTACGGTGTGGGGGGACCCGTCGGTCCGCCTCACCCCTGCGGATCGCTGGCTCCACTACGCGATGCGCGGGCTGCGAGCGGCGCTCGACGCCGATCTGCGGCCGGTGGCCAGGGAGGCTGTTCGATGAGCTCAGATCCCGAGACCACGCGCGTCGTTCGGTCGTGGCTGGGGGATGGCGTCACGGTCCTTCCGGGCCGCGTCCTGGACGCCGTGATCGACCAGCTCCCCGCGACCCCCCAGCGCCGTGCCCCGTGGCCGGCGCGGAGGTTGCCCGAGATGAACACCGCTATCAAACTAGCCCTGGGGGCCGCGGCCGTCATGGCCGTCTCCCTCCTGGGCCTCAACCTGCTCGACGGGCCGGCCGCACCGGCGGTGGGTGGCGCATCCCCCGCTCCGTCGGCCAGTCCCTCACCGAGTCCCTCGCCGGACCCGACGCCGGGTTCGACCCCTGCCCCGACGCCGTCGGCGCTGCCGGCCGACGGACGACCGTGTCCGCTGGTCAGTACTACGTCCCGGTCACCACGACGCTTTGGGTCATCCTCGATGTCCCCGATGGGATGACCTTCGACGGCGCGTGGATAGGAGGCCGGGCGACGACTGGCCGACCGGAAGCGCCTTCAACCTTGTTTGGCCTATCTCGAACATCACCGTGGACCCGTGCGCCGCCGAGTGGCTGGATCCGCCGGTCGGCGGCGGCGTCGATGCGCTAGTCGAGGCGTTCTCGACGCGCGACGACTTCGTCGACGGCTCGATCGGGCCCGCCTCCGTCGACGGTCACCTCGGGCAGCGGCTCGCCCTGACCACCCCGGAGGACGTCGATTTCGAGGCGTGCGTCGGAACCCAGTACACGGACTGGATCGCCACTGACGGGGGCGCTCGCTATCGGGCAGGAGGCCCCGGCCAGACCCTGGACCTGCGCATCGTCGATGTCGACGGTGAGCGCGTCGTCATCGAGGTCTACTCGGCCCCCGAGGCGCCGGCCGAGGACCTCGCCGAGCTCGAGGCGATCGTGGACTCGATCCGCTTCGTGAGCCGTAGGAGCCGACCGCCCGGCCGCCACCGGCGACTCACCCGGTCCGCCTGCCGCGAAGATCGAACCAGTCCGGCCTGGACACCGCCATTCGGGCCGATCCGGCCTGCCTCCGCCGTCGGACGCCGAGGAGGCGCCTCAGGGCAGCCGGCTGACCTCCCAGACCTGGTCGAGCACGTAGGCGCCGTCGGCCGTCGCGTCGGTCAGGTTCGGCTGGGCCCAGTCGACGACGACGTACGGGTGGAGGCGGACCCGGACGAGCTTCTGGCCGACGAAGGCCAGCTCCGGCAGGACGCCCTCCATCGTCTGGCGGCTCCAGCTCTGATGGAACAGGAAGTTGCCCATGCTCGAGATCGTGAACCGGTAGCCGGCATCGCCGCCGGGCTCCAACTGGGCGGCGCTGGCCCAGTGGGTGCCCTGGCCGATGATCACGTCGCCGCCCAGCTCGTACCAGTAGGGCATCTGTTTCAGCTGGGTCTTGGTGAACTCGGCGTGGTACTCGGGGAAGCCCCATTGGGGCATGACGATGACGATGTCGGCCTGCTCGCTCGCCGCCTTCATCGCCGCCTCGACGTTCTTCGTCGAGTACGAGAAGACGCCGGCGCTCGTGGCGGTCGCCGCCCGCGAGACGCCGGTCGCGTCGAAGCCGACGATCGCGAAGGTGATGCCCCGGACATCGACGATCGCCGGCCGGAGCGCCTCCTCGAGGTCCCGCCCGGCCCCGACCGTCTTGACGCCGGCCGCCTCGAAGTACTCGAGGGTCTGGACGACCCCGCTCCGGCCCTGGTCGCCGATGTGGTTCGAGCCGAGGGTCGCGACGTCCACCCCGTGGCGAGCCAGCAGGTCGGCCACCCGCGGGTCGATCGAGAAGACCGTGCCGCTGTTGTGCTGCTTGAAGTCCTTGATCATCGGGCACTCGAAGTCGGTCAGGGCCAGGTCGGCCTCGGTCATCAGCTCGCGGACGGCGCCCTCGTTGCCGGTCCGGGCCGGCTTGACGACCGGCCAGCCCTTGCCCTCCGGGCCGCTGAAGCGGGTGTCCATGACGATGCCGGTGTACTTCGCCGTCCCGCCGGCGAGGGTCCAGTCCCAGCCCTTGCCCTCGACGACCGCCCGCAGGCTCACCCCACGGTCGGGGCAGACGCTGCCGGTCGACATGACCGTCCGGACGTCGTCGGCGTCGTAGGCGGTCCACCCGGCCTCGTACCCGGGCGCCGTGGCGATCACCGGGTAGGGGAGCGCGCGCGCCGAGGCGGCGCCGAACAGGTCGGCCCCGTCGACCTCGAGGGCCTTGACCACCGGCTCGACCAGTCCGACCGGCAGCAGGCCGATGCCGCCGCCCGAGGCGCGGACCGCTGCGGCGACTGCCTCCGGCTCCACGCAGTCGCGACCGACGAGGTCGACCGGGGAGCCGGCGATCTCCAGTGACGCCAGCCCGCAGGGCAGGATCGCCCCGCCCCCGTCGACGGCCGTGGCCAGGGCCTCGGCCGTGATCCCGACCCGCTTGTCGGTCAGGTCGACGACGGCCGCGAGGGCGAAGCGCTCCGGCTCCGGCGACGGGCTCGGCGACGGTGAGGGCGCCGAGGTGGGGGTCGCCCCCGGCAGGATCGTCCGGATCGGTGGGGTGGAGGCCGCAGCCGCGCCGCTCGGTGACGGCTCCGCATCCCCGCTGGTGAGGAGCGCCGGGCCCAGGCCGAGCACCAGGAGGGCGATGACGAGGAGGCCTCCGCCCAGGACGGCCGGACCCAACCAGCCGGGGCCGCGGCGCGGCGGTCGTCCGGCGCCATAGCCGGCCATCGGCCGGGCCTGCATCCGGCGGCGGGTGGGGCGGGGCGTCGAGCTGCCGGGACCCTGGCGCTGGCTCACGGTCGGATGCTACCGCGCAGGCGGCGGACGCGGCGGCGGGACGCGGCGGCAGGGCTGCGGTGGCGGCACCTGGCGGTGGATACGGCGGCGGGGGATCGGGCTCGGCCGATCCCCCGCGGGACGCGTCGCCGACCCGGTCAGGGCGTGGTTCGGCGAGCGTGGAGGACCCGGTGGGTGAACGGGATCCGGAACTCCTTGAAGACCTCGATCGAGACGAGGAAGCCCGCCGTGATGAAGGCGGCCCCCAGGAACTCTCCGAGGAAGAAGGCGGTCGTCTCGCCGAACCGGCTGAGTCCGCTCGTGAGGCTCGGCACGAAGCCGCCGATGGCGATGAGGATCGTCGCCGGGACTCGCGTGTTGAGTCGACCGCGGAACAGGTCGACGACCGCCCCCGGGATCGAGGCGACCAGGTTGATCGTGATGGCGAGCGGCGCGATCGCCAGGTTGAGGAGGTAGCCGCCGACGCCCTGGCGCCGGTCGAGCGAGTACCGGACGATGCGCTTCTTGGGCATGAAGACGTAGGCGGAGTAGAGGGCCCCGAAGGCCAGGGCGAATCCGCCGGTGACGTTGAAGAACGGGGTCAGCAGGCGGACGTAGCCCGGGAAGAGGTCGCCGGTCGGGATGCCGGTCGCCGGATCGACCGCGTAGCCGGGGCCCGCGAGCGGGGCCAGGAGCACGAGCGGGATCGCGAGGACCGACCCGCCGACGATGAGGGCACCGGCAACGTGCGCCCAGCGGTCCCGGGCGCGATACGTCTCGACCGCGATCCAGGCTGCGCCCGCCAGCGCGATCGCCGTGTAGAGGTACGGGGTGATGCCGCTGTCGACGTAGTCGTAGCGGCGCCAGGTCAGGAACGTGAAGAGGCCCGCCAGCAGGATCGAGAAGGCGGCCCCGTACCCGAACCGCGTCTTGCCCAGGAGGTACATCGTGCCGAGGCCCAGCCAACCCGCGACCCAGACCGCGCCGATGAGGTACCAGGCCCGGTAGAGCGGCTCGCTCCAGCCGAAGGCGCTGCCCCAGAACTCGGTGCCGGCCGACAGCCCGTACCAGAGCATGCCGATCGCCCAGATGAGCTGGTAGGGTCGCCGACGCTCGCGCCACTGGTCCACGAGCAGGACGAAGACGAGGAAGCTGAGCAGCGACGAGGCCAGCGGCAGGACGACGTTCGGTTCCATCGGGTTCCCTCACGACGGGCCAGCCCATGCGCCGGGCCGTGGTGGCACCGTATCGCCTGGGCCATGTCGGCTCGATGTATCCATCGATACATTCGCATGGGTCGTTTCGATGGAGCTGCGGGCACGAACGACGCCCCCCGAGGGGCCGAATGGCCCGCCGAGGGGCGGAACGGTCGCGGTGGCGGGTCGACGACCGCTCGGGTCGCCGGCCCTGGGTCCTAGGTGCCCCGGCCGAACGCGGCCTGGACGTTCGGGCGGAAGAAGTACCAGAGGATGACCGCCGAGATCACCGCGTTCACGATCGAGCTGATCCCGAGCGTGGTGGTGGGGCCCAGGGTGATCGCCGCAATGACGTCGGCGACGATCCGGATCCCGAGCACGACGACGGCCAGGATCCAGGCCCAGCCGGCCAGGGTGAACAGGCCGCCGGCCGCGACGAGCGTCAGGACGCCGGCGATGAGCGAGGTCCAGCCGTTGATGCCGGCTTCGTCGGCGACCTCGTGCAGCCCGAAGCTGGTGATTCCCTGCGCTTCGAGGCCGACGAGGACCTGGAAGGCGCCGCTGACGGCGAGCACGATCGCGATGATCGTGACGCCAAGAGGTCGACCATTCATACGCTGCAATCCTCCCGTCGAAGATGTTCGTGATCGCCGGCGCTCTCGAAGGGTGGGCACTCGCTGCCGGCAGAAGCATCTTCCCACATGGGCGCAAGGCGGTGCTGGCCGCCCGCCCGGTCGGTCTCAGGCGGTCGTGACCGCGGCGATCGCCCGGCAGACCGGCTCCAGGTTCGCCCGGGTCAGCCCGGCGACGTTGACCCGGCCCGCCCCGACGACGTAGACCGCGTGCTCCTCCTTGAGCCGGCGGACCTGGTCGGCCGTCAGGCCCAGCAGCGAGAACATGCCCCGCTGGCGCAGGAGCCGCTCGTGGTCGCCGGGCACACCGGCAGCCGTCAGCCCCTCGACGAAGGCCCGGCGGTTGCCGTTGATCCGGTGGCGCATCAAGGCGACCTCCTCGACCCAGGCGGCCCGCAGCTCCGGGTCAGCCAGGATCGTCGCCACGATCTCGCCGCCGTGGGCCGGCGGGTTCGAGTAGTTGGCCCGGACGACGGCCTTGGCGTGGGTCAGCAGGGTCGCCGCCTCGCCGGCCGTCGAGCCGAGCAGCGTGAGCGCCCCGACGCGCTCGTCGTAGAGGGCGAAGTTCTTCGAGAAGCTCGAGGCGAGGAGCAGCTCCCGCCCGGGCCGGATCAGCGCCAGGAGCCCGGTCGCGTCCTCGCGCAGGCCATCGCCGAAGCCCTGGTAGGCGAAGTCGACGAGCGGCAGGGCCCCGGCCGCCTCGACGGCCTCGGCGATCGCTCCCCAGGTCGCCTCGTCCGGGTCGATCCCGGTGGGGTTGTGGCAGCAGGCGTGGAGCAGGATCACGTCGCCGGGCGGCACCGCGCGGAGCGCGGCGAGCATGCCGGCCGTGTCGAGGGCGCCGGTCCCAGGGTCCATGTATGGGTAGGACCGTGTCGCCAGGCCGGCCGCCGCGAAGACCTGCGGGTGGTTCGGCCACGTCGGCGTGGGCATCCAGATCGTGGCCTCGGGGCGGATCCGGCGGACCAGGTCGGCGGCGACCCGCAGGGCCCCGGTGCCGCCCGGGGTGTGGAGCGTCTCGGCGCGCTCCTCGGCCAGGGCCGGATGCTCCGAGCCCAGAAGCAGCTCGCGGACCGCGTGGGTGTAGGCCGGGTCGCCGGCGATCGGCTTGTAGAGCTTCGTCGTCTCCTCGGCCAGGATCCGTCGCTCGGCCTCGGCGACCGTGTCGAGGATCGGCGTGATGCCGGACTCGTCCACGTAGACGCCCGAGGCGAGGCTCACCTTGCCGGGGCGGGGATCGGCCTGGAACTCCTCGGAGAGCCCCAGGATGGCGTCGGGCGGGAGCGGCTGGAGGTCGGCGAACATCGGCATGGCCAGATGGTAGCGGCCCGGCCGAGGCCGGCTCCTTCTCGCTCATCCCTCGCGACGCAGGACCCGGAGCCCCTTCCCCGGGGGCACTCGGGCTGCTAGCGTTCCGCACCTAGACGCCACGGAGGGATGGGACGCTATGTGTTGCCTGGCTTCGGTGTTGGTGCTCATCGGTCCGCGGGCCGGGATCCTCGTCTGGTGGCTGATCGACCAGCCTCGCTGGAGCGCCGCATTCGACAACTTCCTGTGGCCGTTCCTCGGGTTCCTGTTCGTGCCCTGGACGACCCTCGCCTTCGTGCTCGTGTCGCAGGGCGGGGTCGATGGCTTCGACTGGGTCTGGCTGGGCCTCGGCGTCCTGGCCGACGTCTTCAGCTGGGCCGGCGGCGCCTACGGCAACCGCGACCGGGTCCAGAGCATCTACAACTGAGAGCCTGCGGGTCGCCCGCCCGCATCACCGAGCGACGCCCGGCCGACCGGCCGGGCGTCATCGTTCCCGGGTCATGACCTCTGCCGGTCAGCCTCCGCCAGGGCTGCCTCCAGGCGGTCGATGAAGACGGCCTGCGGTTCCTTGATCCGCCGTCGGGCCTCGTCCGGCGAGAACCACTCGACTCGATCGATCTCGGGGAACTCGACGAGCCGGCCTGACCCGCGCGGCAGCTCGATAAGGACGGTGTTGCTGACCGACTCGCCCGGGTCGAGGTCGCCCTCGGCCGCCCAGGCGTGGACGAGCTTGCCGCCCTTCTGGCGTGTCTCGCCGAGCGGGATGAGGGGTGGCTCGACCAGGCGGAGGCCGGTCTCCTCCTCGAGCTCGCGCAGGGCGACGTCGATGAGGGCCTCGCCGGGCTCGACCTCGCCCTTGGGGATCGACCAGTGGCCGGCGTCCTTCCTCGCGAAGTACGGTCCACCGGGGTGGGCGAGCAGGACCTCGAGGGTGTTCCACGGCCCTTCCGGTGCTCCCGGAGTCCACCGGTAGACGAGGATGCCCGCGCTGATCCGCTCGGTCATGCGGCGAGGGTACGCGATACCCTCGGGTCGATGAACGAGCCCCGATCCGCCGCGCCGACGCCCGGCCAGGACCATGCGTCGCCGGCTCTTGTCCAGTTCGCTGCCGAGGCCGGCGTCATCGATCTCGCCTGGGGGCATCCTGGGCCCGACCTGTTGCCCGTCGACGCACTGCGCGCCTCGATCGACGGGGCACTCCGGCGGTATGGCGCCGACGCCCTCAACTACGGAGCATCCGTCGGTCCCGGGCCGCTCCTTGAGTGGCTGGTCGGCCACGTCGCCGCGATCGACGCCCGTGCCCCGGATGAGGCCGACCTGCTCGTGACGGCCGGCGCGTCCCAGGGCCTCGACCTCGTCTGCACCGTCCTGACCAAGCCCGGCGACGTCTGCCTGGTCCCGAGTCCCACCTACCACCTCGCCCTCGGGATCCTCCGCGACCACCTGCTGGAGGTCGAGCCGGTCGCGACGGACGAGGCCGGGGTGCTACCGGATGCGGTCGCCGACGCGCTGGCGCGGCTCCGTCGCGAAGGTCGTCGCGCCCGACTGATGTACGTCGTGCCGACCTTCGGCAACCCCACCGGGACCACCCTGCCGGTCGAGCGGCGGCGGGCCCTGGTCGAGCTGGCGACCGAGGCCGGGCTCCTCCTGGTCGAGGACGATGTCTACCGCGAGCTCGCCTACGGGTCACCCCCGCCACCGTCGCTCTGGTCGCTGGCCCCTCCCGGGACGGTCGTCCGGCTGGGGTCGTTCTCCAAGACGCTCGCTCCCGGGCTCCGGCTCGGCTGGCTGACCGCCGACGGGCCCACGGTCGAGCGGCTGGCCGACGCCGGCCTGCTCGCCTCGGGCGGCGGCATCAACCACCTGGTCGCCGTCGCCGTCGCCGAGCACGCCCGGGCCGGCGCCTACGCCGCGAACGTCGAGCGGCTGCGTCCGGCCCTGGCGGACCGGCGCGACGCCCTCGTGACCGGTCTCCGCGAGCACCTGCCGGGGGCGTCGTTCGCGGT
Source organism: uncultured Chloroflexia bacterium (assembly GCA_963707215.1). Lineage (GTDB taxonomy): Bacteria > Chloroflexota > Limnocylindria > Limnocylindrales > CSP1-4 > DATHYZ01. Next base: position 1,434,873 of record CAVPPB010000003.1, on the reverse strand, counting down.
GCCGGAGGGCGGTTACTTCGTCTGGCTCCGGCTGCCTGGCGGCCTCGACGCGCGGGCCCTCCTGCCGATCGCCGAGCGCGAGGGTACGTCGTACCTGCCCGGTGCCGTCTTCGCCGTGGACGGCGAGGGTGATCGCTCGGCCGTTCGGCTCGCCTTCAGCTGCTACGCGCCGGACGAGCTGGTCGAGGCCGCGCGGCGGCTGGGGGCTGCGGTTGCCCAGCCGTCAGCCGGCCACGTGGCGCTCTGATGCCCGAGACTCTGCCGATCCGCCCCGCCCCGGGTCAACGAACGAGCCAGGCTCGGCTCAGTAGCGCTGGAGTCGGAGGTCGGTGCTGAAGTCGACGAACGCGCGGAGCATCGCCAGCGCCTCGACCCAGGCCTCCAGTGCCCGCTCCCAGGCCTCGAAGACGCCCGGCTCATCGATCCGGAACGGACCGTTCTCGAAGCGCAGCCGGGTCCCGTAGCCCTCTGGCTCCAGCGCGACCTCGAACGTCGTGACGACGCCCCCGTCGGGCATCCAGGGCATCTTCACGGCGAAGCGATGGTTCGGTTCCGCCGCCGTCACGTCCCACCAGATCCGCTGGCGCCGCCAGAGCAGCGTGGAGCGGCTGCCGACGGCCAGCGATCCCTCGAGCTTGTCGGGCAGCCAGCGCGGCAGCTCCTCGGGATCGCTCCAGACCCGGAAGACACGCTCGTTGGGCGCCCGCAGCGACCGCTCGAGCCGGATCCAACGTTCGGCCGCGACGTCCTCGGGCAGCACGATGCCGCTCACAGCCCGAGCTCCCCGCGGACGGTCTTGAGTCCCTCGACGACGTTCATGACGTGCTCCTCGAACGGCAGGTCCAGCTCCTCGGCCCCCTTGACGACCTGGCCCCGGTCGACCTGGCGGGCGAAGCCCTTGTCCTTCAGCTTCTTGTTGACCGCCCGGACGTCCACCTCGTCGAGGCTGCGGTTCGGGCGGACGAGGGCGACCGCGATGATGAAGCCGCTCATCTCGTCACAAGCGTAAACGGTCCGCGCCAGCAGGCTCGTCCGCGGCACGCCGGTGTGGTCACCGTGGCCCAGAACGGCCTCGACGACGTCCTCGGGGTAGCCGAGGCGGCGGAGCTCCTCGGCGCCGCGGGCCGGATGGGTCTCCGGGTACCGCTCGTAGTCGAAGTCGTGGAGCAGGCCGGCGATCCGCCAGGTGTCCAGCTCGGGCTCGACGATGCCGAACCGCTCGCGGCCGTACCACTCGACGGCGCCCTCGACGGCAAGCCCGTGCTTGCGGAGGGCGTCGGACGTCGTCCACTCGGTGAAGAGGCTCCAGGCGTCGGCGCGGGTCGGGGCGGTCATGGAACGGCGGCGCGGTCTGCGGGAATCGGCGTGGTCATCGGCCCGAGCGTACGGCATCGAGGCGGGAGCGACCACCGCCGAGCGGCCCGAACACGATGCCGGTGACGCGTTCGGCAGGCCGGCGACGCGTCCCGGTGCGCCAGGACGATCCGGCGGTGCGGCTCGCGGCCCGGGCGACGCATCTCCGGCTGGTCCCGCGGAACACCGGGCGTGCCTCGAGCGTCGGAGGGGCATGCACGTGCCCAGCCTGACCATGCTGTCCACCCTGCGGATCACCGCCGCCATCGCCATCACGGCCGTCGTGCTGGCGGCCTGCTCGGCGGGGGCCACCCCCGAACCATCGCCCGAGGCGAGCGCCTCGCCGGCGCCGAGCCCGACCTCCCCCGGGAGCCCGGACTCCGTCGGCAGCGCGGAGGAGGCCGTCGAGCTGGTCCTGGCCCAGGATCCCCGCTTCGAACGGATCAGGCCGTACGACCCCGATCTCATCGGCCAGGCTGCCTGGACCAAGGTCGAGCCGACGATGGACGGCTGGACCGTCGAGGTCCGGATCGGCTGGGGCGACTGCCCGTCCGGCTGCATCGATGAGCACACCTGGACCTGGGAGGTCACGACCGACGGCGAGGTGACCCTCGTCGACGAGGCCGGCCCCGAGGTCCCGGAGAACGTCTTCGACATCCCCTGACCGAGAGGGCTCCGGGCGGACAGGTGTCAGCACCGCCCGGCACCGGGAACGACGACGCCGCGCCTTCGGGCGCGGCGTCGGTCTGTCTGCGAGAGGAACGCGGCCGGGGCCAGGCCCGGCCGGCGGCCCGGACCTATCGGACCAGCTGGACCCCGACCAGGGTGTTCGGCGACCAGAGGGCGTTGCCGGCCCGGACCGTGGAGAACGGCGGGATGAAGTAGGCGATCTCGCCGACGATGCAGGAGGTGGCGCCGTTGCCGGTATCGCAGTCGTTGCTGCTCCCGGAGATGTGGACCTCCTTGATCTCCATGGCCGTGAACCCGTAGAGGTGATACCACTGGTTCGAGCCGGTCCCGCCGACGTTGGCGGGCGGACAGTCGCCCATGTCGTTGCCCAGCGGCTGGGTGTTGCAGGTCGAGTCGAACTGTGGGATCAGGACGATCTCGTTCCGGTCGGCGTAGCCCTCGAGCGCGTCCTCGACGCCCGCCGAGTTCACGTTGCCGGTCGAGGTCACGTAGAACCAGCCCGGCACCGTGAGCTCGGGGTTGCTGTAGTTGCGGATCGCCGCCTCCAGCTCGGACGTGCCGCCGGCCGTCGGTGACCAGTCGAGCCAGCCGACGTTGCCGGGACCGTTCTGGCAGAGCGGGATCGTGTACTCGACGCCCTGCTCGTACTCGATCGGCGGGCTGATCGGCGCGGGTCGGTTGTTGTCGTCGCAGGTCACCTGGTTGACCGGGATGGTGATCGGCAGCACCCCGCAGCCCTGCTCGGCGGGGCAGACGTCGGCGACGTAGCCGGCCACGGCGGTCGCCTGGGTCGTGACCGGGAAGGACTCGATGCCGATGACCCGGCTGACGAAGGCGGGCGCCGTCCGATGGCCGACCACGAGGACGCCCGAGGCCCGGCCGTCGACGCAGACGTTGACGTCGGTGCACGGCGGGATGACACCGCTCCCCACGGCCACCGCGGTGGCGGTCGAGCCGCTCCTGCTGCCGTCCGAGCGGAGCAGCTCGCCGGCGACGTCAGTGTAGTAGGCCTCGAAGCTGGTCACGCCGTTGCCGCTCGCCGTGGCGGTGATGGCCGCGAGCACGTCGGCGTCGGTCTTGGACGGGGTCGTGCCGGCGTTCTGGGCCAGGACGATGGCACCCGCGTTGGCGGCCGCGTCGGTGCCGTTCTGGTTGGCGCGCTGCTGGGTGAAGGCGTAGCCGCCGTCGAGGACGAGGCCGACCGCGGCCAGCATGGCCACCAGCCCCAGCGCGAACAGCGCCAGGATCTGGCCGCGAGCGCCGTCCGGCGTGGTCGTCGTCATGGGGGAGCCTCCGAGGTGCCTCATGGGACCGGGCACCCGCCGCTCGTGCAGATGGCCTCGATCGGCATCCGCGAGGTCGAGGTCAGGGCGATCTGGCCGAAGAGCTGACCGGCGACGGGCGTGATCGGGATGTAGGTCCACTTCGTGGTGACGACCGCGACGCAGCCGAGCTGCGGCGTAGAGCAGATGCTCCCCATGTCGGTCGTCCGGAACTCGACACAGACGCCGCTGTCCCCGGTGGGGGTCGGGGCACTCGTCGGTGTGCCCGGCGAGCACGTCACGGCCGAGCGGTCGAGCCCGAGGGCGACGGCCTGGTCGGCGGCCCGCGATCGGATCGACCCGGCGTTCTGGTTGACGATCGCGGTCCGAGCGCCCATCCGGGCGGCGTTCCCCAGCGAGCTCGAGCCGTAGACGGCCCGCCCGAAGTCGAACAGGGCAAGGATCATCACCAGGAAGATCCCGATGACGAGGGCGAACTCGACGAGCGTCTGGCCGCGGGAGCGGCCGCGGGCTGAGCGGCGGGCTCGCAGGGCGGCAAGCCTCGTCACGGCCCCACCGTCACGATCGTGTCGGTGCAGGAGTAGGCCTGGCCTCCGACCCTGTCCTGCATCCCGATCTTGTAGTTGCCGTTGCCGGGGAGGACGGTCACGTTCGTCGTGAAGCCCTTGTTGCGCCAGAGGTTCTGGGCCTCGGCGGCGCGAGTGTCGATGAAGTCGGGCGCGAAGCAGGGCGCGGGCGATGGCGACGGCGAGGGGGTCGGCTCGGGCGAGGCGAGCGGATCGAGGGACGGACCCGGGGCCGAGCTTGGGCTCGGACTCGGGCTCGGGCTCGGCGTCGGCGTCGGCGTGGGCGTCGGGGCTGGGGGCGCGAACTCGCCGGTCCGGATCGGATAGGCCGTGCTGGCCGACATCGGCAGGCTCGGTCCGATGATCGCCGTGACGATCGGGGTGATCGGGTTGAACTGGCAGGTCAGCGTCACGACCGCCGGGTCACCCAGGTCGGTGCCGGCCGGGAAGTCCGGCATCGGCGTCGTCGCGGGCGCGCAGTTCGTCGACTGCAGGTCGCGGGCCATGACCGCGAGGTAGCGCTGGCGGTTCGGATCGGAGGAGCTGCCCCAGTTCGCATCCGGGTGCTGGGCCGCGTAGTTGGCGCCCAGGCGGGTCGCTCCGGTCAGGCTGACCCAGCCCATGAAGGCCCGCCCGAAGTCGAGGGCGACGGCGACGATGAGCAGGATGACCGGCAGGAGCAGGGCGAACTCGACCAGGCTCTGGCCGCGGCTGCGATGCCGGCGGCGGCGCACGACCAGGCGGTGGATCGGTCCCGGATGGGCAGCGCGGGGCGCATCGGGCACATCGGCCCCGCTCGCGGTCGACGGCGTGGTCGTGCCGAGGCGCGTCGGGGCGGCCTGGTCAGGCTCGCCGGCGATGGGGCGGTGCGGCCGGACTGGCCGGAAGGGCATCTCGGGCTCCCGTGCGGTTCTCACGCCGAGAGATGCTCAGCGCGACACCTTGCACGGTGCCTTCAAACGGTGCGCCCGTGCATAGCCCGAGGGGTCAGGTCAGGGGGGCGAGATGGTCAGGGGAGGGTGGTGCGTGGGGTCAACAGGTCGGGCTGGATCACCGGGAGTCAGGGAACCGCGCCCTCGCGGGCGCGGTTCCCTGAGTAGCCTCCGGGCCGAGGCCGGCTACTTGATCAGCTGGATACCGATCGTCGTGACGCCTGGGGTGATGGTGCCTCCTGGCGTCACTGGCCCGGCCGTGATGTAGCTCACGAACCATCCCTTGAGGCAGCCGAGAAACCCTCCAGCTGTCGAGGGGGGAATGGGTGAGCCGGGCGCGGCAGCGCACTGGTTGATGTTGTTGCCCTGGACGAGGACCTGCTCCAGGTAGAAGTTGGCGAGGGTGTGGACGTAGTACCAGGTGTTGTTGCCGACCGGATCGACGCCGGGGAGGCTGCACACATCCGTGTCTCCCGGGTCCTCCCGACACGCCTGATTGTGGAGCGGGATCAGGACGGTCTCGTGCAGGTAGGCGTTCAGCTCGTCCTCGACGGAATTGGCGTTTCCGGTCTGGCTCTGGAACCAATCGGGGATATCGACGGGGTCGGTGAGCGGTCCCGTGATCTCCTGGGCGAGGTTCATGCCCGACACGAGATCGAGCCAGCCGAACGTGCCCGACGAGAGACCTGACCCGCGGCAGAGCGGGAGGATCGCCATCTTGCTCAGGTTGCCAGTGACTCCGCCGACGCTCCCTCCCGGAAGGTCCTCCGCGCCGACGATCTCCCAGTACGGGTCTCCCTCGTTCCCTGGTGGCGGAGCTCCGACCCAAGGTCCGTCGAGCAGGTTGCCACCGGAGTCGCACTGGAACACCTGCACAGGGAAGGTCACCGGCAGCAGGGCACAGCCTGACTCAGACTCGACGCACTCGCCGCTGAGGGCGCCCGCGACGGCCGTGGCATCCGCGTTGGCCGGCACCTGATCGATGCTGATCGGAGGGAGCCGTGCCAGGACCGTGTCGACCAATCGAGTCCCCGCGACATGGACCCCCCGGGCGTCGGCGGGGATCGATCCATTCGACACGACCTGTTGTCCGATCGGCACGCCGGTGTCGGTCGTGTACTCAGCGACTGAGACCGCGAGGCCGTTCGCGGCGGCCGCGGCGTTCACGGCATTGGCAACGTCAGCTCCCGTCCGCGTGGCCCCGCCCAGACCCTCCGCGACGACGAGTGTGCCCGCCGTCGCGGTTGCGTCCGCGCCATTCTGGGCGATGCGCTGCTGGCCGAAGATGTTCCCAGCTTCGATCACGAGCGCAACCATGGCGATCATGGTCAACAGCGCCAGTGCGAAGATGACGATGATCTGTCCCTGGGCGTCCCGCCGACCCTCGCCGTCAGGCGATGTCCCGGTCTTCATGTCGTTGGCCTCATCTCGATGATTGGTCGCATCTCTTCCCTACGGTTGCTTCGGGCACTGCGCCGACGTGGCGTATGCAGGCACGAGTGAGTTGGGACAGACGAACTCGACGGGCAGCATCGAGGCCGCTCGCAACGTGATCGGCCCCACCAGCAGCTCGATCCCGGGAGTCAACGCGTCCATGTCCGTCGATACGCGGACCAGTGCCATGCATCCGATGCTGATCCGTCGCTGGCTCCCTGCTGGATTCGCGTAGCACCGCTCGTCGTCGGCGAGATCGTCCGGGATGCCGTCTCCGTTGCCGTCCGTGAACAGGTCGTCATCATCGTCGGCGCCCGGATCGTCCGGGTATGCGAAGAAGTACAGCGTCGGGTACGTAGTCGGCGCCCCCGTGAACGTCAGAGCCCGAACGCGCGCTTCGACCGACGCCTGGGTCTGGTTGACGATGGCAAGCCTCGCGCCTTCCCTGGCCGCATTCGTGATCGAGTTCTGGGCGACGACATATCGACCGAGATCGAACAGCCCGAGCGCGATGATCAGGAAGATCGGGATCGCGAGGGCGAACTCGGCGAGGGCCTGTCCGCGCAGCCGCTCGGATCCGCGGGATCCCCTCACGGTCCCACCGTGATCTGCGAATCGCAGCCGAGCGGCTGTGGGTCGATCGTCCCGCCCAGCAGGCTTTGCGCCTGGATGATGTAGTTGCCGTTCCCGGCCATGAAGGACACGGTGGTGGAGAAGCCGGCAGCGGCCCACACGCCCTGAGCGCTGTTCCGCCGGATCCCGGCGAAGTCGGGGACGGTGCAGATCTCCGGCAGGACATGGATGAAGCCTTGCTTGAGCTGGGTATCGGCGGCCCCGACGTCGTCGGTGACCGTCAGCGTTACGTCGTAGGTCCCCGGACTCGCATAGGTGTGGGACGGGTCCTGGGCGCTCGAGGTCGAGCCATCTCCGAAGTCCCAACTGAAGCTGCTGTAGGTCACCGTGCCGCCCCGGACATCATCGAAGGTGAAATCGACGGCGAGCGGTTCCTCCCCGACCATTGGGTCGGCGGAGAACTCAGCGATCGGTCCAGCGGCCGGGGGCACGGTCACCGTGATGGTGGTCGACGCGCTGTCCGAACAGCACGTGTTCGACACCTGGACCTGCGCTGTGTACGAGCACGTGTCTCCTGGGTTCCCCGCGCAGTCGTAGGTCTGCGTGTGCGGACCCCTCGTGAACGCATTGGCCCCATTGCCGAAGTTCCAGATCCAGCTCGTGGGCGATCCCAGCGAGACGTCGATGAACGTGACCTCGAGCGGACCGTAGCCGGAGGTAGGCGTGGCGATGAAGTCGGCGCTCGGTGCGGGGACGACTCCTCCGCCACCCCCGGGCACGCTAGCAACGGCCCCCTCTTTCACGGGATAGGTCGTGCTCGAACCGACGAGTACCTGTCCTCCTAGGACCTGTGAGATCACGGGGGTGATCACATCGAAGCTGCACGTGATGGACACGGTCACCGGATCCCCGAGGTCGAACCCGCTCGGGAACATCGGATCCGGCACATCGGTGGCTCCGCCGCCATCGACGGGCAACGTGCAGTTGATGAACCGCGCGTCGTTCCGGATCTTCTCCTGATACCGAGCCTGGTCGGCGGCATCACCAGGCGTCGACCAGGCCGTCGCGTTGGTCGCCGCGAAATCGGCCGCGATCCGCGTCATCTGCTGCAGGTTCACGAAGCCGAGGTAGATGCGCCCGAAGTCCAGGGCGATCAGGGCGATCAGCAGGATCACCGGGAGGATGAGCGCGAGCTCGGCGAGACTCTGGCCTCGGGAGCGCTCGCGGCGGCGGGAAGGAAGGTCGGTCTTGGCAGGCATCGGCCGATGGGGTCCCCCGACTAGTGGTACCTGCGTACTATCGCCGTCCCACCTTGCAGGTCAACTTGCCCGGGTGCCCTAGCGGCGACGCGTGGTGCGTGCGTGCCACGGAACGGGACGCAGGCAGGGCGCGAGGGTGGCGTTTGCAGCGGTTCGCGACGGACCGGGCGCGCTATGGCCGGACACGGGCAGTCCGGTCGACTCGTGTGGGGCGAGGTGCGCAAGAGCGCATCGCCGGCCAGGGTCCCACCCCGACCGGTACCACCTCGCCATGGCCTCGGGCGTGCGCGGACCCGACCATGCGCCCATGAACAGCAAGCGAATCGCCGCCGCCGTCCTGTGGTTCTTCGCCGGCTGGTACGCGGGCGCATTCATCGCGTACATGCTGGGCGTGTCGGACATCCTGGGACCGATCCTGGGGATCACCGCCGCCGCGCTCTTCGCGGGCGATCCGTTCGACGTCATCTGGAAGCCCTCGGCCCAGATGCGCGAGGCCCGGGAGCGGAGCCAGGTCCGCCTGCGGCAGCTCATCGCCGAGCGCTGACCGCCCGACCACAACGACGCGAGCCCCGGCCGGTACCGGGGCTCGTTTCGATTCGCGGGGTTCTGGCCGTGTCGCGCCGCTCCGCCGGGGGCCGCCGGCCCCCGGTCAGCTCTCCTCGGCCGGCTCTGCGGGGAGCAGCACGCTGAAGGCCGCCCCCAGCCCCGGTCGAGCTTCCTCCAGGACCAGGTCGCCGCGCATCGCCCGGCAGAGCTCTCGGGAGACGTAGAGGCCCAGCCCGCTGCCGTCGGTCCCGGTCCGCCCGCCGCGGTCGTAGCGCTGGAAGAGGCCCTCGCGCGCCTCGGGTGGCACGCCGGAGCCGCCGTCCCGGATGGTCAGGCGCAGCCACCCATCGTCCGGCTCGGCATCGACGGTCGCCTCGATCGGCCCGCCGCCGTACTTCACGGCGTTGTCGAGGAGCGCCCAGAGGACCTGGTCGACGTGGTCGGGGTCGCCGATCGCCAGCCAGCCTTCGCTCCGGTCGTGGAGGTCGAACTGGACGTCGCCCATCCCGAGCGCCTCCCAGGCCCGCCGCACTCGAGCCCCCAGGGTGAGCACCTCGAGCCGCGGCCGCAGCCCGCCCGACTCCAGGCGCGAGACGGTCAGCAGCTGGCGGACCATCCGGGAGAGGCGCTCGGCCTGCTCGCCGATGACCTCGAGCCGGCGGTCGGGTCGCTCGTCGGCCAGCTGCCCGGCGTAGGCGCGGATCCTGGTCAGCGGCGTCTGGAGGTTGTGGCCGATGCCGCGGAGGAAGTCGTCCTTGGCCTCGTCGAGGGCGACGAGGCGGGCGTTCTGGCTCTCGACCCGGGCGAACAGCTCGGCGTTGCGGATCGCCACGGCGACCTCGGTCGCGTAGAGGTCGAAGAGGTCCTGGTCGGCGGCCTCCCACCGGCGGGTCGCCTGGAGCCGGCCGACGAGGATGCCGAGCGGTTCCTCGCCGACCCGCAGGACGGCTCGGACCGGGCGCGAGACGCCGGGGATGACTTCCTCCTCGGGGATCTCGACGGGATCGACGAGCAGGACGGTCGCGTCGATGAGCTCGAAGGCGGATCGGGCGGCGTCACCGGCGCGGTCGGCGATCCGCTGGGGACCCTGCTCGGGGGTGAGGGTGGCGAGGGCGGCGAGGACGCCGCGGACCTCGCGGTTGCGCCGGTCGAGGTCCTCCACGAGGCGGTTCTGGAGCGAGGCCAGGCGGGCGACCTCGTCGTCGCCGGTGACCTGCAGTGGTGGCCCCGACTCACCGGCCGACGAGCGCTCGACGGCGCCGGCGATGGCCCGGAGGGGCGCGGTCAGGTCGGAGGCCAGCAGGAGCGCCAGGAGCAGCGCGAGCACGACCGCGACCACGATGGCGAAGATCAGCAGCCGGGCCACGGTCTGGTCCTCGGTCGGCGGCTGGGCGAGGAGGACGAGCAGGCCGAAGCCGGCGACGGGCAGGACGCCGGCGGCCACGAGGGCCACGGTGAGGCGGGCCCGGAACGAGAGGCGCCCGAGGGGCTGGCGGTCGGTGGGCGGTCGGTCGGGGGCGGTCGGCCGCGACGGCTCGGTGACGCCGGGGATGGGCGGCTCGGTCACGCGGGCGGCTCGGTGGTAGGGCGCGTGGTCGGCGTGGCGGTCGGGCGTTGGGCCTCGGGTGGGCGCTCAGGTTCGGCCTGGCGCTCGGGCTCGGACTCGGCCTGGCGCTCGGGCTCGGGCTCGGCGGCTCGGTCGTCCTCGGCTCGGTCGTCCTCGACCCGGACCAGCCGGTAGCCGATCCCCCGCACCGTCAGCAGGTGGACCGGGCGATCCGGGTCGACCTCGACCTTGCGGCGAAGCCGACGCATCGTCACCCAGACGTACGACGGCTCGGCGTCCTCGGCCTCCGACCAACCGCGGGCGAGGAGCGTGTCGGTGGGCACGGTCTGGCCGAGGTTGGCCGCCAGGGCGTAGAGCAGCCGCGACTCGGTGGGCGTCAGCTGGACGGGCTCGCCCCGGACGATGGCGACCTTGCGGTGGAGCTCGAGGGTCAGGTCCGGGCCCAGGACGAGGCTGGCCCGAGGGACCTTGTCGCCCAGCCGCCGCAGGACCCGGTTCACCCGCGCCCGGAGCTCCGGGTAGTGGTACGGCTTGGTGATGTAGTCCTCGGCGAACTCCTCGAGCAGGTCGGCCTTGCTGTCGCCGGCGTCGATGGCCGAGAGGACGATGATCGGCAGGTCGGCCTGGGCCTTGATCTCGCGGGCCAGGGAGAGGCCGTCGAGGCGGGGCATCATCATGTCGACGATGAGCAGGTCGGGCCAGCCACCGCGCAGCCGGCGAAGCGCCTCCTCGCCGTCGCGGGCCGTCTGGACCTCGTAGCCGTCGGAGCGGAGCTGCTCGGCGAGCAGGACGAGGAGGTTGGGGTCGTCGTCGACGAGCAGGATGCGGGGCGGGGTGGGCCTCTCGCCGGGGCCGCGGGTGCCGGTGGGGCCGCCGGTCAGCATGGCCCGAGTATAGGGACGGGCGCGGGCCCGGCCGGGTGCGGCCGGGTGCGGGGGCGGGTCGCGGGGCCGGACGCCGAGGCGCGGTAGGGGGGCGGTGCGGGTGGCGCGGTGGGTGCGGGTGGCAGGCCGCGATGGTCCGGTGCGTGGGCGGGGCCGCCGAGGCGCGCGATATCGGTGCGCCCGATGCCAAGCGAGATCAGTGTGCTCCTTCGGGCGCCAGGTCGGCCTCGTTCAAGCCGCGTTCACGATCGCTGAGCCTCGGGGGCATCGGCCTTGCCGATACGGGCGGCGATCGGTCGGGCGAGCGGCGACCGGTCGGGCGAGCGGCGACCGGTCGGGCGAGCAGCGGCCGGGGCGGCGCGGCGGGCGAGCAGCGGCCGGTATCAGGGCGGTCGGTCGAGGAGGCCAGGGATCCGGCGGTCCCGCTGGCTCGCGATCAGTCCCTCGCTCGTCCCGCGGTGCCGCCCGGCGGCCGGCCGTGGCGCGCAGCGCGGCTTCGGTCGGCGCGCGCCCGGATGAACGATGCGTAGTCGGCGTACCGCGCGGCGGCTCGGCGGCCATCGACTCGAAGCGGTCGGAGCCAGACCGAGCGTCTCGACAGCGGGTCGATCAGGGCCATGAACCGTCGCCCATCGCGAGGGAGCCCGCCCGAACGAATGACGCGATCGAGTTCGCCTGCGCGACCCGGGAACGATCGCCGCAAGAGCTCGCGGTTCGCGCGGGCGCGTTCGTCGACCGCATCCGTGGCCAGCGCGAGCAGGGCACCCGCCACCCCTCTCGGCCGCCACCCGCGCTCGCGGGCTGCGGCCCAGGCGACCCCCTCGTATCGCTGCAGCTGGCGGTCGACCGCACCAAGGTCGTGCAGCTCCGTCTTGATCTCGATCACCAGGACCAGGCCGGTCTGCGGGTGGTGGCCCATGACGTCGATCCAGCCTCGTGGTCGGCCTCGTCCGATGGCGACCTCGGTCGCGACATCCCAGCCTGCCCGTTCGAGTCGTCCGGCGGTGTAGGCGACACACCTCGCATGGGCAGCGTCCCGCTGGTGCTCGCGGTCGGCCAGGAACGGTGCATCCACGGCCAGGAGCACCCGCGCTCCCAGGGCCTCGAGCGTCCTCGCGGCGGTCCGACATGCCAGCTGACCGGTCCTGCCGCGCTCGATGTCCGAGATCGCAGCCTGGGACGAGCCGGCCCGTCGAGCGAGCTCGGCCTGGGTCCACCCGACCGTGCGCCGGAGGTGCCTGATCGCCCGCCCGATTGCTCGTGGGTCCAGCTCGATCGTCGTCACGGAGACGTTCTACGGTGCGGGGCTTCGCTGCCGCTCCACGGGCCGTTGGCGGCGGGCGCGTCGAGGCTCGCGCACTCCGCTCGATGCCGTGTGGTCACCGCAGTGGCCGATCCTGGGCCTCCGTATCGGTCAGGCCGATGCGGGGCGGGGTCAGCACGCGTGACGTGCGCTCGGCGCCGACCGTGTGGGCAGGCGTCCATGCACGCTGACTGCCCATCCGATCGGAGCGGCCGATATCCGGTGCGGCGAGTCGCGGGCTGCCGCGGCGGCGGCCGATCCTGGGCCTCCGTATCGGTCAGGCCGATGCGGGGCGGGGTCAGCACGCGTGACGTGCGCTCGGCGCCGACCGTGTGGGCAGGCGTCCATGCACGCTGACCGCCCATCCGATCGGAGCGGCCGATATCCGGTGCGGCGAGTCGCGGGCTGCCGCGGCGGCGGCGGCCGAGGCGCCTCCCGTCCGCGATCCGACCGCCCCCCGGCCCTACGGGGCCTTGCGGTCGAAGAAGCGGCAGCGGGACCGGATGGGGCAGGCGTCGCAGGCCGGGCGGCGGGCGTGGCAGGTGACCCGGCCATGGCGGATCAGGTTGACGTGGGTCTCGTACATCCGGTCGCCGGGGAGCATCGCCAGGTAGAGGTCGTGGGCCTCGTCGGCTCCGGCCTTGGGCGGGATGAGGCCGATCCGGTGCGAGACCCGCTCGACGTGGCGGTCCACCGGCATGAGCGGCGTCCCGAAGCAGAAGAGCAGCAGCACCGAGGCGGTCTTCTTGCCGATCCCGTCGATCGCGGTGAGCCAGGCCCGGGCCTCCAGCGGCGGCAGCCCGGCCAGGAACTCGAGCGAGTGGTCGCCCCGCGCCTCGCGGATGGTCCGCAGCGCAGCCTGGATCCGGGGCGCCTTCTGGGGGGCGAGACCGCCGGGTCGGATGACCTCGACCAGCTCGGGCAGCGGGGCGTTCTCGACGGCCGTCCAGTCGGGCGGCGCCGCCGTCGACAGGCCGGCCCCGCCCCAGCCCTTGCCCGGCTTGTGCTCCTCGGCCGGGCGGTCGGACGGGTAGGCGGCCCGGAGCGACTCGAAGGCCTTCTCGGCGTTCACGTCGGCGCTGTTCTGCGAGAGGATCGTCAGGACCAGCTCGCTCGTGGGGTCGAGACGGCGCTCCCAGGTCGGCGTGCCGTGGACGGTCGCCAGCGCCGCCAGCGTGTCATCGAGCAGGCCGGGCCGGGTCCGCTCGAGCCGCTTCGCCCAGGCCTTGCCGGGGTCGGCCGGCTTGCGGGCTCGGCGCTTCGCAGGCGCAGACCGGGTCCTGCCCGTTCGGGTCGATCGCGAGCGAGGCGTCCGACGCTCCGTGCTCTCGGTCACCAGATGGTCTCCACGTCGTACCTGGTGATCGCGGGGTCGGAGGTGACGATCGGGACGTCCTCGACCAATGCCTGGGCGATCAGCAGGCGATCGAAGGGATCACCGTGGATCATCGGTAGACGCGAGACCCGGAGCGCGTGAGGCAGCTCGATCGCGAGGGGCCGGAACCCGTTCCGAACGAGGCTGTCCGGGAGGAAGTCATCGATCGGCTCTGGCGTCGTGATCCGTCCAAGGGTCGCCTTGATCGCGAGCTCCCAGGCGGACGCGACGCTCACGAGGATCTCGTTGCGGCCGTCCTCGATGACCGACCGCGCCCGTTCGGACAGCCGGCGATCGTCGATCGTCCACCACAGGTAGGAGTGGGTGTCGAGGAGGAGCCTCAACCTCCCAGTTCCTCGAACCCCGGCAGCGGTTCGTCGAAGTCGGCGCCGATGGCCAGTCGACCGCGATCCATCCCGGGTCGCCGGCGCTCGCGTGGTTCATCCAGCGGCGTGAGCATCGCGATGGGCTTCCCGGCCCGAGCGATGACGATCCGCTCGCCTCGTCGAACGCGCGCCAGCAACTCGGAGAAGTGGGTCTTGGCGTCGTGCACGTTGACGGTCGTCATGCTGGGATACTGGACTTAGTCCAGTGACTTAGTCAACCACCACGCTTCGGGTCCGGGGCCATGTGACCGAGACGCTCAGCCCAGCCGCGCGGCCCAGCGAGACGAGTCGGGCGATCCGTTCGCCGCAGCGCTCGACCGGGCCGGGGCCTGCCGACATGGCGGCCTCCACCGAGCCCGGACCCTCGCTGACCGGGACGACGACCGCCCCGAGGTCGCCGAGCGCGTGGATCCCGTCAGGCGTCACCCCGCCGCCGACGACGATGCAGGGGACTGCCGGCCGCATGGGCCCGTCGGGCGACCCCGAGGGCCGTCTTGCCGAAGGCCGTCTGGGCGTCGACGCGGCCCTCGCCGGTGATGACGAGGTCGGCCTCGCGCAGCCGAGCGGCCAGCCCGGTCTCCTCCATGACGAGGTCGACGCCGGGCACCAGCTCGAGCGAGGCGAAGCGGTCGCGCAGGCAGAGCAGCCCGAACCCGACACCGCCCGCCGCGCCCGCGCCGGGAGTGTCCCGCTCGCTGCGGTCGGTCTCGGCCTCGAGCGCGTCGGCGTAGCGCGCCAGCCGGGCGTCGAGCGCCGCGACGTCATCGGGCCTCGCGCCCTTCTGCGGGTCCGTAGGTGGCGGCCGCGCCGTCCGGCCCGAGGAGCGGGTTGGTGACGTCGCAGGCGATCCGCAGCTCGACCTCGGCGAGGCGGGGATCGAGGCCCGAGAGATCGACGCGGGGCGCGGTGGGCGTCCCGGGATCCGCGGTGGGCGTCCCGGGATCCGCGGTGGGCGACCCGGGATCCGCGGTGGGCGACCCGGGATCCGCGGCGAGAGCCGGGTCGCCAGCCGCCGGGTCGCCAGCAGCCCGGGCAGGTCTGGCCGGTCGGGCCGCCTCTCCCAGCTCGACCGTCGC
The DNA here is from genome assembly GCA_963707215.1 of uncultured Chloroflexia bacterium. Taxonomy (GTDB): domain Bacteria; phylum Chloroflexota; class Limnocylindria; order Limnocylindrales; family CSP1-4; genus DATHYZ01. The sequence continues at coordinate 1,419,646 of CAVPPB010000003.1, read as the reverse complement.
CCCCAGCGCGCGGAGCAACCCGGCCGCCCCGTCGGTCGTAGCGCTGCCGCCGATCCCCAGCACGACGTGGCGGACCCCGGCGTCGAGGACCGCGCGCAGGACCTCGCCGGTGCCGAGGGTCGTGGCCCCGGCCGGGTCGCGCTCGTCGGTCGTCAACCGCGAGATCCCCGACGCCTCGGCCAGCTCCACCGCGGCGGCCCCGCCATCCGATCGCCGCAGCCAGCGGGCCCGGACGGGTCGGCCGATCGGGTCCGTCGCCTCGACCTCCCGCCACTCCCAGCCGCCGGACGCCTCGATGGCGGCCAGCGTGCCCTCGCCGCCGTCGGCCAGGGGGATCGTCTCGACCCGGTCGTCCGGGACGGGCGCGGGACCAGCCGGTCGCGATGGCCCGGGCGACCTCGACCGAGGTGAGCGAGCCCTTGAACGAATCCGGGCGCGACGACGACGGTGAGCGGCCGCCCGGGGTCGTCGACCGGGGGAGGCGTCGAGGTCACTCGACCGTGGGCTCGAGCGCCAGCGGGGTGAGCTCGGCCTCGGCCGCGGTGCGGCGCTCCAGGTACTCGGGGATGCGGATCATCGGCGGGCGCTCGTGGTCGGCGATCTCGAGGACCTCGAGGCCCAGCCGGCCCTTGCCCGAGCGCGGCAGCTTCATCGTCGAGCCGAGCTCGGCGAACAGGCGGACCCGCCGGCGCTCCTCGAGCCGCTTCATGATCGCCTGCATGATCACGAAGCTCATCCGCGAGAGGCCCTCGAGCTCCTGGTTGCGGTGGACGCGGCGCTCCAGGTCGACCTGACCGAGGTGCTCGATGCCGACCCGCTCCGAGATGTCGATGAGGTGCCCGATCTCGACCGCGTAGCCGGTGAAGAAGGGGATCTGCTCCAGCAGCGCGCGCCGCCCGGCGTACTCCCCCGACAGCGGCTGGATCAAGCCCGACAGCTCGGGGAAGAAGAGGTTGATGAGCGGGCCGCGCGACCAGCTCGGTGACCCGGCCGCCGCCACCCTCCTTGAGCATCCCGCCCTCGACGATGGGCCGCTGGTAGTAGCCCTTGACGTACTGGAGGCGCGGCTCGTGGAGGAGCGGGCCGAGGGTCCCGTAGACCATCCGCGGGTGCCAGTTCCGGACGTCCGTGTCGGCCCAGACGATGAGGTCGCCGGTCGTCTCGTAGAGCGACTTCCAGAGGGCCTCGCCCTTGCCGCGGTACGAGCCGTAGCGCGCCAGGACCTCCTGGTGGACGACGACCCGGGCACCCTCCTCCTCGGCGATGGCGCGGGTCCGGTCACTCGATGCCGAGTCGATGACGAGGAGCTCGTCGACGAGCGGGAACCGCTCGACCAGGTCGCGCTTGGCACGGCGGACGATCGGCCCCGATGGTCTCCTCCTCGTCGAGGGTCGGCAGGACGAGGCTGACGGTGAGCTTCTGCTGCTGCTTGAGCTGGACCAGGCGAGCGAGATCCTGGAACTCGGCGTGGTGGAAGTTCGACTCGGCGAACCAGCGCTCGACCCGGAGCGGGACGGCCCGGGCCTCCTCGGCTGCCCGATCGGCGGCGGCCAGGGACTCGGCCTTCTGGGCCAGCTGGTCGAAGGTCGCCCGGCCGATGGGCTCGCGGGTCTTGACGACGACGACGGTCGGCTTGGCGCGCAGGGCGATCGACTCCGGGAGCGCCCCGAAGAGCTGCCCGCCCTCGTCGCCGCCCGGCACCGCCGAGGCGCCCATGACGACGATGTCGACCTTCTCCGCCTCGCGCAGGATCGTCGTCCGGACGTTCGTGGTCTCGCGCAGGATCGTCTCGACCGACACGGTCACGTTCTGCTTGACGAAGGCCTGCAGGGCGCGCTCGGCCTGGGCCCGGATCGCCTGGGTGACCCCGGACGGCAGCAGGTGGAGGACCCGCACCTCGGCGCCGTGACGCTCGCCGATGGTCGCCGCGAAGCGCAGGGCCAGCTCGGCGTGGGGACCGCCACGGACCGGGACGAGGATCCGCCGGATGGCGAGGTTGCCACGCTGCTTGACGACGGCGACGTCGCAGGGCGCCTCCCGGACGACCTCGTCGATCGTCGGGCTGATGACCGACGGAGCGCCGTCGCGGCCCTTGCGCTCGCGCCCGTCGCGACCCGACGAGCGCCCGCCCCAGCCGAAGATGATGACGTCCGTCTCCTGCTCGGCCGAGGCCTCGATGATGCCCTCGGCAGCGTGCCGGCCGATCCGGACGATCGGGTGGATCGGCGTCCCCTCGGGGGCGAAGTCGAGGACCCGCTGGAGCAGGCGGCGGGCGTGGCGGGCCCGGGTCGCTCCCTCCGACAGCGGCATCCCCTCGGGCACCTCGACGATGCCCAGGGCGGTCAGCTCCCCGCCGCGCGGGTCGAGCAGCGCGGCGCCGAGCTTGATGAGCTCCTCGGCGGTGGCCGGGTTGGCGACCGGGATGAGGATCCGGTCCGGGAGCGGCGAGCGGGGGGTCACGAGGGTGCCACCTCGAGGTCGGTTCCGCCCTCCGGCCCGGCGGCCGATTCGGGCCCACTGCTTGCGCAGGTACGGCTTGAGCAGCTCGAACTCGCGGGCCTGGCGCTCGACCCGCTCCTCGGCCTGGTCGGTCGTGAGCTCCCGGTTCTCGATGATGAACGAGCCGACCCGCCCGAAGTAGATCGGCACCAGGGCGGTCACCATCTCCTCGGTCGGTACGGCGCCGTCGCGGACCGCCACGACCAGGTCGTAGACGACCCGCGCCCAGGCGTCGTCCGGGAAGTGGAAGTCGGACATCGCCGCGGCCATCTCGGCGGTCGTCGGCGCCCCGGCGCCAGCCGTCTTGAGGAGCCGGGCGCCGCCGGCCTCGGAGATCTTGCCGGCCTCGTCGGCCAGCGCCAGGACCGTCGTCAGGGTGTTCGGGGCGAGCATCCGCCGCCAGGTCGCCGGCAGCGCGATCGCCCCGGCGTTGAACTCCTGGAGGAGCCGCAGGACGTTCACCTCCAGCGGCGGCGGGTCGGCGATCCGCTCGAAGCCGTAGGCGGGCACGGCATGGCTACCCTCGATGGCGTCCCAGCGAGCGTGGTTGTCGACGGCCAGTCGGAGGATCGTCCCGACGACCTGGCGGAACATCGGCCCGAGGTCGGCCGACGGGTCCTTGGGGTCGTGGACCTTCGAGCCGAGGCGGGACTGACAGACGGCGAAGCCGCCGGTGAGGGCGTGGGTCGTCATCCAGATGTCGATGCCGAACTTGCTGGTGTCGCTGTCCCAGTCGTCGACCTCGAGGTAGTGCCGGACGAGGTCGCCGCTGACCCCGAAGTCGCCCCCGATGGGCTGGCGGATGCGGTGGCCGTAGAGGGCCCGGGTCAGCGGGTAGGTGACCGTGTTGGTGATCGTGCCGTCGTACTTGTAGCGCGAGTAGAGCGGGGCCACGTAGTCGTAGCCGCCCTTGAGGATGGGACCGGCGATGAGCTCGATCCACTCGGGCACGATCGAGCGCAGGTCCGAGTCGACGACGACGAGGGCCTCCACCTCGAGGGCCGCGGCGATCTCGAAGATCGTCCGCAGGGCCGCTCCCTTGCCGCCGACCCCGTCGACCTCTGGGTAGGTCAGGCTGACCCGGTTGAGCCGGTTGGTGGGGCGGACGAGGAGGATCGACTCGACGTAGTCCGGGGGCTCCGTCTCGACGACGACGCGCTGGGTGCCGTCGGGCGAGTCGGCGTCCGCGTTGACCAGCACCGGACGCAGGTCGGGGAAGTACTGGACCAGCCCGGCCTGGGCCGCCCGGACGACGTAGCCGATCGTCGCGGCGTTCTTGAAGCTCGGGATGCCCACCATGATGTCGGCCTTCCCGAGGTGCTCGATCTCCTCGCGGACGGCCGGGGTGAGGGACGACGCTGGCATCACGTAGACCCTACCATCGCCGGCCTCCCGGCGGTGGACGACGCTCGCGGGACGGACCGCGCCAGGTCGCCCGGGAGGGTCGTTCGGGCGCTCAGCGCCTCGGGATCTGGGCGGTCGCCCAGGCCTCGTTCGCCTCGCCGGGGCGGTAGCGACTGTTGGCCGCCTTGTAGGCCAGCGCCCGGAAGCCCTGGGCCCGCCACGAGCCGATCCAGGGGTCGACCGGCGGACGGACGTAGGCGCCGATGCGGACGAGCAGGTTCTCGTCGATCGCGCTCTCCAGGAGGCGCTTGCGCTCCAGGAGGGGGACGTCGAGGAGGGGCTGCTCCGTCGATGGCGAGCAGGTCGACGCAGACGAGCACCAGCGGGTCGCCGGGCCGGACGACCGGCGCCTCCGACTCGGCCAGCTCGCGGCGTCGGTCGCGCCCCCGCCCGATGAAGATCTGGGCGGTCATCTCGCGCGAGGTCGGGACCTTGACCTCGCCGAGGACGGCGCCCTCCGACGAGCGGGCCGCCTGGGGCGTGAGGTAGCCGTCGATGACGGCGTCCTCCGCCATCAGGGCATCGGCGACCGCGCCGGCCACCTCGGGCAGAGCGTCCACGTCGACCCCCTCCGCGTCGAGGATCGCGATCCCCGCGGAGGATGCGTGGACGAGGACCCGGTCGCCGTCCCAGAGCGGCTCGATCAGCGGGTCGGGGATCTCCTGGGCGCGACGGCCCCCGAACGACTGCGGGCGCCAGCTCCCGGGGTCGGCGACGCGAGTCGCGGCGGTCATGGCGGCAGGGTACACCGACCCGCATGGGCGGCCCTCGCGTGGGCATCGGTCGTTTGGACGGCCCTCGTGCGGCATCGTCCGCCTGCTAGGCTCCGCCCATGTCCGGCCCGACCGCGACCGGCGCGTCCTCCGGCGCCCCCGGGCGCGGTCCGCTGGCGCGGCTCGCGGCCCTGACCCCGTCGGGGCAGGCCCGGGTCCCGGGGGCCTGGTCCCTCTACGACTTCGCCAACACGATCTTCAGCTTCGCGATCGTGTCGGGGGCCATCGGCCTCTGGCTCACCAGTGATGCCCAGTTCGGCGAGCGTGACGGCAACGTCTGGCTCTCCATCGCCGTCGTCGTCAGCGTCGGCATCAACGCCCTGGTCTCGCCGCCCCTCGGCGCCCTCTCCGACCGCGTCGGCGGGCGGCGGCTGCCGTTCCTGCTCTTCTTCACCGCCCTGTGCATCGTCCCGACCGCGTTCATCGGCTTCAGCCCGGCCTTCCTGGGCCTGGTCCTCTTCATCGTCGCCAACTTCTCGTACCAGGCCGCGCTCATCTACTACGACGCGACGATCAAGCTGGTCAGCAAGCCGGAGACCCGGGGCCGGCTGTCGGGGATCGGCACGGCCATCGGCTACTGCGGGACGGTCTTCGTCGGCCTGCTCATCTTCTTCCTGGAGGTCCCGGTCGAGGACCGCTTCCTCCTGGCCGCCCTGCTCTACGCCCTCTTCTCGGTCCCGATCTTCCTCATCGTCCGCGAGCCGAAGGCGACGGGTCCTGCCCTGACGCGCCGCGACGTCGTGGAGTCGTTCGGCCAGATCCGGCGGACCATCCGCCACGCCCAGGAGGTCCCGGGCCTGGTCCGCTTCCTCGTCGGCCGGTTCTTCTACTCCGATGCCGTCAACACGGTCATCGTCGTCATGAGCGTGGTGACCGTCGAGGCGATGGAGCTCTCGGCCCAGACGGCCAACCTGGTGCTGCTGTCGCTGACCATCGTCGCCATCGCGGCCAGCTTCGGCTGGGGCTGGCTGACCGACCGCCTGGGGCCCAAGCGGACCCTCGTCATCGTCCTGCTGTCCTGGGCCGTCGGGCTGGTCATGGGCGCGATCGCGATCGGGCTCGACGCGAGCATCGGGCTGCCGCTCTTCCTGCTGGCCGGGGCGATCCTGGGCAGCGGGCTCGGCGGGGTCCAGGTCGCCGACCGGGTCCTCCTGGTCCGGCTCTCGCCGCCCCAGCACGTCGGCGAGTTCTTCGGCCTCTACGGGCTGGTCGGCAAGGGCAGCCAGGTCATCGGCCAGCTGCTCTACGCCCTCGTCATCTACCTCTTCATCGACCAGCTCGGCGACGGCGCCTACCAGCTCGCCGTCCTGAGCCTCCTCGTGACGATGATCATCGGCCTGCTGATCCTGCGTCCGGTCAGCGATGCCTGGTCCGGCTCCGGGGAGCTGGTCGCCGGGGTCGTCGCCGAGTCGCCGCCCGAGCGCCTCTCGCCCGACCGGGCGCCCTTGGAGCCCCGCGACCGCTGAGGGCCGTCCGCCGTGGCGTGGCGCCGGTGCGATCGGGGGTCAGTCGCCGTAGCCGCCCGGGTGTGCCTTTCGCCAGGCCCAGGCCGACGCGATCATCGACTCGAGGTCCGGGTGGGCCGGCCGCCATCCGAGGATCTCGAGCGCCCTGGACGCCGATGCCACGAGGACCGGCGGGTCGCCTTCGCGTCGCGGACCGACCCGGTGGGGGATCGGTCGACCGACCACCGCCTCCGCCACCCGGAGCACCTCGCGGACGCTCGCCCCGTCGCCGTTGCCGAGGTTGCAGACCAGGGCCTCCGCCGGGCCGACCTCGGGGCCGGTCCGGGGATCGTCGGGCGCCGTCGCCTCGAGCGCCCGCAGGTGGGCGTCGGCCAGATCCAGCACATGGATGTAGTCCCGGACCGGCGTCCCGTCCGCGGTCGGGAAGTCGTCGCCGAAGACGACCAGCTCCCGGCGGCCCTCGGCGGCGGCGAGGACGTTCGGGATGAGGTGGGTCTCCGGTCGGTGGACCTCGCCGTTGCGCTCGGTCGCACCGGCGGCGTTGAAGTAGCGCAGCGAGACGCTCCGCAGCCCGTACGCACCCGCGTAGGCCGCGAGCGCGGATTCGAGGATCCGCTTCGACTCGCCGTACGGGCTGATGGGCCGGAGCGGGGCGTCCTCGGTGATCGGGGTCGCGTCGGGAACGCCGTAGACGGCCGCCGACGACGACAGGACGAAGCGCCGGACCCCGCTCGTCCGGACCGCCTCGAGGAGGGCGACCCCGCCGGCGACGTTCTCGCGGTAGTAGCGGGCGGGATCCGCGACCGATTCGCCGACCAGCGAGCGGGCCGCGCAGTGGAGGACGGCGTCGATGCCTTCGTCAACGAGGAGCGCCCGTGTCGCCTCGACGTCCGCGTAGTCGAAGGTCCGGTATGGCACGCCGTCGGGGACGGCTGCCCGGTGACCGGTCGAGAGGTCGTCGAGGACGACGGCCTGGTGCCCGGCCTCGAGCAGCACCTCGACGCTGATCGAGCCGATGTAGCCGGCGCCGCCGGTGACCAGGACGCGCATGGCCCTACGGTACCGTCAGTCGCGCCCCAGGATGCGCCGTAGCAGCCCGCGCCGGCGTCGTCGGGGTGCCGGCGGCACCGGGCGCCGCAAGTCCGCAGCAACGTGATCGCTGGATCGAGGGGTCGGCACGCTCGGGGGGGGCCGGATCTCGTCAGGATCCGGCATCGGCCTCGCACGCTCTGTCGGATCCGCAGCAACCACCTTGCTAGGCCCCGGCGGGGCGGTCCCCGGCGGGGCGGGCCCCTGAGGAGCCGTCCCGGACGGAGCGGGATCGGACGGAGCGGTCCCCAGCGGAGCGGGATCGGAGCGGGTACCCGCCGTGGGCGTGACCGGGGCGGGCGGCTCGGCGGCCGTCGAAGCCGGTGGGGCCACCACCTCGGGAGCCGGCGGCGATCCGGCCCGGATCCCGGCGATCTCCTCGAGCCGGGCGATCATCCCGGCAGCGACCGGGTTCTCGGGGTCGATCAGGGCGGCCCGCTTCGCGTGGGCCAGGGCGTCAGCGTCGTCGCCTCGCTCCAGGGCGACCCGTGCCAGCCCCACGACGGCGATGGAGTTCCGCGGGTCCGCCTCGGCGATCTGGGCGAAGCGCTGCTCGGCCTGGTCCAGCAGGCCGACCGCCAGCAGCCGCTCGGCTTCGAGGAGCGGCTCGATCATCGGCCTTCGTCGGCGAGCATCGACTGGGCGATCAGCAGGAGGGTCGGGCGATCGTTGAGCGACGGGTCGACGAGGACCCGCTCCAGAAGGTCGTCGATGATCCGGCCGAGCGCGGGTCCAGGCTCCAGGCCGAGCTCGGTCATCAGGTCGTTGCCGTCGACGGCCAGGTCGCCGCGGTCGAGGGCGATCTCGGCGAGCAGTTGGTCGGCGACCCTCGCCCGGAGCTCCTCGAGGCCACCCGAGTCGGCGGGCAACCCACTGCCGAGGTTGTCAGCCGCTCGGAGGTCGAGCAGCTCGTCCACTCCGTCGCGCCCCGTCTTCTTGATGAAGCGCCGGACGGCGGCGTCGCTCCAGCTGCCCTGGTAGTCGAACATGTGGAGCCGGACCAGCTGGACGACTCGGTCCGCGGTGGCCCGGGGGAAGCGCAGGCGGTCGAGCAGCTCGGCCGCCTGTTTGGCGCCGACCGCCTCGTGGGCGTGGAAGTGACCCTCCCCGGCCGTCGCCGGCTTCCCGATGTCATGGAGGAGGGCGGCGAGGCGGACGACCGGCCGGTCGGGCGGCACGGCGTCGACGGTCCGGATCGTATGGTCCCAGAGATCCTCGCCCGGGACCTTGTTCTGGGCGACGCCGCGCTGGGCGGCCAGCTCCGGCGATATCACCCGGAGCAGCCCGGCGGCCTCCAGGAGGGCGAGCCCGATCGACGGCCGGGTCGCGGCCAGCAGCTTGGCCAGCTCGGCCGCGATCCGCTCCTGGCTCAGGTGCCGGACCAGGTCGGCGTGGGAGCCGATCGCGTCAAGCGTCGCCGGCTCGATCCGAGCCTCGAGCGTGGCGGCGAGGCGGACGGCACGGATCATCCGCAGGGCATCCTCCTCGAACCGCGAGGTCGGATCACCGACGGCCCGGAGCGTCCGGGTCCGCAGGTCGACCAGGCCGTCGAATGGGTCCTCCAGGCGCGGCTCGCTCCGCCCTTCGCTCGGCTCGCTCCCTTCCCCCTTGGGTGCGGGCCGTCCCCAGGCGATGGCGTTGACCGTGAAGTCGCGGCGGGCGAGGTCCAGCTCCAGCGACTCTCCGAACTCGATCCGGTGGGGTCGTCGGAAGTCGGCGTACTCATGGTCGCTCCGGAAGGTCGTGATCTCGTGGACGCCGTCGGGCCGACGCACGGCGACGGTCCCGAAGCGGTTCTCGTAGACCGCGTCGGGCAGCAGCTCGAGGATGCGCTCGGGTCGGGCGTCGGTCGTCAGGTCCCAATCGGCGGCGGGCCGGCCGAGGATCGCGTCGCGGACCGATCCGCCGACGACCCAGGCCGCGTGCCCCCCGTCGGCCAGTCGGTCCATGAGCTCGAGGACGTCGGCCGGCACCGCGGCGGCGACGCGCCGGGCCGCCTCGGCGGCGTCGGGTCCGGTCGGATCCGATCCCGCGGCGGGCTTCAGGACCGACCCAGGAAGAGGTACTCGCGCCATGCCTCGTTCCGCTCGTCCGAGAGGTACGGCGAGAAGATCGTGTACAGGTCGCTGCGCGGCTCGAACGGCGCCCGCGAGAGGCGGATTCGGGCCTCCTCCGGCGTCTTGCCGCCCTTGCGGTGGTTGCAGCCCTTGCATGCCGTCACGAGGTTGTCCCAGGTGTGGGTGCCGCCGCGGTGGCGCGGGACGACGTGGTCGAGGGTCAGGTCCTTGCCGCCGCGGCCGCAGTACTGGCAGGTGTGTCGATCGCGGCTGAAGACCTCGCGACGGGTCAGCTTCACGCGTGGTCGGGGGCGCCGGACGTGATGCTGGAGCCGGATCACGGACGGGGCCCGGAACTCGGTGCGCGGCGTCCGGATGACCTGGTGGTCGTACTCGATCACCTCGGCCCTCTCGCCGAACAGGAGCCGGAACGCCCGCGGGATGTTGCAGACGTTGAGCGGCTCGTAGTTCTGGTTGAGAACGAGGACGACACCGTCCATGGCCGGGATGCTAGCAGGCGGGACCGTGACCGGCCGCCGGCGCTCGACCGGGGACGATCATCCGGCGTCGTCGTCGTCGTCGCCGCCGCCGGGCCGGCGGTACCGCTCGGCGTAGGCCGGCGCGGGCAGGTCCGAGTCGGGGATGGGCTCGTCGGCCCGCAGCTCGAGCGGGATGACCCCGCCCCAGACGGCCAGCTCGGCGTCGGCCGGGTCGTCCTTCGGGGGCCCCGCGCGGACCTTGGCCGAGGCCTCGTCGAGCGGGATCTCGACGACGTAGGTCTGCTTCAGCTCGGGCTCGGTCGGCAGCCGGGCATCGGCCCAGCGACCCGGGACGATGTGCTCCGTGATCACCCGCAGCGCCTCGAGCTTGGCGTCGTCGTCGCGGACCAGGCGCCCGGTCCCGAAGACGACGACGGAGCGGTAGTTCACCGAGTGGTGGAAGACGGACTTCGCCAGGACCAGGCCATCGACGAGCGTCACCGTGATGCTGACCGGCCGACCGGAGGCGACGGCCCGGAGGAGCCGGCTGGCCGGCTTGCCGTGGAGATAGAGGCGGTCGCCCCGGCGACCGTAGCTCATCGGGATCACCACCGGCCCGTCGTCGTCGGCGATGCCGACATGGGCGACCAGGCCCTCGTCGAGGATGGCCTCGATCGAAGCGCGGTCGTAGACGGCCCGGTCGTCGTGGATGCGGACGGTCGCGCGGTCGCTCGGCGCCTCGTTCATCGGGAACCGATCCGCGCGCGGTCAGACCCGCGGCGGGTCGGCCTCGCGGTCCACACGGGCGATCTCGATCTCGATCCGCTCGAGCTCCACGACGGCGGCCCGGAACTCCTCGCTCCCGAGCTCGGCCGCGTTGCGCTTGGCCCGCCACTCGGCGTGCCGGGCGAGCAGCTCCTCCCGGGTCGGGACGCGCTTGGTACGAGCCTTGGTCGTCATGAGGGTCGAGGACCTCTTGCTGTTCGGGCGCAGCGTAGCGCCTCGGACCGGCGGTCCGCTAGCGGCTCCGCCCTCGGCTGTCGCGATCCCACGGACCCCGGCTGGCCAGGTTCGCTGCGGCGAGCCAGGCCAGGGACACGAGGAACAGGCCGCCCAGCTGCTCGGCGAGCATCCCGATGAGCGTCGCCACCGCCAGGAGCCCGAGCCAGCGGCGCGGCGTGAACGCGAGGGAGCCCGCGAGGGCGACGAGCCCCAGGACGAGCGCCAACACGCCGACGACATAGAGCAGCCCGCCCAGCTCGAGCCCGAGCACGGCCTCGAGCAGGTTCCCGACCGCGGCCAGCGCGGCGCCGGCGACGACGAGGGTGCCGGATGTCGTCACCCAGCGGTTCGGGCCTGACCGGTCGACCCCGCTCGACAGGGTCATGAGCAACCAGGTGCCGGGGATCAGCGAGGCGAGCGCCAGGCTCCAGGTCAGGACCGCGAGCCAGTCGAGCAGCGTCGCCGGGTCCTGACTGGCCGGCTCGCCGATGCCGATCGCGGCCCGGATACCGAAGGCCATCCCGACCGTGACCGCGACGATGGTCTGGTCGCGGGTCATGGCGCGCCGGGTCCCTTGGCCAGCGCATCGGGCTCGACGGTCGGCTCGGCCGACCGCTCGGCCGCCCCGAGCGCGTGCCGAAGCTTCGTCGAGCCCTCCACGTCGGTGATGAGGAAGGTGACCGTGCCGGCGGGGAGGTCACTACGCATCGGGGTCGGTGTCCGCAGCGGCGGCCGCCCGGCGGAGGCGGTCCATGACCGCCCGACCCAGGCCGACCTCGAGGACCGGCTGAGCGACGATCCGGTCGAGGCCCGCATCGTCGAGGGCGTGGAGGGCATCGAAGAGCCGGGCTGCCGTCACGATCGGGTCGCCGTCCGGCGACAGGACCTCGACGGCTGCGAACGGGCCGCCCATCGCGTCCGCGGCGCGGCGACCGGCGTCGTCCGCCGCGAGGAGCCCGAGCCGTTCCCCATCGCCGGCCCGAGCGTGCTCGCCGGGCGCGAGCAGGACCAGCCGCGGGCCGGGGGCGTAGTGCGAGCCGGCGCGTCCTGGGGAGAGCGAGATCGCCTCGCCTTCGGGCGGGACCTCGACCGGCCCGATGACCGCCTCGACCTCCTCGATCGAGAGGCCGCCCGGTCGGAGGAGCCGCGCCTGGCCGTCGGCCAGCTGGATGACCGTCGACTCGACGCCGATGCGGCTGGGACCACCGTCGAGCACGAGGTCGATCCGGTCGGCCAGCTGGCGGGCGACGTGCTCGGCCCGGGTCGGACTGAGCCGCCCGAACGGGTTGGCCGACGGGGCCGCGACCGGCACTCCAGCCGCCCGCAGCAGGGCCAGGGCGACCGGGTGATCGGGCATCCGGATGGCCACCGTGTCGAGGCCGGCGGTCACGATGCCCGGGATGGTGTCGCGCTTCCGGAGGACGAGGGTGAGCGGACCCGGCCAGTACCGCTCGATGAGCCGGCCGACCCGTGGATCGGCGGCATCGGCCGCCACGACGTGCCGGGCGAGCTCCATGGGATCGGCGAGATGGACGATGAGGGGGTCGAAGCGTGGCCGTCCCTTGATCTCGAAGACCCGGGCGACGGCGACCGGGTCGAGGGCGCTCGCGCCAAGGCCGTAGACCGTCTCGGTCGGGAAGGCGACCGGCTCGCCGGCCAGGATCCGCTCGGCCGCCTCGGCGATGGCGGCCGGGTCGTCGCCGGGAAGGATCCGCGGACCGGGCATGGCACGATCGTCGCACAGCGGGGAGCGCGCTACCCTCCGGCCATGCTGATCGGCATCGACCATCTCGTCATCGCCTGCTCCGATCCCGACGCCGCGGCCGCGGACCTGGAGGCCGCCGTCGGGCTGCGGTCGAGCGGTGGCGGCCGCCACGAGGCCCTGGGGACCTTCAACCGACTGGTCTGGCTGGGTGACGCCTACCTGGAGCTGATCGGGGTCTTCGACGACGGGCTGGCCGCCGCGAGCTGGGTCGGGCGGCCGACGCTCCGGGCCCTCGAGCGCGGTGGCGGCCTGGCGACCTACGCGCTCGCCGGCGACGACCTGTCCGCCGACGTCGCCCGTCTGCGGGGAAGGGGAGCCGGGATCGAGGGGCCACTCGCGGGCGAGCGACGCCGGCCCGACGGCCGTGTCGTGCGCTGGCTGCTGGCCGCCCCGCCGGAGCTCGGTCCGGCCGAGCCGGCCTTCCTCATCGAGCACGACGGATCGGCCGCCGAGTGGACCTCGGCCGAGCGCGCGACCCGTGCGGCCGAGGCGCACCCGGTCGGCGGGCCGGTCCGGCTCGAGGTCCTGGGGATCCCGGTCCCCAGCGTCCACGTGGCGACGATGGCCCAGCTTCGGACCCTTGGTCTCCAGTACCGACCCTCGTTGGCCGGCCGTGGCGCCCGGGACACGTCGGTCGGGAGCCAGACGATCCGGCTCAGGCCGGCGGCCGGGCCAGGCGACCGACCGACGATCCGACTGCGGGTCCTGCCGGGTGGGCCCGATGGCGAGGCCGTGGGTGAGGTCGGCGCCGTTCGCCCTTCGGTCGAGGCGCTGGGCTGTCGCTGGGAGCTGCTCGGGGGCTGAGCTCGCCGGGCGGGCGACGGTGTCCGGTCGGCCGGCGGCGGACGAGGCTCAGCCCGCGGCCAGCGGGGCGAGCGATGACGACGTGTACGAGCCGCGAGTGGCGATCGCGACCAGGCCCATCGCCCGCAGGTTCCTCTCGGAGGCCGACCCGGGAACAGCCGCCGACCCGATCAGCGTGGCGCCCCGCTCCGCGGCGGCGACCGCGCGGGCCGCGATCAGGGCGCGCTGGATCCCCCGGCCGCGGACCTCCGGGAGGACCGCCGTCGCCCGCAGCCAGCCGACCTTCTTGTGGACCTGGAGCGAGCCCGCCGCGACGATCCGGCCGACGAGCTCGGCGACGAAGAGGTCGCCTGGCGCGGACGCGGCCAGCCGCTCGGAGGAGCGGACCCAGGCTTCCGCCGCGCCGGCGGGGAAGCCACCGGCCGCGAGGTGGACACCGGCCCACGCCGCGCCCTCGTCGGCGGCAACCGTGCGGATCGCCAGGTCCGGGATCGACGGCACTCCTGCCGCGCTCGCCGCGATCCGGTCGGGCTCGATCGCGAGCACGGTCATCCGCTCGACCGGCTCGACGCCGTCGAGTCCCGCCAGCCCGTCGGGCTCGAGGTCGACCCAGCCGTCCACCCCTTCGGCCGCGAAGAAGGCGACCGCTCGGTCGAGCAGGTTCGGCAGCCCCTCGAACCCGTGGCCTCGGTTGAAGAACGGCCCGACCGACCCGGGCAGGGCGGCCATCGCCACCTCGCCATCGTCGACGATCGCGAGCGGGACCCCCGCCTCGACCGCCGCCAGCCAGCGGACCAGGCTGGACCGTCGATGGGCAGCGTCGAGTCGGGCCAGCAGGGCCAGCTCGGCGGCCCGTGGGTCCGGGGCCTCGGGCAGCAGCTCGATGGGGTCGCCCGGCCGGACCTCGCCGGCCTCGACGACGCGGGCATACATCCGGCTGTCGGCCGGGTTCGTCAGGATCGAGATCCGGGCGAAGCGCTCGTCGCTGAACGAGCCGCGGATGGTGGAGCAGGGGTTGTCGGGGGCGGAGAGCTCCAGGACCAGCCGCTCGCCGACCCGGAAGCGGGTACCGACGGGCAGGGTCGACCATTCGACGCCCTCGGTCGTCAGGTTCTCGCCGCAGGACCCGGGGGCGATCGGATGGCCCTCGGCGGCGACCCGCCGGATGGCCTCGATCGCGAAGAGGGCGACCGCCCGGTGCGGGCCGCCGTGGACGGTGGGCTCGCTGTGGCCGTCGCCGTCCAGGCCGTAGCGATCGACCCAGGCGCGCTCCACGGGGAGCTTCGGCACGCCGCCGGGCGAGACGTTGACCTGCAGGATGCGTCCGCCTTGGGGCTCCATCGCGACGGGATGCTACCGGACCGGGCCGCGACCGATCGCCATCCGACCGCTCAGGTCGCCCCGATCCGGTCCGCCCACCACAGGTCGGTGACGTACGGCAGCTCGAAGCGGTCCCGCCCCCGGGTGGCCGGGTCGCCGGCCAGCAGGGCGTCCACGTCGGCGAGCAGGGCATCGCGCTCGGCGGCCGGAGCGGCCGCGACGTAGGACACCGACGCGACCCGGTCCCGGATGCCGTCCCGATCGACGACCTGGACGTGCCGGAAGACCTCGTGGCGGACCGGTCCGAACAGGCGCGTCCGCCGGAAGGCCGCCGGACGGGTGCCGGCACGGTAGCGCGGTGCGTCGCCCGCCAGGGCTTCGACGAGGTGCCCGAGACGCCGGATCCAGCGGACCTCGACGTCACGCACGTTCCAGACGAGGGCCAGTCGCCCGCCCGGACGGATGACGCGGTGCAGCTCGACCAGGGCTTCGTCCGCGCGGAACCAATGGAAGGCCTGGGCGGCGATCGCGCCATCCACGGAGCCATCGGGCAGCGGGATCGCCTCCGCCACGCCACCGAGGATCCGGGCGTCCGGGGTCGTGTCGGCCAGGCGGTCCCGCATCGCCGGCTCCGGTTCGACGGCCACGATCTCGAGGCCGTGGTCGGAAAGGGGCCGGGTGAGCTTGCCGGTGCCGGCGCCGAGCTCGAGGACCCGGGCCCGGGGCTGGGGCCCGACCAGGTCGACGAGCCGACGCACCAGGGCCGATGGGTAGCCGGGACGACCGCGCTCGTAGGCGTCGGCAGCCCGGGCGAAGCCGTCGCGGGCCTCCCGGCCCGTGGTTCGGGTGGTCATGCCCCGATGCTACCGGGTCTCGGCCGGAAGGCCCCTGGGGCAGTGCTATGGTGGCCGGCACGGTCGCGCGGACTCGCGGTCGCGCTGCCGAGATCGCCACGTACCGTTCCAGGCCGACGCCGCCATGACCACCGAGACCCGCCCTCCCGCTCCCGATCCCGCCCCGGTGCCGCTCTCCGTCCGGGAGGCCGCGGAGACGTCGCCGCGCGCCGAGGCGATCCGCCTGGAACTCGCCGATGCCTGGGGTCGGATGGGGGCCGCCTGGGGGGTGCCGCCGGCGGTGACCCGCGTCCATGCCTACCTGATGAGCAGGCGTGCCCCGCTCACCGAGCGCGAGGTCCGCGAGGCCCTGGGGCTGTCCCATCGAGCGGCCAGCCAGGCCCTCGTCGAGGCCGAGACCTGGGGCCTGGTCGAGCGGGTGGCCGAGCCCCGTCGCGTCGGCCGGCGCGGCCCCGCCAGCGTGGCCTACCTGGCCGTCAACGATCCGTGGCGCTGGTTCGGGCGGGTCGTCGCCCAGCGCAAGTCGCGCGAGGGCGACCCGATCGTGGCGGTCCTCGAGCGGACCTCGGTGGAGGCCGCCCGGGCTGCCGCCGAAGCGCCCGACGACCCCGAGCTGGCAGAGCTGGCCGACTGGCTGGCCGCCTTCCTGGCCTTCGTTCGCCTGTTCGACCGGACCGTCGGGCTCGTGCCGAGCCTGGAGCCGCGGCAGCTGGAGCGCGCGCTCGTCCTGCTCGACCGGGTCGACGATGAGGCGATCCTGCGGCTCATCCGGATCCTCGACGCTCTCGAGGACGACGAGGTCCTGGGCCTGGTCGACGCCGTCTCGAGACTCCCCCCGAGCAGTGCCCGCCGGACCGCCGGCATGGTCGCCGGGGTCATCCGCGCGACCGGCCGGGCGACGGGCGTCCGGTGAGACAAGACCCGACTCCGGCGCGCGCCGCGGCCCCATCACCCGGGCCCCGGGCATCGCGCCCGCTGCTGCGCGACTACAGGGTGCCGGATGACCCAGCCGGGCTGCTGCCGTGGCCCTGGGTCCGCGAGCAGCTTCGGGAGGCGATCGTGTACTGGGTCTCGACGACCCGTCCCGACGGCGCACCCCACGCCGCCCCGATCTGGGGCGTGTGGCTGGACGACGGGCTCTGGTTCGAAGGTGGCCGGGGGACCCGCCGGGCCCGCAACCTGGCGGCCGACCCGCGGGCCGTGGCGTCGGTCCACGTCGATGACGGCACGGCGCTCATCGTCGAGGGCGCGGTGGAGGACCGGACCGACCCGGACGCGGCGCTGGCCGGACGGGTCCTCGAGGGCTTCGCCAAGTACCGGACGACGCGCTGGGCCTACGAGGCCGACCCGGCGAACTGGCGCTCCGAGCGCGGCGGCGGACTGTGGTGCCTGCGCCCATCGGTCGTGCTCGCCTGGAGCCGATTCCCGGACGACGCGACCCGCTTCGTCTTCGATGGCGCCTGACGCGCTCGCACCGGCCGAGCCCACGACCATCTCCGGAGCGGGAGATGCGACCCGCCGTGCGATAATCGGAGCAGGACGGGAACCGGCCGACCCGAACGGGCGAGGACCCCGGGGCAGGCCCGACCGGCGACCCCGCACGAACACCTGAGGAACACCGTCCCGTATGTCCGTCGAAACCTCTACCTGGGCGACCAAGAAGGGCCTGGCCCAGATGCTCAAGGGCGGCGTCATCATGGACGTCGTCACGCCCGAGCAGGCGAAGATCGCCGAGGACGCCGGCGCGGTGGCCGTCATGGCCCTCGAGCGGGTCCCGGCCGACATCCGCGCCTCCGGCGGCGTGGCCCGGATGAGCGATCCGGAGATGATCCTGGGGATCCTGGATGCGGTGACCATCCCGGTGATGGCCAAGGCCCGCATCGGCCACTTCGTCGAGGCCCAGATCCTCGAGGCGCTCGGCGTCGACTACGTCGACGAGTCGGAGGTCCTGACCCCCGCCGACGAGACGAACCACATCGACAAGCACGTGTTCAAGGTCCCCTTCGTCTGCGGCTGCCGAAACCTCGGCGAGGCGCTCCGGCGCATCAACGAGGGCGCCGCGATGATCAGGACGAAGGGCGAGGCCGGGACCGGCAACATCGTCGAGGCGGTCCGCCAGCTGCGCGACGTGCTGGCGGAGATCCGGCGGCTGTCGTCGATGCGCGAGGACGAGCTGTTCGTCGCCGCCAAAGAGCTCGACGCCCCCTACGACCTCGTCAGGGAGGTCGCCGGGGCCGGTCGCCTGCCGGTCGTCAACTTCGTGGCCGGCGGCATCACGACGCCGGCCGACGCGGCGCTCGTCATGCAGCTCGGCGCCGAGGGCGTCTTCGTCGGCTCGGGCATCTTCAAGAGCGAGGACCCGGCCCGGATGGCCAACGCCATCGTCCAGGCGACGACCCACTTCGACGACCCCAAGATCCTGGCCGAGGTGAGCAGGGGCCTGGGCGCCCCGATGCGCGGCATCGCGCTCGAGGCCATCCCCGAGGCGGAGCGACTGGCCGTTCGGGGCTGGTCGCCGGCCCGGCTATGCGGATCGGCGTGCTGGCCCTGCAGGGGGCCTTCCGGGAGCATCTCGACATCCTCGAGGCCATCGGCGTCGAGGGCGTCGGCGTCCGCCTGCCGTCCGATCTCGACGGCGTCGTCGGCCTGATCCTGCCCGGCGGCGAGAGCACGACGATGCGGCGGCTCATCGACCGCTGGGGCCTCCGCGAGCCCATCCTCGACCTGGCGGCCTCGGGGGCGCCCATCCTGGGGACCTGTGCCGGGATGATCGTCCTGGCCCGCGAGCTGGTCGACGACGAGACGCCGATCCTGCCGCTGCTCGACGTCGCCGTCCGGAGGAACGCGTTCGGCCGCCAGCTCGACTCGTTCGAGACCGACCTGGTCGTTCCCGTCCTCGGCGACCGCCCGGTCCACGCAGTGTTCATCCGCGCCCCGATCGTGGAGGCGGTCGGTCCCGACGTCGACGTCCTGGCCCGGCTCGACGACGGCCGCGTCGTCGCCGTCCGCGAGCGGAACATCCTGGCCACGGCGTTCCATCCCGAGCTGGCCGGCGAGACCCGCTTCCACCGGCTCGTCGCCACGATGGCGTCCGAGCACGCCGACCCCGGCGAGGGAGCCGGTCGACGCCGTCACCCGACCCGCCGCGCGGCCGCGCGGTCGCGGTGGAAGTCCGCGAATGAGCAGGGCAAGGTCCGGGTCGCCCGCCTGACCGACCTGGCGGCCATGGGCGAGCTGTCGAGGCTCTGCCAGGAGAAGTCCGCCGAGACCCGCTCGCTGGGCCTGCCGGTGAACGCGGCCCGCATCGGCCTGTTCAGCCTGTTCCGGATGCCGCTCGGCGCGTTCCGGCCCCACGACCTGCTCTACGTCTACGAGGAGGACGGCCGGATCGCCGGGCTCCTGCGGGCCGAGCGCGAGGGCCACCGCGACGAGTGGACCGTCGTGGAGCTCGATGGCGTCGGCCTGCGGAGGCCGGCGACATCCGGTTCCGGCTCGATCCAGCAGCTCCTGCGCGACGGGGCGCGGGGTGGCGTCGGTCGGTTCCACGTCTCTGCGCCGACCAGGACGGCAACATCGAGCTCTTCATGCAGGCCGGATTCGCCCGCTACGGCGAGGAGCGGGTCATGTTCCGCCCGCCCGGCGTCGAGCTGCCCGACGCCGTGGGAGCGACGCGCCGTGCCGCGACGCCGGCATCCGCGAGGCCATGCAGGTCGACGCGCTGGCGATGCATCGGCTCTACACCGCGGTGACCCCGCGCCCGTCCAGCGACTGGAGCTGGTCCGGCCCATCGACTGGGAGCGCCAGGGGCATCAATGGCGGGTGCCCCGTAGCTCCCTCGCCCCGATCCTCCGGTTCGCCGACGTCGAGGCGTTCGTCCGGGCGACCGAGGACGGCGACGGCGGCCGGGTCGACGCCTTCCTCCAGGTCGGGGTCGCGAAGGAGGAACAGCCCCACTACCTCAAGGTCGTCGCCGATCCGGCCGGCGACGCGAGCGACCTCATCGACTTCGGTCTCGGAGTGATCGCCGAACGGACCGGCACCCCGGCCCGCACCGATCCACGGCGTCATCGCGCCCGTCCGGACCTACGATTCGCCGGTCGATCGGCGCTTCGAGGAGGCGGGGTTCGAGGCGATCGCCACCGTCACGCTGATGCTCAAGGAGACCCTCGTCCGCGTCGCCGAGCCGGCCCTGGTGCCGGCCGTCGGCCGCTAGTGGAGGACCTCGTGGGACCCGACGCTCGCCATCGCGAATCGATCGACGACCTCGACGCCCTGCTCGGGACCCTCCCGCCGGAGATCGTGGACGCGGTCCATGCCCTGCCGGATCGCGAGGCGCTCATCGAGGTCGTCCTCGACCTCGGTCGCCCGCCGGAGGCTCGCTTCCCCGACCGCGAGGTGATGCTCCTCGAGCGGGAGGTCCAGGAGTCGGACATCGCCCACGTCGTCGACCACATCGGGACGTTCGGCGAGGACAACCGGGCGGGCATCGAGCGGACCCTCCACCGGATCTCGGCCATCCGCAACCGCAACGGCAAGATCGTCGGCCTGACCTGCCGCATCGGCCGAGCCGTCTTCGGCACGATCGAGATCGTCGAGGACCTCGTCGAGTCGGGCAAGTCGATCCTCATCATGGGCCGGCCGGGCATCGGCAAGACGACGATGCTCCGCGAGGCCGCCCGCGTCCTGGCCGACGACTTCCGGAAGCGGGTCGTCGTCGTCGACACCAGCAACGAGATCGCCGGCGACGGCGACATCCCCCATCCGGCCATCGGCAAGGCCCGCCGGATGCAGGTCCGGACACCGGCCCTCCAGCACGAGGTGATGATCGAGGCGGTCGAGAACCACATGCCCCAGGTCATCGTCATCGACGAGATCGGGACCGAGCTGGAGGCCCAGGCCGCCCGGACGATCGCCGAGCGCGGCGTCCAGCTCATCGGCA
Source organism: uncultured Chloroflexia bacterium (assembly GCA_963707215.1). GTDB lineage: Bacteria > Chloroflexota > Limnocylindria > Limnocylindrales > CSP1-4 > DATHYZ01. The sequence goes on along the minus strand of CAVPPB010000003.1, from coordinate 1,399,195 downwards.
CCGCCCACGGCAACAACCTCGACAACCTGATGCTCAACCCGACCCTCTCCGACCTCATCGGGGGGATCCAGAGCGTGACCCTGGGCGACGAGGAGGCCCGCCGCCGGCGGACCCAGAAGAGCGTGCTGGAACGCAAGGCGCCGCCGACGTTCGACGTCGTCGTCGAGATCCAGGACCGCGACCGGGTCATCGTCCACGCCGACGTCGCCGACACCGTCGACGGGCTCCTCCGCGGCGAGCCGCTGTCACCCGAGCAGCGCTGGCGGGACGAGGAGGGCGTCCACCGCTCCCAGGCCCGACCGCGGCCCTCACCCCGCGAGCAGCTCGGCGGCCGAACGATTCGGCGGCCTGGTCGGCGGGCCCGGCTGGCGGACCGAACCCGGCTGGCGGGGCACCACCCCCTACCGGGGCGGGTCGGTCTTCGGCGACGAGCGTGGCAACCGACCCGGCTACCGACCGGGCGGCGTCCGGCGGCTGGCGACCGACCCGGGGCAACGGTGACGGGGCGACCCGCAGCGGCAGCCCGGCGTCGACCGGCCCCACGGCCGACGCTCCCTTCGTCGCCGGGGGGCTCGCGGACCGTGGACCCCTGGAGCGGGCCGACGGCTCGACGGCCGCCGACGTCCGGGCCCGCGACGCCCGCGAGCTCCAGCGCCAGCAGGCCTGGCGCGAGGAGGCGACCCGGGCGCTGACCGAGCTCAAGGCTGACGAAGGGACCGGTCCGGTCAACGCCGCCGACCTCGTGGCCGACGACGAGGCTCTCGCCGATCGGGCCCGGGCGGAGGCCGAGGCCGAGGAAGGCCCGGCCCTGCGGGTCGAGGGGGCGGGCTCGCTGCCGACCCTTCGCGTCCTCCCGTACGGCATCAGCCGCAAGCGCCTGGAGCAGGCGATCCGCGAGCTCCAGCTGCCGGTCGTCGTGGCCCGGGACATCGACGACGCCGAGATCGTCATGACCCTCCGCTCCGAGTACCGCCAGAAGGCGACGACGATCCGGGAGGCGGAGGAGCGGGCGATGCCGGTCTACGTCCTCAAGAACAACACCATCATCCAGATGCAGGCGTCGCTGACCTCGATCTTCGCCCTGGAGGTCGATCCGCGAGACGCCGCGCTGCGCGAGACCGAGGAGGCCATCGGCATCGTCTCGTCGCGCGACGAACCGGTCGAGCTGTCACCCCAGAACGCCTACATCCGGCGACTCCAGCACCAGATGGCCGAGCGGGCCAACCTTGTGTCGCGCTCGCGCGGCCGGGAGCCCTACCGCCGGGTCCGCCTCTACCCGGACCCGGCCCGGACGACCTGGCGCTAGACGCCGTCCCGGCCCGGCACCCGTCCGCTACGCTTGTCGGGCCCAGCGTCCGATGATCGCCACCGATCCGCTCCACGAGGACCACGCGTGACCTGTCCGACCTGCGGCTCCCAGAACCGCGACGGCGCCAAGTTCTGCAGCGAGTGCGGAACGGCCATGGCGGCGGCCTGTCCGGGCTGCGGCTCCCCGGTCGATGTGGGGGCCAAGTTCTGCCCGGAGTGCGGCACCCGCCTCGGTGAGGCGCCTCGACCCGTCCCGGCGGCGATGGGGGAGCCGGGACCCTTCCTGCCGGTCCAGCCCGAGACCCAGCGACGCCTGGTCAGCGTCCTGTTCGCCGATCTCGTCGGCTTCACGACGCTCGCCGAGGGCCGCGACGCCGAGCAGGTCCGCGAGCTCCTGGGCCGCTACTTCGACCTCGCCAGCGAGATCGTCGGGCGCTACGGGGGCACGATCGAGAAGTTCATCGGGGACGCGGTCATGGCGGTCTGGGGCACCCCGATCGCCCACGAGGACGACGCGGAGCGGGCCGTCCGGGCAGCCCTCGACCTGGTCGGCGGCGTCCGGGTCCTGGGGAGCGAGCTGGGAGCCGAGCTACAGGCCCGGGCCGGGGTCCTGACCGGCGAGGCGGCGGTGACGATCGGGGCCACGAACCAGGGCATGGTCGCCGGCGACCTCGTCAACACCGCCAGCCGGCTCCAGTCGGTCGCGCCGCCGGGCACCGTCCTCGTCGGCGACTCCACCAAGCGAGCGGCGTCGGCGGCGATCCTGTTCGAGGAGGCCGGCGAGCAGCTGCTCAAGGGTAAGGACGTCCCGGTCGAGGCCTGGCGGGCGATGCGGGTCGTCGCCGAGCGCGGTGGGACCGGGCGCAGCGAGGGCATCGAGCCGCCGTTCGTCGGGCGGGAGACCGAGTTCCGGCTGCTGCGCGAGCTCTTCCACGCGTCCGGCCGGGAGCGTCGGGCCCGCCTCGTCTCGATCACCGGCCAGGGCGGCATCGGCAAGAGCCGGCTGGCCTGGGAGTTCAGCAAGTACACCGACGGCGTCGTCGAGACGGTCTACTGGCACGAGGGCCGCTGCCCGTCGTACGGTGAGGGCGTCTCCTTCTGGGCCCTCGGCGAGATGATCCGCAGCCGGGCCGGCCTGGTCGAGAGCGACGACGCTGCCGCGACCCGGACGGGCCTCGCGGAGGCCATCGAGAAGCACGTCGCCGACCCGGAGGAGTGCGCCTTCATCGAGCCGGCCCTGCTGGCCCTCCTCGGGGTCGAGGAAGCTCCGCCGGGCGGACGCGAGCGTCTCTTCGCCGGCTGGCGGCTGTTCCTCGAGCGGATGAGCGACGAGGCCACCGTCGCCCTCGTCTTCGAGGACCTCCAGTGGGCCGACGACGGCCTGCTCGACTTCATCGAGCACCTCCTCGAGTGGAGCCGCTCGTACCCGATCTTCGTGCTGACCCTCGCCCGACCCGAGCTGCTCGAGCGCCGGCCGACCTGGGGCGGCGGCCGCGCCTCCAGCTCCCTGGCGCTCGACCCCCTGTCCGACGACGAGATGCGCGAGCTGCTCGCCGGGATGGCCCCTGGACTCCCGGCGGGGGCCGTGGCGACGATCCTCGAGCGGGCCAGCGGCGTCCCGCTCTACGCCGTCGAGACCATCCGGATGCTCCTGGCCGACGGGCGTCTCGAGCCCGACGCCGGCGGGACCTACCGCCCGGTCGGTGACCTCGGCTCGCTCGAGGTGCCCGACACCCTCCAGTCGCTCATCGCCGCGCGGCTCGACGGCCTGGAGCCGGCGGATCGGTCGCTGCTCCAGGACGCGTCCATCCTGGGTCAGACGTTCTCGATGGCGTCGCTGGCCGCGATCAGCGACGGTGCCGACGAGGCCCTGGAGCCGCGACTCCGGGGGCTCGTGCGGCGGGAGCTCCTGGCGCTCGACACCGACCCGCGCTCTCCCGAGCGCGGCCAGTACGGCTTCGTCCAGGCGCTCATCCGCGAGGTCGCCTACGGGACGCTGTCGAAGAAGGACCGGCGGGCCCGCCACCTCGCGGCCGCCCGGTTCTTCGAGTCGATGGGCGACGAGGAGCTGGCCGGGGCCCTGGCGACCCACTACGCCGCAGCGTACGAGGCATCGCCCCAGGGGCCGGAGGCGGCGGCCCTGGCGGTCCAGGCCCGGATCGCCCTGAAGGCGGCCGCCGAACGCGCTGCCGCCCTGGGCGCGCCCGCGCAGGCCCTGGGATACCTGGAGCGGGCGATCGCGCTCGCCGATGGCCCCGAGGCCGACGAGCTCCTCCAGCGGGCCGGGTCGATCGCCCAGACGACCGGCCGCCACGGTGACGCCGAGCAGTACCTGCGCCGGGCCGTCGAGGGTCACCGGGCGCGTGGCGATCGGACGCGGACGGCCATCGCGGTCGCCGCCCTGGCCCGCGCCCTGATCGCCGGGGGGCGCGCGGACGCCGGCATCTCGCTCCTCGAGGAGGCGGTCGCCGAGTACGAGGAGCTGCTCGACGAGGCGCCCGGCGCCGCCCTCGCCTCGGCGCTCGCCTGGGCCTACATGCGTCGACAGGACGATGCCAAGGCCATCGACTGGGCGAACCGGGCCCTCGTCGTCGCCGAGCGGCTGCGCCTGCCCGAGACCATCATCGACAGCCTGATCACGAAGGGCGCCGCGTACGCGACGGCCGCTCGTCCGGTCGAGGCGATCGTCGTCCTCGAGGGCTGCGCCCGCCTCGCCGAGGCCCGCGGGATGACGGACCAGGCCCTCCGCGCCCAGGTCAACCTGGCCATCACCTGGATGGACGACGATCCCCGCCGGTGCGTCGCCGAGTCCAAGACCGGCATCGCCTCAGCGAGGCGGCTCGGCTACCTGACGGACCTCACGTTCTTCATCAGCAACGGCGCCGAGGCTGCCATCCGGAGCGGGGAGTGGGAGTGGGCGGTCACCGAGCTCGACGACCTCGTGGCGCAGCTCGATCCGTCGCTCGATCGAGCCCGCCTGGAGTCGGTCCGCGAGAACCTCCGAGCGGTCCGAGGTGAGCCTCCGGCAGCCGATCTGGACCAGCTCGCTGCCCTGTTCCCGCCTGAGGAGGCACCGAGCCTCACGATGGATCCGCTGATCTGGCGAGCGCTCGCCGAGGGCGACCTTCGGACCGTCGTCGACATCGGCCTGGAGCTCGCCCGCACCGATCCGCTCAACGCCCCCAGCGCCCTGGACCGCGTCGGTCGCGCCGCCGCCTGGCTCGGCGATGCCGTCGTCCTCCGCAAGGCCATCGAGGATCTCGCCCGGGTCGCCCGGGAGGGCCGCTGGTTCCAGGCGCTCCAGCCGACGCTGGCCGCGAACCTGACCCGACTCGAGCAGGGGCCCGAGGCGGCCGCCCCCGAGTTCCGCGCCGCCGCCGGGCTGTGGCGCGAGATCGGCAGCGACTTCGACCTGGCGATGTGCCAGCTGGACGCCGCACTCGCGCTCGGCCTCGGCTCGACCGATGGTCGGGCCGCGGCCGACGAGGCGCGGACCATCCTCGACCGGCTCGGGGCGACTCCGTTCCTCACCCGGCTCGACGACCTGGAAGCCGGCGACGGCGCCGCGGCGATGACAGCGTCGGGTGAGGTCGCGCCGCGGGGGCCTCGGGCCGCCAGGGGCGGTCGCCGGACGCCGGCCACGGGGACGCCGTCCGCGAACTGAACGCGCGCGGCCTCGGGTCGCTACCCTCGGACGACAGCGAGCATCGCCAGCGGGAGGGAGCCATGGGCCTGCGCCAGACCGAGGTCGTCATCGACTGCGCCGATCACGACGTCGTTACGGGATTCTGGTCGGCCGCGCTGGGCGGCTGGGAGCGCCGCGACATGAACGAGCAGTTCGTCGCGCTCGTCCCGCCGCCCGACCAGCGGACCGGCGATGGGCCGCGCCCCCTGCCGCTGCTGTTCCAGAAGGTGCCCGAGGGCAAGGTCGTCAAGAACCGCGTCCACCTCGACTTCGCCTCCGAGGACATGGCGGCCGAGGTCGAGCATCTCCGGGGCCTCGGTGCCTCGGTCATCGCCGAGCGGTCCCTCGGGGACTTCCGCTGGACGGTCATGACCGATCCGGAGGGCAACGAGTTCTGCGTCAGCTGATCCGGCGGACGCGCGACGACCGACCGCCGGCTGATGTTGGGGGGTGACCTCGCGGTGACCATCGGCCCATCGGGCAGGGGTCGGCCGGATGGAGGGACACCTCGACGGCGGTCGTAGCATCGATGCGTCGGGTCGCCGGCCAGGCGGAGATCGCGCGATCCGCGGAGAGGGACCATGCAGACCAACTCGGGCCAGACGCGCGGCGCCGTCATCGTCGGCGCGATCCTCGTCGCCATCGGCGCGCTCCTGCTCGTCGGCCAGTTCACTGACATCCGCCTCGACTTCCTCACCTGGCCCATCGTCATCGGCGCCGCGCTCTTCCTGCTCGGCGTCGGGCTCGGCGGGGAGCGGGGGACCGGCTTCGCCGGGTTCGGTGGGCTTGTCTTCATGCTCGGGGTCGTTCTCTACGCACAGCGCGAGCTCGCCGGGTTCGTCTCCTGGTTCTACGCCTGGGCCCTGGTGGCGCCCGGTGGCGTCGGCCTCGGGCTGACCCTGTACGGGATCGTGACCTGGCGGGCGAAGACGTTCCGCGACGGCCTTGGCGGGCTGATGGCCGGGATCGTGCTCTTCCTGGTCGGGCTCGTCCTCGTGGAGGGAGTCTGGGATCTCTCCGGGCGCGCCGATACCGACCTCGTCAGCTACGTCGCCCCGCTGGTGATCGTCGGCATCGGGGTCGTCGTGCTGCTGAGCGCCTTCATCTGGCCGTACTTCTTCCCGGAGCCCGACCTGACCGGGGCGTCTTGGGCGACGGCCGGAGCGCCGGGACGCGGTGCCGGGCCCGGTACCGCGGGCGCAGCAGGGGCGGCCGCGGCCGCCGGGGCAGCCGCGAGCCAGGCCGCCTCGGAGGATGCCGTGCCCGCGGCGATCCCGCTCGGTGGGGCACGGGAGGCCGACGTCATCCTGAACTTCGGGGCCGGGACGCTCCGGATCGTCGGACAGGCCGCGCCTGGGAACCTGCTCGACGGGTCGTTCCGGGGCGGCGTCAAGCGGGAGGACCGCGGCCCAGGGCAGGTGACCCTGAGCACGCCCGGCGAGCGCATCTGGAACACGTCGTGGGACCGCGCGCCGTTCGAGTGGCACCTGGGCCTGACCGCCGAGGTGCCGCTGCGGCTGACCGTCAAGACCGGGGCATCCAAGACCGAGGCGGATCTCTCGTCGCTGCGCGTGGCCGAGCTGCGGGTCCAGACGGGCGCGGCCGACACCGCGGTCACCCTTCCGGCCGCAGCCGGCCTGACCCGGGTCTTCGCCGAGGGCGGCGCCGCGGCCCTCAAGTTCAGGGTGCCGGTCGGGGTCGCCGCACGGATCCGCTCATCGATGGCCCTTGGCTCCACCGACGTGGACGCGGTCCGCTTCCCGCGCGACGCCCAGGGCGGCTGGACGTCGCCGGAGTTCGAGGGCGCCGAGCACAAGGTCGAGCTGGAGCTCCGCGGCGGGGTGGGCTCGATCACGGTCCGCTAGCGGCCGACGACGGTACGCAGCCGGCGACGGGGCGCGCGGCCGCGGACGGCTCACCCGCCGGCGCCCGCATCCTCAGGCCCGAAGGCCGAACTCCCGCCGCAGCGCCGAGCCGGCCGCGAGGTGGCCGCACATCCCGTGGGCCCCGCCGCCCGGCGGCGTGGACGACGAGCAGAGGTAGAGCCCCCGGACGGGCGTCGAGTACGGATCCCAGCGGGCGACCGGCCGGGTGAAGAGCTGGCGGAGATCCTGGGCCCCGCCGCCGATGTCCCCGCCGACGTAGTTCGGGTCGTAGGCCTCGAGCTGGGGCGCGGTCCGGACGGTCTTCGCGAGGATCCGGTCCCGGAAGCCCGGCGCGAACCGCTCGAGCTGCGCCTCCAGCTCGACGCTGGCGTCGGCCGGGTAGCCGTGGGGGACGTGGGCGTAGGCCCAGGCCGTGTGCCTGCCCTCCGGGGCCCGGCTCGGGTCGAAGCGGGTCGCCTGGACGACGATGACGAAGGGCCGCTCCGGCATCCGGCCGCGGTTGACCGCTCGCTCGGACGCCTCGACCTCGGCCAGCGACCCGCCCAGGTGGACCGTCCCGACCCGGTCCAGGCTCCCCGTTCGCCCAGGGGATCGGGCCGTCGAGCGCGTAGTCCACCTTGCAGACGCCGGGGCCGTAGCGGAACCGCTCCAGGGCCCGCCGATAGCCGTCCGGGAGTCGGTCGCCGCCGATCCTCAGGAGCTGGCGCGGGGTGACGTCGAGCAGCGTGGCGCGGGCCGGCGGCAGCTCGTCGAGCGAGGTCACCTCCGTCCCGGTCACGACCTCGCCGCCGAGGTCACGCACTTCCGCCACGAGGGCGTCGGCGAGGCCCTGCGAGCCGCCCCGGACCACGGGCCAGCCGACCGCGTGGGCGGCGAACCCGAGGACGAGCCCGAAGGACGCCGTCGCCGGTTGCCGGAGCGGGATCGAGGCGTGCGCAGAGAGCGCCCCCAGGATCGCCGGGCCCCGGTCCTCGCGGAACAGCCGGCCCAGGAGCGTGGACGAGGCAAGCGCAGGGATGCCGAAGCGGGCGAGGGCGAGCGGGTGGCGCGGGAGGCTGAACGGCCGACCCAGGACCCAGGGCAGGATCCGGTCGGCGTCGCGGACGAGGGGGCCCATCAGGCGGCGGTAGGCGGGCCCGTCGATCCCCAGGCCGTCGGCCGTCGCCTCCACCGAGCGCTCGAGGATGGCGGCCCGGCCGCCGTCGAGGGCATGGCCGGCCGGGGCCTCGGGCTGGACGATCTCCACGCCGCGCCCGGCCAGGTCGAGCGAGCCGAGGAACGGCGACGCGAGCGTCGTGGCGACGACGGTCGTGCACGGGTCGTGGACGAACCCGGGCAGGGTGAGCGCCTCGGAGCGGATGCCGCCGCCGGCGGTCCCGGCCGCCTCGTAGACGCGGACGGCGAGTCCGGAACGGGCCAGGGTGATGGCGGCGGCGAGCCCGTTCGGGCCCGAGCCGACGACGACGGCGTCGAGCTGGGAGTCGGCGGTCACGGCCGCATCATCCCATCCGGGACCGCGGCCCGGCGACCGCCGTCACGCCTTCGGGCGCCGGAACATGCTCCGTGGGTGCGTCATCGTCCAGATCCCGGACCGGATGGCCGAGTTGTGGCGGATGTTGCCGACATGGCGCCACTGGCGCTTCCGATCGACGCAGACCGCCTCGGTCGTCGGCGTCCCGGTGGCGCCGAAGCGGGCGGCGAGGTTCGACAGCGTCGTCTCCCAGTGCCGGTTCTCCTGGCCGTGACCGCCGGTCATCAGCAGGGTCTCGAAGATGGGGTCGCTCGCCCGGACGAGCGCCTGGACCTGGGCACTCGTCGCGCCTTCGGCGTCGCGGTCGGCGCTGAAGGTGATCCAGGCCGCGAAGACGTGGCCTTCCGGGGTCATGAAGGTGAAGGACTCGTCGTCGGCGTAGATGACCATGACCCCGGTCGAGAGGGTCTGACCGCCGGCGACGTCCTGGTTGATGAGCCCGACCTCGCCGGGGGCGATCTCGGCGAACGGCGCGTAGAAGTGGGCGTTCGACGGCCAGAACGAGCCGAATTCGCGCTTCCAGGTGGCGATCACCTCCTGCGGCGTCGGCGCGGCGCCTTCGAAGCGGATCCGATAGGTCTTCTGCCACAGCTGACCGAACCCCTGGAGGGGCCCGGAGAGCCGCTTGCCGGAGACGTTCAGGTTGATCGCCGACGCGGGGACCTCGCCCATCGTCAGGCGGTCGACCGGCTTGGCCCAGGTCGTGCCCGGATCGCGAGCAGGGGCCGGCGTCGCGATCGTCGCGCGCTCGGGGGTCGCCGCGGATCCGGCGGGGCTGGACTCGGGAACAGGATCGACGGTCGCGCCGGGGCCGTCGGGGGTCGCGTCCTGCGTCGTCATGGCTGGCCTCCTACGCCGTCGCCGCCAGCGCGGCGTCGGTCGTGTCGTGGATCGCGATCGCCTCGTCGAGGCGGGTGAGCGAGAGGATCTGGCAGTAGTGCTCGGACAGACCGGCGGCGAGGAGTCGCTGGCCGGCCCGCTGGGTCCGGACGAGCATCGTCACGAGCAGCCCGATCCCGCCGCTGTTCATGTACTCCATGCCGGAGAAGTCGAGGACCAGGGCCCGGGCTCCGCCGTCGGTCGCGGTCGCGTACGCTTCGCTGAACGCTCCGTCGCTGGCGGCGGTCACATCGCCGCCGATGCGGAGGATCGCCGTGTCGCCCCGCGACTCGACCTGCACCGTCGTCGCCGTCATCGCTCACCTCCTGGCTCGTCGTCCACGATCGTCATGAAGTCGGACAGCCGGGTGATCCGGAAGATCTCCCGGTAGTGGTCGGACAGGCCCGTGGCGCGGACCGGGCGCCCGTCGCGGCGGGCCTCGGCCAGCAGCCGGACGACGAGCGCGATGCCCGTGCTGTTGATGTAGGCGACGTCGCCGAAGTCGATCTCCAGCTCCGCGGCGCCGGCCGCCGTCGCCTCTGCGTAGGCCGAGGCCAGGACAGCGTCGCCCTCCCGGTCGAGCCGTCCCGCGAGGACGATCCGTCCCGTCTCGGGGCCGGCTTCGACCCGGCTCGTCAGTGCCGTCATGACGCCCTCCATCAGGACGCTCCCTTCAGGTGGAGGGTCAGGACGACCGCCTGGCCCTCGTCGGTCTGCTCGACGGCCATCTCGTCGACCATCGCTTCGATCAGGAAGAGGCCCCAGCCGCGCGGCTTCTGCTCGCCGGCCAGCTTCGCCTCCAGGTCCGGGACCTCAGCCGAGCCCAGGGGGATGTCGCCGCCCAGGCCCATGTCGGCGACCCGGACCCGGAGCGCAGCGTCGGTCGCCGACACGTGGACCCGGATAGGGACCTCCGGCCGGCCCTGGCTGCCGTGCTCGATGGCGTTCATCGCCGCCTCGGAGACCGCCGTCTTGAGTCGCTCGAGGCGGTCCGCGGGAAGCCCGAGGGGAGCGACCGCCTCGGCGACCCGGTCCATGGCGATCCGCTCGTTGCCGAGGGCGCCGGGGACCTCCAGGTCGAGGAGGGCGCGGACGCTCGCCGCGGTGGCCACAGGGTCGGCCGCGTCGGCCGCATCGGTCTCGTCGGCCAGGGCCTCGAAGCCCGTGCCGCGCGATCGCCGCAGGGCGACCAGCGTCAGGTCGTCCTCCTGCTCCCAGCCGCCGCCGGTGAAGCCGTGGAGGTCGTCGAGCAGCCGATCCACCAGCTCGCTGCCAGTGTCGCCGTCGAAGGCGCCGTAGGCGTCCCGGAGCCGCGGGAAGCCGTACATCTCGCCGGTCGGCGAGTGGGCCTCCACGAACCCGTCCGAGTAGAGGAGGAGGCCCTGGCCGCCCTCGATCGTTCCCTCGGCCTCCTCGTACGCCATCCCCGGCAGCAGGCCGAGCGGCATCCCGGTCGCCCGCAGCTCGTCGACCGTGCCCGCGGACCGGACGTACGGAAGGTTGTGCCCGGCGTTGGCGAAGACGAAGCGACCCGTGGTCGGCTCGAGGACGCCGTAGAGGCAGGTGACGAACATGTTCGACGGCATCTCCTCGCAGAGGATGTCGTTCGCCCGCGCGAGCACCGCTCCCGGCTCGATGAGGCGCGGCGCCTCGGCCCGCAGGACCGAGTGGGTCCGAGCCATGACCAGGGCGGCCGGGACGCCCTTGTCGGTCACGTCGCCGACGACGACGCCGATGCGCCCGTCGGGCAGCTCGATGAAGTCGTAGAAGTCGCCGCCGACGGCGCGCGCCGGGCCGTAGTACGCCGCGACCTGCCAGTCGGGGAGCTCCGGCAGGCTCCGGGGCAGGAACTGCTGCTGGATGAGGGTCGCGACCTGGAGCTCCTGCTCGATGCGCTCGCGCGCGGCGACCTCGGTGGCCTGCTCGCGGACCAGCTGGGCGACGCGGATCGCCGGGGCTGTGCGGGCGGCGAGCGAGGCGAGCAGTCGACGGTCGTCGGTCGAGTAGTCCTGCTCCGACAGGCGCTCACCCAGGTACAGCGCCCCGACGAGCTCGCCCTGGGCGACGAGCGGGACGATGACGGCGATGCCCTGCGCGCGGAGAGCGTCCAGGGCGGGCGAGTCGATCGTGACCCGGTCGACGTCGATCACGCCGTCGGTGGACTGGAGCAGCGCGAGCAGCGGGTCGTCGGGGGCGATCTCGACCGGGCCGATCCCGGCGGACCCCGCCGGTGCCTCCGGCTCCGCCGGGACGCCATCGACCTGGGCCTCGGCCGCCGAGGCTCCCTCGTCGGGCTCGCTGGAGGCGTCGGGCTCCGGGGCGGATCGACCGCCGAGTCCGACCGTGCGGCGCAGCGACTGGATGAACGTCATGGCCGGAGGTTCCTCCCTGTGCGTCCGGGAAGCGTTACGGTCCAAGGGTCATCGGGACGATCCGTCACGCGGTCGGTGGTGGTGGTCGACATCGGGCCCGCGTGGACGCGACGCGTCCGCCGGAAGGACGATCCGGCGGACGCTGGAGGTGGCGTGGGCCCGGACGGACGGGACGCTCGGCTGGGCAGCCGGCCCGCCCGGGCCCGGGGGTCAGGCTCGGTCAGTGCGCGAGCGCCTGGAAGTAGATGTCGACGACGACCGGCAGCCAATCGAAGGCGTGATCGACGCCCCTGCCGTCGGCGGCATGCTTCTCCATCGCCGGGGTGCCCTCGGCGATCGTCTTCTTGCCGATGAAGATCGTGAACTGGTTCGGCAGGCCCGCCGCCTTCCCGGCGTCGACCGCCCAATCGAGCTGCGAGGGTGAGAGCGGCGGCAGCTGGAGCTCCTCCTCGACGAGCAGGAAGATGTCGGCCGTGGAGCCGACGGTCAGCCAGACCTTCGAGTGGCTGCCCGCGGCGAGGTCGCCGGTGTCCGACCGGCTGTAGATGAAGCACTCGTGGCCCAGGGCGGTCCCTGCCAGGGTGGTTGCGGCGATCGACCCGATGAGGATCGAGCGAGCGAGGACGCGGCGCATGGTGGCCTCCTGTGGTGGTCCCTCCGGCGGTCTGCCTGGACGCAGTCCACCAGTCGACCGTCCGGGACCCGTTACGAAGCGTCCTCACCCTCCGCCCCCCGATCGCTCCCGCAGCCAGATGCCGGCAGCGGTCGGTCGGACCGCGGCATCGACGGTGGCGAGGACGTCGGCGGAGATCGTCGTGAGGTCCACCTCGTCGCGCAGCCGCTCCCCGAAGGCGGCCAGGAGGCGCTCGCCGTCGTACCGGGAACGGTCGAAGCGGCGGTCGACCGCCCGCTGGACCCGGGTGCGGACCGGGTTGAAGAGGGCCGCCACGACGAGGGTCGAGCCGGCGATGGCCAGGGTGTTGCCGCCGGTGAGCGGCTCGACGACGGCCTGGAGCCCCAGCACCAGGAGGGCGAAGGCTCCCACCAGCAGTCCCGTCACGATCGCCCAGCCGATCGTCCGGCTGATGAGCCGGTCGATCTCGTACAGCCGGTACCGGAGGACCGCGATGCCGATGGCGATGGGTACGGTCGGGTAGGCGATGATCGCCGGGACCCATGCGTACCATGCGTCCTCGCCGGCGATGGCCAGCATCGTCAGGCCTGCCACGACCGCCCCGACCATGAAGGCAACGGCCGCGACCAGCCAGCGCAGCTGGAGCTTCAAGGCGCCGCTTGACCGTCGGTAGCGCATGGCCAACGTGACGACGCCGATCGGCAGCAGGACCAGGATCGGAACGATCGTCACGGCACCACTGTTCGGGACGATCGACCAGATCGGCAGGTCGGGAAGGATGGCGACCGGGTTGGGAGCGACGATCTCGGCGCTGCCGCCATCGGGACTGAACGTGACGGTCGGCGCGAAGGCGGCCAGGACGACGACGAGGCTCCCGACCGTGATCAGCGCCATCGACGGTCGGCGCCAGCGCCCGCCAGGAAGCCGACCGCTCGGGAACACGAGCATCAACGTGAAGAAGCCGATGAAGGTCGCGGCGCCGACCCAGCTTCCGACCCACATCCATAGCTCGTCGCCGATCGCCCCGACGCCCTGCTCCAGCGCGGCCAGGTCGATCTCGGGTCGCGACGTGGTTCCGATGAACCCGAACGCGATCGCGAGCAACAGCCAGCCGATGACGTTCCGGGGTCGCCGAACGATGAGGAGGGCTGCGGTCGAGGCGTACGATGCCCAGAAGAGGAGCGCGAACGGGTCGAATGCCCAGGCGACACCGATGAACGTGCCGCCAGCCAGCAGAGCGATCAGCAGCAGTCGTCCGGGCCAGCCGATCGATGGCTCCGCGGCGGCAGTCGACGAACCGCGGGCCGCTCGGCTGTCCCTGACGGTCCGCTGCCGCATCTGCCCCCTCACCCTCCGCCCCCCGATCGCTCCCGCAGCCAGATGCCGGCAGCGGTCGGTCGGACCGCGGCATCGACGGTGGCGAGGACATCGGCGGAGATCGTCGTGAGGTCCACCTCGTCGCGCAGCCGCTCCCCGAAGGCGGCCAGGAGGCGCTCGCCGTCGTACCGGGAACGGTCGAAGCGGCGGTCGACCGCCCGCTGGACCCGGGTCCGGACCGGGTCGAAGAGGGCAGCGACGATCAGGGTCGAGGCGGCGATCGCCAGGGTGTTGCCTCCGGTCAGGGGCTCGAGCACCGCCTGGAGGCCAAGGATCAACACGGCGAACGTCGCGATGAGCAACCCGGTGACGATCGCCCAGCCGATCGACCGGCTGATGATGCGGTCGATCTCGTACAGGCGGTCGCGCAGGATCGCCATGGCGATGGCTACCGGCATCAGCCCGCCGGAGAGGATCGCCATGAGTTGGGCCTCCCGGGAGACGACCGACAGGCTGGTGGCGATCGCGAACGGGACCCCGGCAAGGGCGAGCCACTTCAGCTGGGCCCGGACGACCGGCGGGGCCTGGCGCCAGCGGACGACCAGGGACAGCGCTGCGGCCACGAGCGTCCCCAGGTACAGGGGGTCGACGATGGCCACGAGGGCCCCGGGGAGACCGGGCAGGCCCGTCGGGTTGGCGACGCCCGGGTAGTTCCGCAGGTCGCCGGGGGTCACCAGGATCGCCACCAGCGTCAGGATCGCGACCACGAGCAGCAGCGGACCGAGGGCCGACCAGCGTCCGTCAGGCGGGCGCCCGTCAGGGTAGATCAGCAACAGGTAGCCGATCAGGGTGACCGACGGGACCCAGATGGCGTTCGGGAGCCAGCTCGTCCAGGTCTCGGCCGGCGTGCCCGCGCCGCCCAGGTGGATGACCAGGAGTGGGGTCAGGTCCACGACGAACTGGATCGCGCTCATGAGGCCGACGAGGAGCAGGACCCAACCCACGCGGTTGCCCGGCCGACGGTACACGATGACCGCTCCCATGAGGCCCACGGCTCCTGCCAGCAGGCCAGAGAAGCCGGTGAACCCCCAGGTGGGCTGCCGGACGGGCGGCCAGATGACGGCAAGGATGGCCGTGCCGGCCAGCAGCAGCAGCACGATCGCGGTCGACGCGATCCGGAGTGCCGCGCGGTCGTTCACGCCCGGCACCCTCACGCCCGGCCCCCCGGTCGCTCCCGCAGCCAGAGGCCGGCAGCGCTTGGTCGGACCGCGGCATCGACGGTGGCGAGGACATCGGCCCTGATGGCGGTCAGGTCGACCTCGTCGCGAAGGCGCTCCCCGAAGGCGGCGAGGAGCCGCTCCCCGTCGTACCGGGAGCGGTCGAACCGTCGATCGACGGCCCGCTGGACCCTCGTCCGAACCGGGTTGAAGAGGGCGGCCACGACGAGGGTGGACCCGGCGATCGCCAGCGTGTTCCCGCCGGTGATCGGCTCGACCACGGCCTGGAGCCCGAGCACGAGGAGGGCGAACGCCCCGACCAGCAGCCCGGTCACGATCGCCCAGCCGATCGTCCGGCTGATGAGCCGGTCGATCTCGTACAGCCGGTACCGCAGGACGGCGATGCCGATGGCGATGGGCATGAACAGGACGCCAACGAACGCCACGATGATCGATACGAAGACCCCCTCGTCCGTGCGGACGAGGCCCTCGACGAGGGCACCGACGAACCCCACGGCCACGGTTCCCACGGCCGCGAGCAGCCAGCGGATCTGGTGGCGCGCGACCTCGTCCCCGCGCCGGTAGCGGACGGCGAGTCCGACGACCGCGAGCACGAACAACAGCACGAGCTGAAGCAGCAGCGAGTCGACGAGCAGCTGGAGGGCGGGAGGCCAGGCTTCGACGCCGAGCGGGTTTGCTCGGCCATCCTCGACTAGGGGCCCGGGCCGCGTCGCAAGCGCGAGGAGGCTCACCGACGACACGAAGACCAGCGCGGCCGCCGGAGCTCGCCAGCGCGGACCTGGGAGCGTTCCTGAGGGGAACAGGAGCGGAAGCCAGCCTGCGATCACTGCCATCCCCGGGTAGGAGAGCACGGTCACGCTCCAGTCGAACAGGGCATGTACGGCAGGGTCGATGGGGGCAGCGAGAGAGCCTCCCAACGTCCAGCCCATCGCCAGGAACGCGAACAACGGTCCCGAGAGCAGCAGGAGGCGGCCGATTGCGTGACCGGGCCGCCGCCACTCGACCGCGGCCCCGACGATCGAGAACGCCAGCGCGATCGCCGTGAGCAACAGGGAGAGGATGGGCGTGTCGAAGGACGTCGACCCGGCGAGCACGACCGCGTCGAGGACGATAGTGAACGCCAGCGACCCCGCGAGCGAGGCGATGATGAGGATCGCGGAGACGGCGCGGAGACGACCCCGATCAGCCGTCATGGCTCGGACCCCAGCAGCCAGGGGCCGGGAGCGGTCGGTCGGGCCGCGGTATCGACGGTCGCGAGGACGTCGGCGCTCATGCGACCAGGCACCCGATGGTCGGGCCACCCGTCAACGGAAGGTACGTGGACGCCTTGGCCGGCGCTGCAGCACGGCTTCGATATCGACCGTTCACGGGACGCATCCTCGGCGTGGAGTGTTCGCGGAACGTTACGACAGTCGTGGGCCGTCCGCGGCCGTCTCCCGCGTCTCCTCGGCGCGGGCACCGGTCCCGGTGACGTGTTCGGCGAGGCGCCTCGTCTCCTTCGCGAGCAGCCGCGTGTACAGCGGTCGCAGTGGTCGGTAGGCGAGCTCGAGCCGGCCGGAGATGGTGATGACGTGCCGAAGGCGGGCGCCCTCCTCTGTCGGCCGCACGTCGTAGGTCGAGACGATCGTGACCCCGGGCGGGCGGACCTCGCACACGACCGTGCACCCCGGCACGACCATCCGGACGAGGACCGGCCAGGTGCGGCGGTAGCCGGCCTCGACGCGGACGACGGCTCCTTCGCGGAACGGACCCTTGAGCCGAGCTGAGCGCGTGTTGTGCCCCCAGGCGCTCCAGGTGGACGGGTCCGTGTAGGCGGCGAACACGTCGCCTGGCGCCACGGGTGCCTCGCGGATGTGCTCCATCGACCAGCTCATGGCCTGCTCCTCGGTGCTGATGCCGGCCGCCCCCCGCGGCCGGCTGCCGACATCGTGGTCCGGGAGCGTCGGGGAAGCGTTACGAGTTCGCGGCGGGTCTCGCAGACCGTGACGATGCCTGCATGGATCCCGTCGAGACGAGCGGAGCTCAGGGCCGCCCGCCCCCGGGTCGCTCCCGCAGCCAGAGGCCGGCAGCGCTCGGCCGGACCGCGGCATCGACGGTGGCGAGGACGTCGGCACTGATCGTCGAGAGGTCCACTTCGTCGCGCAGGCGCTCGGAGTAGGCGGCGAGCAGCCGCTCCCCGTCGTAGCGGCTCCGGTCGAACCGCCGGTCGACGGCCCGCTGGACCCGGGTCCGGAGGGGCTGGAACAGGGCCGCCACCACGAGGGTCGAGCCGGCGATCGCCAGGGTGTTGCCCCCGGTGAGGGGCTCGAGCACGGTCTGGAGTCCGAGGACCAGGAGGGCGAAGGCCCCGACCAACAACCCCGTCACGATGGCCCAGCCGATGGACTTGCTGATGAGCCGGTCGATCTCGTACAGGCGGTACCGCAGGACGGCGATGCCGATGGCGATGGGGAGGAGCGAGAAGCTGGCCAGGGTGAGGATGTAGGTCCAGTCCTGCTGGACCCCGGCCATCAGGAGGAATGCGCCCGCGAGGAC
This sequence comes from uncultured Chloroflexia bacterium, assembly GCA_963707215.1. Taxonomy (GTDB): domain Bacteria; phylum Chloroflexota; class Limnocylindria; order Limnocylindrales; family CSP1-4; genus DATHYZ01. Next base: position 1,381,810 of record CAVPPB010000003.1, on the reverse strand, counting down.
CGACGCCGCCGCCAGGAACCACTTCATCTGTTCCCGCTCGGCGCCGCGGGACCGCCGGAAGCGGACGATCACCGATGCCGCTGCAAGCGGGATACAGACCAGGAGGACCAGGTTCCCGACATCCACCAGGACGACGGCGAGGTCAGCCAGCCACCCTTCGGCCGCCAGCGGGTTGGGGAATGCGGGGTCCCACTGGCCGTCCCCGTGCACCGTCAGGGCGCCGGCAACGACGCTCGTCACCATCGCGAGCGCCGCAACGATGGCCACGAGTCGCCACCTGGGGCCGGGCAGCCGCCCGTCCGGGAAGACCAACGGGATCCAGACGGCCACGAGCATGAACCCGAGGCCTTCGGACCGTGCCGAGAGCCAGTCCACGATGCGGTCGCCGGGCAGCTCGGCCCCGAGGAGAAGGCTCCGGTCGACGTACTCCGGCCCGGACGTACCCAGGATGATCGCGACGCCGCTGCCGAGCAGGAGCCAGCCGATCGGGTTGCGTGGCCGGAGGATGGCAAGGATCGCCCCCATCGTCGGCAGCGACACGAACGCTCCCAGCGTGATCGCGATCCACAGGACGTCCACGATCCCCTCGGGTCGGCCCGGGAGTCGATCCGCGCCCGGCAGCACGAGCGAGGAGGCCGCCAGGAAGGCGATCATGCCGAGCGCCAGGGCGAGGAGCGCGACCGCGATGCAGGTCGTCGGGCGTCGTCGCGTCGGGATGCTCGGAGCAGCGACAGGTGCTGGGCTGGTGTGTCGAGGCGGCGCAGGGTGCGGGTCGCTGGGTCGGCTCATGGGACGCACGCCGGGCTCGGTACGGCCCCCCCACCGTACGACGGTACGGCAACCCTCCGGTCGACTCGTGTGCTTGCGGACCCCACGACACCTCCGTTCGCCGGGCCCCACCATGGCCCCCCGGCCAGGCACAGCCACCCTGGCGGACGGGGGTCCGGGAAACGTTACGAACCGCACGGCAAGGGCGGTATCGTTGCGTGGATGCCACCGAGGTCGCCGGCCCCCCCGACGCGCACGATCGCGATCCGCCTGCTGGGCCCGGTCGACATCCGCGTCGGCGGTGCACCGCTGGCCGTCGACACGCGGAAGGCCATCGCCCTGCTGGCCTACCTGGCCCTGACCGGCCGGCCCGCGTCCCGCGAGTCCCTGGGCGCGCTCCTCTGGCCGGATTCGGGCGACCAGGAGGCCCGAGGCGCGCTGCGCCGGACGCTCTCGGTGCTCAACTCGGCCCTCGATGGGACCGGCCTGACCATCGACCGGACGTCGGTCGCCCTCGACCCAGGATCGATCGAGCTCGACGTCGCCCGGTTCCGCGACGCGGTGACCCAGGCCCGGGGTCACGGCCACGAGCCGGATCGTGCCTGCGGGGACTGCCAGGCGGCGCTCGAAGCTGCCCTGGCCCTCGACCGTGGGGGGCTCATGGAGGGCTTCTCGCTCCGCGACAGCGAGGCGTGGGATGAGTGGATCGAGATCGAGCGCGAGGCCCATCAGCGTGAGCTCGCCGGGGCGCTCGAGCGGCTCGTTCGGGAGCGCCTCGCGGCCGGCGGCTGGGACGGCGCGATCGTGGCTGGTCGGCGGTGGTTCGGGCTCGACCCGCTGCACGAGCCGGCCCACCGAGCCCTCATGGAGGCCTACGCACGCTCCGGCGAGACGGCCGCGGCGGTCCGGCAGTACCGCGACGCGGCCGCGATCCTTGACCGTGAGCTGGGCGTCGGACCGCTTCCCGAGACGACGGAGCTGTACGAGGCGATCCTGGCGGGGGAGCTGGCGACGGCGTCGCCTCCAGGATCCGCCGCGGGCGAGGCCGCCACATCGCCGTCCGCGCCAGCCGCGGCGGCTCCGGGCCGCCCCTCGATCGCGCCGCTCATCGGTCGTGCTGACGAGCTGGAGCGGGTGTCGGCCGCGCTCGCCCTCGGGGAAGGCAGCGGCCGGCTCGCGGTCATCGAGGGCGAGGCGGGGATCGGCAAGACGCGGCTCGCAGATGCCGTCACCGAGCGGGCGGCGACGATGGATCACCCCGTGGTCGCGGCGCGCTGCTATGCCGGCGAGGCGGGCATCGCGCTCGCCCCGATCGCCGGGCTGCTCCGGTCGGTGCTCGCCCTGGCTGATGGTCCCGACGCTCTTGCCCGGCTTTCCGAGCGGGATCGAGGCTTCCTCGCCACGCTCGTGCCGGAGCTCGAGCGGACCGGTCCGGCGACCGGTCCCGGTCCCGCATCGGGTCCGGCAGCTCGGCTCCGACTGCTCGAGGCGATCGCCGCGGGCCTCGGTGCGATCGCCAGCCCGGACGGCCCGGACGGCCCGGCCCGGCCCGTCCTCGTCCGCCTCGACGATCTCCAGTGGGCCGACGACTCGACGCTCGAGGCGCTCGCCTACCTCGCCCGCCGACTTGAGACGCACCCGATCGCCCTGCTGCTCTCGTGGCGCCGCGAGGACCTCGACGAGCGAGCCCAGCCACTCGTGGCGACCGCGGACGCGATGCCCGGTGCCGTCGTCCGGCTCGATCGGCTGGCGCAGGCCCACGTCCGCGAACTCGTCGATGCGATCGTGACGACCGGCCGGCCGATGCCCTCCCCTGCCATCCTCGATGCCCTCGTCGACGAGGCCGAAGGGCTGCCGCTCTACGTCGTCGAGGCCCTGGCCGTGCCGGATCGTCCCGCTGGCGCGATGCCGGCCGGCATCCGCGCACTGCTCCAGGGACGCCTGGCCGGGGTCAGCGACGTGGCCACGCAGGTCGTCGCGGCCGCGGCCGTCATCGGGCGGTCGTTCGGAGCCGAGGCCGCCCGCGCCGTGAGTGGTCGATCGGACGACGAGACGGTGATGGCCATCGAGGAGCTCCTGCGCCGGGGGATCGTCAACGAGTCCACTGGCAGCGGCGGTCCGGTGTTCGACTTCGTCCATGCCCGCCTCCGCGACGTCGCCTACGAGACGACGAGCGTGGTCAGGCGGCGCCTGCTCCATCGCCGGGCGGCCGAGGCGCTCCGTGGGCCGGCCGGTCGAGACCTCGACCAGCTCGGGCGCCTGGCCCGTATCGCGACCCATGAGCAGGCCGCGGGCCGCGGACCCGAGGCTGCGGCCGCCTACCGCGAGGCCGGCGATCTTGCCCGCGCGGTCTTCGCCAACCGGGAGGCCCTCGCCTATCTCGAGGCGGCCCTTGCCCTGGGCGACCCAGACGTGCTCGGCCTGCACCTGGCCATCGGGGAGGTCGCCATGCGGACCGGGGACTATCCGAAGGCCATCTCGACTCTCGAGACGGCGGCTGCGTCGGCGCCCGCGGACCGGTTGGCCACCATCGAGCATCGCCTGGGCCAGGTCCATCTCCGACGCGGCGATCCGGGTCGCGCCGGGCGACACCTGGCCGCCGCCGTGGCCGCTCTCGACGAGGCCGGCGAGGGGACGGGGCCGCGGCGATCCGACCTCCTCGCGGATCAAGCGGTCGCGGCGGCTCGGTCCGGGCGGCCGGAGTCGGCCGCGGCGCTGGCCCTCGAAGCCCGTGCCCTGGCGACGGGCGACATCGCCGCGGAGGCCGAGGCCGATCGGATCCTCGGGCTGCTGGCCCGGGATCGCGGCGATCTCGAGGACGCGCGGGCCCTCCTGGAGCGGAGCCTCGCTGCGGCGGCGACGCTGCCCGATCCGGTCGCCTCCATCGCGGCCGCCAACGCGCTGGCGCTCGTCGTCGCCGACCAGGGCGACATCGACCTGGCGTTGACCCTTGCGGAGAGCGCGTCGTTCTCGGCACGACGCGCCGGCGAGCGCCACCTCGAGGCGGCCGTCGAGAACAACCTGGCCGACATGCTGCGGTCGGCCGGACGGGACGACGAGGCGCTGGAGCACCTGCGGGAGGCGGTCACCGCGTTCGCCGACGTTGGCGGGATGCCCGGCGAGCTGGAGCCGGGGATCTGGATGCTCGAGACCTGGTAGCGGCCTCGCCGCTGGGTGGCGCCTAGCGGGGGCCGCTCCCCCGCAGCCAGAGACCGGCAGAGCTCGGTCGGACCGCGGCATCGACGGTGGCGAGGACATCAGCGGAGATCGTGGTGAGGTCGACCTCGTCGCGCAGCCGCTCGGTGAAGGCAGCGAGGAGCCGCTCGCCGTCATAGCGGCCCCGGTCGAACCGTCGGTCGACCGCTCGCTGGACCCGCGTCCGGACCGGGTTGAAGAGGGCCGCGACGACCAACGTGGAGCCGGCGATCGCGAGGGTGTTGCCACCACCGAACAGGGGCTCGACGACCGAGGTCAACCCGAGCACCAGGAAGACGAAGGCGCCGACCAGCACTCCCGTCACGATTGCCCAGCCGATCGTCCGGCTGATGAGCCGGTCGATCTCGTACAGCCGGTATCGCAGCACGGCGACCCCGATGGCGATGGGGATCAGCCCGGGCACGAGCGTGAGCACGAGCCAGGCGAGGTCGGACACCGGGCGCGGCGCCACGAGGGCGGCCCCGATGGCGCCGATGGCCACGAGATACGCGGCGACGACCCAGCGGATCTGGGCTCGCTCGGTCGGACCTCCTCGCCGGTAGCGGAGCACGATCGCGGCCCCGGTGACGAGGATGGCCGCGGCCACCGCGAAGCCCCCGGCCGCCTGCAGGGCGGGCTCCCCTGCCACCGGGAGCCCCAGGATCCCGATCGGGTTCTCGAACGCCAGCACCCACTCGAGCTCGACGCGATGCGGTCTCAGGGTCTCGACCGCGACCGTGCCGACGAAGAAGAGGACCAGTGCGTCGGCGACCGCCCAGCGCCGCGACAGGAGATGGCCGGAGGGGAAGCGAGCGAGGAGCGGCACGTACAGCACGATCGCGAGACTCCGGAGCGCCGTGGACAGCATGGCGGCCGTCGAGCCCGCCGCGGTCGCCGGCCCCCCGCGGACGTCGTCGAGCGTCGCGTACGCCGCCATGGCGGCGCTGGCGGCGAGCACGAGCCCGATCGCCAGGCAGAGACCGCCGATCACGTTCCTCGGACGGTTGACCAGGATCAGCACCCCGACGGTCGCGAAACCGGCCTGCAGCGCCGGCGTCCAGGCGGTGCCCTCGAAGCTCACGCCGCCGCGTCGGGCGAAGAGCCCGACGAGCAGGTCGACCACGGCGATGCCGACCGCGACCGCCCACAGGCCGACCAGGAGGATGGTCCGGGGCGTGATCGTCATCTGGCGGCTTCCTGCATGGCGGGACGGCTGGCCATCACGGTACCGAATCGGTCACGGCAGGTCGAGCGGCTCGCCCGGGACGAGCTCGATGTCCGGCCACTCCCCCGAGATGCACAGCGCACCCGACGTGCCGGACGGCAGATCGACCAGCGACGTCACCTCGGCACCGGCCGCGGCTCCGAAGTCGGTCGCGAGCGGGACGATCCATGCCGGTGGCTCCGTGCCGTTCTCGAAGTCGAATGCGGCGAGGAAGTCCAGCAGCTCGGCCCAGGAATGGGGGGACTCCACCGCCACGACGAACGCTCCCCCGAACGTGGCCATGTCGTTCTCGAGCGTCAGCTGGCGAAGTCCGGCGGCCCCGGGAGGATCGCCCTTCCAGGCACAGGTCGTGCCGTCCCAGATCAGCCGAGCCGCTGCCTCGAGGACGAACGGTTCGGGCCGCGGCGGCCCGCGGTGGAGCGCTTCGAGCAAGGCGGCCTCGACCGCGGGACGGTCGGCGGCGCTGGCGAACCGGATCTCGCGACCCCCGGGATCGCGCTCGATCCTGCCGGCCAGCGCCCCCTCGGTCACGGCCGTCATCTTCGCGGTCTCCCACGAGACCAGGCCGGGCCCGCTGACGGTCAGCGCGGCAAGCTCGTCCCAGAGCTGCGAGCCAGGGTCGGTGATGCGGCCGGGGAACCGAAGCAGCAGCTCGTAGGCGATATCGGCACCGGCGGCCGTGTGGTCCTCCTCGAGCCAGGCCAGGAGGTCAGCTGGCACGGGCACGTCGTCGGTGGCGTCGAGCGGGACGAGGTCGATCGGGACGGACGACGCGAGTACCGCGCCGACCGCTCCAGGGTCGGCCACGAAGTTCCACTCCAGCCGATCGGCCTGCGACACGTCGTCCACGATGACGTTGCCCAGGGCGTCGACGGCCCCGCCCATCAGGTGCAGTCGCTCGATCCGTCGCTCCAGCTCGGGATCCGCGGCGAGGGCATCGGCGATGTTGGTCAGCGGCCCAGCCGCGAAGACCGTGACCGGCCGCTCGCTGGCGGCGACGACCCGGGAGATCAGCTCGGCTGCCGTGCCCGGGTCGGAGTCCGGCACCGCCTCGGCAAGCGACATGCCCCAGGCGCGGTCGGCGCCCTCCCTCCATGCGTCCGGGAATGGGCGGGCGTCGCCTTCGGCGGTCTCGCGGCCGCAGGCGACCGGGACGTCTGGGCGACCGAGGGCGTCGAGGAGCCCCCTTCCGACGCGCAGCCCCGGCTCGCAGTGGATGAGCCCCGTCGCCGAGACGGTCAGCGCCCGGACATCGAGGGCCGGGTCGCGGACGAGGATGGCGACCGCGAGGAGGTCGCTCGCATCGAGGTCGACATCGATGACGAGCGGACGGCTGGTCGATGGCGCTTCGCGCGCGCTGGGTGCCGGCGTCGGCTCGGCCGGGGTGTCGGCACATGCCGAGGCCAGGAATGCCAGGAGCGCGGGGGCCATGAGCAGCCCGAGTGTCCGATGTTGCATGGCGCCATCAGGCCACGCTGCCGGTACGGGGCCGTTACGGAACCGCGCGGGCGCCCCGGTATCCCGAGCGCGCCGGCTACCCGGTCGGCTCCGGTCGCTTGAGGGCCAGGGCGCTGATCGCCTCGAGGACGCAGCGGTGGGCCAGGGCCGCGGTCACGTCGGCCTGGTCGTACGGCGGGCTCACCTCCACGACATCCATCCCGACGAGCTCGACGCTCGAGACGATCCGCCGCACGGCCCGCAGCAGCTCGCGCGGCGAGAGGCCACCGGGTTCGGGCGTGCCGGTGCCCGGGGCGTTGCCCGGGTCGACGACGTCGATGTCGATCGAGAGGTAGATCGCGTCGGGTCCGTCGAGCGCCTCGGCGATGGCCTGGTCGATGACCGCCTCGGCGCCGCGCTCCTCGATCTCGACCATCCGATGCCAGCGCAGGCCCTGCTCGCGCATCCAGTCGAAGGTGTCCTTCTCCGGCCAGTAGCCGCGCAGGCCGACCTGGACGAAGTTGCGGCCCTCGACCCAGCCCTCCTGGATGAGGTTCCGCATCGGCGTCCCGTGGCTGATGAGCGAGCCGTAGACCTCCAGGCCGGTATCGGCGTGGGCGTCGAAGTGGACGAGGCCGATCTTGCGGGGGTGCTGGACCCGGGCGACCGCGGCCGCCGACGGGTAGGTGATCGAGTGATCGCCACCCAGGACGATGGGGATCGCGCCGGTCCGGGCGACCCGGTGGACCTTCTCGTGGACGACGCGGAGCGACCGCTCCAGGCGCGACGGGACGACCGGGGCGTCGCCGGCGTCGACACAGCGGATCCGGTCGAAGACCGAGGTCTCCAGCTGGATCGACCACAGCTCCCCGGAGTGGTACGTCGCCGAGCGGATGGCCCGTGGCCCGAAGCGGGCGCCGGCCCGGTTCGAGGCGCCGTCGTCGACCGGCGCGCCGACGATCGCCACCTCGGCGTTCGCGGCGGCGAGGCTCTCGTCGTCCGGGCAGGAGGGGAGCTTCTGGAAGGTGGTCGCTCCGACGTACGAGGGCAGGTACCAGTCGGGGATCTCGGCGTACTCATCGTCGGCGCGGAGCTCGCTCCGCTCGATCCGGAAGTCGTCGGGTGGGCTCATCCGTCACTCCTGTGTCAAGCCGCGGCCGCGTGTGAGGCCGCGCCGGCGTGGCAAGCTGCGACCGGCTCGGCCCGCGGGCCCCGATCGGCCCGGTCTGCGCGCCGAGATCGGCCCTGTCTGCGCGCCGACCGCACCGGCCCCCTCCCCGACGCGCTTCAATGCGAGTATGCCCAGACTCGACTCGCCGACCAAGCAGCGTTCCCGCAGTCTCGGGGCCGTCCTGGCGGCCGACATGGAGCGGCTGGCGCCGATCGTCGGAACGCACCGGGCGTGGTGGCTCCGGGAGGCGCTCGCCGCCGACCCCGGGGCTCCATGTCCACCGCTGCGCGGGTCGGCGAGCACCGACGTCGCGATCGTCGGCGGTGGCTTCACGGGGCTCTGGACCGCCTGGCAGCTCATCGAGCAGGCGCCCGGCATCCGGGTCACGATCATCGACCAGGACATCGTCGGTGGCGGCGCCAGCGGCCGGAACGGCGGCTTCCTGACCGGCTGGTGGGACTCGCTGCCGGCCCTCGTCCACCACTTCGGCAGGGACGACGGCGTCGCGGCGGCCCTCGAGTGCGAGCGGGCCCCGGGCGAGGTCGCGGCATGGTGCGAGCGCCACGGGGTCGACGCCTGGCTGCGTCCGGTCGGCTCCCTGCTCGCGTCGACGTCGCGGGCCCAGGACGGGGGCTTCGACGGCAGCGCCGAGCTGACCGGGCGACTCGGCTTCGCCGACCGCTTCCGCCCCGTCAGCGCGGACGAGATGCGGCGGCTCGGCGGCAGTCCCCGACTTCGGGCGGGGTATCTCGTCCCGGGCGATGCCAACATCCAGCCGGCGCGCCTGGCGCGCGGGCTGCGGCGGGTCCTGCTGGAGCGGGGCGTGACGATCCACGAGGGGACGAGGCTCCGGCGGATGCGGCCCGGGAGGCCGGGCCAGCCGGTGACGCTCGAGACGGAGGCCGTGGCGACCGGCGGGACCGAGCCCGTGGCGACCGGCGGGACCGAGCCCGTGGCGACCGCCGAGTCCGGCACCCTGACCGCCGACCAGGTCGTCCTCGCGCTCAACGCCTGGGCCGCGTCCTGGCGTCGGTTCGGCTCGCGCCTCGTGACCTGGAGCAGCTACATCGTGCTGACCGAGCCGATCCCCGACCGCCTGGCCGAGATCGGCTACACGGGCGGCCACGCCATCAGCGACGCCCGCTTCACCAACCACTACTGGCAGGCCACGGCCGACGGCCGGATCGCCTTCGGCGGGGGCGGTGGTCGGGCCGGCTACGGCGGACGGCTGGGAGACTGGGTGACCCGCGACCTCGCCTCGGTCCGGCTGGCGGCCCGCGGCTTCCGGCGCCTCTACCCGCAGCTGGCCGATGTGGCCCTCGTGGACGCCTGGGGCGGGCCGATCGACATCGCCCCGGACCACCTGCCGGCCTTCGGGACGCTCGAGCCCGGCACCGTCCACTATGGCCACGGCTACAGCGGGACGGGCGTCGGCCCGTCGCACCTGGGCGGCCGCATCCTGGCGGCGCTGGCCCTCGACCGCCTCGACGACCCGGTCGCCCGGCTGCCCCTGGTCGAGCATCGGTCCCGGCGCTTCCCGCCCGAGCCGTTCCGGTTCATGGGGGCCCGGGTCATCCGCGAGGCGATCGTCGCCAAGGAGCAGCGCGACGATCTCGGGCGATCATCGCCTCGGCTGCTGCGTGAGCTGGTCCGCCTGCCGCGCCGGATGGGCTACGACCTGGGCCCGGAGTAGGTCAGGCCTCGTCGAGCAGCTCGTCCGGCGTGTCGGCGATGAGCCGCACCGGCAGCCGGTGGTCGGCCACCAGGCCCACGACATCGAGCGCAACGCCGGCCGGCTCGTCGTCCGGGTCATCGCGGCTGTAGGCGACCGAGCCCCGGTCAGCCGCGAGGCGCTCCAGCGTCCGGTCGACCTCGTCGAGGGATGCCTCCACGAACCGCGTGCCGACGTGCACGAAGATCCGGCCGTCGCGGGTGACGTGGATCGGCAGCTCGTCGCCGCCGGATCCGGGGTCGTGGCCCATGGGCTCAGGCGCCCGGCTGGTGCCGGTGCCGCGAGCCGGCTCGAGCGATGACCACGGCACCTGCCCCCTAGTGCTCCGTGGCCCCGGTGAAGGTCCAGTTCGAGATCCGCACGGCCGGCGTCGAGACGCCGCCGAGGAAGCCCATCAAGGTCCGCGGCTCGCTGCTGATCGCCTCGATGCCCGCCAGGGCGTCGAGGTAGCGCTGCGTGTAGCGGAGGTTGCGGACCGGGCCGACGATCCGACCGTCCTCGACGAGGAACGTCCCGTCCCGGGTCATCCCGGTCACGATCGCGAGCTTCGGGTGGACCGGGTTCGTGTAGTGGAAGCGGGTCACGAGGAGACCCGCGCTCCAGCCCGCCGATGAGTTCCTCGCGCGGAGGCGTGGCCGTTCTCGAGGACGAGGTTGATCGGGAAGGGACCCCAGGGATTCGGCGCCGGCAGGCCGTGGCCGGTGGACTTGCGTCCCTCGCGCGCCGCAGTCTGGGCGTCGTAGACGAGCTCGCGGCAGAGGCCCTGCTCGACCAGGGTGATCGGCCGCTTCCCGACCCCCTCGTAGTCGAAGGCCATCGGCAGCGTCGCCGGATCGGTGCCATCGTCGCGGATGGTGACCAGGTCGCTGCCGATCCGCCGTCCCGGCTCGAAGAAGGAGCGCTGCTCCTGGACCGCCAGGGCGCTGAAGCCGAGGAAGCCGAGCATGTCGAGGATGTCGACGACCGCGTATTCCTCGAGCACGACCGGGTAGTCGCCGGGCTCGATCGAGACCGGGTTCGCGCTGGCGCGGGCCTTGCCGGCCGCTTCGCGACCGAGGGCCTCGGCGTCGATGGAGCCGACGCTCACACCGGCCCCTTCCGCGTAGCCGGTGCCGCCGTCGGGACCCATCGAGACGGTCACCAGGTGCGGTCGTCGTCCGGGACGCGGCGGCGCGGATCCCGGCGGTATTGGCGACGGCGACCGTCTCGACGCCGGTCGAGAACGAGCCGTAGGCCGTCACGCCGACCTCGTCGGCGGCGCCGATGACCGCCCGAGCGCTCTCGGCCCGCAGCTCCGGCGAGGCATTGGCGGTGCCGGCGCAGAAGGCGTAGGGCACGTCGGCGATCCGGCTCGCGGCCGGCAGGCCGCCCCAATCCTCCAGCACGGCCGAGGCGCGGGCGATCGCCCCGGCCGTCTCGGCGAGGGCACGGACGGCGTGGTCGTCGGTGCGCCCGGTCGAGGCGACCCCGATCCGCTTGCCGGCGACGAAGCGCAGCTGGATCCGGACGTTCGTCTCGGCGACGTTCTGGTGGATCTCGTTGTTGGCGAACCGGGTCAGGGCCGAGTCCTCGGCGATGACGAGCGCCTCGGCCTCCGTCGCTCCGCCCCGCTGCGCATGCCCGATGGCGGTCGCCGCCAGGGTCAGGGCGCTCCGCGGGTCGCGCGCCGCGCTGCCCTCGGTCACCACTTGCCGACCCCGACCTGGACGTCCCGGAAGCGGGCGCCCGAGACGGCGTGGCCCACGTGGCCGGTCTGGCGGCGGCTCGCCCTTGCCGCAGTTGGGCGTGCCCAGCATCCGGTAGCTGCGCTCGTCGCCGACGGCGTCACAGGATCGCCAGAACTCGTAGGTGATCCCGGTGTAGGTCGGGTTCCGGTAGAGCCGGCCCAGCTTGCCGCCCTTGATCTCGTAGGCGACCTCGGTGGCGAACTGGAAGTTGAGCCGCCGGTCGTCGATCGACCAGGACCGGTTCGACGAGAGGTAGAGCCCGTCGTCCGTGTCGGCGACGATCTCCTCGAGGCTCATGCCCGGCTTGGGCAGCAGGTTGACGTTCGTCATCCGGATGAGCGGGATGCGGTTCCAGCCGTCGGCCCGCATCGCCCCGCCCGACGGGCGGCTGATGACCGGAGCGGTCTCGCGGCTGGAGAGGTAGCCGACGAAGATGCCCTCCTTGACGAGCGGCACCGCCTGGGCCGCGACCCCTTCATCGTCCCAGCCGAAGGTCCCCATCCCGCCCGGCGCCGTCGCGTCGGCGACGATGTCGACGAGGTCCGATCCGTAGCGGAAGCCCGCCTCGAGCTTGTCGGTCGTCAGGAAGCTCGTGCCCGCGTAGCTGGCCTCGGTCCCGAAGACCCGGTCGAGCTCGCTGGGATGGCCGCAGCTCTCGTGGATCTGGAGGTAGAGCTGCGACGGATCGAGGATGACGGTGAACCGCCCGGACGGGCACTGCGGCGCGGTCAGCAGGGCGACTGCCTCCTCGGCCAGCGGCTCGGCCCGCCCGGCCAGGTCGAGGCTCCGGATGTACTCGTAGCCCGCGCCCTGCCAGCCGCCGCCGGCATCGGGGTAGGTCCGCCGCTGCTGCTCGTCGCCGCTGGCGGCGTTCGCCTCGATCCCGGCGCCGACGTGGGTGATGACCTGCTCGGCATAGGAGCCGTCGCTGGCCGCGAACGTCTTCCACTCGCGCTGGGCGCCGTAGAGCGACTCGGTGAAGGCGAGGCCCTTGACCCGCCGCATGGCTTCGTCCGCCGCGACGAGGTCGGCGATCTTCGTCTCCAGCGGGACGGTGAACGGGTCGACCTCGACCGGGGTCTCGTACCTGCCCTGGGCCGGTGGGCGATCGTCGAGGACCACGGGGCGGCGGCAGGGCCGTTGCCGTGGCCCGGGCGATCCGGACCGCCTCGGCGGCCGTCCGCTCGATCTCGCGGGGCTCCAGGCGATAGGTGCTGGCGAAGCCCCAGGCGCCGTCGACGATGACCCGGATGCCGATGCCTTCCGTCTCACCCGAGGAGACGCCCTCGACCCGGCCGGACTTGACCTGGAATCGACTCCTCGAGACGGCGGACGATCCGTGCGTCGGCATACGTCGCGCCCTGCGCCGTAGCGGTGTCGAGCGCTCGGTCGGTGAGGTCCCGCATCGCGCCGAGGGTAGCACCGGACACGGCTGCCTCGTCGGCGTGTCGCGCGCTCCTGCGCCGGGTCCCGATCGGACGCCCCGCCGGCGTCGGCGCCGATACACTCCGGCCGTGACCGACGAACACCCGACGACCTCCGGCCCCGGCTGGTTCGTGACCATCGAGGGCGGCGACGGATCCGGCAAGACGCTCCAGGCGGAGCGGCTGGCCGCTCTCGCCCGGTCCCATGGCGTGCCCGTCAGCCTGGTCCGCGAGCCGGGCGGCACCTGGGCCGGGGAGCGGATCCGCGAGATCCTGCTTGGAGCTGCCTCGACGAACGAGCGCATCGCCCCTCGGGCCGATGCGCTGCTGTTCAGCGCCTCGCGGCGCCCAGCTGGTCGACGAGGTCGTCCGACCGGGCGTCGCCGGTGGAGCTCTCGTCATCGACGCCCGCCACGCCGACTCCACGCTGGCCTACCAGGGCTTCGGCCGGGGGCTGGACGTGGATGAACTGCGGGCCATCCAGCGCTTCGCGACCGGCGGCCTCGTCGCCCGACCTGACGATCCTCCTGGACATCCCCGTCGAGATCGGCCTCGCCCGCAAGTCAGCCAGCGAGCGGAACCGCTTCGAGGCCGGCTTCGAGGTCGAGTTCCATCGGCGCGTTCGCGACGGCTACCTCCGGATGGCCGAGAACGAGCCGGACCGCTTCGCGGTCGTGGATGCGGCCGCCGACCCGGACCTGGTGTTCGCGGCGATCCTCGACGCGCTCGAACGGCTGCCCGCCCTTGCGGCCAGGCTGCGGGACCGGCCGGTCTAGCCGTCGCCGCCCGAGAGCCTCACGAGGAGGCCGCTGCCGTCGGCCTTCGCCCCGGCCAGCGCGCTGCGGGCCTCCTGGAGCAGCCCCTCGGCACTCGTGCCGTCGGCCGGGAACCGGGCAACGGCCGCCGAGACGGTCACCCCGTCGCCGGACTCGTCGAACGCCGCAACGGCATCGATGAGCCGCCGCGCGACGATCTCGCCGGCAGATCCCGGGGCGACGACCACGAACTCGTCGGCGCCGATCCGGGCGACGGTGTCGACCAGGCGGACCGAGCCCGTCGAGCGCGGCCGCGACCTGGCGGAGCGCGTCGTCGCCGGCCTCGCGGCCGGCCCGCTCGTTGAAGCTGCCGAAATCGTCGACGTCGAAGACGATCACCGAGAGCTCGCTGCCCTGACGCCCCGCCCGGGCGACCTCGAGCTCGAGGACCCGGTCGACGGAGCCGGCTGTTGGCCAGCCCGGTCAGGGCGTCGGTCTGGGCGAGCCGCTCGAACCACTCGGAGCGCTCGTGCACCAGCGTTGTCAGGCGCACCCGGTCCAGCGACAGGGCGATGAGGTCGGCGGTCGCCGAGAGGAGCGCCCGCTCGTCGTCGTCGATCGTCCGCTCACCGGACCAGCCGAGCGAGAGGACGCCCAGCGGCAGGTCGATGCCGTCCCGGGCGACCACCAGCGGCAGGTCCGCCGCGGTCGTCCCGGCCCCGTCCGGGCCGGGACCCGCTCGTCCGACGTTGGGCCGCGCGTCGCGCGCCGCGACCGCGATCGGGTGGTCGGCGTCACCGGTCACCTCGGCCTCGAGATCGGCCAGCGCGTCCGACGCGAACCCGTGGGCCGCCACCAGCTGGAGACCGCCGACCTCAGGGTCCTGGACGAAGAGCGCCGCCAGGGCGGCCCCCGTCGAATCGGCGGCGCCGGCGATCAGCCCGCCGATGGCTGCGTCGAGATCGGTCCCTCGGGCGAGCGAGGCGGCGGCGTCGGCGAGGACGCGGATGGCGCTGGGTTGGTCGGCGGACGGGTCGGTCGACACGGGATCCTCCTCGGGTGGGGCAGCCGGACCAGCCGATGGTAGGCGTCGGCCCCCGCGGTCCGGAAGGGGGTCGTGTCCCGCCAGGCGCACCAGCCGGACGCATCATCGGGGTCGACGAGCGGCCTATACTCGCCGCCGTGAAGCTCGTCGTCGCCATCGTCCATCACGAAGACGCCGGCCCGCTCGTGGACGCGCTCCTGGGGCAGGAGCTGCGCGCGACCCGGCTCCACTCGGCCGGTGGGTTCCTCAAGCAGACGAACGCGACGATCATGGTCGGCGTCGAGGAGGACCAGGTCGAGCAGGTCATGGGGATCATCCGGGAGACCTGCCGGTCGCGGACCGAGGTCGTCAACCCGATGCCGCCGATCATGGAGCCGGGCGAGTTCTTCATGCCCTACCCGCTCGAGGTCGAGGTCGGCGGGGCGACGGTGTTCGTCATGCCGGTCGAGCGCTTCGAGCGGCTGTAGGCCACGGTGACCTGGACCCCGCCGCCGGTGGGGGCTGCGGCGACCTGGACCAGGACCTTCAGCGCCGAGGAGGTCGAGGCGTTCGCCCGCATGACGGGCGACCGGGATCCGCTCCACTTCGACGAGGCCTTCGCGGCCGAGACCCGGGTCGGCCGACTCGTCGTCCAGGGCGGCCTGACCACCGGCCTGTTCAATGCGCTGGTGGCGATGGAGCTGCCCGGACCCGGCAGCGTGTTCCTCCACCAGGAGTGGGACTACCCGGCGCCGGTCCATGTCGGCGACACGGTCACGGCCGAAGCGGAGGTCATCGAGGCCCGCACCGACAAGCCGATCACCCGCCTCCGCTGCGTCGCCCGACGGACCGACGGGACCGAGGTCCTGCGTGGAGAGTGCCTCGTCTATACGATGGGGCGCGATGGCGTCCCGCCCGACGGCTGATCCGGGAGCGATCCACGGGCCTCCGCCCGCCCCGGAGACGGCTGCCCGTCCGGTGCCTGCGGACGATCCACCGGGCCGCTGGGCCGCCCTGGCCGTCCTCTCCGCCGGGACGATCCTGGCGATGTCGCCCTGGTTCAGCTCCTCCGCCGTGGCCCCGTCGCTTGAGCGCGAGTGGGCTGCATCGGCCTTCGAGCTCTCCCTGCTCGTCGTCGCCGTCCAGCTCGGCTTCGCCGCCGGGGCCATCGTCCTGGCGGTCAGCGGCGCGACGGACGTCATCCGCGGCGATCGCCTCTTTGCGGCCGGAGCCGTCGTCGCCGGGGTCGCCAACCTGGCCTTCGCCGTGCTGGCCGACGGGCCGCTGGCCGGGATCCCGGCCCGGGCGATAACCGGCGCCGCCCTGGCCGCCGTCTACCCGGTCGGGATGAAGCTGATCGCCGGCTGGTTCCGGCGCGAGCGCGGCCTCGCGATCGGTGTGCTCATCGCCGCCGTCACCGTCGGCTCGGCGATGCCGCATCTCTTCCGGGCCGTGGGCGCGCTCGCCGACGTGGACTGGCGGGCGGTGGTGGCCTTCGCCTCGGTCGCCACCTTCCTGGGCGGCGGGCTGGTGCTGGCCGGTGGTCGGCCGGGACCGTTCGACACGTCGGCGCCGCGCTTCAGCATCCGGATCGCGGCAGCGGCGTTCCGCCAGCCATCGGTGCGCCTCGCCAACGTGGGCTACCTGGGCCACATGTGGGAGCTCTTCGCGATGTGGACCTGGATCCCCCTCTTCCTGGCCGCGTCGCTGACGGCGGCCGGGAACGACGACGCGGCCCTGGCGTCGCTCGCCGCGTTCGCCGTCATGGCCGCCGGGGCGATCGGCTGCGTCGGGGCAGGCCTCTTCGCCGACCGGTTCGGCCGGACGACGGCCACCATCGTGGCGATGGCGGTCAGCGGCTCCTGCGCGCTCCTGGTCGGACTGTCCTTCGGTGCGTCGCCCTGGCTCGTCGTCGCCCTGGCCATGGTCTGGGGCGTCACGGTCGTCGCCGACTCGGCCCAGTTCTCGGCTGCCGTCTCTGAGCTGGCCCCGCCCGGGACCGCCGGCTCGGCGCTCCAGGTCCAGGTCGCCAGCGGCTTCGTGCTCACCGCCGTGACGATCCTGGCGGTCGGGGCGATCGCGCCGGCCGACGCGGGCGGCTGGCAGGTCGCCTTCTCGGCCCTGGCCCTGGGACCGCTCGTCGGCATCGTGGCGATGTGGCGTCTCCGTCGGCGACCTGACGCCATGCGGATGGCGTCCGGCAACCGCTGAGCCGACCCGTCAGGGCGCCAGCACGCTCCGCAGCCGGTCGATCCCTTCCTGGATGGCCGCCTTCGAGCGGCCCCGCAGCCGCTCCGGCAGGAGTTCCGGCCAGTCGCAGTGCAGCGCGGCGAGGAGGATCTGGAGCTCGCGCTGGACACCCAGGGCGACCGAGCTCGGCGTCCAGCCGTCGAGGTAGGTAGCCAGCGAGACGCCAGGGTCGAAATCGCGCTCGTCGGCGAAGTCGTCGGCGAACTCCCGGTAGTCGCCGGCCGAGAAGCCGGCCGACCGCTCCTCGAGGAGGGCGCGCTCCTCCGGGGTCAGGCGGACCCCGCTGCGCAGGAGCCGCCCGGCCATCAGGTCGACGAAGGCGGACGCATCGTCGCCTTCCGGGTCGAAGATGGGGACGAACAGGGAACAGCGGCCGGCGCGAACGAAGTCCGGGTCCAGCAGGTCCGGCCGGGTCGTGATGAGAGCCCAGACGATCCGGCTGCGGTTCGGCAGGTCGTCGATCATCCGGATCATGTGGCTGGCCAGCCGTGCCTCGGTCTCGTGGGTCTGGCGGTCATGCATCGAGCCGAACGCGACGTGGGCCTCGTCGACGACGACGAGGATCCGGCCGAAGGCTGCCAGGCCCGAGCTGAAGGCCTCGGCGAAGACGTCGGTCCGGCCGTACCACTCCGAGCGGATCTGGCCGAGGGTGATGACCGTGCGGTCGGTGTCCCGGGCGAAGGCCTCCAGGATGAACGTCTTGCCGGCGCCGTTGGGACCCACGACGGTGATGCCGGCCGGCGCTCGCTCCGGATCGTCGAAGCGGCGGCGGAGCCTGCCGAGGCGCCGCTTCAGGGCAGCGAAGCCGACCACGTCGGCCATCGAGTGCTCCGGGTAGACCACCGTGATGATCGAGCCGAGCCGCTCCTGGAGGGTGCGGTTGACGATGGCGACGACTGCGTCGCGGTCGATCCGGAACTGCTCGGGCGAGCGCTGGGCGGCGGTGAGCAGGTCGTCGAGGTCGCGCAGCGTCAGGCCCTTGGCGTCCCGAACGAGCCCCTCCACCGGGTAGTCCTCGCCGAGCCCGGCCACGCCCGGCCCGAGCGCGGCCAACCGGTCGTCGACGAATGACCGCCGGAGCGCTTCGTCGGGTCGAGGGACCTCGACCCGGGCCGTCTTGGGCAGCTCGGCGATGCGCGTCGAGAGCTCGGCGACGGTCGGGGCGATGAGCAGGACGACGTCGGGGTAGGCATCGGCCGTCGCGGCCTCGGCCCAGATCGCGTCGTCGCGCAGCAGGTCGCTGAAGATCGTGATGGCCTCGCGGTCGACCGGGGCGAGGCGGGCCAGGTCACCGGCCGGCAGCAGCGCCTCGGCGTGGTCGATGATCGCGGCGACCGGGCGGACCGGGATGCCGGCCTCGCGAGCCCGGCTGACGAGCCGCATCAGCTCGGCGACCAGGGTGAGGGTGACGAGCGACGCGGCCCGCTCCCTGGTGACCTCGCGCAGGAACGTGGCGACGTCCCGTGCCAGCCCGGGATGGCGATCGCCGGCGGCCGTGCCGATGGCCGCGATGGCCGCCCGGTCCGCGTCGCTGGCGAAGACGATGCCGCCGGCCTTGAGCGTCAGGACGACGAACGGGACCTCGCCGCCGCGGCGCGGGTAGCGGGCTCGCCCGAAGGCATCGGCCAGGACGGCCTCCAGGCTGACGTAGCGCGAAGCATCGGCCGGCCCGACGGGGAAGAGGTCGTTGGTGTTGCCGCTGAGGACGATGCAGCGGGCCAGGCGAGCGTAGTGGGCCCGCGAGAGCTCCTCGATGAAGCCGGGACGGCGCTCGTCGCTGCCTCGGCCTGCCTGCTTGCCGGCCACGCGGATCGTCGGTCCGGGTGCCGTCAGATCCGGGGGCGCTCGGGCGGTGGCGGTCCGTCCGCGGCATCGGCCGGCGGGGCCGCATCGACCGCGGGTGCCTCCCGCTCGGCGACCGCCTCGGCGGTCGGCCCCTCCCGCTCGGCTCGCCGGGCGGCCAGCACGGCCTCGAGCGAATCCTCGCCAGCGAGCTCCCGACCCAGCTGAGCGTACTGCTGGTCCTGCAGCTTGACGTCGGTGCCGGCGAGCTGCTCGGTGATCCGGGCCTGGGCGGACATCTTCCGAACCTCCGCCCGGACGACGCTCGACGGCCCTTCCTGGAGGCTGTCGTAGGCGTTCATCAGGCGGTTGTTGAGCTCGATGACCTGCTTGGCCGAGACGTACTCGGCGATCGTCTCGGCCTCCTCGCGGGGCAGCCGGTCAAGCTCCGCCTGGAAGGCGGTCAGGCGGGACATGTGGGTCTTCATGCTCGCCTCGAGGTTCCCCACCTCGGTGGTCAGGCGCTCCTGGTCGGCGTCGATCTGGGTCATCCGGGCCTGGTAGCGGACATAGGCGGCCTTGGCCTGGGCGAAGCCGTCGGCGTCGCCGTCGGCCTGGGCCTTCTCGGCGGCGTTGATGGCCCCGTTGAGCTGGAGCTGGAGCTGCCCCTCCTCGGTGCCGAGCCGCTCGAGCTGGATCTTCTTGTCCTCGGCGATCGTCAGGACCTGGGCGACCGCCTCCTGGAGGCTGCGGAAGTCCTTGGAGAGCCGGTCACGGTCGACCGCGTAGGCCGCCTGGATGCCCTCCACGGAGCCGGTGAACTGCCGATCGGCGGCGTTGCGGACGTCCTCGCTGCGACGCAGGAAGAAGTAGTCGAACCAGCGCCGGATGGCGGCGAAGAAGCGTCCCATGCCCGTCCCTCAGCTCCTGCGCCCGACGTCCGGGCGGCGACCCGCCCGGCGGCCGGACGATGTCCTAGAAGTACGCGGCGATGTCCTTGTAGACGGTGACCACGTCCGCCTCGCTCTTCGGCTGCCAGAACCGCCCGTGGGCGGCCTGGGCGATCTTCTTCAGCGTCGGCGTGTCCGCGTCCTCGCCGATGCCGATGGTGTGGATCTGGATGCCGGTCGGGTCCGCCTCGGTGGTGGCCAGGGCCGACTCCAGCTCGGACAGGGTCCGGACGCTGTTCTGGTCCTGTCCGTCGGAGAGCACCACGATGCCGTAGCGTACCGTATCGCCCGTCTCCGACCGACGCTCCTCGAGCTCGTCGCGAGCCAGCAGGATGGCGTCGTAGAGGGCCGTCCCGCCGTCGGCGACGGTCGCCGCGATGTCCCCGATGAGGTCCTCGCCGACCGCCGCCTTGGTGCCCCGGACGCCCGGGTAGACCTGCTCGTCGAAGGGGATCCAGAGCAGCTCGTCCTGGGGGCTCATCTTGCGGACGAACTCCTGGGCGCCCTTCACGGCGGCGGTGATCTTGCCGCCCGACATGCTTCCCGACTTGTCGAAGACGATGGCGATGACCGCATGCTTGCGGACGTCCTGCCAGGCCTCGCCGACGCGCTCGATCGTCAGCGTGTCCGGCAACGTCAAGGCGAGCAGCGTCGCCTCGGGGTTGGCGCCGTTGCCGAGCTCGATCGGCGAGCCCAGGGCCGTGTCGGCGTCGGCCGGCCGGAGCCCGAGCTCCAGGACCGCCCGCTGCTGCTCGTCCGAGAGCAGGTAGTCGCCGAAGGCCTGGGCGGCCCGGGCCTGCTCGTCGCTGACCCAGGGAGCGCCGTCGAGGATGGCGAAGGGGTGCCCGACGACGACGGTGCCGTCCTGCGGGTAGAACGAGACGAGCGGCTCGCGCAGCTGGTCGCCGACCGCCCGGTTGCGGGCGATGACGTTCGACTCGTAGGTCACGACCCCGTCGAGGTACTCGGGCCCGCCGGTCTCCATCTGGTCGAGCAGGAAGACGTCCGACTTGCCGCTGTGGACCTTGGCCTTCTCGATCTCGTGGATGAACTCACCGCAGGCGTTGTCGGAGCTGACGTCGGCGACGACGAGTCCCTCGGTCTTGCCCAGGGCGGTCATGCACATGGCCACGGTCGCCAGCGTGCCCGAGTTGGACTCGCCGAAGTAGCCGTAGCCGAACTTGAACTTCTTCCACTGGGGTTCGCCGACCGAGCCCCAGCCTTCCGGATCGCTGGCCAGGGCGCCGAGGCGGGCCCAGGTGCAGTCCGGGCCGGGGGTCGGCCAGCAGCCCAGCGCCTCGGCGCGGGACTGCCACATGGCGACGACGAGCGGGGTCCGGACGAGGATCGGCGGCTGGGCCTCGGAGACCGGGTCGCCGCCCTTGGCGCTCTCCCAGTCGCGCTCGAACTTCTGGACCCAGGATTCCTCGCCCGGCGACAGGATCGTCGGCTCGATCTTGCCGCTCAGGGTGTCGGCGACCATGGTGCCCGAGCGGTAGTCGGCGACCTTGCCGTCGACCTCCTCCTGGACGATGGTCACGAAGATCGGCTTGCCGTCCACCTGGAGGTCCGGGTCGCCGGGCGCCGCGGCATTGAAGGCCTCGACGGCCTGGTGCAGCCAGGCCTCCTTGGTGTTTGAGCTGACGATCGAGATGCCGACGGCGTTCGGCGGGGTCGTCGGGCCGCTGCTCGCGGCAGCGCCATCGGTCGCCCCGGGCTCGCCGACGTCGGCCGAATCCACCAGCCGGCCGATCACGGCGGCGAAGACGAAGATGACCAGCAGGATCGCGGCACCCCAGATCCACAGGGAGCGGTTCCGGTTCATGGGTCCGTCCTTTCGCTGGAGCGGGTCGTCACGACCCGACCCGATCGAGGGTGCCGGCCTCGTCCTCGGTGCCGAGCACCGAGATGAGGCGGTCGGCGGCGCGACGCCGCGACTCCACGACGTCCTGGAGGCGCTGCACGGCCTCGCCCGATTCGCGGACAGCTTCGTCGGTTCGCACGATGTCGATGGTCTCCCGGTCGATCTGCGACGTCTGGAGGAGGATGGTCTCCAGGCGCTGGCCGATGGTCACGATGAGCTCGTCGGCGGCTGTGGCCTCCCCACGCACGGCATCGATGTTCTGCTGGCGCAGCCGCTGGGCCGGCGACGCGGTCTCCGCGTCCGCCTTCCCTCGGGTAGACGCCGCGTCCGCGGGGTCGTTGCGCTCGACGATGGCCAGCACGCGCTCGAGCGATTCCGCCTGGAGGGCCGACTCGCGCTGGAGGTCCACCAGGCCGGCGGCATCGGCGAACGCGGCACGCGCCCGGGCAGCCGTGGGCCCGCCACGCTCGACCTCGTGGATGCGCAGGGCGATCTCGGCCAGGATCCCCACCGACGACTCGACGGCCGACCGACGTGATGGGGTGGCGATGTCGTCGGCCGGGAAGCGCTCGGCGATCGCCTGGGTCAGGAGCTCCCGCTGGATGGCCGGGTCCGTCATCGCCCCGCGAACGATGGGGATGTAGAGGAGGGCGCAGGCTGCCGCGTAGGCGACGGCGAGCAACGGCGCCGACAGCGGGACGGCCAGGATGCCGGTCCCCAGCACGAGCAGGAAGGTCAGCGGGCCGCCGCGCCCGTGGGTGAAGACCCGCACGAGCCCCTCGCTGCGAAGTCGGCCCATGAGGTCCGGGTAGCGGAACGGCTCGCTCGACATCGTGCCGGGATTATCACCCGGGCCGCGCCCGCCGTCCGATGCCGACCGGCCCTCACGTGCCCCGACGGGCTCGCGTAGGCTGGAGCCATGAACGACCGGATGGCGGCTCTCGAGTCGACGGCCCCGGACGTCGTGGCCTGCTGGCGGGCGCTCGAGGAGGGTCGACCGATCGGACTCCGGCGCGAGGTCCGCCGCCGGGCGGGGGAGGGGACCGCGCCGGGCTTGGCCGGCCAGCTCGCCGCCGTGGCCCAGGCCCTGGCCGAGGTCGTCGAGGCGCTGCCGGACGAGGCGTTCGGGCTGCCGGGCGGCGAGGCGGACTGGAGCGTCACCGAGGCGCTCGGCCACGACGCCGACGCCCGGGCCGGCCTGGCGATGGCCGCCTCACTGGCCGCCCAGGGCCGCTTCCCGGCCGAGGCCCCGACGGTCGTCCCCGGTGTGCCGGGCCGGGCCGATGCCGACCGGGCCTCGATCCTCGCCCACCTCGCGACGAGCCAGCGGATCGTCACCCGGGCCGCCCGCTCGGTGGCCGGCCACGAGACCGACCCGTGCCCGCTTGATCATCCGCTGGTGGGTCGGCTGCGCTGCGGCGAGTGGCTCCTCTTCGCCGGCGTCCACGACCTCATGCACCTGGAGCAGCTCGAGGCGATCGAGTCCCGGCTGGCGGCGGCATCGTCGAACGGACCGCCCGCGGTCGCCGCGGCAAGCGACTGATGCCGCTCCGCCCCGACCTCGTCGCCGTCTGGGTCTTCCGGGTGCCGGATCCGACCGATCCCTCGACGACCGAGATCCTCCTCCTTCGCCGCGGTCCGGGCCGCCAGCTGGCCGGGCTCTGGCAGTGCGTGACCGGCTCGATCGAGCCGGGCGAGCGAGTGGCCGCGGCCGCCGTCCGCGAGCTGGCCGAGGAGACGGGCTTCGGGCCCGATGAGGTCACGACCTTCTACGACCTCGACCTCGTGAGCATGTTCCACTGGCCCGGGGTCGACGCGGTCCTGGCCGAGGTGGTCTTCGCCGCCTGGGTCCGCGCGGGGGTCGAGCCGCGGATCTCCGACGAGCACGACGCGGCGCGCTGGGCCGATCCGGGCGAGGCGGTCCGGCTGGCCGTCTGGCCGGCCTACCGCGAGGCGATCGAACGGGTGGCTGCTATCCCGCTGGACGTCGAGCGAGCGCGCTGGCTCGAGACGACGCTCGACGGCGAGCGCGTCGTCCGCTGACCCGCGCTGCCAATCGCCGGGCGCCCTCGCGCGGTAGACTCGGCCCATCCCGGCACAGCGCGGAGGAGGGCCCGCATTGCTCGACCAGTCCCAGGCCGCGACGGCTGCGGCCCGGCGGACCTTCCGCTCGAAGGTGGATGGCATCCGCCCGACCTACGGGTTCGACGACGTGTCGCTGGCGCCCGGCACCAGCACGGTCGAGCCCTCGGACGTCGACCTGGCCCAGACCTTCTGTGGCCTCCCGCTGGCCATCCCCTTCATCGGTGCGGCGATGGACGCCGCGGTGGACGTTCGCCTGGCCGGTGAGCTTGCCAGGCTGGGTGGCCTGGCGGTCCTCAACCTCGAGGGCGTCCAGACTCGCTACGACGACCCGTCAGCCGTGCTGGCCAGGATCGCCTCCGCCCCCGACGCCGAGGTCCACGACGTCCTGGCCGACGCCTACCAGGCGCCGATCCGCGAGGAGCTCGTCACCCGTCGGATCGAGGAGCTCCACGCCGGCGGCTCGCCAGCCTTCCTCGCAGCGACCCCCGGAGCCGCCCTCCGCTGGGGCACCTTCTGCGCCGAGCAGGGCGCAGACCTGTTCCTCGTCCAGTCGCAGGTCTCGAGCGCCCGCCATCTCGCCTCCGGGTACGAGCCGCTGGAGCTGGCCGAGTTCACCGCCCGGATGCCCATCCCGGTCGCCGTCGGCAACACGACCAACGCCGAGGCCGCCTTCGCCCTGATGGAGCAGGGGGCCGCTGCCGTGTTCGTCGGCGTCGGCCCGGGGGCCGCCTGCACGACCCGCGAGGTCCTGGGCATCGGGGTGCCCCAGGTGAGCGCCGTGAGCGACGTGGCCGGGGCCCGCGACGTCTACCTCGCCGAGACCGGCCGGTACGTCCCCGTCGTCGCCGACGGCGGGATGCGCCACGGTGGCGAGATCGCCAAGGCCATCGCCGCCGGTGCCGACGCGGTCATGCTCGGCTCGCCGCTCGCGCGGGCCGAGGAGGCACCCGGCCAGGGCACCAACTGGGGCATGGCCGCGCCCTCGCCGGTGCTGCCGCGCGGGACCCGGATCAAGGTCGGGACCGGCGGGCCGCTGGAGCGGGTCCTCTTCGGGCCGGCCGGGGTGACCGATGGCTCGGAGAACCTCGTCGGGGCGCTGCGCCAGTCGATGGCCGCCCTCGGCGCCCGGACGATCGCCGAGATGCAGCGTGTCGAGATGGTCTACGCCCCGTCGGTCGCCACCGAGGGCAAGTCCTGGCAGCGAGGCCGCTGACGGACGAGATCGGTACCCAGCTGGTCGGCTGGGGGAAGGTCGCCCGGATCGTGACCCGGGGCCGCGTCAGCGGCCGGGAGATCCCGGCGGCCGTCGGCTTCGTCGAGGAGTCCGACGGAAGCCTGCTCGTGGCGGCCGGCGGCCCCAAGGCCGACTGGGCCCGCAACCTCGAGGCCCATCCTCATTGCACCGTCACGGTCGGCGAGCGGACCTGGGAGGCGGTCGCCGAGCCGCTGGACACGGTCGAGGCCGCGCGGGCGGTCACGGCCCTGATCCTCCGCTACGGCACGCCGTCGGAGGGGCTGGGGCGCGGTCCCGCCTTCCGTTTGCGGCCAGCGGGCGCCTGACCCTGCCCTCGTCTCCCTTGGCCTCCTCGGCCGGTAGACTCTGTGCGAACGCACGCCAGGAGGGGCCGTTGGCCGAGACCGAGGAGTCACAGCAGTCCGCGGACCGACCCGCCGGCCCACCGGGCGACCGCGGCAAGACGGTCCACGGTGAGCCGGCCAACGCCGGCCACCGGGTCCTGGCGCCCGACGACGCGGAGGTCGAGGCCTACCTCGAGACCGCCCTCAAGGCCCCGCCGCCGGAGCGCTCGACGGCCGACCGGCCGCCCATGGCGCCGCTCGCCGAGGAACGGGCCAGCGTCGCCGTCCTGGACTTCGGCAGCCAGTTCAGCCAGCTCATCGCCCGCCGCGTCCGCGAGCTCAACGTCTACTCGGAGCTGCTGCCCCACGACACCCCGGTGGCCGAGCTCGAGCGCCGTGGGGTGCGGGCGGTGATCCTCTCGGGCGGCCCGAACTCGGTCTACGACGAAGGCGCGCCCCGATCGGACCCGGCGCTCTGGAGCGGCCGCCTGCCGGTGCTGGGCATCTGCTACGGCGCCCAGCTCATGGCCATCGAGCTCGGTGGCGACGTGATGCCGACCGCCAAGCGCGAGTACGGCCCGGCGACCGTCACCGTCACCCGCGATGACGGGCTGTTCGCCGGCCTCGACCGCGACCAGCCGGTCTGGATGAGCCACGGCGATTCGATCACCCGGCTGCCCGAGGGGTTCCACGCGACCGCCCAGACGGACTCCACGCCGTATGCCGGCCTGGCCGCCCCGGAGCGCGGGTTGTACGGCATCCAGTTCCACCCCGAGGTGGTCCACACCCCGCGGGGCCGGGAGCTGCTCCGCAACTTCGTCAATGGCATCGCCGACATCCCGCCGACCTGGACCGCCACCGACTTCATCGAGACGACCGTCGCCGAGATCCGCGAGCGGGTGGACGCGCACGCTGCCGCGACCGGGTCCGACGGACGCGTCATTTGCGCGCTCTCGGGCGGCGTGGACTCGGCCGTCGCGGCGACGCTGGTCCACCAGGCTGTCGGCGACCGGTTGACCTGCATCTACGTCGACCACGGCCTGATGCGCAAGAAGGAGTCGGAGCTGCTCCGGGTCACCTTCGAACAGAACCTCGGGATGCGCCTCGTCATGGTGGACGCTCGCGAGCGCTTCCTGGCCCGTCTGGCCGGGATCGTCGACCCCGAGCAGAAGCGGCGGATCATCGGCGACGAGTTCATCCGGGTCTTCGAAGAAGAGGCTGCGAAGCTGGGGCGGATCGATTTCCTGACCCAGGGGACCCTCTACCCGGACGTCATCGAATCGACGGCACCCGAGACGAAGACGGCCCAGAAGATCAAGACCCACCACAATGTCGGCGGTCTTCCGGCGGACCTGCGGTTCAAGCTCATCGAGCCGCTCCGCTACCTGTTCAAAGACGAGGTCCGCGCCGTCGGATTGGAGCTGCGCCTGCCCGAGGCGATGGTCCTCCGTCAGCCCTTCCCGGGCCCCGGCCTGGCCATCCGGATCATCGGCGAGGTCACCGCCGAGCGGCTCGACACGCTCCGCGAGGCCGACTGGATCGTGATCGACGAGGTGAAGGCGGCCGGCCTGTACCGAAGCCTCTGGCAGTCCTTCGCGATCCTCACCCCGGTCCGCAGCGTCGGGGTCATGGGCGACGGCCGGACCTACGCCAACGTCGTGGCCATCCGGGCCGTGACCTCGGAAGACGGGATGACAGCCGATTGGGCCAAGGTGCCCTACGACGTCCTGGGCAAGATCAGCTCGCGGATCGTCAACGAGGTCCCGGGGGTCAACCGGGTCGTCTACGACATCAGCAGCAAGCCACCGGCCACGATCGAGTGGGAGTGACGCTCGGATCGATGTCGCCCGGGGACGGCGGAACGCTCAGGGCCGATCCACGGCGCGCTCCCCGCCGGGCCCGCTAGCTTCGCGGCTCGCGATCCGCCGGACCGCGGCGTTCGTACCTGCATCCGACGACCATCCCGGCACTGGAGGCGCCCCATCGTGACCGACCGCTCCCCGACCACCCCTGCCCCTAGCGACGCGTCGGCGACCCGTCGACGCTGGCTGCTCGTCGGCCTCGCCGCGATCGCCGGCATCGTCGTCGCCGGTGCCGCCGTCTGGTTCCTGTTCCTCGGCGGCGACGCGCCGTCGGCGGTGGACATCGACGATGCGGTCGGCGCCGTCTCGTCGCCGAGCCCTGCTGCCAGCGCTGCGGCCTCCCCGGAGCCGTCGTCGGATGGGTCCAGCGAGCCGTCCGTGCCGGTCGCCTCCGCCCCCGCCGGAGACGGCCTCGACGGGTCCTGGTCGGTCGACACGTCGGTCGGCTCGTTCGACGACTTCTCGAACAGCTGGGTCGGCTTCCGGGTCGACGAGGTCCTCGGCCAGGGCATCGGGCGGACGACCGCCGTGGGCCGGACGCCCGGCGTGGTCGGCACGCTGGAGTTCTCCGGGTCGACCGTCGAGACCGCCACGATCGAGGCCGACCTGACCCGGATCGTCAGCGACCGGACCCGGCGCGACGGGGCCATCCAGCGGTCCCTTGAGACGTCGACCTTCCCGACCGCCACGTTCGTCCTGACCGAGCCGCTCGACCTGGGGGCGCAGCCGTCCGAGGGCGAGACGCTGTCCGGCACGGCCGTCGGGGACCTCACGATCCATGGCGTCACCCGGCCGGCCGAGTTCGCCGTCGAGGCCCGCCTCGCGGGCGACGTCGTCGTGGTCGTGGGTTCGACCGAGGTGGTCTTCTCGGACTTCGGCGTCGACATGCCGAGCGCGCCGATCGTCGTGTCGGTCGAGGACGACGGCGTCCTGGAGTTGCAGCTGTTCTTCGCCAGGTAGCGGCGGCCGGGCACGAGGCAGGCCGCTACCGCACATCGCCGACCCGTGACCATCGGACTATCCCGTGAGGTTGTCGGCGCGCTAGAGTGTCCGGCGATGGGCGACGCCGCGACCTTCCGCTGTCCCTGGTGCTCCACCGAGCTCCCCGCCGGCTCGGGGCCTGCCTGCCCGGCCTGCGGCGCCAGCCTCGGCGGTGACGAGGACGCTCAGGTCCCCGGCGTTACCTCCGTGGATGCGATGGCGGTCCTCGACGCCGTCCGCGCGCCGGCCCGCCAGCGAAGCCGCCTCCTGGCCTGGCTCAGCGGCGAGCAGCCCGACGACGGACCGGCCCCACCGCCCGGCTCGCTGGCGCCGCCGTCGGACGAGGTCCGCCGGGAGATGCTCCGCCTCAAGATGGCCGCCGAGATCTCGGAGCTCTCCGCCGAGGCCGAGCTGCAGGCCATCGAGGACGCCCTGGCCGCCGCCGAGCGCGGCGAGTCGGTCGACGCCCAGGCGGCGATCCGGGCGGCCATCGCGGTCGACGAGGCGACCGACGCTCTCGTGGACCCCGAGCTCGGGGCCCCGGAGCCATTCGTCGAGACCGCCGAAGCCGACACGCCGGCCGAAGCCGACACGCCGGCCGAAGCCGACACGCCGGCTGACGACGCCCCCGCCGAGCGCTGATCCGGCCGACCCGCATTCGGGCCCGACGATGGGGCCGGCGCCCGCGGCCATGGCTATCCTCGCCCCATGACCCAGCGCCTCCCTGCCCCCGGACCGTCGTTCCTCGAGGACCGTCCGCTCTCCTCCGACCGACCCGACCGTCGGGTCGGCATGTCCCGGCCGACGCGGACCGACGACGAGTGGTGGCTGACCGTCCTGTGGGTCGCCGATGATGCCGGGATCGTTCGGTTCACCGACCTGGCTCCCACCGCCGGTCCACCGCCGGACCCGCCGCTGACGCGGGTGGGCCCCGCCATGGCCGGATCCCTGTCCGGGCTCATCGCCGAGGAGGCTGGACGCCTGGCCATCCGCCTTGCCCCGGTCGTACCGCCGGCCGACCCGACCCGGCCCTGGCGCACCCCGGCAGTCGTCCGGGCGGCGATGCGTTTCGAGGCGGCCCGGGCCCTGGCGATGGGCGAGACCCAGCTCGCCGGGACCGTCCTCGATGCCTTCCGGCGGGCCATCGCCAGCCTCGCGCGCGGCTGATCGACTCTCGCCAGGCGCGCCCCGGAGGGGTCATCGGCCGCCTCCGGGTAGACTTCCCGGCGATGCGAGACATGTTCGACGACTTCATGGACGAGCTCCGCCGCCGCCAGGCCGAGGCCGAGGGGCGGGAGCCGGACGCTGCCCCCGATACCGACGACGAGCCCGTCAGCACTGGGTTCCACGATGCATCCGAGGACGACAGCCCGGAGGCCGAGCGGGTCGACGAGCCCGTCAGCACCGGGTTCCACGATGCATCCGAGGGCGACAGCCCGGAGGCCGAGCGAGTCGGCGAGCCGGAGCCGGAGGAACCCCAGCCGATCCGTCCGGCATCGGGTGGAGGCCCCGGCGACCGACCGCCCCGGACGCGCCGGCCGCGCCGGCCGCGCGATCCCGAGGGGCGCGGCCCCGATGTCCGCAGGGCGCTCATCCCGATCGCCATCGGCGTCGTCATCCTGGTCGCCGTCCCGCTGCTCGGCTTCGCGGTCGACCTGTGGACGGACGCCATCTGGTTCGGTTCCGTCGGCTACGACTCCGTCTTCTGGACCCGGATCGTGACCGAGTTCTGGCTCTTCCTCGGCATCTTCATCGGCGGCCTGCTGATCCTGCTCTCGAACCTCTGGCTGGCAGGCCGCCTGGCCCCGCCACCCCAGCCCGGCGGGCCGAGCCTGCGGTCGTTCGTCGACCGTCTGGCCGAGGCCTCACGGGACGCCGATGGGCGGCGATCGGGTTGGTCCGACCCGTTCAGCGGCCCGGGCGCCGGGGGGCCGAGCCGCGCCCGACCGGTCTCGGTCGGCCCGGAGGAGCTCCCGGACCTGACGCCGATCGCCACCGTGGCGCTGGTCGGGCTGACCGTGTTCCTGGCGCTCACCCTGGCCGCTGCCGTTTCCGGAGCCTGGGAGACGATCCTCCTGTGGGTCAATCGGGTCCCCTTCGCGCCCAGCGGCGATCCGGTGACCGACCCGGTCTTCGGCCGGGACATCGGCTTCTTCCTGTTCGAGCTGCCGTTCTTCCGGCTCATCCAGTCGATCGCCAACGGCGTGATCATCGGGGCCCTGCTCGTGGCCGGCGGCCGCTACGTCGTGGCCGCCCTGCGGGCCGGCGGCTTCAGCTTCCCGACCCCGGTCCGGGTCCACCTGGCCGTCCTCGGCGGGCTGTACCTGGTATCGGTGGCGTTCGGCTACCAGCTCGACAAGTTCGAGCTCGTGTATAGCGCCAACGGCGTGGCGACCGGCATCGGCTACGCTGACCAGGCCGCCCGCTTCTTCGCCTTCGACGCGCTGACCATCATCGCGGCCCTGGCTGCGGCCCTCCTGGTCGGCGGGGCCTTCACCCGGATGATCTGGCCGCTCGGCGGCGCCCTCGTCATCTGGTTCGGCGCCTCGATCGTGCTCGGGGCGGTCTACCCGGAGATCATCCAGCGCTTCGTCGTCACGCCCAACCCCTATGCCAACGAAGAGCCGTACATCCGCTACAACATCGCGATGACGCGGCTGTCGTACGGGCTCGTCGACTGGGAGCGCCAGGACTACAGCGGCGACCAGCCGCTCAGCGCTGCCGACATCGAGGGCGAGGCGGCCACCTTCGGCAACGCCCGGCTGTGGGACTACCGTCCCCTGCGGACGACGATCGATCAGCTCCAGACGGTCCGCCAGTACTACGACTTCCTGGACGTCGACACCGACCGCTACGACATCGAGGACGAGCGCCGGCAGGTCATGCTGTCAGCCCGAGAGCTCGACCTGGCCGGCTCGCGGATCACCCAGAACTGGCTCAACACCCGGATCATCTACACCCACGGCATCGGGGCCGTCATGGTCCCGGTCAACGAGGTCGTGGGCCAGGGTCAGCCGCGACTCTGGATCCGCGACCTGCCGCCGGTGTCCTCCGATGGCGCGCCCGAGATCACCCAACCGCGGATCTACTTCGGCGAACTGACCAGCGACTACATCATCGTGGGCGCCCGCCAGCCCGAGTTCGACTTCCCGTCGGGCACCGGCAGCGAGGGCGAGGGGACCGAGCAGGGCGCCGAGTACCGCTGGACGGGCTCGAGCGGCATCCCGATCGACTCGACGCTGACCCGCCTCCTGTTCGCCCTCCGCTTCCGGGACCTGAACCTGCTCATCTCGGACCAGGTCACCAGCGAGAGCCAGCTGCTCTTCCACCGCTCGATCGCCGACCGCCTGCCGCGGATCGCGCCGTTCCTGCGCTACGACCGCGACCCCTACCTCGTCGCCAAGCCGGACGGCGGGCTGGTCTTCATCCAGGACGCCTACACGGTGACCGACCGCTTCCCGAACGCCGAGTACTTCTTCCCGACCTCGGAGCTGGAGCAGACCAACCTCGGGGGCGATCCGTTCAACTACATCCGCAACAGCGTCAAGGTCGTCATGGACGCCTACGACGGCACGACCACCTTCTACGTGGCCGATCCGGACGACGCGCTGATCCGCGCCTACCAGGGCATCTTCCCCGAGCTCTTCCGGCCGCTCGACCAGCTGCCCGACGACCTCGCCGGCCACCTCCGCTACCCGGAGGAGCAGTTCAACGTCCAGGCCCGCGTGTTCGGCCGCTACCACGTCACCAACCCGCTGACGTTCTTCCAGAACGACGACCTCTGGACCGTGCCGACGGGGACGACGAGCGAGCAGTCGCTTCCGAGCGAGGCCTACTACGTGATCATGCGGATGCCCGGGGAGGAGGATGCCGAGTTCCTGCTCCTCCAGCCCATGGTCCCCCGTGGCCGGCCGAACATGATCTCCTGGGTGGCGGCCCGCAACGACCCCGAGGTCTACGGCCAGGTCCGCTTCTACCAGTTCCCGTCGAACACGACGGTCTTCGGGCCGGCCCAGGTCGAGGCGCTCATCGACCAGGACCCGATCATCAGCTCCCAGATCACCCTCTGGAGCCAGGCCGGCAGCACGGTCATCCGCGGCAACCTGCTCGTGGTCCCGGTCCAGGATTCGGTCGTCTACCTGCAGCCCGTCTACCTCCAGTCCACCGGCTCGTCGTTCCCCGAGTTCCAGCGCATCGTCGTCGCCTCGCCGACCTCGGTGGTCTGGGCGGACTCGCTGCGCGAGGCGCTCGACCTGCTGCTCGAGGCCGACGCGGGGGTCACCCCGACGCCGACCCCCGGGCCCACGCCGACCCCCGGGCCGTCGCCGTCGCCAGGCGTCAGCCCGACCCCGGGACCGAGCCTCCCCAGTGGCGACGTCCAGGCTCTCGTCGACTACGCCAACTTCCACTTCGAGCTGGCCCAGCAGGCGCTTCGCGCCGGCGACTTCGCTACCTACGGGGCGGAGATGGATCTGGTGGAGGCCGCCCTGGCGGAGCTGGCGACGCTCGTCGGGACGCCGCCGCCGCAGGTCAGCCCCAGTCCCTCGCCGGTCCCCTGACCATGGCCGGCGCGGCGCCGGCCGCCGCCGGCGACGCCCCGGCGGCCGAGCGGCCTGACAGCCGAGGCTGGGTCGCGGCCGCCTCGGACGCGACGGAGGTCGCCCTGTTCCGCCCGGCAGCCTGGCCCGTGGCCCTGGCCGGCTTCCTGGTCCGCGGCGGCCTGGTCGCCTTCGTGCTGCCGATCGTCGTCCTTCCGACGGTGACGGGCCTGACGACGGCCCTCGGCCCGGTGATCATCCTGCTCGCGCTCGCCGGAGCCAACCCGACGGTCGTACCGTTGATCGCGTCGGTCGCGGCGACCCTGCTGGTCTGGTTCCTCGTCGGCGGCCTGGTCGGGGCATCCGCGGATGTGGTGCTCGTGCGCTGGTTCGGCTCGATCCTGGGAGGGCGCCTCGGGCGGCTCGACGACCGGGCGCCGGGCCGCGCGGCCTGGGGCCAGGTGTGGCGGGTGTTCGTCGTCCGGTCGATCGCCCTCCTGCCGCTCGCCCCCGCGCTCGGCTGGGCGCTGATCCGCGTCGTCGTCGCCGTCTACCGCGAGGTCACCACGCCGGGGGACGTCACCGCTCCACTCGTGCTGCGGGTCGTCGAGGCGGTTCCCGACGCGCTGATCCTGCTGGGGCTGGCCTGGCTCGTCAGCGAAGCTGTCGGGGCGCTCGCGGTCCGCTGGGTCGTGCTCGGCGGACGTGGCGTCCTCGGGTCGTTCGTGGGCGCGGGGCGCTCGATCGTCTCGGCGCCGATCGGCTTGGTCGCCACGGCGATCCTGGCGACGGGAGGCTCGATCCTGCTCATCGTCCCACCGCTCCTGCTCTCCTCGTGGACCTGGGACGCCGCCCGGCGGGCCGTGCTCGGCGAACCTGGCCCGGGCGTCATCCTGGTGCCGACCGTCCTCGTGATCGTCTGGTTCGCCGGTCTTGCCCTGGCCGGTCTGGCTTCCGCTTGGCGATCGGCACTCTGGACCGCGGAGGTCCTCCGGACCGGCGGTCGGCGACCGACCCGGGTGCACTGACCGCGTCACGCACCGGGCAAGCTGCTCGTCGGTCCCGCAGGATGGGCGGCTCGTGGCTGCTACACTGCCGCGGACGTCGGGCGGCCGACGTCACAGACCATCGGACCGGAGGCGTCGACCCGCCACATGCCCTTCGAGATCGACGGCATCACGGACGCCATCGGCGAGTTCATCGACAGCCCGATCATCCAGCTCGGGCTGCGGGCCCTCGCCGTGTACCTCGTCGTGCTCTGGCTCGCGGCCGCCTTCTGGGCCTTCAAGGACATGCACGGGCGATCCGACAACCCGTTCCTGCCCTATCTCGCGGCGGCCCTTGTCATCGTCTTCACCCCGATCTTCTTCCCCCTCGCGGTCATCATCTACCGTCTCGTACGGCCGTCCGAGCGGATCGGCGAGGTGAGCGAGCGGCGTCTGGCCGAGGAGGCGCTCCTCGCTGAGGTCGAGGCCATCCATACCTGTCCCACCTGCCAGCGCCGGGTCCACGACGAGTGGATCATCTGCCCGACCTGCCGGACGCGTCTCAACCGGGTCTGCCCCAACTGCAGCAAGCTGGTCGGGCTCGACTGGTCGCTGTGCGCCTGGTGCGGCAAGGATTTCGAGCGTCGCCCAGCGGTCGAGCCCGCGGCGATGCCGGTGCCAACGGAGCCGGCACGCGGTCGCGAGCGACCGGCGGCCCGCCCGACGTCGCCGAGGCCGGCGATGTCCCGGAGTCGGGCGCCGCGAGGCGGGGGCCAGGTCAGTCCGACGGACCCAGTCCCCGAGCGTTGACGACGACCGGATCGGGCGATCCCGAACCGGGTGCGCTCACGCGGTCGGAGCCGCCCGAGTCCGACCCCGGACCGGTCGACACGGGTGACGTGGAGGCGACCGAGCGACCCCCGAGCCGCCCAGGGGCCGAGACCTTCACCATCGAGGGGCGGGCGGCCCCCGGCCTCTTCTGGCTGGGCTGGATCGCCTTCATCGTTGGGGCGGGGTTCCTCGGGGTCGGGCTGATGTCGGGTGGTGGGTCCAGCTCGATCGTCCTGAGCTCGATCGGGCTCGGCCTGCTCGCCGTCGGCCTCGTCGCCGGCGCCGGCTCACAGGCCATGGAGCGGCGGGCAGCCGCTCGCGGCGCCTACCGGGGCCCCTCGCCGTTCCTGGTGTTCGCCGCCGTCATCCCGGTCACCTTCGTCCTCCAGCTGCTCCTGGTGATCCCCCTCGGGCTCGTTGGTGTCGACCTGATGTCGCCGGCAGCCGGGCTCCTCGGCCTGCTGCTGACCGCGGTGGTCTACGTGGTCCTGATCCGACTCCTCGTCGTCGACTTCGGGGCCCTGACCTGGCGCGAGATGGGGCTCCATCGGCCGACGCGTGCCGATCTCGGCCACGTGCTCTACGGGGCCGTCCTCGGTGTGCCGCTCGTCCTGTTGACGGGAGTCCTGGCGCTGGTCCTCAGTCTCTTCCTGGCCCTTCCGGAGAGCCCGCTGCCCAGTGCGCCGGACCTCCCCGGGGCCGTCCTCAACGTGGTCGCGGCCGCGCTCGTCGCGCCGATCGCCGAGGAGGTGTTCTTCCGGGGCTTCGCCACCACGGCCTGGCTTCGCGACATCGGGCCGACCCGAGCGATCGTCCGGGGCGGCATCTTCTTCGCCGCGGTCCACATCCTGACCCTCGGCGGTGCGTCATTCGAGGAGGGCATCCAGATGGCCCTCGTCGCGTTCCTGATCCGGGTCCCGGTCGGACTCGCCCTCGGCTGGGTCTTCGTCCGCCGGGACTCCCTGTACGCGGCGATCGGCCTGCACGCGGCCTACAACGCCCTGCCGGTCTCCTTGCGCTGGGCGCGGCTGGCAGCTCCGGCTAGGCCTCCGCCGCCTCGTCGGCTGACCGCACCGCCCAGTGGCGGGCGGTCGTCTCGCGGGCGACCAGGAAGCGGTCGTCTTCCGGGTAGAAGACCGCCCGGTCGAGACTCTCGCCGGCGAAGGACCGGATGGCCTCGAGGTCGTCCCACAGCGACACCGCCAGGATCTCCGCCTGATCGCCATCGACCCGCGTCAGGACCCACGCTCCCCGGTTCCCCGGCGTCGCCCGGTAGGCGACCAGCCCGGTCGCTGCCACGTAGTCGGCGTAGGCATCGGCGTCGTCGGCCCTCGTCCATCCCCGCCAGGTGCGAGCGATCATCCCGACCTCCTCTCGTGACGGGTCGCCGGCCCGTCGCCACCAGGCCCGGCTCCCGCCGTGCAGGCATGGTGGAGGCCGGGATGAGTCACCGGCAAGCCCCCGCCCGTAGCCTGCGCGATGTCCTCGGGTCCCGGATGGCGGGGAGATCGGCGGGCTCCGTCGTCCGGGGTCCGGGGACATCCCAACGGAGGTCCGATGGTCAGCTCGAACCAGCCGATCGCGCGACGCATCCGGGAGCTCCCGGCCGATGAGCGACCCCGCGAACGGCTGGCGCTCCGCGGCGTCGCCGGGCTCTCGGCGGCAGAGCTCGTCGCCCTGGTCTGGGGATCCGGCGCGCGCGGCCGGAGCGCCGTTGATATCGCCCACGAGGCGCTCGTCCGCCACGACGGGCTGGCAGGGCTCGCCCGGGCGAGCGAGCTGGAGCTGGCCGGACTGTCCGGCGTCGGGCCGGTCCGGGCTGGTCAGCTGGTGGCCTCCTTCGAGCTCGGCCGACGTCTCTTGGCGGACTGGCCGGCCGGCCGCTGGACGGTCCGAACGCCGGCCGACATCGCCGATCGCCTGGTGCTCCAGATGGGCCATCTGGCCCGCGAGGAGCTGCGGGTCGTCCTCCTCAACACCAGGAACGTCGTGCTCCGCGTGACGACCGTCTACGTCGGCAACATCAGCACCTCGCTCGTCAGGATCGGCGAGCTCTTTCGGGACGCGGTCCGCCTCGATGCGGCCGCGGTGATCCTGGTGCACAACCACCCGAGCGGCGATCCTACGCCGAGCCCCGACGACCTCCACCTGACCGTCGAGGCCCTGTCCGCCGGGCGGCTGCTCGACGTCGAAGTCCTCGACCACCTGGTGGTCGGCCACGACGCCTGGGTGTCGCTCCGCGACCGCGGGATCGCCTTCGACCGACCCGCGGCCGCATCCCGGGGCAGCTAGAGCAGCTTCCAGAACCGGTCGACGATCGCGTTGACGATCGCTGCCGACCCCTGGGCCGGCTCGACCGGCGTCGACCTGGCCGACTCCACGTCGAACAGCTCGCGTCCGACCTGCTCTGCGAAGGCTGCGTCCTCGATGAAGATCCCGAGCTCGTAGTTCATCCACAGGCTGCGGGCATCGAGGTTGCAGCTGCCCAGCAGGACCCGGTCGTCGGCGAGGGTGACCTTCGTATGGCACATGACCGGATGCTTCAGCACGCTGACCCCGGCCTCGTTCAGCCGGTCGTAGTTGTTCTCCAGGGCCATGGCCATGAAGACGGGGGTCGGCTTGCCGGGGATGATCAGGCGCACCTTGACACCGCGCTGGGCGGCGGCGATGAGGGCCTCGATGACCGGGTGCTCGGTGACGTACGGGTTGATGACGTCGAGACGCTCGCGGGCCTCCGTCATGAGGAGCAGGTGGGCCTGGCTGTTCTGGTGGAAGCCCTCGCCGGGGACGTTCCGGACGAGCGTCGCCCGGACCGCGTCAGACGACGGCTCGGCCGGGGTCGGGAACCATCGCTCGAGGCCGGCCGGATCCGTCGGTAGCGGCCCGCCCTGGTGGCGGAAGGTCCCCAGGATGATCGTCTGGAGCTGGCCGACGGCCGCGCCCTCGAAGCGCAGCATCACGTCGCTGAACTCGCCGTCGTTGAAGTGGTCCTCGATGCCCATGCCGCCGACCCAGCCGACCCGTCCGTCCACGACGAACGCCTTCTCGTGGAGGAAGTGTCCGAAGTCGTCGAAACGGGGATCGAGACGCAGCTCGCCACCCACCAGCCCGTCGAGGTCCAGGAAGAGCCCCTGGTTCGACGTCACCTGTACGCCGGCCTCGACCATCGGGGCCCAGAACTTGCGGTAGATGAGATTGGGCCCGCTCTGGACCTCGTCGGTGGTGAGGCGGACCTCGACACCCCGGCGAGCTGCATCGATCAGGACATCGGCGAACTCGTCCCCGATGGCGCCCGGCCGGAACCCGTAGATGTTGCCGTGGATCGAGCTCGTGGCCGAGCGGAAGTCGTCGAGCATCCGGGGGAAGAACGCCGGCCCGTCGACGAGCAGCTCCGGCCGCTCGATCGTCGCCGTCGCGTACTCGATGGCCAGGTCGGCCCGGCCGACCTCGATGGCGGCATAGCGCCCGGCCAGGGCACGGGCGGCCTCCGGGGCGACGGCTTCCGGCCCGGGCGGGAAGACGTTCCGCCGTGGCGGCTGGCGGAGCCGCATGGCGACGGCGGCGCCGGCCCCGGCGCCGAGCGCGAACGGGATGATCAGGCGGAGTCGACCCATGGCTCTGGCCTCGATACGGCCGCTTCGGGATGGCAGGGACCGTCCGGACGTCGGTGGGGCCGAAGCAGCCGGACGACCGCGGCCGACGCGTGTCGGACCATCATAGTGGCCTGCGGCTCCCGGCCGACCGGGTCCGGACCGCACGAGCGACGCCGATCCCGTGCGGCCGCCGACGGGGATCGGGCAGGTAGCGGCTATACTCTGCGGGCTCTCCCGACGCTTCCCCCGAGCGATCCGCGCGACCCCCGTCGCCGTCCGCGGGACGCCTCGATCACGAAGGACCATCCCGCCCCATGCTCGACGCCTTCCTCGGCCTCTTCTCCCGTGACATCGGGATCGACCTCGGCACGGCCAACACGCTCGTCCACGTTCGCGACCGCGGCATCGTGATCAGCGAGCCCAGCGTCGTCGCCATCGAGGCCAAGTCGAAGAAGGTCCTGGCCATCGGCGCCGAGGCCAAGCGGATGGTCGGTCGGACCCCCGCCTCGATCATCGCCGTCCGACCGCTCCGCGATGGGGTCATCTCGGATTTCGATGTGACCGAGCAGATGATCAAGTACTTCGTGCAGCGGGTCCATGACCGGATCGGCCTGATCCCACGACCCCGGATGCTGCTGGGCATCCCGTCCGGCGTCACCGAGGTCGAGAAGCGCGCCGTCCGGGACGCGGCCCTCAACGCGGGCGCCCGCTGGGCCCGGCTCATCGAGGAGCCGATGGCGGCAGCGATCGGCGCCGGCCTGCCGGTCAGCGAGCCGTCAGGGTCGCTCATCGTGGACATCGGCGGCGGGACGACCGAGGTCGCCGTCCTGAGCCTCGGCGGCATCGTCGTCAGCCGCTCGATCCGCATCGGCGGCGACGAGATGGACCAGGACATCGTCGGCTTCGCCCGCCGTGAGTACAACCTGTTCCTCGGCGAGCGGACCGCCGAGGACATCAAGATCGCCATCGGGTCGGCCTATCCCGGCGAGTGGGACAGCCAGCGGGTCACCCTGCGGGGCCGCGACCTGCTGACCGGCCTTCCTCGCTCGGTCGAGGTGGGGGCGGACCAGATCCGCGAGGCGATCGAGCCATCGGTCGTTCAGATCGTGGACACGATCAAGGACACCATCGAGGAGACCCCGCCCGAGCTGGTGGCGGACATCATGGACCAGGGCATCGTCCTGGCCGGCGGCGGGGCGCTGCTCGCCGGCCTTGACCGACGGACCGCCGAGGCTACCCAGATGCCGGTCCACGTCGCCGACGATCCGCTGACCTGCGTCGCCCGTGGCACCGGCCTGGTCCTCCAGGAGATGTCGCGCAATCCGAACATGGCCCGGGTCCTGGTCGCCGAGACGTACTCGCGGCCACCGCGATAGGCGTCACGGGTCCCATGGGTCGGACGTCGTCACGCCGATGAGCGCTCTCCTTTCCTCCCGCTCGACCCGCCGCCGCGCCACCGTCTTCCTGGTCCTCCTGGCGACGACGCTCGGCCTGATGGCGCTCTCGTCGAACTGGCTCGTCGTCGAGCTGCAGCGCGGCGTCGGCTTTGCCTTCCGGCCCGTCCAGTCGGCTGTCGACGGGATCGCCGCCCAGGCCGCATCGGCCGTCGAGGCCATCACCGAGATCGACCGGCTCCGCCAGGACAACGAGACCCTCCGTTCCGAGAACGACCGGCTGCGGTCGCTCAACACCCGGCTCGAGGCCACCCAGCGCGAGAACGACGAGCTGACGGCTCTTCTCCAGCTCCGCTCCGGCCTCGAGCACGAGACGGTCGCCGCCCGGATCGTCGCCCGCGAGTCCTCTGAGTTCCGGCGGGTCGCCACGCTCGACCGCGGGACGGACGACGACCTGGCCCTCGGGGACGTCGTCATCGCCGCAGGCGGCGCCCTGGCCGGTCGCATCATCGCGATCGGCCCCAACTTCGCGACGGTCCAGCTCATCAACGACGGTGGCTCCACGGTCGTCGGCGAGCTTCCGTCCTCCGGGGCCACCGGCGAGGTGGTCGGTCAGCTCGGCGGCGTCCTCGTCATGCGCAACGTCGATGCGACGGTCGACGTGCTGGTGGGCGAGGAGGTCCTCACCGCCGGGATCGAGCTCGCCGGAGGGGTCAGGTCACCCTATCCCCGGGGCCTGCTCCTCGGCCAGGTCGTCGACGTGAAGCAGGACGCCAACGCGGTGGTCCAGACCGTCTACCTCGAGCCGGTCATCGATCCAGACCGGCTCGTCTACGTCCTCGTCATCACCGACTACGACGGGACGCTGCCGCTGCCCGAGGATCTGCCCGGTGCCACGCCCGGTCCCGACGCGAGCCCCACCGACGGCCAGGAGCCGTCACCGAGCTCGGACCCGATCGTCCCGGTGCCCTGAGCGCCGCTGGCCGGGGTCTGCCTGCTACTCTCCGGTCCATGCGTGGCCTCGTACTCGCCGGGGGGACTGCGACCCGGCTGTTCCCCCTGACGATCGTGACCAACAAGCACCTCCTGCCGATCTATGACCGGCCGATGATCTATCACCCGCTCCAGACCCTGGCCGGGATGGGGATCCGCGAGGTGCTCGTGGTGGTGGGCGGCAAGAGCGTCGGCGACATCGTGGAGCTCCTCGGCGACGGTCGGCACTTCGGTCTCGACCTGACCTATCGGTACCAGCGCGGCGCGCTGGGTATCGCCCATGCCATCGGCCTCGCCCGCGACTTCGTCGGCGACCAGGCCTTCTGCGTGGTCCTCGGGGACAACATCCTCCGGGGCCCCGATCTCGTCGATGTGGCCCGCGAGTTCGAGGCTGGCCCCTGGGGTGCCGGGACCCTCCTCTACCGGGTGTCCGATCCGGAGCGCTTCGGGGTCGCCGACCTCGCCCCGGACGGCACGATCCTCGGCTTCGAGGAGAAGCCCGAGCGGCCGAAGAGCGATCTCATCCCGATCGGTGTCTACTTCCTCCGCCCGGACGCCTTCGACGTCATCGAGCACCTGGTCCCGTCTGGACGCGGCGAGCTCGAGATCACGGACCTGCTCAACCACTACGTGCCCGGCGGCGGGCTCTTCGCTCGCGTCTATGAGGGTGCCTGGGCCGATGCGGGCACCGTCCCCTCGCTCCTGCGGTCAGCCGAGCTGGCCGCCGTCGACGACGAGGCCGGCCGGCTGGCCCCGCCACCCGGCCGGCCCGGCGAGCGGGCCGAGGAGACGGGTTCGGAGTGGGCCCCTCCCGGATCCGGGGACGGCCCCCAGTGACCCAGCAGCCCGACCCGTCGGCGGCTGGGGCCGGCCCCAGCCACCTCCTGGTCACCGGGGGCGCCGGCTTCATCGGCTCGTGCTTCGTCCGGCGCATCCTGGCTCGAGGTGATGGAACGCGGATCACCGTCCTGGACAAGCTGACCTACGCGGGCAACCTCGCCAACCTCGACCTGGTCCATGGCGAGCCGGAGCAGGCGGCCCGGCTGACCTTCGTCCGCGGCGACATCGCCGATCCCGACGTGGTCGGGCCGCTGGTCGCGGCAGCGGACGCGGTGGTCAACTTCGCGGCTGAATCGCACGTCGACCGCTCGATCCTGGACCCGGAGGCCTTCCTGCGGACCGGCGTCATCGGGGTCCACGTACTCCTCGAGGCCGTTCGCCGCGAGACCGACCGAGCCCGCGACGGCGAGCGGGTCGACGCGACCGGTCGGGTGCTCGGGTCCCCACGGCTGCTCCAGGTCTCCACCGACGAGGTCTACGGTTCGGTCGAAGAGGGCCGATCCGTAGAGGGCGACCCCATGGCGCCGAGGTCGCCCTATGCGGCCGCCAAGGCGGCCGGCGAGCTGCTGGCCCGAAGCTATCAGGTGACCTATGGGCTCGACGTCGTTGTGACCCGCGGCTCCAACACCTACGGGCCATATCAGCATCCCGAGAAGCTCATCCCCCTCTTCATCACCGAGGCCCTCGAGGACCGGTCTCTCCCGATGTATGGGGACGGCCGCCAGATCCGCGACTGGCTCCACGTCGAGGACCATGCCGCCGCGGTCGAGCACGTGCTCCGGTACGGAACGGCAGGCGAGGCCTACAACGTGCCCGGTGCGACGGAGCGCACCAACCGCGAGGTCGTCGCCCGCCTCCTCGCCCGGCTGGGCAAGCCGTGGTCGCTGGTCCGGTCGGTGCCCGATCGACCTGGCCACGATCGGCGCTACGCCATGGACGGCTCGAAGCTCCGAGCCCTCGGCTGGGCCCCGAGCCTCGCCTTCGAGGAGGGCCTCGATGCCACCGTCGACTGGTACGGGGCCAACGAGGTCTGGTGGCGTCGGGCTCGTGGCGAGGACTGGGCCGACTACGTCGATCGCCAGTACCGCGAGCGCCTCGCGGCCTCCACGGCCACGCCGGAGCCGTAGTGCGGGTCGCCGTCACCGGGTCGTCCGGCCGCCTCGGCAGGGCGCTCATCGAGGCGCTCGAGGAGGCACCCTTCACCGGTCCTTCGGGGCCGCTCGGCTGGGACCGGCGCGCGTTCGATCTCGACCGTCCCGATGGGTTCGGCCCCCTCCTGGTGGAGGATCGACCCGAGGTCGTCGTCCACGCCGCCGCGTGGACCGACGTCGACGCCTGCGCCAGGGAGCCCGAGCTCGCCCTGGCTCGCAACGGCGCGGCGGTCGGTGCGCTTGCCCGGGCCTGCGCTGCGCAGGGGATCGATCTCGTCGTCGTCTCCACCAACGAGGTCTTCCCGGGGACCCGCACCGATGGTCGCTCGTACGGGGCGGGAGACCCGCCGGATCCGCCGAATCCGTACGGCCGGAGCAAGCTGGCCGGGGAGCGGGCCGCGACCGACGCCTACGAGACGTTCACCGGGACCCGTCCCGGCCCGTTCGTGCCGGTCGACCGGGTCGCCTCCGACCCGCAGCTGGCGATCGTCCGGACGGCCTGGCTGTACGGTCCCCCGGGGGACGACTTCCCGGCCCGCATCGTCGCTGCAGCCGGGCGAGCGCAAGCCGCGGGCGAGCCGCTCCGGGTGGTCGGCGACGAGTACGGCCAGCCGACCCGGAGCGCCGACCTCGCCGAAGCCATCGTCGAGTTGATCGGAGCCCCGCGATTCGGGGGGATCCACCACTGCGTGAATGCCGGCGTCGTCTCGCGAGCCGGCTGGGCCCGGGCCGTCCTCGATGCGCTCGCTCCCGGCGTGCCGATCCAGGAGATCCCCGCCGCCGCCTGGCACCGCGCCTCGACGCCACCGATGTGGGCCGTCCTGGAGCCTACGCCGCTGCCGTCCGGCGAGCCGATGCGCCCATGGCCGGAGGCGTTGGCCGACGATCTCGCCTGGCGCCGGTCGGCTCAGGCGGCCGGGCGATGACGGCACCGGCCGGATCCTCCTCCGGCGACGCCCGGATCGCCGGTGTCCGGGTCGGTCGTCTTCGGCCCCATGGGGACGATCGAGGCACCTTCCGCGAGGTCTGGCGGGACAGCTGGTACGGCCGGCTGGATCCGGAGGCCGCGGGGCCTGACCCCCGGTTCGTCCAGGCGAACGTCTCCACCTCGGCGCCGGGCGTGTTGCGCGGGCTGCACGTCCACGGGCGTCAGCTGGACCACTGGGTCGTCCTCGACGGTCGAGCCTTCGTGGCCCTCGTCGACGTCCGACCGATGCTCCACGACGCCGCCAGGCCCGTCGTCGACACGATGGAGCTGTCGCGCGACGGATGGCTATCGATCCCCGTCGGTGTCGCCCACGGCTTCCTGGCCCTGGAGCCCCTGACCCTGCTCTACCTCGTCACGGGCGAGTACGACGGGACGGATGAGCTGGGGTTCGCCTGGGACGACCCGCTGGCCGCCGTGCCCTGGCCCGCGGTGAGGGTGACCGCCGACGGTCGCCCGATCCTGTCGGACCGGGACCGCGATAGCCCATCCCTGGCGACATTGGTGCAGCGTCTCCGAGGCTGAGCCCCGGGCAGCCGCGTGAGCGGGGCGGAGCCGGGGTGCCGGGCCGCACCGCGGATCGCGATCCCCGACCCGCCCGACGCACCTGCACGTCCCCCGACCCGCCCGCAACGCCCGTCTCCGGGACGGTGGGCCTATGCCGGGCCCGGACCATCCCGCGATTGAGGGGCCGGGTCGCGCGACGCACGCTCGCTGCATCGTCATCGCCTGCCCAGTCGAGCCGCCGTTTCGATGCGAGCGGATCGACCACCTGGAGTCCCTCTTGCGCCGGTCCCTCCTGATCGCCCTTGGTCTCATCGTCGCTGGCCTCGTCATGCCCTCGGTCCCGACGACGAACGCCGCCGAGCCCATCGACCCGAAGATCGTCATCATCGTCGGCGCCACCCACAGCTCGACCTCGGCGTATCGCTCACGGGCCGACGAGGCCTATGCGGAGGCCGTCAAGTACTCCTCGAACGTCGTCCGTGTCTACAGCCCGAACGCGACGTGGGGCGCCGTTCGGTCCGCCCTCCAGGGGGCCTCGGTCGTCCTGTACCTGGGGCATGGCAACGGCTTCCCGAGCCCGTACAGCAGCACGCTCAACCCTCTCAAGCAGAACGGCTTCGGCCTGAACAAGGCGGCCGGCCAGGGCGACTACAACAACACCTACTACGGCGAGTCGTACATCGCCAAGGAGATCGACCTCGCACCCAACGCGCTGGTCATCCTGAACCACCTCTGCTACGCCTCGGGCAACTCGGAGCCGGGCCACGCCGAGCCGTCGGTCTCCGTGGCACGACAGCGGATCGACAACTACGCCGCCGG
Source organism: uncultured Chloroflexia bacterium (assembly GCA_963707215.1). Lineage (GTDB taxonomy): Bacteria > Chloroflexota > Limnocylindria > Limnocylindrales > CSP1-4 > DATHYZ01. Next base: position 1,337,363 of record CAVPPB010000003.1, on the reverse strand, counting down.
GTTCCTGAAGGCGGGCGCGCGCGCGGTCATCGCCGACGCCCACTACGGTGCCGGCTGGTGGTTCCGGGCCCTCTTCACGACCCGCCAGACGGTGGAGGCGGCCTGGAAGGGTCACCCGGCCGCCAACGGCAACGCGGCGAGCTGGTCGTCGGCGCGAAGCTCTGGGTTCGTGTCCTGGTCGGACCCGGACAGCCCGACGAAGGGGTTCTACCGCTCGCTGGTCGGCCAGCCCGGCCTGACCACGACCGACGTGACCGGGGGCGCGTTCGCCGAGACCGGATCGGACCCGTCGGACTTCGTCGTGCCCGGGGCGGCCTCGGTCGATGTCGACGGGGCACCGGTGTACGACTCTGCCGATGTCGCCGCCGAGCCGACCGCGACCCTGGCCGCCGGCACCCGCCTGCGGGTCAACGACGATGCCGGCGCGGTCGCCGAAGGGGCCCGGATCCTCGAGGTGGAGACGCTCGATGGGTCGGTCGCCGGTCACATGATCACCACCGACCTCGTCCCCCGGGACAGCCTCGGGCCGCAGCTCTGGGGTGTTCCCGAGACGATCGTCATCACCCCGAATGGCGACGGCACGACGGACACGCTCCGGATCGAGGGGCGGTTCTCGGAGGACGTCGCCTGGACGGCGAAGGTCGTCGATGCGTCCGGGTCCACCATCGTCGCAGCGAAGGGGTCCGGCACGTCCGCGACCCTCGCCTGGGACGGGACCAAGGGCGGCTCCAAGGTCCCCGATGGTGTCTATCGGTGGGTCGTGACGGCCGTCGACGACTGGGGCAACGAGCCGCTCGATCGCACCGGGGCGGTCATCGTCGACAGTCGGACGGATCGCCGCCTCGCCGGGGCCGACCGCTACGCGACCGCCGCGGCGATCAGCGCGGCCTCCTTCGGCCCGGGGGTCGCCGTCGCCTACGTGGCCACCGGGGCGAACTTCCCCGATGCCCTCGCCGGCAGCGCCGCCGCCGGCAGCGCCGGGGCCCCGGTCCTGCTCGTCACGAGGGACACCATCCCGACCGCCACCGCGACCGAGCTCGGCCGCCTCAAGCCCGCTCGGATCGTCGTCCTCGGCGGCGCCGGCGTCGTGACCGACGCGGTCAAGGCGGCCCTCGCGCGGTACACCGCCGGCTCGGTCAGCCGCCTCGCCGGGGCCGACCGCTACGCGACCGCCGCGGCGATCAGCGCGGCCTCCTTCGGCCCGGGGGTCGCCGTCGCCTACGTGGCCACCGGGGCGAACTTCCCCGACGCCCTCGCCGGCAGCGCCGCCGCCGGCAGCGCCGGGGCCCCGGTCCTGCTCGTCACGAGGGACACCATCCCGACCGCCACCGCGACCGAGCTCGGCCGCCTCAAGCCCGCTCGGATCGTCGTCCTCGGCGGCGACCGCCGTCGTGACCGACGCGGTCAAGGCGGCCCTCGCGCGGTACACCGCCGGCTCGGTCAGCCGCCTCGCCGGGGCCGACCGCTACGCGACCGCCGCGGCGATCAGCGCGGCCTCCTTCGGCCCGGGGGTCGCCGTCGCCTACGTGGCCACCGGGGCGAACTTCCCCGACGCCCTCGCCGGCAGCGCCGCCGCCGGCAGCGCCGGGGCCCCGGTCCTGCTCGTCACGAGGGACACCATCCCGACCGCCACCGCGACCGAGCTCGGCCGCCTCAAGCCCGCTCGGATCGTCGTCCTCGGCGGGACCGGCGTCGTGACCGACGCGGTCAAGGCGGCCCTCGCGCGGTACGAGGTCCCGTAGCCGCCAGCGGATCGCTGCCTGACCTGGCGCCCGGTCGCGCTCGCAGGCCCGGCTGCAGGTTGACGATCCCCGACGACCTCTGACGCCACCGGAGTGGTCCGCTCCCCACCCTTCGTCCGCCGACCGCCCGGTACTCCACCGCACCATCTCGTACGGGCCGCTAGCATGACCATCGACCGATAGGCCCGACGACGCCCAGGGTCGACACTCCCTCCTGCGGTCGACGGCCCCGGGTCGGGACCCTTCGACGCCGTCTCCGCCGCCCACGGCGCCTGCCCCCGGAGGACCATCGCTTGTCGACGCCCGCCCGCCCGCTCGCTCGCTCGCTCGTCCTCCTCGTCGTCGGGCTGCTGGTGGCGCTCGGCTCGCTGCCGACGGGGGTCGCCCGGGCCGCAGACCCGACAGCCGTCGATCGACCGGTGGCCCCGTCGGTCCACTACGAGGAATGGCTCGCCCACGCCGACGATCCGATCACCTTCGTTCCGGGTGACCGGGTGACCGTCGGCTTCCAGCCGCGAAGCGGCGACCGCACGCTCATCGGCGGCCTGCCGGCCCGGGCCCTGCCAGCAGGTCGGGCATCGGGCATCGAGATGGCGGCCACGCCGCAGGGAGCGCGCTGGTCTCCCCTGGGTGGCCCGACCGACGTGTCGGGCGACCCTGCGGCTGAGGGACCGTCGGACGCCTCGCCGGCCCCGTCGGCCGACCCGAGCCAGGTCCCCGGGACGTTCGCCCCTGATGAGTCGATCGTCGACCCGGCCGGGATCGTCGACGCTGAGGGCGCCTCGTTCCTGGTCCCGCACGACGGGGAGGCCCTGGTTCCGACCGCTCTCGCGGGCCTTCGGCGCGAGGTCTTCGGATTCCTGCCGTACTGGGAGGTCAGCGATGCGTCGACGACGCTCGACTACGACGTCCTCTCGACGATCGCCTACTTCAGCGTCGGCGCCACCAGGGCCGGCGACCTGATCAAGGGCACCTCGACCGGCTGGACCGGCTGGACCAGTTCGAAGATGACCTCGATCATCAACGCTGCCCACCGGGCCGGCTCGCGGGTCGTCCTGACGGTCTCGGTCTTCGCGTGGACGGATTCTCAGCGCAACACCCAGGCGGCCCTGCTCGGCGACCCGAGCGCGCGCCTCAATCTCGCCCGCCAGGCCGCGGCAGCCGTCCGCGACCGAGGGGCCGACGGCATCAACCTCGACTTCGAGCCGATCGTGTCCGGCTACGCCGACGAGTTCGCGACCTTCGTCCGGGAGGTCCGCCGCGAGCTCGATGCCATCACTCCCGGCTACCAGCTGACCTTCGACACGACCGGCTACATCGGGAACTATCCGCTCGAGGCGGCGACCGCGCCGGGGGGCGCCGACGCGATCTTCATCATGGGCTACGACTACCGAGGGTCCGGCTCGTCGCCGGTCGGCTCGATCGCGCCACTGGCCGGACCGAGGTACGACATCGCCGACACCCTCGACGCCTACCTGGCAAGGGTGCCGGCCAGCAAGCTCATCCTCGGGGTGCCCTACTACGGACGGGCCTGGTCGACCGACTCCAGCGCGCTGAACGCCCGCAACATCTCCGGATCGACATATGGCTACTCGAGCGCTGTCGTATATGGCTCGGCCATGGACTACCTGGCGGCCAATGGACGCCGCTACGACGCTCTCGAGCAGGTCGCCTGGACCCTCTATCACACGGACTCGTGCACGGGCAGCTGCTGGCGCCAGCTGTACGTCGACGACGTCCAGGCCCTGGGAGCCAAGTACGACCTGGTCAACCGACGAGGGCTTCGCGGCGTCGGGATGTGGGCGCTCGGGTACGACGGCACCCGCCCCGAGCTCTATCGCCTCCTGCGCCAGAAGTTCGTCGACGACACGACGCCCCCGGTGGTCGGCATCGACGTCCTGCCGACCAGCCAGTCGTCCGAGGGCTTCCGCGTGACATGGAGCGCCTACGACGACAACGCCATCGCCTCGTACGACGTGCAGGTCGCCACCAACGGCGGCGCCTGGCAGACCTGGCTCACCGGCACCTCGTCCGGCGGCGGTGTCTACCTCGGTGCCGAGGGCGGCCGGTTCGCCTTCCGGGCACGAGCCCGCGACGTCAAAGGCAACCTCTCGGCCTGGGACGTGACCTCGAGCGGGGGCACGCCGGCATCGCTGGCCGTCGGCGCCTTCGGGCGCGTCACGACGACCGGTCTCCGCATGCGCGCGGGCCCGGACACGAGTGCGACCCAGCTGGGCACCCTGTCGGCCGGCGACACCCTGCTGCTGACCGGTGGCCCGGCGACGGCAGATGGCTACACCTGGTACCGCGTCCGCGGGCCGCTGCGCGAGTGGGCCCCGGTGACCGCAGTCGAGGACGGGTTCTGGGTGGCGGCCTCGGGGAACGGATCGACCTACCTGGTGCCGCGCCAGCCGCCGAACGTGACCGTGGTCAAGGCCGGCATCCATGGCCTGTCGATCGGGAGCAGCGCGGCGGCCGCCGCCGCACCCGCCTCGCCACCGACGGTCTCGCCGAACGGTGACGGCGTCGGCGACACTGTCACCCTGGCCTGGACCAATGCCGTCGGCCTCGATTCGCTGACCCTTCGGGTCCATCGACCCGACGGGTCACTGGCGGGGACCCTGTCCCTGTCCGGGCGGGCGGCCGGCCGCCAGGCGATGGCCTGGGACGCACGGACCGCTGCCGGCCCGCTGCCGGATGGGACGTACGTCCTGCAGCTCGTCGGCACGGCCGGAAGCGTGACCTACGCGGCTCCCTCGCCGGTCCCGGTCACGGCAGACACGATCGCCCGGTACTCGGTCAGGGTGGACCGCTTGCCGGTCAGCCGACTCGCCGGTCCCGACCGCTACGCCACCGCCGCGGCCGTCAGCGCGGCCAGCTTCGCCCCCGGGGTGCCGGTCGCCTACCTCGCGGTCGGCACGGACTACCCCGACGCGCTGGCCGGCTCGGTCGCCGCCGCCCGTGCCGGGGGACCGGTCCTGCTGACCTCGGCGACCTCGCTGCCCGCGGCGACCGCGACCGAGCTCGCTCGCCTCAAGCCGTCCCGGATCGTCGTCCTCGGCGGCACCGGTGTCGTGTCGGATGCCGTGGCCAGCGCGGCCCGGGCCTACGCCACCACGAAGACCGTCAGCCGGCTCGCCGGTCCCGACCGCTACGCCACCGCCGCGGCCGTCAGCGCGGCCAGCTTCGCCCCCGGGGTGCCGGTCGCCTACCTCGCGGTCGGCACGGACTACCCCGACGCGCTGGCCGGCTCGGTCGCCGCCGCCCGTGCCGGGGGACCGGTCCTGCTGACCTCGGCGACCTCGCTGCCCGCGGCGACCGCGACCGAGCTCGCTCGCCTCAAGCCGTCCCGGATCGTCGTCCTCGGCGGCACCGGTGTCGTGTCGGATGCCGTGGCCAGCGCGGCCCGGGCCTACGCCACCACGAAGACCGTCAGCCGGCTCGCCGGTCCCGACCGCTACGCCACCGCCGCGGCCGTCAGCGCGGCCAGCTTCGCCCCCGGGGTGCCGGTCGCCTACCTCGCGGTCGGCACGGACTACCCCGACGCGCTGGCCGGCTCGGTCGCCGCCGCCCGTGCCGGGGGACCCGTCCTGCTGACCTCGGCGACCTCGCTGCCCGCGGCGACCGCGACCGAGCTCGCTCGCCTCAAGCCGTCCCGGATCGTCGTCCTCGGCGGCACCGGTGTCGTGTCGGATGCCGTGGCCAGCGCGGCCCGGTCGGCGGCGGGCGGGCGCTAGCGGACCGCTGACGGCCGCAGGCCCATCGGCCCGGATCAGGCCGGCGAGACGTAGCCGGGCCCTCGGGCTGGGTCGCCCGGCCGTCATGCCGGATCGCGGCCGTACACTGCCATCCCATGAGTGCTGCATCGACCACGCCGGTCGCCGGGGCCGGCACCTGGGTCGTCCTGCCCACGTACGACGAGGCCGACAACCTGCCGGGCATCTCGGCCCGGATCCTCGAGGTCCTCCCGGGAGCGACGTTGCTCGTCGTCGACGACGCATCGCCGGACGGGACCGGCCGACTCGCCGAGGAGCTGGCCGCTGCGGACCCCCGGATCCGGGTCCATCACCGACCCGGCAAGAAGGGGCTGGGACGCGCCTACCTCGACGGCTTCGGGGTGGCGATCGGTGGGGGCGCGGAACGGGTCGTCCAGATGGACGCCGACTGGTCGCACGACCCGGCTGCGCTGCCGACCCTGCTCCAGCCGATCGAGATGGGTGGGGCCGACCTTGTCATCGGGTCGCGCTACGTGCGAGGCGGGGCCGTCGAAGACTGGGGCCTCGGCAGACGGTTGATCTCGCGTGGTGGCAGCACCTTCGCCCGGCTCGTCCTGGGCCTCTCGCCCCACGACCTGACCGGCGGGTTCAAGGCCTGGCGGGCAGCGACGCTGGCGGCGATCCCGTTCGAGGGGATTCACGCTGGTGGCTACGTGTTCCAGATCGAGATGACCTACCGGGCGAGCCGGTCCGGGGCCGCGGTCCGCGAGGTCCCGATCGTCTTCCGCGACCGTCGGGTCGGCGCCTCCAAGATGAGCCGGCGGATCGTCGCCGAGGCCCTCGTCGTCGTCGTCCAACTGCGAGCCGAGGAGGTCCTGGGCAGGCTGCGTCGGACGGGCCGGCGTGGCGACGAGAGCGGCGGGTCGGGGTCGGCCGGAGCCTAGAGCAGCGTCGAAGCTGCCGGGTCCTTGGGCGGCGGCGGCACGCGGCCGTCCTTCACGGTCACCTTGGTCCCGGTCGTGACCACCTGGATGAACGTCTGGCCGACCGTCAGGGTCACCGGCTCGCCGTCGGCATCGAGGAAGCGGGTCGGCGCGGTGGCCGAGGCCTTCTCCCAGGTCCCCGCGATCGTCCGCCCGCCGGTCGCGATCAGCGCCTCGCCGGTGCCGATGAAGTCCGCCTCCAGGCGGCGCTTCTCGGGATGTCCGTCGTCCAGTCGCCCGAAGCGCATGAACATCACGATGACGCTCTTCGGGGCGACGCGGACCTTCGTCGTGGCGTCGACCTGGGCCTTCTCACCGGTGACCGCTCGTGGGTAGGTGTTGGTGCGCCGGTCGTACGTGTAGACGATCTCGTTGTAGGGGTAGGGGACGACGATGCGTCCGCCCTCGGGCCGCTCGGCGACCGGGGGATCGGGCTCGAACGACCACGCGGGCGTCGGCGGCGTGTCCAGGTCGCCGGCGCCGACGGCCTCCAGGAGCGCGCGGAGGCGCTTCGCGTCGGTATAGACGTTGTGCGGGGCGTAGCGCTCCTTGATCCGGCGGAAGTACTTGCCCCAGCGGAACTCGTCGGCGTTCCAGACGAGCTGGCCGTTGCCCTTCTCCCGTAGCGTCCGGAGCGACTGGGGCGACCCGCCGACGTGGACATACAGGGCGTTCCATTCGGCCGCCCAGCCGACGTAGTACTCGCGGGAGCTGCGGACCGGCCCGACCGCCGGAGGATCGCCTTCGGCGAAGACCATCATGTAGCGAGGGATCCCTCCCTCGGCGGGGGCGTGCCAGACGACCGAGGCGTCGGTGAACCCGGACTGCGGCCGGGCGGGCCGCAGGTCGTCGACCATCACCGCGATCGGCCGCCGCAGCGTGAGTTCGGGGGCGACCGGTCGACCGGTGAGCGGTGCCGGGACCAGGACCGGCGTCGGCTCGGGTGTCGGTGATGGGCTGGGCGAGGGGGATGGACTCGGTGACGGGCTCGGCGACGGGCTCGGGCTCGGCAGGACGGCCACCGGGTCGGGCGACGCCGATCCCCCAGGTGTGGAGGACGCGCTACCGCAGGCGGCAAGCGTCGACGCGATCAACATCGTGATGAGGCTCAGGCGCCCGAGTCGGACGTCCCGGCAGGGGGCACCCAGCAGCTCAGTGGCGCCCCGACGATCACGCAGCGTCCGGTCCTCCCATCGATGGCCGGCGCTCCGATGCCGGCACGAGCGGCAGGATACCGCGGCTGCCCAAGTGGATCCCGCCCCGGCTCCGCCCGCCGCCTCCCGCCGCCGGTCAGTCGACGGGCCTCGGCTATACTCCGGGCTTGGTCGTCTGCGCGCGGCACGGTCCCCCCGACCGACCCGATCCCCGTGCGACCGAGCCCGAGCCAGGACAGGAGCCCATCGTCCCCGTGATCGACCCGACCGCGCGCGTCCACCCCACGGCCGACGTCGAGGCTGACGTGGCGGTGGGCCCTCGGACCTCGGTCTGGCATCGGGCGCAGATCCGGACCGGGGCCCGCATCGGTGCCGAGTGCGTCGTCGGACGCGACGCCTTCATCGACGAGGGCGTCGCCATCGGCGACCGGGTCAAGATCCAGAACGCCGCCCTCGTCTACCACGGCGTGACCGTCGAGGATGGGGTCTTCATCGGGCCCAATGCGATCCTGACGAACGACCGCTTCCCGCGGGCCATCACCGCCACCGGCGAGCTCGCCCGGGCCGACGACTGGGCGGTCAGCCCGATCGTCCTCCGCCACGGCTGCTCCATCGGGGCCGGCGCGGTCGTCGTGGCCGGCATCGACGTCGGTCGCTTCGCGACGGTCGGGGCCGGTGCGGTCGTCACCCGTGCCGTTCCCGACCATGCCCTGGTCGTCGGCAACCCGGCTCGCCGGCTCGGCTGGGTCTGTGCCTGCGGTGCTCGCCTCCGTTCCGGCGACGCCCCGGCTCCGGCTGAGCCGGACCACGATGACGACCTCGCCTGTCCGTCCTGCGGACGCGTCTACGTCTACGATCCCGACGACGAGCTGCTCGTCGAGCGACCGCTCGTCCCACCCAGAGGTGCTCCCGCATGATCCCGCAGGTCCGTCCCGACATCGGCCAGGAGGAGATCGACGCCGTCAGCAAGGTCCTTCGCAGCGGCATGATCGCCCAGGGCTCCCGCGTCGCCGACCTCGAGCGCAGGTGGGCCGAGTTCGTCGGGACGAACGAGGCGGTCGCCGTCAGCAACGGCACGGTCGCCCTGATGTGCATCTACGCCGGGCTGGGCCTGGGCCCGGGCGACGAGGTCATCACCGTCGGCCACACGTTCAACGCGACGGTGAGCGCCATCCTCTCGACCGGCGCCACCCCGGTCTTCGTCGACATCGAACCGGACACCTACCTCATCGACGCGGCCCGGATCGAGGGTGCGATCACGCCTCGGACCCGGGCCATCTGCCCGGTCCACCTGTTCGGGCTGGTCGCCGACATGGACATGATCAGGGCCATCGCCGATCGTCACGGCGTGGCGGTCGTCGAGGACGCCTGCCAGGCCCACGGGGCGACCTTCCGGGGCGCTCGGGCCGGCTCGTTCGGGCACGCTGCCTTCAGCCTCTACGGCACCAAGAACCTGACGACCGGCGAGGGCGGCCTCATCACCACCGACGACGAGCGGCTGGCCGACTGGATCCGCCTCTACCGCAACCAGGGGATGCGGGAGCGCTACCACCACGACATCCTGGGCTACAACTTCCGGCTGACCGACATCGCCGCCGCGATCGGCCTCGTCCAGCTCGACAAGCTCGAGCGCAACACGACTCGCCGGCAGGCCATCGCCGCGGCCTACGACGCCGGCTTCGCCGACCTCCCGATCCGGACGCCGGTCACCCCGGCCGACCGGACCCACGTCTACCACCAGTACACCCTCGACGTTGGCCCCGCGCGGGACGCCATCGTCGGCGACCTGCGGGAGGCGGGGATCGGGGTCGGCATCTACTACCCGATCCCGGTCCATCGCCAGGCCTACGTCCTGGAGCGGGGCATCGAGGCGGACCTGCCGGTGACCGACCGGGCCGCCGACCGGTCGCTCTCCCTGCCGATGTTCCCCGGCCTGACCGATGACGAGGTCGAGCAGGTGATCGCCGCGGTCCACGACGCCGTCCTGCGCCGCGCCGAGGCCACGGAGGCGGTCGCCCGATGACGACAGCCTGGTCGCCGGCCGGCGAGCGCCGCCTGCGCTTCGGCCTGGCCGGGCTCGGGTCGATGGGCCGGAACCACCTCCGGGTGATCGGCGGCCGCGACGATGCGACGCTGGCGGCCGTCGCCGACCCGGTCCCGGCTGCCCTCGACGAGGCGATCCAGCGGACGGGCGCCGCCGGGTTCGCCGAACCGCTCGCGATGCTGGCCGAGGCCGAGCTCGACGCTCTCGTGATCGCCGCGCCGACGACCGCCCACCACGCGCTCGCCATGACGGCGATCGAGCGTGGCGTCGCGGTCCTCGTCGAGAAGCCGCTTGCGGCGTCGGTCGACGAGGGCCTCGAGATCGTCGCCGCCTCCCGCCGGACCGGCGTTCCCGTCCAGGTCGGTCACGTGGAGCGCTTCAACCCGGCGGTCCTGGAGCTGGGCCGGCTGATCGAGGACGGCTGGCTCTCGACGGTCTACGCGATCGCCAGCCGCCGGGCCGGTCCCTTCCCCGCCCGGATCCGGGACGTGGGGGTCACGATCGACCTGGCGACCCATGACGTCGACATCCTCTCCTGGGTCGTCGGGGAGCGCGCCGATCGCGTGTATGCCGAGACCGCCCAGCGGGTCCATGCCGACCACGAGGACCTGCTCTTCGGCTTGCTCCACTTCCCCGGCGGTGCGACCGGCACACTCGACGTCAACTGGCTCACCCCCGCGAAGCGTCGCCAGCTCGTCGTGACCGGCGAGGAGGGGATGTTCGAGCTCGACTACCTCACCCAGCGGCTGACCTTCACCCGGGCCGCCGACGTGTCGCACCCGACCCTCATCCGCGGCTACGCACCCACCTTCGAGAACGAGGTCGCCGAGCTGCCGGTCACCGCCCACGAGCCCCTGGCGGCCGAGCTCGACGCCTTCGTCGCGGTCGTCCGCGAGGGCGGCCGGCCCGTGGTCGACGCCGAGGACGGCCTCTGGGCCCTGGCGACCGCCGGCGCCCTCCTGACTGCGGCCAGCGATCGGCGGCCCGTCGACCTCTCCGACCTGTCCACGAGGCTTGGCATCCGATGACCAGGATCGTCGATCGCCCGTCCGCCACCGGGCCGAGTCTCCTCGGCGGCTCGATCGAGTCGGCGCTGGCCCCGTGCGAGCACGAGCCAGCCCGGCGGGTCGAGACGTGGGCCGGTGCGCCCGGGACCGCCGGGACCGTCGCCGTGGTGGGCGCCGGCAAGATGGGCCTGCCGCTCTGCGCCCAGTTCGCGTCGCACGGCTGGCGGGTCATCGCGGTGGATGTCCAGCAGGCCGTCGTCGACGCGATCAACGCGGGGGTCTCGCACGTCACGGAAGAGCCCGGTCTCGCCGACATGGTGGCCGAGGCGCACGGCGCCGGCCTTCTCTCGGCGACGACCGACGGAGCCTCGGCGGCCCTGGCCGCGGACGTCGTCGTCCTCATCGTCCCCGTCATGCTGGACGATGAGCAGCAGCCGGACTATCGGTTCATGGACGCTGCCGTCGAGGCGATCGGGCCGGGGGTCCATGCCGGTTCGCTGGTCGTCTTCGAGACGACCCTCCCGGTCGGCGACACGCGGGGCCGCTACCTGCCGCGGCTCGAGGACGCGTCCGGGCTGTCCGGCGACGCGGACCTCTTCGTCGCGTTCTCCCCGGAACGCCTCTACTCCGGCTCGGCCCTCCGAAACCTCGCCATGTATCCCAAGCTCGTGGGGGGCATCGGGCCCGTGTCCGGGGACCGGGCGACGGCGTTCTACGCCTCGGTGCTCGATGCCGAGGTCGTCCGGATGTCGTCGGCGGAGGCCGCCGAGTTCAGCAAGCTCGCCGACACGACCTACCGTGACGTCAACATCGCCCTGGCCAACGAGTTCGCCCGCTACGCGGCCCGGGTCGGGGTGGACATCGGCGAGGTGATCGCCGCGGCCAACAGTCAGCCGTACAGCCACATCCACCAGCCGGGCATCGGCGTCGGCGGTCACTGCATCCCCGTCTACCCGCACTTCCTGCTGTCGAGGGCCCCGGAGATGGAGCTCGTGGAGCTGTCCCGCCGGGTCAACGACGGCCAGGTCGGGCAGGCCGTGCGGGCGATCCAGGAGACGCTCGGCGGCCTCGAGGGTGCCCCGGTCCTCGTCCTCGGGCTGACCTATCGCGACGGCGTCAAGGAGCTGGCCTACTCGAGGGCGCTCCCGCTGATCGAGCAGCTCCGCGTCCGCGGGGCCGTCGTCTCGGCTGCCGACCCACTCCTCTCCGACGAGGAGGTCGCCGCCCTGGGGGCCGACCCGTACCGGTGGGGCGAGCAGTCCGTCGCGCGGGCGATCGTCACCCAGACGGCCGACCCGACCTGGCGGAGGCTCGACGTCGAGCGCTTCCCCGGTCTCGAGCTCGTCTACGACGGTCGCAACAGCCTCCGCGACCTGGCCCTGCCCGATCGGGTGACCTACCTGGGCGTCGGCGTGCCCGGGGTGGGTCGGGGCCTGGCCGGGGCCGCGACCCGCGGCTGACCGGCGTGCGCCTCGTCTCGGTCGTCGGGACCCGGCCGCAGCTCATCAAGGCGGCTGCTCTCCTGCCGGCGCTCCGCGAGCGCCATGACGAGGTCTTCGTCGACACCGGCCAGCACTGGGACGACGCCATGGCCGGCGACTTCTTCGACGAGCTCGGCTTGCCCCGACCCGACCACAGCCTCGGGATCGGCGGTGGCGGCCAGGCGGAGCAGACCGGGCGGATGATGGCGGCGCTCGAACCCATCCTCGAGTCCGAGCGACCCGACGCCGTCCTCGTCTACGGGGACACCAACTCGACCCTCGCGGGGGCGCTCGTAGCAGCGAAGCTCGGCCTGACGGTCGCCCACGTCGAGGCCGGCCTTCGGAGCTTCGATCGATCGATGCCGGAGGAAGTCAACCGGGTCGTCGCGGATCATCTCTCGAGGTGGTGCTTCGCGCCGACGCCGGCGGCCGTGGCGAACCTCGCTGCCGAGGGCATCGTCGACGGCGTCCACCTCGTGGGCGACGTCCTCCAGGACCTCGCTGCCCGGACCGCGATGGAGGTCCGTGACCCGGCCGTCCTCGAGCCCATCGAGGGTCGACTCCGAGCAGAGGCGCCCGGGCTCGAGCTCCGTCCCGGCGGCTACCTCCTGGCGACGGTCCACCGGGCGGCGAACCGTTCCGCGGAGGCGCTTCGCGGCTGGACCGATCTCCTGGGGGCCGTCGCCCGCGACGACCGGCCGGTCGTCCTGCCGCTCCACCCCGGGACGGCCGCCTCGCTGGCGACCGCGGGGATCGAGCTGTCCCGGGACGTGCGCGTCGTCCGGCCGGTGGGATATCGGACGGCCTTGGCCCTGCAGCTCCACGCGGCCGCGGTCCTCACCGACTCCGGCGGCGTCCAGCGCGAGGCGGCCTGGCTGGGCGTCCCCTGCCTGATCCTGCGCGATGCCACCGAGTGGGTCGAGGCCGTCGCCGGATCGGGCGGCCGGATGGTCCTGGTGGGCCTCGACCGGGTCCGGGCCGTCGAGGCGCTCGACCGCCTGGCTCCGGCCGGCCGATCCGACGAGCTGGCCGCGGCCCGGGCCCGGGGGGTCGTCGTGCCACGGGTCGGCGCGGACGAGCTGATCGCCGCGGCGCTGGAGAGCGGGCGGTGAGGGCGACCGACCGTCCGGATGACGAGGGACCGCACGACCGGTGAAGGTCGTCATGTTCGTCCGCAACGACCTGTCGGCAGACGCCCGGGTCCTCAAGGAGGCAGCCAGTCTCCGCGACGCCGGCCATCGGCTGACCATCGTCGGAACGCTCGATCCGGGCTCACCCCGGGCCCTCGAGCGCACCCAGCGCGACGACCTGGAGATCATCCGCGTCCGCCTGCCCCGCTACCGACGCTGGTGGCGCTGGATCCGGGCCCCATGGCGGCTGGCCGCATGGGTCGCCCGGCGGATCCGGCCACGACCGGCCGTCCACGGCCCGGCACGCCTCGACACGCTCGACTGGCTGGCCGCCTGGTGGCTGGGCAACCTCGGTTGGGCCCGGACCGCTGCGCGAGCGGCCCCACCGGCCGATGTCTACCACGGCCACGACCTGACCGGCCTCCCGGCTGCGGTCGAGGCTGCCCGACGGAACGGCGGGCGGGTCGTGTACGACAGTCACGAGCTCTTCCTCGGCTCGGGCAGCTTCGTCGGCCGGCCGGCCTGGGCGATCGCCCGGATCGATGCCCAGGAACGCCGCTGGGCAGCCGAGGCCGTGGCTCTGGTCACGGTCAACCAGGCCCTTGCCGAGCGCCTGGGGCCCGGCCTCGGCATCGGCCGCGTCGTCGTGGTCCACAACTGCCCTCCGCGGCGGCCCGATGCCCCGGTGCCGTCCGATCGGCTCCGGGAGGCGCTCGACATCCCACCCGCCGACCGGATCGTCCTCCACCACGGTGGTTTCCGGGCTCACCGGGGCCTGGAGCAGCTCGCCGACGCCGCCCTGCGCCCGGAGCTTGCCGGTGTGCACGTGGCCTTCCTGGGTTTCGGCCCGCTGCGGGAGCTCCTCGTCGAGCGGGCCGCCGATCGACGGGCCGGCGGGCGGGTCCACGTCCTCGACCCGGTACCGCCCGAGGACGTCGTGGACTGGGTCGCCTCGGCGGATGTCGAGGCGCTGGCGCTCCAGCCCGACTCCCTCAACTACGTCCTCTCGACGCCCAACAAGCTCTTCGAATCGCTCGCCGCGGGCATCCCGGTGGTGGCGAGCGACTTCCCGGGCATCCGGGGCGTGCTGCTCGACGATCCGGATGGGCCGCTCGGGGTGGTCTGCGACCCGACCGACCCGGCGGCCATCGCGGCCGCGATCCGCTCGCTGCTCGATCTGCCCGCCGAGGCGAGCGAGGACCTGCGAGCGCGCTGCCGCCGGGCGGCACGCGAGCGCTGGAACTGGGAAGCCGAGGTCGCCGGGCTCGTCGCCCTGTACGCGGACCTCGAGCGGGAGGGCCCGGCCGCGTGACCGCCACCCGCGTGGGGGTCGTGGACACGAGCGACGCGCCGGCCGCAGCCGCGCAGGCCGACGGCGCTCCGGTCCGCCAGCGCCTGGCCTTGGTGCTGCCGACCACGGCCGAGCACGATTCCCGGACGTACCGCATCGCCTCGTCGATCGCGGCCCGTGGCCACGAGGTCACCGTCGTCGCCCGTCTCGCTCCCGACCTCCCCGCCGACGAGCAGCATCCGGCCGGCTATCGGATCCGGAGGGTCCCCGTGTCGGCGCTGGCGGGCCTGCCGCTGCCCGGAGCCGTCGTCGAGCGGCTCGAGCGGTACAGGGCCCGACGACGCCGTCCGAACACCACCGCGGGCTCCGGGGGGGACGCCCCGACCCAAGAGCCCCGCCCGGCCGACGGCGCCTCGGCCACCTGGCGATTCCGCCGGGTGATCGGATCCGCCCGGCGCATGGCGGCGATCGGGCTGACCGTCCGCGCTCAGCAGCGTGCCAGCCGCACGGTGGACCCGGGCGCCGATCTCTACCACGGGATGGCCTACATGGGCATCCCGGTAGCCCTGGACCTCGCGAAGCGACGTGGGGCGCGCGTCGTCTATGACGCCCGGGACATCTACCTCGACGCAGCCAACCTCGCCCGCCTGCCCGGCCCGGTCCGCTCGATCCTGGGCCGCCTCGAGCGGGGCTGGGCGCGGCGCGCCGACCGGATCGTCACGGTCAATCGTCCGTACGCCGACGTGATGGTCGCCCGTTGGCCGGTCGACCTCCCGCTGGTGGTCATGAACTGCGCCTACCGGACCGACCCGCCGGATCCGCCGATCAGGCGCTTCCACGAGCGGCTCGGTCTCCCGGCTGACGTCGCCGTCGTCCTCTATCACGGGGGCTTCTCGCCCCATCGCGGGATCGAGCAGCTCCTCGCGGCCGTCCCCCTCCTATCGGACGCGGTCCTCGTCCTGATGGGCTACGGGACGATGGCCGACGACCTCGAGCGGCGGGTCAGCGAGCCGGACCTGGTCGGCCGGGCCTTCGTGTTGCCGGCGGTCCCGCCGACCGAGCTCCTGGACTGGGTGGCCGCGGCCGACGTCGCGGCGATGCCGATCCAGCCGACGACCCTGAACCACCGCCTGACGACCCCGAACAAGCTGCTCGAGGCGATCGCCGTCGGGGTCCCCGCGGTCGCCTCGGACCTGCCGGGGATGGCCGCGATCGCCGTCGAGGGCGCCGGCGAGCTCTGCGATCCGGTCGACCCGGTCTCCATCGCGGCAGCCATCCGGCGGATCCTCGACGAGGGCCCGGAGCAGCGAGCCGCTCGGCGGGCCGAGGCGCTCCGGGTGGCCCACGAGCGGTACACCTGGGAGACCCAGGTGGCGGGGCTGCTGACCGAGTACGGCCGGCTGACGGGGCGGCCGTGGTGACCACCCGGGCGACCGGTCCTGGTCATCTGCCGAGACCCGCTCCGCGGGCAGTGGTCCTCGTCGGCAACGCAGCTGCCCCGTACTCGCGCGGGTTGCGCGTGGCTCGCAGCCTGGCCTCCGAGGGCTACGACGTCGAGATCGCCGCGGTCGGACGTCCGGATCTGCCGGTCGAGGAGAGCGAGGGCCCGGTCCGCCTCCGCCGGTATCGACCGACCGGCCCGTGGGCCCGGTTCACGGCCGAGCGTCCGCCGACGAGCCGCCGCGGCGCCGGCCGGATCGCGGATCTCGGCGACCTCGCCCTCAAGGGGATCGGCTGGCCTGCCCAGGCCCGTGGCTGGTGGGCGGCCCTGGGTTCCGAGCTGGCGCCGGCCGACCTGTACCACGCCTGCGGGATGCTGGCCGTGCCGGTCGCCATCGAGATGGCCCGGCGTGCGCGCCGGGCCGGCCGAACCGGGCGGGTCGTCTACGACGTCACGGATGCGATCCTCGACTCGAACAACGTCGAGCGGGTGCCCGGACCGCTGTTGACCTGGTACCGGGCTCGCGAACGACGCTGGGCGAGACGGGCCGACCTCGTCGTGACGGTGAACGGATCCCTGGCCGCCCACCTGGCCCGCCGATGGGACCTGCCACCTCCCCTCGTCCTGCTCAACTGCCAGCCTCGCTGGGCCCCGCCGGAGCCCCGCCCGGACCTGATCCGGGCCGCCGTCGGCCTGCCCGCGGAACGACGGATCGTCCTGTTCCTGGGCCGCCTTGGGCCGGGCCGGGGCCTGGACGAGGCCGCCGAGGCCGTGCTTCGCCTGCCTGACGCCGCCCTCGTCGTGCTCGGCTTCGGCGCCTGGGCCGAGCGCCTTCGCGACCGCGACCGAGACCCGCGCTTCGTCGGTCGCCACGTGACCCTCCCCCCGGTCCATCCCGATGACGTCCCGGCCTGGACGGCCTCGGCCGACGCGTCGATCGTCGCCGTGCCGGCCGACTCGCTCAACCAGCGCCTCTCGAGCCCGAACAAGTTCTGGGAATCGCTCACGGCCGGCACCCCGATCGTCGTCGGGCGAGACCTCGAGGTGATGCGGACCATCGTCGAGTCGGGTCGGATCGGTGCGACAGCCGACCCGGCCGACCCGACCGACCTTGCCCGGGCCCTGGCGACCATCCTCGACCAGCCGCCCGCCGCCTACGAGGCGATGCGATCGCGGGCACTCTGGCTGGCCGCCGACCACTACAACTGGGAGACGGCCATCGGGCCGTACCTGGCGGCCGTCCGCGACCTCGTTCCGCCGCAACGGGTCGGCTAGATCACCGCCCCCAGCTGACGTCGGAGCTCCTCCTCGCGGGCCTCCTTGGCCCGGACCGAGCGCTCCTCGTGCAGCGTGGCGACCTCGTCCGGCTCGCCGGTGGCGACGATCCCGCCCCTGTCGAGGAGCAGCGCCCGGTTGCAGAACTCGCGGACCCAGCTCATGTCGTGGGTCACGATGACGATGCCCTTGGCGGCCTGGGTCAGCTCCATGATCCGGTGCTTGCTCTTCTCCCGGAAGACCGCGTCGCCGGTCGCCAGGACCTCGTCGATGATGAGCACGTCCGGATCGACCGCCGTGGCGATCGAGAAGCCGAGCCGGGCCCGCATCCCCGAGGAGTAGGTCTTGATCGGGGCGTCGATGAAGCGACCCAGGCCGGCGAACTCGACGATGCCCGGGAGCCGTCGCTCCATGTCCTCGTGCTCGATGCCGAGGAAGGCGCCGGCGAGCAGGATGTTGTCGAAGCCCGAGAGGTCCTGATCGAAGCCCGCCCCGAGGGTCAGCAGGCTCGACACCTGGCCGACCACGTCGACCTGCCCCTCGTTCGGCCGGAGGATCCCGGCGAGGACCTGGAGGAGGGTGCTCTTGCCCGCGCCGTTCGGGCCGATGACCGCCAGCGTCTCGCCGTGGGGGACCCGGAAGGTGACGTCCCGGAGGGCCCAGAAGTGGGTCGGACCCTCGGAGCGGCGGAGGGCGTTCTTGAACGACTCACGGACGGTCGTGCGGCGGGTCAGGCGGAGGTTGTAGCGGATGCCCAGGCCGCGGACGTCGATCGCGTAGTCGAGCTCGGGCCCAGTGTCGGCGTCGGTCGCGGCGTTCATCAGAGGACCTTGGCGAAGGCGGGCTCGACCCGCTTGAAGAAGACCATCGCGACACCAAGCCCGAGGACGGACAGGCCCAGCAGGATGGCCAGGGCGCCCCAGTCCGGCCAGGTCCCGTAGTAGATGAGGGCGCGGTAGGACTCGAACATGGTCGCCCAGGGGTTCAACCGCATCAGCGACTGGAGGGTCGGGTTGCCGGTCAGCGCGTCGAGGCCGTAGAGACCGGGCGAGAGATAGAACCAGATCCGCAGGCCGTGACGAGCGACGTTACCGACGTCGCGGAAGAACACGTTCACGGCCGAGACGAGGATGGCGATGGCCAGGGTGAAGACCAGCTGGACGACCGCGACCGCCGGGATGACCAGGAGGAACAGACTGATCCGGTCGCTGTAGAAGAGGAGCATCAACCCGAGCATCGGGATCATCCCGAAGGCGAAGCTGACGATCCCGCTGGAGGTCGCCGCGACGGGCAGGACGATCTTGGGGAAGCTGACCTGCTTGATGATCCGCTCGCGCGACGTGACCGAGGTGATCGAATCGTTGACGCTGGCCGAGAACCACTTCCAGGGCAGGATCGCCGCGAAGACGAAGAGCGCGTAATCCTCCGTGGCGCGCTGGAAGATGACCGACACGAGGATCACGTAGACGATCATCTGGAGCAGCGGGTCGAGCACCCACCAGATGTTGCCGAGGATGGTGTCGGCGCCGTGGCGGTGGAGGTCGGCCTGGACCAGGTAGCGCGTCAGGCGGCGCCGCGACCAGATCTCGCGGAAGCCCTGGGCGATGAGCTGGAACGGGTTGGGATGCTCGGCGGCCCGGTAGGTTCGGACCTGCGAGTGGCTGGACATGCGCGGCGGAGCGTAGCAGACGGTCGCCCGGCCCCGCCTCGGGTGGCCGCTAGAATGGCCCGGATGTCACCCGGGGTCGAGGCTTCTCGTGCCGGCGCGGCCCACGTCGCCCGCCGCATCCGCACCGTCAGCGGCTTCGACGCGGCCCTGCGAAAGCTCAGCCGGCCCCGCCTCCGACCCCTGCCCGACCTGCCGGCCGAGACCATTCGCGTCCTTCTCTACTCGCCGGCCAACCTGAACCAGGTGGACGGCTCGACGATCTGGGTCCAGAGCGTCGTCGAGACGCTCCTCGCCGGCCCTCGGGTCCAGGTCACGGTCCCGCTTCGCGCGCCACAACGGCGCGCCATCGTCAGCGGGCCGCTTGCCGCGATGGACCGGGTCGACGTCGTCGACATCCATCCGCGCCTGGCCGCCCGGAACCTGGGGCTGACGACCACCCAGGCCCTCGATCTCATCGAGCGCCTCGACCGCGACCGCCCGTTCGACGCCGTCATCCTGCGCTCCTTCCAGCTCTGCCTCCGGGCCACGGAGCGCGAGTCGCTGCGGGACCGGATCTGGAGCGCCTACGTCCTGGAGCCGGAGCGCGACCAGGACGATCCCGCGTATCGCGCGGACATGGCCCGGATCGCGAGCTTCTCCCGGCACGTCGTGGTCCAGTCAGCGGCGATGCGGGACCTGCTGGGATCCATCGTCCCCGAGGCCCACGGCCGGACCATCCTGCTGCCGCCGGCGATCCCTGACGAGCCGCCGGCCCGGGCGGACCCTTCGATGCCCGTCCGTCGGCTGCTCTACACCGGAAAGTTCCATCCCTTCTACCCGGTCGACCGGATGATCGATACGACGACGGCGCTCCGAGCCGAGGGGCTGCCCGACCTGGAGCTCCATGTCGCGGGCGACAAGATCGTCCGCCTGCCGGAGGATCCGACCTACGCGCCGGACCTGGAGCGTCGGCTGCGGACGACGCCGGGGGTCGTCTGGCACGGCGGCCTCAGCCGGGAGGCCACGGCTCGCCTGCTGGGCCATGGCGGCGTCGCCCTGTCGCTCTGGGACTATCGCCACGGATCGCACATGAACGACCTGGTCGTCTCCACGAAGCTCCTCGACTACGCCGCTGTCGGGCTGCCCGTCGTCCTCACCCGGACCTCGACCCAGGAGGAGGTTCTGGGGACGGACTACCCGCTCTTCGTGGACGATCTCGACGAGGCGAGCCCGATCATCCGCCGGGCCCTCACCGACCCGGGCCTGTACAAGGCGGCCGCGGAGCGGACGTTCGCGGCCGGTCGCGCCTTCACCTACTCGGCGGTCCAGGCCGCCATCGCGCCCTACCTCGAGGCCGCCACGGCGACCCGGATCGGGAGCGGCGGTCGGACGGAAGCGGGAGCCTGAACGATGCGGATCCTCCACGCCGCCCGGAACATCGCCGACCAGCCGGCGATCGTCGTCCGGGCCCTGCGGGCCATGGGCCACGAGGCCGAGGTCTGGGAGTACGACGCGAACCCGTTCGGCTTCGAGGTGGACCGGACCATCTCACTCGATCGGGAGACCCGCGATCCGACGGTCTTCTGGCGGACCTTCCTCGAGGCCATCGATCGGTTCGATGTCCTGCACTTCCACTTCGCCCGGACGCTGTTCCCGAACCAGTGGGGCGGGCTGCCGCCGTTCTGGGACCTGCCGATCTACCGCATCCTCGGCAAGAAGGTCTTCTTCACCTTCCACGGCACCGACATCCGGATCCGCCGGATCCACGAGCAGGTCAACCCCTGGAGCTACTACAGGTTCAGCGACATCGAGGCGGACGACGATCGGACGGAGAAGGTCATCGAGGTCTGTCGCACCTATGCGGATCGGCTTTTCGTCACCTCCGTCGACTACCGCCACTTCGTCCCGGAGGCCGAGGTCCTACCCAGGGCGATCGATCTCGCGGCGTGGCCGGAGCAACCGCCCGCCCAGCGCGACGTGCCGGTCGTCCTCCACGTCCCTTCGAGGCGGGGCACCAAGGGCACCGACCTGATCCTCGCCGGCCTGGACCGCCTGGCAGCGGCCGGGCTGCCCTTCGAGCGTCGACTCCTCGAGGGGGTCCCGCACGACGAGGCGATGCGGGCGATCGCCGATGCCGACGTGGTCATCGACAACGTCCTGACCGGCGACTACGAGGTCGTCTCGATCGAGGCGATGGCGGCCAATCGCGTCGCCGTCGCCAACGTCGGGCCGCAGGCCCTCGACGCCTTCCCGGCAGCGCCCGTCTGGGCGCTCGATCCGGACACGTTCGACGAGCGGATGACGACCCTGCTCACGGACCGCGAGCTGCGTCGTGGACTGGCGTCCCGTGGCCGCTCGTACGTCGCCGGGATCCACGACGCGCCGGTCATCGCGAGGCAGCTCGTGGCCGCGTACGAGGCCGATCACCCGCCGGTGGCCGTCCGCGCGTTCCCCGACTGGCTCAGTCTCGAGCCCGCCCGCCGGATCGAGCGCCTGGAGACCCAGCTCGCCCGGTCCCAGAACGAGCTTGCCAGGACCCGGCTCCGCGAGGAGGAGCTGCGTGCCCGGCTCGGACTGCCGTCACTCGGTCCGGTGACCGGAGCGGTCGCCCCCACCCCCGGCGACCGGCTGCGGACGTTCCTGCCCGAACCGGTCAAGCGGCCGCTGCGCCGGTTCCGGGCGCGTCTCGCCGGCCGCGGTCGGGGACGCTGAGCAGCGAGGTGGCCGAGGACCGCCGGCGACGGCCCGTCGCCATGCTCGCCCACTCGTACTACGAGGAGGATCCCCGGGTCCGCCGCGAGGCCGAGGCGCTCGTCGCCGCCGGCCGGCCGGTCGACGTCTTCGCCCTGCGTCGTCCGGGCGACCCGGCCGTCGACCGGCTCGACGGCGTCCGCGTCATCCGCCTCGACGTCCAGCGACACCAGGGCGCCGGTCTGCCCCGCTACCTGACCGAGTACGGGGACTTCTTCCTGCGGGCGGGCTGGGCGCTCGCGCGGGCCCATCGTCGTCACCGCTACGCGCTCGTCCAGGTCCACTCGCTGCCCGACTACCTCGCCTTCGCTGCGCTGCCCGTCCGCCTTGCCGGCGTCCCGCTCGTCCTGGACCTCCACGAGGCGATGCCGGAGTTCTTTCGCATCCGCTTCCCGCGGGCCTCCAACCCGCTCGCCCATGCCCTGCTGGTCGCCCAGGAACGCGCTGCGATCGCGGTCGCCTCGGCCGTGCTGACCGTGAACGAGGCCCTCGCCGACCGGCTCGTGGTCCTCGGCGCGCCGCCATCGAAGGTCACCGTCGTCCGGAACAGCCCGGCCTTGTCCCGCTTCGACCCCGGCATCGCGGCGAGCCGCTCCTTCATGGCCGATGGCCGGCTCCGGCTCGTGTACGCCGGCGCCCTGTCGCCGATCTACGAGCTCGACGTGGCGATCGCCGCCGTCGCCGCCGTCGTCGCAGCCCGGCCGGAGCTGGACCCGACACTCGAACTGTACGGCCGCGACTACGGCGAGGCCGACCTCGCCGGCGCCGCCAGGGCTCTCGGCGTCGCCGATCGTGTGGTCTTCCACGGGCGGGTCCCTATCGAGGCCGTGCCAGCGGCGATCGCTGCGGCCGACATCGGGCTGGCGCCGACTCGTCGGAACGGCTTCACGGACTTCAGCCTCTCGACGAAGCTCTTCGAGTACGCCGCGATGGGCAAGCCGGTGGTCGCGACCGCCCTGCCGATGGTCGAGCGCGTCTTCGGTCCCGGGACGATCAGGACCTATCGGCCTGGGGACCCCGACGACCTCGCCGAGGCGATCCTCGCCCTGACCGACGACGTCGCGGACAGGGAGGCCCGGGTGGCCCGGACGCAGGCCCTGGTCGCGGAGCTCGCCTGGGAGCGGGAGTCCCAGCGATACCTCGCCCTCGTCGAGCGACTCGCGGCGGACGGGCTATCCTCCGCGGGGCCGGGCACGGGTCCCGGGGACCGAGAGGGAGCGCACCGGTGACACGGGACCAGGAGATCGCCATCGTCGGGCTCGGCTACGTCGGGCTGCCGCTGGCCGTGAGCTTCGTCGAGGCGGGCTGCACCGTCGTCGGCGTCGACGCCAGCGCGGAACGGGTGGCCGAGCTGGCGGCCGGCCGGTCGCCGATCGACGACGTGACCAGCGAGCGGCTCCGGAGCGCCCTCGGGGCCGGGCTCGCGGTGTCGACGACCGACGAGGCGGACCTGGCCCGGCCCGATGCCATCTTCATCTGCGTCCCGACCCCCATCAACGACGCCAAGGACCCCGACCTCGGCCCGGTGCTCGACGCGGCCGCCCGGATCCGCTCCGAGCTTCGCCCGGGTCAGCTGGTCGTTCTCCAGTCGACGACGTTCCCGGGGACGACGACCGGCCCGCTCCGGGCGGCCCTGGAGGCGTCGGGGCTCGCGGCCGGCACGGACTTCGACCTGGCCTTCGCGCCGGAGCGCGTCAACCCGGGCGACCCCGAGTCCGCGATGCGGGACGTGCCCCGCCTGGTCGGCGGCCTGACCCCCGCCGCGACAGCTCGGGCGGCCGCGCTCCTCCGGCGGATCAACGACCGGGTCCTGGAGCTCTCATCGCCCGACGCCGCCGAGCTCGCGAAGCTCCTCGAGAACGTCTTCCGCAACGTCAACATCGCGCTCGTCAACGAGCTGGCCCTGCTCTGCGAGCGGATGGACCTCGACGTCTGGGAGATCGTCGACGCGGCGGCCACCAAGCCCTTCGGGTTCATGCGCTTCACCCCCGGCCCGGGGGTCGGAGGGCACTGCATCCCGGTCGATCCCTACTACCTGTCCTGGCGGGCCCGAGAGTTCGATTTCGTCGATCGCTTCGTCGAGCTGGCCGGAGATATCAACCTGGCCATGCCGCGGCATGTCGTCGCCCTCGTCGGGACCGCCCTGAACCGCCACGGCCGCGCAGTCCGGGGGGCCCGGATCGGGGTCCTGGGGGTCGCCTTCAAGCGCGACGTACGGGATCCGCGCAACTCGCCCGCGGCCGACATCATCGCCGGGCTGCGGGACCTCGGAGCGACGGTCGAGTACCACGACCCCCACGTCCCCGTGTTCCGGGACGCTGCAGGGACCAGGTTCGAGAGCCGCGACCTCGACGAGCTGCTCGCCGAGTCGGACGTCGTCGTCGTCGTGACGCCGCATCGGGCGATCGACTGGGAGGGCGTCTACGACCGGGCCCGCCTCGTCGTCGACACCGTCGACAGCTCTCGTGGACGGGTCCGGCGCGACGACCAGGTCCTCCGACTCGGGGCCGGCTGGGGAGTCCCGTCCGCCTGAGGGCCGGACTCTCAGGCGGGGCCGCGGGCGGGCGATGCGGTAGCATGTCGCGGGCTCGGCCACCCTCAGCCGGCCGCATCGCCCCATCCATCGGAGTCCAGCCTTCCCATGACCTTCCGCGCCAGGCCCGCCAAGGGCCGCGGACCGAGCCGCGACGAGCGCGGCCGTCGGTCGCTCTACCTCAACATCGGCTTCACCCTCGTCATCGTGGCCGCCCTCGGCATCCTCCTCGTCGCGGTGGCCGGCAACGTGGTCGCCGACCGCTTCGGGACCGTCGCGACGGTCAACGGCGTCGGGATCAGTCGCGACGAGTACCGGATCCGCTACGACATCGAGTCGTGGCGACTCGACCAGGCCGAATCCCGCCTGCGTGACGAGTACCAGGCGGGCCGGATCACCGAGGCCGAACGGGACAGCGGCATCGGGCTGGTGCAGCAGCAGCGCCAGGCGCTCCCGAGCCTCGTCCAGGAGCGTCTGATCGACGTCGAGTTCCAGCGCCAGCTCGGCGAGCGCGAGGGTGTCGTGGTGAGCGACGCCGACATCGATGCCCAGCTCCTCGTCGAAGCGACGGACCCGGAGCAGCGGCATGCCTGGGTCATCGAGGTGGAGCCCGAGGTCGACGAGGGCGCCAGCGAGCCGACGGCCGAGCAGATCACGACGGCCCGGGATGCCGCCGAGGCGGCGCTCGACGATCTCCGCGGCGGAGCGGCCTGGGACGAGGTGGCCAAGGAGGTCTCCACGGCCCCGTCGGCCAGCCAGGCCGGCGACCTCCGCTGGGTCCGCGAGGAGAGCTCCCTGGACCCGGCCTTCATCGAGGCGATCTTCGCCGCCGAAGTCGATGTCCCGACCGACGTCATCGATGGCGAGGATGGGGTCTTCCGCATCGGGCGGGTCAGCGAGATCGTGGCCGAGGAGGTCGACCCGCAGCACCAGCAGAAGATCGTCGACGCCGGCATCGCCCTCGCAGACTACCGGCGGGCCGTGGAGGCCGACGTCCGGCGGGACAAGATGGAGGCGATGGTCGTTGCCGAGGTCGTCGAGACCCCCAGCCTCCAGCGCCGCGTCAGCGAGATCTACGTGCGCGCTCCGCAGGGTGCGGGCGACGAGGTGAAGACCTCCCACATCCTCTTCTCGCCGAACGACGATCCCGACCCGAACCTCATCGGCGAGCTTCCCGAGGACGATCCGGCCTGGATCGAGGCCGAGGAGTCCGCCCGGGCCGCCTATGACGAGCTGAAGCCCCTCGTCGGGACCGATGAGATGGCCGATCGCTTCGCCGAGCTGGCCCGCGAGCAAAGCGACGAGCCGGGTGCCGAGACGAGCGGCGGCGACCTGCCCTATTTCACCCGCGACCAGGTCGACCGCGCCTTCGGCGATGCCATCTTCGCCGACGGCCTCGAGGCCGGTGATCTGCTCGAGCCGGTCAAGACGCAGTTCGGCTGGCACGTGATCCTCTACGAGGACCGTCGTCCGGATTCGACCAGCCGGATCGAGGAGGCCAAGCGCCGGGATCTCGCCGGCGAGGACTTCGCCACGATCGCCCGCGAGATGTCCGAGGGCCCCGAGGCCGCGGATGGCGGTGAGCTCGGCTGGATCGCCCGGACCCAGCTCGACCAGACCCTGGAGGACGTCGTGTTCGCGACGCCCGTCGGCGAGGCCTCTGACACGGTCGAGCTGCCCGGTGACGGCTTCTACCTTTTCAAGGTCTGGGAGGAGGAGGAGCGGCTGCCCGAGGGCGAGCAGGCGGTCACGCTCCGCGAGACCGCCTTCAGCAACTGGTACTCGGAGGAGAAGTCGGCAGCCACGATCGAGCGGGCCACGGACCTGCCGACCCCCTAGGCGGGCTGCCGGTGCTGGACGCCCTCCTCGCAGAAGCACGGCTCCGCTGGGGCCTTGACGTCAACGACGGGCTCCAGGTCGTGCCGACCGAGCGGCTCGTCGCCTATCCCATCGAGCCGTCCCGCCCGTGCATCCTCGTGCCGCTGGTCGTCCTGGATCGGCCCCTGCGGATCGCGGGGATCGATCGAGGCGCCGCCGGGTCGCCGGGGACCACGAGGGCGCACGCCCGAAGGGGCCCTCGGGCGGCTCTATCCGGCGGATCACCCGGTCGGGCGCTTCGGTGTCGCCGAGGTCGCCACGGTGGGAGCGCTCACACCCGAGGACCTCCTGGGTCCCCTGTATCTCGCGCCGGTCGCCCCGACCGAGGCCTTCGCCTCACCGTGGGGGATGCCGGCGGTCTCCGAGCGGCTCCGCCGTCCCGACGGCTGCCCCTGGGACCGCGAGCAGACCCACGAGTCGCTCCGCAACCATCTCCTCGAGGAGGCCTACGAGGTCTACGACGCCCTGGAGGCCGGGGCCACGCCGGAGCTGGCCGAGGAGCTCGGCGACCTGCTCCTCCAGGTGATCCTCCACAGCCAGCTTGCCGCCGAGGCCGGCGTCTTCGACCTGGCCGACGTCCACGACGCCCTGACCCGCAAGATCGTCCGCCGCCATCCCCACGTCTTCGGCGACGCCGAGGCCCGGACCGCGGGTGACGTCAACCGCCAGTGGGAGCGGATCAAGGCCGCCGAGCGGGCGGCCGCGGCCGACGAGGCCGGCACCGACGTGCCGCTGAAGAGCGCCCTGGACGGGATCAGCTCCTCCATGCCGGCCCTCGCCGCCAGCCAGGAGATGCAGGAGCGGGCCGCCAACCTGGGCTACGACTGGCCCACGATCGAGGGCGTCCTTGCCAAGGTCGATGAGGAGCTGGACGAGCTGGCTCGTGCCGATGGCCCGGACCATCGACGCGAGGAGCTCGGCGACCTGCTGATGGTGGTGGTCAACCTTGGCCGCAAGCACGGCATCGAGGCGGAGGCCGCCCTTCGGTCGGCCAACGACAAGTTCCGTAGACGCTTCCGGATCGTCGAGCGACTGATCGCCGAGCGCGGCGTGGTCCTGCGCGACCTATCCTTCGAGCAGCTTGACGAGCTCTGGGACCAGGCCAAGCGCGAGGACGCGAGGTCCGGGGCGGGCACGGCGACGACGGAGGAACGTGGATGACGATCGGCAACCGACCCAGCAGCCGTGGCGACGGGCGTCGGGCGGACCAGCTCCGGCCCGTCTCGCTCACCCTGGGGGTCCAGAAGTGGGCCGAGGGGTCGTGCCGCATCAAGGTCGGCGACACGGAGGTCCTCTGTGCCGCGAGCATCCTCGACCGCGTCCCGCCGCACCTCCGCGGCAAGGGCTCCGGCTGGGTCACCGCCGAGTACTCGATGCTGCCGCGGGCGACCTCGGAGCGCTCCGACCGCGAGTCCGTGCGGGGCCGGATCGGCGGCCGGACCCACGAGATCCAGCGCCTCATCGGCCGGTCGCTCCGCGGCGTCGTCGACCTGGGCCGCCTCGGTGAGCGGACGGTCGCGATCGACTGCGACGTCCTCCAGGCCGACGGCGGGACCCGGACCGCCTCGATCACCGGCGGCTACGTCGCCCTGGCCGCGGCCCTCATCACCTACGGCATGGAGCGCTGCATCGCCGGCCACGTGGCGGCGGTCAGCGTCGGCATCGTCGACGGGATGCAGGTGCTCGACCTCGATTACGCCGAGGACTCGGCGGCCGAGGTCGACTTCAACGTCGTCGGGACCGACGCCGGGACCTACGTCGAGCTCCAGGGCACGGCCGAGGGCGAGCCCTTCGACCGGGCCGCCGTCGACGGCCTCCTCGACCTCGCCAACCACGGTCTCGAGCAGCTCTTCGCCGCCCAGGCGGAGGCGCTCGCCAGCGTCCCCCGCTGAGGCGCTCGCCCGTGGTCACCGGGGATCGCCGGCCCCGGATCGTCCTTGCGACCCATTCGGCGCACAAGCTCCGCGAGCTCCGCGAGCTGCTCCACCTGGCGCGCGCCGAACTCGTCTCGCTCGATGACCTCGGGGTGACCGAGGAGCCGGTCGAGGATGGCGGGACGTTCGCCGCGAATGCGAGACTCAAGGCCCGGTTCTATGCGCGGCTGACCGGCCTGCCGACCCTGGCCGACGACTCCGGGCTCGAAGTCGACGCCCTCGACGGTGGTCCGGGCGTGCGGACCCGGCGGTTCGCCGGGGAGACCGCCACGGACGAGGACAACAACGCCAGGCTGCTCGAGGTCCTTGCCGGTCGACCGCCGGCCGAGCGCGGCGCTCGGTACGTCTGCGTCCTGAGCTTCGTCCTGCCCGACGGGGCGGGCCCGCGGGGCGGCCTCCCGATCGTCGCCGAGACCCGGGGTACCTGTCGCGGCCGGATCGCCGACGGACCGCGGGGGACGGGCGGCTTCGGCTATGACCCGATCTTCGAGCCGGCCGGGGAGTCGCCGGGCGGGCGGACGCTGGGACTGTACGCGCCGGAGG
This sequence comes from uncultured Chloroflexia bacterium, assembly GCA_963707215.1. Classification (GTDB taxonomy): domain Bacteria; phylum Chloroflexota; class Limnocylindria; order Limnocylindrales; family CSP1-4; genus DATHYZ01. Next base: position 1,308,812 of record CAVPPB010000003.1, on the reverse strand, counting down.
AGAAGCACGCGATCTCGCATCGGGCCGGGGCCGCCCGGGCGATGGCGCCGCTGCTCCAACGCCGCGGCTTCTAGCGAGTCGGCGGCCAGGGGGTCGGCGGCGTGCCGGGGTCGGTGAGGACGGCCGCGGTGAGGGCTGCGATCCGATCTTCGCGCGGGACCCAGACGTTGCCGTACTCGCTCTTCATCGGCTTGAGCAAGGGTCCCTCCAGTACGGCGCTGGTAACGGCGTCCGGATCGAGCCCATCCGCGATCGCCGCCAGGTCCGGCAGGCGTGCGGGTGGCACGTCGGTCTTGACCATGCCACCGAAGGCATCCAGCAGGTCGGGCAGACGGAAGAGGAGGCTGCCGTCGGCGAGAAGCCCCCGGTACAGCGCGACGAGGACCTGTTGCTGGCGGGCAGCCCTGGTGAAGTCGCTCTCCCCGGGGGCCTTCCTGGAGCGGACAAAGGCCAGCGCCTCCCGGCCGTCGAGATGGTGGACGCCGGCTTCGATGCCCCATCCCTGGACGCCCTTGGCGAATCCGTAGGAAGGGTCGAAGAAGCCCTTCCGCACGTCAACGGTGACCCCGCCGGCCACGTCCACGAGCTGTCGGAACCCGTCCATGTCGATCCGCGCGTAGTAGTGGACGTCCGTGTCCAGGAGCGCTCCGATCGCGTCCTGGAGCGTCCGTGTCGGCCCCGATGGGAACTCGTCCGGGTGGGTCGCGGCGTACGAGTAGAGCGAGTTGATCTTGGGGCCGTACACGTCCCCGTTCCCCAGCGGGACCATCGCCACGTCCCGCGGGATGGAGATCAAGCTGACCGTCCGGCCGACGGGATCGAGCGACGCGAGAAGGATCGTGTCCGTGAGCGCGTGGGCGCGCTGCTCCGTCTTGTCGACCCCGATCAGCAGGACGTTCAACCGATCGCCCGGCCCCGGGACCGGGATCCCGCTGCCGTCCCCCGACAGGTCGGCCCCGTCGTCCTCCGCGCTACCGGCGAAGAATCGCCCGAAGGCATCGTCGGCCGCACCGATGTAGACGTGGCCCACGAGGTGCGGCAGGGCGACGAACCCCAGGACGAGCGACAGGCCGGCGACCGCGCCCGGCGACGGACGGCCCGGATGCCGTCCATCCGAGAAGGCCTGGATCACTGCGAACGACCGCCATGCCAAGAGGACCAGGCTCAGGGTCGCCAGCAGATCGAGGGCTGTCGGCGACACCAGGGTCGCCAGCAGCCGGAGTGGGGGGACCGAGACGATCAGGATTCCCGCGATCCCGACCGCGACCAGGAAGGGGGCCAGGAGTCTCACTCCCAGCGTCCGTCGCCCATTGGCCAGCTGGCCAAGGCCGGGGAGAAGGGACGACAGGGCAGCTGCCGTCACCCGCCGTCGGCCGGCGATGACTGACCGAGGCCTCGGGGATGTCTCCCCGGTCGATCGTCTGCTGCCCGGGTGCCCGGGCTCGACGTTCCGGACGCGGGCCGTCGACCGAGGCTCAGCCTGGACTCTCGCCGCCGCGTAGCGACGCTCGCCGGGGGCGCGGTAGGTGGGCTGCCTGTGCGCTGACACGGACCCTCCAGGTCGACGGTACGGCGGAACGACGGCCGCTGGGGCGACCGCGTCTGCCGGGCACAGGCGGCACGAGGATAGCAGGCCGTCCGGGGACGGGGAAGCCGAGCCCGTGCGCCCGAAGGTCCGGTTCCAGCCAGGGGGCGGATGCCGTGGCGCCCGCGTCGCACGAGACGTGGAGACGCCGGGCGGTCCCTCAGCCTGCCAACGACCACCCGGCGTCGGCCCCTCAGACGACCCATGGGTCGCCCGTGTTGCGCGCACGACCCGCCGGGCCATCCGGCACTGGCGACCGGACATGAGTGGAGCACGATTCCGTCGAGGGGGACCGCAGGTGTCGCTCGGCCGACCGCTCGATGGGATCCGAGTGCTGGACCTGTCCCGGCTGCTCCCGGGACCGTGGTGTTCCCTGCTGCTGGCGGATCTCGGGGCCGAAGTCATCAAGGTCGAGACCCCGCTCGCCGGGGACTACGCCCGGATCGCTCCCCCGAGCTCGGGTTCGGTGGCTTCTTCGAGGCCGTCAACCGCGGCAAGCGGAGCATCGCGGTCAACTACCGTTTGCCCCGTGGCCGCGACGTGGTGCTGCGCCTGGCCCGGGACGCCGACGTCTTCCTCGGGTCGTCCCTGCCTGGCCAGCTGGAGCGCCGGGGGCTCGGGCCCGACGACGTCCTCGAGGTCAACCCGGACGTCGTCTACTGCGCCCTGACCGGCTACGGGCAGGAAGGCCCCTACCGTGACCGGCCCGGCCACGATCTCGACTACCTGGCCGTCGGCGGCGTGCTGTCGGTCCTGGGCTCGGCCGGGATCCGGCCCGTCCCGCCCGGCCTGCAGATCGCGGACCTGGCCGGAGGGACGCTCGCTGCGCTCGAGATCGTCAGCGCGCTCTTCCGACGCGAACGTACGGGGGAGGGTGCCGTGCTCGATGTCGCGGTCCTCGACGCGATCGTGGCCTGGCTCGGCCCGCTCGGCGCCGGGCTGGAGACCGCCGGCTCCGCGCCCGGTCCGCTTGCCGGCGCCTACCCCTGCTACGGCGTCTACGCCGCCTCGGACGGCCGCTGGCTGGCCCTGGGCGCCCTGGAGCCGCAGTTCTGGGTGGCCTTCTGCCGGGCCATCGAGCGCGAGGATCTCGTGCCGCGGCAGTTCGACCCGTCCGCCATCGCAGAGCTGGCCGGCATCTTCGGGTCGCGAACTGGCGCCGATTGGCTGGCCGAGCTCGGGGACGACGCCTGCGTGGTACCCGTGAACACGCCGGCGGAGGTCGAGCTCGACCCGCACGTCCGAGCCCGCGGCCTCATCGTCGGCGAGGGCGCTGGCATGCACGTCGTCACCCCACTTCGGGCAGCGGCCGGGGATGGCGATGGTCGGGGCGCGCCCGGTCTCGGTGAGGACACGCTCGACGTCCTCGCGTCCGCCGGGTTCCCGGCGGACGAAGTCGCGGCCCTCAAGGCGACAGGCATCGTCGCCGGGCCCGCCACTCCCGAGGCCACGGCCCGGGCGGCGCGCCTGGGGACCGCGCTGGCCCGCCTTGCCCAGCGGAGCCGAGCGAAGGCATCGGAGTCGTCCGATGGGCCGGATACGGTGCCTCGCTCCCGCGCGGGGGCGGCCGGCAGCGCCACGCGGTAGACGCCGACCGGCCAGGCGTCGAGGGCCCTTCCGGCCATGGCGACGATCGGCCGAACCGATCGGGGGTGGCGCAGCCTGGTGGCGCAGGTGCCTTGGAGCTGCCGGGGCGGGAGCGGCGTAGCGTCGGGGGTCCCGAGCAGGACCGGTCGAGTGGCGAAGGCGCCGGACATCGAGCGGTTCGCGAGCAGGGCGTCGGGCTCAGGTCAACGGGCGGCGGCGAGACTCGCGGCCGCCCAACGGGCCAGTTCGATGTCGGCGGCTTCTGGCAGGCCGCTCACCCCGACGGCTCCGATCACGACATCGCCCACGGTGATCGGGACCCCACCTCCCCATCCCACGTACCGTGGGTCCCCGAAGTTGGTGATGGGGAAGCCCTCCGTTCGGGACCGCTCTCCGAGGACGCTGGATTCGACACGCTCGCGAGCCGCCGTGAACGCCTTGTGGATCGCGATGTTGATCGACGCCAATCCACAGCCATCGGTGCGGAGGAACGCGACGAGCTCGCCGTGAGGGTCGACGACGGCCACCGCGGCACCTTCTCCGTTGGCCTCGAGTCGGTCCATGATCATGGCGACGAGGCCACGAGCCTCTGCATGTCCGATCTCCCTGCGTTCAGGCATCACGACTTCTCCTCGAGCAAGAGCTTGGCGTCCGTCCAGATACCGTTGGCGTCGCTCGACGCGACCGCCGCCTCGACGAACTTCACCCCGACCGCGCCGTCGCGTTCGTTCGGGAACTGCAGCGCCTGCGGATCGGGCTCCCGGCCCGTGCGCCGCGCGGCGATCACCTCGGCAGCGTCCGAGTAGATGTTGGCGAAGGCTTCATGGAATCCCTCCGGGTGCCCGGCGACGATCCGGCACGCTCGGGCCGAAGTTGGCAGAGCCCCGGGCCCATTCGGCGTGTACACGCGAACAGGTCCTTCGAGCGGCTTGAAGGTGAGCCGCGTCGGCCGTTCCTGATGCCACTCCAGGCTGCCCTTCGTGCCAGACACTCGGATCCAGAGACTGTTCTCCACCCCAGCGGCGGTCTGTGTGACCCAGAAGGTCCCGCGCGCATCGTTGTCGAAGCGCAACATGGCGGCGCCGTAGTCGTCGACAGGCCGTTCCGGGATCACGTGCCCGATCTCAGCGGCGACTTCCGTGATTTCGAGACCGCTCACGAATCGCACCAGGTTGTGGGCGTGCGTTCCGATGTCGCCCATCACGAGCGACGGTCCGCCTCGCACGGGGTGATAGCGCCAGGGCAACCCGTCGACCGGATCAGGGTCGGACTCGTCGGCCTTGCCTCCCTGTACGTACTCGACCTGGACCAGCCTGATCTCACCGACCTGCCCATCCTCAACGAGCGCGCGAGCCTGGCGCACCATCGGGTATCCGGTGTAGTTGTGCGTGAGGCAGAAGACCAGCCCGGTGGCGTCGACCTTCCGAACGATGTCCAGGGCCTCGTCAAGCGTGTTCGTCATGGGCTTCTCGCAGATGACGTCGAAGCCACGACCCAGGGCTGCCAGGGCATACCGATGATGGCTGTCGTTGGGGGTCATGATGGCGACGACCTCGGCACCGTCCTCGCGCTCGCTCTCCGCGTCGAGCATCCCGATCGCATCGGCATAGGCGCGGGAGGGATCGATCCCCATTCCGGCGGCCGCCTCCTGGGATCGCTCGGGATCGGACGAGACCACCCCGGCCGCGATCTCATAGCGACCATCGAGTCGTGCGGCCGTTCGGTGCATCGCACCGATGAAGCTGCCCGGGCCACCGCCGATCACGGCGAGGCGCAGCGGACGGCCAAGCATCTCGATGACCGGGTTCGTGTCCACGGAGATCCTCCTTCAGTGACTGCTCGCGGTGCTCTCCGAGGTGGCGCGGACGGCAGTCTTCAACCGAGGCGGCCCGGGCCCACTCCCCCGGGTCGATCTCGCCCCGCGACGACCGACCGCGTCGGGCGCCTCTGCTCCGGGTCACAAGCGGTCATCACTGTAGACGGAAGGGGGGTTGACCATCCTCGACCTGGAGCGACCAGGGACCGGAGATGCGATGACGCGCAGCATCAGGCGCGACCGATCGGCTGCGATCCAGGTCTAGTCAGGAGCCGGATCGGCCCTCCTGGCGAGGTCGAGGGCCTGCTTGATCGTGAGCCGGCGGCCGATCTCCGTGGCCCGGGCGACGTCCGCGTCCGACAGCGATGCGCGTGCCTGCTCGACGAACGCACGACCCGGGTTCTCGTCGGAGTAGACCACGACGATGCCCTCCTGCGCGGCATGGACCTCGGCCGCCGCCGCGATCTGCACGGCGCGCTCGGGTCGGAGCTCGACCGCTTCCGTGGCCGCCAGCCCGATCAGGGACAGCCCTACTCCACGGACGCTGGCCACGTCGGTATGTGCCTGGGCAGCCTTGAAGAAATAGCTGCGTGCCAGCTCCGGGTCGTCGTTCCGGAGATGCGCCCAGGCGATCTCGGACAGGATCCTGGCTTCCTCGCCACGGTCGCCGATCGTCTCGAATGCCGCGAGCGACCGGCCGTACAGGTCGATGGCGGCGACCAGGTCGCCACGAGCGGCGGCTGATCCGGCAAGGCCGCCGATCGACATGCCTGCCCCCTCGTGGTCGCCGAGTCGCTGCTGGATCGCCAGCGCGTCGGCGTACCTCGCCGTTGCCGCATCGAGATCGCCCGACACCGCGTGGAGCATCCCCTCGAAGGTCAAGGCCCACGAGTGAGCCCAGGTGAACCCGAGCGCTCCGGATCGCTCGGCGCTCTCCTGCGACAGCGCGAGCCCAAGGTCGACGTCGGACCCGAGCACCGCGAGGGCCCGGCAGAACGCGGTGAGGCACAGCTCGCGCCCGGCATCGAGCTCCGCGGCGATGCGATACGCCTCGCCCCACTCGTCGGCCGCTCGCGCGGACTGCCCGGAGATCCAGGATGCGAGGCCCACCGTCATCAGGGCGCCCGCGCGCCCGACGGTGGGAGCACCCTCAGGATCGAGATCGAGAAAGGCGGTCGCGTACTCCTTCGAGCTGAGGTTCTTGCCGCGGATGTGCCAGTACATCCACAGGTCGCCGGTCAGCTGCAGACCCTGCTCGAGTGCGATCGTGTCCCCCAGCTTCGCGGACGCCAGGAGCGTGTCCAGCGCGGCCTGGAGATTGCCCTCCTCCATGATCCCGCGTTCGACGGCGCCGACCTGGTCGATGCCCTCGATGCCATCCCGGATGCCACGCCCCAGCGCGGCATACCGTCGGGCATGCCGCAGCGCGATCGTATCGGCCTCGCTGGAGTCCTCGAGGCGCTCATGGGCATACTCGCCGATCGTCTGGAGCATCCGGAACCTGTCGTCCTGGCCGGCCGCCTGTACGAGCGCCTTGTCGACGAGCGACTCCAGCTCTTCGAGGCTGGTCTCGCCCGGCTCGGAGCAGACCGCCTCGACATCCTCGAGGGTGCAACCCCCGACGAACACGGCCATCCGCCGGAAGAGACGCTGCTCCGGATCGATCAGCAGCGCGTGGCTCCAGTCGATGGTGGCACGCAGGGTCTGGTGTCGTTCGGCGATGTCGCGGGGACCGGAGGTCAGGACGTTCAGGGCTCTGTCGAGCCGCTCCAGGAGCGCCTCGGGTGACAGGATCCGAAGCCGCGCGGCAGCGAGCTCGAGCGCAAGGGGAAGACCGTCCAGGCGACGGCACACCTCGGTCACCGCACGCGCGTTCTCCGGCGTGAGCTCGAAGCTGCCCTTCGAGGCGCGGGCCCGCTCGACGAACAGCGCGACGGCCGGGTAATCGAGGAGCGACGCGGACGGACCCGGGTCGGACGAGGTCGGGAGCGCGAGCGGTGCAAGCGGGAACTCCCGCTCAGCCGAGATCCGCAGCAGGGTCCTGCTGGTGACGACGATCCGCAGGCCCGGGCAGGCCGCCACCAGCCGGGCGACCTCCGGAGCAGCCGCCACGATCTGCTCGAGGTTGTCTAGGAGCAGGAGCGCCTTCTTGTCACCGATCAGCGAGATGACTCCGTCGCCCAGCGTCCGTTCCTCGGCCTCCTTCACGTCCAGCGCAGCGGCGAGAGCTGGGACCAAGGCATCGGCCTCGAGGACGTCGGCCAGCGGGATGAATGCGACACCGTCCAGGAAGTCCGGGGCGAGCACCCGGCCGAGCTCGACCATGAAGCGGGTCTTCCCGACGCCGCCCGGGCCGGTAATCGTGACCACCCGATGCTCTCGGACCAGCGCGACGAGCGCCTCGAGGTCGGCGGCGCGACCGAGCAATGGTCCGACCGGGTCGGGGAGGTGGCTCGGCAGGCTCGCGAACCGCTCGCCCTTGCCCTCGAGCACCCGCGGATCCGGCACGACGATGCCGTCATCGGCGAGGGCGAAGAGCTCCAGGGGACGACCGACGTTCTTGAGCCTGAACCGTCCCAGGCTGACGACGGCCACATCCGTCCGGTTCCTGAGGTGGTCGTACGCGGTGTCCGACAGCATCACCCCGCCGGGCACCGCGAAGGACTCGATCCTGGAGGCGATGTTCACCGCCTCACCGGTGAGCCGCTCTCGCTCGACCGTCACCTCGCCCACGTGGATGCCGATGCGCACCGGGACGTCCTCGGCGGCGAGCCCACGCTGGATCTCGACTGCGGCCTGGACGGCCGCGAGCGCGCTCGGGAACATGCTCATGCTGCCATCGCCGAGTCGCTGCACGATCGTCCCGCCGAAGGCCCGGTGCTGACGGTCGACCGCGCGCCAGTACCGGTCGCGCTTGTCGACGGCCAGGCGCTCGTCCGCCTGGATCAGCGTGGAGTAGCCGACCATGTCGGTGAAGGCCACCGCAACGAGCCGGCGATCGAGCTCCTGCTTCACGAGTCCTTTCCCGGCGAGTTCCGATGGGGTCGGCCTTGCGCGCGAGCACCATAGCGCGTGTTCGAGCGCTGCAGGCCGAAACGGTCCGCTCGCAAGTCATGTGGAGTTCGTGAGCGCGAACCGGGCGGGGTGGAGCGCAGCCTGGTAGCGGACGTGCTTCGGAGCCGCTGCGGCGGGAGCGGCCCAGTGCCGAGCTGAGCACGGACCACGGAGCGGTGAAGGCCCCGATCATCCTTCGGTTCGCGAGCATGATCGACGACGGGGCCGCGACCGTTCAGGCCCTCGTCCTCTAGACCCGTACGTTCCATGACCGGCACCCTGACCGCCATGGCGCGGGGGCCGCTGACGCTCGGTTCGTGCCCACGGCCGCCGCATCGGACCGCGCCGAGCCACGGGCAGACTTGGTGCACCGATCAAGGGGGTAGGCCGTGATGCACTTCCGTGACGAGATCCGGATCGAGGCACCCGTCGAGCACGTCTGGGCGCGCTTCTCGGACACATCGCGCTGGGAAGACTGGATGCACGTGCAGTTCGCTGAGTTCAGCGGCCCGATCGACGAGGTCGGGACGACGTTCGTCCAGACGGCGCGGGTGATGGGCTTCGAGCAGAAGTGGACGGTCACGATCGTCGAGTTCGAGCCGCTGCGGCTGTACCACGATCACATGGAACCGGGACCGATGGAGAACTACTTCCGCTGCGAGTCCGACGGCGAGGCGACCCGCTTCGTCTTGGAGTCCGACTACGAGCTCCCGGCCAAGCTTCCGGGCTTCGTCAAGCGGGTCGTGAGCTCGAGCTGGATCGAGCGGAACCATCGCAAGATCCTGGCCGACTTCAAGGCCCTCGCCGAGGCGACGGTTCCGGCGCACGCCTAGCCCCCCAGGGGATCGAGGCGTCAGTTGCCCGAAAGGGCCGATCCCGCCTCCATGAGCCCCCAAGCCTCTTGCCTCGGGCGTTCTCCGGCCGGCACCCTGACCGATGCAGCGCGGGACCTGCCAGGTTTCGCGTCGCTCCCGCCTCGCGGAGGTCGCGATGACAGAAGCACATGACCACGCCGGACCCACGGGCGACCAGCGGCAGACCGCGGCCAGAACGAAGCGACCCGTCGAACGAGAACGAGCAACCTCGTTGCCCCCGGGCTCGCCCGTCAACGCGCCGCCCGTCGCAACGCCCGCGACGATCGAGCACCTGCAGCGGACGGCCGGCAATCGGGCGATCCTGCAGATGCTGGCGCAACGTGAGCCGCAGACCGCTGCCCCGTCCGCGACGCCCGGCAGCGGCGTGGTCCAACGGCATACGGGGTCCACCTCCGACGGTCTTGCGTCAAGCGGCCAGGTGAACCTCGACGCGGCCCTCCACCTCCTGCGGGCGTCCAGCACCCTCGCAAGCGGGGCCAGCGTGCAGGTCGGGGTCGCCAAGTCGATCTTGACGGCAGCCCACTCGGCGGCGGCCAGGGAGCCCGTTCGGACGGGCGAGGAGGAGGTGATCGTCCCGGCCTCAGGAGGCATCTAGGATTCCGCGGGGCGGGGTTCGCGACCACCTCCCCTCGTGCGGATCCGGCAGGAGCTGCCCTGCCGAGGACGTGGATCGGACGAACCGGGGCGACAGCAGGCCGACCAGGCCCTCGGCCTCTGGTCTGACGCCGCGGCCGGTCGTGGGCACGAGTTCTGTGGTATTCGTGAGCACGGAACCGGCGGGGTGTAGCGCAGCCTGGTAGCGCACGTGCTTTGGGAGCACGAGGTCGTGGGTTCGAATCCCACCACCCCGACCACTCGCCGGCCGGGTCTTGGCGCGACCTACCGCGCGATCGCCAGGCGCTTGAAGTCCTCGACCTGGCCCCTGATGCCCCGTTCCGTCGGCAGCCGCTCGATGCTCGAGGCGCCGAAGAAGCCGTGGACGCCGGGCATCCGCGCCAGCGCCTCGCCGACTTGGTCCGGCTCGTCGAGCGGCCCGCCGTGGCAGAGGACGATGATGTCGCCACGGACCGCTCGTCCGGCCTCGGCGATCGCCATGACCCGCTCGATCGCCTCGTCGAGGGTGAGCGCCACCCCCGCGCCGATCGTCCCCGCGGTCGTCAGCCCGATGTGGGCGACGAGCTGGTCGGCGCCCGCCCTCGCCATCTCGGCCGCCTGGTCGGGGTCGAACACGTACGGCGAGGTGAACAGGTCGAGCTCGTGGGCGGCCCGGATCGCGGCGACCTCGAGGTCGTAGCCCATGCCGGTCGCCTCGAGATTCCGGCGGAAGTCGCCGTCGATGAGCCCCACTGTCGGGAAGTTCTGGACGCCATCGAAGCCGAGGTCCCGCAGCTGGCGGAGGAAGACCGGCATGATCCGGAACGGGTCGGTGCCGTTGACCCCGGCGAGGACCGGCATGTCGCGGACGACGGGGAGGACCTCGGCGGCCATCTCGACGACGATCGCGTTGGCATCGCCGTAGGGGAGCATGCCGGCGAGCGACCCGCGGCCGGCCATCCGGTAGCGGCCGCTGTTGTAGACGATCGCCATGTCGGCGCCGCCGGCCTCGGCCATCTTGGCCGAGATCCCGGTGCCGGCGCCGCAGCCGACGATCGGCACGCCCGCCTCGATCTGCGAGCGGAGGCGGCGGAGGATCTCCTCGCGTGGGATGAACGGCATCGATCAGCGCTCCTTTCGCGCTCGCGGGACGCGCGCAGGGCGGGCGGTCATCGCCGGCCGGCCTCGAGCATCTCGAGGAGCCGGCTGGCCATCGCGTCGGCGAAGGCCGGGTCGTTGACGTGGAGATCGAGCTCGACGAGCTCCACCCCGTCGCGGTCCACCGTCGAGCGGATCGCCTCGAACAGGGCGGCGTCGGCCTCCGGCGACCAGAACGGACCGCCTTCGGCGTCGATCATGCGAGACGCCCCGCAGCGGGAGGTAGAGCGCGGTCGGGCCGGTCGCCGCGTTCAGCTTCGTCGCGATCATCCGGCCGACCTCGGCGTTCTCCTCCGGCGTCGTCCGCATCAGCGTCACCGATGGGTTGTGCTTGTAGAGGTTCCGCTCCCGGAACGGGGCCGGCACGGTGTCGATGGGGCCCCAGTTGCACATGTCGACCGCGCCGACCGAGACGACCTGGGGGATCCCGGCGCGGCCGGCGGCTCCCAGCCGATCCGGTCCGGCAGAGAGCACGCCGCCGATGACCTCGTCGCACCACTCGGTCGTGGTCACGTCGGCGACCGCGACGACGAAGCCATCCTCGATGAGGGCCTCCATCGCCCGGCCGCCGCTGCCGGTGGCATGGAAGACGAGGACCTCGTAGCCGGCCGCCTCGAGGGCCTCGCGGATCCGGGTGACGCACGGGGTGGTAACGCCGAACATCGTCGCCGCCACGAGCGGCCGATCCTCGGTCGGTGGCATGGCCTGCTCGACCATCCCGCAGACCGCCCCGGCGGCATTGGCGAGGATCCGTCGTGACAGCCGATTGAGGCCGGCGATGTCGAGGACCGAGTACATCATCGTGACGTCCTTGACGTCGACGTAGCTCGAGACGTCGCCCGAGGCCATCGTGCTGACCATGACCTTCGGGAAGCCGACCGGCAGCGCCGTCATGGCAGCCGTGGCGATGGCCGTTCCGCCCGACCCGCCGAGGCCGAGGACGCCGTCGATGCGGCCGGCGGCGAGGAGCTCGAGCGCGACCGCCCGGGCGCCGCGGCACATGACCTCGAGCGCGGACGCTCGGTCATGCACAGCGCGGAGGGCCCCGAGGTCACCGCCACCCGCGGCAGCCACGCGAGCCGCATCGATGTCGGGGGCCCAGGCTGGATCCGAGACGCCCGCGTCCAGCACCAACGGGACGTGCCCGCGCGCCGCGATGAGGTCGCGGACGAAGGCGATCTCGTCTCCCTTCGTGTCCAGCGTCCCGATGACGAGGATTGTCCTCCGGGCCATGCGACCTCCGATCCGCTGCGGGTCCGGCGTCCGCGTCGCCGATCCGGTCCGATCCGCCCGGTCTCCGCCGACGGGCCCCGCCCTGACCGGCAGGATGCACCGGTCGCGCGGTGCCGACGGGCGCTGTTCCGCGCTGTCGTCCACGGTGGCGGCGTGGTGACCGGCAACCAGGGTCCGCCCGGCCCGCGGAACCGAGGAGGGCAGCCAGGCGAGCCCCGGCTAGCATCGCGGCGGGGTCGCGGTCCCTGGTCGGGGGTTCGCCCGGACGGGCCGTGGCCGCACCAGCGGCGGAGGCGGCCATGACCGGACCGAGGCAGCGGACCGAGGCGACGATCCCCGACCAGGCCCAGGTCGTCATCGTGGGTGGCGGGGTCATCGGGGCCAGCATCGCCTACCACCTGACGAAGCTCGGCTGGCGCGACGTCGTGCTCCTCGAGCGGCGCCAGCTGACCGGCGGGACGACCTGGCACGCCGCGGGCCTCATCACGTCAGCCGGCCTGGCCTCCGAGACGCTCCTCTGGATGACCCGGACGACCCGCGACCTGTGCGTCTCGCTCGAGTCCGAGACCGGGCAGGCGACCGGCTTCCGGGAGATCGGGCACATCCACGTCGCCTCGACCCCGGAGCGCCTCGAGACCCTTCGCAGGGAGGCGGCGTTCGTGCACGGCTACGGCGTCGAGAACCACGAGCTCTCGCCGACCGAGTTCGCCGAGCTCTGGCCGGCCGCCCGGATCGACGACGTGCTGGCCGTCCTCTACGTGCCCGACGAGGGCCGGGTCAACCCCGCCGACCTCACGATGGCCTACGCCCACGGCGCCCGGAACGGGGGTGCCCGGATCCTCGAGGGGGTCGAGGTCACCGGCTTCACGACCGCGCGTGGTCGGGTCACCGGGGTCGTGACCGAGCAGGGGACGATCCGGACCGAGTACGTCGTCAACGCCGCCGGCATGTGGGGCCGCGAGGTGGGGGAGATGGCCGGCGTCTCGGTGCCGCTCCAGGCGGCCGAGCACTACTACCTCATCACCGACACCGTCGAGTGGGCTCACCCGGATCTGCCGATCGTCGAGGACCCCGACCGCTACGGCTACTACCGCGAGGAGGGCGGCGGGATCCTCGTCGGCCTGTTCGAGCCGGTGGCCGGGCCCTGGTCGCTCGACCGCATCCCGAAGGAGATCTCGTTCGCCAGCCTGCCGCCGGACTGGGACCGCGTCGGGCCGTACCTGGAGCGGGCGATGGACCGCTTCCCGTCCCTGCGCGACGCCGGTGTCCGGACGATGTTCTGCGGGCCGGAGAGCTTCACCGCCGATGTCATGCCCCAGCTGGGCGAGGCGCCGGAGCTCGGCGGCTACTTCGTCGCGGCAGGGTTGAACTCGCTTGGCATCCTGCTTTCCGGCGGGGTCGGCCAGATCCTCGCCCATTGGATCGTCGACGGCGTGCCTCACGTCGACGTCTCCGGGCTGACCCTGGACCGGACCCAGCCGTTCGAGACGAGTCGGCGCTTCCGGCTGGACCGGACGGTCGAGCAGCTGGGCGTGCTGTTCGGCGACGCGGTCTGGCCCAACTGGCATCCGAAGAGCGCCCGGAACGTGCGCCGGTCGGTCATCCACGATCGCCTGGCCGATGCCGGGGCGCACTTCGCGGTCTCGTCCGGCTGGGAGTACCCGGAGTGGTTCGCCGAGCCGGGCAGCCACCCCGAGATCGTCCACGGCTGGGGCCGCGACGCCTCCTTCCCGCTCCAGGCCGCCGAGCACCGGACCGTCCGCGAGGCGGTCGGCATGCTCGACATGTCCCTGATGGCGAAGTTCATCGTCCAGGGTCGCGACGCCGAGCGCGTGCTGAGCTGGGTCTCCGCGAACGACGTCGCCGGCCCGGTCGGGCGGATCGTCTACACCCCGTGGCTCAACACGAAGGGCGGCATCGAGGCGGACCTGACGGTCACCCGGCTCGCCGAGGACCGCTTCCTCGTCGTCGTCACCGACCTGATCCACCGCCGGATCGAGCCCTGGATCCTGCGCAACGCGCCCGAGGACGCTCACGTGACGGTCACCGACGTGACGTCCGGGACGACCCTCATGACCGTCCAGGGCCCGCGGTCCCGGGAACTGCTCTCGCGTCTCACGAGTGCCGACCTGTCGAACGAGGCGTTCCCGTACCTGACCGCCCGAGAGATCGACCTCGACTACGCCCGGGTCCTCGCCATGCGGGTGACGTACGTCGGCGAGCTGGGCTGGGAGCTCCATGTCCCGGCCGAGCTGGCGCTGACCGTCTACGACGCCCTCATGGAAGCCGGCGCCGACCTGGGCTACCGGAACGTTGGCCTGGGGGCGATGGGCAGCCTGCGGCTCGAGAAGGCCTATCGCGACTACGGCCTCGACATCGACAACACCGACTCGCCGCTCGACGTCGGGATCGGCTTCACGGTGGCCTGGGACAAGCCCGGTGGGTTCCTCGGTCGCGACGCGCTCCTGGCGGCCCGGACCGACGGCCCGCCGACGCGGCGGCTGATCCAGGTGCTCGTCGAGGATCCCGAGCCGATCCTCTACAGCGGCGAGCCGCTGCTCCGGGACGGCGAGTGGTTCGGCTACGTCCGGATCGGCGCCTTCGGGCACACCCTCGGTGGCGCCGTGGGCCTGGCCGCGGTCGAGGACCCGGCCGGCATCCCGCGCGAGGCGATCGAGGAAGGTCGGTTCGAGGTCGACGTGGCCGGTGTCCGCTACCCGGCCCGGGCGTCGCTGCGGCCGATGTACGACCCGGAGCGGCGGCGGATCCTGGCCTGACGCGTCGCGGGCGACCCGGCGCAGAGCGTGCGGGGCTCCCCGCCCGCGCCGAGCCGCCTAGATCAGGCCGAGGCCCTCGGCGATCAGCAGCGCGCCGAAGACGACGAATGCCCCGGCGGCGAAGATCCCGATGGCCCGCTCGGGCAGACGGGTGCCGAGGAACGCCCCGACACCGATGGCGATCGCGTCGGCGATGACCATCCCGAGCGTCGACCCGAGCCAGACGGCGATCGGCTCCTCGGTCGTGGCGAGGGAGACCGTGGCCAGCATCGTCTTGTCGCCCAGCTCGGCGAGGAAGAACGCCGTGCCGATCGTCAGGAGCGCCCATCGACCGCCCCGCTCCGCCCGATTCCGCTCGCGCTCGCCGAGGTGGTCGCCGCGGAGCGTCCACCAGGCGAAGCCGAAGAACGACAGCCCGGCGACGACGTTGATCAGGGCGGTCGGCAGGAGGAGTGCGGCCGTCTGGCCGATGAGGACCGAGAGGGCGTGGACCAGGAGCGTGGCCAGGGTCACGGCGACCAGGACCGTCACCGCCCGATAGCGGGCCGCGAAGGCGAGCGCCATCAGCTGGCTCTTGTCGCCGAGCTCGGCCAGCAGGATGACCCCGGTCGAGAGGAGGAAGGCGTCCATCCGGGCTCCGTTGCTCGGGCTCCGGATCGGGGACGGCCCTCGACCGGACGCCCCCAGGCTCGTCCGCTCGAAGGTCTCGACCATCCACCGCGTCGGTGGACCCGGCGACCGGGCGCGAAGCGCCAGCATGTCGATCTGCCGGAGGAGGCCTACTCCCCTTCGCGACCGATGATGGGTCCGGGCGCCCCGTCCGTCAACGCCACGCTGGTCCTCTCGGCCGGGAGGATCGGATCAGGCCGGGAGGCCGGGGATCGTGAGCTCGATGAGCGGGCTGTGGGCGACCATCGCCTCGATGTCGTCGCGGCCCCAGGCGCGGGCCACGCCGACCAGGAGGGCCCGACGCTCGGCATCGTCGGTGACGATCCGGGCGGTGGCAGCGACATCGGCCACGGCCAGCGGCCCCTTGAGGTGGACGACGAGGTTCGGGTCGGCCTCCAGGTTTCGAAGCCAGGCCCTCGGGCGGTCGGCACGCGGCATGCCGCTGATCAGCAGCCGGCCGTCGATGCTGTGGAGGTAGATCTCGATCCGCCGCGGCTGGCCGGTCTTCCGGCCGGTCGTCGTGATGTCGATGACGCTGCTCTGACCGAGCGCACGGCGGATGGTGTCGTCCACGTCGGGCTCCCCAGTGGTTAGTTGCGGCGGCAAGCATATCGGGTCGAGACGGAGGCGCGCCCGGGCGGCTACTGCGGCCGCTGCGGCGAGCGCGAACGGGCTACGCTTCCGGTCCATCCAGCAGGAGGGCTCACCGATGACGGCATCCGGTCGACCGCTCAAGGTCGGGGTCCAGCTGCCCGAGGTCGAGCGCGAGGTCCGCTGGCCCGAGCTGCGGACGATGGCCCGCCTGGCCGAGGAGATCGGCTTCGACTCGCTCTGGGTCGGTGACCATCTGCTCTACCGCTTCGCCAGCGGCGAGACCCGCGGGCCCTGGGAGGCGTGGACGACGCTCGCCGGCCTGGCCCAGGCCACCGAGCGGATCGCGCTCGGGCCGCTCGTCGCCTCGACGAGCTTCCACGCGCCGGCGATGCTGGCCAAGCAGGCGGCGACCGTCGACGAGATCTCCGGTGGCCGGTTGATCCTGGGGCTCGGGGCTGGATGGAACGAGACCGAGTACCGAGCCTTCGGCTTCCCATTCGATCACCGGATATCACGCTTCGAGGAGGCCTTCACGATCATCCGGACGCTCCTGAGGGAAGGCTCGATCGACTTCGATGGGGCGTACTACCAGGCGCGCGACTGCGAGCTTCTGCCGCGCCCAGCCCGCCCCGGTGGGCCGCCCCTCCTGATCGGCTCCAGCGGCGAGCGGATGCTGCGGATCACGATGCCCCACGCCGACGCATGGAACGCCTGGTTCGCGGACACGGGCAACTCGCCAGATGGCGTGGGACCGCTCCGCGAGCGGGTCGATGCCGCCTGCTGGGAGGTGGGCCGCGACCCGGCCGAGATCGAGCGAACGGTGGCCGTGCTGGTCCGGATGCCGGGTGGCTCGGGGCGGATCATGGGGGACACCAAGCGCTCGACCCCGGCCCTCGAAGGCTCGGCCGACGAGGTCGCAGGCACGCTTCGCGCCTATGCAGCCGCCGGCATCGGGCACGTCCAGCTCGTCGTCGATCCGATCACGGCCGCGTCGCTCGAGGGCCTGGCCCCGGTCCTGGAGGCGCTCGACGCCGGCTGACGGTCCCCCTGTCAGGGGGGCGCTTCGTACCGGTCGGTACGCGGACCGGTGCGTGCTAGCATCGCCCCGCCATGCGGGGGTGGATGCGATCTGGCGTGCTCCGCGCGGCGGCCACCCTGGTCGTCGTCGTGCTCGTCGTGGGCTGCGGCGCCGAAGCGGCCCCGTCGCCGACGCCGACCCCCGACCGGCGTCCCACGCCGACCCCGGATCCCCACCTGACCGAGCCTGTCGCGGTCGACGACATCTTTCGGGCCCTGACGGCTGCCGGCCTGCGGGTCGTCCCCAACAACGCCGGCAGCGATCCGTCGGGCGAGCCCGTCAAGCGGATCAACGCGACCCTCGAGGGCTGGCCGCTCGTCCTTGCCGGCTACAGCAGTTCGCCGGCGCTCCTGGCCTCCACGGGGTTCGTCGACGGCGCCCCACCGGCTGCCGGCGAGCCGCCCTACACGTTCGTCGGCTTGAACATCCTGATCGGCTACGGTCCGTCCCGGACGGCCGAGACGCCCGGCCGGGCGGAGGAGCGGTTCAAGGCCGCCGCCGAGTGGATCGTCGAGGTCCTCGACCCACTGCTCGGACCCCTCGGGCAGTCCTCCTCGGACCCGGTCGACATCCCCTCCACCGACTGACGCGTCGCGGCGGCGCCGTCGACCCGCCTCGTCGACAGGCCGACCAGGCGCCGTTCGCCGTTGCCAGGGCGCACCGTCGGGGCCGTCGGACCCTCGTCCGCTCCGCTGGCGCCGTCTACCATGGGCCGGCATCCCGTGCCCAGGATGCATGTGCCCGGAGGATGCCCGATCGTGCCCGTCGAGCCCGTCCTGGCCCTGGTCGTGGTGGCCGTGCTGGCCAACCTCGTCCTGCTGGCCCTGGCGATCCTGCCGCCGCTGCTCCGGGGGCGTGCCGCAGGCGACGCGGATCGACCCGGGACGGCCTCGGGGCTCGTCCGGCTCGCCGCCATGGCCGGCCGGCCGGAGGCCGCGGTGGTACCTGGCGAGGATGAGCCGGGGACCTACGACCGGATCGTCCGGATCGCCTCCTGGACCTACCTGATCGCCGTTGCGGCGATCGTCGTGGTGAGCGGTGCCTGGCCGGAGACCCAGGCGGCGATCCTCGTGGTGGTCCTCCTGGCAGCGCTCGCGGTCGTCCTCATCCATGACATCTTCCCGCCGGAAGCGCTGGGCCCGGTCCGCCCCATCGTCGAGGGCAGCATCGCCATCACGGTCGCGGGCGCCCTGGTCCTGCTCACGGGTCAGGCGGTCAGCCCGTTCTTCTTCACTTTCCCCCTGGTCGTCGCGGGGGCTTCGCTGGTCGCCAGCGCTCCCGCCGCGGTCGCCCTGACCGCCTTCGCCAGCCTCGCCTACGTCCTGGTCATCGTGCTGCCGGTCGGCGGTCCGCCGCTCGACGAGGCCCAGGTGATCACGGTGACGGTCAACCTCACCGCGATGGTCCTCATCGCCTACATCGCCCTGATCGTGGGCCGCGAGCAGCGCCGCTCACGCGAGGCCGCCATCCGGGCCTCGACGGTCGACTCGCTGACGGGCCTCTTCAACCGCCCGTTCGTCTTCGCGGCCGTCGAGCGCGAGATCGCCCGCAGCAGCCGGTCGGGACGCGGCTTCTGCCTGCTCCTCATGGACGTCGACGGCCTGAAGCCGGTCAACGACCGCTTCGGACACCACGTCGGTGACCGCCTCCTGCGGCGGGTCGGAGACGTGATCCGGGTCGGGGTCCGGAAGATCGACACGCCCGCCCGCTACGGCGGCGATGAGTTCGCGGTGCTCTGTCCGGAGACCGACCCGACCGGGGCCTTCGTCCTGGCCGAGAAGATCCGCCAGGGGGTCGGGGAGGGGCTCATCGAGTCGCCCGAGGGGCCGATCCGACCCTCCGTCAGCATCGGCATCGTGGCCTACCCGGACGATGGAGCGTCGGCCGACGCCCTCCTGATCGCGGCCGACCAGGCCATGTACGCGTCCAAGCGATCGGGCCGCGACCGGGTCTCGGGCACGACCGGTCGCAGCATCTCTGTCGGGTAGGCACCGCGGTCGGTGTAGCATCCGGCGCGTGACCGGCTTCCCCCCGCACGCCATCCGTGCGGCGACGCATCCTCCCCAGGAGAAGCTCGCCCGCCGCCTGGCCGCAGCCACGGCCGCTGCCCCGGGCGCCGCCGGCCGGACCTGACCCGGCGGTGGCGACGCTGACGGCCGGCCGTCCCGCCTCGGCCCGGCGCCAGCCAGCCGGTCCGCTGGCCCGGCTGGGGGCTGCGGGATGGCGGCTCTTCACCTCGGTCGACTTCGCCGTCATCCAGATCATCGCCCTGGCCGTCCTGGCGACGATCGGCATGACCCTGCCGCAGCTGCCCGACTCGGCCTTCAGGTCGGCGACCGACTACGCCAACGGGATGGCCGACATCCACGCCCGCCTGGATCCCGTTCTCGGCCCCGTGGTGGTCGACGTCCTCGAGCGGCTCCAGCTGTTCCAGGTCTTCCGTTCCACCTGGTTCTCGCTCGGCCTCGTCGTCCTGCTCTTCTCGATCCTCATCTGCACGCTCGACCGGCTCCCGAGGCTCTGGCGCGCGGCGGCCGAGATCCGGGTCGTCCAGCCGCCGACGTTCTACGAGCCCCGTCTGCCCGAGCGGGCCGTCGTGACCGCCGTCCCGGCCGACGGCCTCCGGGCGGTCCTGCGCCGCCATCACTTCCGCCTCCGCGAGGTCGAGGTCGACGGCGAGCTCCAGGTCATGGCCGATCGCCACCGCTGGACGAAGCTGGCGACGCTGCTGACCCACGCGGGCCTGATCCTCTTCCTGGTCGCCGCGGCCGTGACCAGCCTGCTCGGCGACGAATCGGGGCTCGTCGTCGCCGAGGGCGACTCGCTGACGGTGCAACCGATCGGGACGCCCGACCTGCTCGTCGTCAAGAACCTCGGGTTCGAGGCGCCGGGTCTCGAGACGGGCCGACCCGAGGACTTCACGACCGACCTGGCGGTCTTCCAGAACGGTCGGGAGATCGCCCGCAAGGTCATCCGGGTGAACGACCCGCTCAGCGTCGCCGGCTACACGTTTCACCAGAACGGCTTCGGCCCGGCCCCGGACCTGTTGATCCGCGACCGCTCCAGCGGAGCCGTGCTGTGGAGCGGACCGGTCGTGCTGACCGACCAGGTCGCCGGCCTGCCGTTCGGGATCACGGCAGTCCCGGGTCGCGATGCCGGGCTGCAGCTCTTCCTCGATCGGGGCGACGACGGCTCGGCGGTCGTCCTGGCCATCCCGTACCGGGTCGTCGGCGAGCTCCCCGACGGCTCGCCCGAGACCGAGGAGCTCGGAGCCCTGGCCCTCGTCCCCGGCGAGAGCGGGACGACGCCGGCGATCGACTTCATCGTCGGGCTTCGAGGGGTCTCCGAGTACACCCTCCTCATCGCCAAGCACGACCCCGGCCAGGGCCTGGTCTGGCTCGCCTTCGGGCTCCTCATCGTCGGCCTGGTGGTCACCTTCTGGCTGCCCCGACGGCGGATCTGGGCGCGCCTGCGGCCGGACGGCGAGGCCACCCTGGTGGCCCGCTACGACCGCTATGTCGACGTGGACCGGGAGTTCGGGGCGGTCGTCGACGACCTGGTGGCGCAGCGTCGGTCACCGCCCGACGCCCCTGCCGACTCCGCGACCGGCGACGGTCCGGCCTGATGGCGACCCTCGGCGAGATCCGCGACGCTGTCTTCCCGACGGCGACCGCCAGCGAGGCCGCTGACGCCCGGCTCGGTGCCACGGTGGGTTGGGTCCGGGTCCTGCGAGCGCGGGTCCCGGCGCTCGACTCCCCCGAGCCCGGGGATCTGATCGTCGTGCCCGTCACGGCCCTGGCCATCGTCGCTCCGTCGTCCGGGCTCATCGTGGAGCTGGTCGTCGCCCTGGCTCGCTCGCGGGTCGCCGGGTTGGTCGTGGTCGGAGGCGACGCCGCCGAGCCGGTCGAGGACGGCGGTCGCGGCTCGGTCCAGGTCCTCATCGACGCGGCCGGTTCGGCCGGACTGCCGGCCTTCCGGCTCAAGGACGGTGATGCCGGGGCGCTCGAGCGCGGGATCATCGGCTGCATCGTCAATCGGCGGGCCGAGCTCGAGCACCAGGCCGGCGTTCTGGAGACCCGGCTCGAGCGCCTGGCACTCGGCGACGCGGAGCCCGCGGCGCTGCTGGCCGAGGTCGGGACGTTCCTGGGTCGCCCCGTTGCCCTGGAGGGCCGTCGCGGCGACGTCCTGGCCGTCCACCTGGCGGGCGACGACCCGGCTGCGGCGGCCGAGGTCGCCCGCTACCAGGGCGGGGTCAGGGCCGGCACCCTTCGGGTCAACCTCCCCGGCAGTCCGGGCGGCGTCGACGGCTCCGCGACCGAGCGTTCGACGGGTGCCCTCGTGCTGCTCGGGGCGCGTCCGGCCAGCGAGCTCGACCGGATCGCGGCGGAGCGGATCGCCGGGCTGGTGGCCCTGCAGCTGGCCCGCGATGAGGCTGTCCGCCGGGCCCGCGACGCGGGACGCCGCGACGGGGCCCTGCCGGCGGCCGGTCCGCCCTGGGTCGTCCTCGTCGCACGGCAGGGGGCTGCCGACGAGGTGGATGGCCTGGACGCGCGGGAGACCGTCCGGCGCGAGATCCGTGCTCTGGCCCCGGCCCGCCGACTCGCCCTCCGGGGCGACGCCGAGAGCCTCGAGCTGCGGGTCGTCCTGGCGGCGGGGCCGATCGACCCCGGCGGTCTCGGGACCGCGGGCCGGATCGCGACCCTGCTGGGTCGACCGGTCGCCGTGTCGCGGCCCTTCGGGGCCCCGGGCGAGCGTCCCCTCGCCGAGGCGGAGGCGCGCGCGACGCTCGAGGCCATGGAGAGCCTGGCCGCCACGGACCCGAGCCACGACGGTGCGCGGGTCGCCCGGGCCGATCGCCAGGCCGCCTACCGCCTGCTGGGCGGTCTGCACAACCTGCCCGATGGCACACGACATGCCCGGACGCTCCTGGCCCCGCTTCTCGATGGGCGACCCGACGTCGTCGCCGAGCGCCTGGCGACGCTCCGGGCCGTCCTCGAGACGCCGGGGATGGCCGAGGCGGCGGTCGCCCTCGGCATCCACCGCAACACGCTGGCCTACCGGCTGCGCCGCATCGAGGCCCTCGCCGGCTGGCGTCCGACCGACGCCGACCTGCGCCTCCCGCTCGCGATCGCCGTGAGGCTCGTGCAAAGCGCACTATAGGATCGGGGGTACGGCCCGAGTGACGACGGCGGAGCCCCTGCTATCCTCGCCCCGGACCGGCTGCTCCGCGGTTTGCTAGTGCACACGGCACAAGCATCGACCGTGCCACCGGGCAGCCCCCGGATCGCACGAGGACACGACATTGGCCGACATCCCTTCGGACGCGAAGAAGACGATCGATCAGGCGAAGGGGAACGGTATCCGCTTCGTCCAGCTCCAGTTCACCGACATCATCGGCTCCGTCAAGGCCGTCACGATCCCGATCCACCAGCTCGAGAGCTCGGTCGCTCACGGCACCTGGTTCGACGGCTCGTCGATCGAGGGCTTCACCCGGATCGCCGAGTCCGACCAGTACCTGGTCCCGGACATGGCGACCTTCGGCGAGATCCCCTGGCAGAAGGGCAGCGGACCACGAGGGACCGCCCGCGTGATCTGTGACGTCTACACGCCCAAGGGCGAGCCGTTCGTCGGCGACCCGCGCTACATCCTCCGCCGTCAGGTGGACCGGGCCCGCGACCTGGGCTACATCGTCAACATGGGCCCGGAGCTCGAGTTCTTCCTGTTCCGGCGCGACGAGAACGGTCGGGTGGCGCCCCTTCCGCACGACCTGGCCGGCTACTTCGACTTCACCACGGACCTCGCCCAGGAGGTCCGCCAGGACATGGTCGACGCCCTCGGGGCCTTCGGGATCAACGTCGAGGCCGCCCACCACGAGGTCGCCGAAGGGCAGCACGAGATCGACTTCGAGTACTCGGATGCCATCCGCACGGCCGACAACGCCCTGACCTTCAAGTTCACGCTCAAGGCGGTCGCCCAGCTCCACGGCCTCTACGCGACGTTCATGCCGAAGCCGATCCACGGGATCAACGGCTCCGGCATGCACACCCACCAGAGCCTCTTCTCCATCGCCGAGAAGCGGAACGCCTTCGCCGATCCGGCCAACCAGTACGGGCTGTCCGACGTCGCCCGCTCGTACGCGGCCGGGGTCCTGGCCCACGCCCGGGGGATGATCGCCGTCCTGGCACCGCTGGTGAACAGCTACAAGCGGCTGGTTCCCGGCTACGAGGCGCCGACGTACCTCACCTGGGGCCGGACCAACCGGTCCGCCCTCATCCGGGTTCCCAAGGTCTCCCCCGGCAAGTCGATCGAGGGCACCCGCCTGGAGGTCCGCTGCCCGGACCCCTCATCGAACACTTACCTCGCCTTCGCGGCGATGATCGCCGCCGGACTCGACGGGGTGGAGAAGGGGATGACCCTCGGCGAGCCCGTCGAGGAGAGCCTCTTCGAGATGGACGCGATCCGGATCGCCGAGAAGGGCATCCGCGAGCTGCCTGGGACGCTGGGCGAGGCGATCGACGAGCTCGAGGCCGACCCGGTCATCTGCGAGGCCCTTGGCGACCACGTCCTCTCGCACTACCTCGACGCCAAGCGCGCCGAGTGGGACGAGTACAAGACCCAGGTCACCAAGTGGGAGCTCGACCGTTACCTCGAGGCGTTCTGAACGACCGGGCCGCGGTCCGCTGGCCGCGCCGTCCGAGAGACCATGAGCGGCCGGTGCCCCGAACCGGGGCCCGGCCGTTCCGTCCGTCCTGCGTTCCGGCCGGCGGGAGCGACGGCGCCTCCCGATCCGGCGGGTCCTAGGCGGCCGCCGTGGCTTCCCCCTCGTCGGTCAGCACGCCCATCTCCCTGGCGTCCCGTCGCACGAAGACGTAGACCACCTGGTAGGTGATCGCGAGCGCGACGATGGCGACGACGATGACCGGGCCCTTCGGCAGGACGAAGAGCAGGAGGAGCGGGACGACGATGCCGCCGAGCCGCATCGGACCGGGATTGCCGACGATCCAGGCACCGGCCCGGGTGCCCGGCAGGCGGCGCAGCCAGCCCGGGCCGCTCAGGAAGTAGGCGACAACGGCGAGCACGACCGAGAAGCCGACCAGGACCTCGGTCCAGCGCGAGAGATCGGTGAGGGTCGCCTCGATCGTGGCTTGCCCGACGCTCGCCAGGGTGCCTGCCGCGAGCTGGTCGATGAGCCAACCCTGGACCGCCTCGATCACGAGGTACGAGACCGCGAACGAGATGGCCAGGCCGATGGCCAGCTGGACCGCGGCTCGGCGTCGGGCGAGGGCGATCGCGATGGTCAGGATCCCCAGGAGCACGGCCGCGATGATCAGCACGACGACGACGACGTCGAAGACCCGCAGGAGGACCCGGGCCGTCTCGATCGCCTCGGTCTGGGCGACGGGCACCAGGAGGATGTCGGTGTCGGGCGCGAGCCCCAGGTTCTGCTCGAGCCAGGCCTGGATGCGCTCCGGCGTCTCGAACTCGGTGAAGTCGGGAATGACGACCGAGGCGTCGATGACGCCGGCGTCCTGGAGGGTCCGCAGGGCCACTTCGACGAGCCCACGCAGGTCGACGTAGACGACGCCGTCCTCCGAGATCACGACCTCGGACTCGCCCCGGATGATGGCCAGGATCCGTTCGTGGGCGAAGCGGTTCGCAGCCAGCCAGGCCGCCTTGGCCTGGTCGCTGCGGAGGGCGACCTCCAGGCGCTCCTGGACCCGGGCCCGCAGCGAGACCTCGATCGAGCCGGCCACGAAGTCGATGGGGTCGGGGAGGACCGCCTCCAGCCGACCCTGGATGTCGAGCGCGTCGAAGATGCGGTCGGTCAGCCCGATGCTGAGGGCGTTGGCGACGGCCGGGTCGTCAGCGATCGGCTCGGCGACGTTGTCGATGAAGGTGTCGGTGTCGAGCAGGGTCCGGTGCGTCCAGACCGCGGCCGTCGCCGACACCGCGGTCACGCAGGTGAGGATCAGCGCGACCCAGGTGAGCCAGCGGCGAGCCTTGCGCCAGTCGCTCGGTGGCTGGGCCGGGGACGGGTCAGGCTGGGCAGGAGGTCCGGGTGGCGCCGACGGCGGTGCCTCCGCGAACGTCACGGGCGGCGGGCTGGTCGGTGTCTCGCTCACGATGTCCTCCCGGCCCGGGACGGATGGGCCGAGGACATGGTGGCACGGTCGGTCGATCCTCGCGCGCCGCGTTCGCTCGCCGGGTACACGTGGCTGGCTACCATGACCGACGATGACCAGCCTGATGGCCCCGGGGCGGCCGGTCCCGGGAGTCCGGCCTCGGCTGACCCTGGGTCTGCTCTCCATCCAGCATGGCCTGATCCACGCCCAGTCGGCCCTGTTGCCGCTCGTCCTCGTCGAGGTCGTTGCCGCGTACGGCGTCGGGGTCGCCTCGGTTGGGATTCTGCTGGGTGTCGCGAACCTGCTCAGCGGGGCGGTGCAGCTCGGGTTCGGCCCGCTGGCCAGGTACGTCCCCAGGCCACGGATCCTGGGTGCCGCCGGGCTGGTCTTCGGCGTGGGCACCCTCCTCACGGCGGCGGCCACGTCGTGGACCGCCTTCTCGGCCGCCACGATCGTCGCGCGCCTCGGCGGCGCTCCCCAGCACACGGTCGGCCACGCGGTCCTTGCCGAGCAGTTCCCGCCGGTCCGGCGGGCGATGGCCATCAGCACCCATATCGCCATGGGCAACCTGGGGACCGTGGCCGTCCCGCTCATCGGCGGCTGGCTCATCGCGACGGCCGGCTGGCAGTCCTCGATGCTGGTCCTGGGTGTCCCGGCGGTCGCCGTCGGGCTGGCGATCGTCCTGCTGGTCCGCGAGGCCGGCACCGATCGGACAGCGGCCCTCGCCGAGGGATCGACCTGGCGGATCATCCGGGCCATCCGCCACGAGCACGATCTGCGCTGGGTGTTCATCGCCTCGACGGTCGCCTCGGCCGGTCGCGGGCTCGGCATCGTGACGACGTTCGTGCCCCTGTACCTGGCCCTGGTGCTCGGCCTCGATGCCGCCACGATCGCGGTCATGTACACGTTGCTGCTGGCCGGGAGCGTGCCGGGGCCGATCGTGGCCGGCTGGCTCGCCGGGCGCTTCGGGCATCGATGGGTGCTCGTCGGCTCCTACCTCCTGGGCGCGGTCGGGCTCGTCATGCTGGTCGCCGCGGGCTCGACGATCCCGCTCGTCTGGCTGGCGATCGGCTTCATGTCAGCCTTCGTCTACGAGGAGAGCGCCCTGCTCCAGGCGCTCCTCGCCGACGTCGCTCGCCCCGGCATCCGCGACGTCGCCTTCGGGGCCTACTTCACCCTGATGTTCGTCGTCGGCGCGCTGTGGTCGGCGGTCCTGGGGATCATCGTGGGGGCGCTCGGCAACGAGATCGGCTTCCCGATCGCCTTCGGCATCATGGCCGTCAGCTACCTGCTCGCGGCCGTCGCGATCCTGCCGATCTCGCCCGATGCCCATCGGCATCGCGACGGCCTCGCCGGTGAGCATCCGCCGCTGCCCGAGGACTGACCGGCCGACGTCTCGACCGGCCGGCGAGCGGGTGCCCACGGCCACGGTCCCGCCCCGTACCATTGCGGGGTCCCGGATCCCGCGCGTGAGCCGGACCGGACAGGGAGGGTGACGATGGTCGACAGCTCCAGGCCCGCGGCCGGATCCGAGAGGAGAGATCCGAACGCGGTCGCGACGTCCGCCGGAGCGGAGATCCCGTTCTGGCTGGTCCGCCTGGGCGGTCTCGGCTGGCGGGTCCTCGTGATCGTCGCCTTCGCCCTGGTCCTGCTGGCGATCGCGGTCTCGATCTCGACCGTGACCGCGTCCATCCTCGTCGCCTTCCTTGCCTCGGTAGCGGTCGCGCCGCTCGTGACGAGCCTCCGGGCGCGAGGCTGGGGCAGCGGGCGAGCAGCGGCGGTCGGCACGCTGCTGGTGGTCGGCATCGTCGTGGCGATCCTCGGGGTCGCGGTCTACGTCCTGGTGGTGTACGGGCCGGACCTCGTCCGCGCCATCAGGGATGGCGTCGATGCTCTGCGCGACGGCGAGGCCGGCGACCTGGTGCCGCCCGCGATCGCCGACTCGATCGCCGACATGCTTGACGGAAGCCTGGAGTGGTTCGCCGGCAACGTCGCTGCGATCGTCGGCAACGTCGCGAGCGTGGCGACCGTCCTGCTCTTCGCCGCGTTCACGACCTTCTACGTGCTCCAGGACTTCGGCCGGGGCTGGCGCTGGATCACCCAGGGCATGAGTGATCACCATCGCGAGGCGGCGGCGCAGAGCGCTGGGCTCGGCATCCAGCGGGTCGGCGGCTACCTCCGGCGGACGGCCATCATGGCGGCCCTCGAGGCCCTGATCACCCTCGCGCTGCTCGTGGTCCTCGGGGTCGCCGTGGCGTTCCCGCTGTCCGTGCTGGTCTTCGCCGGCGGCTTCATCCCCTACATCGGGGCGATCGTGGCGACGGCGGCGGTGCTGCTCGTGGCGTTCGCCTCCGTGGGCCCCACCTGGACGTTCGTGCTGCTGATCCTGATCGTGGTCCTGAACCTGGTCACGGAACGTCTCGTCGCACCGCGCCTCGAGCGGGTCAGTGCCCGGATCAACCCGGCCATCGTCCTCATCGCCCTGCCGATCGGAGCCTCGCTCGGCGGGTTGCTCGGGGTGATCCTGGCCGTGCCGGTCGCCGTCGCCCTGCTGGCGATCGGGACCTCGGCCATCGACATCGTCCGACCGGACGGCCCTGACGGCGCCGCGGCCAGCGAGGTCGTCCCGCCCTGGCTCGACATGCTCGCCCAGTGGAGCTGGCGTCTGCTCATCGGTATCGCGCTCGTCGCCGCGGCCCTGACGGCCGTCCTGCAGATCCCGATCCTGGCCCTGCCCCTCATCATCGCCGCCGTCCTGGCTGCCACCTTCGCGCCGATCGTCGGCTGGCTGACCAAGCGTGGCTGGGGCCTGGGGCTCGCCGCGGCCGTGGTCACGGCCGGGGTGACCGGGATCATCGGGCTCCTCACGGTACTGTCGGTCGTCTTCCTGATCTCCAACGTCGGCGACCTGGTGGCCGGTCTGGGGGACGGCGCCGGGGCCATCAACGACTTCCTGGAGGGCCTCGGCGGGTCGCTCGAGGATCTCGTCGCCACGATCGGCAACTCGATCGCCACGGCCGTCCTGAGCGTCACGCTGAGCGCCGCCGCGGTCGCCCTCGTGTTCCTCGTCGGGATCATCCTGACCTACTTCTTCCTCAGGGACGGGCGCGATGCCTGGGACCGGATCACGTCACGGACGGCCCCCTGGCGGCGCCGCGAGCTCGATGCCGCCGGCGGCCAGGCCGTGTCGGTGCTGGGCGGCTACATGCTCGGCACCGGGGCCGTGTCGCTCTTCGGAGCGGCGACTCAGTGGGCGCTCATGGTCATCCTGGGCGTGCCCCTGGCCCTGCCGATCTTCGTCCTCTCCTTCTTCGGCGGCTACATCCCGTACATCGGGAGCCTGATCACGACCGGTGCCGCCTTCCTGCTCGCGGTGACGACCGGCGACCCCGTGGCCATCATCGTGATGTTCGCCTTCACGGCCATCTTCAACGTCGTCCAGGGCAACGTCGTCCAGCCGCTCGTCTTCAGCCGGGCGGTCAACATCCACCCAGCCATCGTCCTTCTCTCGATCCCGGCCGGCGGGGCGCTCGGCGGGATCATCGGGATGTTCCTGGTCGTCCCGTTCCTGGGCGTCGTGGCGGCGACCTGGCGGACGGTGCTCGTGGTCCTCGGGCAGCCGCCGGCGCCGGGAGCGATCGCCGGCGCCGCGGACGCGCCGGCTCCGGCGGATGACGCGCGAATCGGCAGCCGGGGCGGCGGCGGGCGACGATGCCGCAGCGGAGGGTGCCAGCATCGGCCTAGGGCACCGTTCCGATCCGGAAGCCGCCGGGATGGCCAGGTCGGGAGGCGGCCAGGAAGGCTCAGAGGCGGCCAGGATGGCCGGGTCGGGCCTCCGGTGCTATCATCCGACCCGCTCTCGCGACGAGAGCCCTCGGTCGGGGCGTGGCGCAGCTTGGTAGCGCGCATCGTTCGGGACGATGAGGTCGGAGGTTCAAATCCTCTCGCCCCGACCAGACTCGACCTTCTTTCACGCGGACGACGCCGGCCCGTCGCGATCGCCGCGGTCGTCGCCGGAGTTGCGAATTTGGCGGAGGACGCGCTCGGGCAGTCGTGGGGTGGCGTACCGTACATCGTCGGGTCCCTGGTCGCCTGGCTCTCCCTCATTCCGCTCGCGATCGCCATCTGGCCAAGCCCGGCTCGGCGAGCCGCGCTCCTGCCCCTGGCGCTGTTCGGGTCCATCGCGCTGTTCAATGCCGGGGGAGGGCTGCTGATCTTCGTCGTCGCCGCGGCCTATGCAATCGCCGGACGCTGGTTCCTCCGCTCCTCGACCGTCACGAGTTGACCTGTACCGGCCGCCCGGGGCGGCGGCTCGCCGCTACTCGTCTGTCCGCGTTGCGCTCGGATTCCAGCCACCCGCGCGGCCAGGATCCACACCAGCTGCGCCGTCGTCGTGGCGCCGGACCTTCGAGCGGACGTCCGCCAAGTGTTGCGTCACGGTCACGACATTCGCCGCGGGCCACGTGTACGGCCTTGGGACTCCAGGGCGTCGCCCGTAGCGCCAGCATAGGATGGCCGGCATGCTCAGCCGTGGGTGGATGGCCGGCGTCCTCGGAGCGGTGGTTGTCGTTGCCGCCTGTGGCGCGCCAGCCGCCTCGCCGGTGTCGATCGGGGCGGCCCGGACGGAGCTGCTCGGACTCATCACTGACGTCACCCAGGCAACGGCCTACCGGTACAAGCTCAAGGACGACCGAGGGCGTCACATGGGCCCGATGGACGTCATCTGGGTCCCTGAGGCTGGCCGCTTCGCTGCCGTCTACTTCGCCTGGGACGATGCGGATCAGGCCTTCCACACTCACCTCGCCACGTCGACCAACCTCCTCGACTGGACCTGGGAGGTCGAGCTCGCCGGTCTCGCGTCGCAGCCGTCGATCGCGGCGATGTCCGACGGCGGCTACGTGGTCGCCTGGGAACAGGAGCCCGACCCGATCCACATTGTCGTCGCGTCCTTCGACTCGTGGGACGACCTCCGAGCGGGGACGATCGCCCGCAGGTTCGACGTGCCGGTCACGATGCCGGCCTGTGGCGAGGGGACGCCGTCCATCGACGCGGCGAATTGGGAGCGCGTCGAGCTCAGCTTCCACTACCACGGAGACTGCGAGCGCGACCGCCAGGCGTCGGGATGGACCGACTGGACGACGTGGCAGGCAGTCGCCCGGCCGGACCGCGATCAGGCGCTGATCGATCGTGGCATCGACGGCCACATCGGCGACCGCGACACGATCACCTTCCGCGGGCATGAGCTGATGCTGCTCGAGGGTGAGCGAGTGCCGGGCGACTGGAGCTCGTGGCGGACGTTCCTCTACGACGACGAGACCCGGGTCGCCGACGAGATCCGATTCCAGACGCACGCTGGGAGTGAGGCGTTCAGCAACGCGTCGATCAGCGAGGTCCAGATCGACGGCCAGGACGCGATCCTCGTGACGCTCTACCTGTTCACGGAGGGCTCGCGCGGCGGCGAGGACGAGGAACTCATCTTCTACCGGACCCTGCCGAGGGAGTAGCCAGGAGCCACCGGTCCGAGTGGCCGTTGACCGCTCGGGGATACTTCGGCAACGCGACCACGAGGCCGCGGTGTGAGGCCGGATGGCACCAGGCTCTGTTCGTAGGGGGAGGGGCATGAGGGGAACGACCATCGTGGCCGGGCTCGCAGCTGTCGGGGCCGGCGTCGTGGGGATCGTCTGGTTCGGGCTGTACCTCGCTCAGCCGATCCTCGGGTTCGCCGACACGGACGATCCGGCGCTTGGCGTGCGTTTCGTGCGCGCACATCCCGACGTCTTCACGAGCACCGGGACCATGCTCATCCTGACGTCCATCGTCCTCACGATCGCCGTCACGAGCTTGGCGGCGACCGCGCGCCAGGAGCGTAGCTCGTGGCCCGTTCGGGCGGCGTCCGTCTTCGGCCTGTTCGCTGCCTTCTGCTTCCTCGTATTCGGCGTGATGCGCATCGGCGCGGTCGGGCCGCTCCTCCACATCGCGTCCCTCGATGCCGCGTGGGGTGAGACTGCGTACCTCGTGGTCCAGATGGCTGGCGTCCAGGGCGTGCTGCCGGCGGGCCTGCTCTCGCTTGCCCTGTGGGCGACGGGCCTCAGCCTGATCGGCATTCGCACCCGGCTGATCCCGCTCGCCATATGCGTGCTCGGGCTCGTTCCGGCGATCCACGTCGTGGGGCGGCTGGTCGGCGAGCTCGGCGTGCTGCCCGACGAGGCATGGCTGCTGATGATCGCGTCAATCCCGGGCACGCTCCTGTGGTGCGTGCTGATGGGAGCAGGACTCCTCGTCCGCGGGCTGCGGATGGCCGAAGGCGCTACAGCCGGGGCGAGTGCCCCGCCAGGGGCGCTGATCGGCGTCGCTGCGGAAGGCGAGTGACTCGGCCGGTCCTGTGCCCTCTGGTTCCGGCAGCCGCCCCGCGAGGATCCACACCAGCTGCGCCCTCCTCGCCGCCCCCACCTTGGCCCGCGCGTTCGCCAGGTGGTGCTTGACCGTCGAGTGCGACAAGCCCAGCCGGTGGGCAGCGGCCTTCTCAGAGCCGGCCGCGATGACAGCGGCGACCACGACGAGCTCGTGGTCCGCGGCAGTCCCGCCTGAATATCGACCCGCCCGAGCCTGGCGTCTCACGCCAGCCGCCTCGCCGCGGCCAGCCACTCATCCCGACCCTCGATCGGGATGGTGTAGGTTGTAATCCCGCGCCCAACACCTGTCGGGCGCGCCATAACAGCATCTGGTGGCGCGAGCGCCAGTCGATGCCGGTAGGCGGCCGGTGTGAGACGCAGGCCGACGAAGCGCGGCCCCTGCGACAGGCCGAGCTGGTGGGCGGCAGCCTTCTCGGAGCCGGTCGCCAGCACCGCGGCGACGCCGGTGCGGCCCAACCGGCAATTTGGTCGTCTACTCTCACTTCATCCGACCGCTCAGCCTTCATGAGCTTCGAGGCCGAGCCAAGTGACCCGAAGGAGCGCTGCACCACAATGGCGGCACCGAGCATGGATTGGACCTACCCGGCGGATTCGGGGGATGCGGGCATCTTCGAGATCGGCCGGCGGCTTGCCGAAGCGCTGGGGCGCGCTCCCGATGCCACCCGCTTCACCTATGACCCGCGAGGGATGCTGCGCACCACGCGCGAGATCGAGGCGGCCGCGCGGGGCGGACGGCTGCTCGTCGGGTTCCAGACGACGGCGAAGCTCCGGGTCGAGGCACTCCGGTACGTCGACCTGCTCGAGGCCGGCACGAGGCTCACCGTGTGGGCGATCGGGCCTCGGCCGGAGGATCCCGGACTCGCCACGCTCGACTACCGCCAAGTCCCAGGTGACCACCGCAGGCTCGAGACCCAGTGGTTCCTCGTGACCGACGACCCGGAACCGCTCGCGTTCGTGTCTTATGAGCTCGGCGACCCGGCGACCTTCGGGATCGGCGGAGCGGCCACGCCCGGCAAGCGGTTCGTGGGCTTCGTATCCGACGATCCGGGAGTGGTCGAGCTCCTGATCGCCGCGCTCGGCCCGATCGGCGCGCCGCCCGCCGAGGCCCCGAGGGCTCCGACATCCGCGGCCGCCCAGGAGCTGGTCAGGCTCGGCGAGACTGCCGACGTAGCCCCGTCGGGTGCCCCAGAGGGCGCGGTCGTGGTGGCCGTCGGTCGGGGCGCCGATCGAGATGCATTCCTGGTCGGATTGGCGCTCGCCGCTCGTGAGAACCGGCAGCTCGTGCTCGTGGATCGCTCGGCCGAAGGATTTTCCAGCCCGTACGGAGATCTGCGCGGTGACGATCTCAATCGTCCCTCGCCCGACCGGCTGTTCGACGACGCGCTCGCCCGCCGCGAGGGGCGCGGCGGGATCGGGACGTACCTCGAAGCGGCGCGGGCCGCCGGCGTGACCGCCGGCGGCTGGTTCCCAACGCATTCGGGCGCGGAGGGCCTGGCCGAGGCTGCGAGGCGGTTTGGCGGCGTTCTGTTCGTGCTGCCGCCGGGAGCCGATCGGCCCAGCCTCGCTGAGCGTCTCCGGGGCGTCATGCCGGACCGGCTACGCGCCTCCACCGGGCTGCCAGTGCTTGTCGCGGCGCCGACCCGCTAGCCCGGGCCGCGACGAGGCGGAGCGGGAGTCGAGATTCGAACCCGCGACATTCTGCCTGGGATGCCCCGACCTCCTGAGCGTTGGAGCACGGGCGTGGAGTCGCCAGCGCGACTCGTGTGGTGCCGGCGGTCTCGTCCTCGAAGTTGAGGGCCATTTCCCCTCAGGCCCCAACACGTGTCGCGCTGGCCTCCGGTGCTACTCGTCCGTCTGCGCCACGCCCTTGGGCCCCGGCAACCGCGGGCCGAGGATCCACACCAGCTGCGCCGTCGTCTCGGCGCCCACCTTGGACCGCGCGTTTGCCAGGTGGTGCTTCACGGTCGAGTGCGACAGGCCCAGGCGGTGGGCGG
This sequence comes from uncultured Chloroflexia bacterium, assembly GCA_963707215.1. GTDB lineage: Bacteria > Chloroflexota > Limnocylindria > Limnocylindrales > CSP1-4 > DATHYZ01. Next base: position 1,275,262 of record CAVPPB010000003.1, on the reverse strand, counting down.
CCGCCTTCTCCGAGCCGGCATCGAGGACGGCCGCCACGACCAGGACCTCTCGGTCCGTGGCGCGTCCGGCGGAGCGGGACAACCGACGCGTCATGCGCCGCGGACCAGCTCGAGGGGCAACGGCGGCTCCCGCGGGGTGGCGTTGACCATCAGGAAGCTGAGCGATCGCTGAGTTTGGGGCGGGGCGATCCCTCTCGCCCTGACCAGACTGACCTTCTTTCACGCGGACGACGCCAGGCCCGAAGGCCACGTCCCATCCGCGGGCCCTCGCTTGGGCGGTCAGCGCGAACGTGAAGTCCTTCGCCCCCAGGACATCGATCCGTTCGAACACGGCCTCGGCGATCGCGTGCCGCCCCGGCGTCCGAGGTCTTGGCCCACAGCTCCGGTAGCGACTCGAGGTAGGCGCGCGCCTCGGCAGCGGTCGGGATGCGTGATGGCCGCACGACGGCCGCTGCAGCCCGGTCGGTCGACGCGCCCTTGGTCGAGTTGCAGGAGTGGCACAGGGGCCGGATCAACAAGCGGATCCGCATCGAGGTCATGGGTCAGGACCGAGGAGTCGCCTATTCGGCGCTCCCGTCCACACGAGGAGCGCCGGCGCTTCCAGCTCGCTGAATCGACAGTGCGTATACCCTTGTCCATCGGCCAGCAAGCGAGTCGTCAAGACCTGGCAGCTCTGTGGTCGGCCCTGGAGGCAGCACATGAGCCAGTTGAGAATGACGCGGATGGCCGCGCTTACGGCCGTGTTGGCGATCGGTCTGGCCGCGTGCGGCGGTCCGGCTTCGGATGCCCCGGCGACGGAAGATGCGAGCTCTGCGCCACTCTCCTCGGAGAGCCCCGCGATCCCAACGGCAGATGCTCCGTCCACCGATGCGCCGTCCACCGCGGCTCCGAACCCGGGCGGTGGTCAGCAGAACACCGCTGTCGTCACGATCGGCACCGAGCGGTACGAGTTCAGCGACATCCGGTGTGACATCTTCACCGCCGGGTACATCCAGGCAGGCAACTACGGTGCTGACCCCGAGGTCGTGATCGTGCTCCCGCCGCCCGGCTGGGAAGCGCAGGGCGACGTCTTCAGCCCGCCGAGTGTTCAAGTCTCGCTCGGTTCGGGGTTGGACGAGCAGGTGTGGTTCGCGGGTGACGACCCGCCGGTCGTGACTTCGATCCCCGACGGCTCCACGCAACTCGACTACAACGTTCCCGAGGGCCGGCCGGTGACCGCGACCGGGACGGGGACGTTCGTTGACGTCCAGGCGATCAACTTCGGTCGGGAATGGTCCGGCGTCGCCGGCTCGTTCGAGGTCACCTGCCCGTAGCGTGACCGATGCTGCTGAACCGACGCGGCTCGGGAGTGTCGGTGTTCGGGCACTGAGCCGCTGCCAGGCCCGCGTGCTGTAGAGGGCGTTGTGCCGGCTACGGCTGGACTGCCGGGCGTGCGCGGTGCAGCGACTACCCGCGCGGCTGGTGACGACAGCGCAGACCGTGCACAGCTTCACCCGCGAATCGTCGGGTGGACGGCTGGTGCGGTCTATTCGCCTGCGGTGCTACGCTTGCGGGGCCAAGCCGCGGAGCGCACCGGGCGACCGGGGGCCGCTCGCCTCTCGCCAATCTGCCTGACCGCCGCCTACGCTAGGCGGTCGGCGGGAGGCGTCGACGCGCGGCCCATGCACCGGCCGCCGGGACCGCGCCGAGCCACTGGCGAGACCGACCCGCTCGCGCAGGGCGTCCCAAGGAGGATCGCGTGGAGCTCCTCGCCTGGAAATTGCGGGTATCGACGCTCTGGATCTTCCTCGGCGTCGGTCAGTTGGCAGCCATCCTCGCGGCCGTCTTGCTGCCGGACGTTCTCAGTGCATACATCGCCACAGGGGAGTTCGAGGGCGAGAAGATCGACGCGATCATGCTGACCTCGATGCTCATGCTCTTCACGCTCCTGCCCCTGGCGATGGCCTTCCTCACGCTGGTCCTGAGGGATCCAGTCAACCGCTATGCGAATGCCATCCTGGGCGTGGTCGCTACCGTGGTGTTTACCTGGGACGTGGCTGACCACGCAGGCAGAGAGCTGGAGATCGGGCTCCTGATCATGGTCACGATGATCATCGCCGGGCTCTTGATCGTGTGGCATGCCTGGAAGTGGCCCAGGCCAGCAGAGCAGGGCCTCGGAGACCAGCGACCGGCGTCGAGTCCCGAGCATCGGGCCGCGGCCTCGTCCTGATCATCCCGTTCGCGCCAAAAGCCTCTAGGCAGTCGGCGTCGGCCCGGCCAGACTCACCGCCACTACGCGGGAGGCTTCGACGCGCGGCCCAAGCACCGGCCGCCGGGACCGCGCCGAGCCACTGGCGAGACCGACCCGCTGGTCGCATCCCAGGGAGGTTCGGTATGCGCCGCAGCACCACGCTCGCCCTTGTCGCCGGCGGCGCTGTGGTCGCCGCCACAGGTGGCGCCATCGTTGGCGGCCGCCTCCGCAACGACCGACCGGAGCACGATGCGTCGAACCTGGAGGGTCGGACCATGGAAGCCGAGAACTGGTACCTCGAGCACAAGCCCAAGATCATGCGGCAGGTGCGGTCCTTCCTCCGGCCATTCAGGAAGCCCCTCGCCGCGGCCTACGGCAAGGAGGAGGGGGAGGCGATCGTCAAGGACGCGATCCAGCGCTTCGAGGCCCTGCTGCCGGACATCCCGTACATCGGTGGTGGCGAGAACCCATTCACGAAGGTCCTCTGTAAGGTCGCTACCAAGCTGGCGATGTACCAGGCGCTCCGGGCGCGTGGGGCATCGGTCGAGGAGGCCGCCCGTCTCATCCACCTCGGGGAAGTGAGCTTCCTCGAGACTGCCCCCACGCGCTGGCGGATGCGCTTGCAGGGCCGACTCTTCCTCACTCAGAAGGGCATGAACGTGTGGAGACACGTTGCTGCCACCAGCCAGGAACGCCGCTACCCGGAGGACTGGGTGTACGAGGTCGTCGAAGGCGACGGACAGGGCTTCGCGTTCGGTCTGGACTGCACCGAGTGCGCGGCCGTGAAGTACCTCGACCGGGAAGGCGCCCCCGAGCTCGCCCAGTACCTCTGTTGGATCGACTATCCCCAGTTCGCAGCGATGCACCTGCGGCTCGACCGCACCGAGACCATCGCCCATGGGGGGCAGCGTTGTGACTTCCGGGTGAGCCGAGGGCAGCCTGCTCAGGTCGAGCCGGAGTTCCTGCACGTCTGACCGGATCGCCACCGCCGGAAGTGACGACCTTCCGTGCGACCGAAGCTGCAACGAGGAGGTTCGCGCCATGCGCCGCCGCACCACGGTCGCCCTCGCGGGCGGGACGCTGGCCGCCGTCACTGCCGGGGCGGTCGTCCTCGGCCGGCGCCGGGGCCAGGAACCCAAGGCGCCCCCGTCGGGCGAGGACGTGCAGTTCACACTGTTCGCCCCGGGTGGACCGCAGGGCTTCTGGTTCAACGGGCCGCTCGGCAGGGCGTTCGCGAAGGTCCAGCCGATCGGCCATGCGCGCCTGTACGACGTCGTCGCCGGGATGCTGGACCCGCAACTGGAGGACGAGCTGCTGGACATCGGCTGTGGCCCCGGGGCCTTCCTGGCCACCAAGGCGACGCACGTGCGCCGGGTCGTCGGCCTCGATCCCTCGCGGGTCATGCTGGCTGAGGCCGAGAGGCGGCTCTCGGATCGGATCGCCGCGGGGACGGCCCAGCTGGTCCAGGCGAGCTCCGCCACGCTGCCTTTCGGCGACGGCGAGTTCTCGGCCGTCACCGCCATCACGGCGCCGGCGAACCCCGCCGAGGTGTTCCGGGTGCTGCGCCCGGGCGGGCGATTCGTGTACGTGGACGAGCTCATCTCCGGCCCGAAGAAGCCGTTGAGTGAGCGGACGGCCGGCGACCGCTGGAACTGGACCGAGGCCGACTTCCGGCGGATGATCGAGGATGCCGGGTTCGCGGACCTGACCGTTCGCTACGCGGGCGCCCCCCGTGAGAAGGGCCTCTGGCACCTGACGGACAACCGGATCGTCAGCTGCCGCAAGCCGGTGGACTCGTGACGGAGCAGGGCTCCAGACCCGGCACCACGAGCCAGCCCTCGGCCCGCCCCCGGTAGATCAGCTGCTCGGTCGTGAGGCCCGAGCGCGCCCGCAGGTCGGCGAGGTGGCGCTGCGCGGTGCCGGGACGGACGCCGACGCGCGCCGCCGCGTCTGCCACGGAGCCGGTCGCGACGAACGCGGCGAGCACGTCGACCTGGCGGGCCGTCCCTGCGTTCATCGCCCATGCCGGCGCAGTCGGTCGATCCAGGCATCGACGAGGAGCGGGAGCACGAAGCGGTCGAGGGCGCCACCCATGACGACCCCGGCGAGGAACGCGGCGACGAGCTCGATCCCGCTCATCGGGCCGCCGAGGAGTTGACGGCGCGGACGTACCCGGTGGGGGGAACCGGGAGTCGACCTGGATCGGACCAGCGCGCCGTCATGCCCTCAAGGGTGGCGGCGGTCGACTCCGACGACTAGTTGGCCGATTGGGCCATGGTCGTGGCTGTCGCGGAGCCGACGTCCCCCTCCTGAGTCGCCTGGCCGCGGCGCCCGCCGGACGGACCACCTCTCGGGAACGGATACTCTCGGAACACAGCCATTGACTCGCATGCGCAAGAACCGGAGAGGGGCATTCCGTGTCCGACGCCGCTCACTTCCACCCGCTGGGCAGGCAGCCGTCCCCCGCCACTGTCGCGGCCCAGGGGGCGGCCCGCGCCGCGCTCCCGTTCAGCGACGAGCGGGACTTCGAGGAGGCGCGGCGCGGCCGGCTGGCGGTGCCGGAGTACCGGCAGATCATGGCGTCGAACGGCGGCGTCGCGTGGAACATCGGGAGCTACGACTTCCTGCTCGACGGCCGGGACTTCGACAGCATCCACCCGTCCCTGCAGCGGCAGGCCGTCCTCAACATGGAGTACGGGCTGTACGAGGTGGTCCCGGGCCGGATCTACCAGGTCCGCGGCTTCGACCTCGCGAACATCAGCTTCGTCAGGTCCGACACGGGCTGGATCGTCTTCGACCCTCTTACGATGACCGAGACGGCTGCCGCCGCGCTCGAGCTCGTGACGAAGCACCTGGGCGAGCGGCCGGTCGTGGCGGTCGTCTACTCGCACTCCCACGGCGACCACTGGGGAGGCGTGCGCGGCGTCGTGGACGAGGCCGACGTGCGCAGCGGGGCCGTGCAGGTGATCGCGCCGGTCGGCTTCATGGAGCACGCGATCGCCGAGAACGTGTACGCCGGCAACGCGATGAACCGTCGCATGGCCTACCAGTACGGCACGCAGCTCGACCGGAGCCCGTACGGGCACGTGGACCAGGCCATCGGCAAGGGCGTCGCGGTCGGGACGCCGGGGCTGATCGCGCCGACGATCTACATCCGCGACGACGTCGAGGAGCTCACGGTCGACGGCGTCCGGATGGTCTTCCAGAACACGCCGGGCACCGAGGCGCCCGCCGAGATGAACACGTGGTTCCCGGACTGGAAGGTGTTCTGGGCGGCCGAGAACATCGTGGCGACCGTCCACAACATCTACACCCTGCGGGGCGCGCTCGTCCGCGACGCCCTCGAGTGGTCCCGCCAGATCAACAGGGCGCTGTACCTCTTCGGCCGGGAGGCAGAGGTGATGTTCGCCTCGCACTCCTGGCCGCGCTGGGGCAACGACCGCATTCAGGAGGTGATGCGCACGCAGCGCGACGCGTACGCCCACCTCAACAACGCGGTGCTCCACCACGCCAACCTCGGCGTGACCATCAACGAGATCCACAACGTCTACCGGCCGCCGCGCAGCCTCCGGCAGCAGTGGGCGGCGCGGAGCTACCACGGCTCGGTCGAGCACAACGCGCGCGCCGTCATCAACCGGTACCTGGGCTATTGGGACGGCAACCCGACGACGCTCATCCCGCTCTCGCCGCGCGACTCCGCCCCCCTGTACGTCGAGATGATGGGCGGCGCCGACGCGATCCTCGCCCGCGGCCGGGCGCTCGTCGGCGAGGGCAAGTACCGGCTCGCGACCGAGATCCTCGACAAGCTCGTGCACGCGGAACCCGGGAACGCCGACGCGAAGCGCCTGCTCGCCGACGCGTTCGAGCAGATCGGCTACCAGCAGGAGAGCCCGAGCGTCCGGAACAGCTTCCTCGCGGCGGCGCTCGAGCTGCGCTCGGGCATGTCCTCGGCCGCCATCCCGAAGAGCACGGGCCCCGACATCCTGCGCGCGGTGACGACCGGTCAGTTCCTCGACCTCCTCGGCGTCCGCCTCGACCCCCAGAAGGCGCAGGCCGAGTCGTTCACCGTGAACCTCGTCACCCCGGACAACGGCGAGAAGTTCGTCGTCGAGCTCAGCAACGGCACGCTCACCAGCCTCGAGGGGTTCCTCGCCGAGCGCGCCGACCTCACGATGACCGTCAACCGGTCGGATATGGAGCGCGCGATGCTCGGCACCGCCCCCCTCCAGCAGCAGGTCGCCGAGGGAACGGTGAAGCTCGAAGGCGACCCGGCCGTTCTCATGCGGCTGGCGGGACTGCTCGTGCACTTCGAGCCCACGTTCGAGATCCTGCCCGGGACGGCGGCCCCGACCGCGGGGTCGGCACAGGACCCGTTCGCCCAGGAGCCCCTCGGAGACAGTGCGGGCGGCTGAACAAGGCGGGCATCGTCCCGGGCTTCGGCCTCGATGAGCGCCAAGGGTTCGCCGCTACTCGTTCCCGCGTTCGGGGCCCTGCGGCTCGGGGAGGCGCTCCGCCAGGATCCACACCAGCTGCGCCGTCGTCTCGGCCCCCACCTTGGACCGCGCGTTCGCGAGGTGGTGCTTGACGGTCGAGTGCGACAGGCCGAGGCGGTGCGCGGCCGCCTTCTCTGAACCCGCCTCCAGGACCGCGGCGACGACCACGACCTCACGGTCGGTGGCGCGTTCGCCGGCGTGGCGAGGCAGCCGGCGCGTCATGCGCTCCGCAGCCAGTCGAATGGTTCCGGTGGCTCGGCGAGGCGCATCGTGATCGGAAGGTCGGTGGTCGCGGGGCTATGCCTCTCGCCCCGACCACATGTACTAAACGCCAGGCCCGCGTTAGTAGCCGGAGATGTCGGCGAGCAGCAGATAGGGCTCGCCAGCGGATGGATCGGCCGCGGTCGTTGACCCGTGTCGCTCGGCTCTGTGCACGCACCCTCCACCTTCGTACTCGGACGACCAGTATGCTCGGTCGGTCCGGGTGCCGGGCCAGACCGGACGGCGCTCCGTCATCATCCCTTCATGGACGGACGGCAGGGTCAGCCCGTGGACACACCGACGCGTGACGGGATCGCTCCTTGGGCCGCTGCGATCGCCGGGATGCTGGCGGCCGGGGTCGCGATCGCGGCCAGCGAGCTCCTGGCCGCCCTGGTCGATGGCTGGCCGTCCCTGGTCATCGGCATCGGCGATCTCGTCATCGCCCTCCAGCCGCCGGGCGCCAAGGACTTCGTGGTCTCGCTGTTCGGCACGAACGACAAGCTGGCGCTCAACGTGGCGATCGTCGTCGTCGCCCTGCTCATCGCGGCGGGAGCGGGCGTGGTGGCGGCCCGACGTTTCTGGGTCGGCGGGTCCGTCTTCCTCGCCTTCGGCGTCGTCGCGGCGGTGGCGGCCGGCCGCAGCCCGGTCGTGTCCCCCGCCCTGGCACTGATGAGCGCGGGCGTCTCGGTGGCGGCGGGCGTCACCGCCCTCGGGCTCCTCCTGCGCATCGCGCCGCACCGGGCGCCGGCGGCGGCGGGCGTGGCGCGCGACGGGGACGCCGATGCCTGGGCCCGGCGTCGCTTCCTCATCGCGAGCGCGGGCACCCTCGGTGGGGTGGTCGCGGCCGGCGCCCTCGGTCGCTGGTCGCTCGAGCAGCAGCACACCGACGACGTCGTCATCTCGTCGGGCCTCCCGGCACCGTTCCGGTCCACCGCTCCCCCGGCCGCCGATCAGTCGCTCCAGGTCCCGGGGCTGTCGCCGCTCGTCACCTCGAACGAGGACTTCTACCGGATCGACACCGCGCTCCTGGTCCCGTCGGTGGACCCGGAGACCTGGCGGCTCGAGGTGACCGGCATGGTCGACCGTCCGGGCTCGTTCTCCTACGACGAGCTGCTCGCGATGCCGCTCTACGAGCAGTACGTGACCATCGCCTGCGTCAGCAACCGGGTCGGCGGCGACCTCGTGGGCAACGCCCTCTGGACGGGGGTGCGGCTCAAGGACGTCCTCGAAGCCGCCGGCGTCCAGCCGGGCGCGACGCAGATCATCGGACGATCCGTGGATGGCTTCACCGCGGGCTTCCCGACGTCCTGGGCCACGGCGCCGGAGCGCGAGCCGCTCATCGCCGTGGGCATGAACCGCGAGCCGCTGCCCGCTGCCCACGGCTTCCCGGCCCGGCTCATCGTGCCGGGCCTGTACGGCTACGTCTCGGCCACCAAGTGGCTCGCGGCGATCGAGCTGACGACGCGCGAGGCCGTGGACGGCTACTGGGTCCCGCTCGGCTGGGCCAAGGACGCCCCGATCCTCACCCAGTCACGGATCGACGTCCCGGGCCGGGGGGATCGGCCCTCCGCTGGCCCGGTCGACGTCGCGGGCGTGGCCTGGGCGCCCGACCGGGGGATCTCCGCGGTCGAGGTCCGCATCGATGGCGGCGCCTGGCAGCCCGCAACCATCTCCCGGCCGCTCTCCGAGACGACCTGGGTCCAGTGGACGTATGCGTGGACCGCGACCTCGGGCAGCCACTCGATCGAGGTCCGCGCAACGGACGGCACCGGCGAGGTCCAGACCGACGAGCGCACGGAGCCAGCGCCGGATGGCGCTCGCGGCCATCACCGCATCACGGTCACCGTGAGCTGATCGAGCGTCCGCTCCGCCACCCTGGCGACATGCCCGACCCAGCCGTCTTCCGCGGACAGGCGCGGGGCCGGGGCCTACGCCGGTGCTCGTCAAGACACCCTAACCTTCGCCGTACGCTCGCCCTTCCACGCTCGGAGCACGCCGCTCAGGCTCCTCCACTTCCCAAGCAGGATGTCGCGGGTTCGAGTCCCGTCTCCCGCTCCGCTTGCCCCCGTTCGTGCTCAGCACGACACCCTGCCGGTGCCCGACGTCGCGGGAGTCCTGAGCCAGACCGCGCGGCTCCGGTCTCCCCGCCGTGGGCTGGTCGCCTTCACCCGCGGATCAGCAAGAGCGCGCCGGCTGGCCCGGAGCCGGGGGTGACTGTCAGGCTAGGTGTCGCCGGCTTCGCGGACACCTATCGCCATGCAATGCCGTGTCCCCGAGCGCCGCTAGGGTGCGGCCATCACCCGCTGGCACTGGTGCAGTCGAGGCTGTAGCTGCTCTGGCTCGGCGAGGTCGTCACGGCCTTGTCGTGCTTGCCGAAGCGGTACAGCGTTGCCTCGCTGGTCCAGAGGTGGGTGGTGGCGTCCGAGGAGAGCTTGAACTTCAAGGTCTCGAAGGTGCCGCTGCGGGCGCCGTACATCACCGCCGACGTCTGGACGATGTTCGGGACCCCGTCCTCGTAGAAGACGACCTCGACGTAGTAGTCCTTGGCCGGGTAGTCGTCCCAGCTCACGTATCCCCAGACCTCGCAGGTTTCGAGATCGGCGTAGGTGAAGTGCGTGAAGAGCTTTCGAGCGCCGGCCACCGGGGCGGCGGTTGCGAGAGCCACCATCAAGGCCAGGGCGAGCGCGACGGTCAGCCGCCTCGTCATCGGTTCCCTCCTGGGACGCCACGACGGGCGGGTCGGTCTCGCCAGTAGCTCGGCACGGTCCCTGGGGCGGCCGTGGCGCAGGACCGTGCGTCAGCGCTCCCCGCGCTACGGCGGACAGGGTGCCGGCCGTGGAACGCACGGGGCAAGAGGCCGAAGGCCTGAACGCTGCTTGCGGCGCTGCGGTCCATCACGCTCGCGAACCGCAGTGTCACGCTGCTGCACGGCGAACGCCCGATAGTCCCCGATGATGTCGCCCACCGGATCGGCCATTGTCTCCTCCTCGCAGCCAGCATCGTACGACCGAGCATGCGGCGAACGATCAGGCCTCTGCGCTCGAGGCATCATCCACGGCCACCTCCGGTGTCATGACGACGACCTCGTCGAGCACGGCGGCGAGGCGGCCCGCGAGGGCCGGCCAGCCATAGCGCTCGGCCGCCACCGCGCGTGCGCGTGTGCCGCGACGCGCCCGTTCCCCCGGGTCGTCGATCGCCTGGCGGAGCGCCTCGGCGAGCGCATCGACGTCGTCGGGCTCCACGAGCCAGCCGGTCTCCCCGTCGGTGACGATCTCGCCGGGCCCGAAGCGGTTCACGGCGATCGGGGGCACGCCGCACGCCATCGCCTCCACGAGGACCTGGCCGAACTGCTCGCGGACCGAGGCGAGCGCGAACACATCGGCAGCGGCAACAAGCGCCGGGAGCTCGTCGTGGTCGTACCAGCCGGCGAGGAAGACGCCCTCGGCACCGAGCCGGCGGATCGAGTCCGCCGGATGCTCCCCCTCCCACTCGCCCGGGTGGCCGCCCACGAGCACGAGACCGGCGGGGGTCCGCGTCGACGCGCGGGCGCGCGCGAACGCCTCGATGAGCAGCGGGATCCGCTTGACGGCGCTGAACCGGCTCACGCTGACGACCGTCACGCCATGGCGGAGGGGGCCCAGCTCATCGCGGACGTAGCGTGCCCCACCCGGCTTGCCGCCAGGCAGCCACCCGCGCGGCGAATCGACGAGGACGCGATCCCACAGGGCACCCCGATCCACCTCCCGGGGGCTGAAGGCGCCTGGGTCGAACCCGTTGGGGATCACCACCAGCCGGTCCGGGTCGAGACCGAGCAGCCGCCGCGCGCGCGGGACCTGCGAGGGCGAGAGCAGGAGCAGGCGCTCGCATCGGTGTGCCCAGGCGCGCATCCGGTCAGCCCAGACCTGTGCGTGCGTCCACCCCACCGGGGGACCTGTATCGATCTCCTCGAGCATCAGCAGCTCGGTCCCGTGAAGGTGCCCGACGACGGGGACGCCGGGGGCGACGCGGGCCGCTGCCTCATGGATGGGTGTGAGGTGGTGCAGGTGCAGCACGTCGGCCTCGTTGGCTCCGGCGGTGGCCAGGGCACGGGCCCAGGCGCGCACCTGGCGCTCGAAGGCGTGGTCGTCGAGCGACGCGAACACCGGGTCGGGGGCGCCGGGGCGGTCCTCGTACGACGGGTGCATCGGCGCGGCGTCGCCAGGGGGATCGAGCGGATCGGACGCGGCAAGCGCGACGTCGAAGGACACCGGGTGGGTGTCCAGGCCCGCGTAGAAGTGGGTGGCGTCGCCGAGCTGGCCCAGATCGGCCCTGGACCCGGAGACGATGGTGACGTCCCAGCCGTGCGCCGGGAGCCCGGTCGCGAGCGCCCTCGCGACGTGCGACGAGCCGCCACGCGGGAAGAACTGGATCGCGCTGAGGAGTCGACGGCGGGTCATGGACCAAGTGTGAACGACCGCCACCCTGTTCGGCATCATCGTGGACGTGAAGTGCGCGACCACGGCATCCCCCTCGGCCACGAGGTCGAAGCGAATGTCAGAAGCGACGCCGTCGAGATCGAGGGGGACATCATCGATGCCGCATGCCGAACCGCGATACGTCTCCATCTGGGAGTTCACGGTCAAGAAGGGCTGCGAAGCGCAGTTCGAGGAGCGCTACGGTCCCGAGGGCGAATGGGCGCGTCTGTTCAGGCGGGACGCGAGCTACCTGGGGACGGAGCTGCATCGCGACATCGCCGTTCCTGGCCGGTACGTCACCGTCGACCACTGGGTCTCGAAGGAAGCGTGCGATGCCTTTCGCGAGGCATGGGCGAGCGAGTACCAGGAGCTCGACGAGGCATGCCAAGCTCTCACCGTGATCGAGACGCTCCTGGGCTCCTTCCACAGCCTCTCGTAGAGCCCTGGTCGGTTCCCCGTCGTTCCCGTCAGGCGCTCGAGCCGTACACCACGCCGTTCATGTTCAACCCCGGTGGCGTGAGCTGTGGCCACGACCCGGGTTCTCCGGTGACCCCGGACTACCCGAGCCCATTCAAGTTCACCGGCCACCTCGAGAAGGTCGTCGTGGACGTCAGCGGGGAGCTCATCGTCGATCCCGAGGCCGAGCTTCGGATGCACATGGCACGCCAGTAGCCGCCGATCCGACGCCCGCTCTCGTCGTCGCCGGCGCGTCGTCCCTCGTCGGCCCGAGCGATGCGACGGCCTTGGGCTGCATCGACCTGGATCGGACCAGCGAGCGGTCATGCCCGAGGCGTGCGGGCGACGTTCCGCGTTCGTGATCGCGGTGTCCGCTTGACCGCCCAGCGATACTGCTCCGACCGCTGACGGAGGGCCCTGCGTGAAGCCAGTCGAGTCGAGTGTCGTGATCAGCCGATCGATCGAGGCATGCTTCACGTACCTGACCGACCTTGCGAACGACCTCGAGTGGCGGCGCGAGTGGATCGATGCCGAGAAGACGACGGAGGGCCCCCATGGCGTAGGTGCCCGGTATCGGTTGACCGGCGCGCTCCTCGGCCGGCGGATCGCGACGGTGTACGAGACCGTCGCGTACGAGCCGACCAGACTGGCGGCGTGGAAGGTCGTGTCCGGACCGTTGCCGCTGACCTTCTCGCGGGCCTTCGAGGCCGTCGAGGGCGGCACCCGGGTCACGATCAGATACGAGGGTGAGCTCCGCGGCCTCCTCAACCTCGCTGGCCCGCTTCTCGCGGGCATGGGCAGGCGACAGCTGGAAGGCGACTACCCAAAGCTCAAGCAGCTGATGGAAGCGGCCGCCCCGTGAACCGCGCGGCCTGCCCTGGGCCTGGATCGGTGACGAGCGCCGGGTGAGGAAGATCGAGGTCAGCCATCCGGATCGACCGTGCCGCGGAGGACGTGTACGCGTATGCCAGCACGTTCAGCGCCATGCACGAGTGGCGGGGTGGCGTCTCGGAGCTGGAACAGCTCACCGAGGGGCCGGTCGGGGTGGGGACGCGGATCCGAGCCGGTGGCAGGGTGCTCGGGCGACCCGTCGGGATCGTCATCGAGGTGGCGGCGCTGGAACCGGGCTCGAGGTTCGCCTACCGGGGCGCGGCGGGACCGCTCCGGACCCACAACATCGTCACCTTCGAGCGCGTGGCCGGTGGGACCCAGGTGACCTGGACCGACGAGATCGAGCTGGGCGGCATCCTCGGACCGCTGGAGCCCCTGATGGGGCGCATGGTGCGTCGGGGCTACGAGGCCGACCTCGGCAGGCTGAAGGCCATCCTGGAGGCGTAGCCGGCCGAAGGGGCCTGACGCTCCGTCGCCCGGTGGCTTGACCGGCGGAGCCGTCGGTCGTGATGCGACCCGATCAGCCTGAGCCGGTGCGGGGCCGGGATGAAGGGTCCAGGAGACCGACCGTCGAGCCGGGCATGATCCACTCATCCGATGGGGATGATGCCCGATCCGAGGGAGTCTGCTTGGATGGTGCCCCACGCCCCTCGTAGCGGGCGACCTGGAGGAGCACCATGGACCTCGTCAGCGACGCTCGTCGCCTCGCCAGCATCGGGACCTTCTTCATCGTGATCGGCTGGGTCGCGGTCATCTACGCCCTGGTGGCCGGCGTCCTCTGGTGGATCGACCTCGCCTCACGTGAGGCCTTCAACATCCTCGAGGCGTTCGCGATCTCCGCGTCCGCCATCGGGCTGCCGATCTTCAGCGCCTTCGTCGTGGCCGGCTTCGGATACGGGCTCCGCCTGTTCGCCCTCTACGTCGCCAGCCGCTCCCAGTAGCTCGTCCCTCAGGGGAGGTCCGATCCATGACTCTCGGTCGTCTTGTCGCGCTCATCGCCATCGTCCTGGTGGCGGCTGCCTGCTCCTCGGTGGAGGCCTCGGGAGGACAGCTGGGAGGCTCGGACTGGGTGCTTCGCGCCTATGAGCAGGATGGCGACCTGACGATCATGCCCGAGACCCTGTACGCAGACGCCGAGGTCGGCTCGCAGCGGGTCCGGGGCTTCTCCGGCTGCAACACGTACGACGCGCTGTATCGGTCCGGCGGCCGGATGCTCCTGGTCTCGCAGGTGGCCGTCACCCGGATGGCCTGCCCGGAGGAGGCCATGGTGTTCGAGTCGACGTACCTGTCGCTCCTCGAAGAGAGCCGCTTCTACACGGTCCGCCGAGGGGTCCTGACCGTCCTGGGCGCCGACGGGCGGACGCTGCTCGAGTTCGATGCCGCCCCCAGGAACCCGCTGCGCGGCTCCTGGCGGGTGGAGTCGTTCGCGGTCGACGACTCGACCGTCGCCGCCCCGCTCGCGGGGACCCGGCTCGACGTGGTCTTCGGCATCGCGTCCGTGGGCGGCTCGTCGGGCTGCAACTCGTTCAGCGGCGCGTACGGCACCAATGGCAACGTGGTCCGGATCGGCCGTCTGGCCACGACGCGGATGGCCTGCGATGAGGCGGTCATGGCACAGGAGTCGGCATTCCTCGACGCTCTCCAGGGTGCCGCCGTGGTGGACACCCGCGGACCGCGGGTGGACCTGACCGACCTGAAGGGTCGGGTCATCGTCGCCCTTGTCCGTCCCTCGACCGACGAGGACGCGTCGCCGTCCCCGTCATCGTCGCCCGAGGCGAGCCCGTCTGCGTCGCCCGAGGCGAGCCCGACGCCGTCGACGAGCCCTGAGCCATCGACCTCGCCGAGCCCGACGCCGGCACCATCCCCGTCGTCAGCACCGACCCCGTTGCCGACGCCCCCGATCGAGCTGCCGACGGTCGGGACCTGCCAGCCCCAGGTGGAGGGGACCCCGCTGGCGACGATCGTCTACCCAGCCAGCTGGTCGACCGTGACCGAGCCCGCCGGGCTCGCCTGCCGATACTTCGATCCCGAGCCGATCGAGGTGCCCACGGACCCTGCGACGCTCGTCACCGCGGTCATGGTGACCGATACGACCGAGGCCTACGCGGACGTCGTGACGACGATGACGGACCCGGCCTCCTGGCAGGTCCGCCAGCAGGTCGAGCTCACCGTGGGCGAATCGCCGGCCACCCTGGTCGAAGCGGAATCGACGAGCGACGCGTCCGGCCTGCCGGCCGGGACCTCGAGCTTCGCCTACGTCATCGACGTGGGGCCGGCCGGGACGATCATGGTCCGAACCACCGGGACCGCCGGCGACGACGCCTACGCAGCCCGGGCGGCGGTCGTGACCTTCATGACCGGGCTCTCCATCTTCGCGTCGGCGGGCTGATCAGCTGCCGTCGAGGATCTCCCAGCCGCGATCGAGCGCCGTCCGGCGGAGGCCGCGATCGGGCGCCACGGCCACCGGTCGCTTGGCCAGCTCGAGCAACGGGACATCCGCACCGGTGTCGCCGAAGGCCGTGAGCACGACGCGTCCCCCAGCGAGCGCCCGGACCGCGGCAGCCTTCTGCTCGCCGCTCTGGGTCGGCGCGGCCAGGGCACCGGTCGTGACGCCGTCCTGCAGCTGGAGCGGTGTCCCCAGGACGACGCTCGCGCCGATCCGGTGGGCGAAGGCATCGCCGATCGGCTGGTAGGCGCCGGTCGCGAGGACGACCTCCGTTCCCGGATCGGCCGCCCGTGACTCCCGGACGGCCGCCGCGAGCGCATCGAGAGCCGGCTGTCGGCGGGCCGGCCAGAGGTGATGCTCGACGACCCACGCCCCCATCACCGCGAGATCGTCCGCCGGCAGCCCCCGGAGGAGCTTTGCTTGCTCGCGGACCCAGCGAGCCCGGAACGCCTCCTTTTCGTACAGGCCGGCCTTGGCGAGCGCGACGAGCGGCAAGCGGACCTGGACGAAGCGACGAGCGGCCGGCGAGTCGTGGTATGCCCGGATCCACGCCAGCACCCCGCGCCACGTCTCGGCGGTGGAAAGCGTGCCGTCCATGTCGCTGACGATGACCGGTCCGGACATGGGCCGGATGGTACGCCCCGCCTCGGATGCGGCGCCTGACGGCCAAGCGGGTCGCCATGACCGTCCGAGCAGTGGACGGCCCGCCGGGATCACCGACGGGCCGCCCCGATCCACGGGCCGAGCACGGTCCGTGGCCGGACGCTGGGCCGAAGCTCAGTCCATGAAGCCCTCGATCCAGTCGAGGACGACGGGGATGTCGACCCTGCTGCCGTAGCCGAGGCCGCCACAGTTCACGTTCGTCACGTAGGAGTTGACGGCGAGGACCGTGTCCGTGCCGGCGAGAAGGTCGGGCCCGCCGGAGTCGCCGAAGCAAGTGCCGCCCTTGGCGCCACCGGGGTTCAGCGATGCCCGCAGGTACTCGGCGCTGTGGACGAACTTCCCGGAGACGAGCGTGCCCGGCGCGTAGGTCCGCGTCCGCAGGCCGGTCCACCGGTAGTAGGGCGGGGGCTGGGGCAGCTCGACGCCGGGGACCTGTGCCTGGTACTTCACCCCGTAGCCGACGTAGTCGAGGTCGGCCTTGTTGGCCAGCGTGTCGACGAGGCCGGCAGCGGGCAGCTCGGCGTACTCGTCCATCACGACGGGCTCGTCGAGGATGACGATGCCGACGTCACGGTAGGAGAACGCGGGCAGGCCGTTGCCGCCGCCGTACGGGTTCTCCGGGCTCTGGTAGTCCGGGTTCGTGAACGGCGTGCCTTCGATCGCTCCGCTGCCCGGACCGCCGAACGGATACAGCGGGAACGGGATCGCGTCGTAGGTCACGTCCTCGGCGAACCAGATCCGCGCGGCCACGGCCCCGTCGGTGCAGTGCCCGGCGGTGAGGACCACGTCCGGGGCGATGAGCGAGCCGCTGCACCGCCACGCCGGCGAGCCGGGCTCGACGTCGAACACGAGCAGGCCGACGTAGGGGTGGTCGTCGCCATCGGGAACGCCGTTGGTGATGGAGATGGCCGGACCGGCCAGGGCGAGCGCGAGAAGGGCCGCCATGACCGCGGCCAGCAGTCGTCTCATCCGAGACCTCCTGGATCAGGGTACCCGGCCATCGGCGCCTGGGGCAGCGTCGCCGGGCGACCACCGTCGGACGATGGACGTGCTGCGCCGCGAGCACCAGAGCCGAAGGTCGGGACCGCTCGGCCGAGCGCCGGCCCATCGACCGGGCCGGGCTGCCGGGGTCGGCTCGCGTCAGGTGGTGATCGGTGCCCCGCCCTGAGACACACGCCGGCACGGCAGGTCGTCAGCCGTCGCCGCCCTCGGCGACATCGGCCAGCCGCTCGGCATCGCGGATGACGACCTGGTGGCGCTCGGACTCGAGCAGGCCCTGGCGGCGGAAGTCGCCGAGGGTGTGGGCCAGGGTCTCGCGGGTGGTGCCGATCATCTCGGCGAGCTCCTGCTGGGTCAGCCGGGCCTGGATGAGCGTGCCCCGCTCGGTCGTCACTCCGAACCGCTGACCGAGGTCGAGCAGCTTGCGGGCCAGGCGCTGGTCGACCCGCTGGTAGGCCATCGCCTCGAGCTCCCGCTCGGCCGCCTGGAGCCGGCCGGAGAGGTGGCGGATGATGTTCACGCCGATGACGGGGTAGCGCTCGATCAGGCCGTGCAGCTCGTCGGGGGTGATGGTGCAGATGACGCCTTCGTCGATCGCCTCGGCGTAGGCCTCCGGCAGCCGGTCCTGACCGAGCAGGCTCATGTCGCCCAGGATCGTGCCCTTCTCGTAGATGTCGAGCGTCAGCTGCTTGCCGTCGGGCGTCATCCGGTAGACCCGGACGCGACCCTTCTTGACGATGTGGATCCGGTCCGGCGGATCGTCGGGGGAGAGGATCACCTGGCCGCGGGTGCAGTGGGTCATCGTGGTCGCGTGCCCGATGGCGGTCATGTCCGCCTCGGAGAGGCCAGCGAAGAGGGCCACTTCGGATAGGAGGCCGAGCTTCTCGGCGAACGAGCGCTCCCGCGCCGTGAGGGTCATGTCGTCCGGTCCAGCGTGACGATCCGGCCCGTCCCGAAGATCGGGCCGACGGCGATGTCCAGGTCAGCATAGAGCCTGGCCGGCAATCCCAGGTCTCCCAGGTAGAGGCGGCCGGTGTTGGCGCGACCCGGCTCGCTCAGGAGTCCGGTCTTGGGCAGCGCCAGGGTCAGCGTCGCCGCTGCCCGGACCGCGAGCCCGGGCGTGGCCCCGGTGTCCGGGTCGACGCCGGACGGGACGTCCAGGCTCACGACCGGTCGCCGGGCGCGGACGACGAAGCCGATGAGGCGCTCCTCCTCACCTCGCGGCGCCCCGACGGCGTTGTAGCCGAGGATGGCGTCGACGACGATGTCCGCTCCCGCCAGGGCAGCTTCGAGCTCCTCGTCGGTCAGGTCGTAGGTCACGACGCAGCAACTGGTGCCCATGGCCAGGAGGGTGGCGAGCTGGTGGCGGCCAGCCTCGGACAGGCGCAGCGCCGGGCGAGCGAGGATCACCCGCACCGAGGCGCCCCCGTTCATCAGGTGACGAGCGGCGACCAGTCCGCCGCCGCCGTTGTTCCCGGGCCCGACGGCCACGACGACCATTCGGCCCTTGAGATCACCGCCGAGCTCGACGCGGACGACCTCGGCGAGGTGGGAGCCGGCCTGCTCCATCATCTGGAGCAGGGTCACCCCGTACGCCTCGACCGCGAGCCGGTCGACCTCGGTCATCCAGGCGGCGGTCACGGCAGGCACGGCCGAGACGGGCAGGATGACCGGCGGGAGGGCTGCGCCGCCTCGGTGCGCCGCGGTGCCTGCGGGCTCGTCCATCGGGCTGGGGTCTCCCTGCGGATCCAGCCCTGGTCAGGTGGGCCGGCGGCGCCTCTGCCCTGTCGGCCGAGCTCGCCGACGGCCACGCTACCGCTCGACCCCCGGCGTCGCTGTGGCCTGGATCACCCCCGGCACGACCGGATCCGCGCCGCCGGGCCGCGATGCCGCGACGAGCACGCCGCTCTCCTCGCCGTCAAGGCGGATCGACGTGTCCACGGTCGAGGACCCACAGCTGTGAGCCCCGTCACAGATGCCGCTCACCGGCCCGGCTACGGTCGCTGACATCAGCCACCGAACCAGGAGTGAATCCCATGTCGACCACGTCACTGGACCGCACGAGTGCAGCCGACAGGACCGCCGCGACCACGTGGATCCGCGCCGGACTCGTCGGCGGGGCCCTCGCCGGCATCCTCTTCGCCATGTTCGAGATGGTGATGGCGGCGATCCTGCAGGGGAGCGAGGCGTTCTTCATGCCCCTCCGGATGATCGGAGCGATGGGCCTGGGGACGGCGGCGCTCGATCCGACAAGCTCGCTCCTGACCGCCGGCGCCGCCGGCATCGCCATCCACATGGCCCTGTCGATGACGTTCGGCCTCGCCGTTGCAGCCGTCCTCGCCCTCGTCCCGGCCCTGTCGCGGACCACGGTCTCGACCGTTGCGTCCGCCAGCATCGCCGGCTTCGGCCTGTGGATCGTCGACTTCTTCGTCCTCGCCCCCGCCTTCGGCTGGACGTGGTTCCCGGACACGCAGAACGTCGCCGTCCAGTTCGTCGCGCACACGTTCATGTTCGGGGCGGTCCTTGGGCTGATACTCGACCGACTGGCCTTCCGGCCGTCCCGGTAGGACCGGCCTCACCCTGCGAGCGGAGCACGACATGCGCAGCGACATCGTCCCTGGAGGGACGTTCCCGGATTACGAGCTACCGGACCACACCGGCCGCCGCCGCCGGCTCTCCGAGATCCAGGGTGGCGATCCGCTGATCGTCGTCCTGTCCCGGGGCGGCTACTGCCCCAAGGATCAGCGCCAGCACCGCAACCTCGTCGAGCTCTGGCCGGAGCTCAAGGTCGGCTACACCGGGCTCGTCACCATCTCGACCGACAACCTCCTCGAGACGAACGAGAACCGGGCCGGCCTCGGTGCCGAGTGGCCGTTCCTGTCCGACGCCGGCCGGGTCGTCCAGAAGGACCTCGACATCGCCGAGTACACCGACCCGCACCACGACCCGATGATCCCGCACACGTTCGTCCTCGGACCGGGCCTGCGGATCCACTCGGCCTACGACGGCTACTGGTACTGGGGCCGGCCCTCGAACGAGGATCTTCGGCGCGACCTGCGCGGCCTGACGCAGGCGATCCGGCCGGACTGGGATCTCGCCGCGCCCGGGCTCCGCGAGGCCTGGGATGCCGGCGCGAGGGACCGGTTCTGGCCGTACGGACGCTCGACCCGCGAGCTGCTGGCCGGGACCGAGGTCGCCTGATCCGCCACGTACCGGCTGCCGCGGTCGATCCTCGATCAGGGCAGGTGCTGGCGCAGGAACGCCTCGAGCGCGTTCGAGTCGCGGATCCCGAAGTGGACGTCGATCAGCTCGCCGTCTGGGCCGACCAGGATGAGTGGCGTCGACGGCGGCGAGAGGACCTGGTCGCCGAAGGTCGCGGCGAGGGAGCGGGAGACCTGCGGCGAGGCCACTGCGAAGGGCCAATCGAAGCCCTGGACGTCGGCATACTCGGCCAGGGCGTCGGCCGGCTCGTTGGGGTCGACGTCGAGTCCGACGTAGACGAGGTCGTCGGACGCGATGGCGGCCAGAGCCGTGGCGGCCTCCTGCTGCTGGATCCGGCAGGTGGTGCACCAGATGGCCATCGGCTCGATCGCGACCAGCCGGCCCTGGAGACCGTCGATGCTGAACGGCTCGCCGGTCCGGACATCCACCAGGGCGGAGGTTCGCCAGGTCGGGTCGGCATCCGCGTTGGCGACGCCGACGCCCTCTGTGCAGGCGGCCAGGACCAGGGCGAACGCGGCAAGGGTCGAGAGGACCCGGGCACGGCCGGTGCGGCGGTGATCGGATCGCGTGCCGTGCCGGGCCCGGACCGTGGCGCTCATGGCGCCTCCCAGATCGTCGTCTCCGGCGCGAAGGCGGCCCAGGCGAACCAGAAGTGGTTGCCGTGGACGACCGGCTCGAGCCGGGTGCCGGCGAGCGGCCCGTCCGTGGCGACCCCGGAGACGGACCACGTGGAGCCTGTCTCTCGGTCGGTGATCGGGGCATCCTCGCCGCCGACCCGCTCGAGCGTCACCGGCCGGCCGTCCACGACCGGGCGGAACACCCCGGTCGCGCCGATGTCGTCGCCAGCGTCGATGACGGGCGAGTCGAGGGCCGACGCGGTGCCGGGCTCCCACAGCACCACGATCGGTTCGCGCCCGAGAGAGCCGGTGGCCACGCCCACGGTGCGCAGCTCCGAAAACGGGTAGGCGACGGCCTCGTCGCCCTCACCGACGGTCACGACCCGCTCCTTGGGCCCGAGACGTCCGTCGATCACGCCGGTGAAGAGGAACGGGTTGCGGTCGATCTCGTCGTAGCCGACGTACGGGTTGCGGCCGTAGTCCTTCCGGTAGCCCGTGTCCCGGCTGAGGATCTCGCCGTTCGGGTGGGCGGTGGCGAAGTCGGCGAGCGAGACGATCTGGGCCGGCAGGAAGGTCAGCTTCGCCCCGGTCAGCTCGCCGACGATCGCCTCGCCGGTGGCCTGCTGCCACCAGCTCTCGGTCTGGCGGTCGTACATGACCAGGTCGCTGAACCGCAGGTTGCCGGTCGTGCCGAAGTCGTGCACGGTGCCGTCGAGCGACCGCTCGAACACCAGCGCCGTGTTGCAGAGCGGACAGAAGGTCACGACCACCGGCACGCCGCCGAGCGTGTCGTTGACGATCTCGTGCCACATCAGGATGGCGAGCGGGTACGCCCTGGCCTCGCCGCCGACCTCGAGGCTGATGACCGGCGCCTGGTCGGCCAGCCAGCTCCGGGCCGCCTCGATCGACTCGAGGACCGGCTCGTCGATCGAGGGGATACCGTCCTTGGGTGGCCCTCCGCCGACGAAGTCACCGAGGTCGACGCTCGCCCGGGTGAAGTCGGTCGCCCAGCCCTCGATGTCGATGCGGAGGTCATCGAGGTCCGGGGGCTCCTTCGTGACGCTCCCGTCCGATGCTGACGGGGAGGGGCTCGGATCGGGGTCCGCCGCGGCCGGCTGGCAGGCAGCCACGGCGAAGGCGATGAGGAGCGTGCCGGTGAGCAGCCTTCGCGCGGCCATGCCGCCACCGTAGCCCGATCGGAGGGACCGGGCTGTGAGCGAGGTCACAGGCTCGAGCGTGACGTGCACGGATGGACTTCCCGGCTCCGCGCGGCCCGATGGAGGCGGCCCGCCGCGGTGGGCCGCCGACGCGGCTCGATGAACGACGGTGCCACTGTCAGGCCGAAACGGGCGAGGGGCGGTCCTTCGCTAGTCGACTGCCCGGTCGTCCGAGGCGCCGCTCGCGGCGTGCGCAGCGATCGCCAGGGCGACCCGCTCCGGCGTCATGGGCATGTCCGTCAGGCGGACCCCGGTGGCATCGTGGACGGCGTTGGCGATGGCGGCGGCGGTGGCGCAGACGACGACCTCGCCGATCCCCTTGGCGCCGTACGGGCCAGTCTCGTAGTCGGTCTCCTCGATGCCCATCGTCAGGCTGGCCAGGTCGGGCACGTCGAGCGCGGTCGGGATGCGATAGTCGGTCAGGTTGCCGTTGGCCAGCCGACCGTCGCGGAAGGTCAGCTCCTCCAGCAGCGCGGTCCCGATCCCGAAGCCGACACCGCCCTCGATCTGGCCGTCGGTCAGGGTCGAGTTCAGCGCCTTGCCGGGGTCGAGGATGCTCACCAGCTTGACGACCTTGATCCGGCCGGTCTCGGTGTCCACCTCGACCTCGACGGCCTGCGAGCAGTAGCTGAAGCCGACCTTCGGCATGGGTCCGCCGTCCGCACCGACCGCGTTCGCCGGATAGAACATGCCGCCGGCGGTGATCTCGGCGTCGTCGGTCAGGAACGGCCCGTAGTCCGAGCCGGGCATGTTCACCGGGATCGTCTTGAACAGCTGGCCGATCCGGATCGAGCGCTCCGGTGAGCCCTGGACGAAGATCTCGCCGCCGGCGGTGTCCATGTCGGAGGCGGCTGCCTCGAGGAGATCCTCGGCCCGTTCGAACAGCTTGCGCTTCGCCTCGAGGCAGGCCAGGCGGACTGCATGGCCGGCCTTGACGGTCGTGCTGCTGCCCGATTGGCCCGTGTCGATCGGGGTCACGTC
Source organism: uncultured Chloroflexia bacterium (assembly GCA_963707215.1). Lineage (GTDB taxonomy): Bacteria > Chloroflexota > Limnocylindria > Limnocylindrales > CSP1-4 > DATHYZ01. The sequence goes on along the minus strand of CAVPPB010000003.1, from coordinate 1,252,332 downwards.
CGTGTCGATCTGGACGAGCCGGACCTGGTCCAGGGGGACCTTGAACTCCTCGGCCACGATCTGGGCCATGATCGTCCGGGAGCCCTGACCGATGTCCGTGACGCTGCTCCGGATCTCGAACGACTCGTCCGGGTGGACCTTGAGCACTGCCGACGAGGTCTGGATCGAGAAGTGCTTGCAGCCGATCGCGATCCCCTTGCCGCGGACGACGGTCCCGGAGTCGGACGCTCCGCCGGACCCGTTCGAGCCATTCGAGCCGTTGGCTCCGACGGGACCCGCGGGCTCGCCCCAGCCGATCTCCCGGGCGGCCCGGAGGACCGTCGGCCGGGACCCGACCGCATCCATCTTGAAGTGCTCGGGGTTGAGCTCGCCGTCCTCGAGCAGGTTCCTGAGGCGCAGCTCCAGCGGGTCGATCCCCAGCTTCTCGGCCAGGATGTCCATCTGGGATTCCACGGCCCAGGTGGTCTGGGCCACGCCGAAGCCGCGAAAGGCCCCGCCGACCGGCTTGTTCGTGTAGACGCGGTAGTTGTCGAGCTTGAAGTTCGGCACCCGGTAGACGCCGACCGCGCCGTAGGCCGCGTTGCGGGTCACCAGCCCACCCACCGTACCGTCGGTGTAGGCGCCGGCGTCGAGGACGGAACGGATCTGTCGCGCGACCAGCGTCCCGTCCTTCATGACCCCGTCCTTGATGTGGATCACGAACGGGTGCTTGACCGTCGTGTCGGCGAAGACCTCCTCGCGGGTGTAGACGAGCTTGACCGGCCGCCGAGCGGCTCGCGACAGGGCAGCGGCCACGCCCTCCGCCTTCATCCGGGTCTTGCATCCGAAGCCGCCGCCGATGTGTGGCGGGACGATGACCTTGACCTTGTGGGCCGGGATGCCGAAGAGCTGCGCTAGGCGGTCCTTGACCATGTATGGCGTCTGGGTGTTCGACCAGACGACGACGTTGCCATAGATGTCGACGTCGGCGACGGCGGCGTGCGGCTCCATCGGCGTGCACTGGGCCATGCCGGTCGTGAAGCGGTTCTCGACGACGAGGTCGGCAGTGGCGAAGGCCGCCTCGATGTCACCATCGTCGACGCCGTAGTAGTGGATGACGTTCGGTGGCAGGTCGACGCCGCCCGGCCCGGTCACCGGACCGTGGATCCGCAGAGCGTCGTCGGCCATGGCGACCTCCGGGTCGAGGATGGCCGGTAGCGGATCGTAGGTCACGTCGATGGCCCGCAGGGCCTCCTCGGCCAGGTCGGGCGTCTCGGCCGCCACCGCGGCCACCGCATCGCCGACGTACCGCACGATCCCCTGGGCGAGCGTCGGACGATCGCCCGGGAAGTCCTCGATGACCGGCAGGTCGTCGCCGGTGATGACGGCCAGCACGCCGGGGATCGCCAGGGCCCGGGACGTGTCGATGGAGGTGATCCGGGCGTGCGGGTGCGGACTGCGCAGGACCCGGGCGTGGAGCATGCCCGGAAGCGTGACGTCGATCGCGTAGCGGGCGCGGCCCGAGAGCTTCTCGGGCCCGTCGATGTTCTGCGGTCCGGTGCCCAGGATGTGGGTTCCCTGCATGTCAGTCCCTCCCCGCCGACGCGACGTCGCCGATCGCCTTCACGATCCCGACGTAGGCCGTGCAGCGGCACAGGTTGCCGGCGATGGCCTCGCGGATCTCCGTTTCCGTGGGGTCCGGGTTCTCGGCCAGGAGCGCCTTGGCCGACATCACGAACCCGGGTGCGCAGTAGCCGCACTGGAACGCGCCCAGCTTGAGGAACTCCTCCTGGAGCGGGTGGAGGCGGTCGCCCTCCGAGATCCCCTCGACCGTCTCGACGGTCCGTCCGTCCGCGTCGGCGCCCAGCGCGACGCACGAGACGACCGGCTCCCCGTCGAGGAGCACCGTGCAGGCGCCGCACTCGCCGGCTTCGCAGCCGTACTTGACCCCGGTCAGGCCGAGGTCCTCGCGGAGCACGTAGAGGAGGCTCCGCCACGGATCGACGTGGACCTCCCGCTCGCGTCCGTTGACGGTCATCCGGATGAGCTCTGCGGTCATGAGGCACCTCCGGCGGCGGTCGCAGCTTCCGCCGCGGCGCGCAGGCTTCGTCGGGCCAGGACGCCCGTCATCAGGGTCCGGTACTCGGCCGACGCCCGCTGATCGCTGATCGGCGCCGCCTCCGCGGCCGCGGTCGCTCCAGCCTCGGTGATCAACTCGTCGGTGAGCACCTGGCCCTCGAGCAGCGCCTCGGTCCGCGGTGCCCGGATCGGTCTGGGCGCCACCGCTCCCAGCGCGACCCGGACGTCACTGATCCGGCCAGTGTCGTCGAGCGTGAGTCGGGATGCGACACCCACGATCGCCAGGTCGAGGACGTCCCGGTAGCTCATCCGAGCGTAGCTGCTGCCGGTCCCGGGTGGCGGGATCGGCATGGAGACCTCGCGCACCAGCTCGCCGGGCGCGAGCACCGTCTTCCGGGGGCCGAGGAAGAACTCGCTGAGCTCGACCGACCGCTCTGAGCCGTGGCGGGCGATCGCCACCGATGCATCCAGGCACAGGAGCGGCGGGAGCAGGTCGCCGGCGGGGGTCGCCCGACCCAGGCTGCCGCCGATCGTGGCCAGGTTCCGAACCTGCAGCGAGGCGAACTTGCGGGCGGCGTCGGTGATCGCGGTGTAGCGATGGGCCAGCAAGCGGTCCCGCGCCAGCGCCTCCACGCTGGTGAGCGCCCCGATCCGAAGGCCGTCGGAGCCCTCGCGGACGTAGCGGAGGGCTTCGAGCGCGTTGACGTTCAGGAGGCCGGTCGGCCGGAATTCCCGGAACTTGATGTCGACCATGAGGTCGGTCCCGCCGGCGATGACGGTAGCGCCATCCTCGCTGGCGAGGTCCGACAGCGCCTCCTCGAGGGTCGTCGGTCGACGGTAGTACATCGGCGGCTCCCTCCGCATCTGCTCACCGGGTCGCGCCCTGCCCTGGACCGGGGCCAGCCGCGGCTGGCGGAATCCCCAGCGGGGATTCCTCGGTCGCGGGCTTGCGGCCGGGCACAGGCCCGGCCCGAACAGTATGCCGCGGCATGCCAAGGTGTGGGTGATCACCGATGTTGGCCCGGGCGGCTCCCCTGAGGGTTCGACCTGCCGGACCCGATCGCGATGGCGATCGCCCTCGACCCGGACGGGGCGACGGAGATCCGCCGACTGTCGAGGTCGTGCTGGCGACGTCCAGGGAGCGATTCGTGGCCGTCCTGACCTCCGCGCTCCGCGAGGTCGGACCCGGTCCTGACATGCCCCGAGGTCCGGTACCCGGGGCCGCCCCCGACTAGTCCTCGACCTCGGCCAGGACGGCGGCTTGCCGGCCCGAGCCCAGGAGGCTTCGCAGCGCCGCGACAGGCCGGACGTCGAGGATGAGGCCGAGCGACACGAAGACGAGCAGCGACCCGGCGAGGAAGGTCGGGGAGATCACCTCGGCCAGGAACATCGCGCCCCACAGCGACCCGAAGACCGGGTTGAGGAAGGTCACGGTGCTCGTGGCCATCGGCCCGACCTCGCGATTGAGGCGGAAGAGGATCGGCCAGGCGATGGCCGTCGAGAGGACGGCGATGCCGATGATCGCGACGACGGCCTCGCCGGTGATCGTGATCTCGGGCGTCGAGAGCGCGGCCAGGGGCAGCAGCATGACGGTCGCGGCCATCAGCTGCCCGGCGGCCAACCGGATCGGTGGCTGTGGACCCATCCGGCGACGGATGTACGTCAGGGCGAGGCCATACGAGGCTGCGCCGGCCGTCGCCGCGATGACGCCGACGTAGGCATCGGGGGCGAGCTGGAGGCCCTCGAGCCCTACGATGACCCCGACCCCTGCGAACCCGACAAGGATGGCGGCGACACGCCGGACCGTCGGGGCGTTGCGCAGCCAGACGGCCAGGATGATCGCGGTCCACAGCGGGGTCGTCGCGTTGATGATCGAGCCGAGCCCGGCGGTGATCGAGCGCTCGGCGAAGGCGAACAGGGCGAAGGGCGCCGCGGCCATGAAGAAGCCCACGATGACGTAGTGGCGCCACTCCGAGCGGATCGCCAGGAAGCCCGAGCGGCCCACGAACGGCGCCAGGAGCAGGGCCGCGATGGCCACCCGTGCGAACGCGACGACGAGAGCCGGCAGCTCTGGCGCGGCCAGGCGCATGAACAGGAAGGCGCCGCCGAACGCGGCTCCGCAGTAGACGAGGGAAGCGAGGACGCCGACGCTGAGCGCCGAGGCCCGCTCGGGGGCGGCCACGGGTCAACGGTAGTCGCCGGGAGTGGAACCGTCCACCCGGGACAGGACCCTCAGCCGGTCGTCACCAGCGTCTCGCGCAGCGCATGCTGAGCGTCCTCGTCGAGACCGAGCGCCTCGGAGAAGTAGCGCTCAAGCGAGCCGTAGCGCCGGTCCAACTCGGCCAGCCCGGCTTCGAGGTACGCCGGACGGACCTCGAGGAGTGGCTCCAGGAGCGAGCGGTCGCCGCCGCGAGCGACGAACGCGTCGAGGATCGGCTGGAAGGCCGGCAGGACGTGGGCGTTGCTGGCGAGGTAGTCGGCCAGGACATCCTCGTAGGACACGCCCAGGAGGAGGAGCAGCGTCGCCGCGGCCCATCCGGTCCGGTCCTTGCCGGTCGTGCAATGGAACAGGGCCGGGCGGCGCCCCCTGTCCAGGAGCGCCCGGAACAGGCCGCCGAACGCGTCGCGGGCGCTCGGCAGGGCCACGAACTCGCGGTAGCGATCCTCGAAGAAGACCGCCGCCCGCCCGCCGCCGAGGATCCGACGGGCATCGGCCGGGTCGCTGAGCATCCCCCGGAGCGCTTCCGGCCCCGAACCCGGCGCATCGCCCAGGACGTCAAGGACCACGTAGCCGACGCCGTCGGGAAGCCGATCCGGGTTGGCATCACGCTCGGCGACGGTTCGCAGGTCGAACACGGCGCGAAGGCCCAGGCGGCCCAGCGCCGTCGCCCCGATCGGGTCGAGGCGACTCAGGTCCGTGGAGCGGTACAGCAGCCCCTCGCGTACGCGCCCGCCGCCACCGGTCGGGTGCCCGCCGACGTCGCGCAGGTTCGGAAGGGTGGCGATCAGGGGTGTGGCCCCGGGCGTCGGCGCGTCCAGGGGTCCGGGGTCGAGGGCCATGCTGGCGTCACCATAGAGGAGGGCGCCCCGGCTCCCGAGGGCCATTCGGACCCGCCGGCACGCCCGTCACATGGGTCCGTGGGTGCCGGTCTGGCTGACCCGGGCTAGAATCCCCCGGACCGGCCGCCCGAGTCCGGCCGAAGGGACGGCGGTATCGATCCGCCATCACGCAGGCCAGGGGAGGAGGGCCAGCGACGGCCGAGACCGATCTCCAACGGATGCCGCGCCTCGGGCAGCGCAACGAGCGGCTGCTGATGGTGGCCCTGTTGGGCTACGCGCTCCTGGTGATCCTGACGATGTTCCAGCGTGGCCTGGCCATCACCCCGGACGTGCTGGCCGTCGCGTTCGGCCTGTCGGCGATCCTCCTGGGCCGAGGCCGGCTGTTCTTCCGGGACTGGATACCGTTCATCGCTCTCCTGCTCGCCTACGAGCTCATGCGCGGCGTCGCGGATGACACCGGGATCGGGGTCCACGTCGGGGACATGGTCGTCGCGGATCGGCTCGTCGCGTTCGGCACCATCCCGACCCAGGTCCTCCAGGATGCCCTCCGGCCGGCGGTCGGCGTGGACAACATCGCGATGCTCGCGACGATCGTCTACATGCTCCATTTCGCCCTGCCGCTCGTGACAGGCTACGTCCTGTGGATCTGGCGGCGACCGCAGTTCTACGACTTCGTCGCCGCCCTGATCCTGCTGAGCCTGGCCGGCTTCATGACCTACCTGCTCGTGCCGGCGGCCCCACCGTGGTTCGCCGCCGATGCCGGGATCCTGGACGGCCCGGATGGGGTCCCGGTCCTCGCCTATCTGAAGCCGGCCGCCTTCGAGATGCTGGCCGACGGCCTCGGCTTCCACGGTCGCTACCTCTACTCGTTCGCCTTCGCAGGCGTGAACCCGAATCTGGTCGCGGCCTTCCCGTCGCTCCACGTCGCCTACCCGTTCCTGACGTTCCTGGTCCTCCGGCGGGCGTTCGGGCGGGTGGGTTGGCTCGCCCTGGGATACGCGATCCTCGTGTCCTTCTCGGTGATCTACACGGGCGACCACTGGATCATCGACGCGTTCGCCGGGGCGGCCTACGCGTACGTGGCCTACTACGCCGTCGTCCACACCCCAGCGTCGCTACGGACCCGGGCCGAGGTCGCCTGGACTCGCACCGCCGAAGGCGTCCAGCGCGGCTTGGGCAGGCTGGCCCCGCCGCTGGGCGGGCGACGATGACCCGGGACCTGGCCGGCTGGGACGTCCACGGGCCGATACGGGCGGAGGTCTTCGTCGTCTGGCTGGCGGGCGACCACCTGGAGCTCACCGGACCCTGCGGTGCTGCGCCGTGGATCCTGGAGCTGGGCGAGGACGATCACCCCGTGGAGGTCGTCGACCGGATCGTCCGAGATGTCGTCGGCGAGCCCCTGCTGGTCCACTCCACGTCGTGGCGACGCGAGGGGGCCGCCGTCGTGCTCAGCTTCGTCGTCGTCATCGATGCCGGCCTCGTGGGCGATATGCCGAGCGAGCCGATCGAACGGGCCGAGCTCGCCCGCTCGGCTGCCACCGCAGCCCCGCGAGCGATCGCCCACGCCCAGGTCGTCGAGCACGGCCTGCGTCACATGGCCTGGCTCGCGGCGGACGACCCCGTGGTGGCCCGCGAGCTCAGTGGCCCCTGGCGCGACGTTCTTGTCGGGTACGTGCCCGAGCCGTTCCGGAACCTGGGCTGAAGGAGAGCGCCATGACGGAGGAGCCCCTGCGGCTGCGCTGCGCCTGCGGCTGGGAGACGACGGGCAGTGAGGACGAGCTCGTCGAGGCGACCCAGGAGCACGGCCGACGGATGCACAACATGGTCGCCACGCGCGAGCAGGTCTTGGCGATGGTCGTCGAGCCCGGGGACACCCGGACAGAGGCCGCCGGCAACGGATCGACCGCCTGACGATCGACCCGCGGCTCCGGGCCGCCGTCGTCGATCCCTAGCGCGGTTCGTATCTGGCGTAGTCCGGCCACCACATGGCGCCGTCCACCTCGGCCGGGATGTCCGTCTCGTGGGAGACCCGGGCCAGCCCGGACTCCAGCGCCTCGCGAGCCACGGCGATCGCGATCTCGCGGCTCACGGCACGCAGGTCGCTGACCGGTGGGTAGAGGGCCCCGACCGCGAGCCGTTCTTCAGTGACCAGCCCGGCCAGCGTCCGTGCGGCGACGTGGACCATGGCATCGCTCACCGTACGAGCCTCGGCCACGATCGTGCCGAGCCCGAGCCCTGGGAACACGAAGGCGTTGTTGGCCTGTCCGACGACATGGTGGACACCGGCGTGCTCCACCGGCGGGAAGGGCGAGCCAGTGGCGACCAGGGCACGACCGTCCGTCCATTCGATGATGTCACTCGGCCGTGCCTCGGTGGCCGAGGTCGGGTTGCTCAACGGCAGGATGAGCGGCCGCGGCACCCCCTCGGCGACGGCGCGCACGACAGACTCCGTGAAGGTGCCGGCGACCCCGGTCGTGCCGACCAGGATGGTCGGCCGGATGGCCCGGACGACGTCGAGGAGGCCCGGCGGTCGCTCGCCGCCCAGGTCGAGGCCCAGCGACGCGGCGTGATCGGCTGGGATGGCGAAGTCGCGCTTCGCGTCGTCGATGTCGGGCCGCCTGTCGTGGACCAGGCCCTTGGAGTCGAGCGCCACGATCGTCCGGGACACTGCCTGACGGTCCGTCCCGGCCTCGAGGAGCGCCAGGCGCAGGAGCCGTGCGATCCCGATACCCGCTGCCCCGGCGCCGGCCAGCACGATCCGCTGGTGGGCGAGATCCTGGCCGGTCGCCCGGAGCCCTGCCACGACGCCGGCGAGGACCGTCGCCGATGTCCCCTGGATGTCGTCGTTGAACGATGGGATCCGGTCGCGATAGCGATCGAGGATCCGCATCGCGTTGCCCTGCTTGAAGTCTTCCCATTGGACCAGGCAGCCGGGCCAGACGTCGGCGACGCCCTCGACGAAGGCCTCGACGATCCGGTCGTAGGCCGGGCCGCGGAGACGGGGCGCCCGGTAGCCGAGGTAGAGCGGGTCGTTGAGGAGTGTGTGGTTGTCGGTACCGACGTCCAGCGAGACCGGCAGGGTGACCGTCGGGTGGATGCCACAGGCGGCCGTGTAGAGAGCCAACTTGCCGATCGGGATGCCCATCCCGCCGGCACCCTGATCGCCGAGACCGAGGATCCGCTCGTTGTCGGTGACGACGATGAGGCGGACGTCCTCGTAGGGCACGTGGCGGAGGAGCCGGGGGATCCGATCCACGTCATCCGGGGTGATCCACGTGCCGCGGGTCCGCCGAAGGATATGACTCCACTGCTGACAGGCCCGGCCAACGGTCGGCGTGTAGACGATCGGCAGGAACTCCTCGAGGTTCTCGGCGAGGAGCCGATAGAAGAGCGTGGTGTTGCGGTCCTGGAGGGCGGCCAGCCCGATGTAGGCCTCGAGGTCGTCCGACTTGCGGCGGAGGTGCTCGAGCTCGAGTTGGGCCTGCTCCTCGATCGTCAGGACACGTGTCGGGAGGAGGCCGCGGAGGCCGAACGCGTCACGCTCCTCCTCGCTGAAGGCGAGGTCCTTGGTCAGGAGGCGAGAGCCGAGGAGGGACGCGCCGCGCAGGGAGATGGTAGCTGTCCGACCAGCGGCAACGCGATCGAACGGCGGCGGCAGTGGTCGCATGGCGGCTGGATGCTACGCTCGCCAGCCGGTCCGACGCCCCGGCCGGATGGCCCGCTGCCACGGGCCGGGGGACTCGGCCCACCCTGCCGCGAGACCCGCCGCTGTCCGTGCTCGACACGGCGATCGGCGCTTCCGCTGGGGGTCAGCGCCGGGCGGTGCTCGGCTCGCGCGGTGGCGATTCGGCGCCGATCGACCCGCCGACCGCCGCAGCCAGCCGCAGGAGCACGGAGTGCCAGTCGGTCAGGCGGTCGACGCCGGAGGCCCGGATCACGACCAACCGGTCGGGCGGCACCAGGTCCGGCAGCACCCGATCGAGGAGGCCCTCGATCTCGTCGCGGAACGCGTCGCTGGTGCTGCGGACGCCGTCTGCCTGGAGCTCGATGTCGGGCAGCAGCCTGACGACCAGGTCGTAGCTCCGCGACCAGCGCCGGACGAGTGGCCCGACCGCGAACTCATCCTGGCCGCCACAGGCGCGCAGGTAGTAGGCGTAGTTGTCCATGACACCACGGTCGGTGACCAGGACGTCGGCCTTCCGGGCCAGCTCGAGCTCCTGGCGGACCTGGGAGACGAGGACCCACAGCTGGGCCTCCCCGGTGGCTCCCTCGTTGATGCCGAGCGGGTTGTCGCGCACGACCTCGCGACCGAGCTCGACCGAGCAGCCGGCCCGCTGGACGGCTGCAGCGAACGCCAGCACCGCCGAGGTCTTGCGGATCCCGTGCGAGCCGATGAAGGCGATCTTGGCGGGCTGCGGCCAGGGCACTAGGCACCTCCCAGGGCGGTCGGGTCGACCGGCGTTCCTGCTCCGATGGTACGCCGGGGCGGGCGGGCGCACCGGCCGACGGCGTGGCCGGCCCCGGCCGACCCGGCCGACTCTCCGCCGACCCCGGGCGGCGTCTCCGCCGACCCGGCCGAACGGCTCTGGTATCCACAGCCCCGCCGACCTACGGTCGCTCCGATGTCGGGCGCGAGAGTCGCCGTCGCCGCGCTGCCGTCCTTCTCCTCCGAGGACGACGCGGTCCTGCTGTGGCTGGCCCGGGCCGCGGTCGAGGCGGCCGTACGCCCCGCAGAAGCGCCCGGGATCGCGCCGGCCGACCTGCCGCGCAGCCTGCGCGAGCCCGCCGGCGCCTTCGTGACCCTGACCGAGGCCGGGCACCTGCGCGGCTGCCTCGGGCGGATGGACCCGGACCGCCCGCTCTGGCAGAACGTCATCGATGCCGCGGCGGCGGTGCCCGTCGCCGACCACCGCTTCCCCCCGGTCGCCGCCGGCGAGCTCGACCGGATCGCTATCGAGGTGACGGTCGTCGGATCGCCCGTGCCGATCGACGACCCGCCGGACTTCGCGCCCGAGCGCGATGGGATCGTCGTCGAACGCGGACGGCGACGGGCCGTCCTCCTCCCCCAGGTCGCTCGTGAGCGCGGCTGGGATCGCGAGACGACGCTGGCCGCGGTCTGCGAGAAGGCCGGCCTCGGTCCGCTCGACTGGACCCGCCCTGGGACGCGCCTCGCGGTGTTCGCCAGCCACGAGGCCCGGGAGCCGGAGCCGGGAGGCTAGGACGGCTCGTCCTCGCCAGATCGATCGTCCCATGGCCCGCACATCGCCATCCCGATCCGCCTCTGGCGCGCGAAACTGACTCGAGTCGCAGCAGGGGAGCCAAGCCATGCGGATCCTGGTCATCGGCGCCGGCGGGGTCGGGAGCGCGGTCGTTCCCATCGCCGCCCGACGGTCGTTCTTCGAGCACATGGTCGTCGCCGACTACGACCAGGCCCGCGCCGAGCGTGCCGTCGCCGCCGTGGCCGACCCGCGCTTCTCCGCCGCCCGGATCGACGCCTCCGACGCCGGCGCGGTCGAGACGCTCTGCCGCGAGGCCCGCATCACCCACGTCCTCAACGCGGTCGATCCGCGCTTCGTCATGCCGATCTTCGACGGGGCGTTCCGGGCCGGCGCTCACTACCTGGACATGGCGATGTCGCTCTCGAAGGCTCATCCTGAGCGACCCTACGAGCTGCCCGGCGTCAAGCTCGGCGACGAGCAGTTCGCCAGGGCCAGGGACTGGGAGATGGCCGACCGACTCGCCCTGGTGGGGATCGGCGTGGAACCGGGTCTCTCGGACGTCTTCGCCCGCTATGCCCAGGACCACCTGTTCGGTGAGATCGACGAGGCCGGCGTTCGCGATGGGGCGAACCTCGTGGTCCAGGGCTACGACTTCGCGCCCGGCTTCTCGATCTGGACGACGATCGAGGAATGCCTCAATCCGCCGGTCATCTGGGAGGCGGACAAGGGTTGGTACACGACGCCGCCGTTCAGCGAGCCGGAGGTCTTCGACTTTCCCGAGGGCATCGGGCCGGTAGAGTGCGTGAACGTCGAGCACGAGGAGGTCCTCCTCATCCCACGCTGGGTCAAGGCGAAGCGAGTGACCTTCAAGTACGGCCTCGGGGACGAGTTCATCGAGGTCCTCAGGGTGCTCCACAAGCTGGGGCTCGACCGGACCCAGAAGGTCAAGGTGGGTGCAGTCGAGGTCTCGCCGCGCGACGTGGTCGCCGCCTGTCTACCCGACCCGGCCGCGCTGGGCGACCGGATGACCGGCAAGACCTGCGCCGGCCTGTGGGTCACCGGCAAGGGCAAGGACGGGCGGCCTCGCGAGGTCTACCTCTACCACGTGGTCGACAACGAGTGGTCGATGCGCGAGTACGGCGCCCAGGCCGTGGTCTGGCAGACGGCGATCAACCCGGTGGTCGCCCTGGAGCTCATCGCCGCGGGGACCTGGTCCGGGGCCGGCGTGCTGGGCCCCGAGGCCTTCGACCCGGTGCCGTTCCTGGAGCTGCTGACCGCATATGGCTCCCCCTGGGGGATGCGCGAGGGCTGATCCGGCCGATCGGCCGGCTGCTCAGTCAGCCTCGATCCGCCGCGGCGCGAGCCGGGGCCCATAGGACGGCGCCCGGATGCCGCTCGCCTCCAGGAGCCGGATGACCCGGCCGCGCTGCCCGCGGTACGGCTCCAGCAGCTCCAGCATCCGTTCGTCGGTGCCGCGCGGCTCGCCGGCCAGCGCCCAGGCGACGAGGTTGGGCAGGTGGAAGTCCCCGACGCTCACCGCGTCTTGGTCACCGAGTGCCCGCTGGGCGACCTCGGCGGCGGTCCACGGGCCGATCCCGGCGATGGCCCGCAGCCGGGCGTAGGCGGCGTTCAGGGGCAGCTCGACGACCGCTTCCAGCCGGCCCGCGACGGAGGCCACCCGACCGATCGTCTCGGCTCGGCGGCGCTCGATCCCGAACGGGTGGTAGGCGTGGTAGGGGAGACGGGCCAGCGCCTCGGGCGACGGCGGCAGGCGAAGCGGCTGTCCGTCCGGGGGGACCGGCCCGGGAGCGCCCTCGCCGTAGGCCGCTACCAGCCCCCGGAATCCCCGCCGGGCCTGCGCCCCGGTCACCTTCTGCTCGAGGATCGCCGGGATCAGCGCCTCCAGGACGGCCGCGCTTCGGCCGATCCGCAGACCGGCGAGCCGAACGGCGAGCTGTCGCAGCCGGGGATGGGCGGGCCGGAAGGAGGCCGGGTCGTCGTCCGCTCCGAGGAGGTCCGGGACCGTCTCGAGGAGCCACTCGGCGCCGGGCCCCCAGGCCGTGACGAGTGCCCCGTCCGCCACGCGCTCGATCCGCTCCGTCCCCGGTCCGGCCGGTGTCCGCGTGGCGCGCCAGGCGAGGCTGCCGCGGACCCGGGTGGTGGGGTCGTCCGGCCCCCGGCGCAGCGGACCGACGGTCAGCCCGAGGTCCAGCGGCCCCCCGAACCGGATCCGCCGGGATCGGCCGTCATCCGTCATCGCGCCTCCGAGGATGCATCTCTCGCTCGATATGCGCACAAGACACATCCACGGTGCCCGTGTATCATGCGCCGGCTGTGAGACGCGACCGCTTGGTCGCAAGCGTGGTGCTTACCGCCGCGCTCGCGATGGTCGCCGTCCCCGGTCCGGCCGGGTCCCGCACCCCAGGCGGTGCTCAGGCCGGCGCGCTCGAGTCGTTCCAGCCGGTGACGCTGGACGCCTCCTCCGTGCCCGGGATGGTGTCCGTAACCGACGACCCCGCGCTGCGCTCGGAGTCGGCCGTGGAGCCCGATGAGGTGCTCCGCGAGCCGGCGCCCCAGAGCGCGGCTCCTCCGCGCCCGGCGATCGACCAGCCTGAGCCGACGCCCGGGTCGGTCGCCAAGAACACCTGGCGCCTGGACCGCAACCTCTCCTGGTACGGCCCCGGGTTCTACGGCAACCGGACGGCCTGTGGCCTCGCGATGACCAAGACCCTGATCGGCGTGGCCCACCGGACGCTGCCCTGCGGGACCAAGATCGTGTTCCGCAATCCGGCCAACGGTCGGACCCTGACCGTGCCGGTCGTGGATCGAGGGCCGTACGTGTCCGGGCGGATCTGGGATCTCACCGGCGGGGCCTGCAAGGCCCTGGGCCATTGCTACACGGGCCCGATGTACTGGAAGTACGCCGGCGGCTGAGCGACCGGGTCGGCTGAGCGGCTGAGCGGGTGGATCCCGGTCCTCGATAGCAGTCTCCTCAGCAACGTGATCGCTTCCGACCCGGGTCAGTGCGCTGGGCCCGGGCAGGTTTCTGGCAGGACAGGGTCGCGGCCACGCTCGCTGACCTCGATCCACAGCAATGACACTGCTTGCCGCTGCGGGCTGCGGGCGCCAAGGGGCGCGGGACCGCAACAACGAGGACCTCGAGGCGCGGACCCTGGAGCGCGGACCGTGGGGTCGCAGCGCCGGATCCGAGCCCGGATCGGCGGGCCGGACGGATCCTCAGCCGGGCTCCCAGCCCTCCGGAGCCAGCTCGAAGCCCTCGAACTCGAACGCCGGCGCCACCGTGCAGCCGACGAGCGTCCAGGCCCCGAGCGGTCGGGCCGATTGCCAGGCGCCAGCCGGGACGATCGCCTGGGGTCGCTCGCCTGCCCCGAGGTCGGACCCGAGGCGGGCCACCCGGATCGTCCCGTCATCGTCGGTCACCCGTACCTCCAGGGCGTCACCAGCGTAGTGGTGCCAGATCTCCGTCGCATCGACCCGGTGCCAGCGTGAGCGCTCGTCCCGACGGAGCAGGTAGTAGATTGCCGAGCTCGCCGGCCGGACGCCGTCGGGGGCCGGGTCGCGCCACGTCTCGGTGTACCAGCCGCCCTCAGGGTGGGGTCGCAGGCCGAGCTCCTCGATGACCGCGTCAGCGGTCGCCCGGGCCGCCCCGGTGGTGATCGCCCGGCTCACCCCAGCGGCTCGAATCGGGCCGTGAAGTGGCGAAGGGCCGGCGGCTCGTCGACGATCCGGTAGCCGCGCAGGTCGGCGGCCCGCTCGGCGACGGCCAGGACCACCTCGATGACGTAGTCGACGTGGCTCTGGGTGTAGGTCCGACGGGGGATGGCGAGCCGGACCAGGTCCATCGCCGCCGGCGTCTCCGACCCGTCGGGATGGCGTCCGAACATGACGGTGCCGATCTCGCAGCCGCGGATGCCGCCCTCCACGAAGAGCGCGACGGCCAGGGCCTGGCCCGGGTACTCGAGCGGGGGCACGTGCGGCAGGAGCGCCCGCGCGTCGAGGTACACGGCGTGGCCGCCGAACGGCTTGACGACCGGCACCCCGGCCGCGTCGAGCGCGTCGCCGAGGTACGCGGTCGAGCGGATCCGGTAGCGCAGGTAGTCCTCGTCGACGACCTCGCGGAGGCCCTGGGCGATCGCCTCGAGGTCGCGGCCGGCCAGGCCACCGTAGGTCGGGAAGCCCTCGGTCAGGATCTCGAGCATCCGGCACCGCTCGGCCAGGGCGTCGTCGTCCATCGCCAGCCAGCCGCCGATGTTCGCCAGCCCGTCCTTCTTCGCGCTCATCGTCATGCCGTCGGCCAGCGAGGCCATCTCGCGGACGATCTCCGGGATCGCCCGGTCGCCCTGGCCCTCCTCGCGGGTCCGGATGAACCAGGCGTTCTCGGCGAAGCGACAGGCGTCGAGGAAGAGCGGGATGCCGAACCGGTCGCAGACCGCCCGCACGGCGCGCAGGTTGCGGAGCGAGACCGGCTGGCCGCCACCCGAGTTGTTGGTGATCGTCACGAACACGACGGGAACGTCGGCGGCCCGTTCCTCCAGGAGCTGCTCCAGGGCCGTGACGTCCATGTTGCCCTTGAACGGATGCTCCGCGGCCGGGTCCCGGCCCTCCGGGATGACCAGGTCGACCGCCTCGGCGCCCGTGTACTCGACGTTCGCCCGGGTCGTGTCGAAGTGGGTGTTGTTGGGGATGACCTTGCCGGGTCCGCCGAGGACGCTGAAGAGGATCCGCTCCGCCGCCCGGCCCTGGTGGGTCGGGATGACGTGCTCGAAGGGCCAGAGCGCGCGGACGCTCTCGAGGAAGGCGTACCAGGACGGCGACCCGGCGTACGACTCGTCGCCGTGCTGGATGGCGGCCCACTGGTCGCGGCTCATCGCGCCGGTCCCCGAGTCGGTCAGCAGGTCGATGAGGACGTCCTCAGCGTGGAGCCCGAACAGGTTCCAGCCGGCGGTCTCGACGGCCGCCAGGCGCTCCTCGCGCGTCGTCAGCCGGACGGGCTCGACGGCGTGGATCCGGAACGGTTCGATGATCGTCTGCCAGCGCTCCATCCTGGCGAGGATACGCCCGCGGTCGCGGGTCCGGCGGACCGAGCGAGCGGGCCCTGTTCGAGAGGGCCGGGTGGGCCGTCGGTCGGGCACGATCCGAGCGGTGCTGCTCGCGGTCATCGCTCACGCCTGAGCGTAGAGCAGGCTGACAGGGCTCCCATGGCGGCATCGGCTCGAGATCGGCCCGCCAGCCCCGCACCGGGTTCAACATCGGTGGGGGCGATGAGGCCGCCGATCAGCAAGCTTGGCGCCTCGGCCGGATCGACCGAACCGTGGGTCGAGGCAGCGCGCTGACCGCGTGTCGCATCAGCCAGGCCGATGATCGACGGTCCGTCCACTGCCCGTCAGCCGCCGGGGGATCGCGCGACCTCCACGATCCGGCGGACCGCCTCGACGACCAGCTCGGGTCGGTCGAACTGGACGAGGTGACCCGAGCCGTAGGCGAGCGTGAGCCGGGTCAGGCCCGGCGAGAGCGCGTCGTAGCCGGCCTCGGCGGCGGCCCGGATGGCGGCGTTCGTGGCCTCGTCGAGGCGCGGCTCGCCGCGGGCCGCTACGACCGCCTCGATCGGCAGGCCGCGGAGGTCGGCGGCCCGGAGCTGCTCGGTCGAGCGGGCGGGGTCGAGCCCCTCGCTGCGGCGGACGAGATCCCAGAGCGAGGCTTGGCGGGCCAGGTACTCGTCCGCCAGTGGACCCAGGAGCGGCGCCACGTTCGCCTCGAAGAGGTCGGGCTCGAAGCCATCGACCAGCACGAGCCCGACGACGTCCTCCCGGTGCTCGGAGGCGTGGACCCGGACCATGTCGGCGCCCAGCGAGTGGCCAACCAGGACGTAGGGTGGCCGCTCGCCTGCGGCGGCCAGCGCTCCGGCCAGGTCCGTCGTCGCGGCCGCGTGGTCCAGCGTGGAGCCCGGGTCGCTGCGACCGATGCCCGGCCGATCGTAGGCGCAGGTCCGGGTCGTCGCGGCCAGGTCGCCCAGGACGGCCGCCCAGGTCTCGGCGCCGGTCCCGAGCCCGGCCTGGAGGACGACCGTCGGCGAGCCCTCGCCCCTGCAGTCGAGGTAGAGGCGCCGGCCCTCGACGTCCACCAGCTCGCCCTCGGGTCGGTAGGCGAGGACGCCCACTACCCCGAGCCCGTGGCGGGCCAGCCAGGCCTGCGGTCCCCCGGACCGGACGACGTCGACCCCGAGGGCGACGACGAGACCGACCACGATCGCCACGGCGATCCGCAGCAGCCACCAACCGGGCCCGGGGCGGCGGCGCGATCCTGCGTCGGGCTGGCGGGCGAGTCCCATCGGCCCTACCGTACGCGCATGTGCCGAAGCATCAAGCAGCTCCGTCGTCCCGAGACCACCGCGACCACCGGCGAGGTCGAGGCTGCCGCCCGCCAGTTCGTCCGCAAGCTGAGCGGCTACCGCGCGCCCTCGCGAGTCAACGAGACCGCCTTCGAGACTGCCATCGAGGAGATCGCCGCCAGCGCGACCCGCCTGCTCGAGGGGATCGGGGTGGCGGTCGAGCCGGGTCCCGATCGCTGGGTGCCCGGCTCGGGCCGCGCCCGGTGACCGCCCCGACCGCCGACCGCGGCCCCGCCGTGCCGTCCACGCCATGGCACGACCGGCCCGACGGCGATCCGTCCCGCCGGCCGTGGTGGGAGCGGCCGGGCCAGGAGACCCGGGCGGGCCGCTTCGTCTTCGCGGGCCGGGACGTCGAGGCGCTGGCCCGCGAGCAGGGCACGCCGCTCTACGTCTACGACCTCGACCGGGTCGCCGAGAACGCGGTACGGCTCCGCGACGCCCTGGCCCGGACCGGCTCGCCGTATCGCCTGCGGTTCGCCCTCAAGGCCAACCGTGAGCCCGAGGTCCTGGCCGTGCTGCGCGGGCTCGGCGAGCCGGGCACCCCCGAGGCGATCGGCATCGACGCCTGCTCCCCGGGCGAGGTCGTCCACGCGCTGGCCACCGGCTGGCGGGCAGAGGAGATCAGCTTCACCGGGACGAACGTGTCCGAGCGTGACCTGGACGTGCTCCTGGCCGAGCCGGTCCATCTCAACCTCGACGCGATCTCCCAGCTCGAGCGGGTCGGTCGGCGGGCACCCGGCTCGACCGTGGGCGTGCGCGTCAACCCGGGCGCCGGAGCGGGCTACCACGAGGGCCTGGCCTATGCTGGCGACCGGCCGACCAAGTTCGGCATCCTCGAGGACCGCCTCGACGAGACGGTCGAGGTCGCCCGGCGCCACGGGATGGCCATCGACACGGTCCACGTCCACGCCGGCTCGGGCTGGCTCGGCGACGACCTGGCGAGCTTCGAGGCGGCCCTGGTACGCGTCGACTCGATGACCCGGCGGCTCCTCGCGGCCGGCTGCCCGATCATCGAGGTCAACGTGGGCGGCGGTCTGGGCGCCCCGGCCCGAGCCTCCGAGGTCCCCGTCGACGTCGACGCCTATGCCGCGCTGCTCGCCCGTCACCTCGGCCCGCTGGGGGTCACGATCGCCTGCGAGCCCGGCGACTACGTCGTCAAGGACGCCGCGCTCCTGCTCGGCGAGGTCGTCACGGTCGAGGACCGGGCCGGCACCCGCTTCGTGGGTCTGGACCTGGGCTGGAACGTCTCGCAGTCGTACTTCGTGTACCGCTACGCCCAGGAGGTCGTTCCCGCGCGGGACCCCGACGCTCCCCGGACCGAGCTGGTGACCGTCGCCGGTCACATCAACGAGGCAGGCGACGTGTTCGCCGAGGACTACCCGATGCCCCCCGTCGAGGAGGGGTCCGTCGTCGCGATCCTCAACTCGGGCGGCTACGAGCAGGCGATGGCCAGCACCCACTGCCTGCGCCCGGTCGCTCCGGCGCTCTACCTGCGCCGCGAGTAGCCACGAGGCGACGAGGGGCCAGGAACGGCCGCGAACGGCCTGTGGCGGGCCCGTCCGGCATCCCCGGATAGACTCGGGCCGTGCAGCGGTCGCCCCTCGTCCCCGTCTTCGGCTTCGGCCTGATCGGCCTCGCCCTGCTCGTCGCGGTGCTCGTGACGACGTCGTTCCTGGGGCCTGCGACCGGCGCCCAGGGGGACCCCTCCGCCCCGTCGGGCGGAGAAGCATCGGGGTCGCCGGCCGGCAGCCCCGCGACCTCCCCGTCGCCCGATCCCGGCGGTTCGCCGAGCGGCGGCCTGCCCACCCCCGCAGCGCCGACCCCCGGGGTCGCTCCCACGCCCGCCCGGACCTCGCCGGCCGACCCCCAGCTGGCGTTCGCCGACTTCGTCCTCCGGCTCGGCAGCGCTCGCCAGGAGGCGGATCAGCTGATGACCGAGCTCCAGGCCGCCGCGCAGGGCGGCGACGACGCCGGGGTGCGGTCGGCAGCCCTGGACATCCTTGCGCTCGTCGAGCGGGAGCGAGCCTGGCTGGTCGACCATCCGCCCGCGGCCTGCTACGCGGAGGCCCACCGCGACGCCGACGCGATGTACGTCGCCTTCGGAGTCGCCGCCGACCTGGGCATCGCCTGGACCGACGCCGAGGGCCTGGCCAGGATCGGGGCGCTCCTCGAGGCCCTCGACGCCGTGGCCGGAGCGGTTGAGCAGGCCCAGGACCTGACCGCGTCGCTCGGCAGGGCCGACTGCGGCTGACGCGGGGATCGCTCGCCACCGCCTACACTCGCCCGATGGACGCCATCCCGGACCCGCCCTCGGAGGCGCCGCCGACCCGCCACGTCACGACCGCGCCGGTGCTCGTGGTTCGCGACGGGTCCATCGAACGGCGTGACGACCGCCTCGTCGGGGAGGCGCCGCTCGAGATCCGGGCCGCCGGGCCCGGGCAGGCGCCGGTCGCGATCGCCGTCACGATGCGAACCCCGGGCGACGAGGCCGAGCTGGCCGCCGGCTTCCTGCGAACCGAGGGCCTGGTCGAGGGGCCCGAGATCCTCGGCTTCGAGGTGGCCGACCCCGGTGATGCCGCCCAGCCGGACGACACGGTGCTGGTCCGCCTGGCGGGGCCGTTCGACGCGTCGGCGATGGCCGAGCGGCACTTCGTCGCGACGGCTTCCTGCGGGATCTGCGGCAAGGCCTCGATCGACGAGGTCGTCGTCCGGTGCGATCCGATCCCCGCCGGGCCGACGGTGGCCGCTTCGACGCTCCTGGCCCTGCCGGACCGGATGCGGGCGGCCCAGGCCGTCTTCGAGCGGACCGGCGGCCTCCACGCCGCGGCGCTCTTCACCGCCGATGGCGAGCTCGTCGCGCTTCGCGAGGACGTCGGTCGGCACAACGCGCTCGACAAGCTGGTCGGCTCGCAGCTGCTGGCCGGGGACCCTGCCGCTCCACGACCGGGTCGTCCTCGTCTCCGGCAGGGTCAGCTTCGAGATCGTCCAGAAGGCCGCGGTCGCGGGAACGCCCGTCCTGGCGGCGATCTCGGCGCCGTCCGACCTGGCCGTCGAGGCGGCCGAGCGGCTCGGTGTCACCGTCGTCGGCTTCCTCCGCGGTCCGAGCTTCAACGTCTACAGCCGTCCGGAGCGGGTGGACCCGGCCCGCTAGGCGAGCCCGACCCGCCAGGCGGCCCGGACCCGCCGGCCGCGGCAGGCCCACCAAGGGGCCCTGCTGGCGGTTCCTCCTCTCCTTCCGGGGGGCCGGTCGTTTCGGGCCGTTCGGCCTCTGCACCCTCGCGCGGACGTCTGCGACGCTGGGTGCGACGCGACGCCCGCCGGGTCGTCCGACCGTCCGACGGTGCCCGGGCGGGCCGCGTGACCGCGGAGGCTGATGGACCTCGCAACGAACCCCGGGCGGCCCGCCGGCGGGCTGCCAAGCCCGGCCGAGCGCCCCGTTCGGTGCGACTCACCATCGACGGGCTGGAGGTCACCGCCCGCGAGGGCCAGACCGTCCTCGAGGTCGCCCGCGAGCTGCGGGCTCCTTCGTGCCCGAGCCTCTGCTACACCCCAGGATCGGTCAGGCCGCCCTGTGCCGCGTCTGCGTGGCCGAGGTCGAGGGGATGAACGGCCTCCAGACCACCTGCTCGCTGCCGGTCCGCGACGGCATGGACGTCCGGACCGACTCGCCAGCTGGTCCTCGAAGCACGGCGGATGAACGTCGAGCTGCTGCTCGCATCCGGCGCGCACGACTGCCTGACGTGCGAGGCGACCGGCCGCTGCGAGCTCCAGGACGCCGCCTACCGCCTTGGCATCGAGCGGCCGTCCTTCCCGGTCGCCGAGCGACGCGCGCCGATCGACGCGTCGAGCGAGTTCATCGTCCGTGACCCCGACAAGTGCATCCAGCTGCTTCCGCTGCATCCGCGGCTGCAACGACCTCGTCGTGAACGAGGTCCTCGACATGGGCTACCGGGGCGACCCGCTCGACGGTCATCTGCGACGCACGACGTGCCGATGGGCGCAGTCCTCCTGCGTCCACTGCGGCGAGTGCGTCCAGCTCTGCCCGACCGGTGCCCTGGTGGAGAAGAAGGCCGTCGGCCTGGGTCGCCCGTGGGAGCTCGACCGGGTCCGCACCACCTGCCCGTACTGCGGCGTGGGCTGCCAGGTCGAGCTGCACGTCGACCGGGCCGCCAACCGGATCGTCCGGGTCGACCGGCGTCGAGGGCACGCCGCCCAACGACGGGATGCTCTGCCTCAAGGGCCGCTTCGCCTACGACTTCACCTCCAGCCCGGAACGGCTGACGACGCCGCTGCTGCGGCGGAGCCGTGACGAGCCGCTCCGGCCGGTGACCTGGGACGAGGCGCTCGACTTCGCCGCGCGAGCGGCTCGGCGGATCCGCGACGTCCACGGGCCGGACGCCATCGGGGCTCATCGCCTGCGCCCGGTCCACCAACGAGAACAACTACGCGGCCATGAAGTTCGCCCGCGCGGTGATCGGGACGAACAACATCGACCACTGCGCGAGGACCTGACACGCCCCCACCGTCGCCGGTCTGGCGACAACGTTCGGATCGGGGGCCATGACCAACTCGATCCAGGAGATCGAGCAGGCCGAGGTGCTGCTGGTCATCGGCTCCAACACCACCGAGGCCCACCCGGTCATCTCGTACTACATGAAGCGGGCCCGCAAGCGGGGCGCCACGCTGATCGTGTGCGATCCGCGGGTCATCGACCTGTGTCGCTGGGCCGACATCCACGTCCAGCACCGGATCGGCTCCGACATCGCCCTGGTCAACGGCCTGATGCACGAGATCATCGAGCAACGGCTGGGCCGACGAGGCCTTCATCGCCGAGCACACCGAGGGCTACGAGGCCGTCCGCGACGTCGTCGAGGCGCTACGACCTCGAGCTGACCAGCGAGATCACCGGCGTCCCGGCCGACCTGATCCGTCGTGTCGCCCGGATCCTCGGCGAGGCCGGCTCGGCCGGCGTCTACTACACCCTCGGCATCACCGAGCACATCTGCGGGACGGCCAACGTCGAGGCGCTGGCGAACCTCCAGATGCTCCTCGGCAACCTGGGCAAGCCCAGCGCCGGGCTCAATCCGCTGCGCGGCCAGAACAACGTCCAGGGGGCCTGCGACGTCGGGGCCCTGCCGAACGTCTTCCAGAACTACCAGAAGGTCGACGACCCGGAGGTCGTCGCCAAGTTCGAGCAGGCGTGGGGTCGCCCCGGCCTCTCCACGACCGTCGGCCGCAACATCCCGGCGATGCTCGGCGGCATCGAGGACGGCAGCGTCCGGGCGCTCTACGTCTTCGGCGAGAACATCGTGATGAGCGAGCCGAACACGAACCGCACGTCGCGGCTCCTCGAGGCGGCCGACCTGGTCATCGTGAACGACATCTTCGAGACCGAGACCACGGCCTTCGCCGACGTCGTCTTCCCGGCCACCTGCTGGGCCGAGGGCGAGGGTACGTACACGAACACCGAGCGCCGGGTCCAGCGCGTCCGCCCGGCGGTCGAGCCGCCCGGCGAGGCGCGCGACGACTGGTGGATCTTCCACGAGCTGGGCCGCCGGCTGGGCCATGACATGGGGTTCGCCGGCCCGGCCGACATCTGGGAGGAGCTCCGCGAGCTCGGCACGAGCTATCACGGCATCACCTGGGAGCGCTGCGAGGAGGTCGGGATCCAGTGGCCCGCCCCGACCCTCGACCATCCCGGCACGCCGTACCTGCACATGGACGGCCGGTTCACCCGGGGCAAGGGCCGCTTCGTCCCGGTCGAGTGGGTGCCGCCGTCCGAGCTTCCGGACGACGAGTACCCGCTGGTCCTGAGCACGGGTCGCCGGCTCTGGCACTACCACACCGGGCACCCAGACCCGGCGCTCGGCCGGCTTCGAGGCAGGTCTTCGGCGAGGAGCTGATCGAGATCAGCCCGGCCGACGCCGAGCGCCTCGGCATCGCCGACGGGGAGATGGTCCGGGTGACGCTCGCGGCGGGGCAGCGTCGACGTCCGCGCTTGGGTCACCCACCGGTCGCCGCCCGGCGTCTGCTGGATGGCCTTCCACTTCCGGGAGGCCCACGCCAACGTGCTCACGATCGAGGCTGGCGACCCGGTCACCCAGACGCCGGAGCTGAAGCACTGCGCGATCCGGGTGGAGAGGCTGCCCGGCGGACGATTCCGGCACGGCAGCCCGGGGGCCGGCGTCGTGGCAAACGTCGAGCCGGTGCCCCGATGACGATGATCGGAAGTCCGGACACCCGGACGGTCGGCGAGTGGCGGACCGAGCTCGAGCGGCGGTTCCCGAGAGACCCGAGTCTCGTCATCCCGGTGCTCCAGGTCATCCAGGAGGAGGCCGGCTATCTGCCGGGTCCGGCGATGACGGCGGCGGCCGAGCACCTGCGGGTCTCGGCCGGGCGCGTCTTCGGCGTCGCGAGCTTCTACTCACAGTTCCACTTCGAGCCACGGGGCGCGAGCACGATCTCCGTCTGCCGCGGGACCGCGTGCCACGTCCGCGGCAGCGGGTCGCAGCTCCGCGAGCTCGAGGACCATCTCGGCATCAAGGCAGGCGGCACGACGCCGGACCTGGCCTACACCCTGGAGACGGTGGCCTGCTTCGGCTCGTGTGCGCTGGCACCGGTCGTCGTCCTCGACGGGAGCGTCCACGGCCGTCAGACGGCGGCCAAGACGAAGGCGCTCGTCGAGGCAGCCAAGGGCGGGACGCTGCCCACCTCGGCCGGTGGCCCTGTCGCACCGCGGCTCGCCGATCTCCGTCCGATGCCGGGCTCGGGCCTGTCGAGCCTGCGTGAGCTCGATCGGCGGATCGCCGCCGCCCGCGAGCGGTGGGACTCGCTCCACGGAGGTGATCGAGCGGTCATCGCCGTGGGTCTGGCTACCTGTGGCCGCGCTGCCGGCGCCGGCGAGGTCTTCGACGCGATCCGAGCTGAGCTGGCCCGGCTTCACGTCACCGCCGAGGTGATCCCCGTCGGCTGCCTCGGCATGTGCTTCGCGGAGCCGCTCGTCGAGATCGAGGCGCCCGGGGGGCCTCGCGTCCTCTACGGCAGCGTGGACCCGAACAGCGTGGGTGACATCCTCGAGGCCCACCTCCTGCGCGGCGAGCCCGCAGCGGCGCATGCGCTGGGCAGCGTCGGCGGCGGGGGGATCGAGGGCATCCCGCGATCTCGCCGATCTCCCGGTCATGCGCTCCCAGGTCCGCATCGCGCTGCGCAACTGCGGCGTGATCGACCCGACGGACGTCGACCAGTATCTCGCCCGCGACGGCTACGCCGGCCTGCGCCGGGCCCTGACGATGACGCCCGAGGAGGTGATCGCGGAGGTCAAGGCGTCGGGGCTGCGCGGCCGCGGCGGGCGCCGGCTTCCCGACCGGCTGCGAAGTGGGAGTTCTGCCGCGCCTCGCCGGCGACGCCCAAGTACGTCATCTGCAACGCGGACGAGGGCGATCCGGGGGCGTTCATGGACCGCTCGGTGCTCGAAGGCGACCCCCACGCGGTGCTCGAGGGCATGTGCCATCGCGGCCTACGCGATCGGCGCCCGCCACGGCTACGTCTACGTCCGCGCCGAGTACCCGCTCGCCGTCTCCAGCCTGGAGGTCGCGCTCGACCAGATGCGCGAGCTGGGACTGCTGGGGCCCGACATCCTGGGCAGTGGGTTCTCCTTCGACATCGAGATCAAGCACGGGGCCGGGGCCTTCGTCTGCGGCGAGGAGACGGCCCTGATCGCCAGCATCGAGGGCCGTCGCGGCATGCCCCGCCCACGCCCGCCGTTCCCGGCGGTGAAGGGCCTCTTCGGCCAGCCGTCGAACATCAACAACGTCGAGACGCTGGCCAACGTGTGCGAGCATCCTCCGCGAGGGCGCCGACTGGTTCGCCGGCTTCGGCACCGCCGACGAGCAAGGGCACGAAGACCTTCGCCCTGACCGGGCAAGGTCAACCGACCGGGCCTCATCGAGGTCCCGATGGGGATCACCCTCGGCGAGGTCGTCGCGCGACGATCGGCGGCGGCATCGCCGGCGGCGGCCAGTTCAAGGCGGCCCAGACCGGCGGTCCCTCGGGTGGCTGCCTCCCGATCCAGCTCCTCGACCTGCCGATCGACTACGAGCAGCCTGCAAGCGAGGCCGGGTCGATCATGGGCTCCGGCGGCCTCGTCATCATGGACGAGGGCACCTGCATGGTGGATCTGGCCCGCTACTTCCTGACCTTCACCCAGAGACGAATCCTGCGGCCAGTGCACGCCCTGTCGAGAGGGGACCGCGCGCATGCTGGAGATCCTCGAGCGGATCTGCCGCGGCGACGGGTCGCCCGGAGGACCTGCCGCTGCTGGAGCGCCTGGGGCGGACCGTCACGCGCACCTCCCTGTGCGGCCTCGGGCAGACGGCCCCGAACCCGGTCCTGACGACGCTCCGGTACTTCCGCGACGGAGTACGTGGAGCACATCGAGCAGCAAGCACTGCCGGGCCGGCACGTGCCCGGGCGCTCGTGGTCGCCCCCTGCACCCACCTCTGCCCGGCGGGCGTCGAGGCCCACCGCTACGTCCGGCTCGTCGAGCCAGGGCGACTTCGAGGATGCCTACCTGGTCGTCCGCGAGAAGCTGCCGCTGCCGTCGGTCTGCGGTGTGGTCTGCTTCCACCCCTGCGAGCGTGTCGTGCCGGCGCGGCGACCTCGACGAGCGGGTCGCCATCCGCGCCCTCAAGGACGCCGCGGTCCGCTTCGGCGGCCAGGCCGAGGTGCGGATCCCCGTCGCCAGCGCGGCCCGCTCTCGGGCAAGTCCGTCGCCGTGCATCGGCTCCGGGCCGGACGGGCTGACGGCCGCCTACTACCTGGCCCGACTCGGCCGCCACGACGTCACCATGTTCGAAGCCCTCGCCGAGCCCGGCGGCATGCTCCGCTATCACCCACCCGATGCGACCGGGGAGGCCCGGGTCCGCAAGGCCAGCCCGATGACCGAGGCGCTGGATCGTGACCTGGGGATCATCCGGGACGCGGGCGTGACGATCCGGACCCATTCCCCGGTCCACTCGATCGCCGAGTTGCGGGAACAGGGCTACGACGCGATCTTCATCTCGGCGACCGCCCGCACCAGCTATGTCCCCGAGGTCCCGGCTCGCGGGCCCGACGACCCGGTCGAGCCGATGACCGTGGTCGAGGGTGTCTTCGGGGGGCGCGAGGAAGCCTTCGGCCCTGCGTCGGCGGTGGAGGCGATCGCCCATGGGCGGGAGATGGCCCGCGCGATCGACATCTTCCTCGGCGGCAGGGGCGACATCGACGAGCACCTCGCGCCGGCGGAGATCCTCAGCGAGCTGCCACCGCTTCCCGTCGAGACGGGCCAGCGCTTCCGCCCCTCGCGGAAGGCCGGCGGCGCCACCGCCGACCACGGGTACTCGATCGAGGACGCCCGGGAGGAGGCAAGCCGCTGCCTGCGCTGCGACCTGGAGCAGCCCCGAGCTAGCGGAACGCCGAGAGCTACTCGCCGGCCGGGCGCTCCTGGACGAAGACCGAACCCGAAGCGGCCCTTGATGCAGAGGTGCCCCTCGGTCACCGACGAGTCCGTGGGCGAGGTGACCTTGACGATCCGCTCGTCCTGGACGTGGAGGGTCAGCGTGCAGCCGACGCCGCAGTACGGGCAGATCGTGTCGGTCCGCGTCTGGGCGGCCTCGTCCCAGGTGCCGGCAGCGCGCATCTCGTGCTCGGAGCGGAACATCAGCGCCCCGGTCGGGCAGACCCCGATGCAGTTGCCGCAGTAGACGCAGGCCGAGGACGGCAGCGGCACGTCGTGCTCGGTCGAGATGCGCGCGTCGAAGCCGCGTCCGGCGACCGCGATGGCGAAGGTGTTCTGGGCGTCGTCCCCGCAGGCCTCGACGCACTTGTAGCAGAGGATGCACTTGGCGTAGTCGCGGACGTAGAGGTCGTTGTCGACCTTGACCGGCTGGGCCGACCGTCTCGGCCGTCGCGCCGTCCGGGAGGTGGTGATGGCCGGTCGGTCGGCCATCGCGCTCGCCGGCTCCGGCGGTCGAGCCCGGCGGCCCGAAGCGGGCGGGGTCGGCACCGTACTCGGCCATCATCTCGGCCACGCCCGGGGGCCGTCGAGAGGTCGACCGACGAGCCGAGGAGCTCGAGCACGAGGCGGCGGCTGTGGCGGACCCGCTCCGACCCGGCTGAGCACCTCCATGCCCGGCTCGACCCGCCGCGAGCAGGCCGGGGCGAGGACCCGGCTGCCCGCCACCTCGACGACGCAGACCCGGCACGCGTTGACCGGCGTGAGGGTCTCCAGGAAGCAGAGGGTCGGGACGTCGATCCCCTCGGACCGGCAGGCGTCGAGGATCGTCGATCCGGCAGGGACGCTGACCGGCCGCCCGTCGAGGGAGAGCTCGACCGCCGGCGGGGCCGGGATCTCCGGGGCGCTCGGCACCCCCGACGGCCGGGCCGGGGGCACGAAGGGGATCCGCTCGATCTCGGCGCTCATCGGCCCGTCCCATCGAACGACACCAGCCCGGCCCGGACGGCCGATTCGACCGCCATCGTGGCCGCCTGGCCCAGGCCGCAGATGCTGGCGTCCCGCATGCCCTGCCCAAGGTCGGCCAGGAGGGCCAGCTCGTCCCCGATCGACCCGTTCGGCCGACCGCCGGCCAGTCGCGCGACGAGCTCCTCCTGGCGGACCGTGCCGATCCGGCAGGGCACGCACTGGCCACACGACTCGTCCCGGAAGAAGGCCGCGATCCGGAGCAGGGCATCGGCCAGGTCGGCGGTCTCGTCGAAGACCATGACGACGCCGGAGCCCAGGGTCGCGCCGGCGGTCCGGGTCGCCTCGAACGTGAGCGGCAGGTCCAGGGCGTCCGGTCCCACGAACGTGCCGGCGGAGCCACCGAGCAGGATGGCCTGGAGGGACCGCCCCCCGGCCACTCCGCCGGCCAGGTCCAGCAGCTCGCCCAGGGTGGCCCCGAACTCGACCTCGTAGACGCCCGGGCGCTCGACCGCTCCGGAGAGGCAGAAGAGCTTCGGGCCGGTGCTCCCCGACGTGCCGATGGCGGCGAAGGCCGCCCCGCCCTCGGCCACGATCGCCGGCACGTTGACCAGCGTCTCGATGTTGTTGATGGCAGTCGGCTTGCCGAACAGACCGACCTCGACCGGGAACGGCGGCTTGTTGCGGGGCTCCCCGCGGCGCCCCTCGAGCGACTCGAGGAGGGCGGTCTCCTCGCCGCAGATGTAGGCGCCGGCGCCACGGCGGAGCTCGATATCGAAGGAGGACCCGGAGCCCAGGATGTCCTCACCGAGATAGCCCGCCGATCGGGCGACCTCGAGGGCATTCGACATCCGGGCGGCCGAGAGCGGGTACTCGGCGCGCAGGTAGAGGAAGCCCAGCTCGCTGCCGGTGGCGATGCCCTCGATCGTCATCGCCTCGACGATGGCGAACGGATCCTCCTCCATGAGCACGCGGTCCTTGAACGTGCCCGGCTCCGATTCGTCGGCATTGCAGACCGTGTAGTGCGGGCGGGCCGGCTGGGCCGCCACCGCGGCCCACTTGCGGCCGGTCGGGAAGGCGGCTCCGCCCCGGCCCAGCAGGCCGGAGGCGGTGATCTCGTCGATGACCGCTGCCGGGCCGATCTCCAGCGCCCGTCTCAGGCCGCGGTAGCCGCCGGTCGCGAGGTAGTCGTCCAGCTTCGTCGGATCGGTGACCCCGGCCCGGCGGAGCACCCGCAAGCCGGGCGATCCGGCCTGGGGGATGGAACGGCGGACGTGGGCCAGGTGGGTCGCGTCGGGGACGATCGGGTGCGCCGGGGGCAGGAGGGTGCCGCCGGCTGCGGCCCGCTCGAGGTGCTCGACGACCTCGCCGGCGTGGGCCGGCGCCGTGGCGATCGTCTCGGGCGCCTCCCCTGCGACGGTGAACAGGGCCACCGGACCGCGCTCGCAGCGCCCCAGGCAGGGAGCGCGCACCCAGGTGACCCGGCCGTCGAGGGCAGGCTCGCTGGCCGGGCCGAGGGCGGTCTCCAGCTCGGAGCAGAACCGCTCGGAGCCGGCCAGGCGGCACGAGATGTCGTCGCAGACGTGGGCGACGACCGGCGGGGTCGGGGTCGTCGCGAGCAGGGCGTAGAACGTCGCGACGCCGTACGCCTCGGCTGGTGGGACGGTCAGGCGCCGGCAGACGTGGCTGAGCGCCCCCTGGCTGATCCAGCCGATCCGGGCCTGGACCGCTTCGAGCGTCGGCAGGAGGAGGTGCCGGTGCGATCGGGCGGCGTGGCCGCCACGGGCGACCCGGCCATCGGCAGCCACGTCGCGCGGCCCGCCATCCCAGCCTCCCCGAGCGGGCCCGATGCGCGGGTCGAGGAAGCCGTCGATCGTCTCCCGTTCCGCCGGCGTGGCGCGGGGCCCGATGACGTGGAGGTCCATCGCGGCAGTGTAGCCAGATGGGGTGTGGGCCCGGGCAGAGCATCCTCGTCGTGCCAGAATCGGTGTCCCAGGACGGCGATGGAAGGAGTACGAACATGGCAGGTCGAGAGGTCGCGGCCGGTCTGGCCGACCAGGTGCACCGGACGTACGAGCGGCTGCTCAAGGTCCTCGACTCGACGGAGGAGGCGCATCTCTTCGAGCGCCTCGCCCCGACCGCCCCGTCGGTCGCCTTCCACGTCTGGCATGCGGCGCGGCTGGCCGATCGCTTCGGCGCACGCGTCCCGACCCTGCTGCCCGAGCTCGAGAGGCGGCTGGGCACCCGCCATGAGCGCTGGGTGGCCGACGAGGTCGCGACCAGCTGGGGCCTCGATCCGACGGCCCTCGGTGAGGAGCAGAACGCGATGGGTCTCGCGGACGACGATGCGGGGCGGATCGCGCTCCCGGATCGCGCGGCGATCCGGGGCTATGCCGTGTCGGCGTTCGCGGCCGCGGAGGAGGTCCTCGACGCGGTCGACGACGAGATGGTGGGCCGGACCGTGGTGGGGCTGCAGGGGCGGGAGGAGGTGTTCGCCACGACGATCAGCGGCCAGCTCCAGCACGCCGCCCGACACCTCGGGATGATCGAGGCGCTCCGCGGGGTGCAGGGCGAGCGGGGCACCGCGACGAGCTAGCCCGAGGTGGCCGCGACCCTGGCGGGCTCAGCCGACCACGGCCGGGAGCTTCTCGATCCGGACGGCCGTCGCCTTGAACTCGGCGGTCCCGGACTTCGGATCCGTGGCGTCGATCGTCAGCAGGTTCGTCGCCACGTCGTCCTGGAAGTGGAGGGTCATGAACGTGAGGCCGGGTCGCAGCGACGGGTCGATGCGGACCGGGACCTCGACCGCTCCGCGGCGCGATGTGACCCGGACGACCTCGCCCTCCACAAGGTCCAGCTCCTCGGCGTCTTCCGGGCTGACGTCGAGGGTCTCGCCGCGGCGGAGGGGCGAACGGTAGCCGGCCGTCTGGACGCCCGTGTTGTAGCTGTCCAGGCGCCGACCCGTGGTGAGGCGCACCGGGAACGCGTCGTCGAGGGCGTCGACCGGTGGGGCGTGGTCGACGCAGGTGAACGGGGCGGGTGAGCCGACGATCGGGTCCTCCCACAGCCGGGCGTGGAGGAACAGCTCGCCGGGATGCTCGTCGTCCCAGCAGGGCCACTGGATGCCAGAGAGGGCCTCCAGGCGGGCATAGCTCATCCCGGCGTGCATCGGCGAGAGCGTGCGGAGCTCGTCCCAGATCCGCTCCGCGACGGGCTCCCCGAGGTCGTACCCGAGCCGGCGGGCCAGCTCGTAGACGATCCAGAGGTCGTCGCGGGCCTCGCCGGGCGGATCCATGGCCTTGCGGACCCGCTGGACCCGGCGCTCTGAGTTGGTGACCGTCCCGTCGGTCTCGGCCCAGCCGGCTGCGGATGGCAGGACGACGTCCGCGATCTCGGCCGTCTTCGTCAGGACGATGTCCTGGACGATGAGCGTGTCGAGACCCCGGAGGAGCCGCTCCGTGCGGTGGCGGTCCGCCTCCGACTGGAGCGGGTTCTCGCCGACGACGTAGAGGGCGGTCAGGTCGCCGCGCTCCATCGCGTCGAACATCCCGGTCAGGTGCCAGCCGCGGGCCGGCGGGACGGCGACCCCCCAGGCCGCGTCGAACTTCGCCCGCAGGTCGTCCTCTTCGACGTGCTGGAAGCCCGGCAGGCGGTCGGGCAGGGCGCCCATGTCACCGCCGCCCTGGACGTTGTTCTGGCCGCGGAGCGGATTGAGCCCCGAGCCGTAGCGGCCGACGTGACCGGTCAGCAGGGCGAGGTCGATCAGCGACAGGACGTTGTCGACGCCGGTGTGGTGCTCGGTGATGCCGAGGGTCCAGCAGAGCATCGCCCGCGGCGCCGTTGCGTAGGCGTGGGCGAGCTCGCGGATGGCGTCGGCGGGGACCCCGGTCGCCTGTTCGGCGCGCTCCAGGGTCCAGGGGTCGACGTGGGCGCGGTAGGCCTCGAAGCCGACGGTCGCTCGCTCGACGAACGCCTCGTGGACGAGCCCGGCGGCGATGATCTCCCGCCCCACGGCACTGGCGAGCGCGATGTCCGAGCCGACGTCGAGGCCGAGCCAGAGGTCGGCCCACTCGGCCGAGGCCGTCCGCCGGGGATCGACCGTGATGAGCATCGCGCCCCGCCGGACCGCCTTCAGGACGTGGTGGAAGAAGATCGGGTGCGTCTCGCGGGCGTTGCTGCCCCAGAGGACGACCAGGTCGGTCTCCTCGACCTCACGGTATGAGCTGGTCCCCCCACCAGCACCGAACACGGTCGCCAGACCGGCGACGGAAGGGGCGTGTCAGGTGCGGTTGCAGCTGTCGATGTTGTTGCTGCCGATCGCGACCCGAGCGAACTTCTGCGTGGCGTAGTTCAGCTCGTTGGTCGCCTTCGAGCAGCTGAAGAGCCCGAACGTCGTGGGCCCGTGCCGGTCGACCGCGGCCCCGAGGCCGGCGGCGGCCCGGTCGAGGGCCTCGTCCCAGCTCGCTCGCCGGAGGGTCCCGGTGTGTCGGTCGCCTTCGCGAACGAGCGGATGGGTGAGTCGGGTGTAGGCCTTGCCCATCGGCTCCCACCTGCATGGTGGCACTGGCTGCGCCACCGCCCGAGTGTAGCGCGGCCATCGCGCGCCGCGCGGGACGACCTCTGGGCCATCTACACTCCCCTCCGATGGAGCTCTGGCAGCTGACCGCGCAGGAGCTTGGCGCGCTCCTGCGGCGCCGGGAGGTCTCGGCCGTCGAGGCGCTCGAGTCGGCCTTGGCGCGGTCCGACGCCCTCGGTCCGGCGGTGAACCCCTTCAGCGTCCGGCTCGACGAGCGGGCGTATGCGGCGGCCCGGCGGGCGGACGAGGTGCTGGCCCGGGGCGAGGGTGGGCCACTCACCGGCGTGCCGGTCACCGCCAAGGATTCCCAGTGGCTGGCCGGCGTGGAGAGCGCCTACGGATCGCTGACGATGCAGGGCTTCGTGCCCCACGAGACGACCGTCGCCCTCGAGCGCCTGGAGGCGGCCGGTGCCGTGATCTTCGCCAAGACCGCGGTCCCGGAGTTCTGCTACACGGGCATCTGTGAATCGCCGGTCCACGGGCGGACCTCGAACCCCTGGGACCCGTCGCGGGTCCCAGGCGGGTCCTCGGGCGGGGCCGGTGCGGCGGTGGCCGCCGGCATGGGCCCTCTGTCGCTGGGCGGGGACGGGGGCGGATCGATCCGGATCCCCGCGGCGTTCTGCGGGATCGTCGGCTTCAAGCCCTCGTTCGGGGCGGTGCCCCGGGAGCCCTGCTCGGACGCGTGGAAGACGCTCGTCTCGATCGGGCCGATGGCCCGGACGGTGGCCGACGCGCGGCTGATGCTCGGAGTCGTCGCCGGACCCGACCGGCGCGATCGCTACAGCATCACGGTCCCGGATCTGGACGCGCGGGCGCCGGAGTCGACCGGCCT
Organism: uncultured Chloroflexia bacterium; assembly: GCA_963707215.1. Taxonomy (GTDB): domain Bacteria; phylum Chloroflexota; class Limnocylindria; order Limnocylindrales; family CSP1-4; genus DATHYZ01. Next base: position 1,219,722 of record CAVPPB010000003.1, on the reverse strand, counting down.
GCGGGTCGTGGCATCCGAGGACCTCGGCTTCGCCCACCTTGACGACGACGTCCGGCGGGTCTTCCGCGAGGCCATCGCCCGACTCCGGGCGGCCGGCGTGGAGGTCATCGAGGATGCCCCTGGACTGCCATCGTCGGTCCGGGCCTGGGCCACGATCGCCGCCTCGGAAGCCCGCTACGCGGAGGCCCACCAGTACGACGCGCAGCTCGAGCTGATGACGGACCGGGCGGCCCACTTCATGCACTTCGGGGCCCGGGTGAGCGCCGAGGAGTACATCCGGGAGCAGTGGCAGCGCGACCACATCCACCGCCACTACGTTGCCATGTACGCGCGGACCGGGGCCGAGCTCCTGTTGACCCCCTCGCTCGGCCTCGAGGCGTTCCCCCATGGGACGACCCATCCGCTGGCGATCGGGGGCGAGGAGGTCTCGCCGCTCTGGATGGACTGGGCGCCGTTCCTCTACGACGCCAACCTCTGCGGCTACCCGGCGGCGTCGCTGCCGATCGGCCTCGGCGACGACGGCCTGCCGATCGGGCTGCAGGTCCAGGGCCTGCGGGGGCGGGACGGGCTCGTGCTGGCGGCAGCAGAGACGATCGAGGCGATCGCTGGAGCCGCGGAATGGCCGCCACTCGAGGGGGCAGCGCCATCCGCGGGCGTGCCGGCGTCCGGGATCGGATCGGGAATGGGGATGGCTTCGGTCGCGGGAGACCCGGTGGCCGGCGCCTGGGCGCCCTCCACGCCCCCAGGGGCGTAGCGCGCGGGAGACTCCTGCATCTGCCCAGTCGGGTCTGGGCATCGTTGCATACTGACCTCCGTCGTCGCCCGTGGTCACCGACTTCGGGCACCGCCTCAGCGCTGGGTCTCCTCGAGCACCGAGGCGACCCACCTGTCTCGCTCCGTCGCCTCGAGCTCCCGCCGGCGCACCCCGCCATCGCGCCACCGGCATCGATGGTCGTGCGGGCACTGGCCGATGGGCAGGAGCCCACCCAGGGCCTCGGCGAGGACCAGGACACGGGCGAGTGGGATTCGCGCGGCCCGTCCCCGCTCGAGCCGCGAGATCGCCGTCTGGTCGACGCCGGTGCGCCGCTCGAGCCATTCCTGGCTGAGGCCCGCCTCGAGGCGCGCTTGCCGCACCGCCTCGCCGAAGTGGATCAGCAGGTCGTCGAGGTCGGGATCGTCAACGGTGCGGTAGGGCATCTCGGCGATGTCACCACGACGGGCTTCACCGCGCGTCGACCGGGACTTCCCTGGCGCGTCGCGGGCACGTACCGGGCGAGCGCCAGGCCGATCCGGGCCGCGTCGATGGGCAGACCAGAACCCGCCGTTCCATGCGGCCATGCCCAGACTTGACTGGGCTCCATCGGTGCATCGCTCCCTCGGATGCCCGGCTGGGCATGACAGCGGGAGCGGCACGACGGACGGACGGCGACGCCGATCGACGAGATGCCCGGGGCGGCCCCGCCATGCCGGCCGCCGGCCCGCCGGCCTGCCGGCCCCCCGGCCTGCCGGCCGCGCAGGCTCAGCGAAGCAGGATCGCGGCCCGCTCGGACTGCTCCACCGACCCGACCATGGAAGCCTCGACGCCGACCGCGGCGAGGGCCTCCGCCACGGCAGGCAGGTCCGCCTCGGGGACCGCCGCCAGCAGTCCGCCGGACGTCTGGGGGTCGACCGCGAGGGCGACCGCGGCGGCCTCGACGTGGTCGCCCGTGGTCAGCAGATCGGCGATCGAGCGGCGGTTGTGGCCGGCCCCGTCCGTCTCGAGCCCAGCCTGGGCCACGCCCATCGAGCCCGGCAGCGCCGGCAGGGCGGCCGCCTCGAAGACGAACCGGCACCGCGACGCGCGGGCCATCTCCCCTGCATGGCCCAACAGGCCGAAGCCCGTGACGTCGGTCGCGCCACGGATCCCGTGCTGCGCGAGGACCTCCGACGCCGCCCGGTTGAGGGCCCGCATGGAGGTGATGGCCTCGGCCAGGTCCTCCTCGGAGGCAAGGCCCTGCCGCTGCCCGGACACGAGGAGGCCGGTCCCCAGCGGCTTGGTCAGCAGGAGGCGATCGCCCGGCCGGGCGCCGCCCTTCCTGAACAGCCGGTCCGGGTGGCCGACACCGATGACGGCCAGCCCGTACTTGGGCTCGGGGTCACGGATCGTGTGGCCGCCGGCGAGGGTGCCGCCGGCCTCCCGCACGGTCGTGGCGGCCCCGTCCAGGATGGCCGCCATCGTCTCCCGGGGCAGCGCCTCGGGGAAGGCCGCGATCGAGAGGGCGAACAGGACCCGACCGCCCATCGCGAAGACGTCCGAGGTCGCGTTCGCGGCGGCGATCGCCCCGAACGCCCAGGGATCGTCGACGAGGGGCGGGAAGAAGTCGAGCGTCCCGATGACGGCGAGGTCGTCCGAGATCCGGTACGCAGCCGCGTCGTCGGGCGGCGTGAGGCCCGCGATGAGCTCTGGGGGCGCCGCAGGCGCACTCGCCCCAAGGCCGGCCAGCGCCTCTGCCAGCAGGTCGGCCCCGAGCTTGGCGGCGCAGCCGCCGCAGTCGGTCAGCTCGGTCAGGCGGAGCGGTGCCGAGTCAGTGCCCTGCTGGGCTGGGCTGGCCGGCACGGTCGTTCGGGACGCCATGGCTCGATGATACGGCCGAGCCGCGGGCCACGATCTCGTCGAGCCGGTCGAGCCAGGCCCGGGCCCGGAGCTCGGTGAAGATCCGTCGAGCACCCGCGAGCGGCTCCGCGACGGCCGGATGGTCCGCCCCGAGGCTCGCTGCCATCAGGAGCCCGACGAGGGCCTCCGATCGGCGGAGCCCGGTCGCTCGGTATCCCTCCAGCACCTCGCGATACGCCCGGACGGCCTCGTCCGCACGGCCGCCCAGGGCGGCCTCGCCGGCCTGCAGCGAGCGGAGCGCGTGGCGCATGACCGGGCCCTGGACCCCGGCCGCACCCATGCCCGCGATCGCCTCCTGCGTCCGACCGGGATCGCCAGCCAGGATGGCGGCCGTGCCCGCGTTCCAGCAGGAGCTGGCGGCGTTGAAGGCGTCCTCTCGAGCCGCGGCGAGGAGGGCGTCGGCGGTCTCGACCCAGCGGCCCTGGGGCTCCCAGACCGAGGCGTGAAGGTAGCGCTCCGCGTTGGCCCAGCCACCCTCGTCGGCGCCGCGCTCCCGATGGAGGGCCTCCAGCTCCGCCAGCAGCTCGCTCACGTCCTCGCCACGTTCGGCCAGGTAGCCGATCAGGTACCACTTCGCGCGACCGCGCTCCTCCTCGGGAGCCGTCTCGATCTCGGTCTGCAGCTCGCGGATCGCCCAGTCCCACTCGCCGACGTGGATGGCCATCTCGGACCCGTTGCCGACCAGCAGGCTCGTCTCGAATCGCAGGCCGATCCGACGGGCGAGCTCGATGCCGGTCCGCACGTTGGCCATCTGGGCCATGGGATCCCGCCAGCCCTGGGCGACGGAGATGTTGATCCGGGCCCGCAGCTCCGTGCGCGCGAGGCCGTTGGCCATCGCCAGCTTCATCCCGCCCTCGATCGAGGCCATGGCCTCCCACCCGCGGCCCTGGTTGGTCAGGACGGTCCCGCGGGTGGTGAGCAGATCGGCGATCAGCGGGACGAGGTCGAGCCGCTCGGCAAGGGCCAGGGCGCGGTCGGCGGCAGCCAGCGCATCGGGGCCCTGCTCCATCATCTTGAAGCGCGCGAGGGTGGCCAGGAAGCGGACGTAGTCCGGATCGGTCTCGAGGTCGGCGAGCTCCTCGGCCGCCGGTTCCAGGAGCGCCAGCGCCGCCTGGATCCGGTAGCGTCCCATCATCGCGTCACCCAGTCCGGCGATCGCGCGGGCGACGGAGGGCCGGTCGTCGAGCTCGCGGTAGGCGGTGATCGCGGCTTCGAAGTGCTCCTCGGCCTCCTCGTGATGCCCGGCGCTCGACGCTGCGTCGCCGGCGAGCTCGGTCAGCGCGGCCCGGTCTCGCTCGTCGGACGCCACCTCGAGGGCGGCCCGGTAGAAGCCCAGGGCCTGCTCGGGCGAGCCGAGGGCCATCGCCCGCTCGCCGGCCGCCCGCAGGGCGATCCGGGCCTGGGCGGCGATCGCCTCCGCCTCCGGTCCCGCCGAGGTGTTGCGGTGCGCCAGGAGGTACTGCTCCGCCAGCACGCCGGCCAGCTCCTCGTCGCCGATCGCCTCGAAGTAGCGAGCGGCGGCGAGATGCCGCGACCGTCGATCGGCCCGGGCCAGCGTTCCGTAGGCGACCTCGCGGATGAGCGCCTGGACGAAGGCGTACTGGCCGCGCTCTGGCGAACGCGGGTCCGTCTCCAGGGTCAGCAGCTCGCGCCGGGTGAGGGCCAGCAGCCGTGGCTCCACCTCAGCCTCGGGATCCCCGGCGACGGCTGCGAGCGCGGCGCGGGTGAACGATTGGCCGAGGACCGCCGCCGCCTGGAGCAGGCTCCGGTCGGCGGGACCGAGCGCGTCGAGCCGCGAGGCGATGAGCGACCGGAGCGTCTCCGGGACCGCCAGCTCGGAGAGGTCGCCGACGGGGCGACAGGCACCATCCTCGGCGACGAGGCGCCCATCGGCGAGGAGCATCCTGACGGTCTCGACGGCGTAGAGCGGGATGCCGTCGGCCCGCTCGACGATCCGCTCGACCGTGGGAGGTGGCAGGCCCGGCACGAGCCCGGAGAGCAGCTCCCGCATCGCCTCGGCCGGGAGCGGCTCGAGGGCGACGCTCGCGAAGCTCCGCTTGCCGGCGCCCCAGTCCGGGCGCTTCTCCAGGAGCTCGGGCCGGGCGAGCGTCACGACGAGCAGCGGGACGTTGCGGGCCCACTCCGTGAGGTGGTCGATGAACGCCAGCAGGCCGGGGTCGGCCCACTGCAGGTCCTCGAACACCAGGACCGTCGTGCCCTGCTCGGCGATCCGCTCGAAGAACGTCCGCCAGGCCGCGTAGAGCTGATCGCTGCCGGTCTCGCGACCGTCGGCCACCCCGACGAGCGTCAGCAGGGCCGGCTCGATCCAGCGGCGCTCCTCCTCGTCGCTCACGAACCGACGGATCGCGTCCCCGATGGCCGTCCGGGTGGCGGCCTCGTCGGCGCCCTCGGCCAGGCCGGCGCGCTGGCGGACGATCTCGGCCAGTGCCCAGAACGTCAGGCCGTTGTCGTAGGACGGTGAGCGGCCGTCGTGCCAGAAGATGTCCTCGACGAGGCCGTCGATGTACTTGAGGAACTCCCAGGCGAGGCGGCTCTTGCCGATGCCGCCCTGCCCGGTGACCGAGACGAGGCGGACCTTGCGCTCCCGGGTCGTCGCGTGGAGGAGGTCCTTCAGCAGGCGCAGCTCGTCGTCGCGTCCGACGAAGGGGGCCTCGAGCCGCTCGCTGCGGTTCCGGCCGCCGCGCTCGGCGACGACGCGCCGGGCCCGCCAGACGGGGACGGGCGCCGTCTTGCCCTTGAGGACCTGCTCGCCGGCCGCCTCGAAGACGATCGCGGCCGAGGCGGCCCGCATCGTCGTCTCGCCCACGAGGACCGTCCCCGGCTCCGCCGCCGACTGGATCCGGCTGGCCGTGTTGACCAGGTCGCCGGCGACCATCCCCTGGTCGGTGGCCCCGATGGTGACGGCTGCCTCGCCGGTCATGATCCCGGCCCGGGCACGGACGTCCGGGCCGAGGGCGCGGACGGTGTCGACGAGCTCGAGGCCGGCCCGGACGGCCCGCTCGGCGTCGTCCTCCCGGGCGATGGGCGTCCCCCAGACGGCCATCACGGCATCGCCGATGAACTTCTCGACCGTCCCGCCGTAGCGCTGGATGACCTCGCGCGACAGGTCGAAGTAGCGGGACAGGAGCTCGCGGACCTCCTCCGGATCCTTCTCCTCGGCGAACGGGGTGAACCCGACGATGTCGGCGAAGAGGACCGACACGAGCCGGCGCTCGGCGACCGGGGCTCCCGGTGGTGACCCGGCCGCCGCGGCGGCGATCTGGCCGGCAGCTCCGCCGTCGGCAGCTCCACCCGTCGCTGCTGTGGCCGCGCCGCCCATCGCCGTTCCGCACTCCCCGCAGAACTTGGCGGCAGGCGCGTTCGGCGTGCCGCAGGACGGGCAGGTGGCGGCCAGCTTCGCACCGCATTCGAGGCAGAACTTGCGGCCGGCCTCGTTGACGGCGCCGCAACTGGTGCAGGTCATCGGATCGGGACTCGCATGACGGCTTCCTCGCTCCGGCGGTCGGGACAGGGTAGCCCACGAGGGGAAGCGGATACCATCTCCACGGGAGCGGAGGGGTCCCGGTGGGTCTCCCGGTCTTCAAAACCGGTGACGCGGCGCTCGGCGTCGCGTGGTGGGTTCGACTCCCATGCGCTCCCGCCAAGCGGAGGACCCGGTCGATGTCATCGCCCCGACCACCCAGCGTCGAGCGAGTCCTGGCCGCCGTCCGTCCGCTGGTCGGCGAGCGGTACGCCGCGGCCCTGGCGGCTGTCGCCAGGAGCGTCGTCGATGACGAGCGGCAACGGCTTGCGAACGGCGCCGCACCCCGGGAGGTCTCGGGCCTGGCGGCGGACGTCGTCGACAGGCTCCAGCGCCTCGTCGTCGACGCGGGCCCCACCCCGGCCATCAACGCGACCGGCGTGATCGTCCACACGAACCTCGGCCGGGCCGCCTGGCCGAGGGCGGCCATCGAGGCAGCGGACACCGCCGCCCGCGAGGCGCTCCTGCTGGAGATGGATCGGGCGACCGGCCGGCGCGGCAGGCGCTACCGACGAGCCGAGGAGCACCTCGTGGCCCTGACCGGGGCCGAGGACGCCCTGGTCACCAACAACAACGCCGCCGCCGTCGCCCTGGCCGTCGGGCTGGCCGGCCGGCGGGGCGTCGCCGTCGCCCGGGGTGAGCTCGTAGAGATCGGCGGCGGGGTCCGGATCCCCGAGATCATCCGGCGGGCCGGGGCCCGCCTCGTCGAGGTCGGCACGACCAACCGGACCAGGGTCGAGGACTTCCGCGAGGTGCTGGCCGAGGGCCGCGTGGCGATGGTCCTGCGGGTCCACCCCTCGAACTTCGTCCAGTCGGGCTTCGTGGAGGCTCCCGACCCCGCCGAGCTCGCCGCGGCCGCCCATGCCCATGGGGCGATCGTCGTCGACGACCTCGGCAGCGGGGCGCTGCTCGACACGGCCGACTTCGGCCTGGCCCACGAGCCGACGCCGATGGAGCGCCTCGCCGCCGGCGCCGACCTCGTGACCTTCAGCGGCGACAAGCTGGTGGGCGGGCCGCAAGCCGGGCTCGTCGTCGGCCGGGCGGATCTCGTCGCCCGCATCCGGCGCGACCCGCTGGCCCGGGCGACCCGACCGGACAAGACGACCCTCGCCGGCGTGGCGGCCACGCTGGGCCTCTATCGCGCCGGCCTCGCCCGAAGCGAGATCCCGGTCTGGCGGGCGATCGCCACGCCGCTCGGCGAGCTGGAGGCGTGGTCCGAGTCGATCGTCGCCCGGTACCGCATCGGCGACGTCCCGGGCTTCTCGATGGAGCGCCTGGAGTCGACGATCGGCGGCGGTTCGCTGCCCGGCCAGACCCTGCCGTCGTGGGGGGTCGGGATCCGGGCGCGCTCACCGAAGCGCTGCCTGGATGCGCTCCGGACCGGCACTCCGTCGGTCATCGCCCGGGTCGAGGACGACGTCGTACTGCTCGACCTGCGGACCGTCGACCGGGCCAGCGACGACGCCCTGCGCCGGGCCATGGTCGAGGCGCTCGAGGCTGCCGGCGGCCCGCGATGACCGTCGTCGTCGGCACGGCCGGCCACATCGACCATGGCAAGACGGCCCTGCTCCGAGCCCTGACCGGGATCGACGCCGACCGCCTGCCCGAGGAGCGCCGGCGCGGCATGACGATCGACGTCGGCTATGCCCATCTGGACCTCCCCGACGGCGGCTCGCTCGACTTCGTCGACGTGCCAGGGCACGACCGGCTCGTCGGGAACATGCTCGTCGGGGCGGGCGAGATCGACGCTGCGCTGCTCGTCGTCGCGATGGATGACGGGCCGCGAGCCCAGACCCTGGAGCACCTCGAGCTCCTCGACGCGCTCGCGGTCGCGCCCGGCGTCGTGTCGATCACCAAAGCGGACCTCGCGGCCCCCGGCGACCCGCGTCGATCGGAGCTCGTGGAGCGGGTCAGGGAGCTCGTCGAGCGGACCTCGCTGGCCGGCGCCCCGATCGTCCTGACCTCCGCCGAGACGGGCGAGGGCCTGGACGAGCTTCGGGCGGCCCTCGTCGCGATGCGCGACGCGGTGGAGCGCAGCGCCGACCGACCCGACGGGAGAGACGGGTCCGCGGACCGGCCGCGGCTGGCGATCGACCGGGTCTTCGCCGTCCGGGGGCGCGGCACGGTCGTCACCGGGACGCTCCGGGGCGGCTCCCTGGAGGTGGGCCGGAGCCTGCGGATCGAGCCGGGGGGCATGACGGCCCGGGTCCGCGAGGTCCAGGTGCACGGGGGGTCGATCGAGCGGGCACCGGTGGGTCGGACCGCCCTGAACCTGGCCGGCATCGACGCCGCCGCGCTGGCCCGCGGCCAGGTCCTGACGGCCGATCCGCTCGTCGTCGCCACCGACCGACTGCTCGTCGCGATCCGTCGGCCGGTCGGCTGGACCGCCGACGCCACCGCACCGCCCGGTGGCATCGGGGAACGGCGTCGGGTGCCGGGAGGGCGGTCGAGCGCCTGGCCGCCCCTGGGCGACGACCTCCGGATCCACCTGGCCACGGCCCAGGCCGGCGCCGTCCTGCGTCGGGTCGGCAGCGAGCCGGCGGCGCTTCCCGATGGGTCGACGGTCGTGGAGGTCCGCCTGGACCGCCCCATCCCGGCCCGTCCCGGCGACCGGCTGGCCCTGCGCCGCCCCTCCCCGCCTGCCACCGTCGCGGGCGGGTGGGTGCTCGATCCCCGACCCCCGACCGGGGTGTCTCGGCGGCGAGTGACGGGCGCGCGGCTCGCCGCCCTCGCCGGAGCCGGCGGCGACGACGCCCGTGCCCTGGCGCTCGTCGACCTCCACGGAGCCCTGCCGGTCGAGCGCTGGGAGCGTGGCGGCTCGGCCGCCACAGCCGGACCGGACGGGTCGGTCGCAGCTCCCGGACCCGTGCAGCTCGGGTCCCTCGTCGTCGAGGCGACCGTCGCCTCCGAGCTCGCCCTGGCCGGTCTCGAGACCGTCGAAGCCCACGTCCGGGCCGAACCAGATTCGGCAGGCGTCCCCATCGGGGCTCTCCGGACGGCTCTGGCCCTGGGTCTCCGTCGTCGGGTGGCGGCCGCCCCGCCGGCCGCTTCGGCCGCCGCCAGCGCTCTCATCGACCGGCTCGTGGCCGAGGGACGCCTGGAGCGCGACGGGGATCGACTCCGGCCACCCGGCTCGACGCCGGGCCCGCCGCCGGCGCTCGCGGCCGCCATGGACCGCCTCGAAGCCCTCCTCGCCGTGCCCGCCCCGCCCCCGTTCGGCGAGGCCGTCCGGTCCGCGGACTGCCCGCCGGAAGGCGTCCGTGCCCTCGAGGGATCCGGCCGGATCGTCCGGCTGGAGCCGGAGCTGGCCTACGCCACGACCACCTATCGCGCCCTGGCGACCCAGGCGATCGAGTTGGCGAGGTCCGGGCCGCTCACCCCGGCGGCCTTCCGGGACGCCACCGGCAGCAGCCGCCGGTTCGCCCTGGCCATCCTCGAGGACCTCGACCGGCGCGGCGTCCTCCGGCGGACCCCGGACGGCCACGTTCCGGGTCCACGGACCGGCGCTCCCGGCGCGCTGCCGTGACGGAGCCTCGCGAGCCGCTCGCCGGCAGGGGCCGGGGGCTCCGGGGCGTGGCCGGGATCATCCTGGCGGGAGGGGCGTCCCGGCGGTTCGGGCGCGACAAGCTGGTCGAGGACCTGGGCGGCCGGCCGCTGGTCCGCCATGCCATCGACGCGCTGGTCGCCCACGTCGACGAGGTCGTCGTCGCGGTCCGGCCGGGGCAGCCGCCGGATGCGCTGGAGGTGGTGGCGTCGTCGCCGGTGCCGGTCCGCTCCGTCGCGGATGCGGTCCCCGACGGTGGCCCGCTGGTCGGCCTGGCCGCCGCGCTGGACGGGACGACCGCCGAGCTCGCGCTCGTCCTCGGCGGCGACATGCCGTTCGTCCCCGGGGCGATCCTCGAGCTCCTGGCCGACCGTCTGCGTGGCGGGGCGGACGCCGCGGCGCTGCTGGACGGGACGACGCTCCGTCCGCTGCCGCTCGGCCTCCGGGTCGGACCTGCCCGGGCCACCGCGGAGCGTTGCCTGGCCCGGGACCGGCGCAGTCTCCTCGCCCTGCTCGACGACCTCGGCGCGGAGGCGATCCCCGAGGCGGTCTGGCGGGCGATCGACCCGACGGGCCTCTCGCTCCGCGACGTGGACCGCCCTGCCGACCTCGAGCCGCCCGGCCGCGGCTGACGCGCGGCTCCCCCTGCCGTCGGCAGGAACGACACGACCGGCGGTCCGTGGGACCGCCGGTCGTGAGGCTCCGCAGCCGGGAGGAGTGGGGAATCAGCTGCGGTGCGGGTAGTCGATCAGCTTCGGAACGACCATGAAGACGTCGGAGACGGGCTCCTCCAGCTTCCGCCGGACCCACCCCGCGATCGCGGTGATGGGGGACCGCCGGGGCCCTCGGGCGCTGGCGGCCCGGGCGAGGCGCGCCTGACGAGCGTCCTCTCGGAGCTGGTCGATCGCCTGCTGGGCGACGAATACGGCGTATGCGTTCATGTCTCGCTGGACCTCCTTCCTGCGCCCCTCCGGTCTCGGTGAGGTTCGCAGTCCGAATGGTCGCAGCGGCCCGCTCGCACGGACACCGGCAACGGTCGGCGGTGCGTCTACGTCATGCGTCGTGACGAGCCTGCGACGCCGCGCCGGGGTCGCTCCGGCGGACGCCGCGCCGGGGTCGCTCCGGCGGACGCCGCGCCGGGGTCCTTCCGAGGTCCGCCGGCGATCCTCAGCCCTCCAGGCCGTCCTCGTAGACGACGTCGCCCTCGACCAGCGTCAGCACGACCCGGGCGTCGCCGATGGGACCGGCGCCCAGCGCGAAGAGGTCGCGGTCGAGGACCGCCAGGTCGGCCAGCTTGCCGACCTCGAGCGTGCCGGTCTCGTCGTCGAGGTGGTTCACGTAGGCGGAGCCGATGGTGAAGGCGGCCAGGGCGTCGTCCAGGGTCAGACGCTCGTCCGCCAGGAAGGGGTCCCTCGTGCCGCGGCTGCGATCGGCGACCCGCTCGACCGCGACCTCCATCTCGAGCAGCGGGTCGGGCGTCGAGACGCTCCAGTCGGAGCCCATGCAGAGCATCGCCCCGGCCCGCCGGAGCGATGCGAACGGGTACTGCCAGGTCGTTCGCACCGGCCCCAGGAAGGGGATCGTCAGCTCATCCATCTGCTCCTCGTGGCAGGCCCAGTACGGCTGGGCATCGGCCACCAGGCTGACCCGGCGGAACCGCGCCAGGTCGTCGGGGTGGATGACCTGGATGTGGGCGACGTGGGGGCGGGTGTCCGACCAGCCGTTGGCGCGACGAGCCGCCTCGACGGCGTCCAGGGCGTTCCGGACGGCCCGGTCGCCGATGGCGTGGAAGTGCGGCTGCAGGCCGGCGGCATCGATCCGGGTCACCGCCTCCAGCAGGACGTCGCGGGCGATGAAGTCGATCCCGGTGTTGCCCGTCGGGCGGCCGGCCGCATCCAGGTAGGGCTCGAGCATGGCGCCGGTGAAGTTCTCGAGCACGCCGTCGAGCATGAGCTTGACGCTGGTCCGCCGGTACCGACCCACCGGGCCGCGATCGCGCCAGGCCAGGATGTCATCGAGCTGGTCGAGGCCGAGCTCCCGGTCCCACCAGTACGATGCTGCGACCCGGGCGGTCAGCTCGCCCCGGCCCGCCAGGGCGGCATAGGCGTCGTCGTCCTCCTCCGTCACCCAGGCGTCCTGCCAAGCGGTGATGCCGAGCGAGTGGAGGTAGGCCTGACCCTTGGCAAGGCCACGCTCGAGCTCCTCCGGGTCGGTGTCCGGAGCGAGACGCTGGACGAGGGTCATGGCCCCCTCGTGGAGGGTCCCCTGCGGCTCACCGTCGGCAGTCCGTTCGATCCGACCGTCGGCGGGGTCGGGCGTGTCGCGGTCGATGCCGGCCAGCTCCAGGGCCCGCGAGTTCACCCACGCGCCGTGCCCGTCGCGGTTCGTCAGAAGGACCGGCCGGTCGGCCACGACGGCGTCCAGGAGCTCCTTCGCCGGTGTCCCCCGCGGGTAGTCGGCCATCTGCCACCCGCCGCCGAGGATCCATGCCACGTCCGGGTTCGCTGCCGCGTAGGTCCGGACCGTGTCGACGCAGGCCATCGCTCCGTCGACACCGTGGAGCTCGCAGCGGAGCATGGCGAGACCGCCATGGGTCGGGTGGACATGGGCATCCTGGAACCCGGGCAAGACCATCCGGCCGCGCAGGTCCACGACGCGGGTGGAGGGGCCGACGAGGGCCCGGGTGTCGCGGGCCAGTCCGACGAACGAGATGCGGCCCTCGGTGACGGCGATGGCCTCGGCGACGCGCCGGGTGGCGTCCATCGTGGTGACCGTGCCCCCGGTCAGGACCAGGTCGGCGATGCCCTTTGAGGGACGGGGTCGGTCGATGTTCCGGGCTCGTTCGGACACGACGGTCATCGGGGCTCCTCGCTGTTCGGCCACCGTGCCCAGCGAGGACGCCTGCGTGGGCTGGTCGGCGACCGAAGGATGCCACGGCGATCCCGCCGCGGACGGAGGAGTCCGGCACGCGCGACGCTCGCTGGGGGCGATGGCCGCCGTGCGGGGCGACGGCCGCCGCCGGACGCGACGGCGGGGCGAGCGGGCCGCTACCCTCGCTCGAGGCGTGCCGCCGCCGTCGGCGGCGCCGGCTCGTGAGGTGACCCGTGACCACCGTCGACCTGCTCCACGCCGGCTATGCCGGCGACCGCGTCGCCAGCAGCGTCGTGCTCGTCCGCGACGGCGACGCCGTGATCGTCGCCGACCCGGGCATGGTGGCCAGCCGCTCGCGCATCCTGGACCCGCTCGCGGCCCTCGGCGTGGCGCCCGAGGCCGTCACCCACGTCTTCCTGTCCCACCACCACCCGGACCACACGGTCAACATCGCCCTCTTCCCGAATGCCGAGGTCGTCGACTTCTGGGCCCGCTACCGCGGCGACGAGTGGCTCGATCACGATGGTGACGGGTACCGGCTGGCTCCGCGGAGCCGACTCTGGCTCACGCCCGGCCACACCGAGGAGGACGCGACGCTGCTCGTCGAGGCCGACGACGCCGTCTATGCCCTGACCCACCTGTGGTGGCGGGGCGACCGGACGCCAGAGGTGGACCCGCTGGGCTGGGACCAGGCGGCGATCGAGCGGGGCCGGGCTCGCGTCCTCCAGGCTGCCGACGTCGTCATCCCCGGTCACGGCGAGCCGTTCCGGGTCCGCTGACCCGCGGCGCCGGCGAACAGCGCCGTTGTCGACCGCCCCCGTGAAGTGGTCGGCCGTCCGTATCCGGGTCAGGCACGCGTCGCGTCGATGTTGAGCCGGACGTAGTCGAGGACCGGCTCGGCCATCCGGCCGGCGACGGCCCGGACGAAGGGATCCCGCTTCGCCTGCGGGAGGCGCTCGAGATGAGCGCCGAGGACGATCGTCCGCAGGTACGCCTCGAGCGGCTCGCCGGGTCCCAGGACGACCGTCTCGCGGACCAGCCAGCAGCGCACGTCACGGAAGCCGGCCTCCGTGAGCCTCCGGGTCGTCGCCTCCGGGGTCTCGAACCGCTGCGGTCCCCGCCAGCCGTCGCCGACGGTCTCGAGGATCGCGAAGACCGTCTCGAGGTTGCCGACGCCGCCGCACTGGGCCGTCAGCCGTCCACCCGGCCGCAGGACGGCGGCGAGGTTCCGGAAGAGGGCGTCGTGGTCGCCGATCCAGTGGAACGTCGCCGTCGACAGGATGGCGTCGACCGTCTCAGCGAGGGGCAGCGGTCGCGCCAGGTCGGCGACGTGGCACTCGACCCGGTCGCCGAACCGAGCCAGGCGCCGCCGCGCCTCGGCGATCATCGACGGGGAGCCATCCACCGCCACGACCCTGCCCGACGGGAGTCGCTCGACCAGCAGCTCGGTGACCCGTCCGGAGCCACACCCGGCGTCGAGGACCCGCTCGTCGCCAGCGAGACCCAGGCGCTCGAGCACGACCGCACCCATCCGAAGCATCGGGTCCGAGATCCGGTCGTAGGTCGAGCCGTCCCAGTCCCGCGGTCGGTCGCTGGAGCGCCGCGGAGGTCTCGTCTCGTCCATCAGCCGATGGTGCCGGGATGGTCGGCGGCCGTCCGTGGCCCCGTCCCGGGACGGCGCAGCCCGATCCCGCTGACGACCGCCCCTGCAACGAGCATCGCGGCCGAGACGGCCATGGCCAGGCGGAAGGCCTGGGTCGAGGCCTCGTTCGCGGCGTCGACCACGTCCGGTGGCAGCGCCGGATCCGGAGGCGCCAGCGGCTCCAGCTGCTGGACCATCGGGTCGTCGGCCCCAAGGCCAGGCACCAGGTCCACCACGGTCGAGTAGAACGTGGCGCTCACCGCGATGAAGAGGACCGCCCCCGCGAGCGGTGCGCCGACGCGCGAGACCGCGTTGTTGATCGCCGAGCCGAGGCCCGCCCGGCTGACCGGGACCGAGGCCATCAGGGCGGTCGTCAGGGGGGCGACGAGGAGCGAGAGCCCCAGGCCGTAGACGACCATCGCGAGGACCACGTCGACGACTGCGTCGGGCGGGGGCAGCAAGCTCGACGGGTCGCCGAGGGTCGCGGTCCATGCCTCGCTCGACGCCGGGACCCGGACGAGCCAGGCCAGACCCGCTGCCATGACGAGCGGCCCGACGACCAGGAAGCGGCGAGGCCCGAGGCGAGCGGCCGAGCGACCCGCCGGGGTCGACAGGACGGTCAGCAGGAGGGCGGGGACAGCCAGCACCAACCCGGACGCCAGCGGGCTGTAGCCGAGCGTTCCCTGGGCGAAGAGGGCCACGAAGGCCCAGACCATGTAGAGCGCACCGTAGATCACCAGGGTCGAGAGGTTGATCGTGCTGAACGACCGATCCCGGAACAGCTCGAGCGGCACCAGGGGGTCCGGCCGTCGGGTCATGAGCACGGGGAAGGCGACCAGGGCGACCGCCCCGACGCCCAGGGCGACGAAGGCGACCGGGTCCGACCAATCGCTCTCCTGGCCCCGGATGGCGCCGAAGGCGAGCCCTCCGATAGCGACCGTCACGACGGCCGCGCCGAGCCAGTCGAGCCGCCGGCCGACCCCCTCGTCACGTGACTCGGCCACGAACCGCAGGGCATAGAGAGCCACCAGGACCAGCGGGACGTTGATGAGGAACACGGCCCGCCACGAGGCGACGTCGATCAGGATCCCGCCGATGACCGGCCCCAGGATCAGCATGGCCGAGGTCGCTGCGGCCCAGATCCCGATCGAGCGGCCGCGCTCCTCGCCATCGAAGGTCGCCGTGATGATGGCCAGGGCCCCGGGGACCAGGAGCGCCCCGGCCGCGCCCTGGACCAGCCGGAAGGCGACGAGCGCTTCGAGCGTCGGAGCCAGGCCACAGAGCATCGAGGTGAGGCCGAACCCGACGAGACCGGCCGCAAAGACGCGCCGCCGGCCGTACCGATCACCAGCGGCCCCGGCCAGGATCAGCAGGGCCGCCAGGATCGCCAGGTAGCCCGCGTTGATGTAGGTCAGCCCCTCGAGCCGGCCGATCACGGCGGCCGGCAGGTCCTCGCCGATCCGCTCCAGGGCGACGTTGACGACCGTCCCGTCGAGAAAGACGACCGCGGAGCCGAGGACGACCGCGAGGAGGACCCAGCCGCGACGGATCTCCATGGTCACCTCCCGAGTCACCCGGAGCCTGGCGCCGGGGACGCACGGACCGGGTCGGTCAGTGTCGCCGATGGCCGGCGGGCCTGACAAACCTTCTTCCACAGCCGCTTCGGGCAGTTGTCGCTAGACTCGCCGACGTGTCCGGGCCTGTGGCGCTCATCGGCGCCGGCGAGTTCCTTCCCGTCATGGCCGATATCGATCGGCTGCTGCTCGACGCGACCGGTGCTCGCCGACCGCGCGTCGTCGTGCTGCCCACGGCATCGTTCCCCGACGGCGAGGACGTCTTCCGTCGCTGGGCGGCGATGGGTGAGGCCCACTTCCGGTCGCTTGGTGCGGAAGTCGAGGCGGTCATGATCCGGGACTCGACCGACGCCCATGACCCGGCCTATGCCCAGGCGGTCGGGGAGGCCGACCTCGTCTATCTGTCCGGCGGTAGGTCCGGGCACCTGCTCCGGGCGCTGGCCGGGACGCCGGTCTGGGCGGCGGCCCGGGCGGCCAACCGTCGCGGCGCCGTCCTGGCCGGCTGCTCCGCGGGCGCGATGGTCCTCGCCGGCCGGCAGATCCGGATCCGGGGTCGAGCGATCCTGCCCTTCCGCTGGGAGGATGCACTCCAGGAGGCGCCGGGCCTGGCGGTCATCCCGCATTACGACCGGATCCCCGAGGCGTTCGCGGCGGTCCTGGCCATCGGGGCGCCCCGCGGCGTGACCGTCCTCGGGATCGACGAGGACACCGCCCTCGTCGGCCGCGATGGCGCCTGGCAGGTCCACGGCCTCGGGCGTGTCACCGTCTGGCGCGGCCGGCACCGGGAGCGGCTGCGGGCCGGCGACAGCTTCCGATCCTGACCCTCCGGTTCTGGCCGGTCCTACCCGATCGCCGGCCGCGGTCGGGACCCGGTCAGCGGGCACGGTGAGGGTGCGGAGACCGGCGCGGAATCGACGCTGCCCCTGCACGTTGATCGATCGTTCACCCGCCGTCGACGCTGCGATGACGTCCCGGGGCGACGATCCACTCGCTCCACGCTCCCAGCGGGCCGGCCGGTCCGGTCCGCTCTCCTCTCCTCCTGCGGGGCCCCGGCCGTGATTTCGTCGGGGTCCCGCTCGTCCGTGCGCGCCCGATCCGGCCTGGCGTCCGGGAGCCGCTCGGGCCCGGACCGAACCTAGGCGGCTCCCGGGCGGTATCATGGGATCAGCGAGTCGAGTCGGCCGGCACCGGATCGGCTCGTCGCAGAGGATCGGCCGGGCCCTGGGCGATCCCGCTCAGGTGGACGACCGGACCGGCTGGTTTGCGTCCGCCGTGCGATCGGTACCGACCGCGGCGGCGACCCGACCGCACCGTCGCCCGACGCGGTCCCGCCCGGCCGCGACCCATCCGAGCCCCGGAGAAGTACGAGCCCCGGGCGTTCACCCGGGGCGTCGACGATGCCGCGAGCGCGGGCTGGTGCGTCAGTCCGGATGGACCGTGCGGAAGCAGTCGGAGCAGTAGACCGGCCGGTCCATGCGCGGCTTGAAGGGCACCTGGGCCTGGTTGCCGCAGCTGGTGCAGATGACCGCAAAGTACTCGCGGACAGGGCGGTCGTCGCCCCGCTCGTAGCCGCGCGGGCCGCCGATGTCGCGAGCGTCGTAGCCGCCATCGCGGGCCGCGCGCCGGCTGGCTCGACAGCTCGTGCAGCGCTTCGGGTCCGAGGAGAATCCCTTCTGCACGTAGAACTCCTGATCGGCGGCCGAGTGGATGAACTCGACGCCGCAGTCGACGCATGTCAGGGTCCGATCGACGTAGGTCACGGGAGCTTGGCCTCCAGGGCGCTGGTTGTGTCCTCCGGTGGCCTCCTCGGGCTCGGCCGGGGACGCGCGATCGGTCGGAGGCAGGAGCCGGGCGCCGCGCGTCCAGGTGCCGATGAGGTCCCGAGCGGGGCGCACCGGTTGCTATGTGGCCCTGAGGTTAGCACTGATCGGACCAACGGGCCGTCAATCACAGCCTGCCGGGCGAGCGGCCCGGTGGATGCCCGGGTCGGCCCGATGAAGGTCCGGACGCCCCATCTCGACACGCCGAGTCCGCATGGCGACCGGCCGCCCGAACCTGTCACAATCGGACGGACCCGGTTCTGGGCGAACCTCGCCCACGTCCCGCGCCGGGACGGCCACCGGTCGGAGGAGCCAAAGACCGAGCTGCTCCGACTGCTGCACACCGCCGATGTCCATCTCGGCGCCCGGCACACCGACCTCGGCGACGGCGCCGCGGCCCTCCGTGAACGGCGCTTTGCGGCGTTTCGCGGCGCCATCGACCTGGCCCTCGCCGAGAAGGTCGACCTCGTCCTCATCGCCGGCGATCTGTTCGACTCGAACATCCAGCCGCGCCGATCGGTCGACCGCGTCGCCGCCGAGCTGCGCGGCTCGTCGAGGCGAAGATCCGTACCGTGCTGATCCCCGGCACCCACGACGTCTACGACCGTGCCTCGATCTATCGAGCCCACGATCTGCCGGCGCTCGCCGGCTCGACCCCCGACGACGATTGGGTGACGCTGCTCACGCCGGATCGTCCGGACGTCCATCTGCCCACCCTCGACGTGATCGTGTTCGGGCGCGTGTTCGAGACCAAGCGGGCGCCCCAAGTCCGCTCGAGGGCCTCGACGCCGGAGCCGACGAACGGGCTACCTGGAAGATCGGCCTGGTCCACGGCGCGATCGCCATCTCCGGCGTCGTCGAGCGTGACGAGGTGCTCATCACCACCGAGGAGATCGCCGCCAGCGGTCTCGACTACCTCGCGCTCGGGCACTGGCATTCCACCCAGAAGGGCGGCGCCGGGCTCGATGACCTACGCCTACAGCGGCGCGCCGGAGCCGGTCGCGATCGACCAGGACGCCGCCGGCCGGGCCCTGCTCGTGACCCTCGACCGCAGGGCGGCCAGAAGCCGGTCGCCTCGAAGAGCGAACGGTCGGGCGCACCCGCTTCGAGCTCCTCGAGGTCGATGCCGCGACGGCTCGGCAGCCAGCCAGCGCTCGTCGAGCGAATCGCGGCCGGGCCGACCCCGATCTCGTCCTCGACGTCCGGCTGACCGGTCTCCGTCCCGACGACGCTCGATCTCGATGTCGACGAGGTCCAGCGGGAGGCCCGGGACGGCTTCTTCCGGCTCCGGGTCCGGGACCGTTCCATCCCACCACTGACCGAGGGCCTGCTGCCGCCGCCGGACACCATCGCCGGGGCCTTCATCCGCGACCTCGAGGGTCGCATCGCCGAGCTGGAGGCCGCCGAGCAGGCCGACGAGGCCGCCGAGCTCCGGGACTCCCTGCAGGCTGGGACGCCTCCTCCTGGGCGGCCACGAGGTGACGCTGTGAGGATCACCCGCCTGGCGCTCCGTGACGTCCGGCGCTATCGAGACCTCGACGTGGAGCTGGCCCCAGGGCTGACGATCGTGCGGGGCCCCAACGAGGCTGGCAAGACGACGATGCAGCGGGCCATCGAGCTCGCCCTCACCCGCAAGGCGACGAGCGCCAGCGCCGATCTCGAGGCGATGCGGTCCTGGGATGCCGAGGACGACGCCCGTCCCGAGATCGAGCTGGACTTCACCGACGAGGACGAGGACGGGGTCCGCGCGGGCAGCCTGCTGAAGTCGTACCGGGGACCTCACGGGACCGGCACGCCTCGTCGTCGACGAGGAGGTCGTGACCGACCCGGCCCGGGTCGACGAGCGCCTGGCCGAGCTGACCGGGGTGCCGACCGAGGCGTTCTTCCGGTCGACGGCCTCGATCCGCCATCACGAGGTGGCCGACCTCGACCGCGACGAGGCCAACCTGCGCGACCGGCTCCAGGCCTCGATCAGCGGTGCCGATCGGGGGACCTCGCGGGCCAAGAAGCAGCTCGACAGGGCCATCAGGATCTCCGGAGCCGGGGTGAGAAGAATCCCGGGCGGCTGAAGGTCGCCGAGGAGGCCGTGCCAGCGGGCGACCGCTGCGGTCGAGGCCGGCGAGACCGCCCTCGGGCAGCTCGAGCGGGACCGCGATGCCCTGTCCGTCGCCCGGGTCGCCGTACCGAGTCCGAGGCCGCCCTGACCGAGCGCCGGGCGATGCTCGAGAAGGCCCGCCAGGCAGAGCGCCTGACCGCCGATCGGACCGCCGCCGAGGAGCGCTACCAGCGCTACCGGCAGGGGGTCGACGTCAACGCCGAGCTCGACCAGCTCAGCGCCAGCCACCCGTCGGCCACGCCGCTGCCGGTCCTGCGCCCGGCCGTGGAGCGCCTGCGGGCCCTCGACGGTCAGATGCGCGAGCTGAAGGCGGCCCTCGCCGGGGAGGTCGCGGTCCGTTCGAGGTCCCTCCCGAGCCGACCTGGCGCCCGCTGTCGCGGGTGGCCCTGGTGGCCGTCGTCCTCGGCCTGATCGTCGCCGTCGTCGGAGGGCTCGTCGCGCGGTCGTTCGAGGTCGGCGTCCTGGCCGATC
Source organism: uncultured Chloroflexia bacterium (assembly GCA_963707215.1). Lineage (GTDB taxonomy): Bacteria > Chloroflexota > Limnocylindria > Limnocylindrales > CSP1-4 > DATHYZ01. The sequence goes on along the minus strand of CAVPPB010000003.1, from coordinate 1,199,490 downwards.
TGCCGACCTACGGCGGGGCGGCGCTGGCCGCCATCGGGGTGGTCCTCGCCGCCGTCGGCCTCTGGCTGCGGCGCCGCGACCGCTGTCCCGCCAGCTCCGCGACGTCGAGATCGACCGCCGGCTCCGTGGCCGCTCCGAGATGGAAGCCGAGCTCCGCGCCGCCGAGGAGGAGACCGGGCAGCGCCTGGGCACGATCGCCGCATCCGACCTGGCGGCCGCCGAGGCGTGCTGACCGCCGAGGAGGAGCACGTCGGCCGGATCGATCGGCTCACCGGCCAGCTCGAGGGTCTCGTCGGCAAGGAGCCCGCCGAGACGCCTGCCCCGCAGCGGGACGCAGCCGCCCTCGAAGTCGAGCGCAAGACCCACGCCCTCGAGGAGCTCGGGCCGATCGCTCGCGAGCCGCGAGCCCGCGAGCGCCTCGAGGTCGAGGTCCGTGATCAGGAGGCGGCGCTGGAGCGAGCCCGCGACGACGAGGCCGGCGCCCGGGCCCGTGTCGAGGCCAACGCCGTCGACGCCGAGCAGGTGGCCGCCCGGCCGGAGCAGTTGGCGTCCTGGCGCGAGCAGCTCGCCGCCCTGCAGCGGCGCAGCCGTGTCTACGTGGCGACCCTCAAGGCCATCGAGGAGGCCGAGGCCGCCACGATGCGAACGGCCACCCGCTATCTCGAGAAGCGGATGGTCGTCGATCTCGGCCGGATCACCGGAGGCCGTTACCGGCGGCTCCGCATCGACGACACCAGTCTCGACATGGCGCTGTGGGCTCCGGAGCGGGGCGACTGGGTCCCGGTGAGCCAGCTCAGCCAGGGCACCCTCGACCTCGTCTACCTGACCGCCCGCCTCGGGCTGGTCCGGCTGGTCACCGGCGGACGGCGGCCGCCGCTCATCTTCGACGATCCCTTCGTGACCCTGGATGACGCCCGGGCGGCCCGGGCCATCGAGGCCCTCCGCGACCTGGCCGCCGACTTCCAGGTCATCTACCTGACGACGTCCGATCGCTACGACGCGTTCGCCGACGAGGTCGTCGAGCTGCCGGCTCCCACGGCCGCCGACGAGTCCGCGCCGGTCGACGCCGATCTCGCCGCGGCAGGTCCGGCAGCCGGACCCGCGCCGGCAGGCTGATCCTGCCGGGCATCGGCCCGGAGGCGGCCACCGTCGTCTTCGGTCTTCTCTCGGCGGTCGCCTGGGGCTGCGGCGATTTCGGCGGCGGCACGACCACGCGGCGGGCCCCGGTCCTCGGCGTCGTCCTGATCGTGGAGGTCGTCGGCGCGGTCATCGCCGCGGGTCTCGCTCTCGTCCTCGGCGAGCGCCTGCCCAGCCCGACCGGGCTGGCCTTCGGGGTCGCCGCCGGCCTGAGCGGGATCCTCGGCATCCTGGCCCTGTACCAGGGGCTCGCGGTCGGTCGGATGGGCGTCGTCGCGCCGGTCGCCGGGGTCCTCGGCGCCGCCATCCCGGTCGTCGCCGGGGTGGCCCTCGAGGGACTGCCCCAGCCGGTCGTCCTCGTCGGCATCGGCCTCGGGATCACCGCCGTCATCCTCGTGTCGCGGATCCCGGGACCGGCCGGCGGGCGCTCCGGGATCGAGTTCGGCGTCGCGGCCGGGCTCGGCATCGCCGGCTTCAACGTCCTCATCTCGCAGCTCCCCGACGGCGAGGTCCTCTGGCCCCTGGCCGCTCTCCGCCTCGTCGCCATCCCCATCGCCATCGCCATCGTCCTGGTGGGGCGGCGACCGTGGCGCGTCCCCCGGCCCGCGATCGGTCCGGCCGTGCTCGTCGCAGCCCTCGACATGGCCGGCAACGCGCTCTTCATCCTGGCCACCCAGGTCGGCGCCCTGGCGGTCGCCGTGATCCTCTCGTCGATGTACCCCGTCGTCACCGTCATCCTGGCCGTGGCGATCCTCCGCGAGCGCCTGACCCGGACCCACGTCGGCGGGATCGCGGCTGCCGTCCTCGCCATCGCCCTCATCGCCGGCGGGCAGGCCGCCGGTCCCTAGCGAGCCGACCCGGGCCACCCGGGACGGACCGGGCGCCGCGCCGGCGCCAGAAAGGAGTCGCCCATGTCGTCCGAGGTTCCCGCCGACGTCGCCGTCGAGACGGTCTGGCTCGTCGAGGCGACCTATGCGCCCGACGCCGCCGAGACGAGGCCGCCCCACCGGCCCATCCACCTGGCCCGGGTCGCCGCGCTCCGCGACGAGGGGGCGATCATCGAGGCGGGCGCGTTCGTCGATCTGTCGGCCTCGATCCTGCTGATCCGTGCCGCGGACGAGGCGGCCGCCCTGGAGATCTGCCGCCAGGACGTCTACCTGCGTGAAGGGGTCTGGGTCGAGCTGCGGGCTCGTCCGTTCGGGCGGGTCGTCCGCCCGGCCGAGCTGCCGGGCGCCTGACGACGAGCGGGTCGACCTCAGCCCCGCCCGCCCCGCGTCCCGCGGTCGCCGCGGCGGACGACCGCACGATCGACCGCGTCGACGCCCGCGAGTCGGTGGACCGCTGCGAGGTCCTCGTCGGCCAGGCGGCCCGAAGCCAGCAGCCAGCGTAGCCGCTCGTCCTGGCGGGCGATGACGTCCGGTCCGACCGTCCTGCCACGCCGACGACGGTCACGGGCGATCGCCTCGGCCGGCCCGACGTCGAAGACGATCGCGATGGCCGGCAGCCCGTGGTAGACGGCCAGGCCCAGGAGCGGCCGGCGCGCCGATCGTTCCAGGTTGGTCGCGTCGACGACGGTCGTCAGGCCCCGGGCGAGACGATGAGCAACAGCCCGATGGGCGGCGCCGAAGACCGCGCGGTTCCGGGTCTGGTCGGCTGCGTCGCCGGCGATCGCCTCGCGGAGCTCATCCGAGCTGACGATCTCGTCCGGTTCGAAGTGCCGGGCCGCGAAGCTCGACTTGCCGGACCCGGCCGGCCCGATCAACAGGACGAGGCACGGCTCGGGCAGGTCGATCCCGGGCGGTGGAGCGGGCGGTTCGGGAGTGACCGGCATGGACCGGATGATGCGCCGAGCCGTCCGCCCGCGCCCGACGCGCGAAGATGGGGCGATGACAGCTCCGTCCGACCGTCCGGCGATCGTCTGGTTCCGGCGCGACCTCCGCCTCCACGACCAGCCCGCCCTGACCGCAGCCCTGGCCGGGCACCGGTCGGTCGTGCCGCTGTTCGTCATCGACGATGCCCTGCTGGGTGGGCGCTGGCCGGGGCGGAACCGTGTCTGGTGGATGCTCGGGGCGCTGGCCGACCTGGCGCTGACGCTGGAGGCGCGCGGCGGGCGGCTCCTCGTGCGGCGGGGGCGGCCCGCGAGCGTCCTCCCCGAGCTGGTGCGGGAGATCGGCTCGACCGACGTCTACGTCTCGCGCGACCACGCGCCGTACGGGAGGGCCCGCGACCGGGCGGTCGCCGAGGCGCTGGAGGCCGTCGGCGCGTACCTCCACGCGAAGCGCGGCAACCTGGTCCACGAGCCGGACGACGTGGTCACTGCGGCGGGTGGCCGCTACACGGTCTTCTCGCCGTTCCGGCGGGCCTGGGAGCGGCTCCCGGTCCGCGATCCACTGGTCGCTCCGGACCGTATCCCGTTCCCGGAAGCCGGTGTCGACGGACGTGCGCTCGATCCCGGTGTCGTGCCGACCGGGCCGAGCTCGGGGTCACGCCGCACCGCCGACCCGACCCTCCTGCCCGAACCGGGCGAGACCGCCGCGCGCCGTCGTCTCGAGCGCTGGATCGTGCCCGGCGACGAGCGGCTCGACGGCTACGCCGAGCGCCGGGACCTGCTCGGCGTGGATGGGACCTCCCGGCTCTCGGCCGACCTCCGCTGGGGGACGCTCTCGCCGACCGAGGTCCTGGTGCGGGCCGCCCGGGATGGCGACGGGCCGCGGGTCTTCGCCTCGGAGCTGGCCTGGCGCGAGTTCTACGCCCACGTCCTGTGGCACGAGCCGCGCGTCCTCCGCGAGCCGTTCGACGGGCGCTACCGCGACCTCCCCTGGCGTGACGACCCGGACGGTGTCGCCGCCTGGCGGGAGGGCCGCACGGGAGTGCCCGGTCGTGGATGCTGCGATGCGGCAGCTGCGGGCCACGGGCTGGATGCACAACCGGGCCCGGATGATCGCGGCAAGCTTCCTGGCCAAGGACCTGCTCGTGGACTGGCGGGCGGGCGAGCGCCACTTCATGGAGCACCTCGTCGACGGGGACGTCGCCTCGAACGACGGCGGCTGGCAATGGGCCGCCTCGACCGGGACCGACCCACAGCCCTACTTCCGGATCTTCAACCCGACGACGCAGGGGAGGCGGTTCGACCCGGAGGGCGCCTACGTCCGCCGCTGGGTGCCGGAGCTGGCCCGGGTCCCGCCGAAGCGACTCCACGAGCCCTCGACGATGTCGCCGGCCGAACAGGCGGCGGCCGGCTGCCGGATCGGCGTCGACTACCCGGCGCCGATCGTCGATCACGCGGCCGCCCGGGCCAGGGCGCTGGCGGTCTTCTCGGCGACCCGCGACGCCGCCGGCTGACGACCCGCGCCCATTCACGCCCTCCGGTCCCCGGCGCCGCCTTCTCGCCCCTACCAGCTCCACTGGTGCTATCCATCGATCGACGCTGACCGGGCCGTCTCGGGGATCGCCCGCACGCTCGGGGTGACCCTCGATCCCTCGATCGCACCAGCCTGACTGGTACGCGACAGGAACGGCCGTGATCGCACCAGCCCCGCTGGTACGCGAGAAGGCTCGAGCCGGCACACCCGCTCGAGCCGGCACACCCGCCCGAGCCGGCGCAACCGCCCGCTCCACTCGCCGGCTCCGCGCAACTGCCGACCGACCCACGCGCGCCCCGCCGACGACCTACGCTGCCCGCGTGACCGAACCCCGACCCGCTGACGACCGTCCCGGTGGCACGGACCCGCGCACCGGGGGCACCGGTCCGCACGACCCCGGCACCGGTCCTCACCCCCGCCACCCGGACCACGGCCGCTCCGACTGGCGGACGATCCTGGCCGTCTTCTGGATCACCCAGCTCGTGGAGGCGGCCGGCGTCAGCCAGATCTTCGCCTTCCTGCCCGCCTACCTGGCGGAGCTGGGGGTCGGCCTCGACGATCGGCTGACCTTCGTCGGCGTCTTCAGCTCGCTGATGTTCCTCGTCGGGGCGCCCCTCGTCCCGCTCTGGGGGGTCTGGGCCGACCGCTACAGCCGCCGGGTCGTCATCGCCCGCAGCGCCGTCGTGGAAGCGGTCGTGTTCATCGGGGTCGCCCTCAGCGTCGAGCCCTGGCAGGTCGCCGTCAGCCTCCTCCTCGTCGGCCTCCAGCTCGGGAACACCGGGGTCATGCTGGCGGCTGTCCGCGACGTCGTGCCCCGCCGGCGGCTCGGCACGGCGGTCGGGCTCTTCGGCGCGGCCACCCCGATCGGCTTCGCGGTCGGCCCGATCCTGGGGGGCCTCCTCGTCGATGGTCTCGGCGTCTCGCTGACGGCGGTGTTCCTCGTCTCGGCGGCCGCCTCGCTCACGACGGCCGTCCTGGTGATGCTGACCCGCGAGGTCCGACCGGAGGTGGTCCTCGAGGGCCGGGTCGTCGCCCTCGCCCTCGCGTCCGTGCGGGGCGTCCTGGGCGATCCCTCGGTGCGCCGGGTCTTCGCCGTCTTCTTCGTCAGCTTCCTGGCCGTCCAGATGACCCGGCCGTACGTGCCGATCCTCGTGGAGGGGATCGTCGGGCTGGGCCCCGGGCTGGCGGCCGCCATCGGCCTCGTGAGCGGTGCAGCGGCGCTCGTCGGCGCGCTGGCGGCCCCGCTCGGCGGCGTCGCCGGGGACCGGGTGGGCTTCCGTCCGGTCCTGCTGGTCGGCCTGACCGGCGCGTCGGTGGCGCTCGCCCTGACGCCGCTGTCGCCGACGGTGATCCTCCTCGCCGCCGCGGCGCTCACCTTCACGGCGTTCAGCGGCGTCGTGGGCCCGATGGTCTTCGCCCTGCTTGCCACCGAGGTCCCGCCCGAGCGGCGCTCATCGACCCTGAACCTCGTCTATCTGCCGCTCTACGCGGCCGGGATCGTCGGACCGGCCAGCGGGGCGGCCGTGGCGACGATCGGTAGCGTTGCCAGCCCGTTCCTCGTCGGGGCGCTCATCCTCGGCCTGGCTGCTGCCGTGATGGCCCGTGCGATCCGGCGTCGTCAAGGCGCCGCGGCGCTGTAGGATGCGCTCATGAAGACCCGGGCCCGAGGAGGGGACGATGCCGAACCTCCCGCGACCGCTACCCCGGCTCCGCCGCACCGGCGGTAACGGGTCGACCCCGGGCGCCCTGCCGGCCAACGAGCCTTCCGAGCCCGAGGTCATCGAGGCCGCCGGTCTCCGCTGGATCAACATCACCCGGCCTCGGCTGGCTGATCGGTCCTGGATCGAGGACACCTTCGAGTTCCACCCGCTCGACTTCGAGGACCTCTACTCGCGGAACCAGCGGCCCAAGCTCGACGCCTACGACGACTACCTGTTCGTCATCCTCCAGTTCCCGATCTTCGACAAGGCCGCGGACCGGCTCGCGCCAGCCGAGCTCGACCTGTTCATCGGGCCCGACTACCTGATGACCCTGCCTAACGAGCCGATCCCACCCCTGGAGGCCCTGTTCGAGCGCTACTCGGAGCGTGACGAGCTCCGCGAGCAGATCTTCTCCAAGGGTTCCGGCTACCTGCTCTACAAGCTCGTCGACGCCTGCGTCGACGCGTCGTTCCCGATGCTCCGCAAGATGGGCCACAAGCTCGACCGGATCGAGGACGACATCTTCGAGGGCCGCAGCGACGAGGTCGTCCGCGACATCTCCAACTCGAAGCAGGAGATCATCAACTTCCGGCGCATCGTCCGCCCGATGCGGGCTGTTCTCCGAGACCTCGAACGGACCAAGCAGCGCTACCTGGCCGAGGACCTGGAGATCTACTTCGACGACATCTCCGACGCCGCCGAGCGGATCTGGGACATCCTGGAGAACTACAAGGAGGTCGTCGAGGCGCTGGAGACCACCAACGAGGGCGTCCTCTCGCACCGCCTGAACTCCATCCTCCGGGTCCTGACCTCGGTCAGCGTCATCCTGATGCCGCTGACCCTCGTGGCCAGCATCTGGGGGATGAACGTCGAGGTGCCCGGCCAGGGGAACCTGGTCGCCTTCTGGCTGGTCATCGCCTTGATGGGCACGATGCTGACCGCGACCGTCCTGTTCTTCCGCCGCCAGGGCTGGCTATAGCCCCAGCCATGGAGTCGCGTCCCGACCCACCCTCGCCCGGGATCGCCGGCCCCGCGCTGGCGGATGCCCTGGAGGCGATGCGGACGGCCCTTGCCGAGCGGCGCTGGGCCGATGCGCTCCGCGAGCACGCGCAGGTCGAGGCGCTGGGGCTGGCTGCCACGACCCTTGCCGGGGTCGACCTCGATGGCCTTGGCGAGGCGGCCTGGTGGTCCGGACGGCTCGGTGACGCCATCGACTACCGGGAGCGGGCGGTGGCCGCCTACCTCGCCGAGGGTGAGCCCGATCGGGCGGCGAGGGTCGCCATCCACCTGGCGACGGATCACGGCTACCGGTCGGAGGCGGCCATCGGGGCGGGTTGGATCAAGCGGGCCGAACGACTGCTCGCCGACCTGCCGCTCTCACCGGCCCACGGCTGGCTCGCCCGGGCACGTGTCGGTCGCGCCCTGTCCGCGGGCGACGTCGAGGAGGCGCTCGCCCTGGCCGACGAGGTCCTTTCGATCGGGACCCAGCTCGGTGATCGAGACCTCGAGGTGATGGGGCTCCAGGACCGCGGTCGGGTCCTCATCGCCCAGGGCCGGGTGGAGGAAGGCCTCGAGGCGCTCGACGAGGCCGTCGTTGCGGCGCTGGCCGGCGAGGTTTCGCCGTATCCCGCAGCCGCGGTCTTCTGCAATGCGACGATCGCCTGCGAGGACCTGACCGACTTCCGTCGAGCGCAGGCGTTCGCCGATACGGCCAAGCGATGGTGCGACCGCCAGTCGATCGCGGGCTTCCCTGGGATGTGCCGCGTGCGAACGGTCGAGCTCATCGCCCTTCGTGGGGCATGGGAGCAGGCCGAGAGGGAGGCCCGCCTCGCCTGCGAGGAGCTCATCGACTTCAGCCACGACTTCGCAGCGGAGGGGTTCTACCAGATCGGCGAGATCCGTCGTCGGATGGGCGACCTCCCGGGCGCCGATGCAGCCTTCACCGAGGCCCACCGGCTGGGTCGTGATCCCCTGCCGGGCCTCGCCCTGCTCCGGCTCGACCAGGGGCGACCGGAGGCGGCGGCCACCCTCCTCGCGCGGGCGCTCGCCGATCCGACCCTCATCCCGCTCCGGCGAGCTCGGCTGCTGCCGGCCGAGGTCGTCGCTGCGATCGCCGTCCGCGATCTCGGCCGAGCCGAGGCCGCGACCGCGAGCCTCGAGTCGACGGCGACCACGTTCGCGACCGATGTCCTTCGCGCGGAGGCGCTGACCGCCCGCGGTCGGGTCGCCATCGCAGGCAGCGATGCCGAGGCCGCGATCGCGGCCTTCCGGGACGCGGTCCAAGCGTGGTCCGCCACGGGCGCCCCCTACGAGAGCGCGAGCGCTCGCGAGGGTCTCGCAGCCGCGTTCCTGGCCGCTGGCGACCTCGATGCGGCGGTCCTCGAAGCAGGCGCGGCGTCCGCGGCCTACGCCGCGCTCGGCGCCGACACGGCCGCCGCCCGGGCGCGCGACCTGCCGTCCGACCACCCCCAGGCCCACGGGCCCCTCCCGGACCTGTCGTCGGCGACGTTCATGTTCACCGACATCGTCGGCTCCACGAGCCTGATCGAGGCCGTCGGGGATGAAGCCTGGGGCAGGCTCCTGGCGTGGCACGACACGACCATCCGGGCCCTCTTGCGCACCCATGGGGGTCGCGAGATCCACCACGCGGGCGACGGGTTCTTCGTCTCCTTCGAGTCGGCTTCAGGGGCCATCGATTGCGCGATGGCGATCCGCCGGAAGCTTCTCGACCATCGCCGCCAGCACGGGTTCGCGCCGGCGGTGAGGATCGGGCTGCACACGGCCGAGGCGCTGCGAACGTCATCGGGCTTCGAGGGCCGCGGCGTCCACGTCGCCGCCCGGATCGGGGCGCTCGCCGGACCGGACGAGATCCTCGTCAGCCGCGCCACGATGGAAGCTGCCGGGCGGGCCGATGCGCACGGACCGCTGCGCCGGGAGCGCCTGCGCGGGATCCGCGAACCGGTCGAGGTGGCGTCCCTGGACTGACGGGCGACCGCGTCCTCCCGGTCGGTCCGGGCCGCCGGGAGCTTCAGCGGGCGGTGAGCTCCTCCAGCGAACGAAGGCGAACGGCGAGCTCATCGAGCACGGCGAGGCGGATCGCCGGCTGCTCGTCCATGAGGGCATGGAACTCCCGGTGCCCGAGGACGAGCAGGCGGCTCGGCTCGGCGGTCGTCACCGTGGCCATCCTCGGTCCTTCCGAGAGCAGGGCGATCTCCCCGACGATCTCGCCCGGGCCTCGGTCCTGCAACGGTCGTCCGTCCCGGACGACGGCGAGCCTTCCGGAGACGATGATGAAGGCTTCCGCGCCCGTGTCGCCCTGGCGCATCAGGACCTTGTCGGCGGGCAGTTCGACCTCGTCCACGAGCTGCCCGAGGCGCTCGAGACCGCGTCGGTCGAGCCGCGAGAACAGCCCGATCGAACGGAGCAGGTCGAGTTTGGGATCCTTGGGGGCCATCTCGCTCCTCACCTTGACGGCGCCCGAACGGGACGCAGGCGTGCAGGATACCGTCCGCGATCGCGGCTGGAGCGGGGGTCGATCCAGGATCGACGTCAGCCCGGTAGGTCGCGCTCGGCCGGTCCCGTGTAGCGGGCGTCGGGCCGGATCAGCCGGTTGTTGGCGGCCTGCTCCAGGACGTGGGCCGTCCAGCCGGCATGGCGGGCCAGGGCGAAGGCGGCCGGGAACAGGTCCGGGGTCAGGCCCACCCCCATGAGCACCGGGGCCGCGTAGTACTCGACGTTGGTGCGGAGGGCGCGGTCCGGGTAGCGCTCCGCGAGGATCCGCAGGGCGACGTCCTCGACCGCGACGGCCAGCTCGAGCCAGTCCGGCCGGGTCTCCATCGACTCGGCGACCTTGCGGAGCGCCGAGGCCCGCGGGTCGTAGGCCCGGTAGACGCGGTGGCCGAAGCCCATCAGCCGGTCGCCCCGGTCGAGCGCCTCGAGGACCCAGGCCTCGGCCCGCTCGGGCGAGCCGACCTGGTGGATCTGCTCGACGACCTCGGATGGGGCGCCGCCGTGGAGGGGCCCCTTCATCGCGCCGATCGCCCCGACGACGGCCGAGGCCATGTCCGAGCGTGTCGAGACGACGACCCGGGCCGCGAACGTCGAGGCGTTGAGGCCGTGCTCGGCACCGACGATGAAGTAGGCGTCAAGGGCCCGTGCCGTGCCCGGGTCGGGGCGCTCGCCGGCCAGCTGGTAGAGGAACCCCTCGACGAGGTCGAGATCAGGGTCGGGCGCGATCGGCTCGAGACCGGCGCGCAGCCGGGCGAAGGCGGCCAGGGCCGACGGCGAGAAGGACGTGACTGCCCTGGCGTCCTCGACGGTCGGCGGCCAGCCCAGCGCCTGGGTCGCGCCCCAGGCCGAGACCGCGGTCCGCAGGGCGTCCATCGGCTTCGTGGTCGGCGGCAGGGCCCGCAGGACCGTCATGACCGCATCGGGGACCGGCGCCGCCGCCAGCCGGGCGGAGGCATCCCACTCGCCCGTCCAGAGCAGCTCCGCGACCGCCGGGAACGATCCGCGCTCCACGAGGTCGCCGATCCTGTAGCCGCGGTACAGGAGTCGGCCGGCGGCACCGTCGACGTAGCCCAAGGCGGTCTCCGCGGCGATGACGCCCTCGAGGCCGGGGGAGTACGGACGGTCGTCGAGGGGAAGGGTGGCGGCAGCGGTCGGCGTGTTCTCGGTCATGGGCCGATGGTAGTCGGCCGGCCGGGATGCAGGCGACGCCGTCTCAGCCGTCGAGGAACCCGGTCACCAGCCGCGCCAGCTCGTCGACGTGCGTGTGATGGGCGGCGTGGCGGGCGCCCTCGATCACGGCGAGCCGTCCGTCGGGGAGTCGATCGGCGAGATCGCGAGCCCCCTCGACGAAGGCTGCCGAGCTCTCCGATCCGACGACCTGGAGGACCGACTGATGGAGTGCGGCCAGCCGGTCGAGCGACCCCTCGGGATCGCGGCCGGCCCGCAACTCGCGGACGACCGTCCGGGCGGCCGCGAGACGGAGCCTCCAGACCGGGGCCTCGCGGAACGTCCGCCATTCGTCGTCGGACATCCCGACCCCGTCGCGCAGGAACGTCTCGAGGAGCTCCGGCCAGCGCTCTCCCTGGTGCAGCCGCTCGAGTCGGTCGACCAGGCGGTCGTCGCCGATCGGGTCGCCTTCGCGGACCGCGCCCTCGTAGCTCACCACCCGGCGGATGGAGGCCGGCGCCAGCGCTGCTGCCCCGAGCGCGCAACGGCCACCGAACGAGTGGCCGAAGACGTCGACCGGCCCGCTGGTCACCGCGGCGAGCGCGCCCGCGACGGCGGCGACGTCTTCGACCTCGTGGGCGAAGGTGTGCTCCGGCCCGTCGCCCGAGGCGCCACGCCCTCGGCGATCCATCGAGATCGTGGTCCGGGACGCGGCCATCCTCGGCCCGAATACCCGGAACGTCGTGTGGTCGGCGGTCGTGCCGTGGACCAGCAGGAGCGCCGGACGCCCATCGGAGACTTCGGCCGGAGCGGGGCCGGCCGGTTCTCGGAACCAGGCGATCGGCGTGTCGTCGGGTCCGCGGACCCGGCCGTGGGCGGGGAGCGGGGCAGCCACGCAGCGAGCGTACCCGAGCGCAGGACGCCGCCGTGAGCAGCGGACCTTGACAGGGTCAAGTTGACGGCGTAAAGTTGGCACTGTCAACATACGGCATGCAGGAGGCCGTTCGAACGATGAGCCGGACAGCGACACCCGGACCGACCCAGGCCCGTGGGGCCGGCGAGACGCCCCCGAGCCGGACCGCCTATCACCACGGCGACCTTCGAGCGGCCTGCATCGACGCCGGGATCCAGCTCGTGGAAGGTGGCGGGCCGGACGCCGTGACGATCCGTGGTATCGCCCGACTCGTCGGGGTCTCTCACCAGGCCCCGCTCCACCACTTTCGCGACCGCGACGAGCTCCTCCACGAGGTGGCCGAGCGCGGCTTCGATCTCCTGGTCGAGCGGCTCGATCGGGAGATCCGACCCGGGGCCGGCCCCGTCGAGTCGCTCCGGACCTACGGCCTCGTCTACGTCATGCAGGCGGTGGAGCATCCGGGGCTCTTCCGGGTGATGTTCGCGCCGTGCGACGACCCGCCGGGCGAGGCGGCCTACAGCCGGCTCATCGAGCTGTGCGCGGCGGCCCAGGCGCTGGGCGAGCTGCCGGGCGACGACCCGTTCCGGCTCGGCCTGCTCGTCTGGAGCACGGTCCACGGCCTGGCCTCGCTATACGGGCACATGGGCCTGGACAGCGGGACGAGCGGCCAGCCGACGGATCCGCGTCTGGCGGCCGAGCGGACCATCGACGACCTCTTCGCTGGCCTGGTGGGGGGGCTCGCCGCTCGCTGATCGCTGTCGCCGACCGACCCGGCCGGCCGTCCCCGTCTTCCCCCGTCACGAACCCGAGCACAGAAGGAGCACGTTCATGTCCACACCCCGCCACGTCGTCCTGGGAGCCGGCGCGATCGGCTCGACCATCGCGGAGCAGCTGGTAGCCGCCGGCGAGCCCGTCCGCATCGTCAGCCGATCCGGCCGCGCTGTCGTCGCCGGAGCCGAGCCCGCCACCGCCGACCTGACCGACCCGGCCGCCGTCCGCGCCGTGGCCGCCGGGGCCGAGGTCGCGTACTTCACCTGCCAGCCCGCCTATACCGACTGGCCGAGGGGCTTCCCGCTCCTCGCCGAGGGCGTCCTGGGTGGTCTTGCCGGATCGGGCACCAGACTGGCCGTCGCCGACAACCTCTACATGTACGCGCCGACGCATGGCCGGCCGATCACCGAAGACCTTCCGTACGCCGCCACGACCCGCAAGGGCCGTGCCCGGGCAGCGCTGGCCGACCGCCTGATGGCGGCCCACCGGGCCGGCGACGTCCCGGTGACCATCGCCCGGGCGTCGGACTACTTCGGGCCGCGCGGCACCGACACGGTCGTCGGCGAGCGTCTCTTCCCGGCGCTCCTGGCCGGCCGGAAGGTCCAGGTGTTCGGCGACCCGGCCCTTCCCCACTCGTACACGTACCTGCCGGACTTCGCTGCGACGCTCATCGAGCTCGGTCATCGGCCGGACGCGCTCGGCGAGGTCTGGCACGTGCCGACCGCTCCGGCCGTCTCACAGGCTCGCTTCGTCGAGCTCGCGGCCGCGGCGGCCGGCGTTCGGGTGCCTGGCCTGAGCCGGGTCTCCAGGCCGATGCTCTTCCTTGCCGGCGTCTTCGTTCCGATGGCCCGCGAGATGATCGAGATGGCCTACGAGTTCGAGGAGCCGTTCGTCCTCGACGCATCCAAGGCCGAGGGGGCCTTCGGTCTCCGGGCGACGCCGCTCGAGGCGGCTCTGGTCGAGACGGTCCGCTGGTGGCGCGACCAGGAGGGCGACGCCGAGGGACGCGCCGCATGACCCGGATCCAGACGATCCGGCTCGCCTGGTCGAACACGCATCTCATCCTCGACGACCGTGCGGTCCTCTTCGATGCCGGCAGCCCCGGCGACGAGCGCTCCATCCTCCGGGCGCTCGAGCAGGCCGGGATCCGTTCAGGTGACCTGGCGCTCATCGTCCTCGGTCATGGCCATGCCGACCACGCCGGGGCAGCTGCCGCGCTCCGCGAGCGGACCGGCGCTCCGATCGCCCTGGGCCGACCGGACATCGGACTGGTCCGGGCCGGGCGAAGCGGCCGGTTGGTGCCGCGCGGCCTCGAGGCGCGGCTCATCCGCCCGCTGGTCCCGACGGCCTTCCCGGCCTTCGAGCCGGACCTCATCATCGACGACGCTCTCGACCTCCGTCCGCACGGCGTCACGGGGTCGCTCCGGACGGTGCCGGGCCACACCCCGGGCTCCCTGGCGGCCCTCCTTCCCGACGGCGACGTCCTGGCCGGCGACGTCCTGCGAGGCGGCCGCATGGGTGGGCGTCTCGGTCCGGGCCGCCCGCTGGGTCACTACTTCCAGGCCGACGGAGCGGCCGCGATGAGCGCGACCCGGGCGCTCCTCGAGGGAGGGGCCCGCCGCTTCCACCTCGGGCACGGTGGACCCGTCGAGTCGAGCGCCGTCGCTGTCTGGCTGGCGAACCGCTAGGCCGGGCGAGCGAGTCCGGCGCTGGCAGCCTCGTCGAGCAGCCAGGTCGCCCCGGTCCGCCGGGCGCGTTGGGCCGGAAGCCGGCGCTCGTCGCGATCAGACCCCAGGATGTCGGCGACGACGCTGGCCTTGGCGCCGCCGGTGATGACGACCAGTAGTACGCCGACCCTGTCGAGAAACGCGGGGTGCAGGGTGACCCGGTCGACGTGCGGCTCCACGTGGGTCGGGGCCGGGACCGGCAGCGCGACGGTCGTCGCGTCCCAGGCCTCGGAGCCCGGGAAGACCGACAACAGGTGGCCGTCGGGGCCGACGCCGATGAGCGCGATGTCGAAGACCGGCCAGCCGTCGGGACCCTCGGGTACGAGCCGGCTGATCGTGGCCCCGTAGCGTTCTGCGGCCCAGGTGTTGTCGAGGCCCCGGTCGAACGCCTCGTCGGTCGGCACGGGATGGACCGAGTCAGGCGGGATCGCGACGCCCGTGCCGGGCGCCAGCAGCAGCTCATCGGCCGACCGGACGTTGCTGAGCGGGTCCGCCCGGGGAACGAAGCGATCGTCACCCCACCACAGGTGGACGTTCGACCAGGTCACCCGGTCGCGTCGGGGCGGTGTCGCCAGGGCCCGGTAGATGTCCGGTGGTCTGGAGCCGCCGGTCGTGACCCAATGGGCGACCCCCCGCTCGGCGACCGCGACCACGAGCGCCGCGGCGATCCGGTCGGCAGTCGCCGCGGCGACCGAGGCCGGGTCGGGTAGGACGATCACCCGGGGCTCCCCCACGTCTCGCCGGATCGGTGCGCTCACGTCACGGCCGGCCCGATGAGTGCTCCCGCCAGGCGGATGGCGTCGTCGGTCACCGGGTCATGGCCGCCGCTCTCGATCGCGGCCATGAGGAGCTGGACATCGGTCGCGCGAGGGGCCATGTAGAAGCGGTCGAAGACCGGCCCATCGTCGATACCGGCGCGGACGCGAACGCCCTCGGCCTCGGCCGAGACCCGAGCTCGCAGGGCGCTCCTCCGCCGCTCGGCGGCGATGTCGACGCGCAGGGTGGTCCCCGCCGGCATCGCCGAGGCGACGGCATGGACCCCGACCTCGACCGACCGCCGTCCGGCACGGAGGACGGCCGTCCGTCCCCGTCCCTCGATCGGGCGTGCGAGCGCCAGGTCCGGCAGCGCCGACCCGGCGACCGTCGCCGTCCCGGCCGGAGCGCCGGGTGCCGCGACCGGGGTCAGTGGCTGGTCGACCGTCATCCCCAGCCGCGAGGCCAACCAGGCGACGTGGTAGATCGGTTTCACGATGTTCGTCGTGCCGACTGGTGTGTCGGTTCGGCTCGCGTAGCTGATGTCGATGGCTCGGATCGACCGGAGGAATGGCAGGAACTCGGACCGGTCGAAGACGGCGGCGATGGCCTCGCGCCAGCGAGCCTGGCGGACCACGGCGAAGTCGAAGACCGACGGCTCGCCGCGAGCCGTGAGCCTGGCCAGCTCGGCGAGCCGGGCCAGGCCGTCGCCCGACCAGCGCGAGCCGTCTACGACAAGGCGGTCCGCGAGATCCAGCAGGTCCCTCGCCTGGTCGGAGCCGAGCGGCGGGTCGCCTGGCCACCAGACGACGACCGGCAGGTCGTGGACAAGGAGCGGTGCCACGCTGGCGGCGAGGTGTCGACCGGCCTCGCCCCCCAGGGCGAGGTGGATGACCTCGGTGCACGACTCGAACGTCTCCGGCGTGGGCAGTCGACAAGCCGCCTCCACCCGGGCATCGAGCGAGCTCGGGCCATCGGGATCGACAGCCGCCAGGATGAGCGTCCGTGAGGGGTGGCGACCGGTCAGCCCGGCGACCGTGGCCGCCGCCCGCACGCCCAGCTCCGGCCGGCGGGCGACGACGACGAGGTTGAGGACGCTCGAGCGGGCGGCGATCCGACGCTCCGGGCCGTCCGGGGTCTGGACCTCCAGGTCGGCCGCTGCCCAGATGCGACCCAGCTCGCGCTCCACCTCGTCGACCGAACCGGCCCGGGCCGTCCAGTGAAGGGTCGGGCCGGCTTCGGCAGCCTGAGCGGCTCCGACCGCCGCGACGCCGTCGGTCCCACGCATCAGATCCGCCGCCAGCGCCGGCCGTCGCGGGCGACCAGGGCGTCGGCCGCCGCAGGGCCCCAGGTCCCGGCCTCGTAGTCGGGGAACCCCGGCGCGGGCTGGTCGAGCCAGGCGTCGACGATCGGGGTGACGACGCCCCAGGCCGCCTCGACCTCGTCGGCCCGGGTGAACAGCGACGCATCCCCGAGCAGGGCGTCGAGGATCAGCGTCTCGTAGGCGTCCGGCGAGTCGACGCTGAATGACGAGCCGTACGAGAAGTCCATGTTGACCGCCCGGACGTCGAGCCCCAGGCCGGGGACCTTGGCCTCGAACCGCAGGAGGATGCCCTCGTCCGGCTGGATGCGCATCGCCAGCAGGTTCGGCTCGGGGGCCACGGCGACGTCCCGGAACAGCCGATGCGGGACCTCGCGGAAGCCGATGGCGATCTCCGTCGCCCGCTTGGGCAGGCGCTTGCCGGTCCGAACGTAGAACGGGACGCCGGACCAGCGCCAGGTGTCGACGAGCAGGCGGGCGGCCACGTAGGTCTCGGTCTCGGAGCGCGGATCCACCTCTGCCTCCTCGCGGAAGCCTTGACACGGGCCGTCCGGCGACCCAGCCCGGACCCGTACTGGCCACGGACCACGTCCCGGGCGACCGCCGCCGGCGCCATCGGGGCGATGGCCCGGATCACCTTGACCTTCTCGTCGCGCAGGGCGTCGGCGTCGAGGGAGGCCGGCGGCTCCATCGCGACGAGGGAGAGGAGCTGCATCAGGTGGTTCTGGAGGAAGTCCCGGGACGCCCCGGTCTCCTCGTAGAAGCTGCCTCGCGTCTCGACGCCGATCGACTCGGCAACGGTGATCTGGACGTGGTCGACGTACCGACGGTTCCAGATGGGCTCGAAGATCCCGTTGGCGAAGCGGAAGACCAGCAGGTTCCGGACGGTCTCCTTGCCCAGGTAGTGGTCGATGCGATAGACCTGCGACTCCCGGAAGACCTTGGCCACCTCCCGGTTGAGGCGGCGGGCCGACTCGAGGTCGCGGCCGAACGGTTTCTCGATGACGATGCGCCGCCAGCCGCCGGCCCGGGTCTCATGGTCGAGGCCGACGCGGCCCAGCTGACCGACGATCGGGGCGAACGCCGACGGCTGGGTCGCCAGGTAGAAGAGGTAGTTGCCGGCCGTCCCGAACGTCCCGTCCAGGTCTCCCAGGCGCTCCTCGAGATGCCCATAGGTCGCGTCGTCGGCGAGGTCGCCACGGAGGTAGACGACATGGCCCAGGAAGTCGTCCAGGATGGTCGGCTCGACCTCGACCCGCGAGT
Organism: uncultured Chloroflexia bacterium; assembly: GCA_963707215.1. Classification (GTDB taxonomy): domain Bacteria; phylum Chloroflexota; class Limnocylindria; order Limnocylindrales; family CSP1-4; genus DATHYZ01. The sequence continues at coordinate 1,181,866 of CAVPPB010000003.1, read as the reverse complement.
GCTTCTCGAGCGTGGCCCGGAGCTCCGCCCGGAACGAGTCGTCGTCGAACGGCCGTCGGCCGATGGCGACGACGACGAACTCCTGGGGCAGCAGGTGGGTCCGCCAGAGCTGGAGCAGTGCCGGAAGCACCTTCCGATGGGCCAGGTCGCCCGTCCCCCCGAACAGGACGAAGGCGCAGGGGTCGGGCATCCGTTCCAGGCGAAGGCCCTCGCGCAGCGGGTTGGGAGGACCGCTCGGCCGGCGGGCCCGACGGCCCCGCCGAGCCAGGCGCGCCTCGCGCATCGTGGCCGGCTCGGGCAGAGCCGGCGGGCGGGACTCGCCAGCGACGATCGGTCGCCGGGTCGGGCTCACCTGGCCGTCCCGGCCCGTGCCGCGCTGTCCCGCTGGCGAGCCCAGGTCCGTTCGATGTACGGCTCGGCCGCCGGCGTGGTGCAGCCGGTCTCGCCGTGGTCGACCTCGACCGGGCCGATCCGCCGGGCCGCCTCGATCGCCTCGACCCGCAGCCGGTCATCGCGGATGCCGATGGCGATGACGGCTCCGTTCATCGCATGCCGCGTCCGGTTGCCCGCAGCCGGCAGCTCGCGCTCGATCCGTGCCAGCTGCTCGGCGAAGAATTCGTCGCCGAGGTCGCGATCGCGCATGGCCAGGAAGCCGAGCAGGTCCCAGCCGGCCTGCGCGGTCCAGTCGCGGCCGGAGGCCGCCCAGCGGCGCCAGCGTTCCCGGACGCCGGGGACCTTGGAGGCGACCTCGCCGACGAAGGTGTCGACGAGGACGTAGTAGTCGATGTCGGCCAGCCAGGCGTCGAGGTCCGCCTCGGTCATCGCCGCCGGGTCGGCGACCATGCAGGCCAGGAGGCGGGCGTCGGTGTTGCCGGTCCTCCAGAGGCCGCGGGCCAGCTCGTCGTCGCGCCCGTACGCCTTGGCCAGCGGCCGGAGCACCCCGAAGGCGACGCCGAAGAGCGGCTCCCGGGCCCCGTGGCGACGGTAGACCTTGCGGTTCTGCTCGGTGCCGGCCGCCTCCAGCTGGGCCATGACCTCGCTGACGCTCGTCATCGCTGCCTCCTTCGCGGGACGTCGGCGGATGGCCGGCACGGACCTCACTCGTCAGTCCTTCTTGACCGCGTGTCCGCCGAACTGGTTGCGCAGGGCGGCCAGCACCTTCGCCCCGTACGAGTCGTCCTGGCGGGACCGGAAGCGGGCCTGGAGCGAGAGCGTGATGACCGGCGCTGGGCACGTCGCGGTCCATCGCCTCCTGGACCGTCCAGCGGCCCTCGCCCGAGTCGGCGACCCAGCCCTTGAGCTCCGCCAGGTCCTGGCCATCGGCCCGGAACGCCCGCTCGGCGAGCTCCAGCAGCCACGATCGGACGACCGAGCCGTGGTTCCAGAGGCCGGCGACCGCCGCCAGGTCGAGGTCGTAGTCGCTGGCGTGCATGATCTCGAAGCCCTCGGCGTAGGCCTGCATCAGGCCGTACTCGATGCCGTTGTGGACCATCTTCACGTAGTGGCCCGCCCCGGGCCCACCAACGTGGAGATAGCCGTCCTGGGGGGCCAGGCTGCGGAAGACCGGCTCCAGCGGCTCGACCGCGTCCCGGTCGCCGCCGACCATCAGGCAGTAGCCGACCTGGAGGCCCCAGACGCCGCCCGAGACACCGGCGTCCACGTAGCGGATGCCGAGCTCGGCGAGCCTGGCGTGCCGCCGGACGTCGTCGTGGAAGTTCGTGTTGCCGCCGTCGATGATCGTGTCGCCCGGCTCGAGATGCTCGATGCAGCTCGTCGATCTGCGCCTCCGTCGGCGCTCGCCGCCGGGACCATGATCCAGACGGTGCCGAGGCGTCTGCCAGGCTTCCGACCAGCTCCGCCATGTCGAAGGCCGGTTCCGCGCCCTCGGTCGCGATCTCGCGGGTCTTCTCCGGGCTCCGGTTGTAGGCGACCACCTCGTGGCCGTCGCGGAGCAGACGGCGGACCATGTTGGCGCCCATCCGGCCGAGTCCGATGAAGCCGATCCGCATCGTCGCGCCTCCCGTTGGTGGTCGGTGTCCTAGGCGCCTCGCTCGAGTCGATCGAGCGCCGCTGCGGTCAGCCGCTCGAGTGCCCCGAAGCCGGCGTCGGTGTCGTGCCCGAGATGGATCCGGAGGATCGGCAGATGCCGCTCCACCAGCACCGCTCGGTCGCCCGCAGCCTGGGCGTCGATGAGCTGGCCGAAGGTGTGCGGCCAGCCCGGGATCTCGCGGTCGACGCGGTGATCGGCGGTCAGCTGGAGGAAGCAGCCGATTCGGCGGGCCGCCCTTGTGGAGCTGGCCGGTGGAGTGGAGGAAGCGCGGGCCATAGCCGGCCGTCGTCGCCCGCCCGGTGCGGTCGCGGACGGCCCGGCGGACCTGCTCGATGGCCGCGTCGCGAGCCGGGCCCGGGGCGACGAACGCCTGGACGGCGAGGTAGCCGCTGGCCGGGAGCCGGGCCAGGTGGGCGGCCAGGATGCGGGCCGCGTCCCCGCCGACGGACGCAAGCCCCGGACCCGCATAGAGCGACAGGCCGTCGGCGGTCGTCGCCAAGGGCTCCGGCAGGTCGGCGCCCCGCCCGTGGTTCTCAAGGAGTCGTCGGGTCGCCTCCTTGGCGCTCTCGACGTCGGGCTGGTCGAAGGGATCGATCCCCAGGACGGCTCCCGCCATGGCCGTCGCGACCTCCCAGCGGACGAACTCCCCGCCGAGGTCCATGGGGTCCTCGAGCGCGATGCGGATCACGGGATGCCCGCCGCCTCCAGGGCCGCCATGAGGTCGTCGGCGGAGGTCCCGTCCGGAGCCGGCGCGGAGGGCTCGGCGCCGGCCAGGCGAGCCGGACGAAGACGCGGTCGGATCCGTAGACGGCGCTGCCGCCGAGCGGCTCGAGGTCGACCGGCACGATCCCGCTCCCGTGCTTGCCGGTGCTCTCGGCGACGAGCTGCTCGAGCCAGGAGCCGAACGGCGCGATCGCCGGATCGGCCACCAGGGTGAGCTTGTCGCGGCCGAGCACGAGCGAGCGTCCCCAGGACGACGCCCAGGGCCAGGCCGGGGTTCGCTCCGGCATCGTCGATCCGGCAGCGCTCCGAGCATCGAGCCGGCGGACTCGAGGAGCGGGTCGAGGTCGATGCCGATGAGCGAGGCGGGGATGAGGCCGACGTAGGTCAGCGCCGAGTAGCGTCCGCCGATGTCCGGCGGGTTGAGGAAGACCTCGCGCAGGTCGTCGTGGTGGGCGATCGCGTAGAGCGACCGGCCTGGATCGGTGATCGCCACCATCAGCATGCCCGGCGACTCGTCGCTGCCGCGGGCCTCGAGGGCGCCCCGCGTCCGTGCCCAGGCGTCGGCCTGGAACGCCGCCGTCTCGGTCGTCGTGCCCGACTTGCTCGACACGATGAACAGGGTGGAGAGCGGGTCCAGATCGTCGACCGTCGCGGCCACGGCCGCCGGGTCGGTCGAATCGAGGACGCGCAGCTCCAGCCAGTCGTCGGTCGTGCCGAAGACCCGGACGAGGACGTCGGGCGCCAGGCTGCTGCCGCCCATGCCGGCCACGACGACCGCCCGGAAGCCGGCTCCCGGATCCGCTCCCCGAACTCCTCGAGGGCCGGGATCTGGGCGCGAACCGGGCCGGCGCGTCGAGCCAGCCGAGCCGGTCGTCGATCTCGGCTCGCCACCGTCGGGACCGTCGTCCAGAGCGACGTGTCGCGGTCGGACAGCCGGGCCGCCCACCGCTCGCGGGTGGCCCGATCGAGTCGCGGTCGCGACCGCGAGGCGCGTCGCGTCGCGTCCCCCGTGCGTGATGGTCATCCCGGTCGCCCCGGTCGTCTGGCTCGCCTCCGGATCGCTCGTCGCTCCCCGTCCCGGTCTCGTCGGCCTCGATCGCGAGGACCTTGCCGAGCCGGCGCGGCATGGCGCGGCTCGTTGCTGAAGGTGGCGCCGAGGAAGGCGCGGCACGCACTCGTGGGCCGTCTCCGGCCCGATGACCCGGCGCCGAGGCAGAGCACGTTCATGTCGTCGTGCTCGACGCCCTGGCGGGCCGAGTAGGTGTCGTGACAGACGGCCGCCCGGACGCCGCGCAGCTTGGAGGCCGCGATCGAGGCGCCGACGCCGCTGCCGCAGACCAGCACGCCGCGGTCGGCCGCGCCGCTCCGCATCGCTCCGCCGAGTCGCCGGGCGAAGTCCGGGTAGTCGTCGGTCGGGTCGCTGCCGTCGCCGCCGAGGTCGATGAGCTCGTGGCCGGCGTCGGCCGCGCCGGCTCCGTCGGAGCAGCTCGTCCTTGAGCGCCGAGCCGGCGTGGTCCGCTGCGAAGGCGATCCGCATGGCGCTCGCCTCCTCAGTGGCCCGATCCGGCGCCGGCACCCGGCCCCGCAAGCCACCGGCGACGACCTCGGCGGCGCACCTCGGCGACCCGTGCTCGGGCGAGAAGCCGAGCTCGCGCATGACCGTCGGCCGGGCGCCGAGGCGCCGAAGCGATCGAGCCCGACGATCGCCCCATCGTCGCCGACCCAGCGCTCCCAGCCGAGGCGTCACGCCGGCCTCGATCGCCGACGCGCGGGCGACCACGGACGGCGGCAGGACCTTGTCGCGGTAGGTCGGTGTCCTGGGCCTCGAAGCGCTCCCAGCAGGGCAGGCTGACGACGCGGGCCGATGCCATCCGCCTTCGAGGACTTCGGCAGCCTCGGCGGCCAGCGACAGCTCCGAGCCGGTCGCGATCAGGACGACCGCGGGTCGCCGCCCGTCCGCCTCGCCGGATCGCCGCGCGCAGGACGTAGCCGCCGCGACGGATCCCGTCGGCGGCCAGCTCCGCGGTGCCCGGCAGGGTCGGCAGCTTCTGCCGCGAGAGGGCCAGGGCGACGGGCCCGTCGCGGCGCTCGATGGCCAGGGCCCAGGCGGCGGCCGTCTCGTTGGCGTCGCCGGGTCGGACGACCCACAGCCCGGGGATCGCCCGCAGGGCGGCGACCTGCTCGACCGGCTGGTGGGTGGGGCCGTCCTCGCCCAGGCCGACCGAGTCGTGGGTCCAGACGTAGACGACGTGGAGCTCGATCAGGGCGGCGATCCGGACCGAGCCGCGCATGTAGTCGCTGAAGGTCAGGAACGTGCCCACGTACGGGATGAAGCCGCCGTGGTAGGCGATGCCGTTGGCGATCCCGCCCATGGCATGCTCGCGGACCCCGAAGCGGAGGTTGCGACCGGCCTCGACCGCGCTGAAGTCGCCCGCGCCCTTGACGTCGGTCAGGTTGGACTCCGACAGGTCGGCGGCTCCACCGAAGAGCTCGGGCACGACCGGGGCGACGGCGTTGATGCACGGCCTGGCTGGCGTTGCGAGTCGCCAGCTCGTCGCCGGGAGTCCAGCTCGGGAGGGGCGTCGCGAGCCCGGGCGCCGGCTCGCCGGCCAGCCGTCGTCGGAGCTCGGCGGCCAGGTCCGGGTAGGCCGCTGCGTAGCGGTCCATCGCTGCTTCCCAATCGGCGACCAGCGCCTCGCCGCCGTGCGGCGGCGACCCGGAAGACCCCCGACGCCTCGTCGGGGACGACGAAGTGGCCGTCGGGATCCCAGCCGTAGGCCTCTTTGGTCAGCCGGACCTCGTCCTCGCCGAGCGGCGCGCCGTGGGCCTTCTGACTGTCCTGCTTGTTGGGGCTGCCGTAGCCGATGTGGGTCCGGACGGCGATGAGCGACGGCCGAGGGTCGGCCCGGGCGGCGTCGATGGCCGCCGCGATCGCCTCGACGTCGTTGCCGTCCTCGACCCGCTGGACGTGCCAGCCGTAGGCCGCGAAGCGGGCCGGGACGTCCTCGGTGAAGGCCATCGCCGTCGGCCCGTCGAGCTGGATCCGATTGTCGTCGTACAGCATGACCAGCCGTCCCAGGCGGAGATGGCCGGCCAGCGAGGCGGCCTCGGCCGCGATCCCCTCCTGCAGATCGCCGTCGGAGCAGATGCCGTATGTCCAGTGGTCGATCACGTCGTGGCCGGGGCGGTCGAACTCGGTCGCCAGGCGACGCTCGGCGATGGCCATGCCGACGGCATTCGCGAACCCCTGGCCGAGCGGGCCGGTGGTCGCCTCGACGCCGGGCGTCAAGCCGTGCTCGGGGTGACCGGGGGTGATCGAGCCCCACTGGCGGAAGGCCTTCAGGTCGTCGAGCGACACGGCGTAGCCGGTGAGGTGGAGGAGCGAGTAGAGGAGCATCGAGGCGTGCCCGGCGGACAGGACGAAGCGGTCGCGATCGGGCCACTCGGGATGCGTCGGCGCGTGGCGGAGGAACCGGGTCCACAGCACGTAGGCCATCGGGGCCATGCCCATCGGGGCGCCGGGGTGCCCGGAGTTCGCTCGCTGGACGGCATCGATCGACAGGGTCCGGATCGTGTCGATCGCCAGGCGGTCGAGGTCGGGCTTCGAGGCGGGGCCGATGGTCATCCGGGTGGGCCCTCCGTTCGGTCGCTGGATCGGGGTCGACGCTCGAGTCGATTGTACGGGCCGCGGGCGCACGACCGGCGACGGGGGCTGGGCGCGGGCCCCGGCGCTCGGTATCCTCGACCCATGCCGACCATCCGACCCCCGAGGCGCCCGCGACGGCCGACCCGGACCCGGGCCGCCCGGGTCATCGTGGTCGGCGACCTGGTCCTCGATGCGGTGCTGGCCCCCGGTCGACCCCTGGAGACCGGGCACCGACGTGCCGGGCCGGGTCACGCTCCGCCAGGGCGGTTCGGCGGCCAACACGGCCCGCTGGCTCGCTCGGCTGGGCGCTCGGACCTCGCTCGTCGCGGCGATAGGCCGCGACCCGATCGGACGGGCGCTCGTCGCCGCGATCAGGGAGGACGGCGTCACCGCGCGGGTCGTCCGGGTGCCCGGCCGGCCGAGCGGACGGATCGGCGTGGTGGTCGGGGCCGGCGGCGAGCGTTCCTTCGTCGCCGACCGGGGGGCGGCGGACGAGCTGCGGCCGGAGGACCTGAAGGAAGCCTGGTTCGCGTCTGCCGACATCGTCCACCTGCCGGCCTACTCGCTACTCGGCGAGCCGCTCGGGCTGGCCGGCCAGAAGGCCGTCGACCTCGGTCGAACCGCCGGGGCGGTCATCAGCCTCGACCTCGCCTCGATCGCGCCGCTGCTGGCCCGCGGTCGCCGGGCAGCTCGCGCGCTGGTGACCCGGATCGGGGCGGACGTCCTCTTCGCCACGGCCGCCGAGACCGAGGCCCTCCTGGGCCGCTACGCGGTCGACGACCTGCTGGAGTACGCGCCGATCGCGGTCGTGAAGCGAGGTGCCCAGGGGGCGACCGTCCTGGCCCGGCAGGCCGATGGTGAGCGGCTGCGCTTCGAGGTCGCGACCAGGGCGGTCGTCACGACCGATTCGACGGGCGCCGGCGACGCCTTCGATGCCGGCTTCCTGGTGGCCTGGCACGCAGCCCGGCTCGGCGAGCTGCCGCTGCCGGCCGCGCTCCACCGGGCCGCCCTCGGTGGCCATCGCGCAGCGGCGCGTCACCTCGGCGGACCGCGACCGGAGCTGCCGCTCGGCTAGCCGGTCACTGGCCGGCCGGCCATCCGCCGGCCGTCGACCGGCCCACGACCATGCGCCTCGGCGTGCGGCCGCTTCGCATCGGCTAGCCCTTCAGGTAGCGGTCGAACCAGTCGAGCATGCGGGTCATCCGGTCGATCCGCCGGTCGGGTCGGCCGGTCGTCGCGTAGACGTGGTACTCGTCCGGGTAGAGGACGTACTCGACCGTCCGACCCAGCAGCCGGAGCGCGATGAAGAGCTGCTCGTTGTCGCCCTGCGGGCAGCGCCGGTCGGCCTCGGCCTGGAGCATCAGCAGCGGCGTCCGGATGGCGCCGACGTTCCGAAGCGGGCTCTGGCGCCAGAGCTTCTCGACGCCTTCCGGGGTGAACGGGTCGCCGAGGAGCGAGGTCCGGCAGTACTCGGGCCCGGTGTCGCTGTTGGCCCAGGCGCCGACCTGGTTGACGACGCCGTTCTCCGAGACGGCCGCGGCGAAACGGCCCGAGGTGCCGATGAGCCAGTGGACCATGAAGCCGCCGTACGAGAGGCCGAGGACGCCGAGTCGGTCCGGATCGGCCAGCCCGGTCGCGACGACGGCGTCGAGCGCGGCGTGGACGTCGGCGGCGTCGACCCCGCCCCAGTCGCCGAGCTGGGGCCGGATCCAGTCGCGGCCGTAGGTCGCCGAGCCCCGGATGTTCGGGAGGACGACCCGGTAGCCGCGCGAGACGAGCAGGAAGACCTCGAGCGAGGGCGTCGGTGCCCAGGCGCCGAGCGGCCCGCCGTGGACGTCCACCACCGTGGGCAGAGCCCGGTCCCCGGCGTCCGGCGGCGAGGCGACCCAGGTCTCGATGGCGCCCCCCTCGCCGGGCGCCTCCAACCTGCGCAGCTCGGGCGCGACCAGGCCGCGCTGCCAGGCCGAACCAAGGGAGGTCACGGTCCTGAAGCGCGTGCGATGCCCCTCGCCCTCGACCGCGAGGAGCTCCTGCGCTCGGCCGCCGAGCAGCCCCAGCGCCGTCGTCCGGCCGCCGGCGGCTCGGACCGTCCAGCAAGCCGCGTCAGCCGATGGGCCGGTCACGGCGGGCTCCGGTCGGGCGGCCGGTCGGCCGGTCGCCGGGTCGACCCGGAACCGCCAGGGCACCGTCCGACCCCGGTCGGAGACGAGCGCGATGATCGTCGCCTCGTCGGCCCAGACCGGGCGCGACTGGCCGCTCGTCACCCAACCGTTGAGGTCGGAGTCGTGCCAGGCGCCCACGGGACGGTCCAGGTCTTGCGCCAGCGCACGGGCCGGCGTGGAGCCGTCGGCCGGCCCGACGACCAGGGTCGGGCTCACGTCGTCGAGCGGATCGCTCTCGACCACCCCGACCGCCGCCAGCCAGCGACCGTCGGGCGAGTGCGCCGGAGCCGACGCGCTGCCGCCGAGGGCGAGGACCTCCCTGGGCTCGCCTCTCTCGGCCGGGATCCGCCAGATCGAGGTCCGCGGTCGCAGATCGGCGTCGGGGCGTGGGTCGGCGGCGTAGGCGATCGACGCGCCGTCCGGCGCCCACTCGATCCCGCTCACGCCGAAGTCGCCACGGGTCAGCTGGCGCGCTCGGGCGCCCTTGCGTGCAGCGACGACGAAGAGGTGCTCCCAGCGATCGACGTGGCCGGTGCCGTCGTAGCGCCAGTCGATCCGCCGGATGTGGCGACCGAGCGGCGTCCGCTCCCTGGCATGGCCATCGCTCCCCGCCCTCGCTCGCCGTCGGCCTTCGGCTCCGATGAGGAACCGCGGCGGATCGACCTCGGCCGTGAACGCCAGCCGGCGGCCGTCGGGCGACCAGGCGAGCTCGCCGATGCTCCGCTCGCCGCCGAGGACCACGACCGGATCGCCGTCGGGCCGGCCGGAGGCGTCGAGGTGGAGGATCAGCAGGCGGCCGCCCTCGTGGGCATGGTCGGCCGGGTGCGGGCCGCCGACCTTCGAGCGTTTGAAGACGATCGCCCGGCCGTCGGGCCGGTATCGCGGGTGCGTGTCGCGGACGGCCCCTGACGTCAGCGCCCGGGGCCGACCACCATCGAGCGGGACGAGCCACAGCTGCGAGGCGTAGTCGTCGCCGCGGACCGACCGCCGGACGACGACGGCGTGGCGCCCGTCCGGGCTGGTGTCGTGCTCCTCGAGGACGACCTGGCGGTGGACGACCGACGGGGCGTACGGGCGGCCGGGTCGGCCGGGAACGACGACGGGGACGACGACGGAGGCGGCATCGGGTCGGCTCATGGCCGCAGCGTAGACGCGCCCGATGGGCCACGCAGCCCCGTCGCGCGGACCGAGCGCCCCCCGGACCTCGCCGGCCCGGCTACCCTTGCCCCATGCTGACGGACCGCCTCCGACTCGCTCCCGAGGTCGCCGGTGCGATCGGCAGCTGGCATCCCATCGTTGCGCTCGAGTCCACGCTCATCAGCCACGGCCTTCCGTATCCGGCCAACCTCGAGGTCGCCCAGGCCTCCGAGGCGGCTGTCCGGGCGGCAGGGGCCGTCCCGGCCACCGTGGCGATCCGCGACGGCGCCATCCTCGTCGGGCTCGACGAGGCGGCGCTCCAGACCTTGGCGACCGCACCGGCCGGCTCGGTCCGCAAGGCTGCCCGGCCGTCCCTCGCCGCAGCCCTGGCGGCCGGTGGCTGGGCCGCGACCACGGTCTCGGCCACGATGATCGCGGCCGCCGCGGCCGGCATCCGTGTCTTCGCCACCGGTGGGATCGGCGGCGTCCATCGAGGCGCTTTCGGGGGGCCCGGCAGCGGCGACCGGGCGGCCACGCTCGACGTCTCGTCGGACCTCCAGGAGCTGGCCCGCACCCCGATGGCTGTGGTCTGTGCCGGACCGAAAGCGATCCTCGACGTGCCTCTCACCCTCGAGTACCTCGAGACCCACGGGGTGCCGGTGGTGGCCGTGGGGCAGGCCGACGTCCCCGGCTTCATCAGTCGCTCGAGCGGCGTCGCGGCCCCGGCCAGTGTCCCCGACGTCCCCGGCGCGGCCAGGCTCGTCCGGACCCACCTCGAGCTCGGGCTCGACTCCGGCATCCTCGTTTGTACACCCGTCCCGGAGGCCGTGGCCGTGCCCGCCGAGGTGACCCAAGCCGCCGTCGAGCGGGCCATCGGCGAAGCTGATCGGGCCGCGGTCGCCGGACCTGCCCTCACGCCGTGGCTGCTGGCCCGGGTGGCCGAGCTGACCGGCGGTGCCTCCGTTCGGGCGAACACGGCGCTCATCGAGGAGGACGCCCGGGTCGCCGGCGAGCTCGCGGTCGCCCTCCGCGGGTGACCTCCGGGTGGGCGCGACGCGACGGATGACGTAGGCTTCGCCGGCCGGACGGCCGGGTCGGATCCGCGTCCTGGCTGTCACCATCGTGCGGAGCGACCGGCGTATGGGGGGATCGGTCGCTCGAGTGCCCCGATGTCGCCCGCCGCCTCGGCACGACGACCCGCAGCCCAGCGGGCACCGCTGCCGGATCCGCTCCGCGAACCGAGATCCATGGACCAAACGAGCCCGCCCGCCATCGACGCCGTCGGCATCCGCCGGGTCTACGACGCCAAGCCGCGGCCCGTCGTCGCCCTCGACGGGGTCGACCTGCAGGTGGGCGCGGGTGAGTTCTTCGGCCTGCTCGGTCCCAACGGGGCGGGCAAGACGACGCTCATCAAGATCCTGACCACCCTGCTGGCACCGAGCGCCGGGTCGGCCCGCGTCTTCGGCTTCGACGTCGTGGAGGAGACGAAGCGGATCCGCCGGATCATGAACATGGTCGCCGGCGGGGAGCAGTCCGGCTACGGGATCCTGACCGTCCGCGAGCAGCTCTGGATGTTCACCCAGTTCTACGGCCTGCCCGGCCGGGAGGGCTGGAGCCGGGTCGACGAGCTCATCGACGCGGTCGGCCTGGCCGACCAGCGGCTCCAGAAGGTCGGGACCCTGTCGACCGGCCAGCGCCAGAAGATGAACTTCGCCCGGGGCCTCCTCAACGACCCGTGGATCCTCTTCCTCGACGAGCCGACCCTGGGCCTCGACGTCGCGGCGGCCCGCTCGGTGCGCAAGCTCGTCCGCGAGTGGCACGGCGTCGTCGCCGGCCGGACGATCCTCCTGACGACCCACTACATGGCCGAGGCCGATGAGCTCTGCGACCGCCTGGCCATCGTCGACCATGGCCGGATCCTGGCGATCGGCACCCCGGCCGAGCTCAAGCGCCGGGTCCAGCGTGAGTCCATCTTCCGGCTCGAGGTGGACCGCCTCGATGGGGGGCCGGTGGCGCTCGGAGCGCTCCCCGGCGTGGTCAGCGCGACGCTCGCGGCGACCGACGCCGGCGGCGCGCCGGACGAGGCCCGCCAGACGGTCGTCGTCAACCTCGCCCTGGCCGACGATGCCGCGCTGGGGAACGTCGTCGCCTCGCTCGGCCCGCTGGGCTCCAGCATCGTGTCGCTGCAGAAGTCCGAGCCATCGCTCGAGGACGTCTTCGTCGAGCTGGTCGGCCGGGGCTTCGAGGAGTCCGACGAGGCGGTTCCCGGGCCCGAGCCGACGGTCCGGCGGGCGCCGACGGTCGCCGAGGAACCGCACGGGACGGAGCCGCCGACCCGCGACGAGGATCGCCCATGACGTCCTCCGCCACCCGCCGGTCGGCGTCGGGCGCGACCGCGCCCGGGCCGGCGATGCCACCCGAGGTGCGACCGGCGTTCCGTCGGCAGGGGCCCGGTGACCCCAGAGCGTCGGCCGACTGGACGCGTCGCCACATCCTGCTGACCGAGCTGCGCAGCGTCCGCGGACGCGCCTACCCGCGCATCACCGGCCTGCTGCGCGAAAAGTCCTGGGTCTTCTTCGAGATCCTCCTGCCGTTCCTGACGACATCGGCCTTCGTCTTCGTCTACCGGGCCCTCCAGGCACCCGAGGAGTTCGTCGGCTTCGTCGTCCTGGGCGGGGCGATGACGGCCTTCTGGCTCAACGTGGTCTGGATGATGGCCGCCCAGCTGTACTGGGAGCGCGACCAGGGCAACCTGGAGCTCTACTTCGCCGCCCCGATGGACCTCATGAGCGTCCTCCTGGGGATGGCCATCGGCGGCCTGGTCATGAGCTCGAGCCGGGCGCTGGCCGTCCTGGTCATCGCCACGCTGGTCTTCGGGGTCAGCTTCTCGGTCGACCAGTGGGCCCTCCTGCTGGCGGTCTTCGGGTTGACCCTGGCCGCCCTCTACGGCCTGGGCATGGTCCTGGCCTCGTTCTTCCTGATGTGGGGCCGCGAGGCCTGGCACATGACCCAGGCCATGGTCGAGCCGGTCTACTTCGTCTCCGGCCTGAACTTCCCTGTCGCCCGCCTCGGGGCGCTCGGCGCCCTGGCCGTGGCCACGATCCCGCTGGCCGTCGGGCTCGACGCGATGCGCCAGCTGGCCTTCGCCGGGGGCGAGACCTTCGGCCTGCTCTCGCCGGCCATCGAGGCGCTCATCCTGGTCGGCATGGTGGTCGTCTTCGTGGCGGCGGCCCGCTTCAGCCTCCGATCGCTCGAGCGGCGGGCTCGGCAGGCCGGTCGGCTGACGGTGCGCTGGCAGTGACGGACCTCGGCTCCCCGACCATGTCGCCGGCGATCCCCGGCGCCCCGCTCGACGCAGGTGGGGCGCTCGGCTCCCGCGGAGGCTTCTCGCCCGACCGGACACGGGGCGGCGGACCGCGCGAGGCCTGGCGGACCTTCGCCACGGCGGTCCGCCTGGGCTGGTCGATGGAGGCGAACTGGACCGATCCGGTCCTGTTCTTCATCTACTCGGTCGCCAAGCCGGTGTCCGGAGCCCTGATCCTGGTCGCGATGCTCGAGGTCGTGGGCGGCGCCTCTACCCGCGAATACCGCAGCTACGTCGTCACCGGCAGCGCCCTCTGGGCCTTCGTCGTGTCGGGCATCGCCGGCCTGGCCTGGTCGATCCTCGACGACCGTGAGCGCTACCGGATGGTCAAGTACGTCTACGTGAGCTCCTCCGACTTCCTGCTCTTCCTCGTCGGCCGGGCCGTCGCCCGGGCGCTCGTGGGAGCGGTCGGCGCGGTCATCACGCTCGCCTTCGGCGTGGTCCTCCTGGGGGTGGCGTTCGATCCCGCGGCCGTGGACTGGGTCGGCCTCGGCCTGGTGAGCGCGGTCGGCGTCGTCGTGGTCGTCTCGATCGGCGTCCTGATGGCGGCGATCGTCCTCCAGACCCGCCAGGAGGCCTGGTCGTACTCGGAGGCCGTGGCCGGTGGGCTCTTCCTCGTCTCGGGTGCGATCTTCCCCCTCGCCGTCCTGCCGTTCGCGCTCCAGGTCGTGGGTCTGCTCACGCCCCTGGCCTGGTGGGTGGAGGGGACCAGGCGGGCACTCTTCGTCGATCCGGTCTCCGGCATCGGGGGTCCGGGCTCGGCCTGGGCGGCGATCTCCGGAACACCGGCCCCGGAGCCGTCCGTGATCCTAGGAGCCTTGCTGGTGACCGGGGCCGTCGGTACACTCGTCGCGGCGGTCGTGTTCCGGATGAGCGAACGCCGGGCGAAGGATCTGGGCCTCATCGACCGAACGACCGGGTCCTGATCCGCCATCGACGAGCGAGGCTCGAGGGGAGGCCGGATGCGCATCTACGACGGGGCGCCGCGCCAGGACTTCGAGGAGGTCCTCCGGTCGATCGGCGCGTTCATCGACCAGCGGGGGATGCGCGATGTCCTCCTCCTCGAGGCCCCTGACGGGTTCATCGTCCAGGGACTGGTCACGGCCGGGGCAGCCGGCGGGGCCTGGTCGGAGTCGATCGGCGTGGAGACCAAGGAGACGCTGACCTTCCTCGACGAGGACATCGCCCGGTTCATGGAGGAGGCGCTGACCCGACGGAGCCGCCCCGGGCCCGACGGGACGCCGGCCGAGGGCGGCCGCCACGAGCAGGCCTTCCGGGTCATCGGGCGCTACCTCGACGAGCGGCATCCCACCGATATCTTCTTCTTCGAGCAGGGCGGGGCGTTCGTCGTCCGGCTGCTCATGGCCGGCCAGACCGGCCGCCACCACGAGCTCGTCGAGTTCACCACCGACGACCTCGACCGCCTGATCGCCTCGGCGCCGAGCCTGCGCGGCACGAACCTGGGTCGTCCCGCGACCGCGCCCGCGCCGACGCCGGCCGCCGGGACCCCGACCGAAGCGAGCTGACCGCCGCCGCACAAGGAGACCGACCATGAAAGCCCTGAAGGTCCTCGGCATCGCCCTGGGCGTGCTGATCGCCGCCCTCGTCATCGTCCCGCTCGTCGTGCTGGCCGGACTCTTCATCTGGCTCAAGCTGACCGAGGAGGCCGACGAGGAGGCCCTCGAGCTGGAGCAGGAGGACTTCTGAGCCCCGATCCCGAGGGATCCGCAGTCGAGGAGCCCGCCGGAGCACCGGCGGGCTCCATCGCTGTCACCGCGGAGGCGCCGCCGTCCGGGCGGCGGCTGGCCGAGCTCGGCCTCCTCGTCGTCGTCCTGCTCTGGGCGGGCAACTTCGTCGTCGCCAAGTCGGCCGTGGCGACGCTCCCGCCCGTCGCCTTCGGGGCACTCCGGTTCGCCCTTGCCGGCGTCGTCCTCCTGGCGATCCTCCGGGTCGCCGAGGGATCCATCGGGCTGCCTCGCCGGGACGTCCCCGCCATGGCCGCCCTGGGCGTCGTCGGTTTCGGCCTCTACCAGATCCTCTGGATGACCGCGCTCGAGACGATCCCCGCGGGAGACTCGTCGCTCCTGATCGCCACGACTCCGGTCCTCACGGCGCTGCTGGCCGTTGCGGCCGGAACCGACACGCTGACCCCCGCGAAGCTCGTCGGTGCCCTCGTCGCCTTCGCCGGCGTTGCCCTCATCGTGGGCGAAGGGGGGCTGTCGCTCGGCTCATCGCTCTTCGGCGACCTGCTGACCCTCGGGGCTGCGCTGTGCTGGGCGATCTACACGGCCTGGGGTGCCCGGATCCTGCGCCGCTACTCGCCCCTGCGGACGACGACCTGGAACATCCTCTTCGGGACGCTCGTGCTCCTCCCGCTCGGGATCGTCCAGCTGGCGGGGGTCGCCGAGCCGGGACCTGCGATCCTGGCCACGGCGCCGATGATCCTCTACTCCGGCGTGCTGTCCGCCGGGCTGCCCAACGTCGTCGTCTTCCACGGGGTCAAGCTGTTGGGGCCAAGCCGGGTGACGGCCTTCCAGTTCCTCGTGCCAGCCTTCACCCTCGTCGTCGCTGCGCTGGTCCTGGCCGAGCCGATCCGGGCCGTCCAGGTGGTGGGTGGCGCGGTCATCGTGGCCGGCGTCCTGATGACCCGTCGCGACCGGGTCGTGCCGCTGGCCATCCGGCGCCGGGTATCCTCGCCGGTGTGACCGAGCCGCCGCCGAGCCGCCCGTCGCCGAACCGAACGGCCGAGCTTCCGTCCGTCCCCCTGGCGATCCTCGTCGACTTCGACGGCACCATCGCCCTGACCGACGTCGGCGATGTCCTCCTGGCCGAGCACACGCCGGCCGTCTGGGAGGCCGAGGCCGCCGCCTACGACGCCGGCCTCGCTGGCTCGCGCCGGCTGATGATCGACGAGGTCGCCCGGATGCCGGCCGACCCGGCCGCGCTCCTGGCGACGGCGGCCGCCCAGCCGACCGATCCGACCTTCCCGGCCTTCGTCGCCCGGGCCCGGGCGGCCGGGATCCCGGTGGAGGTCGTCAGCGACGGCTTCGGCTTCTTCATCGAGCCTGCCCTGGCACGGCTGGGCCTGGCCGACGTCCCAATCGTCACCGCGAGGATGCGCTTCGATCGGACATCGGCGCCGCGGATCGAGTTCCCGAACGGCCACCTGCGGTGCTTCGTCTGTGGGACCTGCAAGCGAGCCCGGGTGCTCGCCCATCAGGCCGCCGGCCGGACGGTCGTCTTCATCGGGGACGGCGAGAGTGACCGCTACGCCGCCGGCTATGCCGACATCGTCTTCGCCAAGCGGGCCCTTGTCCGGCTCTGTCTCGAGCACGGCTGGCCCTTCGAGCGGTGGACAGAGTTCGCCGAGATCGAGGCCTGGCTGGCCGAGGCGCTGGCAGCCTGGGCGATCGACCCGGCGTCGCTGCCGGGACCGGTCCGGCGGCCCTTCTTCTGTGGCCCGGAAGCCTGGGGCGAGGGACTCTGGGACCCGCCGCCGGGCGCGTTCGAGGGCTAGCCGGTTGCCGCCGGACCTTCGGATTCGGTAGCATCGAAAAACCCCGGAGGACTCCAGGCCCATGGCGAAGTATGTCTTTGTGACCGGAGGCGTGACCTCCTCCCTCGGCAAAGGCATCACCGCCGCCAGCATCGGCCGGCTCCTCAAGGCCCGCGGCCTCACCGTCTCCATCCTCAAGCTCGATCCGTACATCAACGTGGACCCGGGCACGATGTCGCCGTACCAGCACGGCGAGGTCTTCGTCACCGACGACGGCGCCGAGACCGACCTCGACCTGGGCCACTACGAGCGCTTCATCGACGAGAACCTGACGCCAGCTCAGCAACGTCACCACCGGCCGCATCTACCAGGCCGTCATCGCCAAGGAGCGCCGCGGCGACTACCTCGGCGGGACGGTCCAGGTCATCCCCCACATCACCAACGAGATCAAGGAGCGGATCGTCCGCCTCGCCCGCGATGGCGACCCGGACGTGGTCATCGTCGAGGTCGGCGGCACGGTCGGCGACATCGAGTCGCTGCCCTTCCTCGAGGCGATCCGCCAGATGCGCAAGGACGTCGGCCGGGCCAACGTCCTGTACGTCCACGTGACGCTCCTGCCGGCCCTGGCCGCGACCGGCGAGCTCAAGACCAAGCCGACGCAGCACTCGGTCAAGGAGCTTCGCGGGATCGGCATCCAGCCGGACGTCATCGTCCTCCGCTCGGACCACCCGGTCAGCGACGAGATCCGCGACAAGATCGCCCTCTTCACCGACGTCCCGTCCGATGCGGTCATCCCGGCGCCCACTGCCGACACGATCTACGAGGTGCCGCTCCAGTTCGAGGACGGCCGGCCTGGGACGCCTGATCGTCCGCGAGCTCGGCCTCGGCGACGAGGAGACCCCGCCGGACCTTGTCGGCGTGGCGAGGCCCTGGTGGACCGGATCAAGGCAGCCGAAGCCGGCCCTCGAGATCGCCCTCGTCGGCAAGTACATCGAGCTGCCAGACGCCTACCTCTCGGTCACCGAGGCGCTTCGCCACGCCGCCTGGGCGCACGGCGTCGACGTCGTCGATCCGCTGGGTCGACTCGGAGGCGCCTGACCGCCGAGAACGTCGGCGAGCGGCTGGCCGGCGCGGCCGGCGTCCTCGTCCCCGGGTGGCTTCGGCCACCGGGGGATCGAGGGCAAGGTGCTCGCCGCGCGCTACGCCCGCGAGCACCGGGTCCCGTACCTCGGGCTGTGCCTGGGGCTCCAGTGCGCCGTCATCGAGTTCGCCCGTGAGGTCGTCGGGTCGGCCGACGCCAACTCGACCGAGTTCGACATGTTCACCGAGCACCCGGTGATCGACTTCATGCCCGATCAGCGGGACATGGAGGACAAGGGCGGGACGATGCGCCTGGGCCTCTACCCGGCCCGCCTGACCCCCGGCTCGAAGGCCGCCGCGGTCTACGGCGCAGGAGGTCATCTACGAGCGCCATCGTCACCGCTTCGAGGTCAACAACCGCTACCGCGCGACCCTCGAGGCGGCCGGGATGATCCTGTCCGGGCAGTCGCCGGACGGTCGGCTCGTCGAGATCGTCGAGCTGCGCGATCACCCCTGGTTCGTGGCCAGCCAGTTCCACCCGGAGTTCAGATCCCGACCCGAGCGACCGCACCCGCTCTTCGACGGCTTCGTCACGGCGGCGATCGCCGTGCGGGAGGGCCGCGAGCCGGTCTTCAACGCGGCGTCCCAGCCAGCGATCGCCGAGATGACCGGAACGACCGGGTCGACGGAGGCGCTGGGCGAGCTGGCCTGACGCGGCGCCGCCTGGATCCGATCCCTTGCCCTCGACGGATGCAGGCGCGTCTGATATCGTTGCGCACGCAACGACTGAGGTGATGAGAACGGATGCCGACCCCAATGAACATGCCGACGCCGACGACCTCGCCGCCGACCGGACCATTCACCACACCAGCCTCACGTGCGCTCCTGAAGCGCGTCGCCGAGGCGATGGGTGCCCGCGGTATCGACGGGCGCGTGGCCGCCGACGCCGAGGAGGCGAAGGCACTGGTCCTCGACCTTGTGCCGGCCGGCACTGAGGTCCACTCCGGCTCCTCGGTGACCCTGGAAGCGTCCGGGATCCGCGCCGAGCTCGAGACCTCCGGCCGCTACGATCCGGTGCGACCCAGGATGATGGCCCTGGACCGGGCGACCCAGGCCGCGGAGATCCGGCGCCTCCGGGCTGCCCCAGAAGTCTTCGTCAACAGCGCCAATGCGGTGACCGAGGATGGCCAGCTCGTCTGGGCGTCCCGGTCGGGGACCCAGCTCGGACCGATCGCGGCCGGTGCGGCCCGGGTCATCGTGGTCGTGGGCGCCCAGAAGATCGTGCCCGACCTCGACGCAGCCTTCGAGCGGATCGAACGGCATGTCCTGCCCCTCGAGGATGCTCGTGCTCGCGAGGCGTACGGGCGCGGCAGCGCGATCCACACCAGGTTGGTGATGAGCGCCGACGCTCCGGGTCGGACGACCGTGATCCTGGTCGCCGAACCACTCGGCTTCTGATCGCCCGGACCGGCGCACGACTCGACCACCCTCGGCGTCCCGCCGGGAGGGAACGCCGTCAGGCCCGTGGGATGCGCCGGCCGCGATACGATGCGCGGACAGCCGACCGATCGTCGCCGGCCGGTCCGCCCGGCCCGGGCCGTACCCCTAGCGGCCGTCGAGCCGCCCCAAGGAGCCTGCCCATGAAGCTCTTCATCGACACCGCCGACGTCGACGAGATCCGGACCGTCGCCCGCTGGGGGGTCCTCGACGGTGTGACCACCAATCCGACCCTCTATGCCAAGGTCGGAGGCGCCTCCTACGACGACGTCCTCAAGGAGATCTGCGCGATCACGCCGGGTCCCGTCTCGGCAGAGGTCATCGCCGACGACGTCGAGGGGATGCTCCGCGAGGGCCGCCACTTCGCCAAGCTCGCCGACAACATCGTCGTCAAGGTTCCCATGACCGAGCTCGGGCTGGAGACGATCAGCCGGTTCAAGGCCGAGGGGATCCGCACCAACTGCACCCTGATCTTCAGTGCCAACCAGGGACTCCTGGCGGCCAAGGCCGGGGCCAGCCTGCTCTCGCCGTTCGTCGGTCGCCTCGATGACATCAACGAGGATGGGATGACCGTTATTCGCGAGCTGGCCGAGATCATCCGGTTCCATGAGCTCGATGCCGAGGTTCTCTCGGCCTCGATCCGCCATCCGCGCCACGTCACCGAGTCCGCGCTGGCCGGGGCTCACGTCGCGACCGTGCCGTTCAAGGTCTTCGGGCAGATGGTCCGTCATCCACTGACCGACAAGGGGATCGCCCAGTTCAAGAAGGACTGGGAGGCGGCCCGGGCGGCGGCCGGCTAGGGGCCCGAGCTGCGCGCCGAGCGCTTGGCCAGGCGGGCCCGGACGTCATGACCGCCGCTCCCCCAGCGGTCTCCCGGTCGCTCGTCGTCGACGATGTCGAGTTCCACGTGGTCGAGGCGGGCCGTGGTCCCCGGCTGGTGCTGCTCCACGGGCTTGCCGACGACCATCGGTTGTGGCGTCACGTCGTGCCGCTCCTGGCGCCACGCTTCGAAGTCGCCGCCGTCGACCTCCCGGGACACGGCCGCTCCGGACCGATCCCGGAAGGGGCGGACATCGGTTGGTTCGCGGGTCGCGTCGGCGGCCTGCTCGACCAGCTAGCGGCGTCGGGGGGTGCTCCGCGACCCGTCCTGGCTGGGCTGTCGATGGGCGGCGGCATCGCCCAGTACGTCGCCCTGGCCGATCCGGGCCGGCTCAGGGCACTGGTCCTCGTATCCACCTCGCCGTCCTTCCCGGGGGCGACCCGGCGACGATTCCTCGAGCGGGCGGCGCGGGCAGAGCGGGACGGGATGGCTGCGGTCGTCGACGAGACCGTGCCGCGCTGGTTCACGCCGGCCTTCGCGGAGAGCCACCCCGACGAGATCCGGGCGACGACCCGCACCGTCCTGGCGACCGATCCGGTGGCCTTCTCCAGGGCCAGCCGGGCCAATGCGGATCGCGACTGCCAGGCCCGTCTCGCCGAGCTGACGATGCCGGTGCTCTTCGTGGGTGGGCTCGACGACCCGGCCGATCCGGCCCGCGCCGCGGCACTCTACCGAGCGTCCGTGCCGCGACTCCGGCTGGAGCTCCTCCCGGGCGTCAGCCATCTCGTGCCCGTCGAGGCGCCCGGGCCGCTGACGTCGATCCTGCTCGACCATCTCGATCGCCTGCCGAAGGAGTGATGCCCGTGTCCGATCCGACCACCACCGTCCCCTCCGAGCCGACAGGCCCGATCGGCGCCTACGTCCCGCCTCGGATGGCGCAGATCGATGTCGCTCCGCCCGACCCTGGCCTGGTGGCCTCGCTCCGGGCGGTGTCGGGGCTGTCCTCGGCGGTCGCCGACGAGCTCGACCGACTGGGGGTGCGGACCACGGTCCCGGCTGGCCAGCTGAGCCCGCTCCGGCCGGCCGACGTGGCGATCGGCCGGGCCGTAACGCTCCGCTACCTGCCGACCCGACGGCCTGGAACGGGAGTCGGCCGGCTGGCCCACCTGACCCTGTTCGGGTCTGCCTCGGCCGGCGACGTCGCCGTGATCGCCTGCCCGGCGGGCTCCACGGGTTCGGCGCTGGGAGGTCGGGCCGCCGCCGCGGCGGTCGCTGCGGGCCTGGCCGGCTGCATCGTCGACGGCGCCATACGGGACCTCGACGAGATCGACGCCAGCGGTCTGCCGACGTGGGCTCGTCTGCGGACCCCGCTGACCGGTCGGGGCAGGATCGAGGCCGTCGAGATCAATGGACCGGTCGAGATCGGCGGGGTCCAGGTGCTTCCGGGCGACGTCGTGGTGGCCGACGCCAGCGGGCTGGCAGCCATACCAGCCGACCTGTTCGCGGCGGTAGCCGGCCGCATCCTGGACGGCTGAGCGGTCCGGGGCTGGCCGCGGGCCCACGACCGGTCAGCGGTCGGCAGATCCGCCGGGTTACTCGGGGTCGTACTCCACCGAGCGCTGGATCTGGCGGATGAGCCGATCGGCGATGGGCTCGTCCATCTCCTCCTGGATGTGGCCCAGGGCCCCAAGGACGCGCCCGATCAGGGCGAACCCACGGGTGATCTCCCAGCGGAAGCCCATGTCGCTGGCGATCGCCGCGATGGCGCCGGTGACGTTGACCGGCAGGGGACGGCCGGCCCGCTGTCCGGCGAGCTCGGCGACCCGGTCCAGCAGCCGGCAATAGGGGCCGTAGGTCCCGGTCTCCCCGGCGATCTCGAACAGCCGCACGGCCCGCGGGTCGCCCTCGGCGTGGGTCCGGTGACCGATCCCGGGCACCCGGGCCTGCCGGCTCGCGTGATCCTCGACGATGGCCGCCGCGAGGGCTTCGATGACCTCCGGGCCTGGTGGCGGCCCCTCGAGCGGCGCGGCGACGTCGCGGGGCATCGCCGTCTGGAGGACCTCGGCGCACCATTCCGATGAGCCCAGGTGCCGGCTGCCAGCGCCCAGGATCGAGGCCGCCACCGCGGCCTGGAGCGATTCCGGGGCATTCGAGTAGACGAACCGGGCCGTCACCACCGGCTTGACCAGCCCGTGCTCCACGAGGACGACCAGCAGGGCGTCGAGCATCCTCGTCTCCTCCGGGGCCGGTCGGCGGCCGAGGAGGACGATCCCCAGCATCTCGGTGTACGTGGTCCGACCCAGCAGCTCGCCGGTGAGGTCGACGCCGCGGACCAGGACCCGGTCGAGCTCGGCCTTGCCGAGATGGGTCCGCATCGGTGGCTCGCCCTCTGTCGACGGGCGACGCAGTCCGTCGGCCATCAGCGGATCACCTCCTGTTCGCGGAGCCGACCGATCGACGTCTCGTCGAGGCCGAGCTCCCGGAGCACGTCGTCCGTATGCTCGCCGAGCAGTGGCGGCGGCGTGATGGCGTGGTCATCGTGGCCCTCGATGGAGAAGGCTGCCCCCAGCAGGCGCATCGGCCCGGCGACCGGATGCTCGAGCTCATGGACCAGCCCCAGGGTCTCGATGCCGGGATCGGCGAAGACCTCGTCGAACCGGTTGATCGGTCCGGCCGGCACGTCGTTGGCGTCGAGGCGGGCGAGCCAGGTGGCTCGGTCGGCCGTGGCGAACCGCTCCGAGAGGATGGCCTGGAGCTCGTCGTAGTGCTCCACCCGGGCGGCCCGGTCCACGAACCGCGGGTCCTCCCGGAGATCCGGCCGCCCGACCGTCGCCGTGAGCCCCTCCCAGAACTTGGGCGGCGACGAGAGATGGACCACGAACGGTGCCCCGTCGGCAGCAGTGAAGGCGTACGCCTGGGCGATGTGGGCCCGGGTGGCCCGAGTGGGGACGTTGTCGTCGTCGAAGTAGCGGGCCGCGTTCTCGGCCACGAAGGCCGTCGTGGCCTGGAGCAGCGAGGTCTCGACCCGACGGCCCAGGCCGGTGGCCGCGCGCCCGACGAGGGCGGTCAGGATACCGACCGCCGCGTACAGGCCCGTGACGTGGTCGGACAGCGAGATGCCCATCGGCTCGGGCCGTTCGAAGTCGGTCAGCAGGCCGAGCAAGCCGCTCATCGCCTGGCCCACGGTGTCGTAGCCGGGCCGGTCGCGGTACGGACCGCTCGAGCCGAAGCCGGAGATCGAGCACATGACCAGCCGGGGATCGCGGTCATGGAGGATCGACCAGCCGGCACCGAGCCGATCGACCGCGCCGGGTCGGAGGTTCTCGATGAACACGTCGGCTCGGCCGATCAGGTCCAGCAGGATCCCTCGGCCATCCGGTGAGCGGACGTCGAGGCCGACGCTGCGCTTGCCCCGGTTGACCGACCTGAAGGTCGGGCTGTAGCCCCCGCGGCCCCAGCCCCGGAAGGGGTCGCCGCGATGCGGCTCCTCGACCTTGACGACCGAGGCGCCCATGTCGGCCAGCAGGGCGGCGGCGTAGGGTCCGGTGACGTAGTTGGCCAGCTCGACGACCCGGATGCCCGCCAGCGGTGGCATCCCCGCCCGGCCGTTCATCGCGGGACCGTCACCTGGATGTCGCAGAGGTCCTCCTCGCCGCCGAGGGCTGCCAGCCACGGGTCCACGGCGAGCAGCGTCGCACATCCGGGGCAGGCGTACTCGCGCAGGACGGCCTGGTACGGCCGGTCGTCCGGCATCGATCGACCGGCCAGCTCGGCGAGGTCCCGGTCGCGGCGCACACAGTGGAGCTTGTAGGGCTCGTCGGCGGCGCAGAGGACCGTGCCGCAGCCGACGCAGCGGATGACTGCGGGACCGTGAGCCGAGCGGGCCACCTCGAGCATCGCGTGGAAGCGGACCAGCGTCGTCCACGCACCGGCCGTGGTGTCCACGGGCGAGGCGCTCGCCACGGTGGAGGTCGATCGTCGCTCGCCGCCAAGGCGTTCGGCGCGGATCTCGGCACGGCGACGATCGGTCGCCGCCAGGTCGACGGCCCCATCGTCGGCCAGGGCGACCCCGTAGACGAGGGCGGCGCTACGGCGGCTGACGGCGTGGCGGGCGACGTCGTCGGCCACCGATCCCGGCGGGCGCTCGAGGGGGTCGCCGAATCCCCCGCCACCCTGGGTGAAATCGGCGACCAGGCGCCCCTCCGGGACCGGCTGTCGCCCGGCGCCCCCGGTCGGCACGACCGTCGCCCCGGCCGCCAGGGCCTCATCCACGGTCGATGGGTAGTCGCCCCCGATCAGCCGCTCCTCGAGCCCCGGCGGCGGCTCGAGGATGGCTCGCGTCCCGCCGGTCCCGACCGGGTAGCCGCCGAACAGCCCCGCGGCTCCATGGGGCCAGCCGGCGTACGGCGCGAAGTCGACGCTCAGGTCCTGCGAGCCGTGGACCATCACCAGGCGGCTGCTGCCGGTGCCGCCGTTCCAGCGGCCGGCGCCACCGCCGTCGGTCAGGTGGTTGCGGGCGAAGTAGAGGAACGGGTACTGGAGCTCGATCCGCTCGACGTCGCTGATCCCGCCGGACGGGATGTTGGTCTGGCCACCGGTCGGGACACCGTCCCGGTCGGGAGCGGCGCCCAGCCCGCCCCCGTGGATGTCGTAGAGCCCCTGGGGAACGGGCAGGCCCCGTCGGTCGTGGCCCCCGTAGAAGAAGCCGGGACCGCCGAGGTACCAGAACGCCCCCCACGACGCGTTGATCCCGGTCCTGACGCCCGAGGCGTAGAGCATCTTGGCCAGGCAATCGCGGACCGCCTCGACGACGTACTGGCCGATCCGCGGCGAGCGGCCGCAGGCCGCCGGGAACCGGCAGTTGAGAGCCGAGCCTTCCGGCACCACGACCCTGACCGGCGCCAGACGACCGTCACTCCAGGGGACATCCCAGAACAGCTGGTTGGTCAGGGCGATGGCGACGTGGGCCATGGTCGACGGCCGCGTCGAGTTCTGGTCGCTGGCCAGCTGGGGCGACGAGCCGCTGAAGTCCAGGGTCAGCTCGTCGCCCTCCTTGCGGGCCGCCACGACGACCTGGTAGGGGAGTGCCTCTCGGGTCACCGGTTCCCGGGCCGAGCCGTAGATCCGGCTCCGCCAGGTCCCGTCGGGGATCGAGCGGAGACGCTCCCGGGCCATCGCCTCGGCGTCGCTGATCAGCTTCTGGCCGGCTGCCTCGACGAAGTCGATGCCGAACCGTTCGATCAGCGCCGCCAGCCCGCGGGAGCAGACCGTGTTGGCGGCCGTCCGGCTCTTGAGGTCGAGGCCCACGTAGTGCGGGTCGCGGCACTGCTCGACGATCGTCTTGAAGACGTCCTGGCGGAAGACGCCGCCGTCGACGATCTTGAGGCCAAGCAATCGGATCCCCTCGTGGAAGATCTCGGTGGCGGCACCTCGCAGCACGCCGCCGGTGTCCGCCGTGTGACTGCTCGAGGCGACCCAGGCCACGCGTCTGCCCTGCCAGAACACGGGCGCGATCTGCATGATGTCGTAGGTGTGCGATCCGGCCACGTAGGGGTCGTTGAAGATGAACTCGTCGCCCTCGTGGATCCCGGGGTCTTCCTCGAACCACTCGATCATCCGCCGGATGGCGTCCGATGTCGCGGCAGCGAACCGAAGGTGCCCCGAGCAGGCCAGGATCATGGTCCCGTCGGCATCGTAGAACGAGCACATGCACTCACCGCCCTGGGCGACGATCGGCGAGGCGGTGACTCGCTGGAGGGCGATCCGACCCTCCTCGCCGACCGCCCACAGCCGATGGGCGAAGATCTCGAAGTCGATCGGGTCGAGACGCGGCTCGTCGATGGCGGTCATGGGCGGAGCACCAGGTTGCGGAAGCGGTCGACGCGGAGCGAGGCCCCGGGCGGAACGACGACGGTCGTGAACGGCGATTCGACGATGACCGGGCCGGCCACGGCCGCGCCGGGCTCGAGGCGGCCCTCGTCATAGACCGTGGTCTCGAGGCGTCTGCCGTCGAACCAGGCCGAGCGGCGGCCCTTGCGGGCGGCTTCGGCGAGCGCCCCGGGATCGCTGCCCTCGGCGGCGTCGGCGCGCAGCTCCGGCTTGGCGACCGGTCCCACCAGGTCGACCCGCAGCCGGGCGATGTCGAGACCGGCCTCGGGGTATGCGACGCCCCGGCCGTAGAGGGTCTCGTAGTGCTCCACGAACCGGCGCTCGAGGTCGGTCATCCGGGCCTCGTCGAAGCGGTCCCAGGGCAGGGCGATCTCCTCGCCGGTCGTCTGGCGCCGGAAGCGCAGGGTCAGGTAGCGACGGAAGACCGGCTCGGCGGTCAGCACGGACCGGTCGACCTCCGCCAGCAGCTCGGCCTCCAGGGTCTCCAGATCCGCGTTCAGGACGGCAGGGTCGGCCGGCAGGGGGATCGTCCGGGTCGCCAGACGCGTGTGGACGACGTCGGCCGACGCCACACCGAAGGCTGAGAAGACGGACGAGGTCGGGAAGACGACGATCTCTCGCACTCCGAGGTCGCGGGCATAGCCGACCGCGTGGACCGGGCTGGCGCCGCCGAAGGCGTAGAGGACGAAATCCTCGGGGTGCCGGCCGCTCCGGACCACCTCGCGACGGATCAGGTCGGACATCTTGCTGTCGACGATCCGGGCGATCCCGGCAGCCGCCTCGACCGGATCGATTCCCAGCGGCCGGGCGATCCGCTCGTCGATGGCCGCTCGGGCTGCCTCGAGATCCAGATGCCGACGGCCGCCCAGGAAGAAGTCCGGGTCGAGGTAGCCCAGGACCAGGTCTGCGTCGGTGACCGTCGGCTCGGTCCCGCCAAGGCCGTAGGCGACCGGGCCCGGTGCAGCGCCCGCGGATGCCGGTCCGACCATCAGCCGCTGCGTTGCCGCGTCGATCCGGGCGATGGTGCCGCCCCCGGCGCCGATGGAGGTGATGTCGGTGATCGGCTGGAGGATCCGGAAGCGCTCGAAGATCGGCTCGTCCGCGTAGCGCCAGTAGCCGCCGTCGATCACCCCCACGTCGAAGCTGGTACCGCCCATGTCGGCGGTGATCGCCCGGACGTGTTCGAGGCGCTCGGACATGTCGGCCGAAGCGAGCATCCCGCCGGCCGGCCCGGATTGGAGCGTCGAGATCGGGGCCACCCGGTCGTGGGTGGTGAGCCCGCCGTTTCCCTGCATCGCGAGGACCCGACCACGGAAGCCGGCCGCACGGAGGCGAGCGTCGAGCCCATCGAGGTAGCGACGGACCGTCGGACCGACGAACGCGTCGGCGATGGCCGTGTTGGTTCGGGCGTACTCCCCCGCGACCTGGCTCAGGTCGCTGCCGAGGCTGACGAAGACCCGGTCGGCCGGATAGCGCCCGGCCACGAGCGCCCGGATCCGGCGCTCATGGGAGGGGTCGCGCCAGGCGTGAAGGAGGCTCACCGCGAGGGCCTCGACACCGAGTCCATCGACGAGCTCGTCGAGCGCCTCGTGGACGTCTTCCTCGTCCAGTGGGACGACCACGGCTCCGTCGACGTCGATCCGCTCGCGGACCCCACGGATCAGCTCCGGCGGGACCAGTGGTTCCGGCTTGGTCACGGTGGTGATCCGGCGGACCTCCTCGTCGGGAAGGCCGTCCACCCGCCCGACCGCCCGCATGATCAGCGGCGTGTCCTCGAAGCCGCGGGTGGTGATGAGGCCGGCCCGGACGCCGCTGCGGGTCAACAGGGCGTTGGTCGCGACCGTCGAGCCGTGCTTGACGAGGTCGGTGACCGCGAGCAGGCCCTCGAGGTCGAAGCCCAGGTCCTCGGCCACGGCCCGGAGGGCGTCGAGGACCCCGACCGCGAACTCCGGCGGCGTCGTCGGCGCCTTTCCGACGCTGGCGGTCCCGTCGCCGGCAAGGGCGACCACGTCGGTGAACGTCCCACCGATGTCGACGCCGATCGTGTAGCGGCGTGTCGCTTCCATCACCGTCGTTGGCTCCGCTCATCCATACGTCCACCGGGAGCCGGCGCCACCAGGCCCGCCCCCGCCCACGGAAGCGGTCCCACGGTGTGGTGTCAACGACATTCCGTAAGATGGAATGCATGACGACTCGAACCGGCCGCGAGCAGGGCCCTGGCCCTCCCTGGCGGCGGCGGGTACCGCGGGCGACGCCCCTGCTCGCCGTGTCCAGGGCGCTCCGGGTGCTCGATGCCATGGCGACGGCATCCGGCTCGGTCGGGGTCACCGAGCTGGCCCGCAAGCTCGACCTGGCCCCATCCACGACCCATCGCCTGCTCGGGGTCCTCGTCCGCGAGGGCTACCTCCGGCGGGACGACGTCGAGCGCCGCTATCGACGCGGCCCCGCCCTGTTCCGACTGACTGCAGGTCGGTCGGCCACGCCGCCACTTCTCCGGGACGCCGCTCGCCCGGTGCTGGACCGGCTCGCCCAGCGGACCGGTGAGGCCGTCCATCTCGTCGTGCTCGACGGGCTCGGGGTCCTGGCGCTCGACCATGTCGCTGGACCGCTGGCGGCGCCCGACAGCCATCCCGTCGGCGCGCGCGTCCCGGCGCACGCCACTGCGGTCGGGCTGGCCCTGCTCGCCTATCACCCCGAGGTCGCCGACGCGATCCTCGAGGCCGGCCTGCAGCGCTGGACCGACGCCACGATCGCCGATCCTGCCGCGTTCCGCCGACAGCTCGACGAGGTCCGCCTGCGCGGCTATGCGGTCAACGTGAGGGGCTGGCTCGAGGACACCGCCGGGGTCGCGGCCCCGGTCCGCACGGCGACCGGCGAGGCCATCGCAGCCATCGGCATCAGCGGGTCGGCCGGTCGGCTCGGAGGTCGCGGCGTCCTGGTGGCCCTGGGCCCCGTGCTCCGGTCGGCCGCTGCCGAGATCGCGGCCCAGCTGGCCATCCGGTCGCCGGCTCATCCGTCCCCGCCCGAACCCAGACGCCGGGCGCCGTGACACGGAACGACCACGGCTGCCCATCCCCGCCCGCCACCTTGACGGTGGCCTGCCCTCCCTCTATGCTCCCGCCATCCCCACCGGCTTGGGCCCGACCCGGCGCATACCGTGCGCGCTGCCGGCCGTCCGTGGGGCCCCATCCCGGTCCGTTTCCCCACGAGGTAGGTATCCGAGCCCATGGCCGGTCCTGACCAGCAGCGCGACCAGCGCTCCCGTCGCCGCCCCCGTCGCCGTTCCCAGCAGGGCCGGCTGCC
This sequence comes from uncultured Chloroflexia bacterium, assembly GCA_963707215.1. Lineage (GTDB taxonomy): Bacteria > Chloroflexota > Limnocylindria > Limnocylindrales > CSP1-4 > DATHYZ01. The sequence goes on along the minus strand of CAVPPB010000003.1, from coordinate 1,152,699 downwards.
GTCGACCGATCACGACGAGCAGCTGGAGGCCGAGGCCGCCCGCGAACGCAACGACCTGGCAGTCTCCGAGCTGCAGGCGATGTCCGTCACCCAGCTCCGGTCGGTGGGCAAGGAGCTCGAGGTCGACGTCGCCGGCGCTGACGGCAAGGACGACCTGGTCGACCAGATCCTGCGCCGCCAGACCGAGCGGGCCGGGCTTTCCTACGCCATCGGCATCCTCGACATCGTCGACGAGGGCTACGGCTTCCTGCGACGCCACGGCCTGCTGCCGAGCGCAGACGATGCGTACGTCAGCTCGAGTCAGGTGCGCCGCTACTCGCTGCGGATCGGCGATCGGCTCACCGGGGCCGTGCGGGCGCCGCGCGACGGCGAGAAGTACTGGGGCCTCGTCCGTGTCGACTCGGTCAACGGTGTCGACCTCGAGACGGCCCGCCGCCGGCCGGTCTTCAACGACCTGACCCCGGTCCACCCGGACGACCTCATCAACCTCGAGAGCGATCCCAAGAACCTCAGCCAGCGGTTGGTCAACCTGGTCAACCCGATCGGCAAGGGCCAGCGAGCGCTCATCGTCTCCCCGCCGAAGGCCGGCAAGACGATGCTCCTCAAGAACATCGCCAACGGCATCACGGCCAACTACCCGGAGATCCTCCTCATGGTCGCCCTCATCGGCGAGCGACCCGAGGAAGTCACCGACATGCGCCGGTCGGTGAAGGGCGAGGTCATCAGCTCGACGTTCGACGAGCCGACCGAGAACCACACCCATGTGGCCGAGATGGCCCTGGAGATCGCCAAGCGCCAGGTCGAGACCGGCCGCGACGTGGTCATCCTCCTGGACTCCATCACCCGGCTGGCGCGAGCCTACAACCTGGCCCTGCCCCCGTCCGGACGGACGTTGTCGGGCGGCATCGACCCCATCGCCCTGTATCCTCCGAAGCGCTTCTTCGGCGCAGCCCGGAACATCGAGGAGGGCGGCTCGCTGACGATCGTCGCCACCTGCCTCGTCGACACCGGGTCGCGGATGGACGACGTCATCTACGAGGAGTTCAAGGGCACCGGCAACAGCGAGCTCATCCTCGATCGCAAGCTGGCCGAGAAGCGCATCTTCCCGGCCATCGACGTCCAGCGCTCGGGGACCCGGCGCGAGGAGCTGCTCCTCGAGGACGGCACCCTCAAGATGGTCTGGACGATGCGCCGGATGCTCTCGGCTGTCGGCACCAACGAGGGCATCGAGCTGCTCCTCAACCGCCTCGCCAAGACCCAGACCAACGTCGAGTTCCTGGCGGGCCTGACCAAGAGCCTCGACGCCTGAACCCTCCCGGAGCCGGGGCGCTGGACGGCGTCGCGGGGCCTGCCGTCGGCGGGTCGGCCGCCCGGCCGGGACGAGGCTCCGACCCCGACTAGGTCCATTCGGCCCGGAAGCCGTGACGGATGTACTCGCCCGCTGGCCGTTTGCGCGGCGTGTCACCGTCTGGTAGCGTTCCGACGTCATACGCCAGCCCAGGCGCCAACACGCAGTATCGAGACCCCAGCTCAATACCGCGACCGGACGGCCTCCCGAGCCACTCCAGCGCCCCGCCCCGCGCCCTGGCCGTCCTCCTTGGAGATTGCATTGCCGAACGTGATCATCGGCGTGCGCCGCGCACTGGCACGCTTGCGTCCCGCTCCCCCGAGTACGCCCGACGGCGCCCCCTCCCGCAGCCGTGATGCTGCCCATCCCGTGACCCCCCTGGACCGGCTCCGGTCGGTCCGCCGCAGCGACCCCGCCGCGATCGCCGAGACCACCCGTACGGCGTCCCGCCGGTTGGCTGGTTCCATCGCCGGCCTCTCGGGTCGAGAACGTGCCCTCCCCGTGGCCGTCGCCGGCCTCGTGGTCGCCGCCTCGATCCTGAGCGTCGCGCCGACGACCGGCGCCCCCACGAAGGTCGACCAGACCAGCCCGCGGATCGTCATCGGTGGCGGCGTCATCGGTCCGGCCGAGGCCGCCACGGGAGACGGCACCGCCGATCTGGTCGCCGAGGCCGGGTCCCAGGAAGCGCTCGGCGCCCCGGCGAACGCCCTTGCCGCCGATGCGGCGGACGAACCCGAGTCCTTCCCGATGAGCCAGTTCCTGGCCGACGGCACGCTGCTGAAGCCGATCGCCGTCGATCCGACGGTCCCCGACGCCAGCGAGCGTCTTCAGACCTACGAGGTGAAGGCCGGCGACACGCTGACCGGCATCGCCAACAGGTTCGGCGTCTCGATGATGACGATCTGGTGGGCGAACGACCTCAAGACCAAGGACCTCAAGCAGAGCCAGGACCTGATCATCCCACCCGTCGACGGCCTCGTCGTGACGGTCAAGGCCGGCGACACGCTTGACTCACTGGCCGCGGCCCACAAGGTCGAGGTTGGCGAGATCATCGCCTACAACGGCCTCATCGACGCCGATCTGGTCGTGGACCAGGTCCTGATCCTGCCCGGCGCGCGAGGCGAGGCGATCGCCACGCCCACGCCCAAGCCCACGCCGAAGCCGACGGCCCGGCCGCGCACATCCAGCTCCGGCGGCGGCAGTGGTGGTGGTGGTTCGGCGCCGTCCTACTCAGGCGGCCGACTCGCCTGGCCGATGCCCGGCCACCGGATCATCCAGTACTACCGGGCCGGTCACCACGGGCTCGACATCGCCGCCAAGACCGGTGACAAGGTCTACTCGGCGGCAGCCGGGACGGTCGTCTATGCCGGCTGGAAGAACAACGGCGGCGGCTACGTCGTCTGGGTCAATCACGGCAACGGCCTCTACACGACCTACAACCACCTGTCGCGGGTCCTCGTCTCGCGGGGCCAGGGTGTCGCCCGTGGGCAGGCCGTCGGCCGCGCCGGCTCGACCGGCTGGGCGTACGGCCCGCACCTCCACTTCGAGGTCACCCGCGGCTACCCGTGGGCCAACGGCCGCGACAACCGGGTCAACCCGCTGGCCTACTACTAGGCCGACCGCTCGATCCACCGCTGACGACGCCGGGCCCCGCGCCCGTCGTCGTCGCGTTCCGGGGCGCGCGATCCTCCGCTCGATGGGGCCCGGTCCCGAGGCCCGGTCATGGGACAATCGAGCGTGATGTTCCTTGATCGAGTGAAGATCCTCGTCCGAGCCGGCGCCGGCGGTGACGGCGCGGCCACGTTCCGCCGGGAGGCCCATGTCCCGCGGGGCGGCCCCGACGGTGGCGACGGCGGTCGTGGCGGTTCGGTCCACCTCACCGTGGACCCGGGGCTGACGACCCTTCGCGACTTCCAGTACAAGCACCACTTCCGGGCCGAGAGCGGTGGCCGGGGCGAGCGCTCCCGCCGTCACGGCAAGGCCGGGCGCGACCTCACCCTCGCGGTGCCCCCAGGCACGGCTGTCTACGACGATGCCGCCGATGCCCTGCTGGCCGACCTCGTGGCGACCGAGCAGACGGCGATGGTGGCAAAGGGCGGACGGGGCGGCCTGGGCAACGTCCACTTCGCCACCGCGACCCACCGGACGCCGCGCCATGCCCAGAAGGGCGAGCCCGGCGAGGAGCACTGGCTGCGGCTCGAGCTCCGCCTCATCGCCGACGTCGGGCTCGTGGGGCTGCCGAACGCCGGAAAGTCCACCCTGCTGGCGGCCCTCACTGCGGCGCGACCCAAGATCGCCGACTACCCCTTCACCACCCTCGAGCCGAACCTCGGCGTCCTCGACCTCGGTGACGACGACCCGCGGCGTCCGACGATCGCCGACGTGCCCGGGCTCATCGAAGGCGCCAGCCAGGGCGCCGGCCTCGGTCACGCCTTCCTCCGGCATGTCGAGCGGACCCGCATCCTCGTCCACGTGGTCGACGGCTCGTCACGCGACCCCGGTTGGGACTTCGAGGTCGTCCGAGACGAGCTCGAGGCCCATGACCCCGCCCTGCTGGCCAAGCCGATGCTGGTGGCCTTCAACAAGCTCGACGTGCCCGCGGCTGCAGCCGCCTGGGACGACTTCCGGCGAGCCCGTGAGCGGGATGGGCTCGAGTGCGTCGGCATCTCCGCGGCCAAAGGCGACGGGCTGCCCGGCCTGCGCGCTCGCCTGGCCAGCCTGCTGCCCTCGGCCGCGGAGCTCGATGCCCCGCCCGAGCCGTCCGGCGTCGTGGTCCACCGCCTGGAGGCGGCCCGGGACGCCTTCTCCGTCGAGCGAGAGGAGGCCGGTGTCTACCGGGTCCGCGGTCGGCGGATCGAGCGGATCGTCGCCCAGACGGACTTCGAGAACGAGGAGTCGGCCGCCCGCTTCCAGCGCGACCTGGCGCGCCTCGGCATCGAGGCCGAGCTGCGGCGGCACGGGGTCGCACCCGGCGACGCCGTCCGGATCGGCCGCCAGGAGCTCGAATGGGAGCCCGACGTGTTCGAGGACCGTCCTTGAGCGGCCGCCGTCCATGACCGCCGAGCGTCGACCGGATCCGAGCGCGACCCAGCCGGACCGGCCACTCGACCCGCTCGACCCCCCGGCCCCGCTGGCGACACGGCCCGGCCGGCTGGGGATCCTCGGCGGGACCTTCGATCCCATCCACCTGGGGCACCTGGCGGCGGCCGAGGAGGCGCGCGAGCAGCTGGGCCTTGAGGAGGTGGTCTTCATCCCGACCGGGGTCCCCTGGCAGAAGACGGGCCGACCGGTCAGCGCCGGAGCGGACCGCCTGGCGATGCTCGAGCTGGCCATCGAGGGGAACCGGTGGTTCCGTTCGTCGGCGATCGAGCTTGAGCGGCCCGGGCCGTCGTACTCGGTCGACACCATCGAGGCGTTGGCGACCGCCGACCGGGCGGCCGGCCGCGATCCGGACCTGTGGTTCATCCTCTCGACCGAGGCCGCCCGCGGCCTCGCGACCTGGCAACGACCCGACCGTCTCCTGGCCGGGTGTCGCCTGGCGGTCGTCCCGCGACCCGGCGCCGCGCCGTTCGACCCTGGAGCGCTCGAAGCGATCGTTCCGGGGGCCGCCGACCGGGTGGTCCTCCTCGACGCGCCCCGCCTCGACATCTCGGGGACGGCGATCCGGGCCAGGGTCCGGGTCGGCCGGTCCATCCGCTACCTCGTGCCCGCCGCCGTCGAGGCGTACATCCTGGAGCACGGGCTGTATCGTCCACCCCGACAGGAGGACCGACCATCGTGACCGACCCCATCGACCAGCCGGCGCCCGCCCATCCTCGTCCCGACGGCCTGCCCGAGCGAAGCGAGCCGGTGCCGGCCGCCGAGCAGCCCTCGCTGGAGGTCGCCCGCCGCGTGGTCGAGCTGGTCGAGGACAAAAAGGCCGCCGACATCGTCCTCCTCGACCTCGGCGGCCTCACGACGGTCGCCGACCACTTCGTCATCTGCTCCGGCGGGTCCGAGCGTCAGATCGACGCGATCGCCGACGCCGTCGTGGAGGGGCTCAAGAAGGAGGGCGTCCAGGCGATCGGGCGGGAGGGGATCGCCGGGTCGCACTGGATCCTGCTCGACTTCGGCGGGGTCGTGGTCCACGTCTTCACGCCGCCCGAGCGCGATTACTACCAGCTGGAGCGGCACTGGTCCCAGGCGAAGACGATCCTTCGCGTCCAGTAGCCACGCTCGGCGACGCGGGCGGGGCGACCCCGGGCTCCACGACCGGTCCCTGCGGGCACCGTCCCTCCACGACCGAGGGTCGTCGCAGCGCCGGCTCCGCGTAGGACGGTACCTCCGGGTCGGTACCGTCGGGTCATGTCGGTGGAGCCGGGCGCGAGCCTAGGATGCCCTCCGGATCGAGGTCGCACGACCCCGACCGACCGCAGAGGATCGAGCCGGACGATGACCCAGTTCGAGCGCTGCCCGAGCTGCTCCCGCCGCCTGATCGCGTCCCGGTTCGACACGACGTTCCGGATGCCCGACAGGACGGAGCGACTCTGCTTCGGCATCCCGGGACGCCTCTGCGAGGAGTGCCACCAGCTCTACATCGACCCCGATCTCATCGAGCTGATGGATCTGGGCCGAGGGCGCTGCGTCTTCGCGATCGAGAGCGACCTGGTCGTCCAGGAGCAGGCCTGGTCGAGCTGACCCGCTCGCCGGGCGCTCGGGCGGTCGCCGCGACATCGGCGGTCGCCGGGACCGCTATCGGGCCGGCGCTGTCCCGACCCGCTCCCTGAGCCAGAGGACGAACGCCGCTCGCCGCTGCGCGGCCGAGGCCGGCGGCACGCCCTTGACCCGGGCATCCAGTTCGGCGAGGCCGACGATCGCGGCATCGAGCTCGGCCAGCTCCCAGCGCCGGGCCTGGGCGGCGAGACGCTCCGCCCGGAACGGCTTGAGCTTGAGCTCGCGGGCCGCGGCCTGGAGCGACATGCCGGCGGCCAGCCGATCGGCCACCTCGAGGATCTCGCGCAGGCGGCGATGGAGGAGCGCGAGCAGGAGCGGCTCCGGGGTGGTGGCCAGAAGCCGATCGAGGGCCCCGACGGCGACGGTGATCCGGCGCTCGCCGAGGGCGTCGAGGAACGCCCAGGTCGAGGTCGGGACGGACTCGGCGACGAGCGCCTCGACATCGACCGGGCGGATCGGCTCACCGTCCCGGTACAGCGCCAGCTTCTCGAGCTCGTTGACCGCCTGGATGCCCATACGGCGACGGTCGATGTCGCCCTCGCGGACGTAGCCACCGACCCGCTCGCCGAGCACCCTGGCCGCCCCGGGCTCGAGCGGGATGCGCCGCTCGGCTGCCCGGGCCTCGATCCAGGCCGCCAGGCGACCCTCGCTTGGCGCCCGGTGCTCGGCCGTCTGGCCTCCCGCAGCCGCGACCGCGTCGCGGAGGGCGTCCGAGGACGCCGAGCGGCGCGCCGTGCCGTCGGTCGGGTCGAGGAACACGAGGCCGTTGCCGGGAGCCAGGCCGGTCATCACCGCCTGGAGAGCTGCCCGGTCGGCAGCGGATCGGATGAGCGGCCCCGGTTCGACCACGACGACCAGCGTCCCGCCACCGAAGAGCGGTGCCGTGGCGACCCACTCGGCGATCCGCCCCGCCGTGGTCGCGGCGCCGTCGATGCGACGCCGCTCGGGCGCGATCCCGGAGGTCGCCTCGAGCCGTCCGGCGATCCGGTCGGCCGCGCGCTCGAGCTCGTAGCCGTCGTCGCCCCGGAAGTATCCCAGGGCGGGGCCGCTCGATCCGGCCGGAGGACCGTCGCCCCGGACCGGACCACCCCGGGTCATGGATGCGGCTCGGTGCCCGGCGCCGGTCGCCATGGCCCGTCGCCGGCCGCCGCCGACCGGAGGGCCGCCCCGGTCCAGGCGAGGCGCCGGACCTGCTCGGGCCGGACGGCGGCGGCGGCGCAGACGTCGCGCTCGAGCTTGCCGACGCGGTCCCGCACGATCTCGATGGTGACCGAGTCCCAGCCGCTGCCGGTCCGGGCAGGGGTCACGTCCGTGCCACGATCCGTCGGCGGGTAGCGTCGCTCCCAGGAAGCGAAGCGAGCGGCGACCGGCTCGAGGCGCTGCCCCGCGCGCTTGTCGGCGTAGGCCACGACGCGCTCCTCGAGGGAGGCATCGCGCAGCCATGCGTCGGCGGCCGGACCGTCGGCGAGGCGGGTGACCGGGTGCGCGGCGATCGCCCCTGCCAGCTCCGGGTGCCCGGCGGCGTCGAGCCAGGCCGCGGCCGCCTCTCCGTGGGGCAGCCGGCGGACCGGGTCCGCGGGGTCGAGGAGCTTGTCGATGTCGTGGAGCAGGGCGGCGGCTTCGACGAGCGGGCGGTCGATCGGTCGACCGCTGGCGGCCGCCCGCGCCGCGAGCCAGCCTGCCACCTCGGCGACGGCCCGCGAGTGACGCAGGAACCACGGCGGCGGATCGAACGACCGGAGGATCGCCGCGGCCTCGGCGCGGCTCGGGACCGACATCGATCCGATGGTAGCCGAGCCCGGCTGTCAGCGATCCAGACGCTCGGCTGACGGGGCCGGGCCACAGCCCGCGGCCGGCCTCCGTCGCCGACCTGCGATCCGACCCGGCCGAAGCTGCCCGGTCGCGCTCGGTCGTCACGGCCCAGGCTCGGCCGTCGAAGGCCGCCACGATCGTCCCGTGGAGGTCGGTCCGGTACGTCGTTGCCCCGATCGAGACGAGCCGCGCGAGGGTCTCGGGAGCCGGGTGGCCGTAGGGGTTGTCCTCGCCGACCGAGATCATCGCCAGGCGCGGTCGGATGGCGGCCAGGAGCGTGCCGCTCGTGGCGGTCCGGCTCCCGTGATGGGCGACCTTGAGGAGGTCGACCGGCGGCAGGCCGCGGGCCAGCAGGGCCGGGTCCACGCCCTCCTCGGCGTCCCCGGTCAGCAGGAAGCGGGTCGGCCCGACCGTCCCGAGCAGCACCAGCGACCGGTCGTTGACCTCCGAGCCATCGTCCGGAGCCACTTCGGGAACGGACGCACGGTCGGGCCAGAGGACCTGCAGCTCGACCGAATCGAGGCGGATCCTGTCACCGGTGCCGAGCCGCTCCGGAGCCCGCCCCTGCGTGCCGAGGATGTCCCGGAGCGCCCGGTCGGCCGGGCCGGGTCCGGTCATCCCCGTCTCGAGCACCCGGTCCACGCGGTAGCGCTCGAGGAGCGCGGGCAGGCCGCCGACGTGGTCCTCGTGGGGGTGCGAGACGAGGACGACGTCGAGATGGCGGTCCCATGGGGGGACGCGGGCGTCGAGCGCGGGGAGCAGCCGCTCCGGGTCGGGGCCGCCGTCGACGAGCAACCGCCCCCCTCGGTCGCCCTCGAGGAGGATGGCATCGCCCTGCCCGACGTCGAGGACGACGACGCGAACCTCGCCATCGGCGCTCCGAGCGACGGCCGTGCCGCCGACGACGGCCAGGACGAGGACGGTGACGAGGGCGAGGCCCGTCCGGCGTCCGCCGGGTCCACGCCCCGGTCCGCCGGCCCCGGGACCGCCAGGGCCCGGGCGGTTGCGACTGCTGCGGTCCTGGTCGATCCGCCGTCGGCGCGCCCGGGCGAGCGTGCCTCGCCGCCAAGCAGCCCCGAGCCGCCCGGCGACCGATGGCAGGGCCAGGGCGACGCACCCTGCGGCCAGCCCGGCGGCGAGCAGGTCGAGGGGCGGCGCAAGGTCGATCGACGCGGCCGGAACGTCCGCCAGGACCCGGACCGATCCGACCAGCGTCGCCAGGAGCGCCCACCCAGGCGCGGCGAGTGCCGCGGCCAGCGGGCCGCCGATCCCGATCGAGGCGGCCGCCCCTGCCGTGAGCGCGACCACGCCCGCGGCCATCGCCGGCGGGACGAGGGGCGCGACCACCAGGTTGGCGAGGGGCGCAACGAGTGAGAGGCGCCCGAACGAGCCGAGCACGATCGGCAGGGTCGCGAGCTGGGCCGCCAGCGACAGTGCGAGCGTCTCGCTCAGCCATCCGGGCAGCCGGACCCCGCGAGCGGACGAGAGGCGGCGCGCGAGCGGACTCGCCCAGACGAGCAGGCCCGCGGTCGCGGCGACCGAGAGCCGGAAGCCCGCGTCCGAGATGACGGCCGGATCGAGCAGGAGCATCGCCAGGGCGGCGATCGCCAGGAAGCTCGCGGCCCGTCCCGGTCGCCCGAGCTCCCGGGCCGTCAGCGCCACGCCGGCCATGAGGGCGGCCCGAACCACCGATGGCGACGCCCCGGCGACCAGCGTGTAGGCGGCGATGACGACGAGGATGACGAGCGCCCGGCGTCCCCGCTGGAGGCCCCGCAGGGGAGCGCCCACGGCGGCGGCGACCACGGCGATGTTCCAGCCCGAGATCGCCACGACGTGGCTGACGCCGGCGGTCGTGAAGTCGGTGGCCAGCTCCCGATCGACCCGGTCGCGGAGGCCGACCAGGATGCCGCTCGCCAGCCCAGCCTCGGGCTCGGGCAGGACCAGCGACAGGGCGCGATCCGCACCGGCCCGGATCGACTCGATCGCGGCCATCGGGTCGTCGGCGCTGCCGATCCGCTCGAGGGTCCGGCTGCGCAACGTGGCGGTCACGCCGATCCGCCGAAGGTGGTCGCCGTATGGGCCCTCCGGCGGCGATTCGGGCGCACCGCTGACGTGGATCCGGTCGGTGATCCGCAGTTGCGGGTAGCGGGGCGCCGTGAGCGCGACGAGTCGTCCGTCGGCGAGCCGGACGACCGCCCGCTGCCGGCCGTCGAGCGGAGCCGACACGGTCGTCACGACAGCGTCCCAGGTGCCCTCCGAGCCGACGACGTCGGACGCCGGGACGCTGGCCGGCGGCGCGACGACCAGCTGAATGGCGATGAGCATGGAGCCGGCGAGGGTAGCGACCGCGGCCACACGCCACGTCGCCAGGCGCGGCGCCCACGGTCGCGGGGCCGTCCCGGTCAGCGTCCCCGCCACCAAGGCGAGCGCCACGACCATGAGCGCGGCGCCGCGTCCGACCTCGGTGGCGACCGACGCGGCGAGCGCGGCACCGAGGGCGGCCCATCCGGCTCGCGGCACGGGTCAGCGGACCACGACGAGGCCGTCGAGCTTCTCCATGGTCGCCCGCCCGATGACCTTCCGCGCGACGAGCTCCTCGAGCGTGGTGAACGGTCGCTCGGCCCGGGCGGCGAGGATCTTCTCCGTGGTGACCGGCCCGATCCCCGGCAGGGCGTCCAGCTGATCGGCCGTGGCCCGGTTCAGATCGACGGGACCTGCCCCGCCGCCTCCGCCTCCTTGCCCGGCCGGGTCGGAGCTCGTGGCACCTGCCCCGCCGGCGGCGCTCCGAGTCGGCACGATGATCTGCTGGCCGTCGGTGAGCGTGGCGGCGAGGTTGAGCCCGACCACCGCCGTCGGATCGACGGCGGGGCTGTACCCGCCGGCGGCCGCGATCGCGTCGGCCAGGCGGCTTCCCGTCGGCAGCTCCACGAGGCCCGGTCGTCGGACCGCGCCGGCGACATCCACCACCACGACCGTCCCCGCGGCGGTCCCGCCCGCGGCCGCCTCGTCTGCGCCGGCGGACGCCACCACCACGACCGTCCCGTCGGCGCCACCGAGCGGATCCACTGGCGCCGAGCCCCACAGGCCGAAGCCGACGATGCCGAGCGCTCCGGCGACGGCGAGGCCGGCGACGATCCACGCCGTGCGCGGGCCGGACCCACGGTCGTCGGGCGCCGGCTGGTCACCCTCGTGCTCAAGCCCGATGGTCGGCTCCGACGCCGTGCCGAGCACCCGCCAGGGCGCCGATCCTGGTTCCATCGCTATCTCCCCGGCGGGATCGACCGGCGGGAACAGGCCAGCGCAGGTGACGGGACCGGGCTGGGGACGACCCGCCGCGCGAGGGGCACCTCTGGCGCGGACGGGACGTCCGGATCGGACGCTACGTGACCGGTCTTCGTCGGGACTTACCCGGTGGGTCGGTGCGTCTCCGGTCGGGGACAGCCGCGCCCAGCGATCCGAAGCCCGACCCCTCCACGCCGGGGCCTCCGGTCGTGCCGGACCCACCGGGGCTGGGACTGGGTCGTCACGGTCGACACGCGGTCGATACTTGGGGTCACGCTTCGGAGGGTGAGATGACCGAGCACGTGCCTCGAGCCGTCGAGACAGCCGACCGCTCGTGGATGACCTGGACCCTGGCCGGCCTCGCGATCATCTGGGTCGCGGTCATCGTGATCAGCCTGGCGTCGCCGGATCTCGTATCCGGGAGTCAGCAGGAGCGGCTACCGCTCGCCCTGTTCCTCACCTGGATCTGGGGCCTGATCGGCTCGATCGGCTACCTGTGGGGGATGTCGAAGCTCCGCGGCGCAGCGAGCCGGCGCCCCCTCTGGATCGGCCTCGTCGTCGCGGTCGCGGCGACCTGGGGCATCGCCACCGCCCTGAGCGTCGTCGCCCCGGTCTGGGAGACCGGGACCGATCCGACGTCGCTGCCGGTCTGGGCGATCGTGGCTCCGATCGGGGCGGTGCTCGTGACCACGCTCGCGAGCGTGGTCGCCGGCATCTTCAGCCAGACTCCCGGGGGGTAGCGGCCCGCCACCGGACGGAGGCGCTGCCACGTGGCTCGACGCCCCGCGTCCGGGACGCGCGACGTCCGACATCGCGGCGTGTCCCGACCCCTGTCCTTGCCGGCTGCGCTAGTCTCTGCCCCATGTTCGTCGAGACGATCACCGCACCTCGTGACGAGTGGGAGCGCTGGAACGAGCGCATCCGCCTCGTCTCCGATCCGCCCACCGGATTGCTCGCCTCGATCGCCTGGGCCTCCGGTGACGGGGAAGTGACCTCCGTCAACCTCTGGGAGACGCCGGACGCCATCGCCGATCTGTACGTCGAGCGGGTCAGGCCGATCGTCGAGGACGAGGGGGAGCCTGCCAGGAAGCCCGCCCGTCATGGCCAGCCGATCGCCGTCTACGTGCGCCGCTGACGTACCCCGATCGACCGGCATTCCGCGAACGGTGACCCAGCTACGAGTGGTCGCGCTCCTGGGACCGGCGGTCCATCCGGTGCTCAGGCCTGGGCGGCGTCCGAGCCGCCGCGTGCCTCGCGGATCCGCTCGCGGTGGCGCCTCGCCTTGACCCGGTTGCCGCAGGTCCGCATGTCGCACCAGCGCCGTCGCCCGGCCCGGGAGCGATCGAAGAAGACCCAGCGGCAGGTCTCGTTCTCGCAGACCCGCAGGCGGTCGGCCCGGCCCGAGACGACGGTCTCGGCCAGCGGTTCGACGAGCCGGGCGAGGGCATCGCCCACGGCATCGACGGCGTCGCGATCGCGGACGCTGATGCCATCAGCCGACGGCGCCAGCTCGACGACCTCGCGGGCACGGAGCGTCCGGTTGACGATCTCGACGGCCTCGGCGTCGGCGGGACGCTCGACCGCGACCGCGTCGGCGACCTCGCGCAGGGCATCGCGAACCCGATGCATGCCAGCCAGGCGCCCGGCGGCGCCTCGACCCAGGCCCGCGGACCGTGCCTCGGCGGCGGCGGCATCGGGGTGAAGGAGCTCCCGCGAGACGAGCCAGTCCAGGGCGGTATCGAGGGTCCCCAGGTGCTCGATCGGGGCGTCCGCCGTGTGCTCGAGCGTGTTCACGAAGTCGAGTGTGTCGTCGAGGGTGGCGGCGTGTCGGTGGCCATCGGAGGTCATGGCATAACCACCATAGACAACTTGACAGGTTAGTGCAAGCCTCGTATCATCCCCTAGTAACCGCTGAAATCGTATGAAGCAGTTAGCCTCGGAGGTCCGACGTGGAAGCCCCGAGCGCGTCCCTGGGGCTCGTCCCGTCCGCTGTGCTCGGCCTCGCCGCCCTCGCGGCCGCGTCGATCCACTGGGGCGCCGACCCAAGCCCGACGATCGCCGACGACGATCGGCGCTGATACCTCGACCCATCAACGCAGCGCAAGCTGCCTCAGCAGCGAAAGCAGAGGAACCGCCATGCTGCCGATCCACGCCTACTACGCCATCGACCTCGTCCGCGAGCGCCATCGCGACGAGGCCCGCCGCAACGCCGAGCGCCGTGAGCGACACAACGCCCCGGTCGTCGTCGCCCGCCCGGGACGGGTCCGCCGGACCGTGGCCCGTGGTGCGCTGGCGATCAGCGCCGGCGCGGCCTCGGTCGCCCGGGCGGTCTACGAACAGGCCGTGGACGGGCCTTCGGCCGAGTCGACGCTGAGCTGAGCCGGCGGCCTCCGGTGGACCGGCGACCCGCGATGGGAGACCATGGGTCCCGGGAGGTTCGACCGATGCCCGACGCGCCCGACGGCCTGACGGCCGTCTCCTGGGGACCCGATCGCATCGACCTGTTCTGGCTCGGTGCCGACCGGGGTCTCCGACACCGTTCCTGGAACGGCACCGCGTGGACCGCGGTCGGCGACCTCGGCGGCGCGCTGGCCTTCGCGCCGGCCGTGACTGCCTGGGCTGCCGACCAGCTCGAGGTGTTCGGCGTCTTCGACGATGGGCAGCTCTGGAACCGCTACTGGGATGGCGATTCCTGGCACCCGTGGGAATCGCTCGGCGGCGAGCTGGCGGGCCAGCCCGCCGCGTCCTCGTGGTCGGCCGACCGCCTCGACGTCCTCGCGCCGGGTCGCGACGGCGCCGTCTGGCACCGCTGGTGGGACGGCGAGCGCTGGGTCGACTGGGAGCGCCTGCCCTAGATCCGCTCGAGGAGCGGCTTCACCTCGGTGACGAGGCGACTCATGGACTCCTCGTCATACGGCGCTGGCACGCCCATGATGAGATGGCGGTACCCGAGCTCGACGAACGGCGCGATGAGCTCGGCCACGTCCTCGGGCGTCCCGATCTTCTGGTGTCGCCACACCTCGGCACCACCGTTGTGCTCGAAGGCCTCGCGGTTGATCCGCTCGGCTTCCTCGCGGTCGTCGCGGATCATGACGACCCCGAGCCCGGTGGATCGTTCGATCGTGGCGGGGTCCCGGCCGACCGTCTCGCAGTGGCGCAGGAGGACCTCCTCCTTGCGGCGGACGTCGTCGATCGTGCCTCCGACGTTGTTCATGTCCGCGTACTTCGCCACGAGCTTGAGGGTGACCTGCTCGCCGCCACCGCCGACGACGATGGGCAGGTGCGCCTGGACCGGGGCCGGCAGGTTGCGGACGCTCTTCGCGGCATAGCGCGGCCCGCTGGCCGTCGGCTCGGTACCGTCGAGCATCCCGCGCATGATCGGCAGGGCCTCGCTGAGCCAGCGCAGTCGTTCCGGGAAGCCGGAGCCGAAGTCGATGCCGAACGCCTCGTGCTCCTCCTCGAACCAGGCGCCGCCGATCCCGACGATGGCCCTCCCGCCCGAGATGTGGTCGAGCGTCGTGGCCATCTTGGCCACCATGGCCGGGTTCCTGAAGGTGTTCGCCCCGACCATGAGACCGAGCCGGGCGTTCGCCGTAGCTTCCGCCCAGGCGGCCAGGGTCAGCCAGCCCTCGAACATCGGTCCGTTCGAGTCGCCGACGATGGGGTAGAGGTGGTCCCAGGTCCAGAGCGTGTCGAAGCCGAGTCGGTCGGCCCGGATGCCCGCCTCGCGGAGGCCCGCCCAGTCGGAGTACTGGTTCCAGCAGAGTGCGCCGAGCTTGATTTCGCTCATCGTTTCTCCGTTGTCGTGTGACGCGCCGGAGCCTAGCCGACCCGCGTGAACAAGTATGCGAACGGCGAACGCGTGTAGGGGACCCCGCGGCCAGTCCTGTGGATGAGCTCGCTCGTGACCTGTATGTCGCGCTTCGGCACGAGATACCGGTCGAGGTTTGATGTTCGCACGGAGTACCTGCCCGAGTGGGACACGACGACACCCGATAGCTGATAGCGGGGATCGATCGAGGCCAAGGCGGCGTCCCCGTGGCTCGGGTTGACGAGAAGCGTGCCGCCGATCCGAAGGTACTTCGTGCAGTGCTCCGAGACAAACCCGGCGTACAGGGAGACAAGCAGGTCGAACGACGCCTCTGGCAGGCCGAGGCCCTCGGCGTAGTCCTGGTTGACGAACCGGACCTCAGCATCGACTGGTGAGTCCGGCCATTCTGCGATCAGTTCTGCCACGCCCTCGACGTCACCGAAGAACTGCGCCGCCCGGCGGTCGACGTCCACGTAGGTGACCCTGGGGAAGACAAACGAGGCCGCGACGTCGACGTAGGACCCGGGATAGAGGATGTTCCGTGCGGCGACCTCCTCGCTGATGGCCCGATAGAGCCGAGACCGGTCCCCGGGATGGCGGTCCTGTTCCAGCCAGAGCCGTCGGGTCGCCGCACGCACCGGTCGTGTCACGCGGAAGCGGACGTCGATAGCCCGTCGCACGCTGAGGTCACCCGGTTCCGCCTCCGTCACGACCCAGCTTCCCGCTGATCCCAGGTCCAGAGCGTGTCGAAGCCGAGTCGGTCGGCCCGGATGCCCGCCTCGCGGAGGCCCGCCCAGTCGGAGTACTGGTTCCAGCAGAGTGCGCCGAGCTTGATGTCCGCCATGATCCCTCCCGGGTGACTGTGGACCCCAACTATGGACTCGCGCGTCCCGGCCTGTCAGCGCTCGCCCGGCGGCGGGCCAGGTCGGGACGGTCGGCCCGCGGGCCGGACCGGTGGGTCGCAGGACGACCTGCGGGAGCCTACGATCGGCGGGTCTCCGCGGGGCCGTCATCGGTCCACCCTGTGTCCCGGGGACAGCCGGCGACCGCCGGTCGGCGAGGCTCGAACGTCGTGAGGGGAGCGGATCCATGAAGGTGCTCGTGGTCGGCGCAGGCATGCAGGGCCAGGTCCTGACCTGGAACCTGGGTCGGAGCCCGGTCGTGACCGAGATCGTGGTGGCCGACTACGACGCGGCACGGGCCCGGTTCGTGGCCGGACAGGTCGGGGCCGGGAAGGCGACGGCGATCAGGATCGACGCCTCGGACACCGACGCCGTCGCCGCGGCCGCCGCCGGCACCAACCTGGTCGTCAACGCCGTGGTCCCGCAGTTCAACATGTCGATCATGCGGGCCTGCCTGAAGGCCGGCGCGAACTACCTCGACATGGCCTCGGGCCAGACGCCGACCCAGACGATCGACGAGGCCTGGCTCGAGCAGTCCGCCCTCGATCCCGAGTTCCGGGCCGCCGGGCTGTGTGCCCTCCAAAGCACCGGCATGGACCCGGGCGTGACGAACACGTTCGCTGCCAACGCCTACGAGGACCTCGACCGGTGCACCGAGATCCGGATCAAGGACTTCGCCCTCTTCGAGTCGCCGGTGCCGCTCCAGGTCTGGTCGCAGGAGACCTACTACACGGACTGTGCCCAGCCGCCTCTGCTGTACGAGGACGGGCAGTTCAAGCGGGTCGAGATCTTCGGCCTGGAGGAGTGGTACGAGTTCCCCGAGCCGTTCGGTCGCGGGCTCTGCATCGCCCACGACCACGAGGAGGTCACGACCCTGCCGCGCCTGCTGCCGAAGAGGTTCGGCGACAAGGGGCTCCGCTACGTCGACTTCAAGATGGGCACCGACGAGGCCTCCCTCCGCGCCGACGCCGCGTTCGTGGGCTCCGGCATGGCCAGCAAGGAGCCCGTCGCCCTGAGGGACGGGACCCGGGTCCGGCCGATCGACGTCTACGTCGCCACGCTGCCACCGAATCCGCCGGCGGACGAGCTGGCGAAGGTGGCTGCTACGGGTGAGATCCTCGACATCGGCATCCAGCTCGTCGACTGCATCGGCGAGAAGGACGGCAAGCCGCACACGATCCACCACTCGGTCGTGGGTCCGGACATCAAGCGCGCCAACGAGCTGATCCCGGGCGCCACGTCGGTGTCGTACGGGACCTCGACGCCCGCTTCGATCTACGCCGAGTTCCTCCTCGACGGGCGGATCGCCGAGCCTGGCGTCATCGCCCCGGAGCTGCTGGATCGGGCCGTCCGCGATGCCTTCATCGCCGAGATGGGGCGCCGCGAGATGATCGTCACTCGCAAGGACGTCCGCCAGCTCAACTAGCCGCGATCGGGCGCCGATCGCGTCGGCCGGACGGAGAGGATCAGGCGATGCCCTTGGCGTGGGCCCGGCTGACCTCGTCGACGCACTCCTCGACGATGTCGCAGCCCAGCGAGAACAGCTCGGGGGGCTGGTTCAGGGCCGGCGTGGGACGGAAGTAGTTGAAGGCCGGCTCGTAGATCGGCACGACGCCCCGGCGCTCCATGGCGTAGACGATCTCTCGGGTGAGGTCGTGGGCCGGCTCCTTGGTGACCTTGTCCTCGACGAACTCGATGCACATGTAGGCGCCGATCACGCGCACGTCGCCGACGATCTCGTAGGTCTCCTTCAGCGCGCCGAACCGCTCCCGGGCGATCCGCTCGAGCTCGACGACGTTGTCGAGGACCCGGTCCCGCTCGATGATCTCGAGGAGCTTCGCCGCGACGAGGCAGGCGGCCGGATTGCCGGCGAACGTGCCGCCCGTGTAGAGCTCGCCGGCCGGCTCGCTCATGCGGTCGGAGCCGAGCGTGCAGGCGAGCGGGATGAGCCCGCCGCTGATGCCCTTGCCCAGGCTGAGCAGCTCGGCCTCGACGCCCGGGTAGTGCTCGATCGCGAACCACTTGCCGGTCCGGCCGACGCCCTCCTGGACCTCGTCGTTGTAGAGGATCCAGCCGTACTTCTCACAGAGGTCGGAGAGACGCTTCGGCCACTCCGCGGGCGGGATCTGGACCCCGTTCTCGCCCTGGACGAGCTCGACGGCGACGCCGGCGATGCTCTCCGGGGTCGCCTTGTAGCGGAGGACCATGTCCTCGACGTAGCTCAGGCAGGCGATGTCGCACGACGGGTACTCGAGCCGGAACGGGCAGCGGTAGCAGGTCGGGAAGGGGACGTTGATCCAGCCGCTCATGAACGGCTCGATGGCGTGGTTGTAGTGGGCGTTGTGGGGGCCCATCGCGCCCGTCCCGTAGTTGCCGCCGTGGAAGCTGCCGAGGAAGGTGATGACGAACGGGCGGCCCGGGCCGGCGGCCTCGCGCATGATCCGGACGGCGTTCTCG
Source organism: uncultured Chloroflexia bacterium (assembly GCA_963707215.1). Classification (GTDB taxonomy): domain Bacteria; phylum Chloroflexota; class Limnocylindria; order Limnocylindrales; family CSP1-4; genus DATHYZ01. The sequence continues at coordinate 1,134,374 of CAVPPB010000003.1, read as the reverse complement.
ACGACCTCGCTGCCGGTGGTGTCGTAGACGACCTTGGTCAGCGGCGGCGGGGCGATCTCGCGGAGCTTCTCCGCCAGCACCCACTGGTGCTCGACGCGCAGCGCCGACAGGCACTCGGTGCCGTAGTCCCTGAGGCCCTGGATCGCGGCCTCGACGAGCTCGGGGTGATTGCCGCCGAGCGGAGCGCTGGCCCAACCGTTGATCCAGTCGAGGTAGCGGTTGCCGTCGACGTCCTCGATGAACCAGCCGTCGCGGTACCGACTCACGAAGTGGCTCGGCGGCCAGCCGCCGATCAGGGACACTCCCAACAGGATCTCGTCGGCGCGCTCCAGCAGCGCCCGGCTGCGCGGGCCCGGGGGTGGGGTGTGGACGTTGGGCCGCGTCTGGTCGCCCATCGCTTGCCTCCTGTGGGGGGCCGACGCCGCGCCCCAACGCCGTGGTGCCGCGCCGTGCCCGCCGACTGCGCCGGTCGGTGCAGCGGTCCCTTCGGACGGTCGCACGCCGGGTGGACCGCCGTCAACGTGGCTGGGGCAGTCGCCCGGTTCGGCACACTGGCCGCCCACCCGTTCGGCGATGCTGCGCGCCAGCAGCCGCGGCCGGGAGGGGTCGGAGGGGCCTCGCTCGGCGACAGCAGGAAGGCGCGCACGCGGTGGCCATCAAGGTGATCGTGGAGCTGCGGGCCAAGCCCGGCCGACGGCCCGAGCTCGAGGGCCTGGTCGAGGCCCTCACGGCGGAGCACGGACCCGGCCAGCGCGGCTACCTCGGCAGCACCCGCTACGAGGTCCCGGATGACCCCGACGTGCTGATCGAGATCGCCGACTGGGAGTCCGCCGAGGCGCGGACGGAGCACATGCAGGCGGCCGCGGCCACCGGTGTCTACGCGCCGCTGGCCGAGCTGCTCGCCGCACCGTTCAGGGCCACGGTCATCAGACAGCTGCCCTGACCGCTGCGACGCTGGCGAGGGCCGCGTCAGCCCTCGCCCAGGACCTCGCGCAGCCGGGCCGCGAAGGCGTCGGGATCGCCCACCTGGCCGTACTCGCCGCCCAGGAAGCCGCCGTGGTGACTCGGGAACATGACCGGCTCGACGCCCAGGCGCTCCGCGACCGCGACGGCCGCCCGGGCGGCCAGCGTCTCGCCCGACTCGACGCCGGCGGCGATGACGATGCGCGTCGGGGCCGCCCGCAGGACCTCGTAGTCGAGCCGATGATGCGGGCTCGTGCCCATGTTCTGGCCCAGCAGCGGGTCGTCGCGGGAGCCGTCGTCCTCGGCCGGGAGGCCGAACATCGCCGGATCCGGGGCGGGGGCGTCGGCCCAGTCGTCCGGGAACGGGCCCTGGTGGCTGACGAGCTGGATGAACCGGGCCATGCCGGCCCCGAACCCGTCGCGCCGATAGGCGTCCTCGACGGAGCGGGAGGCCTTCGACGCGGCCTCGGCATCGGGCAGGTCGCTCACCACCGGCGGCTCGTGGGCGACCAGCGTCCGCACGTCCTCCGGGTGCCGGGCGACGAGGGCCAGGGCGTTCACCGCCCCGCCGCTGCTGGCGAACAGGTCGACCGGGCCGCCGCCGATGACCTCGATGATCCGATGGAGATCGTCGAGGTGCTCGTCCGGGGTCGACGGGCTCGACGGGTCGTCCTTGGTGCTGCGCTCGACTCCGCGCGGGTCGTAGGTGACGATCGTCCGGTCGGCGAAGCGGCCGGCCAGGCTGGCGAAGCCGGCGGCGCCCATCGGCGAGCCGATGAGGAGAAGGGCCGGCTCCGTGCTCTGCTCGCCGGGTCGGATGTCGTAGGTCAGCGTCGCGCCTGGGACCGCCAGGGTCCCGGTCCGCGGCTGGATCGATGCCATGGTCACGGTGTCCTCCTTGCGGGGTGGGCTCAAGAGGGCCTCGGGGTCGGCTCAGGACCGGACGCCGGCCTCGGCCAGGATCGCGTCGATCTGGCCGACGGCCTGGGTGAGCCCTTCCTCCATGCCCATGGCCAGGACCTGCTCCATGGCCTCGACGGTCGGGAACTCGCTCTCGATCGTCATGCGGGTCCTGCCGCCGCCGATCGCCTCGATGCTGACGCGACCGGTCGACTCGGGGAACGCCGGGTTCGGCGTCCCGTCGTCGTTCGCGAAGCCATCGCGGAAGACGAGACGACGCGGCGGCTCGACCTCGTCCACCTCCCAGTAGCCCTTGGGCTGATCTCCCTCGGGGCCGGTCATGTGGTACTCGACGCGGCCACCCGCCCGAAGATCGTGAGCGGTCACGGTGGCGGGGTAGGTCGGCGGACCCCACCAACGCTCGAGCTGGCGCGGGTCGGCCCAGAGCTGCCACACCCGGTCGGGGGAGGCCTCGAACTCGGCCTCGAGCACCATGGTGCGGTTCTGGGGGTCCTTGCGGACGGCAGTGACGGTCATCGGGACGCCTCCTGTTCGCTGATGAGCTGGGTCATCCGTTCGACGCGCTCGCGCCACATGTCCTCGTAGCGATCGAGCAGTCGTCGCGCCGTGCGGAGCCCTTCGAGGTTGGTGTGGACGACCTTGCGCCGCCCGATCCGCCGCTTCGTGACCAGCCCCGCTCGCTCGAGGATGGCGACGTGCTTCTGCACCGCCGCGAAGCTCATGGAGTAGTGGGTGGCCAGCTCGGCGACGCCTTCGCGCCCGTCGATCGCCCGGCGCACGATGTCGCGGCGCGTGGCGTCGGACAGGGCCCCGAAGATGCGGTCGTGGTCGAGAGCGACTTGCATCATACAACCATACGGTTGTACAGAGACCCTGTCAAGCGGTCCCTGGGCCGGCAGCGCTGCGGCGCAGGGGGTGGCCAGGACGTGCCACGATGGGCCGGTCGCCCGACCACCGCACCGGAGGAGCGCCCCGTGGATCCCCACTACATCGACGGGCTCATCGACACCACCCAGCGGGTGCTCGCCAGCGGCGCGATCGGGTCGAACGGCCACGGCAACGTCAGCCTGCGGGTCGCCGGCGCCGACGAGATGTACTTCACCTCGGCCGCGTCGCTCCAGGGCCTGACCGCGGAGGGGGTCGCCCGCGTCCGCCTCGACGGGACCCTGATCGAGGGCCAGCTGCCCCCGATCCAGGCTGCCGTCGTCGACATGCACACGTCGCGGTACCGGGCGAGCGAGGAGGTCCAGTGCGTCCTCCATACCCACTCGCCGTTCGCGACCGCCTTCGCCGTCGCCCAGCGGCCGATCGAGTGCTGGATCGAGGCGCTGGCGATGTTCGGGCTGGCCGACGGGATCCCGGTGGCCGGCTACGGGCCCCGCGGCTCGGCCGAGGCCGTCGCGAACATCGATGCGGCGGCCCGGCCCGGCGTGCCGGCGGTGCTGCTCGCCAACCACGGCGTCCTCGTCTTCCATCGATCGCCGGAGCTGGCCGTGCTCGTCGGTGGCGTCGTGGAGGAGGCCGCGCAGGCGGCGCTCCACGCGTCGCTCGTCGGCGGGGCCGTGCCGATCCCGGAGGCCATGCGCGAGGCGGCCCTTCAGCGGGCCATGGCGTTCGCGTCGGCGGGCGCGCGGAGCGCCTGAGCTCAACGGTCCGCTCGGCGCCAGCTGCGCACGGAGGGCCACGGGCGGGCCGCTACCATCGCGCGGTGCACGTCTACCTCGAGACCGACCGCCTAGTCCTCCGCCGGCTCACGCCCGACGACCTCGACGACATCGTGGCGCTCGACGCCGACCCCGCGGTCATGCGCTACATCACCGGCGGCCGGCCGACGCCGCGGGACGAGATCCGCGACGACCACCTGCCGTTCTGGCTGGCCTACTACGCGGAGGGCGACCGGTACGGTTTCTGGGCGGCGGTCGAGAAGGGGACCGGTGCCTTCCTCGGCTGGTTCCACTTGCGCCCGCAACGCGGTGACGCGGACGACGAGCCGGAGATGGGCTACCGGCTGGTCGCCTCGGCCTGGGGCCAGGGCTACGCGACCGAGGGGAGCCGGGCACTCGTCCGGAAGGCCTTCTCCGACCTTGATGTCCGGCGCGTGTACGCCACGACCATGGTCGTGAACGTCGCCTCGTGGCGGGTCATGGAGAAGGCCGGGCTGCGTCGCGTCCGCGTGTTCCACCAGCCATGGCCGGACCGCATCGAGGGCGAGGAGTACGGCGACGTCGAGTACGAGCTCACCCGGGACGAGTGGGAGGCCGCGGAGGACACCGGAGCGGGGGCCGATCCGAAGCGTGCGGGCGCCTGACCGCGGGGATCGGCGAACGGGGAGGCCTCGTCGACATCACCGACGAACCAGCCGTCGCCGTACCGACTCACGAGGCGGCTCGGCGGTCAGCCGTCGACCGGGACACCCCCAGCACCGAGCTCGGCTCCGACCGTCGGCCGAGCCTCGAGATCGCCGGAGCCTACTCGCAGGGGACGGTGCCCGGAGCGATCTCCAGCTCGGGCGGACGCGCGTCGCCGGCCCAGGCGGCGAGGTCCCCGCAGGTCGTCTCGGCCTCGATCCCGGTCGGCACGGTCGCGGTGTCCGCCTCGAAGGCTGCCAGGACCGTGCCCGCGTCGGTCCGGACCTCGACCCGCCAGGGCGGCCCGCCGTGCGCGCTCGTCGTGATGTCGTCGCGGTCCGCGTCGACCGGGAAGGTGCCGACCCACTCGTCGTTGACGTAGACGAGCACCGGCCGGTCGGTCTCGTTGGCCAGGCCGAGGGTCAGGGCCGGGTCGCTGGTGAAGCCGGCGCAGCCAGCCGAGGCGAGGGCGACGGCGCCGACGAGCGCGGCGAGCGCCAGCGTCGCCGAAGCACCTCGCGCTCGATCGACGCCGCCTCTCACAGCGTGAGCCTCGCGACGACCTCGCCCTCGTCGACCTCGCCCGTCGGCTCGAAGCCGAGGTCGCGATAGAAGCGCTCGGGTCCGGCCTCGCCGGGCACCCAGCTCACCACCAGCTCGGTCGCGTTCGGCAGGCCCCGGACGTGCTCGACCAGCAGCTCGACGGCCCGTCGGCCGTAGCCCAGGCCCTGGTACGGCTCGGCCACCATCAGGCGCCAGAGGTAGTACTCGGGCTTGGCGGTGTCGACGGACAGCATGGCGAACCCGACCGGCCGATCGTCGGCCACGATGACCCGGTACCAGGCCTTCGGCTCGAAGAGCGCCTCGGCGAGCGAGACGGCGTTCGGGGCGACGTGGCCGCGCTGGGACGGCGCCACCTGGAGCCGCAGGACGTCGCGAACGATCGGCTCGGTGATCTCGCGGAGCTCGACGACCGCGCCGTCGCGCACCGGGCGCATCGGGCGGCTCCGGGCCCCCGTCGACGGGTCGGGGGGAGCGGTCATCTCGGCCCAGGCGGCGATCGCCTCGCCGACCCGGTCGGTCCCGTCGCTCATCCCCGGACGACGATGTTGACGAGCTTGCCGCCGCCGGCGTGGATGACCCGGTCCGGGGTGCGACCGGCCAGCGCGGCCTCGACCTTCGGCCGGGCCAGGACGATCGCCTCGAGCTCCGCCTGCGAGATGTCGGCCGGCACGACGACCTTGTCGCGGAGCTTGCCGTTCACCTGGACGGGGACCTCGCGGGTCTCCTCGGCCGCGGCCCCCTCGTCGACGGCCGGCCAGGTCTCGAGATGGATCGACGACCATTCGACGCCGGCTGCCGCCTGGCGGCGCGACCAGAGCTCCTCGGCGACGTGCGGGGCCGCCGGGGCCAGCATCAGCAGGAGCAGCCGGACCGCCTCGTCCCAGGCCGCCCCGCCGGCGACCTCGGTGCCGCGGTAGCGGTAGAGGACGTTGGACAGCTCCATGAGCTTGGCGACCATGACGTTGAACCGGAAGCCCTCGTAGTCGGCGGTGACGTCGCGGAGGGTCCGGTGGGCGGCTGCCCGGAGCGTCCGCTCGGCGGCCCCGGCATCCTCGCCGGCCGGCAGCCGGCCGGCCTCAGGATCGGACGGCTCGACCCCGTGCGGGTCCAGGGTCAGCGTCCAGACCCGGTTCAGGAAGCGGTGCACGCCACCGACCCCGGTCTGGCTCCAGGGACCGCCCTGGTCCCAGGGACCCATGAACATCAGGAAGAGCCGGACCGTGTCGGCGCCGTACCGCCCCACCAGGTCGTCGGGGTCCTGGACGTTGCCCCGGCTCTTGCTCATCCGCTCGCCGTCGGCGCCCAGGATCTGGCCCTGGTTGAACAGCCGGCGGAACGGCTCGCGGTGGCCGACGAGGCCGCAGTCGGCCATGGCCTTGGTGAAGAAGCGGCTGTAGAGCAGGTGCATGACCGCGTGCTCGGCGCCGCCGGTGTACTGGTCGACCGGGGTCCAGGCGTCGGTCATCGCCCGGTCGACCGCTCCGTCGTCCTTGGCGGGCGAGAGGTAGCGGAACCAGTACCACGACGAATCCATGAAGGTGTCCATCGTGTCGGTCTCGCGGCGGGCCGGGCCCCCGCAGCGCGGGCAGGTCGCCGCCAGGAAGGCCTCGTCGTGGGTCAGCGGGTTGACGCCGCTCCCCTTGTAGTCGACGGTCTCGGGCAGGAGGACCGGCAGCTGGTCGTCGGGGACCGGGACGATGCCGTCGGTCTCGCAGTAGACGATCGGGAACGGCGTGCCCCAGTAGCGCTGGCGGCTGATGAGCCAGTCGCGGAGGCGGTAGGTGACGGCGGCCTTGCCCAGGCCGCGCTCCTCCAGGTCGGCGACGATGGCCCGGATCGCGTCGGGCGAGGACATGCCGTTGTAGCGGCCCGAGTTGACCAGGACGTCGGTGTCGGCCTTGCTGACGTAGGCCTCTGCCAGCTCTCCCTCGTGGCCGACCCGGTCCATCGGCCGGATGACCTCGCGGATCTCCAGCCCGAACTCCCTGGCGAAGGCGAAGTCGCGCTCGTCGTGGGCCGGCACGGCCATGATCGCCCCGGTGCCGTAGCCGGCCAGGACGTAGTCGGCGACCCAGATCGGGATGCGCTCGCCGTTGACCGGGTTGATGGCGTCGGCGCCGATCGGGACGCCGGTCTTCTCGCGCTCGGTGGAGAGGCGCTCGATCTCGGTCTCGCTGGCGGCCTGCTCGACGTAGGCCCGGACGACCCCCCGCTGACCCGGCGCGGTCAGCTTCTCGACCAGCGGGTGCTCGGGCGCCAGGACCATGAACGTCGCCCCGAAGAGCGTGTCCGGGCGGGTCGTGAAGACCCGGATCTCGTCACCGCCCGGCTGGTGCTGGTCGGGGGCCGAGGTGAAGACGACTTCGCCGCCCTCCGAACGGCCGATCCAGTTGGTCTGCATGACGCGGATCGGCTCGGGCCAGTCGATGCCAGTGAAGTCGAGCAGCTCGTCGGCGTAGGCGGTCGTCCGCAGGTACCACTGGGGCAGCTCGCGCTTCTCGACCTTGGCCCCGCAGCGCCAGCAGTGGCGGTCGGCTCCCTCGACCTGCTCGCGGGCCAGGGTCCCGTCGTTGGGGCACCAGTCCACCGCCGAGACCGAGCGGTAGGCCAGCCCGGCCTCCAGGAAGCGCAGGAACAGCCACTGGTTCCAGCGGTAGTACGACGGGTCGCAGGTGACGACCTCGGCGTCCCAGTCCCAGGCGGCCCCCATCGAGCGCAGTTGACGCCGCATGTTCTGGATGTTGCGCATCGTCCACTCGACCGGGTGGCGACCGCTCTTGATGGCCGCGTTCTCGGCCGGCAGGCCGAAGGCGTCGAAGCCCACCGGCATGAAGACATCGTGGCCCTGCATCCGCCGGAAGCGGCCCAGGGCGTCGGTCGGGGTCTTGACGTACCAGTGCCCGATGTGGAGGTCGCCCGACGGGTAGTCGTACATCGTGAGCAGGTAGTAATGGGGCCGCGACGCGTCGTGGAGGTCCGTCCGCTACAGCCTCAGCTCGTCCCAGCGGGCCTGCCAGCGCGGCTCGATGGCGGTCGGCTCGTAGCGGTCGATGCGCCCGCGCCCAGCGGCGCCGGTGCCGGGAGTCGCGGCTCGGCGGTGTCGGTCACGATCGGTTCCCTGCGGCTCCTGCTCGGCGTCGGTCGCCGGTCGAAACGAAGACCCCCCGCCGAACCGGCAGGGGGTCGAGGTGGTCGGCGTGTCAGTGGCTTGGTGGAGCTACGGGGATTCGAACCCCGGACCTTCTGAATGCCATTCAGACGCTCTCCCAGCTGAGCTATAGCCCCACGCCGGAGGGGGAGTATAGCGCAGGGTCGGTGGGAGCGGCCGGGCCCTACGGTGTCGGCCGCAGTCGGGGATGGGTGCCCGGTGTGTAGCCCGACGACGTCGCCGGCGCTAGGCCGGTGCCGTCCAGGCCGATCGTCGCCATCGCGTCGAACGCGCCCGAGGCTGGGTCCGTCAGGACGAAGAGGACCCCCTCGCCATCGGGTGCGAAGGCCGGGTGGATCGCCGTGCCGCCCGAGGCGGCGACATCGGTGAGGCGCGTCAGGCCACTGCCGTCGGGGTTCACGGTCCACAGGTCGCTCTTCGCTCCGCCGGGCTCCCCACCCGCCGACGGGGCGGAGAAGACCAGAAGCGCGCCGGTAGGGCTCCAGTCAGGGTTGTTGGCGAACCACTCGAAGGGCACGATCGTGCGGATCTCGGGCATCGCCGCCGTCAGGTCGATCACGCCGAGCGAATCGCCGACGATCTGGCCGCGCGGCGTGCCGCCCTCGAACCTCGCCACCTCGACGACGACCGAGCGACCGTCGGGCGACCAGCGCGGCGCGAACATGACGAGGCCCTCGGGCGCGCTGAGCACGGTCCGGACCTCGCGCGTCGTGATGTCGAGCACCTCGAGCGCGGACACGGTCTTCCCGTCCACCTCTGCGTACCGCTGGAACGCGACCGAGGCCCCGTCCGGCGCCCATGCTGCCTCACTCGCCCAGGCGCACGGCGCCTCGCAATCGACGAGCCGCTCCGGTTCCCACCCGTCGACGCGGACGAGCCAGACATCGCCCGACTCCTCCATGTCGAAGGTCAGGCTCGAGCCATCGGGCGACCAGTCCGGGTGCAGCTGCGTGCCGGACCCGACGCCCGCGATCGGAGCGTGGAAGCCGGTGCCGTCCGGACGGACGAGGTAGATGCCGTATCCTGCGGGGCCGCTCGCCTGGAACGCGAGCCAGGCCTCGCCGTCGGCCATCGCCGGGCTGGGCGTCGGCGTGGGCGAGACCGTGGGACTCGACGACCCCCTGGGGCTGGCGCTGGTCACCACTGCTGAAGGCGAAGGGCTCGTGGGAGCCGGCGATGTCGCACCTCCGCAAGCTCCGACCGCGACCGCGAGGCTCGCGATGAGCGCACCTGCCAGGGTCGATCGTCGTCCGTCCATCCCAGTCCCTCTCGTTCGCCTCAGCGGTAGATCTCGGCGACCCTAAGCCTCGCACCGTCGTCGATGTCGTAGCCGCCGACGAGGAGCACCCCTCCATCCGGGAGCGCTGCGACACTCGGGTGGTACGCGGTCGGCGAAGGCAGCTCACGGACCACCCCGACCGCGGGATCGAACAGCACGGCGAAGGTGCCACCGCCCCTCTCATGGTCGCCGACCAGGACGGCTGGTCCGTCCCATGTCGCCGCCGCCCCGGCGACATGGCTCGGCACGTCGACCGTCGGGTCGAAGCGTTCGGTCGTTGGGTCGAAGATGACCGCCGGGGCGGTGGCCTGGAAGCGGGCGGTGCCGATCACCAGCACACGCCCGTCGGATAGTCGGTTCGCAGCTACGGGGTCGGCCGTCAGACCGGTCGGTCCGAGGTCGACGAACTCGCCGGTCGCCGGGTCGTACACTTCGGCGGTCGCGATCCCGCCCCCGACGATGAGCGCCCGCCCGTCCCGTAGGCCCACCGCGATCGGCGCCTGTCGACCTTGGGTCATCGAGCCGGTCGGTGCGAACCGGTTCGACATCGGGTCGAACAACTCGGCCGTCGCGTCGGCGGTGCCGCCCACGACCAGCACCCGTCCGTCCCGAAGCAGGGCGGCTGCCGGGCTCGATCGATCCGCGGCCATGCCGTTGCGAGCCGAGACCGCGCCGGTCGACGGGTCGAACACGGCGTAGGTGCGGTCCGCACCCAGGGTCAGGACGCGCCCATCCTGCAAGATGGTCGCCGCACGCATGGCATGTGCGTAGCCGTCGACCGGACTGAAGCGCCCCGTCGCTGGGTCCCAGATCTCCGGCGGGGTGAGACCGGAGCCGGTCTCGTCCGTCGACTCCGTCGGGTCCGGCAGGCCACCGACGACCAGGACCCGCCCATCCTGCAGCGGGACGAGCGCAGCCCCGATCCGCGGCTGGATGAGCGAGCCAGCGGGCAGGAGCTCGCCCCGGAACGGCGTCGGTGGCGGCGGTGGATCGACGAGTCGGCCGCCCACCACGATCGCGGCCAGGCTCGCGACGAGCAGCGCCGCCGCGAGCAACAGGAGTCGCCGTCCGGTTGGGGCGAGGTCACTCGCCTGCCAGCGCCGGCCCGCGGCGCCGGCCACCACGGAGCGCGCCAGGGCGCGTGTGTCGACCTCGACCGGCGCTGGCGCGACATACCGGTCGAAGGCGTCGGCGAGGCGGGCCTCGAAGGTCGGCGGCTCAGGCATGGTCGAGCTCCCTTCGGAGACGCTCGATGAGGCGCGAGAGGCGGCTGCGCACGCCCGAGGCGGACAGGCCCAGCTGGGCCGCGATCTCTGATGAGTCGAGCCCGGCCACGAAGCGGAGCGCGAGGAGCGTCCGGTCGTCGGGCGCCAGTCGGATCAGCACCCGGTCGAGATCGATGGTGGCGATCCGATCGGCCGGGTCGCCGCCGGCGCCGGCCGCGATCGTCGTGGAGATGTCGACGACTCGCCGCACACGCTGCCGGCGCAGCGCTTGTCGGGCCTCGTTGGCGGCGATCGCGACCAGCCATGGGTGCACCTGGGCGGGATCCCGCAGGCTGCCGAGCCGTCGCCAGGCGATCGCCCAGGCCGATTGGACCGCGTCGCCTGCGGAATCCCGGTCGCCGGTGATCGCGTAGGCGACCCGGGCCATCGACGAGTTGTGCTCGCCGATCAATCGAGCGAAGGCGACCTCATCACCGTCGGCCGAGCGCCGGACCGAACCTTCGACCGCGGGGACGTCTGTCACGGCGATGTCCGTCATGCGAGGTAGATGCGCCAGGGGCGGGAAGTGTCCCACTTCGCCTGAAGGAGCACGTGCCGCCGATGCGATCCCCCATGCCCGTCCTGGCAGCCGATGATGGCCGCGCCGGTCCAGGGCGTCCGGCCGGAAGCTACCGCTCCGGCTCCGCCGTGGCCTCCCCGGAGCTCGGCACCACGACGACCTCGTCCTGACAGCGCTCGCAGCGCCAGATCTGGCCGCCCCTCGCCAGAGCGCGCTCGAGGTCGTGGTCGGCGGCATCGTGGTGGTCGCGGCGGACCATCGGCTCGGACGTCCCGCCGTGCAGGTGGCGAAGCTGGACCTCCAGGTTGAACATCACGTCACTCCCATCGGCTGCCCGGGACGCTGGATCGATGCGCGCCGCGGCTGATCGGCGCATCGTCGCATGTCCCCTCCCCGCAGGCCACCCGGAGCCGGCGCGCGTACACTCCGCGACGATGTCCCCCGAGTCCCGCCCGGCGCCGGTCGGGCCCCCGTCCACCTCCGCTCCACCGGCCCCGCCCCCCGGACTGCCGCTCCGGACCCGGCTCGCGCTCGGGGCCGGCCGCTCGGCGGGCTGGCTGTCGCGGCGGCTCGGCCGTGGGCGTGGCGCCACAGTCAGCGGGGGCGTCGCCCTGGCGATCGAGCCACGGGCCCTGGAGCGGCTGTCCGCCGGACGAGCCCTCGCCCTGGTCTCGGCGACCAACGGCAAGAGCACGACCAGCTGGCTCCTGGCCGCCGGCGTCGCCACCCGCGGACGGGTCGCCTTCAACGACACCGGCGCGAACATGGCCGAGGGCCTGGTCTGGGCGCTCGACGCCGATCGCGCCGCCCCCTACGGCGTCCTCGAGACCGACGAGGCCTACCTGGGCCCGATCGCCACCGCGACGCGGGCCAGGGTCGTCGTCCTGATGAACCTCAGCCGGGACTACCTCGAGCGCGGGGTCCGGACCAAGAAGCTGGCCCGGCACTGGCGCGAGACCGCCGCCGCCATCGACTGGCCCTGCACGATCGTGGCCAACGCCGACGACCCCCTCGTCGCCTGGGCCGTTCGCAGGCACGGCGACGTCCGCTGGGTCGCCGGCGGGATGTGGTGGTCCGTCGACGGGGAGATCTGCCGGACCTGCCTGGTCCGCCTGGAGCGGGACGGCGATCGCTGGTGGTGCGGCTCGTGCGGGATGGAGCGCCCGACGCCCGACTGGTGGCTCGACGGATCCGTCGCCCACGGCCCCGGGACCGAGGTCCCCCTCGACCTCCGGCTGCCGGGCCGGACGACCGCCTCGAACGCCCTCTTCGCCCTGGCCGGAGCCGTCGAGCTCGGCGCCGAGCCGGCCGCCGCCGCCCGGGCCATCGCCGCGGTCGACGACGTGGACGGCCGCTACCGGGCCCGGGGCATCGACGGGCGCCAGGTCCGCCTGCTGCTCTCCAAGAACCCGTCGTCCTGGACCGAGATCGTCGAGCTGCAGGCCGGCGAGGCCCGGCCCCTCGTCGTCGTCATGGAGGCTCGCGGGGGAACCGGCAAAGACGCCGCGTTCCTCTGGGATGCTCCGTTCGAGCGGCTGGCCGGCCGACGTGCGGTCGTGGCCGGCAACCGGGCCGAGGACGCCGCCCTGCGCCTCCAGGTCGCCGGTCTCGACGTCAGCATCGTCCGCGACCCGCTGGAGGCGATCCGCAGCCAGCCGGTCGGCCCGGTCGACGTCGCCGCGAACTACCCGGCGTTCCTCGCCCTGGCAGCGCGGTTGGGAGGGTGAGCCCCGTGGCCGACACGGAGCTGGTCCTCGTCGACGTCTACCCGACGCTCTCGATGCCCCAGGCTGACGGCGGCAACCTCCGTGTCCTGGAGGCCCGCGCCCGGGCCCGGGGCATCGCCGCCCGGACCCTCGTCGTCCAGCCGGGCGATCCGCTGCCCACGGCCCATCTGTACCAGGTGGCGGGAGCCGAGGACGAGGACCTGCCGGAGCTCGCCCGGCGGCTGCGCGACGACGGCGTCCTGGCCGGGGCGGTCGTGGCCGGGGCGGCCCTGCTGGCTATCGACGTCGGCTTCCAGGTCGTCGGGGAGCGCTTCGAGGGGGCCGACGGGGCGACCCACCCCGGCCTCGGGCTGCTCGACGCGCGCTCGACGCTCGGGTCGTTCGTCGAGGGACCCGTGCTGGGAGCGCTCGACCCCGAGCTCGGGCTCCCCGAGGTCGTCGGCTACGAGAGCCACGCCGGCAGGACCCAGCTGGGTCCAGGGCTGCGGCCGCTGGCGACGCTGGGGGTCGGGACCGGCAACGGCGGGACCCCGGCGACCGACGGGGCGTGGTCGGGGCGGATCGTGGCGACCTACCTGCACGGGCCGCTCCTGGCCTGGAACCCAGGTCTGGCGGACCACCTGCTGGAGCTGGCGGTCGGGGGAGCGCTGCCGGCGCTCCAGCCGCAGGACCCTACCTTCCTCGACGCGGTCCGGGCGACCCGGGCCGCCCAAGCCCGAGCCGCGGCGGCCAGCGCGAGGTCGAGGTGAACCTCGACATCCTGCTGCGGGGCGGGACGCTCGTCGACGGGACGGGGGCGCCGGGACGGCGGGCCGACGTCGGCGTCGCCGGCGATCGGATCGTGGCGGTCGGGGATCTCTCGGCCGTGGACGCGAGCTCGGTGGCGCTCGTCCTCGACGCCCGCGGACGGGTCGTCTGCCCCGGCTTCGTCGATCCGCACGGCCACAGCGACGCGTCGCTGCTGGTCGACGGCGGGCTCGCGAGCCATCTCCGCCAGGGCTTCACGACCCAGCTGTCCGGCAACTGCGGCGACTCGGCGGCGCCGATCAACGACCGCAACCGCGACCTCGTCGAGGCGTCGCTCCGCGAGCTCCCGGAGCCGCCGGCCTGGACGACCTTCGCCGAGTACCTCGACGCCGTCGACGCCCAGCGCCTCTCCATCAACGTCGCCTTCCTGGTCGGCCACGGGACCATCCGCGGGGCGGTCCTGGGCCCCTCGGCCCGGGCGCCCGACGACGGGGAGCTTGCCGCCATGCGCCGCGAGGTCGAGGCGGCGATGGACGCCGGTGCCCTCGGCCTCTCGTCCGGGCTCATCTACGCCCCCGGGATGCACGCCCGCCCCGACGAGATCGCCGCGCTCGTGACCGTGGCGGCCCGCGCCGGCGGGCTCTACGCGACCCACATGCGGAACGAGGCCAACGGCCTCTTCGACTCGCTCGACGAGGCGATCGAGGCGGTTCGGACGGCCGGCCAGGGCGCCCGCCTCCAGGTCAGCCACCTCAAGGCCGCGTCGCGCTCGGTCCATGGGCGGGCCGCCGAGGCCGTCGGTCGACTCGAGCGGGCCCGCGACGAGGGCCTCGACGTCGCCGCCGACCAGTACCCCTACACGGCCGCGGCGACGGTCCTGGCGACGATCCTGCCGCCGGAGGTGCTGGCCGCCCCGATCCCCGAGGTCGCCGCCGCCCTCCGCGACCCGTCGGGCCGACGGGCCATCCGGGCGACCATCGACGGGGGCCGCTCCGGCTGGGAGAACGTCGCCGCCGATCCGGGCTGGGACGGCATCGTCATCTCCTGGTCGGCGAGTCGCCCGGACTGGGCCGGCCGATCCCTCGGCGACCTCGGTCGCGAGCTGGATCGCGATCCGGCCGACCTGGCCTTCGACGTCCTCGCCGACGATGCCGTGGAGACCGACTGCGTCATCGAGTGCATGACCGAGGCGGACGTCGAGACGATCCTGGGGGTCCCCTGGATCGCCGTCTGCACCGATGCCGAGGCCCGGCGGCCCGGTCATCCGGTCCTGGACGCCGGCGTTCCCCATCCTCGGACGTACGGGACGACGGCCCGGGTCCTGGGCCGCTTCGTCCGCGATCGCGGCGCCCTCTCACTGGAGTCGGCCATCGCCAAGATGACGTTGGTGCCGGCGGCCCGTCTCGGCCTGGTCGACCGGGGCATCGTTCGCGAAGGGGCGTTCGCCGACGTCGTCGTCCTCGACCCGGCGACCGTCCTCGACCCGGCCACCTATCCGGATCCCGCCCGCTACCCGGTCGGCATCGACACGGTCATCGTCAACGGCACCCCGGCCGTCGTCGAGGGCGACGAGACGGGGCTGCGCTCCGGCCGGCTCCTCCGTTCGTCATGACCGAGCGCCGCGTCGCCGACCTGCCCGGCGGACCCGTCGAGTACACCCTGCGTCGTTCCCAACGATCGCGACGGCTCCGGGTGACCATCGACCCGCATCGCGGCGTCCTGGTGACGGTGCCGGTCGGGTCCCGGGGCCGCTGGGCCCGGCCCGAGGCGGACGTCGAGGCGTTCCTGGTCGAACGCGAGTCGTGGCTCCGCCGCCACCTCGATCGGCGGGCCCGCGAGCTGGCCGCCCTGGCCGCCCGGGGGCCGCTGGGTCCGGGCGCCGTCGTGCGCTACCGCGGGGCGCTCCACCGGATCGTGATCGGGGACCGGCCCACGGGCCGTCGATCGACCGTCGAGCGGGTGGGGGACGGCGAGACCGACGAGCTGCACGTCCGACTGGCGCCGGGAGACCGGCGATCGCTCGCTACGGTCCTCCACGATTGGTGCCGGGCGCAAGCCCGCGGAGCCGTGGAACGGGCCGTCTCGGTCCACGCGGACCCCCTTGGCGTCGTCCCGGCCGGGATCACGATCCGGGACCAGCGGACCCGCTGGGGGAGCGCCTCGCGGACCGGTCGGCTCGCCTTCTCCTGGCGGCTCGTCCTGGCGCCGCCGGAGGCGCTGGAGACGGTCGTCGTCCACGAGCTCGCCCACCTCCGGGTGTTCGGCCACGGCCCCCGGTTCTGGGAGACCGTCGCCGACCGGGTCCCGGACCACGCCCGCTGGCGGCGCTGGCTGCGCGATCACTCGACCGAGCTCCACGCCGCCTTCGACGAACCGGCGACCTAGCCCTGGTCGGCCGGCGGCTCCGGCGGTCCCTGCGGCCCGGGCGGCTCCGGCGGTCCCTGCGGCCCCGGCCGGGGGGCCGAGCGCCCGGTCTCCTGCTCCACCGCCCTGGCCACGCCAGCTGGGGTCACGAACCCCACGATCCGCCCCTCGGCGCGGACGATCGCCCGCAGCTCGGCCTCGTCCGGCAGCCGCTCCAGCAGATCGAGGAGGGACTCGTCCGGGGTCGTCTCCGGGAGCGCATCGAGCGGGGTGCGCAGATCCCCCGCCCGCGTCTCGCGCCGGCGCTCGACCGAGAGATCCCGGACCCGCTCGGCGCCCAGCACCCCGATCACGCCGCCGTCGGTGGCGGCCACGAGCCAGGTCCCCGGGGTCTCCTTGCGGCCCGGGACGGCGTCGGCCAGCACGTCGACGGTGATCCCGGCCGGGATGACGGGCGGATCGGTCGTGATGGCGTCGCGGACCCGGATCTCGGCGAGCCTGGCGGAGAGCTCCGCCTGCCGCCGCTCGGCGCGCGCGGCGACGACGAGGAAGATGCCCAGGATGACGAACCACAGGCCGCCGAGGCTCACCCCGATGAACAGCTCGAGCAGGCCGAGCGCCACGAGGCCATAGCCCAGGAGTCGGCCGAGGGAGGTTGCCCACACGGTCGCCCTGAGCGGGTCGCCGCGGAGCCGCCAGAAGACGGCCCGGGCCAGGCGGCCCCCGTCGAGCGGCGCCCCAGGCAGCAGGTTGAAGATCCCGATGATCAGGTTCACCCGACCGAGCCATGACGCCGACGCGGCGACGATCGGCACCGAGCCGGCAGCGTCGAGCGCCGCCCCGACGACGATGCACGGGACCGCGACGGCGAGGCTCGTCAGAGGCCCGACGCCGGCGATGAGCGCTTCAGCCCCCGGCGTCTTGGCCTCGCCTCGGAGCCGGGCCACGCCACCGAGGAGCCAGAGGGTGATCCCCTCGACGTGGAGGCCCTGGCGGGTGGCCACGACCGCGTGGGCCAGCTCGTGCGCGAGCAGCGAGGCGAAGAAGAGCGCGGCCACCACGAGGGCCGCAGCCCAGTAGGCGATCGTGCTCAGGCCGGGCACCTCGGCCGGCAGCAGGCCGGAGGCCAGGCTCCAGGCGATGAGCCAGGCGACGAGGATGACGGTCCAGTCCAGGCCGACCTGGACACCGGCGATCCGGCCGAGGCGGATGTTGTCGCGCATCGACCCAGTATCGGGCCAGAGGTCCGCGAGGGCTCGGGACCACCTTGGGATCGCCTCAGGCGGATGTTGCGAGAAGCGCTTTCCCGCGCTCGATCCAGAACGACGCGCCGACGGTGCGGTAGAAGGCTAGCGCCTTCTGGAGCTCGACCTCGCCATCGTGGCGCCGCCCGGCGTCGATCAGCTCCTCGGCCGCCCGCATCCGGAGCTTCGCCTCCCAGCTCGGGCCCCCGGCCTCGGCCCACAGTTCGGCGGCCCGGACGAAGTCGCGATCGAGGCAGGTCAGCGCCATGGGCTTCCAGGGCAGGTCGGGGCCGCCCTCGACGATCCCGCGCAGCTCGGGCTCGTACCGCTCCGAGCGACGAGTGGCAAGGAAGTCGAGCGCCAGGAGGTGGGCCGCCTCGTTCGGGTTCTGTCGAACCACTGGAAGGATCTCGCCCGCCAGCTCGTCTGCTTCGTCGGTTCGCCCGAGGACCTCGAGCGCCTCCACGGTCGCACCGAGGTTCGGCACGAGCGCCTGGGGATCGGCGGCTGCCCGAGCCAGGTCGCTCGCTCGGCGATGATCGGCCATCGCGCCGTCCACGTCGCCTCGGCCGAGTCGGATGCGTGCCCGCGTCGTGTGCGCATCCGCCTGCAGATAGTGCGGCGAGCCGGCCTCGCATTCCGCGATGAAGCGGCTTGCTCGCTCCAGCGCCTCATCCCAGTCCCCTTCGCTGTAAGCGACGCCCACGAGCTGCCCGGTCACCCAGCGCACGCCCGTCGCATCCCCGACCTGCTCGGCGATCCCCAGCGCTTCGCGCATGTGGCGGGTGTAGCCACGGTGGTCCATCTCGAACCAGTCATCGACAGCGAGGTTGTTGGCGATCGCGCCCGCCTGGGGTGATCGAATGGCGACCGCGATCTCGAGCGCCCGCTCGACATCACCGCGCGCCGTCGGGTCGTTGAGCGGTCGCTTGCCGATCCCGATGGTGCTGAGCGCGTGGGCCCGGAGCTCATCGTTGCCTTGCTGCTCTGCCAGGGCGAGCGCCTCCCGTGCCAGGGCCTGGCCTCCGACATGGTCACCCGATATCGTCCGCGTTCGGGCGACGAAGGCGAGCACGCGGGCTGCCGCGGGCGATGACGTCTCAGCGACCAGCGCCTGGGCGGCTGCCTCGTGCTCGGCGGCCCGGTCCCGCTGGCCGCCGTGCCAGGCGATCCGCGAGAGCGACAACTCGGCCTCGGCGGCCGGCTCCCGGAGGTCGGCCGCCAGGAGGGCGTCCCGGGAGGCCACCAGGGCCCCCTCGGCGCGCGGGTCGTCCGCGATGAAGAGGGCGTCGGCGTGACGGTAGAGGACCTCGGGCAACGCTGGGTCGTCCGGAGGCCAGAGCGCCAGGGCCTCGCCGAAGTACGATGCCGCCTCGCGATAGGCGCTGACGGCGTGGGCGCGATCGCCGGCCGCTCGGAGGGCCAGCCGGGTCGCAAGCTCCAGATCCATCCGTCGCCAGGCCGGCGGCCCGGGCCAGCTCGAGGGCCGAGCGCCAGTGGTAGGCGACCAGCTCCGCGTGGTCCTCGGGTCGACCGAGCCCCTCGATCCACTCGGCCGTCCGGCGATGCTTCGTCGCTCCGCTCGGCGCGAGGGATCTGCTCGTAGGCGACATCGCGCAGGAGCATGTGGGCGAACGCCCACTCGCCCTCGCCGCCCGACCGACGATCGTCGCTGTCGGGTCAGGAAGCCCTTCCGCGCGAGCCCGTGGAGGACCTCGTCGAGAGGCTCGTCCTCGCGACCGAGCGCCGCCGGCCAGAAGACCTTGCCCACGACCGAGGCATCCTGGAGGATCGCCTTCTCGCTCGTCGAGAGGTCGTCGAGGCGGGCGGCGATGATGCCCTGGATGGTCTCGGGCATCGGCAGGTCGCTCGGTCGAGCCTCGCTCGAGGTAGAGCTCGGCGAACTGCTCCGCGTAGAACGGGTTGCCCTCGGCCCGATCGAGCAGCGCCTGCTGGACCTCGGCCGGCAGCACGATGTCGCTTGAGCACCTGGCCGATGAGCCCCGCCGTCTGCCACGGCGGAGAGCGGCGACAGCCCGATCGTCGTGGCGTTGAGCTTGCCGCCGCCCCAGCCTGGGCGACGCTCGAGCAGCTCCGGCCGGGCGGTCCCGACGACGAGCAGCGGGACGTCGGTCAGCCAGTCCACGAGCTGGTCGACGAAGTCGAGGAGACCGGCGTCGGCCCAGTGGAGATCCTCGAACACCAGGACCAGCGGGACGCTGCTCGGCCAGCGCCTCGAGGTAGCGTCGCCAGGCGGCGAACGCCTCGCCACGGCGGTCGCCGCCGAGGCCGGTCGCCGTCTCGAGGCCGACCAGCGGACGAAGATGCGACTCGACCCATGCTTGGTCAGCCGGCTCTTCGACGACGTCGTCGATCGCGGCTCGGAGCTTCGTCTCGCGGTCTCCGCCTCGGTGTCCCGCTCGTGGATGCCGGCCTGGGCCTTGACCATCTCGCCGAGCGCCCAGTAGGCGATCCCGTCGCCGTAGGCGAGACAGCGCCCCTGGCGCCAGGTGATGAGCTCCGGATCGGCGTCGACGATGCGTCGGAGCTCGTAGACCAGCCGGCTCTTGCCCATTCCCGGGACGCCGATCAGCGTGACGAGCTGCGAGGCTCGCTCGGGCGTCGCCCGCTCGAGGGCGTCCCGCAGCGATGGCACCTCGCGCTCGCGCCCGACGAGCTCGGTCCGGGCGTGGTGGTCGACGTCGACGCCGAAGCGCGATCGAGCCTCGACAGCCTCCCAGGCCGCGATCGGGCTCGGCCTTGCCCTTGGCCTCGACCGCCGGGGCCTCGCGGTACTCGATCGGCCCGCGGGTCGCTCGGTGGGTCGTCTCGTCGACGAGGATCCCGTTCACGGGCGCGGCGCGCCTGCAGGCGGGCGGCGGTGTTGACGACGTCGCCCGAGGCCATCCCCTCGCCCTCGGCCGGGCGCGCGTCGAGCGAGACGAGCGCCTCGCCGGTCGTGATCCCGACCCGCAGCTCGAGTCCCTCCTCGATGGCGTGATCGCGGATCGCGAGGGCCGCCCGAACCGCCCGCTCGGGGTCGTCCTCGTGGGCCGTCGGGGCGCCGAAGAGCGCCATCACCGCGTCGCCGATGAACTTCTCGACGGTGCCGCCGTGGCGCTCGAGCTCGGCGCGGACGCGTGCGTGGTACGGGGCCGAGCAGCGCCTGGACGTCCTCGGGATCGAGCCGCTCGGCCCGCGACGTGAAGCCGACGAGGTCGCAGAACAGGACGGTGACGACCTTGCGCTCGACTCGCGGCGCGGCACTCGGCGGCCGCGAGCGACGCGCCGCACATCCCGCACAGGCGGAAGCCCTCGGGGTTCGCCTGGCCGCAGCTGGGGCAGGTCTGCATGGAGGAGAAGGGTACGACGCGAGACCAGCGGTCAGCCGTGCGTGGACCCCGGTGCCGCAGCCCGGTGAGCTGGTGGGCCGGGGCAGAATCGAACTGCCACAGTCGAAGACGAGGGTTTTACAGACCCTTGGGCTCACCACCTGCCCAACCGACCCATGACCAGGTCCGTCCGCCGTCCGCGCGGTGGTGGCGCTGGTGGAGATGAGGGGACTCGAACCCCTGACCCCCGCGATGCGAACGCGGTGCTCTCCCAGCTGAGCTACATCCCCACCGGAGACGGCGGCGACGTCGCGGGGCGCCGGACCGGTGGCGGAGTGTAGCACGGGGCGGCCCGACGGCGCCCGGGCAGGCGCCCGTCGCCCGTAGACTGGCCGGGCCATGCTCCAACCGGGCTGCTCTTCGGACTCGGCGCGGCCGCTCGCCTGGGGCGTCACCGACATCTCCGCCGCGCTTTCCGGGCGCCGCCTCGGGAGCCTCCGGACGCTCATCGGCGCGCAGCTCGATCGCCCTCGCCGTCCTGGTCGGCCTCGCCGTGCTCCGCGACGTCGAGCCCCTGGCGATGCCCGCCTCGACGATGGTCACCTGACGTGACGGTCTCGGGGATCCTCGTGCGTGCTCGCCTACCTCACCTTCTTCACCGCCCTGCGCATCGGTCCGATCGCCGTCGTCAGCCCCGTCGTCGCGGCGTTCGGCGGGCTGACGGTCGTCCTCGCCGTGGTCTTCCGCGGTGAGACGCCTGACGATCCCCCAGGCCGCTGGTGCCGTGCTTGCCACGACCCGGGCATCGTCATGACGGGGGTGGTCCTTGGACGGCGGATCCGCAGCATCCGGCTGCGCGGCGCCGGCGTCGCCTTCGGGCTGATCGCGTTGACGCCTCTTCGCGATCCTGGTACGGTCGGCCCGGCGGACCGATCAGGCGAGAGTCGGCTGGCTCCAGGTCGATCGTCGTATCGCGGGGCGTCGATGTCGCGTTGCTTCGTGGGCGTTCCGCGCCGTCGCCCTGTCGCCCGGCCGCGCTGCGTCGCGATCGATGGTCGACGTCCGGTGGCGTCACGGGACCGTCGGGGCCCGGCCTGGCGGTCCTGTGCCGCCGGCCTCCTGGACGTCACTGGGCCTCATCTCGTTCGCGATCGGCCTCGAGGTCGCCGAGACCTGGCTCGTCGGGACTCGCCTCGTCCTTCGGTCCCGCCGTGGCCGCGGTGCCTTCGCGGTCGCCTTCCTGGGCGAGCGCCTTCGGCCGATCCAGTGGATCGGCCTGCGGTCCTGGGTGCCGGCATGCTGGCGATCACCGTGGGCTGAGGACCGGACGGCGCGATCGTCCGGGGTGTCACCGGCGGGCGCCAGGCCCGTCGCCGCGCGGTATCAGCCGGGGATGCTGAACCAGACCCGGGTCAGACCGTCGGCCGATTTCGCGCCGACACGGCCACCCGTCGACTCGACGAGCTGCTTGACGATGGCCAACCCGATGCCCGCGCCCCCACGGGCGCGATCGCGGGACTTCTCGACCCGATAGAACCGCTCGAACAGGTGGGCGCACGTCCTCGGCCGGGATCGCATCGGACGGGTTGGCGACCGTGACGAGCAGGTCCGCCGGCCGTCGCTCGGCCCGGATCGTAACGGTCCCGCCCGTCGATGAATAGCGCGACGCGTTCGAGAGCAGGTTGGCCAGGACCTGGGCCAGGTGGTCGGGGTTCGCCCGCGCCGGGAGCGTATCCGGGACGTCAACGGCCAGCGAGAGGCCGGCCCGCTCGAAGGACGGCGCGGCGAGATCGGCGGCCGAGCGGATCGCCGCTGCCAGGTCGAGCTCGGCCAGCTCCGGTGAACTGCCCCGAGCGTCGCCGTCGGCGAGGGCGTCGAGGGCGCGCGACAGGCGGACGAGCCGGTCGGCTTCCTCCCACAGCGACTCGTACGTCGAGCGGTCGGCGGAGATGACCCCGTCCCGGAGCGCCTCCAGGTAGCCCTGGAGATTGGTCAGCGGCGTCCGCAGTTCGTGGGCGGCGTTGGCGATGAACTCGCGACGGAGCCGCTCCTGGTCCTCCAGGCTGGTCGCCATCTGGTTGAACGAGTCGGCCAGGCTGACGAGCTCCTCGGGACCCTCCCGCGGGACGCGCGCCGAGTAGTCGCCCTCGGCGACCCGGCGGGCGCCACGGCCGATGGCCTCGAGCGGTCTGGCGAGTCGACCGGCCAGGAAGGCGGCCAGGCCGAGGCTGGCCGCTACGGCGACCAGGGCGCGCGATGATGGCGACCCTCGTCACCGTCGAGTCGTACATGTCCTGGGCGTGGGCGGCTGAGTCCCCAGCGTCGACCATCATGTCGGTGAACGGCCGCATCCGAGCCAGAGCCGCCGAGATGACGATGGCGAGCCCACCACGGCGGCGGCCAGGATCGGCCAGGCCGACCTCCGGCGGCCGCCAGCGCGCTCGCCGCCCAGGGGCGCGCGGTCGCGGACGGCCAGCCTGCCCCGGGGCCGCTGGGTCACCGCACGTCCCGTCTCCTCGACCGGCGCCGCGCGGTAGCCGACACCCCGGACCGTCGCCACGTAGCGCGGCTGCTCCGGGTCGTCGGCGAGCTTGTCCCGGAGGCGGCGGATGTGGACGTCGATGGTCCGGTCGAGGATCTCGACCTGGTCCGCGCCGTGGACGGCGTCGAGGAGCTGGTCGCGTGTGAGGACCCGTCCGTCGGCCTCGAGGAGGGTCGACGAGGAGGCGGAACTCCACGCGGGTCAGCGGGACGATGGCGCCGGCGATCCGGGCTTCGTGGCGGTCGCGATCGACGACCAGGTCGCCGTGGACCAGCGGCGGCCGGGCCGGCCCGCTGATCGGCTCGGGCGTGCCGCCGGCCCGCCGCAGGATCGCCCCGACGCGAAGGACCAGCTCGGAGGGGGAGAAGGGCTTGGGGAGGTAGTCGTCCGCGCCATCCTCGAGCCGGCGATCCGGTCGGCGGTAGAGCCGCGCGCGGAGAGGATGAGGATCGGCACGTCCGGATCGTCGGCGTCGGCCCGGACCGCCCGGATGACGGCCCGGCCGTCGATCTCGGGGAGCATCAGGTCGAGGACGACGAGGGCCGGCCGCTCGCGCTCGATGGCTGCGAGCGCCTCCTGGCCGTCCGCGGCGGTCTCGACCGTGTAGCCGTCGCGCTCGAGATAGGTCCGGACGAGCTGGCGGATCTTGGGGTCGTCGTCGACGACCAGGATGGTCTGGGCGGTGGCGGTCATCGTGAGCATCGTAGGGGACGAGGCTAGGGGGCCTCCGTGACGGCTCGGTGACGGGTGGCCGGGTCCCTTTGCGGAACCCGTGTCCGGCTCCGGCCCGGCGCGATCGATCCCGTGCATCGGCCATCCTCCGGGCCGTCTGCCCGGGCCGCAGTGGCGTCCCGCCCGGCAGTCCAGGACTTGTCTCTATAGAACATCCGTTCTATCATCATGGGCCATGAGCGCCGTCGATCGTCCGGCCGTCGGGACCGCCCTCGCCAGCCTCCGGGAGCGCTGGGGGACGGCGGCACCGCGACGCGGCGAGGAGGCATTCGGGGGGACCGTCGGCTCGCTCGCCACGGTCCCCCTGCCCCGGGAGAGCGAGCCCGAGGCTCCACGAGCTCCGGCTCCCGACCGGGCCCCGATGCCCGGGCCGGCGCCCAGCGATCCCGGTCGTGTCCACGGGTTTCCCTGGACTCGACGCCATCCTGGGCCCCGGCGGCATCCCCCGGACCGCCTCGGTCACCCTGCGGGGCGATGCCACGAGCGGCCGGACCACGCTGGCGCTCCGCCTGGTGGCCGAGGCCCAGGCGGTCGGGTCGATCGCCGCCTGGCTCGACCTGACCCGCAGCCTCGATCCGGTCGAGGCGGTGGCCCGGGGGATCCGACTCGAGTGGCTGGCCGTCCTCGCTCCCATCGACCTCGACGAGGGGTTGGAGATGGCAGGGACGCTCCTCCAGGCCCGGGCGGTGGACCTGCTCGTCGTCGATCTGCCGAGGCGGGCCGCTGGTGGTCGCGTCACCGAGCGCCTGGCTCGTCTCGGGGCACTCGCTCGTCGAGCCGGGATCCTCCTGGTGGTCCTGGAGCCACCCGGCATCACCTCGTCGACCACGGACCCGATCGGGGCCGGGCTTCGCCTGGAGCTTGCCCGACAGGGCTGGGTCCGGCTGGGGCGCGAGATCGTCGGTCAGCTGACCCGGGTGGTCGTCGCCCGTAACCGCCATGGCCCTCCGGGAGGCAGGGCCGTCCTGCGCATCCTCTACGCGGAAGGCGGGCCGCGCGACACCTGCCTGCGGAGCGACCCGCTCCTGGCCGGATGGCCACCGGGGCCGGTCGCCGATCCCTCCGGCCCGGCACGCGTCATCGCGCCGCCCGGCATCCCCATCGAGCCGTTCACCTCGCTTCCCATCCCGGTCGGGTCCGATGCGCCTCCTCCATCTTCATTGGCCGAACCTGCTCATCCTCCTCGCCACGGCCCGCCAGATCGCGGCACCGTCCGACCCTTCCGGGCGCTTCCCGGACGGGCCGATCGTGCTGGGCGGTCCACCGTGGGGCGACGGGGTGGTCCTCGATGCCGACCCGGCCGCCCGGGCCCTCGGGGTCCGGAGGGGGATGGCCCTCGGCGCGGCGCATCGGCTGGCTCCCGAGGCGGCCTTCCTCGACCCCGATCCTGAGTCCGACACGGCCGCCATCGAGGCAGCCCTCGACCGTCTCGGCGCCTTCAGCCCCGGCTTGGCTGCCTCGGTGGATCCTGGCGATCGAGCGTTCGGGCGGGTCGAGGTCCAGATCGACGGTCTCGACCGTCTCTGGGGGCCGGACGAGATCCTGGTCGGCCGGCTCACTGAGGCGCTCGGCCCGGTCCTTCCCGGCCGGCCCAGGGCCGGGATCGCCGGGACTCGCTTCTCGGCCATGGCCGCAGCGACGCTCGCCGCTCCTGGCCGCCCGATCGTCGTGGCTCCGGGTGATGACGTCGCCTTCCTGGCTCCGCTGCCCTCCACGCTCCTCTCGGGGGACCCGGAGATCCGGGCTCGTCTGGCCCGGTTCGGGCTTCGCCAGGTCGGAGCGGTGGCGGCCATCCCGCGGTCGTCGCTCGTCGCCCGGTTCGGTCCCGAGGGAGATCGTCTCCATGCCCGGGCGACCGGCCTGGAGACCGACCCGTTCCGCCCACGCCGCAGCCCCGAGCGGGCCCTCCTGGCGCTCCCGCTCGAGCCTGCGGTCAGCGACCTGGAGCCGCTCCGTTTCTTCCTTCGTCGCCTGGCCGGCGCCCTCGCCGACCAGCTCCTCACCAGGGGTGCTGCGGCCGAGCGGGTCCAGGTCCGGCTCGCGCTCGAGGCAGGTTCCGTTCGTGGGGGTCCGGCTCGGCTCGAGCTCGACCAGCGCTTCCCGGAGCCCACCTCCGACGCCGAGGCGATCGAGCGCCTCGTCCTCGCCCGCCTGGAGCGGGAGCCGCCGCCGGCACCCGTCGAGCGGATGGAGATCGAGCTTCTGGGGATCGGCCCTGCGGCCGGCCACCAGCTGTCCCTTTTCGTTCCCCAGGCCGCCCGTGGCGCTCGGCTGAGCTGGCAGCTCGCGCGCCTCGCCCTCCGCTTCGGCCAGGACCGCGTGCTCCGGCCGGAGCTCCTCGACCCGGAGGCGCCGCTACCCGAGGGTCGGGTCCGCTGGCAGCCGGTCGGCGAGCCGTCGGTCGGTCACGAAGGGCGGCGCCACCGGGAGGACGGGCCGTGACCCGGCTGCTCCGCGAACATCCTGCCATCGCGCCCGAGCTCGATGATCAGGGACGGCTCGTGGCCATCCGCTGGAACGGTCGCCGGGAGCCGGTCGAGGTCTGCAACCGGTGGCGCGTCGAGGACGGCTGGTGGGGCCGACCGATCGCCCGGGACTACTTCAAGGTCGCCGGGCGGGCCTGGCTGGCCCTCGTCTACTTCGACCGCATCGCCGGGACCTGGCACCTCGAGCGGCTCTACGACTGAGCCGGGAGCCGTGGCGCATGCCCTGCCCCGGGGTCGATCGTGTCCTAGGTCGACGCCGGTCCCAGCAGCGTCACCGCGACGAGGAGGATCAGGAACATCCCAACGACCAGGAGGAGCGCCCGAAGGTCTTTCGGGCCGGTCGTCTGCATGGCAAGGAACCCCCCGGTGGATGCCGATCGGTGCGCCGGCCACCCGGCGCCCGTCAGCCCGCAGGATACCGCGCCCGGCCACGACGGGCGCGTCGCCGGGTCAGCCCGCTCCGGCGGCGGCGACCAGCAGTACGACGAGCGCGACGAGGACGAGCACCAGCACGGCGATGGCGGCGAAGTCCCGAGGCCGAGGCTCCATGGGGCGAGGGTCCTCCGGGTCCGGACGACATCCGGGCCAGGCCCGGACGGTTCGATGGTGCGCCCAATCCTACCGCTCCGGACGTGGCGAAGCCCCGCCGTCATCGCGACGACGGGGCTTCGCGGCCGGAGGTCGCTCACCGTCCTCCGGCGGATCGCCGGGCCGTACCCCAGCCGGGCCGGCGTCCCGTTGGTTGCGGATCAGCGGGTCGCGGGGGCGATCGCCTGCAGGAGGGCCGGATACAGGACGAGGATCAGGGCGACCGCCAGGGCGACCAGGGCGACTCGCTGGATGACGAACCGGATGACGGTGCCCTGCCCGTTCATCGTGCTTGGCGCGTTCATCGTGCTCCACCCTCCATCGTGCGAAGTAGACGCCGAGGATCCGCGGATTGTTTCGGCGCCGAGGAGGGTTCGGTCGGGCCGTGGAAGGGGGCTCGCCCAAGGGCCGATCGGACCTTCCTGGTATAGAACGGATGTTCTATAGTCGAGGGTCCGATGGACCTCGCCGAGCTGCATGCCCACACGAACTTCTCGTTCCTCGACGGCGCCTCGCCGGTCGACGAGCTGGTGGAGCGTGCTGTCGAGCTGGGGCTCTCGGGCCTGGCCGTCACCGACCACCAGGGCCTCTACGGGGTCGTCAGGTTCATGGAGGCGGCGCGGTCGGCCGGCCTGCATGGTGTCATCGGGCTGGAGATCGAGCTGCTCGACCCGGCCGTTCCCGACCATCGCGGCCTCGTCATCCCGGCGCGTCGGGCCCGCCGACGGGGTGGTCGGGCCCGGACCGCTGGCCACGGCGGCGGGTCGGGCGAGAGCGCGAGCGATGGGGACCGAGATCCGGGCGACGGGCGGTCCGCGGTCGAGGGGCTCCCGGCTCGCCCCCGCCCCGGACGGCCCCGGCTGCCCGGCCATCGCGAGCCCCGACGGGAGGACCTGCGGGGGATCGGAGAGGGTCAGCGGGGCCCGCACCTCGTCCTGCTGGCCCGCGACGATCGCGGCTACCGGAGCCTCTGCCGGCTCGTCTCCCGGGCCAACCTGGCCGGGACCAAGGGGGTCCCCCGGTTCACCCAGGCGCTCCTGGCCGAGCACGTCGAGGGGCTCGTCGCGCTGTCCGGCTGCCGGCACGGCGAGATCGCCCGTCGGCTCCTGGCCGGTGACCGCGACGGCGCCCGGGCCGCCGCCGTGCGCTACGCCCGGCGATTTCGGCCTCGCCGACGACCCGGCCGGCAGCGGCTTCTTCCTGGAGCTCCAGCACCACCTGCTGCCCGACGACGACTGGCTGGTGGCCGAGACGGCGCACTTGGCCGCCGAGCTCGGCCTCCCCATCGTCGTGACCAACGACACCCACTACGCCCGCCCCCATGACCGGGAGCTCCACGACGTGCTGACGGCGATCCGGCATGGGCGGTCGGTCGCCGAGCTCGGGCATCTCCGCAGGCCCGACGGCGAGTCGTACCTCAAGGGCGGGGCCGACCTCCTGGCCCTGCCGCCCGTCGACCCGCTCGCCGAGCGCGACGACCCGGCAACGGCACGCGCCTGGCGCGAGGGCATGGCGACCTCCGGCGAGCTCGCTGCCACCTGCCGGGTCGATCTCGGCTTCGAGCGGTACCGCTTCCCGGGGTTCGAGGTGCCGCGTGGCGAGACCCCGTTCAGCCATCTCTCCCAACTCTGCTGGGAGGGGGCTCGCCGCCGCTACCATCCGATGACCCCGGCGGTCGTCAGCCAGCTCGCCCACGAGCTCGACGTCATCGAGCGGACCGGCCTCGCCGAGTTCTTCCTCATCTGCTGGGACCTGATGCGGTTCGCCAAGGAGCGGGCGATCCCGGCCCAGGGCCGCGGCAGCGCGGCCGACTCGATCGTGGCCTACGTGCTCGGCATCACCCGGGTCGATCCGATCCGCCACCGCCTCCTCTTCGAGCGCTTCATCAACGAGGGCCGGACGACCTATCCGGACGTCGACATCGACTTCAGCTCCGAGCGCCGGGAGGAGGTCATCCAGTACGTCTACCGAGCGCTACGGTCCTGAGCACACCGGGATGGTCTGCAACGTCGTGACCTACCGGGCGCGTTCCGCCGTCCGGGAGGTCGGGTACGCCCTGGGCTTCCCGCGACCGCTCGTCGACCGTGTGGCCAAGGCGCTCGAGACCTACGACTCGGTGATGGTGCGCCGTGATCTCGAGGCGGACGGTGGCTTCGCCGAGTTCTTCCGTCGCCCGGAGGAGGCCTCGGACGCCGGCGCCTCGGCCTCGGCGGCGCTTGCGGGATCTCGTGGGCTGGTCGACCGGATGGGCGAGCTCGACCACCCCCGGGGCGGGCGGCTGCGGACCGGCGGGGCGGGGGAGCGCGGCGACGGCCGGCTGGCCCGCCGCGAAGACGCCGCCCGGATCGATGGCCACCGGTCGAGGATCGACGGTTCGAGGCCGGCCATCCGCGGTGGTGGACGGTCGGACGACGAGGGCGGTCCGGGTGACTCTCCTGCGAGCGAGGCCCGCCTGCGTGCCGAGCGGGGCACGGACCGGCTCGGTCGACCCTGGCACTGGAGCTCGCCGGGATCGGCAGCCACGGACCGGGGTGGCGCCCGCTCAAGCGTGGCTCGGCTGGAGCCCGAGCTGCCGCCCCGGGCCCGCGGAGGCTCGACCGTCGGCCTCTCCGACTGGGAGCGCTGGCTCGAGCTGTGCGCCCGGATCGACGGCTTCCCGCGACACCTCTCGATCCACACCGGCGGGATGCTCGTGACCGCGGCGCCGCTCATCGACATCGCGCCGCTCGAGCGGGCGACGATGCCGGGCCGGGTCGTGGTCCAGTACGACAAGCGCGACGTCGAGTCGGTCAAGCTCATCAAGCTCGACCTTCTCGGGCTCGGGATGCTGGCCGCCATCGACACGACCCTCCGGCTCATCGAGCACGACTGCGCCGTCTGCCTCGACCTTGACCGGATCCCCGAGGAGATCCCCGAGGTCTTCGGGATGCTTCAGGCGGCCGACACGGTGGGCGTCTTCCAGGTCGAGAGTCGGGCTCAGATGCAGACCCTGCCCAAGTCGCGGCCCGCCAGCCTCGACGACCTCGTCGTGGAGGTCGCGATCATCCGCCCGGGCCCGATCCAGGGCAACGCGGTCCATCCCTACCTGCGTCGCAAGCAGGGCCTCGAGGCGGTGACCTTCCTCCACCCCTCGCTCGAGCCGATCCTCGACGACACCCTGGGGGTCATCCTCTACCAGGAGCAGGTCATGCGGATCGCCATCGAGGTGGCCGGCTTCAGCCCGGCCGACTCGGACGGCTTCCGGCGGGCGATGGGGACCTGGCGCTCGAGCCGCGAGATGGAGAAGCTTCACGCCCGCTTCGTGGAGGGCTGCCGGACCGTCCAGGGGATGCCCGAGGACGACGCCGAGGAGCTCTTCCGGAGGGTCGCCGCCTTCGCCTCGTTCGGCTTCGCCAAGAGCCACGCGGCGGCCTTCGCCCGGACCGCCTACGAGTCGGCGTTCCTGAAGCTCTTCTACCCGGCCCAGCTGCTGGTCGGCCTCATCGACGCCCAGCCGATGGGCTTCTACCCGGTCGAGGTCCTGGTCAACGACGCCAAGCGCCACGGGGTCACGGTCCTCCCGGTCGACGTCAACGTCTCCGGCTACCGGACCACGACCGAGTGGGTCGGGCGGCCCGGCTGGGCGCTGGCCGGCCCGGCCGGCGACGACGGCTCGCACGACGCCGACCCCGGCGAGCCGCTGCCATCCGACGCGGGGGTCGCCGAGCGACCGCGACCGGTCCGTTCCTCCGCCTGCGTCCTGCCGATCGCCACGGCCCGCGACCGCTGGGCCGCCGAGGCGGCCACGGGCTGGGGAGTCCGGCTGGGGCTCCACCTGGTCAAGGGCATCGGAGAGGAGCAGGCTGAGCGACTCGACGCGGAGCGGGCTCGAGGTCCCTACCGCTCGTTGGTCGACGTCGTCGAGCGGACCGGCCTGCCGGAGCCTGTCATCGAGCGGCTCATCCGGGCCGGTGCGCTCGACTCGCTGGGCCGGCCACGGCGGGAGCTGCTCTGGCAGCTGCGGGAGGTCGCCGGGTCGTCGCGGGGTCGCCTGGACGGGCGAGCGCATCCCGTGGCTCGCCGCGCGGCAGGACGTCCGCTGGACCTGCGGCTGCCCGCGACCGAGGCCCCCGAGCTGCCGCCGATCACCGAGCCGGAGCGCCTGGGCGACAGCTATGCCGTGCTCGGCCTTGATGCCCGCTGCCAGGTGGTCGGGCTCTTCCGACCGGCCCTCGAGCGGCTCGGGGCGATCCCCAACGCGGCGCTGGCGGACCGCCCGCCCGGACCGGTCCGGGTCGGTGGGCTCGTGGTCACCCGGCAGCACCCGATGACGGCGAAGGGGACCGTCTTCCTGGCTCTCGAGGACGAGACCGGGATGGTCAACGTGACCCTCTGGCCGGACACCTGGGCGCGGCTGCGGGGGATCGTGCGGCGCCACGCCCTGCTGCTGGTCGAGGGGGCCCTCCAGCGCGAGGGGAGCGTGGTCAACCTGGTAGCCCATGAGGTCAGGCCGCTTGCCGAGGTGGCGGCGGTCGAGGGAGGGCCGGCGCGGCCAGAGGGGGTCCGTCAACTCGGCTGGGCGGGGATGCGCCGGATGGGCTGATGGACGGCCTCGCCCCGGACCCCGGAGCGCCCGGCCCGAGCTTCCGGTCGAGTCCGTGGTTCGACCCGGAGCGAGGCCCATCCGCCATCCTCTTCGTTCGACTGGCGCACCCGGATGGCGGAGAGCGAACCCGAAGGGAGCGGCGGGACGACGACCCGGTCCGGCCGAGCCGACACGGGTGCCCGGGACTAGCGGCGGTTCGAGTCCCGCCGGCCCTGGTTCCCCCGCCGGGCCGGCTGCCCGAACTGGAGGAACCGGCGGTAGAAGCCGGCGAAGGCACCGGCTCCGATGCCGAACAGCGGCGCCACCGCGAACCCGAACAGGACCGTGTCACGGAGCTGGTCCGAGGTGATCGTGGCGTCGACGGAGCCCTCGTAAAGCACCGCGACCACCGCGAAGGTGAGGGCGGAGATCAGACCGACGACACCGCCCGCGAGCCAGGCGGCCCGTGGTGCCAGGAGGCCCGCGAGGAAGGACGCGGCCAGTGGCGGCGGGACCACGAAGGCCTGGAAGGCGAGCACGAAGACGATATTCGAGCCAAGGTCGGGGACCAGGAACATGGTCCCGGCCGCGATCACCAGGCCGGCTGGCACCCAGATCGCCTTGGTGCGAACGATGAGGGTCGGCAGGTACTCGATGTCGGCGCGGAGGCTGGCCGGTCGGGCTGCCTGGCGGAAGGCTGCCACGACCGACGGTCGACCGGTCGGCGCAGGGGCGACCGGCGCCTTCGACGTCCGGGCCGGAGCCTCCAGCGTCGTCTCGTCCGCCTCGGTGCGGGTCGCCGCCTCCTGGCGATAGCGGCGACGGGCTTCGGCACGATCGGTTCGCTTGGCGCGGGCCACGGGCATCTCCTCGGGGGCCGGGTCGGGCGGGCCGGCCGGTGGGTCGGCGATGGCGGACCGCACTCGAGCACGGTCGACGCAGGGCGCCAATGGTAGTCGAACAGGGCCGGGCAGCGGATACGCAGCGGTGAAGCGCGGCGAGGTACACAGCGGGGACCGCCACCCGATGCCCGCCGGGAGGTCGACCCATGGCACTCGTCCGGCGGCTCACGACCGTCGTTCTGTTCCTGGCCTTCCTTGCGGCGGGCCTCGTGCCCGCACGCCCGATCGCCGGGACGGCCCACCCGGCCGGCATGCCGCTCGACCTGCTGCCGGCCGCGGATGTCGGCTGGCCACCGTCGACGAGCGTTCTGGTCACCGAGATCGTGACCGGTGGTGCCTCGGCCTCCGACGAGTGGATCGAGCTGGCGAACGTGGCCTCGTCCCCGGTCGACCTTGCGCCGCTGGAGCTCGTCTACGTGACGTCGTCCGGTGGCACCGTGACCCGCAAGGCCGCCTGGCCGAGCGGGGCCGTGCTGGCGCCCGGCGGTCGCCTGCTGCTGGCCAATGCGGCCGGCATCCATGCCGGTCTCGCAGACGGGACGTACAGCGGTGGCCTGGCTGCGACCGGGGGTGCCCTGGCCGTCCGCTCCATCGGCGGTGCGCCGATCGACGCGGTCGGATGGGGCGACGCCTCGAACGCCTTCGTCGAGGGCAGCGCGGCTGTTGCCCCGGCCCCGGGCACCAGTATCGCCCGGGGGGTGCTCCCCGATGGCCGACCGGTTGACACCAACGACAACGCAGCGGATCTGTCGGTCGACCCGGCTCCCGTCCCGGAGGGCTCGGGAGGCGGCCCGTGGCCGTCACCCTCCCCGACGGGGTCCCCGAGCCCGGACCCGAGCCCGGACCGACCAGCCCCAGCCCGAGCCCGGACCCGAGCCCCAGCCCGAGCCCGGACCCGCAGTCCGATCCCGGACCCCAGCCAGCCCGAGCCCGGACCCGAGCCCGCAGCCGTCGCCGAGTCCGACCGCGTCATCCCCTGCGCCTTCTCAGTCGCCGTCGCCCACGCTCGCGCCATCTCCGACCGCAACGCCGACAGCTGCACCATCACCATCCCAGACGGCCGGCCCCCAGGTCAGCCCGATCGGAGTCGCCCGGACCTTGCCGGATGGCGCATCCGCGACGATCGAGGGGGTCCTGACGACCGATCTCGCTGCGCTGGAGAGCGGCCGCGGAGCCTTTGTCCAGGACGAGACCGGCGGCATCGCGATCCTCCTGGACGCCGAGCCAGCGGTGACGATCCCGGCCGGCCACCGGATCCAGGTCGATGGCGCCGTGGACGACCGCTACAGCCAGCGGACGCTGCGGGTGGCTGCGCTCGTCGACCTGGGCGAGGCCCAGCTGCCCGAGCCCATGGGCGCGGTGACCGGGTCCGTCGACGAGGCCCTGGAGGGACGGCTGGTGCGGATCGCCGGGGTAGTGACCCAGGGTCCGGATCCGCTCGCCGATGGCGACGCGGTGACCGTCGACGACGGCACCGGTCCGTTGCGGGTCATCCTCGTCGCCGGGCTGAGCACCGAACTCGGGCTGGCCCGCGGCGACCGACTCACCGCCGCCGGTCCCCTCGGACAGCGCGACAGCGGCGGCACCGGCCTGGCCGGCTACCGGCTGCACGTGACGCGAGCGGCGGACGTCGTGCGCTCGTCCCCCGACCCGTCACCGCAGCCATCGATCCCGGCCTCTCCCACGCCCGGCCCGACCGGTCCGCCCTCACCGCCCGCCGAACCGGGCGTGCTTTCGATCGCGGAGGCTCGGGCACTGGCCGCCGGGTCGACCATTCGCGTCCGCGGCGTGGTCACGGCCGAGCCGGAGCGGCTGGCCAAGCCCGCACTCGTGCCGATCCAGGACGGGACCGCCGCGATCGTCGTTCGCCTTCCCGACGACGTCGTCGTAGGTCGGGGCGACCGGCTCGAGGTGACCGGCAAGCTGGCCGACCCATACGGACAGCTCGAGGTCAGGCTCGACGCGCCCGGCCAGCTGCTCGACCTTGGCGAGACGCCAGAGCCGCTCCCGCGGACCGTCACGGCGGGCGAGCTCGGCGAGCCGCTCGAGGCGAGCCTGGTCCGCATCGACGGTCGCCTGCGGCGCACGGAGCGCTCGACGGCAGGGACCCTCAGTCTGGAGCTCGACGACGCCGATGGCGTCGCCTTCCGGGCCTACGTCGACCCCTCGACGGAGGTCGAGCGAGCCGATCTCATCCCGGGGACGATCTACCGGATCGTCGGTATCGTCGGCCAGCGCGCATCGAGGATCGGGGCCGCAGACGGCTACCGGATCTGGCTCCGCGACGGTGAGGACCTCGTCGTCCTCCAGGCACCCCCGACGCCCACGCCGAGCGGGCCCACCGGAGCCGAACCGTCGTCGGCGCCCGGCGTCACCGGCATCGCCGCGGCGCGGACCGCCGGGGACGAGACGGTGACCGTCGAGGGCGTCATCACGGCCGGCCCGAGCCTGCTCGACGGCTCCGGCCGACGGGTCGTCGTCGAAGATGCCACGGCGGCGGTCGAGCTCCTCCTGCCGCAGGCCGTGAGCTGGTCCGTCGGCGATCGGGTCCGGGCCACCGGGACGATGGGCATCGCCTACGGTGCGCCGAGGCTCCGGGCCAGCACGGCCGTGGCCCTTGGGCCCGGCTCCCCGCCGGTCCCGTTCGAGGTGGACCGACCCCTCGGTGATCCCGACGAGTGGCGGCTCGGCCGCGCCCGGGGCGTCATCGTCGACGTCCAGCGCTTGGGCGACCGCTGGCGGGCCGATCTGCGGCTGGCCGGAGGCGCGACGATCCCCCTATCGGGCCTCGTCGGGGCCGGCATCGATGCGACGACGCTCCGCGAGGGGGGCAGCGTCACGGTCACCGGCCTCGTCCGGCGCCCGTACCCGAGCGCGTCCGATCGTCGCTTCGCGCTCGTGCCGCGTGGGCCCACCGACATCCACGGCGGTGCTGCCGGACCCGGTGCCGGACCGGCTGCCGCAGGTGCGGACAGGGGCAGATCGCCCGGATCCGTCGCCGAGGGCCCCGGCGGCCAGCTCGCATCCGGCGGCGATGCACCGGCGGTCGACCTCGCGACCCTGGGAGAGCACGTCGGCCGGGCGGTCCGCGTCTCCGGGCTGGTGCTCGCGGTAGAGGGTGCGAGCATCTCCCTGGACGACGGCACGGCCGTCGCGAGACTCGACCTTCGCGGCGCAGCGGAGGCGGCGGCCGCCGACCTGCGACCGGGTGATGCGATCTCGGCGACCGGCCGCGTCGAGCCCGGTCCTGAGTCTCCGATCGTCATGATCGAGGACCCGACGAGCATCGTCCTGGCCGGAGGTCTTGCGGTCGCGGCGGCCGATCGGTCGACGCCATCCGAGGGCTCTCCGGCCCCGACCCCCGACCACGACGCCCGGGCGGTCGCAGCCGTCGAGCCCCTCCAGGTCGTGGCTGCCGTATCCGCCGTGGCCATCGCCGTCGTGACCGCCGCGACCGCGCTCGTCCGACGCCGGGCGGATCGACGCCGGTGGGACGAGCTGGTCGCCGCCCGTCTGGCACGCCTGGGCAGGCCGGGGACCAGCGGTCGTGGGTCGTCCAGTGCGGGTCCCGTTGGTCCCGGAGCGACGCCGGATCCTGTCACGCTGCGGTCCGCGCTCGGGACCGAGCGTGGCGGGTCGGCTTGACGCTCGCGAAATGGCCGGCCTATCCTCACCCGAGTTTCGCGCCAGCGAAGCATCCGAGGAGAGGGGAAGAGGTCTTGCCGAGCGCGGATCCGCGCGTCGCACTCCCCGTTGGAGAACGGCAGTACCACATCGGGCTTGGGCCAGGCCAGCTGGCCGAGTACATCCTCCTCCCCGGTGATCCCGACAGGACGGCCCGCATCGCCGCGCGTCTCGACTCCGTCGAGCTCGAGCACCGGCACCGCGAGTTCGCCTCAGCGACGGGGAGCTTCCGAGGGCATCGCATCTCGATCGTCTCGACCGGCATCGGGACGGACAACGTCGAGATCGTGCTGGCGGAGGTGCTGGCGATCACGGAACGACCGACCTTCATCCGTGTCGGTTCGTCGGGGGCCCTCCAGCCGGAGATCGCCCTCGGGGACCTCGTCATCTCGTCCGGCGCCGTCCGGCTCGAGACGACGACGAGCTGGTTCGTCAGCGACGGCTACCCGGCGATCGCCCATCACGAGGCGGTCCTGGCGCTGATCGAGGCGGCCGACCGGCTCGGGCACCGGGCTCATGTCGGGATCACCGCGACGGCTCCGGGGTTCTTCGGGGCGCAGGGGCGTCCCATCGAGCGGCTGCCGATCCGGTATCCCGACCTGGCCGCGGAGATGGAGCGCCAGCGCGTCCTCAACTTCGAGATGGAGGCATCGGCGCTCTTCACGCTCGCGTCCCTCGCCGGCTGCCGAGCCGGCGTCGTCTGCGCGGTCTACGCACAGCGGAACGAGGGGACGTTCGTGGAGGGCGGACAGCAGGACCGCGCCGAGGCGGACTGCGTGGAGACGGGGCTCGAGGCCCTGGCCGTCCTCGCGGAACTGGACCGCCAGACGCGCGAGGCGGGGGCGGGCCGCTGGCACCCGTCCCTCTGGCGCACCTGACACAATGGCCCAAGGCTCCGACCGACCCGGTCGGCGCCGCAGCAAGAGGAGGAACGCGTGGCTGAGGCGTACTGCGTCAAGGACAAGCAGAAGGTCGAGATCCAGAACCCCCAGAAGATCACCATGAAGAACGGCAAGCCTGCCACCCAGGGCACCTGCCCGAAGTGCGGCGGCAAGGTCTTCAGGATCGGCGGCTGACCGTCCTGCTGACGTAGGACCTCGACGGCCCCGCCCGGCCCGGCCGGTGCGGGGCCGTCGTATGTCCCGGCCGAGCCGTTCGGACCGTCGGCGCGGCCCCTTCGGCCCCCGACGACGGCCGGTCGCCTCCCCGAGCGTGGTCGGTCCGGCCCGCCGGGTGTCGACGACCCCTTTGCTACACTCCCCGAGCACCCACGAAGCGGCGAGGTAGCGTTCCCTGGCCACCCGACCCGACCCGGCCCACCGGCCGGTCCGATCCCAGTCGCGTACGCCGCGCGTCGTCCCGTCGCCGGCGCAGCGGGCCGATCGGAGGGCCAGGGTCGAGGAGGCGTCGTTCCGACCCGACCCATCCGCCCGTGGCGCATCTGACGACCATGCGTGACGGTCCAACGTGACCGTTCGCCCTGCACCTCAGCCATCGACAGGAGGCCCCGGATGACCACCCGCGTCGGTATCAACGGCTTCGGCCGGATCGGCCGTCAGTCCCTCAAGGCGCTCATCGAGCGGACCCCGGACGTCGAGGTCGTCGCCGTCAACGATCTCGTCGACACCGAGCTCAACGCGCTGCTCTTCGCGCACGACTCCACCTACGGCGCCTACCCGGGGACGGTCGAGCACACCGACGACACGCTCATCGTCGACGGCCGCCGGATCCGGGTCTTCAAGGAGACCGACCCGGCGGCGCTGCCGTGGGGCGATCTCGGCGTCGACATCGTCATCGAGTCGACCGGGCGCTTCACGGATGCCACCAAGGCCCGGGCCCATCTCGAGGCCGGCGCCCGCAAGGTCATCATCAGCGCACCCGCCAAGAACGAGGACGTCACGATCGTCCTCGGGGTGAACGACGCGATGTACGACCCCGCCCGCCACGAGGTCATCAGCAACGCCAGTTGCACGACGAACTGCCTTGCCCCGGCCGCCAAGGTCGTCCACGACCTGCTGGGGATCGAGCGGGGGCTGATGAACACCATCCACAGCTACACCAACGACCAGCGCATCCTCGACGTGGCCCACAAGGATCCGCGCCGGGCCCGCGCTGCCGGCCTCAACATCATCCCGACCACGACCGGCGCCGCGAAGGCCCTGGCGCTCGTCATCCCGGACCTCAAGGGCCGCTTCGACGGCTTCAGCCTGCGGGTGCCGACGCCGACCGTCTCGGTGGTCGACTTCACGGCTGACGTCGGCCGTGAGACGACGGTCGAGGAGCTCAACGAGGCCTTCCGGGCGGCCGCCACCGGCCCGATGGCCGGGATCCTCGGCGTGTCGGACGAACCGCTCGTCTCGTCCGACTTCCGGGCCGACCCCCGGTCATCGATCGTGGACGCCGCCTCGACGATGGTCCTCGGCGGGACCATGGTCAAGGTCATCGCCTGGTACGACAACGAGTGGGGCTACAGCTGCCGGGTCGCCGACCTGGTCGGGTTCGTGGCCCA
Organism: uncultured Chloroflexia bacterium; assembly: GCA_963707215.1. Taxonomy (GTDB): domain Bacteria; phylum Chloroflexota; class Limnocylindria; order Limnocylindrales; family CSP1-4; genus DATHYZ01. The sequence continues at coordinate 1,095,924 of CAVPPB010000003.1, read as the reverse complement.
GCGACTGCCCGCGTCGGCCTGATCCGACCCCGCCATACGCCAGCGCCCTGCGCCCCGGGGCCCCGGAAGGACACGCCATGGACAAGCAGACGATCCGCGACCTGGATGCCTCGGGAAAGCGCGTCTTCGTTCGCGTCGACTTCAACGTGCCGCTCGCCGATGGCAAGGTGACCGACGACTCCCGGATCCGAGCGGCCCTGCCGACCATCCGTCATCTCCTCGGCGAGAACGCGACGGTCATCCTCGCCAGCCACCTCGGGCGGCCCAAGGGCAAGGTCTCGGACGGGCTCCGGCTGCGGCCGGTCGCCGAGCGCCTCGGCCAGCTCATGGGCCGGACCGTGCCGGTCACCGGCGACGCGCTCGGCGTCGGGACCAACGATGCAGTGAACCGGCTGCGGCCCGGCGAGATGCTGCTGCTGGAGAACCTCCGCTTCCACGCCGAGGAGGAGGCCAACGACCCCGAGTTCGCGAAGGCCCTGGCCGCGTATGCCGACGCCTACGTCAATGACGCCTTCGGGACGGCCCATCGAGCCCACGCGTCGACCGTCGGGGTCGCGGAACTTCTGCCGGCCTACGCCGGCTTCCTCATGGAGCGCGAGATCGAGGTCCTGGGCCGACTCCTGGAGTCGCCCGAGCGTCCCTTCGCTGCGGTCCTGGGGGGCGCCAAGGTCTCCGACAAGATCAAGGTCCTCGACAACCTCCTCTCGAAGGTCGACCTCTTCGTGGTCGGTGGCGGGATGGCCAACACCTTCCTGCTGGCCCAGGGTCGGAGCGTCGGCAAGAGCCTGGCCGAGCACGACCGGGTCGACGACGCGAAGGCGATCCTGCAGGCGGCCGAGAAGCGCGGGGTCCCGGTCGTCCTGCCGACCGACGTCGTCATCGCCAAGGAGGTCACCCGGGGGACCGAGTACAAGGTCGTGCCGGTGGAGAAGATCCCGGCCTCGTGGTCGATCGTCGACATCGGCCCCGACACCCGCGACCTGATGGCCGAGGCGCTCGGCCCGGCCCGGACCGTCTTCTGGAACGGCCCGCTGGGGGTCTTCGAGATCCCGTCGTTCGCCCACGGGACGCGGGCGATGGCGCGGACCCTGGCCGACAAGGCCGACGAGGGCGCGACCGTCGTCGTCGGCGGCGGCGACTCGGTGGCCGCCCTCGAGCAGCAGGGCCTGGCCGACAAGATGACCCATATCAGCACGGGCGGCGGCGCCTCCCTCGAGTTCCTCGAGGGCCGGACGCTGCCCGGGGTGGCCGTCCTCCTCGACCGACCCGCCGAGCAGAGCGGAGCGCCGGCATGAGCACGCTGATCGATCTGGTCGACGCACGCGAGATCCTCGACTCTCGCGGCAATCCCACCGTCGAGGTCGACGTCGTCCTCGAGGACGGCTCGGTCGGTCGGGCGGCCGTGCCGTCCGGGGCCTCGACGGGTGCCCACGAAGCAGTCGAGCTGCGCGACGGCGAGGCGACTCGCTACGGTGGCAAGGGCGTCCTGACCGCCGTCCGGAACGTCATGGAGGAGATCGCGCCGGCTGTGGTCGGGCTCGACGCCATCGACCAGGCCGGTCTGGACGAGACCCTGCGAGCGATCGACGGCACGCCGAACAAGGGACGCCTGGGCGCGAACGCGGTGCTGGGCGTCTCGCTCGCGGCCGCCCACGCCGCCGCCGCGTCCTCGGATCTGCCGCTCTACCGCTACCTTGGCGGCGTCGGTGCCCGGACCCTGCCTGTCCCGATGTTCAACATCCTCAACGGCGGCAAGCATGCCCAGGACTCGACCGACTTCCAGGAGTTCATGGTCATGCCGGTCGGCGTCCCCTCCTTCGAGGAAGCGCTGCGTGCCGGTGCCGAGGTGTTCGCCGCGCTGCGGGCGATCCTGCACGACGAGGGGCACGCGACCGGGCAGGGCGACGAGGGTGGCTTCGCCCCTTCACTGCCCTCCAACGAGGCGGCCGTCGAGATCGTCCTGCGAGCCATCGAGCGGGCCGGCTACCGGCCCGGCGAGGAAGTGGCGATCGCCCTCGACCCGGCGACCACCGAGCTCGTCGTGGGTGAGTCGGGTGACGGCGGCCCGGTGCGCTACCGGCTGGCCAAGGAGGACCGGACGCTGGAGTCGGCCGAGCTCGTCGGGCTCTGGGAAGACTGGGCCGAGCACTACCCGATCGTCTCCATCGAGGACGGCCTGGCCGAGGACGACTGGGCCGGCTGGCGCCTGCTGACCGAGCGGCTCGGCGACCGGATCCAGCTCGTCGGTGACGACCTGCTGGTGACCAACACCGAGCGCCTGGCCCGCGGCATCGTCGAGGGCGCCGGGAATGCGATCCTCATCAAGCTCAACCAGATCGGCACCCTGAGCGAGACGATCGACGCGATCGACCTGGCCGGCAGGGCAGGCTGGGCGTCGGTCGTGTCCCATCGCTCGGGCGAGACCGAGGACACGACGATCGCCGACCTCGTGGTGGCGACCGGGACCGGTCAGATCAAGGCCGGTGCCCCCTCGCGCTCCGAGCGGGTCGCGAAGTACAACCGGCTGCTCCGGATCGCCGGCGAGCTCGGCGACGCGGGTCGCTTCGCCGGACGGGCGGCGCTGTCCGGGGCCGTCCGTCGGACGCTCGAGCCTGGATCCGCCGGGTGACCCGGTTCGTCGACGCGGGGGCCATCCTCGCCGGCTGGGTCGGCCTGGGGATGGCCCTGACGGTCGGGGTCAGCTTCCTGCTCGTCATCCCGATCGAGCCCGTCTACTGGTACCTGGCGATCCCCGGTGGGCTGCTCATCGGCTACTACGCGAACCAGCGCTCCGATCGACGGGCCGGACCGTGGTCGCGGATCCTTGTCAACGCCCTGTTCGCGGGCCTCGTCACGGCGCTGACCTGGGCGATCCTGCTGCTCGCCGTCAAGGCCATCTTCTTCGTGGCCGACGACGGATACCGTGACGTCTCACAGGGCGGCAGCCTTGAGTGCGCAGGCGGCGCCGATTGCGTCTACGCCCGCTATCTCGCCGACGGTCGGGGCGACGACCTCGCGGCATCCGGGGTCACCGACACGGACTCGTTCACCGGGTTCTACTGGGGCCAGCAGCTGCAGACCGCCGGCCTGCTCGCGGTCTTCGTCATGGGCGGCGCCCTCGGGGGCGGGATCCTCTACGGGGTCCTCCGCCCGAAGCCGACGGCCGGCCGATCGGCCGAGCCCGGGGCGGGAGCCGATCCGAGCGCGGCGACGCCGTCCGGCTGAGGGCGCCGGCGGCCGCCCGTCGCCGACGACCCACGGGAAACGCCCCGGGACCGGCCCCGGGGCGTTCGTTCGTGCGTTCGCGTGGTCCGTCGCCTACTCGGTCGGCTCGGCCTTCTTGCGGGTCCGCGTGGTCTTGGGGGCGGCGCCCTCGGCGGCCGGGCTGGCCTTGGAGCGGCTCGTCGGTGCCTTCGGGGTGGTCTTCTTGGTCGTGGGGGCCTTGGCCGTCGTGGGGGCCTTGGCCGTCGTGGTCTTCTTGGCCGTCGTGGTCTTCTTGGCGGTCGTCGCCTTCGACGCGGTCGCCTTGGCCGGAGCCTTCGTCGCTGTGGCCTTGGAGGCCGTCGACCGGGACCGGGTCTTCGGCGCCTCGGCCGCGGTCTCGGCCGCCGGCTTCGTCTCGGCCGCCGTCTCCTCGCGCGTCGAGCGAGCCAGGGCGGCGCGGGCCTTGCCGGCCGCGGTCTGCTCGCCCTTGGCCTTGGCGGCCTTGCCGGCCGCGATCCGGGCCTTGGCGGCCTTGGCTGCGGCCAGGCTGCCGGTCGACTTGGCAGCCTTGGCCGATGTCGCCACCTCGGCCCCGGCCAGGGCCGCGTTGACCTTGCGGGTCAGGCGCGACTTGCGGCGGGCCACCGCGTTCGGGTGCATCGCCCCGGCCTTCGCTGCCCGGTCCAGGGCGCTGATGGCGTCGGCGAGGGCTGCCGTCGCCTCGGTGCCGTCCTGCGGGGTCGTGGCGACCGCGACGGCCTTCTTGGAGAGCGTCTTCACCGCGCTTCGGCGTGGCTGGAGGATGGCGTAGCGTCGCTCGGAGGACCGGACCCGCTTCAGGCCCGACGGCGTGCGAGCTCCCGACCACTTCCGGGGCGTCTTGGCCAAGGGAACGAACCTCAGTGCTGGACAGGATGGACGCGCCCGCTGGCGCGACCGCGAATGGTAGCACAGGCCAGGCTGGCGGCCGATCCGCGGCCTCGCCCGACGACATCCGCCCGGTCGACGATACTCGGCTGGTGATCGCCATCCTCGGGGGCCTCGTGGCCGCCTTCTGCTGGGCCACGGCCACCCTCTCGTCCACGCGCTCGAGCCGGATGATCGGAGCCGCCTCGGTGCTCGCCTGGGTCATGATCGCGGGCGCCCTGGCCGCCCTCGGACCGTCGCTGGCTGTCCGCCCGGACCGCGACCTCACGCCGTTCGCCTGGACCCTGGCCGTCGTCCAGGGCGCGTCCTACGTCGGCGGGCTCTTCCTGGCCTACTCGGCGCTGCGGAGGGGCCGGGTCGGGATCGTGGCTCCGATCCTGTCCACGGAGGGGGCCATCGCCGCCGTCATCGCGATCGCCCTGGGTGAGACCCTCGGGGCCGCCGGGGCGGTCCTGTTGGTCGTCATCGTCGTTGGGGTCATCCTCGCCGCCACGCCCGGAAGCGAGGCGGCCCTCGAACCGGTGCTGGGCGAGGGCGAGAGCGACGCCACGTCGGCTCCGACCCCGCTGACCCGGTCCGGCCGCGACGACCGGACGGCCGTGGGTCTTGCCGTCGCCGCTGCCGGGATCTTCGGGATCGGCCTGGTGACCTCGGCGCTGGCTGTCGGCGAAGGGGTGCCGGTGGCCTGGGTGGCCCTCATCGCCCGGCTCGTCGGGGTGGTGGCCGTGGCGATCCCGTTGGCCATCTCCCGCCGCCTGCGCCTGGTCCGGGCCGCCGCGCCCCTGGTGGTCGCCGCGGGCGTCCTGGAGGTCATCGGCACCGCCGCCTACACGGTCGGCGCCCAGGACGGCATCGCGGTGGCGGCGATCGTCTCGGCCCAGTTCGCGGCGATCGCGGCCGTGGGTGGCTACCTGCTCTTCGGAGAGCGCCTCCATCGGGTCCAGCTGGCCGGGGCGTCGCTCATCGTCGTCGGCGTGTCCGTCCTGACGGCGATCCGGGTCTGAGGGACTCGTGGAGGGTATGCGGGACCGCGTCGGCTACACTCCCGCCTCGTGACCATCCCCCAGGCCCGCCTGCGCAACTTCTCGATCATCGCCCACATCGATCACGGGAAGTCCACGCTCGCGGACCGGCTCCTCGAGCTGACCCACACGATCGACCCGCGCCAGATGACGAGCCAGGTCCTCGACTCGATGGACCTCGAGCGCGAGAAGGGCATCACCATCAAGGCCCGGGCGGTCCGACTCGAGCACACGGCGGCGGATGGGCTCCGCTACGGCCTCAACCTCATCGACACGCCCGGGCACGTCGACTTCAGCTATGAGGTCAGCCGCAGCCTCCAGGCCTGCGAGGGCGCCCTGCTGGTCATCGATGCGGCCCAGGGGATCGAGGCCCAGACGCTCGCCAACGTCCACCTCGCCCTGCGCGAGGGCCTGACGATCATCCCGGTCCTGAACAAGATCGACCTGCCCTCGGCCCAGCCCGACCTGGTCATCGAGGAGCTGGAGAACGTCCTGGCGATCCCCCGCGAGGAGGTCCTCCTCGCCTCGGCCAAGGACGGCACCGGCGTGCCCGAGATCCTGGAGGCGATCGTCCGTCGGATCCCGGCCCCGAAGGGTGATCCCGAGGCGCCGCTCCAGGCCCTCGTCTTCGACTCTCACTACGATGCCTACAAGGGCGTCATCGTCTACGTCCGCCTGGAGCAGGGGACGCTGCACGGCCGCGACACGGTCCGCCTGATGGCCTCTGGCGCCGAGTCCGAGCTCCTGGAGCTCGGGTTCTTCCGTCCCAAGCTCGTGCCGGTCGAGCGCCTCATCGCCGGTGACGTGGGCTACGTGGCGACGGGCCTGAAGAGCGTCCGCGACGCCCAGGTCGGCGACACCGTGACCTCGGCCACCCGATCGGCCTCGGTACCGCTGCCCGGCTACCAGCCCGCCAAGAGCCTCGTCTTCGCCGGCCTCTACCCGGTCCAGGGCGACGACTACCCCCTGCTCCGTGACGCTCTCGACAAGCTCCACCTCAACGATGCCTCGGTCACCTTCGAACCGGAGAGCTCGGTCGCCTTGGGGTTCGGCTTCCGCTGCGGCTTCCTGGGCCTCCTTCACATGGAGATCGTCCAGGAGCGACTGGAGCGCGAGTTCGACCTCGACCTGATCGCCTCTGCCCCGTCGGTCGAGTACCGCGTCCGCCTGCTCCACGATCGCGGCGTGGTCGCGGTCGACAACCCGGCCAAGCTGCCGCCCCTCGGTGACATCGAGGCGATCGAGGAGCCCTGGGTCGTCCTCAGCGTCGTCACGCCGGCGTCCTACATCGGGACCCTCATGGAGCTCTCCACCAACCGGCGGGGCGTGTTCCTCGACATGGAGTACCTCGATCCCGAGCGGGTCCTGCTCCGCTTCGAGATGCCCCTGGCCGAAGTCATCGTCGACTACTTCGACCAGCTCAAGACGCGGACCGCCGGCTACGCCTCGATGGACTACGAGGAGGCGGGCTACCGAGAGGCCGACCTGGTCAAGGTCGACGTGCTCGTCAACGGCGAGCCGGTCGACGCCCTGTCCCTCATCACCCACCGCGAGAAGGCCACGTTCGTCGGCCGGACCCTCGTCGAGAAGCTGAAGCAGCTCATCCCCCGCCAGATGTTCGAGGTGCCGATCCAGGCGACGATCGGCTCCCGCGTGGTGGCCCGGGAGACCATCCGGGCGATGCGAAAGAACGTCCTCGCCAAGTGCTACGGTGGCGACATCACCCGCAAGCGCAAGCTCCTGGAGAAGCAGAAGGAGGGCAAGCAGCGGATGAAGCGGGTCGGCTCCGTGGAGATCCCCCAGGAGGCCTTCCTTGCGATGCTCCGCGTCGGCGAGAGCTGAGCGGTGGAGGAGACGCTCCGGACCCTCGTCGCCCTCGGGCTCGGAGCCCTGCTGATCCTCCTGCGGTTCGATGCCGAGCGCTTCGGCACGGCCGAGTACGACGAGCCGGCGGGTCCGGGCGGTCCCGGCGTCTTCATGCGGGTCGGCTGGTACGCCATCGGCGGGGCCCTGATCGCCGGGATCCTGCTGGTCGCCCCGGACCCGGACCAGCTGTTCCTGCTCAGCCTCGGCGACCGCCTGCCGGCCATCCTCCTGGGCTTCGTGTTCGGCGCCCTCGGCGTCGCCCAGGCCGCGGTCTGGGCCTGGTACCGCTACGGTCGGTTCCGCTGGCCGCCGCTCGAGGACTACCCGTGGGCGGCGGTCAACAGCGTTCTGACCGCGCTCGTCGACGAGGCGGCCTTCCGGGGCGTCCTGCTGGGCGTCCTCCTCGCGACCGGGCTCGAGCCGTGGCTCGCGGTCGTCGTCCAGACCCTCGTCTACGCCCTGGCGACCCGGACCGGGGCGACGGGCCGGTCGAGGTACCTTCTGGGGCTGTCGCTCGTCTACGGGCTGGTCGGCGGCTGGCTGACCGTCCTGACCGGCGGAATCGGGGCGGCCTTCATCGCCCACGCCATCACCCGCTTCGCCGGTTTCGTCCTGACCGGCCACGTGGGCCACAGCCTGGCCCGCGGCGCCGAGGCCGAGGAGCTCCTGGCAGGCCGATTGCCGCCGCGCGGCTGGCGGGTCATCGGCCGCGAGCGCCGAGGGTCGTCACCCCGGGACGGCTGACCCGGCGGATCTCCGAATGAGGCCGGCACCCCCTGTCGCGCTCTACGTCCACGTCCCGTTCTGCCGGTCGATCTGTCCGTACTGCGACTTCGTCGTCGTGGCCGGCTCGGCGACCGTCGGTCCCGCCTCCCGGGTGCCCCGGTTCCTCCGGGCGGTCGGGGCCGAGCTGCGGTTGCGGGCGGACGCTCTCGACCGAGCCTTCGGTCCCCCGGCGACGGGCGGCCCCGACGCCGAGGTCGATGGCCGGGGCCCGCTGGTCTCCGTCTACATCGGTGGCGGGACCCCGTCGCTCCTGCCAGGACCGGCGCTGCGCTCGCTGCTCGACCTGCTGCGGGCCCGGTTCGGCCTGGCGCCCGAGGCCGAGGTCACGCTCGAGGCGAACCCTGGGGCGGGGGAGCTGGGCGACCTCGAGGCGGCCGTCGAGGCCGGGGTGACCCGCCTGTCGCTGGGAGCGCAGAGTCTCGATCCCTCGGAGCTTCGCCGGCTGGGCCGGCGTCACGACCCGACGGATGTCGAGGGGGCGGTCCGGAGCGCCCGCGCGGCCGGCATCGGGTCGGTGAGCCTGGACCTGCTCTACGACATCCCCGGCCAGACCGAGGCCAGCTGGGCGGCCTCCCTCGACCGCGCGCTGGCGGTGGAGCCGGACCACCTGTCGCTCTACGCGCTGACGCTTGACGACCCGGACGCCGAGGGCCTCACCGGTCCCTCGGGCGACCACCTGCCCACCCGTCCCGGGGCCCGCCGCTGGCGCGAGCAGGCGCGTTCCGAGCAGAACGAGGACCGGGCCGCCGGGATGTACGAGCATGCCGAGCTGCGCCTGGTCGAGGCCGGCCTGCGGTCCTACGAGATCAGCAACTGGGCCCGGCCCGGTCACGAGAGTCGCCACAACCTCGCCTACTGGCAGCGCCGACCGCATGAGGCCGTCGGGCCCGGGGCCCACGCCTTCGACGGGGTCGTACGGCGCTGGAATGCCGCCGCGCTCGATCGCTACCTGGCGGCCCTCGATCCCGCCGACGACGCTTCACCGCGCCTGCCACCAGGAGCCGACGAGGCCGTCGACGAGCGGGCGGGGCACGTGGAGCGGGTCATCCTGGGCCTTCGCCTGACAGAGGGCATCCCGCGTTCCTGGGCCGCGGAGGCAGGGGTCGACGAGACGCTCGAGTGGGCGGCGGGCCTCGGGCTGGTCGCCGGGACGGACGAGCGGGTCGCCCTCACCACCCGGGGTCGCCTGCTCTCCAACGAGGTGTTCGCACGCCTCATCTGAGACCGAAGCGTCATTGACACTCCCGGGTGGCGACTGCTACCATTCGGGCACTGGTTAGCACTCACATGGTGAGAGTGCTAATCACCCCTCGTGACCCGTGAAGGGTCTCCCCGCAGCGAACGGAGCAGCCGATGGCGCGACGGGTCCGTCGCACCAACGACCCCCTGGATCCACGCGCGAGCGCGATCCTCCGGGCCGTCATCGAGGAATACATCATCAGCGCGGCACCGGTCGGCTCGCAGGCTCTCGTCGACCGGTACGGTCTCGGCGTTTCGTCGGCGACCGTCCGGAACATCCTCGCCGAACTCGAGGCCGTCGGCCTGCTGACCCATCCCCACACCTCGGCCGGGCGCATCCCGACCGATCGCGGCTACCGCTGGTACGTCGAGTCGGTCGTGGAATCGAGGCCGCTGCCGGCCGTCGAGCAGCTGATGATCCGTCATCAGTTCGGGCAGGTCGAGTTCGCCAGCGAGCACTGGTTCCGGCTCGCCGCGAGCACGCTGGCCTCGGTGACCCAGGCCGCCGGCCTGGCCACCCCGGCCAAGGCTCGGGCCGCCAGGGTCCGGCGCATCGACCTCGTATCGATGCAGGAGCGGCTCGCCAGCATCATCGTGGTCCTCCGCGAGGGGACGATCCGCCAGGTCCTCGTCGGCTTCGACGTGGCCGTCGACCAGGACCGGCTGACGGAGCTGGCGAACCGACTCAGCGATCGTCTGGCCGACGCCGACGCCGATCGCATCGAGGCGATGCTCGACGACCTGGACGCCCCGATCGATCCGCCCGGGCTGGCGCGGCGCGTGGCGGAGCGGGTGGCGACGCTCCTGCGCGAGTACGACGCGGCGGTCATCGAGGAGCTCTTCAGCGACGGGTTGCTCAACGTCATGGAGGCGCCCGAGTTCGCCGAGGCGGACAAGCTCCGCCGGATCTTCTCGGCCCTCGAGGACCGGGCCACCCTGGCCGCTCTCTTCGGGCAGGTCGCCCTGGCGACCCCCGGCCGCGTCGTGGTCTTCATCGGCCACGAGAACCCGACCGACGAGATGGCCGAGGTGTCCCTCGTCCTGGCGCCATACGGCCGCCAGGGCCGGGCGATCGGCGTCGTCGGGGTCCTCGGCCCGACCCGGCTCGCCTATCCGCAGGCGATCGGCTCGGTCCGCTTCGTCTCGGGCCTCATGAACGAGCTCGTTGACCACCTCTACGCGTGACCGCCGCCGATCACCGCCGACCCCAGGAGTGACCCTTACCGGATGACCCGCAAGACCCGCGCCCAGCAGCGCGCCGAAGACATCGACATCTCGCCGACCGCCCTGGTGGCCGAGATCGAGCGCCTCACAGGCGAGCTCGACGCCGCCGGGCGACAGGCCGAGGAGTACCTGGCGGCGCTCCAGCGCGAGCGCGCCGACTTCAACAACTACCGCCGCCGCTCCGAGCTCGAGCGCGAGGCCATGCTCGGGCTGGCCGGCGAGGACCTGATCCGCAAGGTGCTGGCCCTCGCCGATGACTTCGATCGGGCCGTCGAGGCACGGCCCGAGTCCCTGGCCGACGAGCCATGGGCGGAGGGCGTCGCGGCCATCGACCGCAAGCTCCGGCTCCTCCTCGAGAGCGAGGGCGTGAGCCCGATCGAGGCCATCCCGGGTCGTCCGTTCGACCCGGCCGAGCACGAGGCGATCGCCAACGTGCCCGGATCGGGCCAGCCGGAGGGCACGATCGTCGAGGAGGTCCGGCGGGGCTATCGCCTCCGCGACCGGATCATCCGGCCGGCGCTCGTCGCCGTCGCCGCCGGCTCGCCGGCTCCGGGTGACGGCGGACCATCCGACCATCCCTTCACCGACAGCAATCTCTAGGAGCCATCGCATGGGCAAGATCATCGGGATCGACCTCGGCACGACGAACTCCGTCGTCGCCGTCATGGAAGGCGGTGAGCCGACCGTCATCGCCTCGGCCGAGGGCGGTCGGACCGTGCCGTCCGTCGCCGCGTTCACCAAGACCGGCGAGCGTCTCGTCGGCCAGCTGGCCAAGCGCCAGGCGGTCACCAACCCCGGCAACACCGTCTACTCCATCAAGCGCTTCATGGGTCGCCGCTTCGACGACCCGGAGGTCACCCACAGCCTCGACCTCGTCCCCTACAACGTCGAGAAGGATCCCAAGAGTGATGGGATCAAGGTCGTGCTGGCCGACGGCAAGAGCTACACGCCGCCGGAGATCAGCGCGATGATCCTCCAGAAGCTCAAGACGGACGCCGAGGCCTACCTGGGCGAGAAGGTGACCGAGGCCGTCATCACGGTCCCGGCCTACTTCGACGACACCCAGCGGCAGGCGACCAAGGATGCCGGCCGGATCGCCGGCCTGGACGTGAAGCGGATCATCAACGAGCCCACGGCGTCGGCCCTGGCCTACGGCCTGGACAAGAAGCACGACGAGAAGATCGCGGTCTACGACCTCGGCGGCGGCACCTTCGACATCTCGATCCTCGAGCTCGGCGACGGCGTCTTCGAGGTCAAGGCGACCAACGGCGACACCCACCTGGGCGGCGACGACTTCGACCAGCGGATCATCGACTGGCTCCTGGGCGAGTTCAAGAAGGACCAGGGCATCGACCTCTCGAAGGACCCGCAGGCGATGCAGCGCCTGAAGGAGGCCGCCGAGAAGGCCAAGATCGAGCTCAGCACGACGGCCCAGACCGAGATCAACCTGCCCTACGTCACGGCCGACCAGACCGGCCCCAAGCACCTCGTGACGAACCTCTCGCGGGCCAAGCTCGAGGACCTCGTCGGTGACCTCATCAGCAAGACGAAGGGCCCCGTCGAGGCGGCCCTCAAGGACGCCGGGCTGAAGGCCTCCGACATCGACGAGGTCATCCTCGTCGGCGGCATGACCCGGATGCCGGCCGTGGTCGAGGCGGTCAAGGCGATGTTCGGCGGCAAGGAGCCCCACAAGGGCGTCAACCCCGACGAGGTCGTGGCGATCGGCGCGGCCATCCAGGCCGGCGTGCTGGGCGGTGAGGTGAAGGACGTCCTCCTCCTCGATGTCACGCCACTCTCGCTGGGCATCGAGACGCTCGGCGGCGTCATGACCCGGCTCATCGACCGGAACACGACGATCCCGACCTCGAAGTCGCAGGTCTTCTCGACGGCCTCGGATAGCCAGAGCCAGGTCGAGATCCACGTCCTCCAGGGCGAGCGCGACTTCGCGGCCGACAACAAGACCCTCGGTCGATTCATCCTCGACGGCATCCCGCCGGCCCCCCGGGGTGTGCCACAGATCGAGGTCACCTTCGACATCGACGCCAACGGCATCCTCGACGTCAAGGCCAAGGACCGGGCGACCAGCCGCGAGCAGCAGGTCCGGATCACGGCCTCGTCGATGCTCGGCAAGGAGGACGTGGACCGGATGGTCCGCGAGGCCCAGGAGCACGCCGATGAGGACAAGCAGCGCCGCGAGGAGGTCGAGACCCGGAACCAGGCCGAACAGCTGACCTACCAGGCCGAGCGAACGCTCGCCGATCTGGGCGACAAGGTCCCGGCCGAGGGCCGGGCCGACATCGAGGCGAAGATCGCCTCGCTGCGTGAGGCGCTCAAGGGCTCCGACATCGACGCCGTCAAGACCGGTGCCTCGGGCCTGGCCGAGGCCCTCCAGCAGGTCTCGGTCGCCGCCTACCAGGCAGCCGCCCAGGAGGCCGGGCCCGAGGGCTCCGACGGGTCCGACGGAGGTCCGTCGGGTGATGGCGCCGCGGACGGCTCCAGCGACGAAGCCGGCGAGGAGACCGTCGAGGGCGAGTACAAGGAGGTCTGACCCCGGCTGGGGCCGACCACGGTTCGATCCGGGCCCGCGGCGGCGACGCCGCGGGCCCCGCTGCGTCAGGCGAGGGGTCGCGTGTCGGTCGGGACCGTTCGGGCCGTACGTCGGGGTGCTAGGCTCGTCCCCCTTCGGTCGGAACGGGAGGGTCCGCATGCTCCGCCGACTCGTCATCGCGACCCTCGGGGTGGTCGCCGGGGTCGCCGTCGCCGTCGCGACCCGGGCCATCCAGGCCCGTCGCCGCTTCGAGGCCGGCGACCGGGCGCTCGGACGGAAGGGTCGACCGACCGGGGAGACGGCATCGGCCGGGGCCGCGGCCCGTGCGGACGCTGCCCCGCCCGGAGCGGCGGCGGCCTCGACCGCCGCATCGACCGACGAAGGTGCGACCACCCCACCCCGCCGCCGGCGCCGGTCCGATGACGACGGGGTGCTCCGTGGACTGGCCGACATCCGGGCCTTCTTCCGGACCAGCGAGACCCCCGTCTACTTCATCTCGGCGACCGCCTTCAACCTCCTGGGCATCGATCGCTGGGTCCGCAACTTCCGGTTCATCAGCTACTACGACACGTTCGACGGTGGTCACCCGAGCGTCTTCGTGCCCCGCGAGCGCGAGCCGCGCGCCTTCGGCTCGATCGAGGAGATCAACGACTACCTCCTGGGCCACAAGGAGGTCCGCGACTACATCGCGGCCCGTCGGCCGCCCGGGGCCGCCGACGCGGGCCTGGCGACGTTCCTCATGTTCGAGGAATCGACCGAGCGCCTGGCCGAGGACGCCGGCTTGCGGGTCGCCTTCCCCTCCGCCGAGCTGCGCCACCGGCTGGATTCCAAGGTCGAGACGACCCGGCTGGGCAACGAGGCCGGCGTGCCCTCGGTCCCCAACGTCCTGGGCCGGGCGAAGAGCTACCGGGCCCTCCGCAAGCTCGCCGAGGACGCCGACCTGGGGCCCGACCTCGTGGTCCAGACACCCTACGGCGACTCCGGCAAGACGACCTTCTTCGTCTCGGCCGAGGCCGACTGGAAGACGCACGTCGACGAGCTCAAGGGTCACGAGCTGAAGATCATGCGCCGGATCGAGCCGCGGGAGCTGGCCATCGAAGGAGTGGTGACCCGGCACGGCACGCTGGTGGGACCCTTGATGACCGAGCTGGCCGGCTTCCCGGAGCTGACCCCGTACGGCGGTGGCTGGTGCGGTGACGAGGTCTTCGGCCTGCCGGTCGGCGGTGGCCTCGAGCAGGTCGCCCGCGAGCGGACCCGGGCGATGGGGGAGCGACTCCGCCAGGAGGGCTACCGCGGCTACTTCGAGCTCGACTTCCTGCTCGACGCCGGGACCGGCGACCTCTGGCTGGGCGAGCTCAACCCGCGGGTCACCGGCGCATCCTCCATCACCAACGTCTCGGCCGTGGCCTACGGCGACATGCCGCTGTTCCTCTTCCACCTGCTCGAGTTCATGGACGTCGAGTACGAGCTCGACGTGGACGATCTGAACGCACGCTGGGCGAGCCTGGGTGCCCGGATGGACAGCTGGGCCCAGGTCGTGATCAAGGACACTGGCGACCAGGTCGCCCTGCTGACGAAGGCTCCCCGGTCGGGCATCTGGCGACTTGGCGCCGACGGCTCGTTGTCCTTCTCGCGCCCGGCCACCGACTGGCATCGGGTCGAGGACGAGTCGGAGGCCTTCTACCTCCGGATCGCCGGGCCGGGCGGCTACCGCTACCACGGTGCCGACCTCGGCATCCTCGTCTCGCGCGGGCGCTTCATGACCGACGACTACGAGCTGACCGACCGGACCCGGGCCTGGATCCGTGGTCTCGAGGCGGAGTTCCAGGCCACGCCGCACGACGAGTCGGAGGCGATCCCGGTGCCGCACCCGGATCCCTTCGGCTTCAAGCTCCTCTAGGTCGGCGGTGACGATCCAGCCATCCGTCTTCCGGGCGCTGGCCGAGACGATCCCGGGCCCGGTCTGGCAGGGGGTCTTCGAGGAGCTCTGGCCCGGCTACCGGAGCTGGTTCCTTCGTGAGGGCGACTCGGCCCGGACGAGCTACGCGGAGGGTCTCCGGATGCTCGAGACCCACATGCCCGAGCTGCTGCCGCTGTACGGGACGCTCTGCGAGCTGGCCGGCGGCGGTGACGTCGCCGCCCGGATGCTCTCGATGGTCGACCCGCCGCCGTTCCTGGCGGCCTGCTCCCAGGGGGCCTGGACGCGGACCGCTCCGATGCTCGTCCGGAACTACGACTACCGACCGGACCGGCTCGAGGGCATCGTCTGGTCGAGCGCCTGGACGGGCCGCCGGGTGATCGGCATGAGCGACATGCTCTGGGGCCTGCTCGATGGGATGAACGAGGACGGCCTGGCGGTCTCGCTGACCTTCGGCGGGCGGGCCGTCCTGGGGCACGGCTTCGGGATCCCGCTCGTGGTCCGCTACCTGCTGGAGACCTGCTCCACGGTGGCCGCGGCGATGGGTCGCCTGAGCGCGCTGCCGGTGAACCTGGCCCACAACCTCACCCTCGTCGATGCGGCCGGCCAGGTCATCACCGCCTACCTGGCCCCGGACCGCGACCCGGTCTTCGCGCCGGTCGCCGTCGCCACGAACCACCAGGACGTCCTCGATTGGCCCGAGTACACGACCGCGACCCGCTCTCATGAGCGGGAGGGGCTCATCGCCGCCCTGCTCGCCGATCCCTACGTCGGACCCGACGATTTCGTCGCCGCCTTCCTCCGCCCGCCGCTGCGCGACTCCGCCGGCACGGGGCACTTCGGGACGCTCTACACCGCGGTCTTCCACCCGACGGAGGGCCGGGTCGAGTACCGCTGGCCCGACTTCACCTGGCATCGGTCGTTCGCCTCGTTCGAGCCGGCGTCGCACTCGGAGCTCCTGGCCGGCCCGCCGACCGCCGGCGAGTAGCCGCCGCCACGCGGCGGTCGAGCCCGGGCGGGGCCTGCACGGCCGCGCGTCCGACGACCCCGGA
The DNA here is from genome assembly GCA_963707215.1 of uncultured Chloroflexia bacterium. Classification (GTDB taxonomy): domain Bacteria; phylum Chloroflexota; class Limnocylindria; order Limnocylindrales; family CSP1-4; genus DATHYZ01. The sequence goes on along the minus strand of CAVPPB010000003.1, from coordinate 1,080,138 downwards.
GTAGGATTCGGCCCCGTGTCCGCCGCCTCCGGATCCACCGACCCGCTCATCCACGCCCGCGACCTCACGAAGCGCTTCGGCGCCCTGACCGCCGTGGACGCGATCGACTTCGACGTCGCGCCCGGGGAGGCCTTCGGGTTCCTTGGCCCGAACGGGGCCGGGAAGACCTCGGCGATGCGGATGATCGGCTGCGTCTCGCCGGTCACCGCGGGGACGCTCCGGGTGCTGGGCATGGACCCGGCCACCGACGGGGCCTTGATCAAGGCCCGCCTCGGGGTGGTCCCGCAGCAGGACACGCTCGACATGGAGCTGTCGGTCCGCGAGAACCTCGTCATCTACGGTCGCTACTTCGACCTGTCGCGAGCCGAGGCCCGGCGCCGCGCCGACGGGCTGCTGGATTTCGTCCAGCTCCTCGACCGCGCCGACAGCCAGGTGGAGCCGCTGTCGGGCGGCATGAAGCGCCGGCTCACGATCGCCCGGTCGCTGATCAACGAACCCGACCTGCTGCTCCTCGACGAGCCGACGACGGGCCTCGACCCGCAGGCCCGCCATCTCCTCTGGGACCGTCTCTACCGGCTCAAGCAGCGTGGCGTGACCCTGGTCCTGACGACCCACTACATGGACGAGGCCGAGCAGCTCTGCGATCGGCTCGTCGTGATGGACAAGGCCCGCATCGTGGCCGAGGGGTCGCCGCGCGAGCTGATCGACCGCTACTCCACCCGGGACGTGACCGAGCTGCGGTTCCCGCCCGGCGTCCAGGACACGCTCGACGGATCCCTGGACGGGCTGGCCGCCCGCGTCGAACGGCTGCCCGACCGGGTCCTGCTCTACTCCGACGATGGCGAGAGGACCCTGGTCGCGACCCGCGAAGCCGGCTTCCAGCCGCAGACGGCGCTCGTCCGCCGCTCGACGCTCGAGGACGTCTTCCTGCGGCTGACCGGCCGCTCGCTCGTCGAGTGACCACCCGATGAGCGCCACGGCCCGCGTGCTCGAGTACAACGCCCGGGTCTACCGGCAGACATGGCGCGGTGGTCTCACCACGATGTTCCTGAGCCCGGTCCTCTACCTGGCGGCCATGGGCTTCGGGGTGGGACGCTTCGTCGACGCCGCCGGCACCGCCGAGGAGGTCCTCGGAGGCGTGCCCTACGCGGAGTGGTTGGCACCCGGCCTGATGGCGGCTCAGGCGATGCAGGTCGGCGCCTTCGCCGTCACCTACACGATCATGGGCCGGATCCGCTGGAACCGGGTCTACCAGGGAATGCTGGCCACCCCCGTCTCGATCCCGGGTATCGTCGTCGGGGAGCTGGGCTGGGTGGCTGTCCGCCTGGCCCTTGCCAGCAGCGTCTTCCTGGCCGTCATGGCCGTCTTCGGCCTGACGGCCGCACCGTTGGCTCTCCTGGCGGTACCGGCGGCGGTCCTGACCGGCCTCGCCTTCGCCGCGCCCGTCATCGCCTTCACGGCGACTCAGCGGAACGACCAGGGCTTCAACGCGATCTTCCGCTTCGGGATCACGCCCCTGTTCATCTTCTCGGGGACCTTCTTCCCGGTCGAGCAGCTGCCCGAGCTGCTGCGGCTGGTCGCCTATCTGACCCCGCTCTGGCACGGCGTCGACCTGATCCGATCGCTGGTCCTCGGCACGGCCGAGCCGGCGCTGGCGGCGATCCACGTCGCGGTCCTCGTCGGCTTCGGCCTGGCGGGGCTCGCCGCCGCGTCGGTGACCTTCCGCCGGGCCCTGGAGCGCTGACGATGGCCATCGCGACGCGGATCCTGCCGCCGGCCGCCTTCGGCGCTCGGGCCGACCGGCTCATCGAGCGCAACGTCATGGTCTACCGGCGGACCTGGCTGGTCCTCGTGTCAGGCTTCTTCGAGCCGCTCTTCTACCTGCTCGGCCTTGGCTTCGGCCTGGGGGCGCTCATCGGCAGCGTGCCCGGCCCCGGCGGCCAGGAGCTGCCCTACGCCGTGTTCGTCGCGCCCGGCCTGCTGGCGACCTCGGCCATGAACGGGGCGGTCTTCGAGTCCACCTTCAACGTCTTCTTCAAGCTCAAATACGCCAGGACCTACGACGCGATCGTCTCGACGCCGATGGGGATCGGCGACGTCGCGGTCGGCGAGGTCGGCTGGTCCCTCATCCGCGGCGGGCTGTACGCGACGGGGTTCCTCGCCGTCATGATCCTGCTCGGCCTGGCCCTGTCGCCGCTCGCGGTGCTGGCCATCCCCGGGGCGCTCCTGATCGGCTTCGCCTTCGCGGCCGCCGGCATGGCGCTGACGACCTGGATGCGGACCTGGCAGGACTTCGACCTCATCTTCGTCGTCATCCTGCCGCTCTTCCTGTTCTCGGCGACCTTCTACCCGCTCAGCGCCTATCCTGAGCCACTCCAGCTCGTCGTCTCGCTGACCCCGCTCTACCAGGGTGTCGACCTGCTCCGCCAGCTCACGACGGGTCTCGTGGAGCCGACGATCGTCGTGCGGGTCGCCTACCTGCTGGCGATGGGCCTCGCCGGCCTGGCCGTCGTGGGGTCGCGGCTCGACCGCCTCCTGATGAAGTGATGGACCGTCGAGCGCCCCTCCCGGCCGCCCGGCGCGCCGTGGCGTCGGCCGACTCCTCGTGACCGTCTGCATCGTCAGGGCTCTCGCGCTGGTTCTGATCGTCGCCGCGGCCGCCCCCGCGTCCGTCCTGGCCGCCACGCTGGAGCCCTCCGGGACTCCGATGTCGGCCGGCGGCGGTCTCGGGGAGGCCGTGAGCATCGGGCCGCCCGCTCTCGGCCTGATCGGGATCGTCGTGATCGTCCTGCTCGGGCGCCTGGCCCGCCGCCGCCGGCCCCAGCCATGACCGGGCCGGACGACCCGGTGGCCAGGGCCGCCGCGGCGACCGATCTCGCCGCGCTGTCGACCGCCATCGCCGCCTGTCGGGCCTGCCCCCGGCTCGTCGAGTGGCGCGAGCGTCAGGCCGCGGAGAAGGTCGCCCGCTACCGTGACGAGCCGTACTGGGGGCGCCCGGTCCCGGGCTTCGGCGACCCGTCGGCTCGGGTCCTCGTCGTCGGGCTCGCGCCGGCGGCCCACGGCGGCAACCGGACCGGCCGGGTCTTCACCGGGGACCGTTCGGGTGACGTCCTGTGGACCGCCCTCCACGCGACCGGCTTCGCCGACAGGGCCTCGTCGCGGCGGGCCGACGACGGTCTCACGCTGACCGACGCCTACATCGCTGCCGCGGTGCGCTGCGCACCGCCGGCCAACCGACCGACCATCGAGGAACGAGATCGCTGTCTTCCCTACCTGGCCCGCGAGCTCGGGCTCCTCTCGAGGGTGGAGGTGATCGTCGCCCTGGGAGCGTTCGGCTGGGACGCGACGCTACGGGTCCTCGCCGCAACGGGCCAGGCCATCCCCAGGCCCCGACCGCGCTTCGGGCACGCCGCCGAGGTCCGGATCGGGCCGTACCGCATGCTGGGCTCCTACCACCCCAGCCAGCAGAACACCTTCACCGGTCGGCTCACGCCGGTCATGCTCGAGGCGGTGCTCGGGCGGGCCGCCGACCTGGCCGGTCGTCCGCAGGAGCCCCTCGGGTGAGTCCCTCGCCCGAGCCGCGGCGGCCCTCCTCGGCGCCGCTCCCGTAGACTTCCGCCGTGGCCACGACCGAACAGGACTACTACCGGGTCCTCGGCGTCGAGCGCGGTGCGTCCGACGCAGAGATCAAGCGCGCCTTCCGCAAGCTCGCCCAGCAGTGGCACCCGGACGTCAACGCCAGCGCCGAGGCGGCCGAGCGCTTCAAGGAGGTCAACGAGGCCTACCAGATCCTCTCGGACCCCCAGCGCCGTCAGGCCTACGACATGTTCGGCCGGGCCGGGGTGGGCGGCGGCGTCGGCGAGGGCGAGTTCGGCTTCGGCGGCTTCGGCGGCTTCGGGGACATCTTCGACGCCTTCTTCGGCGGCGCCGCCGCAGGCGGACGGCGGACGCGCCCCACGTCCGGGTCGGACCTTCGCTACGACCTGCGGATCACCTTCGAGGAGGCCATCGTGGGCACCGAGAAGGAGATCGAGTTCCCCGTCCTGGGGCGCTGCGAGACCTGCTCGGGATCGGGAGCCGCACCCGGCAGCGAGCCCACGACCTGCCCGCAGTGCAACGGGCGCGGCGAGCTTCGCCAGGTCCGTTCGACGATGCTCGGGCAGATGGTCAACGTCACGGCCTGCCCGCGCTGTCGCGGCGAGGGTCGGATCGTCGAGACGCCCTGCGAGACCTGTCGCGGCGACGGGCGGACCGAGCGCCGGCGGACGCTGCGGGTCGCCATCCCGGCCGGGATCGACGAGGGCCACCAGATCCGCCTCTCGAACGAGGGCGAGGTCGGGCCGCGCGGGGGTCCTCCCGGGAGCCTCTATGTGGCGGTCCACGTCGCCCCCCATCCGTCCCTGCGACGTGAGGGCACCGAGCTCTACTACGACCTGCAGCTCTCGATCGCCCAGGCGGCGCTCGGGGTCCGCCTGGCGGTCCCGACCGTGGACGGCGAGGAGGAGGTCGAGATCAAGCCCGGGACCCAGCCGGGCAGCGAGATCCGCCTGCGCGGCAAGGGCGCCCCGCACCTGCGGCGCGCCTCCGTGCGGGGCGACCTGCACGTGCTCGTCGACATCGCGGTCCCGACGAAGCTGACCAAGGCCCAGCGCGAGGCGCTCGAAGCCTATGCGACCGCCTCCGGCGAGACGGTCGGGGGCGGCGGCGGGATCCTGGACCGGGTCCGCGACGCCCTTGGCTGATCGGCCGGCGACTCCCGGCGCCGAGCGCGCTTCGAACGACGCGGGCGCCACGACCGCCCGGCCGTCCGGCGACGACGGCCGCTCGGCGGCCGGGACCTGGCTCGAGCTGGCGGTGGCCGCCGATGCCGAGGCCGTCGAAGCGGTGAGCGAGATCCTGACCCGCTACGCGCCTGGCGGCACGACGGTGGAGCCGGCGTTCGAGCTCGTCGACGACGGACTCGGGGCCCGGCTCGATCCGTCCCGGCCGTCGATCGTCCGGGCGTACCTGCCGGCGACGAGCGCCAGCGCCGCGAGGGTTGCCGTGGACGGCGCCCGTGGCGCCCTGGGCCACCTGCAGGCCTTCGGACTGCGGCCGATCGGCGAGCTCGAGACCCGGGTCGTCCACGAGGAGGACTGGGCCGAGGCGTGGAAGGCCCACTTCCCGGTCCTGCGGGTCGGTCGTCGGCTCGTCATCCGGCCCACCTGGCGCCGTCATCGACGTCTGCCCGGCGACGTCGTCCTGGCGCTCGACCCGGGGATGGCCTTCGGGACGGGGCTCCATCCGACGACCCGGCTGTGCCTGGCCGGCCTGGAGGACCTCGCCGACCGCGGGGTCCTCGCCGTCGGCTCGGCGGCCGACGGCACGGCCCGGGTGCTTGACGTCGGCTGCGGCTCCGGGATCCTGGCCATCGCCGCCGCCCGTCTCGGGGCGGGCGCGATCGTCGGCGTCGACCCGGATCCGATCGCGGTCGAGGCGACCACTGCGAACGCCCGGCGGAATCGGCTGGCCCGGCGCATCCGGGTCCTGCCCGGCAGCGTCCCGACGGGCGCGGGGCCGTTCGACGTGGTCGTGGCCAACCTCATCGCCAGCCTCCTGGTCGACCTCGCCCCCGCGCTCGTCGAGGAGGTCGTGCCGGGCGGATCCCTGCTGGCCTCGGGCATCTTCGTCGACCGTGAGGCGGAGGTCCGCGAGGCGTTCGGGGCCCAGGGCCTCAGGGTCCTCCGACGGTCGGTGGAGGGCGACTGGGTGGCACTCGAGGCCGTCCGGTCGTCGGGTCGAGCTACCGGGCGTTCGGCCGTCGGGTCGGGCCCGACCGAGGGTCGTGGGCGAGCTGCGGTAGGATGACCGCCGGCCCGAGCCCGACCCATCCCGCACCTCCCGGTACGCCGCCGGGCCCACCGAGCGCTCGCTGACGCTCCGATGCCGAACCTCATCGCCTTCTTCCCGGTGCTCCTCGCCGCCCACGTCAGTCTTGCCATCGCGCTCTTCGTGCCGGGCCTCGTGCTGCCGTTCACGCTCCGCTCGAGACGGGGGACCGAGAACCCCCCGGGACGCTTCGTCCGCGGGCTGCTGTGGCTGCAGGCGAACGGCACGGCCATCATCGGCGCCGGCCTGGCCGCCACGGGGATCGGCATGCTCGTCGTGGTCGGCCCGCAGCTCCTGGAGCAGCCGTGGCTCCTCGTGTCGCTGGCGACGTACGCGATCACGGCCGTGGTGGTCTTCTTCATCCAGCGACCGAGCCTCCGCTCGCTGCTGGGTCGCGGTCCCGGCCCGTCCGGCCAGGACCGCGATGCCTGGCGCGAGGGCGCGCGCCGCCAGCGCTACATCGCCTACGGGATCACGACCGCGGTCGGCCTGATCGCGTTCCTGATGATGTCGAAGCCGGTGCTCTGGTGATGACGGGGTCGGGCCAGGCCCTCACGCCGACGGGTGGCACGGGCGATGGTGCCCGGGTCGAGCCAGGTGTGCCGAGGACCGCGGCCATCGTGAACCTCGGCTGCAAGGTCAATCGCTCGGAGGTCGAGGCCGCTGCCCGGCTGCTCCGGGCGGGCGGCGTCCACCTCGTCGACGCGGCCACCGACCCCGCCGACCTCGTCCTCGTGAACACCTGCACCGTGACCGGCGTCGCCGATCAGAAGTCCCGCCAGGCCGTCCGGCGCGCCCGGCGGTCGTCTCCTGACGCCCGCCTCATCGTGACGGGCTGCTCCATCCAGGTCGACCCGGCCACGTTCGCGGCCATCGACCCCCGGGCGGTCATCGTCGACAACGACGGCAAGGCGGATCTGCTGGCCGAGCTGGCCGACCTCCTGGCCGATCGGATCGACGACGCCACAGGCCGTCCGGCCGGCCCTCTGCCCACGCTGTCGGGCGTGGAGGCATCGCCCATCGACGGGATCGCCGACGGGCGCTCGATCGCTGAGCGGACCCGGACCTTCGTCAAGGTCCAGGACGGCTGCTCCTTCCACTGCACCTACTGCATCATCCCGCGGGCCCGCGGTCCCGAGCGGTCGCTGCCACCTGAGGTGATCCTGGCCGACGTCCGCCGGGCCATCGCGGCCGGACACCGCGAGATCGTCCTGACCGGCATCAACGTCGGCACCTACGACGGCGGCTGGTCCGAGCGGGGCTTCCGCGGCCGGCACGTCCGCTCTGCCCTGTCCCTGGCCGGCCTGGTCCGGCGGATCCTTGACGAGACCGACGTCGAGCGGATCCGCCTCTCCTCGATCGAGCCGCAGCACGTCGACGAGGCGCTGCTGGAGACCTGGGCCGGTGCCGGCGTCGGCCGGTGCATGCCCCACCTTCACGTCCCGCTCCAGTCGGGTGACGACGGCGTGCTGCGGCGGATGGGGCGCCGCTACGACACCGCGGCCTATGCCCGGGTCGTCGAGCGGGCCCGCCAGGTCCTGCCGGAGGTCGCCGTCCACGCCGATGTCATCGCCGGCTTCCCGACCGAGGACGACGCCGCGTTCGACCGGACGATCGACTTCCTCGAGGACCTCGCCCCGGCCGGTCTCCACGTCTTCCGCTACTCGGAGCGGCCCGGTACCCCGGCGGTCCGGATGGCGGGCCAGGTCGCAGCGTCGATCCGGCGGACCCGGGCGGCCCGGCTCCTGGACCTCGCGGCAGGGCTGGGCGCACGGCGCGCTGCCAGCCGGGTCGGCGCCATCGATCGGGTCCTCGTCGAGGGGCGCCTGGCCGACGGCCGTTGGATCGGCCATGCCGAGGACCACCAGGCGGTCGTCCTCTTCGGCAGCGACGCCGGCGATCTCGGCAACGCGATCGTCCGATGCCGCCTGGAGGGCATCGACACGGGCGTACCCGGCCGGGTCGTCGGGCGAGCGCTCGAGGTGGGGCATGGCCGCCCGATCCGACCCGGGCTGCCGATGCTCCCGCTCGACGGATCCGCCGTCGTGGCACCATCGTCCAGCAGCGTCGAGGGAGTGGCGTCATGAGCGATTGCCTGTTCTGCAAGATCGCCGCCGGCGAGGTGCCGTCGACGATGATCCACGCGGACGACCTCGTCGTCGCGATCCGCGACATCGCCCCGCGGGCACCGACCCACATCCTGCTGCTGCCCCGCCGGCACGTCGCCTCGGCCCTCGACCTGACCGATGCCGACGGGCCACTGCTCGGGCGGCTCTTCTCGGTCGCCGCCGACGTGGCCCGACGGGAGGGCATCGCCGAGCGCGGCTACCGGCTCGTCGCCAACGTCGGCCGGTGGGGCGGCCAGACCGTCGACCATCTGCACCTCCACCTGATGGGCGGCCGCTCCTTCGACTGGCCTCCCGGGTGAAGGGACTGCGTGCCGGCATCGGGGTCGCCATCCTCGGGGTGCTCGTCGCCGGATGTGGGCTCGGTGCCGTGACCGACACCGTCCCGCCGGCGCCGCCGGTCGCCCAGGCGTCCCTGAGTCCGACCCTCCAGGCGACCCGGGCGGACGTCATCGCCGCGCTCGGCGAGGCGGCCATCGTCGTCCGGGACGCCCAGGTCGCCTACCGTCCCGGCGAATCGGCGCTCGTGGCGGCGGCGCCCCGGCACGTCCTCCAGGCGGTCCTGCCGAAGGCGCCCACGGGCGGCTACGTCGTCATCTACGAGTTCGTCGACGCGACGGCCGCCTCGGCCGCCGGCAGCCAGTGGGCCGAGTACGTGGCCAGCGGGATCGGCCGGGTGCAGTTCCCGACCGACTCGCTGTTCACGATCCGCCAGGCCGGGGCCGCCCTCGTCTTCCACGCGTGGTCGCCGGGTGGGTCGACCGAACCCGATGGCGAGGCCGCGGTCGCCGCGGCCCTCGAGACGCTCGGGGTCGGCTGGCCGGTCAGCTCCTGACCCGGGGGAGGCGCCCGACCAGGGTCAGTCCGACCCGCGGACCTGGAGCGGGGCCGTCGAGGTGACGGCTGCGCGGACCTCGTTGCGCTTGACCTTCATCGTCAGCGTCCGCGGGAAGTCGTCGTCGGACCAGAAGCGCCAGTCGGCGACCCGGGCATGGACCGCGAGGCCCGCGTTGGCCGCCTTGACGGCCGCGTCCACCCCGAGCCGCTCGGCTTCGTCGGCCTCGTCACCGCCGGATGGACGATCGCCGGCCCGGAGCACGATCGCCTCGATCCGGCCCGGCTCCGTCTCGAGCACGACCGATTCCCGGATCCCGGCCACCCGCAGGGCGTTCTCGACGTCCTCCGGGAAGACGTTGAGGCCGTTCGGCAGGACGATCATGTCCTTCTTGCGGCCATGGAGCACGAGTCGGCCGCCCGGATCGAGGTGACCGAGGTCGCCCGTCCGGTAGAAGCCGTCCTCGGTGAAGGCGGCGGCCGTGGCCTCGGGGTCCTCCCAGTAGCCGCGGGTCACGGTCGGGCCGCGGAAGGAGACCTCGCCATCGTCGGCGATCCGCATCTCCACCCCCGGGAGGGGCCGTCCGACCGTGCCGACGGGATGGTCGTCCCAGGTCGTGCAGGTGCCCGAGCCCGTCTCGGTCGAGCCGTAGCCCTGGAGGACCACGATGCCGATGTCCTCCCAGCCCTGCTGGACGGCGGGCGGCAGGAAGGCGCCCGCCGAGACGAAGAGCGCGAAGTCGCGACCCAGGACCGGGTCCCGGACGAAGGCGAAGATCCGCCGACGCAGGGTCAGCGGCAGGCGGCGGGCGGCCCGTCGAGCCCGGTCGAAGAGGGCCCGGTGCCCGCGCCGCTCGATCTCCCGGGCCAGGCCGGTCCAGAACAGGTCGAGGTACTGGGGGACCATGACCATCCCGGTCGTTCGGTGGGCCCGAATGGCCTCGGTGACGATCCTCGGGTTGCGGCTGCGGACGTAAAGGATGTCGGCCCCAAGGTCGAGGGTCAGGTAGAGGCCGATGGCCTGCTCGAAGAGATGGGACATCGGCAGCAGGGACACGATCCGGTACTCGATGTCCGGGATGATGTGGTGGAAGCCGTCGATCCCGGCCACCGTGTTGGCGTGGGTGAGCATCACGCCCTTGGGCGTGCCGGTCGTGCCGGAGGTGTAGACGAGCAGGTAGACGTCGTCGGGCGTCGGTCGCCGCCATGCCATCAGCTGGCCCGCCCAATCGTGGGGGACGTCGGGCCCGGGATCCGCACAGAGCGCCTCGGTCGTCGTCGTCGGCAGGCGTTCGAGGCCGGAGCCGGTCGGGTCGGGTGCGTCGCGTCCGGTGCCCAGGACCAGCTGGCCTGCCTCGGATCGCTCGGCGATCCGTCGGGCGGCGTCGGGGGCCATCCGGAGATCGAGGGGCACGAGGATGACCCCGGCCCGCATCGCCCCGAAATAGACGGCGACCAGCTCGGGCGCCGACGGCGACCAGGTCAGGAGCCGGTCGCCGGCCTCCAGGCCTCGCGCCCGCAGCCGCCAGGCGGCCAGACGGCTGCGCCGCTCCAGCTCGCGGTAGCTCCAGCGGATCATCGTGCCGTCGTCGGCCTGCATGCTGACGGCGGGCCGATCGCCGAACCGCGCCGCGGCGCGCTCGAGCAGGTCGACGAGCGTCCGGGTGGGTGCCGCGATCGGCTGGTGGCCGACGATCGTGGCGCCAGCCGGCGGGGGGTCGCTGGTGATCGCGTCGGGCCCCTCGTTCCCCGTCGTCATGACCGACCTCCTCTGACAGGTGGACGCCTTCGGTCGCCCGGCGTTGCGCCCGGACGCCCGCCGATGCGCCGACCCCCGAGCGCATCGTGGCCGATGAGCGGACCCCCGGCAATCCCTGCCGCGGTCGTTGCTCGCGCCCCAGGCTCCCCGGATCGGTCCCGGAGCCGTCGGAAGGGCCATCCGGGGGTTTGACCCACCGGGGGGCTCGGGCTATGCTCCGCCGGGCCGTCGGACCCCGGCACGCTTCGTGCCGAGGCACCCGACGACGTGGACCGCGCACCTGGGCCGGGCGCGGCGACCATCGCCACGAACCTCAGGCCCGGGGAGGTGACGCCGGATTGGCCGAAGTCCGAGTCGGTGAGAACGAGACCTTCGAGAGCGCCCTGCGACGCTTCAACAAGAAGATCCAGCAGAGCGGCATCCTCGCAGAAGCTCGCCGCCGCGAGCACTACGAGAAGCCGAGCGTGAAGCGCAAGCGCAAGGAAGCGAAGCGCAAGAAGGCCGCCCGACAGTCGCAGGGCTGACCAGCACCACGGGCGGCCGGGACCGATCGTCGAGGATCGACCGAGCCACCCGAGGAGCCGTCCGGTGACCCCTCAAGAGCGGATCCAGACCGAGATCACCGCCGCCATGCGGTCCGGTGACGTGCTGCGCCGCGACGTGCTGCGGATGGCGCAGAGCGCCCTCTACAACGCCGAGAAGGCCCAGCGCCGGCCCCTCTCCGAGGACGAACAGCTGGCCGTGCTGGCGCGTGAGCTGAAGACTCGCCGTGAGTCGATCGAGGCGTTCCGGGCCGGCGGACGGCCCGATCTCGCCAAGCCGGAGGAGGCCGCCGTGGCCGTCCTGGCCGAGTTCATGCCCGCCCCCCTGACCGACGACGAGATCGGTGCGCTCGTCGACCAGGCCGTCTCGGTGGTCGGGGCCACGTCGGCACGCGACATGGGCAAGGTCATGGGCTGGCTCTCGCCGCGGACGCGAGGCCGGGCCGACGGGCGCCGCGTCAGCGAGCTCGCCGCCCAGGCCCTGGCCCGGGCGGACCTGGCAGCCCACGATCCGGGTCACGGGGGCTAGGCGGTCGTGCTCTCGCAGCGGACCTATGCTGTCCGGACCTTCACCCGGGCCGACCTCGTCCAGCTGCTCGTCACCTCGCTGATCCTGGTCGGTGTCCTCGGGGCGATCCTCGCGATCGATGTCCTCCCGAACCAGGTGAACCTGGAGGTCGGCGCCGTGGCGGCCGAGGACGTCCGGGCGCCGCGCGCGCTCGAGTACGAGAGCGCGGTGGAGACCGAGGCCGCGCGCGAAGCCGCACGGGCCGCCGTCGGGCCGCAGTACGACTACACGGCGGAGAAGGCTGCGGCGATCGCCGAGCAGCAGCTGCTGGCCTTCAACGAGCGCACGGCCGCGGTGGACGCGGCCTTCGCCGCCGCTCTGACCCCCGAGGAGGAGGACCTCCTCCTCAGGAACGCGATCGACGACCTCTCGCCGGAGTCCACCGAGACGCTCGCCGCCCTGACCGAGGAGCGCTGGAACGCCGTCCGGACCGAGGCCGCCCGGGTCCTCGATCAGATCCTGCGGGCCGAGCTCCGCGATGCGGACGTCGCGTTCGTCAAGTCCGGCCTGGCCAGCCGCATGTCCCTGACCCTTACGCCCGAGGAGCGGGGCCTCGCGGCCGAGACCATCGAGCCGCTCGTCGTTCCCAACTCGTCGTACAGCCAGGAGCTGACCGACGAGATGCGCGACCAGTCCGCCGCCGCGGTCGCGCCCGTCGTCGTCAACGTCCAGCGGGGCCAGCTCATCGTCGCCGACGGCGAGCTGGTCACGCCGCTGGCGGTCGAGCAGATCGAGCAGTTCGGGCTCGACGTGGCCCGCCCCGACCTCGCCAGATTGGCCGGTTGGGTGGCCCTCGCGGCCCTCCTCGTCGTGCCGCTGTTGATCTGGCTCTGGCGTTTCCGGCCAGCGCTCTGGCACCGACGCAACGTGCTGATCCTCATCGCCCTGGTCATCGTCTTCTCGGCGCTGGCCCTGAAGCTGACCGCGGGCCGGTCCGTCCTGCCCTACTTCGTGCCCCTGGCCGCGGCCGGCATGCTGCTCGCGATCCTGCTCGACGCCTGGGCCGCGACGATGGTCACGGCGATCCTTGCCCTCCTCGCCGGCAGCGTCAACGGCGGCTCGCTCGAGATCACGGCCTACGTCTTCCTGGGCGGTCTGGCCGGGATCATCGCTATCCGACGAGGCGATCGGGTCAACGTCTTCTTCCAGGCCGGGATCGCCGTGGCGGTCGCCCAGGCCGCTGCCGTGGGCACCTTCGCCCTCCTCGGCGAATTCGACCTGCAGGGCACCCTCCAGCTCCTCGTCGCGGCAGCTGCCTCGGCGGGCGGGGCCGCGATCGCGACCGTCGGGCTGTTCGCCGTCCTCGGCAGCGTGTTCGGCATCGTGACGGTGTTCCAGCTCCAGGAGCTGGCGAATCCATCCCAGCCCCTGCTGCGACGCCTGCTGGTCGAGACGCCCGGTACGTACCATCACTCGCTGATGGTCGGCAACCTCGCCGAGCGAGCGGCCGAGGCGGTCGGGGCCGACCCGCTGACGGCCCGGGTAGCCGCCTACTACCACGACGTCGGCAAGCTCGCGAACCCCCTGGGCTTCATCGAGAACCAGGCCGGTGGCGACAACATCCACGACACCCTGGAGCCCGAGGAATCGGCCCAGGTGCTGAAGCAGCACGTGGCCGACGGGATCGACATCGCCTACAAGTACGGCCTGCCGCGGAGCCTCATCGCCTTCATCCCGCAGCACCACGGGACCGGCCGGATCAGCTACTTCTGGTCGAAGGCCCGTGAGGCGGCCGCGGAGCCCTACGGCGGCCTGGAGACCGAGGCCGGCAAGAAGGCCGCGGAGGCGGTGGAGGAGCGGCGCTTCCGGCATGTCGGCCCCAAGCCCCAGAGCAAGGAAGCCGCGATCCTGATGCTGGCCGATGCCGTGGAGGCGTCGGTCCGCTCGCTGTCGTCGCGCGACGAGGCGACGATCCGGGCCATGGTGACCCGCATCATCAGCGAGCGGCTGGAGGACGGCCAGTTCGACGATTCGGACCTTTCGATCCGCGACCTCGACAGGATCCGTGAAGCGTTCGTCCAGCAACTCCTGGGTATGTACCACCAGCGGATCGCCTACCCGCAGAACAAGGTCGTCGAGCTCGAGGCCCGCCGTGAGGCGGGCGGCGGACGAGGCACCGGCGCCTGAGCGTGGGCTCCCCCGCACGAATTCGCTCGATCCACGTGGGGCCATGGCGGATCGACGTCACCGAGCGACCGGGCATGCCTCGGCCTGCCGCGCTCGCTCGGCTCGCTCGGGCCATGGGAGCGGCGCTCGACGCCGCAGGCGCTCCCGCCCCGGCCTCGGTCGGCCTCGTCCTGTCCGACGACGGCGAGCTGGCCGCGCTCGACCTGGCCCATCTTGGGAAGTCCGGCCCGACCGACGTTCTGTCGTTCCCGCTGCTTGGCCCCGAGGCGTTCCCGCCGCACGAAGGCGGCCCGGCCGCCCCGGATCCTACTCCGGATGCACCGACGCCACGGTTCGTCGCCCCGCCGACCCGGAGGCCTCACCTCGGGGACGTCGTCGTGTCGGTCGAGCGCGCCATCGATCAGGCTGCCGACGGCCGGGGCGGCCAGACCGGCGACGTGCGCTGGTCGGCGACCGAGGAGATGTGCCTGCTGGTGACGCATGGGACGCTGCACCTCTGCGGCTGGGACCATGCCGAGCCACGCGAGGAGGCGGCGATGCGAGCCCTCGAACGGCGCCTCCTCGCGGTGGGCCACCCGGACCCAGGGTCGGGTTCCGCCTGATCGGACCCGGCGAGCCGCGCGACCGGGGTACCATCCAGAGGTTGGGCCCCGGGCGGACGCCGCCGGGGCCGCTCGGTGTGGCCGCGAGGGCCGGGTCGGCACCGATCGGCAGGGAGGACCAGTGAAGCTCGTCGTCGGCCTCGGCAACCCGGGCAGCCAGTACGCCCGGACCCGCCACAACATCGGCTGGATGGTCCTCGACCGCCTTGCCGACCGGGCAGGCTGGGGCGGCCGGGGGCGTGACCGCGATGCTGCCTCCAGTGTCCGTGGCCGCCACGCGGGCCTCGACCTGGTCCTGGCCAAGCCGTTGACCTACATGAACGACAGCGGACTGGCGGTCCGCAAGCTGCTGGCCCGCGAGCGCGCTCCGTTGCCCGACCTCCTGGTCGTCGCCGACGATTTCGCCCTACCGTTCGGGCGGCTGCGCTTCCGCGAGGGTGGGGGCGCCGGCGGGCACAATGGTCTGCGGTCGATCATCGAAGAGCTCGGGACCGAGAAGTTCGGCCGCCTCCGGGTGGGGATCGGGGAGCCCTCTCGCGACGCCGTCGACCATGTCCTGAGCCGCTTCGGGCCCGAGGAGCAACTCCGCCTGGATGAGCTCCTCGACGCGGCCGCCGACGCCGTCGAGGCCTGGGCCCGGGAGGGCACCAACAAGGCCGCCAACCGGTTCAACGCCTTCCAGCTGCGCCCGGCGGACCCGGAGCGCCTGGCCCCGCCGGGGGCGATCGACGGCCCGCCCGATGCCGACGGGATCCGCCGCACCCGGACCGGCTGGCGCAAGGTGCGGTCGCCGGGAGAGGGCCGGTGAGCCCGCAGCTGCGCGGCCAGCGGGCCTCGCGGCGGCGGGAGGTCGACCGGCTCGTCGGTGAGGCCGTCGCCCGTCGGGGACCGCTCGCCGGGGGCCCGGACCTGGAGGTCTCGGCGGTCGACGCCGAGGTCGAGCTCGCCCGTGATCGCGCCGGCGCCGTCCCGCAGACCGGTCGCGGTGGGACCCGCCGGTCGGCTGCGCCTGCTCCGGGCAGCCGGGCGCCCCGCGGCGGTCGTCGCATCCCCGATCTCTCACGCCTGCCCGGCCTGCTGACCGGCTCGGGCTCCTTCGCGACGCTCGTCGAGCGGCTCGGCGGACCTGGCGAGGCCCCAGCGCCTCGAGCCGGCCGCCACGCGTCGGTGACGACGGTGCCCCACGCCGCCAAGACGTACCTCGCGGCTGCCCTCGCTCAGGCCGATGAGCGGGTCTGCTGGATCGCCCGCGACGCGGAGATCGGCGATCGGGTCTCCGAGGAGCTCGGCGCCTGGCTGGGCGACCCTGCAGCGGTGGCCATCCTCGAGCCGCGGACCGCCCTCGCCTACGAGCGAAGCGAACTCGTGCCCGACGAGACGGCGAGCCGCGTCGCCGCGCTGGCGGCCTGGCGGACCGGCCGGGCGCCGGTCCTCGTCGCGTCGGTCCAGGCCCTCCTCCAGACCACGATCCCGCCCGACGACCTGCCCGACCCGCGAGTGGTCCGGGCCGCGGGCCGCATCGACCTGGAGGCGTTCCTGCGGGAGCTCCACGACCTTGGCTACACGCGGGTCCTGGAGGTCGCCGGTCGCGGCGAGTTCGCCCGGCGCGGTGGGATCGTCGACCTGTTCCCGCCGTCGGCCGAGCTGCCCGTGCGCCTGGAGCTGTTCGGCGACGAGATCGACTCGATCCGGGCCTTCGATCCCACCGACCAACGCTCGGTCGGACCGGCCGGGCCTATCGAGCTGCTGCCGGCCAGCGAGTTCCTGCGCCCGCCCGGTGGAGCGGGTTCGATCCGCGCCCGGCTGGGTCGCCTGGTCGATCGGCTGCCCGAGCGGCTGGCCGCCGACCTGGACCGACTGGAGGGCGCCGGCGACCCGCTCACCCGAGCCCTGGCCGTCGGCGACGCCGCGGAGGTCTGGGCGCCCGTCCTGACCGCGACGACCGGCCTCGACCATGTCGATCCTGGCGCGCTCATCGTGATCGACGAGCCTGGCGACGTGGCCGATGCGGCCGCGTCCCTCTGGCGCCAGGAGGCCGAGCGCCGCGGCGAGCTGATCGCCGCGGGCGAGCTCCCGGAGCGTTGGCCGGCGCCGTACCCGGCCGAGCGCGCCTGGCGCTCCCGGTTGACGGCCTCCCGGACCCTCGAGCTGACCTGGATGACGGACCTGCCCCAGGAGGCCACCCTGGCCCGGGGCGGCCTGGCGTCGGGCGATCTGTTCGGCTGGCGCGAGCCGACCGTCCTGCCCGGGCGGACCGGCCGGCTGACGGACATGGTGGACGGCTGGGCGGCCGACGCCGGCCGGGTCGTCCTGACGAGCGACCAGGCGCCCCGTCTCGCCGAGCTCCTCGAGGAGGGTGGCCGGCCCGTCGCGGCCGTCAGCCGGGTCGCGGAGCCGCCCCATCCCGGCGGTGTCGTCCTCGTCGAGCGGAGCCTCAACGGCGGTTTCGAGGGCGGGCCGGACGGCCTGGTCCTGGTCACCGACCGGGAGCTCTTCGGCTCGGTCCGGGTCCGTCGCCCCAAGGCCCTCCGACGGGTCGTCCCCCGCGACCTCCTCGAGCGCCTCACGCCCGGCGACCTCGTCGTCCACATCGACCACGGCATCGCCCGCTACGAGCGGATGATCCGGCGCTCCAGCGGTCTCGGCGACGACCGCGACTTCCTGGAGCTGCGCTTCGCCGCCGGCGATCGGATCTTCGTGCCGGTCGAGCAGATCGAGCGCCTGAGCCGCTACTCGGGCGGCGAGTCGCCGACCCTCAGCCGCCTCGGCGGAACCGAGTGGCTGCGGACCAAGCAGCGGGTCAAGCGGGCGGTCACCGACCTCGCCTCGGAGCTCCTCGAGCTGTATGCGGCGAGGGCGGCCGCCCGCGGCCACGCGTTCGAGCCCGACACGCCCTGGCAGGGCGAGCTCGAGGCGTCGTTCCCGTACGAGGAGACGCCCGACCAGCTGCGTGCCATCGCCGAGGTCAAGGTCGACATGGAGGCCGTCCAGCCGATGGACCGCCTCGTCGTCGGCGACGTCGGCTACGGCAAGACGGAGGTCGCCCTGCGAGCCGCCTTCAAGGCCGTCCAGGACGGCCGCCAGGTCGCGGTCCTCGTGCCCACGACGGTCCTCGCCGACCAGCACTTCCGGACCTTCTCCCAGCGCTTCGCCGCGTTCCCGATCGCCGTCCGGCTGCTCTCGCGATTCGTCGGGCCGGCGGAGCAGGGGAGGACCGTGGCCGGCCTGGCCGACGGCTCGGTCGACCTGGTCATCGGCACCCATCGCCTGCTCAGCAAGGACGTCGCCTTCCGCGACCTCGGGCTGGTCGTCGTGGACGAGGAGCAGCGTTTCGGGGTGGCGGCGAAGGAGCGCCTCAAGCGGCTCCGCCGGGAGGTCGACGTGCTGACCCTCTCGGCGACGCCGATCCCGCGGACCCTCAACCTGGCTCTGGCCGGCATCCGCGACCTGTCCGTCATCGAGACCCCACCGGAGGACCGGCTACCGATCCAGACCCGGGTCGCCGAGGCCTCCGCCGGGCTCGTGCGCGACGCCATCCTTCGCGAGCTGGACCGCGGCGGCCAGGTCTTCTTCGTCCACAACCGGGTCGAGACGATCGAGGCCCAGGCCGACCAGCTTCGGCGGATGCTGCCGGAGGCCCGGATCGTCGTCGGCCACGGCCAGATGTCCGAGGGCGCGCTCGAGGGGGTCATGGTCGGCTTCGCCGGCGGCGAGGCGGACGTCCTCGTCAGCACGACGATCATCGAGTCGGGCCTCGACATCCCCAACGCCAACACGATCGTCATCGATCGGGCCGACCAGCTCGGCCTCGCCCAGCTCTACCAGCTCCGCGGCCGGGTCGGCCGGAGCAGCCGACGGGCCTACGCCTACCTGCTCTACCGCCGTCGCGAGCGGATGAGCGACGAGGCCCGCAAGCGCCTCCAGGCGATCTTCAATGCCTCCGAGCTGGGGGCCGGCTTCCAGATCGCCCTGGCCGACCTGGAGATCCGCGGTGCCGGAAACATCCTTGGCGCCGAGCAGTCCGGGCACATGGCGGCCGTCGGCTTCGACCTCTACTCGCGGCTCCTGGGCGAGGCGGTCGAGGAGCAGAAGGCGAGCCTGGAGGGGAGGGCGCCGGTCGTCGAGCGACCGCAGGCCGTGCTCGACCTGCCGCTGGAGGCCCACCTGCCCGACGACTACGTGCCCGACGAGGCCCAGAAGCTCGAGCTCTACCGGCGCCTGGCCAGGGCCCGCACGCCGGGCGACATCGCCGCCTTCCGCCAGGAGGTCCTGGACCGCTTCGGGCCGCTGCCGGAGCCGGTGCTCCGGCTGGCAGAGGTCGCCGAGCTGCGCCTGCGGGCCGAGGAGGTCGGCGTCTCCTCGATCTCCCGCGAGGACGGTCAGCTCGTCGTCCGCTTCGGGGCCGAGCTGTCGCGGGCGACCGCGATGCGTCTCCTCGCTCCGACCGGCCCGGGCGGGTCCCTGCCGGGAGTCCGGCCGGGCGAGCTCACCTTCGCCTCGAACCAGGTCCGCATCCGCCTGCCCCATGAACCGGGGCGTGCCTGGCAGCTCACCCAGGCCGTCGTCGCCCGCCTCGGGGTCGATGGCTGACCTGCTCCTGCCTCGGCCGCGTGAGGCGAGCACGACAGATCTCACTCCCGCCGATCTCGACCAGCTGCGCCGCCTCTTCGCAGGCGCCTGGCCGGGCGGTGGCTTCAGCGACGACGACATGGCCCACGCCCTCGGCGGGCGGCACTGGCTCATCGAGGCCGACGGGCGGATCGTCAGCCATGCCTCGGTCGTGGAGCGGGTCCTCGAGCTGGGCGGGCGGCCGCTCCGGACCGGCTACCTCGAGGCCGTCGCCACCGAACCCGGTCGCCAGCGCCAGGGGCTGGGCTCGCGGGTCGTTGCCGAGGCGACCGGGTTCATCCACGCCGGCTTCGAGCTGGGCGCCCTCAGCACCGACGCTCACCGCTTCTACGAGCGGCTCGGCTGGCTGCGCTGGCAGGGGCCGACGTACGTGCGGACGACCGAGGGGCTCCTGCGGACCGCCGACGAGGACGAGGGGATCATGGTCCTGCCGACGCCGACGTCGCCAGCGCTCGACCCCACGGCGTCGATCAGCTGCGAGTGGCGACCCGGCGACGCCTGGTGAGCCCCGTCCGCTAGGATGACCGTGCCGATGTCCGACCGACCCAGCTTCCGTGACGGCGCCGAGCGCTACCTGCTCATCCTGATCGTGGCCTTCATCGTGGCCGTCGTGGGGACCCGCTGGTACCTCCAGGCGACCGGCTACCCGCAGGTCGGCGGCGGCGAGCTCCACGTCGCCCACGTGCTCTGGGGCGGGCTCCTCCTCGTGGCCGCGGCGCTCCTGCCGCTCCTGCTCACCGGCTCCCTGGTCCTCTCGCTCTCGGCGATCCTGGCCGGTGCCGGCACCGGCCTGTTCGTCGACGAGGTCGGCAAGTTCATCACCGCGAGCAACGACTACTTCTACCCCTTGGCGGCGCCGCTCATCTACGGCCTGCTGCTGGCCCTCATCGCCATCTTCGTCGTGGTGCGCCGCCGGCCCGACGCCCGGCCCGCGGCGGTCCAGCCGGGTCGCCTGGCCCGCTGGGAGGAGCGATACCTGCCCCGGCGTCGCTTCCGACGCCTGCTCGTCGCCGTCCTGGGGTTCATGGGCGTCACCTGGCTGCTCTCGCTGGTGCTGTTCGCGGTCCTTGACCCGGAGATCGTCCGCGACGCGATCCGGGATATCGTCGAGGTGCCGGGCGACCGGGTCGAACGTCCCGACGACCCGGTCTTCTACCTCCTGGAGGCGGCCATCCTCGGAGCGAGCGGGATCGTGCTCCTGATCGGCGCGGTCGCGCTCGGCCGCGGACGCGAGGTCGCCGGCATCCGGCTGGCGATCGTGGGCCTGATCGTCGCCCTGACCGCCGGGGCGATCGTCAGCTTCTACGTCGAGCAGATCGCCGCCATCTCCTCGACCCTGACCCATGCCGCGCTGCTGGGCGCCCTGATCCACTACCGCAACCGGTTCCGGGTCGGGTCACCGCCCGGGGAGCCCGAGCCGGCCCGGTCGGACGGCGCGCCGAGCGGCGCGGCGGCCGCCTGATCGGGCTGCGAAGGCGAGCGTCATGGGCGAATGGGTCTACTTCATCCACCCGCCCCGGGAGGACTTCGCGGCGACCATGACCCCCGAGGAGGAGGCGGTCTGGGGGACCCACTTCGAGCGCTTCCAGCGCCTCCTCGCGGAGCGCACGATCGTCCTCGTGGGGCCGACCCTGGGATCGGTCAACACGGGGATCGCCATCTTCGAGGCGCCCGACGAGGCCGCCGCCCGGCGCATCATGGAGGAGGACCCGGTCATCGCCGGCGGGTACGCCCGCGGCGAGCTGCGCCCCTTCCGGATCTCACTGCTGCGCGGCAGGGACTGACCTATCGAGGGCAGCCGCCTTCGACCGACCCTGCCGCTGACCGATCACGCTACGGAGGCCTGATGATGGGAACCTGGGAAGCCGCCGAGGCGGCCGCGAAGCCGGTGCTGAAGTGCCCGCTGTGCAGCGGGACCGAGTTCGAGACCCAGCGGGGCCGGATGGACTCACGCTGGGGCGTCACGAGTCACAAGCTCGTGCTGAAGATCTGCCAGCGCTGCCGGCTGGTGCTCCAGTTCTCGGCCGGGCGCGGGATCTTCGACTTCGACTGATCAGTCACGGTCGCGGCCCCTCGGGCCGCGGGTCTACCATCGGTCGATGCGACCCTTCCGCTTCCTGGCCGTGGTCTCGACCCCGGTCGACGGCCGGACCCTCACCGAGCTCGCCCGGCGGGCCGAGGCGACCGGCTTCTCCGCCCTCGTCGTGCCCGACCACCTCATCGACCAGATGGCGCCGGTCCCGACCATGGCCTACGTGGCCGCCGCCACCGAGCGGCTGCGGATCGGTTCGTTCGTCATCAACAACGACCTCCGTCACCCGGCCGTCCTGGCCCACGACCTCGCGACGCTCGACGTCCTCAGCGGCGGCCGGCTCGAGATCGGCATCGGGGCCGGCTGGAATGCACCCGAGTACCGGCAGACCGGGATGAGCTTCGACCCGGTGGAGATCCGGGTCGGCCGGCTGGCCGAGGCGATCTCCGTGCTCAAGGGCTGCCTCGGCGGGGAGCCGTTCTCGTTCCGTGGCGAGCACTACGCGCTCGACGCCTACGACGGCCGGCCGAAGCCGGTCCAGCGGCCTCACCCGCCGCTGATGATCGGCGGCGGAGGGCAACGGGTCCTGACGCTGGCCGGCCGGGAGGCCGACATCGTCAGCTTCGCCCCCAGGACGTTGCCCGGACTGGTCCGCGATCCGCGGTCGATCACCCTCGCCGCGACGGAGGAGAAGATCGGCTGGGTGCGCGAGGCGGCCGGCGGGCGCTTCGACGAGCTCGAGCTCAACGTCTACCCGACCGGGGTGGCGCCCCTGCTGACCGACCGTGCCCGGAAGGAGGCCGAGACGCTGGCCGATCGGTTCCGCGAACAGT
Organism: uncultured Chloroflexia bacterium; assembly: GCA_963707215.1. GTDB lineage: Bacteria > Chloroflexota > Limnocylindria > Limnocylindrales > CSP1-4 > DATHYZ01. The sequence continues at coordinate 1,058,218 of CAVPPB010000003.1, read as the reverse complement.
CCGGGCTCGGCATCTCGGCCGGCGAAGTGCTGGAGTCGCCGCACGTCTTCATCGGCTCGGTCGACGGCCTCGTCGAGAAGCTGCGGGGCATCCGCGAGCGACTCGGCATCAGCTCGTTCATGGTCGGCGAGGAGGGCGAGCTCGACCCGGTCGTCGAGCGCCTGGCGGGGACGTGATGATGGCCCCAGGAGCATCGCGGTGACCGCCCAGCCTCTCCTCGTGGCGACCGACTGCCTGCTCGTCGTCATCGACACCCAGCCCGGCTTCCTCGAACGTCTCGACCCGCCGGTCGCGGCGTCGATCGCCGAGCGGATCGCCTGGCTGGCTCGCGTCGCGGCGCACCTCGATGTGCCGACCGTCGCGACCGAGGAGGAGCCGGGCAAGCATGGCTCGACCGACCGGCGGATCCTCGACGTCATGCCGGCCGGGATGACCCGCCATGACAAGGCGGTGTTCGGCCTCGCCGACCAGCCGGACATCCTGGCCGCCGTCGAGGCGACCGGCCGTGGGACCGCTGTCCTCGTGGGGCTCGAGACCGACGTCTGCGTCGCCCAGTCGGCCGTGGGGCTGCTCGCGCGCGGCGTCCGCGTCGCGGTCGTCGCCGACGCCACGGCATCGCCGGCCGGGGGGACCGCCGCCGGCCTCGACCGGATCCGGGCCGCTGGCGGCCTGCTGACGACGACGAAAGGCCTGTTCTACGAGTGGACCCGGACCGTCGCGCTTGCCGACGAGGTCGTCGCGTCGGTGCCGCCGCCTGCCGGGCTCGTCCTCTAGCCGGATGCGGACCGAGCCGGCCGACGGCCTCTTCTCGGCGGGCCGTCGGGCGCTGACCATCGGCCTCATCCTGACCGTCACCCTGGTGGCGTTCGAGGCCCTGGCGATCTCGACGGTGATGCCGCTCGTTGCCGAGGATCTCGGCGGACTCGAGCTGTACGGCTGGGTGTTCTCCGCCTTCTTCCTGGGCTCGCTGGTCGGCATCGTCGTCATCGGCGGGCTGCTGGACCGCGGTGGCCTCGTTCGACCGCTGGGCATCGGTCTCGGGCTCTTCGCCGCCGGCCTGGTCGTCGGAGGCCTGGCTCCGAGCATGCCGGTGCTCGTCGCGGGGCGGGTCCTCCAGGGGCTCGGCGCGGGCTCCATCCCGCCCACCGTCTACGTCGCGATCGGCCGCTCGATGCCCGAGTCGATCCGGCCCCGGATGTTCGCGATCCTCTCGACCGCCTGGGTGATCCCCGGGGTCATCGGTCCGGCCATCGCCGGGCTCGTCGGGGAGACGGTCGGCTGGCGCTGGGTCTTCCTGGGCCTGCTACCCCTGATCGCGGTCAGCGGGGCGATGACGATCCGGGCGCTCCGCGCGGTCGCGCCGGCGCCGGCATCCGAGCACGCGGCCGGGGAGGCGCTCCGCCGACGGCTGCCACTCGCCCTCCTCGTCACGGCCGGAGCCGGGACCGCCCTCGTCGGGCTTACGTCGGGCTCGGCGCTCCTCCTCGTGGCCCTCGTGCCGGTCGGGATCGCGGTCGGCGTGCCGGCCTTCCGGCGCCTCAGCCCACCCGGCACCCTGAGGCTCCGGCCGGGGTTGCCGGCGGCCATCGGGCTTCGAGGCGTCCTCACCTTCGCGTTCTTCGCGGTCGACGCCTACGTCGCTCTCCTGCTCATCGACTACCGCGGCATCAGCGCGTTCGCAGCGGGGATCGTCCTGACGTCAGCGACCCTGTCCTGGACGGCCGGGTCCTGGATCCAGGCCCGAGGCATCCAGGCGCTCGGAGCGGCTCGCTTCGTCGGTGTCGGGTTCGCGAGCGTCGCCGCGGGGGTTGCGACGACGATGCTCGTACTCATCCCTGCCGTTCCCTGGCAGGTCGCGGTCGTGACCTTCGGGGTCGCCGGGCTCGGGATGGGGCTCTCCTATGCGCCGCTGTCGATCTACACCCTCAGGGAGGCCACGCCCGGGGCCGAGGGTGGCGCCACGTCGGCCCTGCAACTGTCCGACACCCTCGGCGTGGCTCTCGGGACCGGTATCGCCGGCGCCTTCGTGGCCGCCGGGGAGCGATCGGGCGCCGAAGCCTGGGTCGCCCTGGCGATCGCCTTCGGGATGGGCGCCGTCGTCGCCGTGCTGGGTGCGCTGGCAAGCCGCCGCCTCATCGGCCACCGGCCGGTCCGGGCCGGGGCCTGATCCTGGGGTCGGGGCGTCACTCGTCCCGGTAGGGCGATCCGTGAAGGCGCCGGCGATCGACCCGCAGCTCCAGGACGTCCGGCCGGCTGTAGTGGCCGGTCGGATCGAAGTTCTGGCGCTCCTCGCGTACCCGCGCCGGGTCGACTTCGGCGACCACGAGCCGTTCCTCCCGGGCGACGGGCTCGACGATCCACGCCCCGTCGGGCCCGGCCACGGCGGAGCCGCCGTCGTAGAGGACGCCGCCCCGGCCGGCCGCCTCCCGGCAGGCCTCGAGTAGCGGGAAGTCGGCCGCGATGTCGTCGATCGACAGGAGGACGCTGGCGGCCAGGCAGTAGACCCGGCCCTCCACGGCGATGAAGCGGGTCGAGGGCTCCGTCAACCGGACCGCTCCCGGCCAGGCTGCGACATGGATGTCCTCCCCTCCGGCGTACATGGCCGTCCGGGCCAGGGGCATCCAGTTCTCCCAGCAGTTGAGTCCGCCGACCCGCGGCCCGCCGGGCAGGGCGTGGACGCGCAGGCCATGGCCGTCTCCCTGGCCCCAGGCGAGGCGCTCCTCGTAGGTCGGCTGGAGCTTGCGGTGGGCGCTCACCACGCCGCGCTCCGGATCGATCGCGACGAGGGTGCAGAAGACCGTGCCCCGGGCCGGTCCCGGGCCGCGCTCGGCGATGCCGATGTAGGTGAAGAGCCCGTGGTCCCGCGAAGCCTCGACCACCTCGCCGACCTCGGGTCCGTCGAGCTCGACGGCGGCATCCAGGTAGTAGGCGTAGGCCCGCTTCTGCTCGGGGTCCTCGAAGCGGGAACCGTCGGTCAGCGAGAGCCAGAACGGGTAGCCGCCGAGGAAGGTCTCGCCAAAGGCGAGCAGCCCGACGTCGTCGGCGGCTGCCCGGGCGATCCACTCCGTCGCCCGGCGGGCGGTCTCGTCCGGGCGACCCCAGGCCGGATGGGCCTGGGCGGCGGCGATCCGGAGCGGACGATCGACCATGGCTCGACAGGATAGTGCCCACCGACGACGCCTGGGACGGAGCCTTGGAGCAGTCGGTCGCGGCGCGGTCGGACCGGGCGTGGGCTGGGGTAGACTGGCGAGGCCCAATCGAGCCGACCTGGGCGCCGTCCCGGCGCCGCCCACGGACCACCGGAGGCAGCTGCCAGCCATGTCCGCCGAGGACCTGCGCGCCAAGATCCGCGAGATCCCCGACTTCCCGAAGCCGGGCATCCTCTTCTACGACATCACGACGCTCCTCAAGGACGCCGGGGCGTTCAGGGAGGCCGTCGAGCTGATGCTGGAGCCGTACCGGGACGAGCAGATCGATGCCGTCGTTGGTATGGAGTCCAGGGGCTTCATCTTCAGCGCTCCGATGGCCTACGCATTGGAGGCCGCCCTGGTCCCGGTCCGCAAGCTCGGCAAGCTGCCGGCCGAGGTCCTGTCGGTCGAGTACGCCCTCGAATACGGCTCCAACACGCTCGAGATCCACCGCGATGCGATCCAGCCCGGCCAACGGGTCCTGATCGTCGACGACCTCCTCGCCACGGGCGGCACCGTCCGCGGGACCATCGAGCTCGTCGAACGGCTCCAGGGCGAGATCGTCGGTCTCAGCTTCCTCGTCGAGCTCGACTTCCTGAAGGGTCGCGAACGCCTGTCCGACCGTCGGGTCACGAGCGTGATCCGCTACTAGGGTCGTCCATTGCCTCCCGGCGAACTCCCCGACGCGTCCCCGCCGGGTCCGACGCCCGACGACACCGAAGGGGCGGACCTCGGTCGACGGCGGTTCTTCCGCCAGCTCGCCGGGGACCTGATCCAGACCGCCGCGACCGTCGCCGGAGCCGCCGGGGCCATCCAGCGAACGACCGCCGAGGCTGCCGCGGTCATCATGGACCCGGACGGTGCACCGGCCCGCCTGGGGATGTCGGTGCCCTCGAAGGTCGGCATCGGGGCGATGGGCTTCCGGACGGCCTTCCGCTGGGACGGCGATGTCCTCCATGTCGTCGATCAGCGACGCCTGCCCGGCGAGCTCGTGGACCTCGACATCCGGTCCGCCTCGGATGCGGTCCAGGCGATCCGGGAGCTCGCGGTCCGCGGGGCTCCGGCCATCGGTCAGGTCGCCGCGATCGCCCTTGCGCTGTCCGCCAACCGGCTGCGGGCCACCCGTCCGTACGCCCGCCGGGCGTCGATCCGCGGGGCTGCGGCCGGGCTCGCGCGGAGCCGGCCGACCGCGGTCAACCTGCAGTGGGCCGTCGACCGGATGCTGGCTCGCCTCGATGCCGTCGGCGACCTCAACGAGGATGGCCAGGCCGTCGCCGATGCGTTGCGAGCGGAGGCCGAGGCGATCGTCTTCGAGGCGACCGACGACCATGGCCGGCTTGCCCGCTTCGGCGCCGATGCCATGCCTGATCCCGGTGACCGGCCGCTCCGGATCCTTACCCACTGCAATACCGGGCCGCTCGCCTGCGGCCAGTTCGGGACGGCCCTCGGCATCGTCCAGGTCCTCCACCACGACGAGCGCCCGGTCCACGTCTGGGTGGACGAGACCCGACCCGTGCTCCAGGGGGCCCGACTGACTGCCTGGGAGCTCGGGCAGGCAGGGGTCCCCCACGCCGTGCTGCCCGATGTCGCTGCGGCTTCGTTGCTGTCGGCTGGCCGTGTCGACGTCGTCCTCGTGGGGGCCGACCGGATCGCGGCCAACGGAGACACGGCCAACAAGGTCGGGACCTACCCGCTGGCCGTGCTGGCGGCGCGCCACGGCGTGCCCTTCTACGTCTGCGCCCCGCTGACGTCGTTCGACCGGATGCTGCCCGACGGATCGACGATCCCGATCGAGGAGCGTCCGGCGACCGAGGTGACCCGGCTGGCCGGCCAGTCGATCGCCCCGGCCGGCAGCGAGGCCTTCAACCCGGCCTTCGACGTGACTCCCCACGACCTCATCACCGGGATCGTCACCGACGAGGGCGTCCTTCGGCCGCCCTTCGACCGCGAGATCGCCGAGGCGTTCGCCCGCAACCGCGAGCGTCGTGCCCACCCGCCGGCCCACGCCGCGTTCGTGGCCGATCGGACCGTGGCCGAGCAGGTGGCCGACGACGCCCCTGGCGTCCCCCGGGCGGGCGCTTGATGGTCACCACCGCGGCCACGGCTGCCGGCCGGCTGGTCACCCGGACCACGACGGACCGGGGGATGCTCCGGGCGTTCCTCGAGCAGGACCGCCTCTTCGCCGCGTATGCCATCTGCGATCTCGACGACAGGGAGTTCCGGCGGACCCGTTGGGCCGCCGCGCTCGACGGCGATCGACCGGTCGCCGTCGCCCTCGAGTACGCCGGCGTGACGCCGCAGCCGATGTTCGTGATGGGCTCGAACGAGGGGATCGCCGCCATCCTGCGTGACGTCGTCCGCCCACGGGCCGCATACGTGGCCGTCCGGACCGAGGCCCTGGAGGCGATCGAGACGGCCTACCGCGTGGACCCGGGCGGAGCCATGATCCGGATGTGGGTCGATGCCGACCGGTTCGTACCGTTCCCGGCCGAGGTGCAGCGGCTGACCGCGACCGACAGCGGCGACCTGAACCGCCTGTACCAGCTCGGCTTCGCCTCCTGGCTGCCTGCTGCGGCGATCACCGAGGGTGTCTACTGCGGGATCCGCGTCCGGGGACGACTGGTCGCCGCGGCTGGGACCCATGTCGTCAGCCAGGATGCCCGGCTGGCGGTCGTCGGCAACGTGTTGACCGCCGCGGAGTTCCGGGGCAAGGGCTATGCGAAGGCGACAACGGCCGCGGTGACCCAGGAGCTTCTGCGCACCTGTGATCAGGTCGTCCTCAACGTCCGTGCGGACAACCCCCCGGCCGTCAATGCCTATCGGCGGCTCGGCTATCGCGAGCACACGCGCTTCGAGGAGCGCCTCGTCCATCGGATCGGCTCGCCGCTGGCTGCCCTGACCGCCCCGATCCGTCGCCTGTTCCTGTCACCAAGGGAGCCCGATCGATGAGCACCAGCCTGCCGCCCCATGACGTCACCGACCTGGGCCTGGCCGACGCGGGGGTCCGCCGGATCGAGTGGGCCGAGCGGGAGATGCCCGTGCTGCGGGCGATCCGGGAGCGCTTCGAGCGGGAGCGCCCGCTCGACGGCATCCGCATCGGCGCCTGTCTCCATGTCACGACCGAGACCGCCAACCTGGCCCGGACCCTGGCTGCCGGCGGTGCCCAGGTCAGCCTCGCCGCCTCCAACCCGTTGTCGACCCAGGACGACGTCGCGGCGGCGCTGGTCGCCAGCTACGGCATCCCCGTCTACGCCCGGCGGGGCGAAGACCGCGACACCTACTACGCGCACCTCGACGCCGTCGCCGACGCCCACCCGGTCGTGACGATGGACGACGGCTGCGACCTGGTCTCGCTCCTCCACAGCCAACGGCCGGACCAGGTCGGCGAGGTCATGGCCGGGACCGAGGAGACGACGACCGGAGTCATCCGGCTGCGGGCCATGGCTGCCGACGGGGCGCTCCGGTTCCCGGTCATCGCCGTCAACGAGGCGATGACGAAGCACCTCTTCGACAACCGCTACGGGACGGGCCAGAGCACCCTCGACGGGATCCTGCGGGCGACCAACATCCTCATCGCCGGCCGCAACGTCGTGGTCGCCGGCTACGGCTGGGTCGGCCGCGGGATCGCCAGCCGGATGGCCGGGATGGGGGCCCACGTCGCCGTGGTGGAGGTCGACCCGGTCCCGGCGCTCGAGGCGCTCATGGACGGCTACCAGGTCATGACCGCCACCGAGGCCGCTCCGTGGGGAGAGCTCTTCATCACCGCTACGGGCAACATCAACGTCTTCCGGCGCGAGCACTTCGAGGCGATGCGCCATGGGGCCATCATGGCCAACAGCGGGCACTTCGACGCCGAGCTCGACCTGCCGGCCCTCCGGTCGATGGCGGAGGGCAACATCGCGGAGGTGCGCGAGAACGTCCAGGCCTTCGAGGTGGGCGGCAAGACGATCCACCTGATCGCCGAGGGTCGCCTCGTCAATCTCGGTGCGGCCGAGGGCCATCCGGCCGCGGTCATGGACATGAGCTTCGCCAACCAGGCCCTCTCGGCCGAGTGGGTCGTGGCCCATCACGGCGAGCTGGAACAGCGGGTCTATGTCGTCCCCGAGGCGATCGACCGCGAGGTCGCCCGTCTCAAGCTGGCCGCGCTCGGCATCGAGCTCGAGCCGATGACCCCCGAGCAGGCCGAGTACGTCGCCTCCTGGCGGCACGGGACGTAGGCCGATGGCCGATGCTGCCGGGGGATCCGAGCCGATCGTCGCCCCCTACGGGAGCTGGCAGGCGCCGTTCCCCGTCGACTGGCTGACCGAGGGCGCCGTCCGGCTCATCGAGGTCATGGTGGATGGCGACGACCTCGTCTGGCTGGAGGGCCGCCCGGCCGAGGGCGGCCGCCAGGTCGTCGTCCGTCGCTCGCCGGACCGCTCGACGTCCGACGTGAGCCCGCCGGACGTCAACGTCCGCAGCCGGGTCCACGAGTACGGCGGGGCGCCGTTCCTGGTCCGTGGCGACCTCGCCGTCATCTCCGATTTCGCGACCGGACGACTCCTCCGGCTCGGTGCCGACGGCGCGTGGGCGCCGCTGACGCCGCAGCGGGCCTGGCGGTACGCCGATCTCGAGCCGGACGAGCCTCGGGGCCGGCTGCTGGCGATCCGAGAGGACCACGAGCCGGCAACGGCCCAGCGGCACGGCGAGTGGGAGAACGCGCTCGTCGCCGTCGACCTTGCCGATGGCTCCGTGACGGTGCTCGCCGAGGGCCGGGACTTCTACGCGGCGCCGCGCATCTCGCCCGATGGCTCGCAGGTCGCGTGGCTCCAGTGGGACCACCCGAACATGCCCTGGGACGGCACCGAGCTGTGGGTCGGCCGTCTCGCTGGTGACGGCTCTATCGAGGGCGCCGAGCGACTCGCTGGTGACGCCTCCACCTGGGTCGGCCAGCCCCGCTGGATGCCCGACGGCTCGCTCTGGTTCGTCGCCGAACCCGGCGAGTGGGCCCAGCTCAGCCGCTGGTGCGACGGACTGGTCACGGCGATGACGTCGGTCGAGGTGGAGTTCGCCTACCCGGAATGGACCTTCGGCGAGCACACGTTCGCGCCGCTGTCGGACGGTCGCGTCGCTGCGGTCGGCCGTCGCGACAGCCGCGACCGCCTCTACCTCGTGGGGCCCGAGCCCGGCGCCCTGACCGAGGTTGCGACCGCGTTCACGGAGATCGGTTCGATCGACGTCCAGGGCGACCGGGCGATCGCGGTCGCCGCCTCGCCGACATCGGGCCTCGCCATCGTGGCCATCGACCTCGCGTCCGGGGTCGTCGAGGTCATCCGGCGAGGCGGCAGCCACGCCCTCGACCCGGCGGACATCTCGGTCGGCCAGCCCGTCGAGTTCCCGACCGACGGCGGCCGGACCGCGCGGGGCATCCTGTACCTGCCCCACAACCCCCGGTTCCGGGCCCCCGACGCCGAGCTGCCGCCGATCGTCGTGACCAGCCACGGCGGCCCGACCTCGGCGGCCAACACCGCGCTCTCGCTGACGACCCAGGCCTTCACCTCACGCGGCATCGCCGTCCTCGACGTCGACTACGGCGGGTCGACCGGCTATGGCCGGAGCTACCGCGAGCGGCTCGAGGGCGGGTGGGGGATCGTCGACGTCGACGACTGCGTCGCCGGCGCACGCTGGCTGGCCGACCAGGGCCGCGTCGATGGGGCTCGCATGGTCGTCCGTGGCGGCAGCGCCTCGGGCTTCACGACGCTCGCTGCCCTGGCGTTCCGGCACATCTTCGCCGGCGGCATCAGCTACTTCGGGATCGGTGACCTCCGCGGCTTCGTCGAGGACACCCACAAGTTCGAGTCGCGCTACGTCTATGGACTCGTGGGGCCCTGGCCGGAGGCACGCGAGCGCTACGAAGCTCGCTCACCAAGCCTCCATGCCGAGGGGATCCGGGCCCCGGTCCTGGTCCTGCAGGGGGAGGAGGACCGGGTCGTCCCGCCGAGCGAGGCCGAGCGGATCGTCGGCGCGCTCCGGGCGAACGGCATCCCCCACGCCTACATCCTGTTCCCGGGAGAGGACCACGGGTTCCGCCAGGCCGCGAGCATCCGGCGCGCGTTCGAGGCCGAGCTGTCGTTCCTCGGGCAGGTCCTCGGTTTCCAGCCAGCCGACCCGATCCCTCCGGTCGAGCTCGTCCGCGGCTAGCCGGCCGCCATCAGGTCGCGAAGCCGGAGCGCGGCCTGCCGTACGTCACGGAAGCTGGTCGTCAGGGGCGACAGACCCAGCCGGATGGTGTCGGGCCTGCGGTAGTCCACGATCACCTGCCGGTCGGCCAGGGCCGCGGTCAGGCGCTGCGCGTCGGGGTGCCCGAGGGCGACGTGGGCGCCGCGCCGGGCCGGGTCGCGCGGGCTGCCAAGCCGCGCGCCCAGCGGTGCGAGCCAGGCATCGTGGAGTCCGATGGCGTACTCGGTCAGCGCGATGCCTTTCGCACGGATCGCCACCAGGCCGGCCTCCTCGACGACGGCGACGCCCTCGTCGACGGCGACCAGGCCCAGGATGGGCGGCGTCCCGGCTGCGAACCCAGCGATCCCACGAGCACGCTCCCACTGGGGCGCCATGGCGAAGACGTCACGTGCCGCTATCCAGCCGTGGATGGGTGCCCGGAGCGCGTCCTGGAGCTCCCTTCGAACGTACAGGAAGGCTGGGGCGCCGGGGCCGCCGTTGAGGTACTTGTAGGTGCAGCCGACCGCGAGGTCGGCCTCTGCTGCCGTGAGCTCGACCGGCACCGCACCGGCGGCGTGGCTCAGGTCCCACAGGGCCAGCGCCCCCACCTTCCGGGCGGCCGCGGTGATCCCTGCCAGGTCGGCGATGGCGGCTGACCGATAGTGGACGTGGCTCAGGACGACGACCGCGACGTCCTCGTCGAGGGCGGCCTCGACATCCCCGACGGACGGCCCGTCCACCGGGTCCGGCTCCAGCCAACGGATCTCGAGTCCGCGTGATGCCGCGACCTCCGCAACGACGTAGCGATCGGTCGGGAAGTCCCCCCGGGCCGCGACGACGGCCCGCCGGTCAGGGCGGAGATCGAGAGCGGCAACGAGGAGTCGATACAGGCTCACCGTCGTCGAGTCGCCAACGAGCACCTCGCCCGGACGGGCGCCGAGGACCGACCCGGCGATCCGGTCACCGACCCTCGTCGGCAGGTCCATCCAGTGGTCCCAGCCGCGGATGAGCTCGCGTCCCCACTCCCGCTCGATGACCTGCCCCAGGCGGACGACGGTCCGGCGTGGCAACCGGCCCAGCGAGTTGCCATCGAGGTAGATCAGGTCCGGGTCCTCGACGACGAAGCGCCGGCCAAAGCCCGCCAGCGGATCGGCATCGTCGAGTGGATCGGGATCGAGGGGATGCCGTCGAGGGTGGTGGTCCCGAGGCGTCGCTCATCGGTCGGACCCTAGCACGAGGGTCCGGGAGGCGAGGTGGCTCTCGGCTCAGCGGCTCCGTGGGCGCGTCCGGACGCTGGAACGGCCGACGAGGAACCAGCCGGCCATGGCGGCGATCGCCAGGGCCACCATGACCGATGCCGGTGAGGACGCTCCGAGCTGGCCTGGCAGGGTGGCCGTGTCGGGGAGCTGGTTGCCGCCACTCTCGTTCTCGCCGTTGCTACCGTCCACGCCGCCGTTCCCGGAGCCGACCCCGCCCAGGCCACCGGACGGGCTCGGGCTTGGGCTCGGACTCGGCGACGGACTCGGCTCAGGGCTGGGATCCGGGCTCGGGCTCGGACTCGGACTCGGCGACGGGCTCGGGGACGGCGAGGGGCTCGGACTCGGCGAGGGATCCGGGCTCGGGCTCGGCGACGGGCTCGGGTCTGGCGACGGGCTCGGGCTCGGGTCTGGCGACGGGCTCGGACTCGGGTCCGGCGATGGTGACGGACTGGGGCTCGGGCTCGGCGATGGGCTCGGCGAGGGATCCGGGCTCGGGCTCGGGCTGGGCTCGGGCGACGGGCTGGGCTCGGGCGACGGGCTCGGAGTCGGCGACGGCGATGGGCTCGGGCTCGGCGAGGGACTCGGGCTCGGGGCTTGGCGACGGCGATGGACTCGGGCTCGGGCTGGGCTCGGCGACGGGCTCGGGCTGGGCGCGGGCGACGGGCTGGGCTCGGGCGACGGACTCGGGCTCGGGCTGGGCTCGGGCGACGGGCTCGGGCTCGGGCGACGGGCTGGGCGACGGCGATGGACTCGGGCTCGGGATGGGCGACGGGCTCGGGCTCGGCGACGGGGTCGGGCTCGGGCTCGGCTCGGGGCTCGGCGAGGGCTCGGGCTCGGGCTGGGCTCGGGCGACGGGCTCGGGCTCGGGCGACGGGCTGGGCGACGGCGATGGACTCGGGCTCGGGCTGGGCTCGGGCGACGGGCTCGGGCTGGGCTCGGGCGATGGGCTCGGGGAGGGCTCAGGGTCGACCGCGGTGATCGACAGGATCGTCTCGCCGAAGTCGGCGTTGTAGTGGTAGCTGGCGCCGGACATGTCGTAGATGAGCGCGCCCACCGTCGAGACCCCGGTCGAAAGGATCTCGACCACGTAGGTCGTCACGACCATGTCGCCGGCCTTGCCACCGGCGACTTTGTCCGGGCCGACACACTCGAGGTAGTCGGTGAGCGCGGGGTCGGGCTGCCATCCACAGGCATCCGTGTAGAGCGTGTCGGTCGAGTGGCCGGCCGGCGTCTGGTAGGCGGCGTCCACCGAGACGATCCGGAAGATCACGTTGGGGAAGTCCAGGAAGGTCTCGAACTGCTCGTAGCCGCCCGGCGCGGTCTCCGAGGTGAGCACGTAGGTGTACTGCTGGCCCACGACGACGGTGGTCGGCGCCGGGGTGCCACCTGGGCCGGTGATGGAGACCACAGTGTTCCGCGCCTGGGAGACCAGGCCCTGGACGTAGAGCTGCCGCCCGGCCGGCGTCGAGACAGGACCGACACCGCCATCGGCGGCCGCCGTGATGTGGTATCCGCGGGCGGTATCGATGACCGTCTTCTCCCGGTTCACCCGGACGTTGAAGTACGCGTCCGCGCAGGACCCGGTGGCCAGCGTCGGGACCGAGATCGTCGACGAGCTTCCGGGCTCCAGCACGATGTCGGGGTTGGCGCTGTCCCAGGTGAAGGTGGCCGTGACGTTCGAGGCGGCCGAGTCCCCGCTGTTGCAGACCCGGGCTCCCACCGGATAGGTGTCCGGACCCTCGGTACCCGGCTTGTTCGAATCGAGGCCGATCACGTCCCAGGTGATGGGTGCGATCGTGAGGCTCGCTGCCGCTCGCCCAACCTCGGGCAGGGAGAGGGCGAGGGGCGATCCCACCAGGACCGCGAGGGCGACGGCTGCGATCGCACGGCGCGCGAACGCAGCGTCGGGTGTCCTGGGCATCGTCGAGTGCACCTCGGGTCCGATCGCCACCGCATCGGCGGCGGCCTGGGGATGACGGACGTTGTGGCGTCTGCCACCTCGGCGATGCTCGGGGAGCGGTCCGGTGCGGTCAGCCGACCGAAGGTACCGGCGTGGCATGGCCCCATCGCCGTCGGGCTCCGGCCGGCTGCCGCCAGCGGGCGTGCCCCGTGCTACGCTCCGGCGGTCCGCAGGAGGGCCCCATGGGGATCGTCGACGCCGAGCATTACCTCTTCACGTCCGAGTCGGTGACCGAGGGCCACCCGGACAAGATGTGCGACCAGATCTCGGACGCCATCCTCGACGCGATCCTGCGCGACGACCCTGAGGCCCGCGTCGCCTGCGAGACCGCTACGACAACCGGGCTCGTCCTGGTCCTCGGCGAGATCACGACCTCGACCTACGTCGACTTCCAGGCGGTCGTCCGCGAGACGGTCCGCGAGATCGGCTACACGCGGGCCGAGTACGGCTTCGACTACCTGACCTGCGGGACACTCGTCAGTGTCAAGGAGCAGAGCCCCGACATCGCGATCGGCGTGGATGCCGCCCTCGAGGTCCGCGAGGACGCCACCTACGGGGAGCTGGGTGCCGGCGACCAGGGGATGATGATCGGCTACGCGACCAGTGAGACGCCCGAGCTCATGCCCCTGCCCATCGCCCTGGCCCATCGCCTCGCCCGACGGCTGGCCGAGGCCCGCAAGTCGGGCCAGCTGCCGTACCTGCGGCCTGACGGCAAGACCCAGGTCACGATCGAGTACGAGCGCGGCGTCCCCAGGCGAGTCCGGACCGTCGTCATGGCCGCCCAGCATGACCCCGACGTCCGGGCCGAGCGCATCCGCAACGACCTCGTCGAGTGCGTCATCCTGCCGACCATCCCCGAGGAGCTCCGCGCCGTCGACCCGGTCATGCACGTCAACCCGACCGGTCGGTTCGTCGTCGGCGGTCCGATGGGTGATGCCGGCCTGACCGGTCGCAAGATCATCGTCGACACGTACGGCGGTATGGCCCGCCACGGCGGCGGCGCGTTCTCCGGCAAGGATCCGACGAAGGTCGACCGCTCGGCCTCATACGCGGCCCGCTGGGTCGCCAAGAACGTGGTGGCGGCCGGTCTCGCCGATCGGTTCGAGATCGAGATCGCCTACGGCATCGGGATCGCCCGCCCGGTCTCGGTGTCGGTCGAGTCGTTCGGGACCGGGCGCCTGCCCGACGAGCGGATCCAGGCCATCGTGGAGCGGTCGTTCGACCTCAGGCCGGCGAGCATCATCGCCGCCCTCGACCTGCGCGAGCCGATCTACCGACCCACGGCGGCCTACGGCCACTTCGGTCGGGAGGACCTGGATCTCCCGTGGGAGCGGACCGACAAGGCGGCCCAGCTGGCGGCCGAGGCCGGGCTTCCGGAGCCGGAGGTAGCCACAGCCACCTGAGCGGCCCGGGCCCTGCCGGAACGCTGCCTGCCGAGAGGCGAGGCCCCCGTGCTACCATGCCGTCGGCCTTCGGGGCAGGGTGCGATTCCCGACCGGTGGTAGGGTCCCGGTCCGCTTGCGGACGGGACGAGCCCACGAGCGGCCCGGCGTCAGCCGGGTGCAGCAGATCCGAGGGGCCGACGCCTGCGTCGGTCCGACCGGAGCCGACGGTGACAGTCCGGATGGAAGAGGGCCGGGTCGTTTCGCGCGTGTGCGCGGCGGCCCGCCGTCGGTCGTTCCCCGGAGCCTCGAGAGGTTCGAGCACGGGATGTCGACGATCACCAGCGGGTCAGCCGCTCCAGCGGACCAGGCTCCAGGCGGGGTCACGAGTGGTCCGGCGCTGCGACTGGACGGCGTTCGCGTGGCCTTCGGGTCCGGGCCCGATCGCCTGGTCGCCCTCGACGGCGTCGACCTGTCGATCGCGCATCGCGAGGTCGTCGCCCTCATCGGGCCGAACGGCTGCGGCAAGAGCACGATGCTGCGCGTCGCCGGCGGCCTACTGGCTCCCGAGGCCGGGATCGTCGAGCTCGGCAGCCACCGCGTTGACGGCCCGGACGCCGGTGCCGGTTTCGTCTTCCAGGAAGCCAGGCTGCTGCCCTGGCGCGACACGCTCGACAACGTCGCCCTGCCACTCGAGCTGGCCGGCGTCACCCGCGCGGAGGGTCGGGCCAGGGCGGCCGAGCTGCTGACCAGGGTCGGGCTCGAGCGAGCGGCCACGCTGCGCCCCCATGAGCTGTCCGGGGGCATGCGCCAGCGTGCCGCCATCGCCCGTGCGCTGGCCCTGGAGCCCGAGGTCCTCCTGCTCGACGAGCCCTTCTCGGCGCTCGATGCGCTGACCCGCGAGCGGTTCAACGTCGAGCTCCTGAAGCTCTGGGCACGGACCGCGACGACGATCGTCATGGTGACCCACAGCATCCGGGAGGCCCTGTTCCTCGCCGATCGAGTCCTGGTGATGTCGCCCAGGCCCGGGCGGATCATCGCCGAGGTCGCCAGCCCGCTCGGCCGTCCCCGCCGGGCTGGTGATCTCGAGGACCCGGCCATCGCCGGCGCGGCCATCGAGATCCGTCATCACCTGGGCTTCTCCGGCGAGGAGGGCGACCGACCGTCCGAGCTGACCACCGACGAGGCGATCGCCCCGTCGGGGCATCCCGCCGACCAGGAAGGACCGTGATGGCTCGCGCCGGGACCATCGACCGGAAGACCGCGACCCATCGGCTGCGAGCGGTCGGGGCGATCCTGCTCGGTCTCGCCGGCTTCCTGCTGACCTGGCAGCTCGTCGTCTGGGTCGGCGCCTACCCGGAGTTCATCCTCCCGGGACCGCTGGCGGTCCTCGAGCGCTTCGGATCCGCCTGGCTCGATGGCACCCTGGTCGAGCACACGGTGACCACCCTCGTGGAGGTGCTCCTCGGGTTCGCCGTCGGCGCCGGGGCCGGGCTGTTCATCGGTGGCGCATTGGCGCGCTCCGAGCGGATCAGCCTGGTGTTCTCGCCGTACCTCGTGGCGGCCCAGTCGACCCCGATCCTGGCCCTCGCTCCGCTCCTCGCCCTGTGGTTCGGGACGGGCCTCGTCTCCAAGGTCGTCATCTGCGCCCTCATCGTCTTCTTCCCGGTCGCGGTCTCGACGACCGTCGGCCTGCGCGGCGTCGATCGGCGGCTCATCGAGCTCGGCCGCAGCCTCCGGGCCACCCGACGCCAGCTGTTCACCGTCATCGAGGTACCGGCGGCCCTGCCCTCCATCCTCGGCGGGATGCGGGTCGGGGTCACCCTGGCCGTCGTCGGTGCCGTCATCGGCGAGTGGGCCGGGGCAGAGGCCGGCCTCGGCTGGCTCCTCAACCTCGCCCGCGGTAGCAGCTTCGACACGCCACTCCTCTTCGCCACCCTTCTGACGATCGCCTTGCTCGGCGTCGTCCTGTACGGCCTGATGACGCTCGTCGAGCGCCGCCTGGTCGGCGCGCGAGCGTGACCCATGGAGGACCCATGACCGATCCATCCCGAACCGGCGCGCCACGTGCGGTCCGCGGAGCATCGCGACCATCCATCATCCTGGCCGCGGCCGCCGTGGTCGGCTTGCTGGTTGCCGCCTGCGGCGGCGCAACCGCCCCGACGGCCTCGACGACCCCACCGTCCCCGTCACCGGGCATGTCAGATAGCCCGTCGGCCTCGCCGGCGGAGCCCACCAGGCTCGTCGTGGGGCTCGGCTACATCCCGTCGGTCCAGTTCGCCCAGTTCTACCTCGCCGACCAGCGCGGCTACTACGAGGAGGCCGGGCTGGAGGTCGAGTTCCAGAACCAGATCGACCCCGACCTCATCCGCCTCGTCGGCCAGGGTTCGGTCGATCTCGCCCTCGCCGATGGCACGAGCCTCGTCCCGGCGGTCAGCCAGGGCATCCCGGTCCGCTACGTGGCGACGATCTATGCGCGCTTTCCCAACGTCATCTTCAGCGATGCGAGCTCGGGGATCCGCAGCGCCGAAGACCTGGAGGGCCGACGCATCGGGATCCCGGGTCGCTTCGGGTCCGGCTGGATCATGCTCCAGGCCATCCTGGGCTCGGCTGGCCTGGCCCCCGACGATGCGACCATCGTCGAGTACCCGGACTTCGGACAACTGGCCGGGGTCCAGCAGGGCGCCGTGGACGCAGCGACCGGCTTCGTCAACAACGAGCCGGTCCGGCTCGCGCTCGAGGGAGGCGATCCGGTCCTCCTCCGGGTGGACGACATCGTACCCCTGCCGGGCAACGGGCTCATCGTCGGCGAGTCGACCACCGCCGACCGACCGGAAGCCCTCAGGGCGTTCATCGCGGCGACGCTGCGGGCGATGGAGGACATCATCGCGGAGCCCGAGGTCGGGCTCGAGGCGGCCCTGGTGGCGGTCCCCGAGCTCGAACCGGAGCGCGACGCCCAGCTGGCCGTCCTCGAGGCGACGATCGAGACCTGGGAGAGCCCGTTGACCGATCGGGAGGGCCTGGGGGCGATCGATCCGGCGGCATGGGCGGCCACGATCGCCTATCTCGGCACGCTCGAGGGCGACCTGGTCCCGAACCCGGTCACGGTCGACGACCTGATCTCGACGGAACTGCTGCCGGAGTAGGGCCCCGGGGCTCCGCTGGTCCTGCGCGTCGCCCCGCTAGCGCTGCTGGGCGACGATCGCGGCCATCGAGTCGCCGGAGCCGCCGCGCCGGCGGGCGGACCAGGCCAGGAGCACCTGGCCCAGGAGCAGGATGCCGATCGTGAACGCCAGGATCATCGTGGCGACCGCATTCGTCTCCGGCGTCACCCCGCGCTTGATCTGGCCGAAGATGAACAGCGGCAGCGTGGACGACCCGGGCCCTGACACGAACGACGTGATGACGTAGTCATCGAAGCTGAAGGTGAACGCGAGCAGGAACCCGGCCACGATCGCCGGGAGCAGAGCCGGCAGCGTCACCTGGCGGAAGGTCCGCCATGGGGTCGCGTACAGGTCGAAGCTGGCCTCGACCTGCGTCCGGTCCATGCCCGCGAGCCGTGCCCGGACGAGGAGCAGGACCAGGCTGAGGTTCCAGAGGACATGGGCCGCGATGATCGTCGGGTGCCCGAAGTTCAGCTTGATCCCGGCCGCCCCGAGGATCGGGTTGAGCAGGTCGAACGACTGGGCGAAGAAGACGAGCGTCGCCAGGGCGATGACGACTTCCGGGATGATGATCGAGACGTAGGTCAGCCCGTCGTAGAGGGCCCGGACGCCCCGCGGGACCCGCTGCAGGCCGAGCGCCGCCATGGTCCCGACCGTCGTCGCGATGGTCGCGGTGAAGATGGCGACGATGAAGCTGTTCTGAAGGGCCCGGTGGACGACCGGGTCACTGAGCGCCACCTCGTACCACTTCAGGTCGAATTCGGTCCAGACCGTCGCCAGCGAGTTGGCGTTGAAGCTGAAGATGACGACGACGAGGATCGGCAGGTAGAGGAACAGGTAGACGAGGCTCGCCTGGCCGCGGAAGCCGAGGTTCACGAGCCGGTCGACATCGAAGCGGCTGCCCCGGCTGCTGCTCCGTCCGGCGTCGGCGACGGAGGTCTTGGCTGGGATGGCGGGCGCGCTCACAGGACGTTCATCTGGCGAGTCTTGCGACCGCGGTTCAGCGACCACATGTAGAACGTGATCGTCACGAACATGATGAGGATCAGCCCGACGGCCTGGGCCGCACCGGCTGGCCAGTTCCGGGCGTCGAGGAATTTGGTCACCAGGGCATTACCGACGAGGTAGACGCGGCCGTAGCCCAGGATCGCCGGGATGACGTACTCGCCCATGA
The DNA here is from genome assembly GCA_963707215.1 of uncultured Chloroflexia bacterium. Taxonomy (GTDB): domain Bacteria; phylum Chloroflexota; class Limnocylindria; order Limnocylindrales; family CSP1-4; genus DATHYZ01. The sequence continues at coordinate 1,039,893 of CAVPPB010000003.1, read as the reverse complement.
GCGGGATGAACACGAGGATCGACCCGGTGATGATCCCCGGCAGGGCGATCGGGAAGGTGATCTGGCGGAACGTCGCCCAGCGCCCGGCCCCGAGGTCCTTGGAGGCCTCGACGAGGCTGCGGTCCATCCGCTCGAGCGAGACGAACAAGGGGAAGACCATCAGCGGCAGGTAGCCGTAGACGATCCCGACCAGGACGGCAGCCTCGGAGCCGAGGATGCGGAAATCCTCGATGCCGGTGACGGAGCCGATCCAGTCAGCAAGGAATTCGGGCCCAGGATCGTCAGCCATGCGTACGTCCGGATGAGGAAGCTCGTCCAGAAGGGGATGACGATGAGCAGGATGAGCAGGCCCTTCCGATTGCCGGCGCGCGTCGCCAGGAAATAGGCGAACGGAAGCCCGACAAAGAGGCAGAGCAGCGTGCCCATGAAGGCGAGGCGGAGGCTCAGGAAGAACGGATCCGGGTTCTGGATCGCGTCGGCGTAGTTCTTGAAGGTGAAGTCCGGGGCGTAGCCGCCGTTCGGAGCCCGGGTCCCGAAGCTGAAGACGACGACGATCGCCAGCGGCACCAGCAGCAGGACGAAGTACCAGAAGCTGGCCGGCAGGATGAGCAGGAACGTCAGCAGCCCGCCCTTCCAGCGACCGGGCTCCTTCGGCTCCGGTGGCGCCTGGGCGGCCGGTGCCGCCTCGGTGAGCGTCGTCATCGTCGGTGGGTGATCGGCTGGATCCGGGTCAGCCGCCGACCTTCGACTTGAACTCCTCCCAGATCTCGATCCGCTGGTTGTTGCCGGAGGTGTCCTCGGCGCCCTCGAGCTTCGCGATGACCTCGTCCGACGGGAAGATCGCCGGGTCGGCCAGGATCTCCGGGTCGACGAACTCCTTGGCGGCGTCGCTCGGCGTCGCGTAGCCGTTGTAGTTCGTCTCGTCACCCTGGATCTCCGGCCGATGGATGAAATCGAGCCAGGCATACGAGGCATTCGGGTGCGGCGCGTCAGCCAGCATGCACCAGACGTCGAGCCAGAACAGGGTCCCCTCTGACGGGTTCACCCAGGCGGCGTCGGCCGTTTCCGGGTTGTCCCGGAGTTCGACGAGCGGGCCGGTCCAGGCGAGGGCGATGGCCGCCTCCTCGCTGGCGAGCTTGTCGCCGTAGAGGTCCGAGTCGAGGGCGACGACGTGCGGCGCCAGGTCAAGCAGGATCTTGCGCGCTTCCTCGAGCTCGTCCGGGTCGACCGAGTTGAGCGAGTAGCCCAGCATCTTGAGCGGGAACGCGAAGACGTCGCCCATCGAGTCGACGACGACGATCTTGCCGCTGTACGGCCCCTTGGCGAGCTCGAAGAAGTCGGCCCACGAGTCCAACGGTTCCTTGACCAGCTTCGAACGGTAGAGCAGTCCGGTCGTGCCGTAGTCCTTCGGCACCTGGTACTCGTCCGTGGGGTCCCAGGCGAGGCCCTTGAATGTCTCGTTGATGTTTTGGAGGTTCGGGAGACGCGACAGGTCGAGCTTCTCGAGGAAGCCGCCCTCTCGCATCGCCGGGATGTACTCGGCGGTCGGGCAGGCGATGTCGTAGGCCGAGGCGCCACCCTGGAGCTTGGCCAGCAGCTCCTCGTTGTTGGCGAAGATGTCGTAGATGAATTCGTTGACCCCGAACTCTTCCTTGAACTTCTCGATGTTGTCCGGGTTGATGTAGTCCGACCAGTTGTAGACGTAGAGGGCGTCCTCGACGTCGCTGCCGCCGCCCCCGCCGTTGCCGTCGCCGTCGGACGAGCAGGCCGCGAGGACCACACCCGCTCCGGTCAAGCCGGCGGCCGCCAGGAACGATCGCCGATTGACCGGCTTCGCAAGGAGCCTGTTCAGATCGTCCACGAGTCTCTCCTCCTCGGCCGGGACGCTGCCCGGCGACCTCGGTCCTCGGTCCCGGCCTCAGGTGGCCAGGACGAGATTGGCGTCGCGATGCCAGGACATCACGACCGGTTCGCCGGGGCCGAAACCCCGGAGGTGCTCGTCCGCTGTCTCGTTCTGGCGGCGGATGACCAGCTCGCCGACGGCGTCGGTGGCGACCCGGTACTCAGTCTGGTCACCCAGGTAGGTGCCCTGGGCGACCCGGCCGGGGATCGTCGTCCAGGCGTCCTCGGTCTCGCCGGTCGTGTCCCCGGGCTCGAGCCGGAACCGCTCCGGCCTGACTGCAACGGTGACCGGGTCCCCGGCCTTCAGCAGCGCATCGCGGTCGGTCACGGTGCCGACCATCCTCACGCCGCTGGCCGTCTCGACCCTGGCGGTCCCGCCCGCCCGGTCCTGGTCGACGACCTTGGCCTCGAAGAAGTTGGAGGAGCCCATGAACCCGGCCACGAACCGGTTCACCGGCCGCTGGTAGAGCTCTTCAGGCGAGCCCTGCTGCTGGATGCGCCCATCGCGCATGACGACGATGACGTCGCTCATGGTCAGCGCCTCCTCCTGGTCGTGGGTCACGTAGACGAACGTGATCCCGACCTCGCGCTGGAGGGCCTTCAATTCGATCTGCATCTCGTGGCGGAGCTTGCGGTCGAGCGCGCCGAGCGGCTCGTCGAGCAGGAGGACGGTGGGATGGTTGACGAGCGCCCGGGCCAGGGCGACCCGCTGCTGCTGGCCACCGGACATCTCCCAGGTCCGCCGGTCGCCGTAGCCGGCCAGGCGGACCAGCTCGAGTGCCTCGGCGACGCGCCGCTTCTCCTCGTCCTTCTTGACCCCTCGCTGGCGAAGGCCGTAGCCGACGTTCTGTGCGACGTCCATGTGTGGGAAGAGCGCGTAGTGCTGGAAGACCGTGTTGACGTTCCGCCGGTACGGCGGCACCCCGGCGATCGGCTGGCCCTCGAGGAAGATCTCACCGGCGGTCGGCTTCTCGAAGCCAGCGATCATCCGGAGGGTCGTCGTCTTGCCGCAGCCTGACGGCCCGAGGAACGAGTAGAACTCGCCGCGGTCGATGCTCAGGTCCATGGTGTCGACGGCGGTGACCGCCCCGAAGCGCTTGGTCACGCCCACGATCTCGACGTCGGCCGCCGCCGCGGCGCCGTGTCGGCTAGCTGGAGCGCTGGCCCCCGCGGGGCTGGTGGCAGGAGCGGACACCGGCATCCTCGCGCTTCCGACGTCGACGGCCCATCCCCGCAGCGGGCTGGAGGGTGGCGGCATGGTAGGCGGCCGGCATGGACCGCGTCAACGCGGAAGCACCGGTTCGCGCGCCGGCTCGGGCGGGCAGCACCCCCGCGGCGCGTAGAATCGCCGTCTCGATGGACACCCAGCAGCCGATCGATGTCGTGATCCTCGCGGGGGGCGGCGGCACGCGGCTCCACCCCCTCAGCACGCCCGCGCGACCCAAGCCGTTCCTGCCGCTCCTGGAGCCCGGTCCCGACGGCAGGGCGCCGACGCTGCTCCAGCGGACCGTCCTCCGGCTGACGGACGGTCCGGATCCGTGCGTCGAGGATCCTTCCAGGGTGGCCATCGTCGTCGCCGAGCGGTACGTACCACTGGTCCGGTCCCAGCTACCCGACGTGGCGGTCATCGAGGAGCCGGTCGGGCGGAACACGGCCCCGGCGATCGCCCTGGCTGCCCTCGTCCGCTCCGGCGACCCGGACGACGTCATGGTCGTCCTGCCGGCCGACCATGTCATCGGCGATGAGCTCGGGTTCCGGCGCACGCTGGCAGCTGCCGCCCGGCTCGCCCGCGGTGCGTTCGGCATAGGATCGCCGCTGGTCACCCTGGGGATCCGGCCGGACCGACCGGCTACCGAGTATGGCTACCTCGTCCCCGACCCGGCGCGGATGGAGGCCATGGCCGTGGCGTCGGCTCAACGGCTGGCCGCCAGCCCGCTGCTTCGCTTCGAGGAGAAGCCCACGGCCGAGCGCGCCGTGGTCCTGCTCGAGGAGCCCGGGACCGCCTGGAACGCGGGCATGTTCCTGTGGCGGCGCCGCGCGATCGTGGATGCCCTGGAGACGTTCGCCCCGGACGTGATCGGGCCGATCCGCAGGGGTCTTGCGGAGGACCGCCTGGCCGACGTCTACGATTCGGTCCGGGCCACGTCGATCGACTTCGCGGTGATGGAACCTGCCGCCGCTGACGGGCGGGTCGTCAGCGCGGCGATGGACGTCGGCTGGAGCGACCTCGGGGGCTGGGCGGCCTTGCTCGCGGCGGTCGGGGCGACTGGCAGCGGGCGGGTCGTCCAGCCGGGCGAGTCGGCGACGGTCGGGCCGGACGACCTGGTCGTCTTCCGCGCGGGCGACCGGCTCGGGATCGGGGTCGGGCCACGGGACGGTATCCTCGACCCCGACGGCCCGGTGGCCCTGCTCTCCGGTGCCCGGTCCGACCGCCCGCTCGTGGAGTCGCTCCTCGACCGCTGCAGCCCCAGGGAGGCCACCGCGTGAGCATCATCTCCGAACGTCCCGAGCCGACGAGGATCGTCTTCGGCACCGACGGCTGGCGGGCCCGCATCGCCGATGAGTTCACCTTCGAAAGCGTCCGGCGCTGCGCCGACGGCGTGGCCCGGCTGGTGACGGAGCAGGGTGCCGCGAGCCGCGGCGTCGTCATCGCCTACGACCGTCGGTTCGCCTCGGAGCACTTCGCCATGGCCGCCGCCGAGGTCGTGACGGCTCATGACATCCCGGTCGTCTTCGCGGTCGAGGCCGTGCCGACCCAGATGTCGTCCTACGAGGTCGTAGAGCGAGGCGCGGCGGCCGGCATCGTCATCACGGCCAGCCACAACCCGTGGACGGACAATGGCTTCAAGGTCAAGGCCCCGACCGGGTCGGCGGCCGGCCCGGAGATCCTGGCCGTCATCGAGGGCGCCATCGCCGAGAACGCCGGCCGGGCGATCGACCGGCGTCCGTTCGCCGAGGGAGAGGCGGCCGGCCTGATCGAGCGCTTCGACCCCTTCGCCGGGTACGAGCGGTTCGTCCGCCGGACGCTCGACCTCGACGCGCTCCGGGACGCCGACGTCAAGGTCCTCGTCGACCCGATGTACGGCTCCGGCGCCGGCTGGATCCCGCGGCTCCTCTCCGGGGGGCGGATCCAGGTGACCGAGATCCACCGGGAGCGCAACCCGTACTTCGGCGGCATCAACCCGGAGCCGATCCGGCCCTGGCTCGACGAGGCCCTGGGGATGCTGGAGGCCGGCGACTACGACCTGGGCCTGTTCCTCGACGGCGACGCCGACCGGGCAGGAGCGGCCGACGAGCAGGGCACCTTCATCCACCAGCTCCAGGTCACCGGCCTGCTGATGTACTACCTGGCCGAGCATCGGAGCCTCCGCCAGCCGGTCGTCGAGAGCGTCAACAACACGTCGATGGCGCCGCGGCTGGGTGAGCGCTACGGCATCGACGTCCACGAAACCTCGGTCGGCTTCAAGTTCATCGGTCCCCGGATGCTCGAGACCGGGGCGATGATGGGCGCCGAGGAGTCGGGCGGCTACGGGTTCGGGATGCACCTGCCCGAGCGGGACGGCATCTACGCCGACCTGCTGCTCCTGGACCTGTTCCTCAAGGAGCGCGCCGCCGGCCGATGGCCCGCGTCGCGGGCCATCGAGCATTTCCACGAGATCGCCGGGCCCTCGTTCTACCGGCGCATCGACGTCCACTTCGATCGATCGGAGTACGCAGCCGTCAAGCAGCGCCTCCTGGTCGACCTCCGTGAGCACGCGCCCGAGACCCTCGATGGCCAGGACGTCGTCCGGACGTTGCCGCTCGAGACCAACGACGGCTACAAGTTCTTCGTCGGCGACGGCTCCTGGCTGCTGGTGCGGTCGAGCGGCACCGAGCCGTTGGTCCGGGTCTACACGGAGGCCACCTCGCCCGAGACCCGCGACGCGCTCATCGCTGCCGGTGAGCGGCTGGTCCGCGGGCGATGAGCGCCGGTCCGGTCGACGCCGGCGGCCGACGCGTCGCCAAGCCCTGGGGCTTCGAGTCCATCTGGGCCGAGACCGACCACTACGTCGGCAAGCTCCTCCATATCGACGCCGGCCAGCGGCTCTCGCTCCAGAAGCACCTGGTCAAGGACGAATTGATCTACGTCCTGTCGGGCCTGCTGCGGCTGTACCTCGAGGGCGACGACGGCGTCGTCGCGGTCAGCGAGATCGGCCCCGGCGAGCATCGGCGGGTGGCCACCGGGCGGATCCACCGCTACGAGGCGATCGAGACGACCGAGCTCATGGAGGTCTCCACTCCCGAGCTCGACGACGTGGTCCGGCTCGAGGACGACTACGGTCGCCAGGGGACCTCCGTCCCGTAGCCCGCGACCCCACCGGCACGGCGTCCGTCCGGGGTATCGTCGGGCACCTGACGGGTGTAGTCTCTGGGAGCGGCGGCCATCACCGGCCCTTGTGGAGCGCAGTCGGACGGTCGCCCCCTGGACGCCCTCGGGCGACGGAGGTCTACCCGCGATGCACAGCTCCCTGATCGGCAAGGTCGAGAAGGCGAATTGCTACGCTCGGGAACTCGATCGGATCACCATCGATCGTCTATCCGTGACGTTCCGCGGCGACAACGACACCCATCACGTCGGTCTCGACGCCGGTCGCTGGCATTGCACGTGCCACTACTTCGAGAGTTGGGGCGCCTGCGTCCACCTTCTCGCTCTCCAGAAGATCCTCGGCATCATGCTGCCCGAGGAGGCCCAGGTGTCGATCTTCAGCGCGGCCGAGCCCGTCGAGGCCTGACGCCCCGGCCGACCCGGTCCGTGCCGGCGGCTTAGCCGCCGGCAACCTCGACCGCCCACGAGTAGGCAGCATCGCCGCGCCCGCCGGCCAGGCCGAGGGTCGCCCGGACGACCCATGATCCCGCCGGCAGCGGCGGCAGCTCGATCTGCCCGAGTGGCGGCTCGTCGGTCTCGCGGCCCGCCAGCCAGCGGGCCTCGGCGCCGGTCGGGTCGACAGCCGTGGCCAGGTCGGCCCTCCAGGCCCCGATCCCAAGGCCGCCGCCTGGCTCGATCACGACGGCCGTGCCCGGCTGGACCGAGATCGTGGCGAGGGCAGAGGCCGGCAACCACGGCGCCTCGCTGCCGGCACCGTCGAGGGTCCAGCTGCCGAGCTTGCCCGACACTCGCTGGCCGTCGGGCAGGACGAGCCAAGCCGGCGGCGGCTCGACCGGTGACGGATCGACGGCGGTCGGCGTCGCCGTCGGCGAGGCGCCGGTCGGGATCGGCGTCCGCCCCGCCGGGGGACCTGTCCGATCCCTGGTCGTCGAGCAGCCGGCGGCCAGGATGGCGGCCAGCGCTGCGGCCAGGATGGCGGCCGTCACGACGATCGCGACGCGCGGAACGCCGCGATGCTCGGTCCTCATGGGTCGGCCCGCTGGGGGCACGGGCTTCCGCTGCAGGAGCTGACCGCCACCCGGATCGTCGCCGAGGTGGCCGAGCGGAGCCCCTCGCCGGACGGCGTGGCTACGACCCGCCAGTCGGCCGTCGCGCTCGGGGTCACCGAGGCGACGTAGGTCCCCGCGGACGAGCCGCCGGCCATCGTCACGATCGTCGTCCAGCTCGTCGAGCCGACCGGGCGGCGTTGGAGCTGCACTGTCCGGCCCGAGACCGGGTTGCCGGACAGCTTCCGGTAGCTCGATGTCGTCGCGACCTTGAGGGTCGCCGTGAGCGATACCGCATCGCCCAGCGTGATGCTGGTCCGGCTGGCGGCGAGCGTCGCGGCGGCCGCCAGGTCGAGGCAGGTCGAGTACCGCGCCGACCAGGTCGCCATGTCGTACTCGAGCTGGAGGCGGGCCTGGTCGCAGCGGCCGTACGAGCGTGACGACCAGCCGACGCGCGGCTTCGCCCGGGACAGGGTCTGGACCACCGCGTCGAGGTAGTCGCGGTCGTCCGCGTAGTTCGCGTGATGACCCAGGACCTCCACATGGCCCAGCTCGTCGAGGGCGATGGTCTGGGCCTCGAAGCAGCCATCGGCGCTGCCACCGGGCGCCTCGCACCAGCGCAGCTGGCCCCAGTCGAACCACGTCCCGTGCCGCCGGAACCACATCCGGAACGACGTCGGGGCGCCACTGCGGTCGAAGCAGGCGATGCCGGCCGCGCTGCAACCGGTCGGCTCGCCGTAGGCGATCAGGCTGGCCGAGCCGGCCCGGTAGGTGAAGCGCGCGGCGCGTGACGCCCGCGTGGCGTTCGACACGCCGGCCGCGGCGTTGATGGCCGTGGCCAGCCACGGATCCGGGACCTGCCCCGATCGCCAGGCATAGCCGACGTCCTGGTCCTGGGCCCAGAGCTTGCCGCCGACGATGGGGTCCGGGGCATGGGCCTCTATGGTGCCGGTGGGGATCATCGACAGGCAGAGCACGGCGACCAAGCCGGTGAGTCGTCGGCTGCGGGCCGGCGGCACCAGGCGCGGCCGGCTGCGATCGCGGGTCACTGGGTCACCTCCTCGAGGCGGGCCAGCGAGCCGTCGGCGATGCGGAGGGCGAGGCCGGGATCCGACCCGGCAGCGACGAGCGGGATCCAGCCGGCTGGCAGCTCGACGCCGGCGTCGCTCCGGGCGGGACCCGGGAGCAGGGACGTGGAGCGGCGGTCGTCAGGCGTGCGGTCGGTCACCGTTCTGGACCCACGGTCGTGGACCCGGATGCGGCCCGGCCCGCCGGCGGTCTCGACCGCGACCATGCCCGGACCGACTGATCGCGCCGCGACCGCGTCGGACTCGAGGACGGTCGTCCGACCGGTCCCGATGTCGACCGCGAGCAGGGGACAGGGGACCGCCGAGCAGCGCCCCCAGGCCACGAGGCGATCGCTGTCGAGGTCCACGACGTCGGCGGTCGACGCGACCCCGCCCACCACCCGACCGTCGGCGGCGGTGACGATCCGGGTCAGGCAGCCGCGCGGCCCGCATGACTGGACGACCAGTCGCTCGCCGGACCGATCCCACTGCAGGAGCGTCCGCCAGGTCCGCCCGACGCCGGCCCCGGCCAGCTCGGTCGAAGGCGGTGGCGCGATTCGGGCCAGCGTCGCCCAGGAGTCGGCGTCGACGACCCTGACGCCCAGGTCCGCCCGGGTCGTCCGATCGACGAGATGCACCGCCAGCCGGGCGGCCTGCGGGTCGAGGGCGATCGCCCGGACCACCTCGTCGAGCCGGACCACCGACCGCCCGCAGCGCATCCGGTCGACGAGCCGGACGGTCGAGGCCAGGCCGTCATCGGCGGCGACGGCCACGACGCCACGGACCGGCCCGTCGACGGTGCTCTCGGCCGGCAGTCGGAGCGTCGAGACGGCTTCTCCCTGCGCTCCCAGCCGGAGCGCCCAGCCATCGAGCCCGCCCAGCGCGGTGACGACCGGGACCGACCTCCACCAGCGGACGCCGTCGGTGGCCGGCCCGCCGGGCCCGCACGCGATCCGGTCGACGCCGGGGCCGGACGGCTCGGCGGTGAGCGCCCGGCTGCGGGTGACCGACAGGCCGGCCAGCAGCACCCCGGCGGCGGCGATCAGCAGGATCAGCGCCAACAGCAGCATCGGCCCTGGGAGCACCACGCCTCTCGACGACATCTGACTGGACCTCCTCCGGCGGGATGGGGATCGGGCGGGAGGAGGGCGAGGCGGCGATGGTGCTCGGGGGTCCTTATCGGCCGCGTACCCGGTCCTTCGGCCCCCTCCGGTGGGCCGTCCGACCCTCCGGCCGCGAGGGGCGCGTGGTACGCTCGCCCGGTCAATCGAACAGGCGCCGCAGGGTCGCGAAGCCGGTGCAAGTCCGGCACAGTCCCGCTACGGTGACCGCCCGTCAGAGACGAGCGGAAGTCCGGTCGCCGGCCCCGCGGACGTTGCTCGAACCTTCGAGAGAGAGGGGCAGGCAAGCGATGCGACCGACCGGCTGAGGCGTCCACGCGATCGAGCGCCGGCGTCGATCCCCCGGATGAGCCGGCGGGCACCCCCATGCATCGCCCGAGGTATCCGTGGACACCCCCTTCGATCCTTCACCGCGGCTGCGCGCCATCCGGCGCGCCGCAGCGATCCCGCTGGCCGGGATGGCCATCGCGGGCGCCCTCGTCCTTGCCGCCTGCAGCGGCACGGCGGCGACGCCCACCCCGTCGAGCGAGGCCTCGCCGCTCCCCTCGACGGCCCCCAGCGTCGAGCCGTCGCCCTCGCCGGCCTTCCCGGTCAGCCTGGTCGACGACGAGGGCAACACGGTCGAGCTGGCGGCCGAGCCGCAGCGCATCGTCTCGCTGACCCCGGCCACGACCGAGATCCTGTTCGCCATCGGCGCCGGCGACCGGGTCGTCGCGACGACCGACTTCGACGACTACCCGCCCGAGGCGGTCGACCTGCCCGACGTGGCCAGCTTCACCTCGGTCGACGTCGAGGGGATCGTCGGCCTGGAGGCCGACCTCGTCATCGCCGGCGGGAACTTCTTCAACGACCCCGAGGCCCTTGCCCGACTCAGGACGCTCGGCATCCCGGTCCTCGTCGTCTACGCACCCGACGTCGAGACCGTCCTGACCGACATCGAGCTTATCGGGCGTGCCGTGGGTCTCCCCGTGGCAGCGGCCGAGCTCACTGCCGGGATGCGCGCCGACATCGAGGCGGTCGAGCGGTCGGTGGAGGGCCTCGAGGCCCCGCGGGTCTTCTACGAGCTCGACGCGACGAGCGCCATCTACGGCCCGGCTGACGACTCGTTCCTCGAGGAGATGATCGTGCTCGCCGGCGGCGATCCCATCACCACGGGCAGCCCGACCGTCTTCGAGATCCCGATCGAGCGCCTCGTGGACGAGGATCCCGAGGTCATCCTGCTCGGCGATGCCGCCTACGGGGTCACGGCCGACCAGGTGGCGGCGAGGCCGGGCTGGGACGTCATGACAGCCGTCAAGACCGGTGCGGTCCGGCCCGTCGACGACGTCATCGTCACCCGGCCCGGTCCTCGCCTGACCGAGGGCCTCCGGGCGCTGGCCCTGGCGATCCACCCTGAGATCGCCTCGGCAGCCGTGACGGCGGTCCGCTGACCATGGCGGCGCGCAGCGAGGTCGTCCTGGCGGCCGGGCTCCAGCCCGGCCGGCTGGCATGGCTCCGCTCGCGCCCTGCCGCCCTCGCCGCCGGCGGGATCGCGGCACTGCTCCTCGCCCTCGTCCTGGGGGTGGCCGTCGGGTCGGTCGCCGTGGCGCCCGGCGAGACCGTCGCCATCCTCGTCCAGCGTATGCTCGGTCTCGACCTCGGTGTCGCCTGGACGGAAGCGACCGAGACGATCGTCATGGAGCTCCGCCTGCCGCGGGTCCTCACCGCGATGGTCGTCGGTCTGGGCCTCGCCGTCGCCGGGGCCACCTTCCAGGGCCTGCTCCGGAACCCGCTGGCCGACCCGTACGTCCTGGGCACCGCGTCGGGCGCTGCGCTCGGGGCGGCGATCGCGGTCCTCCTGCCGGTCCGGATCTTCGTCCTCGAGTTCGGGCTCCTCCACGGGCTCGCCTTCGTCGGGGCGCTGGCGGCCGTCTGGACCGTCTACACCCTTGCCCGGACCAGCTCCCTGGCACCCCTGACCGGGCTCCTCCTGACCGGCTACGCCGTCGGCTCGCTCCTGGCGGCGGGGCTGGCCATGGCGATGTACCTGAGCGGAGCCGGCCTGCGCCAGATCTTCAGCTACCTCCTCGGCGGCTTCGACGCCAGCTCGTGGACCCGGCTGGCGGCCGCCGCGCCGCTGATCCTGGTCGGGACGGTCCTGATCCTGCTCCGGGCGCGGACGCTCAACGGGCTGCTGCTCGGCGAGGAGCCGGCCGCCCACCTCGGTGTCGACGTGGGGCGGGAGCGGGTCATCCTGCTGGCTCTCGCTGCGCTGGTGACCGCGGCGGCTGTCGCCGTGTCGGGGCTGATCGGCTTCGTCGGGCTCGTCGTGCCGCACGTCGTCCGTCTGGTCGTCGGGCCGAACGCCCGCCTCGTCCTGCCGCTCTCGGCGCTCATCGGCGCCGCCCTGATGGTCTACGCGGACCTGGTGGCCCGGGTCCTCGGCGAGATCCCGGTCGGGGTCGTGACCGCGGTCATCGGGGCCCCGTTCTTCCTGGTCCTCCTGCGGCGGGCCCGGACGGGGTACGAGCTGTGATCGCCGAGCCGCGGCCGGGCGCGGCACCGGCCATCGCTCCGCCGGCGGCCGAGCTTGCCGTCGAGCTGGCCGCTGTCCGGGTGGCCTACCGGGCCCGCGAGGTCATCGCGGGCGTCGACCTGGCGGTGTCGGCCGGCGAGCGCCTCGCCCTGGTCGGCCCGAACGGCGCCGGCAAGTCGACGCTCCTCCGGGTCATCGCCGGCACCCTGGCCCCGAGGTCCGGAGCGGCCCGACTCGGGGGCGACCCGATCGTCGCCCTGGAGCGGCGGGAGATCGCCCGCCGCCTGGCCGTCGTCCCCCAGCTGGCGACCCTGCCGTTCTCGGCGAGCGTCGAGGACGTCGTGGCCCTGGGTCGGCTCCCGCACGAGGATCCCTTCCGCGGTCCGCGGCCGGCGGACCGGATCGCCGTCGCGGCGGCCATCGAGCGGGTCGGCGTCGTGGGCCTGGTGGGACGGGACGCCCGGGAGCTCTCGCTCGGCGAGCGCCAGCTCGTCCTGATCGCCATGGCGGTCGCCCAGCAGGCGCCGGTGCTGCTGCTCGACGAGCCGACCGTCCACCTGGACCTCCGCCACCGGGTCGAGGCGATGGAGCTCCTGGCCGACCTCAACGAGCGTGACGGCACGACCGTGATCACCGTCATCCACGACCTCCACCTGGCGGCCCGCTTCTTCCCCCGGGTCGTGCTGCTGGACGGAGGAGCGGTCGTCGCAGACGGGCCGCCGGCCGACGTCCTCTCGTCGCGGAGACTCCGGGAGGTCTTCGGGATCGACCCGGCACTGGCGGGCCTGGGCGGGGACTAGGATCAGGTGGCTGTCGGCTCGATCCGGAAGACCGGGTGGTCGGCTGGGTCGGGCAGCAGCTCCATGGAGCTCCGGCAGTTGCAGGTGATCGTGGACGCGTAGGTCTTCACGACCGCGTCGCGCTCCGCGCCCTGGAGCTCGACCACCCGCACATGCTCGAGACCGCGACCAGTGCGCAGGTCCGCCTCGCCGGCCGCACGCAGGTTCCGTGCCCAGTGCGTCTCGCCGCGGGGCGACACGAAGTAGCGGACCCCGTTCCACTCGAACGGCGGGTCCATCGGCACCTTGAGGACCTTCCCGCTCCTTCGCCCCCGCACGAGGAGGACGGTCTTCCGGCCGAGGGCGACCGTGATCGGGTTCAGGACCTTGCTCAGGAATGCACCCGGACGGACATAGGGCCTCGGACGACCCTCGGCGGTGCTGCGGGGGGCGGTCTCCCTGTGCCCGTACAGTCTCACCACCGGTCTCCTTCCCTTGTCGGAGGAGGGAGGCGCCCGGGGATACGCGGGTGCCCGGCCCGGGCCGAGACTACGTCGGCCACGTGCACTCGTCGAGAGCCGTCCGTCCCGATGCCCCGACGCGGACGACCGGGATCGTCAAGGAGGTCTCGCCCTCGGGACATGACGGGCGCCCCTCAGCCCAGGCGGCCTCGGCCAGGTCCGCCACCGCCTCGACCGTGCGGGCCGCGACCATCGGCACCGTCGCCTCGTCGCCGGGCGCCGCCGTCGACGATCCGGGCCGCTGTCGTCTACGCGGCGAGGTCTCGCCGCCGGAAGAGCGCCAGCGCCAGCGCCCAGGTCACCACTGCGACGACCGAGTGGACCGTGATGTCGACCCAGGGGATGACCCCCTCGTCGATGATCGCCGTCGTGTCGAAGTAGTGGAACAGCGACAGCTGAGCGAGCCACTCGAGGTCGGGCTGGAGCTGGGCGACGACGTTGAGCAGGTACATCCCGATGACGATCCCCGCGGTCAGCCCGCCGGCGATGCCCCGGGACAGCGTCACCACGGACAGCAGGGTCGCGATCCCGGCGATGGCGCAGCCGAAGACGACGGCCGATGGCACGACGAGGAGCATCCGGCCGCCGTCGAGCCCGGCATCCACGATGACCCCGACGACGACGACCCCGATCATCATCGCGACCGCCAGCGCGACCATGACGAGCACCTGCCCGACGATCGAGACCGAGAGGTAGCGGACCCGCGGCATCGGTGTCGAGAGCGGCAGATCGAGGAAGCCCCGGTCGCTGTCGGCGGCGACCGGTCGGGTCGCCAGCAGGATCCCGGCCAGGGCGGCGACGATCGGCCAGACGTAGCTCCCGACGTAGGTCGTGAAGAAGATGCCCGGGTCGGCCAGGCTGCCCGTCATCCCGAAGGCGACGAGGAACTCCTCGGGCATGAGGTCGAGGTACTCGTCGATGAGGGCGGTGTTGTCCTTCATCAGCGGGTAGAACGCCGCCATCGTGCCGGCGTAGGCGAAGGCGATGACGCCGAGCCAGAACGTCAGCATCCTGTCGCGGCGGAGCTCGAGGCGGAAGGTGGCGAGCGTCATCGGACGGCCTCCTCGGGGACGCGGTCGGCGGGCTCGGCGGTCGGCTCGACGCCTCCGCTCGCGCCCCCATCGGCCGGCAGGGTACCCGGGTGGTCGCCGAACGGCGTCGCTTCGGTCCCGTCGTAGTAGCGCAGGAAGATGTCCTCGATCTCGGGAGTCGTGATCGAGATGTCGCGCACGGCCAGCCGGGCGAGCACCCGCAGGAGCGGGTTCACGTCGCCCTGGACCATGAGGTGGACGTCGCGGGCCGAGGCGCTGGCCACCTGGACGCCGGGCAGGTCGAACGTCCCGGGCGGCGGCATCTCGCCGAGGACAAGGTTGACCGAGCGCCAGTGCTCGGACAGCAGCGCCTGGACCGTCGAGATCTCGATCAGCCGGCCCTCGCGGATGATGCCGACCCGGTCGCAGCTGCGCTCGACCTCGGGCAGGTTGTGCGACGAGAGGAAGATCGTCCGGCCGTCGGCCCGGGCCTCGGCCAGGAGGGCCAGGAAGATCCGCTGCATCAGCGGGTCCAGGCCGCTGGTGGGCTCGTCGAGGACGATGAGCGGCTCGTGGCCCATGAAGGCCTGGACCACCCCGATCTTCTGGCGGTTGCCGCGGGACAGCTTCTTCACCGGCACCGAGGGGTCGAGCTCGAGCCGCTCTGCGATAGGCTTCCAGCTGCCCTTCGGGACGCCCCGCAGGGTCGCCAGGTAGTCGAGCTGGGACCCGGCCGAGAGCTCGCCGAGATAGCCCGGGTCGCTGCCGAGATACGAGACCTTGCGGTGGGCCTCGGGCGCGTCGGTCCAGGCATCGACCCCGAACAGCGTCGAGCCACCCGAGCTCGGCTGGAGCAGTCCAAGCAGCAGCCGGATCGTCGTCGTCTTGCCCGCGCCGTTGGGCCCCAGGAACCCGAAGACCTCGCCCTCGACGACGTGGAAGTCGACGTCGAGGATGCCTCGGCGCTTGCCGTACCACTTGGTGAGGCCGGTGGCCTCGATCACCTTCGTCATGCTCGCCTCCGGCGCGCGGGGCAGTCGCCGAGCGACCGAACCGGGCGCACTGCGCACCGGATGAGGGTGGGCCCAGAGAGGCTCGAGGTCGAGGGAGGAACGGCCCGACCACCACGGTGCCCGCGACCCGAACGGAAGGTTCGGGCGGCCCGGCCGCAGGCTGCTGCCGGACCGATCGCAGGCCGCGGATGCCGGCCCCGCCGGTCTTGGCGCGCGTGGCACCATGCCCGCATGCGGATAACCGATTTCGCGCTGGAGCGCTACTTCGCCCGCTGGGAGTTCGCCGTCCGGCACGTCCTCTGCGCCTCGGACGTGGAGGGCTGGTCGATGGCCGAGCTGGTCGGGCTCATGGACGACGAGACAAGGGAGCTGTGGGAGGGGCTGCGCCTCGGCTACACCGAATCCATCGGCCATCCGCTGCTCCGAGGCGAGATCGCCGGGCTCTACGAGACGGTCGAGCCGGACGACGTCCTCGTCTTCGCCGGCGCCGAGGAGGCGATCTTCTGCCTGCTCAGCGTGGCCGTGGGGCCGGGCGATCACGTCCTGGTCACCTGGCCCGGCTACCAGTCGCTCTACGAGGTAGCCCGGGCGGCCGGGGCGACGGTCGGCCTCCACGCTCTCCGCGAGGAGGACGGCTGGGCGCTGGACGTGGAACGGCTGCGGCGCTCCATCCACCCGAACACGAAGGCCGTCGTGGTCAACGCGCCGCACAACCCGACGGGGATGCTGCCGAGCCGCGAGGAGTGGGCCGAGCTGGCCGCGCTCTGCGACGAGGCCGGGATCATCCTCGTCGCCGACGAGGTCTATCGCTTCCTCGAGCACGAGGACGCCGACCGGCTCCCGGCCGGCGTGGACGTCGCGTCGAACGGCATCTCGATCGGGGTGATGTCCAAGTCGTTCGCCATGGCAGGGCTGCGGATCGGCTGGCTGGCCTCGAAGGACCGGGCGCTGCTGGAGCGCTGTGCCGCCCTCAAGGACTACACGACCATCTGCTCGGCGGCGCCGTCGGAGATCCTGGCCGTGGCCGGGCTGCGAGCCCGCGACACGGTCCTCGCCCGTTCGCGCGCGCTCGTGGCCGAGAACCTCGAGCGGATCGGCCGGCTCTTCGCCGAGCGCGCCGACACGTTCGCCTGGGTCCGCCCGCGGGCGGGCTCGGTCGGCTTCCCGCGGCTGCTCCGTGGCGGCTCCATCGACCGCTTCGCCGCCGAGCTCGTCGAGACCGAGGGCGTGCTGCTCCTGCCGGCCTCGGCCTTCGGCTTCGGAGGCGACCACTTCAGGATCGGTCTCGGCCGGACCGACCTGCCCGAGGCGCTCGCCCGCCTCGAGGCGTTCCTGGACCGCCCGTCGTGAGCGACGACGCGGCGCTTCTCGACGAGCTGCATCGGTACGAGATCGCCCTCGCGCGGCGCGACCCGACCGGTCTCGAGGGTGGCCTCATGGGCCTGATCGACGGCGTGTTCCTCGAGTTCGGCGCGAGTGGGAGCCGTTGGGATGCCCGGTCGGTCGCGGACCTGCTGGCCGGACCGGCGGACTGGCAGACCGAGCTGGACGGCTTCGCGCTGGACCGGCTGGCAGAGGACGTGGCCCTCGTCACTTACGTCACCACGACGACCTGGGCGGACGGCACCGGGAGTCGGGCGCATCGGTCTTCGATCTGGGTCCGCCGTGACGACCGCTGGCGGATGCGCTTCCACCAGGGCACCACGACCGACTGACGGGCCGCGATCGCCGCCCCCTCGCGCCCTCAGTCTCGAGGCAGGGCCGCGAACACGTCGAGGAAGCGAGCCGTGATGCGGGTGGCCGTCGCCAGGTCCTCGAGGCGGATGTTCTCGTCGGGAGCGTGGGCCCGGCAGTCGTCACGGCCGGCGCCGAGGCTCGTCTGCGGGCACGTCGTCGCGGCCGCAGACCTGCCACATCGGCACGGTGCCCGACATCGCGACGCCCGGATGGCCGGCTGGCCGGTCGACCGTCTCGGAGACGAGGGCGGCCGCATCCAGGATCGGATGGTCGGGCGGCGTCCAGTAGGCCCGGTAGCGAACCGTCGATCGAGGTCGGCGACCTCGACGTCCGCGAAGCCGTGTCGGTCGAGGTGGCGCACGGACCGCGGCCTCCACGACGTCGGGCTCCTGGTCCGGCACCAACCGGATGTCGATCCGGGCGTGGGCCTCGGCCGGCACGATCGTGTTGTCGCCCGGGCCCGTGTAGCCGGACCAGAGGCCCTGGACGTTGAGCGTCGTCTCGAAGGTCATCGCCCGGAGCGCCTCGATCCCGTCGCGCCCGCCGAGGAACCGCGCGACCTCGAACTCGCGGCGGAGGTCCTCGAGCGTCGAGACCGGGGTCGCGTCGACGAGCGCCAGCTGCGGCCTCGGTGGGCTCCAGGGCGCCCGCGTCGAGGCCCTCGATCGCCGGCAGGCCGTCGGCGTCCCACATGGTCGCCAGCGCCTGGGTCATCCGCACCGCCGCGTTCGGCAGCACCATCGCCAGGCTCGAGTGGGCATCGTGGGCGATCGTCCGCGGCGACGAGCTCGAGGCTGACCATGCCCCGCCCGCCACCGATGACGTAGGGCCGCCCGTCCAGGTCGAGCCCACCACCCTCGATGAGCGCGCCGTCCGCCCTGCGCAGGTGCGGCCGCAGGTCCAGCAGGGCATCGAGGTGGCCCGAGCCCGACTCCTCCTCGCCCTCGACGAGGAAGCGGATCCGGCAGGGCAGGGGACCGACCGCCTCGAGGTACGCCTCGCGGCCCAGATCCGCGGCAGCAGCTCGCCCTTGTTGTCGGTCGCGCCGCGTGCGAAGAGCCGGCCGTCGCGGACGTCGGGCTCATAGGGCGGCGTCGTCCACAGGTCGAGCGGGGCGGCCGGCTGGACGTCGTAGTGCTGGACGCAGCTCAGCACCGGCCCGTCGCCGATCTCGCCCACGACCAGTGGCGGGGCGCCGTCGAGCTCCAGGACCTCGACCTCGGCGCCGAGCGCTCGCAGCCGCTCGGCCGTCCAGTCGGCGGCGCCGAGCAGGGCGTCGCGGTCGTCCTCCTCGGAGCTGAAGCGGCAGAACTGGACGAGCTCGGCGGTCCAGATCGGCAGGCGCTCGGCCACCAGCGCGTCGAGCGATGCGGTGCGGTCCTCGGTCATGTCGCGTCCTCCGCCGTCAGGTCGGCCGCCTGGCCACGAACTCGATGATGTGGAAGTGGTGGGGTTCGCCGAGCGCGGTCTCGCTGTCCTCCTCGCGCTCGGTCCAGTCCTCGATGCCCCAACCGTCCAGGGATGCACGGATCGCATCCGGGGACGGACAGGTCATCGAGCCGTCGCCGGCCGACTCGTCGCGATCGCCGAAGATCATCGCGGCCAGCCGACCGCCCGGCCGGATGGCGGCCATGGCACGGCCCCAGGTCGCCCAGAAGGCGGCCTCGTCGAGGAACGGGAGGCTGACGCTGGCGTTGACGAGGTCGCAGGCCGGGATCGCGACGGTCGCCAGGTCGGCCACGACCGTCTCCAGCCGCGGTCGGTCCGCCTCGGGGGTCGCCGATCGCAGGACCTCGATGGCGACCGGCTCGCGGTCGATCGCGAGGACCCGCCAGCCGGCTGCCAGCAGCCGCCTCGCATCGCGGCCGGCTCCCGAGCCCAGGTCGACGGCGTCGCGCGGGGACGTCGGCCCGTCGGGACCGTCCTCGGCCGCGAAGCGCTCGATGGCCGTCTCCACGGTCCGCCACGCGGGCCGGTCGACGGTGACTTCGTAGTAGGCCCGCCAGTACTCGGCGTCGGCCAGCTCGGAGGCCATCGTGGATCGGGCGCGGTCAGGCGCGCCGGCGCTCGAGGTCGAGGAACGGCAGGTCCACGACCGTCGCCTTCACCCGACCCCGCCGACCCTCGACGGTCCATTCGACCTGGAGGCTCGAACCAGGACGGCTGTACGACGGTGGCACGGACGCGAGCGCCAGCATCTGCTTGAGGATCGGGCTCCAGCCGTGGCTGGTGACCTTGCCGACCTGGCCCCGCCCCTCGGCGTAGACGGGCACCGGCGAGCGGTCGACGGCCGGCGAGATCCCGGGCGGCAGGCCCCGGGCCGAGAAGAGGCCCTCGATCCCGTACCAGTCCAGGACGAGCCCCACGAGCCGCCGCGGCGGCCCGCCGGCGACCTGCTCGGCCTCGAGCGCCCGGCGACCCACGTAGTCGCCCTTGTCGAAGCTCACGAGCCGGCCGAGGCCGACCTCCGCGGGCGAGTAGTTCTGCTCGGGGTTCATGGCGTGGCGGGCCGAGGTGTAGTCGACCTCGAGGAGGATGAGCCCGGCCTCGAGCCGGGTGACGTCGAGGGCCAGCATCCCGGCCGGTCGCACGCCGAACGCCCGTCCGGCCTCCATCAGGGCGTCCCAAGCATCGACCGCCCGGTCGGCCGCGACCCAGAGCTCGTAGCCCAGGTCGCCGGTGTAGCCGGTCCGGGAGACATCGACGGCGATCGACTTCCGACCCAACCGGAGCCGAGCCTCGCGGCGGCGGAAGTAGCGCAGGTCACCGAAGTCGTCGCGCGTCGCGCTCTCGAGCACGGCCCTCGAGAGTGGCCCCTGGAGGGCGATCCCCGCGGTCCGCTCTGTCTCGTCCTCGATCTCGACGTCGAGCCCGGCTGCGTTCTGGCTGAGCCAGCGGTACTGCGGGTCCGCGGCCGTCCAGCGGAAGTCGGTCTCGGAGAGGCGGTGGACGGTCCCGTCGTCGATGACCTTGCCGTGCTCGTCGCACCAGGGCGTGTAGTAGACCTGGCCCACGGCCATCCGGGTCGTATCCCGGGTGATGACCCGGTCGACGAGCCGCTCCGCGTCGGGTCCGGAGAGCCGGTACTTGTAGAGCGGGCTGACGTCGATGAGGGCGGCCGCCTCGCGGATCGCGTTGTACTCGATGTCATGGGCATCGGCGTAGACGGACGAGGCGTAGTAGCCGGCCCACTCGCGCCACTGCAGCTTCCGGTTGAGCGGCGAGGTCCGGGGATGCAGCGGGGTGCCGACGCTCACGGGCTCCTCCTGTGCGGACGCCGGCGGCGCCGGCCGGCACCTCCAGTATGCATGAGCCCTATGCAGGCTGGATGGCCGACCCGGGCGTCGGGACGGTCGGGCACCGGGCGGATGTCCCGCCCCGATGTCGTCATTCGTCCACGAACGCGGTGGCTCTCTCCGACGTCTTGGCAGCAGTGGCGCGGACGTGCCACGCAGCAGCGGCGCTGAAGCCGCCCATCGAAGGGGACCTCGGTATGGACCGTCGTTCGATCTCCCGTTCCGCCAGCCTGTCCATGGCCGCCCTCGCGCTCGGCGCCGTGCTCGCCGCCTGCTCGGCCGTGGCCGGTGCCCCGTCGCCGGATGTGCCCGGCGGACCGACACCCTCGGTCCCGGCCACGCCGCTACCGAGCGTCGCGCCGAGTCCGGCCCCGGACGGCGACTTCCGGGTCGACCTCGACATCGCGACCGGCCACGACGTATCGGTCGTCATCGACGACGAGCCCGACTCGCTGGTCGGTGCCGAGTCAGGTCGAGCTGGTGATGGGATGTCCGTCCGCTGGGGCGACGTCGAGATCGTCAATGTCGATGCCGACACGCTCCGGGTGACCTGGGTCGGCCTGCCGGTCGACACCGTCATCGAGCTCGCCGTGTCAGTCGAGGGCGATGGCTACCGACTCGACTTCGTCCAGCCGGCGCCGCCCCCGGACTCCGACGCGATCGGCTTCGACCGTGTCCTTGTCCTGGACTTCGATGGGCCGGTCGCGGCCGATGCCGTCGACGCCTCCTTCGAGACCGTCGCCAGCTGATCGCCGTTCCCGTCTCGCCGCCTCGTTGGCTTCGGCCGGCGAGGCGGCGTCGTCGTGTCCGCTGCCTCGGGCCCTCGCGACCCGTCGGGCGAGCCCGGCTCGCGACGGCCGCCGGCCTCCACTAGACTGCATAGACCGTATCCACGCTGGATAGCGGACCGTGCCGACCGGGCGCCCCGGGGCCGGGACCCAAGGACCGAGCTGGGAGGATCGCGTGCCCGAGCGCTACGACGCGGTGATCATCGGCGGGGGCCACAACGGGCTCATCAGCGCCGCGTACCTGGCCCAGGCCGGGCTGCGGACGCTCGTCCTGGAGAAGAACCCCTATCTCGGCGGGGCTGCATCCACCGTCGAGGTCGTCCCGGGCTTCCGGTTCTGCCAGATGAGCTACGTCGTGTCGCTGCTCCGTCCGGAGTCATCCGCGAGCTCGAGCTGCCGCAAGCCACGGGCTCGACATCCTCCCGCTCGACGGGACCCTGACGCCGCTGCGCCCGGGCGAGGGCCCCGAGGGCGGCGGCGGCGACTACGTCTGGCGCGTCAACGACCACGGCCGGACGATCCGCGAGCTGCGCCGCTGGTCGCTCTCCGATGCCGAGGCGTACGAGGAATACGGCCAGCTCATGGTCGAGATGGCTCGCTTCATCAAGCCGATCCTGGGCATCGTCCCACCGATCCGGCCGGCCGCGACCCGCGCGAGCTTCCGGCCGCTCGGCGCGCTGCTCCGCGACTTCCAGCGCCTCCCCGAGCGCCAGCAGGCGGTCTTCGTGCAGCTGATGACGATGAGCGCCGCCGACTTCCTCGACCAGTGGTTCGAGACGGACCCGCTCAAGGCCACGATGTCCGCGTCCGGGATCATCGGCACCTTCCTGGGTATCCGCTCGCCGGGCACGGCGTACGTCCTGCTCCATCACTACATGGGCGAGATCGACGGCGCCTTCCGCGCCTGGGGCATCCCTAAGGGCGGCACCGGTGGGATCAGCGAACGCGATCGGCGACGCCGCCGTCGCCCAGGGCGCCGAGATCCGCACGGAGGCGCCCGGGTCGAGCGGATCACCGTGCGCGACGGCCGGGCGACCGGCGTCGGCCTCGAGTCGGGCGAGGAGATCCCGGCCTCGGTCGTGCTCGCCTCGACCGACATCCGGCGCACCTTCCTGGACCTGCTCGAGCCCGGGGCCGCTGGACCCGGACTTCGAGGACGAGGTCCGCCGCTTCAAGTTCCGGGGCATCGTCGGGCAAGGTCAACCTGGCCGTCGATCGCCTGCCCGAGTTCACCTGCCTGCCCGGCGAGGGCGAGCACCTTCGCGGGGCGATCAGCTTCAGCCCCAGCACCGACGACATGGAGCGGGCCTACGACGACGCCAAGTACGGGCGCTGGAGCCGCCGGCCGTACGTCGACATGATCATCCCGACCCTGGTCGACCCGTCGATGGCACCGCCGGGCAAGCACGTCATCAGCTGCTTCGTCCAGTACGCGCCGTACACCTGGCGCCGGAGCTGGGCAGCTGGGACGACAACCGCGAGGCGTTCGGCGACACCGTGGTCGACCGGATCGCCGAATTCGCCCCTGGTCATCCGCGACATCATCGTCGGCCGCCAGGTCATGACGCCGCTCGACATCGAGCGGACGACGGGCCTGACCGAGGGCAACATCTTCGCGGGCGAGCTGAGCCTCGAGCAGCTCTTCTTCAACCGGCCGGTGCCGGGCTACGCGCGCTTCCGGACACCGATCCGCGACCTCTGGTTGTGCGGCAGCTCGACCCACCCGGGCGGCGGCATCATGGGCGCGAACGGTCGGCTCGCGGCTCTCGAGGTGCTTCGCAGCCGCGGACGGAAGGTGGCCTGAGATGACGACCGCCGACCACGACCTACGACGCGATCGTCGTCGGCGGCGGCCACAACGGGCTCGTCGCCGCGGCCTACCTCGCCAAGGCGGGCCTGCGGACGCTCGTGCTCGAGCGGCGGCCGCCGTCGGCGGTGCGGCGGCACGAGCGAGCTGGCGCCTGGCTTCCGGGTGCCGACGCTGGCCCAGACCGTCGGGCGCGATCCGGCCGGCGGTCGTACGCGACCTCGACTGCCTGCCCAGCGGCGCCTGTCGCTCGTGGCGCCGGACGTGCCGGTGTTCGCGCCGTCCGTCCGACGGACGCGCGGTCGTGCTCCGGGGCGACGCGGTCGCGCACCGCCGAGGGCCTGCGTGACCGCTCGATGCGGGACGCGGCCGCCTAGCCGGAGTTCGACCGGCGGGTCCGGGCGCTCGGCGGCTTCATGGCCGAGCTCATGGGGTCGACGCCGCCCGACGTGAAGCGCCCCGGCCTGGGCGACGCCCTGGCCGGCCTGCGGATCGGACGCCGGTTCCGCGGCCTCGGGACCGGACGACGCCCGGACGATCCTGCGGGTCCTGCCGATGGCCGTCGCCGACTTCGTCGCCGAAGCGTTCGAGACCGACGCGATCCGGGCCGCGATCGCCTGGCGCGGCGTCCGCTACGCCGCGATGGGGCCGTGGTCGGCCGGCTCGACCGCTCACCTGCTGATGCAGGCCGCCGGCAACGATGGCGGCGCGGCCGGCGAGACGGTCATCGCGCGCGGCGGCCCGGGCGCGCTGGCGAGGCGCTGGCTGCGGCCGTCCGCGCGGCGGGCGGCGAGATCCGGACCGCGCGCGGAGGTCGTCGCCGATCACCACGACCGACGGTCGAGTCACCGGCGTCGCGCTCTGCCTCCGGGCGAGGAGATCGGCGCCCGCGCCGTCGTGTCCGGGTCTCGATCCGCGCCGCCTCCTGACGGGCCTGGTCGACCCGGTCGCCCTCGGCCCGTCGCTCCGCTGGCGAGCCGGCAACATCCGGATGCCCGGTGTCGTGGCCAAGGTCAACCTGGCCCTGGCCGGCCTGCCGACGCTTCCCCGCGGCGCCGGGAGACGAGCGGCTCCTCCGGGGCCGGATCGTCGTCGCCCCCGGGATCGATGCGATGGAGCGTGCCTTCGACGCCTCCAAGTACGGGCGCATCTCGGAGGAGCCGGTCGTCGAGGCGACCATCCCGTCGCTCGTCGATCCGTCGCTCGTCGCGGGCGCCGCCGCCGGCGCCACGTCATGAGCATCGTCCTCCAGTACGCGCCCGTTCGCGCTCCGGGAGGGCGACTGGGACGGCGTCGCGAGGGGCTCGGCGACCTCGCCCTTCGCACGCTCGAGTCGGTGGCGCCCGGCATCGGCGGGCTGGTCACGGCGCGGCAGGTGCATCACCCCGCTCGACCTGGAGCGCGACTTGGGGCCTGACCGGCGGGCATCCGCTCCACGGCGAGCCGTCGCTGGACCTGTTCTACGCCTGGCGGCCGCTGCTCGGCCACGCTCGATACCGGATGCCCATCGCGGGCCTCTACCTGGCGGGCTCCGGGGCTCATCCGGGCGGTGGGGTCACCGGTTGGCCCGGCCGCAACGCAGCCCGCGAGATCATCGCGGACCTGGGGAAGCGCCGCTGACGCTTCGGGCCGGGCGGCATCGGGCCGGGCGGCTTCGGGCCGGGCCGGCTTGGCGCCGCTGCCTCTGGTCGACTCTGGGCATACCCGCATCAACGGCTGGTGGGGCGGCGGCGGCCCGCGGGCCACGCGCCTATGCCCAGACGTGACTCCGGAGTGAGGTACCAGGGGGTGAGACCTCCCGGTGCCGGAACCGCTGCCGACCAGGGCAGGCGACCGGCCTAGCGACGCTCCCGGCGGAGCTCGTCGGAGAGGTCGCGGTCATGCTCTGCCTCAGCTCGGGCCTCGGGACCCGGGGGCTCGGCTGCCGGGGCGCTCGGCTGGGTCTGCGCCGCGGGTGACCAATCCCATCCGCCCAGGCGCTGCAGCAGCTCCACACCGGTCAGGTCGAGGTGGATCGGTGTGACGGCGATCCGTCGGTTGACGACGGCGTGGAAGTCGGTGCCCTCGATCGCCAGTCCCGACGGCGGTGGGCCACCGATCCAGTAGTAGGGGATCCCCCGAGGGTCGAGCCGCTGGACGAGCTCGTCCTGGTAGACGCGCTTGCCGAGGCGGGTGACCTCGATGCCCTCGCACGCTCGCGCCACCGTGCAGGCGGGCACGTTGACGTTGAGCAACTCGCCCTCGCCCAGGCCGTGCTCGAGGATGTTGCGGCGCGACGATCGCTGCGGCCCGAGCCGCGAGGGAGAAGTCGGGATGCTCGTAGTACTCCTGCGAGATCGCGAACGACGGGCAGCCGTTGATGGCCGCCTCCATGGCCGCGCTCACCGTCCCGGAATAGGTGATGTCGTCACCCAGGTTGGCGCCGTAGTTGATGCCCGCGGCGACCAGGTCCCAAGCCTTCGTCGAAGAAGCCCAGGAAGGCCAGGCTGACGGCGTCGGTCGGCGAGCCGTCCACCGACCAGCCCGCCGAGCCGTCGGCGAGCGTCCGTTCGCGGACCCGCAGCGGGCGCATCAGGGTCTTCTGGTGGCCGACCGCGCTCTGGTTGGTGTCCGGTGCGACGACGGTGACGTCGCCGATCGGCTCGAGCGCCTGCTTGAGCGCGAGCAGGCCGCGGGACTCGATGCCGTCGTCGTTGGTCACCAGGATGCGCGGCCGGGTCCGCCACTCCGGCAGGGGCCGGGCGATCCGTGGCCGGGCCCGCGAGGTCCGCTCGGCGGCCCCGGCGACCGGCTCGCCACGCTCCTTGTCGAGGTCGCGCCGCTCGGACCGGGCCCGCTCCCTGGTCATGTCCGGGGCGGTGTCGCCGCCTGCGGCCTCGGCTCCGCGCTCCCGTCTCGCTCACGGGGGGCTGGGCGCGTCGGTCGTCGGGATGGGTCGCGCGGCTGTCGGGGTGGATGCAGCGTCATCGGCATCCGGCGCCGCCCGATCCGGTCGCTCGGCCTCGGCGATGTCCTGGTCCAGGCCGGCCATCGGCTCGCGCGGCACCCGGACGGGTCGACCCTCCCGGTCCTCGACCCGTCGAGCGGCGCGCTCGGTGACCGTGCCGCCGCGGCTCCGGCCGAGAGAAGTGGAGGAAGAGCGAGGAGGCGATGGCGGCGATCGGGATCCCGAAGATCGCCCCGGCGATGCCGGCGATCTTGGCTCCGATGATGACCGACGCGAGGACCACGATCGGGTGGATGCCGATGGTCCCGGCCATGACCCGCGGCTGGACGATGTTCATGACCACGAACCAGCCGGCACCCATGACGACGAGGGTCGGGATGATCGTCGCCCTGGTCGAGGGCGATGGCGACCAGGACCGGCGGCGCCCAGGCCACGAACGGCCCGAAGAACGGGATGGCCATGAGGACCCCGGCCGCCAGTGCGGTCAGGATGCCGAACTCGAGGCCGAAGCACGACCGAGGTAAGGAAGGCGACCGACCCGTAGGTGAGGCCCAGGATGATCTGGCCCCGGATGAATCCGCCGAACGAGCGGTTCGTGCTGCGGATGACGACGTCGGCCTCCTCGCCGAAGCGGGGCGGGACGAGTCGCAGGAGGAAGGAGGTGATCCGGTCGCGGTCCACCGCGATGTAGACGGAGAGGATGACGACGAAGAGGAGGTTCCCGACGACGCCGATCCCGGCGACGGCCAGCTGCTGGAGCGGGCCGAGGAGGTCGATCGCGCCCGATCGGATCGCCGCCACGATGGCGTCGAGCTGGACCTGGACGTTGACACCGAGGCCGAGTCGGTCGAGCCACTCCTGGATCGGCAGGAGGAGCGCAGCCAGATCCTGCTCGATGGTCGGCAGTCTCGCGATGAACTCGTTGATGGAGTTCACCAGGGTCTCCGCGATGAAGAAGACCGCACCGATGAGGAAGAGCAGCAGGACGATGTAGACGAGCACCACTGCGACCCGCTGGTCCAGCCAGGGCAGCAGGCGGCCCAGTCCCCGGGCCAGCGGGGCGATCATGAAGGCGATGAGCCATGCCAGGAAGAAGATCAGGATGACGTCGCCGAACGCGTAGAGGGCGCTCGCCACCAGGCCGGTCGCGATGAAGAAGGCGATGATGGTGGCCAGGATGAGCAGCACGTCGAGCCAGCCCCGCTGGCGCTCGGTCAGCCCGAGACCCGTCACCGGCTGCTCGCGTTCCACGCCGTCCTCCCTGGCTCGGCTCCCGACGAGGCCATGGTAGCGCCGGAGCCTAGCGGAGCCCCATCCGTTCGCGGACCTCGTCCATCGTCGCCCCGGCGATCGGCCGGACCCGCTCGGCGCCGGCCGCGAGGATCTCGTCGATGCGGGCCGGCTCGGCCATCAACTCGGCATAGCGCTGACGGGCCTCCGCGTAGCGGGCGACGATCCGCTCGGCCAGCAGCTTCTTGGTCTCCACGCAGCCCGTCCTGGCTGTCCGCTCGCCCTCCCAGATCTCCTCGTAGTCGTCCCCGAAGGATCGGTGCAGCTGGCAGACGTTGCAGACCTCCGGCCGACCCGGGTCGGTCCGCTTGATCCGCTGGGTGTCGGTGACCATCGACATGACCTGGCGGCGGATGACGTCGGGCTCCGCCAGGATCTCGATCGTGTTGCCGACCGACTTGCTCATCTTGCGCACGCCGTCCGTGCCGAGCACGACCGGCGCCTCGGTGTAGACGGCCTGGGGCTCCGGGAAGGTCGTCGCCGTAGCGGTGGTTGAAGGCCCGGACGATCTCGCGCGACAGCTCCAGGTGAGCGGCCTGGTCGCGTCCCACGGGCACGAGCGACGCCTTGTAGATGACGATGTCGGCGGCCTGCAGGACCGGGTAGGTCAGCAGTCCGTCGTTGACGTCGTCGGGCTGGGCCGCGCGCTTCTCCTTGTACGTCGGTGTCCGCTGGAGCCAGCTCACCGGCGTGACCGTGGCGAACAGCCACATGAGCTCGGTGACCTCGGGTCGATGGCTCTGGACGAAGAGCGAGCAGCGTTCCGGGTCAAGGCCCAGGGCCAGCAGCGAGGCGGCCATCTCGCGGGTACGGGCCCGCAGCACGTCGGCGTCGTGGGTGCTGGTCAGGGCGTGGTAGTCGACGATGCAGTAGATCGCCTCGTACTCGTCCTGGAGGCGGACGTAGTTGCGGATGGCCCCCAGGTCGTTGCCCAGGTGGACGACGCCGGAGGGCTGGATGCCACTGAAGATCCGTGGCCGTGTCGGCAGAGTCCCGCCGCCGGCCGGCCGCCGGCTCGCTGCTGGTCGTCATGGCCCGGCAGTGTAGTCGACCGGTCGGCGGCCACCGGAGCAGGGTCGGCCTCGGCTACCATTCCAGCCATGCCCACCGACCGTCCACTGAGGCTCGCCGTGCTGGGGGCCGGCACCGTCGGCCGCGAGGTCGTCCGGGGCCTGCTGGAGCGGGGCGGCCGCCTGCGCGCCGCCGGGTCGGGGCAGCTGGCGGTGACCGGGCATCGCCGTCCGGTCCATCCCGCACGCGATCGAGCGGGGCCTTCCCGCGGTGCTCCTGACCGACGCCCCGGCCCACCTCGTCGCCTCCGACGAGACCGACGTCGTCGTGGAGCTGATGGGCGGCGACGAGCCGGCCCACACGCTCATCGCCGCCGCCCTCGGCGCCGGCAAGCCCGTCGTGACGGCCAACAAGCACGTCATCGCCCACCACGGAGCCGAGCTGGAGGCGCATCGCCCGGCGGACCGGCACCGCGCTGCGCTTCGAGGCCGCGGTCGGCGGCGGCATCCCGATCCTGGCGCCCCTGGCCACCGACCTCGCGGCCAATGAGATCCGCCGGGTCCGCGGGATCGTCAACGGCACGACCAACTACATCCTGACCCTGATGGCCGAGGACGGTCGCCCCTACGCCGGCGCCCTCGAGGAAGCGCAGGCGCTGGGCTACGCGGAGGCTGATCCGTCCGGCGACGTCGAGGGCGACGACGCGGTCAACAAGCTGGTCATCCTGGCCCGCCTGGCCTTCGGCGAGTGGCTCGACCCGGCATCGATCGTCCGCTGCCCGCCGACGCGTGCGGGGCGAGGGCGCTCCCGGCATCACCGGGGTCACCGACCAGGAGATCGAGGGGGCCGAGTCCCTTGGGTACTCGATGCGCCTGATCGCCTCGGCCGCCCGCCTCGAGGGCGACGGCATCGCCGCATCGGTCGTCCCGACCTGCGTACCCGCCGAACAGCCCGTTCGGCTGGACCGCCGGGGTCACCAACCGGGTCGAGGTCGAGGGCGATCCCGATCGGGAACATCGGGATCGCCGGTCCCGGCGCCGGCGGCCCGGAGACGAGCAGCGCGGTCCTCGCCGACGTCGTCGCGGTGGCCCGCGGGGCGGGGAGCACCTGGGCGGGCCTGGCGCCGGCAGCCAACGGGCCTGGCGACCATGCCACCGCCGGCGACGGCCTGGCGGGCGCTCGCCACTGGTACGCCTTCATCCCGGCCATCGACCTGGCCCGGACCGACCTGCCGGACGCCCTCGACGAGGCCGCCGCTGTCGACTTCGAGGCTGGCACCGCCATCCGGACCGAGCACGTGACCCTCGAGGAGGCCCGGGCCGCCTTCGCCGCGATCCTGCCGTCCGACATCGACGTCACGCTCTACCCCTGTGACGACTGACGCCGCGACGCACGGCGAAGCCGAGCGGCCTCGCCTGACCGAGCGCTACCGGAGCTTCCTGCCCATCGGGGAGGCGACCCCGGTCGTGAGCCTCGGCGAGGGCTCTACACCGCTCGTGCCGGTCCCGCGGCTGGCCGCCGAGCTGGGCCTGCGGCGGCTCTACGTCAAGGTCGAGGGCATGAACCCGACCGGCTCGTTCAAGGACCGGGGCATGGTCGTGGCCGTCAGCAAGGCGCTCGAGGCCGGCGCTCGGGCCATCGTGTGCGCCTCGACCGGCAACACCTCGGCCTCGGCCGCCGCCTACGGCGCCCGCGCCGGGATGGAGGTCGTCGTCGTCCTGCCCAGCGGCAAGATCGCCCTCGGCAAGCTCGTCCAGGCCCTCGTGGCCGGGGCGCGGGTCGTCGCCGTCGACGGCAACTTCGACCAGGCCCTTCGCATCGTGCGCGAGCTGGCGGACCAGGACGAGCATCCCGATCACCCTGGTGAACTCGGTCAACCCCCACCGGATCGAGGGCCAGAAGACCGCTGCGTTCGAGGTCTGCGACGACCTGGGTCGGGCACCTGACGTGCTCGCCATCCCGGTCGGCAATGCCGGCAACATCACCGCCTACTGGGCGGGCTTCCGCGACTACCTACGGGCCGGCCGGATCGACACGCTGCCGCGGATGTGGGGCTTCCAGGCGACCGGGGCGGCGCCCATCGTCCTCGGCCATCGGGTCGAGCATCCCGAGACCGTTGCGACCGCCATCCGGATCGGCAATCCGGCGTCCTGGGCGGCGGCCGAGGCGGCCCGCGACGAGTCCGGCGGCCGGATCGACGCGGTCACCGACGAGGAGATCCTGGCCGCCTACCGGGACCTCGCCCGGCTAGAGGGCATCTTCTGCGAGCCGTCGTCGGCAGCCAGCGTCGCCGGCCTGCGGAAGGTCGCGACGGCCGGTGAGCTCGATCCGGAAGCGGTCGTGGTCTGCGTCCTGACGGGCGCCGGCCTCAAGGATCCGACGACCGCCGAGGCCCAGGCCGCCCGGCTCATCGAGGCGCCCGCCTCGCTCGACGGCGTCATGGGGGCGCTCGGCTGGAGGGACCGATGAGCGGAGGACCGAAGGGCGAGCGGCCGACGACGACCTGGCTGGCCGAGTTCGATGGTCGCCGGGTCACCGTGGAGGTGCCGGCCTCGAGCGCCAACCTGGGCGCCGGCTACGACTGCCTCGCCGTCGCCCTGGATCTGACGGATCGGATCGACCTCGAGGTCCTCGGCTGGGGCGCCGACGGCGTCGAGCTCGTCGTCGAGGGTGATGGGGAGGGGGAGCTCGTCGCCGACCGGGGCAACCGCTTCGTCCAGGGACTCGAGGCGGCCCTCCGGGCGGCCCGAGGTGACGTCCCCGATCAGGCCGGCTGGCGGATCCGGATGCGCAACCGCATCCCGCTGGCCCGTGGCCTCGGATCGTCGGCTGCGGCGACGGTCGGCGGCCTGGTCGCCGGCAACGCCCTTCTCGGCGGGCCGCTGGACCAGCCCGAGCTGCTCCGCCTCGCGGTCGACATCGAGGGCCATCCCGACAACGCCGCGGCCGCCTTGATGGGCGGCTTCGTCGTCGTGGCGACCGACGGGGACGTGCTCGAGGCGATCCGCTTCGACGTGCCGCGCGAGCTGCGGACCGTCATCTTCATCCCCGAGCGCCGCCTCTCCACGAGTGAGATGCGAGGCATCCTGCCGGATCGCGTGCCCCGGGTCGACGCGGTCGGCAACGTCGGGCGGGTCGCCATCGGCGTGGCGGGGCTGGCTCGCGGCCGCACCGACCTGCTCGGCTGGCTGACCCGGGACCGACTCCACGAGCCGTACCGAGCGAAGGT
Organism: uncultured Chloroflexia bacterium; assembly: GCA_963707215.1. Classification (GTDB taxonomy): domain Bacteria; phylum Chloroflexota; class Limnocylindria; order Limnocylindrales; family CSP1-4; genus DATHYZ01. Next base: position 1,008,427 of record CAVPPB010000003.1, on the reverse strand, counting down.
CTACCCGGAGCTCCCCGCCCTCGTCGATGGCGCCCGCGGCGCCGGGGCCATCGGGGCCTGCCTCTCGGGCAGCGGCTCGAGCGTCATCGCCTTCGCTGACTCGGTCGCGGCGATGACCCGGATCGAGGCCGCCTTCCTGGCCGCCGCGGGTGACGCCGACCTGGCCGGTCGGGTCGAGATCATCCCGCCGCGCAATGCCGGGGCGACCGTTACCGAGGGCGCGTGACCGCTGACGTTCTCGTCGCCGGCCGGCCTGCCGTCCAGGATCGCCGCTTCGGGGTCCCGGGGGGCGCTCCCCGAGGCGGGGGATCCGCTTGGCGCCGGGACTAGACTTTCGCCCATGGGCGATGTGGTGGGGGACGTCGGGCGTTCCATCTCGGGCCTGGTCGAGGGCGTCGTCCGGGCTGCCCAGGATGCGGTCCAGGGTGTCTGGTCGGTCCTCAACGACGTCGCCCCGCTGCCGATCATCCTCGTCGGCGGCTTCCTGCTCCTCGTCGGCCTGGCCTGGTTCCTGGCCAAGCGCTAAGGGAGGGCGCCGGATGGCCCGGCCCGCGACCGAGCTCGTGACCCCAGTGGGCCCGCGAGGCGAGCGCGCCTACCCGGCCGCCGTGTTCGTCCGGACGAAGGCGAGGACCTCCTCCCAGGCGGCTGCCGATTCGGCGACGTACTCCTCCTGCTTGCGGTCGAAGAAGGAGTGCGGGGCGTCCTCGTAGGTGACGATCCGCTTGGTCACGCCGGCCTCGGTGAGCGCCGTCCGGAACGTCGTCACGGCCTCGGGCGGGATCCCCCGGTCCGCCCCGCCGAAGATGGCGAGCACCGGGCAGGCGCAGGCGCTGGCCACGTCGGCCGGGGCCGGAGTGTCGTTGCGCGAGGTTCCGACCGGCCAGCCGTAGAAGCCGACGACGCCGGCCAGCTCGAGGCCCAGCGTCGAGGCCAGGAAGGACAGGCGGCCGCCGAAGCAGAAGCCGATCGAGAACAGCGACCCCACGCGGCCGCCGTCGGGCGAGCGCAGGTAGGCCGCGGCCGCGCGGACGTCGGCCGCCAGCCCCGCGTACGTCGTGCGCTCGACGTGGGGCATGTAGTCGAAGGCCGCATCGCGCTCGCCGACCCCGGCCGTGCGCCCGAAGTAGTCGATGGCGACGGCGTCGATGCCGTGCTCGGCGAATCGCAGGGCCAGCTCCTCGTAGTAGCCGAACAGGCCGCGGACATCAGGCAGGACGATCATCCCCGCACCCGACGGGCTGGCGGCCCGGGCGCGGTACACGGCGAAGCGGTTCCCGTCGTCGGCGGTGAGCTCAAGGTGGCCACTGTCGAGGGCGCCGCCGGCGATCGGGGCGATGGGCGGGTGGGCGTCGGCGTCGAAGCACATGAGGCGGGTCCTCCGGGTCAATACACGGGCGCAGCGTACGGCACGATCCGGGTCGTCAGGGTAGGCCGAGCCGCTGGTACAGGCCGATGGCGGCCAGGCTGGTGCCCTTGGTCGAGATCATCACGCGCGTGGCGCCGAGCCTGCCGGCCCCCTCGGCCTCGGTCGTGCCGTGGCCCGGATGCTACCGCCCGACACGCCGCGGCGGCCATCGGCCAACGGCCGGGTACGATACGCGGTGATGGCAGCCCCCCTCATCGTCCAGAAGTTCGGCGGGTCCTCGGTCGGCAGCGCCGAACGGATCCGTCGGGTCGCCACCCGGATCGCCGCCGACCGCGAGGCCGGCGCCGACCTGGTCGTGGTCGTCTCCGCGATGGGCGACACGACGGACGAGCTGCTGGCCCTGGCCGCGGCCGTCACCGACGAGCCCGACGCGCGCGAGCTCGACATGCTCCTGGCGACCGGTGAGCATCAGAGCGCGACCCTCGTCTCGATGGCCCTCCAGGCCCTCGGCTGTCCGGCCATCTCGCTGACGGGGGCCCAGGCCGGGATCACCACCGACGGCACGTACGGCAGGGCCCGCATCGCCGGGATCGATCCGGCCCGGGTCCACGCCGAGCTGGCCGGCGGCAAGGTCGTCATCGTGGCCGGCTTCCAGGGCCTGAGCTCCCAGGCGGCAGGGCTCGCGGAGACGACGACCCTCGGCCGGGGCGGCTCGGACACGACCGCGGTGGCCCTGGCCGCGGCGCTCGGTGCCGACCGCTGCCGCATCTTCACCGACGTCCTGGGCATCTACACCGCCGACCCGCGGATCGTCCCCGACGCCCGCCAGCTGCCCGTCGTGGGCTACGAGGAGATGCTCGAGCTGGCCCACCAGGGGGCGCAGGTCATGCAGGTCCGAGCGGTCGAGCTCGGCTGGGTCAACGCTGTCGTCATCGAGGTCCTGTCCTCGTTCGAGGACGTACCCGGAACGCTGATCAAGGAGGACCCGCTCGTGGAGCAGCGGAACAAGGTCCGCGGGATCGCCCACGATCGCAACGTGGCCAAGGCGACCCTCGTCGAAGTGCCCGATCGACCGGGCGTCGCAGCGGCCGTCTTCGAGCCGCTCGCCGACGCCGGCATCAACGTCGACATGATCGTCCAGAACGTCGGCCACCACGGCGCGACCGACCTGTCGTTCACCATCCCGGCCGTCGACCTGGCGGCGGCGAAGCGGGTGCTCGAGCCGATCGTCCGCGACCTCGGATTCCGCGAGTTGACGACCGACTCTTCGGTCGCCAAGGTCTCGATCGTCGGGGCCGGCATCCACAACGCCCCCGGGTACGCGGCCCGGATGTTCCGGACCCTGGCCGCGGCCGGGGTCAACATCGAGATGATCTCCACCTCGGAGATCCGGATCACCTGCATGATCGCCGAGGACCAGGTCGAGACCGCGGTTCGGGCGCTCCATGCCGCCTTCGAGCTCGAGCGACCCGAGCCGGCCGAGGTGGCCGAGGCGATGGCGGAGGGGATCGGCTGAGCGGCCGGCCGTTCCTGGCCCGCAGCCAGCGCTTCGACGCCGTCGGCTCCACGAACGACGTCGTCCGGGCCTGGCTTGCCGACGGCACCGACGAGGTCTGCCTGGCTGTCGCCGACGAGCAGACGGCCGGGCGTGGCCGGGCCGGCCGCCGCTGGACGGCGCCGGTCGGGGCCGGGCTCCTGCTGTCGGTCGGCTTCCGGCCGAAGTACCTGGAGCCGGCCCGGGCCTGGAGGCTGGCGGCCGTCGTCGCGCTCGCGATGGCCGACGCGTCCGAGGACGCCGCCGGTCTGCCCGACGGCGCGATCCGGCTCAAGTGGCCGAACGACCTCGTCGTCGAGACTTCCGGGCCCGGCGCTCCGCTGGTCGCCGAGATGGACCCGCAGGCCGCACGCGCCCTCCTGGCCGGGCCGATCGAGCTGCGCAAGCTCGGCGGGGTCCTTGGGGAGACCGACGGCCTCGGGACGCAGGACCCGCGGGCCGTCGTCGGGATCGGGTTGAACGCCGACTGGCCGGAGGACGCCTTCCCGCCCGAGCTGGCGCCCAGCATGACGAGCCTTCGCGTCGCCTCCGGTGGTCGCCCGGTGGATCCGACCCTGCTGCTGGACGGCTTCCTCGCCCGTCTCGAGCCGCGGGTCGAGGCGCTGCGCTTGGGTCGTTTCGCGATGGACGACTGGATCGGCCGCCAGGCGACCACCGGGCGGATGGTGCGCCTGAGCGGGACCGGCGAGGCGCACACCGAGGACGCCCGTGCCCTCGGCGTGGACCCGGGGTCGGGCGGCCTCGTGATCGCCGACGACTCGGCGCCCGGCGGCGAGCGGATCGTCCTCGCGGCTGACGTCGACCGGGTCAGGGTCGTCGGCGCGACGCCGCCGGCCGCCGCCGGTCCGGGGGTGTAACGAGATGCCCCGACCGGTGTTGGGAAGGGTAGGGGCCCGCCAGTCGCGCGGCGGCCGGGTCGTCCACCTCGACGCGGACCGTCCGCTCGTGGAGGCGGCCCGGAGGGACCCCGAACGATTCGACGCCCTGTACCGGAAGTACGTCGCCCAGGTGTACAGCTTCGCCTTCTACGAGCTCCGCGACCATCACGACGCCGAGGACGCCACCGAGCGGACGTTCCTCCAGGCGCTGGTGGCCCTGCCGCGCTTTGACGAGCGCGCCCGGCCCGAGGAGGGAGACGGCGCCAGCACCTTCCGAGTCTGGCTGTTCCGGATCGCCCGGAACGTCATCTCCAACCGGCGACGCGAGGCCCGCCGTCGCCCCCAGGCTCCGTTGGAGGCTGCCGCAACCATCGCCGCGAACGGTGACCCGGCCGCCCGCGTGGAGCGGCGCGCCGAGGCGAGCGAGGCCTGGGCGGCCGTCCATCGGCTGCCCGCCGACCGCCGGCGGGCGCTGACGCTCCGGTTCGTCGAGGAGATGTCGACGGCGGAGATCGCCGGGGTCCTCGGCCGCTCCGAGGGAGCCGTCCGGGTCCTCATCCACCGGGCCCTCCGCAGCGTCGCCCGGGATCTCGGGATCGACGGCCGATGACCGACGCGCGCGACCGCCTCGACATGGAGGCGATCCAGACCGACCGCTACCTGGAGTCGCTCCTGGCCGGATCGGCGGCCGTCGCCCCGGATCCGGTCGTCGCGGCCGCGGCCGGACGACTGGGCAGTGAGCTCGTCCGGGTCCACCCGTCCTTCCGCTTCGAGGACCGCCTTGCCCGCCGCCTGGCCGAGGTCGCGGCGTCGATGCGAGTCCGCTCCGCCTCCGGCGCCGAGGGCCTGACGATCCCGCTGCCGTTCCCGATCGACCCTGGCCTCGATCCCGCCGACCCGTCCCTCGACGTCGAGGCACACCGCGAGCCCGGTGTGTCGCGACCACTGCTGGTCGGGGGCGCCGTGGCGTCAGCCGCGCTCTCGATCGCCGGGGCGGCCTTCGTCGCCTGGCGCCTGAGCCGGCCTGCCGGCGACCCGCTGGCTGCGGCCGCTCGCCTCGCCGGCACCCTCCGGCCCGGCGGCCCCGGGGGGCTTCCCTGATGCCGATCCGCCTGCCGTCCTTCCGATCGCGCAAGGAGTCGTACCCGGCCGACCTGTGGACCAAGTGCCCTTCCTGCGAGGAGCTGCTCTTCAACAAGCAGCTCGAGAAGCAGGGTCGGGTCTGCCCGAACTGTGGCCATCACTTCCGCCTGAGCGCGGCTGCCCGACTCGACCTCGTGCTCGACCCAGGCAGCTGGGATGAGCGCGACGCCGGGCTAGTGTCGGTGGATCCACTCGGCTTCGTGGACCAGAAGCCATACCCGGACAGGCTTGCCGCGGCCCAGGTCGCCACCGGCCTTCGCGACGCCGCGGTCTGGGGCTTCGGGCGCATCGACGGCCAGCGCGTAGCGATCTGCGTCATGGACTTCGGCTTCATGGGCGGTTCCATGGGCGCGGTCGTGGGCGAGAAGGTCACCAGGGCGGCCGAGGCGGCCCTGGCCGAGCGGACCCCGCTGATCGTCGTCTCTGCCTCCGGCGGCGCCCGGATGCAGGAGGGGACGTTCGCCCTAATGCAGCTTGCCAAGACCGTCGCCGCCCTCGAGCGGCTGCGGGCCGCGGCCGTGCCCTACCTGTCCGTCATGACCGACCCGACGACCGGCGGGGTGTTCGCCTCGTACGCAGCCCTCGGCGACGTCAACCTGGCCGAGCCGAACGCCCTGATCGGGTTCGCCGGCGCCCGGGTCGCCGCCGGGACCATCGCGACGGAGCTGCCGGCGGGCTTCCAGCGGGCGGAGTTCCTGTTCCAGCACGGCTTCGTGGACCGGGTCGTCGCCCGCAACGAGATGCGCGGCGAGCTGGGGACGCTGCTTCGCTTCCTGGTCCCGCCCGATCCGCGGGTCGCCGAGCGCGATGCCATCGGGGCCGCCGAGCGGGTCTTCCGACCGTTCTCGAGACTGGGCGGCCTCGTCGATCGGGTCCTGCCCGAGGAGCCAGTGGCGGCCCGATCTTCGCCGCCGACGGTCCCGCCCAGTGGGGCGCCGTCCGGCGATCCGCCCGGAGCGGCGATCTCGCCCGGCACCCTGGACGACGGATCCGGTCCAGGGCCGGGACCCGTCGCCCTCCCTGGATCCACCGTGACCGCCGGTTCCGCTCCGACCTCCGAGTCCGGCGCGACCGGGGAGGGGGAGGCCGACCGTGGTTGACCGGCTGCTCGGCCGCGATCGCCCGAGCCCGCCCCCACCCGACGTGCCTGCAGACGCCGAGGCGTCGGTCTGGGCCCGGGTCCAGCTCGCTCGGAACCTCCGGCGCCCCCGGACGCTGGAGCTCGTCGATACCTTCGCCGATGAGTTCGTCGAGCTCCACGGCGACCGGCTCTACGGCGACGACGCCGCGATCGTCGCTGGCCTTGCCCGCATCGACGGCCGACGGGTCGTGGTCATCGGCCACCAGAAGGGGGCCGAGACCGAGGAGAACATCCGGCGTAACTTCGGCATGCCCCACCCCGAGGGCTATCGCAAGGCGATGCGGGCGATGGAGCTGGCTGAGCGCTTCCGGCTGCCGGTCATCTCGATCGTCGACACCCCCGGCGCCTTCCCGGGTCCGGCGGCGGAGGAGCGTGGGGTCGCCGAGGCGATCGCCCGTTCGATCGGGCTGATGACCCGACTTCGGACGCCGATCGTCGTCGTCATCACCGGCGAGGGCGGCTCCGGCGGAGCTCTGGCGATCGCCGTCGGGGACGTCGTCATCGGCCTGGAGAACGCCGTCTACTCGGTCATCAGCCCGGAGGGCTGCGCGTCCATCCTCTGGCGCACCAGCGACAAGGCGGCGACCGCCGCGCTCGCGATGCGGATGTCCGCGCTCGACCAGTTCGAGCTGGGGATCCTCGACGACGTCGTGCCGGAGCCGGACGAGGGCGCCCACGCCGATCCCGCCGAGACCGCCCGGCGACTCCGCCCCATCCTCCTCGAACGTCTCGATGCCCTCGAGGCGATCCCGATCGACGAGCTGCTGGAGCGGCGCTACGCTCGCTACCGCGCCATGGGACCATACGAGGAGATCCCGGGTGCCGCGCCCGAGGTCGTGGAGCGCCCCGGGCTCGCCGGCAGGCTCCAGGGCCTCATCGACGCGGGCCGTCGCACCCTTGGCGAGATGGGGCCACCGCGACCCCCTCGCCGTGAGGACCCCGAGACCACCACGAAGGCCGACCGATGACCGACCGCCACCCCCTCGACGACCGCTCCCCGGAGACCCGCCGTGCCGACCACGACGCGATCGAGGGCCTCGCCGACGACCTGCTGCCGGCTCTCGCCGAGCGGCTCGCGGCGACCGGCCTCGGCGAGCTCGAGGTCCGCGAGGGCGCCTGGCGACTGCGCCTGCGCCGGCGGATCGACGCCCAGCCGCACAGCGACCACGGGCGCGGCGCCCACCGCGGCGAGGTCGGTCGCCTGGGCCGGGGTGCCGGGCACGTCGCCCATGAGGGTCATGCGACGGACGACCTCCCGCGGTTGACGTCGATCGGGCCGGCGGTCCCTGATCCGCTGGCCGAGGCCCTCGCCCACGCCCCCCTCGTCAGCCGGTCGCCGGGAGTCGGGGTCCTCCACCTCGACGAGGAGCACCGACGGGTGGGCGCCCGGGTCCGGTCAGGCGACGTCCTCGGCCGGGTCGACGTCCTCGGCGTCGGCCAGGAGGTCGTGGCACCCGGTGACGGCGTCCTGGAGACGGCCTTCGCGGAGGACGGTGACGTCGTCGAGTACGGCCAGCCCCTGCTGGCCTTCCGCGCGGTGCGCGACGGGGTGGACAGCGCCGAGCACGCGGGAGCACCCGCGGCCCCAGTGGCGGTCGGCCCCGGCGGGCCCGACCACGGCAGGGCCGGCGCTGGACCCACGACGCCGGTGGGGGCCTGATGTTCCGGCGGGTCCTGATCGCCAACCGCGGCGAGATCGCCCTGCGGATCCTGCGGGCCTGCCGGACCCTCGGGATCGAGGCGGTCGTCGCGTACTCGGAGGCCGACCGGGACTCGCTCCCGGTGCGCCTGGCCGACGAGGCCATCTGCATCGGGCCGGCCGACGCCAAGCGGTCGTACCTCTCGGCGCCGTCGATCATCTCGGCCGCCCTGGTGACCGGCTGCGAGGCGGTCCATCCTGGCTACGGCTTCCTGTCGGAGGACGAGGGGTTCGCCGAGGCGGTCCGGGCCCACGGCCTGACGTTCGTGGGACCCTCGCCGGAGGTCCTCGAGCGCTTCGGCTCCAAGGAGGGGACGCGCCGCCTCCTGGCCGCCCACGGCCTGCCGACGATCCCCGGCTCCGACGGGATGCTCCGCGACGAGCTGCACGCCCTCGGGGAGGCCGAGCGGATCGGCTACCCGGTCCTGATCAAGCCTTCTGCCGGCGGCGGGGGCAAGGGGATGCGGATGGTCCGCACGCCCCGCGAGCTCGAGACGGCCATGAAGGTCTGCCGGTCGGAGGCGAAGGCCGCCTTCGGCGACGACTCGCTCTACCTGGAGAAGTGGCTTGACGAGAACCGCCATGTCGAGGTCCAGGTCGCCGTCGACAACTTCGGCGACGGCATCCACCTCGGCGAGCGGGACTGCTCGGTCCAGCGGCGGCACCAGAAGATCCTCGAGGAGTCGCCCACACCGTCGCTGTCGCCGGCCGTCCGCGACGAGCTCTGCAGCCGGGCCGTACAGGCGGTCGTCGCCGCCGGCTACGAAAACGTCGGCACGCTGGAGTTCCTTGTGGACGCCCAGGGGAGCTGGTACTTCATCGAGATCAACTGCCGGATCCAGGTCGAGCACCCGATCACCGAGATCCGGACCGGCATCGATCTCGTCACGCTGCAACTCCGGATCGCCGCCGGGGAGCGGCTGGGGCTGACCCAGGCCGACATCCGGCCGACCGGCCACGCCATCGAGCTCCGGATCAACGCGGAGGACCCGGCCCACGACTTCCGGCCCAGCGCCGGGACGATCGAGCGCTACCTGCCGCCGTCCGGTCCGTTCGTCCGGATGGACTCGCACCTCTACGCCGGCTACGAGGTCCCGCCGTTCTACGACTCGCTCCTCGGCAAGCTGATCGTCTGGGGCCCGGACCGCCAGACCGCGATCGAGCGCAGCCGGACCGCCCTGGACGAGCTCATCCTCGACGGCCCCGAGACGAACGTCGGCTTCCACCGGGCCCTCCTCCGGCACGACGTGTTCCTTGAGGGCCGCTTCACCACCAACCTCATCGACCGGGTCGGCAGCGGGGCCTTCCTCGCCGCCGCGACGCGCGGATGACGTGTCGCCTCCCGGCCGTTCGGCCGGACCCATGCCGCTCAGCCATCCGGAGGCACCCGTGACCGATCCCGCTCCCGACGGCCTCGTCCACAGCACCCGCGAGATCGAGGCCCTCATCCCCCACCGCTGGCCGTTCCTGCTCGTCGATCGGATCACCGAGTACGACCCGGAGGCGAAGCGGATCGTCGGCCTCAAGGGGGTGACCGCCACCGAGTGGTTCTTCCAGGGTCACTTCCCTGGCCTGCCGGTCATGCCGGGCGTGCTCCAGGTGGAGGCGCTGGCCCAGACGATGGCCGTCTACGTCGCGAAGCAGCCGGGCTTCGGTGATCGCATCGGTCTCTTCGCCGGCATCGACGAGACCCGCTTCAAGCGGGTCGTCCAGCCGGGCGACACGCTCCGCTTGGAGGTGACCATGGAGAAGCTCGGCAGCCGCTTCGGCCGTGGCCGCGGTGTCGCCAGCGTCGACGGCGAGGTCGCCTGCGAGGCCACCCTGAGCTTCATCATCCCGGGCGAAGGCGTCCTCCGGTGAGTGCCCGAGTCGCCGTCCTCTCGGACATCCACGGTAACGCCGTTGCCCTGGAGGCCGTCCGCAAGGCGATCAAGAAGGAGAAGCCGGACGCGATCCTCGTGGCCGGCGACCTGGTCATGAACGGGCCGGATCCGGTCGGCGCTGTCGACGCCGTCCGCGAGCTCGAGGCCGACGGGGCGCTCGTCATCCAGGGCAACACCGACATCGCCGTGGCCGACGCCGACTACGGGGCGGCCTTCCCGTGGTTCCCCGAGGGCCCGCCCGCGTCGTTCGTCGCCGCCGCCGAGTGGGCGCACGACGCGCTCGACGACGAGCGGCTGGCCTGGCTCCGACGCCTGCCGGCCGAACGCCGGCTGCGCATCGGGGACACCCTGCTGCTCGCCTGCCATGCGTCGCCGGGATCGCAGACGGCCGGCTTCGACACCGACCTGGACGCCACCGTGGTGCTGGAGCGGATCACCCGGACGGATGCTCGGATCATCTGCTGCGGCCACACCCACCTGCCGGAAGTCCGCGACTTCGGCTGGAAGCAGATCGTCAACGACGGCTCCTGCGGCTTCGTCTTCGACGGCGATCCGACAGCCTCGTGGGCCCTCGTCACCCTCGATGGCGAGGAGGTCACGGCCGAGATCCGGCGGACCGACTTCGATGCCCTCTCGGTGGCCAACGCCATCTCCGAGCGCGGTCTCGCGGGCGACGTCTACCGGGCCGCCACCGTCAGGACGGGGAAGCTGGTCCGATGAACTCGAGCGCTCCGCGCCGCGTCGTGGTGACCGGGCTCGGCGTGGTCTCCGCCCTCGGCCAGGGCGTCGAGGCCACCTGGGACGGGCTCGTCGCCGGGCGGTCCGGGGTGGCCCCGATCGCGTCGTTCGACGCGAGGCGCCTGACCTCGCGTGTGGCAGCCGAGGTGCGCGACCTGGACGCATCCGGGGTGCTCGGCCCGAAGGACATGCGGCGGACCGATCGCTACATCCAGCTGACCCTGGTGGCGACCCGCGAGGCGATGGACCAGGCGGGCCTGCCCGGGCGGCTCGAGGGCGTTCTGGCGGAGCGCACCGGGGTCATCGTCGGGTCGGGGCTCGGCGGCACTTCCACCCTGTTCGACGGCGTCCTGACGATGGCGGAGCGGGGCCCTGATCGGATCAGCCCGTTCTTCATCCCGATGGGCATCCTCAATGTCGGGGCTGGCCAGATCGCGATCCACTTCGGGCCCCTCGGCCCGAACTTCGCGACCTGCTCGGCCTGCGCCACCGGAGGTCACGCCATCGGCGAGGCCTGGGAGACGATCCGCCGCGGCGATGCCGACGTCATGCTCGCCGGGGGCGTCGAGGCGCCGCTGCACGAGGCCGCGATGGGCGGTTTCTGCTCGATGAAGGCCCTGTCGACCCGCAACGACGACCCGACCGGGGCGTCGCGGCCCTTCGACCGTGGTCGCGATGGCTTCGTCATCGGGGAGGGCGCCGGGACGCTGGTCCTGGAGGCGCTGGAGCATGCCGAGGACCGCGACGCGACGCCCCTCGCCGAGATCGTCGGCTACGGGGCCACGGCCGACGCGTCGCACATCACCCTCCCGGCGCCGGGCGGGACGGGAGCCGTCCGGGCCGCCCGCCGGGCGCTCGAGAAGGCCGGCCTGCCGCCCGAGGCGGTCGACCACGTCAACGCCCACGCGACCTCGACGCCCGAGGGCGACAAGGCCGAGCTCCAGGCGATCCGGACGATCTTCGGCGAGGAGCACGCGCGGCGAGTGGCCGTGACCGCCAACAAGTCGATGCTCGGGCACACCCTGGGGGCGGCCGGAGCGATCGAAGCCGTGGCCACGATCAAGGCCCTGCGGACCGGCTCGATCCCCCCGACGATCAACCTGGAGGATCCCGACGAAGCTGGTGCCGGGCTCGACCTCACGCCCGGCACGGCCGCCAGGCGCGACCTCCGGGTCGCCCTGTCGAACTCGTTCGGCTTCGGTGGCCAGAACACCGCCCTCGTCTTCACGAGGTGGGACGGATGACCGAGCATGAGCCGCAGGCAGTCCCGGACGGGTCGTTCGACGGCGTTCAGGCGCAGGCGCAGGCGCATGGCGCGGCGTCGGACCCGGCCCCCGCGTCGGACCCGGCCCTCGCGTCGGATCCGGATCCTGTATCGGACTCGGCCGCCGCGACCCTCCCGAAACGCGGCTCGACGGACGCGTCGCTGCTCGCGCTCGTCGATCGGCTGGCTGCCGTTCTCGAGGGCAGCGACCTGGTCGAGCTCGAGGTGGAGGCGGGCGGCACCGGCTTGGTGCTCCGGCGCGCCGAGGCCATCGCGATCACGGTGCCGGCGGGTGGGCCCGGTGCCGCCCCGGCAGGTCCGGCGGATGGTGGCCCCCCGGTCACGGGCGGTGGGCCGGCCGGTGAGGCGGCCGCCCATGCCGCGCCGATCGGCCGACCCTCGGTCAAGGCGCCGCTGACCGGCATCTGGTACGCGGCCCCGTCGCCGGGCTCGGCGCCGTTCGTCACGGTCGGCCAGGAGGTCGTCGCCGGCCAGGTCATCGGCCTGATCGAGGCGATGAAGCTCTTCAACGAGATCAAGTCCGACCTGTCGGGCCGGGTCGTCCGGGTGGCGGCCGAGAACGGGCAGCTGGTGAAGGCGAAGCAGCCCCTCCTCGAGGTGGAGCCTCTATGACCGATCCTGGAATGCGCGCTCACGTGACCGGCTGGGGCTCCTACGCGCCGGCCGGTGTCCTGACCAATGCCGACCTCGAGCGGATGGTCGACACCAACGACGAGTGGATCGTCACCCGGACCGGGATCCGCGAACGACGGGTCGCCGCCGCCCACGAGACGACGGCCTCGATGGCCGCGACCGCCGGCCTGCGGGCCATCCGCGTCGCCGGGATCGAGCCCGACGACGTCGACCTCATCCTCGTCGCGACGCTGACCCCCGACTACTGGATGCCGTCGACGGCGGCGCTGGTGAAGGAAGCGATCGGGAACACGCGTGCCGCCGCGATGGACGTCGCGGCCGCCTGCTCCGGCTTCGTCTACGCCTTCTCCACGGCCCAGGCGTACGTGACGGCCGGTCTGGCTCGCCACGTCCTGGTCGTCGGCGCCGAGCTGCTGACCCGCTTCCTCGACTACACCGACCGGGGCACCTGCATCCTGTTCGGGGACGGCGCCGGAGCGGTGGTCGTCTCGGGGCGCGATGAGCCGGGCGGGGCGCTGGGCGTCGAGCTGACGACCGAGCCCCAGGGCGCCTACATGATCTGGCTGCCCGCGGGGGGAGCCAAGAGCCCGCCATCATCCGAGACGCTCGCCCGGGGCGAGCACTTCATCCGGATGGAGGGCCGTGAGACCTACCGCTTCGCCACGAAGACCCTTGCCTCCACGGCCCTCGCGGCCATCGAGCGGGCTGGCCTCCACCCCGACGACATCGACCTGTTCATCCCGCACCAGGCCAACATCCGGATCATCGAGGCGGTGGCCAAGGGTCTCGACCTGCCGATGGAGCGGATGTTCGTCAACGTCGACCGCTACGGGAACACCTCGGCAGCGTCGGTCCCGCTGGCGCTGGCCGAGGCGGTCGACTCCGGCCGGGTGAAGGTCGGCGATCGCATCGTCATCGTCGCCTTCGGGGCCGGGTTCACCAGCGGCGCGGTGGCCATCGAGTGGACCGCCGACCCGGTGGCCGGCGCCCGGGCCGCGACGGTCCGCCCCGAGGACATCTCGGTCCGCCTGCCGGTCGACTGGGACTCGGTCGATCCCATCCCGCCGGCCCTGGCCGAGGTCCTGGCCCGGCCAGGACCGGTCGACGTGCCGCTCGACGACGTCGTTCCCGGCGAGCCGGAGCACGCTCACACGGAGGTCCACGCATGATCGATCTGACCGGCAAGGTGGCCATCGTCACCGGCGGCTCCCGGGGCATCGGCCGGGCCGTCTCGCTGCTGCTCGCGCGCCAGGGCGCCGACGTGGCCTTCATCGACCGGGCCGCCTGCCTGATCGACGACCACACCAAGGGCGACGTCGAGGCGATCGGGCGTCGCTCCGTGTGCGTGGGCGGCGACGTGACCGATCCGGCGTCCTGTGCGGCGACGGTCGAGGAGACCCTCAAGGCGTTCGGGCGGATCGACATCCTGGTCAACAACGCCGGGATCACCCGCGACGACCTGGCGATGCGGATGACCGACGAGGCCTGGGCCGAGGTGCTGAACGTCAACCTGACCGGCGCCTTCTACATGGCCCGGGCCGTCCTCCGGCCGATGATCAAGCAGCGCTCCGGGCGGATCGTGAACATGACCAGCGTGGCCGGCCAGATGGGCAACGCCGGCCAGGCCAACTACGCGGCGTCCAAGGCCGGCCTCATCGGCCTCACCAAGTCGCTCGCCCGTGAAGTGGCCTCGCGGGGGATCACCGTCAACGCCGTCGCGCCGGGCTTCGTCACCACCGAGCTGACCGACGGCCTGCCGGACCGGGTCAAGGACGGCATCATGGGCGCCACTCCACTGGGTCGCTTCGCCACCCCCGACGAGGTCGCCAACGCGGTCGCCTTCCTCGCCAGCGACGAGGCCGCCTACATCACGGGGCAGGTCCTGGGCGTGGACGGCGGCCTGGCGATGATGTAGGGCCGGGATCACGGCTTGCCCCGGGGTGACGCTCTGGTCGTCACACCCGCCGCGACGGGTCCGTCAGAACCCCGGCCCCACCGAGCCCCGGGAAGCCTGATCGGGTCGTCCCGCCCGAAGGCCCGGGACCGACCGCCGATAGAACGAGGGTTACGCCGACCCGTGCTACATTCGCGCCGCCGTGCAGCCTGATCCCAGCCGGATGCCACCGGACCCGCGCCGCGGCCGCTCTGCGACCGTCGCCACGGCCCTCTCGTTCCTGTGGCCCGGCCTCGGCCAGGCCTACGCGTCGCGGCCCGTCCGGGCCCTCCTGTTCGCGATCCCGGCCCTGGCCCTAGCGGGGCTGATCCTCTGGCAGCTGGTCACCGGCTGGGAGACGTTCGCGCTGCGCTTCCTGACGCCAGCGATCGCCGGATCCTTCACGATCCTGGCGCTTGCCACCGCCGCCTGGCGGATCCTGTCGATGGGCGACGCCATCCAGGTCGCCGATCGGCGGGCCTGGCGACGACCCTCCACCCTCACCACCTTCGGTGCCCTCGGTCTCGTGACCCTACTGGTCCACGGTTCCCTGGCCTGGGGACTGTGGTCGGTCTACGAAGCCGGCTCCAAGATCTTCACCGGTGACGACCCGGGCGCCGCGCCGGGCGCGACCCCGGATCCCTCGAACCTGTTCCCGGTGGCGCCGGTCGGGACGCCGCCCCCGCCCGGTGAGCGGGTCACCGTGCTCATCACGGGCATCGATTCGGAGCCCGGACGGAGCACGAACCTCACCGACACGATGATCGTCGCCTCGATCGACCCCCAGACGGGCGAGACCTCGATGATCAGCATCCCACGGGACCTGGCCCGCTTCGAGTTGCCGGACGGGCGGATCTATCGCGGCAAGATCAACTCGTTGATGAGCTACGCGCAGCGCCACCCGGACGAGTTCCCGGAGGGGCCGCTGCCTGCGCTGATGAGCGCGCTGGGCCACCTTGTGGGTGTCCCCGTCCCGTACTACGCGGCCATCAACCTGCCGGGCTTCGTCCAGATGGTCGATGCCGTCGGCGGGATCGACATCGTCAACCAGAAGGCCATCAACGATCCGGGCTACGGCGGGTGGACCGACGGCCGACCCGTCGGGTTCCGGCTTTCTGCGGGTCCGCACCACCTGGATGGGCAAGAGGCGCTCGCCTACGCGCGCTCCCGGAAGGGCGCTGGTGACAATGACTTCACCCGGGCGCGCCGGCAACAGGAGATCCTCCTCGCGTTGCGCAAGCGACTGACCGATCCATCGGTGATCCCCCAGATCCCGTCGCTCATCGCGGCCGCCGGCGAGACGGTCCGCACCAACTTCCCGGCCGAACGCATCGGTGAGATGCTGGACCTGGCCAGGAAGGTCAACGACGGGACCGTCGAGCGGGTCGTCCTCGGGCCCAGGAAGTATGCGGACCAGCCGCCGCTCTCCCAGACCGGCGGCACCTACATCCTGGTCCCGAAGATGGACGCCGTCGTCAAGCTGTCCATCGACTTCTATGGCGAGGACAGCCGCTACTGGACCCCCGCCGCGGGAGCTCCGAGCCCGTCGCCCTAGCGACGGGCGAGCCGGGGAAGGCATGAGCGGTCCGGTGGGGTACGGGGTCGACCGGGACCTTCGGGTGATGGCAGGTGGTGCGCCCACGCACCATGATGGCCCGGCGATGATGCTGGATCCTCGGGTCCTCGCCGTCCCTCGCGCCTCGAGCTTCAGGCGTCGCCCTCGGCCGTTCGCGCTGGTCGCAGCGGCCTCCATGCTGGCGGTGTTCGTCATCGGGGGGTGCTCCCCGGCGACCTCGCCGTCGCCGTCGCCCGAGCCGATGGCCGCCTCCTCCCCGAGTCCGAGCCCTCGGCCGTCTCGAACGCCCGAGCCACTGCCCTCTCTCGAGCCATCGTCCGAGCCCGACGTCCTCGTCGGTCATGACGGCCGGTTCACGATCCTGCTGCTTGGGTCCGACTACCGGCCATCCCACCCTGGCAACCGGACGGACGTCATCATGGTGGTCTCGATCGCTGCCGAGACCGGGCAGACCGCGGTCGTCAGCATCCCGCGCGACACGGCGCGGTTCCCGCTCCCGGACGGCAGCGTCTACAGCCCGAAGGTCAACGGCCTCTACCAGAGCCTGATCGCGAAGTTGGGCAGGCCGAAGGCCGGCTCCGAGATGAAGCGGATCGTGGGCTCGGCCCTCGGCGTGGAGGTCGACTGGTACGCGGTCGTCGGCTTCGAAGGCGTCCGTCAGCTCGTCGATGCCGTCGGTGGCGTGGACGTCACGCTCGCCAAGGCGGTGAACGACCCGTACTACTGGGTCACCAGCAAGCAGCAGGGCGTGTACTTCCCGGCCGGCAAGAACCACCTCGACGGCGAACGGGCGCTCATCTTCGCCCGGACCCGCAAGGGTGACAACGACTACGAACGCGCACGTCGCCAGCAGCTCCTCGTGGCCTCGGCCGTCGCCAAGGTGGAGTCGAAGGGTGTCGCCGTCGTTCCGGATCTCCTGCGAATCGGCTCCCAGTGGGTCCGCACCGATCTACCGCTCGACAAGCTGATCGGCATCTACGAGATCGCGTCCAGGGCGGACCTGACGACCGACCAGCGCACGGTCTTCGGACCCACGAAGTGGGCGGCCGGGATCCCCGGGACGGCGAGCATCGAGCTCAAGCTGCCCGTCGTCCGGGGAGCCATCGATGACTGGATGGCCCCGGTCCCGTCGCTCGCCCCAGTCCCGAGTCCGTCGCCAAGTGGCGTGTCTGCGGCGAGCCCCAACGGCTAGACGGGTCCCGGGGGGGCCTGGTCGTCCAGCGCCTGACTCGCCTCGCGGCGAGCCGGCTCCGATCTGCGGGCGAGGGCTCTCCGGAGCCGTCCGAGCGGGGCTCCGACCGCGACCCACCAGGCGACCGCCGCCGCCGCGGTCAGTACGAAGCCGTTGAGGCTGGTTGCGTACGTTCGCATCAGAGCGACGATCAGCAGCGCGCCCAGCACCCTGGTCGCAGCGCCTGGTGGCCAGTCCGGCTGGCGCCGTCCCAGCCACGCGGAACCGCCACCGAGGGCCAGCATCAGGGCGAGAGCGAGGAGCGGCCCGCCGTTCGCGTAGCCCTCGGCCAGCACGCCGGGGGCGGCAAATCCCCCTGGTGGCTCCCCGGGGAACAGCTGCTCGAACAACCACGCGCCGAGCGGAGGCTCCGGCTCCCCGCCGGTCGCCCTGGCAAGCCAGCGCGTGTAGGTGCTGCCGCCAAGGTACGGCTCCTCGTCCGGGAACAGCTCGACGGTCAGGTCGATCGTCCGCGGATGGATGAGTAGGACCCGGTTGACCGTCCGATTCACGGCGAAGACGAGGGCGTCGAGCGGGCTACTGAAGCTTCCACCGGGACTCAAGCGGGCGAAAAGCACCCCCAGGAAGATCATCGCGGCGGCGCCCAGGACGAGCACCCACGCTCCTGCGCGGAGGCGCCGTCCTGCCCACCAGGCGAGCAGGAGCGCCGCGAGGCCCAACTCGAAGGGCAGGGCCCGCGATGCGACCAGGATCTCGAGGCCGGCAACGGCGGCGAGCCCAGCGAGGGCAAGGGCCCATGCGTCCCGACGCCCAGCGGCCAGGGCGACGGCCAGGGTCACGAGCGCCACCGGCGGGACGAGCCAACGGAACATGTCGAAGGCGTAGCCGCCCCAGGCCGTCCGTGTCCCTTGCGGGTCCTCGGACAGGAGCGGGATCCCGTTCCCGGCCGCGATCCAGGCGAACGCGACCAGCCCGACCACCGCAAGACCGACGGCCACCCAGGCTCGTAGCGTCCCGACGATCGAGTCGGTCGGCATCACCTCGGGCCGACCGAGCCGCCAGGTCACAAGCGTCGCTCCGACGCCGATCGCGAGCATCCCACCAGCCACGAGCGCCGGTCCGCCGGTCGCCTCTCCCGTCACGGCGAGCCAGATCGACCCGACGCCGTACATGACGAGGTATCCGAGCGCCACGATCCGGACCGGCGTCGCCGGGGCCAGCGGGCGTCCGGGGGCGCCGCCGGCCCGCCAGGCGAGCAGGAAGCCGATCCCGACGAGCACCGCGACCGCACTGGCCAAGAACGGTCCGTTCACCCGGGAGGGAGGCCGGTGCCTTCCGGCGGATCCATGCCCGGTGCCGGTGCAGGCGAGAGGGGCGTGGACCGCGAGAGGATGGCATACGCGGCGACACCGAGGATGGTGATCGGCAGAGTGCTGACCGTTCTGAAGAGCAGTGCGATGACGGCTGCGGTGGCGGCGCTCATCCCGGCCGCGGGCAGCAGGATCGCTACGGCGGCATCGGACGGACCCAGGCCGAACGGGATGGCCGAGAGGACCCCGACGATGACGGCCACTCCCTGGACGGCCCAGGCCGTGACGAGATCGATCGGTTCCGAGATCGCCGCGGCCACCAGGGCCATCTGCATCGCGTAGACGAGGAACACACCGAGCGTTGCGATCGTGAAGATGACGATCTGGCGCAGGCCGACCAAGGATTCGGCGATCCTTGCGTCGAGGATGGTCAGTTGATGTCCGACATGGCGGATGCGACCGGGTCCACGACGGGCTTGGACGGCATCCCCTATCCGGCCCAGAGGACGCAGACCGAGTCGGTAGGCGCCGGTCGGCGCGAAGGCCAGGACGATCGCGGCGGCGGCGATGGATGTCCCGAGCACGGGCCCTGGGTCCAGGAGCAGCCACGCCCAGGCCACGATCGTGGTGAGGATCATCAGGTAGAGGGCCAGGAAGCGCTCGACCAGGATGACTGCCGTCCCGGTCGCGAGTGGGATCCCATGGCGCCGCTCGAGCAGGACGACCCTGACCGCCTCGCCGGCGCTTGCCGGAGTGATCGTGCTGGCCGTGTTGGCGAACGTCACGAGCAGCGCCATCGGCCAGCTGCCGAGCCGGCGCCCATGGGCATCGAGGAGCTGGTTCGAGCGGATCACCCAGAGCCCGATCACGACGACGTTGAGGGCGATCGCGGCGGCGATCAGCCGAAGATCAGCCGCGGCCAGCTGGTCCAGCATCTCTGCTGGGCGCGCGCGGATGACGACGAAGGCGAGCAGGAGCAGCGAGACCGGACCGTATACGTACCAGCGGGTCAGGTATCGGAAGCGCACATCCGCCTCGAACATCGCTCGGGGTCCCGGTCAGGGGCCATCGTCGCTGGCATACCCTAGCGCACACACGGGCCCGTCCGGGTCTGTGGCCGTATCCCGCTGGAGGGCCTGTGGTCACTCGTTCCGACGGATCCGGCGCTGTCGGGTCACCGGAGGTCTCTGTCGTGGTCCTGGGGTTCAACGGGCTGGCGTATGTCGACGACTGCCTCGGGGCGCTCGGTGACCAGCGCGACGGCACCCCAACGTACGAGATCATCTTCTTCGACAACGCTTCCATCGACGGGACGCCCGAGCGGGTGGAGCGTCGGCATCCTTCGGTACGGCTCGTCAGGTCCCCGGTGAACCTGGGCTACGCTGCAGGGAACGTCGCTGCACTGGACCACGCGACCGCGAGGTGGGTCCTGTTCCTGAACCAGGACACCGTCGTGTCACGTGGGTTCATCCGGGCGATGGTCGAGGCCGCCGAGTCCACCGGGGCGGCGGCCATCCACGGCAACATGGTCCTGCCCTGGCAGGCCTGCGCCGAGGGGTTCGACCGGGCCGCCGAGCACCCCGACGTGCACATCGCGGAGCTCACCCGGGCCGCATTCGTCGGCTACGCGGTGGCGCCAGGCCCGCGGATCGTCCCGACGCTGTTCGTCTCGGGCGCCGCGTTCATGATCGACCGCGATGTCCTACCTGCCATCGGCGGCCTGTTCGATCAGGACTTCTGGGCCTACTGCGAGGACACCGACCTCGCCCTGCGGTTACGCGCCGCGGGGAGGGGTGTCGTGATAGCCCAGGATGCCGTCTTCCTGCACGACCTGACGCCCGAGGCGTGGCTAGACAGACGGGCCGTAGCCAAGACCGTCCGGATCCTTCGGAACCGCCATCTGGCGTGCCTGCGGTCGATGCACGCGTCCGAGTACTTGCGGGCGCTCCCGGATCTGCTGTTCCGGTCCGGCGGCAAGGCTGATCACATTCCGACGACCGGCCTCGTCTCGCTGCTCGTTCGCCCCGGGATGGTGGTCTTGTCGTTCGTGGCGATGGCGTGGGTCTGTGTCTCACTCCCTCGTCATCGCGCGGCCAGGGCCCGGACGCTGCGCTCGCGCGTCGGTGGCCGGTTGGCGATCCTAGCCGCGCTGCGCTCGGCCGACGCCGATCTCGATGCCTGGCAGCATCAGCGCAGCTGAGTGTTGTCGACCACGACCGGCCGACCCGTCGCCTGCAGGTCTGCGAGGACCGTCGCGTCGAGTCCTTGTCCTGGCCAGATCCGGACGCTGACGGCCCCGATCGCGTCCAGGGCCGCGATGTCGGCGCCCGCGTCACCGGCCATGAGTCGGGTCGCGGCCCGCGGATCAAGCGAGACTTCCGTCGAGGCGTACCTGGCGTCCGCTGGCACCGCATACGCCTCGATCGTCGCGTTCCCGGTCGCGAGGCTCAGCTCCGGAGCGCCCGCGCCGAGGGCCCGGCCGATGGCCGGATAGTTGCCCCCGCTGCGCTCGACGGGCCCCCCGTCGACGACGATCACGATCTGGCTCTCCAGTTCGACGATGCGCGTCGCCAGGGCGCTCCGCTCCAGCACGACCGGAAGGTCGGTCGGTCGGGCATCGGAGACGTAGATCAGAGGTCCGACCACCGCCTCGGGCACGCGTTCGTCCTCCCAGCCGCCGAAGGTTGCAGTCCGGATCAACGGACGAGCCGGGTCCCCGGTCCAGTTGGCACGGCCTAGCGGCACCTGACGAACGACGAATGCCCCGTGGCCGCGGACGTATGCCATGGCCGCGTACTGCCACGACATCATGACGTGGCCACGGTCGGGCAGCCGATGGTCGAGCCACGCGGCCAGCTCCCCGATCTCGGGGCGGTCCCATGTGCCGCGGTCGACACGCTCGTGGTGACCCGCGACGGCCGCCATCGTAGGGCCGAGGGCGGCGCCGGTGGCCAAAGCGATACCACCAGTGACCAGCACCGCGCCGAGGACGGGTCGGCGCGCACGCAGCCAGTCCAGAGATGCGGCGACGCCGACACCGGCGAGCACGGCCCCCAAAGCGAGCACCAGAACCAGGCTCCGGGCCTCCCAGCCCCGGGATGCGACGGACGCGATCAGCGGGGCCCCGGCCAGGGCGGCGAGCACGACCGGCCGGAGCCCCGGACGACGGAAGGCCATGAACGATCCGAGGACGGCGGCCGCCGATCCGAGGACGAGCAGGGGCAGGTCTGGGGCGAGGGTCAGACGACCGTACCGATAGATCGCGCGGGGGAGGTCAGTATCGACGCCAGTGTCGATCGCACGCTCGGCGGCGAACCAACCGAGCACGACCCAGGCTCCGCAGATCAGGGCTACGAGCCCACCCGCCACCCAGGGCGAGGTCCCGACCTCCCGGTCGCCGTAGACGTGCCGCACGAGACCTGCGATGGCCACGGCCACGATGGCCCCTGCAGCCGCCGGGACGCCGGGGACCTGAAGCAGATACGCCTGGCCGGTCTGGACCGCGACCCAGGTGAACCATGGCGTTACCGCCAGAGCGAAGCCCGCAAGCGCTGCGAGCACGAGGTCGAGCCGTGCCCGGATCGACCCGGGGCGGATCACCGCGATCAAGCCAGGCACGATCAGAAGCAGGATCGCGGTCTCCTTGGTCAGGAACGAGAGGCCGAGCAGCACCCCGAAGACGGCCCAGCGGCGTCGGCTCGTTCCCGTGTCTGTGACGACGGCGATCGCCGCCATTGCGAGGGCGCCCGCGACTCCGTCGACCAGGGTGGCGCCGGACCAGCGAACGAACATCGGCGACGCCAAGAACAGCACCGAGACCGCGAGGCCACCGAGTACCCCAGCGGCCCTTGTCGCAAGCCAAGCGCAGGCGATGGCCAAGGCCACGAAGCCGACCTTCGAGAGCAGTGTCTCGGCCAAGACCGGGTCGCCGAGTGGCCCAGCCAGAACCGCCGTTACGAGCGCCATCAGTGGCGGTCGCTCCGTAACTAGTGTCCCGTCCGGGAAGGTCAGTCCGTAGCCATTGGTGACCGAGACCGCGATCGACGCGTACATAGAAGCATCGGGGCCCACCAGCGCCGGTGTGGTCGCCGACGAGAGCCAGACCGCTATGAGTCCCCCGAGTCCCGAGGCGAGTGCCAACGTCCGGCGGGATCCATGCATCAGCGGCGACCCGATATCATGCGAGGTCGTCTCCATGCAATCAGACGGTCACGACTTCGGTGGCCAGCGTCACCATAGCCGCCATGTGTCCCTGTCAAGCCTAGCGATGATCCCTGATCCGATCTGCCATCTGGGACCGATGGTCTCAGTCCCCTCGCTCGCGAGCCGCACGGGCCGCCAGAATTCTCCTGACCCGCCGTGTGCGGACTTGCACTCTCCTCGATCCACTGCCGCCGATCGAGGAGACGGGCCGGGCCTCGGATCGTCATGGCGCACTCTGCTATCGCTGTCGCTGGCACCGGAGCCTCGATGGCTTCGGCGCATGGCGGATGGTCGGATTCCTCGGTTCAGCGTCCCGTCCGATGAGCCCAGGCTGCCGGTTCGGTAGGTCGTCTTGATCGGGTCCGTGGAGCTGTGACCCCGCGTATCCATCGGCCAGCGTCGGCCGAGACGACCGACCCGGTCCAGCGCCGGGGCCATGCAAGCGGCTGGATGCGCGCTGGAACCTGGCTCAAGTCGATCCGTGTTCCCCGGGCCGCCCTCGCAGTGAGCGCCATCGCACTCCTGCTGGTGATGGGTCTCGGACTCCGGCTGGTCGGCTTGGGAGAGGAGAGCCTCTGGGCAGATGAGGCGGAAGTGCTCCGCCGCTCGGGGCGCTCGATCACCGCCATCTTGGCGGAGTCGGCCCGACAAGCCCTTCTGGATGGCCCCGGATCCTACTTGATCACGCATGTGATGCTGCTCGTGTCGGACGGCGAGGCTTGGCTGCGCCTCCAGTCGGTGGCATGGTCGCTCCTTGGCATCATCGGCCTGGCCGGGCTTGCGCGGCGCTTGTCCGGTTCGTGGTTGGTCTCGGTCGCCGCCGTAGCCCTCCTCGTGATGGCTCCGTTCGACATCCGCTATGCACAGGAACTCCGCTACTACGCGGCGGCATCAGCGTTGCAGGTCGCGAGCTGGTTCTTCTTCATCGGATGGCGTCGATCGGCCTCACGGTCCGAATTCATCGCCTACGTGGCCGCGTCGGGTGGCCTCCTCTACATGGCCACGACCTACGGGGTTCTTGTGCTATCAGTCCAGGCCCTCGTGGGGCTGGCCATCGGCATCCAATCGAGCGGATCGTGGCGCGAGCGCCTGCGCATCGCGGGCGCTCCGGTCGCTGCGGCGCTGACGATCGCGCCATGGCTGGGGCTCGCGCTCTACCTCAGGACACGTGGGGCCAAGCCGATCGCCATCCATGAAGACGTCCGTCTCGAGCTGACGTTCGATCTCCCGGTCCGCTTCTTCTCGTGGCTGGTCGCAAACACCGAGCCTTGGGCTCCATTGGGCGCCGTGCTCGTCGGCGTGGCCGCGATCGGCCTCGTGCTTGCCGCGCGCCGCCGCCAGTGGTGGGTGATCGCTGTCTTCCTGGTCGCGATGGCAGAGTTCGCGGCGCTAACGGTTGGCGCATATGCCCTTGGAACGAACCTCGCGTTCCGTCGCGCCCTGCTCGTCCTACCCTTGATCCTGCTCGTGGCAGCGGCAGGGTTCGTCGAGATGGCCACCATTCTGGTCAAGGTGGGCCGATTGCCGACCATCGCCTGGGCCAGACCATCGGTCGCCGGCTTGCTGATAGTGGTCGTCGCCATCTTGAGTACAGGTCCCCTTGCCGACTACGGGCACAGCGAGAAGCCAGCCTATCGGCAGGCGGTCGAGGTAGCCTCACGGGATGACGGGTGGCCTCTGGTTGTCGTCGGGCCAGCGGAGGAGACCGTCTTTCCGGCCGTTGAGCACTACGCGGCTCTCATGGCTGTGGACACGGTCCGCTTCGGTGACCTCGCTCGGGCCCTGGCCGCGGGCGAGCCGCCCGAGGGGTGGTCGGATGGGAGGTCCGTTCTCTGGTTGACCGTGGCCCCGGTCACGGCACCGACGTATCAAGGCGGTTCGCCAAACGATCTGGAGCACCTGCAGATCATCTCTGGAGACCGGGGCTACCCGGATTTCCGGATGGCGGCGTTCATAGGTGGCTTCGGCGAATCCAGGGATCTGTGCTCGTTGCAGGACCTGGCGATCGCGGTAGCACGGTCGACCGCGCGCACGGATTTCCCAGTCCTTCCAGTGACCCGGAGTGCCGCCAATCGTGCACTTGAGGTCATGTCGACGTCGCCGTGCACCGAGTAGGCGAGCGGTCACGAAGCAGGAGCGGGGCGACCTTGATGGTCCGAGTCTTGCGCGCCCCAGAGACGCCTCGTGGCGTCGTCCAGCCCTAGACTAGCGTCGATGCCTAGCCTTCTACGTCTCGCGGGGCTAGCGGCCGCGATCCTACTCTTGGCGCTTGCCGTCTGGCTCGGGCGGCGAGGTGGCAACCGGGGCTTGATGGTTCCCGTCGCCATGGCCGGGCTGGGCCTGCTGACCGTCGCGGTCTTCCCGGATCTCGTCCGAGCGGTCCAGGGGCTCATCGGCTTGGGCGCGGAACCGGCCGGTGGGATCATCACCGCACTGCTGATCGCCGTCGGCGTGGCTTTCGGGCTCATCTTCTATGTACTCTCCAAGACGGAGCGCCAGACGCAGCGTTTGCGACGCCTGATCCGGGCGATGTCCGCGGCTCAACTCGAGGTCGAAGAGGCCCACGGACGGATGGGCGGAGTCCTCGTGGTGATTGCGGCGTACAACGAGGCCGAGTCGTTGCCGGCCGTCCTCGCCCAGGTCCCCGCGGAGGTGCTAGGCATCCCGACCAGGATCCTCGTGGTCGACGATGCGTCGAAGGACGACACTCGCCAGATCGCGATCGCCAGCGGGGCCCATGTCGTGACTCATCCGGTGAACGGCGGCCAGGGGGCTGCCTTGCAGACGGGATACCTGGTGGCCGAGCGCGTCGGCGTGGACGTCGTCGTGACCATGGATGCCGACGGACAACACGATCCGGCGGAGATGGGTCGACTCGTCGAGCCGATCGTCCGAGGGAGTGCCGACTTCGTCGTCGGGTCGCGGAGGTCCGGCGAGTACGAGCCCGAGGAGGGGGCAGGCGGGGCGCTGAGGAATGCTGGTATCTCCGTCTACACCCGCCTGATCAACATGCTCGGTGGGACGGACGTGACCGACGTCGCGAACGGCTATCGGGCCATCCGAGCGTCGCGCCTTGCAGAGATCGTCTTCACGGAGGACCAATTCCACAATCCGGAGCTCATCATGGGCGCCGCGCGTGCTGGCCTCCGGATGCGCGAGATCCCGGTCACGATCCGGCGGCGAGCCGCCGGCAAGTCGAAGAAGGGCGGGACCATCCGCTACGGTCTGGGCTTCCTCCGGGTCATCTTCCGCAGCTGGTTGCAGTGAGATCAGGGACGGTCGCTCCCGGTCGCCGACCAATCCGTTCGCCTCCAGGCCTCGATCCGACGGCCCCGGATCACGTTCCACCAGCCGTTGAGGAAGGCCAGGTTCACGACGACGACCGTCAGCGGGAGGCTCACGACGCGCGGCGGGCGCCTCCCCGATGACCGCATGAGCCAGCCGCCGAGGGCAAGGACGAGGAGCGCCAGCCCGATCGCCACCGGCACCAGGTAGAGCGGGCTGACGGTGGCGCCCAGCAAGCTCGCGGCAGACCCCGCCACGATGGCCAGGATCGGTGTCGCCCACCGCAGGAGCTTGTGGGACCAGACCGCCAGCGCGGCGCTGGGGCGGCGCCACGGCGCGAGACGGACCGCCATCGAGAGGTTCGAGCGGATCCCCCGGGTGGCCGTCCGCGAGCGGTTGCGGAACTGGGCCGCCAGTCCGCCGATCCCTCGGTCGCTTGCCACGGCCTCAGGAACGGCCAGGACGCGCAGCCCGTCCTCCCTGACGTAGAGCGGCAGCAGGTGGTCCATCGATGCGTGGCCCGGCACCTCCCGGAAGGCGGACGCCCGGACGGCGAGCAGCGCCCCGGTAACGGCGGTCAACCAGCCGGCGCGGCTCTCGAGTCGGCGGACGAGCTGCTCGTAGCGCCAGTAGGCCCCCTCGTTGCGCGCCGTCTCGGTCCGGTCGGCATCGCGCCACTCCAGTCGACCGGTCGTGCAGCCGACCCGTCGATCACCGAACGGCGCGACGAGGGCGGCGATGCAGCCGGGCGCGAAGCGGGTCTCGGCATCCGACAGGACGATGACGTCACCGTTGGCGACCCGGAAGATCTCGTTCTGGGCGCCGGTCTGGCCGAGCCGGTCCAGGTCGAGAACGCGGAGCCGCGGCTCCGCTGCGGCCACTCCCTCGAGGAGCCCGACCGAACCGTCCAACGAGCCGTCCGACGCGATGATCACCTCGAGCTCGAACGGACCCTCCTGGGCGAGGATGTCGGCGACGCGCGCCTCGAGCTGGGGAGCCTCATCGTGGGCGGCGATCCCGACGGTGACGAGACCCGGTGCCGCGCCGTCCTCGTGGAGACGGAACGGCCGGAGACGTGCGGCGACGGCGGCGGCCAGTGGGTAGCCGAGGTAGACCCACCCGAGCAGCACCACCGCGACCCAGAACAGGACGATGGCGACGGTCGTCACCGGGCGGCCCCGTCGGAACCGTCGACGACAGGCCAGTCGAGCTCCGGGAACGTCGTCCGTAGCCAGTCGACGAGCCGTCCGGCCTGGGCCTCCATCGTGTGCTCGGCCGCCCATGCGAGTCCCACCTCGGCGAGGCGCGTGCGCTCGGTGGGATCGGCGGCCAGCCCCGCGATGGCGTCCGCCAGCCCGCTCGGATCCTCCGGCCCGACCAGGCGACCTCGCGATCCATGATCGAGGAGTTCAGGGACGGCCCCGATCCGGCTCGCGACCACCGGGAGTCCGGCCGCCATGGCTTCGACGACGACCTTCGGCAATCCCTCGGCGTGCGAGGGCAACACGAACAGCTCGGCGTCGCGGAGGATCCCGAGGTAGGTCTCACGGTCCGCCACGTACCCATGCCAGCGCACCGTCTCCGTCAGTTCCAGCGAGGCGACGATCCCCTCGATCGACGCCCGGGCAGGTCCGTCGCCGACGAGGTCGAGACGGACGTCCAGGCCACCGCGTCGCAGGATGGCGACCGCCGCAAGGAGATCCGCGAGGCCCTTCTCGGGAGCCACCCGCCCCGCCCAGGCGACGCGGAAGGGGTCGCTCGCGTGTCGGCTCGGACCCTCGCGGCCGACTTCTGCCCGTCGCATCCGCACCCGGGTCGCTTCGACCTCGGCGCTGGTGACGACGCTGGTGAACAGATCGGCGCTCAGGCGGATCGACGGTCCGGTGCGCTCGAGCCAGCGGGTGACGCTGTCGTAGCCCACGGCGGCCGTTCCGGCCAGCGCGCGCTGGGCACGGCTCCCAGGGCGGCTGCGGACAACGGACCTGACGCTGCCGGCCACCCAGGTGAAGCGGGCAACGCCGGCCCGACGACAGGCCAGCGCGACGAGTGGCGCGTTGGATGCCGGCGCCTTGATCCATACGACATCGGCTTCGTCCACCGCCTCGCGGATCAGCGGCCAGTTGTGGCGCACGAGCCGGAGGGCCCGCCGAGCGTAGCCGGCGATCCCGTCGAAAGGAGCGGTCGGGACCACCCGTAGCAGGGACGGGTCCACGGCCCGATGGTCGGGGGGTCGCTCGTCCTCCGGGAGGTCACGGACCGGCACCAGGTAGGCGGCGGGATCCAGGCCTCCGGCGGCCACGACGGCCTCGGCGAAGCGGTGGAAGGTGGCCGCGACGGGCACGATGGCGCCGTCGGCCCGTCGGACGAACGGATTGTCGTCCAGGATCGTCAGGCGGGGAGTGCGCACGTCGGGCGTCAGCTCGGGGCGGACCACGGCGGCCATTGTCGCAGGCGCGGCCCGTGGTGATGTGTGGTCCGGAGAGCCAGCCCCGAAGAACCGCGCGACGCCGCGACCCGAGTGCCCGGTTACAGCACCTTGGCGGCCACATGGGCCACCGCGTAGGAGATGACCGAGCTGCCCCCGAGGACGACCACCCGGCCGGGGGCCAGGCGGGCGAGCTCGCTCGCGGTCGCTGGCGGCAGGGCATCGCGCCCGGTGAGCAGGAGCGGGCCGCCGTCGCGTGCCGCGGCGACCGCCCCGGCGAGGGCGTCGGGGAAGTTCGCCCCGGTGGCGAGGTAGGCGACGGGGGCGCCCGACGGGAAGGCCGCCTTGCTGATCGAGACCGCCGTGGCGTAGCGGTCGGGACCGGACAGGCGGGTGATCGCGGCACCGGGCAGTCGATCACGGAGAGCGGTGACCACGGCGCCCCCGACGACGGCCGTCCCCCCGAGGACGACCACCCGGCCGGGGGCCAGGCGGGCGAGCTCGCTCGCGGTCGCTGGCGGCAGGGCATCGCGCCCGGTGAGCAGGAGCGGGCCGCCGTCGCGTGCCGCGGCGACCGCCCCGGCGAGGGCGTCGGGGAAGTTCGCCCCGGTGGCGAGGTAGGCGACGGGGGCGCCCGACGGGAAGGCCGCCTTGCTGATCGAGACCGCCGTGGCGTAGCGGTCGGGACCGGACAGGCGGGTGATCGCGGCACCGGGCAGTCGATCACGGAGAGCGGTGACCACGGCGCCCCCGACGACGGCCGTCCCCCCGAGGACGACCACCCGGCCGGGGGCCAGGCGGGCGAGCTCGCTCGCGGTCGCTGGCGGCAGGGCATCGCGCCCGGTGAGCAGGAGCGGGCCGCCGTCGCGTGCCGCGGCGACCGCCCCGGCGAGGGCGTCGGGGAAGTTCGCCCCGGTGGCGAGGTAGGCGACGGGGGCGCCCGACGGGAAGGCCGCCTTGCTGATCGAGACCGCCGTGGCGTAGCGGTCGGGACCGGACAGGCGGGTGAACCCCGGTGTCGTCGGGTCGCTCGTGGGCGGCATGAAGGTCCCGGCCCGGACCCGGCTGACGATCGACCGGGCTGCCGACCACAGCGTCGGGTTGCGGGCCAGGTCGCGGTCGTAGAGCGCGTTGTTCCAGGTGTAGAAGACGATCCCGTCGGCTCGAAGCGCCGAGAGGCCATCGCGGACCTGGCGTTCGAGCTCCGCAACCGTCGGAGTCCGCCGATCGCCCGGCCGGTATCCGTGGCCCTGGACCATCAGCCAGATCGGGGTCCCGGGTGTCACCCGATCGACGACCGCCCGGACATTCCTGAAGTGGGTCGGACCGGTGGAGATGTAGCCCCTTGAGTAGGTGACCGGGTACCAGTCGACCCACAGCTCGTCGGCGGCGCCGGCCCCCCAGGGGTTCTGGCTCGTCCCGAAGTGGGGGATGTCGCCCAGCAGGGCGATGACGGGATGGCCCGGGTCGGCGGCCCGGTACGCTGCGTACAGCGAGCGCATCTCGGCCAGCGAGATGCCGTTCCACGAAGGTTCTTTGACCGACAGGTAGCCGGCCAACGCCGGATGGCCACGGACCTTCTCGACGTTCCGGGCGACCCGGGACGGGTACACGGCACCCTTCGCTTCGTCGACCGTCTCGCGGAAGTAGACGACGACTCGCTGGCCATGTCGGGCTGCCTCGTCGAGGTACTTCACCGGGTCCATCGTCGTGCTGAACGCTTTGACCAGGAGCTCGGTCCTGGGGCTGCCCAGCAGTCGGATCGAGTCGACCGGGACCTCCCACGTAGCGAACCCGACCGACGGGCCATCCGCGACCGGATCGGCAGCCACGGCCCGACCGGGCATGCCGATGGATGCCACGAGCGTGGCCGCGGCGACGAGCCAGACGGCGGGGGCGAGCGATCGGATCCTCATGCGCTCGATCCAGTATCGGTGCGCCGGACGACCGGTCTCATCACCCGTGAGTCCCGTGTCCCCCTGGCTCGCCGGTCCGGGGTCGAACGCTGGCCGGCGTCGGGTCAGGGTTCCTCTCCGGGATCTCGCTCGTCGATGACGAGCTCTGCAGCGCGGTCGTCGTCCAGCGTCAGCTCCAGCCGTTCACGTCCACCCGATCGCCGGTGGGCGAGCGTGCGAGCGGCCTCTCGAGCCGCGAGGACGTCGGCCGGCCGGACGACGAGCGTCTCGACCACCCCGCGCCCGGAAAGCCCCACGAACACAGTCAGCGTCAGCAGCGCCGTGAGCCCGTACGAGATCGACGACGCGGCCGCTGCGCCGTTGATACCGTAGACCGGGATCAGGACCAGGTTGGCGACGATGTTGGTGAGCAGGCCGGTCAGCATGATCATCGTGGTCGTGCCGGGTCGGCCCTGCCCGGTGATGTAGCGGGTGAGCACCGCGACCGCCGAATAGGCGACGACTCCCGGCAGGACGAAGCGGAGCGCCACGCCGGCGTCGACGAACTGCGAGCCGTAGACGAAGCGGACGAGATACGGACCCAGGACGAACACCGGGATGGCTGCCATCGTGGTGACGGCGACAGTGGTCCGGGTCAGGACGGCGGCGACCCCGCCCGCATCCGCCCGGGGGTCGACCGCCCGGCTGAACATGACGACCCCGAGGGCATTCGGGACGTACCAGAGGGTCTCGGCGAGCCCGCTGGTGACGGAGTAGATGCCGGTCGCTCGCACGCCGAGGAACGCGTTCACGAGGAATGTGTCCGCCCTGAACTGGAGTCGCTCGGCGAGTGTGCCGGGCAGGGCCCGCGTACCGAACCGTAGCTCCTCCGCGAGAAGGCGCACCGACGGGCGCAGACCCAGGATCCCGTCGTGCCGAGCGACCCAGAGGATGGCCAGCCCGGTCACACCCAGGGCCGCGAGGTTCAGGACCAGGACGACGTCAAGGCTCAGTCGAGCAAGGGCGGCTACCGAGAGGATCAGGATGAGCAGGATGCCGCGGCGAAGGAGGCGGATCAGCGAGTAGCCGAGGATGCGCCGGCGCCCGACGAGCGCCATCAGGCCGAGGGCAAAGAAGAGCTCCCCGGGGATGGCCACTGCCGCGTAGATGAACTGTCGGGCCGAGAGGTTCGGCAGCAGCGGCACGAGCGGTCCGTCCGGCGGTCCCGGATGCCCGAGTCCGTACAGCCAGGCGGACAGCACCACCCCGAAGCCGCCCACGATGGCGGTCCAGACGAGGGCGTTGGCGATGCCGTGGCGAGCGGAAGGACGATCGCGGCCGGCGACGATGGCGAGGGCCTGGTCGGTGCCCCAGCCGAGGATCAGGGCGGCAAGCTGCGAGTAGAGGAGCACCAGCGTGAACCGGCCCTTGGCGGCGGGCCCCAGGAGCCTCGCGAGGGCGATGTCGGTGCCGAAGATCAGCACGGCGAGCCCGAACCGGGTCAAGATCGTTATCGCGGCGTCACGAGCTAGCCCGGAGCGCTGCGGTGGCGCTGACGGCCCCCCGGAGCCGGATGCGCCGGCCTCGACAGGCGCTGGCTCGAGCCGGTTCGAGGTCACGGCGACGCCGCCTACTCCGATCCCGACGCGGCGTGCGGCCTGATCGCCGCCAGCTCCGGGTCCAGGACCGCTTCCCGGAACCACCGGGCGGTCTCCGCCAGGCCCTCGTCCAGGGGCATCGCGGCTCGGTAGCCGAGCACCCGCGCGGCCTTGTCGACCCGGCTGACGTTCCGCCGTACGTCGCCGTCTCGAGCCGGTCCGTGGACGATGGTCGGCCGTCGGCCGATGGCTCGACCGATCGCCGACGCCAGCTCGTTGATCGTCGTCTCGCGACCGGTGCCGGCCTGGAAGAGCTCCCCCGCGACGGACTCGTGGGGCGCGTCCAGGGCAGCGCAGACGGCCGCCGCGAGGTCGCCGACGTAGACGAAGTCGCGGGTCTGGTCGCCGTCGCCGTGGATTCGGATCGGCTCGCTCGCCATGGCGGCTCGGAGCCAGCTCGCGACCACGCTCCTCTTGTGCAGTGACCGTGGCCCGTAGGCATTGGAGAAGCGCAGCGCGCAGGCAGCCATCCCGTACGTCGCGGCATAGGCCTGGCAATAGGCCTCACCGGCCAGCTTGGAGGCGCCGTAGGGCGATACCGGGTGTGGCAGATCGGTCTCGTCGGCCGGCGGCTCATGATCGCCGGCGGCGGCGTTGGACGAGGCGAAGACGAAGCGCGCAACTCCTGCCAGCCGTGCCGAATCCAGCAGCCCGACGGTCTGGGTGACGTTCGCGTCAAGGGTCCCCAGCGGGTCGGTGACCGAATCCGGGATCCCCGCCCGAGCCGCCAGGTGGACCACGGCATCGACACCCAGGACGGCCGCGCTCACGGCCGCCGGGTCGGAAAGTGAGGCCGGAACCATCTCGTGAGGTACCTCGTCGAGGTACCGGGCGCTGCCGATCGACAGGTCGTCGATGACCCGGACGCGGTCGCCGCCGGCAACGAGCCGCCGGGCAAGGGCGGAACCGATGAACCCGGCGCCCCCGCTGATGAGGACGAGGCGGCTCATGATGGCCGCCACGACTTCGGCCCGGCCGAGCTCAGCGGGCCGCCGCCTGCTCCAGGGATGCCGGCACCCATCGGACGTCCTGGATCAGGGTCGACCGGTCGACGCGGTCCTCGTGCGCCTTGATCCTGAAGAGCATCGTGTCGATCAACTCCTCGTTCAGGAGGCGCGGCTGCAGCCCCAGCTCGATGAGCTTGGAGTGCTTGGCGTTGTAGTAGTGCTCCTCGAGCTCCTTCCGGGGGTTCCGGGTGTGCTCGACGGTGACCGTCCAGCCAAGGTGTTCCGCCGCGGCCGTCACCCGCTCGGCCAGCTCCATCACGCTGAACTGCTCGGTGAACTGGTTGAACACGCGTAGCTCGCCGCGCTCGGCCGGGTTGGCCACGGCGATGCCGACGCAGGCGATGGTGTCGCGGATGTTGAGGTACCCGCGGGTCTGGCCGCCCTTGCCGTAGACGGTCAGCGGGTGGCCGATCGCTGCCTGGACGCAGAAGCGGTTGAGGGCCGTGCCGAAGACTTCGTCGTAGTGGAACGAGGTGGCCAGGCGTGGGTCGAGCGCCGATTCGTCCGTCTCGACGCCGTAGACGACGCCCTGGTGAAGGTCGGTCGCCCGGAGACCCCAGATGCGACAGGCGAAGTCCATGTTGTGGCTGTCGTGGACCTTCGAGAGGTGGTACCAGGAGCCGGGCCGCTTCGGATAGAGGAACGTCTCGGATCGGCCGTTGTGGGTGACGCTCAGGTACCCCTCTTCGATGTCGATGTTCGGCTGGCCGTACTCACCCATCGTGCCCAGCTTGACCAGGTGGGTGTCGATCGCCCGGTCGCGGATCGCGAAGATGAGGTTGAGGTTGCCGACGACGTTGTTGCGCTGGGTGTACGTGGCGTGCTTGACGTCGATCATCGAGTAGGGGGCCGACGGCTGCTGTCCGTAGTGGACGATCGCGTCGGGCTGGAAGTCGGCGAGCAGCGAGTCGACGAACTCGTAGTCGACGAGGTCGCCCACGTGGACCTCGATCTCGTTCTCGGTCACCTCACGCCACGCTCGGGCCCGCTCGTGCAGGGTCGGGATCGGAAACAGGGGCCGGACTCCCAGCTCGAGCTCCCACTGGCGCTTCGCGAAGTTGTCAACGACGGCCACCCGATGACCCTGGCGCGAGAAGGCCATGGCCGTCGGCCAGCCGAGGTACCCGTCACCGCCGAGGATCAGGATCCGAAGTCCCACCGTGCCCCCTTCTTGGATGTGCCTGCGGTCGAAGTCGGACGTGCGCGCCAAAGCGATCCGCCTCGCGCCTGGAGCACCCTTGCGGCTCCACTGCACCCCTGCGACCCGGCGAGAGTCTAGCACCGACGCGACGGATGTCCTTCGACGGTGCGCGACGATCCGAGGCCGAGCGCAAGGCAGGAGGGTCCGCCATCGAGCCTCCTCCTGCGGTACCCACGGGCCACCGCACCCGTACCCTCGGGTGAGCGCGCGGCAGGACCGCCACGAGCACCATGCCCTCATGAGCGCGCAGGCCGAAGGCTCGGTCGCCGAGCGGCGACCGGAGGTGGCCATCGACGCTCGGCTGGACCGCGTCCGGGCCGAGCTCGGCACGTCGCGCCCGGCGCGGGCCGTGCGCTGGGTGGTCGACCCCTGGATCCTCATCGGCTCGGGGCTGGCCGGCCTCGGCATCGGTGCCTGGGCCGTCGCGACGCTGCCGAGCTACGACCCGGAGTGGGCCTGGACCCTGCCGCTCGCCGTCGCCGGCCTGGTGGTCCTGGCGGCCCGGATCGCGACCCGGCGGGTCCGCGAGCAGAGCGCTCACCTGGAGGTCCTCCGGTCGGCGGCGGCGCGGATGAACCGGGCCGCGGACGTCCAGGCCGTCGGACGGGCCATCGTCGAGGAGATCGGCCGGATCATCGAATACCACAACGCCCGGGTCTACGTGCTGG
This sequence comes from uncultured Chloroflexia bacterium, assembly GCA_963707215.1. GTDB lineage: Bacteria > Chloroflexota > Limnocylindria > Limnocylindrales > CSP1-4 > DATHYZ01. The sequence continues at coordinate 973,750 of CAVPPB010000003.1, read as the reverse complement.
AGGGCGACGAGGTCGTGCCGATCGCCTTCGAGGGTCGGGTGGGGGAGTACGACATCGTGGATCCCGACGTCCTCCGCTGCCGCCTCGGCGAGGGCTTCACCGGCTGGGTGGCCCAGCATGGCGTGCCGCTCCGGATCGACGACGCGGACCGTGACCCACGCGGGCAGACGATCCCCGGGACCGACGAGATCGACGAGTCGATGCTGGTCGTCCCGATGCGTCACGACCAGCGGACGGTCGGGGTCATCGCCCTCAGCAAGCTCGGCCTGCGCCAGTTCTCGGCCGACGACCTCCGACTCCTCTCGATCCTGGCCGACCACGCCGCGACCGCGGTGGAGACGGCCCGCCTCCTGGGCCGCAGCGAGGCGCTCACTGCGGACCTCCGCCGCCTCCTCGACATGAGTGGCGCCCTGTCGCGCAGCCTCGACTCGCGGCAGGTCTCGCTCCTCATGGCCCGCCATCTCATGGACGCGATCGGCGCCCAGGAGTGCGCGGTCAGCTACATCGACCGGGCGGGCGATCGGATCCTGACGACGGGCTACTGGCCGCCCCAGGCCCCCGGGGCCGTCGCCGACGAGTATCCGCTCGACGCCTTCCCGGCCACCCAGGAGGCCCTCCGGGACCAGCGTCCCGCTCCTGATCCGGATCGAGGACCCGACGGCCGATCCGGCCGAGGTGGCCTACCTGCGACAATACGGCCTGGACACCCTCTACCTCCTGCCGCTCGTCGCAAAGGGCGCGTCGATCGGCATCGCCGAGCTCTACTTCACCGGTCCGTTCGAGCCGAGCGCTTCGCTGGCGGAGCTCGCCGTGGCGATGTCCAGCGAGGCGGCGATGGCGCTCGAGAACGCCCGCCTCTACGAGGATGCTCGGGCGGCGGCCGACCACGACCCGCTGACCGGCTTCCTCAACCACCGGGCCTTCCACGAGCGCCTGGGCGAGGAGATCCTGCGAGCCAGCCGGGGACGCGCCTCGGTCGGTCTGCTGATGCTCGACATGGACGACTTCAAGGTCGTCAACGACACGTTCGGCCACCTCCTGGGCGATCGGGTGCTGGTCTGGACCGCCGAGCTGATCCGATCATCACTCCGGGCCAGCGACGTCCCTGCCCGCTACGGCGGCGACGAGTTCGCCGTGATCCTCCCCGGCGCGGGATCCGAGGAATCCCTGGCCGTGGCGACCAGGATCCGGGACGCCTTCGGTGCGGCCTCCTTCCAGGCTGATGGTCGTGGCTCGGTCCCGATCGGGATCTCCATCGGGGCGGCGACCCATCCCGCCGACGGTCTGGTCGCGACCGCCCTCATCGCCGCGGCCGACGACGCCCTCTACCGCGAGAAGCACGCCAGGGGCGTTGCCTCCGTGGCGCGGCCTCCAAGGATCCCGGCCTAGCCCACCCCGATCCCTCCCGCGGCGGGGGTCGCCCGGCACCGGTACGGAAGTACCAGCCTCGCCATGGTCCGCAGGTACGGGTCGGCGCCGGTGGACGGTCCGTCCTCCGGCGGTCCATGCTTGACCCCGACGTGGCCGACAGCGAGCGAGCGACCCATCGCCCCGGCGAGCCCGACGTCCGGTGGATCCGCCGGACCAGCGGCGTCCTCGCCGTCTCCCTCGCTCTCCTGGCCACGGTCCTCGGCGCCCGGCTCGTCGCCGGCGACCCGGGCCCGCTCGACTGGGGGGCCTTCGCCCTGCTGCTCTCGGTCGTCGTCGCGGCCGCCGTCCTGTGGCGTGCCGTCTCCGCCCTCGAAGCCCAGCGACGCGTGGAGGCGGAGAGCGCCGCGCGGCTCCTCCGCGGCCTCTCCCGCTCGGTCTCACCGGACGCGATCGTCGCGGCGATCGCCGGTGAGCTGGCGCTCGGGGCCGAGGCCGATCACGTCGCGGTCGTTCGCCGCCGGGACGACCCGCCGCGTCTCGAGGCGACGCTCGTCGCCGCACGAGCCGGGGTCCGCGACGCCCGCACGACACTGCCGATCAGCGATCTCGTCGCCCCGCTCGACCTTCCCCCCGCCGACGAGGGCCCGACGAGGATGGCGGTCCCGGTCGGCCCGGACGCGCCGATCCCGGCGCTGGTCGGCGACGGGGTCGCCGGCGCATCGGCGTCGAACGCGGAGCCGGCAGGCGACTCGTCGGATGGGCCGATCCCGGTGGCAGGGTCACCGGGGGCCGTCCCCGACCAGGCCCACCGGCTCGAGGAGGCTGCGAGCGCGGCGGACCCGGAACGGCTCCGTCCGGTGGACTTCGTCGAGGCCGACCGGATCGCCGACAGGATCGCGACCCGGGTCCGGGCTGTGTTCGGCCTGCGCCACGTCCTTGCTGCACCCCTGGTCGTCGACGATCGGGTCGTCGGGGCGCTGGTCCTCTCCCGGCGGGCGTCGCCCGACTGGACCCCGGCAGCTCGGCGACTGCTGGCCGATGCGGCCACGGAGGCATCACTCGCGCTGGGCCGGGCCGACTCGAAGCGGGCCGCCGAGGCCCGCGCCTCGACCGACGCCCTGACAGGGCTGCCCAACCGTGGCTACTTCGACGAGTTCTGTGGGCTTCTCGCCCGTCGCCGGCGCACCGGGGACGCGGTGGGGGTCCTGATGATCGACATCGACCACTTCAAGAAGCTCAACGACCGCCTGGGCCACCCGGTCGGCGACGAGGTCCTGCGCGCCGTCGGCAGCGCCATCGCGGCGACCGTCCGCGGCGAGGACATCCCTGCCCGCTACGGCGGCGAGGAGTTCGTCGTGCTCCTGCGGAACCCGTCGCCGGACGTGGCGGTCGACGTCGCCGAGCGGATCCGGGCCAGCGTCCGGGGCATCGACCTGGCCGAGCTGCGCGGGTCGCGGATCACGGTCTCGGTCGGAGCGGCCGTCCAGGTCGACCCGGTGGAGCCGATCGACGAGATCGTGGGCCGGGCGGACCGGGCTCTCTACCGGGCCAAGAAGGACGGCCGGGACCGCGTGGTCGCCGCCTGACGGTCGGTCGGCCCGGGGCTTGGTAGCTGGTCGCCGATGGCCGGCGACGGTGACCCGCGGCTCGCCCAGCGACCGGTCGCCGCATCTCCGTCGCTCCGCTCGCCCAACGGCGCGATGCACGCTCAGGCGGGACCGTGGGCGCCGATCCTGCGGTCGCAGTGCTCGCCCAGCAAGCGGCCCCCGGCGGCCGCCCGGAGGGGCGGCGAGCACCGTGCGGCGTGGCTCCGGCCTGCGGCGCGGACCGGCGCTCGGCACGGCTCCCTCGTGGGGCCCGGCCCGGCGGGCCTCGGTCCGTGCCGCTCCGCTTCCTGGCGGACACCAGTGGCCCTGGTGTTGTGCCGACGATCTCGGCTCGGCCGGGTCCAGAGCGTCGCGAGGCGTGCGGGAGCGCCGATCGGATCCTGCATCGCACCAGTGGGACCGGTGCCGCACGACTCCGTTCCGGATACCACCAGCCACGCTGGTGGGACGAAGGGAGGAGGCGGGCCCGCGGCAGCCGAGGCGGCGACGAGCAAGCCCGGCGTCGCCCGGAGGCCCGGCGCGCTAGCATCGGCCGATGCCGAAGCGATCGCCGCCCGACGACCCTGGCGCGGGTCCCGACGACCTCGACGCGGGTCCCGCGGGCCCCGACGCCCCGTCCGCCGAGCCCAGCGCGGCCCCCGAGCCCGCCCCGCCCAGCCGCCCCGCCTCGCCCACCGGCCCCGACCCGCGCCCAGACCCACCCGACCCCGCCGCCCCGCTGCTCTCCAACGGCGATCTGGCCCGGGTCTTCCACGAGATCGGCGACCTGCTGGAGGTCAAAGGCGAGGTCGTCTTCAAGACCGTCGCCTACCATCGCGCCGCCGACGCCATCGACCGTTGGCCGGAGTCGGTCGCGCAGGCCTACCGCGAGGGGCGACCGCCGGCCATCCCCGGGGTCGGCAGGGCGCTCGCCGACAAGCTCGACGAGCTGGCCCGGACGGGTCGGCTCAGCTACCACGAGCGCCTGAGGGCCGAGTTCCCGGCGACCCTCATCGGGCTGCTCGACGTCCCGGGCGTCGGCCCCAAGACCGTCCGGGCCGTCTACCGGGAGCTGGGCGTGGAGTCCGTCGAGGACCTCGGCCGAGCCGCCCGGTCCGGGCGGATCCGCGAGATGCGCGGCTTCAGCGCAAGGACGGAGCGGTCGATCCTCGACGGCATCGAGCACCTGCAGGCCCGCCAGGCCAGGATGCACATCGATCGGGCCGAGGCCACCGCCGCGCGCATGGCGGATGCACTGGCCGACACGCCCGGCGTGGCCTGGATCGAGCCGGCCGGCTCGCTGCGTCGCCGGCGGGAGTCGGTGGGCGACCTGGACCTCCTGGCCGAGACGACCGACGCGGCGGCGCTGGTGGAGCGCTTCACCTCGCTGGCCGGGGTCGACGCGGTCCTGGGAGCCGGTTCGCACAAGGCGGCCGTGCGCTTGGCGGAGGGCCCCCAGGTCGACCTGATGATCGTCCCCCCGGGCGAGGCCGGGACGTACCGCATCCACTTCACCGGCAGCAGGGCCCACAACGTCCACCTGCGCAGCCGGGCCCGCGACCGCGGCTGGAGCCTGTCCGAGAAGGGCTTCCTGCGGATCGGCGAGGACGGCGAGCCGCTCGACGGCCCCGGAGCCGAGCTACGGACCTTCGCGACGGAGTCCGAGGCCTACGCCTTCCTGGACCTGGCCTGGATCCCGCCGGAGCTGCGCGAGGACCGCGGCGAGGTCGAGGCCGCGGCCGAAGATCGCCTTCCGGCCCTCGTCGAGCTGGCCGATCTCCGTGGGGACCTGCACAGCCACTCGGAGTGGTCGGACGGGACCCGGCCCATCGAGGCGATGGCCGAGGCGGCCCGCCAGCGTGGCCTCGAGTACCTCGTTCTGACCGACCACACGCTCAGCCTGGCGATCGCCCGCGGTCTCGATCGGGACCGCTTCGCCGAGCAGCGCCGGATCGTCGACGCGCTCAACCAGCGGTTCGCGGCCGAAGAGGCAGCCGGGATGGCACCGGGCGGCGCCGCCCCCGGCGGCTTCCGCCTGCTCCACGGCTGCGAGCTCGAGATCCGCGCCGACGCCAGCCTCGACCTGCCCGACGGCGTCCTGGCGAGCTTCGACGTGGTCGTGGCCTCGCTCCACGTCGGGCGCCGCCAGCCGCGGGAGCGGCTGACCGAGCGGGTTCTCGCGGCCATCCGCTCGCCGCACGTCGACGTCATCGCGCACCCTGCCGGCCGGATGATCGGCGAGCGTGATGACCTCGATCTCGAGTGGGAGGCGATCTACCAGGCGGCCGCCCAGGCGGGCACGGCCCTGGAGATCAACGGCTCGCCACCGCGCCTGGACCTCGCTCCCGAGCGGGCCCGCCGGGCGGTCGAGCTCGGATGCCTCGTGGCCATCGACTCGGATGCGCACCGGGTCGAGGAGTTCGAGCACCTGCGGTGGGGGACCGAGCAGGCTCGACGGGCCTGGATCGAGCCTGGCGTCGTTCTCAACGCCCGCCCGCGTGACGAGCTGCTGGCCTGGGTGGCGGCCAAGGGTGCGCGGGTCGGTGGCTGAGTCCGCCGGATCGGACCGCGTCGCCGCGACGGTGATGGGCGATGGGCCGGGTCGGCCTACCGCCGCTACCATCCGCCCGATGGATGACCGAGCCTCCGCCCGTCGCGACCTGGCCCTGCTCGCCGCCGCCGTGGTCGCCCTCTCCCGTCTGGCCGACCCGCCGCTCCTCTGGCTCGTCGCGCTCGGTCTCGTCGCGGCCGTCGCCCTCGGGGCGGTGTGGGTGCTCGGCGAGGCCGAGCCGCGCGGCGTGGCTGTCGAGGCGCTCATCCTGCCGGCCCTGGCTGCCCTCGGCGGGCTCGTCGCCCTGCAGCTGGTCCCGCTCAACCTCCTCGTCATCCTGGCCGTCCCGCTCGTCTACCTGCTGGTCCACCGCGCCCTCGTCGTCGAGGCCCGACTGGAGACCCGGTCGACGACGGCTCCCGCAGCCGAGGTCACGCCGGTCCTGGGCCTCTCGGTCCTGGTCGCGTTCCTGGCCTTCGCCGGCATCCACGCGCTGGCAGGCGTCCCGAACGGGACGGCGGCGACCGACGATGGGACCGGCGCCGGGTGGGCGGTGACCCTGGCCGTGCTCGCGGACTCGGCTATCGCCTTCCTGCTGGGCTACCGCCTCACGGCCCTGCGGACGACGGACGTCCGGCGGGTCCTGCCAGCCGCCGCGACCTATGCCGCGGCAGTCGCCGTGGCCGCCGGTGGGCTCGCCGTGCTCGACCTTCCGGGTGTCGTGGGCCCGGCCGTCCTCGCCCTGGTCCTGTTCCTGTGGGACGGCCTCCGGGGCACTGCGTCCGGTGGGGTCCGCGATGCCCGATCGATCTGGCAGATCGTCCTCCTCGCCATCCTCGGGCTGCTGGTCATCGCCCTGAACGTCCGCCAGGTCGGCTGATCCCACGGACGGGATCCGGGACCGGATCCGGGCTCCGACCGACCGCCGAAGACGGCCCGTCGTTGACAGGGCGGCGGAGCGGTGCTAGAACCTGTCGGCCCCCACAATGCGCATCCCGGAGGGCATCCTGCCCGCCCGGCACCCGATCCGCACCGGTGCCCGCGCTCTGTCACCCCGAAAGGACGCCCCCGTTGACGACTCCCGACCTGCAGGACTCCCAGGGCCCGACCAACACGACCCGGCTCAAGCGCCAGCTGGCCGAGCAGGCGATCGCCGCCGCGACCGAGGCGCGCTGGACGGACGCGGCCGACACCAATCGCCGGATCCTCGAGCTTGGCCCGGACGTGGAGGCGGAGAACCGCCTCGCCAAGGCGCTCTGGGAGCTCGGCGAGCTCGGCGCCGCCCGCGAGCACTACCAGACGGCCCTGGCGATCGATCCGACGAGTCGGATCGCCGAGCGCAATATCGAGCGCCTTCGCGTGCTCATCGTCGACGCCGGCGAGACCACGGTGCCGGCCGCCGATGGCAGCAAGGCCCCGGTCAGCATCTTCGTCGAGGAGACCGGCAAGACCGGCTTCGCCCATCTCGTGGATCTGCCCAGTCGGGCGACCCTGGCCCAGGTCAACGCCGGGGACTTCGTTGAGCTGACCCCCGAGGACGGCCGTCTCGTCGCCGTCAGCAACGGCGTCCGGGCCGGCTACGTCGAGCCGCGCGTCGCGGCCCGCCTGCTCAAGCTCATCGCCGAGGGCAACAAGTACGCCGCCGGTGTCATCTCGATCACCGACGCCGAGGTGCGGATCATCATCCGCGAGGTCTTCCAGGACCCGCGCAACTACGGCAAGGTGAGCTTCCCGACGGCCGCCCGCTCGACCGACCTGCGCGCCTACACGAAGGGCACCCTCGTCCGCGACGAGGAGGAGCTCGAGGAAGACCTCGAGGACGACGTCGAGGACGAGGGGATCGAGAACCTCGAGCGGGTCATCCCGCCCGACGAGACCGGCGACGAGGCCTTCGAGGACGAGGGCGACGAGGAGGACGAGGACTAGCCTTCGATCCGGCCGCCGCCGTCAGCGTCCCAGGGTCGCCCGGAGCCGCCGCCACCGGGCCAGGCCTCGGCGGTCCTCGAGGTCGGAGAGCCGTCGCCCGCCGAACCGGGCCAGCGCGTAGTCGGCCGCCAGGAGGTCGAGCGACGTCGACCCCAGCCCTCCGTCACGAAGGCGTCGGGCATGCTCCGCCGGTGTCTCGCCCGCCGATCGCCGGACCGCTGGCCTCGGCTCGAGGTCGTCGACGAGCGCCAGGTAGGCCGTGGCCGCATCCGTCGGCTCCGCCCGCCGTCGCCGTGCCGCGGCCGGGCGCCGTCGCGCCACCGGCTCGCGCTCTCCGGGATCGATGACCCGTTCCTCCGGGACGTCGGAGCCGCTCGGGCGCAACGCCTCGCGCATCCAGAGCCGGGCGAGGACCAGGATCCCGAGGACGACGAGCAGGGCCAGCAAGCCGCCCCCGCCGATCGTGATCAGGAGGTCGCCCGCCGTGCCGCCGCCCCCCGGCGCGACCTGGCCCGGTGGCTCCGGCGCTGGCTGGCTCGCCGGGCCCGCGAGCGCCACGAGGAGCATGAGGACGAACCCGAGGGCGAGCAGCGAGATCACGGCCCGGCGGCTGACCTGGCCGAAACCGGCGACAGCCCCCACCAGGAGGAGGGGGACGACGAGGATCCCGACGCCGATCCGGACGGCCGGCCCCACGAAGCCTGAGACCGGGATGGCCAGGAGGCCCGCGCCGACCACCAGGAGCGCCACCATCAGCAGCCAGGCCCGGTTCCGGCGCCAGTCGAACCCGGCACCGACGCCGACCTGGTCAAGTCTCCGGACGGCCAGGCCGACGGTCCCCGAGACGATGAAGAGGAGGATCGCCGGCGTGGCCTCGGCGACGAAGCGCTCCCAGCGCGGCGCGGCCAGCATCCCGCCGACCAGGAGCGGGATCGCGAGCGCCGGCAGGCCCACGACCATCAGCCGCTCGAGGACCGCGCCGGACGTCGACGGGCGAGCGTGGGCGATCCCCCGGAGGAAGGCCAGGCCCGCGAGCCAGCCGCCCGGGTGGGTGAAGGTCGCTCGGTCGGGCGCGCCGTCGGCAAGGAACGTCCGGACGGTCGGGTCGGCGAGCCAGCCGAGGACCCCGGCACCCAGCACCAGCCCCAGGGCGACCATCGGCCAGCGCTCGCCCAGGCGGCGCGCCAGGAGGCGGGCCGCGGCGAACCCTCCGGCCGCCGCGAGGACCATGCCGAGCGGGCCGACGACGAAGGGCCCTGCCGCCGCGGCTTCGACGAGCGCGTAGAGGACGGCGACCCAGGCACCCTCGGCGGTTACCGCGAGTGCCGCCGGCACGAGCTCGACCACGATCGGCCGGCCCGCCCACCTGACCCGGGGGACACCGACGACCGGCCGGGTGGGCGTATCGGTCATGCGACGACCAGCCCGGTGGCGTCCGCCCAGCCGCCGTCGAGATGGGCGACCCGCGCCGGGATCCCGGCGGCACGAGCCCGCGCCACCGTCCTTCCCGCATCGGGGCCGACGGCAACGACCTCGACCCCGAAGCCCGACGTCCCCATCCGGCGGAGCGACGCGAGCCACGACGCCGGGTCACGGGCCGTCAGGACGAGCACCTCGGCGCCCGGCCGCAGGGCGCGCGGCAGCACGCCGAGCAGGCGCCCGAACGGCGCAGAGGGGAAGGGACCCAGCCGGGCGAGCGTGTCGAGGATCCGGGGCACCTGGCCGGCCCCTGCCGACGGCGGCAGGATGGCCATGGGGCGCGGCGCACCCGAGTAGCCGGCGACGGCCAGGCCGACGGCCGCCCCGTCCGCGCGGAGACGGCGGGCGATCGAGCCGGCGATGACGCAGAGTCCCTCGACCAGGTCGTCGTCGTACTGTGGCTGCCAGGCCGGACCTTCCACGGTCTGGATGTCGAGGGCGATGAGGACCTCGCGCTCGCGCGCCGGGTCGAACCGCTTCACCAGCAGTCGTCCCGTCCGGGCCGAGGCTCGGTGGTGGATCCGCCGGACGGGGTCGCCCGGACGGTAGTCGCGAAGCCCCGCGTAGCTCGTCAGGTGCTCCGAGAGGCCGCGCCGGGCGCGCTCGGAACCGGCCCACCGGGTGCGCTGCTCGAGGCCCGCCACGGCGACCGTGCGAGGCCGGACGATGAGGCGCTCGGCACCGCCGACGGTGAGCTCGGCCGCCCTTGCCGCGAAGAGGTCGCCGACGGCCAGGCGGGCGGGACCGACCGACTGGACACCCCGGCGAAGCGCCCGGGCTCGGAAGTGGCGGGTCACCCGCTCGCTCGGGGCGAGGGTCCAGGCGTTCGCCAGGGCCTGCCCGAAGTCGTCGCTCGGGACGAGCTCCCGCTCCGCGACTGCCAGGCCGCGCGACACGGCGTCCTCGGCCCGGACCCAGGCCAGGGGCAGCCGCCCGCGGTTCCAGGCGATCACCGTGAGCGGGACGTCGTCCCCGACCACGGCGCGGTCACGCTCGAAGCGGCGCCGGTAGACGACGCGCGACGCGCCGGCTCGCTGCCAGAGGAGGCGGACGGACTCGACCAGGGTCGCGACCACGCCGAGGACGACGACCAGTGGCTGCTCGACCAGGGCTCCGAGGAGGACCAGGCCGCCGCCGAGGATCAGGCCGCCCGGCACCCGGTCAGCCTCAGCGCGCGGTCGGCGCATCCGCGGCGGGCGGGCCGCCTGCGGGCGGAGCCGGTACCGTCGCGAGGAGCTCGTCGACCACCGCGTCGCTCGTTGCGCCGCGGAGCCCCTGGTCGAGGTCCACCACCAGGCGGTGGGCAAGGACCGGACCGGCGACGGACTTGACGTCGTCGGGGAGGACGAAGTCGCGTCCGGCCAGGAACGCCCACGCCTGGGCGGCCCGGTAGAGGGCGACGGTCGCCCGGGGGCTCGCTCCGAGCTGGAGCTGCGGGTGCCGGCGAGAGGCGACCGCCAGGGCCACGACATAGGTCTCGACCTCGTCCGCGACGGCCAGTCGACGGACCCGGTCACGCAGTCCCAGCACGGTCACCGCGTCCATCGCCGTCGGCACGAGATCGAGGGGCTCGGCCTCCGCCCGGTAGCGGCGAGCGATGGCCCGCTCCTCGTCCTCCGACGGGTAGCCGAGCCGGATCCGCAGCAGGAACCGGTCCACCTGGGCTTCCGGCAGGGCGAACGTGCCCTCGTACTCGATCGGGTTCTGGGTCGCCAGGACCAGGAACGGATCGGGCAGCGGGCGGGTCACACCTTCCACGGTCACCTGCCGCTCCTGCATCGCCTCGAGGAGGGCGGACTGGGTTCGCGGCGTCGCCCGGTTGATCTCGTCGACGAGCAGCAGGTTGGTGAAGACGGGTCCGGCCACGAACCGGAGCGAGCCCCCCTCGAGGATGCTGCCGCCGGTCACATCGGTCGGCAGCAGGTCGGGCGTCCCCTGGATCCGGGCGGTGGCCAGGCCGAGCGCCCGGGAGGTCGCCCGGGCGAGCAGTGTCTTGCCGATGCCCGGGACGTCCTCGATCAGGGCGTGGCCGTCGGCGAGGAGGGCCACCATCACGAGGCGGAGCGCATCCTCGGCCCCGACGACCGCCTCGCCCACGGCGACGCGGACGGCGGCCCAGATCGCCCGCCCGTCGGCCTGGTCCGCCACTCGACCCGGTGCTCGTTCGCCCGCCGTTGTCGTGTCGGTTCCGTCGCTCACCCGTTCATCCCGCTTCATCGGTGCCCACCGCGTCCCGTCCGGCCCGCGGTCCGTGTCCCGGACGATGGTAGCCCCGGCAGGTCCGCCGGGTTGCCGATCCCCGGTCTCACTGGCACGATCCCGGGATGGTGGAGCACGCGGGTCCGGGCGGGACGGGGTCACTCGTCGGCCTGCCGTCCATGGACCGACTTGCCCCGCCACCACCGATCGACGTCGTCGCGGAATGGATCGAAGCGGCGACCGTCGCCGGCGACGTCCTCATCGACCTCCACGGACGGGGTGGCTGGATCGCCCGGGCGGCCGCCCAGCGGGATCGGCGGGCGATCTCGCTCGAGGCCAGCCCGCTGGCGCGGTTGCTCGCCGATCTCGTCCTCAGGCCGCCCGACCTGCGACACCTCGATGCGTCGTTCGGTGCCCTGGCGGCATCGCCGCGTCGCGACAGCAGCCTCCGCCTGTGGATCGGGTCACGCTTCGCGACCCGATGCGCGACGTGCGAACGTCCCTCGATCCTCGACGAGCTCGCCTGGGCCAGCGGCTCCGACGACGCCAGGGGCGAGCCGTCGGCACGGCACTACCGATGTCCGGTCTGCGCCGCCCAGCGGGGCGGCGGCGAGCACCGATCCGCCTCGCCGACCGAGGCGGATCTCGAGCTGGCCTTCGACGACGGGGGGGACGACGCTCGCGAGGCGCTCGACCTGATCCGTGATCGCTTCCCGGTCCCCGAGGGGAGCGAGGGGCTCGTGGACGACTTCCTTGCCCTCCACACTCCGCGCCAGCTGATCGGCCTCGCCGCGATCCTGGACCGGATCGAGAGCGACCTGCGGGCAGCCAACGTCGAGGCCGCGCTCCGCTTCGCGTTGCTCGGAGCCCTCCTGCCGGCCAGCCGCCTCCATCAGCAGGGCGGCCGGACCGGCCTGCTCCGGGTCTCGGGCGGGCGGCTGCGGATGCCGACCGGGCAGTGGCGCGAGCGCAATCCCTGGCTGGCTTTCGAGGACGGCTATCGCCAGGTCCGTCGGTTCCTCCAGCACCTCGAGGGCTCTGGCGGGTCACTGACGGCCAGGGTGGGTCCCGACCTCCTCTCGCTCGTCGACGGGACGGCGACCGTGTCGGTCCGAGTGGGCACCGCCTCCGGCTACCGGGCCCTCGCAGGGGAGGCTCGCCGGACCGGCCGGAGCGAGGGCCGGTCGAGGGTTCGACTGATCCTCGCCCAGCCTCCGCTCCGACCGGCGCCCGACCGCCTCGCCTTCGCCTACCTCGCCACCGCGTGGACCCTCGGTCGCTCCGCTGCAGCGCTCCTCCCGCTCGATACCCTCGCCGCCGGGGTCGGGCGCGTGCCCTGGGCCTGGCAGGCCGCGGCGCTCGGACGATCGCTCGAGGCCGCCGAGCCGATGCTGGCACGCGATGGTCGCGCCGTCCTGCTCTGCGATCCGGACGGCAAGGAGCCGATCGTGGCGGCCGCCCTCGGCGGGATCGGGGCCGGCTACCGGCTGACGGCCGCGAGGCTGGCCGAGGCACCGGAAGCGGCGTCCATCGTGGAGCTCCGGCCACCGGGCGCGGCCCTCCCGCCAGGACCCCGGACCCGTGCCAACGTCCCGCTTCCGGCCGTCCCGGGCGGGGCGGGCGATCCCGACCTGGTGCCTGGCCGGGGGATCCTCGGCCCCCCCGAGCGCTTCGACGCCCGACCCTTCTCGCAGGCCGACGCGGCCCGGTCGGTGACCGACGTCGCCGTCGACATCCTCAAGGCACGTGGCGAGCCAGCCCGCACGGACCGGCTCTTCGGGGAGATCCTCGTCGGCCTCGACCGGGCGGGTCACCTTCGCCGCCTGGTCGCCAGCGGGACCGAGGCGCCGGGACGTGTGCCCGATCCGACCGCCGGCGCATCGGCACCGCCCAAGGCACCGGAGTCGGCGGCCTCCCCCGCGCTGGGCGACCTCCCCGCGACACCGGCGGAGCCCCAGCCGAGGGCCACGGCGGACGAGGTCTCGTCGCCGATCGAGACGCCGGGCGACAGCCTGTCGGCGTCGGCATCGACCGAGCCCGAGACCCGTCCGGCGGCTCTGGCCAGGCCCGAACCCGACCTGTGGAGCCTCGATCGGCCCGGGCACGAGGGATCCGGTGGGCAGGTGGATCGGGTGATCGCCCTGATCCGGGACGAGATGGGGCGCTCCGACCAGCGTCGCCTCGTCGAGATCGAGCCCGACCGCTGGTGGCTGGCGGATCGTCGTGACCGCGAGGCAGCCGCCCTCCCGTTGGCCGATCGTGTCGAGTGGGCGATCTTCAGCCTCCTCTCGACCGCCGGACCGCTCACCGAGGAGGCATTCCTGGAGCGGATCGGCGGCCTGTTCTCGGGGCACGATCGTCCCGACGAGACGCTTGTCCGGGCCTGTCTCGACGCCTACCGTTCCCGGACGAGCGCCCCCGACCGTCTCGTCACCGCGGACGACCTGGTCCGCCGGACCCGTGAGCGCGGTGAGCTGCTGGCCCTCCTCGCCGATCTTGGGCATCGGCTCGGGCTGTCGGTCTGGATCGACGCCCGGGAGCAGGAGCGGACCGTCGGCGGCCGACCGCTGGCGGCCCGCCTCGATCCCCGGGAGCTGGCAGTGCACATGCCCCTCGTCGCCCGAGGACCGGCCGATCTGCTCGCCGAGACGGACGCCATCTGGTACGCCCGCCGCAGACTCACGGTGCTGTTCACGGTCCAGTGGACGGCCATGCTCGATGAGCCGGTCATCCGCCGGGGTGGCCGGGTCCCGCCGGACGATCGGATCGTCCGGATCATGGTCGTGCCGCCCGAGCGGGCCGAGCTCATCCGCCACAAGCTCGAGCGCTCGCCGATCCTGCGGGCCGCCCTGACCGTCGACAACTGGCACTTCCTCAAGGCCCACCACCTCCGCGCCTTCGCCGAGCTCGAGGCCCCGACCCTCGATGGGCTCGAGCCGTACCTCGGACTCGATCCGATCGTCGAGCGGGGAGGGGAGCAGCTCCCGCTCTTCAACGGCTGAGTCCCGGTCGAGCCGGAGCGCTACGCTTGCCGTCCAAGAGCCGCGTCCGCGACGCGCCGCACGGGAGTGACCATGTCCGCCGAAACCACCTCGCCCGTCGATGCCCTTGCCGATCGGTACTGGGAGTCGCTCCTGGAGCTGCACCCGACCGTGGCCACCATGTACGGCGACGAGCGCTACGACGACCGTCTCGAGGATCCCTCCGGAGCGGGCCGCGCCCGGGCCCGGACGGTCAACGAGGACGTCCTTCGGGAGGCCCGGGCGATCGACCCGGAGGGCCTGTCCGTCGAGGACACGATCACCCGGGACCTGCTGCTGACCATCGCCGGCCTCGCGATCGCCCAGGACGACCAGCGGGCCGACCTGCTTCGCCTCGTCGACCAGATCGAAGGGCCCCAGACGGTGCTGCCCCAGCTGGTCCAGTTCCAGCGTGCCGACACGCCGGAGCGGGCTGAGCGGCTCCTCACCAGGCTGCGGGCCTACGGTCCGTACATGGCCGCCAACGTCGAGCTCATCCGGGAGGGCGTCGCGCTCGGCCTGACCCCGGCCCGCGTGGCCGCTGACCGGACCATCGCCCAGCTCGAGGGGCTCCTGGCCGTCCCGATCGCCGAGGCGGTCATCCCGTCGCTCCTCCGCGACGCCTCGGCCGAGACCCGGGAGCGGGTCAGGGAGGTCGTCCGGGATGTCGTCTACCCGGCCGACGCGGCCTTCCTCCGGGCCATCAAGGAGTCGTACCCATCCACGCGCGAGGACCCGGGGATCTGGTCGCTGCCGCGCGGCGACGTGCTCTACCGGACCCAGGTCCTGGCCTGGACCACCCTCGACATCGACCCCGCCGAGGTCCACCGGATCGGCCTCCAGCAGCTGGAGTCGATCCGTGCCGAGCAGCGGGCGATCTCGGAGGCGGCCGGCTTCGGCAGCGACCTGGCCGCCTACCGCCGGCAACTCGTCGACGATCCCGGCAACCACCCGGCCACGGCCGAGGAGATGCTCAGCCGGGCTCGCGAGGATATCGAGCGGGCGATGGCGCTGGCGCCTCGCTACTTCGGGCGCCTGCCGCGAGCCGGCTGCGAGGTCCGGGCCGTCGAGACCTTCAAGGAGAAGGACGCACCCTTCGCCTACTACAGCCCGCCGGACATCGCCGGGACCCGCGACGGCATCTACTACGCCAACACCTACGACCTGCCGTCGCGGATGTACTCCAGCCTCGCCACGACGACCTACCACGAGGCCGTGCCGGGCCACCACTTCCAGATCGCTCTCGAGATGGAGAACGACCGCCTGGGAACCTTCCGGCGGTTCGGCGCCCGCATGGCGGGCGGGGCCTACGTCGAGGGGTGGGGCCTCTACTCGGAGCGGCTGGCCGACGAGCTTGGCCTCTTCCGCAACGACCAGGAGCGCTACGGGATGCTGACCGCCCAGGCCTGGCGGGCGGCCCGCCTGGTCGTCGACAGCGGCATCCATGCGCTTCGCTGGACGCGCCAGCAGTCGATCGACTTCCTCTTCGAGGCCGGTCTGACGATGACCGATGCCGTCATCGAGACCGACCGCTACATCGTCTGGCCCGGCCAGGCGCTGACCTACATGCTGGGCCAGCTCGAGATCCAGCGGCTGCGTCGCCAGCTGGAGGAGCGCGACGGCGATCGTTTCGACCTCAAGGGCTTCCACGACGAGGTCCTGGGGCACGGTTCGCTGCCCCTGGCGACGTTGGCGCGCCGGCTGCCGGACTGGGTGGCGCCTCGATCCTGACCCGCGGTGGTGCGTGGACGCACCGCCGCCGACGGGTCACCAGCGCTCGTGCCCATGCGGGTCCGGGCACGGCACGATGGCCGTCCACCCCGAGTGCCCTGGAGGTGGCTCCGCATGGCACAGCTCCCCATGCCAGCGAGTGGTCGCCGGCTGACCGCGCTGTTCGCGGCTGCCGCGATCCTGGCGACGACGGCGTCGACCGTCAGCGCGGACCCCGGCTTCCGGACGTCGGGCGACCCGATGGTGGAGGCGGCCCGCGACGACGTCGAGATCCGCGCCCTCATCAGCGTCGGCGACATGGTCGGCGACTACGTCTTGGAGGCCATCCCCGACGGGATCGCCATCGATCCGCGCGGCACCAACACGCTCGACATCTACGTCCACCACGAGACCTCGCTCGAGCCGTTCCCGGCGACCAAGGTCGACTACACCAACTCCCTGCTCAGCAAGCTGACGCTCAAGCGTGGCAACGGGAAGGTCCTCGAGGCCTCGCACGCCATCCCGTCGAGCGCCAACTACCAGCGCTTCTGCTCGAACTTCATGGCCGGACCCGAGCAGGGCCTCGATCGCTACCTCGTGCTCACCAACGAGGAGGCGGTCCAGACCTTCAACCGTACGGGTACGCCGAGCTTCCCGCTGGACGCGGGCGGCTCCGACCCGGAGCAGGCCGGCGTCGTGGTCGCCTACGACGTGGACAGCGGCGAGTACCGCAGCATCCACCGGATGGGCCGCCACAACCACGAGAACAGCGTCGCCCTGCCGGGCTACGACACGATCGCCGTCCTGTCCGGCGACGACACGTTCGTCAGCAACCCGCCGCAGTCGCAGCTCTACCTCTACACGGCCCCCGATACCCAGACCATGTGGGACGACGGCGGCAGCCTGTGGGCCTTCAAGGCCGACGGCGCCGACGACGACTACTACGACGTCACCTTCGGCGAGGAGCTGAGCGGCGAGTTCATCGCGGTCCCGGACACGGTAGCGGACGGCGACCAGACGGCCCTCGAGACCTGGTCCCAGGCCAATGGCGTCTTCGACTTCATCCGGATCGAGGACATCGCCTACGACCGGATCACGCCGAACGTCGTCTACCTGGCCGACTCCGGCCGAGGCTCCGGCGGGGCCCCGAACGGGCGTGTCTGGCGGATGGAGCTCGATCCCGAGGATCCGTCCCAGGTCCTGAGCCTGCGCTTCCTCTTCGACCATGACGCCCTCGGCCTCAAGGCCCTCGGCGCCATCCACCAGCCCGACAACCTCGAGACGACGGCGAACAGCCTGCTCATCACCGAGGATCCGAGCTCCGGCAACAACTACGCCCCCGGCTCGCCCGACTCGACGACCGCCCGCGTCTGGCGGTACGACCTGCACAGCGGCGAGCTCGAGGTCGTCCTCCGGGCCGACCAGGCCCTCGACCCGGCCGCCAACCTCGGCGCCTGGGAGATCAGCGGCGTCGTCGATGCCTCGCAGTACTTCGGCAACGGGGCGTTCCTGATCACCGTCCAGGCCCACACGGTCTTCGTCGGCGACCAGGTCGAGTCGCCGTGGATCCCGGGGGCCATCCAGAAGCGCGAGGGCGGCCAGCTGCTCCTCGTCCGCATCGACGGGGCCTGACCCCTCTCGCTGCGCCGATCCGATCGGGGCCTCGTCCGCGCGGACGGGGCCCCGTCACGTCCGGGGCGTCGACCCGCTGACGCCGGGCTCCGGGTGCGGCTCCGCACCGCCCGGCCGTGATCGACCGGCCGTGGCGACGTAGCGGGCCAC
Source organism: uncultured Chloroflexia bacterium (assembly GCA_963707215.1). Lineage (GTDB taxonomy): Bacteria > Chloroflexota > Limnocylindria > Limnocylindrales > CSP1-4 > DATHYZ01. Next base: position 956,126 of record CAVPPB010000003.1, on the reverse strand, counting down.
CAGGACGAGGTAGAGCGTCCCGATGCCGGCCAGCAGCCAGGCGTCCGCGAGGGAGCGGACGCTCAGGAGCAGCGCCGCCAGCGGATAGGCGGTGAACCCCACGGCGATGGCGACGATCCGTCGGCGCGTGAGCAGCCAGGCGCCGGCGAAGAGAGCGATCGCGATCGCAGCAGCTGCGGGATGGAGGACCAGGGCCGCCCCGGCACCCGCGTTGACGCCCCGGCCACCGGGCATCCCGGGGATGACCGGCCGCATCGCCCCCAGGACGCCACCCATCGCCCCGCACCAGGCGCCCCAGAAGCCGCCGACCAGCCAGCCGACGACGCCCGGAGCGATCACCTTCGCGAGGTCGAGCGTGAACACGGCCATCCCGGCGACCGGGCCCGCCAGCTTCCAGACGTTCGCCGAGCCGGGGTTCCGGTCACCCTGGTGTCGCGGATCCACGCCGAACAGCCGACCGATGACCACCGCGCTGGGGAACGAGCCGACGATCCAGCCGAGGGCGAGAAGGCCCAGCGAGAGAGGCAGCCCCAGGTCCGGCATGCCGACCCCGAGGTCGAGCGAGGCGAGGTCGCTGAGCGCGTCCACCGATGCGCTCAGCCGGCCCTGGGGGTCGGGCTCGCGAGGACCGCCGCCACGATGGCTGCCTTGCGCCAGCGCGGGACCACGGCCCGGTGGGGCCGTCGGCTGCCGAGGCCGTCGCGCTCGATCTGGCGGAGGATCTCCCGGTAGAGACGGCCTGCCGCCGTTATCGACCGTCGACCATGGAGCAGCAGCGGCGTCCCGGCGAGCCCGAGGTCGTACGCCGCGTCGGCCCGGCCGATCGCCTCGCGGAGGAGGGTGCTCCGGTCCGCCGACAGCAGCGCCTCGGCATCGGCGATCCCGTGTCTCGCCAGGGTCTCCCGCGGAACGTAGCAGCGGCCGCGGGCCAGGTCCTCGTCGAGATCCCGCAGGATGTTCGTCCGCTGCATCGCGATGCCCAGCGAGCGGGCCGCCGCGTCGGCCTCCGGTCCTTTCGTGCCCAGGATCGCCGCCATCAGCCGGCCCACCGTCCCGGCGACCCGGTAGGCGTACAGGTCCAGGTCATCCTCGGTCGCGATGTCCGGACCGGCGAGATCCTGGCGCATGCCGGCCGTGAAGTCGGCAACGGCCTCCCGGGGCAGGTCGGGGTGGCGACGGGCAAGGTCGTCCAGGATCCGCGTCTCGCGAGTGGGCTCGACCGGCGGTCGGCCGGCAGCCCAGGCCTCGACGGCGGCCAGCCGGCCCGCGACGGTGGGGTCGTCGGAGCCCTGGGCCTCGAGGTCGACGAGGTCGTCGAGCGTCCGCAGGACCAGATACAGGAGGTCGACGTCCTCCCGCACGGTGGGCGGCAGCAACCGGGCGGCCAGCGCGAATGTCCGGGCGACCCGCTCGATGGTCCGGCGGGCCTCGGGGAGCAGGGCCGCGACGGCCGGGTCGTGGGGGACCGGGCGGTCGGCGGAGGGCGCCTCCGTCGGCTCGGCTCGCCCGGTCACCGGGCGGGGCCCGGGCGATGCGGGACGCCGCTGGCCACGGGGTTTCCGAGGCCCAGCGTCACACCCGGACTCCCGACGGCCGGCTCCCGCCATCCGCCCGGACCAGCCCGGCGGTCACCTCGGCGGTGAGCAGGGTGCCTGGCATGCCCGCCCCCGGGTGCGTCCCGCCCCCGACCCAGTAGACGCCGGCCACCGAACGGTCGCGGTTCGGCTGGCGGAAGTAGGCGGACTGGTGGAGGGACGGCTCGATGGCGAAGGCGTTGCCGTCGGGAGCGCCGAGTTCATCGCGGAACGTCAGCGGCGTCCAGCTGTGCTCGACCGCGATCGACTCCCCGAGCCCCTCGAGGCCGAACCGCTCGAGGGCGAGAACGATCCGGTCGCGGATCCGCGGCCCGGCCTCCTCCCAGTCGATGCCGGCTAGCAGGTTCGGGACCGGCAGCAGGACCGAGAGCGCTTCGCCGCCCGGGACGGCCATGGACGGCTGGGTGTGGGCCGGGGCATGGATGTAGAAGGACAGGGTCCGGGGCTCCCTTCGATGCCGGGTCACGTCGTCGATGAAGCCGTGGTAGTCCGACCCGACCAGTAGCGTGTGGTGGCGGAGTTGCGGGAAGCGGCGCGTCGTGCCGAGGTACAGCAGGTAGGCGCTCATCGTGGTCCGGAACGACCGGGCCCGCCAGGGCAGCGGCTCCGGAGCGTCGGCGAGGAGCGACCGACGGCTCGTCACGTCCGCGTTCGAGACCACGATGTCGGCTGGGACCTCGTCGCCGGACGCGAGGAGGACCGCCCGGACGCGGCCGTCCCGATGGGCGATCCGCTCGACCGGGGCCTCGGTGATGATCCGGCCACCGCCGCCCTCAACGAGTCGCGCCATGGCCTCGATGACGCTGTAGACCCCGTCCTCCGCGTACCAGATCCCGTCCGCGACCTGGAGCCAGACGAGCGCGGCGTAGATGCCGGGCACGCGGCGCGGGTCGCCGCCGATGAACAGCGAGTGGAAGTCGAACACCTGGCGGACCCGGGGGTCGTGGAAGTAGCTCCCGACGAACGAGTCGAGCGACCGGATCGCGTTCATCCCGACCATCCGGGGGACCAGTCCGACGAAGTCGCCGAGGCGTTGGAACGCCTTCCGGCCTGCCACCAGGACCCCCTCCTCGTGGATCTCGCGACTCGCCTCCAGGAACGCGTCCAGGCGCCTGGCGTCGACGGTCGAGAACTTGGCGACCTCGGCCCTCAGTAGGTCACGGTCGGTCGCGAAGTCGAAGGAGCGCGGCCGGGGGGCGCCGTCGACGTCCGTCCAGTAGATGCGGTAGCCGGGCTCCAGGCGGTGGAGGCGGACCTCCCGCGCGAGGCTCGAGGAAGCCAGGCCGAACAGCTCGTCGAAGAGCCAGGGCATGGTGATGAGCGATGGACCCGTGTCGAACGTGAACCCGCCGTCGCGGATGCGCGAGGCCCGCCCTCCGACCGTCGGCCGGCCCTCGAGGACGGTGACGTCGTGACCGTCGGCGAGCAGCCGGATCGCGATCGCGAGGCCACCGATCCCGGCGCCGACGACGACGGCCCGGGAGCGGCCCGGCGAGCCGCGCGGGACGAGGGTCGGGGAGGAGCGCGGAGGATCGATGGTCAGGCTCATGACGTCCTTGGTTCGTACGGCCGGCCGCGCCAGATCGGCGAGGCGCCCCGCACGCCGTCCGCGAGCGAGGCAAGCTGTCCGAGCATGGTCGCACCGACGGTCAGCGGGTGCCAGAGGATGCTTGCCAGCGGCTGCTGCTCGAGGACGGCAAGGACCAGCCGGAAGCCGATCAGGGCCGCGAGGCTGGCCCAGGCGGCGGGCACCAGGTCAGCCTCGCCGCTGCCGATGGCCACCGGAACGGCCAGCAGCGGCAGGACCCAGCAGACGATGCCCATGGCCACCGTCGCCAGGACCCCGGTGAAGGTGTCGCCGACGTACGAGAGACCCACCCGCCGCCAGGCCTGGACCGCGTCGAGACCACCCGGGTAGTGGCGGGTCGCGGCCAGGTCGGCGGCGGCGACCAGGCGGACCTGGAAGCCGGCGTCCGCCACGGCCTTGGCCAGGTCGAGGTCCTCGCGCTGGCTGGCCGGGTCCGCGGCATGACCGCCACTCGCGCGGTAGGCCCGTGTCTCCACCAGGAGCAGCGGTCCGTAGGCGAACGCCAGCCGGCGCCGGCGGCCGCCGGTGGCCACGTGGGCCCAGAGCGGCAGCCAGCCGAAGATCGTCATCGGGAAACCGGGGACGAAGGCCTGCTCCAGGGCCGTCGGCATCGCATAGGCCGAGACCCCGGAGACGAGCCCGGCCCCGGAGCCCAGGGCCACCTCGTGGAGGATGCGGAGGGCGTTCCGCCGGGGCAGTGTGTCGGCGTCGAGGAAGAGCACGTGATCGGTCGTCATCGCCTCGGCACCCCGGGCACAGGCCCAACTCTTGCCGGCCCAGCCAGCAGGCTTCGGCCCCGCCTCGACGACGAAGGCGCGCTCCGGACCCAGGGCCAGGCGGGCGAGCTCCCGGCGGGCTCGCTCGGCCGTCTCGTCAGAGGACCCATCGTCCACGATCACGATCACGAGGTCGTGGTGGTCCTGGGCGGCGAGCGCCTCGATGACCCCGGGGATGTTGGCGGCCTCGTCACGACAGGGGACGACGACCGACAAGCGAGGCAATGGAGTCCCGCGCGGGTGTCCCGCGAGCGCCACACGCCGCGACCGTCGCAGCGCCAGCTCGTTGGCCACCAGCGACCCCAGGGCGAAGGCGCTGCCGGTCACTGCCAGGATGACGAGGAGCGCCGCCGGCCGGTCCGGGACGATGCCCCAGTGGATGAGCAGGAGCTGGGTGACCACGAACCCGACGAGCAGGTTGAGGCCCAGGAATGACCGCCAGGCGCGTCGTGCCTGGGCCTCGGACGGGTCGAGCAGGACCGCCAGCGGGAGGAGCAGATACGTCGCCAGGGCCGCCCCGGCGACGAGGCCAGAGCCGCTGAGTGAGGCGGCGGCCAGGGCCGCGAGCCCGTACCCGACCAGGGCGACGGCGGCGGTCGGGCGCGCCCCGAACGCGGTCGCGATCGACCCGATGCCGGCCGAGCGGTCGTACTCGACGTCCTGGATGGCCCCCAGGGCGTGGCTGGCGATGCCCCAGGAGAAGAAGCCGCCCAGGACGACCCACGGTAGTCCGTCGAAGGGCACGCCCGCCACGAGGAAGCCGGCTACGGCCGGCAGGACGAAGTGCGACGACGACGTCAGCGAGTCGAGGACGGGTCGGGTCTTGGTGCGCAGTGGCGGCGCCGAGTAGATGACCGCGGCCACGGCCGCGACGAGGACCGCCAGCCAGCCGGCGGTCGGGGCCAGCGCCACGAGAGCGAGTAGGAAGGGCAGGTTCGACACCGCGATGGCGACCCAGGTCGCCCGCCGACGGTCCGGCGGGACCAGGCCGCCCTCGAGCGAACGCTTCCTTGGGTTCGCCAGGTCCGAGGCGTAGTCGAAGATGTCGTTGATCCCGTACATCAGCAGGTTGTACGGGACGAGGAAGTAGACCGTCCCGAGCACCAGCAGCGGCGTCACGGTCCGCTCGATCTCGTAGCCGGCCGCCAGGAAGGGCAGGGCCGTGTTGATCCAGGACAGCGGTCGGCTGGCCAGGAGGAGCTCGCGCAGCATCGCGAGAAGCGCGCTCCCGGGGGCCGCGGTCGTCGGCGGACCGACCTCCGCCCCGCCGGTCAGCGGCGCCACCATCGTCCTGCAGCGGTGGATCCGACCATGGCCGCCAGGGCCAGCGCTAGGCCGTACAGGAGGTCCTCGATGGGCATCGGCCCGAGGGCGATCCCGGTCGTGAAGCCGTCGCCGTAGGTCACGATCGGCAGGCCGGTCAGGATGACGTCGAAGACGACGGTGAAGCCGGCGAAGACCCCCAGCGTCAGCCAGGTCGAGCGCCGGCGCAGCAGCCCGACCGCCGCCGCCGCGGCCGCCCCGACGGCCAGGAAGACGATCGCGGCGAGGGTGTACTCAGGCATCGCCGCCCTCGCCGAGCCAGCGACGGGCGAGACCCTGGACGACGAGCGTGAAGTAGGCGAGGAAGGCCAGCAGCAGGGGTTCCTCGGGCGGGATGCCCGGTGGGACGATCGCCACCACGTAGTCCGGGTTCGAGGCGAACCAGCCGCGGCCGGCCCCGACGACGTCGAAGACGAGGAGGAACGCAGCCTCGACGACCACGACCGCCACGAGCAACCGCCGACCGAGGATCCCGAGCCGCTGGGTGCGGTCGATCACCAGCATCCCGGCGAGCGAGAAGAGGATGGCGAGCAGGTAGGCGCCGGCGGGCATGGCGCAAGTGTCGCGGGTGGGCCGTCCGCTCGCACGCTCTGCCGGATCGCGATGCCGCGAGGGTCCGCGAGGTCGTTGACCCCTCCTGGGCCGTGTGGCAGCATGGCGGCGACCACCGTTCCGCTCCATGCAACCATCGATCCCGGGTTGCGTCGGCCGCGGAGCGGTCCCGTCATGCGGACCACGCAGCCGAGGAGCGACATGGCCACCGAGCCCGCGAAGCCGACCTTGAAGCGCGACGCCCAGGCGACGATGTACCGGCGGGCCCTGCAGACGCTCCCGGGCGGCACCGACTCCAACTTCCGCGCCTGGGGGGAGGACACGATCTACGTCGACCGAGGTCAGGGCGGCATGGTCTGGGACCTCGACCAGAACGAGTACGTCGACCTCCGGATGGGCTACGGACCGGTCATCCTCGGCCACAACGACGAGCGGGTCGACGACTACGTCAACGAGCGGATGCGCAAGGGCGTGAGCTTCAGCCTGACCTCGGAGGACGAGGTCCGGGCGATGGAGCTGGTCTGCGAGCTCAACGGTTGGGTCGAGATGGCCCGGATGACCGTCTCGGGGACCGAGGCCACGATGCACGCGATGCGGGTCGCCCGGGCCTACACCGGTCGCGACAAGATCGTGAAGTTCGAGGGCCAGTACCACGGCGTCCACGACTACGCCCTGATCAGCGTGGCCCCCAACGACGTCGCCACCCTCGGCGACGCCGACAACCCGGTCGGCCTGGCCTGGGGCCGGGGCATCCCGGGGCCGGTCGCCGACACGATCATCCCGGCCCGCTACAACGACATCGACTTCCTGCGGCGCCTCTTCGAGCGCCAGGGGGAGGAGATCGCGGCGATCATCGTCGAGCCGGTCCTGGGCAACGCGCAGGGCATCCTGCCGAAGCCCGGCTTCCACAAGGCGATGCGCGAGCTGACCGAGGAGTTCGGCATCCTGCTCATCTTCGACGAGGTCAAGACCGGCTTCCGCTTCGCCAGGGGCGGTGCGGCCGAGTACTTCGGGATCACCCCCGACCTGGCGACCTACGCCAAGGCGATGGGCAATGGCTACCCGGCCGCGGCGTTCGGCGGACGGCGCGAGGTCATGAGCGTCCTGCCGGACAAGGTCAGCCACGGCGGCACGTACGCCGGCAACCGGGTCGCAGCCGCGGCGGCCGTGAAGACCCTGGAGATCCTCCGCGACACCGACGCGCTGGACACCATCCATGCGACCGGCCTGCGGATCCAGGACGGCCTGCGGGAGATCCTCAACCCCAGCGGGCTGCCCTACAACTTCACCGGCCACCCATCGATGTTCGGGATCATGTTCACCGACAAGGTCGCCTCCGAGTACCGCGACTGGGCCGAGACCGACCACGAGCTGTACGACGCCGTCGCGGTCGGCATGCACGCCCGCGGCGCGATGCCGGAGCCGGACTCGCGGGAGCCATGGTTCGTCTGCGAGGCGCACGCCCAGGGCGACATCGTCGACCGGGTCGTGACCGCCTTCGAGGAGTCGTTCAGGTCCGCTCTCGAGCTGCGGGCCCAGGGCAAGCCGCTGCCGCACGAGGCCGAGGCGGCGTACGGCGCCATGGGCCACGAAGGCGGCGGGTGATCGCCCTCATATGAGCGTCGACGGCAACGCGGTCCGGTCGGTCGACCGGGCCGCCGCCCTCCTGCTGGCCCTCGGCGACAGCCCGGGCCCCTCCGGTGTGACCGAGCTGGCGCGACGGCTCGGCCTCCACAAGTCGACGGCGTCCCGGCTGCTGGCGACCCTGGAGCGTCGCGGCCTGGTGGAGCAGGACGACGAGACGGGCAAGTACCGGCTCGGCCTGGTCGTCATCCGCCTGGCCGAGCGGGCCGAGCGGACCCTCGACCTTCGAGGCCTCGCCCTGCCCGAGCTGGAGCGGCTCGCCCGCCTGACCCACGAGACGACCGGGCTCGCCATCCTCGATGGCGACGACTGCCTGGCCGTCGCCCACGTCGACGGTCCGAACCTCGTGGCGGTCGGTGACTGGACCGGGCGGTCCGCCCCGCTCCACTGCATCGCCTCCGGCAAGGTCCTGATGGCCGCCCTCGCCGAGCGCGAGGTCGTTCGGATCGTCCGTCACGGCCTGCCCCGCTACACCGACCGGACGATCACCGACCTCGAGCCGCTCCTCGAGGAGCTGGCCCGGGTCCGGCGTCGCGGCTACGCCACGGCGATGGGCGAGTACGAGGCCGGCCTGAACGCTGTCGCGGCGCCGGTCCACGATGCCCGCGGGCAGGTCATCGCCGCGGTCGATGTCTGGGGGCCGGCCTTCCGGCTCACTCCGCGGCGTATCCCCGAGCTGGCTGCCCACGTCCGCGAGGCAGCGGCGGCGATCAGTCGCCGTCTGGGCGGGGTGGTCGCCTGATCCCCGTCATGCCGAGTACCCGGGAGCGGCTCCGTGCCTGACGTCACGCCCCAGATCGAGGAGATGCTGCGCTGGTTCGCCGCCAACGCGGCGGTCCTGCTGCTCGCGGTCGTCGTCGGCTTGATCGTCCTCCGCCTCGGCCGTGGCTTCATCCACCGGGCGCTCGAGCGGACGCTCCTGCGGAGCGCGATCAAGGCCGGGCTGCCGCCCGACCTGGCCGAGGCCGAAGCCGCGAAGCGGGCCAGGACCCTGGAGGGTCTGCTCAATTCGCTCCTCCGCCTGGCGGTCATCGGCATCCTGGTCCTGGTCGTCCTGGCGGTCCTGGACCTGCTGTCGATCATCGCGGCCCTTGGTCTCATCGGAGCGGCGATCGCCTTCGCCGGCCAGGACATCATCCGCGACTACCTCAACGGTGCGCTCATCGTCCTGGAGAACCAGTTCGCCGAGGGCGACATCGTCCGGATCGGCGGGGTCTCGGGCACGGTCGAGGACCTCGGCCTGCGCCGGACCGAGCTGCGCGACCTGAGCGGTACCGTCCACATCGTCCCCAACGGCGAGATCCGGGTCGCCTCAAACCTGACCCGCATCTATGCCGGCATCAACCTCGACGTCTCGGTCGCCTACGGGACGGACACCGACCAGGCGATGGCCGTCATCGATGCGATCGGGCTCGAGATGGCCTCCGACGAGGTCTGGAAGGACCGGATCCTCGACGCACCGGCCTCCCTCCGCGTCGATCTGCTCGGCGATTCGGGCGTGGACATCAAGGTCGTCGGACGGGTCCGGGCTGGCGACCAGTGGGCCGCCACGGGCGAGCTTCGTCGGCGGATCCTGAGGGGCTTCGCCACTGCCGGCATCGAGATCCCGTTCCCGCACCGAGTCGTCATCTCTCGGACCGAGGACCCCGACGGGACGGTCGCCGAGGAGGCGCTCGCCGCGGGCGCGGTCGCCGAACCCGGGGTCGCCGAGGCGGCCGTCGAAGGGGCTCCCGACGTCGAGGACCCGGCCTAGCGGCGGTCGTCGCGGACGACCCGACCCCCCTTGACGACGACGACGGGACGCTCGAGCTCGCCGATGTCGGCGAGAGGATCACCGGCCACTCCGACCAGGTCTGCCCAGCACCCGACCTCGAGCGTGCCGACGTCGGTCCGGCCCATCAGCTCCGCCGCCCAGGTGGTAGCGGAACGGAGGGCATCGAGCGGGGCCATCCCGAGACCGGTCATGATCCCGAGCTGGATCGCGTTGCGGCCGTGCGGATAGACGCCGCTGTCGGTCCCGAAGGCCATCCGGACCCCCGCCGCGAGAGCCCTCCGGAAGCCGTCCCGCTGGGCCTGCGTCGTCTCCTCGTTCTTGCGAAGGGTCTCCTGGGGCCAGCCCTGTCGCGTGCCCTCCTCGGCGATCCAGTCGCCGTCGTAGACGTCGGCGACGAGGAACGTCCCCTTGGCCTGGAGCGCCTCGATGCCGGCCTCGTCGATGAGCGATCCGTGCTCGATCGAGGCGACCCCGGCCCGGGCTGCCACGACGATGCCCTCGGCCCCATGGGCGTGGGCGGCCACCCGGACGCCCAGGACGGCGGCCTCCTCGACGGCGGTCCTGACCTGGGCCTCGCTCAGCTCGACGACCCCGGGGCGGGTGCCCCGGGTCAGGACGGCTCCGGTGACGATGAGCTTGATGACGTCGGCGCCACCGGCGACGAGCGCCCGGACCCGCTCGCGGACGTCGGCGACGTCCCGGACGACCCCGAAGCGAAGATCCTCAGGGAGGGCGATGTCGCGGGCCAGCCCGGTGACGTCACCACCTCCGCCCGGGCTGGTGATGTAGGCGCCCGCGCACTGCATCCGCGGCCCCACCACGTCGCCGGCATCGATCGCGTCGCGGAGCGCCACGTCGACGAAGGCCCGGTACGTGCCGACGTCGCGGACCGACGTGAAGCCGGCCTCCAGCGTGGTTCGGGCGTTCCGGACCCCCAGCATCGCCTCCTGTGCCGCCGACGTCGTCGTGGCCGGCACGCCGGCCCACTCGGTCCCGCCCACGAGATGGGTGTGCACGTCGATGAGCCCGGGCACGACGACAAGACCGGACAGGTCGAGCGACGGGCTCGTCGTGTCGAGGTCGCCCGGCTTGCCGCCCCCCGTCGGGAGGATGGCGGTGATGCGCCCGTCGTCGACGATGAGGTCGGCCGGCTCCCGCCACGCCCCGGCCGACGGGTCGAGCCAGCGGCCCAGGCGGATGGTCGTTCGAGCCGGCACGTCCATCGTGTCCTCCCTGCGGTGTCCGGGGGTAACGGTCACCCGTAGAATGCTTGGGATCGCGGCCGTTCGACACCGCCGTTCCCAGGGAGGAGGACCCGTGAGCGTCGACCCGAAGGATCCGACCCAGCCGGAGATCGAGAACCTCCTCGCCGAGCGACGGACGTTCGCCCCGCCCGCCGGGTTCGCGGCCGCCGCGAACGCTGGCCCGGAGCTCTACGACGAGGCGGTCCGCGACCCGGAGGCGTTCTGGGCCCGCCAGGCGCGCGAGCGGATCTCCTGGTTCACGCCGTTCTCCTCGACGCTGGAGTGGGACCTGCCGTTCGCTCGCTGGTTCGACGGGGGCGAGCTCAACGTCGCCTACAACTGTCTCGACCGCCACCTGGAGCGAGGCCTCGGCGAGAAGGTCGCCTACCACTGGATCGGCGAGCCCGGCGATACCCGGACGCTGACCTACGCGGAGCTCCACACGGAGGTCGGCAAGTGCGCCAACGCCCTGTCGGAGCTGGGTGTCCGCAAGGGCGACCGGGTCGCCATCTACCTGCCGATGATCCCTGAACTGCCGATCGCGATGCTCGCCTGCGCCCGCATCGGCGCCCCCCATACCGTCGTCTTCGGGGGCTTCTCGGCTGAAGCGCTGGCCGACCGCATCAACGACTGTGGGGCCAAGGTCCTGATCACCGCTGACGGCGGCTGGCGACGCGGGAACAAGGTCGGGCTGAAGCGGCACGCTGACGAGGCGGTGACCGGGACGCCGACGATCGAGCACGTCCTCGTCGTCGATCGCTTCGGCGAAGGTGTCCACATGGTGCCTCGCCGGGACCACTGGTGGCACGAGCTGGTCGATCGCCAGCGCCCGGACTGCCCGGCCGTCCCGGTGGAATCGGAACACATGCTCTACCTCCTCTACACGTCGGGGACGACGGCCAAGCCGAAGGGCATCCTCCACACGACCGCCGGCTACCTCCTGGGCGCCTCGTTCACCCACGAGATGGTCTTCGACCTCAAGCCCGACGACGTCTACTGGTGCGCGGCTGACATCGGCTGGGTCACCGGCCACAGCTACATCGTCTACGGACCGCTCGCCAACGGGTCGACCGGGATCCTGTACGAGGGCTCGCCGGACACGCCGACCTGGGACCGCTGGTGGGAGATCGTCGAGGAGTACAAGGTCTCCATCCTGTATACCGCGCCGACGGCCATCCGGGCCTTCATGAAGCAGGGCCCGCAGTTCCCGGCCGCCCACGACCTCTCGTCGCTCCGGCTGCTGGGATCGGTCGGCGAGCCCATCAATCCGGAGGCCTGGCTCTGGTACCACGAGCACGTCGGTGGCGGGCGGGCTCCGGTCGTCGATACGTGGTGGCAGACCGAGACCGGGCAGATCCTCATCAGCCCGCTACCCGGCGTGACGATCACAAAGCCCGGCTCGGCGACGTTCCCTCTGCCGGGGATCGAAGCCGACATCGTCGACGCCGAGGGGCGGAGCGTTCCCTTCGGTGGCGGTGGGTACCTGGTCCTCAAGCGACCGTGGCCGGGCATGCTGCGGGGCATCTACGGTGACCCGGAGCGTTATCGGCAGACGTACTGGAGCCGCTTCCCCGGGATGTACTTCGCCGGCGACGGCGCCAAGCGCGACGAGGAGGGCTACTTCTGGCTGCTCGGGCGCGTCGACGACGTCATGAACGTCGCCGGGCACCGGATCAGCACCACCGAGGTCGAGTCCGCGCTGGTCGACCATCGGTCGGTCGCCGAGGCAGCGGTCGTCGGCCGGACCGACGAGGTCACCGGACAGGCCATCTTCGCCTACGTCATCCTCAAATCGGGCCAGGAGCCGACCGATGCCCTCGCCCTCCAGCTCCGCGAGCACGTCGCCTACGTCATCGGCCCGATCGCCCGGCCCAAGTACCTGATGTTCGTGCCCGACCTGCCCAAGACCCGGTCGGGCAAGATCATGCGGCGGCTGCTCCGCGACATCGCCGAGGGACGGACGCTCGGCGACACGACCACCCTGGCCGACGCGACCGTCGTGGACACGATCCGCGAACGGACCGGCGCGGCCGAGGAGGAGTGAGGGCGTGCCCTTCAACCCGTTCAAGCGGAAGCCGAAGACCGAGGCCGTCGAGGTCCCGGCCGTCCCGCACGCCCGCGAGCTGCCCGGTCGCCCGGTCCCGTTCGACGGCCTGACGGAGGAGTGGCACCTGGTCGGGACGATGCACATCGAGGGTCGACTCTCGGACGTCCTCAATCGTCGCGAGCCCATCGCCATCTCGGGGGTCAGCTGGGGATCGGCCGACGGACGCGGGCCGCTGGAAGCGGCGCCGGGCCTGGAGGCGGTCGATCCCTACGATCTCATCGTGGTGATGACGGGCGGCGATTCGCTGCCGGACCTCAGCGAGTCCGAGAAGGCGGCCTTCAAGGTCCACAAGATCGCCTACGACCTTGCCCTGGAGGCGCCGCCCTTCCGGGTCGTCGGGACCGTCTACCTCTACCCGGGCTCGGAGCCGGAGCGTTTGCTCGATCGGTCCACGGAGATGTTCATCGCTGCGACGGACGCCGTCGCCTTCTACGGCGATGAGCGGCTGACCGACGACTCCGTCGACACCGTCCTGGTCAACCGCTTCTACCTGCGGGGGATCGAGCAGGTCGACCGACGGACGGGCCAGCGGGTCCAGCCGCTACCAGGACAGCCGCTCGGCGGCACGAGCTGGCGGGATCGCAGCCGCTAGGGGCCGCGCGCTGGCACAGGTCGGCCGGGATCAGGTCCCAGCGGAGATCCTGCGGCCCAGGAGCCGCAGCCCGCCCTTGGCCGGGCTTGCCGCTCCGACCTCGCGGGGCACCGAGGTGAAGAGCTTCCGGGCGAGCTCGTGGAAGTCGCCCGTGACCTTCTCCCTGGGGAACCGGTCGATCGCCGTGCGACCCTCGTTGGCCGCCGTCACGAAGACCATCCCGCCGGAACGGACCTGCGCGAAGACGGTCGACCCGAGGGCGCTCTCGACGTCCGGGACCGAGATCCCGCTATTGGCCCGGTTCACCAGCACGGTGAGTCGGTCGCGGATGCCGAGGTCCTCGGAGACGTCGATGAACTGGACCGTGGCCCGCAGGGCCGGGACGTCCGGGGTCACCGGGACCAGGACCCGGTCGGCGGCCCGGAAGATCGCTCGATTGAGGGCGCTGTACGAGGGATGCAGGTCGACGACGACGACGTCGAAGGCGCGCCGGGCGGCCTCGATGGTCGCGGCCACGCGGTCCGGCGCGAGGACGTCGACGTGGATGGGGCTGCCCGTGAGGGCCATGACCCGCATCCCGCTGGTGTGCGGCGCCGCGAGATCGGTCAACGTCTGGGTCGGACCTCCCTCGGCCTCGTCACGCCAGGCGTCGGCCAGCGTCGGCGCTGTCTCGAGCCCCAGGGACACGAGGATGTGCCCGGTCACCGTGTCGGCATCCACCAGGAGCACCTGCTGGTCGCCGCGGGCCTGGATGGCGGCCGCGAGGTTGGTCGCGACCGTGGTCTTGCCGACCCCGCCCTTCGGATTGAAGACGACCAGGACCGTCCCAAGGTTGGCCCAGTCCAGGCCGTCCCCGAGGCCGCCGGCCAGGACGGCATCGCCGCTGCCGTCGTCGACGGTGGCCGAGCGGATGCACATCGCCTCGACCCGCCAGCGGACCGCCTCGGTCGAGTACGGCCGAACGAGATACTCGTCGTCGGCCCCGCCGCCGCCCGCCCCAGCCAGTCGATCGAAGCTCGAGGGCGACACGACCATCAGCGCGGGGACCGGGGGCTGACGCTCCTGTAGGACCCCGTACTGCTCCAGGGCCGTGTCGAGGTCCTGCTCGCCGTCGAGGATGGCGACGGCTACGGACCGGCGCTCCGCGAGCAGCCCTGCCAGTTGGGTCGCGTCCTCGACCGCGACGGGTTCGAAGCCGGCCTCGGCAAGCTCGGCCGAGACGGCGGCCGCCTCGGCGACCGGCAGAGCGATGGCGATGGTGGGGCGTGGCATCCGTCGCGTTCCGTCAGCCGTTGGACTCGGGGTCCGTGCACTCCACGCGAAGGTCGTCGCCGTCCGTCCCGACGACGCGGGCACCGTAGCCGGGCAGGGTCGTGATGGGATCGCGAAGGTCGAGCCCCTCCGTATGGGCGACGGTGAACACGAACTCGCCGTCCGGCCCGGACGAGACGCCGACCTTGGCGACGCCCGGAACCCGGCCGAGCTGGCGCTTGAAGCCGGCGATGCTGGCCACGCTCACCAGGCCCACGACGACCAGGCGAGTCGTCGCCCCGCCCTCGTCGTCGCTCGGGCCGGTCAGGCCGGCCAGTCGTGCCGCGACGTTCTCGCCGTCCATCGCCGGGACCGCGGTCTCGTCGTGGCCGGGCTCGGCCTCGGTCGCGTCGTGGCCGGGCTCGGCCTCGGCCGCCTCGGCCGCCTCGGCCTCGGCCGCGGCGAAGTCCGGGGTGAGACCGAGCATGGCGACCCGGGGATCGACCGGCGCGGCGTCCGTCGGGGTGCTGTCGTCATCGGTCTGCTCAAGGGCGGCCTCGACCGCCTCGGCAGCTGCCTCGTCGCTCTCATCAGCCGACTCGGCCTGCGGGGCGCTCATCGGCATGTCGCGCCAGGGATCCGTGGCGGCCGCGTCGGTCGGAGCCGGAGCGGTGACGTCACTCGCCGCGGCGGGGCCGCCCGGGTCGGCGACCACCGTCGGCTCCGGGGCGGGAGCCGGGACCGGATCGGTCCGGGTCGCCTCGGCCTCGAGCGACGGGGGAACCGGCAGGCTGGCCGCCAGGGCGGCGAAGCGGGCCGGGTCCTCCTCGGCCAGAAGGCCCTCGAAGAAGTGTGCCATCTGGTCGCCGAAGCTGCCGATCGTCGCCTCGACCCGCTCGACCCGCTGGTCGGTCTCGGCGGTGTTGCCTTCGAGCTCTTCGTCGAGCCGCGTCCGCCGCCGCTCGATGCGTCGCTCGGTCTCCTCTCGGATCCGGGCCAGCTCACGCTCGGACCAGGAGTGGATCCCCTCGATGTCGTCGTCCGCCCGCTGCCGGAGGGCGTCGGCCTGGTCGGCCGAGTGCTCGCGGATGGACGACATGTAGGCGCGGGCGTCCTCCTCGAAGCGGGCGAGGATCTGCTCCCGCTCGGCCTCGGCGGCGGTCCGCATCGCCCGGGTCAGGCCGGCCAGGAACTCCTTGGGCCGGGGGCTCTCGGGCGCCTGCGAGGTCGTCGGCGGATCGGGATCTGGATGGCGATCGGCTCGGGCACGGCCGGCGGCTCGGCCGCCGGGCGCCTCGGCTACCGGCTCCGGCGCTCCGCCGGTGTCGACCGGGGCCTCGGCCACAGGCTGCTGCTCGACATGGTCCTCGGTCGTGGTCACGACCGCCGGCTCGATGTCCGGGGTCGCCTGGGGCTCGACGGTCCGCGCGTTCGGGGCGCCGAGCTGATCGTCGTGGTGGGCGTCGTCCCCGCCGGTCCACGGGAGCCGGAATCCGGAGCGCGTCTCGGTCGTCGCCATCTGGGGTATCCCTCTGCGCGATGTCTCTGAACGGTCCCCCGGGACCTTTCCGCATGCTAGGTGGGGGTCCGGTGCGGTGCAGTCGTCCGGTGGTACCAGTGCGGCGGACCGGAGGTACCGCAGACCGGAGCGGTGGGGTCGCGGCGGGTCCGCGCTACCATGCCGCCATGGAGCTGCCCGTTCTGCCGACCCCTCCGGCCTCCGGGGACAACGGGCTCGACGAGCGAGCCGTCGTCCCGGGCGAGCTGCCGCGCGACCGTCTCGATCGGCCGATCCGGGACCTCCGCCTCTCGGTGACCGATCGCTGCAACTTCCGATGCGTCTACTGCATGCCCCGCGAGGTCTACGGCCGCGACTTCCCGTTCCTGCCGCGAGCCGAGATCCTGACCTTCGAGGAGCTGGCCCGGGTCGCCCGACTGTTCACCGAGCTCGGGGTCGAGAAGCTCCGCATCACCGGAGGTGAGCCGCTCGTGCGCCGCGATCTGCCGGAGCTCATCGCCCAGCTCGCGGTCCTCCGGACGTCGGACGGGTCGCCGCTCGATCTCACCCTCACCACCAACGGCGCCGGCCTCCGGGCCCTGGCCCGCCCGCTGGCGGACGCCGGTCTCCGCCGGGTGACGGTCAGCCTCGACTCGCTCGACGACGCCACCTTCCGGGCGATGAACGGCGTCGACTTCCCGGTGAAGCGGGTGCTCGATGGGATCGCCGCCGCCCGGCAGGAAGGCCTCGCCCCCGTCAAGGTGAACATGGTCGTGAAGCGGGGCGTGAACGACGACGGCATCCTGCCGATGGCCCGCTGGGCTCGCGACGAAGGCCTCGTGTTGCGCTTCATCGAGTACATGGACGTCGGCAACTCCAACGGCTGGCGTCTCGACGACGTGGTCACCGGCGCGGAGATCGTTGCCCGGATCGCGGCCGAGCTGCCGCTCGAGGCCCTGCCGTCGTCGTACCGGGGCGAGGTTGCGAACCGCTGGCGGTACGCCGACGGCTCGGACGAGATCGGCGTCATCACCTCGGTCAGCGAGCCGTTCTGCGGCGACTGCACCCGGGCCCGCCTGTCCGCCGACGGCCAGCTCTTCACCTGCCTGTTCGCGACCCGCGGTCGCGACATCCGTGGCCGGATCCGTGCCGGGGCCACCGACGACGAGCTGCTGGCCTTCCTGGCGGCCGCCTGGCGTGCTCGTGACGACCGCTACTCCGACCTCAGGACGGAGGCGACGGCGTCGCTGCCCAAGGTGGAGATGTACGCCATCGGCGGCTGAGCCCGCTCGGCAGGCTCGGCCCAGGCGCAGGGCGGCCGGCCGTTATCCACCGCCCGTCCACATCGGCCCCGCATCCGTGGACAGTCGGCCCGCAATTCCCGGAAGTTCGTGGATAACCGTGTTGTGTCGATGGTGGCCGGCCGACTACTGTAGGTCTTGCCCGAAGGGGCCAGCGGACACCCGGACCGACCCGAGATCACATCAAGGGAAGGGACGTGGGACCCGGGACGCAGGAGATCGCCTCAAGCGCGTCGCGGATATCGGAACGGCCTGCGATCACATCAATGGTCTCCGTGACCGAAGGTTCCTTCGGGCGCTTCCTTGCCCGCCCGGGCGGCCGCGAGGCTCGCCCGCGGGGCCTCGCTCGACGGGACGCGACCGGCATCCCGGTGTCGGTACTCCCGTCGAGCGGGCGAAGCCGCGGGACCGCCCGCCTTCCCGACCGGTACACCGGAGGTTCCGCATGCCCGCCGAGCCCCAGCCCCTGGACCCGTCGCGCCACGTCCCGCCATCGGAGCTGCCCGAGCAGCTCGACGCGCTCGAGCGAGCCGTCCGGGCCCGGACCGACCTCCGACCCGAGGTCGGCATCGTCCTCGGCTCGGGCCTTGGTGGGCTCGCCGACGACCTGGCGGACCCCGTCGCCATCTCCTTCGACGACCTGCCGGGATGGCCGGCCGCGACGGCCCCGGGACATGTCGGGCAGGTCCTCCTCGGACGCCTGGCGGGCGTCCCGGTCGTCATGCTCCAGGGCCGCCTGCACCTCTACGAGGGCAACGATCCGGGTCTGGTGGTCCAGCCGGTGCTCCTCATGGCCCGGCTGGGGGCCGGGGCGGTCGTCCTGACGAATGCGGCCGGCGGCATCAATCCGCTCCTGCGACCTGGAACGATCATGGTGATCAGCGATCACCTGAACCTGACCGGCCGGACCCCGCTGCTGGGCCCCAACGCGGACACGATCGGACCTCGCTTCCCCGATCTCTCGGAGGTCTACGACGATCGCCTGCGCGAACGCATGCGCGCCGCCGGCGAGACCGAGGGCGTGAAGCTCAGGGAAGGCGTGTACGTGGGACTGGTCGGACCGTCCTACGAGACCCCGGCCGAGATCCGGATGCTCCGAACGCTGGGAGCCGATGCGGTCGGGATGTCGACGGTCCTCGAAGCGATCGCCCTCCGCTGGGCCGGGGTCCGGGTCGTCGGCGTCTCGCTCGTCACCAACGCGGCCGCCGGGTACACGGGCGCGCCGCTCAGTCACGAGGAGGTCCTCGCGGCCGGCGCAGAGGCAGGGCCCCGGCTCGCGCAGGTCATCCGGCGCTTCGTGGCCGACCTGGGCCCTGAGCTGGCGACGCATTGACCAGGGGCCGTCGTCGCGACCGGCAGGGGATCGGCGGTCAGGCGTCGAGCCGGCGCGCTGGCGGTTCGGCGGGCTGGCGGTCCACGGTAGGGTCGAGACCGGGGACGGCGCAGACGTAGTAGCGCAGCTCGGTCCGGCCGACGTTCTCGATCCGGTGGACCAGGCCCGCCTCGACGCGGATGCCGACGAGCGGTTCGAGCGTCTCGGTGGCCGTCCCGACGGTGACCACCCCACGACCCTCGAAGACGACGACGGCGTGCTCGGCCCCGGGGTGCCGGTGCCAGGCATCGGCTCGGCCGGCCGCCATCGTCACCTCGGTGATCGTGAACGTGGCCGAGCCGAAGTCCCCGGGTCGGACGATGAGGCGTCGGCGGATCCCGTCGTCGTCGACGACGGTGGCGGCATCACCGCGCAGGACCGGCTCCTGATCGGAATCCCAGCGCCGGAGGATCGTGCCTGGCTGGCGCGGATCCGGGTCGGTGACGGCGAGCAGGGCCAGCGCATCGACGGTGCCCTCGTTGCGGATGAGGTGGTACTCGGCGGGGGCCTCGTAGAGGACGTCGCCGACTCGCAGCACCGACCGGCGCTCGAGGTCCTCGCCGTGCTCGAAGACCAGCTCCCCGCCGGCAAGGTAGACGATCGTCTCGACGCCGTGCCGGTGCGGTCCGACCTCGACCCCCGGGGCGATCCGGTCGAACTGGAGATGGATCGTCATCCGATCAGCGGACCGGCAGCTCTCGTCCGGCGGCCTTCGCGGCCCGCTGCTTCTCCGCCCAGGCCGCCAGGACGTTGTCCTTGTGGGGCCGGATGGGACAGTGCTCGTCGCGGTTGGCCATCTCGTCGCAATAGCCGAGCGGGACGCACTTGGGAGCCAGGAAGGCGCCCAGGAACGGGCTGACCGAGAAGATCTCGTGGCGGATCAACTGGAACAGCCGTCGGATCTCCCATTGGGCCATGGTGCAGAGCCGAAGGCCGGACATGTGGATGAGGGCCCGCAGGTTCGTCGTCATGACGAGGTTGGTCCGGGTCGCGTTGGGGAAGACGAAGCGGGCGTCCTCGCCGGGGATCCCGGCCCCCGCAAGCTCCCCGTACAGCTCGAGCGCCTCGTCGATGTGGGCCTCGTAGCGATCCCGCAGGCCTTCGTCGGACTCGGCGATGGTGGCCGGCAGCATCGTCGCCGCCCGCTTGAAGGTCACGTAGCGCTGGCTCTGCTGGTCGAAGGCGACGCCGGCCCGATGGCGGACCAGCTGGTGCGAGAGGGTCCGGCTGACACCGGTGATGCCGAAGGTGAAGACGATGTGCTCGATCGTGCTGCCGTGCCCGGATTCGATGACCCCGGAGATGAGCTTCTGCATCTTGGCGAGGTCGACCTCGCCCCCGGCGGCCCGGCGGAAGATCTCTTCGGGCGGCAGCTCCGAGTAGCAGGTCCGGCAGGCCGTGTAGACGAGCGGCACGTAGTAGCGCTCGACGATCTCGCGGTCGGGGAAGAGCAGGGTCGCCTTCATGCTGAGGTCGTGGCGGCCCGGGTTGCGGGGGATCCCGGTCCGCTCCCGAGCCGGGCCCGCGAGCTGCGCGGACCCGGAGCCCGACGTCCCTGGGACCGGGGGATTCGGCTCGACGGTCATGACTCGAGTCTACCCGGTCGGGTCGGCGACGGACGTGGTCCCGAGTCCGCCGGACGGGCGCCGCTCCACGCCGTGGAACCAGACCCAGGTCAGCGCCGTCGCGGTCGAGTACAGGGTGATGATCGTGACGAACGAGACCGCGTAGCCGGCCTCGAAGCCGAGGGTCGCCTGGAGCAGGCTGTACCAGGGCGCTGCGATGACCCAGGCGACCGACCAGAGCACGCTCATCGCCGCCGAGAGGGTCGCCCGCTCGGACGGATCGACGTGCTCCATCGCGAAGGCGGTGAAGATGGGATTGCCGGCGTTCATCAGGGCGTTCCGGACGGCCAGGGCCAGGATGACCGGCCAGAGGATCGGGGAGAAGCCGAGCACGATCAGGAACGGGATGCTGACCCCCTGGACGGCCACCACGGAGCCGATCTTGCCGAGACGACGGGCGACGATCGGCTGGGCCAGCACAGCAGCGGTCGTGCCCAGCTGGGTCAACGCGAAGATGAGGTTGAGCTGGCTGAGGTCGAGCCCGAACTTGCCCTGGACGAAGACGTTCAGGTAGGGGATGACCTGGCCGGCCCCCAGGGCGATCAGGAAGCCGGGCAGCAGGAGCCGGAAGAAGCGACCGCGGTCGCGGACCGCCAGGCCGGTCCGCAGGGGGGACCGTCGCCGCCGGCGGACGATCGGGAAGGCCGCCGGCTCGCCGAGGTCCCGTGGCTGCGGCGGTGGGACCGGTCGCGGCCGATCGTCGCTCAGGCGGGCGACGAGCAGGAAGGTCACCGCGACGCAGGCCACGATGCCCAGGATGATGAGCCGGTACGGGTCCGCGCCGGTCGGGTCGAGCCCGGCCCAGCCCGCGACCGCCGTTGCCAGCACGCCGGCGATCGGGGCGATGAGGAAGCCCGACACGGTCCCGATGGCGAACTGGAGGGCGAACAGCTCGTTGCGCTGGTCGGCCCGGCTGTGCTCGGTCAGGTAGGGGGCGGTCAGCACGAAGAACGTCTGCTGGCCCGCGCCGTAGGCCGCCGTCAGGAGGGCGATCGCCAGCGCTCCGTCGGTGAGCAGGTAGCCCGCCGTGGCGAGGCCCATGATCCAGATCCCGGCCAGCATGACGCGGCGGCGTCCCAGCCGGTCCGAGGCGATGGACGCGGGGAAGGCCGCCAGTGCCGCCGCCAGCGACCCGGCGGCCGCGACCAGCCCGATCGTGGACGGCTCGAAGCCGAGGGCCCGGAGGTAGAGGTTGAAGTCGATCCAGTAGAGGTTGAAGGCGGCCCCGGACACGAAGGTCGCGACGAGGAACAGTCGGGCGTCACGCTCGAAGCCGGTGTAGCTGCGGGCCAGGGCACGGAGCCGTGACATCATCGTGGACCGCCTGTCTGGGAGGTCGGCCCGACTCGCGCCGGTGTGCCGGCCCGGTCGTCCGCGCCCGGTAGCCGCCGCCCGGTCAGCGTGAGCGGGGCCCGGGGCGGGTCGGGCCCAATGCTACGCGGTCGGCGGTCCTTCGGTCGCGTTCGGCGGCCGCTCGCCCATGGCGTAGGCGACCGTCTCGTCCAGGGCCATGGCTCGCCCCTCGGCAGCCAGTCGCTCGAGCTCGTCCCCCGGGATCCGGGTGCGGGGACTCAGGTCCTTGAGCGTCTCGAACAGGCCCTCGTCCCACTGGGCGAGGTCGGCGCCGCTGGCCAGCTGGAGCGCCCGGGCTGCTCCCCAGAGTCGCCCGGATCGAGCCGTGTCGTCGTCACCAAGCGCGATGGCGGCGAGCGCGTCGAGGCAGAGGGTGATGCCGGAGATGTCCCCGGACCGGTGGAAGAGCCGAAGGGCCTGGCGGGACATCTCGAGCGCCTCGTCGAGCCGACGTTGGTCCACCAGCGCCAGGCTCAGCATGTGGAGCGACCACGCTTCCATGGTCCGGTGCCCGGCGGCCAGGTGCAGCTCGAGCGATCGCCGGAACCACGGCTCGGCGGCCACCTGGTCGCCCAGGAAGGCCTCGAGCCCGCCCAGACCCCACAGGACGTTGGCCTCGCCTACCCGATCTCCGATCCCCCGGTAGATGGTCAGCGCCAGGTCGAAGCGACGGCGGGCGTCGGCGGCCTGCTCCTGGCACAGGCGCCGGGCCTCCTCGCTGTCCTTCTCCGCCATGATCGTCTGCATCGATGCGACCTCGATGTAGCCGCGGTTGTAGAGCGCGTTGGCGATCTCCCGCTCGTCTCCGAGGCGCTCCCACTCCGCGAGCGCGTCGTCGTACCAGTGGGCGGCCGCGTCCAGGTCGGCCTGCCAGTAGGCGACCCCGCCGGCAGCCTCGGCAAGACGGGCCCGCAGCACCGGCGACAGCTCCCAGCCCACGGCGGCGAGCTCCTCGAGCTCGCGCCGGGCCTCGCGGAGGTAGCCGCGCTGCTGCCAGAAGCGCCACAGGGCGAACGCCAGGCGGACCGCCACCTCGGGATCCGGTCGCTCGACGGCCCACGAGAGCGCGGCCCGCAGGTTGTCGTGATCGCGCTCCAGTCGCTCCAGCCAGGCGCGCTGATCCTCGCCCGACAGGTGCGGCGCGGCCTCCTCGGCCAGGGCGAGGAAGGCCCCGGCATGGCGCTCGCGGACGACCTCCGTCACCCCGGCCTCGGCGAGCAGCTCGGCGGCGAACTCGCGGATCGATTCCAAGAGGTCGAAGCGCGGCTCATCGCCGATGTCGACGCTCCGGGCGAGGCTCTGGTCGACGAGCGTCGTCAGGCCCTCGAGGATGTCGAGGCCCGGGCCCTCCGACCCGGTCCCGTCGCCGGCGTCCAGGACCGCCTCGGCCATGCCCAGATCCCAGCCGCCGCGGAAGACCGACAAGCGGGCCAGGAGCCGGCGGTGCGGCTCGTCGAGGAGGTCACAGCTCCAGGCGATCGCCCCGCGCAGCGTCCGCTGGCGCTCCGGGAGGTCGCGGGCGGTCGAGGTCAGGAGTGCGAGCTGGTCCTCGAGCCGAGCCAGGATCTGCTCCGGCGAGAGGATCCTGACGCGGGCCGCGGCCAGCTCGATCGCCAGGGGCATGCCCTGGAGGCGGGCGCAGATGGCGGCGACGGCGGGCGCGTTGTCGTTGGTCACCTGGAAGCCGGGGCGGACGGCGACGGCACGGGCGATGAAGAGCCGGACGGCCTCGTACTGGCACAGGGTCGCCGCATCGGGCCGTCGGACCGCCGGGGGGAGGTTCTCCAGCTCGACCCGGGAGAGGCGGCTGGTGTCGGGCGGGCTGGGCAGCCCTGGGACGACGTACTCCTGCTCGCCGGAGACGCGGAGCACGGCCCGGCTGGTTGTGATCACGGCGATCCCAGGACACGCCCTGAGGAGCGCGGCGACGTCCGGGGCGGCATCGATGACCTGCTCGAAGTTGTCGAGCACGAAGAGGATCCGATCCTCGCCGATCGTCTCGGTGAGCATGTCGAGCGGCGTTCGCTCGGCCCGCTCGGCGATCCCCAGCGTCCGGGCGATCGTGGGCAGGACCAGCGTCGGGTCCCGGATCGGCTCCAGGGGTACGAACCAGGTCCCCGCCGGGTAGGCGTCGGCCGCCGCCGCCGCCAGCTGCAGCGAGAGGCGGGTCTTGCCGGTCCCGCCCGGTCCGGTGAGCGTCAGGAGCCGGGTCCCCCGGAGGAGCGCGCCGGTCTCGGCCAGCTCCCGGTGCCGCCCCACGAAGCTCGTCAGCTGGGTCGGCAGGTTGTTCGGCCGCGCGTCGAGCGAGCGGACGGCCGGGAAGTCGTGCGGCAGGCCATCCGCATCGAGCTGCCAGAGGCGCTCCGGTCGGAGATCCTTGAGGCGGTGCTCGCCGAGGTCCCGGAGGG
Organism: uncultured Chloroflexia bacterium; assembly: GCA_963707215.1. Taxonomy (GTDB): domain Bacteria; phylum Chloroflexota; class Limnocylindria; order Limnocylindrales; family CSP1-4; genus DATHYZ01. The sequence continues at coordinate 932,123 of CAVPPB010000003.1, read as the reverse complement.
CCACGCCGTCGGGGAGGCTCGTCGACAGGAGGGCGGCGGTCGCGGCCGAGAGGACCACCTGGCCGCCGTGGCCGGCGCCGCCGACCCGGGCTGCGCGGTGGACGTCGGCTCCGACGTAGGCCCCGTCGGCGTCGAGCTCGCCGTCCCCGGTGTGGAGGCCCATCCTGACCCGGACCGGGGCGTCCTCCGGCCATGGCTCGGCCGCCAGCCCGCGCTGGGCCGCCACGACCGCTCGGATGGCGTCGGCGGGACGGGCGAAGACCGCGAAGAAGGCGTCGCCCTCGGTCTGGATCTCGATCCCGTCCGATGCCGCGAGGGCTGTCCGGACGATCTCGCGGTGGCGCTCGAGGAGCGGCCCCCAACGGTCGGCGCCGAGGGCCTGGACGAGGCGGGTGGAACCCTCGATGTCCGTGAACGGGAAGGTCACGGTCCCCGTGGGGAGTGGCAGTTGGCTCGGGACGCTGCTCATGGTCGCTCGGGGGCTGATCGGCGATGCTGATCAGCCGTGATGGTCCTCCAGGACGTCGCGGAGCCGCTCGGCCATGGCCCGGGCCACCGCGACGGCAAGGGTCGGGCGCTCGATCATGAGCCGCTCGGCGTCCCACGCTGCCACCGCCAGGCAGCGGGTCGGGACGGTCGTGAGCACGGCCGCGGTCCGCGGTCCGCGGTCGAGCACGGCCAGCTCGCCGAACCACTGGCCCGGACCGAGCTCGGCGAGGGTCTCGCCGTCGCGGACGACGCGGACCGACCCCTCGAGGACGACGAACAGGCCAGAGCCGGGGTCGCCCTGGCGGACCACCGAGCGGCCGGCCGGGAAATCGGCCTCCGTCGCTACCGCGGCCAGGGCCGCAAGATCGCCCGGGTCGGCGCCGGCGAACAGCGGGATGCTCCGGAGCAGGTCGTGGTGGGCCTGGGTCGTCATCGGGTCTCCTCTGGCTCGACCGCATCGTGCGACCCCGCCACCTGCCCCGTCAATGCTGACGGGTCGGCCCGAGCGCGGCTCCCGCCCCTCCGGGGCAGGTCCCGGCTTGCCGATGCCGGTCCGGGGTGGCACGATCGTCTTCCGTGGTGCGGGTCGCCGCGTGGACGGACGCTGCCGCGATGAGGAGGGGCCATGGCCAGCCGCGAGGAGATCGCCGAGAAGCTCGCCGGGTTCGCCCTGTTCGCCGACCTGACGACCCCCCAGCTCGAGGCCGTCGTCAGCCACTTCGAGGAGGCCTGGTTCCCGGCCGGCGAACGGATCCTCCGCCAGGGCCTGTCGGGGAGCGGCTTCTACGTGATCCTGGAGGGCGACTGCTCGGTCCGTGTCGACGGCGAGGAGCGGACGACCCTGGGTCGCGGCGACTTCTTCGGCGAGGTCTCGATCCTCCTGGGCGAATCGCCCATCGCCGACATCGTCGCGGTGGGACCGGTCCGGGTGCTCATCCTGCCGGGACCGGCGGTGGAGCCCTTCCTCCTCGCCCACCCCAAGGTCATGTACCGGATGCTCCAGGCTCTCGGGCGGCGACTCCGGAACGCCACTCGCTGGCGGCCCTGAGGGCGGTGGACGTGGCTGCGACGAGCGACGAGCGGCCCTTCCCCCCGGGCGACTACCCGGTCGTCGTCGTGGGCAGCGGCCCGGGCGGCCTCCAGGTCGCCTACTCGTTGCGCCGTCTGGGGATCGAGGTGGCGGTCATCTCGGCGGACCCGGGGCCGGGCGGTATGTTCCTGAAGTGGCCCCACTTCCAGCGCCTGCTCTCGTGGACCAAGCCCTACGCGCCGGTGCCGCGCGAGAGCCGAGCCTACGAGCGCTACGACTGGAACAGCCTCCTTGCCGACGAGCCATCGGCCAGGAACCTGCAGCCCGGACTCATGGACGGGACGTCGGAGTTTCCGTCTCGTCCCGAGATGGAGGACAGCCTCGTCACCTTCGTCGAGCGGACCGGCCTCGAGGTCCGCTACGGCTGCAGCTGGGAATCCACGAGGCTCGATGACGGTCCCGACGGTCGGCGCGTCGTCATCGTCACCAGCGACGGCGAGTACCGCTGCCGGGAGGCGATCTTCGCGGTCGGAGTCGCCGAGCCATACAGCGCGTCCATCCCGGGGATCGAGCTGGCCCATCACTACGCCGACGTCCGACCGGTGGAGACGTACGCCGGGCGGCGGGTGTTCGTGATCGGGAAGCGGAACTCGGGTTTCGAGCTGGCCAACGGCCTGCTCGCGTGGGCGGGCTCCATCGTCCTCGCCTCGCCGTCGCCGGCGAAGCTGTCGGTGGTCACCCGGTCGCTCGTCGGGGTCCGGGCTCGGTACGCCCAGCCCTTCGAGGACAACGCCCTGGGCGGTGGCGTCGGCATCCTCGACGCCAAGATCGATCGGATCGAATCCTCGGGAGGTGAGCTGATCGTCCGGGTCCGCCGGACCGATACCGGCGAGGAGCTGGCGGTCGCCGCGGACGACGTCATCGAGGCGACCGGCTTCATGTGTCCGCTCCGCGACCTGCCGTCGCTCGGCGTGGCGACCTTCGGCCTGAGCGCCCTGCCGGCTCAGACCACCTGGTGGGAGAGCGCGACCGTCCCGGGCATCCACTTCGCGGGGACGATCACCCAGGCCGTCACCGGACTCAAGAAGCACGGTATCCCACCGAACTCGGGGGCGGTCCACGGCCACCGGTACAACTCCCGGCTCCTCGCCCAGCGATTGGCCGAGACCCGGTTCGGGATGGCTGTCGAGCGACCGACGATCCAGCCGTCGGCCGTCGCCGACCTGCTCCTCGATGAGGCGACGAACGGCCCCGAGCTGCTCCATCAGAAGGCGTTCCTGGCCCATGCGATCTCGGTCGATCCCGACCGCGGGCTTCGCGACGAGGGCATCGTCCCGCTGGCCGCCTTCGTGGACGACGAGTCCGGCGTGGACGGCGCCGCGATGACCCTCGAGGCCGACGGGACCGGCGCCATCTACCCGGTCGCCTACGTCCGGATCCGCGGCGCCGTGACCGAGCGGATCCTGCCGGGTCACCCGATCCTGGACTTCTCGACCCCGGAGCACCGGGCGGCTCTGGCCGCTGCGCTCGAGCCGCTCGGCCTCGGCAGCTAGGCTCCCCGGGCCGTCGTGCCGCTCGCCGACGCCGTCGTCGCCGGTCTCGTCGCGGGCTACGGCATCGCCATCCCGGTCGGGGCGATCGCGGTCCTCATCGTCGATCTGGGCTCACGTGACGGGTTCCGTGCTGGTGCGGCCGCCGGCCTGGGCGCTGCGACAGCGGACGGCGTCTACGCCGCCGCCGCCGCGCTCTTCGGGGCCGCCGTGGCGCTGGCGCTCGCGCCATGGGAGACGCCGCTTCGCTGGGCCTCGGTCCTCGCCCTGCTCGCCATCGCCGCGATCGGCCTCCGACGAGGCCTCCGGACACCGGCCCGCGCGGTGGCCGACCCTCCACCGCGCCCCGGCCTCGATCCGGCGCCGCACGGCGACCTCCGGGGCCGTCGCGGGAACGCCCGGACCTACCTCGCCTTCCTGGGGTTGACCCTCCTGAACCCGATGACGGTGACCTACTTCGCCGCGCTGGTCCTTGGTCTGCCGGCCCTGGGCGACGGTCCCGTCGAGCGGCTCGGCTTCGCCATCTCGGCCTTCGCCGCCTCGGCGTCGTGGCAGCTTCTCCTCGCCGCCGTCGGGTCGGCGCTCCACCGCCATGCCGCTCCCTCGCTGCGCCGCTGGACCAGCCTGGTGGGCAACGCCGTCATCGTCGGCTTCGCCGCCGTCATCGCGGCAGACCTGCTGGTGGGCTAGGCAGCAGCCGCCCGGGCCAGGTGCCGGCCGGGCCTTGCCGGACAACCGGGCACCGCCCCGGGCCCGATCAGACCAGGTGCCGGGGCACCCGCTCGGCAGTCTTCCGGTCGAAGAAGCGCTCGCCGTCGACGTCGACCTCGAGCTGGACTTCGAGGTCGAACGCCTCGCTGTCGGAGATGAGCCCGGCGGTCGCCCTGATCTCGGCCTCGAACGCGTGCTCGCGCCAGCGGTAGACGACGTCCGCGTGCATCTCGGCCCGGGCCGGGTCGGCGTCCCGCCCGGTCAGCCGGAAGCGCTCCCGGGTGTAGAGCGAGCGGCCGTCCTCGAGGACCGTTGTGCCGCCCTCCGAGGTCTCGACCGAGATGGTCCCTGCCAGGACGTCTTCGACGACCCGCCAGGCGGCCGGCTCCTCGTCGCCGCCGCCGACGGGCACCAGGTCGCCAGGAGCTGTCGTCCCGAACGCCGGCACGGGCCGATCGCCGATGCCGCCTGCCTCCGGGACGGTCGGCAGCTCGAGCCTCGACGGATGCGCGGCGTCTCGGTGGACCTCGATCGTGGCCGGGTACGGCGACGGCCAGAGGACCGGCCAGTACTGCGATGCGATGCTCACGCGGATGCGGTGGCCGGGGGCGAACCGATAGCCGGCCGCACGGAGGAGCACCCGGGCCTCCTCGACCCGACCCGGCTCGAGCGGCTCCGGCGCCTGGTGCGAGCGTCGATGGGTCAGGTTGAGGGCCCCCAGCGAGACCTGCGAGGAGATCCCGTCCGGGGCGACGTCCATGAGCCGACAGACGATGGTGGCCACCGGCGCGTCGACGGCGAGATGAAGGACCAGGGCCGGGAAGCCCAGGATCGCCACAGCGGTGTCGAGGGGCTCGCTGGTCCAGGTCAGCGACCGTGCCTCGTCCGGTCGCGGATCGCGCCCGAGCCCGTTCGGCTCACCGCCGGCTCCCCACGACAGCGCCCCGGTCGTCCCCACGGTCGCCCGGTGGGGCAGCCGGTCGGGCCCCCGGTCGTCGCCCGCCGGGTCCCTGGCAGGGGCCGCCGATCGCGCGTCGACCAGGCGACCGATGCCCGGCAGCTCGCCGCCGACCAGCTTCCAGGCGTGGTCCACGGTCGCCGGGTGAGGGAACCGGTCGGTGGCCCGCCAGCGCCCGGTCCAGGCAGCCGGGAACGGCTCGGGCGGCGAGAAGTCCCGCTCGAACCAGACGAGGCGGGGCTCCGCGTCGACGTCGCTGGCGAGCCCCCGGAGGTGGCGGTCGAAGAATCGGATGACCTCGTGGAGCCAGTCGACGTTCGGGCCGGGCGTGGCGTCGTCGGGCCAGCTGTGGCCCCACGGCCCGACGAGGGAGCGCACGTCGGCACTCGTGCAGCGAGCCTGCATCCGGAAGACCGGGTCCACGTAGCTGTCATTCCAGCCACCGACCTGGTAGACGGCGCAGTCGAGCGCTTCGTACTCGGGTGCCAGCGATCCCTGGCGCCAGTACGGTCCATCGGTCGGCCGGCGGAGCCACTCGAACAGCCACACGGGAGTCCGCTCCAGGCGATCGCGCCACTCGGTCCGCCAGTCGGGCCCACGGAACGACGGATCCGGCGGCATGGCGTTCATGGCGACCTGGCTGACGGCGTACTGCGAGAGCTCGCTGGCCGTCAGGCAGCCGCCGCGATAGTGGACGTCGTCGAGGTAGCGGTCGTCGGTCGCGTAGACCGGCACGATCGCCCGGAGGTGGGGCGGCCGCAGCTTGGCGACCTGGATCGCGGTGAAGCCACCGTAGCTGATCCCCCACATCGCCACGTTGCCGTCGCACCAGGGTCGGGCGGCCAGCCACTCGACGGCGTCGTAGCCGTCGAGCGTCTCCGCCTCCGCATACTCGTCGACCGCGACGCCCGGCGAGCTGCCCGTCCCCCGGACGTCGAGCCGGCAGAGCGCGTACCCGCGGCGGGCGAGCCAGGTCCCCCGCATGACGTCGCCATTGCGCCGCCAGCTGTCCTTGCCGTAGGGGATCATCTCGAGGACGACCGGGAAGCGCTCGTCGGGCCGCTCGGGGTCCGGCACCGGCAGCCAGATGTTGGAGGACAGCTCGAGGCCGTCGCGGACCGGGATCCGGACGTCCCAGCGGGCCTCGACGTCGTATCGGGGGCCGGACGCGGGGCGCTCCTGGGCGGTCATGGGGCCGGAGTCTACGCCGCCCGGCCGACGACGACCGCTACCATTCCGCGCATGCCCGCGGACCGCCGGAACCCCTGGACCCGTCACGACAGGCAGGTCGCCTACGAGAACGCCTGGATCCGGGTCGTCCATGACGAGGTGACGCGGCCGGATGGCACGCCCGGTGTCTATGGCGTCGTCCAGTTCCGCAACCTCGCGGTCGGGATCGTAGCGGTGGACCTCGCTGGTCGGATCCTCCTCGTCGGGCAGCACCGGTACACGCTCGACGCCTGGTCGTGGGAGCTCCCGGAGGGCGGCGCCCCGCTCGACGAGGACCCGTTGGAGGGTGCTCGCCGAGAGCTGGCCGAAGAGACCGGGTTCCGGGCCGCCGATTGGCGAGAGCTCGTCCGGTTCCACACCTCGAACTCGGTCACCGACGAAGCCGGCATCCTCTACGTGGCGACCGACCTGGAGCCCGGCGCGGCCGAGCCCGAGGGGACGGAGGAGCTGGAGCTTCGCTGGGTCGAGCTCGACGAGGCGCTGGCGATGATCGACCGCGGTGAGATCACCGACGCGATGACCCAGATCGGGCTGCTGCGCTATGCACTCGACGGATCCGGGTGTTGAGCATGCGCCGGGCCAGCGACCGCGCGGCGTGCCCTGCGCGGGACATCCGGCGCTACCTCGAGGAACGGCTCGGGCCCGAGGCGATCGCGTTGCCCGGGGATCCGCCATGAGCCCCGGGGGAGCCGCCAGGGTCGGCCGGACCTGGGAGGCTGCGGTCGTCGGGCTGGGCGCGCTCGGGTCGGCGGCCGCCTGTTGGCTGGCCGGCCGGGTCGGCGCCCGGGTCGTCGCCTTCGAGCGCTTCGAGATCGGCCACGCGAACGGGGCGTCGGCTGACCACAGCCGGATCATCCGCCTCAGCTACCACCGACCCGACTACGTTCGCCTGGCCGAGCGGGCCTACGAGACCTGGGCCGAGGTCGAGGTCGAGACGGGGAGCCAGGTCGTCACCGTCACGGGGGGGCTCGACCTCTTCCCCCATGGCTGCGCCATCCCCGAGGCGGACTACGCGGCCAGCATGGCCGCCGAGGAGGTCCCGTTCGAACGGCTGGATGCGGCCGAGGTGATGCGGCGCTGGCCGCAGTGGCACCTGGACGACGATACCGTCGCGCTCTATCAGGCTCGCTCGGGGCTGGCCGATCCGTACCGGGGCAACGCTGCCCACCGCGAGCTGGCGCTCCGACGCGGAGCCACCCTGGTCGGGGCGTCGCCGGTGGTCGCTATCCGCGATCTCGGTGGCGCGTACCGGTTGACCCTCGCCGACGGCACCGTTCACGAGGCGGCCCGGGTCATCGTGGCAGCCGACGCCTGGACCAACGAGGTGCTTGCCTCGTTCGACCTTCACCTGCCGCTGACGGTCACCCAGGAGCAGGTGACCTACTTCGCAGCGCCGGACCCCGCGGCCTTCGCTCCGGACCGCTTCCCGATCTGGATCTGGATGGACGATCCCTCGTTCTATGGCTTCCCGACCTACGGGGAAATGGGGCCGAAGGCCGCCCAGGATGTCGGCGGTCGGGAGGTCACCCCGGACACGCGGACCTTCGACCCCGACCCCGCCGCCGCAGCCCGCCTGGAGGCGTTCCTGCGCGACCACCTGCCGACCGCCGTCGGGCCGCCGCTCCTGACCCGGACCTGCCTCTACACGATGACCCCCGATCGCGACCTCATCGTGGACCAGCTGCCAGGCTCGCCGGGGGTCGTGGTCCTCCAGGGCGCAGCCCACGGCTTCAAGTTCGCCTCGGTCCTGGGGCGCATCGCGGCCGAGCTCGCCATCGATGGCGCGACTCCCTCGATCGGTGAGATCGGCGCCTTCCGGATCGACCGGCCGGCCCTCGTTGACCTCGACCCGCCACGGAGGTTCCTCGTCTGATGGCAGTGCGCAAGCCACCCCGCCTGCGACAGGGCGACACGGTCGCCGTCGTCGCCACCGCCAGCCCCTGGGAGAACCGCTCCGAGCTGCTGCGGGCCGTCTCCGCGCTCGAGTCGTGGGGCCTCCGGGTGGTCCTTGGCGAACACGTCAGCGACCGTCACGGCTACTTCGCCGGCCGCGACCAGGACCGCGTCGCCGATCTCCAGCGGGCCTGGGCGGATCCCGGGATCCGGGCCGTCTTCTGTCTCCAGGGCGGGTACGGCTCACCGCGCCTCATCCCGCTCCTGGATCCCGGGATCCTCGGCGGGCCGCCGAAGGCGCTATGCGGCTACTCCGACGTGACGACGATCCATCTCGCCCTGGCCAGCTGGAACGACACGATCTCGTTCTACTCGAACGGGGCGGCCGGTCTGGGCTCGCCGGAGGTCACTGACTGGTCGCGCGAAACGCTCCGCCGGGCGCTGTTCTCCGGTGACCCGTATGGGGAGATCCCGCCAAGCCCGGACGACTCCTATGTCCGGACGATCCACGGCGGGACCGCCCGGGGCCGTCTGGCCGGGGGGTGCGCCGGCCTGCTCTCGACGAGCATCGGCACCGCGGTCGAGATGGAGACGGAGGGCCGGATCCTGGTCCTGGAGGAGATCGCCCTCGACACCGAGGACTTCGACGCGATCCTGACCCACCTTCGGAACGCGGGGAAGCTCTCGCAGGCCGCCGGCATCGTCGTCGGCGACGTCCGGACCAAGAAGAGCGGCTACCTCACCGAGCTGTCGACGGAGGACGTCCTGGAGGAGCTGCTGGGCCCGCTCGGCGTCCCGGTCATCTACGGCCTGCCGGTCGGCCACGGCAAGCATCACGCGACGGTCCCGCTGGGAGCCGTGGCCACCCTCGACGCCGATGCCGGACGACTGGTCGTCGAGGAGGTCGTGACCGCCGACCCATGACCCGGGCGATGCCCGCCACACGGGGCGTGGGCTCCCGAGTTGCGCGCAGGTGGCCGGTGTGCCACGCTGCCGCCGCGCACCTCGTGCCGGAGGGGAGCCGGTACTTGGGCTTGAAGGACGACCGTGCGGCCGTCCGACGCACCTGGAGGTGGGACCTGATGGCGTTGACGCTGCGTGCTCGCGGCTTGCGGTCGCTGGTGGCGCTCGGATTGGCGAGCGCCCTGCTCGTCCCCGCAGCAGCCCCCGCGGTCGCCCAGGATGACCTGACCCTGCGGGTCGGGACGACCCAGGACCTCGACTCGATGAACCCGTGGCAGACGGCCCTCGTCGTCGGGTTCGAGGTCTTCACCCTGAACTACCAGCTCCTGGTCGGCTTCGGGCCGGACCTGGAGCCGGTCCCGGACTTCGCCTCGGCGTGGTCGCAGTCGGACGACGGGCTGACCTGGACCTTCGAGATGCAGCCCGGCAACGTCTGGTCCGACGGCACCCCGGCGACCGCCGAGGACGTGGCCTGGACGTTCCAGCTCATCCTTGACGCCTTCGCGAACGAGGAGTACGGCGGGGTCTGCCTCAGCTACCTCGACTACTACCTCTCGAACGCCGGCGTCACCGAGGTCCGGGCCGTCGACGCCGAGACCGTCGAGGTCGTGACCGATCGGCCCAACGACCAGATCCTCAAGACCTACATCCCGATCCTGCCGAAGCACATCTGGGAGACCCAGACGCTCGACACGATCTGCGAATACACCAACGATCCGCCGGTCGTCGGCTCCGGCCCCTACCAGGCCCAGGAGTGGCAGACCGGCCAGTTCATCCGCTTCTCCAAGAACCCGGACTACGTCAAGCCGAACGGAGCGGCCGAGACGGTCGTCATCCAGATCTTCGGCGATAGCGGCACGATGGCCGCGGCCATCCAGAACGGCGAGCTCGACTACGCGTCGTCCGTCAACCCCGACCAGTTCGACCAGCTCTCCACGATGGAGGACATCGAGACCGTCGCCGCGGACGCGAACGGCTGGACCCAGCTGGGCTTCAACGCCTACGGCACCGGGACCGGCAATGTCATCGAGGGTGGCGGCCCGTCGACCAAGGCGCTCCAGGACACCGCCTTCCGTGACGCCCTCGGCTACGCGGTCGACACCGAGCTCCTCGTCGAGCGGGTCCTGGGTGGCTACGGCACCCCGGGCACGACCAACGTGCCGCCGTTCCAGACCGCCTGGCACGTCGAGCCCGACAACCCCCGGACCTTCGACATCGAGCTGGCCAAGCAGAAGCTCGAGGAGGCCGGCTACGTCCTCGACGCCAACGGCAACCGCCTCGACAAGGAGGGCAACCCGATCCAGCTCCGGCTGGTCATGCCCGACAGCGACGAGGTCTACCCGAACTCGGCCCAGTTCATCACCGACTGGTTCGGCGAGCTTGGGATCTCCGTCACCAGCCAGGTCTTCGACTCCGGGACCCTGGTCGACCTGATGCTCCCGCCGGAGGCCGGCGACGAGTACACGGCCGACTACGATCTCTTCATCTGGGGCTGGGCCGGCGACGTCGACCCGAACTCGCTGCTGGACATCTTCCGCTGCGATTCGATCGGCGGCAGCTCTGACAGCCTCTGGTGCAATCCCGAGTACGACGCGCTCTTCGAGCAGCAGAACGAGGCGACCTCGAACGAGGAGCGCCAGTCGATCATCGCCGAGATGCAGAACCTCTACTACGACGAGGCGCCCTACCACATCCTGTTCTATGACGCCACCCTGGCCGTCTACCGGACCGACCGGTTCGGCGGCTGGCAGAACCAGCCCACCGCCAACGGCGCGCCGCTCTTCGGCTACGGTCCGCTGGGCTACACGCTGTTGACGGCGGCCGGCGAGACACCCAGCCCCGAGCCGGGCGCCTCGGCGGAGCCCGGTGCCTCGGCCGCGCCGAGCGCAAGCCCCGACGACGGCGGCTCGACCGGCGACGAGGGGGACAACACGCTCCTGATCGTGGCCCTGGTGGCGATCGCCGCGATCGTCGTCATCGGCCTCGTCTACGTCGCCCGCCAGCGGTCGAAGGGCTCGGCCGCGGGCGAGGACGAGGAGGAATAGCGCCCGGTCGCTGACGACCGGATCGGACCGAACCGCGAACGGGCCGCCCCAAGGCGGCCCGTTCGCGTACCAGCGGACGGGGCGAGATGAGCGGCCGCTACATCGGGCGCAAGCTGCTGCAGGCGATGGTGACGATCCTGGGGATCGTCGTGCTCAACTTCCTGCTCTTCCGGGCGATGCCCGGATCGCCCGAGCGGATCCTTTTCCGGAACCCGCTCATGAGCCAGGAGCAGCGCGAGCAGATCCGCGAGCGGTGGGGCCTCGACCAGCCGCTCATCCCGAACCAGCTCGTCGCCTACGTCGGGGCCACCCTGACCGGCGACCTGGGCACGTCCTTCAAGTTCAACAACAAGCCGGTCAGCGAGGTCATCGGCGACCGGGTCTGGCCGACCCTCATCCTCTTCGGGCTGGCCGAGTTCATCGCGGTCTTCGCCGGCCTGGCCCTGGGCGCGTACAGCGGCTGGAAGAAGGGAGGGCTGACCGACCAGATCGGCAACGGCGTATCGCTGATCTTCTATGCCATGCCGTACTTCCTCATCGGCATGATCCTGCTCGTCATCTTCGCCACGACCCTGGGCTGGTTCCCCACGTCCGGGATGTTCACCATCGGCAAGACCTACGACTCCTTCCTCGGGCAGCTCGGCGACTTCGCCTGGCACCTCGTCCTGCCCCTGACCGCCGCCGCTGTCGGGCTCATCGGGCAGTACTCGATCCTGATGCGCGCGTCGATCGTCGAGACCCTCGGCGAGGACTACGTGACGACAGCCAGGGCCAAGGGCATCCGTGATCGCCGGATCCTGCGCTCACACGCCGTCCCGAACGCCCTTCTGCCCTCGGTGACCCTGATCGCCATCAACCTCGGGTACGTGGTCGGCGGCGCGATCACCCTCGAGCAGGTCTTCAACTGGCCGGGGCTCGGGACGCTGACGGTCATCGCCGTCAACTCACGCGACTACCCGGTCCTCCAGGGGGTCTTCCTGATCCTCGCCGTGTCGGTCGTCCTGGCCAATCTCCTGGCCGACATCGTCTACGGCTACCTCGACCCACGGGTGCGGGTCTGATGGCCACCGCGGTCAGCGCCCGCGACCTGCGCACCGAGCGCTGGCGTCTCCGGCTCCGCAACGCCCGTGACTTCGCCCGCCGTTTTGCCAAGCGGCGGGACGGGCTTGTCGGGCTGGCCATCCTCGTCTTCTTCTCGGCCCTGGCCCTGTTCCCCGACCTGCTGGTCGGCCCTCTCCAGACCGCCTCGACCGCCACCGGAGGCCGGCTCGAGCCTCCCTCGATCGACCATCTGCTGGGTACCGACGAACTGGGCCGCGACATCCTCAACCTGACGGTCCACGGTGCCCGTATCAGCATGGTCATCGGCCTCCTGGCGACGATCATCACCATCGTCATCGGGGCCACCATCGGGATCGCCTCCGGCTACGCCGGGGGGCTGATCGATACGTCCCTTATGCGGTTCACCGACTTCTTCCTTGTCCTGCCGACCTTCGTCCTGGCGATCGCCCTCGTGCCGCTCATCCGGGAGGTCGTCGGCGACGAGGCCGTCGTGTTCGGGATACGGGCCAAGCTCTTCGTGATCATCTTCGTCATCGGCATCACCAGCTGGGCATCGACCGCCCGGATCATCCGCTCGCAGACCCTGTCCATCAAGGAGCGGGCCTTCGTCACCCGGGCGCGGGCGATCGGGGCCGGCCCCGGTCGGATCATGTGGCGGCACTTGCTCCCGAACACGGTCAACCTCATCGTCGCCAACGCGGTCCTCATCTTCGCCGGGGCGATCCTGACCGAGACGTTCCTCTCGTTCATCGGCCTCGGCGACCCATTCGCGCCCTCCTGGGGCCAGATCCTCAATGCGTCGCAGACGGTCGGAGCCCCGGTGCTGGGTGCCTGGTGGTACTTCGTCCCGCCGGGCTTCTCGATCGTCCTCGTCGTCCTCTCGTTCACCCTCCTCGGGTCGGCGCTCGACGACGTCCTCAATCCGCGCTCGAGGGTCCGCAAATGACGTTCATCGGCGGTGGCGGAGGCCCCCTTGGGGGCGACATGGACGAGGCGGCCCGGATGGAGGCCGAGCTCGAGGCCGAGCGCGAGGCCGGGTCGTCCTCCCGACCGACGGACGGCGTGACGTCGGTCGTCGACCAGGCGACCGCCATGCGCGAGGCGGAGGCCGCTCGCGACCGCATCCGGGGTCAGCGACCCTGGCCGATGCCGAAGCTGGCCGACCCGACGGCCCCCCTGCTCGTGGTCGAGGACCTGCGGACGCACTTCAAGCTCGAATCGGGCTGGGTGAAGGCGGTCGACGGGGTCAGCTTCCGCCTCGACGACGGCGAGGCCCTCGGCCTGGTGGGCGAATCGGGCTGCGGCAAGACGACGACGGCCCTCTCGCTCGTGAAGCTGCTGCCGACGAACGCCCGGATCCGCAAGGGCAGCAGCGTCAAGCTCTTCGACGTCGATCTCGTGCCGAAATCGGAGAACGCCATGCGGCGCTACCGCTGGCGCGAGATCAGCATCGTGTTCCAGGGCGCCATGAATGCCCTCAACCCGGTCCGCAAGGTCGGCGAGCAGATCGCCGAGCCCATCGAGCAGCGCCTGGGCGTCGGGCGCGACCGGTCCCTCAAGCGAGCGAGCGAGCTCCTGGAGCTCGTCGGCATCCCGGCCAAGCGGGGTTCGACGTACCCGCACGAGCTCTCGGGCGGGATGCGCCAGCGGGCGATGATCGCCATGGCCCTTGCCTGCGACCCGGCGATCGTCATCGGCGACGAGCCGACGACCGCCCTGGACGTCATGATCCAGGCCCAGATCCTGGAGCTCCTGGAGCGGCTCCGGCGCGAGCTGGGCCTCTCGCTGATCCTCATCACCCACGACCTGTCGGTGACGGCCGAGACGTGCGACCGGATCCTGGTGATGTACGCCGGCAAGGTCGCCGAGGAGGGGCCGGTCCGTCGTCTCTACTCGGCCCCGCGGCATCCCTACACCCAGAAGCTGCTGGGGGCGTTCCCGAACATCCACACCGATCGTCGAGCCCTCGAGGTCATCCCCGGCCAGCCCCCTGACCTCCGGGAGCCGCCGAGCGGCTGCCGGTTCCATCCCCGCTGCCCGTTCAAGATGGACGTCTGCGAGGCCGAGGTCCCTCCGGAGGTGCGCTTCCCCGACGGGGTCAGGGTGGCCTGCCACCTCCATCCGCCCGGCAAGGACGGCGGCGTGCTCGTCGAGGCCGCGGACGTCGCCGCGTACAAGGCCCCGATCGCCGCACCCGTCCTCCCGCTCCAGGACGACCGGCCAGCAGCTGAGCACCAGGGTCCGGCGGCATGACCGGCGGCATGACCGACGAGCTGATCCGGCTGGAGGCCCTCCAGGTCTACTTCCCGCTGCACGCCAACCTCGAGGACATCGTCCTGCGCCGTCCACGCGGATTCGTCCGGGCCGTGGACGGCATCGACCTGTCCATCCGCCGCGGCGAGATCCTGGCCCTGGTCGGCGAGTCGGGGTCGGGCAAGACCACGACGGGTCGGGTCATCGTCAAGCTGACCCGCCAGACCGCCGGCCGGATCGAATTCGAGGGCCGGGACGTCAGCGCCCTGTGGGGTCAGCGACGCCTGCGCGACTACCGGCGGCGCGTCCAGATCATCTTCCAGGACCCCTACGAGACGCTGAACCCGAAGCAGACGATCCATGACTTCGTGGCCGAGCCGCTCCAGGTCAACGGCATCGCGCGATCGCTCGCCGAGCGCGAGGAGCGGGTCCTCGGGGCCCTCGAGTCGGTGGGCCTGATGCCGGCCAAGGAGTTCGCCTTCCGCTACCCGCACGAGCTCTCGGGCGGCCAGCGGCAGCGCGTCGTCATCGCCGGGGCCATGATCCTGGAGCCCGAGCTGGTGGTCGCCGACGAGCCGGTCTCGATGCTCGACGTGTCGATCCGGACCGAGCTGCTCCGGCTGATGCTCGACCTCCGTGAGCAGCGCAGCCTGACCTACCTGTTCATCACCCATGACCTCTCGCTGGCCTGGGTCCTGGCCGACCGCATCGCCGTCATGTACCTGGGCAAGATCGTCGAGATCGGGCCGGCCGACCGGGTCATCCGAAGCCCCCGCCACCCGTACACCCAGGCGCTCGTCAGCGTCTCCCCAACGCCCGAGCCACCGGCGCCGGGCCAGGGACCCAAGCGGACGATCCTGGAGGGCGAGACCCCCGACGCAGCCCGGATCCCGCCGGGCTGTCGGTTCCACCCGCGCTGTCCGCTGGCCTTCGACCGTTGCCGGGTAGAGGAGCCGCCCTTGCTGGACATGGGCGACGGCCAGTCCGCCGCCTGCTGGCTCGCCGAACCCGGCAAGCCGCTGCCGACGATGCCAACGGTCACCTCTCCGGCTCCGTTGCCCGAGGTGGCTCCACCGAGCGCCGATCCGGGCCCACCCGGCTGACCCGGGCCATCACCAGGCCCGGTGCCCGGCAAGTCCGGCAACGTCGTCCCGTTCCTCGAGGGGATAGGACGACCCCCGGGTCCGACGGGGCCGAGGGGGTCGTGGTGGCGGCGCGGACCGGTCGGGCTAGCCGGCGGTAGAGGCCTCCGCCTCCTCCTGCTCGCTGCCGAATGCGAAGGCGTAGACCGCCCACGCGACGACGGCGCCCGCCAGCGGACCGACGAGGTAGATCCAGAGGGCTCCGAGATCCGCGGCAAGGACGGCCGGGCCGATGGAGCGAGCCGGGTTCACCGAGGCGCCGGTCAGCGTGGCGATGGCGAAGTGGATCGCGACCAGGGTCAGCGGGATGACGATCCCGGCAACGGCCACGTTCCTCTTCGTCGACACGAGGATGACCAGGAGGAAGGCCGCGGTCATGACCCCTTCGAGGAGGACGGCCCCGAGGTCGTTGCCCTCGAGACCGCCGCCGGGGGCCGTGATGACCGCCTCGGCGGCCGCCTGGCTGAAGAGGATCACGACGAAGCCGGCGGCCAGGATGGCGCCGAGGACCTGGGCCACGATGTAGCCGACCGCGTCGACCGGGGTCGTCCGCTGGTCGAGGGCCATCGCCACGGTCACCGCGGGATTGAAGTGGCCCCCGGAGACGTGCCCGAAGGCATAGATCGCCGTCAGCAGGCCAAGGCCGAACGAGAACGGCACCACGAGCAGCGGTGCGACGCCGGCGGCGTCGGCCGCCTGCACCGAGGTGAAGCCGATCGCGAAGAAGACGAACGTACCCAGGAACTCAGCCAGGTACTTTCGGGCGTCCATCCAAGACCTCCGTTTGCGGGTCCCATCCCTCCGCGCCCCGGCCAGGGCCGACCGCGCGGCGCCATTCTAGGCCGTCGTCGGTGGGCGGGGCGGCCGGTCCGGGGCGAGGAGGCGGGCATCACGCCAGGTCCGGCAGAGGACGTCGACGAGCTCGAGCCGGTCGACGGCCTGGTCGATCCCAGCGCCGACCGCGATGGCACCGTGCCG
The DNA here is from genome assembly GCA_963707215.1 of uncultured Chloroflexia bacterium. Taxonomy (GTDB): domain Bacteria; phylum Chloroflexota; class Limnocylindria; order Limnocylindrales; family CSP1-4; genus DATHYZ01. The sequence goes on along the minus strand of CAVPPB010000003.1, from coordinate 915,819 downwards.
CTCCAGGATGGCGGCCTGCGGCGGCGTCGCGGACGACGGGGCGAGGGCGGCTGCGATCCGCGCAGCCAGCTCCGGGCTGCCCGGGTCGCCGAACGGCACGACCGGCACGGCGGGAAGAAGGAGCGCGGTCTCGGGCAGCACCGCCGGGTCGGGGATCTCGCCGACGAGGGTGAGCGCCATCGTCGAGACGAGATGGGCGTGGGCGATCGCAACGACGTCCGCCCGGGCCCGGTAGATCGCCCGATGGATCGCGATGTCCGAGGAGGGGCGAGGCCCGGCGGTCTCGCCCGTCGATCCGTCCGCCGGGTCGAGGGGCACCTCGACCAGATCCCAGGGGGCGAGCTCGTCCTTCCGGCGTCCGCTCGGCGTGACGAGCAGGGTCTGCTGGTCCAGGCGGATGGAGAGGTTGCCCTCGGCGGCCGCGACGAGCCCGCGCGCTCCGAGGCGGGCGCCGGCGGCGACGATCGCGTCACGATGGTCCATGACGGGCATCGTAGACCCACGCGGCGCTGGGCGTCCCGTCCCGTCGGCCCGTGAGGGACCGACGGTCAGGCGGCCAGGGCAGCGCCTCCATGGCGTCGAGCAGGGCGTGGCTCATCCACATCGACGGCGACCCGGCAGGCCTCGCAGCGCAGGACGCTGGCGGCGCCGAGCTCGACGGGACCTGCGCACCAGGGGCAGGCGACGACGGGGTCGGGGAGGGGTCGCAGGCGGTCCTTCATGTCCGGACCCTAGGAGCCGGCCGTGTCAGCTCCGCTGTCACGCATCGGTCGTCGACCTGCGTCGAGGAGCCAGCGACCGACACGGTCTGCCGGTATCGCTCGACTGGTCGATCAGCCCCGGTAGCGGAAGCAGCCCGGCAGGTGGTCGTCGACGAGACCCACCGACTCCATGAATGCGTAGACGATGGTCGACCCGACGAACCGGAACCCGCGCCGCTTCAGGTCGGCCGACAGGGCATCCGAGGCCGGAGTGGTCGGCGCGAGGTCCTGCCAGGTCGAGCCCCGGGGTCGCGGCAGGGGAGGCCCGGGCACCATCGTCGCGAGGTAGGCGCCGAACGAGCCATGCTGCTCGGCCAGGTCGAGGACCCCCTGGGCGTTGCCGACCGTGGCCACGATCTTGGCCCGGTTCCGGACGATCCCGGCGTCGGCCATCAGGCGCTCGACATCGTCCGGACCGAACGCGGCCACGACTGCCGGGTCGAAGCCCCGGAAGGCGACCCGGAACGCGTCGCGCTTGCGGAGGATCGTCGACCAGGAGAGCCCGGCCTGGAACGACTCCAGGGCCAGGCGCTCGAAGAGCTCGACGTCGTCATGCACAGGGACGCCCCATTCGGCATCGTGGTAGGCAGCCATGAGCGGGTCGAGGCGCTCGTCGCTGGCCGCCCACCAGCATCGCGGCAGGGTCGGATCGGGCGTCGGCGGCCCGGAGCCGTCCGGCAGGGCCCGGGGCGTCGTCGCATCGGCCATCGGGCCGCTACCGGACCGCGGGCACGCCGCCGCTCCCGGCCACCGATCGGACGATGGAGGTGACGGTCGCGTCGGAGACGACGGCCGGACCCCCGACAGGCTCGAGGTGCGCAGGCGCGAGACGGATCGTCTCCTCGATGGTCGCCGTCGGCGCCCCACTGCCGACGAGGAGGATCGGCAGGCCGGCTGGCGCAGCCGCGAGCGCGTCCGGGAAGTTGGCCCCGGTCGCGAACCGGACGCGATCGACGCCGGGCTCGAAGGCGGCCTCGGAGACGGCGGCGGCGGTCTGGTAGCGGTCACTCCCTGCGAGCCGGGCCACGTCCGGTGCGAATCCGGCGAGCGCAGCCTCGACCTCTTCGGCGACGACGCTCGTCCCGCCCAGGACGCGGATCGCGGCGGGTGCGAGCCGGGTCAGCTCGTCGGCCACGACCGTCGGGATCGCATCCCCCGGGACCAGGAGGACCGGGGCTCCGAGGTGGGCGCCGGCGGCCGCTCCCGCGAGGGCGTCGGGGAAGTCGCGGCCCGTCGCAACGAAGGCCATCGGCACGCCCGGGGCGAAGGCGAAGGCCGAGACGGCGACCGCCGTCTCGTAGCGATCCGCGCCGGCGAGCCGGACGATCTCGGCGCCCGTCGACGCCAGCTGCCCTTCGACGGCTTCGCTGACCGCGCCAATCCCCCCCAGGATCACGATCCGGGTCGGTGCCAGCCTGGCCAGCTCCTCGGCGATGACGTCCGGGACGCCGTCGTCGGCGACGAGCAGGATCGGCGCTCCCGACACCGCGGCGACGGGTCCTGCGGCCAGCGCGTCCGGGAAGTCGGCGCCCCGGGCCACGAAGACCGTCGTCGACGAGACGACGTCGGCCCGGCTGATGGCCGCAGCAGTCGCGTACCGGTCGCCGCCGAAGCGACGGACGGCATCGGCGATCGTCAGGCCGGGGTCGAGGTACAGGTGAAGGATCGTGGCCATGTCCATGCCGCCCAGGGCGCAGGCCCTGACCTCCCACTGGGGCAGCCAGGTGACCCCGTAGCGGATCTTGGCACCGCAGACGGTGCTCTCTCCGGCTTGGTAGTGGGGCAGGAAGAACGACGTCCCCCGGCGCATCGTCATGTCCCATGTCGCCTCGACGGCGGCGACCTGGCTGGCCGCCGGGATCCGCGGCGTCCCGGTCGAATTCTGGGGCCGGTAGATCTGGTCGTTGGTGTCGTCGCGGACGTGGTAGCACTGTCCGTCCGGGGTCTTGTACCAGGATCGCGGGTTCACCAGGTAGTACAGCCCGTATTGCTTGACGGCGACGGCGCCGGCCCGGAGGGCCTCGCTCGGCCAAGAGGCGGGCCACTCCCAGGACATGACGTTCTCCACGTAGGTCCGGAACGGCACGGTCTCGACGACCCCGCTGGCGACCCGCAGGACGCGGATCGTCTCGGGCATGCCGTAGCTCGTCGGCCAGGGGCTGCAGGGGTCGGCGGCCCGGACCGGGGTCGGTCCCGGGACGAGAAGCAGCGCCGCTGCCACGACCAGCGCGACGAGCGACGCCGTGGCGGTACGGCGCATCGACCCGAGCCTACCGTTGACCACCGGCACCGGGCAAGCGTGCCTCGGGTACCAGGGCGGGCCGGTCCTTCCGGGGCGTAGTCTGGGGTCATGACCACTCGCCTCTACCTGGGGCACGGCGCCAGCGGCGGCCCCGAGACGATGACGCCGTGGATCGAGGCCCTCGCCGCCCGCGGGATCGAGGCCCAGGCGCTCCGCCTGCCGCGCCGGCGCGCCGAGGATGCCGTGCCCGCCTTCCTTGCCCAGGTCCCGGAAGGGCCGGTCGCGGTCGTCGGTGGCCACTCGTACGGAGGGCGGGTCGCCAGCCTGGCCGCGGCGACGTCCGACCGTTCGTTCGGAGGCCTGGTCTGCCTGAGCTACCCGTTGCACCGGCCGGGCCACCCGGACGGCGAGGCCCGCAGCGCCCACTGGCCGGCCATACGGTGCCCGGTCCTGCTCCTGTCGGGGGAGTCGGATCCCTTCGCCAGGATCGATCTCCTCCAGGCCGCCATCGAGCGACTGCCCAGCGCGACCCTCGTCACCTACCCGAAGCTCGGTCACTCGCTGCGGCCGGTGATCGACGATGCCGCCGACCGGATCGCTCGCTTCGCGGCGGCACTCGGCGATGCCTAGGCCACATCCCGCATGGGGCGTCTGCGACGGATGACGTAGGAGCCGCCACGTCCCAGGACCGATGGATGCCTGGACCCGTGGCGCCTATCCTCGCTCGGTCGTGACGACCAAGCAGCCTCGCCCCGCCCTGGTGGGATCGCCGGCCGCGGAGGGGCACGTGGAGCCGATCGCCCCGGTCGAGCCGAGCGTGCCCGTCGTCGGCGTGGCCGCCGCCGGCGCCCCGCTGGCTGACGATCAGGCCGCCGCCGCCCTGCTCGCCGCGGCCGTCCACGAGGCGGCCCGGCTGGTCCGCTGCGACGGGGCCATGGCCTACCTGGTCGACGCGGCGACCGGCGAGTTGCGCTTCGCCCACGATGCCGGCATCACCGACGACCGACGACGGGCCTGGGTCCGGGGGCTCCGGATGCCGGTCGGGGTCGGGATGTTCGGCCGGGCGGTGGCCGAGCGCCGGGTCACCCAGACGACGGACTACCCGACCGACGACCGCTTCGTCCACTTCTCCGACGCCGACCGGGTGGTGGACGAGGTCGGGATGCGCTCGATGGTCGTGGCCCCGCTGGTGGCCGGCGACACCGTGCTGGGTGCGATGGGCGTCTTCGACGGGCGGCCCGACGCGTTCGACGACGCCGATGTCGCCCTCGTGCGGACGCTGGCCGATCACGTCGCCACGGCCATCGACAACCGGCTGCTGATCGCCCAGCTGGCGACCTCGCGGGCCGAGACGGCCCGCCGGGCCGCCTCGGAGCGAGCCCTCCGCGAGATCGCGACCCGGATCACCTCCATCCGCGATCCTGACGACCTGCTCCAGCGGATCGTCGACGAGGCGGCCCGGCTCCTGGAGGCCGACGGGGCCAGGATCGACCGACTGGACGCGGAGTCCGGCGCACTGCTCTGGTCCCACGACGCCACCACCGGTCGGAGGCCCGGCCTTGGGCCGATCCAGGGCGACGGCGAGGCCCAGCCGGGCGAGGGGATCTCGGGCCGGGCCGTCGCCGAGCGGCGGGTCGTCATCACCGGCGACTACCTCGCCGACGACCGCTTTCGCCACGCGTCGGCGCCCGATGCGCACGCCCGGCGACACGCCATCCGCTCGGCGGTCGCGGCCCCCCTCATGGGCGACTCCGGCCCCCTCGGCACGCTCACCGTCTACACGTCGAAGGTCGATGCCTACGGACCCGATGACGCGGCCCTCATCGAGGCCCTCGCGAACCAGGCCGGGGTGGGCCTCCGCAACGCGACGCTCATCCGCGACCTTGCCGGATCGCGCGAGGAATCGGCCCGGCGCGCCGATGTCGAGCGGGCCCTCCGCGAGGTCGCGACCTCGCTCACTGCCGTTCACGAGCCGGCGGAGGTCCTCCATCGGATCGCCGCCGACGCCGCTCGGCTGCTCCGGACCGACCGCGTATGGATCAACCTCATCGAGCCTGCCGAGGAGGGCTCGGGCTGGGTCTGGTACTCGCCGAGCGAGGTCGGTCGCGACGCCTGGCCGGCCCACGAGGCCATCGCCCTCGGGGAGGGGGTCACTGGCAAGGCCATCGCCGACCGACGGACCTTCATCACCGGCGACTACCTGAACGACGTGCGCTTCGTCCACCGACCGGGTCCGGACCGCTACACGGCCGACCTCGACCTCCCGTCGGCCATCGCGGTGCCGATGTTCGACGGCGACACGCCCCTCGGCGCGATGCTCGCGGAATCGGCCCGGCCGGACGCCTTCGGCGAGGCCGACGCGGCGATCCTCGAGGCCCTCGCCCAGCAGGCCTCGATCGCCCTGACCAACGCCCGCCTCATCGACGAGCTTCGTCGAACGCGCCACGAGACCGCCCTGCTGGCCGATGCGGAGCGCACGCTGCGAGAGTTGGCCGCCAGGATCACCGCCATCCGGGACCCGGCGGAGCTGCTCCAGGGGATCCTCGACGAGGCGGCTCGCCTCTTCGGCGCTGAGCGTGCCCAGATCGATCTCGTCGCGCCGTTGGCCGGTCGGGCCCAGTGGGCATTCCCGCCCGAGGCCGACGTCTCGGCCAAGCCCACCGACCGCGAGGTCGGCGGCATGTCCGGCTGGGCGATGCGCAGCGACGGAGCTGTCTTCACGGACGACTACCTGGCCGAGGCGCGTTTCGAACACACGCCGACCGCCGATGCATTCATCAGCGGAGCCGGCATCCGGGCGGCCATCGCCGCCCCGCTGCGGGTCGATCGCGAGCTCCTCGGGATCATCCAGCTCGGCACGACGCGGGCCGGCGTGTACACCGGGAAGGACGCTGCCCTCCTGGAGGGCCTGGCGAGCCAGGCGGCCATCGCGATCGCCAACGCCCGGCTCATCGCCGACCTCGACACCTCCCGCGAGGAGTTGGCCAGGCGGGCCGAGGCGGAGCGCACCCTCCGCGAGATCGCCGCCACGGTCACCGCCCTGCGGGATCCCGGCGAAGTGATCCAGCGCACCATCGATGCAGCCGTGGCCCTGCTCCGGGGCGACTTCGCCGAGATCGGTGTGGCTGACTCCGAGGACGGCCTGGGGGTCATCCTGGGGGCGACGACGCTGCCGGTCCAGCAGCCGACGGCCGACGCCCCCCGGATCATCCCTGGTGTCGGCGTGTCGGGCCTGGCCTTCAGCGAGGGGCGGGCCGTCCGGTCGGGCGACTACGCCGCCGACCGGCGGTTCCAGCACGGCCCCGGGGTCGACCGGTTCCTTGCCGAGCACGGCCTCCGATCGGCGATCGCGGCCCCGCTCGTGGTGGAGGGACGGGCCTTCGGGGCGATGACCGTCCTGAGCCGGCGTCCCGACGCGTTCGACGACGAGGATGGCGCCATGCTCCAGGGGCTGGCGGACCAGGCCGCCGTCGCGATCGCCAACGCCCGGCTGATCACCCAGCTGGAGCGATCCCGGGCCGAGGTCGCCCGACGAGCCGAGGCGGAGCGAGGCCTTCGGGACATCGCGGCGCGGATCGCGGTGCTGCGCGAACCCGAGGCCGTCCTCGGGTCGATCGTCGAGGAGACGAGGCGTCTGCTCGGGTCGGACGGCGCCCACCTGACCCTGATGTCGGAGGATCGGACGGTCCTGCGGCCGGTCGTCATGGCAGGCGTGCTCGACGACGACACCCGGGCCTGGCTGCTCACCCAGGACTTCCCGATCGACGATGGGATCAACGGCCTGGCGGCCGGGCGCAACGAGACGATCCGGACCGAGGACTACCTCGCCGACGAGCGGATCCCCCTGGAGGCGGACGACGTCGCCACTGCCCAACGGATGGGCATCCGCGGGATGGCGGCCGCGCCGCTGCGAGCCCCCGACGGGGCGGTCATCGGAACGCTGGCGATCAGCCACCGGAGCCCGCGCAGGGTCGGCGACGACGAGCTCGACCTCCTCCAGGGGCTCGCCGATCATGCCGCGATCGCCCTCACGAACGGCCGCCTGCTCGAACGCATCCGCGAGTCGGAGGCCCGCTACCGCAACCTGGTCTCCGCGTCCCCGGACGTCATCTTCGCCGTGGACGCTGCCGGCCGCTTCACCTTCGTGTCGGACCGCATCCGTGACATGGCCGGCATCGAGCCCGGCTCGCTCCTGGGACGTCCCTACTCGGATCTCCTCGATCCGGCGATCCGCCAGGGCTCCCACGGCGTCTGGCAGCGCCTGACGGCCGCGCCCGATCGCGTCCAGGAGCTCAGGTCCGGGATCGTGGCGGCCGACGGCACCCGCGTGCCGGTGGAGATCCACGCCGTGGGGACCGGGCAGCCGGGAAACCTCGAGGGGGCGCACGGGTCGGTGCGAGACCTTCGCGAGCGCGACCGTCTGGAGCGCGACCTCCAGCTCAAGGCGGCCGAGCTGGCGGCCGGCGAGGAGCGGGCCCATCTGGCTCGCGAGCTCCACGACTCGGTGACCCAGGCGCTCTTCTCGATGACGCTCGTGACCCGCAGCCTGGAGCTCCTGCTGGAACGCGATCCATCCCGGGCCGGCGAGCAGCTGGCCCTCCTCCGCGAGCTCCAGCGGGATGCCCTCGCCGAGATGCGTTCGCTGATCTTCGAGCTGCGCCCGGGCAGTCTGGAGCAGGACGGCCTGGCGCATGCGCTGCGGACGCACTGCGCCGCCGTCCAGGGTCGCGTCGGCCTGCCGATCGACCTCCGGATCGACGATCTCGGCGATGACCGTCCGCCGATCGCCCTCGAGGAGGCGCTCTACCGGATCGCCCAGGAGGGCCTCCACAACGTCGTCAAGCATGCCGCGGCCCGGCAGGTCAGGGTCCTCGTCGGGCGTGATGCCGACCGGCTCTGGATGACCCTCCAGGACGACGGTGTGGGCTTTGACCCGAACGAGGTAGGCCCGGGCCACGTCGGACTCGTCGGGATGCGCCAGCGGGCCGAGCGGGCGGGCGGCTCGCTCCGCGTCGAGTCGGCGCCTGGTCGGGGGACCTCGCTCGAGCTCAGCCTGCCGTTCCATCCCCCGGCGGAAGGCGCCCCCGGTGCCCGAGTGGACGGTGCGGACGGATGACGTAAGGGCCGCGGGACCAGTGTCCCACTCGGCCGTCGGACGGGCGGCCGTTCCCAGGCCCGAGCGCCGGGCGGACGATGCCCAGGGTTCGGTCATCCCGGACGCCGTCCCGGACGTGCCGGCGGCGCTCTCGGCCCGGACCGCGACCCGGCAGGAGGCCGAGCGATGAGCGTCTCCCAGCGAACGGGCGGGACAGCCGCCCCCCAGGTGGCCGCCGACCCGGGATCCGGATCGACCCACGGGGTCGACCTGGAGGACCGCATCCGGATCCTCCTCGTCGACGACCATGCCGTCGTCCGGACGGGGCTGCGGGTCTTCTTCGAGCTACAGGCTGACTTCGAGGTCGTCGGCGAAGCCGAGGATGGCAGCCAGGGCGTGGCCATGGCCCGGAGGCTCCGGCCGGACGTGATCCTGATGGATCTGCTCATGCCGGTCATGGACGGCGTCACGGCGATCGGCCGGATCAAGGCCGAGGCGCCCGAGATCGAGATCGTGACCATGACCTCGTTCGTCGAGGAGTCGAAGGTCACAGCGGCGCTCGAGGCCGGAGCGGCCGGGTACGTCCTCAAGGACGCCTCCGCAGAGGAAGTGGCCGCCGCGGTCCGGGCCGCCCACGCCGGCGAGGTCCACCTCGACCCGGCGGTGGCCCGGCTGCTGGCCCAGCGGATGCGCGCCCGCCGCGACCGCGACGAGCCGGTCGAGCCGCTGACCGAGCGCGAGCGCGAAGTCCTGGCCCTAGTCGGGCGGGGCCTGGCGAACAAGGAGATCGCCTACGAGCTCGGGATCACCGAGCGGACGGCCCGGACGTACGTCAGCAACATCCTCGGCAAGCTCGGCCTCCAGAGCCGCACCCAGGCCGCCCTTTGGGCCGTGGAGCATGGCGTCGCCGGAGCCGCCCCGTCCGTCGGCTGAACCGGCCCCGGTCCCCTCGGTCGCCGGTCCCCGGTCGCTCAGCCGACCTCGATGACGGTGTAGTGGATCTCGCCGCCGGGGGTCGCGACCGCGACCTCGTCGCCCGCCCTGGACCCCACCAGGGCCTTCCCGACCGGCGACGCGACCGAGATCCGGCCGGCGGCCACGTCCGCCTCGGAGGAGCCGACGAGCCGAAGGGTCAGCCGCTCGCCGTCAGACTCCACGAGCAGCTCGCTGCCGATCGCCGCGACGTCACCGCCGCTTCTCTCGACGACGACGGCGCGGCGGATCCGGTCCTCGAGGGCGTGGATCCGGCCATCGACGAAACCGAGCTCCTCGCGGGCGGCGTGGTACTCCGCGTTCTCCTTGAGATCTCCATGCTCACGGGCCGTCGCCACCCGCTTGACGACCGCTGGCCGCCGAACGGTCCGCAGGTCGGCGAGCTCGCGCTCGAGACGCTCGAGGCCCTCGGCGGAGATGTCCCCGTCGCTCGCGGGCGCGGTGGGTGCCGCGGGGCCGGGCGGCGGCTTCGTGGCCCGACGCTGCGCTGGCGCCTTCGAACCGCCGGCGGGCCGGCCCCGCGGCCGAGGGGCCGTCGGGTCGGCCGCCGTCGCCTCAGGCTCAGTGCCCTCGGGGACCAGCATCCCCGTCAGGCCGTGGGCTCGTCGCTCGCCGGTCGGACGCCTGAGCACGCCCCACGGCATCACCACGTCCGGCTGGGGAGTGGCTGCCGCCAGCTCCCGGGGCACGGCGGCACGGAAGGCGTCGAGGAGAGCGTCCTCGTACTCGTCGGGGGCCTCGGTCGCCGCCCACCAGACCCGGCAGCGATCGAGATCGCGCAGCAGGTTCAGCCAGACGCCGGCCGCATAAGGTCGTCGAGCGCCTGGCACGGTGCGCGCGAGGGCCAGGACCCGTCCCGCGACGGATCCGCCGCTCGAGCCGACGAAGAGGACCCGCTGGCCGGGCAGCCAGAACGCCGCGAGCCGCTCGCGCAGCTCGCGGGAGGTCGGGCGCCGGCCATCGAGACGGAGGTCGACGGCGCGCTCGAGCCACTTGCCGACGGTCGCCAGCTCGAGCGGCGCGGCGTCGGGCGGTGACGGCAACTCGATGACGTAGACACCTGGGCCGGGCGCGGCGATCGGCCGGCCCCATGGCGCGGGTCCATCGGCCATGAGGCCGACGGAACGGATGAGCTCGGCAGCGCCGAGGGCGCCCGCGGGCGTCATCGGGGGACGATCCCGAGCGAGGGTCCGGCCGGCCCGACCGGGAGCATGTGTCGTTCCATCGGCAGAGGGTACCCCGCCGGGCGGCTACACTTCGCCCGGTGCGTCGCCTCGTCATCTTCGGCCTGCTGCTTGTCGTCGCGTCGGGCGCCCTGGTGCTGACCGGAGCTGCGCTGCCGAGCGTGGATCCCGGCGCCCAGGCCCAGGCGAGTCTCGCCCCGCCGTCCGGTGAACCTGCGAGCTCGGCCAGCCCGTCGCCCACCCCGAGGCCGACGAGCACGCCCACGCCGATGGCGACGCCGCTTGCCTCGTCGACCCCGCCTCCGCTCGGCCCGGCACCGACGCCCCGTCTCGCTCCACCCCGCACCGAGGTCACCAGCGCCGAGCTCGAGAAGGCCGTCGCCGACTGGCGCTCCCGGACCGGCAGTCCGGCGGTCAGCGTCGCCGTGCTTTGGCCCGGCGGGAGGATCTGGCACCGGTCGATCGGCATCGCCGACGCCTACCACGATCGCCCGGTCACCGACCGGACGGCCTTCCCTTACGCGTCGGTCACCAAGACCTTCACGGCGGCGATCATCCTGCAGCTGGTCGACGAGGGACGCCTGTACCTCGACGAGCTCGTCGCCCCGCTACTGCCGGACGCCGGCCTCCACCCGAGGATGACCGTCCGGCACCTGCTGGACCACACCAGCGGCCTGCCGGACTTCTTCCGGGTCACCGGGATCGAGCCGGCGCTCAACGCCGACACCCGCAAGGTCTGGACGGTGGAGGACACGCTCGCCTTCGGTCAGAAGGACCGCGTCCCCCCGGACACGTTCTGGCGCTATTCGAACACGGGCTACGTCTACCTCGGCCTGCTGGCCGAGCGGATCACCGGGGTGCCCTGGGCCCAGCTGGTGCGCGAGCGCCTGCTCGACCCGCTCGATCTCGACACCGTCTTCGTCCAGGGCGCGGAGGAACCAGCATCACCCCTGGCCCGCGCCCACCGGGTCAGCGGCCAGGGTGCGTCCTCGACCGCCAAGGCCATCTGGCCGAACGATCCGCTGACGCCGTTCACGTCCGTCGTGACCGCGGCCGGCGCGGCCGGGGCCATCGCCGGGAACGCGGTCGACGCGGCTCGCTGGACGGCAGCGCTATACGGCGGCACCGTGATCTCGACCGACCTCGTCGTGGAAGCCGTCGCGGACGTCCAGCGGACGGCCCGGTTCCACCCTCGCATCCCCTACGGCCTGGGGGTCCAGGCGGTCCCCTACAACGGCCGGATCGTGTGGGGGCACACCGGCTCGTTCGTCGGCATCCGGAACGCCGTCCGCTGGCTGCCCGAGCAGCGCATCGCGATCGCCGTCCTGACCAACCAGAGCCGCTACGATGCTGCCGCCCTCACCCGGGAGATCGCTCGCATCGTCACTGCCTCTCCCATCGAGCCGGCCTGCCCCGGATGCGACTGATCAGTCGGCGCGCTCGGTCGGGCCCGGGTCCGGGCGGCCTCGTCGGGTGATCCGACGACCGAGCCCGGCGGCGGCGGATCGGGCGGCCGAGCCGCCGGCAACTGCGCTGTCCCGGACCCGCTGGCCCGTCGCGCGGACCGCCCGGCCACCGGCCGATGCGCTCGTTCGGGCTCCAGCCTCGCCGGCCCGAAGGGCCAGGCGACCGCCGGCCCGAGCGGCGTGCCCGGCTGCTACCGCTGCCAGGGCGAGGAGTCGTCGTCCCAGTCGGACGCCTCGGCGTCCGAGCCATAGCGCGACGAGCCCGAGGGTCCGGGTGTCCTCGTCGAGATCACCGGGCTGGAGCCCGGCGGCCGCCAGCTGGCGCATCCGGGTCGGTTCGTCGAGGGCGCGCAGGGCCGCCCGCAGGGCCAGCAGGGCGATCGCGATGTCGTCGACCTGGCCGACGACCGGGACGATCCCGGGCACGAGGTCCACCGGCGAGACGAGGTAGGCGGCGGCCCCCAGCAGGGCTGCCCGTCGCGATCGCGAGAGGCGTGGCTCACCGGCCAGGCCCCAGGACAGGCGCGCGTAGCGTGGCAGGCGCTTGAGCAGGGTCGTGAACCGCTGCGTCGGGAACGCGTCGTCGGGGCGCTCCGGCTCGTAGGCTCCGTGGTCCATCGATCCGCGGCCTCAGCCCGCCCGACGACCCCCCGGAGCCGGGGTGGGTCGTCCGTGCCGGTGGCGTCGCTTTCGGGCCGTCGCCTCGCCGACCGCCCGACCGCTGGAGCCTCGGGGCGGGGCCCCGGGCACGCGGATGGGGCGGGGCTCGACGTTGCGGTCGGGCACGAAGCCCTCCTCCACGGTCCACGGGATGGCCATCCGGAGCAGGCGCTGGACGGCCCGGAGGAGGTCCGTCTCGTCGATGCAGACCAGGCTGATGGCGTCCCCATCGGCGCCCGCCCGGGCGGTCCGGCCGATCCGATGGATGTAGTCCTCGGGGTCGAAGGGCAGCTCGAAGTTGATGACGTGGGGGAGGTCCTCGATGTCGAGACCGCGGGCGGCCACGTCGGTCGCGACGAGGATCCGCGCCTCGCCCGACTTGAACATCTCGAGGGCCCGGCTGCGCTCGGCCTGGCTGCGGTCCCCGTGGATCGCGGTCGCCTCGACGCCGCGCCGGTCGAGCCAGCTGGCCAGCCGGGCGGCGGCCAGCTTCGTCCGGGTGAAGACGAGGGCCTGGCGCAGGTCGTGGGTCCGGATCAGGTGGAGCAGCAGCTCCTCCTTGCGATCCCGGTCGACCGGGTAGACGAGCTGGCGGACCCGCTCGGCCGTGGCGTAGGCCGGGGCGACGGAGACGCGCTCCGGATGGTCGAGAAGCTGGTTCGCCAGGCCTCGCACGTCGTCGGAGAAGGTGGCCGAGAACAGGAGGTTCTGGCGCCGGCTGGGCACGGCGTCGAGGATCCGCCGGATGTCGGGCAGGAAGCCCATGTCGAGCATCCGGTCGGCCTCGTCGAGGACGAGGATGCGGACCTGACCGAGGTTGACCGTGCGGCTGCCCATGTGGTCGAGGAGTCGGCCGGGCGTGGCCACGACGATCTCGACGCCGGCGAGGAGGGTCTTCGTCTGCGGCTCGATCGGCACACCGCCGTAGACGACCGTCGAGCGGAGGGCCAGGTGACGCCCGTAGGCGGCGGCCATCTCCTGGACCTGGACCGCCAGCTCCCGGGTCGGCGTCACGATGAGCGCCCGGACCGGATGGCGAGCCGGCGAGAAGCTCGCGTTCGCGTCGGGTCGGAGCAACTCCAGGATCGGCAGCACGAAGGCCGCCGTCTTCCCGGTCCCGGTCTGGGCGGTGGCGAGGACGTCCCGGCCGGCGAGGACCAGGGGGATCGCCTGTCGCTGGATGGGCGTGGGCTCGGTGTAGCCCTCGTCGGCTACGGCTCGGAGGATCTCGGCCGACAGGCCGAGCTGGTCGAAGGTTTCGGGTATCTCTTGGCTCCTGCTGTGACGCTCGAAGCATAGCCGACCGGAGGGTTGCGCCCGCGCCACGGGCCCAGACGGGTCCCGGCCGGTGCGCGGACGCGCCCTGTACCTCCGTCCACGGCGACCGGTACGACCCGGGTCTGGCAGGGGAGCGGCCGGGCCGCGACGATGAGCCGACCGCACGGAGGACCGTCATGGCGATCCCCACCGAGCTGTACACGACCGATGGCGTGGTGACCGGCCTCCTCGACGGCTCGCCGCCGCTCGCCGATCGGCTCGAGGGCGGCGAACGCCTGCAGTTGCTCTCGGGCCGGATGACCTTCGTCGACGGATCGGCCGTCGATCTGCCGGCGTCGGACCTCCCGATCGACGACGTGCTGCTGGCCGTCCCCGACGAGGCCGAGGTCCCGGTCCACGCCACCTGGCACGATGTCCGGCTCGCCCTGGGGCCGTGGCTGGTGAACGCCCTGCTGCCGACCCAGCCCGGCTTCGACCCCGGACGAGCCCTGAGCCGACCGGGCGGCACGTTCCTCCTGCTGGGCGAGGTCCGCGTCGCCCACCGTGACGATCCCGGGCGGGTCCTGGCGTCACACGAGCGCCTCCTGGTGAACCGGTACACGGTCGAGTCGGCGACCGCAGCGATGATGCTCGGCTACTTCTTCCCGGGGGCCGCCCTCGAGGTCGGCGAGCCCGCGACGACCGCCCCGTGACCCAGGCGGCCCGGGGCCGCCTCGCGTCACACGTCGACAGCACGTCCGGGAGCTAGCATCGGTCGATGGGCAGCAGGGGAACGCCCGCGCTCCGGGCGCTTGCCGCAGCCGGCGCGCCATTCACCGTTCACGAGTACGAGCCCCAGGAGCGTTCGCTCGACGGTCGCCACGCCTATGGACGCGAGGCCGCGGCCGTCCTGGCGATCGACCCGGACCGCATCTTCAAGACGCTGGTCGTCCGGGTGGACGAGCGGCTCGTCCTCGCCGTCGTGTCGGTCGACCACGAGCTGGATCTCAAGGCCCTGGCCGGCGTGGCCGGGGGACGCCGAGCCGTCCTGGCCGATGTCGCCGAGGCAGAACGCGCCACCGGCTACGTCGTTGGCGGCATCTCGCCCCTGGGGCAGCGGCGGTCCTTGCCGACCTTCGTCGACGAGCGAGCGCTCGAGCTCGACTCGATGCTGGTCTCGGCCGGACGCCGTGGCCTCCAGGTCGAGCTCGAACCCGGCTCGCTGATCGAGCTCACCGCCGCCACGGTCGCCCGGATCGCGCGCCCCTGAGGGCCGATCAGGCGACGGCCACGTGGGCCGCGATGCCGAGCGCGAGGAGGATGGCCAGGATGGCGATCAGGATGGCCGGGAGGCCGTCCGTCACCATCTCGGTGTCACTTGTCCAGGTTCGAGCGATCATCGGTCGGATCCCGTCGTGAGTGCCCCGGGACTCCCGGGTCGGTCGCCGGTGGTGTCCGGCGGTCCTCATCCTGTGATGGCAGGGCGCTCGGACCCATCGGCGGGTGACGGAAGATCGCCCGGACGAACGACGTAGCTGGCGAGCCGACGAACGCCGATTCCTCGCCGGCCGTCGTCAGGGGACGGTCAGGATCTCCGGCCCGGTGTCGGTGACGGCGATCGTGTGCTCGAAGTGGCAGGCCAGCGAGCCGTCGCGGGTGACGATCGTCCAGCCGTCGGCGAGCAGGCCCACCGCCGGGCTCCCGATCGTCAGCATCGGTTCGATCGCCAGGGCGTGGCCGGGATCGAGACGCATACCCGCCGAGCGGGTGCGGTAGTTCGGCACGTCCGGCGGCTCGTGCATCTCCGTGCCGATGCCGTGGCCCACGCACTCCCGGACGATGCCGAAGCCGCCGAGCACCGCAACGTCCTCGATCGCCGCGGAGATGTCCCGGATCCGCGCTCCCGGGCGGGCGGCCGCGATGCCGGCGAGCAGGGCCGCCCGGGTCGTCTCCATCAGCTCGGCGACCTCGGCCGGGGGTTCCCCGACGTAGAAGGTCCGGGCCGCGTCCCCGTGGTAGCCGTCGACGATCGCCCCGGCGTCGATCGAGACCAGCGAACCAGCCGGGATCGGCGTGGTCCGGTCCGGGAGGCCGTGGACCACCTCGTCGTCGATCGAGACGCAGATGGAGCCGGGGAATGGCGGGCTGGAGCGGTCGAGCCGGTAGCCCTTGAACGAGGGCGTCCCACCGGACGCCCGGATGTGGCCCTCCGCGGTCGCGTCGAGGTCGGCGGCCGTCACCCCCGGCCGGAGCTGCTCCTCGACGAGCGCGAGCACCTCGGCGACGACCCGGCCTGCCCGGCGCATCGCGGCCAGCTCGCGAGCCGACTTGCGGGTGACGTGCCTCATCGATCCACAGGGTCGTGCCCGTGGCGGGGCAGCCCGACGCGGTCGCCGGGCTGGGCGACGGCCACCCGGACCTCGGGTGCGACCTCGTCGGCATGGCGTCGGAAGAGATCCGCAGCCCCGGTCCGCCGGTCCTTGCCGATCATCCCCAGGCCCTGTGGCCAGAACGTGCCCCAATGGATCGGGATCGCCAGCCGCGGTCGGATCAGTCCGAGCGCTCGTGCGGCCTCGCTGGGATCGAGGTGCCCGGGGCCGCGGGTGAGGCCCCAGCCGCTGACGGGCAGCAGGGCGATGTCCGGGTCGGGGATGTCGGCCATCTCGGGGAAGATGTCGGTGTCGCCGGCGAAGTAGACGCTGTGCCGGTCTCCCTCGAGCAGGAAGCCCATGGCGTCAGCGACCGGGCCGGCCGGCGGGCGGGCGCCGCCGTGCTCGGCCTTGGTCGTGCGGATGGTGATCCCCCCGAAGGCGATCGCCTCGCCGGGGGACATCTCCACGTAGTTGTGGAGCCGGCTCCGCCGCATGAGCGGCTCGGCCCCGCGGGGCACGATCAGGGTCGGGCGTCGCTCGAGCATCCGCAGCGAGGGGATGTCGAGGTGGTCAAGGTGGAGGTGCGAGATCAGCACCGCATCGATGTCGCGCACGGCGTCGGGATCGGGCACCGGGCCCTGCCGGACGAGCGGCCCGATCCGGTCGCGAAGGGCAGGGTCGGTCAGGATGCGCAGCCCGTCGATCTCGATGACGAGCGTCGAGTGGCCCAGGAACCGGACGCGCGGCTCGGCCGACATCCGACGCGCTAGGAGGACGGGCTCGGGGACGGCTCGGGCGACGGGCTCGGGGACGGCTCGGGCGACGGGCTCGGGGACGGCTCGGGCGAGAAGTTCGGGTCGGACGCCTGCTCGAAGGCCGCCTCGACGTCGGTGATCGGCTTGAGCCCGGTGACGATCACGGCGCCGCCCGGCCCGACCAGCCGCCAGGTCGGCGTCGAGACGATCCCGACCTCCCGGCCCTCGGCGGTCTCGGTCTCGACCTCGGTCCGGACCAGCGGATCGTCGAGGCATGCCTCGAAGGCCTCGGGCTCCAGGCCGGCGAAGTCGGCGAGGTTGAGCAGGCGATCCCGGGCGAAGGCACCCTGGTTCTCGCCCTGTTGCGACGCGAAGAGGAGGTCGTGGTAGTGCCAGAAGCGGCCCTGGTCGCCGGCGCAGCGGGCCGCCACGGCCGAGTCGAAGGACTCCTCGCCGAGGAAGGCGAAGTCACGGAAGACGACCTGGGCCTGCCCGGTCCCGGCGTACTGGCGGACGACCTCGGGCTCGACGCCCTTCGCCGACAGCGCACAGAACGGGCACTGGAAGTCGGCCCAGATCTCGATCGTCACCGCGGCATCCGGGTCGCCCTGGACCCGGCCCTCGGTGGCCGGCGTCGGGTTCCCGGGGTCCGCCGATGACGACGGATCGGCGGAGGCCGCCGCTGGATCGGTCGGTGCCGGGGTGCCCGACGCGGCGAACCCGAGCTCGAGCGAGCCGGTCGCCAGCAGCGCAGCGACCGTCAGGGCGACCCCGACGAGCCCGGCGGCCAGGTAGCCGACGATCCGTCCGCCGCTGCCGGATGACGTGGGCGCGACCGCGACCGGCTCGACCGGGGCCGTCGGGGCTGCGTCGTGCGGGGCGGTCGGGTGATCGGCGGCGGCTGCCGGCTCGATCGCCGGGGGCGGGATCGACGGCTGCTCGTCCGGGGTCTTGGGGGTCTCGGTCATGCTCCCAGTGTCGCATGACGAGCGCATCGTGTCCGCTGGACCGCAGCGTCGCGCAGCGCGGTCGGCCGCTGACGCCGCATCGGCTCCGGCCGGATGGCCGGTGTAGCATCGGGCCATGAGTCTGCCCGTCCCACCCGACCACCTTCCCTTCACCGGCGACGCCGACGCCGATCGGCTGATCGCCGAGGACCCGATGGCCCTGCTCATCGGCTTCGTCCTGGACCAGCAGGTGCCCCTCCAGAAGGCCTTCAGCGGCCCCCTGGAGCTTCGCAAGCGCATCGGCACGCTGGACGCCGCGACGATCGCCGCGATGGACCCCGAGGCGCTGGCCGCCGCCTTCAAGGAGCGACCCGCGCTCCACCGCTTCCCGGGCACGATGGCCGAGCGGACCCAGGCCCTCGCTGCGTACGTCGCCGAGACCTATGGGGGCGATGCCGGTCGGACCTGGAGCGATGCCGCCGACGGGGCCGACCTCGAGCGCCGGCTCCTCGCCTTGCCGGGGATCGGCGCCATGAAGGTCAAGGCGCTCATCGCCATCCTGGGTCGTCGGTACGGCGTCCAGCCGCCGGGCTGGGAGGACGTCGCCCCGACGTACCCGACCCTGGGCGACGTCGACTCGCCCGAGGCGCTCGCCGACTACCAGGCCAAGAAGCGGGCCTACAAGGCCCAGCTCAAGGCCGAGGGCAAGACCTTCAAGGCGCCCTAGCCTTCCCTCGTCGCCCCCGGATCGCCTGCCCGATGAGCGGCTCCGGGCGTCGGATCCTCGCGCAGCCCGACGAGCTCGAATGCCGGGATGGGCGCGGGGAAGCCCTTGAGCTCGATCGAGCCGAGCGGCCGGACCTCGGCCACGCGCCCCAGGCGGCGGGCCGTCTCGGGTCCGACGACGATCCGGCCGACCTCTGCGAAGGTCTGGAGCCGGGCCGCCAGGTTCGTCGTTTCGCCGATGGCGGTGTAGGTCCGGACCTCTGCGGCCCCGATGTTGCCCACGACCACCGGGCCGGTCTCGATCCCGACCCGGAATCGCGGCCAGTCCGGGCGCCCCTCGGCCAGCTCGTCGACCCGACGCTGCATGGCCAGCGCGACCCGGGCAGCCCGGAGCGGGTGGTCGGGCTGCGGAACGGGCGCGTTGAACATCGCGAAGATCGCGTCGCCCACGAACTGAGCCACCGTCCCGCCCTCGGCCAGGATCAGCGGCACGATCGCCCCGAAGTAGCGGTTGAGCAGTCGGACGACCTCGGCCGGGTCGGTGCCCGCCGAGAATGACGTGTAGCCGCGCAGGTCGGCGAAGAGCATCGTGGCCTCCGTGGCCTCGCCGCCCAGCCGGGCCATGGACGGCTCGGCGAGCAGCGTCCGGACGACGTCGGGCGAGAGATAGGAGCGGAAGAGCCGATCCACCTGGCGGTAGAGACGGATGTTCTCGAGGGCGACCGTCAGCTGGTTTGCGGCCGACTCGAGCACCCCCTCTGCCCGAGGGCCGAACGGCCGACCGGGCCGCCGGGCGACGATGACGCCGAGCGACCGCTCGGCCGAGCGCAGGGGGATGGCCAGTCGATGCGTCTCGTCGGCGTCGTCGCGAACGGTCGAGCCCTCGGCGATGGCCCGCTCGGCGAGGCTGAGGACCGCCGGGTCGGGCGGCTCCGCCCCGTCGTCCAGCGGCTCGACCGACCGCTCGCCGACCCGGAGGATCGTCACTCCGACGGCCGGGAAGGCGTCGCGCAGACGCGCTTCTGCCGCCGCCAGGAGCGCGGGCTCGTCTAGGACGATGCGGGTCTCCCGACCGAGCGCGACCAGCGCCGCCAGCCGTCGGCCCTCAAGGCGCTCGCTGGCCAGCGCGTCGGCGGCCTGCTCGAGCACTTGGGCCTGGCCATCAGAGATGCCCGGGTCCACTTCGAGCCGGTCGATGGCTGCACGCATGGCCGCACGCATCGCTGCCTCGTCCGTGCCGGCGCCAGCCGACTCGATCGCCGCGACCAGCGAGTCCAGCGCGGCCGCGTAGTCCTCGCGCAGCCGGCGGAGCGTCTCGTCCATCGCGACGGCGGTGAAGATCATCGTCGTCGTCCCCTCGCGGCGGTACTGGACATGAGCCGCGTACGCGATGTAGGCGAAGGCGATGGCCATCAGGACGTGCCACAGCCACCACGAGGCGTGCCAGTTCGCCGCCGTCGCCATGGCCACCAGCGACTCGGCGAGGAGCACCTCGGCCGTGATGATCGAGAGGAGCACCACGGAGGGACGGACCCGGTAGCGCCGGATCGATCGCCAGGCTGCGAGGACATACAGGCCGATGCCCACGACCGCGAGCGCTCCGATGATGGCCCGGTTGACAGCCGGCTCGAGCGGCACGGCCAGCGGTGACCCCGGCGCCACCGAGGCGACCGTCCAGGCGGCCATCGCCAGCACCACCAGCACCGCCAGACCGACGCGCCAGCGGAGGATCCGCGCCGCACGCCCGCTCGGCATGCCGAGAGTGGCGATGAACGCGAAGACGGCGGCTGCCGCCACGCCGATCGGTGTCGCCAGGTTGAAGGCAGCGTTCGCAGCCGGGACCACGACCGCCGGCGTCACCAGCGCGTGGAGGGCGAGGAAGCCGGCCGCGGTGGAGAAGCCAAGGGCTACGAGGTAGAGCCGGGCATCGTCGTGGCGATGGGCCCCGACGCCGACGAGGATGGCCAGCCCGAGCCCGATGAGTGCGGTGACGAGGACCAGCCAGAAGTGGGCGACGTTGTCCTGCCAGGCCACGTCGAGGCCGGGGCTGCCGAGCAGGAGCCACAACCCGGCCAGCGGCAGGGCCATGTGGAAGAGCCAGATGAGTGGTCGGAACGAGATCGCCCGGACCGGCTCGCGGAGACGGGACGCCACGAGTTCATCATCCAGCCGCTGGTCAAGAGGAAGACCCGGCTGTGCCGTCACTGGCTCGTCACCGATCGTGCGTATGGTCCCCATCACCCCGTGCGCGCGGCGTCCCGCCCGCCTGCGGGTACCATCCCCGTATCCGAACCCTAGGAAGGGATCCGACATGTGGTCCTTCGACCAGCCCAAGACCCGGATGCCGGCCCCGGCCGAGGCCCTGCCCGGCCGCCCGGAGCCCATCCCGACCGCCGAGCGCCATCACGTCAACGGCGCCCCGCTGGCCGGGCCGTACCCCGACGGCAGCCAGCAGGCGGTGTTCGGGCTGGGCTGCTACTGGGGCGCCGAGAAGGCCTTCTGGCAGACGCCGGGCGTGCTCGTCACGGCGGTCGGCTACGCCGGGGGCTCGACCCCCAACCCGACCTACCGCGAGGCATGCACCGGTCGGACCGGCCATGCCGAGGTCGTCAAGGTGGTCTTCGACCCGGCTGTCGTGTCATACGAGCAGCTCCTCAAGGTCTTCTGGGAGCACCACGACCCGACCCAGGGGATGCGCCAGGGCAACGACGTCGGGACCCAGTACCGCTCGATGATCGGCGTGCTCGACGCCGAGCAGCGCCGGCTGGCGGAGGCCTCCCGTGCGGCCTACCAGGAGCGCCTGACGGCGGCCGGCTTCGGCCCCATCACGACCGAGATCGTCGAGGCGCCGCCCTTCTACTTCGCCGAGGCCGAGCACCAGCAGTACCTCTCGAAGAACCCGAACGGCTACTGCCCCGACCACTCGACCGGGGTCGCCTGTCCGATCGGGCTCGGCGTCAGCGCGGACCAGATACGCCCGGGCTAGGCTCGGACACCTCCGGTGGAGGCGGTGTCAGCGAAGCGGCGTCCAGTGGTGGAGGGCCATCCGCCAGCGCCCATCCCCCTCGAGGGACCGGATCGACCAGCGGATCGCCACGGCGGGCTGCTCGCCGGGGCCGCGGTCGACCATCGACCAGCGTCCCGGCCGCCGGATCTACCGTCTGGCATAGCCGAGGTAGACGGCCCCGGACTCGAACGTCCGCGTCTCGACCAGCCTGAGCCCTGCCGGGAGCTCAAGCTCGGGGAAGAAGCGGGTACCCGCTCCCAGGATGACCGGGTGGACCACGAGCCGGTACTCGTCGACGAGGTCGCGCTCGACGAATGCCGCCGCCAGGGTCGGCCCAGCGACAGCCATCTCGCCGTCGAACTCCGTGCGGAGACGGGCGAGCACCTCGCCGACGTCGCCCGCGACGAGGCGGCTGTTCGCCTCCACCGACTCGAGGGTCGGGGAGAACACGACCTTCGGCTTGGCATTCCAGATGCGGGCGAACTCGAGCATGGCTGGCGTGGCCGATGGATCAGCTTCGGCCGTCGGCCAGTAGGCCTCCATGCGCTCGTAGAGCCGTCGCCCGTAGAGGAACGCGTCCGCCCTGTGGGCCTGCTCGTTGAACCAGCGGTGAAGCTCCTCGTCCACCATGGCCCAGTCGAGGGAGCGATCGACCGTCTCGACGAAGCCGTCGAGCGAGACGTTCATGGTGTAGACCAGTCTCCCCACCTCCCGAGCATAGCGGTCGCGCTCAGGGAGGTGCCTCCGGTAGGTCGGGCTGACGGCATGCGGGTCGTATGCTCGGCGGCGAGGAGTCCGGACGGCGACCTCCGGACGACCAGCCAGGAGGCGACCCCGATGCCCGACGACCCGCAGCCGGCCTTCGTCCCGCCGGGCGCGGGCACGTCGCTGGACTTCCTGTCGGTGACCCATCGCCTGACGAGCGAGCAGTCCGCGGGCTCCATCTACATCTTCGAGTCGACGTTCCAGCCGGGAGCAGGCAACCGTCTCCACGTCCATGCCCGCGAGGACGAGATCGGCTACGTCCTGGAGGGTGCGCTGGAGGTCCGGCTCCCCGATCGGACCGCTACCCTCGAGGCTGGCGGCCTGGCACGCCTGCCGAAACGGCTCCCACACGCGCTCCGCAACCCGCTTGCGACCGCCTCCCGGTACCTGTTCCTGGCCGTGCCCGGTGGGCTCGACCGATGGTTCGACGCCCTGGCAGCGGCGAGGGCCGACGGCACGCTTGACGACGCGCTCTACCGCAGGCTCTCGGAGGACTTCGGGATCGGCTGGCTGGAGTAGCGAGCTGGCCGATCGGTTCGATCGGCACTTGGCGTGGGCATCCCGCCGGTGTCCAATGGCCCAGGAGCGGAAGCGCGTGGGCCGCGATCGGGGGGCCGATCGGGCGATGGGTGTCGCCGCCCCGGATCCTTGGGTACCCGTGTGGCTCCGGGAGAGGGACCATGGAATTCACGATCACCATGACGTACCTGGGCTGGCTGCTGCTCGTCGGCGGCGCCGTCGTGATCGGCATCGTCTACCAGCTGATCGGTCAGGCCATCGCCGAGGTCACGATGCCCTACGAGTGGGTCGTGACCGCTATCGTCGCCTTCCTCGGTGGACTGGTCTGCGGACAGTTCGTCACCGCCTGGCTGACCATCGAGCCGGTCTGGGAGGGGCTCGCGCTGCTGCCGGCCCTGATCGGCGGGCTCGTTGCCGGAGGCGTAGCCGCGATCGCTGTCCGCCTCGTCTCGGGCGGCACGCTCGTGGGCAAGCCGCACGCCGTCTGACCGTCGCCTCAGCCACGGCCCCGGTCGCCCCCACGGCACCGGGGCCGTTCCGAATCCGTCGGCGTCCCAACCGGCGGGAGACCCGCGGTCGTGCCCGACTCGGCGACCGTCCCGGGCGGCTTGGGCCGGACGGCCCGGCCGAACGGTCCGGCCCGACAGGGTCCCGGTTGCGCGCGTGTCGTAGGGTCCGGGCATGCGTCACGTCACGACCGTCCACCGTGGGGACGGACGGTGAGCCTCGAGATCGTCGGCCTGCGCAAGCAATTCGGGGAGGTCCAGGCCCTCGACGGCGTCTCGTTCGACGTCACCCCCGGCGAGGTCTTCGGGTTCCTCGGCGCCAACGGGGCCGGCAAGACGACGACGATGCGGATCGCCCTCGGCTTCCTCCGGCCCGACGAGGGGCGGGTCGCCTGGCAGGGTCGGTCGGTCCACGACTGGCCGCGGCGGACCTGGGGCTACATGCCGGAGGAGCGCGGTCTCTATCCGCGCATGGAAGTGCTCGACCAGCTCGTGTTCTACGCGTCGCTCTACGGGGTCGGGCGCAGCGCGGCCCGCCGCGACGCCCTCGACTGGCTGGCCCGCTTCCGCATCGCCGACTATGCGGACCGTCGGGCCGAGAGTCTCTCGAAGGGCAACCAGCAGAAGGTCCAGTTCGTCGCCACGATCCTCCATGACCCCGACGTCCTGCTCATGGACGAGCCCTTCGCTGGCCTGGACCCGGTCAACGTCGCCCTGCTCAAATCCGCCTTCCTGGAGATGCGCGACCGGGGCAAGACCCTGGTCTTCAGCACCCACCAGCTGGAGCAGGCCGAGGAGCTCTGCGACTCGGTCGCCATCATCGACCGGGGTCGCCTGGTGGCCTCTGGCACCACCCGTGAGGTCAAGCGCTCGACTGGCCACCAGACGATCCGATTGGCGACCTCGGGCGACGGCGACCTCGACTGGCTCCGCTTGCTGCCCAGCGTCGAGGTGACCCGGCCCGGCCGCGACTACACGGAGCTCCGCGTCGGGGCCGGCTCGGACCCGCAGGCCGTCCTGCGGGCCGCCCTGGAGCGCGGCGATGAGGTCTATCGCTTCGAGGTCGCCGACCCGTCGCTGGAGGAGGTCTTCGTGGAGCGGGTCGGGGCGATCGACCGGGACGAGGAGACGCTTGCCGCCGCGCCCGCATCCGCAGCCGTTCCTCCGGCAGGCTCGGGAGGCTCCGACCGATGAGGGATCTCCCGAACATCGTCAACGTCGCCCGCCGCGAGTTCCTGACCCGGCTGCGCACGCGGACCTTCGTCATCGGGACGCTCTTCCTGGTCGCCGGGGTCGTCGCCATCGCCCTGGTACCGGTCATCGTCGGCTACCTGGACCGCAGCGAGGAGCCCACGGTCGCCGTCTGGACGGCCGACGGCACGGAGCTCGCGACCGACCCGGTGGCGACGCTCGACGCGCTCCTCAACGCCCCGACGGGGGCGGAGGATCCGGCTGCAGCGGTCGGCGGCGGGTTCGACGTGCTGGCCGTGAGCGACTTCGAGGCGGCCCGGGCCGAGGCCGACGAGGGCGACTACTCCGCGGTCCTGGCCATCGAACGGGCGAGCGACGGCGAGCTGACCTTCACCCTCTACACCAACGACTCGGCGACCGGCCGGACGGCCCAGCTCGTCCGGCAGGCATCGACGGCGATCGCCGTGGCCGACCGGCTCGAGCGTCTCGGCGTCGACGCCGCCGACCAGGCCGCCCTGTTCGCCCCCGCCGACTACGCGGTCGCCTGGGCGGATCCTGAGCAGACCGAGCCGACGACCGACGAGGTCACCCAGGGCACCGACTACCTGCTGGGGTACGGGCTGACGATCCTCATCTTCATGATGATCATCCTCTACGGGAACTGGGTCGCGATGAGCGTCGTCGAGGAGAAGTCCTCGCGGGTCATGGAGGTCATCCTCAACGCCGCGAGACCCTTCCAGCTGCTGACCGGCAAGGTGCTCGGCGTCGGCGCGGTCGCCGGCGTCCAGTACCTGGCGATGCTCGGCGCCGGGGTCGTCGCCCTGCTCCTCCAGGGCACGATCGCCGACCTGCTCCTGGGCGACGGCGGCGCCTCGGTGGAGCTGCCGGAGGGCCTCACCGTCGGGCTCCTCGTCGTCCTGGTCGTCTACGGCGTGCTGGGGTTCCTCCTGTACTCCGTGCTCTACGCTGCGGCCGGCTCGCTCGTCAGCCGCCAGGAGGACGTCAACCAGGTGGTGACCCCGATGAGCATGATCTCGGTGGCCGGCTACCTCATCGCGCTGTACACCGGGACCGGCCTCATCGCCATCGATGACGCGCTGCTGGTGGCCCTCTCGATGGTGCCCTTCCTGAGCCCGTTCCTCATGGTGAGCCGAGCGGGCTCGGGCGACGTCGCCGCGTGGGAGTACGCGCTGTCGATCAGCCTGCTGGTCGTGGCCATCGCCATCGCCCTCTGGATCGCCGCCCGGATCTACGCCGCCGGCGTCCTGCTCTACGGCCAGCGACCGAGCGTGCGGACCATCTGGCGCCTGGCCCGCCAGGGGATGTAGCGGGGTCCCGCCTCAGCCCGATCCGCGCTCGTCGCCCTCACGCTCGCGGAGGAAGCGCTCGATGTCGGCGATCAGGTCGTCGCCAGAGGGTAGCCGCGACTCGTCGGCCATCGCCTCGAGCCGCTCGACGTACTGGCGGGAGGTCTCATCGAGCGCGGTCGCTGTGTCCAGGCGGGTCTGCAGCTGGCGGGCGGCCTCGGCCAGCTCGCCGACCGGCAGCTCCTCGCCCAGGTGGTCGCCCAGGTTCCGCAGCAGCTCGACCGCAGCCGCCGGGTACGGGCCGGACACGTAGTGGGGGATCTGGGCGAAGTAGCCGAGGGCCGGGATGCCGGCCTCGGCCATCGCCATCTCGAGGACCGAGATCGCGGCCGCCGGCACCCGCAGCACGCCCGCCGGACCGGCTTCCACGCCGGCCCTGAGCAGGCCCGGAGCGGACGCTGTTCCGAGGACCGGCACCGGGCGTGTGTGGGGCACGGCTGCCGGGATCGCCCCCAGGCTGATCCACTCGACGACCCCGAGGTCGCGGGCGAGCTCGACGACGACCCGGGCCAGGGCCCGCCAGCGGTCGTCGGGCTCGTGACCCGAGAGGAGCAGCAGGTCCCGGCTCGCCAGCCGCGCGCGGCGGATCGTCAGCTCTGGCCAGATGAGCTCGGCGAGCCGGCCGTCGACGATCTCGAGGGTCGGCCGCCGGGACCGGTAGTCGTACAGCTCGTCGGAATCGAATGTCGCCAGCAGCTCGTCGTCCTCCGAGAGACGGGCCAGGACGAGCGAGGCGGCCGACCCGGCGTCGACCCAGCCGTCGAAGGCGGCGAGCAGGACCGGCTGGCGGAGGTCCCCGGGGTCGCGGACGTCGGGACGCAGCATGGCCGAAGGATAGGTCACGACCGTCGACCGCGTGGACGGACGGCCCGCCGCGCCGGGAGTGCGTCAGGAGCAACGCTCGCGACCCGTGTCCGGGTCGTCGCCTAGCATGGCGGCCCGCGGCTCCCGGCCGCGTCGTGGTGACCGCAGCGCGAGGGGCCCATGATCCGGACCTCCCCGTTCCACGAGCGCACGAGCGTGCTCAACGAGACGGGTCTCTGGGAGCACTGGTCAAGCTACCTGTCCGCGACCAGGTACCAGGTCTCCGAGAAGTTCGAGTACTTCGCGATCCGCAACGCTGCCGGGCTGTTCGACTCGTCGCCACTGTACAAGTACCTCGTCAGCGGTCCGGACGCCGAGCGTTTCCTCGCGTCGGTGCTGACCCGTGACCCGCGGACGCTGGCGCCCGGTCGTGCCCAGTACACGCTGTGGTGCGACCACCGCGGCTTCGTCGTCGAGGACGGGGTCCTGCTGCGGCCGGCCGTCGGCGAGTACATCCTGACCACCGCCGAGCCGAACCTTGCCTGGTTCCGCGAGGCCAGGGGGCGCAACGACGTCCGGATCGAGGAGGTCTCGGACGACTGGGCGGTCCTCGCCGTCCAGGGCCCCAAGGCCCGCGAGATCCTGGCCCCGGTCGCCCCGGGCATCGGATCGCTGGCCTACTTCGGGCTCGCCTCGATCGAGGTCGCCGGGCGCCCGGTCATGGTGTCGCGGACCGGCTTCACCGGCGACCTGGGCTACGAGCTGTGGGTCCGGCCCGACGACGCACTGCACGCCTGGGATGCCGTCTGGGAGGGCAGCCGCGGCCGCGGCGTGGTGCCGTTCGGGCTGACGGCTCTTTCGATGGCTCGGATCGAGGCCGGTCTCCTGCTCCTCGACGTCGACTTCCGCAACGCCCGCTTCGCCTGGACCGACGCCGATCGCTCGACGCCGACGGAGCTGGGACTCGGCTGGATGCACCGCGGGATCGAGTCGACCGACCGGGCCTTCATCGGTCGCGACGCCATCCGCCACGAGCTGGCCGCCGGCACCTCGCGCTGGCGCCTGACCGGCCTGGTCGTCGACTGGCGCGACTACGATCGGGTCCACGAGGAGGCGGGCCTGGTGCCGCCCAAGGACCACACGCCCATCCACGAGGAGTACTACGTCTACGACGACGAGCTCCGGCAGCTCGGCTATGCGACGAGCCTGATGTACTCGCCGATGCTCCAGCGCCACATCGCGCTGGCCCGGGTGCCGCTCGATCGGGACCCCGGTGACCGGGTCAAGCTCGAGCTGGCCGTCAGCCACCGCTACGTCTACGTGGACGCCGTCGTGTCCAAGCTCCCCCTCTTCGATCCCGCCCGAAGGACGGCCTGACATGCCGAAGACCCAGAAGTCCCCCAGGCAGGCCAAGCTCGCGAAGGCCGACAAGGCCGCCCGAGTCGAGGCTTCCGGCCGGCCTGCTCCCGCCTTCGCGCGCCGAGCGGACGCGGACCACGACGCCATCATCGTCGGCGGCGGCCACAACGGCCTGGTCAACGCTGCCTACCTGGCCAGGGCTGGGCTGAAGGTCCTGGTCCTCGAGCGCCGCCACCTCGTCGGTGGCGCGGCGATCACCGAGGAGCTCCGGCCCGGCTTCTCGTTCACGACCTTCTCGTATGCCCTGAGCCTCCTGCGGCCCGATATCGTCCAGGACCTCGACCTGGTCCGGCATGGCTTCATGCCGATCCTGATGCCGACGACCTTCTGCCCGATGGAGGACGGGGACTACCTCCTGCTCGGCCAGGATCGCGGGGAGAACCTCAAGGAGATCGCCCGCCACTCGCCGCACGACGCGGATGCGTACGAGGCCTTCGACCACGACATCGGGAAGGTCCTCCAGGTCCTCAAGCCGCTCATGGACGCGCCGCCGCCGGACCTGTTCAGCGACGACCCCGAGGAGCTGCTTGCCCTGGCCGACCTCGCCGGCCGGTTCCGGCGCCTCGATCGCAAGGTCTTCCACGACGCTATCCGGCTGCTGACCGGCTCGGCGGCCGACTTCCTCGACGACTACTTCGAGTCCGACATCATCAAGGGCTATCTCGCGTCGTCGTCGATCATCGGGACCAAGGTCGGGCCGTACTCGCAGGGGTCGGGCCTGGTCCTGCTCTACCACCTGCTCGGCGAACACGACGGGATCATGGGCGCCTGGTCGTTCCACAAGGGAGGCAACGGCGGCTTCACCCAGGTCCTCTCGCGGGCCGCCCAGGCGCTGGGGGCGGAGATCCGCCTCGAGGCGCCCGTCGAGGCCGTCATGACCCGGAACGGCCAGGTCGAGGGCGTGGCGCTTGCCGACGGCACCGAGTACCGGGCGCCGGTCGTCGTGTCGTCCCTGGACCCGCGGCGCACGTTCCTGGAGCTGCTCGACCCGGCCGAGCTACCCGGGGATCTCGTCGAGAACATCCGCCGGTTCCGCTTCCAGGGGACCAGCTCGAAGGTCAACTTCGCCCTCGACGCCATCCCACGCTATCCGGCCCTCGGCGATCGGACCGACCAGTACCGGGGCTTCACCAACGTGGGCCCGTCGATGGAGTACCTGGAGCGGGCCTTCGACGAGGGCAAGTACGGCTGGTACTCCAGCCGGCCCTACCTGGACTGCGCGATCCAGTCGATGGTGGATCCGGACATGGCGCCGCCCGGCAAGGCCGTCATGTCGTGCTTCACCCACTACACGCCGTACGAGCTCCGGGGGAGCGACTGGGACACCGAGCGCCAGAACCTCGGCGACACCGTCCAGCGGACCCTGGAGTCGTTCTTCCCAGGCTTCTCCGACCTGGTCCTCCAGCGCGAGGTCGTCACCCCGCTCGACATCGAGCGGACGGTCGGCCTGTCCGAGGGCAACATCTTCGCCGGGGAGTTCCTGGCGCCACAGATGTACTTCTTCCGGCCGGCACCCGGCTGGTCGCAGTACCGGACCCCCATCGATGGCTACTACCAGTGCGGGTCGGGTACCCACCCCGGCGGCTGCGTCACCGGCGGACCGGGCAAGCTGGCCGCCCAGCGGATCCTCAGGGACCGCGAGGCGGCGCAGGGGTAGCCGGTCCGACTGCGCTCGGGCGCCCGCAGGAGACGCTAGCTCGTCGAGGACGGCCAGGCCGGGGCCCGTGGCTCCAGGACGCGCCGGTCCGACCAGTCGTCGCGGATCGGGGTGAACGCCTCGATGGCGACCGCGCCATCGGGGCCAGCCACCGCGACATGGGGCCGATCGGCCAGGATCCGCCAGGTCCCGCCGGGCCCGAACGTCCGGCTCATCCCGTCGAGGGTGATCGTGATGGTGCCGGCCACGCAGATGCCGAGCTGCTCGTGATGATGGCGGTGCTCCGGCACGGTCGCGCCCGGGTCGAGCTCGATCACGGCCAGGGTCAGCCGCTCACCCTCGATCCGGCGACCGCGGACCGTCCCGGGCTGGAGGTCCAGCGGTGCGATGGCCTCGAGGTCGACGAGATCGTCCATGGCGTGCTCCCTGGCGTCCGGGCTGCGAGGCGGCGCGATCGCCCTCCCGGGGTCCCGGGAGCAGGATGCCATGGTCCGGCGGCATCGCGGTGACAGGTCCCGCCCCCGCGCGGGAGCGCCGCCTACGGCCACGGGCTGGTCCGTCTGCCGGACCGGCTGGTACCTTCGGCGGACGGCCCGGACGCACCGGGCGGCGTAGGCTCGCCGGTGATGACCGCGCGCGCTGAGCCCATGCGTGGCGACCGGGCCGTGACCACCCCGCCGTCAACCGACGGCATCGGGCTGATCCGGCAGGTGCGCGAGCGCCTCAGGCGGAGCCTCCTGGCGCTCGGCGCGGTGGTTTCCGTGGTGGGCGTCGTCGTGACCCTCCTGGCCGGCGTCCCGGGCGCACCCTTCGTGATCGGGCTGCTCGCCCTCGGCGCCGGCCTGGCGACGATGGCCGCGGTCCCCAGGTGGGCCGCCTGGGTCATCGCCCCGGTCCTCTCGGTCGAGGACGAGCGGCGACGCTTCCTCGAACTCTTCGAGCGAGCTCGCCTCGACGCCTTGCGTGACTCGCTGACCGGGCTCGGCAACCAGCGGGCCTTCGAGGAGGAGCTGTCCAAGCGGGTCGACCGTGACCGCCGCGAGGACGAGGCCATCGCCCTGATCCTCATCGACCTGGATGATCTCAAGGCCGTCAACGACGGACAGGGTCACGCGGCCGGCGACCGGCTGCTGGCGACGATGGGGCGGCTCATCGGCGCGGCGATCCGGCGTGGCGACCTGGCCTTCCGGATCGGCGGCGACGAGTTCGCCATCCTGCTGCCCGGTGCCGACCAGGAGACCGCCTACGTCACGGCCCGTCGCCTGCTCGCCGGCGCCCTGGAGGGCCGGACGACGGAGCTGGCGTTCCCGGTCTTCTCCTTCTCGGCGGGCGTGACGTCCTTCCCGGAGCCGAGCACGGACGCCGGCCAGCTCCGCCTCCACGCCGACGCGGCGCTGTACTCGGCGAAGCGCCACGGGCGCACTTCCGTGGAGGTCTTCGACCCGACACGCCACGCCGTGACGGGCGACGACCGATCCGTCCCCGAACTCTCGGCGGCCGTCGCGACCGTCGTCGCGAACCGGGCCTTGCGACCCGTCTACCAGGCCATCTTCGACGTCGCCTCCGGCCAGCCCATCGCCTACGAGGGCCTGGTCCGACCCGACCCCTCGACCGGCTTCCCGGATGCCTCGTCACTCTTCGTGGCCGCGGAGGCTGTCGGCCGGACCGTCGAGCTCGACCTGGCGGCCATCGAGGCGGTCGCGGCCGGCGCCGGCGCCTTGCCGCCCGACTGCCACCTGGGCATCAATGTCTCGCCGAGGACGATCGAGGCGACCGACTTCTCGCCGATGGACGTCATCGCGATCCTGGCTCGCCACGGGATCCCGTCGGGCCAGGTCGTCATCGAGATCACCGAGCGCGAGACCGTCAGCGACCTCGGTCGCCTCCAGCGCAACCTCGAGGCCTGCCAGGCCGTCGGCTTCCGGACCGCCATCGACGACGTCGGCGCGGGCAATGCCGGGCTCAGCCTGCTGAGCCAGATCCGCTTCGACATCGTCAAGGTGGATCTCTCGCTGGTCCAGCGGGGGATCCTCGGCGAGGCCGGCGAGAGCGTCCTGCGGGCACTCCGCGGCCTGGCCGACCGCTGGGGCGCGACGATCGTGGCCGAGGGTGTCGAGACCCCGCAGCACCTCGAGGTGATCCGCTCGCTCGGGCTGCATGCGGCCCAGGGCTTCCTGCTGGCCCGACCGGCCGAGACGATGGCCGCGGAGCCCGTCAACGTCGGCGCCCTCGTCGAGCGCTGGCAGTACGGCCGCCAGCTGGAGGAGGCGATGCGCGCCGAGGATCCGGACGCCGCCTGATCCTGGACATGCGGACGGGCCGGTCGCCCGACCGGCCCGTCGCTGATCGCGAGGAAGGGGTGGCTCAGCTGCAGCCGCTCGTGGCGCCGCAGTTGAGGCACTTGTAGCAGCTGCCGTTGCGGACCATGATCGAGCCGCACTCGGCGCAGGACGGGGCGTCCGCCTGCTGCTGGAAGCTCACCTTCGAGCCGCCCAGCTGGAGGGTCACCCCGCCGGACCCACCGTTGCCGTTGGCGGCCTTGGCGTGGCCGTTCGAGGCGACGACGGTCAGTTCCTCGGCCTTGCCGTTGCGCGGGGTGGGGGCCTCGGCGGGCGTCGCTGTCGCCTTGGGCGCCTCGGTCTGGCTCCGCTCGGGCTCGGCCATCGCCTCGTCGATGGCGACCGGGCCCTCCTCCGCCTCGGGGGTCACCGCGACGGCCGGCAGGGCGAACCCGCTCGGTGCCTCGGCGACGATCGAGGAGCGGTCGATGAGGCCCAGGCTGGCCTTCTCGTCGGCCGGCAGGAAGCGCGAGCCGAGCCAGCGGAAGATGTAGTCCACGATCGACTTGGCGATCGGGATCTCCTGGTTGCCGGTAAAGCCCGACGGCTCGAAGCGGACGTGGGCGAACTTGTTGACGAGGTCGCGCAGCGGCACGCCGTACTGGAGGGCCAGGCTGACCGAGGTCGCGAAGGTGTCCATGAGGCCGGACACCGTTGAGCCCTCCTTGGCCATCTTGAGGAAGATCTCGCCGGGCTGGCCGTCGGGATAGAGGCCGACGGTGATGTAGCCCTCGTGGCCGCTGATCTCGAACTTGTGGGTGACCGCCGTCCGCTCGGCCGGCAGGCGCCGGCGGTGCGGCTTGGACGCCTCCACCAGAGCCGTCTCGAGGCTGGCCTTGAGCTGGGCGATGGTCGCCGGGTCGGCGCCCTCGTCCTTCTTCTTGCCGGTCGACAGCGGCTGGCTCTTCTTGGACCCGTCGCGGTAGATGGCGATGGCCTTGAGGCCGAGCCGCCAGCCCTCGAGATAGACCTGCTCGATGTCCTCGGCGGTCGCCGCCTCGGGCATGTTGACGGTCTTGCTGATCGCCCCCGAGAGGAACGGCTGGACCGCGGCCATCATCCGGACGTGGCCCATGTAGTGGATCGAGCGCTCGCCGTTGACCGGCTTGAAAGCGCAGTCGAAGACGGCCAGGTGCTCGGGCTTCAGGTGGGGGGCGCCCTCGATGGTCTCGCGATCGTCGATGTAGGCGACGATCTCCTCGACCTGCTCGGGGCTGTAGCCGAGTCGCCGGAGGGCGTCCGGGACCGTGTTGTTGACGATCTTGAGGAAGCCCTCGCCGACGAGCTTCTTGTACTTGATGAGGGCGATGTCCGGCTCGATGCCGGTCGTGTCGCAGTCCATCATGAAGGCGATCGTCCCGGTGGGCGCCAGGACGGTGACCTGGGCGTTCCGGTAGCCGTGCTTCTCGCCGAGCTCGAGCGCCTCGTCGCAGACCGTCCGGGCGGCGGCGCCGACCTCGTCCGGCACGCCGGCGCCCGGCAGTGCGTAGGCCGCCTCGCGGTGCTTGCCGATGACCCGCAGGAACGGCTCGCGGTTCTCGTCGTACATGACGAACGGGCCGCCGTGGTCGCGGGCGATCACCGAGGACTGGCGGTAGGCCTCGCCGTGCATGATCGCCGTGAGGGCCGCCGCGAAGTTGCGTCCCTCGTCCGAGTCGTAGGCCAGCCCCCGGCTCATCAGCAGCGCGCCGAGGTTGGCGTAGCCCAGGCCGAGCGGCCGGAACCGGTGGCTGTTCTCCTCGATCTTCGGCGTCGGGTAGCTGGCGTTGTCGACGAGGATCTCCTGGGCCGTGATCGTGACCCGCGCCGCGAAGCGATAGGCCTCGACGTCGAACTCGCCGTCCTCGCGGACGAACTTCATCAGGTTGAGCGAGGCCAGGTTGCAGGCGGTGTCGTTGAGGAACATGTACTCGGAACACGGGTTCGAGGCGTTGATCCGGTCCGTGTTGGCCGAGGTGTGCCAGTCGTTGATCGTCGTGTCGTACTGGATGCCCGGGTCGCCGCAGAGCCAGGCTGCGTCGGCCATCCGGCGGAAGAGGTCCCGGGCGCGATGGGACTCGACCGGCTCGCCGCCACGGACGGCGTGGGTCGTCCAGTCGCGGTCCTCGACGACGGCCTGCATGAAGTCGTCGGTCACCCGGACCGAGTGGTTGGCGTTCTGGAAGAAGACCGACGCCGTAGGCCTCACCGGTGAAGGAGCGGTCGTAGCCTGCCTCGATGAGGGCCCAGGCCTTCTTCTCCTCGCCCAGCTTTGCAGTCGATGAACTCGACGATGTCGGGATGGTCGACGTCGAGGATGACCATCTTGGCGGCCCGCCGGGTCTTGCCGCCCGACTTGATGACCCCGGCGAAGGCGTCGTAGCCCTTCATGAAGCAGACCGGCCCGCTGGCGATCCCACCGCCCGACAGCCGCTCCTTGCTCGAGCGGATGGGGGAGAGGTTGGAGCCGGTGCCGGAGCCGCACTTGAAGAGCATGCCCTCGGTCTTGGCCAGGTCCATGATCGAGCCCATGGTGTCCTGGACCGAGTTGATGAAGCAGGCCGAGCACTGCGGCTTCTGCTCGATCCCGACGTTGAACCAGACCGGTGAGTTGAAGCTCATCTTCTGGTGGAGGAGCAGGTGGGTCAGCTCGGCCTTGAAGGCGTCGAGATCCTCGGCCGTCGCGAAGTAGCGCTGGGTGATCGCCCAGCCGGTGATCGTGTTGACGACCCGGTCGATCAGCTGCCGGACCGAGTGCTCCCGCTCCGGCGTCCCGATGTGGCCCCGGAAGTACTTGCTGACGACGACGTTGGTGGCCAGCTGGCTCCAGAAGGCGGGGACCTCGACATCGGTCTGCTCGAAGACGGTCTTGCCGGACTCGGACGCGATCGAGGCGTTGCGCAGCTCCCAGGCGACCTCGTCGTAGGGATGGACGCCGGGGCGGGTCCAGCGGCGCTCGAAGCGCAGGCCGCGGGTGCCCTCGCCGGTGAAGCTGGCGCCGTAGGGGCCGCCGAGCTTGCGGGTGCGGGCCCCGGCCCGACCGGTTGATCGCTGGGTCTTGGACTGGGGCTCCATCACCTGGACCGCTCGGGCCATCCTTCGTCTCTCCTCGTCACGCTCTTGCGCGCTGCCGGGCTGGGTCCCGGTCGCAGGCTGCGCCTTCATCGCTCATCACCATCGTTCGACCGGTCCCTGTCGGGGTCGACGAACCCACGGCCGGGGGGTCGGGGGAGGGTCCGCCGGGGGCGGTCCGGTCGATCGGGCGACCCTTGAACGATACGCGTCCCGCGAGGGCGAGTCAACCCCGAAACCACAAGATGTTGTGGTCGGGTGCACCACCAGACCGCTACATGTCGTGGACGACGCTGACCAGGGCCACGCTCGTCCACCGCTCGTCCACAGTCACCCGTCCGGTTGTCCACGCCGTCGGCGAGGTCATCCACGAGGGCGCCGCGAGACATCCACGATGCGGACCGGAGGACGGCCGGCGATCCTCTCGAGTATAGAACAGCCGTTCTATGTTCTGCAACGACGGGCGCCCGGGTGGCGATCGGCTGACAGCCCGGGGACGACCCGATGGCCGGGCCCTAGAGCCCGCTGTACGAGTGCAGGCCGCTGAACCAGAGGCTGCCCGAGTAGGTGACGAGGACCATCACGAAGCCGACCACGAGCAGAAGCGCGGCCGGGCGTCCGGCCCAGGAGCGGCGGGTCCGCGCGTGGAGGTAGACGGCGTAGACGAGCCAGGTCACCAGGGCGGCGGTCTCCTTGGGATCCCAGCCCCAGTAGCGGGACCAGGCGATCGAGGCCCACCAGGAACCGAGGATGATCATGGTCGCGAAGATCGGGAAGCCGATGACCACCGAACGATGGGCGACCCGGTCGAGGACCTTGTGCGAGGGCAGCCAGGCGAAGCGGTCTTCGGTGCCCTGGGCCAGGTAGGCCACCCCTGCCGCGAACGAGGTCGCCAGGATCCCGTAGGCCAGCACCGCCATCCCGACGTGGACCGTCAGGAGGGGCGCATTCTGGAGGGCCGGCACCAACGGCCGGACCTCGGACGGCAGGGAGGCGGCGTAGAGGGCCATGATCGCGGCCACGCCGACCGGGATGAAGCCGATCGTCCGGATCGGGTAGCGCCGCTGGAGGAGCAGGTAGCCGACGAGGATGGTGAAGACGAAGGCAACGGTGAACTCGTAGAGATTGCCCCAGGGCCCCCGGCCGACGACGATCCCCCGCATGACCAGGGAGAGGCCGAGGAGCAACGTCGCACCGATGGCGGACCCGATGGCGAGGGCGCCCACCGGCGTGTCCGAGGCGGAGGGGTCGGGGTGCTCGTCGCGCCGAGCGCGGGCCTCCACGAATGAGCCGCTGGCGACCCCTGCGTAGGCGGGCTCGGATGCAGCGGCGAGGACCACCAGCGAGCGCCGCCCGTTGGCGACGAGGACCGCGTGACCAACGTGGGCGGCGAAGGCGATGAGCAGCAGGATCACGCCGACGCTGAAGGCGGCCTGGGCGGTGGCGGCGAGATCCATGGCCGAGGCCTCCTGGTCGGCGCGGGGAAGGGACGCTGGTCGGGGCGAGACCCGGGGTCAGGCGGCGGCCGCGCCGTCCGGCGGCGGACCGGCAGGGCGCAGGACCCGGGCCCGTGGCACGACCTTGAGGACGAGGCCGCAGTCGCTGCAGGTGTCGATCTCGGCGGCCCGCCCGAGTCCGCACTTCGGGCAGACGACGAGGAGGAGGTCGCGACACTCCGCGCAGCGGTTCGTGCCGCTGGGGTAGATCAGCCGGTCGCGGGCACAGTATGGCTCCCCCGGGGGGAAGACCGGCGCACCAGATGGGTCGGAGGCCGCGCGCCGGACGTCCTCGTCGTACTTCACGCTGGTTCGGGGCTTTCTGACGAGGTAGATCAGCCAGCCCAGGACGATGAGCGTGACGAGGGGAGCGACGATCAGCAGCAGGACGATGACCGGGATCATCGAGACGAGCCAGCCCCAGTCGGGGATGACGAACTGGGAGGTGAGTTCGAGCAGCGCGTCCCAGGCCTGCTGCAGCTGGTCGGTGATCACGGGCGCATCCTAGCAGCCGTCACCGGTCGGGTGCGCACGGCGCGGGCCGCGGGGTCCGAGGCTCAGGCGCGTGGAGAGCCCGGAGGATGCCGCGAGCGCTTCGGGGCCCTGCGCGGGTTACCCGTCTTGCTCGTCGCCCCCCGCCCCGGTCGCCAGGGCCGGCGCCCCTCCACGCCACCGTCGTCAGCCCCGACCGGCGGGCTGCCGGAACCGACCGTGGCTCCCGGTCGCGGGGCTCTGGCCGCCCCGACGGACGGCGACGCCAGCTTCGTCCGCTCGAGCCGGGCCATGAGCCAGGCCGTTCGGGTGGTGGTGACCCCCATGTCCCGGAGCGACCGGCGCAGCTCGGCGTCGTCGCTGACGACCAGCACCCCCGGGTCCTCGTGCGGGCCGGGTCGCGGGAGGGTCTCGACGAGGCCCCGGATGTGGTCGTCGGCCGAGATCCGGCCCGCGTAGCGCACCCCGACGCCATGGGCGATCCGGCCGCCGGAGCCGGGCGGCGGCGGGCCGTCGAAGACGAGCTCCACGCGGATGGCGGCCGGGATCGCTGCCCGCAGCCGGCCGATGACCGCCGACGACGGAGCCGGGCCCGCCCCGCGCCGGATCGCGTGGAGCAGGTTCGTCCCGTCGACGAGCAGCAGCTCGACGCCGGCCAGGGGGTCGCGGGAGGGTCGTGTCACGCCCCCATCTTCGCACCGCTACCCTCTGGGCATGCTCCTGCTCGTCGACCTCGACGGCGTCGTCTATCGCGGCGCCGATCCGGTCCCCGGCGTGGCCGCGGTGCTGGCCGCCCGGGCCGCCCGGGGTGACGACGTCGTCTACGTGACCAACAACTCGATGCACTACCGGGCCGACTACGTGGCCCGGCTCACGGCGATGGGGGCCCCGGTGGACCCGGACCGGATCGTCTCGTCGGCCCGGGCGACTGCCCGCTACCTGGTCGAGCGCCACCCCGAGGTCCGTCGCGTCCTCGTGCTCGGCGCTGGGGGCCTGGAGCGCGAGATGCGGGACGCGGGCCTGGAGGTCGTGACGGCGGCCAGCGCGGCCACCCGGATGGCCCAGGAAGGGCTGGACGGGGCCGCGGCTGCCGGGCGGCCGGACGCCGTCGTCGTGGGCCTGGACCCCCAGCTGACGTATCTGCGGCTTGCCGCGGCCGCCGACGCGATCCGGGCGGGAGCCCGCTTCATCGCCACCAATCGCGACCCGGTCTACCCGACCGAGCGGGCCGTCCGACCCGGCGCGGGATCCATCGTGGCGGCCGTCGAGGCGACGACCGGCGTGACCCCAGTCAGCATCGGCAAGCCAGAGCCGTGGCTCCTGGAGCTGGCCGCCCACGCGGTCGGGGGAGAGGCCCGGGACGCGATCATGATCGGTGACGGCCTGCGCACGGACCTTGCCGCGGCCCGGGCGGTCGGGGCCCGCTGCATCTTCATGCTCACCGGGATCTCGACGCGCGAGCAGGTCGAGGCGCTGCCTCCCGACGAGCGGCCGGAGGCGCTGGCGGCCGACGCCTCCGAGCTAGCCGACGCCCTCGAGCGACTCGCCGGGGGCTGAGGCGGCCTCCGCGGCCGCCGCGGCACCGTCCGCCGCGCGACCCGTCGAGGTGCCCGGCGCAGCCTCGAGGCGCTCGAGCATGACGACGGCTCCGAGCCGCTCGAAGAGTTCCCGTGCCCGGGCAAGAGGCTCCCGCAGCGCGGGCTCGTCAGCGCCGAGGATCCCGGCCGCGATCGTGGCGTAGCGAGCTTCCTCGAGCGGGACGCCGAGCTCACGGAGTCCGGCCAGCGCCGCGCGGAACCCGACAAGGGCGGCGTCGCGCTCGCCGCGTAGCGCAGCCAGCCCGGCCCGCGAGGCCTCGATGACCGCGTCCATGTAGCGGCCCCGGGCGCCGAGGGCCGTGACCGAGTCCAGGGCTCGAGCGGCGCGGTCGGCGTCGCCGCCCCACAGCGCGGCCTCGGTCGCCGCGAGCAGGAAGTTCGACGCCGAGAATGGGTCGAGCGTCGCCTGCTGGCTGAACACGGCGTAGGCGGCCTCGTACCGGCCGTCCGCCATGTCGAGGTAGGGCCGGACCCCCGCCACGTTGGTTCGCAGGTTCGGGTCGGTCTCATCGGCGAAGAGCCGCTCCAGCTCGGCGATCTCGGCCTCCGGCAGTTCGCGGCGTAGGGTCCGCATCTCGACCGCGGTCGTCGCCAGGAAGGCCCGCAGCTGGGGGTCGGGCTCATCGGCCACGATCCGGCCGATGGTCTCGTCGACCCACGCCCACTCCCCGCAGCTGACCGCTGGCGTGGCGGCGTTGGCGGCGATGCTGGCCATGTGGCCGCGCCAGCCGAGTCGCCCAGCAAGGGCGATGCCCTCCCGGGCGAGCTCGAAGCCCGCCCGAGGATCCTCGGTCGTGAGCAGGGCAGAGAGGTTCACCAGGCCGCGCATCTCGGTCGAGACGATGCCGTGGGCACGGGCGAGGTCCAGGCCGCCGCGGAGGATGGCCAGACCCTCGCGCAGCCGTCCGGTGGAGCCCATCGCCGAGCCCTTGGTCACGAGCGTGTCGGCGAGCAGCGGGATGAGGCCCAGTCGCTCGAGCGTCGGCAGGACCGCCTCGGCCTCCCGGATCGCGGGCTCGGGCTCGCCGTGCATGAAGTACGCCCGCGACAGCTGGGTCCGCAGGTCGGCCAGGGCGGGATCGTCGCCGAGGTCGGTGAACTCCTGGAGCCCCTCGACGAGGAGCTCGACCGCCTGCTGGCTGCGGAGGAGCTCGACGGTGACCCGGCCCTGGGCGGCGATGGCGCTCGCGATGGCCGAACGATCGCTCCCGGCTCGGAGCAGCTCGACCGCCTCAGCGAGCAGATCCGCTGCTTCGTCGCGGCGGAAGGCGGCGGTCGCCGACCGACCGGCCCGGGTCAGCAGCTCGGCCCGCTCGGCCGGATCGGCAGTGAGCTCGGCAGCCTGGCGCAGATAGCCGAGGGCCGGCACGTTGGCGCCGAGCTCGACGGCTCGCTCGGCCGCTCCACGGAGGGCGACGCGCGCCTGCGCCGCCAGGGCGTCCCGTTCCGGGCCCTCCGCCGCGAGCTCGTAGGCGGCGGCGTAGTGGGTCGCCAACACGCCGGCCAGCTCGTCCGTCCCCAGACCCTCGAAGTACCGGGCGGCTGCAAGGTGACGAACCTTCCGGTCGGCTCGAGCCAGCGATCCGTAGGCGATCTCGCGGATGAGTCCCTGGACGAAGGCGTACTGCCCACGCTCGGGGCTGCGAGGGTCGGCCTGGAGGTCGAGGATCTCGCGCTGGACCAGACGTCGGAGTCGCCCTGCGAGCTCGGTCTCATCGAGTCCGCTCAGCGAGGCCAGGGCGCCCAGGGTGAAGCTGCCACCAAGGATGGCGGCGTCCTGGACCACGGCCCGGTCCGCTGGGTCGAGGGCGTCGAGTCGGGCGGCGATGAGCGCGTGGAGGGTCTCCGGGATGGCGATCGACCCGAGGTCGCCGGTCGGTCGGTAGGCCCCATCCTGCTCGACGAGGCGTCCCTCGGCGACGAGCATCCGGACGGTCTCGACGGCGTACAACGGGATCCCGTCGGCCCGGGCCACGATGCGGCCGACCGTCGCCTCGGGCAGGCCGGGGGCCAGGCCGTCGAGCAGCTCGCGCATCGCCGCCTCTCGGAGCGGCTCGAGCGCGAGGGCCGCGAACCCTCGTCGGCCCGCCGTCCACTCGGAGCGTCGGTCGAGGAGCTCGGGGCGAGCCAGCGTGATGACGAACAGCCGGGCGTCGCGGGTCCACTCGAGCAGGTGGTCGATGAAGTCGAGCTGGGTGGCGTCGGCCCACTGGAGATCCTCGAAGACCAGGACGGTGGGGCCGTGGGCAGCGATCCGCTCGAAGAAGGTCCGCCACGCGGCGAACAGCTGCTCCGTGGCGGGCATCGGCTCGCCGTGGCCAAGGAGGGTGAGCAGGGCGGGCTCCAGCCAGCTCCGCTCCGCCGCGTCGGGGACGAACGTCTCCAGGGTCTCGCGGAGGTGCGCCCGGGTCGTCTGCTCGTCGTCGCCCTCCGTCAGCCCGGCCCGCTCGCGGACCATCTCGCCGAGGGCCCACAGCGCCAGCCCTTCGCCGTAGGCCGGCGAACGGCCCTGGTGCCAGTAGACGTCGTCGACGAGGCCGTCGATGTACTTGAGGAACTCCCAGGCGAGGCGGCTCTTGCCGATGCCGCCCTGGCCGGTGACGGAGATCAGGCGGGGCCGACGCTCGGCCGCCGTCGCGTGGAAGAGGTCCTTGAGCAGGCGCAGCTCGACGTCGCGGCCGACGAACGGTGCCTCGACGGCGTCCGCCCGGTTGCGGCCACCCCGCTCGGCGACGACCCGGCGGGCGATCCAGGCGGCGACCGGCGTGGCCTTGCCCTTGAGCGCCTGTTCGCCGGCCGGCTCGAAGACGATCGCCGCGGTCGCCGCCCGCTGGGTCGCCTCGCCGACCAGGACCGTGCCGACCGGGGCGGCTGCCTGGAGACGGGATGCCGTGTTGACGAGGTCGCCGGCGACCATGCCCTCACCGACGGCGCCGAGCGTGACTGCGGCCTCGCCGGTCAGGACGCCGCAGCGGGCCTGGATCGAGGGGCCGAGGCTCTGCACGGCGTCCACCAGCTCCAGACCAGCCCGGACCGCTCGCTCCGGGTCGTCCTCGCGGGCGACCGGGGCTCCCCAGACCGCCATGACGGCGTCACCGATGAACTTCTCGACCGTGCCGCCGTAGCGCTCGATGACCTCGCGAGCCAGGTCGAAGTACCGGGACAGCAGCTCGCGGGTCTCCTCCGGGTCGCGGCCCTCGGCCAGCGCCGTGAACCCGACGAGGTCGGCGAAGAGGACCGAGACGAGCCGTCGCTCGGCGACCCGAGCTTGGACCGCGTCGATCCCGCCCGCCCGGACGGTCGACGTGGGTCGGGCGGCTGATGTCCCCGCCAGCGCCGTGCCGCACTCGCCGCAGAACTTCGTATCCGCCGGGTTCGGCGTTCCGCACGCAGGACAGGCAGCGGCCAGTCGCGTGCCGCACTCGCCGCAGAACTTGCGGCCGGCCTCGTTGGCCGCCCCACAGGTCGGACAGATCATCGCTCTCCCTGGTGCCCCGGTGGGGGGAGGGTACCGGACGTGGCGGTCCGCGGGGAACCCGCTGCCGGGCGGGCCTCGGTCAGGCGTCCGACGACCCGGCCAGGTCCGGCCGGCCGGCGGCCCAGGCATCGAACGCCGCTCGCAGCCCGTCCAGCGTGCCCTCGTCGGCGAAGGCGACCTCGAGAGCACGCCGGTCGATCGCCCAGAGCTCCGGGAGCGACAGGCCGTTGTCGACGACCGCTCGGCGGTACTCCTCGGTGAGGGTGACCTCGGAGACGGTCAGGTCGTCGGTCGAGAGCGTCACCGAGACGCCGGCGCGGTGGAGCCGCGCCAGGGGATGGGCCTCGACGGACGGCACGATGCCGGCCTGGACGTTGCTCGTCGGGCAGAGGTCCAGGGTGATGCCCCGATCGATCAGCTCAGCGACGAGGGTCGGGTCGTCGGCGGCCAGCGGTCCGTGGGCGATCCGCTCCGGGTCCAGGGCGAGGGCCCGGCGGACCTGGGCGGCTCCGCCCCACTCGCCGGCGTGGAGGGTGATCCTGAGCCCGCCGGCCCGGGCCGCCTCGAAGGCCCGGGCATGATCGAGCGGATCCGGGAACGCCGCCTCCGGGCCGGCAAGGTCCCAGCCGGTCAGGCCCTCGTCGCGGAAGCGTGCCGCGACCTCGGCGAGCTGGAGGTTGGCCGTCGGGTGGTGGGTTCGTATGGCCGTGCAGATGAGCCGGACATCGATGCCCCGTCGCCGGGCCGCCTCGTTCGCTCCACGGAGCACGGCTGCGATCCCGTCGGCCAGCGGGAGCCCGCGCTCGAGGTGGAGCCGCGGCCCCCAGCGGATCTCGACGTAATGGACGCCGTCATCGGCCTTCGCCTCGACCAGCTCGGCGGCGACGCGCTCGAGCGCATCGGCGTCCTGGAGGAGCGCGATGGGGAGGTCGTAGGCCGTGAGCAGCTCGGCCTGGGATGCGCCGTGCGGCGGGGCGACGAGGGAGGCCCGCATCGCCTCCCGGTCGCCGGGAGCGTCCACGCCCCGGGTCCTGGCCAGCTCGAGGGCCGTGTCGACGAGCAGCGACCCGTCGAGATGGAGGTGGAGCTCCGCCTTGGGCATCCCGGCGAGCAGGCGCTCGAGTCCCGCTGGCTGGATGGGATCCTCCGTCGGGGGCTGGTCGTCCTGGTCCATCGGAGCGATGCTACGCGAGCCCCATCCGGCGCGCGCGTCGCCGCGAACGGTAGGGTGAGATCAGCGCGACCGACGCCGCGCAGATGCAGAAGGGATCCTGATCATGGCCACCGTCCTCGTCACCGGCGCCAGCGGCTTCGTGGGCAGCTACGTCGTCCCTGCACTCCTCGCCGGCGGCCACCAGGTCGTCGGCCTCGTCCGGTCGGATGCCGCGGGCGCCACCGTCCTCGGACGCCTCGGGCCCCAGGAGCGGTCCAACGTGGAGCTGCGAACCGGCGACGTGACCCGTCCCGAGACACTGCCCGGTGCCCTTGCGGGCGTCGACGCGGTCGTCCACCTGGTCGCCCTCCCCCGTGACCGGGACGGCGGCGCCAGCCTCCGCCTCGTCAACACCGAGGGCACCCGCAACGTGGTCGAGGCGATGAAGGGCGCCGGCGTCCGCCGCCTCGTCCACATGGGCGCCATGGGCGTCGAGGACGACCCGAACCTCCACTACGCGAGCTCGAAGGCCAAGGCCGAGACGATCGTCCGTGAGAGCGGGCTGGACTGGACCATCCTCAAGCCATCGCTCCAGTGGGGCGAGCGCGACGGCTTCTTCAACATCCTGGCGGGCCTGGTCCGGATGTCGCCGGGTCTCGTGCCGGTCCCCGGCAACGGCGAGAGCCGCTTCCAGCCGATCGCCGCGACCGATGTCGCCCGGGTGGCCGCCATGGCGCTCGACGACGACGCGACGATCGGGCGGAGCTACGACCTGGGCGGCCCGCGGTACTGGACGTACAAGGAGATCGCTCGCGAGGTGATGGCCGGCATGGGCACCAAGCGGGTCATCGTCCCGATGCCCGTCCCGCTGATCCGTCTGGTCGCCGGGACGAGCGAGACCCTCCGCATCCCGTTCCCGGTCGCCACCGACCAGCTCCGGCAGCTCCGACTCGACAACATCACCGATTTGTTCGACGGGGTCGAGCGCGAGTTCGGTTTCCGGCCGACCGACATGGAGGGCCAGCTGGGCTACCTCCGGCGCAAGCCGAAGGACCAGGACCGGGTGGCCCCGGTCGCCGCCTCGATCTAGCCAGTCCGGCCGCCACCGGCGGCCCCGCACCGGCACCGGTGGGCCCGGACGCCGTCACGGCGCCGGACGTCGCACCCCTGACCCGTCAGCCGTCCTGTGCGACGATGCCCGCCATGCCTCGTCTCCGCCCGCTGCTCCTCGCGCTCGGCTGGTCCGCAGCCGCGATCCTCCTGTCCCTCGGTGCAGCCGGGATCGTCACCGGCGTCGGCGGCCCGCCCGGGACCGCGGCCCGGGCCGAGCTGACCTGGGCCGGCGACCAGGCGATCCGCCCGGGCCTGGTGGCTGCCGTGGACGACCTGGAGGTCCTGACGGAGCTCGTCGGGGAGTACTCGACGACGGCCCGGACGGCCCTGGTCGCCCTCGTGGGGACCGACCGGGATCTGCTTGCCAGGTCGGTCGAGGCGGGTGACACGCAGGCGCCGGCGGTCGCCGCTGCCGCAGCCGAGCTCCGGACCGGGATCCTCGCCTTGCCCGG
The DNA here is from genome assembly GCA_963707215.1 of uncultured Chloroflexia bacterium. Classification (GTDB taxonomy): domain Bacteria; phylum Chloroflexota; class Limnocylindria; order Limnocylindrales; family CSP1-4; genus DATHYZ01. The sequence continues at coordinate 870,954 of CAVPPB010000003.1, read as the reverse complement.
CGTCGCGCCGGATCCGACCGTGCCGCTCGCCCCGGATGCGGAGCTCCGACTGGGAGCGGCCGAACGGCAGATGGTGATCGACCTGCTGGAGGCGCTCGAGCTGACCCGCGATCTCGGGGCCGGCTGGGCCCGCTTCTCAGCCGGAAGCGTCGCCGCGGACGCGCTGACGACCTTGCTCCTGGATCACGACGCCTCGACCGCGGAGGCCGCGTCGTCCGGCTCGGCCGGCCGCTACGAGGAGGCACTGACCGCGCTCGATCGGTCCGACGCGATCGTCGCCGAGGCCCGCCGCCTGCGCGACCGCCTGGCCAACACCGCCGACGTCGTCACGCTCGACCAGTGGCTCGACCGCAACGCCGCCTACGATGCTGCGCTGCGAACGCTCTACAGCGCCCTGATCGCATCCGGTGGCCGGGTCGACGGGGCCGTCCGTGATGCGTTCGCGGCCGAGCAGGCCGCTCGCCAGGACCTGCCGCCCGACACGCGGGGTCTCACGGTGATCCTGGCCGAGCTCGCCCGGGGCGGCTTGAACGAGGTCGCGATCGGGATCGAGACGGTGCGGGGCCAGCTGGAGGATGCGACGGAGACCCTCCGATCGGCGGACCTGGGGTCGGGCGAGGACGGCTGAGCGGCGCTCGCGGAGGCCGGCCGATCCGCGGACGGACCGGCGCGCTACACTTCGGGCGCCCTTGCCCGTGTCGCCGTCATCGGTGATGCCCATATCAGCCGGAGGCCCTGAACGCATGCAGCTGCGCGTCGTCGTCGACCAGCCCTGGGATGTCGCCGCGGACGTCCTCGTCCTGCCGATCGTCGGGGAGCCCCGCTTCGAGGCGGTCCTCGGGGAGATCGATCGCCGGGCCGGTGGGGAGCTGGGCAGGCTGGCGACATTGCGCGAGCTCGAGGGCAAGCGCTTCACCACGGTCCTTGCGGCGGCGGGTGAGCTCGGCGCGGGTCGGGTCCTCTGTGTCGGTGCCGGGGAGTCCCCGGACCTCGACCGCGAGACCGTCCGCTGGGCTGCGGCCGCGGCGATCCGTCGCCTGGCGGGTCGGTCGGTCGCGTCGCTCGCCGTCTGGCTCGAGCCCTTCGCGACGATCGATGGGGGTCTCGAAGCTGCGGCCGAGCAGGTCGTCCGTGGCCTCGTCGAGGGCTCCTATGACCCCAAGTCCCTCTATCGGCAGGAACCCGAGGGGGCTCCGCCCGCGCTCCAGGAGCTGATCGTCGTGGTCCCGGCTGGCTCGGCTGCCGACCTGGAGCGGGCCGCCGAGCGCGGCCGGATCATGGCGGAGGGGGCCGAGCTGGCCCGGACCCTGGCGAACCGGGCCGCCAACGAGCTCCCTCCCGAGGCGCTGGCCGAGGAGGCCCGGGCCGTCGCGGCCGCGAACGGCCTGGCCATCGACGTCATCGACGAGGTCCGCGCGGCCGAGCTGGGCATGGGCATGTTCCTGGCCGTTGGGCAGGGCAGCGCCAGCCCGCCCCGGATGATCGTCCTCCGGTCGGGCGGGGAAGGGGAGCGCGACGCCCTGGACCGCCACCTGGCGCTCGTCGGCAAGGGCGTCTGCTTCGACTCCGGGGGCATCAGCATCAAGCCGTCCGACCGGATGGAAGAGATGAAGATGGACAAGACCGGCGCCTGCACGGTCATCGCGGCGATCGCCACGGTCGCCCGGCTGGCGCCCGGCACGCCGCTGCTGGCGGTCGCGCCGGCCGTCGAGAACATGCCCGGTCCGCACTCCACCAGGCCGGGCGACGTGGTCAAGGCGCTCAACGGCCAGTTCGTCGACATCACCAACACCGACGCCGAGGGCCGCCTCATCCTGGGCGACGCCATGACCTATGCCGAGCGGCTGGGGGCGACCCACGTCGTCGACGTGGCCACCCTGACCGGTGCCGTGGCCCGGGCCCTCGGGCACCTCGTCAGCGGCGCCTTCGGGGCGCCCGACGACTTCTACGAGACCGTCGCGGCCGCGGCGTCGCGGGCAGGCGAGCGGCTCTGGCGCCTGCCCCTCGTCGAGGAGTACTGGCCCGAGATGGACTCGTGGTACGCGGACATGGTCAACTCCGGCAGCTCGGACGGCGGCCTCATCAAGAGCGCCCTGTTCCTTCGCCGCTTCGTCACGACGCCGTGGGTCCACCTCGACATCGCCGGGACCGCCTACCTCCGCAAGCCGACCGCGTTCGCGCCGCGAGGCGCGACCGGGAACGTTCACGCCACCCTCGTGGAGCTGGCCCTCGCCGGGGCCCGGTCGGGCTGACGCCCCGGTCGTGACGGTGGCGGAACCGACGACCCGATGACCCCCATCGTCGTCGCCCTCGCCGTCGTGGGTGCCGCCTGGGGCCTGGTGGCGGACCGCATCGCCGCTCGCTGGCCGGTCCACGAGGCGGAGATCGGCGAGGACGGCACCGTCGTGCGGTCAGCCGGCTGGGTCCGCGCCGCCGACTGGCGCACGCTCGCCGTGGCGCTCGTCTCGGGGGCGTCGCTGGCCGCCGTGGGCTGGCGGTACCCGGAGCTGGCGGCCTCGCTGCTCTTCGGGGCCTTCGCGACGGCCTGCGCTCTCATGCTGGCGACCGACCTCGACCAGCGGCTCCTGCCCGATGTCCTCACCCTGCCGGTCATCCCGGTCGCGTTCGTCGCGTCGCTGGCCGGCTGGAACCCGCTCGTGGCCCCGGTCGACCTGCCCCTGGCCGTCGTCGCCGCCGTGGCCGTCCCGACCGTCCTGTACGTCGCCTCGATCCCGTTCGGGTCGGGCGCGTTCGGGCTGGGCGACGTGAAGTTCCTCGTCGGAGCGGGCCTGCTGGCCGGCGTCGGGCCGTTCCTGGCCGGGGTGGTGGCCGGCGTCCTGCTCGCCGGGGTCGTCCTCGTCGTCCTGCTGGCCCTGCGACGGATCACCCTGCGAACGTACGTGCCCTACGGCCCGTTCCTCATCGTCGGGATCCTCTGGGGGATCCTGGTCACGGGTCCCGCATAGCGAGCCGTACCTTCGTACCAGCGGGGCTGCTCGGGGTGCGGGTGTAGGATTCCGCGGAGCCGGCATCGGCCGCGGCCGTGCCCGTCGCTGCTGTGGATGGCCGGCGAGCCATACCGCGTCGCGGACCGTCGCGAGCCAAGCGCCGCCCGGGCCAACCACGGAGACCGCTCGCAGGATGCTCCAGCACTGATGCAGCGCCACGCCCCCGGCTGGGCCTCCGGATCGCCCCGCCGCCTGCCCCTGCGCTTCCTCGCCTTCCTCCTCGTCCTGCCGCTGGCGGCCGGCCTCGTCGCCGGCCCGGCCCCTGGGGTCTCGGCCGACGAGCTCGACGACGCCGTCAAGGACAAGAAGGAGCTGCAGCAGCAGATCGACGCCCAGAGGGCCCAGATCGAGAAGCTCCACGCTGCCCAGGCCTCGCTCAAGGCCGAGATCTCCCAGACCGCCGCGGCGCTCAAGCAGGTCAACGCCGACCTGGACGCGATCGCGACCCGGATCAAGGGGCTCGAGGTCCAGATCGCCGAGGTCCAGCGCGTCTACGACGGGCTGGTCCTCCAGCTCAAGATCCTGGCCACGCAGCTGGTCCGCCTGAAGGCCGAGGCGCAGGCCATGGCCGAGGCCCTGGCGGTCAAGAAGGAGGAGCTCGCGGAGCGGATCCGGAGCGCCTACTCGACGGATCGGACCTCGATCCTGGAGACCTTCCTGTCGGGCGAGTCGTTCACCGACGTCATCGCCGAGGTCGACTGGCACCTCGACGTGGGCGAGCAGGACCGGGCCCTGGCTCGGGCCATCGAGCGCGACCAGGAGGTCCTCGATGCGCTCAAGGGACAGGTCCTCGTCACGACCCGCCAGACGATCGAGCTTCGGGACGAGACGGCCGCCCAGAAGGCCGAGCTCGACGCCCGGGTGGCCGACCTGCGGGAGGCCAAGCGCCAGCTCGAGGTCCTCAAGAAGGAGACCGCCCGCGCGCTGTCTGCCCAGCGGTCGGCCTACGCCCAGCTCGACTCGAACAAGGCCGCCGCGGACAGGGCGCTCAAGGCCAGCGAGGCGGCCCAGCGTCGCCTGCAGGCCCAGATCGAGGAGCTGATCCGGCAGCGCAAGCAGTACGGCAACATCCCCTCGCAGTACAACGGGACGTTCATCTGGCCGATGGCCGGCAAGATCACCCAGGAGTTCGGCTGCACCGGCTTCTCCTGGGAGCCGCCGCTGGGCAGCTGCGCCCACTTCCACAAGGGCATCGACATCGCCGCGCCGATGTACACCCCGGTGAAGGCCGCGGGAGACGGGGTCGTCGTCTTCGCCGGAGCGAACCCCTACGACCCGGTGCCGAAGGCCTGGATCGTCATCATCGCCCACTCCGAGACGCTCATCTCGTGGTACGCCCACCTCGACAACGCAACGAAGCCGCTGACCGTCCGGGCCGGTGAGTCGGTCAAGCAGGGCGAGGTCATCGGCTACAACGGGATGACCGGCCGGACCACCGGGCCGCACCTGCACTGGATGATCGAACGGAACGGCTCCTGGGTGAACCCCCGGCTGTTCGTCTGATCCCGGCCTCCGCCGCCCGATGGGACGGTGCTAGCATCGGCGCTGGGGAGCGTGGATCGCCAGCTGGAAAGGGGGCCCGCCCGTGAAGCGCACGATGGCGATCATCCTGGCCGGGGGCGAGGGCGAGCGTCTCTCGATCCTGTCGGCCATCCGGGCCAAGCCGGCGGTGCCGTTCGGCGGTAAGTACCGGATCATCGACTTCACCCTGTCGCAACTGCGTCAACTCGGATATCGACGACGTCCTGGTCCTGACCCAGTACGCGCCCCGATCGCTGACCGACCACATCGGCCTGGGGCGGCCATGGGACCTCGACCGGGCGCGCGGCGGCGTTCGCCTGATGCAGCCCTACGTGGCGCGTGGCCGGGGCGGGGAGTGGTACCGGGGGACGGCCGACGCGGTGCTCCAGAACCTCGGGGCCATCGAGCAGCACCCCGCCGACACCATCGTGGTCCTTGCCGGTGATCACATCTACAAGATGGACTACCAGCCGTTCGTCCAGGCCCATCGCCGTCGACGGGCCGACGTGACGATCGGCGTCCGCCAGGTGCCCCTCGCCGAGGCCACCCGGATGGGGATCCTCGCCCTCGATGAGACCGACCGGATCGTCGACTGGCAGGAGAAGCCCAAGCAGCCCAAGAGCGACCTGGCGTCGATGGGCGTGTACGTCTTCACGAAGCGGGCGCTCCTCCGCTGGCTGGACGAGTCGCTGACCGACTTCGGGGCCAACGTCATCCCGGCGATGCTCGATGGCGGGGCGCGAGTCTTCGGCTACCGCTTCGGCGGCTACTGGCAGGACGTGGGCACCATCCAGTCCTACTGGGAGGCGAATCTCGCCCTGCTGGTCGACCGCCCCGAGCTCGATCTCTACGATCGCGAGTGGACCGTCTTCACGAAATCGGAGGAGCGCCCGCCGGCCAAGGTCGGTCCGACCGCCCAGGTCCACCGCAGCCTCATCAGCCACGGCTGCATCATCCACGGGACCGTCGTCAACTCGGTCCTCTCGCCGGGAGTGCGGGTCGAGCTGGGGGCGGTCGTCCGCGATTCGATCGTCATGTTCGACAGCGTCATCCGCTCGAACGCGGTGGTGGACCGGGCCATCCTCGACAAGGAGGTGGTCGTGGGCCAGGGGTCGATCGTCGGACAGGGCCCCGATGAGCCGGCCAACCGCGACGAGCCGACCCGGCTCAGTACCGGCATCACCGTCGTCGGCAAGCAGGCCGTGATCCCCCGCGGCACGCGGGTCGGTCGCAACGTCCGGATCGACGAGGGGGTCCGCTCGGGCGACTTCAAGTCCAGGTCCGTGCCCACCGGCGGGACGATCCGGCGAGGGGGCGCCAAGGGGGCCAGGAGCTCGCGCCGGCCGAAGCCGGCGACCGCCGGCGAGCCCCTTTCGTCACGGGCCGCCGGGAGCTGATCGGGGCGGCGACCCGCGCCGATCGCCGGCCTGACCCCGCCGAGGGCCCTCCGGCCGATCCCGGGTAGACTGCTCCGGCCATGCCCCCGTCCATCCCGGGCCGCGCCGTGTCCGCGGCCGACGTCGAGCGCTGGCTCCAGGAGCTCGCCCTGGTGCCGACCGAGCGCGCCGAGCGCGAGGGGGTCTCCTCGTGGGACCTCGACCTCGACGGTCGGCGTCGCTTCGACGTCCCGGTCACCCTGATCCTCGACCCCGGCCTCGCCCTCGTCGTCTGGGTCCACTTCGCGCCGCCCATCGGTGACGGGTTTCGGAAGTCATACCGCAAGCTGCTCCGCTGGAACGACGAGTTCCCCTTCGTCAAGTTCGCCATCGCCCAGGACGAGCGGCCCATCCTGACGACGGAACTCCCGCTCGAGACGCTGGACCGGGACGCCGTCGGCGTGGCGATCGCACGGCTCCTGGCGATCTGCGACCAGCTCCTGGAGGATTCGGCCGACTGGCTCTGGATCGGCGGGCGCATCCCGCCGACCGGCGACCGGGTCAGCCGCCAGGTCCAGCTGTTCGCCCGCTACGCGGACCGGCTCGCCGAGCTCGTCCAGCCGTGAGCACCCGCCGACCGACCCGCCCGACGCGTCGATCGCTCCGCTCGGTGCTGGCCGTCGTCCTGGCGACTGCCTGGCTCGCGCTGCTTGCAGCCCAGCCGGCGCCGGTGGCTGCTGCCACGCCGGACCTCTCGCTGGTCGGCGACGCGGACTACGTCGTCGTGCCCGACGAGGCGACCGTCCGGGTGGCGGTCGACCTGACGGCCACCAACAACCGTAAGGACACGTCCACCCGACGCTACTACTTCGACGAGGCGTTCCTGGCGGTCCAGCCGGGCACCGAGACGTTCGCGATCTCCTCGCCCGACGGCAAGCCGACCGTCCGGGTCGCCAGCCGCAACGACGAATACACCCTGCTCCGGATCGCCTTCGGGCAGCGGCTCTTCTCGGGCCGCTCGACCGCGCTCCGCCTGACCTTCGAGCTGCCCGATCCAGGTGGCTCCCCCGGTCGGGACGTGCGGGTCGGCCAGGCCCTGGTCACCTTCCCGGTCTGGGCCTTCGCCAGCGACGACACGCCCGGCGGATCGGTGACCCTGAGCCTGCCGGCCGACTACGCCGTCGGGTTCGCGGCTGGCTCGATGGACGGCCCGAGTGATGGCGCCGACGGGGTCCAGGTCTTTCGGACGGGCCCGCTCGCCGACCCGCTCGACTTCTTCGCCTACGTGGTCGCCGACCGGCCCGGGGCCTACGCCGCCCGCGACATCGAGGCGCTCGTCCTCGGCGCCCCGGTCCCGATCACCCTTCAGGCCTGGGTCGACGACCCGGCCTGGTCGGAGCGGATCGAGGACCTGTTCGTCCGAGGGCTGCCCGTCCTGGGCGATTCGATCGGGGTCGCCTACCCGGAGCGCGCCGAGCCCATCGTCGTGCGCGAGGGGGTCAGCCGGACCCTGGGCGGGTACGCGGGCATCTTCGACCCGGCAGCGGGGCGGATCGACGTCGACTACGCCGCCGGCCCGTTGGTCATCCTCCACGAGGGTGCGCACCTCTGGTTCAACGGCGCGTTCCTGGCCGAGCGCTGGGCGAACGAGGGGTTCGCCAGCTACTACGCGGGCCTGGCGGCGACCGGCCTCGGGGTCGAGGCGACGGCCGACGTCCTGACCCCGGAGCTCGTGGCATCCCGGATCCCGCTCAACACCTGGGGCGCGGTGGGCACGGCCGACGACGCGGTCGAGGACTATGGCTACGCGGCCTCGCTGGCCCTGGCCTCGTCGATCGCCGAACGGGCCGGGCCGGACGGGCTCCGGGCGGTCTGGGCCGCGGTCGCGGCCGGCGAGGCAGCCTACCAGCCCCGCCACGGCGACCCCGACGCGCCGGTCCCGAGCCGATCGACGCCGGACTGGCGGGGGTCCCTCGACCTCCTGGAGGAACGGACGGGTGCTCGGTTCGACGATCTGTGGCGGCGCTGGGTCGTCAGGGACCAGGAAGCCGACCTCCTGGATCGACGATCCGTGGCTCGCAGCGAGCATCGCGAGGTCGCCGACCTCGCTGTCGACTGGGAGCTGCCGGCTGCCATCCGGGAAGAGCTCGGGGCCTGGCGGTTCGCCGAGGCACTCGGGCTCATCGCCCAGGCCAGGGCCGTCCTTGACGAGCGGGCCGTGATCGAGGCGCGTGCCGACGAGCTCGGGATCCGGCCACCATCGACGCTGCGGGACCGCTTCGAGGAAGGGAGTCTGCGGGCTGCCGACGCCGAGGCCCGGGCAGAGCTCGCCGCACTCGACGCGCTCCAAGACGCCGAGACGGCCCATGTCGCCGAGCCGACCCTGCTCGCCTCGATCGGCCTCCTGGGCGAGGAGCCGGAGGCCGACCTCATCGCCGCCGAAGCCGCCTTCGAGGCCGGGGACCTGCTGACCGCCGTCGAGGCCGCGGAGCGGGCCCGGGCCAGCTGGGACGGTGCCGAGGGGGTAGGGATCCGCCGGGCGCTCAGCGGCCTCGGGATCCTCCTGCTCGTGTTGACCGCGGGCACCCTTCTGGTGGCCCGGATCCGGTCCAGGCGTCGGGCTCGTCGGATCGCCCAGGGCGACGTCCGCATCGTGGCCGAGGGGTCGTAGGGTACACTCCGCCCGGATCGCCGCCCGCTCGGGCAACGGGCTCGAGGGATGGCGAGCGGAGCGATGGAGGCCGAGCCCATGACCTCGACCGGCCCGGTCCGCGCGCCGCGTCCGTGGAGGGCCTGATGGGGATCCACCGGACCCGTCCGTCACACGAGATCCTGTCCGGCGACTCGGCCGACGTGTACTTCTTCCGAGCCAGCCGGGTCCTCGAGCGCGAGGGCCTCGATCCGGTCGTGACCATGGAGGTGTTCGCCCGCCAGGCGGGCATCCTCTGCGGCATGGACGAGGCCAAGAACCTGATCGGCCACGTCCTGGCCGAGGTCGACCTCGCCGAGGCGGTCGTCGAGGCCCTCGATGACGGGGCCGCCTTCGAGCCGCGAGAGGTCGTCCTCCGCATCCAGGCCCGCTATCGGGCCTTCGGGCTCTACGAGACGGCCATCCTCGGGATGCTCGCCCAGTCGACCGGCTGGGCCACGGCCGCCCGCTTGGTCGTCGAGGCAGCGTCACCCCAGCCGGTCATCATGTTCGGGGCGCGGCACGTCCACCCGGACATCACGGACGTCCTCGACTACGCGGCGATCATCGGTGGCTGCGTCGGCGCATCGACCCCGGCCGGCGCCCGCCTGGCCGGCCTCAACCCGACGGGCACGATGCCCCACTCGCTCGTCCTGATCTTCGGCGACACGGTGGAAGCCGCGCTGGCCTTCGATCGGGACCTCGAGCCGGACATCCCCCGGATCGTCCTGGTCGATACCTTCCGCGACGAGGCCGAGGAAGCCCTCCGGGTCGCCAATGCGCTCGGCGACCGGCTCTACGGCGTCCGCCTCGATACGCCTTCCGAGCGTGGACGGGTCACCCCCGAGCTGGTCACCGAGGTCCGGGCCCGCCTCGACCAGGCCGGCTTCCAGCACGTCCGGATCGTCGTCTCCGGTGGTCTCAACCCGGACCGGATCGGCCAGTTCAAGGAGGCCGGAGCGCCGGTCGACTCGTTCGCCGTCGGCTCGTACATCAGCGGTGCCCGGCCGATCGACTTCACCGGCGACATCAAGGAGATCGACGGGCGCCCGATCGCCAAGCGCGGTCGCATCCCCGGGCGGACCCCATCGCCCCGGCTACGCCCGGTCGATCTCGGGGAGTGGCGCGGCTGACGTCGCTCCTCCCGTGGGCCGGCAGGCCCGTCGCGGGACCTCTCGGGGCGGTTCGTGCGACCATCCGGCCATGCCGCACCCGGAGCCGACAGACCCTCGCCCGGCCGACACCGACGACGGCCCCGCGCCGAGCGATCACGAGTCGGCCTACGAGCTGCTCCAGCGCGGCCAGCGCCTGATGCGGGGTCGCCATCACGCCCAGGCGGCGGTCGTCCTGGAGCGCGCCGCGGCGATCGAGCCCGGCAAGGGCTCGATCCTCGAGCCGCTGGGGCGCGCCTATGCGCAGAGCGGCCAGGTCGAGCGGGCCGTCGAGACCTTCGAGGCCCTCGTCGAGGTGGATCCCGCCTCGGGATACGCCCACTACGCGCTGGCCAGGGTCCTGCGGAGGGCCGGCCGCGTCGCCGAGGCCCGGACCCACCTGAAGCTCGCGGTCGCGCTGGAGCCCGACAGCACGTTGTTCCGGGGCGAGCTCGAGCGCTTGCCGGCCCCTGAGGATGGACCGCCGGCGGGCGACCGCCGGCCCACGGGACAGGACCAGCCCTAGGACCAGCCCTGGGCCCTGTCCGCTGCGGCGGGAGGGCTCGTCCCGTCGCTCGACGGGACGGCCAGGCCCCAGTGGGGCCACTCGATGGTCGCCCTGAAGCCGTGACGCCGGTACAGCTCCAGGGCCCGGTCGTTGAGCGCCTCCACGGCGAGCTGGACCGGCCCCGCTCCCCGGGTGCGAAGGTGTCCCACGCCCCAGCGAAGCAGCGCCCGGCCGAGCCCTCGACCGCGGTCCGCCGGGAGGACGCCGATCTGGTTGATCCAGCCGGTCGGCGCCGAGCCTGTTCCACTCCACACCTCGACCCGCGAGAAGGCCACCGGCCGATCGGGCTGGCCCGCCGGGACGACGATCCGGACATCCTCCGGGTGGAACGACGGCAGGCCGTGCACGCGCGCCACGACGGCCTGGGACCAGGCCACCGGCGTCGGGTGGTCGGCGAAGGTGGCGTTCATCAGGGCGACGTAGCGGCCCAGGTCCTCGTCGCGGTCGAACGGACGGGCGACGTAGCCGTCCGGCCACTCCGGCGACGCCACGGCGACGTCGGGCGACAGCTCGAACAGCCAGAGACTCGAGTGGTAGGCGAAGCCCAAGGCCCGGGCGAACGACACCGATGCCTCCAGGTGGGTCGGCACGTGGAGCAGCAGCATCCGGTGCCCCATGGCGCGGGCGATGTCGATGGCGGCCGGAACCAGCGCCCGACCGTGCCCCCGGCGCCGATGATCCGGGTGGACGGTCAGGTCGTCGTGCCCGGGGATCGCATAGCCGACGATCGTCCCGTCGACCTCGGCCACCGCCGCGCAGCCAGGGTCCGCCGGCAGGCGGTCGATGGCCCGGTCGATGTCGGTCGCGGTGAAGCCGGGGATCCCATCGACGGCAAGGGACGCCTCCATCACGGCCCGGATGGCGGGCAGGTCGCCCTCCTGGACCGTTCGCACGCTGCGGGCCATCGGCTCAGGCCCCGCCGTCTGCGGCCTCGAGGCGGGCCAGCCAGAAGAGCCCGACGATGGACTTGGCGTCGCGGATCCCACCCGTCTCGGCGAGGCGGACGGCGTCGCGCCAGGGGACGCGCTGGAGCTCGAGGCGTTCGTCCTCGTCCTCGCCGAGCACACCTTCGCGAACGGTCCGCAGGTCGGTGGCGAGATAGAGGTGCATCTCCTCGGTCGCGAAGCCGGGCGCGGTCCAGAAGCGACCCAGGTGCCGCCACGACTCGGCGACGACGCCGGCCTCCTCCTCCAGCTCGCGCCGGGCCGCCCGGTCAGGGTCCTCGACCTCGCCGGAACCGGGATCCACGTCAAGGGTCCCGGCGGGCAGCTCCAGGAGCAGCTCGCCGGCGGCCAGGCGGTACTGGCGGACGAGCAGGACGCGATCGTCCTCGTCGAGGGCGATGATGGCGACGGCGCCCGGATGGCCGCAGATGTCGCGCTCGGCCCGGCTCCCGTCGGGGCGCTCGACCGTGTCCACCCGGAACGTCAGGTAGCGGCCCCGATGCACCACCCGCGTCGAGACCCGGCGCTCGACGTACGGATGATCGGTCGCGGCGGAGCCGCCCGCCACGACCGGCTCGTCGGGATCCGTCAACCCGTCAGGCCTGCGCCGGCACCTTGGCCAGGCTCAGGTTCGTCTCGGAGTCGAACAGGTGGAGCTTGTCGGGATTCACGGTCATCGCGATCGCGTCCCCCGGTCGGACCCGATGATCCGAGCTGAGCAGGGCCACGGAGTCGACCCCGGCCACGTCGATGTGGATGAGCTCTTCGTTGCCGAGGTACTCGACCACGTCCGCCTGGGTGGTGATGGTGCCGCTGGGCGAACCTCCCTCGGCGAGATCGAAGTGCTCGGGCCGGATCCCCAGGACGAGCTTGCCGCCGGTCGCGGCCGCGGCCGCCTCCCGGAAGCGGTCGGGGACCGGGATGTCGAGGCGCTCGGCGACAAGCATCGGCCGGCCGTCCTGCGCCTGGACCGTCACGTCGATGAAGTTCATGGCCGGGCTGCCGATGAAGCCGGCCACGAAGCGATTGGTCGGCTGGTCGTACAGCTCCTGGGGCGAGCCGACCTGCTGGAGGAGGGCCTCCGACATGACCGCGATGCGCTGGCCCATCGTCATCGCCTCGACCTGGTCGTGGGTGACGTAGACCGTCGTGACGCCCAGGCGCTGGTGCAGCCGGGCGATCTCTGCCCGCGTCTGGACGCGCAGCTTGGCGTCGAGGTTCGAGAGCGGCTCGTCCATCAAGAAGACGGCCGGCTCCCGGACGATCGCCCGACCCAGGGCGACCCGCTGGCGCTGGCCGCCGGAGAGCTCCTTGGGCTTGCGGTCGAGGAGCTTCCCGAGGGACAGGATCGAGGCGGCATCGTTGACCCGCTTCTCGATCTCGGTCTTGGGGACCTTGCGCAGCTTCAGCCCGAAGGCGAGGTTGTCGCGGACGGTCATGTGCGGGTAGAGCGCGTAGCTCTGGAAGACCATCGCGATGTCGCGGTCCTTCGGGGCGATGTCGTTGACGACCTTGTCGCCGATGAGGAGCTTGCCGTCGGAGATCTCCTCCAGGCCGGCGATCATCCGCAGGCTGGTCGTCTTGCCGCAGCCGGACGGACCGACCAGGACCATGAACTCCCCGTCGCGGATCTCAAGGGAGAGATCGTCGACGGCGACGACCTCACCGAAGCGCTTGGTGACGTGATCGAACGTGACCGTGGCCATCAGTCCACTCTCCTCCGCTCGGCGGGCAGAGCGCGGGCCCTTGCATCTGCCGTCGCTGGCGACGGCTGGACGGACCCCGTACGCGACATCCGGCCGAGCCTGGTCATCCTACCCGCTGGAGGGCGGAAGCGGAACGCCCCGCTCGGTGGCCGAGCGGGGCGGGAGGGGCGGGTCGGAAGGTCCGGGCCGCGGTCAGGGGAGCAGCACGCCGTCGATGACGTGGATGATCCCGTTGGTCGGGGCGTCGACGTCGGTCACGATGATGTTCTCGCCGTCGATCGTGGCGCCGTCGATCATCGCGAACTCGCCGTTCAGCATCCGGATCTGCGAGGAACTGACGACATCAGCGGCGTAGCGCTCGCCCTTGGCGACGTGGTACAGCAGGATGTTCGTCAGGTCGGCCTGCGGCAGGCTGCCGACGTTCGTCTCATCGAGGCCGAGCTCGGCAAAGGCCGTGTCGGTCGGGGCGAAGACGGTGTACTGGCCCTTGCCCGTCAGGGTGGCCGCAACGGCCGGGTCAGCGGCCAGGACCGCGGCGATCAGGGTGTCGAACGAGCCGGCGAAGGGGCCGTCGCTGTTGACGGCGATCGCCACGTCGACGATCGACGGGGTCTTGGCCGGCTGCTTCGCGAGCGCCGGGCCGGCGATGATGCCGAGGGCGAGCGCCCCGGCGGTGAAGGCGGCGATCAGTCGTCGCATCAGTGGATCCTCCGGTGGGTGATGGTGGCCCGGTCGCATCTCCGGGCTGTCGTCTCGGGTCCGGTCCGCTGGGGCGGGCCGGCCTGTCGATCCCCTTTCGACCCGGGGCACCGCGGCGGATTGGCCCTGGGCTCCGCCGTCATCGGCGCGGTGGTGCGTCGAGGCACCGGACCCACCACCGGCGACGCCGTCCGGGATCCGATGCTCGGCAAGCGCGTGAGCTGACCGGGTCCGACCGGGGGGTCGACCGGGCTCAGGCGTCGAGCGGGGTCCCGCCCAGGAACGTCCGGCGGTGGCGGCCGTCCGGACCGATGACGACGAGGTCGGCCCGGGCCCCGGCACGGATGGCGCCTCGATCGCGCAGCCGCAGCAGCCCCGCCGGCGCGGCGGCGGCCGCCCGCACGGCGAGATGGAGGGGGACGCCGGCCTCGACCGCCACGGCGAGGGCGGCGTCGAGCGGGGTGACGCTGCCTGCCAGCGTGCCATCGGCCAGTCGTGCTTCGGCGCCACGGACCGAGACGCGGAGCGATCCCAGCCGGAGCTCCCCGTCGCCGATCCCGGCTGCGGCGATCGCGTCGCTCACGTAGAGGAGACGGGCCCCCAGCGCACGGGCGAGCGGCGGGAGCAGCCGGCGGTCGACATGGATGCCGTCGGCGATGAGCTCGGCGTGGAGCCGCTCGTCCGTCAGCGCGATCCCGGGCAGGCCCGGGTCCCGGTGGTGGAGCGGCGGCATCGCGTTGAATAGGTGGGTCACGCTGCGGGCCCCGGCATCGACGGCCGCCACCACCCGGGCCGTCGCCGCGTCGGTGTGGCCGAGGCTGGCGACGATCCCACGACCGGCCAGGGCCGCGACCAGCTCGAGCCCGCCGTCGCCCTCCGGCGCCACGGTCACGACGCGGACCGCGGCCCAGCTGGCGGGATCCGCCTCGATGGCGTCAAGGAGGATCCGGGGGGCCACCAACGCCCGGCGATCGTGGGCCCCGCGACGCCCTTCGGCGAGGGCCGGTCCCTCGAGGTTCGCCCCGACGATCGTCGCCTGGGTCGAGGGCCGGCCATCGCGGTGCTCGCGCCGCTGGTCTCGGTGGGCCTCCCCGACGGCGACCGCCCAGGTCCGCAGCGCCGGCAGCGGGATCGAGACGGCCGTCGGCAGCACCGTGGTCACGCCCCGGGCGGCCTGGAAGCCGGCGAACGCCCGGAGGGCCTCGACCGTCGCGGCCACGACCCGTGGACCGCCGGCGGCGAGTGCGTCCACACCCGGACCGAGGACGTCGATCCCGCCGCCGCCGTGGCAGTGGACGTCGACGAGGCCCGGGGCCAGGAGCCCGTCCAGGCGCTCCGCGCGGCGAGCGGCGGCCGGATCCTCGGCCGCGCGGCAGATCCGGCCGAGGTGCTCACCGTCGATGCGGATGAGCCGATCCTCGAGGATCCCGCGCGGACCCACCAGGTCGGCCCGCAGCCAGCGGGGTGCCGGCTCGCGAGTCACGGGTGTCGGATCGCTGCGGTCGCCATCGCCGACGATCGTACCCTCGCCGGCGGCCGGTGTCGGGCCGTGGGACCGGCCGCGGAGCCCCCCAGGGGCGCAGTACGATCGCTCCACCGCAAGCGAAGGAGATGCCAGGGATGCAGTCGTACCGGATCGCGATGCTGGGCACCGGCCTGATCGGCGACTTCTACACGATGACCCTCCACGGTCAGCGCGGCCGAGACTCGGTCCGCATCGTCTACTCGCGGAGCGAGGAGCGTGGTCGGGCCTTCCGCGAGCGCTGGGGCATCCCCGAATCGACGACAGACATCCGGAGCGCCATCGAGCACCCCGAGGTCGACGTCGTCGTCATCGGCCTGCCCAACTTCCTCCACGAGGAGGCGATCGAGATGACCGCGGCGGCCGGCAAGCCGGTGCTCTGCACGAAGCCGCTCGGTCGCAACGCCGAGGAGGCGCGGCGCATGCTCGAGACGGTCGAGCGGGCCGGCGTCTTCGCCGGCTATCTCGAGGACCTCTGCTACACGCCGAAGTTGCTCAAGGCCGTGAAGGCGGTCCATGGAGGGGCGATCGGCCAGGTCACCTGGGTCCGCTCCCGGGAGACCCACCCCGGCCCGCACTCGGCCTGGTTCTGGGATGGGCGCCTGACCGGCGGCGGGGCCATCGTCGACCTGGGTTGCCACTGCATCGAGATCATCCGCAACTTCGTCGGCAAGGGGAACCGGCCGGTGGAGGTGATGTGCCACACCGACACCCTGGTCCACCCGATCGCCGACGAGGACAACGCCGTCGCCCTGATCCGCTTCGAGTCGGACGCCATCGGCCAGTTCGAGGTCTCCTGGACCTTCCGCGGCGGGATGGATCTCCGCGACGAGGTAGCCGGGACCCACGGCACGATCTGGATGAACCACTTCCTGCGGACCGGCTTCGAGATGTTCACCGCCGGCGGGGGTGGCGGGTACGTCGCCGAGAAGGCAGAGACCGAGGCCGGCTGGCTCTTCCCGGTCGGTGACGAGGTGTCGGAGCTCGGCTACGTCGACATGTTCACCGACATGTTCCGGGCCCTCGACGAGGGGCGGGACCCCCAGGAGACGTTCTACGACGGCTACGTCGTCAACGCCATCATGGACGCTGCCTACCGATCGGCGAAGACCCGGGTCTGGGAGCCGGTCGAGCTCTTCGAGTGGCGTGGCAGCTCGACGCCGCGGATCACCGCCGAGCCGGAGCTGCTCGACGGGCAGGTCGTCATCAAGCGCGAGGTCCTGCCCGACGGTCGCCAGAAGCTGATCCTCAAGGACCCCAAGACCGGCGACTTCGTCGACCGGGTCGTCGCCGGCGGATGACACTCTCGCTCGAGATCGTCACCCCGGCCGCGTGGCCAGGCTGGGTCGCGGCCGACCTGGCCGAACGGCTGCGGGTCCGACCTGACCTGCGGCTCGTCCTTCCCACCGGCGAGACCCCGGCCCCGGTCTACGCTGCCCTCGTCGAGCTGGCCGATATGGGCCGAGTGTCGTTCGCCGATGCCCACGTCACGCTCCTCGACGAGTACCTCGGGCTGCCGCCGGACGATCCGGCACTCGGCGGCCCACGTCTGCGGCGCGAGCTGATGGACCGGCTCGCGCAGCCACCCGCCTTCGACGGGATCGACAGTGATGCTGCCGACCCGGACGCCGAGGCGGACCGGATCGACGCCGTCGCCGCGGCCGGGATCGACCTGGCCATCCTGGGGCTGGGCCTCAACGGCCACATCGGGATGAACGAGCCTGGATCGACAGCCGACGGTCCGACCCGGGTGGTCCGCCTCGACCCGACCACCCGGGACGTGGCGACCGAGCGGTACGGCGCCTCCCGCCCGCCGACCGCCGGCATCACGCTCGGCATCGCTCGTCTGCTCCAGGCCGACGAGATCTGGCTCCTCGTCAGCGGCACCCGCAAGGCGGACGTGCTCGCCCGCGCCCTCGCCGAGCCCGAGGGGCCCGACTGTCCGGCCACGTACCTGCGCCGGCACCCGCGACTCCGGGTCATGGCCGACGCCGATGCCGCGTCGGGACTCGACCGTCGGGCGGTCGACGCGGCCGGGTGATCGCCTCCCGCTCCGACCATCGGCCCCGTCGCGCCCGGGCCGGATGGACCTAGGCGGGCGGTCGCCCTCCGGTAGGGTGGCCATGCCTTGGGCGACCGTCGCCACCCGAGGGGACGTCCCGGCGCGCCTCGCGGTGGCCTGCGCCGCAGGGCTGGCACCTGTCTAGACGACCAGACGATCCAGCATCTAGAGTGACGGGCGGTCGGCGTACCGGGCGAGGGCCCGGTCGGACCGGGTCCAGCAGCAGGAGGAGCCCCTCGATGCGACGGATCAGCGACGTCGGTGCCGCCGTGATCGGCAGCGGCTTCATCGGCACCGTCCACATCGAGGCGCTGCGCCGGCTGGGGGTGAGCGTCCACGGACTCCTCGGCTCATCGGCGGAGCGCGGCGCCGTCCGGGCGACGGCCCTCGGCGTCGCACGCGCCTACGCCAGCCTGGCCGAGCTGCTCGCCGACGACCGCGTGGAGGTCGTCCATGTCACCTCGCCCAACGACCTCCACTACCCGCAGGTCAAGGAGATCCTGGCCGCGGGCCGGCACGTCGTCTGCGAGAAGCCGCTGGCGATGACCTCGGAGGAGTCCGCCGAGCTGGTCCGGCTCGCCGAGGCGAGCGGCCGGGTCCACGCGGTGAACTTCAACATCCGCTTCTACCCGGTCAACCAGCACCTGGCCGGGCTCGTCCGCGACGGCGGTCTGGGCGACGTCCGTCTCGTAAGCGGCCACTACTTCCAGGACTGGCTGCTCCTCGAGACGGACTGGAACTGGCGACTCCGGCCGGATCGGGGCGGCGCCCTCCGGGCCGTGGGCGACATCGGCTCGCATTGGCTCGACCTGACGACCTTCCTGACCGGCCGGCGGGTCGTCGAGGTGGTCGCCGACCTGGCCACCTTCATCCCCGTCCGTCGCGAGCCGACGGGTCCGGTCGAGACCTTCTCGACCGACCGGGCGACCGAGACGGTCGACCGGGCCATCGGCACCGAGGACGTCGCGACGATCCTGCTGCGCTTCGACAACGGCGCCCGTGGAGCCCTCGCCGTCTCGCAGCTGAGCCCGGGTCGAAAGAACTCGCTGCAGTACGAGATCGACGGCTCGACAGCCGCGGCTGGCTGGGACTCCGAGCGGCCCGACGAGCTGTGGGTCGGCCACCGCGACCGGACCAACGAGATCCTGCTCCGCAACCCCGCCCTGATGGGCCCCGAGGGCGCGGCAGCGGCCGACCTTCCGGCCGGTCACGTGGAGGGCTTCGCCGACACGTTCAAGGCGCTCTACCGATCCGTCTACGGGGCCGTCGTCGCCGGCGGCCCTCCGGATTCGCCCGGCTATCCGACCTTCGTCGACGGGCACGACGAGATGCTCGTCGGCGACGCCATCGCTGCGAGCGCCCGCGCGGGCCGCTGGGTCGAGGTCGCCCGCTGATGGCCCACCGCCGTCGATCGACACCGGAACCGACCGGCGTTCCGACGCCCATGCACGGAGGAACACGATGAAGCTCGGCTTCCTGACCGCCCCGTTCCCCGAGACGCCGCTCACGGAGGTGGCCGACTGGGCCGCCGGGAACGGTTTCGAGGTCCTCGAGATCGCCTGCTGGCCGCGGTCCACCGGCCCGACGCGACGCTACGCCGGGACGAGCCACATCGACGTCGCGAAGCTGTCCGATACCCAGGCGACCGAGGTCGTCGACGAGCTGGCCGGCAAGGGTCTTTCCATCTCCGGGCTCGGCTTCTACCCCAACCCGCTGCACCCGGACCCGGCCGTCCGCGATCCCGCCATCGCTCACCTCAAGCAGGTCATGACGGCCGCCCGGAAGATGGGCGTCTCGCTCGTCAACACCTTCATGGGCGGCGACGCTGCCAAGAGCACCGACGAGAACTGGGAGGTCGCTCTCCAGGTCTGGCCGGACATCGTCCGGGCGGCCCAGGACAACGGGGTGAAGATCACCATCGAGAACTGCCCGATGATCTTCAGCCGCGACGAGTGGCCGGGCGGTCACAACATCGCCTGGTCGCCGTACATCTGGCGGCGGATCATCGAGCAGTGGGGCGGCACGGTCGGGCTCAACTACGACCCGTCCCACCTGGTCTGGCTGATGATCGACCAGGAGCGCTTCATCCGGGAGTTCGGGCCGCACATCTACCACTTCCAGGCCAAGGACGTCGAGATCGACCGCGACGGGCTCTACGAGCGCGGCTCCATGTCCTCTGGCATCGGCTGGCAGATCCCCCGCCTGCCCGGGCTCGGCGAGGCCCCCTGGGCCCGCATCTTCGCCACCCTCTACCGTCAGGGCTACGAGGGCGACTGCATCATCGAGCACGAGGACCGCCGCTTCGAGGGGACCGACGAGAAGGTCAAGCAGGGCTTCCTCATCGCCCGCGACGTGCTGCGGCCGTACTGCAAGTGAGCGCAGTGGGACCCTCCTGGGCCGAGGTCACGGCCCCACGCTCGCCCGACGAGCTGACCCCCGAGCTGCTGGCCGATCTGCTGTCCCGGGTCAGCGAGCGCGACATCGCCAGGACGATCGATCACTCGCTGCTCCGGCCTGAGCTCGACGACGCCTTCGTCGAGGACGGCTGCCGCCTGGCCGCCGGGTACGACGTCGCCTCGGTCTGCGTCCGCCCGGCCGACGTCCGGCGGGCCGCCGCGCTGCTCGCCGGGACAGACGTGGCCGTGGGCACGACGATCGGTTTCCCCCACGGCAACCACCGCACCGAGACGAAGGTCTTCGAGGCCCGCCAGGCCCTGGCCGACGGGGCGACCGAGCTCGACATGGTCCTGCCCATCGGGGCCCTCAAGGCGCGCCGCGACACCGACGTCCAGGCCGACATCGCGGCCATCGTCGAGGTCGCCCATGAGGCCGGCGCCATCGTCAAGGTCATCTTCGAGAACGCCTACCTGACCGACGACGAAAAGGTCCGGGCCTGTCGCCTGAGCGAGGCCGCGGGGGCGGACTTCGTCAAGACGTCGACCGGCTTCGCCCCGAGCGGAGCGACCCACGAGGACCTCGCCCTGATGCGGGCGAACACGTCGCCCCACGTCCAGGTGAAGGCGGCCGGCGGAGTCCGGACCCTCGACGCGCTCCTGGCGGTGATGGCCCTCGGGGTCACTCGCATCGGAGCGACCGCGACCGCGACCATCCTCGAGGACTTCCGGGCCCGGAGGGCCGGGCTGTCGCCGGCCGGCGCCCCGGCCGGCGAGACCGGGGGGTACTGATGCTCGCGGTGCCGTATCGTGAGGCCGACGCCGGCCGGAGGGCGCCGGCCATCGCCGACGAGGAGGCCGCCCCCGGATGACGTCAGCCATCCCGCCGACGCCCTCGCTGCCCTGGCTCACCGCTGCCAGTGAGCTGCTGGCGCGTCTCGCGGCCACCCAGGCCGACGCCATCGAGGAGGCGTCGCGGTGGTGTGCGGAGGCGATCGCCGCGGACGGCCTGGTCCACCTCTTCGGAACCGGCCACTCGCGGATCCCGGTCGAGGAGATGTTCCCGCGCTACGGCTCGTACCCCGGCTTCAACCCGATCGTCGAGCTGTCGATGACCTTCCACACGCAGGTCGTCGGGGCCAACGGCCAGCGCCAGGCCATGTTCATCGAGCGGGTTCCCGGTCTGGCCGAGGCCATCCTCGACAACTTCGGCTTCGGACCCCGCGACGTCTTCATCGTGTTCTCGGCCAGCGGCCTCTCGGCCGTGCCGGTCGAGCTCGCCCGCGGCGCCAGGCGCCGGGGCGTCCGGGTCATCGCGGTCACCTCGGTCGCCATGTCGATGACCGGGGAGCCCGACCCGCGGGTCGGCAGCCGGCTCCTGGACGAGGCCGACCTGGTCATCGACCTGTGTACGCCGCCGGCCGACGCCCTGATCTCGCTCGACGGGCTCGACACGCCGGTCGGGCCCGGCTCGACCGTCACCGCGGTCGCCATCGTCAACTCGCTCAAGGTCCGGACGGCCGAGCTGCTGGTGGAGCGGGGGGCCATGCCTCCCGTCATCACCCGCGGCTCGGTGGTGGGGCCCGAGCGATCGCAGGCCCTCTTCGAAGCGGCCTATCGGGAGCACGCGCGACGTCTCGCTCGTGCCATCATCCAGCAGGGCAGCACAGGCCCCGACCAACAGGAGGTGTGACGGACCCAAGCGCGCTGTCAAGCCCCCGAGTGGGACCCAGTGGCCCGGACCGCCCAGCAACTGCGGGCACCGGTGCACGAGGAGGAATGAACGTTGAAACAACGATCCCGAACGACCCGGCTCGTCGTCGGCCTCGCGGCGGTGGCCCTCGCGGTCAGCGCGTGTAGCGACGACGGCGGAGGTGGCGACACCTTCACCATCGGGTACTCGAACGCCGGCGGCGTGGGCAACGGCTTCCGCGAGGAGCAGGTCTGCACGGCCAAGGCCGAGGCGCTCGCCTCGGGCAAGGTGTCCGAGCTCACCACCATCCACCGCAACACCGACGCCGCCGGCCAGCTCCAGGACATCCGCGACCTCATCGCCAAGGGCGTCGACGCGATCGTCTTCAACCCCAACGACACCGAGGCCCTCAACCCGGCTCTCGAAGAGGCGAACGAGGCCGGCATCGTGACCGTCGCCGTCGACCAGTTCGTGACCGATCCAACCAGCTACCAGCTCTACAACAACCAGGTCGAGTACGCGTACCTCGGCGCCAAGTGGCTGTTCGAGCAGCTCGACGGCGAGGGCAACGTCTACTACATGCGCGGGTTCGCCGGCTCGGGCGCCGACGACGATCGACACGTCGGCTTCCAGCGGGCGCTCGAGGAGTTCCCCGGCATCACCGTCCTGCCGACCATCGATGGCGTCCACACCGGCTGGGACCCGGCGACGACGACCACGCTCATCAACGAGTGGCTGGCCAGTGGCCAGTACGATGACACCGACGGCATCTGGACGTCCGGGATGGACTCGCAGGTCGTCGACGCCATCAAGGCCGCCGGGAAGGAGTTCGTGCCGATCGTCGGCGCCGACCTCGGCGCGTTCGTCACCCAGCTGCTCGATCCGGATGGCTATCCCGGCCTCGTCGGAGCGGCCGTGACCAACACGGCGGCGGTCGGCGGTGCCGGCGTCAACCTGGCGCTCAAGCTCCTCCAGGACGAGTCCGTTACGACGAATCCGGACGCCCCCTATCCCAACACCGTCCTGCTCGTCCCGGTCCTCGCCGAGAACCAGACCGACGACGGCAAGGCGCTGCTCGAGTCGTGGCAGTCGGTCGAGGGTCTCGACCCGACCTGGCCGCTCGGCATCGAGGTCGAGGGCTTCACCACGTACACCCCCGAGCAGGCCGTCGCCTGCAAGGGCCCCGGCGAGGAGTAACCCCGCCCGAACCCGGACCAGATCGCGGGGGATGCCGGCTAACGGCATCCCCCGCATCTCCATCCCTTTCGTCCACGGGGACCGATGACCCTGACCACCACCACGACCGACCTGCTGCTCGAAGCCACTGGCGTCTCGAAGGCCTACGGCGCGGTCGTCGCGCTGCGGTCGGCCTCGCTCGCGGTGCGGCCGGGCGAGGTCCACGCGCTCATGGGCGCCAACGGCGCCGGCAAGAGCACCTTCGTCAAGATCCTGACCGGAGCCGTCCACCCGGACGAGGGCACGATCGCCGTCCGCGGCCGCGAGCGGACGGTGCACTCCCCGGCCGAGGCGCGGCGCGGCGGCCTAGTCTCGGTCTATCAGGAGCCGGCGCTCATCCCCGACCTCGATGTGCGCTCCAACCTGCGGCTTACGCGGACGCCGCACGAGCCGTTCCAGCACTGGATGAACGAGCTCGGGATCGCGGATCTCGACCTCGCCGAGCAGGCTCGCCGGCTGCCGCTGGCGACGCTGCGCATCATCGATCTCGCAAGGGCGCTCGCGATCGAGCCCGACGTGCTCATGCTCGACGAGATGACGGCGGCGCTGCCGGCCAACCTGACCGAGCGCGTCCTGGAGGTCATCGGGGGCCACCGTGGCGGCGACCGCTGCGTGATCTTCATCTCGCACCGGATGATCGAGATCGCCGCCGTCTGCGACCGGGCGACGGTCCTCCGCGAGGGCGAGACCGTCGGCGTGGTCGACGTCAAGGAGGGCTCGGAGGAACGCATCGTCGAGCTCATGCTCGGTGAGTCGGCCGAAGACCTGTCGGCCCGGACCGTCGCGGTCGCCCGTGCCAAGGAGCGACCGGCCGACGCCGTGCCGCGGCTCGCGGCGCGTGGGCTGACGCTCGGCACCAAGCTCCGCGACGTCACGTTCGAACTGAACCCGGGCGAGGTGCTCGGGGTCGTCGCGGTCGAGGGCCAGGGCCAGGACGAACTCTTCGACATCCTGTCGGGCGCCCAGCGACCGACACGCGGAGAGCTGCTGGTGGATGGGTCGCCGGTCTCGTTCGGCCACCCAGCCGACGCCATCCGGGCCGGCCTAGTCTATGTCCCCGCCGACCGCGCCGAGGCGCTGCTGATGCAGCGCTCGGTCCAGGAGAACATCGCCCTGCCGATGAGCGGGCCCGCCCGGCGCTGGGGCCTGATCGACCTCGGCCGCGAGCGCCGGACCGTGGACGGAGCCGTAGAGCGCCTCCAGATCGATGCCCGGGCCGGACGCGAGGTTCGCCGGCTGTCGGGCGGCAACCAGCAGAAGGTGACCATCGCCCGCTGGGTCGCCAGCGGGGTCCAGACGATGCTCTGCTTCGACCCGACCCGCGGGATCGACATCCGGACGAAGAACCAGATCTACATCCTGCTGCGCGATCTCGCGGCGGCCGGGGCGGCGGTGCTCCTTTACACCTCGGAGCTCAAGGAGATCCAGCTGGCGTGTGATCGGGCGATCGTCATCTTCGGTGGCCGGGTCGTCGCCGAGCTGAGCGCAGCCGAGGCCGACGAGCCGAGTCTCCTGCGGGCGGCCTTCAACCTAGGGTCCGACGCCCCGATGCCGGAGGACCAGGCTGCCCTGGCGATCGCTGCTGTGCGAGCGAGGTCCCAGCCCGATGCGGCCGACATGTCCACGGCGGACGACCAGTGACCGTCGCGACCGGGACCGTGGGCGGGACGCGGAGCCGGGCCGTGGACGCGGTCGTCGGCTTCGCCCGGCGGAATGCGTGGACCCTCGGGCTTCTGGCATTCCTCGCCGCCCTGCTCATCTTCACGAAGGCCATCCAGCCGAACTACGGTGTGCCAGGGATCCAGGGACTGGCGATCTCGGTCCTCCCGCTCGCACTGGCGGCGGTCGCCCAGGCGATCGTCGTCATCTCGGGCGGCATCGATCTCTCGATCGGATCGATGATGGCGCTGACGAGCGCCACCGCGGCGGTGCTCATGGACGGCCTCATCGAGGGCGGCAACGAGCAGCTCGCCATCCTCGCGGTGGTCGGCGTGCTCCTGATGGGCCTCGTCCTCGGGGGGATCAACGGCGCCCTGGTCGTCTTCACGAAGGTCGCGGACATCGTCGTCACGCTCGCCATGCTGTTCGTATGGGCCGGCTTCGCGCTCCTCGTGCTGCGGTCGCCAGGTGGCGACTCGGTCGATTGGCTGCGCGACCTTGTCCTCGGGTCGCTGTTCGTCGACTTCATCCCCAAGGCCGCGGTCGTCCTGCTGGTCATCGTGGCGGTCATCTGGATCCCGCTGCGTCGTTCGCGGCTCGGGCTCTCGCTCTACGCGGTCGGTAGCGACCAGCTGGCCGCGTTCCGGAGTGGCGTCTCGGTCGGTCGCACCAAGGTCGCGGCCTACGCGATCGGCGGACTCTTCGCCGCCTTCGCCGGGCTGAGCCTCACGGCCAGCACGGGCATCGGGACCCCGGTGCCCGGTCCGTACACCCTCCAGAGCGTGGCCGCGGTCGTCCTCGGCGGCGTCGCCCTGGTCGGCGGCCGAGGAGGCGTGATCGGCCCGATCATCGCCGTCGTCATCCTCCAGCTTGTCCGCACGGACATGACCTTCCTCAATGTCAACAACAACCTGGCCATCGTGCTCCAGGGCTTCATCCTCATCGGCGTCGTCATGGCCGGCAGCCTGATCGAGATGCGCCGGAGGCGAGTGTGAGCGGGACCGTCGCCCCGGCCACCCGGAGTCCCTGGCTGACCGTCGCCGCCTGGCGACGGCTCTTCCGTGACCGGCCGATCATCCCGCTCTTCGTCCTGCTCGGCGTCCTCATCGTCGCCAGCGAGCTCGCTCGGCCAGGCATCGTCAACGCGAACTGGGGCGGAGTGATCCTGCGGACGGCCGTGCCCCTGGCGATCCTGGCCGGCTGTCAGACGCTGACGATGTTGACCGGCGGCATCGACCTCTCGGTCGGCGCGGTCGCCTCGATGTCGGGGTTCGTCGTGGCGACGCTCGTCTCGGGTCCCGGGACGCCCGCGGGCATCGTGGTCGCCCTCATCGCCGCCGCGCTGGCCGGGTTCCTCACCGGCGTTGGCGTCGGCGTCTTCCGGGTCCATCCGCTCATCATGACCCTGGGCATGAGCTTCGTCGTCCTCGGCCTCGCCAACGTCTGGCAGCTCGTGATGGTCCAGACCGGCGGCGGGACACCGGACATCCTGCGCTGGCTCGGCTCGGGCTCCTTCGTGGACGTGGTGCCGCACAGCCTCCTGATCTTCATCCCGCTGGCGGCCGTGATCCTGATCGGGCTACGGAGATCGGGCTACGGCCGACTCCTCTATGCCATCGGCGACAACCCGGTGGCTGCCCGCCTGTCGGGGGCCCGCTCGTGGCAGGTCCTCGTCGTCCTCTACGTCATCTCCGCGCTGATGGCGGCTACGGCCGGCTTCATCCTCTCGGGCCTGACCAATGTCGCCAGCGTGACCTTGGCCGATTCGTACGTGCTGCCATCGGTCGCCGCCGCGGTCATCGGTGGCACGTCGATCATGGGCGGTCGGGGCGGCTACGGCGGGACGGTCATGGGCGCGCTCATCCTGACCGTGCTCTCCTCGCTGCTCTCGTCGCTCGGCTACCCGGAGGCGGTCCGCCAGATCCTCTTCGGCGCGATCATCGTCGCCGTCGCCGCGGCCTACACTCGGATCACCGCCGAGTCCTGAGGGCTCTTGCCCGGCCGTCGGGCATCCTGCCCAGGCCGCCCGACGGCCCGTCGGTCGGCTCTCAGGCGCCCGAGCCGTTGCCCCCACCGCTTGCCGCGCCGACCGCCATGAGCTCCTCCATCCGCTTCGCCGTGTAGGCGGGACCCTCCTCGCGGGTCAGCTGGGCCAGCACGTCGAGCGGCAGGTCGTCGACGATCGCCCCGTTGGGGTTGAACAGCAAGTGCTGGTCGACCTGCAGGCCGAACTCCGAACCCTCCTTGACCGCGTGGTAGAGGTTCCGGGGCCGGACCGAATCACCCACGTTGAGGACGTTGACGCCGGCCGCCCGGAGCTCCTGGAACAGGTCGACCTCCGGCCGCGTGTGGCAGGTGACGACGTCGTCGACCTCGATCGTCGACCGGGCGAAGTCGTTGCCGCGCAGGACGACCTCCAGGCCGCCCTCGACGGGCGTGATCGACTCCACGGTCGTGCTCGTGATGACGCTGACCGGGTGCTTGTACGGCCGGGACTCGAGGACCTCCGCATCGCCCTGCTCGAAGCGCTTCCGCAGGACGTACATGTGGATGACTTCGCAGTCGGCGGCGAACTCTCGGTTCTCGGTGACGATCGTCAGCCCCTTGC
The DNA here is from genome assembly GCA_963707215.1 of uncultured Chloroflexia bacterium. GTDB lineage: Bacteria > Chloroflexota > Limnocylindria > Limnocylindrales > CSP1-4 > DATHYZ01. Next base: position 844,119 of record CAVPPB010000003.1, on the reverse strand, counting down.
CGATGTCGGCCAGGAAGGCGGCCGTGTCGGTCGCGGCGTAGCTGTCGCCCCAGAGCAGGACCCTGGCGCCCAGCTTGCGCATCCGGCGGCCGCCGGGATGGCACTCGCAGGCGATCTTCGGGCAGGCCATCGCCTCCTCGAAGGGGACGACCCGGTCGGCCGCGCCGGCCACCTCGGGCACGAACGACTTCGCGCCGGTCGCGTTGAGGACGACGTCGAACTCGCGGAGCTCCTCGACCGTCGGGGCGTGGCCCAGGCGGATGTCGACGCCCAGGTCGAGGATCTGGTCCCGGACCCAGTCCAGGTACCAGCGCATCTTCTCCTTTCCGGGCACGAGGCAGACGTAGAGCATCGCCCCGCCCAGCTCGTCGTGCTTCTCGAAGAGGGTGACCGCGTGGCCGCGCTCCGAGGCGACCCGGGCCGCCTCCATGCCGGCCGGCCCGCCGCCGACGACGGCGACCCGGACGGGGGTCCCGGTCCGCTTCATGTCGTCGTAGCCGGGCTGCCCGCAGGCGGCGTTGATGGAGCAGGCGATCTCGTGCTTGGCCATGAGCAATTCCTGCCAGCAGCCGCCCAGGCAGGAGATGCAGCGACGGATCGAGCGGACCTTGTCGTACTTGGCCTTGACCGGCCAGTACGGGTCGGCCAGGAGCTGGCGGGCCAGGCCCACGAGATCGGTCTTGCCCTCGGCCAGGATCTGCTCGCAGTAGTCGGGATCGCGCAGGGAGTGCGACGTGATGACCGGGATCCGGACGACCTTCTTGGTCGCCTCGGCGGCGTAGGTCGCCCAGCCCTGCGGGTAGTGCATCGGGTCGAACCCGGCGCCCGGGCTCTCCTGCATCCCCTGGGACAGGTCGAGGGCAGCGACGCCGGCCTGCTCCAGGACCCTCGCCGTCTCGAGCCCCTCGTCGAGACCCCGACCGCCCGGGCACCACTCCTCGAAGGAGTAGCGGACGAGCACCGGGTAGCTCTTGCCGCACTTCTTCTTGATCGAGTCGATGACCGCCAGCGGGAAGCGCATCCGGTTCTCGAAGCTGCCGCCGAAGCGGTCCGTCCGCATGTTGAGGTACGGGCTCATGAACTCGGACAGCAGGTAGCCGTGGGCGGCGTGGAGCTCGACGGCGTCGAAGCCGGCCTGCTTGACCCGCCAGGCGGCCTCGCTGAAGAGGTCGACCAGCTCGAGGATCTCGGCGATCGATGCCTCGCGGATCTCCTTGCCCTTCTCCTCGGCGTTCTCGTAGATGATCTCGTGGCCCGCCGACCAGGGCAGCTTGAGGACCCGGTCGGTCGCCCCGAGGGTGTTGTAGCGGGGGATGGCGCACTGCCGCCCGGGATGCTGGAGCTGGACGGCGCACTTGGCCCCGTAGCGGTGCATCGCGTCGGCCAGGCGAGCGAGGCCGGGCACGTACTCGTCGCCGTCGGCGACGAGACAGGTGACGGTCGGTCGCCCGGTCGCCCGGTCCGGGGTGGTGGCCCCCACGATGACGAAGCCGGTGCCGCCCTTGGCGATGTTCCCGTGGTGGTGGATGTCGCGCTCGCTGACCTCGCCGTCGGCGTGGGACGAGCTGATGTCGGTCGGGACGTGGACGATGCGGTTGGGGAGCTCGATGGTCCCGAGCTGCAGGGGGCTGAACAGGTGCGGGAAGGCCATGACCGAGTTGCTCCTGCTGGCGGGCGGATCTCGACGTCTCGATGCTGGCCCGCTGCCGCCGCCCGGGCAATGCCAGAGCCGGTCGATGAAGTGGCAGAAGCGGCTGGCCGAGCCGGACGGCGCTGCTGGAACGTTCCACTTGGCCCTGTCCGTTGCGGCTGCCGCACTGCGAGGGTGGAGACGTGGCCGTCTACGTCTGGCAACAGGAGCTCGACCCCGACTTCCCGCTCGCCGTGCTCGAGTACACGGCCCGCGGGGACGGCGACCGGATGCACTGGCACGACCACCTGGAGGTCGCCCTGGTCCTGGAGGGTCGCGGTGCCTTCCTGTTCGGCCGGCGCGTCCTGCCCGCCCAGGCCGGCGACCTCTTCTTCGTCGACAACTCGCAGCCGCACGTCGCCCTGGCCGATCCCGGGACGGAGCTCCGGCTGCTCCTCGTCCTCTTCCGGCCCGAGCTGATCGCGGGTCCGGGCTGCCGGGAGCTCGACGAGGGCTACCTGGCGCCGTTCCGCTCCGACGATCGGACGGCCTCACCTCGGGTCCGGGCGAGCTCGGCGCTCGCGTCCGAGGTGGCCCCGGTGCTGCACGAGCTGCAGGGCATCTGGGACCGCCACGACCGGGCCGAGCGACACCTCGCGGACGCCACCCTCCGGCGGGCCCTGGCGCTGGTGAACCGTCACCGGGGGACCGGCTCGAGGGCCGCCTCGGCACGTGCCGCGGCCGATCGCCGCGAGCAGATCCGGCCGGTCCTGGCCTACGTGGACCGCCACTGCCGCGAGAGCATCACCCTCGACGACATCGCCGAGGTCGTCCACGTCAGCCCCTCGCGCGTCCGCCACGTCTTCAAGGACGTGACCGGGGTGAGCTTCAAGGAGTACGTCACCCAGGTCCGGGTGGCCGAGGCGAAGCGGCTCCTCCTGGCGACCGACCTGTCGGTGGCTGAGATCGCCAGGGCCGTCAGCTACACGAACCTGAGCCAGTTCTACAAGGTGTTCTATCGCTCGTGCGCGATGTCGCCCGCCGAGTACCGCCGGTACTACACGCCGACCGGCAGCGAGGCGGCGACGGTCGTGGCGGGCTAGGCACGGTCGACCCCGGGCGGACGTCGTCCGCCCCCAGCGCGTCCCGAAAGGAAGTCATGACCCTGCTGGCGAACGAAACGGACGGGGCCATCCTCGCCGACTCGGGTGACGTCAGGATCCGCCTCGCGGTCGATGCCGACTGGGAGGAGGCCGGCCGCATCTGCCATGACGCGTTCGCCGATATGGCCGATCGCCATGGCTTCCCGCATGACTTCCCGACGATCGCGGCGGCCGCCCAGCCCATCCGCTGGATGATCAACCACCCCCGGTTCTTCAGCGTCGTCGCCGAGCGGGACGGGCGGGTGATCGGCAGCAACCACATGGACGAGCGGGGGACCATCTCGGCCATCGGGCCGATCACGGTCGAGCCGGCCGAGCAGGATCACCACGTGGGCCGGATGCTCATGGAGGTCGCCTTCGGGCGCGCCCGCCAGACCGGCACGCCCGGGATCAGGCTCGTCCAGATCGCCTATCACAATCGCTCGCTGAGCCTGTACACGAAGCTCGGGATGGACGTGAAGGAGTCCTTCGCGGCGATGTACGGCGATCCGGTGCGTCAGCGGGTGCCCGGCTACGACGTCCGTCCGGGCACCCCGGACGACGAGGACGCGTGCAACGCGCTCTGTGTGCGCGTCCACGGCCACACCCGGGCCGGCGAGGTCCGGGAGTCGATCGAGTCCGGGGACCTGCGGGTCGTCGAGCGACTGGGCCGGATCAGCGGCTACACGACGAAGATCAACTACTTCGCCCACTCGGTGGCCGAGACGGACGACGACCTCATCGCTCTCATCAGCGAGGCCGAAGACTTCGGGACCCCGGGCTTCCTCGTGCCCGTGACGAACGGCGACCTCATGCGCTGGTCGCTGGCCCACGGGCTGCGGGTCTTCTTCGAGGTCAACCTGATGGCGATCGGGATCTACCAGGAGCCGCGCGGCGCCTACCTCCCGTCGGTGGGCTACTGACCCGCAGGCGGCCTGCCGCCTTCGGTAGGCTACGAGCATGCGCGCCGGCGCCACGCACCATCTCGGGCTCGACCTGGGCGCCACGAACCTCAAGTGGGTCGTGGTCGAGCGCCACGGCGAGGCCTGGAGCCCGGTCGATCGCGGCCAGACCCCCACCCAGGGAGACGAGGGGCCCGACGCCGTCGTCGCGCGACTGGTCGAGGTGGCCCGGTCGGCGGTGGGGGATCGGCCGAATATCGCCACGGTCGGGATCGGCGTCCCGGGCCTGTACGACCCCGCAACCGGCCGGACCCGCTTCCTGCCGAACCTCCCGGGAGCATGGGATGGCCGGCCCGTCGCCGGGCCCGTGGCCGATGCGTCCGGCCGACCGACGGCGCTGATCAACGATGCCCGGGCCTTCGGGCTCGCCGAGCTCCGGATGGGCGCCGCGCGGGGTGCCCGGTCGATGATCGGGCTGACGCTCGGCACGGGCGTCGGCGGTGTCATCGCCATCGATGGCCGGGTCCACCAGGGCCGTGACGGGACCGGCGGTGAGCTCGGCCACCAGACCATCGACCCGGACGGGCCGCCGTGCACGTGCGGCAATCGTGGCTGCGTCGAGGCGTACGCCAGGGCCGATCGGATCGCCGCTGCCTGTGGGACGGCGACCGTCGAGGAGGCCGTCGAGCGAGCCCGGGCCGGCGACGTGGCCGCCGTGGCCGGCCTGGCAGAGGTCGGCCGCTACCTCGGGATCGGCATCGCCAACGCGGTCGTGGTCGCCAATCCCGATCGGGTCGTGATCGGCGGCGGGGTCGCCAGTGCCGGGGACCTGCTGCTCGAGCCGATCCGGGCGGAGCTGCGCCTTCGCGTGCGAGTGACCTCCCTCGACGACGTCGAGCTGGTCACGGCGGAGCTCGGCACCTGGGCCGGAGCGATCGGCGCGGCCGTTCACGGGGCGGAGCGAGCCGGGGACACCGATCGATGACGCGCGACTACGTGCCCCGCTACCGGCGGATCGAACAGGCCCTGCGTGAACGCACCGCCGGGCTCAAGCCGGGTGACCGGCTGCCCTCCGACGCTGACCTGTGCGCCGAGTTCGGGGTCAGCCGGATGACCGCCCGCAACGCCGTGCAACGCCTGACCGACGAGGGGTTGGTGATCCGTCAGCCGGGGCGCGGCAGCTTCGTCGCCGAGCCGCCTGATCACCGGCGCGCCAATCGCCTCCTGACCTTCTCCAGCGAGATGCGTCGCCGCGGCCGCCGGCCGAGCTCGAGGCTGCTGGAGCGGCGGATCCGGCCGGCGACCGCCGACGAGGCGGCGGCCCTCGACCTTCGCGAGGGCAGTCCCGTCATCGTGCTCCGGCGGGTCCGCTGCGCCGACGACCAGCCGACCGCCCTGGAGACGGCGGTCCTCGTCGAGGCCTGTGCGTCGGCGGTCATGACGGCGGACCTCGAGACCGGGTCGCTCCACGAGGCGCTGGCGGGGCAGGGGATCGTGCTGCGGCGCGGTCTCGCGACCATCGGGGCGGCCGCGGCCAGCGGGGACGACGCCGCCCGGCTCGGGGTCGCGCCGGGCCATCCGCTCCTCGTCGAGCGGCGCATCATCCAGGATGCGCACGGGCGACGGATCGAGCTGACCGAGTCCCGCTACCCGGCCGATCGGTACGCTCTCGATGTCCGCTTCGATGTCGAGGAACCGTCGACCGAGGGCCCCCGTCCTCGATGAGCGGCGACGGTTCGGCGGCGCCGTCGCCCGGGTCGGACGGTCGCGGCCGCGTCCGCGACGCCCTTGCGCATCGCGAGCCCGACCGGATCCCGCTCGACCTCGGTGGCTCGCGGGTCACCGGGATCCATGTCCGAGCGTATGCCCGGCTCCGCTCTGCCTTGGGGCTGCCGGTCGGCGAGCCGCGCATCGGCGACGTCACCCAGCAGCTGGCCGAGGTCGAGGACGACGTCCTCGACGCGCTCGGGGTCGACGTTCGGCTGGTGGCCCCCCGGTCAGCCTCGACCTACCGCCGCGAGCTGCGGGACGATGGCCGCTACCTGACCTTCGTCGATGAGTGGGGCGTCGGGCGGAAGATGCCCCGCGACGGTGGGCTGTACTTCGATCCGGTGGCCCCGCCGCTGGCCGGCGAGATCGACGAGCGGGCGATCGCCACCTACGCCTGGCCCGATCCGACCGATCCGGCTCGCTTCGAGGGGATGGTCGAGACGGCCCGCCGGATCTCCGATGAGGAGCGACGGGCGGTCCACGTCGGGTCGATCTGCGGGGGTCTGACCGAGGGGCTCTTCAAGCTCCGCGGCTTCGAGGACGGCTACATCGACCTCAAGGCCGACCAGGCCCGGGCCGGCCGGATCATGGAGCGGATCCTGGAGATCAAGCTGGCCTACTGGGAGCGGATCCTGGCGGAGCTCGACGGCCTGGTCGACGTCGTCGGTGAGGCGGACGACCTGGGCGGACAGGAGCGGACCCTCTTCTCCCCGGCGACCTACCGGGAGCTGGTCAAGCCGCTCCATCGGCGGCTGTTCGAGTTCCTGCACGCTCGCACCGACGCGAAGGTCTTCTTCCACTCGTGCGGGGCGATCCGGGAGCTCATCCCTGACCTCATCGAGATCGGGGTCGACGTCCTCAACCCGGTCCAGGTCTCGGCGGCCGGCATGGACACCGCCGAGCTGAAGCGGGAGTACGGCCGCGACCTCGTCTTCTGGGGCGGCGGCGTCGACACCCAGCGGGTCCTGCCTTTCGGCACGCCGGAGGAGGTGCGGGCGGAGGTGCGGCGGCGGGTCGGTGACCTGGCGCCAGGCGGCGGCTTCGTCTTCGCGGCGGTCCACAACGTCCAGCCGGACGCCCCTCCGGAGAACGTCCTGGCGATGGTCGAGGCGCTCCGAGAGGGCTGAGCGGGGTCGGGGAGGGCGGGCCGCGGAACGCCGGCAACCGCTGACCGATCGGCGGCGTCATACCGACGGCGTCCCGAGTGCGTCCACAGGGAGCCTCGAACGATGCGCGCCACCCGGTCTCTCCCCATCCTCGTCGGCCTCGGCCTGGCGCTGGCCGGCTGCACCGGCTCAGAGGCGCCGAGCCTCTCCCCATCGCCGGACCGCTCGCTGCCGCCCGACGTCTCGCCCCTGCCATCCGCGGAGCCGTCCCCGTCGTCCGGGGATCCCAAGCTCGGCCTCGTCGTCGTCCCACCCGAGGATCCGCCAGAGGTCCGGATGGCCATCCCTGGCCAGCGGGTCTGCTTCCTCGTCACCGTCGAGGGTCCGGCCGACGGCGCCGCCCCGGTCACCATCGAGGCGACGGCCGATGGCGCCACGGTCGAGCGCATCCTGCCGACCGAGCTGCTGCCGGGGGTCGTCGGGGAGGTCTGGGTCGTGCCCGACCCGGCCACGACGGAGACGACCGCCTCGGTCACCATCTCCGCCTCCCGTGACGGAGCGACCCAGACCGAGACGCGCTCGCTGCCCATCTTCCCGATGGCCGACGAGCGAGGCGCCGACGCCCAGCCCCACTTCGAGCGCTGGCTCGCCTGGCTCGTCGCCGAGCATCCCGAGCTGGGCATCACCGCCGACACGGCCTGGGACCCGGAGTTCGTCTCGACGCTCCTCGTCGTCTCGCACTACGCCTACTGGTCGGACGACTGGGAGATGACGATCGCCTGGCACAACATGATCGCCCCGTACGACTGGTCCGAGGTCCACCTCCGCCATCGCGGGACGGACGTGGCGCCGTCGCTGGCCTTCAAGGTCGACTCGGTCTCCGGGGCGACGGAGCCGTACGCCATCGAGCCGCCCGAGGTCGTCGTCCGTTAGCGGGTCGCGACCAGGCGACGCTCGGTGCGCCGGGACCCGCGCCCCCGCGGCCGGGCGTACGATGGACCCGTGGAGCCGGAGCCCCTGCGTCTCGCGGTGGAGGTCGCCCATCGGCGGACCTTCGCCATCGCCCTCGACCGGCCCGGCTGGGCGCGCGCTGGGAAGGACGAACCGCTCGCGATCGAGGCGCTCCTTGCGGCCGCGCCCCGGTATGCGTCGGTCGTGGAGCGGGCCGGGCTCGCGCCGATCCCGGACCCGGCCGGCGTCGAGATCGCGGAGCGGCTGGTCGGCGGCTCCGGGACCGACTTCGGCGTGCCGAGCGCGATCGCCGAGGCCGATCGAGCGCCGGTCGACCGAGCCGAGGCCGAGCGACTGGCGGCCATCGTGGCGGCGGCTTGGGCGACCTTCGACGATGTCGCGACGGCGGCGCCCGAGGTCCTCCGGAGGGGTCCCCGCGGGGGCGGCCGGGACCGCTCGAAGATCGTCGCCCACGTCGTCGAAGCCGACGCGGCCTACGCCAGGGAGATCGGGGTGCGGCTCCGTCCGGCGGTCCCGTGGGACGACGCCGGGATCGCGGCGATGCGGGCCGCCATGCTCGACGTGCTCCGGGCGCCGTCTGACGGGTCGTCGCTCGCCGGGCGCCACTGGCCCCAGCGCTACGCCGCTCGGCGGATCGCCTGGCACGCGCTCGACCACGCCTGGGAGATAGAAGACCGCAGCGAGCCCTGAGGCGCGTCCACCGGAGGTCCTGCCATCGAGATCGTCCTCGGCGTCGCCCTCGGGCTCATCGCGGTCTGGGCGCTGCTCCTCGTCCTGCTCTACCTGGCCCGGCCGCAGGATGTCGGCCTCGGCGCCGTGGTCTCGGTCGTGCCCGATGTGCTTCGCCTGGGGCGCGACCTCGTGGCCGACAGGACCGTCCCGCTCCGGGTCCGGCTGGCCCTCGTCTTCCTCGTCGCCTGGCTCGTGATGCCGATCGATCTCGTCCCCGAGTTCATCCCGGTCCTGGGGCCGCTCGACGACGTCATCGTCGCGGTGCTCGTCCTGCGCTTCGTCCGGGCGACGATGGGCGGCGACGAGCTGCGCCGACGCTGGCCTGGGACGGCCGAGGGCTACGAGGTGCTCGCCCGTCTGATCGGCCGCTGAGGGGGCGGCACCAGAAGCGGCACCCAGGGAGGAGCCCCGCCACCAGCCGGTGACGGGGCTCCTCGGTGTCCTGGCGAGGGGCCGGCAGGGCCGGCACCGCCTCGGAGGGGCTAGCGGGTCGTGACGAAGATGTCGGAGCCGCCGTCGGGGCCGGGCCCACGCCCGAAGTAGAGCGTGGCGCCGTCCCAGCTGAACGAGCCACGGGTCTCGCCGGCGGCGGTGTTGATCGCGGGGCCTGCGTTGACCGGCGTCGACCAGGAGTCGTGGACGCTGGCCCGGGTGGCGAACCAGAGGTCCGGGCCGCCGAGCGTGCCCGGCCGATCCGAGTCGAAGACGATCTCGAGCCCGCCCTTGCGGACGTTGGGTCGCAGGTCCGCAGACGCCGAGTTGAGCTCGCTGACCGCGCTCCGCGGCCCCCACGTGCCGTCGGCACCGCGGACGCTCATGTAGAGGTCCGGCCCGCTCGAGAAGTACAGGTAGGCCGACCCGCCGGCCTCGAAGTACGACGGCCCCGCCTCGCCCGCGGGGCTGTTGACCTGGCAACCGAGGTTGACGGGTGCCGTCCAGCCGTGGGCCGGATTGTCGCGGCTGAAGTAGATGTCCGGCCCGCCGCAGGCCCCGGCGACGGCCCGCGAGCTGACGAAGAAGAGACCCTTGCCGCGGACCGGGGTCGGACAGAAGTCGTCGGCGGCACTGTTGATGGGAGCGCCGAGGTTGACCGGGGCCCCGAACGGCTCCGCGGTGCTGGACCGGGTGGCGACCCAGATATCGATGCCGCCAAGGCCGTCGGGGCGGTTCGAGGCCTGGTACAGGCTGAGCCCGTCGGGTGCCTGGATCGGGCAGCCGTCGTTGAAGGCCGAGTTCAGGGCGGAGCTGGTGCCGGGCAGGCTCTCCGCCGAGACCGCCGTTCGCCAGGGCCCGAACTGCATGGCCGCCGCCGAGCCGGCCAGGCCGGCCGTGAGCAGGACCACCGTTGCCAGCGCGATCGCGACCCCTCGCCGTGATCCGCCGGTTGGCTGGCTGGACATGGGACGCCTCCTATCGAGGGCACTTCAGGGCCGATCGACCCTGCTGGTAATGACGGCCCCGACAGGCCCCCTCGTTCAATCTCCGCGAGCAGGCCGCGCGCCGATCTCACGGCCGCGTTCCACGCGACGTACCGCCGTTGGCAGGCCGTGGGCTTCCGTTCCGAGCGTGCCCGCGGATCAGGCTGGGCTCGTCAGGTCGCCGCCGGACTCCAGAGCGAGCCGAGGACGACGATCAGCAGGGCGACATCGATGCCGATCCCCAGGACGAGCTGCGGGTGGAAGGCGAGGACCAGCAGGACGAGCGAGGCGACCGAGCCGACGACGACGAGTGGCGCCCACCAGTCGACCGGCACCACGATCCCGACGGTCGCGAGCGCCCCGAGGGCGAAGGCGACGACGACGATCCCGATGAGGACGATCGCGCCCGCCCGGACGAGACCCGGATCGGGGCCGAGCGACTCGACCAGCCAGCCTCGCCCGAGGTCGAACGGCCACTGGGGCCCATCCCCCGAGCCGGCCGCCGGGGCGGGGACCAGGTAGAGCACGTGGACCAGGCCATGGCCAAGGATCAGGCCGGCGAGCAGCCACCGCCCGGCGGCTATCTGCCGGTCGAGCACGAACCAGATGACGACCCCGCCGATGGCCAGGACGATGGCCCAGGGCAGCATGCCGAGCAGCGTCTTCATGGGCCCGACCCTCATCCCAGCTCGGTGAACAGCGTCAGCTGGAGCCCTGCCGGTCCCTGGAGCCTGGCGTTGAGCGAGTCCCAGGGCGTGCGGACCGGGGCGGCGACCAGCTCTGCCCCGGCGGCGACCGCCGCGTCCGTCGCGGCGCGCGAGTCGTCGACCTCGATCGCGACCCGGATGTGGCCGGCGACCCGGCGACCGACCTCCACCCGGTCGATGTAGGCGGCGTGGACCGGATCCGTCAGCTCGAGCGTCGCCCGTCCGGCGTCCAGGATCGTGACCCGGCCGCCCTCGGCCACGAAGGCTGCCTCCTGGGGCATCCCCAGGACGTCGCGGTAGAACCGCAGCGCCTCGTCGTAGTCCTCGGCGGTCACGACCAGGCGCAGCTGGCGGACCCGTCTTGCATCGCTCATCGCGGCCTCCTCGCCCTCGTCGTCACGCGCTCGCTCGCTCGGCCGCCGCTGCCACGTCAGGTACCCGGCGCTCGCGGTCGAAGAGGCGGACCGCCATCGGGTCCGCGAGCTCGATCTCGCGGGCCGCCCGGTGGCCCTCGAAGACCGCCTCGGAGAGCATCCGCGGGGCCACGGCGTCACCGATCCGGACGACCCGGGCGATGCCGGCGGCCGCCAGGGCCTCGGGGTCCCCGACCAGCTCGCGGTAGAGCGCATCATCGGAGACCTGCTGGGTGACCAGGACGATCCCGTCGGTTTCGAGTGCCCACGGCTCCTCGAACTCCGTCTCCCCGGTCACCCGCCCCGGCTCGATCGCGGTGATCGTCACGGCGGTCGTCATCCGGACCCCGGCGTCGTGGAGGGCGCGCCGCAGCAGCGACCCCTCCAGGGTCAGGTCGGACTCCGGCGAGACGACCTCCAGCGGCGTGACGAAGGTGACCTCCAGGCCGTCGGCGGCCAGAAGCTGGGCGATCCCTGGCGCGGTGGCGTAGCCCTCGCCGTCGTAGACGACGATCCGTCGGCCCGGTGGGCGCTTGCCCTCGACGGTGACCTGCTCGGGCGTCATGACGTGGGGAAGGGAGGGGTCGGCACCCTCGATCGGCTCGTGCGTGTTCGCCTGGAGGCCCTCGCCCGACCAGTGCGAGCCCGTGGCGAGCACGACGATCGCGGCGCCGTAGTCGCGGACCTCGTCGGCCGAGAGGTGGCGGCCGGTCACGACTGCCACGTTGGCGAGCTTGTCGAGCAGGACCCGGCGGTGGTCGACGATCCGGCCCCAGTCGCCGAGCCCGGGCAGCCGGCGCATCCAGCGCAGCTTCCCGCCGAGCTCGCGCTCGGCCTCGACGAGGTGGACGAGCTCGAAGCCACGGCGGCCGAGGGTGACCGCGCACTCGAGACCGGCGGCCCCGGCGCCCACGACCAGGATCGGAGTCGTCGGGTCGGCCGCCGGATCGACCCGTTCGGGGTGCCAGCCGCGGCGGTGCTCCTCGCCGGCGGTCGGGTTCTGGATGCAGCCGAGGTGGCCGAAGCCGTCCACCTTCATGATGCAGACGTTCGAGCCGGTGCACTCGCGGATCTCGTCGGTCCGCCCCTCGGCGATCTTCGTCGGCAGGAACGGGTCGGCGATCGACGGGCGGGCCGCCCCGACCAGGTCCCAGGCGCCGGAGCGGACGATCTTCGCCATCAGGTCCGGGCTGGTCAGCCGGCCCACCCCGACGATCGGCTTGCTCGTCGCCTCGCGGACGCGGCCGGTCCATTCGAGCTGGTAGCCCTCTTCGAAGAAGCGCGACGAGCCCGAGTCGTGGCTCCAGAGGCTGATCGAGCCCACGTTGACGTCCCAGAGGTCGACGTACGGGTCGGCCATCGCGACGAACTCGAGGGCCTCGTCGAGGTGGATGCCCGACGGCCCCATCCCCTCGACGGCGATCCGGGTCGCGACGGCGCAGTCGTCGCCGATGGCTTGCTTGCCCGCCTCGAGCGTCTCGAGCCAGAAGCGCGCCCGGTTCGCCAGCGATCCCCCGTAGCCGTCGGTCCGCTGGTTGTAGAAGGGCGACAGGAACTGCATGAGCAGGTACGAGTGGGAGCCGTACGCGTAGACGATGTCGAAGCCGCAATCCCGGGCCCGCTTCGCCGACTCGACCCAAGCGCGCTGGATCCGCTCGATGTCCGAGCGCTCCATCGCCTTGGCGACGACATGGGCGTGGAGGTCCGAGGCCGTCTGGCTGGGCGCCAGGGTCGGGTAGCGGGTGACGTTGTTCTCGGCGTGGTTGCCGGCGTGGTGGAGCTCGAGGCCGGCGAGGGCGCCATGACGGTGGGCCTCGTCGGTCATGAGCCGGAGCGCCCGCATGTCGTCCTCGTCCCAGAAGCGGGCGGCGATGATGGGCGCCTCGTCGGTATCCGGGGTGAACGGGGCGTACTCGGTGCAGACGGCCGCCCAGCCGCCCTCGGCCTTGACGCCCCGGTGGACCGCCTGGGTCCACGGCTTCTCGGTCCCGAAGCCCGAGCAGTGGGGGACCTGGTAGAAGCGGTTGCGGAGGGTCTTGGGCCCGATCCGGACGGGCTCGAACAGGATCGCGTGGTTCGGGTCCACGGGGCGGCCTCCTCGGGCGGCGGTCAGCGCTCCGATGCTAGCGCGCCGACGTCAGGCGTCCGCGCCATCTCTCGCGGGCCGCTCCGCGGCGTCGACAGGCTCGGGTGGCGGCCCGAAGACCCCGACGAACAGGCCGAGCGCGCTCATGAACAGGCCGAGGCCGACCGCGCTGAGGTAGAGCGCCTCCTCCTGGTCAGGGAAGAGCCCGAGGACGGCCAGGACGAGGACGAGGACGAGGCTCGCCAGGGGCAGCCAGAAGGAGGGCGCCATCCACAGCACGAGATACATGACGGCCTGCCGGCTCGTCGTGCCGGCCATGGTGGCACGCACCTCGGCCTCGTTCTCGGGCGTGCGCGTGAACACGACGACGATGAGCGCCAGGAACCCGAGCGCCAGGAGGCCCGAGACGAGCCAGAGCTCGCGACCGCCGACGCCGTAGCTGGCGATGAACAGCGGCGCCAGGGCGACGACGATGACCCAGATGCCGCTCGTCATGACCCAGCGGATGGCATTGATCTCGCTCACCGCCATCGTGGCGCCGCTCCGGATGGCGATGAGCGCCCCGAAGCCGACGAAGACACCGGCGATCTCGGCCGAATGGATGAACAGCTCGGCCTGCTCCATGGCCCGGCTCCCTCCGCGCACTGCGACGTCCTGTCGGCAGGAGTCTCGGGCGGGTCGGGCGGCCGCGACCAGATGCATCGGTCATGGCCGGCCTCGGTCGTCCGGTCTACTGGCCGATCCTGCGGGGGGGCGCCGGGGCGCCGCCCGGCGGCTGGTCAGGGCCGAGACTCGTGCGGAGTGATGGGGTGGCCTACGGGGCTTGAACCCGTAACCTCTGGAGCCACAATCCAGTGCTCTGCCCATTGAGCTAAGGCCACCGCTGGTCGCGGCGCGAGCGGGACCGGATCGACCGACCGCTCGCGGGACGGGCGGAGTATACGCGAGCCCCGCGCGATGGGCGTCAGCCGGTACACTCCGGCCGATCCCGCAGGCGCGTGGCGCCGGCCCGCACACCCCCGCTGCGCCCCGTCGATCGACACCGTTCCGGGAGGACCGGTCACGGATGAGCGACGTCCTCGACGCCACCCCGCCCGAGCGACCCCGGTTGCTGCGCCGGGCGCTGCGCCTCGAGTACCTCACGGTCGGCTGGAACATCGTTGAGGGCCTCGTCGCGATCGCCGCCGCCGCGGCGGCCGGCTCCGTGGCCCTCCTCGGGTTCGGGATCGACTCGTTCGTCGAGTCGGCCTCGGGGTCCGTGCTCATCTGGCGCCTCCTGGCCGAGCGACGCGCCGACGAGGACGACCTCGAGCGGATCGAGCACGTCGAGCGTCGGGCCCAGCGGTTCGTGGCGGCGTCGCTCGCCCTGCTGGCCGCCTACATCGCCTGGGACTCGACGACGTCGCTGCTCGCAGGTGAGCGGCCGGAGCCTTCGCTCGTCGGCATCCTGTTGGCGGCCGTGTCCCTGGTGGTGATGTGGTGGCTCGCCCGACAGAAGCGGAGCGTGAGCATCGCGCTCGGCAGCCGGGCGATGGCCGCCGACGCGTTCCAGACCGACGCTTGCTTCTGGCTGTCGCTCTTCCTGCTCGTGGGCATCGGCGCCAATGCCCTGTTCGGGTGGTGGTGGGCCGACCCGGTCGCGGCCCTCGGCATGACGGTCCTCATCGCGCGCGAGGCCCTGGAGGCGTGGCGTGGCGAGGACGACGACTGACGACCGCCGCAGACGGTGCGCTTCGTCCCGGCCTGGGGTGCTCCGGGGCGGTCGCTGACCCCCGGGTGGCGGCGGGAGTGGTACCCCCGGGTCCGGTGCCCCATGACGACCGGGTCGCGGTCGTGGGTACCTCCCGGTCGTACGTTCTGCCCGTGGTCATCGGTCCCAGCCGGTGGCGCCCGCTCGACGGAGGACCGGCCAGCCGATGCGACGCCCGATCGCCCGCCTCGCCTTCATCGTCGCCCTGGCCTTCACGGCCTCCTCGTTCGCCGGCCTGGCCGTCCCGCACGCCGCCCTCGCGTGGGATCCGAGCGCCTTCTCGTCCGGGTCCGAGGACCAGCTGCTGAAGCTCCACAACCAGGCCCGGGCGTCGGCCGGTCTCGCTCCCCTGAAGATGGACGCCGCGCTGCGCGACATCGCCCGGGGGCGCAGCAAGGACATGATCGTCCGCGACTACTTCAGCCACTCGATCCCGCCGTCGGGGAAGAACGTCTTCTCGATCCTGAAGGAGCGCGGCTACTGCTTCGTGTCGGCGGGCGAGAACATCGGCTGGAACAACTACCCGGACGACGTCGCCACGGCCGCGATCCACAAGTCGTTCATGGACTCGTCCGGGCACCGGGCGAACATCCTGGGCAAGGCCTGGGACGCTGTCGGCATCGGTGCCTACAAGGGCCCGACCGGCAAGAAGATGTGGACGGTGGTCTTCGCCGACAAGTGCGGCGGCTCGGCCCCGGCGCCCACGCCCAAGCCGACCCCGAAGCCGACGCCGGCACCGACGCCCAAGCCCACCCCTGCGCCCACACCGAAGCCGACGACCAAGCCCGGGGCGACGCCGAAGCCGACGTCCAGGCCGGCCGCGACCCCGAAGCCGACGGCGAAGCCAGCGGCCACCGCCGCGCCCACGCCGACCCCGACGCCCACGCCGACCCCGACCGCGAAGCCCGACCTGGACGGGCCCGACCGTTCCGGAGCCTCCCCGAAGCCTGTCCCGTCGCGCGGCCCGTCGCCGTCACCCGACCCTTCGCCTGAGCCCACCGATCCGGGGGCCACCGCCGGGCTGCGGATCGTCGATCCGTCCACCGCGCGAGGCCTCGTCGACTCGATCGTCACTGGCGTCGCCGGCTTCTACCTGGGGGGTTGACGGCAGGCACCACCGCCGCCGACGGCCGCTACACTGGCCCCCGAACCCCATCTACCGGAGCGTTCGACGATGACCCTCGTCCTCGAGGCCCGTGACCTCACCAAGACCTATCGGCTCGGCGGCGGCACGGTCGAGGCGCTGCGCGGGGTCTCCCTGGCCGTCCAGGCGGGTGAGTTCGTCGCGATCATGGGTCCCTCGGGCTCGGGCAAGTCGACGCTGCTCCAGCTGCTCGGCGGCCTCGACCGCCCGACCAGCGGCGAGGTCGTGCTCGAAGGCCAGGCCATCGCGGGTCTTGCCGACGACCCGGCGACCCGGCTGCGCCGCGAACGGACCGGGTTCGTCTTCCAGTCCTTCAACCTCATCCCGTTGCTCGACGTCCGCGAGAACGTCGCCCTGCCCTTCGCCATCGCCGGGGTGGACGCGCGGCGTGGCGAGCCGGCGAAACGTGTCGCCGACGCCATCGACCTCGTCGAGCTGACCGGCAAGGAGCGCCACCGGCCGGACGAGCTCTCGGCGGGCGAGCAGCAGCGCGTCGCCATCGCCCGGGCAGTCGTCACGAACCCGGCGATCCTCCTGGCCGACGAGCCGACCGGCAACCTCGACTACTCGACCGGGACAGAGATCCTCGACGCGCTCTGGCGATCGTGCGCCGAGCGCGGACAGACGGTCGTCCTGGTCACCCACGATGCGAAGGCGGCGGCCTACGCCGACCGCGTCCTTGTCGTCCGCGACGGCCGGGTGCTCGACGAGATCAAGCTCGGCCGGCGCACCGACCACGGGGCGGCGCCCCTGATCGCTCGCCTGGCCCAAGTCGGGCTCTGATCGTGGGCGGACTCGGCGCCCTCGCCTGGCGGAGCCTGACCGCCGCCCCGATCCGCTCGATCCTGACGATCCTCGGCGTCGCCCTCGGCGCAGCGGTCCTGGTGGCGACGGTGGTCACCGCCGAGGGATCCGATCGGGCGGTCGAGCAGGCCGTGACCGACGCCGTCGGCCGCGCCGACCTGACCGTGACTGCCTTCGGCGACGCGGTCTTCGACGCCAGCGCCCTTGATCGCGCGGGGTCCGTATCAGGTGTCGCGGTGGCGGCGCCCTCGATCGAGCGGCGGACCTACCTGCTCCCGGGGCTCGTGCCCGACGCGGGCGCCGAGGGCCCGGTGGCAGTGCTCGGGATCGACCCGGTCCTCGACCCACAGGTCCGAACCATCGAAGTCGTCGAGGGGAGCGGCCTCGTCCGGGACGACGAGCAGAGCGTGCTCATCAGCCACACCCTTGCCGACGCGAGCGGGCTGGCCATCGGTGACGAGATCGAGCTTCTGGGCTCTGCCGAGGCCCCGCCCGGCACGGGCGCCGTCACGGTCGTCGGCATCGTCCGTGGCGATGGGCCGGTCGTCGGCTCGGGCGGACGGACGGTCGTCCTGCCGATCGGGACGGCCCGTGCGCTCTTCGGTCTCGACGGCGCGACCCGGCTCGACCTGGTCCTCGAGCCCGATGCCGTCCCCGAGACGGTCGCCGACGACCTCGGGCCGGCCCTCGCGACACCGTACGTGCTCACGACACCCGACGAGCTGGCCGATTCGATGCGCGCGTCGACGGCCGACTTCCGATCGACGATGGCCCTGGTGGCGGCCGTGGCCCTGTTCGCGGGCGCGTTCCTGGTCTTCAACACCCTCTCGATGACGGTGACCGAGCGCTTCCGCGAGGTCGCCCTCCTGCGGGCGGCCGGCGCGACCCGCGGCCAGGTCGTCGGCGTGGTCCTCCGCCAGGCTCTCGCCCTCGGGGTGGTAGGCGCTGCCCTGGGGCTCGGCCTCGGCATCCTCCTGGCGGCCCTCCTGGCGGGGGTCGTGCGCGCTGCCATCGGCCTGCCGGCCCTGCTGGCCGTGTCGCCGGCCGGGCTCGCCCTGGCGGGCGTCGTCAGCCTCGCGGTGACGCTGGCCGCGGCGCTGGAGCCCGCGCTCCGGGCCGGCCGTGTCCCGCCCGTCGAGGCCCTCCGGTCGCGCGCCGACCAGCGGCGCGGTCGGCGCGCCTGGGCCTGGTGGCTGATCGGGGTTGCGGTCGTCGTCGCGATCGCCGCCGTCCTCCTTGGCCCGGGCCTCGACGGCGCGACCCGACAGCTCGTGGCCTACGGGTCGCTCGTCGTCCTGGCCCTGCTGTCGCCGGTCGTCGCACCCCTCCTGGGCCGCCTCGTCGGCATCCCGTTCGCCGCCTTCGCCCCCATGGAGGAGCGCCTGGCCCGTGGCGCCCTGGCCCGCGATCCGGGTCGGACCGGCATGACCGTGGGCGCCCTGGCGGTCGCCCTGACCCTCGTGGTCGCCCTGGCCACGGTCGCCACCGACGCCCGCCGGACCGCCACGGCCTGGCTCGAGGGCGTCATCCCCGGAGATGCCGTCCTGGTGGCCGTCGCCCCGCTGCCGATCGACGAGAGCGGCCCGATCATGGAGATCGCCGCCGTCGACGGTGTCGAGCGCGTCTCGCCGATCGCCACCTTCGCCGTCGCCTTCCAGGGATACCGGATGGATGCCTCGGCCGTGGTCGGGGCCGATCTCCTGGCCGATGGCCGGCTGACCTTCATCGAGGGGGACCGCCAGACCGCCCTCGCCGCCCTCGATGCCGGTGGCGCCGTCGTCCTGCCGGCCTCGATGCTGGACCAGTTCGATCTCGACGTCGGGGTCGGTGATGGCATCGAGCTGCTGCCCGGGACCGGCCCGGTCGTCGAGCTCGAGGTCGCCGGAATCGTCGAGCGTGGACTGCCGGGGCGGGGCGGCGAGGCCGTCCTCATCGGTTGGCCGGATGCGTCCGGCTCGTTCGGGGTGACCGGCGCCGACAGCCTGGCCGTCCGCTACGTCGACGGCAGTGGGCCCCAGACGGCGACCGTGGTCGACGAGACCGCCGCTCTCTACGGCCTCGAGGCCGTTCCCCTTGCCGACGTCCAGGACGCAGTGACCCAGGCACTGGGCCGGATCTACGGCCTGCTCGACATCCTGGCTCTCGTCGCCGTCGCGGTCGCTGCCCTCGGCATCGTCAACACCCTGGCGATGAGCGTCGTCGACCGGGTCCGCGAGATCGGCATCCTCCGGGCGACCGGGATGACCCGCCGCCAGGTCCGTCGCATGGTCGTCGTCGAGGCGGGCATCCTGGGCGGCATCGCCGTGGTCCTGGGCATCGTCGGCGGGCTGATCGTGGCGACCATCGTCCTGGCGGTCGCCGATGGGTCGGCGACCCTGCCGGCCATCCCCTGGCCGACGCTTGGCCTGGTCGTGGTCCTGGGCCTCGGTGTGGCGATGCTCGCGGCCTGGTATCCGGCCCGGACGGCAGCCGGCCTGCCGATCGTGCGGGCGGTGCGCGTGGACCCGCGCTAGACTGCCCACGACCCCGGGCACCGTCCGGGCGCCAGAGGGAGGTCCGCCGCCGCGGTGACGTTCTCCGTGCCGTCGCTGAATCGCCTCCCGGCCGCCGAACGTGGGATCACCCTCGCGGACTTCCTCGTTCCCGTGCGGGTCGCCGAGCGGATGCGGCCGTTCGCCC
This sequence comes from uncultured Chloroflexia bacterium, assembly GCA_963707215.1. Classification (GTDB taxonomy): domain Bacteria; phylum Chloroflexota; class Limnocylindria; order Limnocylindrales; family CSP1-4; genus DATHYZ01. The sequence continues at coordinate 824,864 of CAVPPB010000003.1, read as the reverse complement.
GGCACCTGGCGCTCATCGTCGCCGGAGCGATCGTCATCGCCCTCGCCGCCCAGGTCCGGTTCCCGGTCCCGGGCTCGCCGGTGCCGGTCACCGGCCAGACGTTCGCGGTGCTGCTCGTCGGCGGAGCGCTCGGTGCGCGGCGGGCGAGCCTGGCCACGGGGCTGTACCTGGCCCTCGGGCTGTTCCTGCCGGTCTACGCCGGTGGGCAGTCGGGCCTCGACACCTTCGCGACCCGACAGGATGGGGCTATCGTCCTCGGCGCCACCGGCGGCTACCTCATCGGCTTCGTCGTGGCCGCGATGGTCGTCGGGAAGCTCGCCGAGCTGGGCTGGGACCGACATCTGGGCGGTGCGATCGCAGCGATGGCCGTCGGCAACGCGGTCATCTATGCCGTCGGCCTGCCGTGGCTCTGGATCGCGGCCGACCTGACCTTCAGCCAGACGATCGCCCAGGGGCTGGCACCGTTCCTCGTCGGCGACCTGGTCAAGCTGGCGCTCGCCGGGGCCGTCTTCCCGTTCGCCTGGTGGGTCGTCGAGCGGAGCCCCCAGGAACGCTGAAGAGCCCCGTCCGTCCCGGCCCGGTGATCGACGACCCGCGGGTCGGCCTGTACGGCCCCGGCTCCGAAGCCTGGCGGCTCGACCGGGAGGCGTTCCTGCTCCTGGGCGCCGGTCCGCGGGCGCTCCTGATGCAGATCGCCCACCCGCTGGTGGCCGAGGGCGTTGACCAGCACTCGTCGTTCCGGGCGGACCCGTGGAGCCGGCTGCAGGCGACGCTCCGCAGCTACCTGACGATCGTCTACGGTTCCACGCCGGCCGCCCGGGCCGAGGTGGAGCGACTCCGGAGGCGACACCTGCCGGTCCGTGGTCCCGTGCGGGACGAGGGAGTGGCGGCGCGGTTCGGTCCCGCCTACACGGCCGCCGACCCCGATCTCTCGCTGTGGGTCCACGCGACCCTGGTCGACTCCACGATCGTGGCCTACGACCGCTGGCTCGAGCCGCTGTCGCGGGAGCGGGCCGCCCGCTTCTACGCCGAGACGCTGCCGGTCGGACGTGCGCTGGGGATCCCGGCCGACCGTCTGCCGGGTGATCTCGCTGCCTTCCAGGCGTACGTCACCAGGATGCTCGGCCCGGACGGTCCGGTCCACCCGAGCGCCATCTCGCGGGAGCTGGCGGGCCACGTCCTCCAGCCGGCGCTGGGACCGCTGGTCCCGGCCGCTCGGCCCCTCCTCGACGCCGTCCCGTCGGCGGCCTACGACTGGGCGCTCTGGCCAGCGATCGGCCTGCTGCCGCCCTCGCTCCGCGAGGAGTACGGCATCAGGTGGTCGTCCGAGCGCCGCGTGGTCGCACGCTGGCTGCTGGCCGGCTGGCGCTCCTGGCGTCCGTTCATCCCGACCTCGCTGCGCTGGATGCCCCAGGCCCGGGCCGCCGACCGGCGGACGGCCGGTCTGCTGTCCGGGGTCTGAGCTCTCAGTACCAGGCCGGGAACCGCGGGGCGATGTACGGGCGCAGGTCGAGGGGCGTCCCCGCGTCGAGGGTGTCTGGGAGCGAGCGCCGGCCGGCGATGCCCAGGCGGTTCGCCGCGACGTAGGCGCGCATCGCCCGCCAGAAGGCGGTGTCGCCCATCCGCCGCCGGAGGTCGTCGATCAGGTTGCCGCCCTGGACGTAGATCCGCTCGTAGTAGCAGGCGGCTGTGTAGCCGTAGATCGAGAGGTCGAGGCGGCCCGCGCTGCACTGGCTGGCCCGGCGCATGCCCAGGACGTGGCGGGCGAGGAAGTCGGTCGCCGCCTCGTCCACGAACGGGTGGTTGGCCTGGTCGTTGCCGACCGCGGCGTAGAACCACTGGTGGGCGGTCTCGTGGGTGACCAGGTACGGCAGCGATGACGACGACACGGAGCCCGGGATCCAGATGATCCCCGGTCCCTCCATCCCGTAGCCGCCGGCCGACTGGGCGACGGCCAGGTAGGTCGTCGGGAAGGAGCCCAGCTTGGCCGTCATCCGGGCCACCGCCGTGGCGGCGGCCTCGACCCGTGCGGAGCTGCTGACGCCGGGCCGGACGAAGGCCTGGACCAGGACGCCGTTCACCGTCCGGCTGCCGGTCCGGAAGTCGGGGGCGGCGGTCAGCACGAAGTCCCGGACGTCGCGCGCCTCGAAGACCTGGGTCAGCCCGGACACGGAGACCCGCCGGCCGGCCTGGGCGACGACGAGCGCCCGGTCGGTGGTCAGGCTGACCCGCACGAGCGGGCTCACCGGCGTGACGAAGGGGTCGCCGTGGTTCGGGCGGTCGAAGGGCCGGCGCAGGCTGACCCACGGGATCCAGCGATAGAGGTCCACGATGCCGTTCGCCCGGGTGAACAGCCAGTCCGACCCGCTCACCCCGGACCGAAGGGTGGCCCGGAAGACGACCCGGATCGTCGTCGTCCCCCCGGCCGGCAGGACGCCCCCGAGCGGGACGACGATCGTCTGGTCGGTCACCGACGGACGCACGCTGCGGCCGTCGACCCAGGCGGCCAGGCCCCGCATGGCTCCGAGCCGGGCGGCGATCGTGTTGAGCTCGACCCGGTCGATCCCGGCCCCCGAGTCGTTCCTGGCCGTGATCGTGGTGTCGGTGCCGAGGGCACGGCTGTCGAACCCCAGGGTCGCCTTGACGTCATAGGTCGCCCGCAGCTGGATCGAGGTCCGGTCGACGGAGCCTGGGACGATCCCCGGGGGCAGCGACTCGCAGGCCTGGCCGTCCCCGTCGTCGTCGATCCCCGCGATGTCCCCGAACCACGGCAGGTAGTGGTCGTACCAGGCCTGGGCCAGGGAGCGGTTCGGGAAGTCGAGGCAGTCGACCGATCCGGCCGGCTGGGGTGGTGGCCCGCAGACCGTCGTCGGGGCGGTCCCATCCACGACCGACGAGCCGCCGAGCAGGACGACCGACGTCGGGTCGAGTCGCTGCAGCTCGACGAAGGTGGCCGGCGGCAGGCAGCCCTTCGTGGCCAGGAGGAGCGGCGCGTCGGCCAGCCCGGCGGCCGGCACCCCGGCGAGGGCGTCGGGGAAGTCCGTGCCGGTGGCGACGAAGACCGTGTCGGCACCGGTCGGGAAGGCCTTCGCGCTGATGGCGGCGCTCGTGGCATAGCGGTCGGGTCCCGACCAGCGCTCGATCGGGACGCCCGGGTAGCGGGCCTGGAGCTCGCCGACCACGCGGGCGCCGAGGACGCCCGGGCCGCCGAGCAGGACGAAGCTCGTCGGCGTCAGCTTCCCGAGGGCCGCCATGATCGACCCTGGGACGTCGTCGATGGTGGCCAGGGCGAGCGGCGCACGCTTGGCGGCCGCTGCCGCGCCGCCGGCCAGGGCGTCGGGGAAGTTGCCGCCGGAGGCGACGAAGACCGGTCCCCGATAGGCGCCGAAGACGTTCTCGACGATCCGGGCTGCGGTCGCATAGCGATCCACGCCCGCCAGCCGCGCCACTGGTCCGCTCGTGTACGACCGCAGCGCCGCCACCACCGCGTCCGAGACGGCGGCCGGGCCGCCGAGGACCCGGATGCTGCCCGGTCGGAGGCGGGTCAGCTCGGCCCTGACGACGTCGGGCAGCCGATCCGGGCGGGTCAGCAGGATGGGGCCGCCCTCGACGGCTGCCGCCGGTCCCCCGGCGAGCGCATCGGGGAAGCCCCGGCCCGTCGCGACGTAGGCGACCGGGACCGGCGGGCTCGGGAAGGTCGCCCTGCTGATGGCAGCCGCAGTCGCGTAGCGGTCGGCGCCGGCGAGCCTCGAGACGGGGCCCGACCAGAACGGCGGGCTGACGACCGCCGGGGCATCGGAGGCAGGGGCGAGGAGGGTCGTGGGAGATGCCGCGGCGGGCCCGACGAGCATCCCTGCCACGAGCAGGGCGGCGGTGAGAGCCGCCACCAGGCTCGGTCGTCGGTCGGTGCTGGTCACCGGGACCCCGGCGACGCAGGCGGCATCGTCGACCCCCGGGCCGACCCCCGGTCGGACATGGCACAAGCCTACGCCCGACCGCGCCGGGTGGCCACCGGCCCGAACGTCCGGGGCGATGCCACCGGCTCCCGGCCGGCACGATCCCAGCAAGCACGGAGCCGACCGGTGGACCACGAGCGCCCGGCGGCCCGTATCCTCTGGCCATGACCGAAGCGACGACCCCGACCACTGCGCCACCGCAGCCGGACCCCGCCGCCGGGCCCGCCCTGGTGGCGGCGATCCGTCTTGGCCTCCCGGGGCTCCGCCTGCTGGAGGACGAGGTCGACCGCGAGCGGTTCCGCCGGGACGAGGCGCCCTACGTTGCAGCGGGGCTGCCGATCGCGGTCGTCCTGCCGACGACCACGGCCGAGGTGGCCGAGCTGGTCAGGCTCGCCGCCGCCCATCGAGCCCCGATCGTGCCCCGCGGCACCGGCACCGGGATGTCCGGTGGGGCGAACGGCATCGAGGGCGCCCTGACGATCGGCTTCGAGCGGATGGACCGGATCCTCGAGATCGACGAGGCGAACCTCGTGGCCGTGGTCCAGCCTGGGGTGATCAACGCGGACCTGAAGCGGGCCGCCGCCGACAAGGGCCTCTTCTACGCGCCCGATCCAGCCTCGTACGAATCCTGCTCGATCGGCGGCAACCTCTCGACCAACGCCGGAGGGCTGTGCTGCATGAAGTACGGCCAGACCCGTGAGAGCGTCCTGGCGCTCGAGGTCGTCCTGGCCGATGGGACCGTCATCCGGACGGGTGGCCGGAACCTCAAGGACGTCGCCGGCTACTCGCTGACCCACCTCATGGTCGGCTCGCAGGGCACCCTCGGCCTGATCACCGAGGCCACCCTCCGGCTACGCCCGACGCCGCCCCCGCGATCGACGCTGCTGGCCTTCTTCCGGTCGGTCGAGGACGCCGGTCGGGCTGTCGCCGGCATCGCCGCTGCCGGCCTTGGCCCGGTCACCCTCGAGCTGATGGACCGTGAGACGATCGCCGCGGTCGACGACGCCTTCTCGCTGGGCCTCGACCGTGAGGCCGAGGCGATGCTGCTCGTGGAGTCGGACCTGCCGGGCTCGGCGGCGACGACGGAGGTCGAGCGGGCCGCGACCGTCTGCGAGGCGACCGGAGCGTCCTTCGTCATCCGGGCGGCCGATCCCCAGGAGGCCGAGTGGCTCCGCGAGGGGCGCCGGCAGGCCTTCCACGCTCTCGAGCGACTCGGCGTCACCCGGATGGAGGACGTGGTCGTTCCCAGGGCCCGGGTGGCCGAGCTGCTCCGCCGGGTCCGTGAGCTGGCCGATCGATACGAGGTCCGCTGCGCCACCTTCGGGCACGCGGGCGACGGCAACCTCCACCCGAACTTCGTGTTCGAGCGGGACGACCCGCGGGCCGAAGAGCTGACCCACGTCCTCAGCGGGGAGCTCTACGCGATCGCCATGGATCTCGGCGGCTCGATGACCGGCGAGCACGGCGTCGGCATCTCCCGCGCTCCGTACCTCGAGGCCCAGCGAGGCGCCGACGCGGTCCGGGTGATGCGGGCCATCAAGGCCGCCCTGGATCCGCTCGGGATCCTCAATCCGGGCAAGGTCCTGCCGCCGGTCCCATGACGACTCCCGTCATCCTGGCGATCGATCTCGGAACGAGCGAGCTCAAGGCCGGCCTGGTCGGCCTGGACGGGGCCGTCCTGGCGATGGCTCGGGCGACCTACCCCACGGAGCTCGACGAGGGGCGCGCCGAGCAGGACCCCGAGGCATGGTGGGCCGCGCTCGTCGACGCTGCGGCCCGGCTCCATGCGGAGGCCCCCGCCGGGGCGGAGGTCCTGGCGGTCTGCCCGGTCGCCCAGGGGCCGACCTGCGTCGCCGTGGACGGAATGGGCGCCGCCACGCGCCCGGCGATCGCCTGGCTCGACCGTCGCTCCGGCGAGGAGTCGGCCGAGCTCGCCGCGGCCACGGGCCTGCCGATCTGGCTGCTGGGGATCCTCCCCGCAGCGCTCTGGATCGAGCGGAGCGAGCCGGAGATCGCCGCCCGCACGGTCGCCTACCTGGCGGCCTGGGAGTGGCTCGGCCTGCGCCTCTCCGGCACCGCGGCGATGACCGTCGGGGCCGACCAGGCCGTTCCCGGCCGGCAGGTCCTCGCCTCTTTGGGGCTGCGACCCGACCGTGTTCCGGCGGCCGTGGCCCCGGGCTCGGTCCTCGGCGGCCTGACCGCTCGGGCGGCCGAGGACCTGGGTCTTCGACCCGGGACCCCCGTCGTCGCGGGGCTCAACGACGCCTACGCCAGCGTCCTGGGGGCCGGCCTCGTCGAGCCCGGCCAGGCCATCGACACCGGCGGTTCCTCGGGCGGCTTCGCCGTGCTGGCCGCCGTGCGGCCGGACATCCCCGGTGCCTGGATCGCCGCGGCACCGTTGCCGGGGCGATGGCTCGCCGGCGGGGCGATGGCGGCCACCGGGGCAGCCCTCGATTGGCTCGCGGACGATGTCCTCGGCGGCCTCGACGCGGCGACGCTGCTCGACGAGGCGGCGACCGTGCCGGCCGGCGCCCACGGGCTGGTCTTCCTGCCGTACCTCGCCGGGGAGCGATCGCCCATCTGGGACCCTGCGGCGCGCGGCGCCTTCGTCGGCCTGACCCTCGCCCATGGCCGCGGCCACCTGGCCCGGGCGGTCCTCGAGGGTGCCGCCCATGCGCTGCGCCACGTCGCCGACCCGATCCGGGAGGCCGGGCTCCCGGTCAGCGAGCTGAGGGTCTCGGGCGGCAACACCCGGAGTCCTCTCTGGAACCGGATCAAGGCCGACGTCCTCGGGGTGCCGGTGGCCGTCCCGGAGGTGGCCGACACGGCGATGCTCGGGGCGGCCGTCCTGGGCGCGACGGGGGCGGGTGCGCACATCGACCTGCCGACCGCGATCGCTGCCATGGTCCGGATGTCCGAGCGCATCGAGCCGGATCCGGCGACCCGGGCCGTCCACGACGCCCGTCACGCGACGTACCGCTCTCTCTACCCGGCCCTTCGGGGGGCCATGCACGAGCTGGGCGCAGGGTAGGGCGGACCAGTCCGTTCGCCCGGGCGCCGGCATTGCGGCGGGAGGTTCGGCCCTCCGCCTCGCCGGGAGCGGAGGGTAGACTCGCGACGTGGACGCCCGGACCGGCATCGACGAGGCCCGCCTCGGTCCGGACCGGGACCTGCCCGCGGCGCCGCCGTACGCGCTCCGCGCCCGTGTCGTGACCCCGCTCGCAGCCGGCGGGTCCCTCGATCTCGCCGATGCTGTCGTCGACGTCGATCGCGATGGCCGGATCGCCGGTGTCAGCCCGGCGGCGGACCGCTCGCCCGCCGAGCTGGCAGCCGTCCACGACCTCCGCGGCCGGGTCCTGCTGCCGGGGCTCGTCGACCTGCACGCCCACCTCTGGCAGGTCCCCAACGCCGGCATCGGCGCCGGCCTCGACCTCATGAGCTGGCTCCGGCGCTACATCTTCCCAATGGAGCAGGCTATGGACGTCGCGGCCGCCGAGCGGATCGGTCCGCCCGTCTTCCGGGCGTTCGCGGCGGCCGGGACGACGACGGTCGTCGCCTATGCTGCGGTCTACGCTGACTCCACCGACGCCGCCTTCCGGGCCGCCGAGGCCCACGGGATCCGGGCCGTCATCGGCAAGGTGATGATGGACCGCGATCGCTACGACCTGGCCGTCCCGGACAGCGAGGTCCTCGAGCGCAGCCTCCGCGAGTCGGTCGAGCTTTGCGAGCGCTGGAACGGAGCCGCCGACGGCCGGCTCGGTTACGCCTTCACCCCCCGTTTCGCCATCACCTGCTCGGCCGAGCTTCTCCGCGAGAGCGCCGATCTGGCCGCCGCCTGCGGCGCCTGGTGGCAGACCCACCTGTCCGAGGACCCGGGCGAGATCGCCGAGGTGGCCCGCCGCTTCCCCGAGGCCCTCGACTACACGGACGTCTACGACCGTGCCGGCGGGCTGACCTCGCGGGCGATCCTGGCCCACGCGATCCACCTGTCCGATCGGGAGGTCGCTCGCCTCGTCGAGACCGGCGCCCGGGTCGCCCACTGCCCGTCCTCGAACCTCTTCCTCGCCAGCGGCATCATGCCGCTCGGGCGCTACCTCGAGGCCGGCATCAGGGTCGGGCTCGGCTCGGACGTCGCCGCTGGCCCGGACGCGTCGCTGTTCTCGGTGATGCGCGTCGGGGCCTACGTCCAGAACGCGCTTCGGGTGGTCCGCGGCGATGCCCACGAGCCGCTCGATCCGCTCGGCTGGCTGCGGATGGCCTCGCTCGAGGGAGCCCGCTGCCTGGGTCTCGAGGGTGTCATCGGGACGCTCGAGGCAGGCAAGGAGGCCGATCTCATCGCGGTCGATCCTGCCCTGACGGCTCCGCTGCCACCCGGTGCGACCGTGATCCCCGGGGGCGACGACCCGCTCGATGACCCGCGAGCCCTCCTCTCCAGGCTCATCTACCGGCCGCACCCGGACATGGTCCGGGCGGCCTGGGTCCGCGGCCGGCGGCTGCCCGGACCGGGCGGCTGGGAGCCGGGACCGTGACCGACGACGCCGGCCTGCCGCTCGGGAGACTGCCCGGATGAAGCTGGAAGGGACCGGGCTGATCGCCCGCATCTACATCGGCGAATCGGACACCTGGGAGGGCCGCCCGCTCTACGAGGCCATCGTCCACCGCCTCCGCGAGCGGGGTATCGCCGGCGCCACGGTCATCCGCGGGATCGAGGGCTACGGCAAGCGCTCGGTGCTCCACACGACCCGCATCCTCCGCCTGTCGGAGGACCTTCCGGTCGTGGTCGAGGTGGTCGACCGGGAGGACCGGCTGCGGGCCGTCCTGCCGGAGCTCGACTCGATGGTGGCCGACGGGATGATCACCCTGGAGCCCGTCGAGGTCATCGTCTACCGGGCCGTCGACCTCGAGCGCGTCCCGCTCGACCCGTCGGGCGACGAGCCGGCTTGACACCCGACGTGGCCGCGGCCATCGTCGAGGCCACCGTGCAAGGAGGGAGCGCGACACCGGCATGACGGATCGAGCGGAGGAGACCCCCCGCGGTCGGACCGTGATCGACGGCCCGGCGGCGCCAGTGCTCGTCGCGCCAGGGACCCTGCCGGTCGGCCGGGCCAGCGGGCTGGCGCTCCGCGAGGAGGGACCCGCCAAGCTGACCGGCGAGGCCCTCTACGCCGATGACCTGGCCTTCCCGGGGGCCTGGTACGGCGCGACCGTCCGGTCGACGGAGCCGCGGGCCCGCCTGATCGGTTTCGATCGCGACGAGGACTTCGCCTGGGATCGCGTCGTCCTGGTGACCGCCGACGACATCCCGGGCGAGAACGTCGTCAGCCTCATCGATGACGACCAGCCGATCCTCGTGCCGGTCGGTGGTGAGATCCGCCACCACGCGGAGCCCGTGGCGCTGGTGGCAGCCCCGGACCGGGCCACGCTCCGCGAGGCGACATCCAGGCTGCAGCTCCGGACCGAGCCCCTCCCGCCGGTCCTGGACCCGCTGGCCTCGACCGAGATCCTCGCCGAACACGACATCGTCGTCGGGGACGTCGAGGTGGGCATGGCGGCGGCGGCCGTCGTCGTCGAGGGCACCTACCGGACCGGCCACCAGGAGCAGTTGTACATCGAGCCGCAGGCGATGATCGCCGTCCCGGAGCCGGACGGTGGGGTCACGGTCCACGGCTCCCTGCAGTGCCCCTTCTACGTGCTGGCGGCCCTCGCCCGCGGCCTCGGCGAGCCGGTCGAGCGGGTCCGGGTGGTCCAGGCCGTCACCGGCGGCGGCTTTGGCGGCAAGGAGGAGTACCCGTCGATGGTGGCTCTCCACGCCGCCCTCCTGGCCCGGGCCGCCGGCCGGCCGGTCCGGATGATCTACGGGCGCCACGAGGATCTTGCCGCCACGACGAAGCGGCACCCCTCGATCGTTCGTCATCGGACGGCTATCGCCGCCGACGGAACGCTCCTGGCCCAGGACATCGACCTGGTCCTCGACGCCGGCGCCTACACGACCCTCAGCCCGGTCGTCCTCTCCCGGGCCACTCTCCACGCCGGCGGGCCGTACCGCTGCCCGAATGTGCGGATCCGCTCCAGGGCCGTTCGCACCAACACGCCGCCGAACGGTGCCTTCCGCGGGTTCGGGGCACCCCAGGCCCACTTCGGCGCCGAGCTCCAGCTGAGCAAGGCCGCCGATCGGCTCGGCATGTCCCCCGCCGAGGTCCGCCGCCGCAATGCCTACCGCACGGGCGACACGACGCCGACCGGCCAGGTCCTTCGCGAGAGCGTCGCTGCCGAGGCCGTGCTGGCCCGGGCCGTCGAGGCCTCCGGCTTCGAGGCGGTCCGCGAGCGGACCGCCGAGGCCCGGCAGGGCCGCGCGGGCATCGTGCCGGGCGAACCCGGCCGGACCGGGTCCAGCCGCTCCGCCGAGGGCGTCGGCCTGGCGCTCGCCTGGCACGGAGCCGGCTTCACCGGCACCGGCGAGGTCCACCTGGCGTCGGTCGCCGCGGTCGAGCTCGACGCCGAAGGACGGGTCCGCGTGCTGGCCGGCTCGACCGAGATCGGCCAGGGCTCGCGGACCGTCTTCCGCCAGCTGGTCGGGGAGGGGCTCGGCATCGACCCGGGCCTCGTCGAGATCGCCCCGGCCGATACCGCCGTCGTGCCGGACAGCGGCCCGACGGTCGCTTCTCGGACGACGATGATCGTCGGCGGACTGCTGGTCCGGGCGGCCCGCGAGCTGCGCCGCATCGTCGAGGAACGGAACGCGGGCCTGCCGTTCGCCGGGGTCTATCTGGAGGACGTCCGACGCTACGGGCCGACCCGGGTGGACCGGCAGTTCGAGCCGTACCCCGACGTCGAGTTCGACGACGTGACGTACCGCGGCGACGCCTACCCGGCCTATGGCTGGGCCGCGGCCGTCGCCGACGTGGCCGTGGACCTCGACACCTTCGAGGTGGACGTCCGCTCGGTGACCGCGGTCGACGACGCGGGTCGGGTCATCCACCCGGTCATGGCCGAGGGCCAGGTCGAGGGCGGCACGCTCCAGGCCGTTGGCTACGCCACGATCGAGGAGATCCAGGTCGAGGACGGCCGGTATCGCAACGACCGCCTGGCGACCTACCTGATCCCGACCGCCCTCGACGCGCCGCGGATCACGGCGATCATGGTCGAGGCCCCGTTCTCCGGCGAGCCGCATGGGGCCAAGGGGCTGGGCGAGCTGCCGATGGACGTGGTCGCCCCGGCGGTCGTGGCCGCGATCCACGATGCGATCGGGGTCTGGGTCGACCGACTCCCGGCCACTCCGGAGCGGATCCTGGAGCTCATGACCGGATCGCCGACGGGCACTGGTCGTGGAGCGGCGGGAGACGCGCCGTGACCACCATCCGGTTCCTCTTGAACGGCGATCCCGTAGAGGTCGACGTGCCGGGGATGCGCCGCCTGCTCGACGTCCTCCGGGAGGACCTCGGCTACACCGGGACGAAGGAGGGCTGCGGCGAGGGCGAGTGTGGCGCCTGCACCGTCATCGTCGACTCCGGCCCGGTCGTCTCCTGCCTCGTGCCGGTCTGCCAGGTCGACGGCCACACGGTGCGGACCGTCGAGGGGTTGGCGCCGGCCGACGGCAGCGGCCCGCTCGTAGACGCGGAGGGACGGCCGGTCCTCGCGCCGCTCCAGCGGGCGTTCCTCGAGCTCGGGGCCGCCCAGTGCGGCATCTGCACGCCGGGGATCCTCATGGCGGCCGAGGCCTATCTCGACGACGGCGGTGGACCCGACGAGGCGGAGATCCGGGCTGCCATCGCCGGCAACCTCTGCCGCTGCACGGGCTACACCAAGATCGTCGAGGCCATCGCCGCGGCGGCCGTCGAGCGCCACGTGGGTGGCTCCGAGGCGACGGCTCGTGCAGGGACCCGCCGCGGCGCCTCACGGGAGGCTGCTGACCCGAGGCCCGTCGAGGCCATGCCGTCCACGGTGCTGGTCGAGCCGCCGGTCGCCTCGCCGAGCACCCTCGCCGAGGCCTACACGCTCCTGGCCGAGGGCGACGGCTGGCGCCCGATGGCCGGGGCGACCGACCTGCTCGTGGAGCTCGCTGCCGGGGCCGAGCCACCGGCGCGCGTCCTCGACCTGTGGCGGCTGCGCGAGCTTCGTGGGATCTCCCTCGAGCCGCGGACGCTCGTCATCGGCGCGCTGGCCACCTACTCCGAGCTCCAGCGCTCTGCCCTCGCGACCGAGATCGCCCCGGCCCTCGTCGAGGCTGCGGCCACTGTCGGCGCGGTCCAGATCCAGCACCGGGGCACGATCGGCGGCAACCTCGCCACGGCCTCACCGGCCGGCGACATGCTGCCGATCCTAATGGCCCTCGACGCCGAGGTCGTCCTCGGTGGGCCGCGCGGGGAGCGGACCGTCGCGATGGCCGAGTTCCACCCGGCCTATCGCCGGACCGCACGAGAACCCGACGAGCTGATCCTGCGGATCCGTGTCCCGATCGTGCCGGGCCGCGAGGTCCGATTCCGCAAGGTGGGGACCCGCAAGGCACAGGCGATCTCCAAGGTCAGCGTGGCCCTGGCCTGGCGCCAGGGACCCGACGACGGCGGGACCGGGATCGCCTGGCATGGCGTCCGGGTCGCCCTCGGGTCGGTGGCCCCGGTGCCGATCCGGGCCGCGGCCGCCGAGGCCGCCCTGGAGGGCTCGGCCCCGACACCGGAGATCGCTGATCGCGCGGCCGAGGCGCTGGCGGCCGAGCTCGCGCCGATCGACGACATCCGCTCTACGGCGGAGTACCGCCGGACGATCGCGGCGCGGGTCCTCCACCGCCTGGTCCGCGACGCCGCCGGCTGGTAGACGGCAGGCGATCCGTCGTCGCCTGGCTCGCCGGGAGCCCGCCGATCGCCTGGCTCGCATCGCTCGCCCGGCGCCCGGCCCATACCGCTGCGCGGGAGCCGCCACGGGCCATCTTCACTCTGGTAGCGTGCCACCATGGCGACCCTGAGCCACCTCTTCGTCCACGTGCGCGACGTCGAGCGCGCCAGGCGCTTCTACGTGGACTACCTCGGGCTCGAGGTCCTTGCCGAGGGCGGTGGCTATCTCCGCGTCGGCGGCGGCGACGGGTTCCACATGGGCCTCGAGGAGCGACCCGAGGCCAGCGTCGGTGCGGTCGGCATCGAGCTCGTCGTGCGGGTCCCGGACGTCGACACGGCCGCGGCGCGGCTGCGGGCCGCCGGGATCGACGTCACCGAGCCGTCTGACCAACCGTGGGGCGCCCGGCACGCCTGGCTCCACGACCCGGACGGCTACCGCCTCTCGATCTACAGCCCGCTCGGGCCGCTCGGCTAGGGCGGCTCGGACCGACCGGTCCTCGGGGCCGTCCACGCGTCGCCTCAGCGCGGCGTCGGGCCCCCTCGGACCGTCGTCACGACGGCCAGCGCGCTGATCACGATCGCCAGGATCAGCAGCAGGCCGATGAGCAGGTCTATCGCCTGGCTGACGGGAGCGAAGCGCTCGAGACCGACGGCCGCGGCCACCGACAGGATCGCGATCGCCAGGTAGGCGTCGCGGAAGCGATCGAACATCGGCACCTCCCTGCGCGGATGGTACGACCCGGCGGCCCGCCCCCGCGGGGCCTTCGGCGCGATCGCCCTGACACCGGGCTGCGCCGTGACACGCTACCTGTCACGGACGGGGTCCAGGATCGTGGCCATGGAGACCACCGTCGTCGAATTCCCCGTCGCATCGCCCGTGCGCTCGGTCCGGTCCCCGGAGACCGAGCCCGCCCATCCCTCGCGCCCGGAGCGGCCGGATCGGGCCGAGCACCCGGACCGCGCGGAGCGCTTGCCGCTTCCTCCCGCCGGACCGGCCGTCATCGCCGTCGGCGAGGAGCGGCTCGTGGTCGAGCGACTCGTCCTCGCTGATCCGACCCTCGCCGCGTTCGTCGGCGAGCGGCCGGAAGCCGAGCGCCCGGCCCTCGTCGAGCGCGCCCTGCGGATCGGCCTCCTCGCCCTCCAGGACGCAGGCGTCACGATGAATGTCGACGTCGTCCGAGCCGAGTTCGACAAGCTCCTGCGCCAGGCCGAGCGGTCGAACGAGCAGGCCACGAAGGCCCTCGAGGACACGCTCCGGGCCAACTTCGCCGACGAGGACGGCCGCCTGCCGCGCACCCTCGAGCGCTTCCTCGGCGACCGCGGGGCGCTGCGGACCTTCGTCAACGAGCTGTTCGACGAGACCAAGCGCGACAGCGCCATCGGCCGGATGCGCCAGCTGCTCGGGACGTACTTCGACGGTGATGCCAGCAAGCTCGCCACGCTGCTCGACCCGACCCGGATGGGTTCGCCGCTCCACCAGTTCCGCCAGGAGGTCGCCGACGGATTCGCCGGGCTGCACGAGCGTCTCGCCGCCCTTGAGGCCGCGGGCCAGGCCCGGGCCGCTGAGCGAGCCAGGGGGACGGCCAAGGGGGGCGACTTCGAGGATCTTCTCGAGGGGATGCTGGCGGAGCTGGCCCGGGGCGCCGGCGACCTGCTCGACCGGACCAGCGACGAGGCTGGTGACACGCTCAGATCGAAGAAAGGCGACTTCGTCATCACGATCGGCGAGTCGATGGCCCGAGGGGCGGACGTCCGGGTCGTGGTCGAAGCGAAGGACCGGACGATGTCGGCCCGGGCCATCCGCGATGAGCTGCGCGAGGCCAAGGAGAACCGCTCGGCGGCCGTCGCCCTCATCGTCTTCACGCCCGAGCACGCTCCGACCGGGGTGGCCCCGTTCGACATCCGGGCCGGTGACGTCTATTGCGTCATCGACCCGGAGACCCCGGACGCGGCCACGCTGGAAGCCGCGGTCCGCCTGGCTCGGCTCCTGGCGGTCGCGACCCTCGACGAGCGCGAGGTGGAGATCGACCCGGTCGCCGTCAAGGCCGCCCTCGACGGCATCCGCGAGCAGCTCGAGGCGATCAAGGGGCTCAAGGCCCAGCTCACCTCCATCGGTAACGCGACCAAGACGGTCTGGAGCGGCCTGGACACCCTGCGAAGCGGGGTCCTCGCCAGGGTCGCCGAGGCGGAGTCACAGCTCCGGGCCGGCTGAATCGCGCCGGCATCGCCAACGCCCTGGCCTCGCGGGCCGGCAGGTCAACCGCTCGGGACGGGCTCGGGCTCCAGGCCGGCCTTGGCCCAGCCGCACTCGACCTCGCCCGCCGGCTCGAAGGCGACGCGGACCAGGTAGGGCAGCTCGCCGTCCTCCATCGGGACGCCCTCGATCGTCGCGCAGGTCGCCTCGGCCGCGGCCTCGCCGCCGGCGATCGTGGCCTCGATGACCCAGTGGGGCACCGACCCGCGCGGCGGGTAGACGAGGGTCCCCTCGAGGACGAGACCGACCGCTGCCAGCCGCTCCTCGTGCTCGCGGCCCAACCGCTCCGCCTCGCGTTCGAAGCAGCCGGCGACGACGACGGCCCCGATCAGGACGAACCCGACGATGAGTCGGCCGCGGCGGCCAAGTTCGGCGGTCATGTCCGGGCCGTCCTCATGCCCCGAATCATGCCCCGTCAAGGCACCTGCCGCCGGATCCTGCGCCGACGGATGTCTTGCCATCCCGTGCTACCGTGACCGTCCCCGGCTCCGCGGGACAGGTCACCGGGAAAGGGCCCCCGCCGGCCGGAGCATCGAGGACCCACGCCATGGCGCGCGCGATGTGGAAGGGGGCCATCCAGTTCGGCCTCGTGACCATCCCGGTCAAGCTCTACGTGGCGACCGAATTGAAGAGCACGATCAGCTTCAACCTCCTCCACGAGGATGACCTGAGCCGGATCCAGATGAAGGTCTGGTGCCCGGTCGACGAAGCGATCATCTCGCGCTCCGACACGGTCCGCGGCTACGAGTACGCGCCCGGTGAGTACGTGGTCATCACCGACGACGACCTGGAGCACGTCCCGCTCAAGACGGTCCGCTCGATCGAGATCGAGCAGTTCGTCCCCCGAGCGGAGGCGGAGGACGGCACCGCCCAGACCCGTTTCGTCAAGCAGGCCTACTACGTCGAGCCCGACAAGATCGGCCGCAAGGCCTTCATGCTCCTGCGCGAGGTCCTCGCCGAGCGTGGCCTCACCGCGGTCTGCAAGGTCGTCATCAAGGATCGCGAGGCGCTCGCCGCGCTCGACCCGTTCGAGGGGACGATGCTCCTCACGACGCTCCACTGGCCGGACGAGATCCGGTCGGTCGGTGAGCTCGACCTCGGCGACGAGACCTACGAATTCAAGCCGGCCGAGAAGCTGATGGCCGCCCAGCTCGTCGAGGCGATGACCGGCGAGTTCGATCCGGCGCAGTACCGCGACGAGTACCAGGAGGCGCTGCGGGGCGTCATCGAGTCGAAGATCGAGGGTCGCGAGGTCGTCGAGGCGCCCGAGGCGGAAGCGGGCGGAGCGCTCATCGATCTCATGGCCGCCCTCGAGGCGAGCGTCAAGGCCGCCGCCGCGGCCCGGGATGCCTCTCCGGAGGCGCCGGTCCCGGTGGCCGACGCGAAGCGGCGGGCCGCGGGCCGCCGGAAGGCCGCGGCAGCCGACGCCGAGGCACCCGGGCAGGAGCCGGAGGCAGCCGAGGAGGCCGAAGCGGCCGGGGCGAGGTCCCGGAGGCGCAAGTCCGCCTGAGGGAGGGACCGATGACGACCGCTCGGATCCGGGGTTCCATGGAGGGCGTGATCGCCTACCTCGAGGCGAACCCTGACGAGGGCCCGACCACCGATCCGCCGGCCGTGGCCGTCCGCGACGGGGCACTCCGCTTCCGGGCGACCGGGCCCCGCGGCCAGGAGGCCGTCACGGACATGGCCCCGGCCGTCGGTGGTGACGGTAGTGCCCCGTCGCCCGGCTGGCTGCTGCGGGCCGCCCTCGCGACCTGCGACGCGACGGTCATCGCGATGGAGGCCGCTCGTCGAGGCGTCGAGCTGACCACCCTCGAGGTGGAGGTAGAGAGCGACTCCGACGACCGCGGCCTGTTCGGCATGGACGGCGTCTCGCCCGGGCCCGTCGTGGTCCGCACGAAGATCCGTATCGGCGCCGAGGGCGCCGACGAGGCCACGATCCGTGAGGTCCTGGAGGCCGCCGAGGCGAACTCGCCGGTCGCCGATGCGATCCGCCGGGCGGTCGACCTCCGCACCGAGGTCGAGTCCGTCTGAGCCCGGGCTCCGCCTGCGCCCGGGCTCCGCCTGCGCCTGTCGTCCAGGCGCGCCGTCGTCAGCGCACGGTCAGCGACACGAAGCCGATCTCCGCCTCGATCTCGAAACGGTGGATGGCGACGTCGTAGCCGGCGCTCTGCCAGCGGCCGGGCGCGACCTTGGGGAAGCGTCGCTCGTCGATGGAGACCAGGTTCGGCGCCGGGCTCGGCGTGTGGATGCGGGCCTCCACGCCGGCCGGGATCGCCACCTCGAGCGATTCCATGCCGCCCTCGATGCGGACGTGCCCGTGGCCGGCCGCGGTCGGCAGGACGACCTTGGTGCGCCCGACCCCGCCGCCCAGGCGGAGGTCGTTGACCCGCGTCTCGGACAGGTCCAGCTCGGCGATGCTCACCCCGCCGCCCAGGCGCAGACGCGTCGGGATCGCCCGGGCCAGGCGCAGGTGCCAATCGCGGAAGCGGTACCAGGTATCGGGGTCGGGTCGGATCAGGGCGTACGCGTGATCAGCACCGAAGCGATAGTGCGCTCCGGGGTTGAACCGTCCCTGGAGGAGGAAGCCCGGTTCGGCCGCGGCGATGTCGAGGCGCCCGGCACCGAACTCGACCTGGACCTCGGCCGCTCGCACATCGCCGACCGGGACGTCCAGGCGTTCGGCGATCCCCTCGCGCTGTGTCCTCGTGGTCGTCATGGCGGCCTCCTCGCGCGTGCCCACGCGCCGGGTCTGCGCGACGGCGACCGACGGGGCCGACGTCGGACCCGGCTCCAGTGTGTTCCGGGGGGTGCGGCCCGGCAAGGGTCCGATGGCCGATGCCGGCGACGCCGGGATCGGCCATCGGAGCGATCGGCGCCTCCGTGACCGGGCCTCAGCCGGCTGGGACCATCCGATCCCGCATGAGCTCGGCGATCCCGAGGGCGATCCAGCCGACCAGCGGCAGGGTGAGGATGAGCTCGAGCCCGTCGGGCAGGGCGATCCCGGCGAATGACCCAACCCCGAGGAGTCCAACGGCGATGCCACCTACCAGGATGGCCCCTGGGATCAGCCGGCTCCGGTCGAGCATAGCCAGCCGGAGGCCGAACCCGCCGGACGCGAACGTGAACGCGATGTACAGGCCCGACCAGGCGTACCACCAGCCGTCGCCGAGGAAGGCCATCCCGAGCATCGCCGCGGCGACCGCCGCGCCGAGGAGGGCGGCGAGGACCCCCATGCCTCGCAGGACGGGATCCGCGGTCCGATCGCCCAGCGCCAGCCCGATGATGCCGCCGGCCAGGACGACGAACCCGATCGGGAACCCCAGCAGGAGCAGCGCTCCTGGGAACTCCCAGTCGCCGTCGTCGAGCGCGAAGGCAAACGCGATGGATGCGGTGATGAAGGCGCCGCCAGCCACGATGGCGAGGGGCACGGTACGAGCAGGCATGCGGAATCGAGCCTTTCTGCCGTCGCCCTCCGTGATCGGGTACTCACCGCTGAGCCGTGCATCGAGCGCGGCCAGCACGATGTCCGGGAAGGTCGACGGCGTGAGGGCGCCGTCCGCGAGGAGGGCCAGGAACTCGCTCTCGTAGCGGGTCCGCCACCCCCGCGGGTACAGGCGCAGGAGGATCGGGACGAGCGGGTGGAGCCCGGCAGCCTCCGGTGACCCGGAGGCGCCGGCAGGGTCGCGGCCCAGCGGCCGGGACCCGCTCACCTCAGCCGCGGTCCGCGGCGGCGTTGACGTAGCCCTGGCAGTTCGCCAGGTCCCCGGCCGAGCCCTGGACCCAGACCCGCATCTCCCCGTCGGGGCCGGTGCCGGCCTGGCCGAGGTGGACGAGCACGTGGAGGGGGTGCTGGCGATCGGCTACGAAGCCGTCGGCGAACGGCAGCTGGACGGCCTCCTCCCCGGCGTCCGGGGCGAGGATCACGCACTGGCCGCTGCCCAGGATGCGGACGTGGGTGTGGCTGGCAAGGGTCGAGCCGGCGGTCGCGACGGCGAGGGCACCGGCCAGGCCGAGAGCGAGGACGAGACGACGCATGGGACGCTCCTTGATCTGTGGTCCCGACGGGACCGGCGGTTCACCGGATGCCGGCGAACCCTGCCGACCCCCCCAGGCGGACGATCCCCGTCTTGACGAATTGATCGAGCTGGTCGAGATGCGCGCGGAGGGTCGTGGCGCCCAGGCCGGTCAGGCGGTACGGCCGCCGTCGGTCCTCGGCCGGCAGCGGCTCGATGAGCCCCCGCCGCTCGAGCCGCCCGAGCGCCGCGTAGAGCGTGCCCGGGCCCAGCGGCTGGCCGGTCGTCGTCTCGACGTCGGCCATGATCGCGTAGCCATGCTTGGGGCCATCGCTCAGCGAGACGAGGATGGCGATCGAGGGCTCCGCGAAGCGACCGAGATCGGACAGGCCGGACGTCATGCTTCCTCCACTTGGCGAGGCGACCGCGCGTCCGTGGGCGCCCCTGTGACGGTTGGCGATATATCGTGTGGCGATATATAGGCCGGTCGAGGCCGGCTGTCAAGGGGTAGCCGGCGTCAGGAGTGGTCCGGCAGGCCGGCCGGTGCCGGCCAGGACCTCGGCGACCAGCGGCGCGATGTGCTCGCGGAAGACCACCGGCCAGGCCAGCTCGGTGCGGACCCGGACGGCGAGACCGTGGACCGGGTCGCCGGCCAGCCGCTCCTCGACCAGCGCGGCGATCGACGTCGCCGAGGCACCGGGCTCGAAGAACGTCGCACCGCCCTGGGCCAGCTCGACCAGGGCCGGGATGGCCGGGCAGACGATCGGCAGCCGGGTCACTGCCGCCTCGATGAGCGGAAGCCCGAACCCCTCGTCGAGGCTGGTCAGCAGGAGGAGATCCGCCAGCCCGTAGAGATCCCGCACGATCGCCGGGGAGTCGTCGCCGGCCAGCTCCGCCGAGACGAAGGTGACCCGGGTCTCGACGTCCAGCTCGAGGGCCAGCGCCCGGAGGCGACCGAGGTAGGCCACCGAGCCGGGGTCGTGCGGGTCGAGCGCCCCGGTCACCACCAGGCGGGCCGCGGAGCCATGCCGGCCCAGCTGCGCGAGGACACGGACCGCCAGCTCCAGGTTCTTGCGCGGGGTGATCCGACTGGGCACCAGGAGGATCGGTCCCGGCCCGCCCAGGTCGAGGTGCGCGGCCAGGCGACGGGTGGCCGGGTGGAGGCCCAGGCGCCCTGCCGGGTCCGTGCCGTTGGGGATGACCCGGACCGTCTCCAGCGGCAGCCCGATGACGCCGACCAGCTGGTCGCGACGGGTCCTCGAGACGGCGACGGGGATCGCCGACGGCCACGGCCTCCGGACGAGGTCCCACGGCCAGCCCGCGTGGAGCTCGCCCACGTACCACGGCTCGGCCGCGGCGATGTCGTGGGTCCAGGTCACGAGGGGCGGTCCACCATCCTGTCGCGACACGGCCTCGAGCGCCGCGGTGAGGGCGAGGTTGAAGTGGAAGGTCGCGACGTTGTGGGCGATCAGCGCGTCGCAGCAGTCGAGGGCCGACCGGAGGGACTCGGTCAGCTCGCGAACGAGGAGATCGAAGTCGGCCGTGACCTCTCCGCCGGCGAGAGCCCGGCGGGCCCGGACGACCCGCGGGTGCCGGGTGTCGGCCAACGGGATGCGGACGAGCTCGATGGCCGGATGCTCCGGCCGGCGACCCCGGCCGGCGACGAGGCGGACCTCGTGGCCGGCCTCGGCAAGGAGGCGGGCGTGCGCCCCGATGACGGCCTCCACGCCGCCCACAACGGGTGGCACGGAGTAGTGGAGCAGGGCGATCCGGGTGGCCATCGCACATCAGCCGGCGCCGAAGCAGTCGACGAGCAGGTCGGACAGGTGACGCTCGAGCACGGTGAAGGAGAAGTGCATCCGACCGACCTCGTAGTTGCGCTCGGCCCAGGCCGCCGCCGTCGCGGGCTCGTCAAGCAGGCGCCGGGCGACCTCCAGGGTGCGGGCGTCGATGTACTCGTCGAACCAGACCACCCGGAAGCCCCGCGGCCGAAGGTCAACCTCGTAGGTCGAGTAGTTGTTCACCAGGATCGGGCGGCGGTGGTAGACGGCCTCCAGGAAAGCGTTGCCGAATCCCTCGAACTTCGAGGGGTAGGTCACGAAGTCGGCCGCCCCGTACGCGTCGGCCAGGGTGTGCCGGCCGGGCGCCTCTGCCCGCGGGTCCGTCCATTCGCCGTCCCCGATGACGATCCGGTCGCCGGCCAGGACGACCCGGACCCCCAGCAGGTCGGCGTAGTCGAGGATCCGGCGCTCGTAGGCATCGCCCTCGTCTCCCGAGGCATGCGACACGACCAGGCAGGCCGGTCGGTCCAGACGGCGGGTGAACTCGATGGCGTCCTCGATCCCCTTGCGGGCGACGATGCGGGTCGGCTGGAGAAGCAGCAGCTCGTCATCACGGAGACCGAGGTCGGTCCGGAGGGACGCTGTCCGGTCGGCGCTGGGTGGCGCCGGGGGCCGGTCGAAGTCCATGACGTTGGGGATCACCCGGGCGGTGACCCCGCGGCGCGAGCTCAGCTCGAGCGCCTGGATCGAGTTGATGACGACGTGGCGGATCGTCGGGTGCACCGGCGGGAAGGCGGCCGCGATGACGTCGGCCACGCTGTTCACCAGGAACCGCTGGCGCTCCCACGGCAGGTCGTGGTGGTGGGCGATCGTCGGGATCCCGGTCTCGGCGACGAACTCGGAGATGGCCAGGCCCAGCGGGAGGTTGAGGGGGATGGCCGAGGCGTTCTCGACGACCAGGAGCTCCAGGTCGAACCGCCGGCAGAAGGCGTAGAGCTCGGCCTTGAGGTGCGCTCGCAGCTCGTGGATCCGTTCGCTGATGGCCGCCGGCCGGACGCTGGTCGCCTGCCCGCGGCCCTCGGCGATCGTCGGCTCGGCGGCATGCCAGGCGAACGTGGCCTGGTTGATGGCGAGGATGTCGGGGTGCTGGAGCGACGCCTCCGGGGCCACGTGCGAGCGGTCCTCCGGACGGTCGCACTCGCCGGCGAAGTAGAAGGTCCGGTGGCCCATCCGCTCGAGCGCCGTCGCCCACTTCGCCGTCTCCAGGGAGACGCCGTCGGTGCCGGCGAGGCGGGTCGAGACGAGCCCGACCCGGAGCGATCCGATCGAGGCCATCGCGTGTCATCCAGGCTGCCGTCGCAGCCCAGGCCAAGTCTGGTCCCCTGGTCCGTACGCCGACAAGAGGCCGATGGCCGGTCATCGCCCGGCTTGGCGGGTTCGGCCGGCGGGTCGAGTCCCAGGTCAGCGGGGCCAGTCCTAGGCCCGCGACGCGCGATCCAGCACCCGGCGGACCCGGCGCTCGAACCGGTCCATGAGGTCGGGAGCCTCGGCCCGGACCTCGGGTTCCTCGAGGAGCTCGACGTCGTTGGCCAGGACCAGGGCCCGGCCGGCGATGAAGGTGTCGATCTCGTCGCCGGTCTCGTCCGGCCACGGGCGGAGCTTCTCGTAGCCGGCCCGGAACGCCTCCCGCATGGCCGGGTAGGCGGGCTCCTCGTGCAGGTAGTAGAGCGCGATCGCCAGGTCCTGGACCGGCCAGCCCCACATGAGGTCCTCGAAGTCGATGGCACCGACGGTGGGCTCCCTGCCGCCGCGACGCGGCTCCGCCAGCACGTTCCAGCGGTGCAGGTCGCCGTGGATGACCCGCATCGGCTCGCGCCGCCGAAGGTCCCCGATGGCCCGCGACACGAGCTCGACCCCGGCGGCGAAGACCTCGCGCTGGGCCTGGGTCGCGAACGTCGAACGCTCCGGATCAAGCAGCACCACCGGCTCCTCGAACGGGAAGACCCGGTCGTAGCGCACGATCTCGAACGCGGCTGAGGGCCGGAACGCGGCGGCGTGCTCGTGGAGTCGCACAGCGAGGGCCCCGTACGCTCGCATCGCGAGTGTGTCGAGGTCTCGGTCGAGCTGCCGGCCGGGCAGCCAGCGGAAGAGGACGCAGTCGCGGGGCTCCGGGACGCCGTCGGCCTCGACCGTCGTGACGTGCTCGCCCTGGCGGCTCTCCACCGGCTCCGGCACGCGAAGGTCCGTGTCGCGGCCCAGGGCGGCCAGCCACTCGGTCTCGGAGCGGACCTGGGCCGTCGAGTGCCCGATGTTGCCCGCCCGCCCGATCCTCAGGACGAAGCGCTGGCCGCCGACCGCGTCGACGCGGAAGATGCCGTTCGTCTCGATCGTCAGCATCCGGATCGCGGCGACGTCGACCGGGTAGGCCTCCAGGGCGCGCCGGGCGAGCCGGCGGAGTCGCCGCGCGCGGCCCCGGGTCGAGAGGTCGAAGAAGGGGGTCACCGCGGCATTCTGGCCGACGAGCTGGACGGGCGCGAGACGATGAGGCGGATGGGTTCCGGGGATCGCGTGGTGCCGCCAGGAGTCTCGGCCTTCTTCGGCGAGTCCGGTCTGGGCATTCCCGCGTACCGGGCGGTCGTCGACGCCCTCGACTGTTGCGAGTCGGTCGAGGTCGGCGTGACCCGCAGTCAGGTGGTCTTCCAGCGGCGGGTCGGGTTCGCCTGGCTCTGGCTGCCTGGCCGCTGGCTCGACATGCCGGACGTCGAGGTCGTCCTCTCGATCGGCCTCCGCGAACGGATCGAGTCGAGACGCTTCAAGGAGATCGTGGAGCCCGCGCGCGGCCGCTGGATGCACCATCTGGAGCTGCCCGACCTCGCGACGATCGACGACGAGGTCCGCGGTTGGCTCCGGCGGGCGTGGGAGTCAGCCGCCTGAGCAAGGCCTGAGCACAGCCCGAGCGTGGCCTGGGCCCGCCAGTGGGCGATGCGACTATGCCCTGAGTCGACTCACGCTCGAGGTCCCCGCTCCTCGCACCTCCCTCGGCGCCCCTGGGCGGCCTTGCAGTCGCCGGCCCGCTGGCCCGCTGGCGCCGCGAGGCACAGCCCGGCACACTGCCCCGCATGCCCCTCGAGGAGTACGCCCGCAAGCGCGACTTCGCGAAGACGCCCGAGCCTGCCGGTGCCCCCGGGACCGGCGAGGGCCGCTTCGTGGTGCAGCGCCACCGGGCAACCCGGCTCCACTACGACGTCCGGCTGGAGATCGACGGCGTCCTGGTCAGCTGGGCCGTGCCGCGGGGGCCCACCCTGGATCCGTCGGAGCGGCGGATGGCCATCCACGTCGAGGACCACCCCATCGAGTACCTCGACTTCGAGGGCGTCATCCCGGCCCGTCAGTACGGCGCCGGCGACGTCATCGTCTGGGACTGGGGGACTTGGGAGCCGGAGGCCGAGACGCCCGACCCGGCCGCCGCCATCCGCGACGGCGAGCTGAAGTTCCGGCTGGCCGGCGAGAAGATCGCCGGCCGCTTCACGATCGTCCGGACCAGCGGCCGACCGCGCAAGGCCGACCGGGCCCGGGGGGCAAAGGATTCCCCCCGACCCGGGCCTTCGAGGGCGACGAGGGCGAGCAGTGGCTCCTCATCAAGAAGCGCGACGAGCACGCGGTCGCCGGGTGGGACACCGAGGACCACCCCCGGAGCGTCAAGACGGGCAGGACCAACGACGAGGTCAAGGCCGATCGCGACGCCTACTGGATCAGCGATGCCCCGGCGCCGGTGGCCGGGATCGATCTGACGGCCGCCGAGCCCGCCGGCGGGCCGCCGCGCTTCGTGGAGCCGATGCTGGCGACGCTGTCGGACCGGCCCTTCGACGACGAGGACTGGCTGTTCGAGATCAAGTGGGACGGCTACCGGGTCCAGGCGGTCGTCGACGAGGGCAAGGTCCGCCTCTACACGCGGAACGGTCATGACGCCGCCACCTACTTCCCGGACCTCCTGCCGCCGCCGCGGACCTGGCTGGCCGCCGACGACGCGATCCTCGACGGCGAGGTGGTCGCGCTCGATGCCGAAGGCCGACCGGACTTCTCGCTGCTCCAGGCCCGCATCTCCCAGGCGACCGGCGGGCGGGTGCCGGGCCAGTGGGGTCGGGGGTCGGACGGCGGCGGGCGCCCCCAGCGCTCACCGGAGGGAGGCGACGCGGAGACCGCCGAGGCCGACGAGGAGGCGGGCCGGGCACCGCTCGTCTACCAGGCCTTCGACCTGCTCCGCCACAACGGCCGCTCGCTGCTCCGGGTCCCGCTGGAGGATCGCAAGCGCCTGCTCCGCTCGGTGCTGACCGACGGCCGACGGGTCCGCTTCAGTGGCCACGTCGTCGGTGACGGCGTCGCCTTCCACCGGGCGGCCGCCGGCCAGGGCCTCGAGGGGATCGTGGCCAAGCTACGCCGAAGCCGCTACGAGCCGGGGCGGCGCTCGAACGCCTGGCTCAAGCTCAAGCTCCGACCGGCCCAGGAGCTCGTCGTGGCCGGCTGGACGCCGGGGGAGGGGAGCGCCAGGGGGCTCGGGGCGGTCGTCGTCGGGGTCATGGAGGAGGGGCGGCTGCGCTTCGCCGGCAAGGTCGGCTCGGGCTTCGACGAGCGATCCCGGCGACGCCTTCGCGAGCGCCTCGACGAGCTGGCGACCGATCGGTGCCCGTTCGACCCCGACCCCGGCCGCCGGGCGGACCTGCGCGGCGTGACCTGGGTCGAGCCCAGGGTCGTCATCCGTGCCGAGCTCGGAGGTTGGTCGCGGGACGGTCTCGTCCGCCAGGCGGCCTTCAAGGGGCTGGAGGAGGGGCGGGAGCCGGCGAACGTGGTTCGCGAGTCGGCGGTGTCATCGGCGGTCGCGTCGGCCGATGCCGAGGCTGCGGCTGGTCCGGCCCCGACCGAGTCACCATCGCGGTCGCGCCCCACCGCCCGACCTATGGCTGCCGAGCACGCGGAGTGGGCGGCTGCCACGTCGGACGAGCTGGCTGCCCTCGACGCGCTGGGGCGGGAAGGGCGCTGGGTCGTCGGGGGCCAGGAGCTGAAGCTGACGAACCTCGACAAGGTGCTGTTCCCGGGGCGCCCGGGGGTGCAGGGCTCCAAGGAGGGCGCCCGACCCGAGCCCCCCATCACCAAGCGCGAGCTCATCGGCTACTTCGCCAGGATCGGTCCGGCGATGCTGCCGCACCTGGCCGACCGGCCACTCAACCTCCAGCGCTTCCCCGACGGCGCCCAGAAGCCCGGCTTCTGGCAGAAGGCCCTCCGCCCGACGGATCCCACGTGGCTGCGGCGGTGGCGCGAGGTCGGGGTCGAGCGGCGCGACGCCAACGAGCACCTGGTGGCGGATCGGACGGCGACGCTGTGCTGGCTCGGCAACCAGGCAGCCTTCGAGATCCACGCCTGGACCGGTCGCCTCGAGGCGCCGTTCACGCCGACCTTTGCGCTCATCGACATCGACCCCGGCGAACGGACGACCTGGGAGGAAACGCTGGTCCTGGCGCGGCTCTTCCGGACCGCCCTGGAGCATCTGGGTGTGCGCGGCTACCCCAAGCTCACCGGCGGGCGGGGCGTCCACATCTGGGTGCCGATCGAGCCCCGCTACACGTTCGAGGAAACGAGCGCCTGGGTCGAGGGGCTCTCGCGGGCCGTCGGCGGCGATCGTGCCGGACCTGGTCAGCTGGGAGTGGGCCAAGGATCGGCGCGAGGGTCGGGCTCGCCTCGACTTCACCCAGAACGTGCCGATCAAGACGCTCGCCGCGCCGTACGCCGTGCGGCCTCGGCCCGGGGCGCCCGTCTCGGCCCCGATCGCCTGGGACGAGCTGGACGACGCTACGCTGCGACCCGACGCCTGGACGATCCGGACGCTGCCGGCCCGGGTCGCCGAGCTGGGCGACCTGTTCGCCGGAGCGCAGACGGACCTGCAGGTCCTGCCGAAGCTGGGCTAGGGCGGGGCAGGGCGCCGCTAGCGATTGGCGTCCGAGTCCATGACGCCGCATCCATCGACCTGCGGCAGCTCGAAGGTCCGGCGCTTGCTCAGCAGGTCGAGGATCGCGTTGTGGACGTCGTTCTCGATGCGGGCGAGATCGGTGGGGATAGGCCGAGCGCCGCGGCCGAGATTGAAGCGCATCGACGTCGTGGCGCGCTCAGGCGTCGGCGCCATCGCGTCGTTGACCGCCAACCGGATCTCGAGCTCGTATCGCACGATCGCAGCCTGATCGGATCGGGCCTCGATCGTCAAGGGTCGGATGGTGAGGGGGCCTAGCTCTGCCGCTCAGTGACGGCTAAGCCTGGGCACATGAAGTGTCTCGTGCTGACCTCGAAGTCCGTCAGTGCATACACCGAACCAGTTTCGCCGGGTGAATCCTACGCAGCCATCCGGACATGGCGCGATACCGGAAGTGGTTCGCGCCTCTGACGTCTGGCGAGGCGATGCTCGCCGACACGATCATCCCCGAACCGCGCGACCAAGGATGACCCGCGATCTTCTCACGGGCGCATGGCCTACGTCGGTGTGCGGTTCGACACCGCGCCTGTTACGAGCTCGCTGGGAACCAAGCGCTGAAGCTCGCCTGAGGACCGTTGATCGACAACCGACGTGGCCTCGTCCCGCCGTCCTCCATTTCTCGAAGCGAGGCACCGGTCTGCCGTTCACGGCCTGTGCGTGCTTGAGCGGCTCGACCTGACGTGAGTTCGAGGACCAAGCCCGGTGCCACGCGACGTTGCCGGTGAGCCGATCGAGGCATGGCTCCGAGGAACGTTATGGCGCCACGCGACCGAAGCCATCCGAACTTCAGGGGCCTCGGTGCGCCCGCTGTCGGAGCCCGAGGCGCAGCTGACATTCTGAGTCTGGGTTATGCGGGCCAGCTCCCGATGTCCGGGGAAATCCCGCCGTCTGGGGCCCACAGCGGCCTCTGCAACTGCCTCTTGCGCGAACGGTCAAGGCGATTGGTGCACTGCCGCCGAGCGGGATGCCAGCTTTCGCCGCTCCGTCATTCGGCCTATGAGTATCGCTGTGCCATCAGTGGCTTCGGGATCTCGGGAGTCGCTTCCCCACCCCGGGGTCGTGCGACCCGCCTGATCGAAGCTCGCCCATATCCGCCCCGTTGCCTACCACGGACCGGATGTCGTGCCCAACGGACTGTCGCTTACCCGACTCTTCACCGGATGTTCGACAAGGGCTATTCACGCTCAAGCGGGAACGCAACCGGCTCCGTCGTGGTGAGGTCTCCTCGTCTCGAGCCAACCATGATCGAGGCACCAGACGGATCGTTTCGGCTACCGCTCGCGGACGGGCTGATGGCGTTCGAGCCAGCCCAGACGGACCTGCAGGCAAGCGCCGCCCAGCTGCGGTTCCATCACAACCAGATCTTCAAAGGACCGCCGTCGCTGCTCGACTAGCCCGACCTCCACCCGGCCTCCCGCTACTACCCCCCGGCCGGGTCACCTCCCGAGGCGAGGACCTCGCCAGTGGCGTCGTCCACGACCACCCAGCGTGTCGTCCCGATCGGCTCGGTCGGATCGGCTGTCGGCGTCACCTCGAGGCCGAGGACGTACCAGACGCGCTCAGGGGCAGGCCTGGGCAACGCGAGCGCGGCGACCCGATCGATCGTGGCGAGCCGCAAGGGGCTGACCAGGGCGATGACGAGGACGCGCTCGACCTCGCCCAGGGCGTCGCGGGCAACCGCGCGGCGCTCTGGCCAGGGGTCGTCGACGATGTCGAAGTCGAGCGTGGGCTGGAGGACGGTGGGTCGCCGCCAGACGTGACCGTCATACCAGGCGACGCCCCGCACGATGAACGCGGCCGGGCACCCGGCCCCCAGGCAGACGCCGGACACGGGCTCCTCGAACCGGCCGAGCAGGACGACCGGGAGCGGCCGCCCATCCGCCTCGGCGATGGTCCCGGCCACGTCGGCCGGCAGGCGGACCGCCGGCGGGAACTGCGGGCGAAGGACCGGGGCGTCCGCCATCCGCGGGGCCGCGCCGGCGGCCCACGGGGACTCGAGCTCGTCGAGCAGGAGGCCGTGGCGCCAGCAGAGAGCCCCGGCCGGGCCGAGGATCTCGTCCGCGCAGGCGAGCGGGATCTCACCGAGGCTGAGGTAGCCCCGGACCGCCCGGATCCCCGAGCCAAGCCCACCGTCCTGGCGTCTGACGGTGGCCCCCACGTTGCGGACGGGCAGGCCGTCGATGGCGGCCGGGAACGACGCCCGCTCCGCCGCTCGCGCAACGGGGTCCGACATCCCTGGGGAACCCGACGGGTCGTCCGGGGTCGGCAGGGTCGCGGGCTCCTGACCGACTCGTCCAAGCAGCCCGACAGCCAGGACGGCGCCCAGGATCAGGATCGGCACGGCCAAGGCCGTCGCGTTGGCCAGGCGGCGAAGCCGGCCCCTGGCGGGGGGCCCGACGGGCTCGACGATCATGGACCGCGTTCCGTGGTGTCGACCGCCTCCGCCGCCATCTTCAGGACCCGGCAGGCGCGGAGCGTGACCCAGCGGCTCGGTTGTCCGCCGGTGTCGATGTCGATGTTCATCTTGCCGCGGTAGTCGTAGCGGTTCTTCCAGCGGCCCTCGGCGTCCTGTCGGCCCAGCAGCCACTCGATCGCGGGCGCCAGGCGCGGGTCGCCGGCCGCGCCCGCCTCGGCCACCGCCTCCATGACCTGGAGCACGTCGGCGACGTAGCCGCTGGGGAAGCCGAGCTTCCACCAGCTCGCGTTCGGCTTGATGTTGCCCCAGCCCATCGGGTACATGGCGGTCGCGGGGTCCACCGAGAGCAGGAACTCGACGCCGGCGTCCAGCGCGCGCTCGATCTTCGGCGTCCGCGCCTCCGTGGGCACGCGAGCGAGCGCGAGGACAGCCTTGGCCGCGCCCCAGCCGCAGGGCAGATGCTCGTTGACGGCGCACTCGAAACCGGGCCCCGAGGTGGCCGAGCGGTACCAGCGGATCTCGCCCTCGCCGGTGATCGACGCCGCCTGCCAGGCAAGGGAGCGCTGGACCCGCTCGTCGTCCAGCCAGCCGAAGGCGAGCAGCGCCCGCAGCAGGTTCCCGTTGAGGCAGTGGGCGACGGTCGAGTCGGCCGGCCGCTTGACCCCGCCGGACCAGCCGAAGCCGCCGCCGGGCGCGCTCGTGTGCTCCAGCAGGTACGTGCAGCCGCGCCGGATGCGGGGGTCGGCGCCGTCGGCCCCGAGCTGGTCGAGGAAGACGAGCGACCAGACGGTGCCGCTGTACTTGGGGGAGTAGCCGCCACCCGGCTTGATCCACCAGCCCTCGGGGTCCTGGGCGGCCAGGATCGCGGCGATCGGGTCGGTCGTCATGGAGGACTCTCGGGTGGCGACCACCTCCGGGTCGTCGACCGGCCGGTCGAGCAGCTCCCGGAGCGCCCGATGGCGGACCGCCGGGTCTGCCTCGTCGAGCAGCCAGGGCAGGGGATCGGCGTTCAGCCGCGCGCGCCAGTCGGCCATGCGCCGATGGTGCGTGGACGGGCAACGCGGCGGCAAGGGCCGATGGGCGGCAAGGGTCGAAGGACGCGGGCTCGGGCGCGTGCGCGCGCCGCCCGCTACATGACCTGGAACGTCTCGCAGATCTCGATGGAGCCCGAGGGGTCCTCCAGGATCGGGCAGCCCCTGGCCAGCTCGATCGCCGCCGCCATGTCCGGTGCCTCGACGAGGCTGTAGCCGGTGACCGGGTCGGTGGCGCCCTCGCGGGTCGTGCCGTCCGCAGCGAGGGTCATCGTCGCGCCGACGGGATCGCCCCCGTCGATGACCGCGGCGCCAAGCCGCTCGAACCAGGAGGTCCAGGCCGCCATGACCCGGGCTCCTTCCTCCTCCGACTCGGGGTTGCTGCCGCCGTGGTACGCGAGCAGGTACTTGGCCATCTGGGTGCTCTCCGTGGTGCAGGACGCGGCCGACGACCGCCGGCCCGGGCATCGTGCCGGATGTGGGGCGTGCTGCCAAGCCACCTGGCGGAGCCGCCGCCGCGCTCCTCGCCTAGTGCCCCGCGCCTGCCCCGTGATGGACCACCCGCAGGCTCCAGCCGCTCGGCAGGTGCTGGCGGAGGACCTGGTTGACCGGCTCGACGTCGCTGCCGGCCGGCCCTTCCAGGACCAGCTCCTCGACGACCGCCGTGACGCCTGCGGACGCTGGGACCTCGGCAGGCTCGGCCGCCGTTCGTGTCGCCAGGTCGCCGCGCAGGACCCAGAGGTGGTAGAGGAGCACCGTGCCGCCGACGCCGACGACGACGAACGGTTGGCTCAGCTCCCAGGCCTCGACGAAGCCGATGTCGAGGGCGACCCGCAGGCCCTGGTAGATCAGGAAGGCCAGCGCGAGGCCGGCCGCGGTCACCGAGCTCCCTGCGACGAGGTACAGGTAGACGCGGCGGACGAGCGAGCGCGCCTCGACGAGTCGGTCCGCGGCGCCGTCGCGCAGGACCAGCGCCCAGGCGACGAGCCAGGTGAACAGCCCCGTGATGGCGTAGGGCAGCATCCAGGCGATCTCGTCCTGGTAGGCGACCCCACCGATCACCGCCGGCCCGAGGGCGGCCTCGACGGTGATACCGAGCGCCCGGGCCAGGCCGACCGATCCGATCGCCAGCCCGATGCCGGCGATACTCAGCCGCAGCGACCTGCGGGCGGCGACAGCCGCCTCCGGGCCGCGGAAGACGCCCGCTTCACGGACCGTGACGAGCCCGAAGAGGACGCCGCCGACGAGGAACGGCAACATCGCGGCGAGCGGACCGGCGGTCTGCTGGATCGCGCGTGCCGTGTCGGCCGATCCGCCCACCCCCAGGGCCTGGGCGAAGAGCCAGCCGAGGGTCGAGGCCGCGGCGAAGATCGAGATCACGGTCGCGATGCCGACCGCGATGACGCCGTGCGCCGCCCGGACGAGCGAGGTCCGCTCGGCCTCGCCGCGCCAGCCCGCGAATGCCGGCAGCCGCCGGGCATACCAGGCGTGGGCGAGGCAGATGAGCCCGCCGACGACCACCAGCGCGACCGCGTTGGCCATCTCGAACCGGAGGGCGTTGCCGGAACCCAGGGCGGCGGTGCCCAGGACCTCGTTGCCGACGATCTCGATGGTCCGGGAGACCCCCCAGAGGCCGACGAACGCTCCGCCGACCACGCCGCCGTAGAGGTAGAGGCGGCCGAGCCATGCCGCTGCCCCGCCGAGCGGGCCGGTCGCCGTGTCCTTGATCCGGGCCCGGACGTGGAACGCCAGGACGGCGAGCGCGACCAGGGTGCGGGCCAGCGGCCCGGCGAGGTCGGCCGGCCAGGAGGCCGGGGCGCGGATCAACGTCTCGACGAGCGCCGTGCCCCCCGTCGCCAGGTAGCCGAGGCCGACCGCGCAGACCCCGGCCAGGTAGACCGCCCGGACGACCGAGCGACGCTCCGCGTCGGCCTCGGCGGTGTCACGGCGGACGGACCGCTCGGCGAGCCACCAGTGGACGAGCCAGAGCGGCAGGCCGACGAGCAGGAGCGCGACGGAGAGGGCAAGCAGCTCGCGGTCCAGCCCGATGTCGATGATGCTGGAGCCCGCGATCGCTCGCCCGATCCGCTCGAAAGCGAGCTCAAGGAGGCTCGCGGCGCCGACGGCCAGCAGCGCAAGGGCGATGGCCGAGACGCCATAGAGGTATAGCCGTCGGATGGTGGACATCTCGATCGCCTCCCGCGGTCAGACCGCCGTCACTTGTACATCTCCTGGGTCCCGGTGAGCGCCTGGTCCACGTACCAGTTCCCGTCGACGAGGAGCATTCGGACCGGCACGTCGTGCTCCGTCCAGCGGTCGCTGGTCAGCCCCTCGCCGTAGAGGTGCTCGACGGTCAAGCGAAGGGTCGCCCGATCGCCGGCGACGTCGACCCGGTCGATGTAGACGAGCGTGCGCTCATCGCCGCTCCGGTACATCCGGTGCTGCTGGTCGAAGGCTGCATACGTCCACCTCGCGCGGACCTGCGGCGAGAGCGCCGCGTAGGCGGTCTCCGTGTCGCCGCCCTCCGAGGCCTGGAGGAATGCCTGGAAGGCCGCCTCCGGCGACCCGGCCGGGTAGGAGGCGGGGCGGCCACCAAGGGCCAGGGCGAGGGCCAGGATGGCGACGAACACGACGGCCAGCCCGACGCCGATCACGAGGATCCTGCGGTCGACGCCGGCGGTCGGGTGCGGCGTGCTGATCGGCTGGGTCGCGCTCATCGCTTGCCTCCGACGTGGGAGACGCGCGATCGCCTCGGCCGTTGCAGGCGTCCTAGCTCGACGGTGGTCGGCGCGCCCGTCGGTCGCGTGACCGCGGCAGGCGCCCCGCCTCGCGGAGCGCCCGCCGGAGCAGGAACTCGACCTGGCCGTTGACGCTTCGCAGGTCGTCGGCGGCCCAGCGAGCGAGGGCCTCGTGGACCGCCGGATCGAGGCGGAGGAGGAACGCTTTCCGCCCGGCCATGGGTCAGCGCGTCACGCGTAGAGCGTCCCGGTGTTGACGACGGGCTGGGTCTGCTGCTCGCTGCAGAGCACCACGAGCAGGTTGCTGACCATCGTCGCCTTGCGCTCCTCGTCGAGGTCGACGAGGCGCTTCTCCGAGAGCTGCGCGAGGGCCATCTCGACCATCCCGACCGCACCCTCGACGATGCGGGTCCGGGCGGCGATGACCGCCTCGGCCTGCTGGCGGCGGAGCATGACGCTGGCGATCTCGGGCGCGTAGGCGAGGTGGCTGATGCGCGTCTCGAGGACCTCGACGCCGGCCTTCTCGAGACGGTCCTGGACCTCGGTCTTGAGCTGCTCGGAGATCTCGGCCGGGCTGGAGCGGAGCGACATCACCTCGTCGTCATGGGCGTCGTACGGGTAGGCCATGGCCAGCCCGCGGAGGGCGGCCTCGGACTGGACGTGCACGAAGCCCTCGTAGTCATCGACCTCGAAGAGCGCCTCGGCGGTGTCGGTGACCCTCCAGACGACGACGGCGGCGATCTCGATCGGGTTGCCGCTGCGGTCGTTGACCTTGAGCCGACCGGTCTCGAAGTTGCGGACCCGGACGGAGATCTTGGGCCGCAGCGTGAACGGGTTGACCCACCAGAAGCCCTGGCGGCGGACGGTTCCGGCGTAGTGGCCCAGGAAGACGATCGCCCGGGCCTCGTTGGGGTTCACGACCGTCAGGCCCGCGGCCACGACGACCACCGGGACCCAGAGCAGCAGCGGGAAGACGATGGCCAGGTCGAACGCCTGGGTCTCGATCATCTGCCAGACGAGCCACGCGGGCCAGGCGACGAGGGCGATGCCGGCCGCGATGCTGATGACCGCAATCGGTAGCCCGGGAAGTGAGAACGTGGTGCGCTCCTTGACCATCGAATGGCCTCCTTTCGGCGACCACATGATATCACATCGATACCACCACACGGGTCGGAGCGTGCCTCGAGTGCTGCCCAGGGCAGGGAATCGAACGGCCCCCGGATGACCGGGGGCCGGATCGGTCGTCGGCCGGAGCCGACGCGAGCGTCTCGCGGCCCGGAGGCCGCGGGAGCCGACTAGGCGGAGCGCACCTGAGCGGCGCGCGGGCCCTTGGGGCTCTGCTCGATCTGGAAGTCGACGCGCTCGCCGCCGACCAGGCGGTCGAAGTCGAGGGAGCTGTCGAGTCCGTCGCGATGGAAGAAGTAGTCCTTGCCGTCCTCTCCGGTGATGAAACCGAAGCCGCGGTCCGCGACGATCTTCTTGATGGTTCCGGTGGCCATGGTTGACCCTTTCGTCTTCTCGAACTCATACGCCGGCGCACGGTCTGTTCGAGAAGTCGGTCGACCACGCGGAGCATCCCCACACAGCGCGGGGACGTGGGCACGGTACACCCTGGAGCGCGAACCCGCCAGTGGTCCCGTGTGCGGACGGCTGGTGGCGTGCCCCTGGGCACCTCGACAAAGCGGTCAGACTGGTCGTATCTCGCCTGCCACGGTCGGGCACGCGGGGATCGGGAGGTAGCCGTGAACGAGCGTCAGCGTCCACCACTCGCGGTGCTCCCGGTCCTCGCCGTCACGGCCGTCCTGGGTGCCGTCCTCCTGGTCACCGCCGAGCAGTACGGCTTCCACCGGGACGAGCTGTACTTCATCGTCGCTGGTCGCCATCCGGCCTGGGGCTACCCGGACCAGCCACCTCTCACGCCGCTCCTCGCGGCGCTGGCCGAGTCGATCACCGGCCCGACCCCGGTCGGCCTGCGCCTGATCTCCGGAGCGGCCGCGCTCCTGATCACGGTGATCGCCGCGTTGATGGCCCGCGATCTCGGGGGTGGCCGGACGGCCCAGGTGGTCGCCGCCGTGGCCATGGCGGTCTCGCCGGCTGTCCTGCTGGGGGGACACCTGCTGGCGACGGCCACCCTGGACGCTCTGGCCTGGAGCGTCATCCTCTGGCTGGTCGTCCGGCTGCTCGGAGGCGCGGATCCCCGCCTCTGGCTCCTGGTCGGGCTGGTCGCCGGGATCGGGCTGCTCAACAAGCATCTCGTCGTCTTCCTGGGCGCGAGCCTCGCGGTCGGGCTGCTGCTGGCGCGGCGGGATGTCCTCCGGCGGCCCGAGGTATGGATCGCGGTGGGGATCGCGGTCGTGATCTGGCTTCCGAACCTCGCCTGGCAGGCGGCCAACGGCTGGCCGCAGTTGGAGATGGGCCGCGTCATCAGCGAGCGCGACGGGGCGGAGAACCGGATCCTCCTGCTCCCCATGCAGCTGCTCCTCGCCGGGCTCGTCGCTCCCGTCTTCATCGTGGGCCTGCAACGGCTCCTGGTCAGACCCGAGGGACGACCCTGGCGGGCCATCGGCATCGGGTACGTGGCGGTGCTCGGACTCCTGCTGGTGACCGGCGGCAAGGGCTACTACGCGGTCGGCTACCTGCCGGTCCTCGTCGCTGCCGGCGCGGGACCCGTCGCCGCCTGGGTGACCCTGGGACGGGCTCGCGTCGTCGCCGCGGCGGCGCTGGCGGCAGGCTCGGCGGTCGTCGCGGCCCTGCTCACGCTGCCCGTCCTCCCCGCCGATTCCCCCGTGGTCGCAGCCGTTTCGGAGCTCAACGCGGAGTCGGTCGAGCAGGTCGGCTGGCCGGAGCTCGTGGACACGGTCGAAACGGTCGCCGGCGAGCTGACGCCGGAGGAACGTGCCCGGGCCATCCTGTTCACCGGCAACTACGGTGAGGCCGGCGCACTCGTCGTGCTGGGCGAGGAGCGGGGCCTGCCGCCGGCCTACTCGGGCCACCAGGGCTTCCACGACTGGGGCCCGCCTTCCGACGACGCCGCGCCCGTCATCGTCGTCGGGATCGGCGCAGCGTGGCTCAGCGACGTGTTCCATGCCTGCCGGACGCTCGCCACCATCGACAACGGGCTCGGGGTCTCGAACGAGGAGCAGGGGCTACCGGTGCTGCTCTGCGGTCCGCCGCCACGCGGCTGGGCCGAGATCTGGCCGGAGCTGCGCCACCTCAGTTGAGGCTCGGTGGTGGTCGCGCGGTCCCGACGGCCTAGGTCTCGATCTCGGCCCGGAGTCGCTCGAGGGCTTTGCCGACCTCGCCGATCGCCTGGGCCCGGGCCAGTCCCTCGAGGAACCTGAGCCCGCCGCGCAGCTCGAGGCGGACGGCGAGGGTCAGCTCGGTGGCGAGCCCGTCGACCGGCGGATCCTCGCCGGGACGCGCCGGAACGTCGACGTCGCCCACCGGCTCGAGGCCGTCGACCGGCCGGAGGTCGATCCGGGCATCGAAGCGGAGCTGCTGGGCGGCCGCCTCGAGGGCCACCCGACGATCGTGCTCCACGTCGGTCAGCCGTCCTTCGGCGAGGATGCGCCCGGCCGGTCCGTCGAACTCGAGCGAGACCGGTGTGCCGGGTCCCACCGGGCCCTCATCGGCGACCACCACCCGACGGACGCCGGGCAGCCAGACCGGGTAGCCCTCGGGTCGCGACAGGTGGACGAAGACCTGCTCCGGCGACCTGGCGATCCGGATCCGACGCTCGACCTCGATCATCGCGTTCCTTCCTCACGGAGCGACCCGCCCTCATGATGCCGTGCCAGCTGGGGCCGTGCCGGGCGGTTCGCGTGCCGCGACGCGGACGCCCGATGGTGGTGGCCGGCTACACGTGGGCGGCCCCCGCTCAAGCGGGGTCGTGAGCCGTTCGGCTCTGGCGGGGACCCGGTGACGTGGCGCACCATCCTGCCCGGTCCGGGGTGACGGATGCGCCGCGACCACGGCCCGCGTGAGTGCCCGCGAGCGAAAGCCGCGGGCCCCGGAGGGTAGTACCGTCGGCGCGCAGGGATCAGGTCGGACCGAGCGACGTCGGCCACCCCGGGCCGCTGCCTACACGCGCAGGCGCACCTCGCCGGGCGGTGCCCGGCCGACGGTCCACCCGGGCCGCGAGGCCTCAGTAGCGCATGATCGCCGCGATCCCCTGGGTCCCGGGCACCCGCTCCGCCGGACAGGCGTGGATCACCGCGCCCGTCCCGAGCGCGGCGACGGCCGCCGCGTCGAGCAGGTCCCGGTCGCCCGGCCGGCGCGCATCGTGGAGCTCCGCGCTCCTGGCCTGGGGGTCCCAGCGGCCCCAGCGGCGGACCCCGGTCGCGACGACCAGGGCGGCGATCCGGCCATCCTCGGCGGCCGCCAGGGCGGTCTCGAGGTCAGCCGTCGCCCGACCCGTCCCGGCGGCTTCCCGGTACCGCTCGAGGACTCGCTCAAGGCGCTCGGCGAACCGGGGCTCGACGATCCCGACCGCGAGGGCGTGGAGCTCGCGGGCGTCCAGCCGGTCGGGATTGCTCTCGATGGTGGCAGCGACGATGTCCGGGTGCCGCGAGAGGTCGCGGTACATCGCGGTGACGTAGCCGACACCGGCCAGGACGAGCGGCGCCGGATCGGGCCCCAGGAGTCCGACGATCCCTTCGTCGACCGCGCGCAGGAACCGGCCGATCTCCGCCTTGCGGGAGTCCTGGACCTGCCCGTGCCCGTGGAACATCGCGCTCCGCATGCCCCGGCCTCCCCCGGTCCCCGTGTGGAACTGCAGGGTGCGCTGCTCGAAGTCGTAGCCGACGACGTCGCGAAGGCTGTCTGGGACGTCCTCGAGGTCGACCTCGCGGATGGCGTCGCGGGTCGCCTCGAACAGCCGCACGCTCGCCTGGCTGAGGGCCAGGATGTGGAAGCGACCGTCCGTTTCGAGCAGCGGCAGGAGCGGCTTGACGTGGCGCCGATCCCCCACGACGACGAGCTCGTCGAAGCGGAGCGGCAGTCGGTACGTCTCGATCGCGCCGTCGGCGAGGAACACGGCGAGTCCATCGGCCTGGTGCTGCCAGAACCACGGGTCGCCGAGGAGCGGGCGGGCCGGCCCGAGGATCCTGCTCACCCGAGCGGACGAGGCGCCGTGCGCCTCGAGCGCTTCCTCGGCGCAGTCGAGCAGGTTGCGGAAGCGGATCGGGTCCT
The DNA here is from genome assembly GCA_963707215.1 of uncultured Chloroflexia bacterium. GTDB lineage: Bacteria > Chloroflexota > Limnocylindria > Limnocylindrales > CSP1-4 > DATHYZ01. The sequence continues at coordinate 786,635 of CAVPPB010000003.1, read as the reverse complement.
GGGCGGCGTCCACGCCGACCGGATGGGTCGGCAGGTAGATCGACACCTGGTCGTGGTGGCCGTCGGCGGCCATGCGGGCGATGTCGGAGCGGGTCAGGAGGGGCATGGGGCGGACCTCCGGCTCGGTCGGCGATGGACCGCCCGCTGGCGAGGTCGGCCGGACGCGTGGTCGTGCCCGGCGTATCCGCGGGCGGATCGCGTTGCCTCCCCACGATACTCGCCGGTGTCACCATCGGCGAGAGCCGGACCGCCCGTCCGTGCGGCGGGCTCCCCGTGCGGCCGGTCAGTCGATCATCCGCTGGGCGGTCCGGCGGGCCAGGGCCATGATCGAGAGCATCGGATTGACGCCCGATGCGGTCGGGAAGGCGCTCGCGTCGGTGATCCACAGGCCGCGGACGTCCCAGGCTTGCCCGTCAGGGTCCGCCACGCTCGCCCGCCGATCCGTCCCGATCCGGCAGCTCCCCATCTGGTGGGCGGTGAACAGGAGGACCCGGTTCGGGCTGACACCGCGGCGCCCGATCTCGGCCGCGTAGGCGTCGAAGGCTCCGCCCTCGGCCCGCCAGTCGAGCGGCGGCGTGTGGAGCGTCTTGATCCCGCGAGCTCCGGCGGCCCGGTGGATCCGGGCGAGCTCGACCATCGAGCGGGTCAGGAGAGCACGTTCGGGTCGGCCGACGGCGTAGCGGATCCGAACGGCACCGTCGCGGTGGAGGTCGACCCGCCCTGGCATCCGGTCCCGGACGATGGCGAGGAACGGAGCGAGCCGGGATGCCTCGGCCATCCCCTCGCGATGCTGCGCCGCGGACCACCAGGGATGACCCGACGCGATGAGGCCCGGATGGGTGGGCGCAGCCTCGAGGCGGAAGCCCCAGCGGTCGTCGACGGTCGCGAAGGCGTCGCTCATCACCGACTGGGGAACGCCGCTCCACGGGTCGACCGGTTCCTCGTAGATGCCGACGACGGCCGCGACCGGGTGGATGAGCAGGTTGCGCCCGGCGGTCGACCGGGCGATGCCGGAGCGAAGCAGGACCGCCGGTGAGAGGATGGATCCGCCGGCCAGGGCCACTCGGGGCGTCCGGACGGTGATGGTCCCGCCGGGGACGGATGCCTCGACGCCCTCGACCCGGTCGTCGCGGACCAGGATCCGCCGGACGTCGGTCGCGTCGAGTACCTCGGCCCCGTCACGGCCGGCATCGGCCAGGAAGGTCCGGAGCGCCGAGCGCTTGGCGCCCCGTCGGCAGCCGACCGCGCACGGGCCGCACTCCCCGCACCCGGCGACGTTCCGGGGGATGGTCTGCGCCGGCAGGTCCAGGGCCTCGAGCCCGCGCTCGAGGAGCGCGTTGGGGCCGTTGCGGTGGCTCTCGTCGGTCGTCACACCCATCGCCGCTTCGATGGCCTCGTAGTGGTCATCGAGCTCCGGGCCGATGCCGGCGGCGGCCCACTCCTCGCGGACGACGTCGGGCGCCCGCAGCGAGCTGCTCCAGTTGATCACCGTGCCCCCGCCGACAGCGCTGCCGGCCCTGATGGCGATCCAGCGATCGTCGGTCGCGCTGAGACCGCGGTCGAGGAAGAGGTCGGCCAGACCCTCCAGCTCGGGCCCGCCGAACCGATCCTCGGCCACGTGGCGGGCGCGCTCCAGGACGACGACCCGGAGGCCCGCGGCGGCCAGGACGGCGGCGGCGACCGAGCCCCCGGCCCCTGAGCCCACGACGCAGGCGTCGGCCTCGATCGTCTCGCCCGGTCGCGGGGTGCGGGGCACGACGGACGTCGGCACCGGATCGTCCGGCGGCGTCGCCCGGAAGCCCGTCAGCGCCCGGTAGGGCGACGACTCCAGCCCATAGGCGAGGAGCATGGTGAGCCGCTTGAGGTCCTGGAAGGCGGTGCGCTTGAGCGGGATCGGGCTCACCGCGAGGCGGCGCAGGTACGCCTCTCGATCGACCTGCGAGCGTCGCGAGAAGGCGGCGGGGCGTCCCGCGAGGACAAGAGCGGCGGCCGGGTTATCCACGGCACGGAGGAGCAGGTCGAGCTGCCGCCGCAAGGTCGGCCGGCCGAGCGCCTCGACCTCGGCCCGGAGTCGAGCGGGGATCCCGAGCTCGCTGCCGGACGGCAGGCCGTCGCCACCCGGGACGAAGGTGTCGACGATCGCGGCAAGGGCGCGGTCGAGGTCGGCCATGTCGGGCGAGCGTAGCAGTCAGGCCAGGTGGGTGAAGGCCTCCAGGGGCTCGCCGGTCGTCTGGAGCATCGTCGCCGGCCAACGCCGGTCCACGGCCAGCCGCATCCGGAGCTCGACGTCGTCGCGGCCCGGGTGGTTTGGATCGTAGATCCGCAGGCGGAGCCGGTCCCGCTCCACGACATAGCCCCATGCGACGACCTGGTGGTGCCGGGGCAGCAGCCGTGGATCCGCACCGATCGCACGGACCAGGCCGACGATGGCCGGGCGGCCCGCGTCGATGGAGGCCCGGATGGATCGCCAGGCCAGGACCGTCTCGTGGGTCCGGGTCCGACGGCCGAAGAGACGGGCCAGCGGGTCGGGGCGCTCGGGCCGGAAGGCCTGGAGCGAGTAGAAGCGCAGCGGCACCCGGAACCGCTCGAGTGACTCGACCTGAGCTCGGACGATGGCCCGGAACAGCGGCGTCCGGGCGCGGGAGGGGCGGTCTCGGACGGGGCCGGCTCACCGCGCTCCCAGCGAGCGACGACGACCCGGCACATCCCGCCACAGAGCCCGTCGCCGGCGTTGCCGAGGGCCAGGGAGCCCAGCGGCCCGAGGGGAAGCCGGACCGCGGGGGCGTCGGCGTAGCGATTGGGGAACCGCAGGCCCTGCGCCGAGGGCAGGAATCCGGGAACCGTGACGTCGGCGCTCATCGCGCGGAGCGTACCGCGGATCACCGCGGATCACGGCGGATCCGGCGGCGACGCGTGGCCACGGCCGTGAACCGGCATCGGCGAGAACCTGCAACGCCGCGCGGCGACCCGCGTCGTCCATGGCGGACCACCGTCGCGGATGGGGGGAACCGGCCGCGTCGGTGGTCCACGAGATCGGGGTCGCGAGTGACCCGGCCGCGGCCGAACGGCCCGTCGGTCTCCGGGGCCCCGGGCGAGCTGGCCGGACCGCCGGGACTTCGTCGGTCCCTCCGACGGTCCGGCCGGGCTCGCCGACCCAGGTCGTGCCCCCGAGGACGGCAGGTTCGGTATCCGCTGACCGCCGGCCATCGTGGGGCGCGGTACCATCCGGCTGTGCCTGCCAGCGATCGCCCGGAGGATCCGCCGGCCCAGGCTCCGACGGGACATCCCCTCGTCGAGGCCCGGGTCGGGCAGAGTGCCAACCGGCTGATCGGCGAGACGAGCCCGTACCTCCTCCAGCACGCCCACAACCCGGTCGACTGGTACCCCTGGGGCGACGAAGCGCTGGAACGGGCCCGCGACGAAGGCAAGCCGATCTTCCTCTCGATCGGCTACGCGGCCTGCCACTGGTGTCATGTCATGGAGCGAGAGAGCTTCGAGGACGAGGCGACCGCCGCCGACCTGAACGAGGGGTTCGTCGCTATCAAGGTCGACCGCGAGGAGCGGCCCGACATCGACCAGCTCTACATGACGGCCGTGGTCGCGATGACCGGCCAGGGTGGCTGGCCGATGTCCGTCTTCCTGACCCCCGATGGCAGGCCGTTCTTCGGGGGGACCTACTTCCCCGACCAGCCCCGCCACGGGATGCCCAGCTTCCGGCAGGTCCTGGCCGGCGTTCGGAGGGCCTGGGACGAGCAGCGCGACGAGGTCGAGCGGGCCGGCTCCCGGCTCGTCGAGGCGCTCATCGCCCAGCAAGTGGCCGCGGCCGACGACGGGGCGCCGCTGCCGGATGCGCTGACTCTGCTCACCGCGGTCGCCGGTCTCGAGTCGAGCTTCGACCTCGCCAACGGCGGGTGGGGGAGCGCGCCCAAGTTCCCCCAGCCGATGGCGATCGACTTCCTCCTCCGGCGGGCCATCGGTGGCGACGATCGAGCGCTTGCCATCGCCCGCCGCAGCCTCGACAGGATGGCCGACGGCGGGGTCCGCGACCAGCTCGGCGGCGGGTTCCACCGCTACTCGACCGACGCGGTCTGGCTGGTGCCGCACTTCGAGCAGATGCTCTACGACAACGCCCAGCTCGCTCGCGCCTACCTGCATGCCTGGCAGGTGACCGGCGACCGCCGCTACCTCGACGTCGCCCTGGGCGCTCTGGGCTACCTGCGTCGAGAGCTGACCACCGCCGATGGGGCGTTCGCGGCCAGCCAGGATGCCGACACCGACGGCGTCGAGGGCGCGACCTTCACCTGGGACGCCGTCGAGCTCATCTCGGTCCTCACGGAGGCCGGACTCGGGGACGACGTCCCGCTCGCGGTCGAGGCCTACGGGGTGACGCCCCATGGCAACTGGGAGGGACGCACGATCCTGGCCAGGGTGCTCGACAGCGACGTGCTCGCTGAGCGGTTTCACCTGGACCCCGACGAGATCGACGCCCGCCTGTCCCGCGCCCGGTCGGTCCTTCTCGAGGCCCGCAGCAGACGGCCCCAGCCGGCCCGCGACGACAAGGCCATCGCCGCCTGGAACGGCCTCGCGATCGCCGCCTTCGCCGAGGCCGCCCGGGCGGTCGAACTCGAGCCGGAGCCCGAGATCGCCAGCCTCGCGGATGGTCTCCGGGTCGCGGCGGTCCGAGCGGCCGAGGTCATCACCGACGGTCTCCTCGACGGGGACGGGCGCCTGCGGCGGTCCTGGAAGGATGGGCGGGCCAGCGCGCCGGGCGTCCTCGAGGATCACGCCGATCTCGCCGAGGGTCTGCTCGCCCTGTACGAGGCGACGTTCGAGGAACGCTGGTTCGTCACCGCGCGCGAGCTGATCCACACCGTCATGCGCCACTTCGCCGACCCAGCGGGCGGTTTCTTCGATGTCGCCGACGATCACGAACGGCTCGTTGCGCGACCCCGCGACATCCAGGACAACGCGACCCCGTCCGGGGGAGCCATGGCGACGACGGTCCTCCTGAAGCTCGCCGCGCTGACCGGCGATCCGTCCTACCGAGAGGCGGCCGAGGCAGCCCTGCGATCGGTCGGCCCGTACCTGGGGCGCCATCCGTCCGCGTTCGCCCAGTGGCTGATCGCGGCGGACCTTGCCAGTGCCGGCCTCCAGGAGGTCGCGGTGGTCGGTGATCCGGCCGATCCCGCCACGGCCCGACTCCTGGCGCCGGTCTTCGAGGGCTTCCGGCCGCGCCGGGTGGTCGCCTGCGCGGCGCTCCCGGCCGCGAGCCAGGTCCCGCTGATGGGCGGTCGCTTCACCCTCAACGATCGGCCCACGGCGTTCGTCTGCCGGGACTTCGCCTGTCGCCAGCCCGTCAACGAGCCGGAGGCCCTGGAGGCGTTGCTCGTCGGGGGCGGCGCCGGGTGATCGAGGTCCGCGAGATCTTGCCCGATGAGCACGAGGCGCTCGCGCGGATCACCCTCGACGCGTACCTCCAGGTGCCAGGAGCCGGTGAGCACGCCGACTACCTCGAGGAACTGGCCGACGTGGCCGGACGGGCCGCCCTGGTGCCGGTGCTCGTCGCCGTCGATGCGACCGATCGACGGGTCCTCGGGGGCGTGGCCTACGTGCCGGGTCCAGGTCCGCTCGCCGAGGGGGAGCGCGAGGACGAGGCGGGCTTTCGGATGCTGGCGGTGGCGCCCGAAGCCCAGGGCCGCGGGGTCGGTCGGGCGCTCGTCGAGGCCTGCATCGAGCGAGCCCGGCTGGCCGGCAAGCGGCGGCTGGTCCTGCTGACCCTGCCGACGATGACCGCGGCCCATGCCCTCTACGCTGGGACCGGGTTCGTGCGCGACGAGGTCAACGACTGGGAGTTCGAGCCCGGCCGGTGGCTCTGGGGCTTCTCGATGGAGCTCGGGTCCTGAGCGTGGCCCTCGAGCCGTGACGTTTCCCGAGCGGTCGCTGGGCTCATTCGCACACGTCGTGCCTCGGGCGGCGGCGACCGTCGTGCTGCTGCGCGCGGGCCGCGGTGGCCCCGAGGTGCTGCTCGCCCATCGCCCGTCCTCGATGGCCTTCGCTCCGGACGTCCACGTGTTCCCCGGCGGAGCCGTCGATCCCGACGATGCCGATCCGGCGCTGCTGCGGCGTTCCCGGCTCTCAGCGTCCGACGCGGCCGAGCGTCTCGGAGGCTCGTCGCCGGCCGAGGCGGCACTGGCCCTCCACGTCGCCGCGATCCGTGAGCTCGTCGAGGAAGCCGGAGTCCTGCTGGCCGAGCCGACCGGGACGCAGCGGCCCGGGGGCGCGGCCGTGACCGTCGATCCGGCTCGGGTGGCCCGGCTGCGAGAGCGAGCACTGGCCGGGGAGCCGTTCGCGACCCTGGTGGCCGAGTGGGACCTGGAGCTTCGGACCGACCTGCTGGTCCCGCTCTCCCGCTGGGTCACGCCGCCCGTCCTGCCGAGGCGCTACGACGCCAGGTTCTTCGCCGCCTGGCTGCCGGACGCTGCCGAGCCCAGTCTCCTCGGCGAGGAGGTCGCTGCCCACCGCTGGATCCGGCCCGGCGCGGCGCTCCGCGGATCAGCCGACCGCTCGATCCCGATGTGGCTGCCGACGTCGGCGAACCTCCAGCGGCTCGAGCATGTCCGGGGCCCGGCCGACGTCCTGGAGCTGGTGCCGGGGCCGGCGGGGCTGCCGACGGTCGCCGAGGTCGCCCCGGACATCGTCGGGGTGACGATGCCCGGGGCTGCCGGCGTCGACGGGCTCGAGGTCCGGACGTACGTCGTCGGCGGGCGCGAGCGCGTCGTCGTCGATCCTGGCGATCCGTCCGAGGAGTCACTGCTTGCCCTGGTCGAGGCCACGGCCGCCGACGGGGCGACGATCGGAGCCATCGCCCTCACGGCTCCCGATCCCGACCACGCCGGCGGCGCGGAGTCCCTCCGCGACGGCCTCGAGCTGCTGGTCCATGGAGCCGACGGTGCGGGCCGGTGGCTGCCGTTCCCCGTCGAGCCCCTCGCCGATGGGGCCATGGTGCCGTCGGGTGACGTCCGCATCGTCGCGGTGGCAGCCCCTGGGCCGCGTCCGGAGCACCTGATCCTGTGGGTCCCCGCCTCCGCTTCGGCGATCGTCGGCGACCTGGTCGGGCCGCCCCCGTCGCGATCGGTCCGGGGTCCGCATGACCCGGTCGCCTGGCGCCGGTCGCTCGCTCGACTTCGGGCCCTCGAGCCGCGTCGGCTCCTGCCGGCGCACGGCGAGCCGGTCGAGGGAGCCGCCGTGGAGCGGTCGATCTCGGCTGCCGAGATCAGGCTGCCGGTCGACTAGACTCGGTCCGATGAGTGATGTCCCCCTGGTCCTCCAGGTCCAGACGACCGTCGGTGACCCTGCCGACGCGGACCGCCTGGCCGAGCTCCTTGTCGATGGCGGCCTGGCAGCCTGCGCACAGGTGATCGGGCCCGTCCGAAGTCGCTACCGCTGGCGCGGCGTCATCGAATTGGCCGAGGAATGGCTCCTGCTGGTCAAGACGACCGCCGCCGCCTGGCCGCGCGTCGAGCAGGCGATCCGCGAGGGCCATCCGTACGACGAGCCGGAGCTCATCGCCGTCCCGGTCCAGGAGGGCAGCGCCGGCTACCTGGAGTGGGTCGCGGGTGAGGTCTCGGCCGCCACGGACTGAGTCGGATCGAGGCGGCGGCCTCAGCTCGACGCGGAGCCCTGCGTGTCGTCCGGCCCGTCCTGCTTCTTGGACAGGTCGTCCTGGATCTCGGACGCTTCCTTGCGCGCTTCCTTGACCCCGCGCCCGAGCGCCTCGCCGAGCTTCGGCAACGTCTTGGGGCCGCGCCAGATCAGCACGATGGCCAGGATGACGAGGAGGACGACGATCAGGTCGACGGGCATGCCCGCATGGTAGCGGGTCGGGGACCGGCCGGGCGGATGGCGCCTCACGCTATCGTGCGGCCATGACCGGACCGTCCCGGCCGCTCCTCGTCTTCGGCCCCCGTTCGACGACGTACGACTTCGGACCGGGGCATCCGCTCACGCCCCGGCGCTTCGGGCCCGGCATCGACCTGCTGCGTGCCGTGGGAGCCGAGCCCGGGCTGGCTCCGGAGCCAGCCCGGGTCGACGAGCTGCTCGCCTGCCACGCCATCGAGTACGTCCAGGCGGTCCAGCGGTTCGCGCTCGATCCGGACGCCGAGCCCGCGTTCGGGATCGGGCCCGGCGACACCCCGGCCTTCGCGGGCATGCACGATGCGTCGGCGGCCGTCGCCGGGGGTTCGCTCCGGGCGGTGGAGGCCATCCTCCGGGGGGACGTCGAGCACGCCCATCACCCGGGCGGCGGCCTGCATCACGCCATGCGGGCCCGGGGCTCCGGTTTCTGCGTCTACGACGACCCGGCCCTGGCGATCGCCCGGGCCCGCGCGGCCGGGATGCGCGTTCTCTACGTGGACCTCGACGTCCATCACGGTGATGGCGTCCAGGCGATCCATGGCGCCGACCCCGGTGTGCTGACGTTCTCGATCCACGAATCGGGTCGCCACCTCTTCCCCGGGACCGGTTTCGTCGACGAGCTCGGTGGCGGAGCGGCGGCCGGCACGAGCGTGAACGTGCCGCTCGAGCCACCGACGGGGGAGACGGTCTGGCTCGAGGTCGTCAGCCGCCTGGTACCCGAGCTGGCGGCCGCCTTCGGCCCGGACCTGGTGGTCAGCCAGCACGGAGCCGACAGCCATGCCTTCGATCCGCTGGCCCACCTCCGGGTCACGACGACGGCCATGGGCGCGGCGGCCCGGATCGTCGATGCCGTCGCTCACCGCTGGGCCTCCGGGCGGTGGCTGGCGACGGGCGGAGGGGGCTACGACGCCTACCGGGTCGTCCCGAGGGCGTGGGCCCTCACCTGGCTGGCCGGGGCCCACCGGGAGCCTCCGGCGTCGATCCCGTCCGCCTGGCGCGAGCGATGGTCGGCGGAGGCGGCCCGCTACGGGCAGGTGCCGCTTCCCGAGGCTTTCGACGACCCGCCGAACGCCGGGCTCGAGCGGACGAGCCTCCAGGAAGACGCCGAGCGCCGCTCAGCGGTCACGGGCGAACTCTCGCGACGGATCACCGTGCCCAGGCTCGTGCGGGAGGCCGCTGACAGGGGCTGGTGGGATCCGCTGCAGCCTTCGGTGACGGCAGTCGCCGCCGCGGCGGCCCCGGGCGGCGCCGAGCTCCCGCTGCGCGGCCGACCCGCGCTCCTGCCGACGGTCGATGCCGCAGCGCTCGAGCGGCTGACGGTCGCGCCGCGCGTCGTCGCGCCGAGCGACCCCGGGGCCGTCCGTGCCCTCCTCGTGGCCGCGCTGCGCTCGAGTCCCGGGACGCAGGTCAGCGCGGCGATCGACGGGACGACGGTCGTCGGCCTCGTGGTCTCGTCGGTGGGCCACGAGGCGCCGGGTCGCCGGGACATCCTCGCGCTCGGGATCGCGCCAGCTGCCCGGCGATCCGGCCTGGGCCGCCGGCTGCTCTCGGAGCACCTGGCGACCCTGCGACCAGGGGACGCGGTCGTCCGCGCCGAGGTCACCGTGGCCGAGCGCGACCCGATCGATCCCATCCCGGTCGAGGACCGCCGGGCGACCGCCAGGAGGGTCCTGGAGGCGGCCGGCTTCCGTGACGATGCCCTGCCGTCGGACGTTCGCGCGGCCGACCCGACGGCCCTTGCGTTCGTCCGTACCATCTAGGCGTGCCGACGGCCCGATCCGGCGTCCCATTTCGATCGGGCAGCACGACCGGATGGAGGCCGGTTCGGGGCTCGAAGGAACCCCGGACGTTCATCCGAACGTCCCGGACGGATCATGGCGATCGCCCTTGGGGGGAGCGGGCGTCGCCCTTTCGCATGCCCGGCGAACGCCGCCGGCACGACCCGCCCGAGCGGTCGTGGTCTGATCAGAGCAGGAGAACCACCCTAGATGATCATCTACAAGCGCTACCACCGGATCGGCGTCGCGCTGCTCCGGGTCGTCGTCGGCATCGTCTTCCTGTGGGCCGGTCTGGAGAAGGCCATCGGCGTCGGCCTGGGGACCTGGAGTGCCGCCGGTTTCCTGGAGTTCGGCACCTGCGGCTCGCTGGGCTGGCCGTTCGTGTCCGAGGTGGCCGAGGGCCAGTGCTTCAACCCGACGCAGGGCTTCTGGGTCGCGCTGGCCGGCAACGAGGCGGCGAGCACGGTCATCGACTGGCTCGTGCCGCTCGGCCAGATCGGCATCGGCGTTTCGCTCATCCTGGGCCTGCTCACCCGGTTCGGGGCGGCGATGGGCACGGTGATGATGCTGTTCTTCTTCGTCGCGGCCTGGGACTTCGCCTACGGCGTCGCGAACCAGCACCTGACCTACGCCCTGATCTGCGCGACGATCGCCGGCTTGGGCGCCGGGAAGTACTTCGGCATCGACGGCATCCTGGCCGAGCAGATCGGTCCGGGCTCCGTCCGGCGGTACCTGATGTCCGGTGATCCGGCCACCCCGGAAGGTCTCATCCCGACCGCTTCGGCCACCCCGGCCGCCTGACGTCCGGGGGCAGCCCGCGCCCTCCCTGGGGCTCCCGGGCCCCGCATACGGTTGCCCGTCTGCGCAAGACTTGCGTGGACGGGCAACGCGCGTCAGGGGGGCCTGCGCGCCGGTGCGATCGCGCCGCGCCTGCCCTGAGGTGGGCCTGGGCCTGCGATATCGACCATCTGTTCTGATTCAGCCGACGGGCCTATACTCGCGGTCCCGTGACCGCCGACCCGTCCGATCGCCACTCGCGGCCATCCCGCCCGACCGATCCCCTGGCCCGCTTCTCGCCGCCGGTCCGGGCCTGGTTCGAGGCGTCGTTCCACGAGCCCACCGAGGCGCAGGCGCGCGGCTGGGCGGCGATCGCTGACGGTCGCCACACGCTGATCCACGCGCCGACCGGCAGCGGCAAGACCCTCGCCGCCTTCCTCTGGTGTCTCGACCGCCTCGCCGGCTCGCCGTCGCCGACGCCCGGCCGGGGTCAGCCCGGATCGGTCCGCGTCCTCTACGTCTCGCCGCTGAAGGCCCTGGCCTACGACGTCGAGCGGAACCTCCGAGCGCCACTGGCCGGCATCGCCCTCGCGGCGGAGCGCCTGGGCGAGCCCGTCCCGGTCATCACCATCGGCTCGAGGACCGGCGACACCCCGGCCGAGGATCGCCGCCAGCTCGCCCGCCGTCCCCCCGACATCCTGGTCACGACGCCGGAATCGCTGTACCTCCTCCTGACCAGCCAGGCCCGGTCGATCCTGGCCGGGGTTGAGCAGGTCGTCGTCGACGAAGTGCATGCCATCGCCGGGACGAAGCGCGGTTCCCACCTGGCCCTGAGCCTCGAGCGGCTCGAGCGGCTCCGGCCTGACGGCGCGCGGCCGCCGCAGCGGATCGGCCTGTCGGCGACCCAGCGCCCCCTCGAGACGATCGCCCGGTTCCTCGGCGGCGTCGGCCCGGGGCGCGAGGTGGAGATCGTCGACGCCGGCACGCGCAAGGAACTGGACCTTCGGGTCATCGTTCCGGTCGAGGACCTTTCGCGGATCGGAGAACCGATCCCCCTCGAGGAGCAGCCCGGGGGTCCCGCCACCGCGGGAGAGCCGCGGACCAGCATCTGGCCGGCGATCCATCCCCGGATCCTCGAGCTGATCCGGGGCCATCGGAGCACGATCGTCTTCACGAACAGTCGCCGGCTTGCCGAGCGGCTCGCCCAGCGGCTCAACGAGCTGGCCGGGGAGGAGCTGGTCCGGGCCCATCACGGCTCGATCGCCCGTGAGCAGCGCCTCGCCATCGAGGAGGAGCTCAAGGCGGGCCGGCTGCCGGCCCTCGTGGCGACCTCGAGTCTCGAGCTGGGCATCGACATGGGCGCCGTCGACCTCGTCATCCAGGTCGAGGCGCCGACCTCGGTCGCGTCGGGGCTCCAGCGCATCGGCCGGGCCGGTCACCAGGTCGGCGCCCCGTCGAAGGGCGTCGTCTTCCCCAAATACCGCGGCGACCTCCTCGAGGCGGCGGTGGTCGCCGAGCGCATGCACGCCGGCGCGGTCGAGGAGACCGTCGTCCCTCGGAACCCCCTCGACGTGCTGGCCCAGCAGCTCGTCGCGATGACCGTCATGGACCGCTGGACCGTCGACGAGCTGCTCGGGACGGTGACCCGGGCTGCACCCTTCGAGACCCTCTCGCGCGACGTCCTGGTCGGGGTCCTGGGGATGCTGGCCGGGGCCTACCCGTCCGACGAGTTCGCCGAGCTCAGGCCCCGGGTCGTCTGGGACCGGGTGACCGACGTCGTCGAGGGCCGCCGCGACGCCCGGGTCGTCGCGGTCACGAGCGGCGGGACCATCCCCGACAGAGGCCTCTACGGGGTCTTCATGGTCGGCGAGCCCGGCACGCCCGGTCGACGGGTGGGCGAGCTCGACGAGGAGATGGTCTACGAGAGCCGGGCCGGCGAGGTGATCACCCTCGGCGCGAGCGCCTGGCGGATCGAGGAGATCACCCACGACCGGGTGATCGTCAGCCCGGCGCCCGGCCAACCCGGCAAGCTGCCGTTCTGGCACGGCGACGCTGTCGGCCGGCCGATCGAGCTGGGTCGAGCGATCGGCGGCTTCGTGCGCGAGGTCGAGGACGATCTCGGCCGTGGAGCTCGCGGCCGGACCGCGACCCTCCGACGGCTGCGCGAGCGTCACGACCTCGACGAGCTGGCGGCCGAGAACCTGGTCGCCTACCTGGAGGACGAGCGCGAGGCCACGGGGGCCCTGCCGACCGACCGGCGGATCGTCGTCGAGCGGTTCCGCGACGAGCTCGGCGACTGGCGGTTGACGCTCCTGACGCCCTTCGGCGGGCGTGTCCACGCGCCGTGGACGCTGGCCATCGAGCGCCGCCTGGCCGAGCACCTGGGTACCGAGGTCCAGACGATCTGGTCCGACGACGGGATCGCCGTCCGCCTTCCGGAGGGCGATGTCGACGGCGTGGAGGCGTTGCTCTTCCCCGACCCCGACGAGATCGAGGACCTGGTCGTCGGCCAGGTTGCCGACAGCGCCCTCTTCGCGGCCCGGTTCCGCGAGAACGCCGCTCGGGCGCTGCTCCTGCCGCGCCGTCGTCCGGGCACCCGGACGCCGCTCTGGCAGCAGCGCCAGCGGGCCGCCGACCTGCTGGCCGTGGCCAGCAGGTACGGGAGCTTCCCGATCCTCGTGGAGACGTATCGCGAGTGCCTGGCCGACGTCTTCGACCTGCCGGCGCTGCGCGAGGTCCTCGGTGGCATCGGTCGACGCGAGATCGCCGTCCACTCGGTGGAGACGCCCCGGGCGTCGCCGTTCGCCAGCTCCCTCCTCTTCGACTACGTCGCGGCGTACATGTACGACGGGGACGCGCCGCTGGCGGAGCGGCGGGCCCAGGCGCTGACCCTCGACCGTGATCTCCTGCGGGAGCTGCTGGGCCAGGAGGAGCTCCGCGAGCTGCTCGACCCGGAAGCCCTGGCCGACCTGGAGCTGTCGCTCCAGGCGCTGGACGAGGACCGGCGGGCGAGCGGGGTCGACGGCGTCCACGATCTCCTGCGCCGGCTCGGCGACCTGTCGGCCGACGAGCTCGTGGCCCGCTGCGATGGCGCGCCGGCCGATGCCGCTGGATGGGCTGCTGCGCTGGAGGAAGGCCGCCGGGCGGTCCGCGTCCGGATCGCCGGCGACGAGCGATGGATCGCCATCGAGGATGTCGCCCGCTATCGGGACGCGGTCGGGGTGCAGCCCCCGGTCGGTACGCCGGCCGCGTTCCTGGTCCCCGTCGCCGATCCGCTGGGTGGCCTGCTCGCCCGCTGGGCCCGGTCGCACGGGCCGTTCCTGGCCGAGGAGCCGGCCCGTCGCTGGAACCTGCCCTCCGGCGTCGTCGAGACCGCCCTCGAGCGCCTGATGGAGCGCGGGGCGATCCTGCGGGGTGAGTTCCGCCCCGGCGGTGCCGAGCGGGAGTGGTGTGACCAGGACGTCCTCCGGCGGCTCCGCCGCCGCTCGCTCGCTCGCCTCCGCCGCGAGGTCGAGCCGGTCGATCCGAGCGCGCTGGCCCGCTTCCTTCCAGAGTGGCACGGGGTAGCCGCTGTCGGCGTCGCCCGACCGCCGATGCGGGATCTGGGCGCCCTCGAGCGGCTGGCCGAAGTGGTCGATCAGCTGGTCGGCCTGCCGATCCCGGCCTCGGTCCTGGAGCGCGACGTCCTGCCGGTCCGGGTCCCGGGCTACCAGCCGAGGCTCCTCGACGAGCTGGGCGCGATGGGCGAGGTCGCCTGGGTGGGGCGGGGGAGCCTGGGCCGCGACGACGGCCGGGTCGTCCTGGTCCGTCCGGGACGGGAGGCCCTCGGGGCGCGTCCGACGGACGACGGACCCGACGGCGTGCTCCATGAAGCGCTACGCGACCGGCTGGCCCGTCGCGGAGCCTCGTTCTACCGCGACCTTGCCTCGGGCCTGGGGGGAGCGGACCGGGAGGTCCTCGACGCGCTCTGGGACCTGGTCTGGGCCGGAGAGGTCTCCAACGACACCTTCGCGCCGCTCCGCGCCCTGCGCTGGAAGCGCCCACCGCGGCGCGACCGACGGCCGCGCCCGGGGCGACTGACCGGGCTCGGTCCGCCCGAGGCCGCCGGCCGCTGGTCGCTCGTCGACCGCCCGGACCAGGCAACGGCCCGCGATGCCCTGCGGGCCGCCACGGAGCATGCCCATCTCATCGCGACGACCCTGCTGGAACGGCACGGCGTCGTGACCCGCGACGCGGTCGTCGCCGAGGGGGTCGAGGGCGGTTTCACGGCCGCCTACACCGTGCTCCGCTCGATGGAGGAGGCCGGTCGCATCCGCCGCGGGTACTTCGTCGACGGCCTGGGAGCCGCCCAGTTCGCCCTGCCCGGGGCCCTCGATCGGCTCCGGAGCCTGCGCGAGCCGGTGCCTGGTGAGGCTCGGGTCGACCTCCTGGCCGCCACCGACCCGGCCAACGCCTACGGCTCGGCGGTCCCGTGGCCGCGCAACGGCGAGGCCGACCGACATCCCCTGGCCCGGGCAGCCGGTGCGTACGTCGCGCTCGTCGAGGGACAGCCGGTCGCCTATCTCGAGCGCGGGGGACGCTCGCTGCGGATGCTGCCGGCCGCGGCTGATGCCGGTGCCGCCGACCTCGCGCTGCGCGCCCTCGGTGAGCTGGTGACGTCCTCGCGGGTGCGGGAGCTGGTCATCGTCCGCGTCGACGGGGAGCCGGTGGCGATCACTTCCTGGCGGCCCGCCCTGCTGGCGGCAGGCTTCGCCGCCGGGTACCGCGGGCTGGTCCTCGGCGGTGCCCGCGCTCCGGGCCGCACCGGTCCCGTCCGCTCGGACCGACCGGGCGCCACCGGCCGGACCTGATCGTGCCCGAGGGCGACACCCTCGCCCGGACGGCGGCCGGACTCCGGCCGCACCTCGTCGGCCGAGAGGTGCTCGCAGCCCGGGCTGCCGGGCCCGGTGCCCTGCCGCGGGTCGACGGCCTCGTCGGCGCCCGGGTCGAGTCCGTCGAGACGCGCGGCAAGCACCTGCTCATCCGGTTCGACTCGGGCCTGGAGCTGCGGACCCACCTGGGGATGCACGGCTCGTGGCACCGCTACCGACCGGGCGAGCGATGGCGTCGGGCGCCCGCTCGCGCTCGCCTCGTCATCGAGGTCCCGGGCGCCATCGCGGTCTGCTTCGACGCGCCCGTCGTCGAGCTGCTGGAGTCCCGGACCGAGCCGCTCCATCCGGTCCTCGCGGCCCTGGGTCCGGATCTCCTCGATCCGGCCTTCGACCCCGGGGAGGCGATCCGACGCTTCCGGGCGCCCTCGCGGACCGGCTTGCCCATCGCCGAGGCTATCGTGGATCAGCGGGCCCTGGCCGGGATCGGCAACGTCTACAAGAGCGAGGTCCTGTTCATCGAGCGGGTCCACCCGTTCGCAGCGGTCGGGGAGCTCGACGATGCGACGCTGGAGCGACTGGTCGCGACCGCCCGCTCGCTGCTCGTCGCCTACGCCAGCCGGGCCGCAGGTCCCGAGCGGGTGACCACCGGGGCCGCCCGCCGCCGGGTGGGCCCCCTGTGGGTGTACGGCAGGACCGGTCGACCGTGCCGACGCTGCGACAGCCGCCTGGTGAGCCGGAGGCACGGGGACCTGCCGCGCGTCACGACCTGGTGCCCGGGCTGCCAGCACCGGTGACCGGGCACGCCCGGAGGGCTACCCTGTCGGGTATGGAACGGGCGGCATTCGCAGCGCGACTGGGCCGGGGGCCGCTGCTCGCCGACGGCGGCATGGGCACGCTCCTGTTCAGCCGTGGCATCCCCCAGCGGGCCTGCCTCGACGAGCTCGTCTCCTCGCGCCCCGAGCTGGTGTCGACCCTCCACCGCGAGTACCTCGAGGCCGGCGCCGAGCTCATCGAGACCCTCAGCTTCGGGGCCAACCGGCATCGGCTGGACGGCTGGGGCCTGGGCACCGAAGCAGGACGGCTCAACCGCCGAGCCGCGCGCCTGGCCCGGGACGCCCGCGAGGTCAGTGGGCGCGACGTCCTGGTGGCCGGCTCCGTGGGGCCGCTCGGGGCGCCGACCCGGGAGCTTGCCCACCTCGCCGAGACCGACGTCCGGGCCACCTATCGCGAGCAGGTCGAGGGCCTGCTGGAGGGCGGGGTCGACCTGTTCGTCGTCGAGACGTTCTTCGATCTGGGGCACCTGCTGGCGGCGATCGCCGAGATCCGGGCGGCCTGCGCGCTGCCGATCGTGGCCGAGATGACGTTCGGCGAGGAGCTGGTCGCCGGTGACGGCTCGACGCCCGAGGTCGCCGCCGCCGCCCTGGCTGGCGCCGACGTCGACGTCATCGGCGTCAACTGCGGGGTCGGGCCGATCGCCTGCCTCGACGCGCTGGACCGGATGGCCGGGCCTGGCCTGGCCCGCTCGATCATGCCGAACGCCGGTCTTCCCCAGCGGGTCGAGGGCCGCTTCCTCTACGCCGCCGGCCCGGAGTACCTCGCCTCGATGACCGGGACCTTCGTGGCGGCCGGCGCGGCCCTCGTCGGCGGCTGCTGCGGGACGACGCCGGCTCACGTGGCGGCCATGCGCGCCGCCCTCGACGCCGACCGGTCCGGGGCCGCCGCGCCGGTGGCCGCCGCAGCAGAGGTCACAGGGGCCCACCCGGCGTCGGTCGGCTCTCCGCCGCCGCGGGCCACCCCGGTCGAACCGGTCGAGGACGGGACCGGGGCCCCACCGCCACCGACGAAGCTGGCCAGCGCCCTCGCCGACGGGCGCTTCGTGGTGTCCGTGGAGATCGACCCGCCACGCTCGATCCGCATGGACCGGACGCTGGAGGCGGCCCGCCTCCTCCGGGACGCCGGCGCGGACGTGGTCAACATCAGCGACTCGGCGATGGCCCGGGTCCGGATGGGCGCCCTGGCCGTGGCCTTCGCGATCCAGCGGGACGTCGGGCTCGAGACCGTCGTCCACGTGACCACCCGCGATCGCAACCTGATGGCCCTCGAATCGGAGCTCCTCGGCGCTCATGCGCTCGGCGTCCGCAACATCCTGGCGCTGACCGGCGATCCGCCCCACGTCGGCGACTACCCGACCGGGACCGGCGTCTGGGACGTCGACTCGATCGGCCTCATCGAGATCCTGGCCCGCCTCGACGCCGGGGAGGACCAGGCCGGCACGCCGATCGGCCAGCGGGCCGGCTTCACGATCGCCTGCGCCCTGGACCCGACGGCCGCCGACGCGGCGACCGAGTGGGACCGCCTCGAGCGCAAGCTGGCCGCCGGCGCCCACCTCGTCATGACCCAGCCGCTCTACGACGTCGCCCAGGTGGAGGCGATGCTGGCCGAGGCCCGGCGGCGCTTCGGGCCGGGCGGGATCCCGGTGCCGGTCCTGCTGGGGATCCTCCCCCTGCAGAGCGCCCGCCACGCCGAGTTCCTCCACAACGAGGTGCCGGGGATCACGGTCCCCGAGGCGGCCCGGGTCGCCATGGCCGGGGCGGGCGATCGCGGGGCGGCCGTCGGCGTCGAGCTGGCCCTCGACCTCGTCGAGGCGGTCCGCGGCGAGGTCGCCGGGACGTATCTCATGCCGAGCTTCGGTCGCTACGAGCAGGCGGCCGAGGTGGTCCGGCGGATCCGGGCTACCGTGCCCGTGGCCGTGGTGGCCGAGCGGTGAGCACGGCCACGGCCGGGCCGTTCGACCGGGCCGGGCGCCTGGCCCGCCTGGAGGGGCTCATGGCGGAGCGCATCCTCGTCCTCGACGGGGCGATGGGGACGATGCTCCAGGCCCACCGGCTCGACGAGGCCGGCTTCCGCGGGGACCGCTTCGCCGGCCACCCGCGGGACCTGCGCGGCGACAACGACCTGCTCTGCCTGACCCGGCCCGACATCGTGCGTGGCGTCCACGAGGCCTACCTGGATGCCGGCGCCGACATCGTCGAGACGAACACCTTCAACGCCAACCGCATCTCGCAGGCGGACTACGCCCTGGCGGACCTGGCCCGCGAGATGAACCTCTCGGCGGCCCTTCTCGCCCGCGAGGCGGCCGATGCCGCGGAGCGGGCCGAACCGACCCGCCCGCGCTTCGTAGCCGGAGCCCTGGGCCCCACCAACCGGACGGCCTCGATCTCACCGGACGTGACCGACCCCGGTGCCAGGGGCGTCCGCTTCGAGGACCTGCGGGTCGCCTACCGTGAGGCTGCCGAGGGCCTGATCGAGGGCGGGGCCGACCTCCTCCTCATCGAGACCGTCTTCGACACGCTCAACGCCAAGGCCGCCATCTTCGCCGTCGAGGAGGCCTTCGACGTGACGGGCGTCCGGCTGCCGCTCATCGTCAGCGGGACGATCGTCGACGCGTCGGGTCGGACGCTGTCCGGCCAGACGGTCGAGGCGTTCTGGGTCTCGATCGCCCACGCCCGGCCCCTTGCCGTCGGGCTGAACTGCTCGCTCGGGGCCCGCCAGCTGCGCGGCCACGTCCAGGCGCTCGGTCGGGTCGCCCCCATCGCGGTGGCCGCCTACCCGAACGCGGGCCTGCCGAACGACCTCGGCGGCTACGACGAGACGCCCGAGGAGACGGCCGCGGCCCTCGGGGCGTGGGCCGACGAGGGGCTCGTCAACATCGTCGGCGGCTGCTGCGGGACGACCCCCCAGCACGTCGCCGCGGTAGCCCGGGCGGTCGCCGGCCGCCGGCCACGCGTCCCTCCCGACACGGCGCCCACCCTCTGGCTCTCGGGGCTGGAGCCGCTGGAGATCCCGCCACCGGGTGGCGGCTTCGTCAACGTCGGCGAGCGGACGAACGTCACCGGGTCGCGGCGCTTCGCCCGCCTCGTCCTCGAGGGCGACTACGGGACGGCCGTGGAGATCGCCCGCCAGCAGGTCGACAACGGCGCCCAGGTCATCGACGTCAACATGGACGAGGGGCTCCTCGACTCGCCGGCCGCGATGGCTCGCTTCCTCGACCTCCTGGCGGCCGAGCCGGACATCAGCCGGGTGCCCTTCATGATCGACTCGTCGCGCTGGGACGTCATCGAGGCCGGGCTCCGCTGCGTCCAGGGCAAGCCGGTCGTCAACTCGCTCTCGCTCAAGGAGGGCGAGGCGGCCTTCCTGGCCCAGGCCCGAGCCGCCCGGCGCTACGGGGCGGCCGTCGTCGTCATGGCCTTCGACGAGCGGGGCCAGGCCGACACGGTCGAGCGTCGGGTCGAGGTCCTCTCGCGTGCCTACCGGCTGCTGACCGACGAGGTCGGCTTCCCGCCCCAGGAGATCATCGTCGACCCGAACGTCTTCGCGATCGCGACCGGGATCGAGGAGCATGCCCGCTACGGCATCGCCTTCATCGAGGCGATCGGCCGCCTCAAGGCCGAGCTGCCGGGGATCCGCACCTCGGGCGGCATCAGCAACGTGTCCTTCTCGTTCCGCGGCCAGGACACGGTCCGCGAGGCGATCCACGTCGTCTTCCTGTACCACTCGATCGCCGCCGGCCTGGACATGGGCATCGTCAACGCCGGGGCGCTGCCGACCTACGACGACATCGAGCCGGAGCTCCGCGAGCGGGTCGAGGACGTCGTCCTGGACCGCCGGCCCGACGCCACCGAGCGGCTCCTGGAGCTGGCCTCGCGGATCTCCGGACGGGCGAGCGCCCGCGGGACCGAGGCCGACCTGGCCTGGCGGTCGGCTCCCGTCGACGAGCGGCTCCGCCACGCCCTCGTCGAGGGCATCGACGCCTTCATCGTCGAGGACGTCGAGGAGGCCCGCCTGGCGGCCGCCCGCCCGATCGAGGTCATCGAGGGGCCGCTGATGGCCGGCATGGACATCGTCGGCGACCGCTTCGGCTCGGGTCGGATGTTCCTGCCCCAGGTGGTCAAGAGCGCCCGGGTCATGAAGAAGGCGGTCGCCCAGCTCATCCCGTACCTGGAGGCCGAACGGGGGCCGGGCGGCCGGACCTCATCCGGGACCATCGTCACCGCCACGGTCAAGGGCGACGTCCACGACATCGGCAAGAACATCGTGGGGGTCGTCCTGGGCTGCAACGACTACGAGGTGATCGACCTCGGCGTCATGGTCCCCGCGGAGCGGATCATCGAGGCGATCCGCGAGCACCGGGCCGACGCCGTGGGCCTCTCCGGGCTCATCACCCCGTCGCTGGAGGAGATGGTCCACATCGCCTCCGAGCTGGAGCGCGAGGGCTTCGAGCTGCCGCTCCTCATCGGGGGCGCCACGACCTCGCGGACCCACACGGCCATCCGGATCGCCCCCGCCTACAGCGGTCCGACGGTCCACGTCGCCGACGCCTCGCGGGCGGTCGGCGTCGTCTCGACCCTCTTCGACGAGACGGCCCGCCCAGGCTTCGTCGAGCGGACGCGCGAGGAGGACGAGGCCATCCGCATCGAGCGGGGCGAGCGGACGTCCCGGGAGGTCCGTCTGCCGATCGAGGAGGCCCGCCGCCGCCGGCCGGCGATCGACTGGTCCGGGATCGAGCCGCCGGTGCCGTCGTTCCTGGGGGTCCGCGCGGTGGACCTGCCCATCGCCGACCTCGTCGAGCGGATCGATTGGTCGCCGTTCTTCGCGACCTGGGAGCTGAAGGGCCGCTACCCGGCCATCCTCGACGACCCGACCTCGGGAGCCACGGCTCGCGACCTCCACCGCGACGGCCTGGCCCTGCTCGACCGGATCGTCGCCGAGGGACTCCTGGAGGCTCAGGGGGTCGTCGGCTTCTGGCCCGCCGCCAGCACCCCGGGCGACGACATCGTGCTCTACGGCGACGCGACCCGGACCGAGGTCATCGCCACGATCCACACGCTGCGCCAGCAGATGGCCAAGTCCGACGACCGCCCCGACCTGGCCCTGGCCGATTTCACGGCACCGGTCGGGTCCGGCGTCGCCGACCACCTCGGCGCCTTCGCCGTCACCGCCGGCCACGGGCTCGACGAGCTGGTGGCGCGCTTCCACGAGGCCCACGACGACTACTCCGGGATCCTCGCCAAGGCCCTGGCCGACCGTCTCGCCGAGGCTTACGCGGAGCGCCTCCACGAGCTGGTCCGCCGTGCGCTGTGGGGCTACGCGCCGGACGAGGCGCTCGACAACGACGGCCTCATCGCGGAGCGCTACCAGGGCATCCGGCCGGCGCCGGGCTACCCGGCCATCCCCGACCACACCGAGAAGCTGACCCTGTTCGCCCTCCTCGAGGCCGAGGAGCGGGCCGGCATGCGCCTGACCGAGACCTGCGCGATGCTGCCGGCGGCCTCGGTCTCCGGGCTCTACTTCTGGCACCCCGAGGCGCGCTACTTCGGCGTCGGCCGGATCGGCCAGGATCAGCTCGAGGACTACGCTCATCGCAAGGGTTGGGGCCTGGAGGAGGCGACCAGATGGCTGCGCCCGAACATCGCCGCGCCATGACCGGGATCGACGTCCGCTGCGAACCGGAGGGGACCCGCTGGGTCTGCCGGGTGACCGTGACCGAGGGAGCGACCACCACCGAGCACGTCGTCGGCGTCGACCCCGGCGAGGTGGCCCGGCTGGAGCCGGGCTCGGCCGACCCGACCGCCCTGGTCCGTCGTTCGTTCGAGTTCCTGCTCCAGCGCGAGCCGAAGGAGTCGATCCTGCGGGCCTTCGACCTGCCGGACATCGGGCGCTACTTCCCGGAGTGGGAGCGCGTCGTCCGGCGCAGCTGAGGCCGTATCATCGCCGGCGATGTGCGAGCACTTCGTCGCCCGCGCCGACGAGCCCTTCCGGGTCGACGAGCTCTGGCCGTTCGCCGAGCGGGTCGAGCGCTGGGGCCTGGCCGGGTTCGGCTGGGGCGCGGCCTGGCTGACCGGCGACCCGTCCGCCCCGCTGGCCGTCCACCGCGATGTCGGGGCGTTCCGCGACGACGCCGCCGGTCGCGACGCCGTCGGGGCGACCGAGACGACCGCCCTCCTCGTCCATCTCCGGCGGCCGTCCCGGCTGTCCACGCTCGGCGAGGCGGACACGCAACCGTTCGTGGATCCGGCCAGGCGGTTCGTCTTCGGCCACAACGGCGACCTGGGCGACTGGCGCGCCTGGCGGCGCCGCTACCAGGCCCAGGGCCGGATCGTCGGTCGGGCCGATTCGGAGGTCGGCGCCCGCTGGCTCGAGGACGCCTGGTCGTTCGACGAGCCCGTGCCGCACCTCCTTGGCGCCCTCCACGACACGTTCGGCGGGCAGGCCAACTTCGCCCTGCTGGCGGCCGACGGGATCCCCTGGACGTACGCCGGCAACGGCGAGAACCCCGTCTTCAGCTTCCGCCTCGGCGGCATCCGGGTCGTCTCGACCGGGCTCTATTCGCTGGATCGGTCGCTGTTCCGTTTCGCGGCGCCCGGGGCCCGGGACCGCCGGCTCGTGCCGCTCCGTCGAACCGTGGCCGCCTGACGAGCCCGTACCGCGTCGTGCTGCAACGCCACCCGAGCCGCTGCGTCAGAGGGCCAGAGGGGATGCCGAGTTGAGCGAGGCCGGAGCGACGATGGCGGGAGACGGCCGCCCGACGAAGCCGCTGCCCGTGCTCCAGCTGATCCGCCTGTCGCTCTACTGGTTGGGCCTGGTCGCGGTCATGTCCGGCATCTCCGGGATCCTTGCCGGTCGGATCCAGTGGGAGGAGCTTGCCCCGGTCGGAGACCAGGCTGGCGCGTTGTTCCGGATGACCGCGCTCGGGGTCGTCATCGCCATGGTCATCCAGCCGACGGTCGGCACGCTCAGCGACTACACGATCACGCGCTGGGGCCGGCGCAAGCCGTACATCGTCATCGGCACCGTGCTCGACGTCGTCTTCCTCGTCGGCATCGCCAGCTCGAACACCGTCGTCTCCATCGCCGCGTTCGTCGCCCTGCTCCAGGTGAGCTCGAACTTCGCCCAGGGTCCGTTCCAGGGCTACGTGCCGGACCTCGTTCCGGCGCCCCAGGTCGGCCTCGCATCCTCCCTCGTGGGCCTGTTCCAGATCATCGGCAATGTCGCTGGCTACGGCATCGCCGCGCTGGCGATCGCCCTGTGGGCGACGACGCCCGACGCCTTCTTCTGGGCGACGATCTCGCTCGGTGCCCTCGAGCTGCTGACGATGCTCAGCGTCGTGATCCGTGTCGACGACGGTAGACCCGCCCGTGATCGCGGCGGTCGCTCGTGGGTGGCCATCGCCCGCGAAGCCTGGGGCGCGGACATCCTTCGCGAGCGGAGCTTCCTCTTCCTCGTCCTCTCGCGGTTCTTCGTCCTCATGGGTGGCGGCGTGCTTCTCGGCCTGAAGGACTTCTACATCCCCCAGAGCCTCGGGCTCGATAGCACGGCCACCGGCGCCGTCACGATCGGCATCCTCGCTGCTGCGCTGGTCGCCACGGGTCTCGCTGTCGTCCCCGCCGCGCGTCTCTCTGACCGGATCGGCCGGAAGCGGGTCATCTACGGCGCCTGCGCGCTGGGAGCCGCTGGCCTGGCCGTTCTCGCGGCCGCCGAGGTCGTCCCGGTGGCCCTCATCGGCGCCGTGCTCATGGGGGTCGGGAGCGGCGCCTTCGTGGCCGTCGACTGGGCCCTGATGACCGATATCATCCCCAAGGCAGCATCCGGCCGGTACATGGGCCTCAGCAACGTCGCGACCGCGTCCTCGGGGCTCGTCGCGATCGCCGTCGCCGGCTCGTTGGTCATGGATCCTGTCAATGTCGCCTACGGCGAAGGGGTCGGCCCGCGTGCGGCGCTCGTCGTGGGCGCCATCTGCTACGTCATCGGGGCCGTCATGCTGGTCCCGGTGGATCCGACCCGGCGGGAGGAATTGCCGGCTCCGGATGACCGCCCGGTGCCGCCGCCTGAGCGGATCCCGGCCCCCTCCTAGCGGTCCTCTACATCCAGGCCGACGAGCCGACGGAAGCCCGTTCGCAGATCGCCGGCGGCGATCCTGAGCGCGCCCCGGCGATCGTCGGCAAGGCGCCAGCGCCAGGTCCGCAGGTTCGTCGCCACCCGGTCGCGCAGGCCGGGCCAGCTCGACGGCCGCAGCCACCAGAGCGGATCGGGATGGCGCCAGACCCAGGGCACCAGCGCCCATAGGAAGACCAGGTAGTCGAGACGGAGCGGCCGCGGACCGAAGCCGAAGATGGCCTGGAGCTGGAGGATCGTGAGCGGCAGCATGATCAGGCTCAGGACCGCGGCCAGGGCGAGCCAGATCAGGCCCCATCCGCGGGCCCGCGGCGCGAGGATCAGCCAGAAGGGCGCCGGCACCCACTTCATCCAGGTCGCCAGGGCCCACAGCGCGCCGGCTGTGACCGGCCCGGCGAACTGGGCGGCCCAGAGGGCCAGGGTCAGCTGGAGGTTGATGTTGCCGGTGTCGAGGTTGGCCATGAACGGGATCAGCAGCAGCGCGATGACGACGGCGGTCGCCAGAGGCCGCCGGCGGTACGCCCACTCGACGGTCCAGAGCAGGGCCAGGATCGTGCCGACTCGCCACGCGAACCAGGCGACCTCCCACGGCAGCAGGGCCCAGGGGAGGAAGAGCGGCAGCATCCAGGGCGCGTAGACGTAGGGCAGGAACGGCCCCGTGGGATCGTACGGATCGCCACCCCCGAGCCAGAGTCGGACCCCGGCCCAGTATGCCCGTGCGTCCGCCCCTGCCTGCTCGCCGCGGGCGTACAGCCCGGCCATCGCCACCGCGAAGGCCAGCACGAGCAGGACCATCGCGACGATCCGCCTGGGCTCACGCAGCCGGGCGACCTCCCGCTGCAGCGCTCGCCGGAAGACCTCCCCGTGTCGGTGGGACCGTCGCGAGATCCGGGCGGTCATCGCCATATCCCGCATCGTCGCACGGGCCGGCCTGGCTGCGCCAGCCTCGACCGGGGATCGCCTCCGGAGCAGCGATGACGGGCCCCGGTGCGCTCGGTCGCGGCTGGACCCGCGGATCCGGCTGTCCTGCCCTGGGCGGGTCAGCCCGGAGCCACCTTGACCGATCGCGACGGCAGGTCGGCGTAGCCGACCCCGATGGACGGCACCGCGAAGAAGAGCTGGTAGTAGCCGGGTGCCGGCAGCTGGAGGGTGGCCTCGTAGACGCCGTCGCCGACGTGGACGGCCGCGAAGCGATCCCTCCACCCGGTGGCCGTGCCGACGGCCAGGGTGCTGAGGTCGCTCAGCTCCGCGATCGGTCGTCCGTCGGCCGTCGCCAGCCGGAACCGATAGGCGACCGGGGAGCCGGCGACGAACGATCCGTCGGCCGTGAGGACCTCGATCTCCGGCCGGGCTGCCGGGTCGTCGAGCGGTCGTTCGGTCGCCCGGGCCGAGAACTCGAAGCAATGGGTCAGCTTCCGGTCCGCGAGCTGGAAGGCCACGACGAAGTCCTTGCCCTGGGGGATCCGGATGCTGCCGGTGTAGACGCCCGGTGAGGGCTGGCGGAGGCTCCGGTCGACGACCTGGACCGCACGCGGCTCCAGCGTGTGACCCTGGAAGCCCCCGAGGGCCGACTTCGACCCCTCGGTGTAGAAGTAGACGGTGTCGTCGGCCGGGTTTGGGATGAGCATGGCTGCCCCGTTCGGCGTCGGCGCGAGCGCCCCGCCGATGGTCGGAGCGCCCGTGGAGCCGGCGGGCCGGTCCCCGATCGGGACGGTGAGGACCCCCACGTCGCCGGTCGGGTCGATCTCGGCCAGCGGGATGACGGTGATCGACGGTGAGTCGGGGGTGTGCACGTAAGCGGACGTCGAGGTGAAGGTCACCAGGTCGGGCGAGCCCCTGACCGGGATCACGTGGGTCATCCGGTCCGTCGCGGTCTCGATGAGGTACACCGCATCGGCGCTGGGATCGGCGGCGACGGCCCAGCGTCCGTCGGGCGAGATGGCCACCGCGGTCACCCCCCGGCCGGTCGCGATACGCGCCCGCTCCGTCCCGTCCGGCCCGAGGACCGAGACGAGCCCGGCATCGGGCTGGGCGACGTACGCGTCGCCGGTCGGACCGACCGCGATGGTCGCCGGAGTCCCGGGCAGGTCGACCCGGCCGAGCTCGGCCAGGGTCCCGATGTCCCGGATGGACACGCCACGAGGTGTGCCGACCAGGGCTCGCCCATCGCTCCCGAAGGCCGCAGCCGTGGCGACCGCTCCCTCGAGCCGCTCGCTCGCCAGCGTCCCGACATCGATGATGGCCAGCCCGTCATCGCCGGCGAGGCTGACCCAGGCCCGTGCCCCGCCGGGTTCCATGGCGATGTGGGTCGGGGTGCCCGGCAGGTCGACGTGGTCCTCGACCATGAACCCTTCCGTGTCGATGACGGCGATCTTGTCGAGCGACGGCAGCGTCACGAACAGCCGGTCACCTTCGGGGTCCAGCGCCCAGTCCCCCGGGTCCGCCTGCAGCAGGATCACCGAGAAGAGGTTGGTCATCCCGGCGACGTCGACCGTCGGATCGAGGACCGAGATGGTGTTGTCCCGGTTCATGGCCAGGATGAAGTAGCTGTTGAGGTCGACCAACGGTCGCCGGTCCAGCGCCCCGGACCGATAGCCGGCCACCCGCGCCGAGCAGTCCGCGTCGCCACCGGCGACGTCGACCCAGACGGCGGGCGCCAGATCCGGAACGGGGGCGCCGGTCGAGGCATCGGTCACGTGGAACTGGAGGTTGGCGTGCTCGCCCTCGACGAGCCTCGGTGCCACCTCGCCACCCCGGCCGCCGACGCCGATGAAGTTCTCGACGGTGAATTCGACGGTCACGCCGCCGGTGGTCACCGTCTCGTAGACGCGCTCGTCCTCCCCGTAGACCGGGTTGCCGTGATGGTCCAGGTCCACGGCGCCCTCACCGGCGTGCTCACCCTCGTCGGTCCCGGGGCCGTGGGTGTGCTCCACGTCCTCGGTGCCGGGCTCGTGGGCATGCTCCGCCGGCACGGTGCCCGACAGGATCGAGCAGCCGGAGAGGACCAGGGCGAGGGCGGCCAGGACCGGCAGAAGCCAGCCCGGATGCCGTTCGCCCGTCGCCTGCATGCGTCCTCCCACTCGCTCGCGTGCCCCAAGGGCAGTGACGTGGGCCGGTCTCTCGACGCGGCCCACGTCCGTCCCGCCTAGGTTCGCACAGTCGCTACCGTCTGATCGACACCGGGAATGGAGCCGATTCGCCCCGGCCGGAGGAGACGGCGATGACCGTGTCGCCCACCCCTGGGGTCTTCCCGAGCACGCCGCTGAGCGACCAGCTCCCGTCGATCGCGTCGACATTCGCCGCCCCGAGCAGGTCCGCCGGCGCGACGCGGTTCAGGTACACGTCCACGCGACTGGTCGTGTTCGAGACCGTGCCCTGGACCTGCCAGCGGCCCTGGCGTTGCCGGTAGCTGGCGCTGGTGATCGTCACCGTGTCCTTCACGGCGACGGTCACGGTGGCCGTGTGCGAGAGGGCGCCGGCCGGGACATCGCCGGCGACGTACGTGAAGGAGTCGTTGCCGACGAAGTTGAAGCGCGGGACGTAGGTGAACGACCCGTTCGCCTGGACGGTGACGGTGCTGCCCGAGGGCAGGGCCACGGCGGCGCCGACGTTGGTCGCGACGCCATTGACCGATGCGACGACGAGGGGGTCGTTGTCGGGATCGGTGTCGTTGCCGAGCACGCCCGGACCGCCGACGTTCAGGGTCGTGTTCTGCGCGGTCGTGTAGCCGGCGTCGTCGTTCGCCGTGGGGGCGCTGTTCACCCCGACGGCGATCGTGACCGTCGCCGTGCCGCAGAGCTCGCTCGGACCGCCGAGGTCTTCGCAGATGCGGTACACGAAGGAGTCGGTGCCGCTGAAGCCCACCGCCGGGGTGTAGGTGAACGAGCCGTCGCCGTTCAGGGCGACGATCCCGTTGGCCGGATCGCTCAGCGGCGTCGTGTCGAGCGTGAACGGGTCGCCCTCGACGTCGCTGTCGTTGGATAGGATGCCGGGGGCGGGGACGCTCAGCGGCACCCCGGCATCGGTGACGTACGTGTCGTCGACGGCCCGTGGCGCGTCGTTGACGGCGGTGATCGTGATGTCGACCGAGGCGACGGCCGACTGGTCCTGCCCGTCGCTGGCCTGGTAGGTGAAGCTGTCGGTGCCCGCGTAGTCCGGGTCGGGTTCGTACGTGAAGCCTCCGGTCGGGGCGAGCGCCAGCGTCCCGTGCGCGGGCCCGGTGACCAGGGCCGCGGTCAGCGGGTCGAAGTCCGCGTCGCTGTCGTTGGCGAGGACGTTCCCGGTGAGCGTCGTGTCCTCGTCCGTGGTGTAGACGTCGTTCGTGGCGACCGGCGCGTTGTTCTGGCCGGCGAAGGTGAGCGGGAAGCCCTCGTAGAAACCCTGGAGGGCGGATTCGGCGCTCACGTAGTTGAAGGCGTTCGGGTCCGGCGCCGGCACGGTCGACGTGCCGCTGAAGCTCCAGGTCCCGACCGGGTCGCCCGGGATGCAGGTGGCCGTCCCGATCACCGGGGGCGTCCCTTCGATCGTGGGACCGGAGAAGATCTCGATCGTCGTGGGCGTGCTGGTGCCCGGCTCGAACGGCGTGTTGCAGGTGCCCGAGATCGACCAGCGCTGGTTGGCGGGCTGGTAGCGGGCGCTCGTGATGGTGATGTCGTCGACGTTCACGGCCGCCCGGATGAGGGCCGTGTTCGAGACCGCTCCGGACTCGTCGGTGACCTTGTACTGGATCAGGGCGACGCCCGACCATCCAGCCGGCGGCGTGTAGGTGACCGTTCGGCCGTCCGCGTCGACGACCGCGTCGGCGATCGAGCCGACGGGGTTGCCGCGCCGATCGACCGGCTGGCCGAACGGCTCCACGACCGGGTCGCGAGCCGGGTCGAGATCGCCCTCGGCGTCGAGGTCGTTGAGGAGCACGTCCACGGAGCCGCCGGTGAACGGTGCCTTGATGATGATGGTGTCGTTGTTCGCCACGGGGGCGGTGTTCGTGATGGTGAGCACCACGGTGCCGGCAGCCGAGACCGACCCGGTCCCGTCCGTGATGGTGTAGGTGAAGCTGTCCTGGCAGGCGAACGCGTCGGCGCAGGCCGGCCAGTCCGTGGACGTGTAGCGGTAGGTGCCATCGCCCTCCGGGTCGACGAGGGCGCCGAACGACGGCCCGCCGACGATCTGGACGCTGGCCCCGATGAGCCCGTCGAGGTCGAACGCCCCCGCGAGGAGGTCGAGGTCGACGAACGTGTACTTGGGCAGCGTGACACCCGTGTCGGGCGCGACGGGTTCGGTCTGGTCGAAGCGGAGCAGGCCCCAGAGGCCCTGGAAGCTGCCGAACGATGCCTGGTCCCGCCAGAGGTAGTCGCCGGCGACGTCGAACCCGCCGCCGAGGTCGGCCACGAAGTCCCAGTGGCCGGTCGGGTTGATGCCCTCCTGGGTCCCGTAGTACTCGGAGACAGGGCTGTGGCCGATCTCGCTGGAGCCGTTGAGGTACGGCTGGCGCTGCCACTGGTGGCCGTGCAGCGTATAGGTGACGCCGCGAGCGTGGCCGCCGGGCATGACGACCCGGAACCGGCCGTACTCCGGCCCGTTCGGGCTGGCCCGGAAGACCTCGGTCTGTGGATCGCCGGCCTGGCCCAGGCCGTCCCCGATGTCGAGGAAGCTGGAGAAGACCTCCGGGATGGTGTCCTTGAGCGCCGGGTCGCGATGGATCGCCCCGAACGGGGTGTCCGGGGTGATGCCCAGGCGGAACCAGGGCGGGTCGGCGCCGTAGTTGATCGCCTTCTGGCCGGAGTCCTGCGGGTCCTCGGTCGGCCCGAGCGGGCCCTCGGCGGCGATCATCGGGACGGCGCACTGCATCGGGGACGGGTCCGCGGCGCAGTCGATCGTCTGGACGACGTTGCCGAGCGCGTCGAGGACCTCCACCGTCCCGCCGTAGCGCAGGTTGATGCCGTTCTGCATGATCGTGACGAAGTCACGGAAGCTGTCCGTGGAGCTGGCCGGTGGGGCGGGGCACGCGTCGGTCAGGGTCCCGCCACCTCCGTCCCTGGCCCCCTTCCAGACCGTGGCCTGGGCCCGGGTGCCCGGGTCGGCGATCCAGCACGAATCCTGCGGCTCGACGATGAGCGCGCCGACGAAGCCGTTCTCGTCGCCCTTGATCCGGTCGGCGGGCATGAGGCCGGTGGCCCCGAACTCGACCGGGCTGGCCGACAGGGTGAACCTGGTTCGGTTGCCCTGGACACCGGCGTTGGCCACCGTCACGTCACCGGCGTACCAGCGGTAGCGGCCGGTGGCACCCGGCTCGACGAGCCGGCCGGTGGTGAGTCCCGTGCTGAACCCGCCGTCGGTCCGCGGGTCGAAGGCGAGCAGCTGCGGTGTCAGGCCGACCTTGCTCGAGGGGGTGAGGTCATTGCTGTTGAAGGTCAGGATCCCGCCGACGCCGGGGACCGCCACGTCGACGTCCTTCTGGACGATGGGCGGCAGGGCGTTGAGGCCGGGCATCTCGGTCCCGGACAGGTCAGGCGGGAGCGCGTTCGTGAGGTCCACGAGGACGCAGTCGCCCGCGTTCACCCGCAGGATGAGCGGCTCGATCGGAGTGCCCGGCTTCAAGCCCGTCGGGGCCCCGGTCGCGTCGCGGACCAGGTCCTGGTCGAGCACGTACATCAGCGCTGTCGGGTCGATGAGCGGGCCCTGTCCGTTGACGCCGCCGAGCGGTGCGCGGAGCGTCGTCAGCCGCTCGTTGTAGACGAGGCCCTGGACCGGGTCCAGGACGTCGACGGCCCGGACGGCCGTCACGTCGAACGAGGCCACCGGTGCCGTCGTCGGACAGATCCCGTCGAAGTCTGCGTCGTTGGTGATGACGTAGCCGTTGCGGCCCACGTCGTTGCTCGGCAGCTCCACCAGGTCGTTTCGCTGGCTGCTGTAGCTGCGGAGGACGCCCCAGACGCCGTTCCACATGCCCTCGAGCTCGGCGCCGACCGTGTAGATGTAGTCGACCCGGGCCGGGGTGCCGGAGCCGGTGTCGGGGACGATCGGCACGTCGAGGTTGAAGTACTCGTCGATGCCGAAGAACTCGCTGTTCTTCCAGCCCGAGTTCTCGCTGTTGGGCTCCTGCTTCCACTTGAGCCCGGGGATGGTGAAGTTGTGCTCCTCCTCGTGGGCGCCCACCTGGACCCGGATCCGGACGTCGTCGCCCATGTAGACCCGGAGCATCGGGGTCCACGGATCGCCGGGCTGGACGTCGGCGGTCAGCGGCGGGTATGGGGAGATGCCGTTCGTCTCGGGCTGGACGTTCAGCTCGGGGATCGCCCGGTCCGTCCGTGACTGGTAGGCGTGGGCGATGTCGCCGGCGAGGCCGGGCGACTGGCCGGCGCCCGGGCCGACCTGGCCGTTGAAGACCCGCAGGCCGATCGGCTCGTTGCGGAAGTTCAGGGCATACGTGCCCGGGTCGTCGGCCGAGATCGCCTCGGGGCATGGTCGGGCCACGACGTTGAGGGGGTTGCCGGCCGCGTCGAAGGTCGTGCCTGGGCAGTAGTTCGGGTGGATGTAGATGTCGGCCGGGTCCGGCGGCGGCAGCCGGAACGATGGGTTGATGGCGTCGTCGAAGTCCGCGTACGACGGGATCGTCTCGGCCGGGCCGAGGACGGCCTCGTTCGGCTGGGCTCCCAGGGCGCCGCCGTTCCGCTCGTAGGCGTGCTGGAAGTCGGCGAACTCGAAGTAGAACTCGCGGTGGGGCTTGAACCTGGCGTCACTCGCTCCGGTCCCCGGCTGGATGATCGCCTGCCAGGTCGTGGGACCTCCGTCCGCCCTGGTCCCGAGGGCCTGGCCCGTCTCGTTGTGGCGCCAGGTCGAGCCCTTCGGCTCGACGAGCAGGGTCGAGTAGAGGCCCACCTGCTGGTGCGTGGACGGGCCGTAGTGGTCGTGGGTGAAGACGGTGCCCACGCCACCGTCCCAGGCTCGCTCGAGGAGCGGGTCGGCGTACCAGCGCTGGACGGTGGTCCGGGCGCCGCGCCAGTCCTGGTCGTCCGGGCCGGTCGCTCCGAAGTACGGATGGGCCTCCGGCGCGAGCGCCGTCGTCGTGGTGCCGTCGAGCTGGACCAGGCCGCCGCCGTTGTTGAAAGCGTCGATGCGCTCGCGGACCTCGTCCGGGCTGAGGGTCCCGTCCTCGTAGTTCCAGCCGTTGGCCGACCCGTCGGCGCTCATGACGTCGAACTTCACCAAGTGGATGTGCTGGCCGATGATGTCGGTCGGCGTGCGGACCTGGTAGTCGTCGAGCTGGTAGACGTTCGGCACCAGGTTGGCATGGTGGAACTCGGCACAGTCGGTGCTGTTGAGCCGCATGATCATCGGCTGCGGGGCACGGGCGTTCGTCAACGTCGGGACGACGTCCTCCCAGAGCGCCTCGAAGCGCTGCTGCTGGAAGTGCCAGCCCACCTTGTTGAGGACGATCGGCATCTCGATGTTGGCGCCCTTGATCGTCCGCACCGTCCCGTTGGGGTAGTCGAGGGTCCAGGGCCCTGAGCCGTTGAAGGCACGGCACGGATCGGCGAAGGGCGCGCCACGGACCGGTGGCAAGCCGTTCACCTCGAACCCGTCCGGGCCCGTGGCCGGTGCACCGTCGGGGAAGAAGCTGTCGTAGGTCGGGTCGCCTCCGCCGGGGCCGGCGTGGAAGGCCATGGCGACCTGCTCCGCCGGGGTGCCGTCCTCCGGGAGCTGGATCGCCGAGGCCTCGTGGAGGACCTTGTTGAAGTCGAGCCGCGAGACGTACGTATCGACGGGCGGCCCCGCGTGGCCGGGGTTGTCCTCGAGCGGGCCACTCGCGACCACGTGGCGTGGCAGGCCGCCGTCGTCGATGAGGTCCAGCGCCGGCGTGGGCGGCCGGTGGCCGACCAGGCCCGGGGTGAACCATGGGTAGCCGGGGTTCGTCGCCGGCTCGGCGGTCGGGTCGTCGGGCTGGAGGATGTCGGCGATGCCGTCGCCGTTCGCGTCGAACTGGCTGGAGTCGGGGGCGCCGTCCCCGTCGAGGTCGTGGGCCACGATCGTCGCAGCCGGGTCGGGGATCGGCGCCATCGGCGTCCCGGGCATCGGGACCACGCCCGGGATGGGCGTACCGCGGACGATCTCCCCGTCCGGCAGGGCGCGCGCGCCATCAGCCGGCCACGGCAGGCCGTCGGTCGGGTCGGTCTCCATGAGCGTCCCGGGCTCGAAGGTGTCGTGGACCCGCCAGAGCTCCCACATGCCCTGGGCGAAGTGCGGGTAGAAGTGGCAGTGGAAGATCGAGTCGCCCGGGGTGAGGTTCCGGTTGCCCGACCCGCCATAGGCGATCTCGTAGGTGTAGCCGGAGCCCGGCCCGACCGCCTGGCCGTCGAGGTAGTTCGACTGTGGGTCGTCCGGGTTGAACTGCCACTGGTG
This sequence comes from uncultured Chloroflexia bacterium, assembly GCA_963707215.1. Lineage (GTDB taxonomy): Bacteria > Chloroflexota > Limnocylindria > Limnocylindrales > CSP1-4 > DATHYZ01. Next base: position 752,944 of record CAVPPB010000003.1, on the reverse strand, counting down.
GGCGTGCAGGTGGAAGATGTGGTGCTCCTTGGGCCCGGCGTGCAGGTTGCGGAACACCACCCGGTCGCCCAGGTAAGCGTGGTGGACGTTCGACGGATCGTCGGGGAAGAGGGCCTTGGTGGCCTTGGGGCCGGGGATGATGGCGCCCGCGGCGTCGGTCGTGTTCGCCGGGACGTCGACGATCATGGCCGGGTCGCCGACCGTGAACGAGGTGAGGAAGAACTCCTCGTACTTGCACTCGGCGCAGTCCCACATCGGACCCACGCCGAGCCGGTTGGCGATGATCTCCGAACCGATGCCGCCCGACCCGTAGTTGATCGGGAAGGCGTCCACGACGCCGTGGAGGGTGTGGCGCAGGACCGGGTCGTTGTAGAAGCCGGGGAACGCCTGAACCCCCACGCCTTCGTCGTGGAAGATCACCGTGAACTCGCGGAACGGCTCCTCGCCGCGGTTGGGGTAGGCCTGGTTGTCCGGGTACGGGAAGCCGCGGTCGTCGACGATCGCGTTGAGGTCCGAGTGGATGATCTCCAGGTCGGGCGTGAGGATGCTGAGGATCGGCAGGCCCGCCTTCGCCGGCCCGGCCTCCAGCGGGTACGTCGCGAAGTAGTCGAGGATCGGCTGGCCGCCCGGGGTCGCCTGGTGGGCGTTCCAGATCCCGTCGCCGTTCGTGTCGACGAGCGGCTCGTCGACGCTGGCGTCCCAGGCCCCGCTCTCGTTCCAGTCGGTGAACGGCTCGTCGACGCTGGCGTCCCAGGCCCCGCTCTCGTTCCAGTCGGTGAACGGCTCGTCGACGCTGGCGTCCCAGGCCCCGCTCTCGTTCCAGTCGGTGAACGGCTCGTCGACGCTGGCGTCCCAGGCCCCGCTCTCGTTCCAGTCGGTGAACGGCTCGCCCAGGTCGTACACGCCAGGGGTGCCGCCATCGACGTCGGTGAAGGGCTCGGCGATGCCGTTGTCCTGGACCCCGTTCTCGTTCCAGTCGGTCAGGGGCTCGGCGATGCCGTTGTCCTGGACCCCGTTCTCGTTCCAGTCGGTCAGGGGCTCGGCGATGCCGTTGTCCTGGACCCCGTTCTCGTTCCAGTCGGTCAGGGGCTCGGCGATGCCGGCGTCCCAGGTCCCGTTGGCGTTCCAGTCGGTGAACGTCTCGGGAGGCGTGGCCCAGTCCATCTCCTGGCGGGTCAACTGGCTGCGGTACCAGAGCGAGCCGGGGAAGGTGCCCGTCGGGCCTGGCTCGACGTTGACCGCTCCGAACAGCCCGTAGGAGCGAGTCCCGCCGTCGCCTTCCGCGCCGAGGGTCGTGCCCATGCTGTAGAGCAGGTGGGTGCCCTTGTCCGGGGCGTAGTAGGTGTAGTCGGTGCTGAAGCCGGGCGCGACGACACTGCTGCCAGCGGGGTTCCGGCCCACGCGCGAACCGTCGTCGGCGATGCCGTTCACCAGCTCCAGGCCGTCGACATGGATCGACGCCACGCGGGTGAGCGGCTGGTTGTCGACCTGCTGGTTGATCGGTACGCCGAGGCCCAGGATCGGGTCCGTCGGGAAGTCGGCCGGCAGGTCGAAGATGAACCCGACGGGGTCCAGCAGGTTCGTGAAGTGGATCGCCAGGCAGTCCCCCTCATTCACCCGGAGGGTCAGCGGCCGAGGTCGCTTGTCCGCTCGGAGCGAGACCTGGCCGTCTACGGTCTCCCGCTCGGCATCGGTCAGCTCGCTCAGCGGGCGACCGGCGAGGCCGGCGACGCCGGCGTTCACGACCACGTCCCGGGCGAGCGCGTAGATCATGCCGTTGGCGTTGATGGCGCCCAGCCGGTTGTAGTAGAAGGGCTGGTCCAGCGCCACGACGTCGGCCGTGACGGTGCGGACGCACTCGGCCGCCACCCCGGGCTCGACCGCCTCGACCGGCGGCACGAACGCGGGAGTGGGGAAGGGCAGCATCGGCGAGGCCAGGACCGCGAGGCCCAGGAACGCCGCGCCCACTCTCCGGGCGACGGGGACGAGGAGGCCGGCGCTGGGCCTCGAGGCGCGCGGCCAGGCCGCCAGGCGACGGGTCGGCCACGGTGGGCCGATCGTCACGGCGACGAGGGCGGCGGCGATCGCGGAGCCGGCGAAGACGAAGCCGGCATCACGCAGGGCGTGCTCCAGCCAGCCGAGCTCGAGGGTGTGCTCGGCGGCGAACAGGCGCCCGTGGAGCTCGTTGCCCGGGATGCTGAGGGCGGCGAAGACGCCGGCGGCGCTCAGCGCCCAGAGGAGGCGCAGACCGATCGAGGTGGCGGCGCTGCGGCCGTGACGGAGGACGGCAAGGCAGAGGACGGTCGCGGCCAGGACCGCGACGACCGCGAACGGGAGGGCGAGCGCGGCGTCACGACCGAAGTGGAGGATGGGGGGCAGCTCGTGGTGCTCGTGGAGCTCGTGGTGGTACTCGTGGGCGGTGCCGATCCCTCCGAGCGCGATCGCCACGGCGGCCACCAGGAACGCCAGCGGCCGGATCGACCGTGACATCGGAGCCGTTGCGGCGGACCGGCGACGACGGGGGTCGGGCGGCGCGGCCGCCCGTGCTCGTGCACGCACGGCGCGCACAGGCACAGCGCGCAAGCGGTCCATCGATTTCCCTCCTCGACCGGACCGGTCATCCTCCACCGCCACGTTCCCTCCACGGGCGGACGCGACTATGGTCGGGGTCGATGGACCGGGCGACGAGCCCGCAACTGGAGGGGCGAGACCCCCAGTCTTGGGGGTCGACGCGGGCGGCCCGGCGCCGGCGCGACGGCCGGGTCACCGGCCGGTGCCGGGTCAGCTCTTGGGCGGCTGGATGATCCCTCGGCGCGTGGCGATCACGACGGCCTCGAGCTGGCTGTGGGCGTCCAGCTTGGCCATGAGGCTCTTCTGGTAGCCACGACAGGTATTGAGGCTGATCTCGAGCAGCTGGGCGATGGCGTGCGGGTCGAGCCCCTCGCCCATCAGGGCGAGGACGTCCATCTCGCGGGCGGTCAGGTGGGGACGGTCGTCCGCCGCCCCGGCCGAGGCGGCGCCCTGGCGGACCCGGCCGAGGATCGAGGTCAGCGTCGCCTGCTCGACGAGGATCGTGCCGTCCCGTGCCGCCCGGATGGCCCGGACGATCGCCTCGACGTTGCTCTCCTTCTGGAGGAAGCCGCTTGCCCCCGAGGCCGCGGCTCGCGTCAGCACGTCGAGGTCCATGTGGCCGGTCAGCACCAGGATCCGGGTACCGGGCGCGGCGTCGCGGAACCGGTCGATCGCGTCGACGCCGTCGCCGTCCGGGAGCAGCACGTCGAGCAGGATCACGTCCGGGGCCTCGCGCTCCGCGGCCCGCAGGCCGTCGGTGATCGACGTCGCGATGACCGGGCAGTCGAGATCCGGGCGCGCGGTGATGACCATGGCCAGCGCCTCCGCGAACGCCAGGTGATCATCCACCACCATCACCCGGATCGGGCTCGCCGGAGCCGTCTCGGGTGGGCGGACCGGACCGGTGGCGCTGCTCGAGCGCGCCCCGCCCGGGACCGGCGCGGCCCGCTCCTCTACGTGCGGACCGGTCGAGCCGATCTCGGGTCGGCCGAAGACACCCCCTGCCATCCTCGTCCTCCTCCCCCGGAAGACGCAGGCCCATGATCGACCCCGCCCCTCCCCGAGCGCCGGTCGGTCCTCCCCGGGCGGGCACGTACCCTGGGAACCACATCCGGCACGGCAGCGGTGAGCCGAGCCTCAACCATACCGGCGCCGTCAACGGGCGCCGCACGCAGCAGCCGATGGAGCGGCCCCGCGAATGCAGCAGGCCGTCCCCTGCACCCGGAGCGGCACCCCGGCCCGGAGACCCCCCGGATGCGGGTAGACGCCCTCGGTTCCAACGAGCACAATCGCCCGACCGGCGCGCGTCCCCCGGCGATCCCGCCGGGCTTGGAGCGGAGAGGGCCTGGGCGGCACATGGGATCCGAGCACATCCGCGACCTGGTCGACGCCGTCCCACTGGCGATGGCGGTGCTGGACCGAGATCTCCGGTGGGTCCACGCGAACCCTCCGTTCGGAGAGCTGGTCGGCATGGACCTTGGCGTTCTCAAGGTTCGGTCCCTGGCCGGGGCGCTCGATCCCGGCGACGCGCCTGGCATCGTCGAACGGGCGCGCGCGGTCCTCGCCGGCCGGTCCGATGCCGTCGACGTGGAGTGCCGGATGGTCGCCCCGGATGGTCGCGCGATGCCCGTCTGTCTGCTCGTGCGGCCGTGGCACGATCGGCCCGGCGGACCGGAGCGGCCCCTCGCAGGACCGGACGCCCTGCTCGTCACCGTCATCGATCGAGGCCCGCTGCAGTCCGTCATCGACGGGGCCCGCGACTCTGAATCCAGGATCCGCTCGGCGATGCTCGCCCTGGCCGACGTCCGGGAGCCCGCGCAGGTGCACGACCTCATCCTGACGATGGCGCGGTCGATCATGGGCGCCCAGTACGCCGCGATGCTCGTCGTCGGCGACGAGGGGGCGACCGACCGGTTCCTGCACCAGGGCATCGAGCCCGAGACCGTCGAGCGGATGGGGCCGCTCCCGGTCGGCAGGGGCGTGCTCGGGCTGATCACCGCCGACAGCGGTCCGGTGATGCTGGCCGACCTCCGGGCTCACCAGGCATCCGTCGGCGTGCCGAGAGGCCACCCGGTCATGACGTCGTTCCTCGGGGTCCCGGTCGTCAAGGACGGCGAGATGCTGGCCAGGCTCTACTTCGCCAACAAGGTCGGCCGGGCGGAGTTCGATGACGCGGATCGCGAGCTCGCCATCGCCCTCGCGGCGCACGCCGCAGGCGCCCTGGTCAACGCCCGGATCCACGGCCGGATGACCCGCCTCGTCGAGGAGCTCGACCGCCTCAACGCCGAGCTCGAGCAGGGGGCGCAGCAGCGCCTCCGATTCCTGGCCACGGTCAGCCACGAGCTGCGCACGCCGGTGCACTCGATCCTGATCGCGGCCGAGCTCGTCAGCGATCCCGCGCTCGGCGCCCTGACCGAGGATCGGATGCGCGAGCTGGGCACCAAGATCCACGCCAGCGGCAAGCACCTCCTGGGCCTCATCGACGACGTCGTGGACCTCGCCCGGATCAACTCGGGCCACCTTGAGCTGCACCCCGAGCCGATCGAGCTCCAGGCCCTGATCCTCGAGGCCGTGGATGCCGCCGCCCCGGTCGCTCGCGATCGTGGCGTCGAGCTGGCGGCGGTGGACCGTACCGAGGCCAGGGTCCTGGTGGATCCACTCCGCCTCCGGCAGGTGCTGCTCAATCTAGTGACCAACGCGATCAAGTTCACGGCCCCCGGTGGGCGCGTCTGGATCGACTCGTCCATCGACGAAGCGGACGTCCGGATCGCCGTCCACGACACCGGGGTCGGCATCCCGGCTGAGAGCCTCGACCGCGTCTTCGAGCCCTTCGAGCGTTTGGGCTCGACCTCTTCCGGCACGGGGCTGGGTCTGGCGATCGCCCGGCGGCTCTGCGAGCTCCACGGCGGCTCGATCGACGTTTCCAGCACGTACGGGATCGGCAGCACCTTCGTCGTCTCGCTGCCGGGGGTCCGGATCGCGTCGCCGCGCGACCGCTCGATCCGGATCATGCCACTGCCGCCCGCTCCGCCGCCGGGGTCCGTGCCGGTCCTGGTGGTCGAAGACGACGCGACGGCCCGTGAGCTCGTCACCGATGTCCTCTCGAGCGCCGGCTACGAGGTCCAGCAGGCGGCGAGCCTGGCGGCTGCCCAAGAGGCGCTCCAGCTGTCCACGCCCGGCATCATCGTGCTCGACGTCGGCCTCGGCGATGGGAGCGGCCTGGAGCTGGCGCGCCAGGTCCGCTCGGCCGGCCTCGACGTCCCTATCGTGATCGTCAGTGCCAACTCGAGCGCGGCCGACATCGCCGAGGCCGAGGCGATCGGCTGCAGCGACTACCTGGTCAAGCCCGCCAGCGCCCGCGAGCTGCTCAGCAGGATCCATCGCCTCGTGGACACGTCGGAGTTCCGGGGCGCCTCGCTGGACCAGGCGGTCGGCCCGATCCACTGAACCGGCCGTCGGCGGTCCACCCTGCCGGGCGCGACCGCCTCCGCCGGGTCATCCCCGCGGGGCCTCGCCGGCGGGCTCCGGCCCGTTTGCTATCCTCACGCGAACGTTCGGGAGGGCTCGCCGGGTCGTGGCCGACGGCACCGTCATCGTCATCGGGGGCGCGGAGGACAGGTTCCGCGACCGTGTCATCCTCCAGCGCTTCGTGGCGCTGGCCGGTGGCCCGCGGGCCGAGATCGCGGTCATCAGCACGGCCTCGTCGCTGGGGGTCGAGGCGGCCGAGCGCTACCGGGAGGTCTTCGGTGATCTCGGTGTCCGTCGTGTCCATCCGATCCACGCGACGACCCGAGCCGAGGCCGACGACGAGGCCGCCGTCGCCCTGGTCGGGGCCTCGACCGGCGTCTTCCTGACCGGCGGCAACCAGCTGAAGCTCTCGGCGACGCTGGGCGCCACCCGCCTCGCGGCGGCGATCCTGGAGTCCCATCGAGCAGGCAACGTCGTCGCGGGGACCTCCGCGGGAGCCTCGGCGATGAGCAGCCACATGATCGCCTTCGGCACCTCCGGCGGGACGCCGAAGCAGCGGATGGCCCAGATCGCGGTCGGGCTCGGGGTGCTGCCCGGGGTGATCGTCGACCAGCACTTCCAGCAGCGGAACCGGCTGGGCCGGTTGCTGAGCCTGATCGCCCAGAACCCCAGCCTGCTGGGGCTGGGAGTCGACGAGGACACGGCCGGCGTCGTCGGCCCGGACCATGTCCTGGAGGTCATCGGCCGGGGCAGCGTCACGGTCGTGGATGGGTCGGCCTCCGAGACCGACGCCTGGGACGTCCGCGGGCACCGGCCGGTCATGGTGAGCAACGTCGTCCTCCACTCGCTGCCGGCCGGTTATCGTTTCGACCTGGTCCGACGCCAGCGGATCGCGACCCCCACTCTTCGGACGGCGGCCGGGGTGGAGGCCGCCGAGAGCTGATCCGGCCGCCCCCGACGGCCGGACGAGGAGGGAGCAGGCCCGTGGCCCAACGCGCCGCCCGGTCATCCAGGTCCGCGTCGACCGATGCCAAGGCGGGAACCGGCGGCACCGAGCGGGAGCCAGCCGGCAAGGGCGCGACGCCCAAGGCACGGGCGGCGAAGGCCCCGGCGGCGACGCGTTCCCGGGCCTCGAAGCGGCCCAAGGCCCCGGCCGGTCCGCGGCCCGACCTGCGGATCCTCGAGACGCGGGTCCTCCGCGGGGCCAACTACTGGTCGCGCCAGCCGGTGGTCCGGATGCTCGTCGACCTCGGATCGCTGGAGGAGTACCCGTCGGATCGGATCCCCGGCTTCGTGGATACCCTCGTCGAGCTCCTACCGAGCCTCGAGGACCACGCCTGCTCGCTGGGTCGGCGGGGCGGCTTCCTGACCCGGCTCCGCGACGGCACCTGGGCCGGCCACGTCGCCGAGCACGTCGCTCTGGAGCTCCAGAACCTCGCCGGGACCGACGTCCGCCACGGCAAGACCCGCGGCGCCGGACCGACCGGCCAGTACAACGTCATCTACGAGTACCGCGAGGAGAACGTCGGCCTGCAGGCTGGCAGGGTGGCGGTCGGCCTGGTCAACCACCTGGTGGACCCGTCGGCCTCCGACTTCGACTTCGGGAGCGAGCTCGAGCGCCTCATCCGGCTGGCCGAGCGGCAGGCCTTCGGCCCGTCGACCCAGGCCCTGATCGACGAGGCCGTCAGCCGCGACATCCCCTACATCCGCCTCGATCGCTACAGCCTGGTGCAGCTCGGCCAGGGGGTCCACCAGCAGCGGATCCGGGCGACGATGACCTCGCGGACGCCGGCGATCGCTGTCGACATCGCCTCCGACAAGAGCCTGACCAACAAGCTTCTCGACTCGGCCGGCCTGCCGGTCCCGCGGGCCGTCGTCGTGGAGACGGCGGACGAGGCCGTCGCGGCGGCGGAGCGGATCGGCTACCCCTGCGTGACCAAGCCGCTCGACGGCAACCACGGTCGTGGGGTGGCCCTCGACCTGCGCTCCGAGGCCGACGTCCGGGCCGCCTTCCCGGAGTCGCTCCGCCAGAGCCGTTCCGGGGACGTCGTCGTCGAGAGCTACGTCGCCGGTGCCGACTACCGGGTCCTGGTCATCGGGGGCAGGGTGGCGGCCGTGGCCGAGCGTGTCCCGGCTTCGGTGACCGGCGACGGCATCCACACCGTCCGGGAGCTCGTCGACATCGCCAATGCCGATCCCCGTCGCGGCATCGGCCACGAGAAGGTCCTGACGAAGATCGCCGTCGACGAGCGGGCCGAGGAGCTGGTCGCCGCCCAGGGCTTCGCCATCGACGGGATCCCGCCCAAGGAGGCCTGGATCAAGCTTGCCCTGACCGGGAACATGTCGACCGGCGGCACCTCGATCGACCGGACGATGGAGTCCCATCCCGACAATGTCGAGATCGCCGAGACCGCGGCCAGGGTCGTGGGCCTCGACGTCGCCGGCATCGACTTCATCTGCCCCGACATCGCCACGCCGGTCCGCGAGACCGGAGGCGCGATCGTCGAGGTCAACGCCGCGCCCGGCTTCCGGATGCACACCCACCCGACCGAGGGCGAGCCGCAGTACGTGGCCCGCCCGGTCATGGATCTGCTCTTCCCGCCCGGGAAGCCGGCCCGCATCCCGATCCTTGCGGTGACCGGGACGAACGGCAAGACCACGACCGTCCGGATGCTCGCGCACATCCTCAAGCTGATGGGCCGGCGGGTCGGCATGACCTCGACCGATGGCATCGTCGTCGACGGCCGGATGATCAAGCGCGGCGACATGTCGGGCCCGAAGTCGGCCCAGATGGTCCTCCAGAACCCGACCGTGGACACGGCCGTCTTCGAGGTCGCCCGGGGCGGCATCCTCCGCGAGGGCCTGGGCTACGACCGCAACGACGTGGCCGTCGTCACGAATGTCACCGGCGACCACCTCGGCCTGGGCGGGATCACCTCGCTCGGCCAGCTGGCCAACGTCAAGGCCGTCATCGTCGAAGCGGTCCCGCGCTCGGGCACGGCCGTCCTCAACGCCGACGACCCGCTGGTCGCCCGGATGGCCCGCCACTCGTCGGGTCGGGTCGTCCTCTTCTCGATGCAGACCGGGAAGGGCGAGGACGGCTATGACCGCGTGGACGGGCACCTCGGCCGGGGCGGCGCTGCGTTCTGCCTCCAGCGGACTCCCGAGGGCGAGCTCGTCGTCCTGCGCCTAGGCCCCCGCACGATGCCGGTCCTCTACACCCACCTGATCCCGGCGACGTTCGGCGGCCGGGCCCGGATGAACGTCGCCAACGCCCTCGCGGCCGCGGCTGCCGCCTGGGCGTCGGGCGCTCACCTCCACGACATCCGCCAGGGGCTGCGAACCTTCACCACGTCGTTCTTCCAGGCGCCGGGCCGGCTCAACCTCCTCGAGGTCGGCGGCGTCCGCGTGATCATCGACTACTGCCACAACGTCGACGGCATGCGCCAGCTCTCGGATTTCGTGACCCGGATGATGGAGGAGCCCGACGGACCGCCGACCGCCCGGGGCGTCGCCGAGGCGAAGCCGGGTCGGACGGGCCGGGCCATCGGCGTCATCGGGATCCCCGGCGACCGACTCGACGACGACCAGGTCACCTATGGCGAGCTCGCCGCGGGCGCCTTCGACGAGATCGTCGTCCGCGAGGACCGCAACCTCCGGGGCCGCAAGCCGGGCGAGAGCGCCGGGAACGTGGTGACCGGGACCCGTCGGGCCCGCGACGCCGGGACTTCCCGGGCGAGTCGAGCCGAGACGATCCTCGACGAGCTGACGGCCGCCCGGGCAGCCCTGCGGCGGGCCGTGCCCGGCGACCTCGTCGTCATGTGCGTCGACGACGCGATCGGCGTCTACAAGGAGGCCCAGTCGCTGGCCGGGGCCCAGCGCGGGACGACTGCGTTCGCCGATCCGGGCGAGCTCGAGGTGCCCGAGGGCTGATGGCCAGCGAGTCGGCGATGGAGACGGGACAGCGGGCCGCTGGAATGGCGCGGGGCATCGCGCTCTTCGCCATCAAGACCGTCCACTCCGCGATCTTCGTCGTGCTGCTCGGGTCGATCCTTCGGTTCACCTGGGACGGCCTTCGTGGCCGCTTCGATCGGGCGACAGCCGTCGCGGCCGGCCTCGTCGCCGTCGAGATCGGGGTGTTCCTGGCGAACCGCGGTCGCTGTCCCCTGACCGGGGTCGCCGAGGATCTCGGCGCCGACGACGGGCGGGTGTCCGACATCTTCCTGCCCGACCCGGTCGCCCGGACGCTGCCCGTCTGGTCGACGGCGATCCTTCTGATCGGGCTCCTGGGCCATCTTCGGATGCTCCGCGGTCGCCGCCGGGTGCCCGGCTGATCACGCGTACCTGAACGACCCGGGCCGCGGTCGGCCCGGGGGCCGCCCGCGCGCGCCTGATCGGCGCGCGTGGCTGCTGCCCGGACGGGTGTCAGTCGTGTCGGGACCGATCTCCGAGCCTGGGCGCCAGGTCCTGCAGCTCGGCCATCACGTCGAGCTCGCGGGCTCCGAGCTCGCCCAGGAGCCCCAGGACCTCCGGACGCTCCTCGTGACAGAGAAGGACCAGGATGCCCGAGAGCTGGCGCCGGCCGTCGCTGGTCTCGTCGGCGCGGGCCAGCTCCGATCGCAGGGCGGCCGTCTCCGATACGTAGACGGGCACCGCGTCCGGATCCCCACCGCCGGCAGCCACCCCGTCCAGCAGACGGGCGACGATCTCCCCGCGCTCCCTGCCGCGGAGGTAGCCGAGGGTCTCCTTGATCACGACCCGGTCGGCCCGCTCGGCGGCGACCCGTCCGATGGCGATCAGGCTGTCCTCGGGTCGGTCGCCGGCGGTCCCGACGATGGCGGTGATCGGCGACGCTCGGCCGGCAGCCCCGCCGGCGATCTCGGCGGCCACCTCGAGGATCGCCTCGACGCCCGCCTCGTTGTGGGCGAAGTCGACGAGGACGACCCGCGACCCGAGCCGGAACAGGTTGAGGCGGCCAGGGGAGCGATCGGTCGACGGTTCGAAGGACCGGAGGCCCTCGGTGACCTCATCGAGCGTGGCTCCGAGCGCCCGAGCCCCGCCTGCGGCCGCGAGCGCATTGGCGACGTTGTAGCGGGCCAGCCCGCCCAGGGCGATGGGCAGTTCCCGGACGCCGGCGATCGCCCGTGTCGCACCGCTCTCCACCTCGACGATCGCCCCGTCGATCACCAGGTAGGCGCGGCCGCCCCGGGCGACGTGGCGGCGGATCCGCCCGGAGCGCTCGCCCTGGAGCGAGAAGAGGGCGACCCTGGCGGTGACCCGGCGGGCCACCGCGGCGACCAGCGGGTCGTCGGCGTTGAGGACGACCCAACCGTCGGGCCGGGTGATCCGGCAGATGGTGGCCTTGACGTCGGCGAGCTCGGCGAGCGTATGGATGCCCTGGAGGTCGAGGTGGTCCGAGGCGACGTTCGTGAGGACGCTGGCGTCGTTCGACTCGTAGCCGACACCCCGAAGCAGGATGCCGCCGCGGGCGGTCTCCAGCACGGCCAGGTCGAGGTCGGAGCGCGAGAGGAGCATCGCGGCGCCGCCGGGCCCGGTCCAGTCACCCGGCTCAACGAGCCGCTCGCCCACGTAGACGCCGTCCGAGGTCGTCATCCCGACCCGCCGGCCGGAGCCGCGGAGGATGTGGGCGATCAGCCGGCTGACGGTCGACTTGCCGTTCGTGCCGCTGATCGAGACGATCGGCATCCGCCGGTCCTCATCGCGGAACCAGCCGGGCGGGCTCGTCCGGGCATCCGCGATGCGCGCCTGCCAGCGCGCCAGCCGACGGGCCTGGGCGCCGGTCGGGACGGCCCGGCGGCCGGTGGCGACGCCGGCGGCGACCAGGTCCACGGCCGCTTCGGCGATCGCCCGGGCACGCTCGGCCCCGGCCCAGGGGAAGCTCACGACCCAGTGCCCCGGGTCGGCAGCCCGGTGCGCTGCCACGCCGCCCACGCCATCGCCCGCGTCGGTCCGGAGCCGCCGACACCAGGCCACCAGCTCGACCACCTCGTCGGGCAGGTCACGGGTCGGGGCGACCTCTCCCAGGCGCGGCCCGGCGCCCGGGGAGCCGGTCCGGTCCCCGCGCCAGGTCCGCCGACGCCCCACGCCGACCTCGATCTTGACCGTCGGGTCCAGACGGTAGACGTTCGGCCCCTCGAGGAGGCGGATCTCGACGAGTCGCACGGTCGGCGCAGCATAGCAAGCCGCAGGGCGCTCCAGACCGTAGACTCGGCCCCGATGGGAGCGTCCGCGATCGACCTCGGGTTGCCGCCGGTCCATGGCATCGAGCCGACCGAGCTGGCCATGCTCGAGGCGGCGGTCCGGGCCGACGAACCAGCCTTCCTCGATGACCTCGCCCGGCTCGTAGACATCGACTGTGGCAGCTTCACGCCGGAGGGTGTCGACCGGGTCGGTGACTTCGTCGAGGCGTTCCTGGCCGGTCTCGGAGCCGATGTCGTACGCCATCCGGATGGCGCGAGCCGACTGGGAGGCACGGTCGTCGGCCGGATCGTCGGCGACCCATCCGGTCCGCGCCTGGTCCTCATCGGCCACATGGACACCGTCTTCCCCGAGGGGACCGTGGCCGAGCGTCCGTTCCGCATGGAGGACGGCATCGCCCGAGGGCCCGGCGTCACCGACATGAAGTCGGGCCTGCTGGCCGGCCTCTACGCCGTCCGTACGCTGCGCGTCTCGCGCGGGGGCGAAGAGAGCGGCGTCCCGCTCCTGCCGTTCCGGGAGCTCGTCTTCGTGGCCAATCCCGACGAGGAGATCGGGTCACCGTCCTCGACGCCGATCATCCGCGAGGTGGCCAGTGGCGCCGATGCCTGCCTCGTCCTCGAATGCGCCCGGGCGAACGGCGACATCGTCTCGTCGCGCAAGGGCAACCTTCACCTCCGGGTCACGGTCCGCGGCCGCGCCGCCCATGCCGGGGTCGAGCCGGAGAAGGGCCGGAGCGCGACCCTCGCCGGGGCCCACCTGACCGTCGCCCTTCATGCCCTCAACGACCGCTGGCCGGGCGTGACCGTCAACGTCGGGGTCCTGGAGGGCGGGACCCGCCCCAACGTCGTGGCCGAGCGGGCCGTTCTCGAGGTGGACGTCCGGGCGGTCACCCGTGAGTCCCTCGAGGCCGTCGAGTCGGCGATCGGGGACCTTGCCGCCGCGCCCGCCGTGCCCGACGTGGCGATCGAGCTCGAGGAGGTGGCCCGCCACTGGCCCATGGAGAAGCTCGAGCGGTCGGGACGGCTCGTCGAGCTGGCCGTCGACCTCGCCGGCCGTCTGGGCTTCGAGCTCCGCGACACGGCGACCGGTGGGGCCTCCGACGCCAACACGACCGCCGACATGGGGATCCCCAGCCTCGACGGCCTGGGTCCCATCGGCGGGATGGACCACTCGCCCGAGGAATACCTCGAGGTCGCCTCGATCGTGCCGCGGACCACGCTCCTCACGGCCCTCCTCCTGGCCATCGCACGGGATCCCGTCATCGCCGCCTGGCGCCGGACATGACCGAGCGCGGCCGGATCTCCAGCGGCGCGCCGTGGGAGGGCCCGGCCGGCTACAGCCGGGCCGTCGTGGACGGCGACGACTGCTGGGTGGCCGGGACGACCGGGGGGGCCGAGGGCGACGCGGAGACCCAGGCCCGGGCGGCGCTCGGGATCATCGAGCGGGCACTCGCCGAGGGCGGCTTCACCCTAGCCGACGTCGTGCGGACACGCGTCTTCGTCGTCGATCCGGCCGACATCCCGACCGTGCTCCGGGTCCACGGCGAGGCCTTCGGCGCCATCCGGCCGGCTGCCACGCTGGTCGTGGTGGCCGGCCTCATCGATCCGGCACTGCGTGTCGAGATCGAGGTCGACGCCCGCCGGGTCGCCCGCTGAGTCGGACGCGATGAGCCTCGGTGCCCAGCTCGACCCGGCCCTCTGGCCGAGCTACCTGACCTCCGCCGGCCGGATCGTCCGGCGTCGGCTGCGCGGGCCCCGGCGGCTCCCCGGCGCGGACGCCGGGGCCATCGCCCGGGCCGCCGTGGAAGCCTGCTGGACGGGCGAGTACCTGGCGGCCTCCGGCGGTCATTTCGTCCAGCTCTGGACCCGTGACCTCGCCTACGCCGTGCCCTCGCTCATGACGCTGGACCTGGGAGAGCGTGCCGTCGCCAGCCTGGCCTGGGCCCTCGACGCCTGGTCACGCGAGGGCCGGGTCACGACGACGATCTTCCCCGGTCGCCGTCCCCGGGACGTCTGGACCCTCGGCGCCGACTCGCTGCCCCTGGTCCTCCGCTCGCTCCAGGTCGTCGGCCCAGAAGGGGACCGGCTGGTCGCCCGGCATGGCGACTGGCTTCGAGCCGAGATCCGGCGCTACGCCCTCGAGGTCGTCGACCCGGGCACCGGCCTGGTCCGCGACGAGCGGGCCTACTCGTCCCACCGGGACACCCTGCGGACCCGTTCGAACGGCGCCAACAACACGATGCTCGTCCTGCTGGACCGGGTCCTCCGGGAGACGGACTGGTTCGCCAGCCCGGCCACCGCCGACGTCCGAGACCGCTTCCTGGCCCGCTTCCGGCGGCCCGACGGGACGATGGTCGATCGGGCCGACACCGACGAGCCGACCGGCGATGCCGCGGTCCTGCCCTGGCAGGTGGGGGCGCTCGACGACGACGACGGTCTCCGCGAGGCCCTGGCCGGCGCGCGTCGGGCCGGCCTGGCGGCGCCCCTGCCGCTGCGCTACGCGAGCCGCCGCGACCCCGAGGCGGAGGATCCGCTCCAGCGGCGCCTGGTGCCGGACTACCAGGGCACCGCCATCTGGACCTCGCTCGGGGCGATGTACCTGCGGCTGGGCCGGCGGGTCGCGGCCCCCGACGCACCGGCCGTGGAGGCGGCCTACCGGGCCGTCGTCGAGCGCGACCGGACGGTCATCGAGGTCTACGACGGTGGCGCCGCTTCGCTCGACGACCTGCGCCCGTACCGGGGCACGGCCGGGCTCTTCGTCGCCGACGAGCCCATGCTCTGGGGCGCCATCCTCGCCGAGGTGCTGGCGACCAGCGACCCGACGAGCCTGCTGGCCTCGACCGACGGGAACCCAGGGTGAGCCACCCGATGACCGGGCCGAACCCGGACGCCCTGCCCGGCGCCGAGCAGCCACGTCCGGCGGAGGTCGCGGTCAACGGGACCCGCCTCTATGCCGAGATCCGGGGGACGGGCCCAGCCGTGCTCCTGGTCGGGGCGGCCGACGAGGACGCCGAGGTCCTCCGCCCGCTGGCTGAGCGGCTGCCCGGCCGGACGGTCGTGACCTACGACCGCCGAGGGACCCGCCGGAGCGGACGGGACGGCTGGCCGACCGGCGCTTCCGCGATCCATGCCGACGACGCGGCCGCGCTCCTGGCCGCCCTGGGTCTCGGGAGCGCCACCGTCTTCGGGGGCAGTGCCGGCGGCATCGTGGCGCTCGAGCTGGCGCTCCGGCACCCCTCGATCGTGGCGCGCGCCCTGGTCTTCGAGCCTGGCTACCTCGCGCTCGTCCCCGAGGGCGCCACCCTCCGACGGCGCGGCGACGAGGCCGTCGCGGCCCACCTCGCGGATCGTCCCGGTGACTGGGTCGGTGCTGTCGCCGCGCTCGGCCGGGCGGCGGCCGGTCCCGGGGCCTCGTCGCGGGGCCTCTTCGAGCCGCTCCCGGGCCGCGAGTGGTACGCCGCCCGTGGCGACGAGAACGCCGAGGCCCTGGTGCGGGAGGACCTCGCCCTGAC
The DNA here is from genome assembly GCA_963707215.1 of uncultured Chloroflexia bacterium. Classification (GTDB taxonomy): domain Bacteria; phylum Chloroflexota; class Limnocylindria; order Limnocylindrales; family CSP1-4; genus DATHYZ01. The sequence goes on along the minus strand of CAVPPB010000003.1, from coordinate 737,175 downwards.
GGCCGAGCACCCCGACCTGCCAGCGCTGCGTTCCTCGTCCGTCGACATCCGGTTCGCGTTCGGCACGAGGTCGGTGGCGGTCTTCAGGACCATCGCGGAGCACCTCGCCGCAGCCGGTGGACGGACCGTCGTCGCGCTCGATGGGCTCGGCCATGCCGCCTACCTCGACCCCGGGCCGGCGGCCGCGTGGATCCTGGACCCGGCCGTTCCGCCGGGAGCGAGACCCTAGGCCAGGCCCGTCGCTCTCGCCGCCACCGCGATGGCGACCGCGACCGCGAGACCCAGGAAGAGGTTGCCCCGCCAGCGGACGACGGCCAGGCAGGCCAGCACCGCAAGCCACTCGATGCCGACGTGGAGCGACGCCTGCCGATCGGCGTCGACGGCGATCATCGTGCTGGTCGCGGCGAGGGCCGCCAGGACCGCGGGGCCCACGAGGCGGAGGTATTCGAGGACCCGCGGCGGGAGTCGCTCGACACCGGGCGCCAGCATCGGCAGGGCCCGCGACGGGTAGGTCACCGCACCCATGAGCAGGGCCAGCAGGACAAGGTCGGGGCTCACGGCGTGACCCCGATCTCCGGGTCCGGAGGGAGGTCCGCACCGCCGTCGGCCGACGCCTCGACGCCCTCCCCGGAACCGGCCAGCCCGGCCTCCTCGGCGGACTCGACGTCGATGGCATCGGTCACGGCACGGGTACCCAGCGGGACCGGGTTCATCGGGGCGGTCCGGCTCCTCGGCAGGGCCATGGCGGCCGCCGGCCCGGCGATCCCGCCGACGATGATCCCGCCGGCCGGATCCCAGGCCAGCGAGGCGACGACCGCGATGACGGCCCCGGCACCGGCCGCGACGATCTCGCGCCGCCCGACCGCGAGACCCAGGGCCAGCCCGGCCATGGCGGCCGGGAAGATGACGTCGATCCCGAGCTGGCTCGGGTCCGCGATGGCACCGCCCAGCAGGACCCCGGCGAGCGTTGCCAGGTTCCAGGGGATGAAGGTGACGACGATGGCGGCCCACCAGTAGCCGCCCAGGTCCACTCGCCCGATCCGCCGGAAGTGGGCGATCGAGAGCGCGAAGGCCTCGTCGGTGAGCACGTGGGCCATCACCGCCCGGCGGGATCGGGACACGCCGCCGAGCCAGGGGACCATGGCGGCGGAGTAGAGGAGATGTCGGGCGTTGAGGAAGGCGGTCAGCAGGAGGATGGCCGGCCAGCCCAGCCCCTGGACCAGGTAGCCGACGGCGGCGAACTGGGCGGCGCCGGCAAAGACGAAGACGCTCATGGCCATCGTCTCGACCATGGACAGGCCGGCCTCCCGGGCGGAGAGGCCGTAGACCACCCCGAAGCCGATGGCCGTGACGATGATGCCCATCCCGTCGAGGACCAGCGTCCGCCGCGAGCTCGCCAGGTCGGCAGCCCCGGGCGAGCCGAGGGCCGTTCCGTCTTCCGGTGCGGGCGCAGCCGATGCGGTGGAGGGCGGAACGGCGCGATCGGTGCCCGGGCCGGTCACGGCCGTGCGCTCAGCGGAGGAACGTCTTGGCGCAGGTCCCGTCGCAGACCACGAAGACGGCGTGGTGATCGAGGGCGTACCCGGCGGCGTGCAGGAGGCCCGCACAGCCGGCCGTCGGGCACTTGTAGACCCAGCGTCGCTCGGCCCTGTCCAGCGGGGTCGTCTCGACGGCGATCCGGTCTCCCAGGCCCTCGCGATCCGCGACGAGGACGGCGATCCGTGCGGCCCGCTCGGCCTCGGTCTCGCTGGTGTACGGGTAGCTCTGGCTGACGTTCGAGGTCACGGGACCCTCCGGGGGCGAGATCGACGCCGGTGACCCCATGCGAGCGCGGCGGTCACCGGCGGGACCCGAGTATAGCGACCGTGGTCCTCAGCCGACCGCCGGGAGGCCCTCGCTGCGGGGGTCCGTGGCGGCCGCCAGGCTGCCGCCCGCAAGCGGCCCGCCATCGACCAGCTCGATCGCGTGGCAGTGCCCGAGCAACGGATCGAAGGGGTCGGTCCGGGTCACCGGGTGGCCCATGTCCTCCAGGCGATCGAGGACCCCTGCCGGGAACCGCGGCTCCGCTCGCACCTCGATCGGCGGGGCGAAGTGCTCGGCCGGCTCGACGAACCAGCGGGGTGCCCCGACGGCCGTCGCGACGTCGACCGCCCCGTCGACGAGGTTCGAGACGACCTGGGCGTGGATCTGCGGCTGGGCGTCGCCGCCCATCGAGCCGACGACGACCCACGGCCGACCCTCGCGCAGGAGCATCCCCGGCATCAGGGTGTGGAGCGTCCGCTTGGCCGGCTCGAGCCGGTTCGGGTGGCCGGACTCCAGGCTGAAGTAGCTGCCCCGGTTCTGGTAGTGGATGCCGGTGGCCGGGTCGGCGACCCCAGAACCGAAGCCGCTGTAGTTCGACTCGATGAGGCTCACGCACATCCCCTGGTCATCGACCACGCCGAGCCAGATCGTGCCGCCGCCGCGGGGGTTCGTCGCGGCCGGCGCGAGGCCGGCCCGGCGACGATCGATCCGGGCGGCCATGGCGGCGATCCGGTCGGGGTCGAGGAGGCGGTCGACCGGGAGCGTCATGCGCTCCGGATCCGTTACGAAGGCGTCCCGATCTTCCATGGCCAGCTTGGCCGCCTCGACGCCGAGGTGGATCCACTCGGCCCCCTCCACGCCCGCCGGCCCGAACGCGTCGGTCGGCGGCGGCTCGAAACGCTCCAGGATGGCCAGGGCCTGGAGGGCCGTGATCCCCTGGCTGTTCGGAGGGACGGTCGTGACCGTCGTGCCCCGGTAGCTCGTGGCGATCGGGTCGACCCAGGTCGAGGCGTGGGAGCGCAGATCGTCCACGGTCAGCGGCGAGCCGGCCGCCGCCAGTCCGCTGGCCTGGCGCTCCGCAAGATCCCCGTCGTAGAGGTCGTCGAAACCGGCATCCGCGATCCGACGGAGCGTCGCCGCGAGGGCCGGCATCCGGACGATCTCGCCGGGTCGCCAGGGTCGTCCGTTCGGGCGGAAGAGGGCGGCCCAGCCGCTGTCCGCCCCGAGCCCCGCCGCCACCCATGGCGCCGCTCGCTCTACGGCCCCGCTGAAGCCGTCGCTGGCCGGGAAGCCGCCCTCGGCCAGCGCGATCGCCGGCCCCAGGATCGCGGCGCGGTCGAGGCGACCCCAGCGCCGGTGGGCGTCGCCCCACGAGCGGACCGCCCCGGGGACGGTGATCGTCAGCGGGCCCCGGTGGGGTATCCGTGCCAGGCCCGTTGCGAGCAGGGCGTCCGCCGAGAGCGCCCGGGCCGCCCGCCCGGATCCGTTGAGGCCGACCTGGCGGCCCTCGCGCGGGTCCCAGACGAGCCAGAAGGCGTCACCGCCGAGGCCGCAGCCGCTCGGTGCCACGACGGCCAGGACGGCGTTGGTGGCGATCGCCGCGTCGACCGCGGATCCCCCGGCGGCAAGGACACCCAGGCCCGCGCCGGTGGCCAGGTGATGAGGTGCTACGACCGCTCGCCGCGACCCTCGCGCGAGCGGCTGCGGGACCAGGGGTCGCGCCGTCGGTTCGTCCTCGCTCATGGGTCGATGCTAGCGGCCGGTGGCGGCGCCGGCAGGGTCGCCGGCCCACCGGCGCACCGGAACGACCCGCTCGGGCGCGACCGACCCGCTACCCTCACGCGGGTGAGCCGTTCGCTCTACGCCGTCCTGCTGGGAACGTTCAGCCTGCGCTTCAGCACCGGGCTGACCGGCGCGCTCCTGGCCTTCTACCTGGCCGACCTTCCGTCCTTCGGCGGCACCCGGGTCGACCCGTTCGTCGTCGGCGCCTTCGCGGCCACCTTCTACGCGGCCGAGCTGCTCCTCTCGCCGCCCTTCGGGCTCCTGTCGGACCGTTGGGGCCATCACCGGGTCATGCAGATCGGCCCCATCTTCGGGGCCTTCGCCGTCATCCTGACCTGGGCCACCACTGACCTCTTCCTCCTCGGCTTCACCCGCTTCCTGGAGGGCGCGTCGACGGCCGCCTCGATCCCTTCGATCCTGGGCTTCATCGCGGTCGTCACCGCCGGCAACGAACTGCTCCGGGGCCGGATGGCCGCCCGCTTCGAGGGCGCCACGCTGGCCGGTCTCGGCGGCGGGCTCGTGGCCGCCGGGATCCTCTACGAGGGCATCGGGCCGCTGCCCGGCCTGGGCCGCGACGCCTTCCTGCTCAACGCCGTCCTCTACGGCGTGTCGTTCCTCATCTACCGCTTCGGCGTGACCGAGCCGCCCGAGGAGGTCGAGGCCACCGAGGTGGTCCATCCAGGGCCTCGGCGCTACCTGGAGATCCTCCGGAGCTCGCACGTCTGGCTGCTGGCACCGACCTGGATCGCCCTCAACGCGGCCATCGGCGTCTGGACGAGCCAGTCCATCTTCCAGCTGGTGAGCGAGCCTCGACCGGGCTTCCGCGATCAGCTCCTGATGGGCGGCTTCAGTCCGGCCCAGGTCAGCATCGGCTTCGCCGTGGCCCTGGTCGTCTTCTTCGCCGGCCTGGCCTGGTGGGGCGAGCGGTTCAGGCGTTTCCGCCGGACGACCATCATCTTCCTCGGTGTCATCGGCGGTGCCGTGCTGGTCGGTGCAGGCCTCCTGCTCAACCACAGCGAGGACCTGCCCACGGTCGTCCAGCTCGGCTTCGCCGTCCTCGCCGGAGCCGGCCTGTTCGTCCTGGCGGGCGCCACACCGGCGGCGCTCGGGCTGCTGGCCGACATCAGCGAGGCATTCCCGACCGATCGGGGCGCCATCATGGGCCTCTACTCGGTCTTCCTGGCCCTCGGTCAGATCGCCGGGAGCCTCGTCGGCGGCGCGGCGGCCGACCTGCGGGGCATCGACGGGATGCTCGTGGCGACCCTCCTCCTCATGGCCCTCGCCCTTCTGCCGCTGGCGCGCCTGCGGACCTTCGAGCACCTGGTCGACACCGGGCGACCGGTCGTGGCCTCGGAGGACTGAGCCCACCGCCCACGAACCGCCCGGAATGCCGCCCCGCCGCCGCCGCCGGCGGCTATCATCCGCGCCAGCGAGGAGGGAACACCGTGGGTCGTGTCGCCGTCGTCACCGATTCCGCCGCCGATCTGCCGCCCGAGGTGGCGGTCGCCGCCGGCGTCGTCGTCGTCCCCCTGATCGTCAGCTTCGGGTCCGAGAGCTTCAAGGCCGGCACGGAGCTGACCACCGATGCCTTCTGGGAGCGGATGGTCGCCCCGGATGCCCCGTTCCCGACCACCGCCGCCGCCAGCCCGGGCGACTTCCAGCAGGCCTACCAGCGCTGCTTCGACGACGGCGCCGACGCGATCGTCTCGGTCCACGTCGGGAGCGAGCTGTCGGGCACGATCAAGAGTGTCTCCATCGCCGCCGAGATGTTCCCCGAGCGGGAGATCCACATCGTCGACTCGCGAACGGCCTCGATGGGGGTCGGCCTTCTCGTCCTCCTGGCCGCCCGGCTTGCCGCCGAGGGACACCCGGCGGGCGAGGTGGCCAAGGTCGTCCAGGCCCGGGTCCCCGACATCGACCTCTACGTCGCCCTCGACACGCTCGAGTACCTCAAGAAGGGCGGGCGCATCAGCTCCGCCCAGGCTGCGATCGGCGGGATCCTCTCGATGAAGCCGATCATCACGGTCCGCGAGGGCAAGGTCGAGACGGCCGATCGGGTTCGGACCCGGGGCAAGGCCCGCGAGCGGGTCCTCGAGCTGCTGTCCCAGGTACCGGTCGAGGGCCTGGCGATCCTGTATTCGCCTGGCGCGGACCCAGCGGCGTTCCGCAGCGACCTGGTGGCACGGATCCCGGGCGGCGTCGCGTCGGGCGACACGTCGATCGAGCTCATCGGTCCGTCGGTGGGTCCGCACCTCGGGCCCGGCTGTCTCGGCGCGGTGATCCTGACGCGGACCTAGGCGGGGCCCAGCCTCGGGGGCCGACTCCATGGCGACCGGCCCCTCCGAGGGGGGCGGGTCGGCCCGCAACCGAACCGCAACCTTGTGCGATACTCCGGGCGCTTCGTGAGATGCGGCCACGCGCGACCGGACCCCGGCGGCGACCCGCATCGCCGTGGGGTCGTCCGGGAGACGACCCAGCACCCGGGTCGTACCCGCGTCGGGCGTGCCCGGACCAGGAGGAACCGTCCTCGATGACCACTGAGCATGCCGCGCCCGCGATCAACGCATGGGCGGTCGCGCAGCAGCAGTTCGACCTGGCCGCCGATCACCTCGGGCTGGATCCCGGTCTCCGTCGTGTCCTGCGGGAGCCCCGCCGCGAGCTGACCGTCCACTTCCCGGTCCACATGGACGACGGGAGCGTGCAGGTCTTCACGGGCTACCGGGTCCAGCACAACCTCGGCCGCGGGCCCGCCAAGGGCGGGACTGCGCTACCACCAGGACGTCACCCTCGACGAGGTCAAGGCCCTCGCCATGTGGATGACCTGGAAGTGCGCCGTCGTCGGCATCCCCTTCGGTGGCGGCAAGGGCGGTGTCATCGTCGACCCGAAGAAGCTCTCGACGAAGGAGCTCGAGGATCTCACCCGCCGCTTCGCGACCGAGATCGAGGTCCTGATCGGCCCCGAGCGCGACATCCCGGCCCCCGACGTCAACACCAACTCCCAGGTCATGGCCTGGATCATGGACACCTACTCGATGCACGTCGGCTACACGGTCCCCGGCGTGGTCACCGGCAAGCCGATCAGCCTCGGTGGGTCCGAGGGGCGCAACGAAGCCACCGCCCGGGGCTGCGTCTTCACCATCGTCGAGGCCGCGGCCAAACTGGGGCTCGACCTGACGACCGCGACCGTCGCGGTCCAGGGCTTCGGCAACGCCGGCTCGATCGCCGCTCGGCTCATGCAGGCCGAGGGCTCCCGCATCGTCGCCGTATCCGACTCGACCGGCGGGATCAACGATCCGAATGGGCTCGACATCGACCGGGTCATCGCCTGGAAGCGCGAGCACGGGACCGTCCAGGGCTTCCCCGGCTCGACCGACGTCAGCAACGCCGAGGTCCTCGAGACCGAGTGCGACATCCTCATCCCGGCCGCCCTCGAGAACCAGATCACCGGCGCCAACGCCGAGCGGATCAAGGCGAGGATCGTCGCCGAGGCCGCCAACGGTCCGACCACCCCGAAGCCGACCGGATCCTCTACGAGAAGGGCGTCTTCATGATCCCGGACATCCTCTGCAACGCCGGAGGCGTCACGGTCAGCTACTTCGAGTGGGTCCAGGATCTCAACCGCGACCAGTGGACCGAGGGCGAGGTCAACGACAAGCTCCACACGATCATGATCCGGGCCTTCCGCGAGGTCGTCGATGCCGCCGACCGGGAGAGCGTCGACATGCGGACGGCGGCCTACCTGCTGGCCGTCCAGCGCGTCGCCGACGCGACCGCCATCCGCGGCCTCTACCCGTAGACCCAGCGACCCGAGCCGCGCACCGGGCCCCGGCCGTTCGGCCGGGGCCCGGCGTGCTACAGTTCGCGCCATGCTCGACCACGAAGAGAAGTTCCTGTTCAAGGAGGAGATCCTCCACCTGGCCAACTCACTCGCCGAACCGGGCAGCCTCGACAACGTCGAGGATCTCCTGACCGACGTCATCACCAGCCCGCGTTTCGACTCCGAGGTCTTCACCCTGGAGCGCTCGCTGCAGGTCATGCTCGGGCCCCGGGCCGGGACGACCCTCGTCGGCCTCCTGACGGTGGCCCCGGAGGTCTTCGACGAGGTCGAGGAGGTCCGCATCGCCCCCGAGATCCACGAGCGCCTGGTGGCCTGGCGGGCCCGCTTCGGGCTGGCGATCGACAACGCCCTGAACTTCCTGAACAACCCTGACGGCATCCAGGGCCACAGCTTCGCGACCCAGGTCTCGCACGTCGAGGACCGCCGGGTGCTCCAGGGCAGGCTGACGCTCGTTCGCTACAACAACGAGCCCCAGTTCTTCGTGGCCGACGCCGGTGTCTACCTCGCCCTCGTCGCCGACATCATGGAGCGTCTCGGGCCCTACCTCGAACCGGACACGGTGGACGACGAGACGCTGACCCGACTTCGCGACGGGGTCCAGCTGATCGAGCGCCGGACCACGCCCCGCGACTGAGGTGGGCGTGCGTCACCTGTACCTCGCCGCGACAGGCCAGAACCGGGGCAAGACGACGGTCAGCCTGGGGGTGCTCGACGGCTTCCGGCGGCGCGGGCTGGATGCCGCCTTCATGAAGCCGGTCGGCCAGCGGACCATCGAGGTCGATGGCGTCCCGGCCGACGAGGACGCCATCCTGATGCGGAGCGTCTTCGACCTGCAGGACCCGCTCGAGCGGATGAGCCCGGTCCACATCCCGCGCGGCTTCACCCGGGCCTACATCGAGGGGCGTGTCGTCGAGGACCTTCCTGCGCTGATCCGCGATGCCCATGCCGCATTCGCGACGGAGCGCGACATCCTGCTCATCGAGGGGACCGGCCATGCCGGGGTGGGCGCCGTGATCGGTCTGTCGAACGCCGTGGTCGCGGGGCTCCTCGGGGCTCCGACGGTCATCGTGAGCGAGGGCGGGGTCGGGCCGGCCGATCGACGAGATCGTCCTCAATGCGGCGCTGTTCGAGCGCCACGGCGTCAAGGTCGCGGGGGCCATCGTCAACAAGGTCGACCTCGATGCCAGGCCGGGGATCGGACGGACGCTCGAGCGGGGCCTCGCCCAGCACGGGATCCCGCTCCTCGGAGTCCTGCCGTACCGGCCCATCCTCTCCAACCCCAGCCTGGCGATGCTCCTTGACGGGATCGGTGGTGAACTGCTCCACCCGGGACGCGACCTCGACCAGGCGATCGGCTCGATCGCGGTCGGCGCGATGGAGCCCGAGCACATGCTCCAGCGGGTCGAGCCGGGCACCCTGGTCATCGTCCCGGGCGACCGGGAGGACGTCATCCGGGCCATCGCCACGGCCCACCTCATGGGCCCACCACGCGGCGGGACCGCCGAGGCGATGCTCCTGGCGTCGCGCGGCACCGATGCCGGGGCCGGCCCTCGCGGCCCGCCACGCCGGGGCGGCCTCGGGCTGGTCCTGACCGGCGGCTACCGTCCCCGCCCGGGCACGATCGACGCGATCCGCAGCGCCGACCTGTTCGCCGTCCTGGTGCCCGACGACACCTACGTCGTGGCGTCGGGCATCCACGACCTGCTGGTGAAGACCAACCCCTCCGACCGCGACAAGATCGAGGAGATCAAGGCGCTCCTCTGGGAGCATCTCGTCATCGACCGGGTCCTCGAGGTCGCCGCGACGGACGAGGGCTGAGGCCGCGAGCCGCCCCTAGCCGACCAGCTCGTTGTCGATGAGGCGGACCCCGCCGAGCTCGACGGCCAGCGAGAGGAGTGCCCCCAGCTCGATCGTCTCGAGCTCGAGGAGCGTCTCCGGGTCCGCCACGCTGACGTAGTCGGTCCGGGCCAGCGGCTCGGCGGCGAGGACCTGGGTCATCCGGGCACGGATCGCGTCGGCCGACCGCTCGCCGGCGAGCCAGGCCTCGCGCCCGGCCACGAGGGCTCGGTGGAGGATCGGCGCGGCGGCCCGCTCCGCGTCCCCCAGTCGATCGTTCCGCGACGAGAGGGCGAGGCCGTCCGGCTCACGAACGGTCGGGCAGGCCACCACCTCGGTCCCGATCGCCAGGTCGGCCGCCATCCGCCGGATGACGAGCAGCTGCTGGGCGTCCTTCTGGCCGAAGTAGGCGCGCTCGGCACGGACCAGGCCGAAGAGCACCGCGACCACCGTCGTGACCCCCTCGAAGTGGCCCGGCCTGGCGGCTCCCTCCAGCGGACGCGCGATCGCTCCGACCCGGACCCGGGTGTCGAAGCCGGGCGGGTAGACCTCCTCGACCGGCGGGACGAAGACCAGGTCGACCGCCTCCGCCGCGCACATGCCCAGGTCGCGGCCCTCGTTCCTGGGGTACCGCTCCAGGTCCGACGGGTCCTCGAACTGGCGGGGGTTGACGAAGATCGACACGACGGTCGTCGCGCTCTCGTCCCGGGCCCGGCGCATCAGCGCACGGTGCCCCTCGTGGAGCCAGCCCATCGTCGGGACCAGCCCGATGGGTCGGGCGGCGTCCGCCAGGGCAGCGCGCAGGGCCGCCCGCGTCCGGACGACCTCCATCGGTCAGGCCCTGTCCGAAGCGTCCGGCTGGTCGGATGACGCCAGCCCGTCCAGCGCCTCGGCCAGGGCCTCGTCTTCCATCCGGACCGTCTGGTCCGGCCCGGGGAACGACCCGGCCGCGACGTCCGCCGCGTAGGCGGCGAAGGCCTCGCGCATCGCCTCCCGGAGGCGCAGGTATGGTCGCGCATGGCGGGGCACGAAGTCGCCGCTCCCCAGGAGGTCGGTCACGACCTGGACCTGGCCGGAGCAGCGGGGGCCGGACCCGATGCCGATCGTCGGGACGGCGAGGCGCTCGGTGATGGCGGCGGCCAGCTGGTCGGGCAGGAGCTCCAGGACGATGGCGAAGGCTCCGGCCGCGGCGATCGCGTCGGCGTCCTCGATGACGGCCCGGGCGGCGGCGGCCGTCCTGCCCTGGATCCGGACCCCGCCAAGGGCGTGGATCGATTGCGGGGTGAGGCCGACATGACCCATGACCGGGATGCCGGCGGCGACGAGCTCGCGGACCACCGGGGCCGTCCGGATCCCGCCCTCCACCTTGACCGCGCCGGCCCCCGCGTCGCGGAGGAAGGCCCCGGCGTTCGTCAGCGCGTCGGCCACGCTGGCGTACGAGAGGAAGGGCATGTCGGCGATGACGAGGGCCCGCTGGGTGCCCCGGACGACGGCCCGGGTGTGATGGAGCATCTCGGCCATCGTGACCCGGACGGTCGTCTCGTAGCCGAGGACGACCTGGCCCAGGGAGTCGCCGACGAGGAGCATCGGCAGCCCGGCCTCGTCGAGGAGCTGGGCGGTCGGGTGGTCGTAGGCCGTCGCCATCGCGATCGGCACGCCGTCGGCGTGGAGCCGCGCGATGTCGGCGACGGTGGTCCGGCGGCCGGGACGGGGCGGTGTGCTCGTGGCTTCGCTCATTCGGTGGCCTCCGCGTCGCGATCCATGAGAAGCGCGGCCACCCGATCGAGGAGGCGGTCGGCCACTTCGCGCTTGGTCAGCAGCGGCCAGTCGTCGCGACCGCCCGCCCGGTCCAGGACGACGACCCGGTTCGTCTCGGTCCCGAAGCCGGAGCCCGGCTCGCTGACGTCGTTGGCGACCAGGAGATCGACGCCCTTGCGGGCGAGCTTCTCGACGGCCCGGTCGAAGGAGCCGGTCTCGGCGGCGAAGCCGACGAGGACCGGCCGTGGCAGGAGATCGGTCGCCCGCCGGGAGATCTCGGCGAGGATGTCCTCGGTCGGCTCCAGCTCGAGGGTCAGCGGCCCGCCTCGCGTCAGCTTGGTCTCGGCGGCGCGGACCGGCCGGAAGTCGGCCACCGCCGCGGCCATGACCAGGACGTCCGCGCCCGGTCCCACACCGCCACCGGTCACCGCCGTGAGGACCTCGTCCCGCATCGCGGCGGTCGTCTCGGCCCGAACGACCCGGGCCGCCGCCGGCAGCTCGATCTCGACCCGCCCGACGACGAGGGTCACGGCCGCTCCGCGATCGAGAGCGGCCTCGGCGATGGCGACGCCCATCCGGCCGGTCGAGCGGTTGCCGATGTAGCGGACCGGATCGATCGGCTCGGCCGTGCCGCCGGCGCTGACGACGACGTGGCGCCCCTCGAGGTCGCCGGCCCGGGGCAGGCCGTCGATGACCGGCGGGCGCAAACCCGGGTCGGGAGCCCGGACTGGGCGCTCGCCGATCGCAGCCACGACCGCGTCCACGATCGTCGGCAGCTCTGCCAGCCGCCCGACGCCGACCTGACCGGAGGCCAGCGGACCGACCGCGGGCTCCACGATCCGGTACCCGAACTCGTCGCGGAGGCGCCGCACGTTGGCCTGGGTCGCGGGGTGCGAGTACATCTCGCCGTCCATGGCGGGAGCGACGACGACAGGCGCCGTGGTCGCGAGGCAGGTCGCCGTGAGCGAGTCGGCGGCCAGCCCGTTGGCGATCGCCCCCAGCCAGTGAGCGGTCGCCGGGGCGACGACGATGGCGTCGGCGCTGTCGGCGACGACGATGTGGCCGATGCGGCCGTCGGCCTGGAGAGCCAGGACGTCGCCCTCAACGTGATGACCGGAGAGAGCGGCCAGGGTCAGGGGTGCGACGAACCGGGTCGCCGTCGGGGTCACCACCACGACGACGTCGGCGCCCTCCGCCCGCAGGAGACGGAGCAGCTCGACGGCCTTGAACGCGGCGATCGAGCCGGTGACCCCGAGCGCAACCAGCCGACCAGCCAGCCGACCGGGAGCGGGACCGTCCGGGCCGCCGGGAGCCGGGCCAGCGCCAGCAGGTCCGCCGTGGGCGGCCGGTCCGTCCGTCATGGCAGGCCCAGCTCGAGACGCTGGCCGCCGGTGACCTCGGCGTAGAGGATCGCCAGGCCCTCCAGGGTCAGGTTCGGGTCGATCGCGTCGACGCCCTCGATCCCGGCGACCCATGGCTCGGTCGTCAGGCCGCCCGTCAGGATCGCCCGGACGTCCGATGGCTCGAGGTCGCTGGCCTCGGCCAGCTCGGCCCGGACCCGGGCCAGCAACCCGGACGCGAGCGCCTGGTAGCCGAAGACGGTCCCGGCCTGCATGGCGGACACGGTGTCACGGCCGATCGCCCGATCCGGCGCATGGAGCTCGATCCGGGGCAGCTTGGCGGTCCGGGCGGCGAGGGCCTCGAGGCCCAGCTCCAGGCCCGGGGCGATCGCGCCCCCGACGTAGGCCCCGTCCCGGGCGACGCAGTCAAGGGTCGTCGCCGTCCCGAAGTCCACGACGACGGCCGGGGTCCCGTAGATCCGGCTCGCGGCGAGCGAGTTCACGAGCCGGTCGGCCCCGACCTCGGAGGGTCGCTCGACCCGGATCGGCAGCGGGACGATCCCGGCGGAAGCGACGACCAGGGGCCGATCCCGGCTGCGAGCGATCTCCTCGGTCGCCGCCGTGAGGCTGGGCACCACCGAGGCCAGGGCGATCGCGTCGACGTCGACGAGACCGGCCCCGTCGAGGCGGAGGAGGCCCTCGAGCGAAAGCTCGAGCTCGTCGGCCGTCGCCCGGGGATGGGTCCCGCCCCGGCGGCGGGTCGTCAGGTGACCGTCGCGGACCAGGCCGAGGGTCAGGTTCGTGTTGCCGATGTCGAGGACGAGCAGCATGCCGCGATGATAGGCCCGAGCGGCCTGTCGGCGCCCCTCCGGCTGTCGTACCATCGCCGGGTCGGATCGCCCCGGGAGGCGCCCGGCCGGGTCGTCGCCATCGAACCAGGCCGTTCGCAGGAGCTCCGCCGTGTCCGTGCCGCCAGCGAAGTTCTTCGTCAATCGCGGCGTCGTGAGCAGCCGTTCCGACATGCAGCACCTGCTCCGGCCCCTCCTGAAGCAGACCGTGACCTATCGCTTCCTGCGGGGCCAAGCTCTCGTTGCCCACGGGACCGGCTGGGTCGAGCGGCTGGTCGCCGACGACCCGGCCATCTCGAGCTACTTCACCCCGATCTCGATCTGCATCAACATCGACTCGTTCGAGCATCTCGAGTTCGAGACCCGACCCGACCAGCTGCTCGTCTACACCCTCGCCCAGGGCGACGAGCGGGTCATCCTCGAGTTCGCCCCGGTGGGACCCGGTGACGCCGACCCGCCGTCAGCTCCCCGGCAGCTCGAGTTCGACACCAGCGGGTTCGTCCAGATGGAGCTCCTCGGCCTCGACGCCCGCGAGGACGAGTAGCGGCCGCGCCGTCGTTCGACGGCGCAGACGAGGGAGGTCGGCCGGACCACCGGGCGGATCCGGCGGAGCGTGGGCCGTGGAGGGACGGCTCGCAGGAGGGAGTGGCGCGTGAGCGCGATCTCGTCCTATTTCCGCTTCGAGGAGCGGGGCACCAACCTGAGCACGGAGGTCCGGGCCGGCCTGACCACGTTCATGGTCATGGCCTACATCATCGCGGTGAACCCGCTGATCCTCTCGATCCAGACCGAGGGCGCCGGGCCGCCGCTCATCCCGACGATCGTGGCGACGGCCCTGGCCGCCGGGATCCTCTGCCTGGCCATGGGCCTCGTCACCAACTACCCGTTCGCGATGGCCGCCGGCCTGGGCCTCAACGCCGTCGTCGCCTTCGACCTGATCCTCAACCGCGGGTTCGCCTGGGAAGAGGCCATGGCGGTGATCGCCTGGGAAGGCATCATCATCCTGGCCCTCGTCCTGACCGGGCTCCGCGAGACGATCATGAACGCGATCCCGCTGGAGCTGAAGCGGGCGATCGCCGTCGGCATCGGCCTCTTCATCCTCTTCATCGGCCTCGTCAACGGCGGCTTCGTCCAGGCGGGCGGTGGGACGCCGGTCAGCCTCGGCGACCTGACGACACCGGCGTTCGCTACGTTCCTCTTCGGCCTCGCCGTGGCCCTGGCCCTGATGGCCCTCAAGGTCAAGGGTGCGCTGCTCATCAGCATCGTCGCGGCGACGATCCTGTCGATCGTCTTCACGGCCTTCTTCGGGGCCGAGGCCACCGGGTTCGTGCCCGGCAGCGCCCAGATCCCGGATCGCATCATCACTGACTTCGGTGACGGCGCGGTCTTCTCGACGCTCCTGGCTCCGCTGTCGTACATGCTCTCGGTCTGGACGGATCCGCCGGCCTCGGTGATCACCGTCGGACTGGTCGTCTTCAGCCTCATGCTGGCCGACTTCTTCGACACGATGGGCACCGTCATCGGCGTCGGCGAGCAGGCCGGCGCGGTCGACGAGCAGGGCCGGCTGCCGGGCATCCGGCGGGTCCTGGCGGTCGACTCCGCGGGCGCCATCCTCGGCGGCCTCTTCTCCACCAGCTCGAACACGACCTACATCGAGTCGGCGGCCGGCGTCTCCGACGGCGGTCGGACCGGCCTCACGGCGATCACGGTCGGGGTCCTCTTCCTGGCGGCGATCCTGTTCGCCCCGGTCGTGGCGATCGTCCCGGGCCAGGCGACCGCCGCGGCCCTGGTGATCGTCGGCTACCTGATGTTCACGATCGCCAAGGACATCGAGTGGGGCGAGATCGATGATCTCTTCCCGGCCCTGGCGACCCTGATCGTCATGCCGCTGACCTACTCGATCACCGATGGCATCGCGGCCGGCTTCATCACCTTCGTGTTCCTGAAGACCGTCCGCGGCAAGGCCAGCGAGGTCCATCCGCTGCTCTGGATCGTCTCGTTCGCCTTCGTCATCTACTTCGCGGTCCCCTGGCTGGAGCAGACCTTCAACCTCTAGGCTCGCATCCATCCTGCGGCCGGCGCCGGACCCCCGACGGCGCCGGCCGCTCTTCGTCCGGGCGGCACCCCACCGTTCCGGTACCATCCGCTCCGATGTACGTACGGACCGCGCTGCCGGAGGGGCCGCGCGTCATCAGCGCCCGGCACCCCGGAGCCCGCTCCGTGTCGATGGCCGCCTACGTGCTCGCAGGGTCCCGGCTGGAGACCCGCGAGCAGGCCGGCGTCGCCCATTTCATGGAGCACATCACCTTCAAGGGGACGGCCGGCTATCCCAGCAGTCGGGCGATCGCCGAAGCGATCGAGGGCGTGGGCGGCTCCTTCAACGCGGCGACCGACCGCGAATCGACCGTCTACTGGGTCCGCGTGCCGCGCCGGGAGATGGCCCGCGGCATGGACGTCCTCGGCGAGCTGGTCGTCCGGCCGGTGCTGGCCGACCACGAGATCGACCAGGAGCGGACGGTCATCATCGAGGAGATCCGCTCCTACCTCGATGACCCCGTCGAGTACGCCCACATCCTCTTCCAGGGGGCGATGTTCGGCGATGGCCCGCTGGGCCGCGAGATCTGCGGCGACGAGGATTCGATCCGGGGGATGCCCAGGCGGCCATCCGCGACTTCTGGTCGGTCCTCTACCGGCCGGCCAACACGGTCATCGCCGTCGCCGGCGACCTCGACCACGAGGAGGCCGTCGAGCTCGTCGGGCGAGCCTTCGGCTCGGGCAACGGCCCGATCCCCGGGTATGTTGCGGCCCCGGAGTTGCCTGCCGGCGAGCGCTACCGCCTGGGCCACCGTGACACAGCCCAGGCCCAGCTGGTGGTCGGTGTGCCTGCCTTGCGACGGGACCACCCGGAGGCCTGGGTCCTGGGGCTCCTCAACGTCATCCTGGGCGACGGGATGAGCAGCCGTCTGTTCCTGTCGCTCCGGGAGGAGCGGGCCCTCGCCTATGACGTGTCCTCGGGCGTCCTCGACTATGCCGATGCCGGGGCGCTCGAGGTCTCGGCCGGGGTCGATCCGGATCACCTTGGTCCGGCCCTCGACGCCATCCTCGCGGAGCTCGCCCGGCTCCGAGAGGAGGCGGTCCCCGAGGACGAGCTGCACAAGGCCAAGGCCTATCTGTCCGGCGGCCTCGAGCTACGGATGGACGACACCCGTCATCTGGCGAGCTGGTTCGGTGGCCAGGAAGCCCTTCATGAGCGGGTGCTCACCCTGGAGGATGCCCTGGTGGCGATCGAGGCGGTCACGGCCGAGGACGTCCGCCGCCTGGCCGGGGAGCTGTTCCGGGACGAGGGCCTTCGACTGGCCGTCGTGGCGCCGCCGCGACGTGGGCGGGGTCTGGACCGCCGGCTCAGGCTGCCTGCATGAGCGGGCCCGAGCTCCGGGCGGAGCTGGGCCTGTCCGGCTCGGTCGACACGGATGGCCGACCGACCGACCTGCGGCTCGCTCGCATCCATCTTCGGATGGGCTCGCTCGACCTTGCCCGGGCCGAGCTCGAGGCGTTCGCCGGCGTCGGTTCGCTCGACCCGGACGCCCTGCTCGACCTGGCAGAGGCGCGCTGGCGGACCGGTGACCTCGGGGGGGCCGGGGTCGCCGCCGAGACCTACCTCGACAGCGGCCGTGAGGAACCGGTCGCACTGGCGATCGCAGCGGAGGCGGCCGCGGTGGGCGCCCGGTACGGAGAGGCGCGACGGCTCGCGGCACGGACGATCGAACTGGTCGGCGAGGACCTGGACTCGCTCTTCGCCGGCATGCCCCGGAGCGCGATCTGGCCCGGCGACCGGTACAGCGTGCCAGTGCCGGCCGGGGCGCTCTTCGGGGACGAGCCGTCGACCCGGAGAGCCAGCGAGGATGCCTTCCTGGGAGCCGTCGCGTCTGGGCCGGCGGCCCTCGAGGCCCATGCCGTGGACGAGGCCCATGCCGTGGACGAGGACCTGCCCGGAGCCATCCCGCCGGACGTCGCCGGACAGCCCGGTCTGTGGGAGCCCGAGGCCCGAGAGGTCGCCGGGTCGCTCGATGTCATCGGCGCCCCCGACGTCGCCGCGGGACCGGAGCTCGCCGCCGGCGGTGCCCCCACCGCCGCGCCGTCGGACGACGACCTCGCGGCCGCTCGCGAGGCACTGGCGGTCGGCGACCATCACGAAGCCGCCCGTCGGCTGGCGGAGCTGATCCGCGATCGGCCCGACCTTGCCGCCACCATCCTCGGGACCCTCCCGGACCAGGCCGGCGCAGGCAGGAGTGGGCCGACCGAGGAGCACGGCGACCGGTCCGTCGCCGATCCGGCGGTCGACGACCCCGCTTCCCGCGGCTCCTGAGGCGCTCGTCCGGTCGCGGCGCCGGCTGCCTGCGGTACCCTTCCGCCGACCTACCTTCAGGACCGGAGATCGAATGCCCTCGACCGAACGAACCCTCGTCCTCATCAAGCCCGACGGCGTCCAGCGCCAGCTGGCCGGCCGGATCCTGGCCCGTTTCGAAGAACGCGGCCTCAAGATCGTCGGCCTGAAGCTGGTCCAGGTCGATCGGGATCTCGCCGAGCGACACTACGCCGTCCACCGGGAGCGCCCGTTCTTCGGCGCCCTGGTCGAGTTCATCACGTCCGGCCCGCTCGTGGCCATCGCCCTCGAGGGCCCGGGCGCGATCGGCATGGTTCGGACGATGGTCGGGGCGACGCGTCCGCCGGAGGCCGCCCCGGGCACGATCCGCGGCGACCTTGCCGTCGAGACCGGCCAGAACCTGATCCATGCCTCGGACGGACCCGAGACCGCCGTCGCGGAGCTCGACCTGTGGTTCGGCCCGGGCGAGCTGATCGCCTATCCGCGCGAAGTCGATCGCTGGGTCCTGGGTCCGGCGGACGACTGAGCGCCGCCCGACAGCCTGCCGCCCGGCGTCCCGGTCGACCCGGCGCTTCGCGTGCCGCCGGTCGGCCACGCGAGAGCGGCTAGGGCGTCTCGTCCGGGCCGGGGCCTCCGGCGCCATCCCCGGGGGCGAGCGCCGGCGTCGACGACGGTGGGTCGCCGGCCGCAGCCGAAGCCAGGTCGAAGACCCCGGTCGACACGAGCACGGATCCGAGGGCGAGGACGAGCGCCAGGATCGAGGCGAGCGGCGCCCGGTTCAGCGCTACCGTGGCGCGCAGTCCGTCGAGCCCCAGGGGTCCCTCGGGCCGCCGGGGACGCTCCTCCGCGGCGCCCCGTACCGCGGCCGACTGGATGTCCGCTCCGACGACCAGGATCCGGCCGATCGCCAGCAGCGGAGCGGCGATCGCGAGCATGCCGGCAAGCCTCACGAGGGGCTGGTCCGTGAGCTCGACGAGGGACAGGCGAGCCTCGAAGACCGCCATGCCGGGGACCCCGATGGTCGCCACCGCGACGAGCCCGAGCACGAAGGCGAGGAGCGGCGATCGACGCACCCAGCCCCTCAGGTCGGGCAGTCGGCGACTCCGGTAGCGCCCTTCCATCACCGTCAGCCAGGCCAGGAGCCCGGCCGCCGTCCCGATGGATGCCAGAGCCCAGGTCCGCGTAGCCTCCCAGGCCGCCGGGTCAAGGGCGCCGAGGCCGAGGATGGCGACGGCGGTCCCGTGCCCCAGGAGGTACACCGCGACGTGCCCCAGGTCGTCCTGGATCCAGGCTGCCACCGCCGACAGGAGCATGGCCCCGAGGGCGACCACGAGCACGAGGGCGCGCGCGGCCTCCAGCGGCAGCAGGAGCGGCGTCACCTCCTGGTCGAGCCAGGTCAGCGCCAGCACAGTGGCCAGCGCGGGCAGCGCCCCGACGAGGGCAGCGACGATGGGGCCCGAGGAGATGTCGGTGATGGGCGGAGCCCAGCGGTGGAACGGGACCACCGCGCCACGGATGGCGACGGCGACGACGACCCCCACTACCGCGAGCGCCATGACGCCGGCGTCCGGATCGGGAAGGTGGAGCTGGGCGGTCCCGATCGCCATCGCGACGACGACCAGGACGGCGCCGACCACGGCCGCGGTCAGGGCCGTCAGAAGCGAGGCGGCGACGTTCCGTCCGGCGATGGCCGCGATCGGCAGGGCCAGGGCCATCGCCCCGGCCGCCAGGATCGCCCAGGTCCCGGGAACGGGACTCGGGGTCGTCAGCCCGATCAACCCGGCCGCCACGACCGCCAGCCAGGCGACGGCCGGAGATCGATCGTCGCCGGCGACCGCGGCGATGCCGGCCAGGAGGAGACCGCTGGTGGCCACGAGGGCCAGGAGCAGTCGGGCGTACGGGCTCGAGACGAAGGTGATGCCGGTGATCTCGACGCTGGAGCCGGGCGAGATCGCGGCCACGGCCAACGCCGTCGCGGCCAGCGCAACGAGTCCGACGACATGGCCCGCCCGGCGGCGGTCCCTGGTCACCCAGGCGGCGACGACGCCGGCGGCGGCCACCAGGAGGACGACGAACAGGGTCATCGGTCGGGCTCGAGCCCCGGGTCCGCCGGCGATCCGAGCGGGGCACCGTCCATCTCCGCGTCGACCGGCGCGGCGGCTGGCAGCGGGGCCCGTGCCCGGCTGGCGATCAGCATGGCGGCGATGGCTGTGGCCAGGGCGACCGAGGCCGCGCCGACCGTCAGCGAACCGGGGGTCCCCGGATCGGCCAGGCCGACCCGGAACAGGTCGGCGCTCGTCACCGCCAGCAGGAGAGCGATCCCGGTCCGGGCGGCGTCGCGTCGATCGATGAGCGGGACGACGGTCAGGGCGCCGACCCCGAAGGCGGCCGCGGTCGCCGCAGCCGGGCCATCACCGGTCATCCCGGCGGCGCTCGCGGCCAGGCCGGCGACGAAGGCCGCGCCAGCCGCGCCAGCCTCGGCCGGCCAGCCGAGCCGCGAGCCGATCCCCGAGGGTGCATCGCGGAGAGGGATGCGGACCAGGTAGGCGGCCAGGGCGGCGGCGACGATCCGGATGGCGACGATGAGCGGATCGGGCAGCGGATCGACGACCAGCGGCGACAGCGCCAGGGCGCCCGCCAGGCCGAGGACGGCGAGTTGCCGATCCCTCGACGCCAGGGCGACGAGCGCGCCGGCGACGACCAGCATGGCGAGGACGAAGAGGATCGGGACCGGCCAGCTCACGACGGGGACGGCACGGCCGTGCCGCGGGAGCGATCGGACCGGCGGCTCGGGGACTCGGTCACGGGGCGGCAGTATAGGCCGGCGCGATCGGCCCGGTCCGGGTGGCGTCGAGCCTGCCCGCTGACGACCGTCCTCGACCGGCGTGCCGCGACTGACCCCGATGGTGCCGTGGTACACTCCGCCGCGGTCTGCGACCGACCTTCGTCCCCGGCCGGGCAGGCCATTTCGCGTGGTCGGTGCCACCTCGCGCCAGACGCCCTTTCCCGTGCGCCGAGCCGGGTCGATCGAACACTGGGAGGATCGTCGAACCAGCCTATGGACGTCAGCACGCTGCAGTGGATCATCCCGATCGCCGGGATCGTCGCTTCCCTCTTCGCTCTCTACCTCGCCCGGGACGTCCTGTCCCGCGACACGGGCACCCAGGCGATGCAGGACGTCGCCGGGACGATCTTCGAGGGCGCCGTCGCGTTCATCCGGCGGCAGTACACGACCATCGCCATCCTCGCGCTGGTCGGAGCCGTGGCCATCACCGCGCTGATCTCCGTCTTCGAGGGCGCGGATGTCGCCGACACGGACATCTTCGGCTTCGACCTCGGGTGGCGGACGGGCCTGGCCTTCCTCGTGGGCGCGGCCTGCTCGATGGCCTCCGGGATCATCGGCATGTACATCAGCGTGAAGTCGAACCTGCGAACGGCCGCGGCATCACAGCGGAGTCTCGTCGAGGCGGTCCAGGTCTCGATGCGCGGTGGTGCCGTCTCCGGCTTCCTCGTCGTGGCGCTCTCGCTGCTCGGCGTCTACCTGACCTTCGTGGCCTTCGGCGGCCTCGACAACCCCGCCCAGGCGCCCTTCCTCATCGTCGGCTTCGGCTTCGGGGCCAGCTTCGTGGCCCTGTTCGCCCAGCTCGGTGGCGGTATCTACACCAAGGCTGCCGACGTCGGCGCCGATCTCGTCGGCAAGGTCGAGGCCGGCATCCCCGAGGACGATCCCCGGAACGCCGCGGTCGTCGCCGATCTGGTCGGCGACAACGTGGGCGATTGCGCCGGCCGAGGTGCCGACCTCTTCGAGTCCACGGCCGCCGAGAACATCGGGGCCATGATCCTGGGCGTGGCGGTCTACCTGATCGCCCTCGATCTGGGCTGGCAGAACCCCGAGGCCTGGATCTTCTTCCCGCTCATCATCCGGGCGTTCGGCCTCCTGGCCACGATCATCTCGATGTTCTTCATCCGCGGCAGCGAGACCGAGGACCCGATGAACATCCTCAATCGCGGCTACCTGGTCGTCTCGGGTCTGTCGGCCATCGCCCTGGCCGGTGTCACCTACGTGATGATGGACACCGGGACCGACCTGCCCGACAGCGGCATCCCGAGCTGGATCTTCTTCTTCCTGGCCGGCGTCGTCGGGCTGCTGACGAGCATCGCCTTCGTCTACATCACCCAGTACTACACCGCCGGCTCGTGGCGACCCGTCAAGGAGATCGCCGAGGCCAGCAAGACCGGCCCGGCCACGAACATCATCTCCGGCGTCGCCGTCGGCTTCGAGACGACCTTCGTCACGGCGGTGACCATCGCGATCGCCCTGTTCGCCTCGCACTGGCTGGGCGAGCAGGCATTCGTCGGGATCGTCCCCGAGGGCGAGAACCCCGGCGGCGTCTTCGGCACGGCCGTGGCCACCATGGGCATGCTCATGACGACGGCCTACATCCTGGCCATGGACACCTTCGGTCCGATCACCGACAACGCCGGCGGGATCACCGAGTTCAGCCGCGCATCCAAGTCCGCCCGGGAGATCACCGACCGCCTCGACGCCGTCGGGAACACGACCAAGGCGCTCACCAAGGGCTATGCGGTCGCGTCGGCCTCGCTCGCCGCGTTCCTGCTGTTCAGCGCCTACATCGACAAGGTCAACCTGATCCTCGAGCGCCAGGGCAAGCCGCTCATGGAGTCGGTCGACCTGGCGGACGTCAATGTCTTCATCGCGGCCTTCCTGGCGGCGATGCTGGTCTACCTCTTCAGCGCATTGGCCATCCGGGCCGTCGGTCGGGCCGCCCAGGGGATCATCATGGAGGTCCGCCGGCAGTTCCGGGAGCACCCCGGGATCATGGATTACAGCGAGCGCCCGGACTACGCTCGGGTCGTCGACATCACCACCCGGGCCGCCCTCCGCGAGATGATCGCGCCCGGCCTCCTGGCGGTCGCCCTCCCGATCGTGGTCGGGGTCCTCCTCGGCTACGAGGCGGCGGCCGGCCTGCTCATGGTCGGCACGATCGCCGGCGTGCTCCTGGCGACGGTCCTCAACAACAGCGGCGGGGCCTGGGACAACGCCAAGAAGTACATCGAGGCCGGACACCTGACCGACGAGGCCGGCAACGTCATCGGCAAGAAGACCGAGGCGCATGCGGCCGCGGTCGTCGGCGACACCGTCGGCGATCCGTTCAAGGACACGGCCGGGCCGTCACTCCACGTCCTGGTCAAGCTCCTGGCGACGATCACCCTGGTCCTCGCCCCGCTCTTCATCCGCTAGCGAGGGGACGGCCGACCGCGGGCGACCGCGGCCGGCCGTCGACCCATGGATACCATCGTCCAGGCCATCGTCCTCGGGGTCGTCCAGGGACTGACCGAGTTCCTGCCGATCTCCAGCTCGGGCCACCTCGTGGTCCTGCCGGCCATGCTCGGCTGGGACGACGCGTTCCTCGAGTCGCTGGCCTTCTCGGTCATGCTCCACCTCGGGACCCTGGGCGCCCTGCTGGTCTACTTCCGGGCGGACTGGCTGCGGCTCGTCCCGGCCGGCCTGGCAGTGCTCCGGGACCGCTCCTTCGCCGGCGACCCGGACCGTCGGCTGGCCTGGCTCATCGCCGCCACGGTCATCCCCGCCGTCATCGCCGGCTTGCTTCTCGGTGACGCGATCGAGGCCAGCGCCCGGCAGCCGGGCGTGGTCGCGGCGATGCTGGTCCTGGGCGCGGCCATCCTCTGGCTGGCCGATCGGTGGGGGTCGAAGCGTCTGGGCCTCTCGGGCTTGCGCTTGCCGGGGGCCCTCGTCATCGGGGTCGCCCAGGCTATCGCCCTGGTGCCGGGGGTGAGTCGCTCGGGCATCTCGATCTCGGCCGGCCTCGCGGTCGGGCTCGACCGGCCGTCGGCGGCTCGCTTCAGCTTCCTGATGGCGGCGCCGATCATCGCCCTCGCCGGCGCGTACGAGACCTTCGGGCTGATCCGTGACGGCGGTTCCGCATCCGTCGACCCCGTCCCCCTGGCCGCCGGGATGCTGGCCGCCTTCCTGTCCGGGCTGGGGGCCATCCATCTGCTCCTGCGCTGGGTAGCCGTCCACAGCCTGACGCCGTTCGTCGTCTACCGGCTCGTGCTGGCGGCCGTCATCCTCGCCTGGTTCCTGGCACCGTAGGCTGGACCGATGGAGGTGATGAAGCAGCTCCGCCAGCGGGCGATCCGCGACCTCGTCGACCAGCGCGTCCTGCGGACGCAGCAGGAGCTCGCGGCGGCCCTCCGCGAGCGAGGCTTCCGGACGACGCAGGCGACCATCAGCCGGGACGTGTCCGAGCTCGGCCTGGTCAAGGTCGCCCGCGAGGGGACCCAGGCCTACGCCCTGCCGGCCCGGCTGCGCGAGGCCGAGACGACCGGGGAGGATCGCCTGCGGGCCCTCATGCGCGACCTGCCGGCCGACATCCGCGAGTCGGGCCTGACGATCGTCATCCGGACCCTGCCAGGGTCGGCTCACCCGATCGCGGCCGCGCTCGATCGGGCGCGCTGGCCCGAGGTCGTGGGCTCGATCGCCGGCGACGACACGGTCTTCGTGGCCACGCCTGACCGGCGCTCGCTCGCCCGCCTCAGGCGGCGCCTGGCCGAGATAGGGGAGTAGCGACGGACCACTCGCTCGTTTGACGCCCAAGGGGCCCCGGGCTACCATTCCGCGGGCCGAACTTCAGGTGCGGATCCGGCAGCGCGGATCGCCTGGAGTTCTTTGCTTATCGACCCACCGGTGCGGGGACCGAGGTCCGGGACCCGTCGCCAAGCAGGGGACCTGATCACGTGAACGCCAAGCCGACGTACCTCTCCCGAGAAGGCGCCGAGAAGCTCCGAGGTGAGCTCGACGAGATGCTCAGTGTCCGTCGCCCGCAGGTCGCCCAGCGGATCAGCGAGGCCAAGGAGCACGGGGACCTGACCGAGAACGCGGAGTACGAGGAGGCCAAGAACGAGCAGGCCTTCGTCGAGGGCCGCATCGCCACGCTGGAGACGCTCCTGAAGTCGGCGACGATCATCGACGAGAACCACGGGACCGACCACGTGTCGGTCGGCTCGACCGTCACGGTCAAGGGCGACGACGGCCAGGAGGTCTTCACCATCGTCGGCTCCGCCGAGGCCCGGCCCGCCGAAGGCCGTATCTCCAACGAATCCCCGGTCGGTCGGGCCCTGCTGGGACGCAAGAAGGGCGACACCGTCGTCGTCCGCGTCCCGGCCGGTGACTTCAGCTACAAGATCGTCCGCATCGCCTGACTTCGGCCGGGCGGGCCGCCGGACCGGAGGGCGCCATGGAATGGGCGGATGAGCTCGCCGCGGGGGCGGTCGGGCCACAGGTCGTCAACGACAGCAAGACGCCATCCGGCACCGTCCATGTCGGCAGCCTCCGGGGGCCGGTCATCCTCGACGTCATCACCCGCGCCCTGCGGGCGCGTGGGATGGAGACGACGCTCCTCTACGGGGTCGACGACATGGACCCCATGGATGCCCAGGCGCTCCTGACGCCGGACGCGGTCGACCAAGAGATGGGTCGCCCGCTCGCTCACGTGCCGGACCAGGCGGGCGACTGCCACGCGTCGTATGCGCGGCACCACGCCCAGACGTTCATCGACACGTTCGCCGGCCTCGGGATCGAGCCCGACCGCTACTACTGGATGAGCGACATCTATCCGACCGGGCAGATGGACGCCTTCATCCGGACCGCCCTCGACCGTGCGGACGTCGTCCGCGAGGTCTACCGACGGGTCGCCAACGTCCAGCATCCGGCGAGCTGGCACCCGGTCGGCGTCGTCTGCGAATCCTGCGGGAAGGTCGGGACGACGATCGTCACCCGGTGGGACGGCGATCGGGTGTTCTACGAGTGCCGACCCGACCTCGTCACCTGGGCGCGTGGCTGCGGGCACTCGGGTTGGGTCAGCCCGTTCGGCGGTCGGGCGAAGCTCCCCTGGAATCTCGAGTGGGCCGCCCAGTGGAGCCTCTTCGGGGTCACCATCGAGCCCTCGGGCAAGGACCTCTCGACGGCCGGTGGCTCCCGCGACCGCTCCGACGCCATCGCCCGAGAGGTCTTCGAGCGCGAGCCACCGCTGAACGTGCCCTACGAGTTCCTGAACATCGGCGGCCGCAAGATGTCGACGTCCAAGGGCCGGGGCGCCGCGGCCCACCGGATCGCCGAGGTGGTCCCTCCCGAACAGCTCCGCCTGCTGTTCGTCCGACCGCGGCCGAACCAGGCCATCGAGTTCGATCCGGAGGGCACCGATGCCATCCCCCGGCTCTTCGACGAGTTCGACCGCCTTGCGGCCGCGACGGACGGCCGGGAGGTCAAGGGCGAGCTGCCGGCCGGCTATGAGCATGTCTTCCGCTACTCGTTGCTGCGCCCCTCGGCGGACGTGGCTGCCGAGGCGGCAGCCTATCGACCGGCCTTCGGGCACCTGGCGCTGCTCGCCCAGGTCCCGGGCGTCGACGTCACCGAGCGGGTCGAGGCGGAGAAGGGCTCGGCCCTCACCGACCGCGAGACGGCCATCCTGCGGGAGCGTGTCGTCGCCGCCGAGCGCTGGCTCGAGACGTACGCCCCGGAGCGGACCCGGGTCGCGGTCCAGGAACGCCTGCCCCGTGCTGCCGCGGCCCTCGGTGAGGACCAGCGGCTCTACCTGGGGGCGCTTGCCCTCGCTGCCGAGAAGGAGCCACCCGGCAGCGGCGAGGCCTGGCAGGCCCGCATCTTCTCGGTCGCGACGGAGGCGGCCCTGCCGGCCGGCCGGGCCTTCGGGGCACTGTACCTGGCCTTCCTGGGCCGGACGAACGGGCCGCGGGCCGGCTGGCTGCTGGCCAGCCTCGATCCGGGCTTCGTGGTCGCCCGACTGCGAGAGGCCGCCGGGTGGGACACTGGTGGCGACGGCGTCCCCGGACCGAGAGGTGAGGCATGAGCGTCGGCCTGCAGCGCATCCGAGAGGACGCCGAGCGCGTCCGCCAGGGCGCCATCGACAAGGGCGAGGATCCCTCGCTGGTCGACCGGGCCGTGACCCTCGACGCGGAGCGCCGCCGGCAGCAGGCCGACCGGGACACCCTCAAGGCGCGTCGGAACGAGCTCTCGGAAGCGATCGGGGCGCGGATCCGCGGCGGGGCCGACCCGAAGTCGGATCCGGAGGTCGACCGGCTGCGGGCAGAGTCGAGCGGGCTCGGCGGTCGGATCGAGGCGGCCGACGCCGCGGTCGCCGAGCTGGAAGCCGAGCTCGAGGACCTCCTCCTGCGCATCCCGAACCCGGCCGACCCCGGGGTCCCGGTCGGTGGCGAGGAGGCGAATCTCGTCGTACGGACCTGGGGCGATCCCTTGCCCCATGGAGGCGACCCGGCCGGCAGCTGGGGGCGTCGCCCGCACTGGGAGCTGGCGGAGGCCCTCGGGATCATCGACAACCCGCGTGGCGCCAAGATCGCCGGCTCTGGCTTCCCGGTCTACCTCGGCGCCGGCTCGGCGCTCCAGCGGGCGCTGATCGCCTGGTTCCTCGACGTCCACACTCGTGAGCACGGGTTCGTCGAGGTCTGGCCGCCGGTCGTCGTCAACGAGGCGAGCGCCCGGGGGACCGGCCAGATCCCCGACAAGGAAGACCAGATGTACGTCGTCACCCGCGACGACCTCTACCTGGTCCCGACGGCCGAGGTCCCGGTCACCAACCTCCATCGCGACGAGATCCTCGAACCGGACGCCCTGCCGATCCGCTACGCGGCCTACAGCCCGTGCTTCCGGCGGGAGGCCGGGGCGGCGGGCAAGGACACCCGGGGCATCCTCCGGGTCCACCAGTTCGACAAGGTCGAGATGGTCCTCTTCGAGCGGCCGGCCGACTCCGATGCCGCGCTCGAGTGGATGACGGCGCGCGCCGAGGTCCTCCTCCAGCGGCTCGGGCTGGCCTACCGGGTGCTGCTCATGAGCACCGGCGAGATGGGCTTCGTCCAGGCCAAGAAGTACGACCTGGAGGTCTGGGCGCCCGGCGTCGAGCGCTGGCTCGAGGTCAGTTCGTGCTCGAACTTCCGGGACTACCAGGCTCGCCGCATGGCGATCCGTCACCGCCCGGAGCCGGGCGCCAAGCCGGAGCTCGTCCACACCCTCAATGGCTCCGGGCTGGCGCTCCCGCGGACCGTCGCTGCGATCCTGGAGACGTACCAGCAGCCCGACGGTTCGGTCGTCATCCCCGAGGTCCTGCGCCGATACATGGGCGGCCGGGAGGTCATCGAGCAGCGCTGACGCCGGCCAGGGGGGATCCCCGCACGGGGGCCCTTCCGGCGGCCATCCGGCCCGCTACCATCGGGGAGGCACCGAGTCGACGTCCTTGGAGGGAACGATGGATCAGCAGCCCGCCCAGCAGCCTCCGGCCGCCGCGCCGGAGCCCGTCCAGCCGTCCGCAGCGGCCTCGACCGAGCCACCGCCGGCCCAGCCGCCGCAGGCGAGCGCCTGGGCCACTCCCACGGAACCGACCGGACCTGCGCCGGGCCTCCAGTACGGTGGCTATGGCGGTCGCCTCGTCGCCTACATCATCGACGGGATCCTGGCCTTCGTGATCGCCATGGCCGCGTCGCTCGTCCTCGGAGTCATCGGGGTCCTCCTGGCCTCGATGGGGATGGACTTCTTCGCCGGCATCTCGTTCGTGGCGATCTTCGCCCTTATCTTCGTCATCAGCCTGGGCTACTTCCCATGGTTCTGGTGGCGGAGCGGCCAGACGCCCGGGATGCGTCTCTTCGGCCTTCGTGTCGTCCGGGACCGCGACGGGGGCCCGATCAGCGGTGGCCAGGCCGTCCTCCGGTTGATCGGCTACTGGATCAACAGCTTCGTCTTCTACATCGGCTTCATCTGGATCTTCGTCGACTCGCGACGACGCGGCTGGCACGACCTCATCGCTGGCACCATCGTCGTGCAGGAGGACCGCTAGGACCCGGTCCGACCGGATGACCGGGTCGGTGGCCCGAGATCGCCCGATCCGATCGTGGCGCGGCGATCCTGGCCCTGGTCCCGAGCCCATCGGGTCGCGGCCGGGCCGATGATCCACAGACGGGACCCGGACCAGGCCCCCGACAGCGCCTACGAGCCCGGCGAGCTCGCCCTCCTGGTGGTCGGCAACCGCGGCCGGATGCTCGATGGCCGTCGGACGCCGATCCGCGTGGTCGCGATCGAGGAGGCGATCGGCAGCTGGGTCCTAGAGGTGCTGGCGTTCGAAGACGTCGGCGCCCGCTGGATGCTGGAGCTGGAGCGGGTCGGTCACTTCCAGTTCGAGCAGGGGTCCGCCCGACTCGACGATGCCGCGGTGGACCGGCTGCGAGCGGCCGTCGAGCGCTTCGACCGACCATTCCGGGTCGCGGTCGACCCGGGGCCCAGGGCCCGCACCCGTCGTCGGCTCGCCGACGAGGAGCGGTCGGCCGCCGTCGCGCTTCGCGACCGACCGGTCGGGCTCGATCTGGACGCACGGACCGGTGACCCGGGCATCTGGGAGCGGCTGGAGCGGTATCTCTCCGGCCGAGGCGTCGGCGACCTCGAGGCGGCGTTCGCCGATCGCTACGTCTCGAACCCATCGAGCGGGGAGCTCGTGAAGGGCCACCGGATCGTCATCGCCCGACTCGGGCTCGTCCCCTACGACGGCAAGATCGTCCGGGACCCGACCACGTTCGAGGGAGCCTGGTCGGAGGATCGGCGGGCCGAGCACATCCTGGCCCGGCTGGGCTTCGTCCGGGCCCTGTACCGGGCTGCCGGTCACGAGACGGTCCGAGTGTGGCGAGCGATCGCTTCGGAGTCCGAGCTCCGACGGCACCCGGCCCGGACGTTCGTCTCGACGACCTTCGACCGGGCCGTGGCCGAGAGTCTCTTCGACGGTGGGCCGGCGTCACGGGTGGCTGCCCTCTATCGCCAGGACGTCCCGGTCGATCGGCTCTTCATGACCTACGTCGAGACAGCCGCGATGAACCGGGTCTTCCACGAGGCCGAGGCGATCCTCCTGGCCGAGCCACGCAACCTCGCCTTCTGAGGGGAGGCGCGTCGGACGCCCGGGTCGGAGTCTCGGCGCAGGCGACGACGCGGCGAGGGCTAGCCGGCGAAGGCCGTGCCGCCGTTCGGCGAGATCACCTGGCCGACGAAGGGCTCGCCGCCGGGGCCGCAGAGGAAGGCGACCGTCTCGGCGATCTCCTCGGGGGCCAGGAACGAGCCACGAGCGACCAAGGCCAGCTCGGCCTCGAGTTGCCCGGGGGTGCCGTGGAGGAGCATCGGCGTCTCGACCGGGCCCGGTGCCACGAGGTTGACCCGGACCCCGGCCGCCGCGACCTCTCGGGCGAGCGACCGGGTCATGCCGACCATGGCTGCCTTCGCGGTCGCGTAGGGGACCGTCGCGGCGCCGGTCATGGCGGCATCCGAGCCGATGAGGATCAGCCGTCCCCAGCCGGCTTCGAGCATGGCCGGCAACGTCGCCCGGGCGACCGCCTCGGCGCCGCGGACGTGGACGGCCAGGACCCGGTCCCACTGGCCCTCGTCGGTCTCGAGGAACGTGCCCCGGCCGGGGATCCCGGCCGCGTGGATCGCGATGAGCGGGCTCGAGCCGGCGACCCGGGCCAGCTCGGCGACGGCGGCCCGGACCCGGATCGGGTCGCTGACGTCGGCCGGCAGGGCGACGGCGCGCCCGTCTTCCGCCTCGATCGCGCGGACCGTCGCCTCGAGCCCGGCCGGCACGATGTCGAGGGCGCCGACGACGATCCCGTCGGCAGCCAGGCGGCGGGCGATGGCCCGCCCGATCCCGCTGGCCGCACCCGTCACGAGCGCGCCTCCGGGGATGGCGAGCGAGGCGGGGCGGTCGGCCTGCATGCCCCGCACGGTACCGTATGCTGGCCGTCGCGGAGAGGTGGCAGAGCGGTCGATTGCGGCGGTCTTGAAAACCGCTGAGGCGAGAGCCTCCGTGGGTTCGAATCCCACCCTCTCCGCCATCGCTGATCCCTGCCGGCATGTGCCATCCTCCGCTCGACGGCTATCCTTCGATTGCGGCGCATCCACGCAGCGACCCGAAATGCTGACCTCGATCGATATCCGGAGGCCCAGATGACGAAGATCAAGCCGTTGAGCGATCCATCCATCCTGAGCGTCAAAACGGCGCGCACGCGGCCACTCAGCCCGGAGACCATCAAACGGCGCGAAGAGGTCGAGAAGCTTCGTGGCGTCGTCGCCGAGCTGACCGACACCAGTCAGGTCTTCCAGGTCGACCTCGAACCCGGCGAGCGGCCCTTGACCGTCCGGAGCCGCCTCCAGCGCGTGGCCCGCGAGCAGGGCAAGGAGATCGCCATCCGCAAGCATGGCGACGGCTTCGCGATCGGGCTGATGACCGAGGAGCGTCGGGATCGGCGTGGCCGCCCTCGGAAGCGGAGCGCCTGACCGTCGACGATGGGCCACCGTGCTCATGCCGGGGCGGCGCGGTATGGTGGCTGCCGGCGTCGTGCCTGGGATCGGTCACCGAGGACCGACCGCGGCGCGGTCCACGCGGATCACAGGGAGTCATGAACATGGCCGTCGACTGTCCCCACGCCCCGAGCGCCCGGGAAGTGCCCGCGCCGAGCGATGTCTGCTCGTCCTGTGTCGAGACCGGCAGCAGCTGGGTCAATCTCCGGCAGTGTCTCGTCTGCGGGGAGACAGCCTGCTGCGACGACTCCCCGAACCGTCACGCGCGCGGGCACTGGCAGGCGACCGACCACGCCCTCATCCGGAGCGCGGCACCCAACGACGCCTGGACGTACTGCTTCGCCTGCTCGCGGGTCTTCTCCTGAGCCGCTGCGCTTGACGCTCCGGGCGGGCCGCGCCTAGACTCCCGCCCACATCACGAAGACGTGGCTGTGAACGGGACGAGTACCCGACGCAGGCCGATCCAGAGACCCGGCGGCTGGTGCGAGCCGGGACGGCGGCGGCGGCGAATGGACCCGGGAGCCTCCGGACCGAACGCGGGGTCGGCCGCCAGCGGCGACCGACGGACGAAAAGTAGGCTCCGGCGCAGGCGCCAGCGATAGCGGCAGCGCCGATCGGCCGCCCAGCGGCCCGTCGGTCGAAGAGTGCGGCATCCGCCGAACGAGGGTGGCACCGCGGACGGTCACGACCGTTCGTCCCGGGAGGACGACGGTCGTTCTTGATTCACCGGGGCCGACCCCTGGCCGCAGCTCGGAGACCACGCACCAGATGACCATGGCCGATCCGCTCAGCCTGGCCGAGGCCAAGCGTCTCGCCGGCAGCGCCGACACCATCCTGCTGCGCGCCTCGCGGCCGGCCGATCTCGAGACGCCGATCGGGGCGTTCCTTCGCCTGGACGACGGCGGCCCGGCGTTCCTCCTCGAGTCCGTCGAGGGAGGGGAGCGTCTCGGCCGTTACTCGTTCCTCGGCGTCGGGCCGCGGCGGCTGCTCGAGGTCCGTGGGACCGCGGTGCGGACCCAGACCCGGCCCGTGACCGTCGACCGCTACGACCCCGGCCTGCCGATCGACGAGAGCGAGGCTCCGGATCCCCTTGCCACGCTGCGGGCCTTCAACCCGCGCCGGCGGGTCGTGCCGGTCGAGGGGATGCCCCGCTTCACGGGTGGCGCCGTCGGGGCGCTCGCCTACGACGCCGTCAGCTCGTTCGAGCCGACCGTGGTGGCGCCGTCGGCCGACCCGGTCGGGGTCCCGCTCGTCGCGTTCCTTGAGACCGACCTCGTCCTGGTCTTCGACCACCTGACCCACGAGCTGTCGGCGATCGCCTCGCTCCACACGGAGGCGTCCGACCTCGAGGGACGCTACCGGATCGCCGAGCGGGCCGTCTTCGACGCGCTCGAGCGGACCTCGCGACCGTCCGCCGCCGAGCTCGGTGGGGCCGGCGTCGCGACCGGGCCCCGGGCGACCCTCCGCGAGGGAGACGCCAGCCTGGGCCGCGACGAGTACATCCGCGCCGTCGAGAGCGCCAAGGACGCCATCGCGGCTGGGGAGGCGATCCAGGTCGTGCTGGCCCGCCGCCAGTCCTTCGACGTGCCGGTCGATGCCGCCGGACGGCGGCTCGACGGGGTGGCGATCTACCGTGCCCTGCGGCGGGTCAATCCCAGCCCGTACCTATTCTTCGTCCGCCTGCCGGAGCTGGAGGTCGTCGGCGCGTCGCCCGAGCTGCTCCTCCAGGTCGTCGGCGACAGGATGACGACCCATCCCATCGCCGGCACACGGCCGCGCGGCGCGACGCCGGTCGAAGACGATCTCCTCGCCGAGCAGCTCAAGCGCGACCCCAAGGAGCGGGCCGAGCACGTCATGCTCGTCGACCTGGGTCGCAACGACCTGGGTCGGGTCGCCCGCCCAGGCACGGTCGCCGTGACGAAGTACATGGAGGTCGAGCGGTACAGCCACGTCCTCCATCTCGTGAGCCACGTCGAGGGCCGGCTCCGCGCCGAGGCCGACGCGCTGGACGCCCTCCGGGCGGTCTTCCCGGCCGGGACGCTGTCCGGGGCGCCGAAGATCCGGGCGATGCAGCTGATCGCCGCCGCCGAGCGCGAGCGGCGCGGGCTCTACGGCGGGGCGGTCGGGTACCTCGGCTACGACGGCAATCTCGACACGGCGATCACGATCCGGAGTGCCGTCCTGCGCGGCGACCGGGTCCACGTCCACACCGGCGCGGGCATCGTCAAGGGCAGCGTGCCCGAGCTCGAGTTCGAGGAGACCGAGCACAAGGCCGCCGCGCTGCGCCGGGCCATCGAGCTGGCTGCCGAGGTCGGCGCCGTCCGCCCTCGAGGGGGCACGACCGCCGACGAGCAGGAGTCCCCGCCGTCGGCCGAAGGTGACGCGACGTGATCCTCGTCGTCGACAACTACGACAGCTTCACCTTCAACCTGGTCCAGGCGCTCGAGGCGGCCGGGGCAGAGGTTCGGGTCGTCCGCAACGACGCGATCGACCGGGCCGGCGTCGAGGCGCTGGCCGACGATCCGCAGGCCGGCCTCCGGGGGATCGTCATCTCGCCAGGCCCCGGCGATCCCCGGGGAGCTGGCGTCTCGATCGAGGCCGTCCGCGTCGCCGCCGAGCGGCGGATCCCGGTCCTGGGGGTCTGCCTGGGCATGCAGGCGATGGCGGCCGCCTACGGGGCCACGATCGAGCGGGCCCCGACCCTCGTCCACGGCGAGGCCTCGGAGGTCACCCACGATGGGGCCGGTCTGCTGGCCGGGATGCCCCCGGCCTTCCAGGCCGCCCGCTACCACTCCCTCTGCGTGGACCCGGCGACCCTCCCCGAAGAGTTCCGGGTCACCGCGATGAGCGAGGAGGACCGCGTCGTCATGGGTATCCGCCACGTCGACCTGCCGCTCGAGGGCGTCCAGTTCCACCCGGAGTCGGTCCTCACCCCGGATGGGCCCCACCTGCTGGCCAACTTCCTCCGCCAGGCCGGCGACGGCGAGGCCGCGACGCTGGACGCGGCCAGCGGTTCGTTCGCGACCCGCGGGCTCGAGGCAGCGGAGGCCGGCCGATGAGCGACGTCGTCCGCGAGGCGCTGGCGATCGTCGTCGACGGCACCAGCCTGACCCAGGACGAGGCCCGCGCGGCGATGGGCGCGGTCATGGACGGCGAGGCCACGCCGGCCCAGCTGGCTGCCCTGCTGGTGGCGCTACGGATGCGGGGCGAGACGGTCGACGAGCTGGCCGGGTTCGCCGGGGCGATGCGGGACCGGGTCCTGCGGGTGATCGCCCCGGATGGTGCCATCGACGTCGTCGGGACGGGCGGCGATCGCTCGGGCACGATCAACATCTCGACGGCCGCGGCGCTGGTGGTGGCGTCCGCCGGCATCCCCGTCGCCAAGCACGGCAACCGGGCGATCACCTCGCGTTCGGGGTCGGCGGACGTGCTGGATGCGCTGGGGGTCCGGATCGATCACGATCCCGACTCGGCAGCGGCCGCGCTCGCCGATACGGGCTTCGCCTTCCTCTTCGCGCCGGCCTTCCACCCGGCGATGCGCCACGCCGGCCCCACCCGCCGTGAGCTCGGGATCCGGACCGCCTTCAACCTGCTGGGGCCGCTGACGAACCCGGCCGGGGTCCGCCGGCAGGTGCTCGGAGTGGGGGACGCGCGGGTCGCCGGCAGCCTGGCCGAGGTCGCCGCACGGCTCGGCACCGAGCGTACGCTCGTCGTCCACGGCGACAGGGTCGACGAGCTGCCGCTCGACGGGTCCGGCATGGTCCACGACGTCCGCCCGGGCGGCATCGAGACGTACCCGGTGGACCCCTCGACCCTCAGGCTGGGCCGGTCGTCGGTCGCCGACCTGGCCGGGGGCGGTCCGGAGGAGAACGCGGACCGCCTGGAGGCCGTCCTGACCGGGTCGACGGGGCCGCACCGCGATGCCGTCCTGCTCAACGCGGCGGCTGCATTCGTCGCGGCCGGGGTCGCCGACGACCTGGCCGGCGGCGTCGCGCGTGGTGTGGATGCCATCGATGCCGGCGCTCCTGTCCGGCTCCTGGCGCGCCTGCGCGAGGAGCGCCGGGACGCGGATCGGCGGGCTGCGGAGACCGATACGGCGGCCGGAGGAACGTCATGACGGCCGGGCCCGGTCGTCGTCCTGGCCGGGTCGACGGTCGGCGGGCCGGCGTCGTCCACGAGATCGCCGCGCGGCGGGCCGCCGATCTCGACACCCTGATCGCCGGGAGGTCGAGCCGCGAGCTCGGGCAGCTGGCGGCGCAGGCCCCGGCGCCGCGGCCCGTCGCCCAGCGGCTGGCGGAACCCGGTCTCCATCTCATCGCCGAGATCAAGCGCGCCTCGCCGAGCGCCGGTGCGATCGCCGCGACGGACGACCCGATCGCCCGTGCCCGCGCCTACCAGGCCGGCGGCGCCGCGGCCATCTCGGTGCTCTGCGAGCCGCACTGGTTCGGTGGCTCGGTCGAGGACCTGGCTGCCGTTCGCGCGGCGGTCTCGATCCCGGTCCTGGCGAAGGAGTTCGTGGTCGACCCGCGCCAGCTGCCACTGCTCCGGGCCGCCGGGGCGGATCTCGTGCTGCTCCTCGCCGTCCTGCACCCGGCCCGTCGCCTCGCCGGCCTGGTCCAGGCCGCCCTGGACCTCGGGCTCGAGCCGCTCGTCGAGGCGCACGACGCCCGCGAGCTGGATCGGGCGCTGGCGACCGGGGCGCGGCTCATCGGGATCAACTCCCGCGACCTGCGGACGCTCGACGTGGACCCGGAGCGGGCCGTCCGCCTGCGCGAGGCGATCCCGGGTGACCGGCTCGCCATCGCCGAGTCGGGTGTGCGCGATGCGGCCACGATCGCCGGCTGGCGGGCCGTCGGGTACGACGCGGCGCTCGTCGGCGAGGCCCTCATGCGGGCACCCGACCCGCGGGCCGCCGCCGCCACCTTCGTCGCGGCCGGCCGTGTCCCACCCGACCCGGCAGCCGCCGACCGCACGCCGTTCGTCAAGATCTGCGCGGTCACCGACGAGGTCGGTGCCCTCGCTGCCGTCCGAGCCGGTGCAGACGCCATCGGGCTGAACTTCGCCCCCGGGACGCCACGCTGCCTGGAGGTTAGCGAGGCCGCCGAGCTGGCTGCCACCGTCCGGGCCGCGGCGGCGCCGGGTCGCCGGCCGGCGATCGTGGCCGTCACGGTCGACGCCGACACCGCGACCCTGCGGCGGATCATCGTCGCCGTGGATCCGGACGCCATCCAGCTCCACGGCGACGAATCGCCGGGGGGGTCGGCGAGATCGACCGGCCGGTCTGGCGGGCGATCCGCGTGCCGGTCGCAACGACACCCGAGGACGTCGGGCCGATCCTGGACGAGGCCTCCGTCTGGCTGGCCGCCGGGGCCGAGCGGATCCTCCTCGACGCGTCGGGCGGCCCGCACCCCGGCGGTACCGGCCGGCGCGTCCACCCGGCCGTCGCGGCGGCCATCGCCCGCGGGGTCCCGCTGCTCCTCGCCGGCGGCCTCGGCCCGGCCTCCGTCGGCGATGCGCTGCTGGCCGTGCCGGCGGTCGGGGTGGACGTCGCGGGCGGCGTCGAGCGACCGCGCCAGCCCGGTGTCCGTCCGACCAAGGACCCGCTCCGGGTCGCGCTCTTCGTCAAGCGGGCTCGGGCGGCCCGCTGGGATCGACCCCACGCGCCTGCTCGGCCGTCGCCGACGCCGGCAGGGCTCCTCGAGGCCGATGCGGCCGGCCGCTGGGGCGCCGAGCGCGAGTTCGGTGGCCGCTACGTGCCCGAGACGCTCATCGCCGCCGTCGAGCAGCTCGAGAGGGCCTACACGGCGGTACGTCACGACCCGCGGTTCTGGGCCGAGCTCCGCTCGCTGCTGGCCGGCTTCGCAGGCCGGCCGACCCCGCTCTACCGGGCCGATCGCTGGGCCGGGGAGGCGCTCGATCGGGCCCGGGGGATCGCGTCGCCGGAGCGACCGCTGCCCGGGCGTCTCCGCGTCTACCTCAAGCGCGAGGATCTCGCCCACACCGGGGCCCACAAGATCAACAACGCGCTCGGCCAGGCGCTGCTGACCCGTCGCCTCGGCAAATCGCGGGTCATCGCCGAGACCGGTGCCGGCCAGCACGGCGTCGCCACCGCGACCGCCTGCGCGCTCCTGGGGCTGCCCTGCGTGGTGTACATGGGTGCGGAAGACGTCGAGCGACAGGCACCGAACGTCTCGCGGATGCGCTCGCTCGGCGCCGAGGTCGTCCCGGTCACCAGCGGCTCGGCGACCCTCAAGGACGCCATCAACGAGGCCATGCGCGATTGGGTGACCAATGTCGCGACGACCCACTACGTCCTCGGGTCGGCGATGGGGCCGCATCCGTACCCGACGATCGTCCGCGACCTCCAGCGGGTCATCGGCGACGAGGCGGCCGCCCAGCTGGCCGAGGTCGAGGGCCGGCTGCCGGATCTCGTGCTGGCCTGCGTCGGTGGCGGTTCCAATGCCATCGGGCTGTTGAGCCGGTTCATCGGCGAGCCGACGGTCCGGCTGTCGGTCGCCGAGGCGGCCGGCGATGGCGTCGCGACCGGTCGCCACGCCGCGGCGCTCATCGGCGGGTCACCGGGCATCCTCCATGGGGCCCGCTCGATGATGCTCCAGGATGGCGATGGCCAGGTCGTCGAGGCCCATTCGCTCTCGGCCGGGCTCGACTACCCGGGCGTGGGCCCGCAGATCGCGGCCCTCTTCGCGGCCGACCGGCTGGAGGTCGCCTCGGCCACGGACGCCGAGGCGGTGGAGGCCGTCCACTGGGTGACCCGGACCGAGGGGATCCTGCCGGCCCTCGAGACGGCCCACGCCTTCGCGGTCCTGCCGCGGCTGCTGGCCGGGGTCGGCCGACCACCCCGGACCGGGTGGGCGCCATTCATCACCGACTGGCCGGACGAGGCGATCGTGCTCGTCGGGCTGTCCGGTCGCGGCGACAAGGACCTCGCGGCCATCGCCCGGTGGGAAGCGGCTCGAGGCCCGATCGTCGGTGACCCCGGGTGACGGACGCGACCGCCGGTGCGGGCCGGATCCGGGCTGCCTTCCAACGGGCTCGCGGGGAGGGCCGAGTCGCCTTCATCCCGTACGTCGTGGCCGGCTACCCCGACGCCGAGACGTCGTACGCGGCGGCCCTGGCCGCCATCGACGCCGGTGCGGACCTCCTCGAGGTCGGCCTGCCGTACTCGGACCCGCTGGCCGACGGCGCGACCCTCCAGCGAGCCTCGGCCGGGGCCCTGCGGGCCGGGGCGACGCTCGAGCGATCGCTGGCGCTGCTCAGCCGGATCGCGGCCGCTCGACCCGATGTGCCGCTGGTGCCGATGGGTTATGCCAACCAGCTCATCGGGGGAGGGGACGGGGCGGCGCGGGCGGCCGACCTGGCTGCGGCCGGTGCCAGCGGGGTCATCGTCGCCGACCTGACGCCCGACGAGGGCGGTCCGTTCGAGGCAGCCGTCGAGCGGGCCGGACTGGCCGTGGTCTACCTCGTGGCGCCCACCACGCCGCCTGCCCGCCGCGACGCGATCGCTGCCCGGTCGGGTGGCTTCCTGTACTGCGTCTCGCTCGTCGGCGTGACCGGCGCCCGGTCGAGCCTTCCTCCGTCGGTCGGGCGGCTGGTCCGCGAGGTCCGGGCGGTCTCGCCGGTCCCGGTCGGGGTCGGCTTCGGGGTGAGCCGGCCGGCCCACGTCCGGGCGATCGCCCGGGCCGGCGCCGACGGGGTCATCGTCGCGTCGGCGCTCGTCGACGCGCTGGGTCCGGAGGGCACCGATGTCGCCGCGTTCGGGCGTCTCGCCGCGGAGCTTCGGCAGGCGACCGCCGGCTGACGCGGTCCCCATCCGCCTCGCGAGTCACCGTTCGCTGACGAGGCCGGCCGCGTCGCTCGCCTGGAGCGACACCCCCGGCCGCACCAGCCCGATCGCGGCTGCCGCCTCGCCGATGACCCGCTCCGGGCTCCAGCCCGCCGCCCGCAGCTCGCGGACGCCGGTATCGCCGTCGGCTTTCGAGAGCTTGGCCCCGCCCGCCTTTCGGACCAACGGGTGGTGGAGGTACGCCGGCGGGGTGACTCGACCCAGCAGTCTTCCGAGACGGAGCTGGCGAGCGGTGGCCTC
Organism: uncultured Chloroflexia bacterium; assembly: GCA_963707215.1. Taxonomy (GTDB): domain Bacteria; phylum Chloroflexota; class Limnocylindria; order Limnocylindrales; family CSP1-4; genus DATHYZ01. The sequence goes on along the minus strand of CAVPPB010000003.1, from coordinate 698,080 downwards.
GAGGAGGTCCTCGCCCCGGACGACCAGGTCGACGCCCTGACGCTCGTCGTCGACGACGACGCAGAGGTGGTAGGTCCAGTTGCCGTGGCGGTCGCGGACGACGAGATCGCCCTCCGCCGCAGCGGGGTCCTCGCGCGGTCCCAGCCGCAGGTCGTCGAACCACTCCGCGCCGTCGCCCAGCCGGACCCGCAGGGCGAGATCGGGACCCTCCGCCAGGCCGCGGTCGGCGCACCCGCCCGGGCAGCCGGCCCCGGACCAGCGGTGGCCCCGCTCGGCGGCCCAGGCCGCGAAGGTCGAGCGGGTGCAGTCACATCCGTAGACGAGGCTGGCGGCGCGGAGCCGCTCGACCGCGGTCTCGTAGACCGCCCCGTCGTCGGATTGGCGGTAGGCCGAGGGTCCGCTGCGGAGCTCCGCGAGCGACGGCCGGTCGGCGACGAAGCCGAGCCACTCGAGGTCCTCGAGCAGGGCCGCCTCGTACCCCGGTCGGCAGCGCTGGCGATCGTGGTCCTCGATCCGGAGGATGACCGACCCACCGGCGGCCCTCGCGATCCCCCAGGTGCAGACGGCGTTGACCACGTGCCCAAGGTGCAGGTGGCCGGTCGGCGCCGGGGCGAAGCGGGTGGTCGGAGCCCCGGGCAGGCGACCGGGATCGGGCAGGAGCGGCCCTCGGTCGCGCCGGTCGCTCACGGCCGGCCCGCGGCCTCGCCGGCCTCGCCGGCCTCGCCGGGCTCGGTCGAGTCGCGGGCCGCCCGCCGCTGGGCGTGCTGGACCCGCCGCGTCGCCGCGATGAGCTTGCGGTAGAGGGCGACCAGCTCGGGCTCGGGGAACAGACCGGCAGAGGCGCCGGTCACGCGCTCGATGACCTCGGTCTCTCGAGCGGCGTCGCGGACCGCTCGCCGGCCGCTGGCTTGCTTGACCTGGCCGACTTCCAGGGCGATCCGGGCTCGCTCGTCGAGCAGGGCGACGATCGCCGCGTCGATCTCGTCGATCCGCTCGCGCAGCCGGCGGAGCTCGGCCGGGGTCGGTGGCGCGGATCTCGGGCTCGGCTCGTTCGATCGGTCAGGCATCGCGGCCACCGTACCGCTCGGCGATCCGCTCCAGGGCCAGGTGGTAGCCGGCCGGCCCGCGTCCGGTGATCGTCTCCACGGCCACGTCGCGCAGGAAGTTGACCTGCCGGAAGGCCTCGCGGGCGTCCGGGTCGGACAGGTGGACCTCGTAGAACGGGATGGCGATGCCGACCAGCGCGTCCCGGAGCGAGACCGAGGTGTGGGTCAGCCCGCCGGCATTGACGATCGCCACGTCGAAGTCGCGTCGGTGGAGCCTGTCGATGATCGCGCCCTCATGGTTCGACTGGTAGAAGTCGATCTCGAGACCGAGCTCTCCGCCCCTGGCGGCGATCCCCGCGTGGAGCTCCTCGAGCGTCTGGAGCCCATAGATCTCGGGCTCGCGCGTTCCGAGAAGGTCGAGGTTCGGTCCCTCGACGACGAGGACCCGGGTCATCGTCCACCTCCGGCAGCTTCGAGGACCGGTCGACCAGCCAGCAGGTCGCCGACGATCTCGCGGACCAGCGTGTCCGGGACGTCGGCCCGCACTTCGACGCCGGTCGAGGTCGGCAGCACCCAGCGGAGTCGCCCGCCAGTGTGCTTCTTGTCGCTGGCCATGGCCTCGAGGACGGCATCGGAAGGGTAGGGAAGCGGCGCCAGCCCCAGGCCGAGTGCATCGAGCAGCCGCTCCGCTCGATGGAGACGGCCCGGGGGAGTCACCCCGAGCCGGAGCCCGATACGGGCCGCGCCCCGCAGGCCGATCGCGACCGCCTCGCCGTGGAGCAGGTCGCGGTACCCGGCGGCAGCCTCCAGACCGTGGCCGATCGAATGGCCAAGGTTCAGGTGGATCCGTCCGGCCGCCTCGCGCTCGTCGGCCGAAACCACCCCGACCTTGGCCCAGGCGGCTCGTTCGACCAGCTCCGCGACCGATCCGTCATCGAAGGTGCCCGGGTCGCCCGCCGCGATCGCCGGCCCCTGGACCTCGAGGAGCTCCAGGAGCCGGTCGTCCCCCAGGAGGCCCATCTTGACGGCTTCGGCGAGGGCCGCCCGGAGCTGGCGCGCGGGCAGCGATCGCAGGGTCGTGACGTCGATGACGATGGCAGCCGGCTGGTGGAAGGCACCGACGAGATTCTTTCCCGCCGGCAGGTCGACCGCTGTCTTGCCTCCGATCGAGCTGTCCAGCTGGGCCACCAGCGTCGTCGGGACATGGACGATCGGGACGCCCCGCAGCCAGACCGCGGCCAGGAAGCCGGCCGTGTCGCCGAGGGCTCCGCCGCCGATCGCGACGAGCGGCTCGCCCCGCTCGACCCGCAGCCCGGCGAGCTCCCGGGCGGCGGCTTCGACGACCTCGAGACGCTTGGCTGCCTCGCCCTGCGGCAGCATGATCCGATCGATGGCCCAGCCACCCGTGGCGAGTGCCTCCGCGATCCCGGTCCCGACCGAATCCCAGGCGCCGGGCTCGCTGACCAGGACGGCCCGCCGGGCCCTGAGCTGGTCGAGGATCGTCCCCAGCGCCTCGGCGGCGATCCCGTCACCGAGGATGATCCGGCCGATCGAGGTCTCAGCGTCGAGCAGCCTCGTGCCCACCTCCGGGCGGTCGGGGCGAGCGCGTGCGCGTCTGCGCAGGTCGTCCGCGATGGCTCCGGGCTCGCGGTCGCCGTCGATCCGGATCGCCGCGGCATAGAAGCGCTCCCGATCGCGCCCGAGACGCTCGAGCGTGGCCGCCGGATCGGGGCTCGAGGTGACGAGGGGCCGGACGTGGCGGCTGCGGGTCAACCGGCTGGCGAGGCGCTCCGGCGGCGTGTCGATCCAGGTCGCCAGGCGGTGGCGGTACAGGCCCCAACGGTTGCGCGGGTCGACGACCGCACCTCCTCCGGTGGCGATGACGCGGTCGAGGTCCGGTCCGGCGGACGCGGGTCCGAGCTCCGAGACGACCCGCCGCTCCAGCTCACGGAACGCGGCTTCGCCGTCCCGGGCGAAGATGTCCGGCACCGCTAGCCCTGCCAGGGCCTCGATCCGTTCATCCGTGTCGATGAACTCGGCGCCCTCGCGGCGGGCCAGGCGCTTGCCGATGACGCTCTTGCCACTGCCTGACAGCCCGACGAGGACGACGTCCACGGTTCGCCTCAGTCGTCGCCGCCGGACCCGATCTCGGTCTCCGGCGCACCGGCCCGTCCCGGGTCCTCCGTCGGCTCGATCGGCGGTCGCGCGGCTCGATCCCGGAAGCGCCCCAGGTTGTCGAGGGTCTCGTCCACCGAGTCCCCGCCGAACTTCTCCAGGATGAAATCAGCGAGCGTGAGCGAGACCATCGCCTCGGCCACGACACCGGCCGCCGGCACGACGCTGATGTCCGAGCGCTCGTAGTGGGCCTGCTCCACGGGCTGGCCGGTCAGGAGATCCGCGGATGGCAGCGGCCGGGCGAGGGTCGAGATGGGCTTGACCGCCCCGCGGACCACGATCGGCTCCCCATTCGAGATGCCTCCGGTCAGTCCACCGGCGTTGTTCGTCCGGTGGACCCAGCGTCCGGCCTCGTCGCGGCCCTCGATGACGTCATGGACGGCGGAGCCAAGGCGGCGCGTCTGCTCGAAGCCGAGGCCCAGCTCGACTCCCTTGACGATGTTGATGCTCATGACCGCGGAGGCCAGGGCTGCGTCGAGCCGACGGTCCCACTGGACGTAGCTGCCCAGCCCCATCGGGGCCCCGGTCGCGACGACCTCGAAGACGCCGCCGACCGTGTCGCCGGCCCCTCGCGCCTCGTCGATCCGGGCGATCATCCGGGCCTCGGCCTCCGGGTCCGGGCAGCGCAGGGGCGAGGCTTCCGCCTCTTCCCGGGTCCGGCTGCATCGGTCGCGGTCGACCGCGATGCCGCCGACCTCCGCGCTGAACGACCACACGTCCATGCCGAACCGAGCGAGGAACGCTCGGGCGATGGCGCCAGCGGCGACCCTGGCGGTCGTCTCGCGGGCCGAGGCCCGTTCGAGGACGTCTCGGACGTCTGCGAACCCGTACTTGACCGAGCCGGCCAGGTCGGCGTGACCCGGTCGGATCCGCGTCACCGGTCGTGCTCGCTTGTTGCCGCCCTCGGCGAGGGCCGTCAGCTCGGCCGCCTCGTCGTCGGAGAGTGATTCGACCTGCATCACCCGGGTCCAGTTCTCCCAGTCCCGGTTGGGGATCGTCAGCAGGATCGGCGAGCCGATGGTCCGCCCGTGGCGGACCCCGGAGACGATCTCCGCTCGGTCCCGCTCGATGGTCTGGCGGGCACCGCGGCCATAGCCGCGCTGGCGACGGGCCAGGTCGTCCGCGATCGCGTCTGCCGAGATCCCGAGACCGGCGGGCATCCCCTCGAGGATGACCCCCAGGCCCCGACCGTGGGATTCGCCGGCGGTCAGGAAGCGGAGTCGACCCATCGCTCGCGCTCAGCCGGCCGCGGCCGGCTCCCCCTCCGCGTCTTCGGGTCGCCCGGTCGGCTCGCCCTCGGCGGAGCGGACGCCGCCCGCTCGGGCCTGCGTCAAAGCCGCCTGCATGACGTCGAGCGGAGCGTCCTTGCCGGTCCACAGCGTGAACGCCGCGGCCCCCTGGTGGAGCAGCATCTGCTCGCCATCGGCGACCTGGCAGCCGGCCGCCTCGGCGTCGCGCAGGAGCCGGGTCCGGCTATAGATGAGGTCGAGCACCAGCAGATCGCCGGGGATGGCCTCGGCCGGCACGGGACTCGCCTCCTCGTCAGCCAACCCGATCGAGGTCGCGTTCACCAGCAGCTTCGTCTTGGCCAGCTCGGCCTCGATGATCGACTCGTGCCAGGGCATGGCCCGCAGCTCCATGTGCGAGGCACTTCGGCCGAAGTGGCGGACGAGACCCTCGGCGCGATGGAGGTGGCGATTGAAGATCACGACCCGCTGGAACCCCTCGGTGATCAGCGAGTAGACGATCGCCCTGGCTCCGCCACCCGCCCCGAGCACGACGGCGAAGCGGGGCATCTTCTGGCGACCGACGAGCTGGTCCAGGGCGAACTTGAAGCCGGCCACGTCGGTGTTGTGGCCGACGAGCCGCTTGCCCTCCCGTGTGATCGTGTTGACGGCCCCGGTCGCCTCCGCTTCCTCGGTCAGCCGGTCCATGAGCGGCACGGCCCGCTCCTTGTGAGGGATCGTCAGGTTGGCGCCCAGGAAGTGGCTCGACCGGAGCTCCTCGATCGAGGGCGTGAGCTGGATCGGCGGGCGGTCCCACAGCTCGTAGCGGGCGGCGATGCCGAGGGCGTCGAACGCCGCCTGGTGCATCGCGCCCGACAGCGAGTGGGCCACCGGATGTCCGATCAGGACGACGCGCTTCGTCATGCTCCCACCCTTTCCAGCTCGGAGAAGAAGCCCGGGTAGCTGATCGCGACGCTGGCCGGTCGGGCCACGGCGGTCGTCCCCCTGGCGATGAGACCGGCGACCGCGAAGGTCATCGCCAGTCGGTGGTCGTCGAGGCTGTCGGTCGCGGCGCCATGCAGTGGCCGGACGCCGTCGATGACGAGGTCGTCGCCATCGATCTCGATGGCAGCGCCCAGGGCGCCGAGCCCGGCGGCGACACCGGCCAGACGGTCCAATTCCTTGTGACGGAGCTCGCCGGCACCCCGGATCACGGTCCGCCCCCGGGCCTGGGTGGCCGCCAGGCAGAGGACCGGGATCTCGTCGATCGCGGCGGCCACGTCCGTCGGCCCGAGCTCGATCGACGTCAGCTCGCTCGACCGGACCACCAGGTCGGCACGGGGCTCGCCGACGCCGTCGTCGGGGCCGCTCGTCACGCGCTCCTCGATGACGGCGCCCATGGCCCGGAGGATGTCGATCACCGCCCGACGCGTCGGGTTGACGCCGACGTCGCGGATGGTCAGCTCGGCGTCCGGGTGGATCGAGCCCGCGACAAGCCAGAAGGCGGCGCCGGACACGTCTCCGGGGACCCGCTCGTCGACGGCTCGCACCCTCGCGCCTCCTTCCACACTCAACGCCACAGCGTTCGGGGCGTCTCCGTCACCGGCCGCTCGCCGTTCGACTGCGACGCCGCGGGCCCTGAGCATCCGCTCGGTGTGATCCCGCGTCGGCACGATCTCACGGACGATGGTCCGCCCCTCGGCCCCGAGGGCCGCCAGGAGGATCGCCGACTTGACCTGGGCGCTGGGCACGGGCGTCGTCAGCTCCACTGCCCGGAGCGGGGTGCGCCCGACCACGGTGAGTGGAGGGAGAGTGTCGTCCCGGCGGGCATGGAGCTCGGCCCCCATGGCCCGAAGTGGTCCGATGATACGGGCCACGGGACGCCGTCGCAACGAGGCGTCGCCGTCGAGGACCGCGTAGCCGGCCCGGGCCGCGAGCAGTCCGGCGGCCAGGCGCAGGCTCGTCCCGGAGTTGCCGCAATCCAGCACGCCCGATGGCTCGATGAGCCCGTCGAAGCCCGGCGATCCGATCCGGTAGTCGGCCGTGCCGGGCCCGGTAGCGGTCCGCTCGACCGTCGACCCCAGCTCGGCCACGATCACCGCCGTCGAGCGGACGTCCGCGCCGTCGCCCGCCCCGAGGATGCGGCTCTCCCCCGTGGCCATCGCGGCCAGGATGAGGGCCCGGTGACTGATGGACTTGTCGCCCGGGAGCACGACCTCCCCGCGCAGCCTGCGGGCCGAGCGGATCGCGGCGACCTCGATCCCGGCCCCTGCACGCCCACTCAATGCTTCTGCACCCCGTCGGCGTCCGGAAGCTGGGCCACCAGCGGGGCCGGGCCTGTCGACCTGATGTGGGCATGGATCGGGATGAGCGAGGCCATCAGATCAGCGAACTGAGCCAGGTCGAGCTGCTGCTCGGCATCGGACAACGCCTCGTCGGGCCGGGGGTGGACCTCGACCATGACCCCGTCCGCCCCGACCGCGACCCCCCCGATGGCCAGGGGCTTGACCAGCCAGCGCTTGCCGGTGGCATGGGACGGGTCGACGACGACCGGAAGGTGGGTGAGGTGGTGGAGGAGCGGGACCGCCGAAAGGTCCATCGTGTTGCGCGTGTAGGTCTCGAACGTCCGGATGCCGCGCTCACAGAGGATGACGCCGGGGTTGCCAGAGCTGACGATGTACTCGGCGGCCATCAGCCACTCCTCGATGGTCGCCCCGTAGCCCCGCTTCAGCATCACCGGGCGAGCGACCCGCCCGACGGCCGTCAGGAGCGAGTAGTTCTGCATGTTCCGGGTCCCGATCTGGAGGATGTCGGCGTACTCGGCCACGATGTCGACCTGGTTCGGCTCCATGACCTCGGTGATGACCGGCAGGCCGATCTCCTCGCGGGCCTCGGCGAGGTACCGCAGTCCCTCGACGCCGAGTCCCTGGAAGGAGTAGGGGCTGGTCCGCGGCTTGAACGCCCCGCCGCGCAGGATCGTCGCGCCGGCGGCCTTGACCGCCGCAGCGGTCTCCATGAGCTGCTCGCGGCTCTCGATGGAGCAGGGGCCAGCCATCACCGTCAGCGACCCATCCCCGATCGTCGTCTCACCGACCCGGATGATCGTGTCCTCGGCCTGGAACTCGCGGGAGGTCAGCTTGTAGGGTCGGCTGATCGGCGTGACGCGATCGACCCCCGCCATCGCCTCCAGGCGCCGCATCAGCGGCTCTTTGCGGACCCCGATCTCTCCGACGACGGCGATCACGGTGCGCTCGATGCCGACGTGGTCGAACGGCGTCATCCCCTCGGCCAGGATCTGACTCTTGACCGCGAGGATCTCGGCCTCCCCGGCGGTCGGTGACATCACCACGAACATCGGTGGTCGTCCTTCTTGGGCGCTGCGTCTCGGGCCAACAAAAAAGCAGAGGCCTCGCCTCTGCTCTGCCCGGCACGACCCGCGCTCCCGGGTCTTATGGTCCGGGAACGGTCATGCCGGGCTTGGAAAGTAGAAGCAGTACGCCATGTCTGGTCCCGGACGATAGCCGACGCCGTTCGGCGGCGTCAATGCGATGGATGCGCAGCCGGCTGCTGCGGCGAGCGTCGGCCAGGCCCCGTGGGCCGTCCGGGCCGTCCGGGACCCGATGCTAGAATGGCGCCCGCGACGGAGAGGTCGCATAGAGGTCTAGTGCAGCGGTTTGCTAAACCGCCGAGTGGGGTAACCTGCTCCGAGGGTTCGAATCCCTCCCTCTCCGCCACCCTCGGGCGCCCGTAGCTCAGTGGATAGAGCATCTGGTTGCGGACCAGAAGGCCGTGAGTTCGAGTCTCGCCGGGCGCGCCACCCCCTCCCCTCGCCACCGGAGCCTGTCCGGACGCACGTGCGCTGCTCGCTCTCGGTCAGCCGGCACCTTGCCCGGCTCCGGAGTGAGGCTGCCAGGCCGGGTCCACGTCGAAGAGGGGATCGTCGGTCAGGCGTCGCTCGACCCCGTCCTCGCCGACCACCCACAGGTCGGCCGAGCTCGAGGTCTGGCGGGAGAAGGCGACCAGGGCGCCATCGGGAGAGACGGCCGGGCTGCGGTCGTCCTCCGATCCCTCGGTCAGTCGGGTGACGGTGCCGCCCTCGGGCCGCGTCCTGTAGAGATCGAAGTCGCCGCCGCGGTCGCTCGCGAAGATGATCCCTGTCCCGTCCGGCGTCCAGGCCGGATCCGTGTCATCGGCCCGGCCGGCCGTGATGTTCCTCAGGTCACGTCCGTCGGGCCGTATCAGGAAGACGTCGCGGGCTCCGTCGACGAGCCGCACGAAGGCGATCCACTCGCCGGTCGGTGACCAGGCTGGGTCCTGACCGTCGACCAGGCGAACGGGCGCCGAGCCGTCGGCTGCCATTACGAAGACCCCGAAGCGCGGTCCGTCGCGGTTGCTCGAGAAGGCGATGCGGTCGCCCTCTGGCGACCAGGCGGGGCTCGCATCGATCGCGTCGCCCGGCGTGACCGGCCGGTCGTTCGAGCCGTCCGCGTCCGCGACCCGGATCCGGTAGCCGCCGGCGGTCGGGTCCCGCCAGGCGTAGGCGAGCGATCTCCCGTCGGCCGACCAGGCGGGCGTGCTCACAGTGCCCCGTCCGGCGAACCAGACCCGTTCCTCACCGGAGATCGCTTCGACCTCCAGGAGGTCCGCCTCCCGGCCCGCAGAGCGAACGAAGGCGATGGGCCCGTTGGCGCTGGTGCCGATCGGTCCCGGGGCGTCGGGCCCGACACCCGCGATCCAGGCGATCAGGGCGAGCGCGACCGCGCCCGCGACCAACAGCCCGCCGAGGGCGACCGCCATCCACCCGCGCGGCTTCGTCATGGCGATCGTCGTCGTGCTGCCGGATGGCCGGATAGGGAGTGCATGCAGTTGTGTATCCTGCCAGTGCCATGGATCGCGGTAGGACGGGACCGCCGCCGGAGGGGAGCGTACCGGGGCCCGTCCATGGGAGGGTCGTCATGTCGACACGCCAATTCACGTTCCCGGCCATCAGCCTCGCCTTCGTGCTTGCGCTGTCGGCCTGCGCGCCCCCCGGGGCGGATGATGAGACGCCGGCGCCCAGCGAAGGCGGCGGCGACAGCACCGAGCCGATCGTGATCGGTTCGGCGATGCCGCTGACCGGTCCGTATGCGAGCGACGGCGAGGAGATGCTCCAGGCCCTGGAGATGGCGATCGACGAGTACAACGCCGACGGCGGCGTCCTCGGGCGCCAGCTGACGCTCGTGACCTGCGACGTCGCGGCCCTGGAGGTCGACACGATCCAGGCCTGTGGCGAGCGGATCCTCGGCGAGGATCCCGACGCGGTCATCACCGGCTACGACGACAGCGGCATCAACACGCTGGCCTTCGGCGAGGGTGACATGCCATACCTCCACGCCGTGACGATGACCGCCGCGGTCGACCCGGTCCGTGAGGACCCTGACAAGTACGGCAACGTCTTCCAGTACGACCCGAGCGACTACGACTACGGTGTGAACTCGGCAGAGCTCCTCCCGCAGATCGCTGAGCAGATCGGCTTCACCCCGACCAACAAGTCGGCTGCGGTGATCACCACGGACTACGCTTACAACGTCGTCGGCGCCGAGGCGTTCAAGGAGTTCATCCAGGAGCAGGGCTACGAGATCGCGGTCGACGAGGTCACGCCCTTCGGCGTCGAGGAGTGGGGCCCCATCCTCTCGCGGATCGAGGCGGCCGAGCCGGCCTTCGTGACCTTCTGGAACCTGGACCCCTCGGACGCGGCGCGGTTCATGAACCAGTGGGATGCCCAGTTCGGCGACTCAGGGCTGAACAGCCTCGTCTACATGCAGTACACCCCGAGCATCCCCGAGTTCCTTGAGCTGAGCGGCGACTCGGCGGAAGGGATGCTCTGGTCCACGGTCATCGGCGTGTCCGACAAGATCGGACTCGACAAGGTCGACTACACGGCTCGCTGGGTCGAGCTGTACGGCGGTGAGCCGAAGTCGATCCACGGCTACGTCGTCCGGGACGCTTTCGACATCTGGGCCAACGCGGTCGAGGAAGTCGGCTGCGTCGAATGCTTCGACCAGGTCAACGACGCGATCCGGGAGACCGTCTACCAGGGCTTCGCCGGGACCTACGACTTCACTTCGCTGGAGGATGGTCAGTACGCGCAGGCGGGCGACGATCTCCTGCCGACCCTCTGGTCGCAGGTCCAGGACGGCGCGAACGTGGTGGTCCTGCCCGAGAACGCCGCCGAGGGTGAGATCCAGTCGCCACCGTGGCTGCCCTAGTCGGCAGCGCTGGGACGGCCGCTCCTCCGGGCGGAGGGGCGGCCATCCTCCAGGTCCGATCGGTCACCCGCCGGTTCGGCAACCTGATCGCGGTCAACGACGTCTCGTTCGACGTGCCCGAAGGATCCATCTTCGGGATCGCTGGTCCGAACGGAGCCGGCAAGTCGGTCCTGTTCGCCACGATCTCGGGGTTCTACCGGCCGACGTCGGGATCGATCTCCTTCGACGGGCGTGACATCGTCGGCATGGGTCCGAGCGACGTGTGCCAGATCGGGCTGACGCGCACGTTCCAGACCCCGACGCTCTTCCACTCGCTCACCGTGAAGGACAATCTCCGGATCGGGGCGCTCTTCGGGCGAGCCAAGAGCGAGGGGGACGTCCCCCGGATCATCGACTTCCTGGAGCTCGGCGGTGTCGCCGACGCCCGGGCCACGAACCTCGACCTCTTCACGACGAAGAAGGTCGTCCTGGGGGCGGCCCTGGCGACGTCGCCGCGCCTGCTCCTCCTCGACGAGCCCATGGCCGGGTTCTCCCACGTCGAGGTGGACCGCTACCGCGACCTCGTCACCCGCATCCGGGCGGAGTGGGGCACCACGATCGTCATCATCGAGCACCTTCTCGACGAGCTGATCGGCCTGTCCGACCGGATGCTCGTCCTCCACTACGGTTCGGTCCTCTTCGAAGGCGACCCGGACGACGTCAAGGGTCACCCGGAGGTGGTGAGCGTCTACCTCGGCGGCGGCCTCGACGACGACGACGACGTGGCAGAGGACGAGGTGTAGCCATGCTCGAGGTTCGCCAGGTCGTCGGCGGCTACGAGGACATCCAGGTCCTCCGAGGCGTCTCGCTCGACGTCCGGGGCGGCGAGATCATCGGCCTGCTGGGGCCCAACGGCCACGGCAAGTCGACGCTCCTCAAGGCGATCTCGGGCGTCCACCCGGCGACCGGCGGTTCGATCCGGTTCATGGACGAGGAGATCGTCAGGACACCTCCGCACCGCATCGTCGAGGCTGGTATCGCCTACATACCGGAGGAGCGGCACCTCTTCAGCGACATGACCGTGCTCGAGAACCTCCAGCTCGGGGCCTACTCCCGGACCGCCCGTCCCGAGTACCGCCGGAACCTCGAGTTCGTCTTCGATGTCTTCCCCCGGCTCAAGGAGCGCCAGCGCCAGGTCTGCATGACGATGTCCGGCGGTGAGAGCCGGATGGTGGCGATCGCCAGGGGCCTGATGAGCGGCGCCCGCATGCTGCTCATCGACGAGCCGTCGATCGGGCTCGCCCCGGGCATGAAGAAGGCCGTCTATGGCGCGATCCTTCGCATCAACCAGGACGCCGGGATCACCGTCCTGCTCGTCGAGCAGGAGATCGACTACGCGCTGCGCCTGACCAGCCGCATCTACATGATGAAGCGCGGGGCGGTCCAGTTCGAACGGCCTTCCGCGGAGGCCAGCGTGGAGGAGCTGAAGGAGGCGTACTTCTGATGGATGCCATCCTCAGCGCCGCCTGGAGTGGTCTCGTCGTCGGCGGCCTCTACGCGTCGATGGCTATCGGGCTGACGGTCATCTATGGCGTCAGCCATGTCTTCAACTTCGCCCATGGGCACATCGCCGTCCTGGGCGCCTATGTCGCCTGGCTCGTCATCACCTCGGTCGACGCGCCACTGGGCATCGCGATCGCCGTCGCGGTCGTGGTGATGGCCGTCTTCGGATGGGTGCTGTACCAGCTGGCCATCCGCTCGCTGCTGCGGCGGGCCGAATGGGCGTTCGCGACGCTCCTGTTCACGCTCGGACTGGCCATCCTCCTGGAGTGGGGGATGCTCGAGGCGTTCGGGCCGCGCGTGAAGTCCATCCCGGTCTTCATCGAAGGCGAGGCCGACATCGGGCCCGTCACGGTGAGCCTGAACGACGTCGCGCTCGTCCTCCTGGCCGTCCTGATCATCGTGGCGCTGTGGACGTTCCTCAACCGGAGCTCGCTCGGCCGAGCCATGCGGGCGGTCGCTACTTCGGTCTCCGGGGCGCGCATCGTCGGCATCGACATCGACCGGATCCACGGGGCCACCTTTGCGCTGGCCTTCGGGGTGACGGCGATGAGCGGCGTGCTCCTCGGCACGAAGTCGTTCATGACCCCCCACATCGGGTGGGAGTGGATGATCAAAGGCTTCATCATCGTCACGTTCGGCGGGCTCGGGAACGTGCCCGGTGCGATCGTGGCTGCGCTCGTCCTCGGCCTGATCGAGACGTTCGTGACGCTCCAGCTGGGCACCCTCTGGGTCTGGCCGGCCTGGCTGGCCACGTTCATCATCGCGCTCTGGTTGCGACCGCAGGGGATCCTCGGCGGGCGGACGACGTGAACGCAGCCCCCGCGGTCCGTCGCCTCGCCGGGCGGGACCGGATCCCACTGCTCCTGGCGATCGTCACCATCGCGGTCCTGGCCGCAGTGCCCTATCTCGGTGCGAGCCGCTTCCTCCTCCACGTCGCCGGGCTCACGTTCATCTGGATCGTGGTGGCCTCGTACTGGAACCTGCTCAACGGCTACGCGGGCATCCTCTCCCTGGGCAACCTCGGCTTCTTCGCTCTCGGGGCCTATATCTCGGCGGTGATGGCCAAGGAGCTCGGGGTCTCGCCCTGGCTGACGATCTGGGTGGGGGCCACCGCCACGATGGTGATCGTCACCGTCCTGCTCGGGTTCCCGGTCCTGCGACTCCGTGGCATCTATATCGCCCTGCTCACCCTCGTCTTCGCCGACGCCCTGCCCTCGATCATCTCGATCCTTCGGGAGTGGACGGGCGGCGGGATCGGCCTCCTCGGGATCCCCGAGTTCCTGCCCGACCTCCAGAAGTGGCAGGCCTACTACATCACGCTCGTCTTCTGCGTCGTGGCCATGACCATCCTCTACAGGATCGTCAAGGGCACGACCGGGATGGTCTTCGTCGCGCTTCGGGATTCGGAGGACTTCGCCGTCGCCCTCGGGGTGTCGAGGTTCCGCCAGGGGCTCAAGGTGTTCGCCATCTCGGCATTCGTGACCGGGCTGGCCGGCGGGTTCTTCGCCCATACGCTCGGTCAGATCTCGCCGGGCATGCTCGGGATCGACCAGTTCCTGATGGTGGTCGCGATGTGGCTGCTCGGCGGTGCCGGCACCTTCCTCGGGCCGATCCTCGGGGCCGTCGTCGTCACCTTCGGGAGCGAGTACCTGCGGGTCGCCGGCAGCCTGCGCCTCGGGGTCCTCGGCGGACTCATCGTCCTGACGGTCCTGTTCTTCCCCGGCGGCATCATGCAGATCGTCGACCGCGTCGTCGCGGCGATCTCGAGTCGGGTCCGTCGCCCCGATCGTGGCCAGGCCGAGGGAGCCCCCGGACCCGGCGACGAGGGAACCTGACCGTGTGGTGGCCGGGCGGCAAGCGGGCCGTCATCGTCGTCTCGTTCGACTTCGACGCCGAGGAGCTCTGGATCGGCGAAGACCCAGCCAACGCGGACAAGCCCGGCGTCCTGTCGCAGGGGACCTACGGCGCCAAGGTCGCCGTGCCAGCCATCCTCGAGCTCCTCGGTCGCCACGGGATCCGGGCGACCTTCTTCGTGCCGGGCCGGGTGGCCGAGCGTCATCCCGGCCGGGTGGAGGAGATCCTGGCCGCCGGACACGAGGTCGCCCACCACGGCTACACCCACACATCGCCGACCAGACTGTCCCGGGCCGAGGAGGAAGATGAGCTGCTCAGGGGGCGCGAAGTGCTCGAGGGCCTCGGGGCGCGCGTCCGCGGGTACCGCTCGCCGTCCTGGGACCTGAGTCCGAACACGCTCGACCTGCTCCGCCAGCACGACTTCGCCTATGCCTCGAATCTGATGGATGACATCCGGCCGTACCGCCACGAGGGCTCGGGGATCGTCGAGCTACCGATCCAGTGGATCCTCGATGACGCGCCCCACTTCATGTTCGACGGGGCCAGCTGGACGAAGAAGATCTCGACGGTGGCGGAGGTCCGGGCGATCTGGGAGGCCGAGATCCTGGGCGTCCGGGAGATGGGCGGTCTTGCCCTCCTGACGATGCATCCGCAGATCATCGGCCGACCCGGCCGGCTGCCGCTCCTCGGCGCCATCCTCGACTTCGCTCGTGGGCTCGATGATGTCTGGCTCGCCACCTGCGGCGAGGTGGCCGAGCGCGTCCCATGACCGGGACCGCCCTCGTCACCGGAGCCGCTCGCGGGCTCGGCGAGGGAGTGGCCGCCAGGCTCGTGGACGACGGATGGGCGGTCGCGCTCGTCGACATCGCGGCGACGGTCCGGACGACGGCGTCTGCCCTGGCTGGGGAGCACGGCGACCGGCGCGCGATCGGCATCGTCGCCGACGTCTCCGATCCGGCCGACGTCGAGCGGGCGGTCCGTGCGGCCATCGACCGCCTCGGTCCGCTCGATCTGCTCGTGAACGTCGCAGGCATCGGCGGCGGCGTCACCGATCTCGTCGACACCTCGGTCGAGGAGATCCGACGGGTCCTCGACGTCAACCTCCTCGGGACGATCCTCGCCGCCCGGGAGGTCGCCCGCGGGTGGGTGGCGAGCGGACGGGCCGGATCCATCGTCAACATCGGCTCGATCTTCGGTCAGCACGGCGTGGCCGGTGGGGTGGCCTATGGCGCCTCGAAGGGTGGGGTGTCGACCGCCACCCAGGCCCTGGCGGCCGAGCTCGGCCCGCACGGGATCCGCGTCAACACGGTCTCGCCCGGCAACATGGCGACCGAGATGCACTGGGACGACCTCCGAGCGAGGGCGGCGGCGACCGGCGCCTCCTTCGAGTCGCTCGTCGAGGAGGTGCGGCGGACGATCCCGCTGGGACGCCACGGCACCGGGGACGACATCGCGGGAGCCGTGGTCTGGCTGGCCTCCGAGGATGCAGCCTACGTGACCGGGCAGACGATCGGCGTCAACGGCGGCGTCCTTCGGACATGACGACGAACGGCGCTCCGGGTGCGGCTACCCCGCGGTTCACCGGCCGGCGTGCGATCGTCACGGGCGGGGCGTCGGGCATCGGGCTGGCGACCGCCCGGCTCCTCCGGGACGGCGGCGCGTCCGTCGTCATCGTCGACCGCGTCGAGGCCGAGGCCGCGGCGGCCGACCTCGGGGTGCGGTGGGTCACCGCCGACGTCGGGCTCGACCCGGACGCCGGCGACGCCGTGGCTCGCGCGACCTCGATCCTGGACGGTCCCGCCGACGTCCTCGTCAACGCAGCCGGCATCTATCGGGTCGGACCGGCCCTGGACGTCGACGCCGCGACCTGGGACGACGTGCTCTCGGCCAATCTCCGCGCCCCCTATCTCATGGCCGGCGCCGTGGCCCGGCGCCTCGCCGATGCCGGGCTGCCAGGGGCGATCGTCAACGTCAGCTCGATTGCGGCCTTCCAGGGCGACCGGAGCGAGCCGGCTCCGGCATATTCGGCGGCCAAGAGCGGCATCGTGGCTCTCACACGTCAGCTTGCGGCCGAGTGGGGGCACCTCGGGATCCGGGTCAACGCCGTAGCTCCGGGGCTCATCGACACGCCGATGCTCCTGATGCGCCCGGAGACGCCGGACGGGCGAGCCTATCTCGAGGGCCGGGTCCCGCTCGGTCGGGTCGGGCAGGCCGTGGAGGTCGCCGCGGCGATCGCCTTCCTCGCCTCAGACTCCGCCGCCTACATCACCGGCGCCGTCCTGCCGGTGGATGGCGGCGCCTTGACGACGTGACGAACGACGGAGGGGGTGCCATGACGACCTTTCCCCACGTCCGCGTGGCCGGCGGCCCGCTCGAGCGCGGTGAGGCGTACGGGAGTGCGGTCGCCGACCGGGTGGCGACGTCGATCGCGGCCTACCGGGAGGTGTTCCAGGCGTACGCCTCATGGGATTGGTCGCACGTCCGCGAGCAGGCCCTGGCCTACCTGCCGGTCATCTCGGCCCACGTCCCGAAGGCCGTGGAGGAGATGCGCGGGATCGCCGACGGGGCCGGGACCGACCTCGCGGACATCCTGGCGATCAACGTTCGGACCGAGGTCATGTTCGCCGCGAGGGCCCGCCAGGCCGAGGCTGCCGGGGCGCCGCCGCTCGAGTGCAGCGCGATCGCGGTCCTACCCGAGGCGTCGGAAGATGGCCACACCCTCATCGGCCAGAACTGGGACTGGCTGCTCCACTGCGACGATACCGTCGTCGTCCTCGAGGCCGAGCAGGAGGACGGGCCCGACTTCGTCACCGTCGTCGAGGCGGGTCTGCTCGCCAAGACCGGCATGAACTCCTCCGGGATCGGGCTTGCCACGAACGCCCTGGTCACCGACCACGACCGCGGCGAGCCGGGCCTGCCCTACCACGTCCTCCTCCGGTCGATCCTCGACGCGGAGGTCCTGTCCGACGCCCTGGTGGCGCTCCAGGCTGGCCGTCGCTCCTCGAGCGCCAACTACCTGGTGGCCCACCGGGACGGCATGGCGGTCGATGTCGAGGCGTCACCCGGTGACTTCAGCCGGCTCTACCTGTCGTACCCCGACGACGGGATCCTCCTGCACACGAACCACTTCCTCGCCGATCGGCTCCCGGTGCGCGACGTGTCCCTCTGGGCCATGGCCGACAGCCCGTTCCGCCTGGAGCGGCTCCGGACGGCCGTCGGCGCGGCCGGCGCGGCCGGCGGGGGGCTCTCGATGGACGACCTCGCGGGCCTCCTGGCCGACCATGCCAACTACCCATCCGGCATCTGCTGTCACCCCGACCCCCGGATGGATCGGCTGGACCAGAGTGCGACCATCGCCTCGGTCCTCATGGACCTCGATGCGCGGACGATGTGGGTCGCCGACGGCCATCCCTGCACGGCCGGCTACCGACGTCTCGACTACCGGGAGTTCCTCGCCAAGCCGTCGCCGTTGCGCGACGGGGCCCCGGCGGGCGTGGCCCGGTGAGCCCTTCGGCCGGCGGATCCGTCCGGTTCGGGTCCGAGCTCGTCACCGGCCAGCGGTACCCCGGCGACCCTCGCCCGCAGGTCGATCCCTTCGCCCCGGCTCTCGACCTGGCGGGGGCCGGGGGCCTCGAGTGCGTCCGGATCGCAGAGCACCACTGATCCCGCGCCTGCGCTGACGGACCTCCTTCGGGAGGCCGTCCGGCCGAGGGCCCTTCAGGGTGCCGAGGCGTCGGTCGACACGGCCCCGGGATCTCCCCAGCCGCCCCCGCCGCCCGTCTCCACGATGACGCGCGAACCCGGCTGGAGCGTGACCGTCGTCTTGGAACGGGTCGGGATGACGTTCCCGTCCGGGTCGAGGATCCGGAACCGGGTCGGGCTGCCGTCCTCCCCGCCGGCCACACCCCGGGGGACGAAGCGGTCGTCGCTCTGCTCGCAGTAGACCGTGGCGTGGTCCGGTCCTTCCAACACGAGGTAGTCCCGGCGGATCCCGGAGCCACCGGGGTGCTGCCCGGCGCCACCGCTGTCGGGCAGCAGCGACGTATCGAGCACGAGGACCGGGTACTCGCTCTCGGCGACCTCGATGGGCAGCAGGCCGACGTTCGACATGTACGTGTCGACCCCGTCCAGCCCGCCGTCGCCCGGGTGCCCCCCGGTGCCGCCACCCAGGACGTCCTGCATCGTCGTCCGGCGACCTGTCCGGCGCGACGTGCAGGCAAGGTTGAAGCCGAAGAAGCCGACCATGCCGCTCCCGACGTCGAGTCGGGGCCAGAGTGCCCCGGCTGCCCGGACCAGGGTGTCCGCGGTCCTCTGCGCCGTGAGGTGCCGGACGCTCACTGCCCCCGGCCGGCGTGGGCGCAGGACCGACCCCTCCGGGCAGACGATGTCGATGACCCGCATCGCCCCGTCGTTGAACGGGAACTCCGGGTCCGTGAGCGCCTTCACCAGGTAGACGACGCAGGCGCGCGTGGTGGCCCAGGGGTTGTTGAGCGCGCCGGCGATCTGCGGCGCCGAGCCACTCAGGTCTACCGTCAGGGTCCCGCCGCGCTTGACCAGGCGGGCGTGGATCCTCGTCGGGGGACCATCCCGGCCGTCGTCGTCGAGGAAGCCCTCGGCCTCGGTCATGCCGTCCGGCAGCTCGGCCAGTCGCGCCGCAGCCCGGCGCTCGCCGTAGTCGAGCACCTCCGCCAGCGTCGCCGTCAGGACGTCGACCCCGTAGCGGTCGACCAGCTCGAGCACCCTTCGACCTCCGGCCGCACAGGCCGCGACCTGGGCCCGGAGGTCGGAGAGGGTCGCCACCGGCTCGCGGACATTGGCCGCGACCAGGTCGTAGACGTCGTCGATGGGGCGGCCGGCCCGGTGAAGGTGGATCGGGGGCAGCACCAGGCCCTCGGCGAACAGATCGCCGAGGGCCGGACCCTCGGTGCCCGGGTTGGGACCGCCGAAGTCGGCATGGTGGGCCGCCGTCCCGGACCAGGCCACGAGCCGACCATCGACGAAGATCGGCGCGAGCACGTTGACGTCGAGGGTGTGGGCGCCGCCGTCGTACGGGTCGTTGGCGATGAAGACATCGCCCTCGGCCACGGAGTCTCGATGGCGCGCCAGGGTCGACCGGACGACGGTGCTCATCGCCCCGAGCTGGGCCGGGATGAAGTCGCCCTGGGCGACGAGCGATCCCTCGGCATCGAAGATCGCGCAGCTGAAGTCATCCATCTCGCGGATGATCGGGCTGTGGCTCGAGCGCTTGAGGACGATCCCCATCTCGTCGGTGGCCGAGAGGAGCGCGGCATGGAGGACCTCGAAGCGGGTGGTCCGGTTCACCGGCTGTCCTCCGCAAGGCGGAGGTCCCCGCGCTCGTCGACGAGCGCCGTCTGGCCCTCGAGCACGACGGTGGTCGCGTCGAGCTGATGGACGATGGCCGGCCCTGGTACCCGGTTGCCGGCGAGCAGGACCGACCGATCGATCGCCGGGACCGGTTGCGGCTCCGTCGCTCCGGGGAACAGCACGGGCCGGTGCTCCATGAGCGCCTCCTCGGGCGGGAGCTCGCCGCCTGCAGGAAGCGTCGCGGCGGCCAGCCGCGGCAAGCCGCCGAAGGCGGCCAGCCGGGCGGTCACCACCTCGACGGGCTCATCGGGAGCGGCGTGCCCATACGTCGCCACGTGGACGGCGTGGAACCGCTCCCCGATCAGGGCGGCATCGGATCGGTCGCCCGTGCCGGCTGTCACGACGAGCTCGTAGCCCTGGCCCAGGTACCGGCAATCCGCCCGGGCCTCGAACCGGCGAGCCGCTGGCGGGATACCGTCGGCCTCGAGGCGTGCGGACAGCTCGGTGCGTGCGCGAGAGAACCACTCGGCGAGCGCCGCTTCGGTCCCGGCCTCAAAGCGCGTGAGGATCGTCTGGGCGAGGTCGTACCGGATGTCGGCCGCCAGCAGCCCGCGTGCCGAGAAGAGCCCCGGCGTGACCGGGACGATCGCCTCCGACAGGCCGAGTTCGCGGACGAGCCGCCCGGCGTGGAGCGGGCCGGCTCCGCCGTAGGCGACCAGGCGACACTCGGCCGGATCGATCCCCCGTTCGACCGTCACCCCGCGGATGGCCCGGATCAGGCCGGCCGTGGCGACCTCGAGCGCCGCTTCGGCCGCCGCCTCGACCGACAGGGCGAGCGACGACGCGAGGGGCTCGAAGGCCTCGATGGCCCGCCGCCGGTCGAGTTCGAGCGTCCCAGCGAGGCGGATCCCCCCGCCCAGCACACCACAGACGACATGGGCGTCGGTCACCGTGGCCGACGTTCCGCCCCGACCGTAGCTCGCGGGGCCGGGCTCGGACCCGGCGCTCGCGGGACCGACCCGGAGCGAGCCGCCGGCATCGACGGTCACGATGGATCCCCCACCCGCGCCGATCGTCCGGATGTCGATCGCCGGTGCCAGCACGGGATGCCCGTCGACGTCCTGCTCGCTGACGACCTGCGCCCGCCCGCCCCGGATCAGCGATACGTCGGCCGATGTCCCGCCCATGTCGAGGGCGATCAGGTCGCCGGCGCCCTGGCCCTCGGCCGCGGCCACCGCGGCCGCCACGCCGCCGGCCGGCCCGGAGACGAGCAGGCGATGGGCTTCCAGGGCTGCCTGCTCCGAGGGGACGCTGCCGCCGCTCGATTGCATGACCAGGAGTCGGGCCTCCGGGAGACGCTCCCGGAGCGCCTCGGCCGCCTGAGACATGTATCGATCGAGGACGGGCCGCAGCCCGGCGTTGATGACCGTGGTTACGGTGCGAGGGTACTCGCGGATCTCGCGGGCGACCTCCGACGAGACAGCGACGGCCAGCGACGGCCAGCGGGCCCGGATCGCCTCGGCCAGCCGGTGCTCGTGGTCGCCGTTGCGGTAGCTGAACAGGAGGCTGATCGCCACGGCCTCGGGCCGCCGCTCCTCCAGCTCGACCAGCAGCCGCTCGATCTCGGCCGGCGCGAGGGCCCGATGCACCGAACCGTCGTCCCGCAGCCGCTCGGCCACCCCGACGCGCCGCTCGGCAGGGACCAGCTGGTCGGGCCGGGGCTGGCGGAGATCGTACATACGCGGGCGACGGCCGCTGCGGTAGGCAAGGACGTCGGTGCCGCCGGAGGTGGCGAGGAGCGTGACCGGGGCGAGGGACCCCGTGATCACCGCGTTCGTGGCGATGGTCGTCCCGTGGAAGGCGAGCCGGACCGCGGTCCCGGGCATGCCCTCCTCGATCAGCCGATCCACTGCCTCGATCAGGCCCTGGGCCGGGTCCTGGGCGCTGCTGGCGACCTTGGCGACGACCATCTCGCCCGCGGGTCCGATGGCCACCCCGTCGGTGAATGTCCCGCCGACGTCGATCCCGACCAGCCAGCCGCGGTCGGGCTCGGCGCCGTCGCTGCGTCGATCCGTCGATCTCCCTCCCCGCTCCTGGCAGGATGGCCGACCACGACCACCCCATCTGCCTTCAGAATGGACCAATGCGGCTCGTGCTGCCGGTCGTCCCGGCCTCCGGTCCCTCGCGCCAGGACCCGTAGCCGTGCGACGGGTCGGGATCGACACGGGGGGCACCTTCACCGACTGCGTGCTGTGGGATCCGGCGATCGGCGACCTGGTGACCGCCAAGGTGCCGTCGCGCCCGAGAGAGCCCCACCTTGCCGTGAGCGAAGGGCTACACCGGCTGCTCGACGCGGCAGGGTCGGAGGCGGGCGACATCGACTTCGTCGCCCACGGCACCACGATCGCCACGAACGCCGTCATCACCGGTGAGCTGGCGGCCGCGGGTCTGCTGACCAACCGTGGGTTCCGCGACGTCCTCGAGATCGGGACCCAGCAGCGACCGTCGCTCTACCGGCTCCATCAGCCTGACCGACATGTCCCGATCCCACGGGACCGGCGGCTCGAGATCGCCGGGCGCATCGCCTTCGACGGGACGGAGCTCGAGACGATCGACGCCGACGAGGTCGCTGCCCAGGTTCGCCGACTGGTGGGCATGGGGGTCGACTCGATCGCGATCGCGATGCTGTTCTCGTTCGTCGATCCGCGGCACGAGGAACAGGTCGAGGCGATCGTCCGGTCCGTCGCGCCGGACCTCTATGTCGCCCGATCGAGCGCGGTGAGCCCGGAGCTGCGGGAGTATCCGAGGACCGCGACGACCGCGGCCAACGCGTCGCTCGCGCCGCTCCTGGACCGCTACATCGGCACCCTGGCTGGCGACCTCTCGAGGGCCGGGTACCGCGTTCCTCTCCACGTGATGCAGAGCAACGGCGGGCTGGCGACGGCCCGCAGGTCGACCGGCGAGCACGCCCACCGGCTCGTCCTCTCCGGGCCGGCCGCCGGCGTGATCGGTGGCAGCTATGTCGCGGCGGCGGTCGGCTTCTCCGAGTCGGTCACGCTCGACATCGGCGGCACCAGCGCCGACATCGGGGTCGTCGTCGACGGGGCACCACGGATGCGGATCGGCATGACGCTCCCGACGGGCCTCCCGCTCCAGATCCCGACCCTCGAGGTCGAGGCCATCGGAGCCGGGGGTGGGAGCATCGCCTCCGTCGACGCGGGCGGTGCCCTCCGTGTGGGTCCCCAGAGCGCCGGGGCCGACCCGGGGCCGGCCTGCTACGGCACGGGCGGGACCGCGCCGACGCTGACCGACGCCCACCTCGTCCTCGGGCGGCTCGACCCCGACGCGTTCCTGGGCGGGGAGGTCCGACTCGATGTCCGGCTGGCCCGGGAGGCCATCGAGCGGGGGGTCGCACGCCCGCTCGACCTCGGGATCGATGAGGCCGCTCGGGGAGTGGTGGCCGTGGCCGACGCGAACATGATCGGGGCCATCCGCGCGACGGCCGCCCGGCACGGCGACGACCTGCGAGATGCGGTCCTGGTCGCCGGCGGCGGGGCCGGCCCCCTCCACGCCGTGCAACTGGCGGCCGAACTCGGCATGCCCGCCGTCTGCATCCCCCGGACACCGGGCCTGCTCTCGGCGCTCGGCCTGCTGGCGACCGACCTCCGACACGACCTCTCCGGCCCGCTGCTGGCCTTCGCGGCCGAACTCGACGAGGCCCGGCTCGAGCGCGCCTTCGCCGACCTGGAGGCGGCGGCCGCCGACCGTCTCACGGCCGACCGGGTCAAGCCACCCGATCGTCGCTTCGAGCGTGCCATCGACCTGCGAGCCGTCGGCCAGGAGTGGACGCTGACCGTCCCGGTGGGACCCGGCGAGCCGGTGGCCCGGATCGTCGAGCGATTTCACGTCCAGCACGAACGCGTCTACGGCCACGCCGCCCCGGACCAGCCCGTCGAGTCGGTCGCCGTTCGAGTCGTCGCGACCGGCCGGTTCCCGCGGCCGACGACGCATCATGAGGGCGCGTTCATCCGATCCGGGGGAGGCGAGCGCTCGCGTCGGGTCTGGTTCGCGGAGGCAGCCGCCTTCCTGGACACCCGCGTGATCGACCGGGCCGCGCTCGGTCCGGGGGACCGGTTCGTCGGACCCGCCATCGTCGAGCAACTCGACACGACCGTTCTCGTGCCTCCCGGCCACACAGCGCGGGTAGCGGCGCTCGACTGCCTGCTCATCGAGCGGAGCGAGGCATGACCGACCCGATCACCGCCGCGACCATCGGCAGCGCCCTCGTGGCGACGACCACCGAGATGAGCGAGTCGCTCCGACGCAGCTCGTACTCGCCGATCATCCGCGAGATGCTGGATTACTCCTGCGCGGTCTTCACCCCGCGGGGCGAGATGGCGGCCCAGTCGGAGACGATCCCGGCGCTCCTCGGTGCGATGGCCTTCGCCCTCCAGGCGCTCATCGAGGACCACCCGCCCGAGTCCCTGGAGCCGGGCGACATCTTCATCGCCAACGACCCCTATCGGGGCGGGACCCACACGCCCGACATCCACCTGTTCGCACCCGTCTTCCACGGGGAACGGCTCGTCGCCTGGACGGGGACGCTGGCCCACCATGTCGACATCGGCGGGACGAACCCAGGGACCGAGGGGTACGCCAACCGCTCCATCTTCGAGGAAGGGCTGCGGTTCCCCCCGCTCCGGCTCTTCGAGGCCGGTCGACCGGTCGCGCCGCTGCTCCGCTTCATCGAGGCGAACGTACGTGAGCCGCGGGCGACGCTCGGCGATCTGCGGGCTCAGACCGCTGCCGTCAAGCTCGGGGGGACGCGGATCGTGGGCATGATCGAGCGCTACGGGCTTGCCACGGTCGACCGGGTGATGCAGGAGGTCATCGGCCAGACGGAGCGACGGCTGCGCCACGCCATCCGATCGCGCCCCGACGGCAGCTCGACGGCCGTGGGTTACCTCGACAACGACGGAGTCGGGAACGACGACATCCGGATCGAGGTGACGGTCCGCGTCCAGGGTGACGAGGTCGAGGTCGACTTCGAGGGGACCGCATCCCAGATGGCCGGTGGCATGAACGCGCCACGCTCGGCGGTCATGGCGGCCGTCTTGTTCGCCGTCAAGGCGATCTTCGATCCGGAGGCTCCCCCCAACAGCGGCACGGCCCGGGCCATCCGCGTTCGCCTTCCCCGAGCGTCCCTCGTCGATCCCGTCTACCCGGCTGCGGTGAGCCTGCGTCACCTGACATCCCAGCGCATCACCGACACGATCATCCGGGCGTTCCAGCAGCTGTATCCCGAGACGGGTGCCGCCGGGGCCTTCGTCGGCTTTTCGAGCCTGGCGGCCGAGGGACGCCATCCCCGGACCGGCGACCCGACCGTCATCCAGGACGACCTCGGTGGCGGGATGGGGGGGACGGCGGCCGGGGACGGGCTCGACGGCGTCGACACCTACCTTGGGAACGTCGGGATCCTTCCGGCCGAGGTGTGCGAGATGCAGTACCCCGTGCGGATCGCCCGAACGGAGCTGGCCATCGACTCGGCTGGCGTCGGTCGCCTCCGGGGCGGCCAGGCGATCCTGCGGGAGTACGTGTTCACCGGTGCCTGCGACCTGGTCGCCTACACGGAGCAGAGCAGGCCGTCCCACGCCGCCTGGGGCAGCGAGGGCGGATCCTCGGGCCAACCGGCGCTCGTCGTGCTGGAGCGTACCGACGGGACCAGCGAGGTCATCACCAAGTGCCGGGTCCGTGTCGGGCCGGGTGATCGCCTGGTCGTCCGGACGGGGGGCGGCGGAGGGTTCGGACCGCCCGCCGAGCGCGACCCGGATCTCATCACCCGGGATGTCCGTGAGGGTCGCCTGTCCGAGGGTGCGGCCAGGGCCCTCTACGGCTCCATCGGGACCCCGACAGCCGACGACCGGGCGGAGCGGTCGCTGGACGCCTGATCGGCGTCGTGGGCCACGCGAGTGGGTGCCGACCGACCCGGGATGGCGCGGGCTGATCCGCCGGCCCGCGACATGCGAACATCCGCTGTATGAGCGACGCGTCCCGACCCTCCGCCCGCAGCTGGCTCCTGGTGGCCATCGCGGCGGCCGTCATGGTCCCCGGCGCCTACCTGGTCCTGGGCGGGGTCGGTCTCGCCGATCCCCTCAAGGCGCTCGTCTATGGCATCGCCATCGTCGGAGCGGCGTTCCTGCTTTCCTGGGCGGCCGAGGTCGTCCAGCTCGACTTCAGCCAGGGCCTCGCGCTCGCGCTGCTGGCTCTCATCGCGATCCTGCCCGAGTACGTGGTCGACGCGACCTTCGCCTATCTGGCCGCCGAGGACCCGGCCTACGCCGGCTACGCGGTCGCCAACATGACCGGGGCCAACCGTCTCCTCATCGGCATCGCCTGGCCGATGGTCGTCGTCCTGGCCTGGATCCGCTTCCGCAAGACCTCGATCAGCCTGCAGGATGGCCACGGCCTGGAGCTGATCGTCCTCCTGGCCGCCACGGTCTACGCGTTCACCCTGCCGTTCCGCGAGGGGATCGCCCTCGTCGACATGGCGGTCCTGGTGAGCTTCTTCGTCTTCTACATCTGGCGGGTGGCCCGCCTTCCCGCCGAGCCGCCCCACCTGGTCGGTCCGGCGCTCCTGATCGGCAGCCTGCCGCCCTGGCCTCGTCGGGCCGCCGTGGCCGCCCTGGCGATCGTCGCTGCCGTTGCGATCCTCCTGGTGGCCAAGCCGTTCGCGACCTCGCTGGTGGAGACCGGCGTGGCGGTCGGCATCGACGAGTTCCTCCTGGTCCAGTGGCTGGCGCCGCTGGCGTCGGAGGCCCCCGAGTTCGTCGTCGTCGCCCTGTTCGCCTGGCGCGGCGCGACCACCGCGGCCCTCGGCACCCTGGTCAGCTCGAAGATCAACCAGTGGACGCTCCTGGTGGCGATGCTCCCGCTGGTCTACTCGATCGGCCGAGGCGAGCCCTCGGCGCTGCCCCTCGACGCCCGCCAGCAGGACGAGATCCTGCTGACCGCCGCCCAGTCGCTGTTCGCGGTCGCGCTGCTCCTGAACCTGCGCCTGTCGCTCATCGGCGCCGGGGCGCTGTTCGGACTCTTCATCGTCCAGATGCTCCTGCCGGAGACGCGGGGCACGATCACGATCGTCTACTTCGTCCTCACGGCCGTGGTCCTGGCCCTCAGGCCGCGCGACTCGCTGCGGGCGTTCAGGGGGTTCCTGGGGCGTCCGCCGAAGGGCGCGGAGCCCGAGCCAGGCTGACCCGGTCCGCGCCGGCGGTCGGCGGTCGGCGGCGAGCCGGAACCGGACTGGACCCGTCTACCGTCGGGCCCCACGACGACGTGCCATCCGGTCCTCGTGCGCCACCCTGGGTGTCGGTTCCAGTTGTATCTGTCCGACGCCAGCCTGTCCCGTCGTTCGGCCGTGCGGATCCGACCGGATCTCCCTCGTGCTGAGGTGTATCGTCGTCGTCCGTCGGAAGTAGTCCCACCGGTCTAGTAGAGCATGCCGGCCGTCGGGGCCGCGGCCCGCTGGAGGAGCGATGAGCAGCGACCATCAGCCGGTCGATCCCCCGTCCGAACCGGAGGCGCAGGGTCGCTTCTCGATCAACGAGGACTGGGCCGCGACCATCTTCGGTCTGGTACTGCTGGCGCTGGCTCTCGCTGGCGTGATCACCGGCACCCTCGTCGGAGGCCTGGTTCCGACCCTGGTAACCACATGACCGCCGAGGCCGCCGAGGCCGCCGAGGCCGCCGAGCGGGTCGAGGTCCGTGACACGCGCTGGTGGGGTCGAGCCGCGCTCTCGCTGGCGATCGTCCTCTCTCTGGCCTGGCTCGTCCGACTCCTGGAGAAGAACCTCCCGCTGTTCTTCCCCGACATCGACTGGATCAAGTCGGTCGAGTTCCCGGTGTATGCCATCGCGATCGGCCTGCTCGCCGGCGCGGTCTTGGGGGCGCTCGGCATCCGGGACCGCGTCAAGATCGCATTCCGGACCGAGTTCTTCATCAAGACCGGCCTCGTCCTGCTTGGTGCCTCCATCAACCTGACGGTCATCGCCCAGGCCGCCGGTCCCGCCATCGTCCAGTCGGTGATCCTCATCACCACCGTCTTCCTCTTCACCTGGTTCCTGGCCGGGCTGCTGGGGGTCGAGGAGAAGCTCCGCGCACTGCTGTCCGCGAGCGTCTCCATCTGCGGGGTGTCTGCGGCGATCGCGGCTGCCGGGGCCGTCGCGGCGAAGAAGGAGCAGCTCGCCTACGTGGCCAGCCTGGTCATCCTGTTCGCCCTGCCGTCGATCTTCATCCAACCCTGGCTCGCCGAGCAGCTCGGCCTTTCGCAGGTCGTGGCCGGCGCCTGGATCGGTGGCAACATCGACACCACGGCCGCCGTGACGGCCGCTGGCTCGATCGTCGGCGAGGACGCCCTGTCGATCGCAGCGATCGTCAAGCAGGTCCAGAACGCCATGATGGGCGTCGTCGCGTTCCTGCTCACTGTCTGGTTCGTCTACCGCGTCGAGCGGACCCCCGGGGCCTCGGTCCCGCTCTCCACGCTGTGGCATCGCTTCCCGAAGTTCATCATCGGGTTCGTGGTGGCATCGGCGGTCGCGACCTGGTTCCTGGAGACCGCCAGCGACCCGGACGCGGCCAAAGCGGCGATCAAGGCCGTCAACGAGCTGCGGGTCTGGTTCTTCACCCTGGCGTTCGTCTGCATCGGCCTCGAGTTCCGCCTGACGTCATTGCGTGAGACGGGCGTCCGGCCGGTGATCGTCTTCGCCTCCGCCACCGTGCTGAACCTGGCGCTGGCGCTGGTCCTGGCCTCCATCCTCTTCGCCGACTTCACGATCGCCGCCTGAGCGGCCGGTCCTCGGGATCCGGGCTCGCTCAGCCGGCCCGATGCGCTGGTCCGCGCAGCGGTTCGGCCGCGGCCACCGGTCGGCGACCACAGGCCGTCGGTCCACTACCATCGGGCAGCCCGCCCGGCCGGGGCAGGCCTACCAAGGAGGTGACGCCGTGCGACTCGGATTCGTGGGACTCGGCTCGATGGGCTCGGCCATGGCCGCGAACCTGCTGAAGGCGGGTCACGATGTCACCGTGTGGAACCGGACGCCCGGGCGCGCAGCGTCCCTCGTCGCCATGGGGGCGAAGGAGGCGTCGTCCCCGGCCGAGGCCGCCGCCGCCGCCGAGGTCACCTTCATCTGCGTGTCCGACACCCCGGACGTCGAGGCGGTCGTCCTCGGCGCCGGAGGCATCGGAGAGGGGGTCGCTCCCGGCTCGCTCGTCGTCGACTGCTCGACGATCGCACCAGCTGCCAGCCGTGCCATCGCCGGGGTGCTGGCGGAGCGCGGCGTCGGCTTCGTCGATGCCCCCGTGACCGGTGGCCCCGAGGGTGCCCGCGATGCGACCCTGGCGATCCTGGTCGGCGGGCTGGAGACCGATGTCGCCCGGGCCCGCCCGCTCCTCGAGACGCTCGGACGGACGGTTACCCATCTGGGCTCGGTCGGAGCGGGCCAGGCCGCCAAGGCCGTCAACCAGGCCATCCTGGCCGGGGTCTACCTCGGCGTCGCCGAGGGCATCGTCCTGGCGACCAAGGCCGGCCTCGATCCGGGCCAGGTCGTGACCGCACTGTCGGGCGGGGCGGCGCAGGGCTGGGTCCTGGCCAACCGCTCGGGGCGGATGATCGCCGGCGAGTACCCGCCTGGGTTCCGGGTCGCCCTCCACCGCAAGGACCTCGGCATCGCCCTCGACCTCGCCCGGGAGGTCGGCGTCGCCCTGCCGGTCGTGGCGCTCTGCGAGCAACTCGAGACGGGGCTCATCGCCCGAGGCCACGCCGACGACGATGTGTCAGCGGTGGCCCGGCCGCTCCGCGAGCTGGCCGGCCTCGATTGAGCGCCGCCGCCCGCGGCTGGTCGTGGCTCAGGTCACGGAGACCAGCAGGACCGGGTCCCCGAGGCGGCCGTCGTAGCGGGGTCGGAAGCGCTCCACGTTGTACAGCGCATCGACGTCCACGGTCCGCGGTCCGAGGCCCTCGGGGGGCAGGGGAGCGGTCGCATAGCGGCCGCCCCGGACGGCTGTCATGAGGCCGGTGTGGCCGTCGGCGATGAGGTCCATGGCGATGTTGGCGAACGTCGTCGCCACCATGGAGTCGAGCGAGTCGGGCTCGCCGCTGCGCAGGTCGTAGGTCAGCTCCGAGGCCAGGGTCTCGATCCCCGTCCGGGTCTTGATCTCGGCGGCAAGCGCGTCGCCGACGTTCGCCTTGTGGCGATGGCCGAAGGCATCCGCGTCGCCGACGTCGACCATCCTGGCCCCCTCCCAGATCGCGCCCTCGGCGGTGATGACGATGGCGTAGTGGCTCGGGTTGCTCCGATGGTCGTCGGCCAGGAGGGCGGCCAGCCGGTCCAGGTCGTAGCGGACCTCCGGGATGACGCATCGGGCAGACGCGACGTATGCCGTATAGAGAGCAGTGAAGCCGGCATCGCGGCCGAAGATCCGGAAGACGCCGATGCGCTCGTGACTGCCGAGAGTGGTCCGCTGCCGATTCAGGAGCTCCTTGGCCCGGGTGATCGCCGAGGAGAACCCGATGCAGTACTCGGTGCCCTGGACATCGTTGTCCATCGTCTTGGGGACCGCCATGAGCGAGATCCCGGCGGCATCGAGGGTTCGCGCAGTACGAGAGCGTGTCATCACCGCCGATCGCGATCAGGTCGGTGATCCCCAGGCGCTCGATGTTGTCGAGGACGACCGGTGTCAGGTCGTAGAGGTCGTCGGCCACGGCCATCGAGGCGGTGCGCTCTGCTGACAGGTGTGGAGGCAGCCGCTTCCCGCTCATCTTGCGGGGGTTGGTCCGGGAGGTGTGGAGGATCGTCCCACCGGTCCGGTCGATCGTCCGGGTGTTGATCCGGTCCAAGGGCCGGACCCACTCGCCGTCCAGGTCCTCGCCCGGCGGCAGGTGGGTGAGGCCCTTCCAGCCGCGCCGGATGCCGACGACCTCGTCGCCCATCTCCCCGGCGCGGTAGACGACGCTCTTGATGACGCTGTTGAGGCCGGGGACGTCGCCCCCGCCGGTGAGGATGCCGATGCGGCGCTGGGTCGTCATGGTCGTCGGGGCCCTCCGGGGCTCGGGTCGTGGTCGCGGGGACCGGATGATGCCGGCCGCCCTGGATCGTACGACGGCCCGGTGGTCCCGTGTCTCGGGCTAGGGGGCGAGGTGGCGCGGCCGGTCGCCCCGGGCCGGTATCATCAGCCCGATGAACTACGAGCTGTACATGGGCGAAGCGCTCGCGGAGGCCCAGTTGCGCCCGGTCGCTCGGCGAGCGCCCGAGCGCTGCCGTCGCGGTCGTCGACGAGGCGATGGTGGCCCGCTCGCACGAGCGGGTCGCCGAGACGAGCGATCCGACGGCGCATGCCGTCGTCATGGCCCTGCGCGAGGCCGCCCGCAAGCTCGGGCCGGACCGGATGGGAGAGCGCGACGATCTTCGCCACCCACGAGCCATGTCCGATGTGCGTCGGCGCGCTCCTCGAGTGCGACATCGAGACGCTGGTCTTCGCTGTGCCCGATCCGATCGAGGGCGCCGCCGGCACCGTGATCCAGCTGGCCCAGCACGACGGTCTCCCTCGCCGGATGAAGGTCATCAGCGGGATCCGGCGCGACGAGGCCGAGGAGCTCCTCGCGGGACTCGTCCAGGGCGGTTGACCGCCCACTCGGTCGCCTCTTGGTACCATCCCCCGCGGAGAGGTGTCCGAGTGGTTTAAGGTGCCGCTCTCGAAAAGCGGTGTGCGAAAGCACCGTGGGTTCGAATCCCACCCTCTCCGCCAGCCACGACACCTCTGGCCGGCCCGCCGGGCCGGCTGATCCCGGCCCGTGGAGAGGTCGCCTAGAGGCCTAGGGCGCCGCACTGGAAATGCGGTATGGGGCAACCCATCGCGGGTTCGAATCCCGCCCTCTCCGCCACCCCTGCTATCCTGTCGACGCCGTGCTAGGCGGGGAACTAGCGGTGCCCTGTACCTGCAATCCGCTCCAGCAGGGCTGAACTCCCACCCGAGGTCCCCGTCCTCGAAGGCCGCCCTCGCGATCGGTGCTGAGGGCCGGGTCCCGCGCAGCGGCGACTCGCGAACCGTGTCAGATCCGGAAGGAAGCAGCACTAAGCGATGATCGTCGGGTGCCGCGGATCGGCCTGGTCCGAGCCGGTCCGAACGGTGGGCACGGGGGCGCTCGGATCGACGGTGGGTGCACGGCGTACTGCCATCCCGCGAACCGCGGGTCGTCGCAGCCGGAGGGCCGATGACGTCCACCAGCCCGCACCAGGCGTTGTACCGACGCTGGCGGGCCCAGACGTTCAGCCAGATCGTCGGCCAGACACCGGTCGTCGAGACGCTCCGGAACGCCGTCCGTACCGGCCGGCTGGCCCACGCCCTCCTCTTCGTCGGGCCCCGCGGGACCGGCAAGACGTCACTGGCACGGATCGTCGCCAAGGCCATCAACTGCCTGCGAACCGAACGGCGGCGAGCCCTGCGACCGTTGCTCCAGCTGCGTCGCCATCCGCGAGGGTCGGGCGCTCGACGTGATCGAGCTCGATGCCGCATCCAACAACCGGGTCGATGACATCCGCGAGCTCCTGCCGCGGATCTACACGGCCCCGTCGGATCTTCGTCCGGAAGGTCTTCATCGTCGACGAGGTCCAGCGGATCAAGGAAGGCTGGGACCTGCTCCTCAAGACGCTCGAGGAACCACCCGACCACGTCGTCTTCGTGTTCTGCACGACGGACAGCTCCCAGATCCGACCCGCTGTCCTGTCGCGCGTGCAGAGGTTCGACTTCCGGCGCCTGTCGGTTGCCGAGATCGAGGGGAAGCTGCGGACCATCCTCGCTGCCGACGGCCGAGACGCCGACGAGGAGGCGATCGGGCTGGTCGCTCGCCTCGCCTCCGGCGGTATGCGCGACGCGGAATCGATGCTCGACCAGCTGCTCTCCTCGGGCGACGGCCGGCTCACCGCGGATCAGGTCCGCGAGCTCCTGGGCCTCGCCGAGGCGGACGAAGTCGACGGGTTCGTGCGGGCGCTCGTGGAGCACGACGCCGCTGCCGGGTTGGCCATCCTGGCCGAGCTGGAGGATCGTGGGCGCGACCTGCGCTCGTTCCTGGATCAGGTCGTCGACGAGCTGCGCTCGGCGATCGTCGAGCGCCTCACCAGCGGCGGCGATCCATCGGCGCTCGGCCGGCTCGCTGTCGCGGCATCGGCGCTGGCTTCCGTCGACCCGACGCGCGCCGGTCCCGGCGGTCTGCGCTTCCAGCTCGAACTGACCCTCCTCGGGGACCCCTCGGTCAGCTCTGAGGTGACGCTCGAGCCCGCCCCCGTGGGGTCGCGACGCGTCGATCCTCGGGCCGTCGCGGCGGCGACCCTCGGGTCCGGCACGCCCGACGCATCCGGAACGCCCGACACGCCCGATGCGCCCGACCTCGGCGGCCGGCCTGAGGGCGGGACGGTGCGCAGGCCGTCGAGGTCGGCGGCTACCCGGCGGGCCGTCCCCGACGCCCCGAGCCCCGAGCACGAGCACGAACCAGAGCCCGCGACCGCGCCAGAGCCAGAGCCCGCGCTAGAGCCAGAGCCCGCGCTAGAGCCAGAGCCCGCGCTAGAGCCAGAGCCCGCGCTAGAGCCAGAGCCCGCGCTAGAGCCCGCGCCCGCGCTGAGCCCGCGCCCGCGCCCGAGCCCGCGCCCGCGCCCGAGCCGTTGCTGGCGCCACCAGAGGTCGGAGCGGCTGGGTCCAGCCCGCCGGCCCAGGCCCTGCTCGTGGAGGTGCCGAAGCCGACGTCCGAGCCGCATCGGGCGGCCGCGCCGCAGGCGTCCAGCGACGCCGGCACGCTGGACGCCCTGCGCGACCAGTGGCCGGAGATCGTCACCTACATCAGCCAGCACCCGCCCACCAAGCCGCTCATCAGCGCCTGTCGGCCCGTCGCGGTGGAGGGAGCGGTAATCACACTCGGCTTCCCGGAGGGGCAGGCCTTCCTGAAGGACGTGGCCGAGCGCCGGCGGGGCAACCTGGAGGAGGGGATCGGCCACTTCCTCGGGCGGTCGGTGACGGTCCGCTGCGTCGCCACGAACGTCGACGGATGGGCCGAGCTCCCGGTGGACGAGGACGGCTCGACGCTCGTGTCGGAGGCGCGACGGATCTTCGGCGAGGACCTGGTCGACGTCGGGGAGATCGGGTGAGTCACGACGGGGACGTGCGGCCTACGGCACACTGGGCCGACCAGCACCAGCGAAGGAGCGCTCGAGCATGAGCATGGCGAACCTGCAGCGGATGGCCCAGCAGATGCAGCAGGAGATGGCGCGGATCCAGGCCGAGCTGGAGACTGCGACCTGCGACGGTTCCGCCGGGGGCGGGGTGGTCCGGGCCACGGTGACCGGCAAACAGGAGCTGGTCTCCGTCGAGATCGACCCCGCGGCGATCGACCCCGACGACGCCGAGATGCTCCAGGACCTGATCGTGGCCGCCGTCAACGACGCGCTCCGGGCTTCCCGGGAGCTGGCCGAGTCGAAGATGTCGGCCGTCACCGGCGGGCTTCGCCTGCCCGGGATCTGAGCCGGCCACCATGGCGACGCCGATGATCGAGCCGGTCGCCCGGCTCATCGAGGCCTTCTCCCGCCTGCCTGGCATCGGCCCGAAGACGGCCCAGCGGCTCACCTATCACCTGCTGCGAGCACCCGATACCGAGGCTCGGACCCTCGCGGCTGCCCTGGTGGCCGTTCGAGACGAGGTCGTCTTCTGCGACATCTGCTTCAACATCAGTGACGCACCGACGTGCCCGATCTGCCGCGATACCGGCCGCGACGAGTCCCGCCTCTGCGTCGTCGAGGAGCCCCTCGATGTCCTCGCGATCGAGCGGACCGGCGAGTTCCGGGGTCGCTACCACGTGCTCCACGGTGCGATCTCGCCGCTCGACGGTATCGGCCCCGAGCGGCTCCGCATCCGGGAGTTGCTCGCCCGGGTCGATGAGGCTCAGCGGGACGGCCACCAGGTCGCCGAGGTGATCCTGGCGACCAATCCGACCCTCGAAGGGGAGGCGACCGCGATGTACCTCGCCGAACGCCTCGAAGGGAGCGTCGGGACGATCAGCCGGATCGCCCGCGGCATCCCGGTCGGCGGCGACCTCGAGTACGCTGACGAGGTCACCCTGATCCGCGCCCTCCAGGGTCGCCGGGCGATGGGGACCGATCGATGACCCCTCTCGTCTTCGAGATCGTCCTCAGGCTGGTGAAGGCCGCGGCGGCCGCCCTGGTGGGACTGCTCGTCTTCGTGGTCGCCGTCGGGCTGCTGGGAGCGGATCCCAGCGTCGAGCTGGCGCTCCTCTCCTGGGTCTCCGGAGCCGCCTTCATCCTGCTCGTCGAGACCAGCCCGATCTGACGGTCGAGGGCTTGGGTCCCGGCGTCTGATGACCTGGTTTGACACCCTCCAAGGTCGCCGCTAGCATTCCGCGTCGGCTCGTCGCCACGTGGTGACGGAGCGGCCGGCCCACCGGCCGGCCAGGCCCCCAGGTCGTTTGACACGGGTGCCCCAACGGTCCATCATTAGGGCTCTGCGCCAGTGCGTGTCTGCGTGCCTGACGCTGCACCTTAACAATTGAAGAGTGGCAGGAAATCCGGTAAGGATCGGAGCGAGTGGTCAGACCCTCGAAACGATCACGACCGCAAGGTCGTGGTTCATTCGGAGAGTTTGATCCTGGCTCAGGATGAACGCTGGCGGCGTGCCTGAGACATGCAAGTCGAACGGACGCTCGGGGCTTGCTCCGAGCGTTAGTGGCGGACGGCTGAGTAACGCGTGGGTGACCTGCCCCGAAGTGGGGAATAACTGCCCGAAAGGGTGGCTAATACCGCATGTGGCGGCACGTTCATTCGTGTCATCAAAGCCGCAAGGCGCTTCGGGAGGGGCCTGCGTCCGATTAGCTCGTTGGTGGGGTAACGGCTCACCAAGGCGACGATCGGTAGGTGGTCTGAGAGGACGATCACCCAGACTGGGACTGAGACACGGCCCAGACTCCTACGGGAGGCAGCAGTCGGGAATTTTGCGCAATGGGCGAAAGCCTGACGCAGCAACGCCGCGTGAGGGATGAAGGCCTTCGGGTTGTAAACCTCTTTTCTCAGGGAAGATAATGACGGTACCTGAGGAATAAGCCACGGCTAACTACGTGCCAGCAGCCGCGGTAATACGTAGGTGGCAAGCGTTATCCGGATTTACTGGGCGTAAAGAGCGCGCAGGCGGTCAATCAAGTCGAGTGTGAAAGCCCCCGGCTCAACTGGGGAGGGTCACTCGATACTGATCGACTTGAAGGCGGGAGAGGGAAGTGGAATTCCCGGTGTAGTGGTGAAATGCGTAGATATCGGGAGGAACACCAGTGGCGAAGGCGACTTCCTGGCCCGTTCTTGACGCTGAGGCGCGAAAGCTAGGGGAGCGAACGGGATTAGATACCCCGGTAGTCCTAGCCGTAAACGATGGACACTAGGTGTTGGTGGTATCGACCCCACCAGTGCCGAAGCTAACGCATTAAGTGTCCCGCCTGGGGAGTACGGCCGCAAGGCTAAAACTCAAAGGAATTGACGGGGCCCCGCACAAGCAGTGGAGCGTGTGGTTTAATTCGACGCAACGCGAAGAACCTTACCAGGACTTGACATGACCAGGACCGCGGCGGAAACGTCGCTTTCCCGCAAGGGACCTGGCCACAGGTGTTGCATGGCTGTCGTCAGCTCGTGTCGTGAGATGTTGGGTTAAGTCCCGCAACGAGCGCAACCCCTGCTGTGTGTTGTATCACTCACACGGGACTGCCGAGAGAAACTCGGAGGAAGGTGGGGACGACGTCAAGTCAGCATGGCCCTTACGTCCTGGGCTACACACACGCTACAATGGCCGGTACAACGGGCTGCGAAACCGCGAGGTGGAGCTAATCCCTTAAAGCCGGTCTCAGTTCGGATTGCAGGCTGCAACTCGCCTGCATGAAGTCGGAATTGCTAGTAACCGCCGGTCAGCATACGGCGGTGAATATGTTCCCGGGGCTTGTACACACCGCCCGTCACGTCATGAAAGCTGGCAACACCCGAAGCCGGTGGGCCAACCGCAAGGAGGCAGCCGTCGAAGGTGGGGTCGGTGATTGGGACGAAGTCGTAACAAGGTAGCCGTACCGGAAGGTGCGGCTGGATCACCTCCTTTCTAGGGAGATCCGAGTCGAGGCCATAACGGTGAGGTCTCGGCGTTGATGGCTCCCAGGTTGATCACCCCGGTCGTTCGTCGCTCCCGCCAGGTGAGCGATGCAGCGGGCCTTCGGGCTCGGTGAGACCGGAAGGTGACCTGGCGAGACACCGTAACCCGCTCGCAATGATCGTTGCCGCGAGTTCCTGCCACTCTTCAAGGGTTAAGGATGCAGCCCCGGGGCGTCGGCCATGCCGATCGCCATCGCTGCAGCCCGGCGGGCGTTTAGCTCAGCTGGTTAGAGCACTGCCCTGATAAGGCAGAGGTCTCTGGTTCGAGTCCAGAAACGCCCACCATCGCCCTCGTCCGCGTCGCTCGGGGACGTAGCTCAGCTGGTAGAGCATCTCCTTTGCAAGGAGAGGGTCAGGAGTTCGAGTCTCCTCGTCTCCACCACCCTGCTGGGCGACCCGGCCCGAACGGACGAAGAGACATCAATCGTTCATCTTCTGCCCGGCGATCCCCTGGCCCATGTCCTCGCCTTCGATGTCGAGGCCATGGGCCAGCAGAACGCTGGGACCGTCGTCCGCTATCGGACGAAGTCGTCTCCCGACCTCGGTCGAGGGACGCTGCACCTTTCAAAGTGGATACGTGTGAATCGGCAATCGAAACGATCGATATATCTGTCTTCGATTTCGCCGAGTGGTTCTAAGGAGAACGATCCCGGACCTCGATCAGCCGCTGACCGCCTGGTCAGATGCTGGAGGGGTCAAGCTACTAAGGGCACGAAGTGGATGCCTTGGCGCCAAGAGCCGAAGAAGGACGTGGCAGGCTGCGTTAAGCCTCGGGGAGAAGCGAGCATTCTGTGATCCGAGGATGTCCGAATGGGGAAACCCGGCCGGGGTAATACCCGGTCACTCCTGGCTGAACACATAGGCCAGGTAGAGGTAAGCCAGCGAACTGAAACATCTAAGTAGCTGGAGGAAAAGAGATTATTCCCTGAGTAGTGGCGAGCGAAACGGGAATAGCCCAAACCTGCTGAGCGAGATAGGCGGCAGCCGTTTCTCAGCGGGGGTTGTGGGAGTCGAACTTCGGGGTCCTGCCGGATCCCGGCGGAGTTACAAAGCCGTTCGTTAGTCGAACCGGTCAGGAAAGGCCGGCCAGAGAGGGTGACAGCCCCGTAGACGAAAGCGAAACGGTCTCCGTGATCGACCACCCGA
The DNA here is from genome assembly GCA_963707215.1 of uncultured Chloroflexia bacterium. GTDB lineage: Bacteria > Chloroflexota > Limnocylindria > Limnocylindrales > CSP1-4 > DATHYZ01. The sequence continues at coordinate 660,288 of CAVPPB010000003.1, read as the reverse complement.
GTACCACGTGGAAGGTCTCTCATGTGGGAAGCTGGGCGGACCACCGTCCAAGGCTAAATACTCTTGGCGACCGATAGTGAACGAGTACCGTGAGGGAAAGGTGAAAAGCACCCCGGAAGGGGAGTGAAACAGTACCTGAAACTGCGTGCCTACAAGCAGTCAGAGGGTGTTGCCGGCCTAGCCGGTAGCCTAATGGCGTGCCTTTTGAAGAATGAGCCGACGAGTTACATGCACGTGGCGAGGTTAAGTCCGAGAAGGACGGAGCCGGAGCGAAAGCGAGTCTGAATAGGGCGTTCAGTCGCGTGCAGTAGACCCGAAACCGAGTGACCTACCCATGGGCAGGTTGAAGCGAGAGTAATGTCTCGTGGAGGACCGAACCCACCAGCGTTGAAAAGCTGGGGGATGACCTGTGGATAGCGGTGAAATGCCAATCGAACTCGGAGATAGCTGGTTCTCCCCGAAATGCCTTTAGGGGCAGCCTCGGGCGTTCAATCTCGGGGGTAGAGCACTGGATGGGTTAGGGGGCTTCCCGCTTACCGACCCCAACCAAACTCCGAATCCCGAGATTCTAGAGCCCGGGAGTGAGACTGCGAGGGCTAAGCTTCGTGGTCAAAAGGAAAACAGTCCAGACCGACAGCTAAGGTCCCTAAGTCCAAGCTAAGTGGGAAAGGATGTGGATCCGCCCAGACAACCAGGATGTTGGCTCAGAAGCAGCCACCATTGAAAGAGTGCGTAACAGCTCACTGGTCAAGTGGATCCGCGCCGACAATCCAACGGGGCTCAAGCTTGGCACCGAAGCTTCGGACCTGGTGGCCGGTTCGCCGGCCGCCGGGTGGTAGGGGAGCGTTCCGTTCTGCTGGGAAGGTCGACCGTGAGGACGGCTGGAGCGGACGGAAGTGCGAATGTCGGCATGAGTAGCGAGATGTGGGTGAGAATCCCACACGCCGGAAGCCTAAGGTTTCCTGAGGAAGGCTCGTCCGCTCAGGGTTAGTCGGGCCTAAGCCGAGGACGAAAGTCGTAGGCGATGGACATCCGGTTGATATTCCGGAACCACCTGAGATCGTTTGCACCGCAAGGTGTCGCCCGGGGGTAGGCCAACGGAGGAGGCCGGCATTGAGCCGGTTCAAGTCCGCGAGCCGATCCTGGGTGGGAGCGATGGCGTGACACGGTGTGGTAGTTCGAGCGCGCTTTGGCTATGCGCGTCCAAGCCGGTAGGGGGAGTGGATAGGCAAATCCGTCCGCTCATTCAACCCCGAGCAGCGATGGCGAGGGGCATCTGCCTCAAGTCGAGTGAGCCATGCTGGCGAGAAAAGCGTCTAGCGAGATCAATGGTGCCCGTACCGCAAACCGACACAGGTAGGCGGGTAGAGAATACCAAGGCGATCGGGAGAACCCTCGTTAAGGAACTCGGCAAAATGGCCCCGTAACTTCGGGAGAAGGGGCGCTTCGCGGCTGCTGCTTGCAGCGGTCGATCGAAGCCGCAGTGAAACGGCCCAGGCGACTGTTTAGCAAAAACACAGGTCTCTGCGAAAGCGAAAGCTGACGTATAGGGGCTGACGCCTGCCCAGTGCCGGAAGGTTAAGAGGAGGGGTGCAAGCTCTGAATCGAAGCCCCGGTAAACGGCGGCTGTAACTATAACAGTCCTAAGGTAGCGAAATTCCTTGTCGGGTAAGTTCCGACCCGCACGAATGGCGTAACGGTCTGGGCGCTGTCTCAACGAGGGACCCGGCGAAATTGAAATACCTGTGAAGATGCAGGTTACCCGCACTAGGGCAAAAAGACCCCGTGGAGCTTTACTGCACCCTGTCATTGGATTGGGATTAAGCTTGTGTAGGATAGGTGGGAGGCTGTGAAACTGGGGCGCTAGCCTCGGTGGAGCCGACGTTGAAATACCACCCTTGTTTGATTTCGATTCTAACGGTGACCCGTTATCCGGGCGCCGGACAGTGACAGGCGGGCAGTTTGACTGGGGCGGTCGCCTCCTAAAGTGTAACGGAGGCGCCCAAAGGTTCCCTCAGGCTGAATGGAAACCAGCCGAAGAGTGCAAAGGCATAAGGGAGCTTGACTGCGAGACCTACAAGTCGAGCAGAGACGAAAGTCGGGCTTAGTGATCTGGTACCTCCGAGTGGAAGGGGTATCACTCAACGGATAAAAGCTACCCCGGGGATAACAGGCTGATCGCGCCCAAGAGTTCATATCGACGGCGCGGTTTGGCACCTCGATGTCGGCTCGTCGCATCCTGGGGCGGAAGTACGTCCCAAGGGTTTGGCTGTTCGCCAATTAAAGCGGCACGTGAGCTGGGTTCAGAACGTCGTGAGACAGTTCGGTCTCTATCCAGTGTGGGCGTAGGGAACTTGAGAGAAGCTGCTCCTAGTACGAGAGGACCGGAGTGGACGAACCGCTGGTGTGCCAGTTGTCCCGCCAGGGGCATCGCTGGGTAGCCATGTTTGGATGAGATAAGCGCTGAAAGCATCTAAGTGCGAAGCTCGCCTCAAGATGAGGTTCCCCACCGGGTTAACCGGGTAAGACCGCAGGGAGACCACCTGCTTGATAGGCGGCATGTGGAAGTCCGGTGACGGGCGAAGCTGAGCCGTACTAATGGTCGAGGGCTTGACCACTTCAGCAGCTGACCAGGGTTCAGCGGCTGGTCCGGATCGGACCCAGGAACCACAGCGAGATCGAAGACAGATCGTTCGAGCGGCCCCGGCGTCATCGCATGGCGCCGGCGCGCTGCCGGCGTGCACGTACCACCACACGGAGATCCCGGTGACTCTGGCGGAGAGGCCACACCCGTTCCCATCCCGAACACGGAAGTTAAGCTCTCCAGCGCCGAAGATACTGAGAGGGCAGCCTTTCGGGAAAATAGGTCGTCGCCGGGATCTTTTCCGTTCCTAGGGTCCTGCCCAGGACCACGCCCCGGCGACCGCGGGCCATGGCCGGTATCCTCGACGCCATGACGATCGAGGAGCCGGTGCCTGGAGGGTCGGGCGTCGACCCGGGCCCCCCACGGGACGCCGATCACACGCCGCCCGGATCGTCGGCTGGGAGTACCGCGGCCCCGGAGGCCGCCGCGCCCAGGCGCCTCTGCCCGTACGTGGTCGGTCGAGGGGGCGACTGGCGGGCCATCGGCGCATCCCGGGAGCACCGATGTGCGGCCGTCGATCCCCCGGCGCCGCTCTCGACCGAGAAGCAGCGACGGCTCTGCCTCGTGGCCAGCCATCGCGAGTGCTCGACGTACCTGGCCGCCCGGCGCGCACTCGTGCCGGCCCTTGAGGACGACCATGGCCGCAGCGGCCGGGCGGTCCGCAGCGGGCACCGGTGGCCCTTTCCGCGCACGGCCCCGGTCCTCATCGAGCGGGGCCGCCCGGCGATCCTCGGGAGCCCGCGGATGCGCTCGCTCGGCCAGATCGCTCTCGTGGCGCTCATGGCCGTCGCCTTCGTCCTCCTGCTCATCGCCCGCTCGGGCTGACCGGCCCGGGTCGCCGTCAGCAGGCGATCGGTCCCGAGTGACTCCACGGCCCGAAGCTCGATCGTCAGCGTTGGCAGCCCCGGCAGAAGTCGGTGGCGACGCCCCCCGGGGCGACCTCGCTGATTCGCGTGCCGCAGCGCGGACACGGTTCGCCCGGATGCCCGTGGACCGCAAGGAAGTCGCGCACCTGGTGCTCGAAGGTCGGTGGGACCCTCTGGCGGAGGGTCTCCTTGGCCTCCTCGAGGATGCGGCCGGTCGCAGCGAATAGCGCCGCCGTCTCATCGTCCGAGAGGGTCGATCGACGGCGGAATGGCAGGATGCCTGCCGCATGGAGGATCTCGTCCGAGTAGGCGTTGCCGATGCCGGCGACGAATGCCTGGTTGCGGAGGAGGTTCTTCAGCTCGCCGCGATGGCGACCGATCCGCTGCCGCCAGACGTCCAGCGTAACGGCCGGATCATCAGCGTCCGGACCGAGCCCCTCGTCCGTCAGGCCTGGTACAGCGCGGGCCGATCCCGCGGGAACCAGGTAGACCTTCCCCATCTGGGTCGGGTCGCGGAAACGGACCTCGGTCTCGTCAGCGTGCGCAGGCATCCAGTCGGCGCCCACCGTCCATGGGGCGGTGTCCGGCGCCGGTCGTCTCCGGGAGCCGAACCGCAGCACGAATGCGGTCTTGGCTGGCAGGCGGCTTCCGGGCGGGGCGAGCTGGAACCGGCCGGTCAGCATCGGGCTCACCACCACCAGGTGCCCATCCAGATCGAAGACGAGGAACTTGCCCCGTCGCCGGATGCCGGACAGTCGGCGAGCGGCCAGTCCGGCGATCTCATCGGGCGTGGCGCGCACCGTCAGGGGCGCCAGCGCGGACGCATCGACGACCGGTCGTCCGGTCAGGGCCGCGTGGAAGGCCTCCGCGACGACGGCGAGGTCGGGCAACTCTGGCACGGCGGACGGATTGTCGCACGCTGGGTGCCGTGCTAGACTCGGCCGGCCTTCGGGCACGACAGCTGAAGAGCAAGCTCGACGTCCAGCACACGGAGGTGCGGCCCAGGGCCCGACCAACCACGGACCACGCCGAAGCAGCCGGTACGGCTCGAGCGTCGCTCGGGCCGTTCGTCGTGTCTCGGGGAGCTCCATCGGAACAGGAGACAAGACTTGACGGAAGAGCAGCAGGGCGGGACCGAGCCGCAGGCGGAGGCGACCGCCGCCGCCGACCCGGCACCCGAGGATGGCGTCGCGACCACCGCGGTCGCCGACGATCCCGCCGACCAGACGACGATCCAGGAGGCCCCGGAGGCCGAAGCCGCGAAGACTGACGAGGCGAAGCCCGCAGAGGGCGAGGCAGCGGAGGTCGACGCCGAACCGGAAGCGGTCGTCGAGCCGCCCGCGGAGGCGATCACGGAGGCAGCGGCCGAGGTCGAACCTGAGGTAGCGGCGGAGGCCGGGCCGGAGACCGCGGCTCAGCCAGAAGCGCCGGCGGGCGGCGAAGCCGGCGAGTCTGCCGAGGGCGAGTCCGTCGAGGGCGGATCGGTCCAGGAGGCGCCTGCGCCCGTGCGCTACGAGGGCCCCGAGCCCACGACGATGGAGGAGCTGCTCGCCCAGGAAGCGACCGAGATCAAGAGCTTCAAGCACGGCGACGTCGTCGAGGGCAAGGTCGTCCGCATCGACAAGGACGAGATCCTCGTCGATATCGGCGCGAAGAGCGAGGGCGTCGTCTCGAATCGTGAGCTCTATGGCCGTAATGCGGAGACCCAGCCGACCCTCGCCATCGGCGACACCGTGCTGGTCTACGTCCTGCAGCCTGAGTCCCCCGAGGGTCACGCCGTCCTGTCCCTGCGCCGCGCCGGCCTCGAGCGCAAGTGGCGCGGGATGCAAGAGCAGTTCGACGCTGGCGTCATCATCGAGGCGCCCGTGATCGACCACAACAAGGGTGGCCTTATCGTCGACTGCGGCATCCGGGGCTTCGTGCCGATCAGCCAGATCGTCGACTTCCCGCGCCGGCCCCAGAACGATCAGCCTCGTGACGCGGCCCAGGAGATCGCCGAGAAGCTGCAGCCGTACGTCGGCCGCAAGCTGCGCCTGAAGATCCTGGAGGTCAACCGGAAGGCCAACCGCCTGATCCTGTCCGAGAAGGTGGCGCTCTACGAGGAGCGGCGCGAGAAGCGCGACGAGCTCTTCAGCAGTCTGCAGGTCGGCCAGAAGGTGAAGGGTACCGTCCGGTCCATCGCGCCCTTCGGTGTCTTCATCGACCTCGGCGGCATCGATGGTCTCGTCCACAAGAGCGAGCTGTCGTGGAACAAGGTCAACAACCCCGAGGCCGGCTACAAGGTCGGCGAGGAGGTCGAGGCCGAGGTCATCGACATCAACCACGAGCGAGGCCGGATCAGCCTGTCGATCCGGCGCCTGATGCCCGACCCGTGGGAGTCCACGGTCGCCGACTTCAAGGTGGGCGACGTCATCGACGGGACCGTGACGAAGCTCGTCAACTTCGGAGCGTTCGTCCGCGTACGAGATGGGCTCGAGGGCCTCATCCACATCAGCGAGCTGAGCCATCAGCGCGTCGCCCATCCGGGTGACGTGGTCCACGAGGGCCAGCAGCTCAATCTGAAGATCATCAGCCTCGATTCCGAGCGACATCGCCTGGGCCTGAGCCTCAAGCAGGCCGAGGCCCCGCCGGCCAGGCCGGCGGCCGAGCCGGGCGCACCCCGCCCGGAGCGGCGCGAGCGACGCGAGCGAGACCGCAGCTACTCGATGGCCGACGCCGTCCAGGAGCCAGAGGGCGGGATCGACAACACGCTCGCAGCCGCCTTCGCCCAGGTACGACAGCAGCTCGAGGCTGCTGCCGAAGGGGGCGAGGCTGCTGCCGAAGGGGGCGAGGCTGCTGCCGAAGGCACCGAGGCTGCCGCCGAGGAAGCCGCCGAGACGGTCGAGGCAGCGGTCGCCGAGGAGGTCGTCACCGAGGAAGCCGCCGAGACGGTCGAGGCAGCGGTCGCCGAGGAGGTCGTCACCGAGGCTGCCGCCGAGGAAGCCGCCGAGACGGTCGAGGCAGCGGTCGCCGAGGAGGTCGTCACCGAGGCTGCCGCCGAGGAAGCCGCCGAGACGGTCGAGGCAGCGGTCGCCGAGGAGGTCGTCACCGAGGCTGCCGCCGAGGAAGCCGCCGAGACGGTCGAGGCAGCGGTCGCCGAGGAGGTCGTCACCGAGGCTGCCGCCGAGGAAGCCGCCGAGACGGTCGAGGCAGCGGTCGCCGAGGAGGTCGTCACCGAGGCTGCCGCCGAGGAAGCCGACAAGGCCTGACCCATCAGACAGGAACGGCCCGCCGGGATCCCGGCGGGCCGTTCTGCATCTCCGGCGCCTCCTGGTGCGTATCTAGGGGTGGCGGACGCAGCCGACTCGAGGGTCCAGCCGGCGAGCGTTCACGCAGGAAGGTCGTGCTAGCATGGCCGTCCGGGTGGCATCCGGCCACAGAGAGGAAGAGCGATCGGCCCGATGGATCGGTTCGACAAGTTCACGGATCGCGCGCGCAAGGTCCTGACCCTGGCTCAGGACGAGGCGCAGCGGTTCAACCACAACTACATCGGTACCGAGCATCTCCTCCTCGGGCTCGTGCGCGAGGGGGAGGGCGTCGCCGCGCGCGTCCTCGAGAACATGAACGTGGAGCTGCCCAAGGTCCGGACGGCCGTCGAGTTCATCATCGGCCGGGGCGATCGCCCCGTCGTCGGCGAGGTCGGCCTCACCCCCCGGGCGAAGCGCGTCATCGAGCTCGCGATCGACGAGGCCCGGCGCCTCGGGCACAACTACATCGGCACGGAGCATCTCCTCCTGGGCCTCGTGCGCGAGGGCGAGGGGATCGCCGCCGGCGTGCTGGAGTCGCTCGGCGTCAACCTCGACAAGGTCCGTCACGAGGTCATCCGGGTCCTCTCGCAGAGTTCCTCCGCGGCCCCGGCCCAGGAGTCGAAGCGGGCGAGCAAGACCCCCACGGTCGACCAACTGGGTATCAACCTGACGGACGCCGCCCGGGCCGGCAAGTTGGACCCGGTCATCGGCCGGGAGAAGGAGATCGAGCGGGTCATCCAGATCCTCGGCCGGAAGACCAAGAACAACCCCGCCCTGATCGGTGAGCCCGGTGTCGGCAAGACCGCCATCGCCGAGGGCCTGGCCCACCGGATCGTGACCGGCGACGTTCCGGAGATCATCGCCAACAAGCGGGTGCTGACCCTCGACATCGGCTCGCTTGTGGCCGGCACGAAGTACCGCGGCGAGTTCGAGGAGCGCCTCAAGAAGATCATCGAGGAGCTCCGCAGCACCAACGACGCCATCCTCTTCATCGACGAGCTCCACACGCTCGTCGGTGCGGGTGCCGCCGAAGGGGCCATCGATGCAGCCAACATCCTCAAGCCGCCGCTCTCGCGCGGTGAGCTGCAGTGCATCGGGGCCACGACCCTGGACGAGTTCCGCAAGTACATCGAGCGTGACGCTGCGCTCGAGCGGCGATTCCAGCCGGTCATGGTCGAGGAGCCGACCCTCGAGCAGACGATCGAGATCCTTCTGGGCATCCGCGAGCGCTACGAGGAGCATCACAAGGTCCGGATCACCGACGATGCGGTCCGGTCCGCGGCTGACCTCTCGATCCGCTACATCACCGATCGGCACTTGCCGGACAAGGCGATCGACCTCATCGACGAGGCCGCCAGCCGTGTCCGACTCCGCCACTCGTCCGCCCCGCCTGAGCTACGCGAGGCGCAGCGCGAGCTCGACCGGGTCACCAAGGAGAAGGACGAGGCGATCAACGCCCAGGAGTACGAGCAGGCAGCCACGCTCCGCGAGCGCGAGACCGACGCCAAGGACCGGGTCGACGGCCTCCGCGAAACATGGCAGTCGTCGCTGGCAGGAGAGACCCCCGACGTCGATGGGGAGGAGATCGCCCAGGTCGTCGCCATGTGGACCGGGATCCCCGTCACCAGGATCGCCGAGGAGGAGTCGGAGCGCCTGCTCCACATGGAAGACGAGCTCCACAACCGGGTCATCGGTCAGCAGGAGGCGATCGAGACGATCTCGAAGGCCGTCCGCCGGGCCCGGGCCGGTCTCAAGGATCCGAAGCGCCCGATCGGCTCGTTCATCTTCCTGGGCCCGACCGGGGTAGGGAAGACCGAGCTGGCCAAGGCGCTCGCCGAGTACATGTTCGGATCCGAGGACTCGCTCATCAAGATCGACATGAGCGAGTTCATGGAGCGCCACAACGTGAGTCGCCTGGTCGGCGCACCACCCGGCTACGTCGGCTTCGACGAGGGCGGCCAGCTGACCGAGGCGGTCCGCCGCAAGAGCTATGCGGTGGTCCTGCTCGACGAGGTCGAGAAGGCCCACCCGGAGGTGTTCAACATCCTCCTTCAGATCCTGGAGGATGGCCAGCTGACCGACGCCAAGGGGAGGCGGGTCGACTTCCGGAACACCATCATCATCATGACCTCGAACCTGGGGGCCCGACAGCTCCAGACCAACAGCGCGCTCGGATTCCGACCCCAGGCTGACACCGCCGCGGGCCGCCAGGAATCGAGCTACGAGCTGATGCGTGAAAAGGTCCAGGCCGAGCTCAAGTCGAGCTTCCGTCCGGAGTTCCTCAACCGCATCGACGCGACCGTCGTCTTCCGAAGCCTCACCCAGGACGAGATCCGCCAGATCGTCGACCTGATGCTGGCCCGCGTTCGCGACCAGCTCAAGGCCCAGGACATGGCGCTCGAGGTCACGGGCGACGCCAAGGACCACCTGATCAAGCTCGGCTACGACCCGGGCTACGGGGCCCGGCCGCTCCGCCGGGTCATCCAGAACCTGATCGAGGACGTCCTTGCCGAGCACCTGCTGCTCGGGAGGTACGAGGCCGGGACGACGATCGTCGTCGACCGCGACCCGGAGGGTGGGCTCGACATCCGCGCGGCCGAGTCGAAGACCCCGGTCGAAGCCCGCTAGCATCGGCCGGCAGGGCCGAGGCGTGGCGCGCAGCCAGAGCCGGTACATCTGCCAGGCATGTGGTGCCGCCCAGCTTCGCTGGGAGGGTCAGTGCCGGGACTGTGGTGCCTGGAACACCCTCGTCGAGACGGTCGTCCGGGTCGCCGAGACCCGGGCGCGAGCGGTCGCCGGGCCCTCGAGCGGCGCCGAGACGCTCGCCGGCGCGGGCTCCGACGAGGCTGCAGGGCGGCGCTCGACCGGGATCGGCGAGCTTGACCGGGTCCTCGGGGGCGGGATCGTCGACGGGTCGGTGATCCTGCTGGGCGGCGAGCCCGGCATCGGCAAGTCCACCCTGCTGCTGCAGGTCGCCGCCGCGGTGGCGTCCGGTTCGCGCGAGGGCCACGTGCTCTACGCGTCGGGCGAGGAGTCGGCCGGCCAGCTCCGCCTGCGAGCTGCCCGACTCGGCATCCTCGACGGCGCGGCGGGAAGCGCCATCCGGGTGGTCGCGGAGCGGGACGTCGGGCGGGTCATCGAGCTCACTCGGGCGGATCTGCCCGGGCTCCTGATCGTGGACTCGATCCAGACGGCAGTGGTCGAGGAGCTCGACGGTCCCCCCGGTAGTGTCGGCCAGGTCCGCGAGTCGGCCGCCCGGCTCGGCGAGCTGGCCAAGTCCTCGGGCATCCCGGTCGTCCTCGTCGGGCACGTCACCAAGGATGGGACGCTCGCCGGGCCCAAGACGCTGGAGCACCTCGTCGACGTGGTCCTCGGCCTCGAAGGCGATCGCTCCGGCGGACTGCGGCTGCTGCGTTCGCCCAAGAACCGCTACGGCTCGACCGAGGAGATCGGTGTCTTCGAGATGCTCGAGGAGGGCCTCGTGGAGGTCCCCGATCCGGCTCGTGCCTTCCTCGGCGAGCACCTCGAGCCTGCCCCGGGCAGCGTCGTCGGCGCCACGCTCGAAGGGACCCGGCCGATCCTGGTGGAGGTCCAGGCGCTGACGGCGTCCGGGGCGATCGGCTCGCCGCGGCGGACGACCAGCGGCCTTGATCCCAACCGGCTGGCCCTGCTGATCGCCGTCCTGGGACGCCGGGCTGGCATCGGCCTGTCGGGGCACGACGTCTACGCGAACCTCGCGGGAGGGCTCGCCTTCGACGACCCGGCTCTCGACCTGCCGCTTTGCCTGGCGCTCACCTCGTCGCTCCGGGATGTCCCGGTGCCCGCAGGCACGATCGCCATCGGCGAAGTGGGGCTGCTCGGCGAGCTTCGGGGTGTGCCTGGCCTGGAGCGCCGCCTGAGGGAGGCGAGCCGGCTCGGGTTCGTACGGGCCATCGTGCCCGCCACGACGGGCCGCCCGATGGCCGAGGCGCCATCGAGCCTGACCGTCGCTCCCGTGGCGACCCTGGCCGAGGCGCTCCGGACTGCCCTGCAGGACACCGGACCGGCTCGCACCGCTCTCCGGAGGGAGCGGTGAGGCTGGCCGGCCGTGGCGGCCGGCCACTCGACGGTGCTAGGCTGGCGGCCGCCCGGGGACCCGACCGACCCGGGGGATCGGCTTGGACCGCCGCCTGGCCCACCCTCGAGCTAGCGAGACCGAGGTGATCCGGAACATCCGCCTGCTGGGAGCCGCCCTGGGAGGGATCTTCGGGCTGGGCCTCGCGGCGTCGCTGCCGGACATCGCCGGAGGAGGCGACTACGGCGGGGCGCTGCTGGCGACCTGGGTGGTGGCCTGGGTCGTGGTCGGCTTCGCCGTTTTCCCCTACCTGACGGTCGTGCCCGCCGCCTGGCTGGTGCGGCGGACCCAGGAGCTGTCGACGGCCGAGTTCGTGACCGCGGTCGCGGGCCTCCTGGTAGGCCTGCTCATGGGGCTGCTCCTCGGGATCCCGCTCTCCCAGATCGAGGGTCCGCTGGGTGACATCCTGCCCCTCGCCGTCTCGATCATCCTCGGCTTCGGGATGGTCGGGCTGACCGTCGCCAAGCGCGAGGACCTCGTCGCGGCCGCCGAGGCCTTCGGCATCTTCCGGCCCCAGAAGACGGAGGCCGGCGACGCGGGCAGCGGAGAACCCCGGATCGTGGTGGACACGAGCGTCATCATCGATGGTCGGATCGCCGACGTCGTGGATTCGGGCTTCATCTACGGGACGCTGGTCGTCCCACGCTTCGTACTCGAGGAGCTCCAGCGGATCGCCGACAGTCCCGACACGATGCGTCGGAACCGAGGACGCCGCGGGCTCGAGATCCTCGGCCGGATGCAGAAGGACGGGCCTACCCCGGTCGAGATCGTCGACGACGAGGTCCCCGAGGCGGACGAGGTCGACGCCAAGCTCGTCGCCTTGGCCAAGGCGCGCAGCAAGGTCATCCTCACCAACGACTTCAATCTCAACCGGGTCGCCGAGCTGCAGGGCGTCCGGGTCATGAACGTCAACTCGCTGGCGAATGCCGTGAAGCCGGCCGTGCTGCCCGGTGAGGAGCTCGAGGTCCGGGTGATCCAGGAGGGCAAGGAGTCGGGGCAGGGCGTCGGCTTCCTCGACGACGGAACGATGATCGTCGTCGAGGGCGGGGTCCGCTTCCTCGACCGCGATCTCGAGGTGACCGTCACCCGCGTGCTCCAGACGGTGGCCGGGCGGATGGTCTTCGCGCAGCCGAAGCCCGAGTGAGCGCCGACCGTCAAGGGGGCCACATCCCCTTCGACGCCATCGTCGTGGCCGCCGGGTCGAGCCGTCGCATGGGGGGCGTCGACAAGCTCGAGGCGCTGCTCGCGGGCCGTCCGGTCCTCGACCGGACCCTGGCGGCGCTGGCCGAGGTTCCGGGCCTCGAGCGCATCGTCCTCGTGGTATCGGCCGATCGGGTAGAGGCACTCCGCTCGCGCCCGGGGCTGCCCGGGGCTGTGGCCGCAGTAGTGGCCGGGGGCCGCCGCCGCCAGGAGTCCGTCGCGTCGGGTCTTGCCGAGCTCGACCGGCTCGACTCGATGGACGATGCGGCCGTCCCCGACGACAGGGTCGTGCTCGTCCACGATGGGGCTCGCCCGCTCGTCAGGGCCGAGCTGGTCCTGCGGGTCGTCGAAGCGGTCCAGCGGTGCGGTGCGGCCGTCCCCATCCTGCCACTCGTGGAGACCGTCAAGCGGATCGACGGCGATCGCGTCCACGAGACCGTGGACCGGACAGGGCTCGGCACCGCCCAGACGCCGCAGGGCGCCACCCGGGCCGCCTTCAGGCTCGCCCATACCCGGCGCGACCCGACGGGCCGCGAGGAGTGGACCGACGAGGCCGCCCTCCTCGAATCCTGTAGCATCGCCGTCCATGTCGTTCCCGGCGAACCCTCCAACCTCAAGGTGACGGTGCCCGAGGATCTCCTGCGGGCCGAGATCGCGCTGGGTGCCATGACCGGGATCCGGGTCGGCTTCGGGCACGATAGCCATCCCTTCGGGCCCGGCACGCCGCTGGCCCTCGGCGGCATCGAGATCCCGGGAGCCCCCCGGCTGGCAGGACACTCCGACGGGGACGTCGCCCTCCACGCGGTCGCCGACGCGCTACTGGGGGCCGCCGGGCTCGGCGACCTGGGGAGGCTCTTCCCGGCCGGCCCATCGACGCCCCGCGGCATCGCGTCGACCCTGCTCGTGTCCACCGTCGTCGAGAGGCTCGAGGCTGCGGGCTATCGACCCTCGTCGGTCGATCTGACGATCATCGGGGCGCGTCCGCGCCTGGCCGGCTGGCTCGACCCGATGACCGCGACGATCGCCGCGGCACTCGGACTCGCGACCGAGCGGGTGAGCGTCAAGGCTTCGACCGGTAACCTGGCCGGCGACGAGGGGGCCGGTCGCGCGATGTCGGCCCGGGCCGTCGTGGTGATCGAGGCGGCCGGCCGATGACGATCAGCCTCCACGACACCCTCAGTGGCTCGGTCCGCCCGCTCGAGCCGCTCGAACCGGACCGCGTCCGGATCTACAGCTGCGGCCCGACGGTCTACGGCCCCGCCCACGTGGGCAACTTCCGCTCGTTCCTGGCCGCCGACCTCCTGGTCCGCTACCTCCGCTTCCGCGGGCTCCGGGTCACCTGGGTCATGAACATCACGGACATCGACGACAAGATCATCCGGGGGGCGGCGGCCGAGGGGATCCCGACGGCCGAGCTTGCCGAGCGCTGGACCCGGCGCTTCCTGGCCGACGCCACGGCCCTGCGGATGACGACCCCGGATGTCCTGCCGAGGGCCACCGAGCACATCGGCGCCATCGTGGACCTGATCACGATCCTGCTCGAGCGCGGCCATGCCTACCGGACCGACGACGGCTCGATCTTCTTCCGGATCGCGTCCTGGCCGACCTACGGCCGCCTCGCCCGGCTCGAACCCGGCCAGCAACGGGTGGGGGAGCGGGTGGTGGCCGACGAGTACGCCAAGGACGACGTCCGCGACTTCGCGCTCTGGAAGGGCCCCCGAGATGCCGAGCCCTCGTGGCAGACGACGATCGGCCCGGGACGTCCCGGCTGGCACATCGAGTGCTCGGCGATGAGCATGGCCCACCTCGGCCCGTCGTTCGACATCCACACGGGCGGGGAGGACCTGGTCTTCCCGCACCACGAGGACGAGATCGCCCAGAGCGAGGCGGCCACCGGCCAGCCCTTCGTCCAGACCTGGCTGCACTGCGCCCACCTGCGGATGGGCGGCCGCAAGATGGCCAAGTCGGAGGGCAACATCGCGAAGGTCGCCGACCTCATCGAGGCTCGGCACGTCGCCCCGCGCGCTCCGCCTGGCGCTGATCAGCGTGCAGTACCGGATGCCGCTCGAGTTCAGCGACGAGTCGCTGGCCGCCGCCGCCGCCGCCATCGAGCGCTACGACACCCTGGTCGCCGCTCTCCGTGCGTACCGCTCGGACGCTCCCGACGAGCCGGGGATGGCGACGGTGCTCTCCGGCGCCCGGGCTCGTTTCGAGGCCGCCCTCGATGACGACCTCAACGTCTCGGCCGCGCTGGCCGCCATCTTCGACCTGGTCCGTGAGCTGAACCGACGGATCGACGCCCGCCAGTTGTCGGTCGCCGACGCCGCCCGGGCCCTCGGGATGCTGGCCGAGCTCGATCAGGTCCTGGCGATCGGCCCCGACCCCGAGGCTGAGCTGTCGCCAGCGCTGCAGGCGCTGCTCGACGAGCGTGCCCGGGCGCGGGCAGAGCGTGACTGGGCGGCCTCCGATCGACTCCGCGATGCACTGCTGGAGCGGGGCGTCGTGGTCGAGGACACCCGCGACGGGCAGCGATGGCGTCGAACCGAGGCGTCGCTCGATGCCTGACGAACGCCGCCCGCCACCGAAGGGCCGAGGGAAGTCCGGGGGGAAGCCCGGAGGGAAGTCCGGGGGGTCGCCAGGGGGACACGGGAAGGATCCGGCTCCGAAGCGATCCTCCACTCGACCGCCGGAGGGCGGTCCCTCGCGACCGGCGGCCGACGGTGACGACCGGTCTCGCTCTCGTTCGGATCAGGACCCGAAGCCGGGCCGCCCCGACGATCGCGACCGCTCCGGTGGGTCGCCGGGAGGCGGCCGTCCTGTGAGCCGCGATAGCTTCGGCTGGCGCGGAGCGGACCGCCCGGATCGCCGCGGCCGTCCGGGTGAGGCGGGACCTCGCCCGGACCGCGGACCGCGTGGCGAGGGAGACGCCCGCGGGCCAAGGCCTCCGTACCCCCAGGGCCGCTCGCCCGGTGCCAGACCCGGTCCGAGGCCCTATCCTGCCGACCGACGTCACGAGGGGCCGCCGCGCCCGGGCGGGCGGCGGCCCGGACCCTACGGTCGACCGCCCGGCCCCGGCGGCCACGAGCGGGATCCTCGGCCGGGCCGCTGGCCGGGCGCAGGCCCCGGGGCAGCGTATCCGCCGGTCCGTCGTCCGAGCGCGGCGCCCGTGCCTCGGCTCGGCGAGGACGAGGAGATCGTGGCCGGCCGGCGCCCGGTCGAGGAGGCGTTCGTCGCCCGGCGACCCGCTCGCCGTCTGCTCGTCGTCCCGCACCGCCGCGATGCGCTCGAGCAGATCGTCCTCCACGCCACCCGGCTGCGGATCCCGATCCTGGAGGTCGAGGGTGGCTCACTGACCGCGGTGGCCGGATTCGACGGGCACCAGGGAGTCGCCCTCGTCGTGGAGCGTCGCCGGCCGGCCTCGATCGACGAGATCCTCGCCCGGGCGGTCGCTCGAGGCGAGCCGCCGTTCGTCCTTGTCCTCGATTCGCTCGAGGACCCCCAGAACGTGGGGACCCTCCTTCGCAGCGCCGAGGCGGCCGGCGTGCATGGCGTCGTGTACCCGGTCCACCGGCAGGCTCCCATCACGCCGGCGGCGGAGAAGGCCTCCGCTGGCGCGGTCGAGCATCTCCTGCTGGCGCCGGTCGGTCGATCTGCCGGCGACCCTCGTCGACCTTCGGGCCCGAGGGATCCGGGTCGTCGGCTCGGAGGCCCAGGCGTCGCTGACCGCCCGCCAGGCGGACCTGCGGGGCCCGCTCGTCGTCGTCGTCGGCTCGGAGGGACGGGGCCTCGGTGCGGCCGTGCGACGGCGCTGCGATCTCTTCATCCGGATCCCGATGCGGGGGGCCGTCGGTTCGCTCAACGCGGCGGTGGCCGGATCGATCCTGCTCTTCGAGGCGGTGGCCCAGCGGGATCCGGACGGCGGTGCCGAGGCTCCGTCTGACCCTGGACCGACCGAGCCCAAGGTGGATGACGACCTCGACGCGGTCGAGCTAGATCCCGACGGTGTCGGCGCTGAAGTGGCCGCGGCCGCCCCCGGCGACGACCCGGGCAGCGTGGCCATCGCCGGTCACGGGGGCACGACGGGACCGGGCGCGACGGATCCACCGACGATGATGTGCCCGGAGGCGGGAGCGGGAGCGAGGAGGACCTGCTCCCCGGCGGGCCAGACCCAGCCTGATCCGCGCAGCAGCCGGGAACGTCCCCCGAGCGGCTCGCTTGACCCTCCGGGGCCCCCGGACCTATCATTCGCGGGCGCTCCGGGGTCCCGAGCGGGATAGCCGTGCGCGCCGACGTAGCTCAACTGGCAGAGCGGCGGTTTTGTAAACCGCAGGTTCCGGGTTCGGATCCCGGCGTCGGCTCCAATCGCGAATCGCCCTCCGGACCCGATCTCACCGGTCGGCCAGCGGGCCCACATAGCTCAGCCGGCAGAGCACTTCCTTGGTAAGGAAGAGGTCATCGGTTCAAGTCCGATTGTGGGCTCCATCATCCGGGCGGATCCCTTCGCGTTCGACAGCGATCCAGCGTCGCGCCAGCGCGCCCGGCAGGGCGGGTGGGACGACCGGGCAGTAGTGGAGAACGAGCCCCCGTGGCCAAGAAGAAGTTCGAGCGCACCAAGCCCCACGTCAACGTCGGGACGATCGGCCACATCGACCACGGCAAGACGAGCCTGACGGCGGCGATCACCAAGTACCTGGCCCTCAAGGGCGAGGCCGAGTACCGCGCCTTCGAGTCGATCGACAACGCTCCCGAGGAGCGCGAGCGCGGGATCACCATCGCCATCGCCCACGTCGAGTACGAGACCGACGCCCGCCACTACGCCCACGTCGACTGTCCCGGGCACGCCGACTACATCAAGAACATGATCACCGGCGCCGCCCAGATGGACGGGGCGATCCTCGTCGTCGCCGCGACCGACGGGCCGATGCCCCAGACCCGCGAGCACATCCTCCTGGCGCGCCAGGTCGAGGTGCCCTTCATCGTCGTCTTCCTCAACAAGGTCGACGCCGTCGACGACCCCGAGCTCCTCGACCTCGTCGAGCTCGAGGTCCGCGAGCTCCTCTCCAAGTACCAGTTCCCGGGTGACGACATCCCGGTCATCCGCGGCTCCGCCCTCAAGGCCCTCGAGGCCCCCGACGACCCGTCCGACCCGGCCTACGCCCCGATCCAGGAGCTCATGGACGCGGTCGACACGTACATCCCCAACCCCGAGCGGGCGATCGACCGGCCCTTCCTCATGCCGGTCGAGGACGTCTTCGGCATCAAGGGCCGGGGGACCGTGGCGACCGGTCGCGTCGAGCGCGGCATGATCAAGGTCGGCGACGAGGTCGAGATCGTCGGCATCCACGCCACCCGCAAGGTCGTCGTCACCGGCGTCGAGATGTTCAAGAAGCTCCTCGACGCGGGCGAGGCCGGCGACAACGTCGGCTGCCTCCTGCGGGGCATCGAGCGCGACGACATCGAGCGGGGCCAGGTCCTCGCCAAGCCCGGCTCGATCACCCCCCACACGAAGTTCACCGCCCAGGTCTACGTCCTGACCCGCGACGAGGGTGGCCGCCACACCCCCTTCTACAACGGCTACCGGCCGCAGTTCTACCTGCGGACGACCGACGTGACCGGCTCGATCGGCCTGCCCGACGGCGCCGAGATGGTCATGCCCGGCGACAACGTCGAGATGACCGTCGAGCTCATCACCCCGATCGCCATCGAGACCGGCCAGCGCTTCGCCATCCGCGAGGGCGGCCGGACCGTCGGTGCCGGGGCGATCACCAGCATCATCGAGTAGGGCGCCATGGCGAAGGCGGAGAACCGGCCGGTCATCCAGCTTGCCTGCACGGAGTGCAAGCAGCGCAACTACGCGACCCGCAAGAACAAGAGGAACGATCCCAACCGGTTGGAGTTCATGAAGTACTGTCCGCGGGAGCGGCGGCACACCCTCCACCGGGAGGCCAAGTAGCGGTCGGGCCGGCCGCATCGTAGGGGCGTAGCTCAATTTGGCAGAGCACCGGTCTCCAAAACCGGCGGTTGTAGGTTCGAGTCCTATCGCCCCTGCCACCACAGATAGTCGAGAGAGAACCACCTGACGTGACACGAATCCGCCGCTTCCTCCAGGAGGCGTGGTCCGAGCTCAAGAAGGTCACCTGGCCGACGCCCGAGCAGGTGAGGACGCTGACCATCCTGGTCTTCATCATCAGCCTTGCCGTCGGCGTCTACATCACCGTGCTCGACATCGTGTTCACCCAGGCGGTCGCGTTGCTCGAGGGGGTGGTGGGGTGACCATCGAGACGATGCAGGAGAAGCGCGAGAAGCGCTGGTACGTCATCCACACCTACTCGGGCTACGAGAACAAGGTCAAGACCAACCTGGAGCACCGCATCGAGTCGATGGGGATGGAGGACCGCATCTTCCAGGTCCTCGTGCCCATGGAGGACGAGATCGAGATCCGCCAGGGCCAGCGGCACACCGTCCAGAAGAAGGTCTACCCGGGCTACGTCCTGGTCGAGATGATCCTCGACCCCGACAGCTGGTACGTCGTCCGCAACACGCCGGGCGTCACCAGCTTCGTCGGTGGCGGCAACATGCCGGGGACCCGCAGCGAGCCCATCCCGCTCGATGAGAGCGAGGTCAAGCAGATCCTGCGGCACATGGGCGTCGAGACGCCGAAGTACCGGGTGGCCTTCCAGAAGGGCCAGAGCGTCCGGGTGACCGACGGGCCGTTCGCCGAGTTCATCGGCACGGTCGAGGAGGTCAACCCCGAGCGCAACAAGGTCAAGGTCCTGGTCAGCATCTTCGGCCGGGAGACGCCCGTCGAGCTCGACTTCCTGCAGGTCGAGAAGCTCTAGCACAGCGACCAAGAGAGAAGGGACCCCGCGCCCGTGGCGAAGAAGATCCGCATCGTCCTCACGCTCCAGCTCCCCGCCGGCAAGGCGACGCCTGCGCCGCCCGTCGGCACCGCCCTGGGCCCGCACGGCATCAACATCGTCGAGTTCACCAAGGCCTACAACGAGAAGACCGCCGACAAGGTCGGCCAGATCATCCCGGCCCAGATCACGATCTTCGAGGACCGTTCATTCACCTTCGTCCTCAAGACCCCGCCAGCCGCGGACCTGCTCCGCAAGGCGGCCGGCCTGGACAAGGGTGCAGCGACGGCCAAGCGGACCATCGTCGGGCGGGTGAGTCGAGACCAGGTGCGAGAGATCGCCGAGACCAAGATGATCGATCTCAACGCCAACGACATCGAGGCCGCGATGCGCCAGGTCGAGGGGACCGCCCGCAGCATGGGCATCGAGGTGGTCGGCTAGGAAGACCCGGTGCCGGCACCGTTCGCCGGATCGATCACCCCGCGACAAGGGGGAGGCCCGCCTGGGCCGACAGGAGTACGACATGACCAAGCACGGGAAGCGCTATCGCGCCGCCGCTGAGCTCGTCGATCGCGAGCACCTCTACCCGCCCACCGAGGCCGTCGAGCTCGTCAAGCAGACCTCGACCCTCGGCTTCGATCCTACCGTCGAGGCCCACATCCGCCTCGGCGTCGATCCGCGCCACGCCGACCAGATGGTCCGCGGCACGGTCGTCCTGCCCCACGGCACCGGCAAGTCCGTCCGGGTCGCCGTCTTCGCCCAGGGCGACAAGGCCCAGGAGGCGCTGCGGGCAGGAGCCGACGAGGTCGGCAGCGACGACCTCGTGAAGAAGATCGAGGCTGGCTGGCTGGACTTCGACGTGGCCCTCGCGACGCCGGACCTGATGGGCCAGGTCGGTCGCCTGGGGAAGATCCTCGGCCGCCGCGGCCTGATGCCGAATCCCAAGGCCGGGACGATCACCTTCGACCTCGAGCGAGCGATCGGTGAGGTCAAGGCCGGCCGGGTCGAGTACAAGGTCGACAAGGCCGGCATCATCCACGTCCCGGTCGGCAAGGCGAGCTTCGAGGGCGAGGCCCTCGTCGCCAACCTCGCCGCTCTGATGGACGCGGTGAACCGCGCCCGTCCCTCGGGTGCCAAGGGGCAGTACCTCAAGGGCCTCTCGATCTCCAGCACCATGGGCCCGGGCGTCCGGGTCGAGGTTCCCGCGCTCCTCGCGGTCGCCGCCGCGGCCTAGACCAGACGTGATGGCGGCCGGCGGGCGCGCCATCGGACAACAGAAGACGACGGACCGCCGCAGACAGCCTGCGCCCGCGGACCGCGGACCGACCGGCATCGGCCGGTCACCGTCGGTCGGGGCTTGATCCGCCGGATCGGATCGGCAGCCGGATCGACCGGTGCCGGGGACGACGGCGAGCACGCCGAGGCAGGACCAGCGCCCCCCTTGGTGGGGAACCGCGCCCCTGCGAGCCACGGGAGTCGTCGCAGGGGCGTTCCGGTCCCCCGGGACCGACGCCCTCCGCCGCGCGCCGGCTGCGCGCCAGCAACGAAGGAGGACGTCCATGCCGACGGAGGCCAAGCAACGGACGGTCGAGCAGCTCCGCGAGGCCCTCTCGCAGAGCCGGACCATGATCGTCTCGGAGTACCGCGGCCTCAGCGTCAAGGAGATCGCCGACATCCGGGTGGCCCTGCGCAAGCAGGACGTCACCTACCGGGTGGTCAAGAACCGGCTGATGCGCATCGCCGCCGAGGGCTCGGTGGGGGAGGCCCTGTCGCCCCTGCTCGAAGGCCCGACCGCGATCGCCTTCGGCACCGACGAGGGCGCCACTGCAAAGGCGTTTCTCGACGCCGTCAAGCCGTACAAGGTGGTGAAGGTCACGGGCGCCGTCCTCGGCGACCGGGCCATCGACGCCAGCGGCGTCCAGCGGCTCGCCGAGCTTCCCGCCCGGGAGGTCGTGCTCGCCCAGGTCGCCGGAACCGTGACCGCTCCGCTCTCGACGATGGCCGGCCTGCTGGCCGCGCCACTCCGCGACGTCGCCGGGCTCGTCTCGGCGCTCCACGAGCAGAGGGCCTCGGCCGCCTAGGCGGCCGCCGACGCAGCAGCATCGCCACCCGGCGCGACCCGCCGGGTGGACCCAAGGAGGAACACCAGAACCATGGCCAAGCTGACCACCGACCAGCTCCTCGAGGCGTTCGAGAACATGACCGTCCTCGAGCTCGCCGAGTTCAAGACGGCCTTCGAGGAGAAGTTCGGCGTCACCGCCGCCGCTCCGATGGCCGTCGCCGCCGGCATCCCGGCAGCCGCCGCTCCGACCGCCGACGCCGCCGCCGAGGAGCAGTCCGAGTTCGCCGCGGTCCTCGCCGAGGTCGGACCCAACAAGATCCCGGTCATCAAGGTCGTCCGCGAGCTGACCGGCCTGGGCCTCAAGGAGGCCAAGGACCTGGTCGACGCGGCGCCCAAGCCGGTCAAGGAGGGCGTCGCCAAGGACGAGGCCGAGAAGATCAAGGCCGCCCTCGAGGAGCAGGGCGCCAAGGTCGAGATCAAGTAGGACGCTCGCGCCGGCGACGCGCACCCTGATGCCGCCCCCGGGTCGCTTGACAGATGGCCCGGGGGCGGTATCCTTTTGTGTTCTGTGAGCGCGGCCCTTTCCCCCTACCTCCGCCAAGGAGCGGTTCATGCTGCCTGTTGCTGAGTCGTCGTCGGCCCCTGCCGGTCGCGGGGCATCCCGCAAGCGCTACGCGCGGATCCCCGAGGTCCTCCCCATCCCGAACCTGATCGAGCTCCAGCGCGAGTCGTTCCAGTGGTTCGTCGAGCGGGGCCTGCGGGAGCTGTTCGACGAGATCAGCCCGATCAAGGACTTCACCGGCAAGGTCATGGAGCTCCAGTTCGCGGTGCCCGAGCGGACCGGCGAGCGACCGCCCCTGGTGTCGCTGGACCTCGACGAGCAGATCGCCTGGTACGGCTACGGCTTCGGCGACCCGAAGTACTCCGAGGAGGAGTGCCGGACCAAGGACCTCACCTTCAGCAAGCCGCTCTACGTCCATGTCGAGCTCCTCATCAAGGAGACCGGCGAGATCCAGCGCCAGCGCGTCTACATGGGCGACTACCCGTGGATGACGGACCTCGGGACCTTCGTGATCAACGGGGCCGAGCGGGTCGTCGTCAGCCAGCTCGTCCGCTCACCTGGCGTCTACTACTCGCCCGACCAGGACCTCTACAACCAGACCGGGCGCGAGCTGTTCACCGCCAAGGTCATCCCGAACCGCGGCGCCTGGCTCGAGTTCGAGACGACGAAGACGGACCAGCTCTACGTCAAGGTCGACCGCAAGCGCAAGATCCCGGCGACGACCCTCCTCCGGGCGGTCGGCTACGAGCAGAACGACGAGATCTCCGCGCTGTTCGCGCCGGTCGACGCAGACCCCGAGCACCCGTTCATCGCCCACACCCTCGACAAGGACGTCACCCACACGTCCTCCGAGGCCCTGATCGAGGTCTACAAGAAGCTCCGGCCGGGCGACCCGCCGACCGGCGACAACGCCCGGCAGCTGGTCGAGAGCCTGTTCTTCAACTTCCGCCGCTACGACCTTGGTCGGGTGGGCCGCTACAAGTTCAACAAGAAGCTCGATCCGGTCGCCGCCCGGATGGGCATCGAGCTGCCCCGGGACAGCCGGACGATCACCAAGGAGGACATCGCGGCGATCGTCGGCCACCTGGTCGAGGCGAACCGGGGGCTCCATCCGCGGGACGACATCGACCATCTCGGCAATCGCCGGATCCGGGCCAACGGCGAGCTCATCCAGAACGCCTTTCGGATCGGCCTGCTGAGGATGGAGCGCGTCGTCCGCGAGCGGATGACGATCCAGGAGATCGACAAGGCGACCCCGAACGCGCTCATCAACATCCGACCCGCCGTGGCGGCCATGAAGGAGTTCTTCGGTGGCAGCCAGCTGAGCCAGTTCATGGACCAGACCAACCCGCTGGCCGAGCTGACCTCGAAGCGACGCCTCTCGGCGCTCGGCCCCGGCGGCCTGTCCCGCGAGCGGGCCGGGTTCGACGTCCGCGACGTCCACCACAGCCACTACGGTCGGATCTGCCCGATCGAGACCCCCGAAGGGCCGAACATCGGCCTCATCGGGTCGCTGGCGACCTACGGGCGGATCAACGCCTACGGCTTCATCGAGACCCCCTACCGGCGGGTGAAGCGGACCGTCGCCTTCGACGACGACGGCATCACCGAGCTCGAGGCCGGTGACGACCTCGTCGCCAAGTCCGGCACGGTCGTCCTGAAGAAGGGCGAGCGCTTCACGGCACCGTCCGTCGCCGAGCTCAAGAAGCAGAAGGCACGGGCCTTCCCCATCCGCCCGGTCGTCACCGACGAGATCGTCTACCTCGCGGCCGACGAGGAGGAGGAGCACGTCGTCGCCCAGGCCAACGCCCCGCTCGACGACGAGGGCCACTTCATCGACGAGCGGGTGCCGTCGCGCTACCGTGACCAGTTCCCCGAGGCCCGGCCGAGCCAGATCGAGTACATGGACGTCAGCCCCAAGCAGGTCGTCTCGGTGGCGACGGCGCTCATCCCGTTCCTCGAGCATGACGACGCCAACCGGGCCCTCATGGGCTCGAACATGCAGCGCCAGGCCGTCCCGCTCATCGAGCCCGAGTCGCCCATCGTCGGCACCGGGGTGGAGGAGCGGGCTGCCCGCGACTCCGGCCAGGTCGTCGTCGCTGCCCACAGTGGTGTCGTGACCAGCGTCACCGCCGATCGGATCCTCGTGGAGGCCGACGGCGGCGAGCTCGACGAGTACCGGCTCCTCAAGTTCGTCCGCAGCAACCAGGGGACCTGCATCAACCAGCGCCCGATCGTCGGCGTCGGACAGCGGGTCACGGCCGGCTCGGCGATCGCCGACAGCAGCTCGACCGACCAGGGCGAGCTGGCCCTCGGCCGCAACGTCCTCGTCGCCTTCATGAGCTGGGAGGGGAGCAACTACGAGGACGCCATCGTCATCAGCGAGCGCCTCGTCCGCGACGATCTCTTCACCAGCATCCATATCGAGAAGCACGAGATCGAGTCGCGCGACACGAAGCTCGGACCCGAGGAGATCACCCGCGACATCCCGAACGTCGGCGAGGAGGCCCTCAAGGACCTCGACGAGGAGGGCATCGTCTATATCGGGGCAGAGGTCCGGCCGGGCGACATCCTCGTCGGCAAGATCACCCCGAAGGGCGAGACCGAGCTGACCGCCGAGGAGCGCCTGCTGCGGGCGATCTTCGGCGAGAAGGCCCGTGAGGTGAAGGACTCGTCGCTTCGGCTGCCCCACGGCGAGCGTGGCAAGGTCGTCGAGATCCGCGAGTTCCGCCGCGAGTGGAACGACGACCTGCAGCCGGGCGTCAACCGGCTGGTCCGGGTCTCGGTCGCCCAGAAGCGCAAGGTGTCGGTCGGCGACAAGATGGCCGGCCGCCATGGCAACAAGGGCGTCATCGCGAAGATCCTGCCGATCGAGGACATGCCCTTCCTCCCGGATGGCACACCGGCGGACATCATCCTCAACCCGCTCGGCGTGCCGAGCCGGATGAACATCGGTCAGATCCTCGAGACCCACCTCGGCTGGGCACTCCACGCCCGCGGGGAGACGGCGGCGACCGCCGTCTTCGACGGGGCCACGGAGGAGCAGATCCGCGAGGAGCTGATCGCCTCCGGCCTGCCCCAGGACGGCAAGATCGCCCTCCACGATGGGCGCACCGGGGAGCGCTTCGATCGCCCGATCACGGTCGGCTACATCTACATGATGAAGCTCCACCACCTGGTCGAGGACAAGATCCACGCCCGCTCCACGGGCCCCTACAGCCTCATCACCCAGCAGCCGCTGGGCGGCAAGGCCCAGTTCGGCGGCCAGCGCTTCGGCGAGATGGAGGTCTGGGCCCTCGAGGCCTACGGTGCCGCCAACATCCTCCAGGAGCTGCTGACGGTGAAGTCCGACGACGTCCTCGGTCGGGTCCAGACCTACGAGGCCATCGTCAAGGGCGAGGAGATCCAGCCCCCGCGGGTCCCCGAGTCCTTCAAGGTCCTCATCAAGGAGCTGCGGAGCCTGGGCCTGAACGCCGAGATCCTCGACCAGAACGACGAGGAGATCCCGCTGGCCGAGGACGACGCCTCCGGCTACCTGCTGCCCGACCTCGGCGGGATCAACCTCGCCGGGTTCGAGGACTGATGCAGCCGACCGACCCGATCGCCCCACGGCTCCGGATCCGGCTCGATCCGGCGCCGTCCGCCCCCGCCGCGCACCGCGTCGTCGAGCCAGGCGACGACGCAGAGGAGACCGATGCTCGAGGTCAATAACTTCAACGCCATCCGCATCTCGCTCGCCAGCCCGGACCAGATCCGGGAATGGTCGAAGGGTGAGGTCACCAAGCCGGAGACCATCAACTACCGGACCCTCAAGCCGGAGAAGGACGGCCTGTTCGACGAGCGCATCTTCGGTCCGACCAAGGACTGGGAGTGCTACTGCGGCAAGTACAAGCGGATCCGCTACAAGGGCATCATCTGCGACAAGTGCGGCGTCGAGGTCACCCGCTCCAAGGTCCGCCGCGAGCGGATGGGCCACATCCAGCTGGCCAGCCCCGTCAGCCACATCTGGTACTTCAAGGGCACGCCGTCGCGGCTCGGCATCCTCCTCGACATCAGTCCCCGCAACCTCGAGCGCATCCTCTACTTCGCTCTCTTCCTGGTGACCCACGTCGACGAGGACGCCCGCGCCCGGGCGCTCCGCCAGCTCGAAGAAGAGGCCGCAGGTCGGGGAGGGGAGGCCGGCGAGGAGCTCAAGCGCCTGGAGGCGGAGCTCAAGGCCGATCTCGAGGTGAAGCGGACCGAGCTCGAGGCAGAGCTGGCCGCCAAGCGTGAGGATCTCGAGAGCCAGCGTGCCGACCGGACCGAGGCCCTGGCCGCGGCTGCCAAGGAGCTCGAGGCCGGCCTCAAGGCCCTCAAGACCGGCGTCACCGAGGACACCATCGCCTTCGAGCCGACCGGCGAGGTCGTCCTGGCGGCCGGCGAGAAGGGCGGCAAGGACGCCCTGGCCAAGCTCCGCAAGATCGTCGCCGCCGAGACCGAGCGGGTCGACGAGGACCTCAAGCGGCGGGAGGCCGACGAGGCCAGGTCCGTCGAGCAGAAGCTGGCCGAGCTTCGGGCCGCCATCGATGAGGCCCTCCAGCACCGCCGCGACGAGCTCCAGGATCAGGCGCAGGGCCTCAAGGACGAGATCCGGGCGGCCCGAGATCAGATCGAAGGCATCAAGCCGATGCAGATCATCGGCGAGAACGAGTTCCGGGCCCTCGACGAGAAGTACGGCTCCGGCGCCAAGACGGGCCGTCTCTTCTGGGCCGGTATGGGTGCCGAGGCCGTCCGCGACGTCATCGGCCGGATGGACCTCGACGAGCTGGCTCGCGTCCTCCACAGCGAGGTCCGGACGACCACCGGCCAGCGCCGCAAGAAGGCGATCAAGCGGCTCCGCCTCATCGAGGCCTTCCGCCGCTCCGGCAACCACCCCGAATGGATGATCCTCTCGGTCATCCCGGTCATCCCGCCGGACCTCCGGCCGATGGTCCAGCTCGACGGCGGCCGTTTTGCCACCTCGGACCTCAACGACCTCTACCGGCGGGTCATCAACCGGAACAACCGCCTCAAGCGGCTCCTCGAGCTCGGCGCCCCGGAGATCATCATCCGCAACGAGAAGCGGATGCTCCAGGAGGCCTGCGACGCCCTCATCGACAACGGGCGCCGGGGCCGGGCCATCTCGGGTACCGGCAACCATCGGCTCAAGAGCCTCAGCGACATGCTGAAGGGCAAGCAGGGCCGCTTCCGCCAGAACCTCCTCGGCAAGCGTGTCGACTACTCGGGTCGCTCGGTGATCGTCGTCGGCCCGGAGCTCAAGCTCCACCAGTGCGGGCTGCCGAAGAAGATGGCCCTCGAGCTCTTCAAGCCGTTCGTGATGCGGCAGCTCGTCGAGAAGGGCTTCGCCCACAACATCAAGTCGGCGAAGCGGATCGTGGAGCGGGTCCGACCAGAGGTCTGGGACGTGCTCGAGGAGGTCATCACCGACCACCCGGTGCTCCTCAACCGCGCCCCGACGCTCCACCGCCTCGGCATCCAGGCTTTCATGCCGGTGCTCGTCGAGGGTTCGGCGATCCAGATCCACCCGCTCGTCTGCACGGCCTTCAACGCCGACTTCGACGGCGACCAGATGGCCGTCCACGTCCCGCTCTCCACGGCGGCCCAGGAAGAGGCTCGGTCGATGATGCTGTCGACCGCCAATCTGCTGTCGCCGGCCGATGGTTCACCGGTCGTGGCGCCGACCCAGGACATGGTCCTCGGGTGCTACTACCTGACGATGCACGGCCCGAAGCCGAAGAAGGGCGCCGTGCGCCGGCTCTTCAGCGACGAGGCCGAGGCGATCCTGGCCCACCAGCTGGGGACCATCGCCCTGCACGAGGAGATCGAGGCCGAGGTCCTGACCTGGGCCGCCGAGACCGAGACGCTCGTGCCCGAGCGGCGTGTCACCACCGTCGGGCGGATCATCTTCAACCAGATCCTCCCGGACCGGCTGCGCTACTCCGACCTGGTCATGCGTCGCGACGAGCTCAAGAAGCTGGTCGACCGGGCCTACCGGCTGATGGGAGCGGGGGAGACCGCCCACCTGGTCGACGGCATCAAGGCCGTCGGCTTCGACTTCGCCACCCGCGGTGGCCTGACCATCGGCCTGTGGGACATCGTCACCCCGGTCAAGAAGGCCGAGCTGCTGGCCGAGGCCGACCTGGAGGTCGCCTCGATCGACAAGCAGTTCCAGCGGGGCCTCATCACCGAGAACGAGCGCTACGAGCAGGTCGTCGACCTCTGGCAGCACCGGACCCGCGAGATCAGCGACTCCATGATGGGGTCGCTCGGCGAGGAGAACTCGCTGCGGATGATGACCGACTCAGGGGCCCGGGGGAACAAGGGCAACATCGGTCAGCTCGGCGCCATCCGCGGTCTTATGGCCGACCCGTCGGGCCGGATCATCGAAGTCCCGGTCCGCTCCTCGTTCCGCGAGGGGATGACCGTCCTCGAGTACTTCATCTCGACCCACGGCGCCCGCAAGGGCCTCGCCGACACCGCCCTGCGGACCGCCGACTCCGGGTACCTCACCCGGCGCCTGGTGGACATCGCCCAGGATGTCATCACCCGCGAGGCCGACTGCGGGACCGAGGAGGGCAGCTGGATCACGGTCCACGACACCGCCGCGGATACCGAGGCCCGCTCGCTCTACCAGAGGCGCCTCATCGGTCGGCTGGCGGCAGCGCCGCTGCCCGACCCTCGCGTCAAGACCAAGAAGGGCCAGGAGCCGACGCTGCTGGTCGATCGCAACGAGGAGATCAGCGAGGAGATCGCGGCGACGCTCGACGCTCTCGGGATCGACGAGGTCCTGGTCCGCTCGCCGCTGGCCTGCGAAGCCCGCCACGGCGTCTGCCGGATGTGCTACGGGCGAAACCTGGCGACCCGCGACCTCATCGGGATCGGCGAGGCGGTCGGCATCATCGCCGCCCAATCGATCGGCGAGCCGGGCACCCAGCTGACGATGCGGACGTTCCACACGGGTGGCGTGGCCGGTGGGCAGGACATCACCCAGGGCCTGCCGCGAGTCGAGGAGCTATTCGAGGCACGGGTCCCCAAGGGCAAGGCGGAGATCAGCCACATCGACGGCATCGTCGAGATCGTCCGCTCGGACACCGACACCAAGGTCAAGGTCGTCAGCCGGGAGCAGTACGACGCCCCCCTCGCCGTGCCCGAGGACGGCGAGCTGCTCGCAGCGCCGGGCGACCTGGTCGAGGCCGGCCAGGTCCTCGCGAGGATCGCCGAGGGCGAGGCGATCGCCCCGGTCAAGGGCTTCCTGGCCAAGACCGCCGACGGCCTGGTCGTCCGGGCCGAGGACGTCGTCGAGCGCGAGTACCCGATCCCCCACACCGCCAAGCTGCTGGTCGACAACGGCGAGGAGATCCGGGCCGGGGACCGCATCACCGACGGGCCCGTCAACCCGCAGGAGTACCTCGAGACCCGGGGCAAGGACGCCGTCCAGCGCTACCTGGTGAGCGAGGTCCAGAAGGTCTACCGGAGCCAGGGCGTCTCCATCAACGACAAGCACATCGAGATCATCGTCCGCCAGATGCTCCGCAAGGTCCGCATCGATCAGGCCGGCGACACAGAGCTGCTGCCGACGGAGCTGATCGACCGACTCGACTTCG
Organism: uncultured Chloroflexia bacterium; assembly: GCA_963707215.1. Lineage (GTDB taxonomy): Bacteria > Chloroflexota > Limnocylindria > Limnocylindrales > CSP1-4 > DATHYZ01. Next base: position 631,053 of record CAVPPB010000003.1, on the reverse strand, counting down.
AGGAGGTCAACAACCGCGTCCTGGCCGAGGGCGGTGAGCCGGCCACGGCCCAGACCGTGCTCCTCGGAGTCACCAAGGCGTCGCTCAACACCTCGAGCTTCCTCGCGGCGGCCTCGTTCCAGGAGACGACCCGGGTGCTCACCGAGGCCGCCATCAACGGCGCCAAGGACCACCTGATCGGGCTCAAGGAGAACGTCATCATCGGCAAGCTCATCCCGGCGGGGTCGGGTGCGCCGCAGAACATCGCCGCCGCCGCCGAGCGCAAGCGGCGGGCCGCCATCGAGGCCCTCGCCGGCGAGTCGCTCGAGAGTCTCGGACCGGAGTTCAACCCCTTCCTCGAGGAGGGCGGGACGCGCACCGACGAGGAGGAGACCGCCGGCTTGGCGGCCACCCTCCTGGCCGCGGCCGCCAAGGAAGGCGCCGCGGAGGACGATAGCGAGTTCAACCCGTTCGCCGGCGAGGACGCCGGTGACGGCGCCGACGGCGAGGGCGACGCTGCCCTTGCCGACGCCGCGGCTGCCGTCGACGCGGACGACTGATCGCCATCGGGAGCCCCGCCAGGCGGGGCTCCCGCTCGTTTGACGGTCCGAAGGGCCGCTGCTACACTCCGCGCTCGTGGCCTCGAAGGGGGTCGTGGGCTCCTCGTGCCCCGGCTCTCGTCGCGGATCCGGGACCGCCCATCGGACGGTGGGATGCGCCGGACCAACCACACCACAGGTGATCGAAAGGAGTCGCATCGTCGTGCCGACGATCAGCCAGCTCGTGCGCAAGGGCCGCCAGCCCAAGATCTCCAAGATCAAGGCGCCCGCCATGCGCAAGAACTGGAACAGCCTCAAGCGGCGCCAGGTGCCCATCCCGGGCGCCCCGCAGAAGCGTGGCGTCTGCCTGCAGGTCCGGACGATGACGCCCAAGAAGCCGAACTCGGCCCTCCGCAAGATCGCCCGCGTCCGTCTGTCGAACCAGATGGAGGTCACCGCCTACATCCCCGGCATCGGCCACAACCTGCAGGAGCACTCGGTGGTCCTCGTCCGCGGCGGCCGGGTGAAGGACCTGCCGTCGGTCAAGTACCACATCATCCGCGGAACCCTCGACGCGGCCGGCGTGCGCGACCGGAGGCAAGGCCGCAGCAAGTACGGCGCCAAGGCGAACCCGACGCCAACGGGCCAGAGGTAGAGCGACCATGCCGCGCCGCCAGTCCATCCCCCGCAAGACGAAGTACGAGCAGGTCCCGGCCAACCGGACGACCGCTCGCTTCACCGCGAAGCTCATGGTGCGGGGCAAGAAGCACCTGGCCGACCGCATCCTCCGCCAGGCCCTGGCGCGCGCCGAGGCCCAGTCGGGTCGCCCCGGCCTCGAGGTCCTCGAGGCGGCCATGCGGAACGCGACCCCGATCATCGAGGTCAAGCCGCGGCGGGTCGGTGGTGCCACCTACCAGGTCCCGGTCGAGATCCGCGGCGATCGTCGGATGTCGCTCGGCGTCCGCTGGCTCGTCCAGGCCGCCCGGAAGCGGAGCGGCAAGAGCATGGGCGAGAAGCTCGCGGCGGAGTTCGTCGACGCGTCGAACGGCCTCGGCGCGGCGGTGAAGCGTCGCGAGGACACCCACAAGATGGCCGAGGCCAACAAGGCCTTCAGCCACTTCCGCTGGTAGTCACCGTGGCCCGACCCGTCTCCCTCGGTCGCACCCGCAACATCGGGATCATCGCCCACATCGACGCCGGCAAGACCACGGTCACCGAGCGGATCCTCTTCTACACGAAGAAGATCTACAAGCTCGGCGAGGTCCACGAAGGTGCCGCCACGATGGACTGGATGCCCCAGGAGCAGGAGCGGGGCATCACCATCACCGCGGCGGCCACCACCGCCTTCTGGGGCGACCATCGTATCAACATCATCGATACGCCCGGGCACGTGGACTTCACGGTCGAGGTCGAGCGGAGCCTCCGCGTCCTCGATGGAGCGGTCGTCGTGTTCGACGGTGTCGCGGGTGTGGAGCCCCAGTCGGAGACGGTCTGGCGGCAGGCCGACCGCTACCGCGTGCCACGGATCTGCTTCATCAACAAGCTCGACCGGACCGGCGCCGACTACTGGCGCTGCGTCGAGATGATCCGCGACCGTCTTGGCGCGACCCCGGTGCCGATCCAGATCCCCATCGGCTCGGAGGACACCTTCAAGGGCGTCATCGACCTCGTCCGGATGCGGGCGATCGTCTGGAGCGACGACCTGGGCTCGACGTTCGAGGAGACCGACATCCCGGCCGACCTGGCCGACGAGGCAGCCCGCTACCGCGAGCGGATGATCGAACTGGTGGCCGAGGTCGACGACGACCTTACCCACAAGTTCCTCGAGGGCGAGGAGCTGACCGAGGATGACATCGTCCACGGGCTCCGCCTCGGCACCCTTCAGTACCGCATCGTCCCGACCCTGTGCGGCTCCGCCCTGAAGAACAAGGGCGTCCAGCCGATGCTCGACGCGGTCGTCGCCTACCTGCCGTCGCCGCTCGACGTCCCGCCCGTCATCGGCGAGGACCCGCGGACCCATGCCGAGGTGCTCCGGACGGTCGACGACAGCGAGCCCTTCGCCGGCCTGGCCTTCAAGATCGCCGCCGACCCGTTCGTCGGGAAGCTGGCCTACTTCCGGGTCTACTCGGGGACGTTGAAGAGCGGCTCGTATGTCCTCAACGCCACCAAGGGCAAGAAGGAGCGCATCGGGCGCATCCTCCAGATGCACGCCAACCACCGTGAGGAGATCGCCGAGGTCCACGCGGGCGACATCGCGGCGGCGGTCGGGCTCAAGGAGACCTTCACCGGCGACACGCTTGCCGAGCCGGAGCACCCGGTCATCCTCGAATCGATGACCTTCCCCGAGCCGGTGATCGAGGTCGCGATCGAGCCGAAGACCAAGGCCGACCAGGACAAGATGGCCATCGCCCTCCAGCGCCTGGCCGAGGAGGACCCGACCTTCCGGGTCTCGACCGACGAGGAGTCCGGCCAGACCCGGATCGCCGGGATGGGCGAGCTCCACCTCGACGTCCTGGTCGACCGGATGACCCGCGAGTTCAAGGTGGCTGCCAACATCGGCAAGCCCCAGGTCTCCTACCGGGAGACGATCCGCCGGGCCGCCGAGGGCAACGGCCGCTTCGTCCGCCAGACCGGAGGCAAGGGTCAGTACGGTCACGTCATCCTGACCCTCGAGCCCAACCAGAAGGGCGCCGGCTACGAGTTCGTCGACAAGATCGTCGGGGGGACGATCCCGCGCGAGTACATGCGGGCGATCGACAATGGCATCCAGGAGGCCCTCAACACCGGCATCTACGCCGGCTACCCGATGGTCGACGTCAAGGCGACCGTCCACGACGGTTCGTACCACGAGGTCGATTCGTCGGAGATGGCCTTCAAGATCGCCGGCTCGATGGCCGTCAAGGCCGCCGTCGAGAAGGCCAGTCCGACCGTTCTCGAGCCGATGATGCGGGTCGAGGTGACGATGCCCGAGGAGTACATGGGCGACGTCATCGGCGACCTCAACAGTCGGCGCGGTCACATCGAAGGGATGGACTCCCGGGGTTCGACCCAGGTCGTCCGGTCCTTCGTGCCCCTGGCCGAGATGTTCGGCTACGCGACGGATCTGCGGTCGATGACCCAGGGTCGCGCCAGCTACTCCATGGAGCTGTCCCACTACGCCGAGGTCCCCGCGAGCATCGCGGCGGAACTCGTCGCCAAGAGCAAGGTCTGAGCCGGTCGCCCCGGACCGTCACCGCAAGGAGCAAGGAGCTTCCCGACCGATGGCCAAGAAGAAGTTCGAGCGCACCAAGCCCCACGTCAACGTCGGGACGATCGGCCACATCGACCACGGCAAGACGAGCCTGACGGCGGCGATCACCAAGTACCTGGCCCTCAAGGGCGAGGCCGAGTACCGCGCCTTCGAGTCGATCGACAACGCTCCCGAGGAGCGCGAGCGCGGGATCACCATCGCCATCGCCCACGTCGAGTACGAGACCGACGCCCGCCACTACGCCCACGTCGACTGTCCCGGGCACGCCGACTACATCAAGAACATGATCACCGGCGCCGCCCAGATGGACGGGGCGATCCTCGTCGTCGCCGCGACCGACGGGCCGATGCCCCAGACCCGCGAGCACATCCTCCTGGCGCGCCAGGTCGAGGTGCCCTTCATCGTCGTCTTCCTCAACAAGGTCGACGCCGTCGACGACCCCGAGCTCCTCGACCTCGTCGAGCTCGAGGTCCGCGAGCTCCTCTCCAAGTACCAGTTCCCGGGTGACGACATCCCGGTCATCCGCGGCTCCGCCCTCAAGGCCCTCGAGGCCCCCGACGACCCGTCCGACCCGGCCTACGCCCCGATCCAGGAGCTCATGGACGCGGTCGACACGTACATCCCCAACCCCGAGCGGGCGATCGACCGGCCCTTCCTCATGCCGGTCGAGGACGTCTTCGGCATCAAGGGCCGGGGGACCGTGGCGACCGGTCGCGTCGAGCGCGGCATGATCAAGGTCGGCGAGGAGGTCGAGATCGTCGGCATCCACGCCACCCGCAAGGTCGTCGTCACCGGCGTCGAGATGTTCAAGAAGCTCCTCGACGCGGGCGAGGCCGGCGACAACGTCGGCTGCCTCCTGCGGGGCATCGAGCGCGACGACATCGAGCGGGGCCAGGTCCTCGCCAAGCCCGGCTCGATCACCCCCCACACGAAGTTCACCGCCCAGGTCTACGTCCTGACCCGCGACGAGGGTGGCCGCCACACCCCCTTCTACAACGGCTACCGGCCGCAGTTCTACCTGCGGACGACCGACGTGACCGGCTCGATCGGCCTGCCCGACGGCGCCGAGATGGTCATGCCCGGCGACAACGTCGAGATGACCGTCGAGCTCATCACCCCGATCGCCATCGAGACCGGCCAGCGCTTCGCCATCCGCGAGGGCGGCCGGACCGTCGGTGCCGGGGCGATCACCAGCATCATCGAGTAGGGCGCCATGGCGAAGCAGCGGATCAGGATCCGCCTCAAGGCGTACGACCACCGGCTGCTGGATCAGTCGGCCTCGCAGATCGTCGAGACCGCCCAGCGGACCGGGGCCGACGTCGTGGGCCCGGTGCCGCTCCCGACCCGGATCGAGAAGTTCACCGTGCTCCGGTCGCCCTTCATCGACAAGGACAGCCGGGAGCAGTTCGAGATCCGGACCCACAAGCGCCTGATCGACATCCTCGACCCGTCGTCGAAGACGATCGACGCCCTGATGCGACTCTCGCTGGCCGCGGGTGTCGACATCGAGATCAAGATGTGACCGGCCGATGAGCATCGGATTGATCGGCCGCAAGGTCGGCATGACCCAGCTCTTCGCCGATGACGGGACGATGGTCCCCGTCAGCGTGCTGGAGATCACGCCCAACACCGTCACCCGCCTCCGGACGTCGGATCGCGACGGCTACACGGCCGTGCAGCTCGGGGCCGGCCAGGCTCGGCGACTCACCAAGCCGGTGGCCGGGCAGCTCAAGGGCCTGCCCCAGGTCGCCGCCATGCGCGAGTTCCGGGTCGAGTCCGTCGACGAGTTCGAGGTCGGCCAGACGCTCGGCGTGGACCTCTTCGCCTCCGGTGAGATGGTCGATGTCACCGGCGTCTCCAAGGGCGGTGGCTTCGCCGGCACGGTGAAGCGCCACCACTTCAAGCGCGGCCCCAAGACCCATGGTTCCGACAACTACCGGAAGCCTGGCTCCATCGGTCCGGGCACGACGCCGGGCCGGGTCTACCGCGGTCTGCGGATGGCCGGCCACAAGGGCGCCCAGCAGACGACCATCCGCAAGCTGCAGGTCGTCCGGGCCGACGCCGAGCGCAACCTCCTGCTGGTGCGGGGAGCGTGCCCGGCGCCCGCGGCACGCTCGTCCTCGTGAGGAAGGCCTGACGATGCCTGAGATCACCCTGTACGACCGCACCGGGGCATCGGTCGGCTCCGTCGAGTTGCCGGACGCGCTCTTCGCGGCGCCGGTCAACGAGGCCGTCATCCACCAGGTCGTCACGGCCCAGCTCGCCGCCCGGCGGATCGGCACCCACGACACCAAGACCCGAGGCGAAGTGCGCGGCGGCGGCCGCAAGCCGTACCGCCAGAAGGGCACCGGGCGCGCCCGCCAGGGTTCGCGCTCCGCGCCTCACTACGCCGGCGGCGGCGCCGTGTTCGGACCGCATCCACGGTCCTACGAGCAGCGCCTGCCACGGAAGATGAAGCGCCTGGCGCTCCGCGGCGCGCTGACCGCCAAGCTCGACGACGACGCTATCCGGGTCGTCGACGACCTCGGCCCCGAGGCCTTCCGGACCCGCGACCTGGTCGCCTCGCTCGAGGCCCTCGGTGGTGGCAACGGCAGGGCCGCCGGGTGCTGCTGGTCGCTCCCGGCCGCGACGAGACGCTCGAGCTGTCGGCCCGCAACCTGCCGCGTGTCGAGGTCCTGCTCGCCGACTCGCTCAACGTCGTCGACCTGCTCAAGGCCGACCTGGTGCTCATCGAGGCACCGGCGATCCGGCGGATGGAGGAGGTGTACGCGTGAGCGTGCCTGACGGCCCCGGAGATCATCCTCCGACCGGTCATCAGCGAGAAGTCGATCGACGAGTCGGAACGCGGCAAGTACACCTTCGCCGTCCACGCGGACGCCAACAAGATCCAGATCAAGGCGGCGGTCGAGGCGCTCTACGACAAGGTCACCGTCGTCAAGGTCAACGTCCTGACCCAGAAGGCGAAGGAGAAGCGTCGCGGCACGCGGCGCGGCCGCGTCATCGGGCTACACCTCGCCCTGGCGGAAGGCCGTCGTCACCCTGGCTCCCGGCCAGAAGATCGAGTTCTTCGAGGGGGTCTGACGATGCCGCTCCGCTCCTACAAGCCGACCTCGCCCGGTCGCCGGTTCATGACCCGCTCGACCTTCGAGGAGATCACGACCGAGCGAGCCGTACAAGCCGCTGCTGGAGCCCCAGAAGCGGCGGCCGGGCCGGAACTCGGACGGCCGGATCACCGTCCGTCATCGCGGCGGCGGCGAGAAGCGCCACTACCGGCGGATCGACTTCAAGCGCGACAAGATCGGGAGTCCCGGCCAGAGCTGGCGACGATCGAGTACGACCCCAACCGCTCGGCCCGGATCGGCCTGCTCCACTACGTCGACGGCGAGAAGCGCTACATGCTCGCTGCCGAACGGGCTGAAGGTCGGTGACGTCGTCGTGGCGGGCCCGTCGGCCGAGGCACGGGTCGGCAACGCCCTGCCGCTCGCGCAACATCCCGCTCGGCACGACGATCCACAACATCGAGCTCGTGCCCGGCAAGGGCGGCCAGATCGTCCGCTCGGCCGGCACCTCGGCCCAGCTGCTCGCCAAGGAGGGCGACTACGCCCCAGATGCGCCTGCCCGTCGGGCGAGGTCCGCCGAGTCGCCGATCCGGTGCATGGCAACGGTCGGTCAGGTGAGCAACCTCGACCACGAGAACCAGAGCCTCGGCAAGGCCGGCGCGGGCGCGGCACCTGGGCCGCCGACCCGAGACCCGCGGCGTGGCCATGACCCCGCGCGACCATCCGCACGGCGGTGGCGAGGGCAAGTCGCCGACGGGCATGCCGCCCAAGACACCCTGGGGCAAGCCGGCGATGGGCTACCGCACCCGTACGCAACAAGACCACCGGCCGGATCGATCGTCCGGTCGCGGCAGCGCAAGTAGCGCGGAGGAGACGAGCAGCATGTCGCGTTCGGTCAAGAAGGGACCGTTCGTCGAGGCGCGGCTCCTCGGCCGCGTCCAGGAGATGAACAAGCAGAACGAGAAGAAGGTCGTCCGGACCTGGTCTCGCGCCGTCGGTCATCTTCCCCGACTTCATCGGCCACACGATCGCGGTCTACAACGGCCGGAAGCACGTCCCGGTCTACGTGACCGAGAACATGGTCGGCCACCGCCTCGGCGAGTTCGCGCCCGACCCGCACCTACCGCGGGCACGGCAAGCACACCGATCGTCGCGCCGGCGTCAAGTAGGAGCCGGACGATCGTGCGTGTATCCGCCACCGCCAAGTACCTCCGCGGCTCGACCCGCAAGGCCCGCCTGGTGACCCAGGTCGATCCAGGGCAAGCGGGTGGAGGAGGCCGTCGCCCTCCTCCGGTTCATGCCGCAGCACGCCGCCGCGACGTCGCCAAGGTGCTCCAGAGCGCCGCCGCCAACGCCGAGAACAACCACAACCTGTCCGCCGACGACCTGGTCGTCGTCGAGGCGCACGCCAACGAGGGCCCGACGATCAAGCGCTGGCGGCCGCGCGCCCAGGGTCGGGCCTTCCCGATCCACAAGCCGATGACGCACATCACGGTCGTCGTCGGGGATCAGGAGGTCTGAGCGATGGGTCACAAGGTCCACCCGTACGGCTTCCGGCTGGGCACGACTCGGACCTGGACCGCCAAGTGGTACGCCGACAAGGAGTACACCGACCTGCTCAAGGAGGACCTGGCCATCCGCCAGCTGGTCGAGCGCCGGCTGGCCAATGCCAGCGTCAGCCGGGTCGAGATCGAGCGCGGCATCAACCACGTGACGGTCACCGTCCATACCGCCAAGCCGGGCATCGTCATCGGCAAGGGCGGCGCGAACGTCGAGCTGCTCCGCCAGCAGCTGGGCGCACTGTCCCAGCGCAAGGTGAAGCTCGAGATCCGCGAGATCCGCCAGCCCGAGCTCGACGCGCAGCTGGTGGCCGCCAACATCGCCGCGGCAGCTGTCCCGCCGGATCGCCTTCCGCAAGGCGATCAAGCAGTCGATCCAGCGCTCGATGAAGGCCGGCGCCAAGGGCGTCCGGATGGCCGTTGCCGGCCGCCTCGGTGGGTCCGAGATGGGCCGCCGGGAGTGGGACCGCGAGGGACGCATCCCACTCGGCACCCTGCGAGCGGACATCAGCTACGGCCAGGTCCACGCGCACACGACCTACGGCCGGATCGGCGTCAAGGTCTGGATCTACCGCGGCGACCACGCCGTCGAGCGGGCCACCCCGCCCGTGGCCGGCGGCACGTCCGGCGGAGGGTCCTGAGCCATGCTGATGCCCCGACGAGTCAAGCACCGCAAGGTCATGCGCGGCCGCATGTCGGGCCTCGCCAAGGGCGGCCACAGCGTCGCTTTCGGCGAGTACGGCCTTGCCACGACCGAGCCGGCCTGGATCACCAGCCGGCAGATCGAGGCCGCCCGACGGGCGATGACCCGGTCGGTCCGCCGAGGCGGCAAGATCTGGATCCGGATCTTCCCCGACAAGCCGGCGACCAAGAAGCCCGCCGAGACCCGGATGGGCTCGGGCAAGGGCGCCCCCGACCACTGGGTGGCCGTCGTCAAGCCCGGCCGGATCCTGTTCGAGATGGCGGGTGTCGACGAGGCCCAGGCCCGCGAGGCGATGCGGCTCGCCAGTCACAAACTCCCCGTGGCGACGCGCGTCGTCGTCAAGGCACGGACACCGGGAGGCCGCCGATGGACATCGATAAGGTCCGTGCGCTCTCCGACAAGGAGCTCGCCGATGAGCTCGTCGAGGCCAAGCAGGCGCTCTGGGCTGCGCGCTTCGCCCTGTCGACCCGACAGCTCAAGGACTACAGCACGATCCCGCAGACGCGGCGAAGGATCGCGCGGATCCTGACCGTCCAGCGCGAGCGCCTGCGCGAGCGCGTCGAGACGGCGTGACGGGAGATCACGCGATGACGACCACAACGGCAGTGAGCAGCAAGCGGAAGACCAAGGTCGGCCGCGTCGTCAGCGACAAGATGGACAAGACCATCGTCGTCGCGGTCGAGCGCCTGGCCCGACACCGCCTCTACAAGCGGGTCATCCGGTTGTCGACCAAGTTCAAGGCCCACGACGAGCTCAACGAGGCTCGCCTGGGCGACACCGTCCTCATCGAGGAGTCCCGGCCCCTGTCCGCGACCAAGCGCTGGCGCCTGGTCCGGGTCATCGCCCGGGCCGGCGAGGTGACGGGCGAGATCGTGGCCGAGGAAGCCGAGACGACCGAGGTCATCCACGCGATGGCGCACCCGGGTCGCGTCCGCGAGGGCGACGGCGAGGCTGCGACGGAGGCCGAGGCCGAGACGGTGACGCCGCCGGAGGGCGGCGAATGATCCAGGCCTCGAGCCGCGTCAAGGTCGCGGACAACACGGGCGCCAAGGTGATCGAGTGCATCCGGATCATGGGCCGGAGCCGGAAGACCACCGCCGAGGTCGGCGACGTGATCATCGCGGCCGTCAAGTCGGCGATGCCGAACGCACCGGTCAAGAAGGGCGACGTCGTCCGGGCCGTGATCGTCCGTACTGCCAAGGAGTACGGGCGTCCCGACGGCAGCTACATCCGCTTCGACGAGAATGCCGCCGTGCTCATCAACAACCAGGGCAACCCGCGGGGGACCCGGATCTTCGGTCCGGTCGCCCGCGAGCTGCGCGACCGCAACTACATGAAGATCGTCTCGCTCGCGCCGGAGGTGCTGTGATGCCCCTTGCCCAGCGCGTCACCGGGCGGACGAAGGTGCCCGAGATCCGGAAAGGCGATACCGTCGTCGTCCTGACCGGCAAGGACGCCGGTCGGCGCGGCGAGGTCCAGCGGATCATCCGCCGGAACCCCTCGCCGAGCGGCCAGCGGACCGTCTACCGGCGGACCTCCGTCAAGGGTGGCGTCTACGTCGTCGTCGAGGGCCTCAACGTGGCCAAGCGGCACACCAAGCCGAGGCCGACGCAGAGCCAGAGCGACCGGGCGCCCCGCGTCCAGCAGGGCGGCATCCTCGACATCCCCCAGCCGCTACCGGCGAGCCGGGTGATGGTCGTCTGTCGCTCGTGCGACCAGCCGACGAGGATCGGCCACCGCGTGCTCGACAACGGCCGCCGGGTCCGCGCGTGCAAGCGCTGCGGGGAGACCCTGGAGGCCCGCTCGTGAACCGTCTCCATGAGCGCTATCGGACCGAGATCGGTCCGGCGCTGACCAACCAGTTCGGGTACGAGAACCCGATGGAGGTCCCCCGTCTCAGCAAGATCGTCGTCAACATCGGCCTCGGTGAGGCTCTGACGAACGCGAAGGCGATCGATGCTGCAGTGGGCGACCTGTCCATGATCACCGGCCAGCGTCCGGTGGTGACCAAGGCTCGCCGGTCGATCGCCCAGTTCCGGCTCCGGACGGGCAACTCGATCGGTGCCAAGGTGACGCTCCGGGGCGAGCGGATGTGGGACTTCCTCGAGCGCCTGACGACGCTCGCGCTCCCGCGGATCCGTGACTTCCGGGGGGTGCCCTCGAAGTCCTTCGACGGGCGCGGCAACTATTCGCTCGGTCTTCGGGAGCAGCTGGCCTTCCCGGAGATCGACTACGACAAGGTGGACCGTCTCCGCGGGCTGGAGATCAGCATCGTGACGACGGCGAAGACCGACGAGGAGTCGAAGCGTCTGCTCGAGCTCCTCGGCATGCCCTTCGCCGGCTAGGCGGGGAGGAGTCCGGATGGCCAAGAAGTCGATGATCGCCAAGGCGAAGCGGAAGCCCAAGCACGAGGTGCGGGCGTACTACCGCTGCACCCTCTGCGGGCGTCCGCGCGGGTACATGCGCCGGTTCGCGCTGTGCCGGATCTGCTTCCGCGAGCGCGCGCTCCGCGGTGAGCTGCCTGGCGTGACCAAGTCGAGCTGGTGAGCAGCGATGCAGATGTCTGATCCGATCGCGGACATGCTCACGCGGATCCGCAACGCGAGCCGAGCCCGTCACACTGAAGTGATCGTGCCGGCCTCGCGGGTGAAGCGTGAGATCGCCCGCATCCTCCAGGAGGAGGGTTTCATCGCCGGCGTCCGAGAGCAGCAGGACGGGCCCGCAGCCCAGCTCGTGCTGACTCTCAAGTACGTCGACGGCAAGGTGCCGGTCGTCTCCGGGCTGAAGCGCATCAGCAAGCCCGGACTGCGCGTCTACGCGCGCAAGACCGACATCCCCCGGGTCCTTGGTGGCCTCGGGATCGTCATCGTCTCCACCAGCCAGGGGATCATGACCGGGACGCAGGCGAAGCGCTCCCAGCTAGGCGGGGAAGTCCTCGCCTACGTCTGGTAGGTCGCCGATGTCACGGATCGGTCGTCTCCCCATCCAGATCCCGTCCGGGGTCGACATCGCGATCGACGGTCGGCGGATCACCGTCAAGGGACCCAAGGGCACGTTGACTCGCGAGCTCCACCCGGACATGACCGTGCGCCAGGACGACGGTTCGATCATCGTCGAGCGGCCCACGGAGCAGAAGGTCCACAAGCAGCTCCACGGGCTGACCCGGACCCTCGTGGCCAACATGGTCGAGGGCGTCTCGAACGGCTACCGAAAGGGCCTCGAGATCACCGGTGTCGGCTACCGGGCCGCGCTGGTGGGCAGCAAGCTGCAGCTCAACCTCGGGTACAGCCACCCGATCGAGATCGATCCGCCGGCCGGTATCAGCTTCGAGGTCGAGAATCCGACCCGGCTGGCGGTCGTCGGCATCGACAAGGAGCTCGTCGGCGAGATCGCCGCCAAGGTGCGGTCGACCCGCAAGCCGGAGCCCTACAAGGGCAAGGGCGTGCGGTATGCCGGTGAGAGGATCCGCCGAAAGGCCGGCAAGGCCGGCAAGATCGGCGCCAAGTAGGAACGACGAGGGGATCGAGAGCATGACGCAGGTCGCCAGCCGGACCGCGGCGCGGCATAAGCGCCACCAGCGGATCCGCCTGCGGGTCTCGGGCTCGCCCGAGCGACCGCGTCTCGCGGTCTTCCGCAGCCTGAACCACATCTACGCCCAGGTCATCGACGACACGACGGGCAGGACGCTGGCCGCCGCCTCGACCCTGGAAAAGGACCTTCGCGGGTCCGAGGGGTCGAAGTCGGAAGCGGCTGCCTCCGTGGGGCGACTCATCGCCGAGCGGGCCAAGGCCGCCGGCGTCTCGAAGGTCGTCCTCGATCGGGCCGGGTTCCGGTACCACGGACGCGTTCGCTCCCTTGCGGACGCCGCCCGGGGCGCCGGCCTCGACTTCTGAGAGGAGCGACGAACCAATGGCCAAGATCGACCCGAACAAGCTCGCGCTCGAGGAGCGCGTCGTCCAGATCAACCGCGTCGCCAAGGTCGTCAAGGGCGGCCGGCGCTTCAGCTTCAGTGCCGTCGTCGTCGTCGGCGATGGCGACGGCCACGTGGGCGTAGGGCTCGGCAAGGCCGGCGAGGTCCCCGAGTCGATCCGGAAGGGCGTCGAGGACGCCAAGAAGCACATCATCCGGATCCCCCGCCAGGGCACGACGATCCCCCACGAGGTCCGCACCGAGTACGCGGCCGCCAGGGTCATGCTCCGCCCCGCCTCCCAGGGCACCGGGGTCATCGCCGGCGGATCGGTCCGGGCGGTCGTGGAGGCGGCCGGGATCAAGGACATCCTCTCCAAGGTCTATGGTTCGACGAACCCGGTGAACGTCGTCCGGGCGACCCTCGGCGCGCTCGCCCAGCTCGAGTCAGCCGAGGAGGTCAGCGCCCGGCGCGGCGTGCCGGTCCGGGCCTTCGTCTCGGGGCAGCCGAGTGGGGAGGCCGGCGATGCCCGGTAGGCTGCGCGTCACCCAGGTCAAGAGCACGATCAGCCACATCGCCCGCAACCGGGCGACGATCCGCGCCCTCGGCCTGAAGCGGATCGGCGACACCGTCGAGGTCCCCGACAACCCGGCGACGCGGGGGATGGTCCGGCAGGTCCGCTTCCTCGTCAGCGTCGAGGAGATCCCCGAGTCCCAGGAGAAGGCATGAAGCTCCACGACCTCCGCCCCGCCGACGGCTCCCGCCGTCCCCGGACCCGGGTCGGTCGCGGCATCGCGGCCGGCAAGGGCAAGACCGCCGGACGGGGCACCAAGGGACAGAAGTCCCGGGCCGGCGGCTCGATCGCGCCGTGGTTCGAGGGCGGCCAGACGCCGCTCCACGTCCGCATCCCCAAGCTCCGCGGCTTCCGCAACCCCTTCAGGGTCGAGTACGAGGTCGTGAACATCGGCCGGATCGCCGACCTCGTGGCGGCCGGCCGCCTCGAGTCGGTCGAGACGGGGACCAAGAAGGGCAAGGCGGCCCCGATCACGGTCAACCAGGAGATCCTCCGGGCCACCGGGCTCGTCACCACGCTCGACAAGCCGCTCAAGATCCTCGGACACGGGGAGATCGACGTGGCCCTGTTCGTGGTCGCCGACGCCTTCACCCGATCGGCCGTCGAGAAGATCGAGCGGGCCGGTGGCAGCGTCCAGGTCCTCGAGGTGCCGACACGGCCGATGCAGGCCCTCGGAGTCGAGGAGGTCGGCCAGCCCGTCGAGACGACGCCGGAGCCGTCGGACGAGCCCCAGGCGGACAAGGTGGACGAGGCACCCGCGGCGAAGCCGGCCGCCCGTCCGCGCCGCAGCCGGGCCAAGGCGACGCAGCCCGTCGAGACGACCGAGGCGGCGACGGAGGTCCCGACCAGCCAGCCGGCGGGCGACGACCCTGAAGGGTCCACCCCGGCCGACGCCTGACCGTGTTCGAGTCCCTTCTCAACGCCTTCCGGGCGCCGGACATCCGGCGCCGGATCCTCTACGTCCTGGGGATCCTGATCGTCTTCCGGTTGCTCGCCCACGTGCCGGTGCCGGGCGTCGATCGCGAGGCCCTGGACCAGTTCTTCGAGAACAACGCGATCTTCGGGCTGCTGGACCTCTTCTCCGGTGGCGGCCTCTCGAACTTCTCCATCGTCGGCCTCGGGGTGAACCCGTTCATCAACGCCTCGATCATCATGCAGCTGATGACCGGGGTCATCCCGTCCCTCCAGCAGCTGAGCCGTGAGGGCGAGTACGGGCGCAACAAGATCAACCAGTACACCCGCTACCTGTCGGTGCCGCTGGCGGCCGTGCAGGCCTACGGCTTCCTGGCCCTGCTCAACTCGCAGAACGTCCTGACCACCCCGTTCGACCTGGCGTCCTTCGAGACACTCACCCAGATCATCACTCTGACCGCGGGCTCGGTCACCCTGATGTGGCTCGGCGAGCTCATCACCGAGAAGGGCATCGGGAACGGCATCAGCTTCATCATCTTCGCCGGGATCGTGAGTCGGGCACCGACTGCCATCGTCGCCTTCCTGACCAACCCGGACCTCGTCGCCGGCGTCGCGTTCGCGATCGTCGCGGTGGCCGCGGTCGCCGTGATCATCTACATCCAGGAGGGCCAGCGGCGGATCCCGATCCAATACGCCAGCCGGGTGCGCGGGCGACGCCTCTATCAGGGTGGCCAGACGTTCCTGCCCCTGCGGGTCAACATGGCCGGCGTCATCCCCATCATCTTCGCCGTCAGCATCCTGCTGTTCCCGGCCCAGATCGCCCAGTACTTCACGACCTCAGACATCACGATCGTCGCCGACATCGCCAACGCGATCGTCCAGTTCTTCCAGAACCAGTTCGTCTACGCCCTGCTGTACTTCCTGCTGACCGTCGGCTTCACGTACTTCTACACGGCCTTCACCTTCAAGCCGGATGAGACCGCCGAGCAGCTTCGCAAGAACGGCGGGTTCATCCCGGGCATCCGTCCCGGCCGGCCGACCCAGGAGTACCTGGCCAAGGTCGTGACCCGGATCACCCTCGCCGGAGCCCTCTTCCTGGGCTCGGTGGCGGTGGCCCCGTACGTGATGTCGGCAGTGCTCCCATCCCTTGGCAACCTCGCCCTCGGCGGGACCGGCCTGCTCATCACCGTGAGCGTCGTCGTCGAGACGATGAAGCAGATCGAAGCCCAGCTGCTGATGCGCAACTACGAGGGCTTCATCCGGTGAGGTTGGTCGTCCTGCTCGGCCCTCCCGGAGCAGGGAAGGGCACCCAGGCCGTTCTGCTGGCCGAGCGGCTCGGGCTGATCCATGTGGCGACCGGCGACCTCTTCCGGACCGAGGTCCGCGAGGCCACGGCGATCGGGCTCCAGGCCAAGGCCTTCATGGACCGTGGCGAGCTCGTGCCCGATGCCATCGTCATCGACATGCTCCGGGCGCGCCTGGCCCGACCGGACGCCCAGGCGGGCGTCGTCCTCGACGGCTTCCCGCGCACCCGGGGCCAGGCCGAGGCCCTGGACCGGGCACTGGCCGCCGATGGCGCCCGGCTCGGGTGTGCCCTCCTCATCGCGGTCCAGGACGACGTCCTCGTCAGGCGACTGTCGGGACGCTGGATCTGCGAGGCCGCGGGACACGTCTACAACGAGTCGTCCAATCCGCCCAGGGAGCCGGGTCGCTGCGACGTCGACGGCTCCCGCCTGGTCCAGCGCGACGATGACCGGCCCGAGACGGTCCGGGCTCGCCTGGCCAGCCAGCTCGGTGCGCTCGACGAGGTCGTCGAGCACTACCGACAGCGCGGTCTGCTCCGGCAGGTCGACGGTGATCAGCCCATCGATGCGGTGAGCAGCTCGCTCCTCGACGCCATCGCCGCCACCTCCGGAGGTCGAGGCTGAGCCGCCCTGTCACCCGCAAGTCGCGCCAGGAGGTCGAGCGGATGCGTCGCGCCGGTCGCGTCGTCGCCGAGGTGCTCGCCCTCATCGAGGCCGAGCTCCGGCCGGGCCTGTCGGCGTCCCGGCTCGACGCGATCGCGGAGGGCCACATGCGGGCCAACGGAGCCATCCCGTCGTTCAAGGGCTATCTCGGTGCCGGCCGCTACGGGGACGGTCCCGGGGCGTATCCGGCGACGATCTGTCTCTCCATCGACAACGAGGTCGTCCATGGTATCCCGGGCGCACGGATGATCGAGGACGGCCAACTCGTGTCGGTCGACGCCGGGTGCTCCATCGACGGCTGGCACGGTGACGCGGCCCGCACCTGGACCGTGGGGATGGTGGGGGAGGATGCCCGTCGGCTCGTCGAGTCGACCCGTGCCGCCCTCGATGCCGGCATCGCCGCGGCTGTCCGGGGGGCCCGCATCATCGACATCTCAGGGGCCGTCGAGGACGTCGCCCACGAGGCGGGTTTCGGCATCGTCCGCCAGTTCGTCGGCCATGGGATCGGGACCGACATGCACGAGGCGCCGCAGATCCCGAACTACCGCACGGCGACCGCGGGGATCCGGCTCGAGCCGGGTCACACGCTGGCGATCGAACCGATGCTGACCATCGGCGACCCAGCCGTCGCCGTCCTCGAGGACGGCTGGACCGTCGCGACGACGGACGGATCCCTGGCCGCCCACTTCGAGGACACCATCGCCATCACCGACGACGGCCCGGAGGTCCTGACCGCGCTGTGAGCGGGTCGAGGCCGCGGTTGCCGGTTCTGCCATTCGTCTGATACGCTACGCGTTCGTGTGTCGGCCCGCGTCGGGCCGGCACTCGTCGCGACATGAGGAAACGATATCGTTGGGTAAGAAGGACGCGATCGAGGTCGAGGGGACCGTCATCGAACCGCTGCCGAACACCATGTTCGCGGTCGAGCTCGAGAGCGGTCACCGTGTCCTTGCCCACATCAGCGGCAAGCTCCGGATGAACTTCATCCGAATCCTCCCGGGCGACCGGGTCCGGGTGGAGCTGTCGCCCTACGACCTGACCCGCGGCCGGATCACCTACCGGCTCAAGTGAGCACCGCGAGGACGCGTTGAAAGTCAGAGCATCCGTCAAGGCCCGCTGCGACAACTGCAAGGTCATCCGTCGCCACGGGACCGTGATGGTCATCTGTACCAATCCCAAGCACAAGCAGCGGCAGGGCTAGCCGATGGCACGTATCGCCGGAATCGACATCCCCCGCGAGAAGCGCGTCGAGGTCGCCCTCACCTACATCTACGGCATCGGCCTGCCGACGTCGCAGAAGGTCCTCGCGCAGACCAGCATCAACCCGGACACCCGAGTCCGTGACCTGACCGAGGACCAGGTCAACCGCCTCCGCGAGGTGGTCGACCGGACCTACAAGGTCGAGGGTGATCTCCGTCGAGAGGTCGCCCTCAACGTCAAGCGGCTCATCGAGATCGGGTCGTACCGGGGGCTGCGGCACCGGCGCAACCTGCCGTCTCGTGGCCAGCGCACCAAGACCAATGCACGCCAGCGGCGCGGTCCCAAGCGGACGGTCGGCGCTCGGAAGAAAGCCAAGAAGTAAGGGGAACCGGACCGCCGTGGCCGATCGCAAGCGAGCGCCGAAACAGCGACGCCGGGAGCGCAAGAACGTGCCCCAGGGGCATGCCCACATCCAGGCGTCGTTCAACAACACGATCATCACCCTGACCGATCCGTCGGGCAACGTCCTCAGCTGGGGCTCGGCCGGTGTGGCCGGCTTCAAGGGCTCTCGGAAGAGCACGCCCTACGCGGCGGCCCTGTCGGCCGACGTGGCCGCGAAGAAGGCCATGGAGCATGGCCTGCGCCAGGTCGAGGTCTTCGTGAAGGGCCCCGGGGCCGGCCGCGAACAGGCCATCCGGTCCCTCCAGGCGGCCGGCATCGAGGTCACTGCGATCACCGACGTGACGCCCATCCCCCACAACGGATGCCGCCCGCCCAAGCGGCGCCGCGTCTGAGCGGGGGTCCTGACCATGGCTCGCTACACCGACTCCGTCTGCCGCCTCTGCCGCCGCGAGGGCATGAAGCTCTACCTCAAGGGCTCGCGCTGCTACACCAAGAAGTGCGCGTTCGAGCGGCGCCCGAGCCCGCCCGGACAGCACGGCGTCCGCCGCCGCAAGGTCGGGGACTACGGTCTCCAGCTTCGCGAGAAGCAGAAGGTCCGCCGCGTCTACGGCGTCCTCGAGCGCCAGTTCAAGAACTACTTCGACAGCGCCGAGATGCGCCCGGGTGTCACCGGTGAGAACCTCCTCCGGATGCTCGAGCTGCGGCTCGACAACGCCGTCTACCGGGCTGGCTTCGCGAACTCCCGGGCCCAGGCCAGGCAGCTCGTCGGCCATGGGCACTTCGCCGTCAACGGCCGCCCGACGGACATCCCATCGTTCCAGCTGAAGCCCGGCGATCGCATCGAGGTCCGCGAGTCGCGGATGTCGCGAGAGCCGTTCAAGCTGGTCAAGGAGACCCTTCGCTCGCACCAGGCCCCGGAGTGGCTCAGCGTCGATGCGGCGAAGCTCGCCGCCTCGATCGTCGAGCCGCCTCGTCGGGAGCAGATGCCCCAGGACCTCAACGAGCAGCTCGTGGTCGAGTACTACTCGAGGTAAGCACCACACGATGATCGAACTCGAGACCCCGCAGATCGAGCCCGTCGAGGAAGCCGGGACCTACGGCAAGTACGAGGCCGGCCCCCTCCAGGCCGGCTACGGCGTGACGATCGGGAACGCCCTCCGTCGCGTGCTCCTGTCGTCCCTCGAGGGCGCCGCGGTGACCTCCATCCAGATCCGTGACGTCTACCAGGAGTTCTCGACGATCCCCGGCGTCAAGGAGGACGTCACCCAGATCGTCCTGAACGTCAAGAAGCTCCGCCTCAAGAGCTACGCCTCGCACCCGGTGGCGCTGCGGCTCCTCAAGAGCGGGGCCGGTCCCGTCACCGCCGCAGACATCGCCGAGTCTGCCGACATCGAGATCGTCAATCCCGATGTGGTCCTGATGACGATCGACGCCGACGACGTCACGGTCGAGATGGACCTGACCGTCGAGCGCGGGATCGGCTACCTCGGGACCGAGCGGGCCGAGCAGCTGCCGATCGGCGTGATCGCCGTCGATGCGATCTTCACCCCGGTCCGGAAGGTCAACTACCGCGTCGAGAGCATGCGCGTCGGCCAGATGACCAACTACGACAAGCTGACCCTCGAGGTCGAGACCGACGGGACGGTCGGTCCCCAGGACGCGCTCAGCAAGGCCGCTGGCATCCTGATCCGGGAGTTCCAGCCGTTCGCCACGATCGGCATCGCCCCGATCGTGGAGCCGGCCGCGCCGGGTACCCCGGCACTGCCGCCGAACATGCTCGACATGCCGATCGAGGAGCTCGATCTCCCGATGCGGGCCTACAACTCGCTCAAGCGCAACAACATCGTCAAGGTGGGTCAGCTCCTCCAGCTGAAGGACGACGACCTGCTGCGGATGCGCAACTTCGGCAAGAAGTCGCTCGACGAGATGAAGGAGCGCCTCCGGATGCGCGGCTTCATCCTGCCTGACGACGAGGTTGCCGACGGCGCGGAGGCCGACGAGATCCTGGTCGACGAGGAGACGGCCGAGGTGGAGGCCTGAGATGGCGCACCGCATCGACGGCCGCAAGCTCGGTCGGAAGCACGGCCCACGGATGGCCCTCTACCGCAACCTCACGGTGTCGGTGCTGCGCTACGAGCGCATCCGGACCACCGAGGCGAAGGCCAAGGAGATCCGGGGTCGGGTCGAGCGGATGATCACCCTTGCCAAGAAGGGCGACCTCACCGCGCGGCGGACGGTCATCTCGGAGATGCCCAACGAGCCGCTCGTCGTCAAGAAGCTATTCGATGAGATCGCCCCGAAGTACGCCGACCGGCAGTCCGGGTTCACCCGGATCGTCCGGATCGGCCAGCGGCCCGGCGACGCAGCTGAGATCGTCCAGATCGAGCTCGTCTGACCGCGGCGAAGGCGCTCGAGAGGGCGCGCCCGTGCGCTATGTCGCGCGGGTCGAATACGACGGCACGGACTTCGCCGGGTTCCAGGCCCAGTCGGGGACCCGGACGGTCCAAGGGGAGCTCGAGGCCGCGCTCCGACGCCTGGTGGGCGTCAGGGTCGTGGTCGACGGAGCCGGCAGGACCGACGCCGGAGTGCACGCCGCGGACCAGGTGATCGCGTTCACCTACCGCGGTCGGCTCACGGCCGAGGGATTGCAGCGGGCCTTGGGAGCCCTCCTCCCGGCGGATGTCGCGATCCGCGACCTGCGCCAGGTGGACACCAGGTTCCATCCCCGCCACGCGGCGCGGTACCGGGAGTACCGCTACACCGTCTGGAACGGGCCGCCAAGCCCGCTCAACGAGCGCTTCGCGCTCGGATTGCGGGCCCCGCTCGACACCGCCGCGATGGCGCGGGCCGGGTCGGTCCTGGAGGGCCGGCACGACTTCCGGGCCTTCGGGGCGGCGAACCAGACCGGCACCGTCCGGACCGTTCATGCGGTCCGGGTCCGGCGGAAGGGCCGGCTCGTGACGATCGACGTCCGAGCGGACGCCTTCCTCCGGGGGATGGTCCGCCGGATCGTGGCCGTCCTCATCGAGGTCGGCCGTGGAAGGATCGATGAGGCAGACGTGGCGGCGGCCCTGGCCGCCGGCCGTCCGGCCCTCAATGGGGCGAGCGCCCCGGCGAAGGGCCTCTGCCTGCGACGGGTCGCCCTCGGGCGGACCGGGCAGGCCCGCGATGGAGAACACGAGGAACGATGACCGCGAAGACGTACACCCCTCGCGCGGGCGAGATCGAGCGACGCTGGTACGTCGTCGATGCGACGGACGAGACGCTCGGCCGGCTCGCGTCGCGGATCGCCCGTGTCCTCGAGGGCAAGCACAAGCCCACCTACGCATCCCACCTCGACACGGGCGACCACGTGATCGTCCTGAACGCGGCGCGCGTCGCCGTGAGCCGGGACAAGCGCCGGACCAAGCTCTACATGCGCCACACGGGCTACCCGCAGGGCCTCCGCCACGAGACCCTTGGCCACCTGCTTGAGCGCCGCCCCGAGGAGGCCGTCCGCCGGGCGGTCAAGGGGATGCTGCCCCACAATCGGCTGGGTGCGCAGCAGCTCCGCAAGCTGAAGATCTACGCCGGTCCCGACCACCCGCATCAGGCCCAGCGGCCTGAGCCGCTCGCCTGAGGGAGGAGTCGTCGATGTCAACGCCAGCGTTCCATTCCGGGACCGGCCGTCGGAAGACCTCGGTCGCCCGGGTCCGTCTCATCGATGGGGAGGGCGAGATCGTCGTCAACGGCCGCTCCCTCTACGAGCACTTCGGCAACGCGGTGAGCGAGGCGGACATCCGCCTCCCGTTCCGTGTCACCGGCACCGAGGGCCAATACAACGCGATGGTCAAGGTCGAGGGCGGCGGGGTCACGGGCCAGGCCGGTGCCATCCGCCATGGCATCGCCCGGGCCCTCCTGGAGATCGACCGCGAGTCCTACCGCGCCCCGCTCCGCCAGAACGGGCTCCTGACCCGTGATCCGCGGATGAAGGAGCGCAAGAAGTACGGGCTCAAGCGGGCCCGCAAGGCGCCGCAGTACACGAAGCGCTGACCCGGACCGCCGGGTCGGGTACCCTCGAGACCCGACGCGGTCGCTGCCGGCCCGTCGGTCGGTCGAGGTGGGGATGAGCCAGGCGGTCTACGAGCGCTACAAGGACGCGCTCCGGCGCGGCCACGTCGCGGCCCTGCGCGGCCAGGTCGAGGCGGCTCTCGGGGCGTACGCCGAAGCCGCCGCGATCGCACCCGAACGGGCGCTCCCGCACATCGGGATCGGTGGGCTCTACCAGCGGGTCGGCCGGCCCGCCGACGGCCTGGTCGCCTTCGACGCGGCCCTGTCCCGGTCGGCGCGCGATGAGGCAGCCCTCGCCGGTCGCTCCGATGCCCTCCAGGCCCTTGGGCGGCCGGCCGAGGCCGCCGTCAGCCTGGACCTGCTCGCCGAGGTCCAGGAGTCCGACGGGCGCGTCGCCGAGGCCCTGGAGACGTCCGTCCTGGCGCTGTCGCTGGCCGAATTGCGCGAGCGGCGGGCGACCGTGAGCCGCCTGGTCGACCTGCTGCGCACGGCCGGCCCGTCGGCCTCCGCCGCGGCCACGCTCGAGCGGGCGGACCGGCTGCTGACCGGCCCGCTGGAGCCGAGGCCGACGCCCGAGCAGGGAGCGGGTGCAGAGACACCGGCCGCGGCAGACAGCGGTCCGGGACCCGAGCCAGAGCCGCTCGAGGCGTCGGCGTTCGAGGACCGTGCCGAGGCCGCTCTCGAGGCGGGCGATCCGGCCGCGGCCCGGGTCGCCCTGGTCGCTGCGGCCGATGCCCATGCCGAGGCGGATCGTCCCGACGCCGCCCTCGACGCCTGCTACCGGGCCCTGGCCCTCGATCCGACCGAGCCGTCGGTCCACCTGGCCCTCGTTCGCCGGTACCGCCAGCGGGGCTGGGAACGACTGGCCGATGAGAAGCAGGCCCTCCTTGTCCGCCTCGGGGAACTGGCCGCCGACGGGCCGGCCCCGACCGTGCTCCCCGAGCCGGATCGGTCTCCGCCCACGAGCGGCTGATCGCGCTCCGGGTTCGTTCCTTCCCGTGCCCGCGCTACACTCGTCTGGATGTCGCCGATCATCGAGTCGCTCCTCGACCAGGTCCGGCTGACGACCCTGCTCGACGTCGCCGTGGTCGCGGTGCTCATCTACTGGCTCCTCCTCCTCATCCGGGGGACGAGGGCCGTGACCCTGGTGATCGGCGTGTCGGTGCTGTTCCTCGTGTACGCCGTGGCCCAGCTGCTGGGCCTGCGCCTGCTCACCCAGATCATGCAGGCCGGCGCCGTCGTCGGCATCTTCGCCCTCGTCGTCATCTTCCAGCCGGAGCTCCGCCGCGGCCTCGAGCGGCTCGGCCGCTTCGGGTCCTTCGCCTGGTTGTGGAACCCGGCCGATCGCCGGGCCGTCGAGCACGTCGCCCGCGAGGTCTCCCGGGCGGCAGCCCTCCTCTCGGCCGAGGGTCACGGCGCCCTGATCGTGCTGGAGCGCGAGACCGGCCTCGGTGAGATCGCCGAGACGGGTGTCGCGATCGACGGCGATATCTCGGTCGACCTCCTGCTGACCATCTTCATGCCCAAGACGGCCCTCCATGACGGAGCCGTGATCGTCCGGGGTGAGTCGATCCTTGCCGCAGGGGCGGTGCTGCCCCTGGCCGAGGCGAACGGCAACGCCGAGCGCTTCGGGACCCGTCACCGGGCCGCTCTCGGCATCACGGAGGAGACCGACGCCGTCGTGGTCGTCGTGTCGGAGGAGAACCGCCAGATCAGCCTGGTCGAGCGCGGCCGGATCGTCCGGGCCCTGTCGGAGAGCCAGCTGGAGCGGGCTCTGCGGGCTGCCCTGGACCCCAGCGCCGACCGTCGCGGGCGACTGAGCTGGAGCGGCGTCCCGGGTCGTTCGGGCGGTCGGACGCCCGACGACGAGCCTGCCCCGACCGCGGCACCTCGATGAGACGCCTCGCCGCCGCCATCGTCCACAACTGGCCCCTCAAGCTGGCGGCGATCGGCGTCGCGGTCCTTCTCTACGCCGGGCTCGTCCTCGCCCAGAACGCCCAGCGCTGGGACGGACGGGTGCCGATCGTCCCGCGCGGCCAACCGGTGGAGGCGGTCCTGCTGAGCATGCAGCCGGCCGACGTGACCGAGGTCCGCTTCTTCGCCCCGGCCGAGGTCGCGGCGCGAGTCTCGAGCGCGACGTTCACGGCGGTCGCCGACCTCACGGGTGTCGACCCGGCGGCCGGCGAGACCTTCGCCCGCGTCGAGGTCACGGCCAACGACCCGCGGATCACCATCCTCGACTTCCAGCCGACGACCGTCCGGGTGACCCTCGATCCCCTGGTGACCCGGACCGTCCCGGTCGAGGTCGACTTGGGCGAGGTCCCGCCGGACCTTCAGATCGGCGACCCCATCGTCTCGGCCGAGGAGGCCGTGGCGTCTGGTCCCGAGTCGGTCGTGCGGCTCATCGATCGGGCCGTCGCCCGGGTGACCATCCAACCGTCGGGCCTGGACATCGACGAGGACGTCCGGCTCGTCCCGGTCGACGCCCTCGGCAACGCGCTGAGCCCGGCGGACCTCGATCCAGAGGTCGTCCGAGTGCGAGTCCGGGTAGGCACCTCGATCGACAGCCGGTCGCTGCCGGTCAGCCCGGTGACGACCGGCACACCGGCCAGCGGCTTCGTGGTCACTTCGATCCTGGTCGAGCCGGCCACCGTCACGGTGTCCGGGGACGCGGATGCCCTGGCCGAGCTGGCCGCCGTGGAGACGGCCCCCGTCTCGATCGCGGGGGCCCGGGCCCGGGTGACGACCTCCGTGCCCCTGGCGCCTCCGGTCGACGTCGAGCTCCTCGGGGCGGCGGAGGTCACGGTCACCGTCACCATCGAGCCGGTCCAGGCCAGCCGCAGCTTCGCGTCCGGGCTCGTCCTCGTCGGCGCTCGCGACGACCGCATCTACCGGCTTTCGACGAGCCAGGTCCAGGTCGTCATCGGCGGTAACGAGGCGGACCTCAACCGCCTGGACCCGACGACCTTCGCGGCGACCGTCGACGTGACCACCCTGCAGCCCGGAACGCACACGGTCGAGGTGACCGTCCTGAACCTGGCGGCGAGCCTCAAGGTCTCGTCGATCAGTCCGCCGACGGTGACCGTCGAGGTCGAGAGGGTCCAGCCGAGCCCGACCCCGACCCCGTCGCCGACCCCGTCGCCGTCGCCGTCCGGCTGACGTCACCACCGCGAGAGGAGACCGGACCAGCATGCCCCGCCTCTTCGGCACCGACGGCATCCGCGGCGTCGCCAACGTCGACCTCAAGCCGACCCTCGCGTATGCCCTCGGCCGGGCGACCGCCCATCAGCTCATCGGGCCCGGTGGCGCCCTGATCGTGGGCCAGGACACGCGCCGGTCCGGGGACATGTTCGTCGCCGCGATCGCCGCCGGGGCGACGAGCCTCGGCGTGGACGTCCACCGGGTCGGGGTCGTGCCGACGCCGGCCCTCGCGTACCTGGCGGGGCTGGGGCCCTTCGCGGCAGGGATCATGGTGTCGGCGTCGCACAACCCGGCCGAGGACAACGGGCTCAAGGTGCTCGACTCCCAGGGCCTGAAGCTGGACGACGCCGTCGAGGACGAGCTCGAGCGCGTCATCTGGAGCGCCGACGAGCTCGATGGCGTCCCGGCCGACCGCCTCGGCCTGCTGGTCGACGCGACCGTCCTGGTGGGCGACTACCTGGCTCACCGGATCGCCCTGGCCGGTCGAGTGCCGGCTGAGGGGCTTGGGATCGTCCTCGATTGCGCCAACGGGTCTGGCGGGGTGGTGGGTCCGCGGATCCTCGACGCGACCGGGGCCCGGGTGACCGTCATCCACAACGAGCCCGACGGCACGAACATCAATCGGGCGGCCGGGGCGACGGCCCCCGAAGCGCTCTCGGCCGCGGTCGCCGAGCACGGTGCCGACGTCGGCTTCGCGCTCGACGGCGACGCCGATCGCCTCATCGCCATCGACGCGACCGGGCGAGTCGTGGACGGTGACCAGGTCCTCGGGATCCTGGCGCTCGACCGCCTCGAGCGGGACGCGCTGCCCGGCGGGGCGCTCGTCGTCTCGGTCCTTTCGAACGGCGGCCTTGCCGTGGCGGTCGAGGCGGCCGGCGGTCGGGTCATCCGGACCCCGGTCGGCGACAAGCACATCCTCGACGGGATGGAGGTCAACGGAGCCGGGCTGGGCGGCGAGAAGAGCGGTCACGTCATCATCCGCGAGTACACGACGTCGGGCGACGGGATCGTGACGGCCCTCGAGGTCCTGGGTGTGATGTCCCGCTCCGGTCGGTCGCTCGCCGAGCTGGCCGAGCGGATCCCCATGCTGCCCCAGCAGCAACGGGCGATCCGGGTGCGTCACAAGGACCAGTGGGAAGGCGACCCCGTTCTTGGGGCCGCCATCCGCGAGGCCCGGGCCCGACTCGGCGACGGTGGGCGGGTCCTGGTCCGCCCCTCGGGCACCGAGCCAGCCCTGCGGGTCATGGTGGAGGGACCGGATCCCCAGGTCGTCGCTGAGCTGGCCGACGCGCTCGCGGCTCTCGCCGACGAGCGACTACACTAGCCGGGCCTCGGCACCTCCGGGGCCGAGGTGGAGGAGCCCTGGACGGATGTGCGGGATCGTCGGATACACCGGGCCGCGCGCGGCCGGCCCCATCCTCCTGGAGGGCCTCCAGCGACTCGAGTACCGGGGCTACGATTCGGCCGGGATCGCCCTCGTCGACGAGGATGGCGTTCTCTTCGTCGAGAAGCGCGCCGGCAAGCTGGCGAACCTGCGGACGGCCATCGCCGACCGGACCCCCCACGCGGCGATCGGGCTTGCCCACACGCGCTGGGCGACCCATGGCCGGCCCAACGACCTCAACGCCCACCCCCACGTCGACTGCACCGGCCAGCTGACCGTCATCCACAACGGGATCATCGAGAACTTCCGTGAGCTCCGGGACGAGCTGGAGGCTCGCGGTCACCAGCTCCGATCGGAGACGGACACGGAGGCCTTGGCTCACCTCATCGAGGAGGCCTACGACGGCGATCTCGCCGCGGCCGTCCGCTCGGCCCTGCTCCAGGCCCACGGCGCCTATGCCATCGCGGCCATGCACCGGAGCGAGCCCGAGCGGCTGGTCGGGGCCCGGATGAACGTCCCGCTCGTCGTGGGGCTGGCCGACGGCGAGGCCTTCCTGGCCTCGGACGTCGCGGCGATCCTGGCCCACACCGACCGGGTCATCTTCCTGGAGGAGGGCGATGTCGCCGACCTGAGTCCGTCGAGCGTCGTCGTGACGGACCTCTCCGGCGCTGTCCTCGAGCGCGGCGTCACCCTGATCGACTGGTCGCCCGAGGCAGCGGAGAAGGGCGGCTTCGACCACTTCATGCTCAAGGAGATCCACGAGCAGCCGCAGGCGATCCTGCAATCGATCACCGGTCGGGTGACCCCCGACGACCGGATCCGGATCGAGGAGCTGGAAGGGCTCGAGGACGTCCTCCGGTCCGTCCGGCGGGTCGAGATCGTGGCCTGCGGCACGGCCTTCTACGCCTCGCTGATCGGGGCCGCCGCGATCCAGGAATGGACCGGCCTGCCCGCGCGCGCGACGGTCGGCTCCGAGTTCCGCTACAGTCCGCCCCCGCTCGACGGCGAGACCCTGGTGATCGCGGTGACGCAGTCCGGGGAGACGGCCGACACGATCGCGCCGACCCGGCTCGCCCGCCAGCGCGGCTGCCCGATCGTCGCCGTCACCAACACGGTCGGCTCGGCCATCACCCGGGAGGCCCGGGCGGTCCTCTTCCTCCAGGCCGGCCCGGAGGTGGCCGTCGCCGCCAGCAAGACGTTCGTCACCCAGGTGACGACGCTGGTCACGCTGGCCGCTGCCATGGCGGCGATCCGGGGTGCGCTGGGGCCCGAGCAGGAGGGCGAGCTCGCCCGAGCCCTCCGTGGACTCCCGGAAGCCGCCCAGGTCGTCCTCGACGCCAACGCCCCCACCATCGGCGATCTGGCCCGGCGCTACGTCAACTCCCGTGGCTTCATGTTCGTCGGCCGGGGCTACTCGTACCCGACCGCCCTCGAGGGCGCCTTGAAGCTCAAGGAGGTCAGCTACATCCACGCGGAGGGTTACGCGGCCGGAGAGCTCAAGCACGGGCCCATCTCGCTCCTCGACGCCGAGTGCCCGCTGGTGGCGGTGGCGACCCGCTCGTCCGTGTACGACAAGCTGATCAGCAACATCATGGAGGGGCGCGCCCGGGACGCCCGGGTCATCGCCGTGGCCACCGAGGGTGACCCCCAGATCGAGCGCTTCGCCGACGACGTCCTGTGGGTCCCGGACACCCACGAGGTCCTCGGTCCGGTCCTGGGCATCATCCCGCTCCAACTCTTCGCCTACCACACGGCGGTGGCTCGAGGAACGGACGTCGATCAGCCCCGCAACCTGGCCAAGTCGGTCACGGTCGAGTAGCCGATGCCGGCGAGCGGGTCCGATGGCCGAGGGCAGCCCGCTGCGGTGCCGGGTGCCGCGGTGCCGGCCGGCACCACCGAGCTGGGGATCGACATCATCAAGGTCGCCCGGATCGAGGCCACCCTGGCCCGGTTCGGTGACCGGTTCGCCCAGCGGGTCCTGACGCCCGCCGAGCGTCGCTACGTGCGGGGTCGTCCCGAGACGTTCGCCGGCCGCTGGGCGGCCAAGGAGGCCGTGTCCAAGGTGCTCGGGCTCGGTGTCCGGGGCATCGGCTGGCGGGACATAGAGATCCAGCGCCTGCCGACCGGGCAGCCTGCGGTGCGTCTCCACGGTCGGGCCTCCGAGCGGGCCGACCAGCTGGGCATGGACCGTGTCGCCGTCTCGATCAGCCACGAGTCGGACTACGCCGTCGCGATCGCCTTCGGCATCCGGGCGACCGGCGGTCGCTACGTGTTCCCGCTCGACATCGATCAGCGCCTCGACGAGCGCGAGGCCCGGATCCTCGCCCGCCTGGAGCGCCTCCGTGCGCTCGCAGCGGGGGGACCGCCCGAAGAGCCGGGAGAGCCGGCGTGACCGAGCGACGCCCCGTCGGCTTCGGCCGGAGCGGGACCCCCAGCGAGCCGCCGATCCCGGGAGCGCTGGTGATCGACGACGACGTCGCCGCGGGGCTCCTCCCCGAGCGCCCGGCACGCGGCCACAAGGGCACCTTCGGGAAGCTCCTGGTGATCGCCGGGTCGATCGACTACGCCGGCGCGGCCCTGCTCGTCTGTCGGGCGGCCGGGCGCGCCGGCGCCGGGCTCGTGACGCTGGCGGTCCCCGAGTCGCTCCAGCCGCTGTTCGCCGCCAAGGTCGTCGAGGCGACGACGATGGCGCTGCCCGAGGACGACGTCGAGGAGGTCGATCCCGAACCTGCCCTGGCCCGGGTCCTCGACCACGACCACGACGCCATGGTCGTCGGTCCGGGCCTTCGACCCGGCCTCGCCACGGCCGAGCTCGTCCGGGCCCTGGTCTCGGTCCCGGATGAGCCGGAGCCCGCCCCGGCGGTCCTGGACGCCGAGGCGCTACGGTCCCTGGCCAGCATCGACGGCTGGTGGCGCGCCGTGGGGCGCCGCTGCATCCTGACACCGCACCCCGGCGAGTTCGCCCGCCTGCGGGCCGGGAGCGGGGTCGACCCGGCCGATGATGGTGACCTTGCCGACGACGATGCTGCCCGCGCCCAGGCGGCGCTCGCCGCCGCGGCGGCCTGGAGTCAGGTCGTCGTCCTCAAGGGCGCCCGGACCGTCATCGCCGACCCCGACGGCCGTGTCGCTACCGCTCCGTTCGAGAACCCGGCCCTCGCGACCGGCGGGACCGGTGACGTGCTGGCCGGGACGCTCGGGGCCCTCCTCGCCCAGGGGCTCGGGACGTTCGATGCGGCGGTGCTGGGGGTCTACCTCCACGGCCTGGCCGGCGATGCTGTCCGCGAGCGGATCGGCGATGCCGGGCTGCTGGCCGCCGATCTCCCCGACCTGATCCCGCTGGTCCGCCGTCGCCTTGCCGCCATCGCCGAGCGGAGCAGGGCTGGCTCGAGGCTCGGCTTCGGCCGGTCGGCCGAGGGGACGAGCCCCGCCGGGGACGAGGAGCAGAACGGGGGATCCGAAGCCTGAGCACGACCGCCCGCCCGGCGATCGAGGCCCGCCTGGCTGCCGCTGGGTTGTCGCCGCTGCCGCGCCTGGCCTGGCTCGAGATCGACCTCGACCGCCTCGTCGCGAACCTCCGGCAGGTCCGGCAGGCGCTGCCGCCATCGACCCGCGTGGAGCCCGTGGTGAAGGCCGACGCCTACGGCCACGGCATCGTGCCCGTCGCCCGGGCGCTCGAGGACGGTGGTGCCGACGGCTTCTGCGTGGCGACGCTCGACGAGGCCATCCGTTTGCGGCTGGCCGGCGTCTCGGTGTCCATCCTGGTCCTCTATCCGGTCCCGCCCGGCGCGGTCGGCGAGGCCGCCCGACGCAGGATCGCTGTGAGCGTCGGTGACGAGATCACGATCGACCGGACGGAGGTCGCCCTGCGGGCCGCAGGCGGACCGGAGAGCGTCCCGCCGCTGGCCGTCCAGATGGAGATCGAGACCGGCCTCGGTCGGGGCGGCTTCCCGGTGCAGGCCGTCGCCGCGACCCTGCCCCGGATCGAGCGCTCCCCGCTGCTGCGGCTCACCGGAGCCTGGACCCACCTCGCCAACGCCGCAGACCCGGACCTGTCGGCCGCCCAGGACGAGCTCTACTCGGCCGTCACCGGGACGCTCGATGAGCGAGTCGTGCGGCACGTGGGTGCCAGCGGCGCTCTCCTCGGTGGCACGGTCCAGGCGTACGACAGCGTGCGACCCGGCCTCGCCGTCTACGGCCTGGTCCCGGACGGCCTGGCCGTCGCCGGGCCGTTCCGCGGGGTGGCGGCGGGGCTGCGACCCGTCCTGTCGCTCCACGCTCGACCGACCCGGGTGGCCGACCTGCCGACCGGCAGCGGGGTCGGCTACGGCCCGGCCTTCGTGACCGGGCGACCCAGCCGGATCGCGACGCTGCCGCTGGGCTACGGGGACGGTTGGCCGCGCGTCGGCGGCGGCCGCTCCTGGGCGCTCGTCCGGGGTCGCCGCGTGCCTCTGGTCGGCACCATCGCGATGGACGGCGTCATGGTCGACGTGACGGACGTGCCCGGCAGGCCGGTCGACCTCGACGACGAGTTCGTCCTCATCGGCCGCCAGGGCGACGACGAGATCGACGCCCTGGAAGTGGCGCGGGCCCGCACCACCATCTCGTACGAGGTGGTCACCGCGATGGCCGCACGACTACCTCGGGTGTACCATGCCGCCGGGGTTCCGATCGGTACCCGCACCCTCATCGATCAGGGGGATCCGTGGCCCGGATCGAGCTCTGGAACGGCGATATCTGCGACCTCGAGGTCGACGCCATCGTGAACCCGGCCAATCCCACGCTGTGGATGTCGACCGGGGTCGGCGGCGCGCTCAAGCGGGCCGGGGGCGATGCGATCGAGTTCGCCGCGGTGCGCCAGGGGCCGGTCCCGATCGGGGCGGCTGTCGTCACCGCTGGCGGGACGCTGGCCGCCCGGCTGGTCATCCACGCGATCTCGCTCGACCAGGACCGGCGAACCAGCGCGACGGCGATCGAGACGGCCGTCCGCAGCGCCCTGACCCGAGCCCGGGAGTACGACGTGCGGTCGGTCGCCATTCCCGCCCTCGGGACGGGCGTCGGCGGCTTCCCTCTCGACGAGGCCGCCAGGATCACCGTCCTGACGGTCCGCGATGAGCTCGCCCGCGACCCCGGCTCGATCGAGGAGATCGTGTTCGCGTTGCGGGGCGCCTCGGCGTACCATGCGTTCGAAGAGGCGCTGGCCGCCACGGCTCCCACCGGCGAGGGCGTGGGACCGGACGGTGCCGCTGTGCCGCACCAGGAG
Source organism: uncultured Chloroflexia bacterium (assembly GCA_963707215.1). Lineage (GTDB taxonomy): Bacteria > Chloroflexota > Limnocylindria > Limnocylindrales > CSP1-4 > DATHYZ01. The sequence goes on along the minus strand of CAVPPB010000003.1, from coordinate 599,107 downwards.
GAGGGCCCGGCGTGAGCTTCCCCGGCTACGAGCGCACCGACGAACAGCGCGACGAGCTCGTCGAGCAGGTGGCTCGCGAGATCGAGCTCCGAGGGCTGACCGCGCCGGCGGTCCACTTCCTCCTCGCCAGCCGGCCGTACCGGCCCCTCGGCGCGAACGCGATGCTCTTCTTCGATCCGGTCCTTCGATCGCTCTTCGGTGGCGATCTGGTGCCGGCGAGCGAGCTGCTCGCGGACGACGCAGGGATCGAGCTGCTCATCGAGCGCCTCGAGGAAGAGGACCTCGAGGACGGCGAGCTCGGCTGGGACGCCTGACCGGGATCGGCACGCCGACCTGCGCGGGTCGGCCGGCCCCCTCCCCGGAGCCTAGGCCGTGGAGGCGGTAGCATCGCCTCCGTGAGACCCGACGATCGGACCTGCCTTGCCCTCGACCTGGGGGCCGTCACGTCGGCCGCCTCGCTGCTGGCCCGGCTCGAGGGCCGCTGGCGGTTCCTCGGTGGTGTTGCCTTCCCCGCATCGGTGCCGATCGATGCCGTCGTCGGGGTCCTGTCCGACCGGCTCCGAGCAGCCGATCCGAACCTGGCCGACGAGCTCGGGGCCGACGCTGCCCTGACGGCCTGGCCGCGGCTGGAGGCCCGGACCGCCCCGCTGCCGCGGATGGCCGTCCTGGCCGGTTCGGATCGCACCTTGGAGCGGCTGCTGACCGTCGCCCGGCGGGCCGGCTGGCAGGCGGCCGGGGCCAGCGCCAGCCGCGTCGACCCGCTGGCCATGTCGAACCTCCTCCTGCGCCGCGACGTCGACGCGGTGCTGGCCGGATCGGCCGATCCGCCGGGCGCCGACGAGCGCGGCGTCCTCGATGACATCGGGGCCCTCGTCGCCGCGGCCGCCGGCCGACGCTCGGAGCTCACGGTCGTGCTGGCCGGGGCGCTCTCGGACCGAGCCGACCGCTTCGACGCCCGAACGGCGAGCCGATCGGGCCGCGATCCCGCCGAGCCACCGATCCTGGAGCCGTCGCCCGAGCCCCTGACTGCGGACGAGGGGGTGGACCGGCCTGGGGCGCCCGCGGAGCCTGGTGCGGCGTCCGGGCCCGCGTCGCCGGGACGGGCGGTCCCGGCCGCCCTGCTGCTCGCTCCATCGCCCTACCTCGGCGAGCCGCCCGGGGAACCGCTCCGGGCCCTGCTCGACGACCTGCGGACGACCCCGGCCGACGGGCGGCGGGCGATCGTCCGGGCCGTCGCCGACCTTGCCGGAATCCTGGAGCGGCGGATCGAGGTCGTCGGCGTCGGCCAGGATGGTGGCCTTCGGGCCGTCGCGGAACCCATCGGCGCCGGGCCGGCGACCCGTTCGACGTGGGCCATCTCGCCGGCCGGGGCGCTCGTCCCGGACCCGATCGACGATGGTGTCGTCGACGGGATCGACCGCTGGGTCCCGCTCGCCCTGGACCGCTACCGCATCCGGGACCGCCTTGCCGAGCTCCGGGCGATGCCCTGGACGGGGGCGCAAGGGGACGTGGCAGCCTTCCGCCTGGCGGCTGCCAGGGCGGCGCATCGCAAGGCTCGTGGCGCTGACCCCGGAACTCGACCGGCCGACACCCGATCTCGTCATCGCCACCGGCGGTGTCTGGGCGCAGGCACCTGGCCCGGTCATCGCGCTCGCGCTGGCCGACGTCCTCCGCCGACCCGGTGCCACCCAGCTCGCCGTCGACCTGCCCCGCCTCCTCGGTCCCCTCGGCACGATCGCCGACCCGGTCCTGCGCCGGCAGGTCATCGCCGACCTGGTCGATGACCTGGTGGTCCCGCTTGGCGCCGTGGTCATGCCTGCCGGGGTCCGGCCGGGTCGGACCGCTGGTCGCCTCGTCATCCAGGGATCGACGGGCCAGACCGAGCTCGACCTCGTGCCCGGCGGCCTCGAGCTGGTCGACCTGCCGCCCGGCGAATCGGCGCTCGTCGACCTGTGGTTCCGTGACCGGGTCACGCTCGGTGGCGCCCAGGGTCGGCGTTTCGCGGTCGAGGTCGGGGGCGGACTGAGCGGCCTGCTCGTCGACCTCCGGGACGTGCCCCTGCGCCTGCCGGAGCGCAGCGAGCGTCGTCGGGAGCTCCTCGACGCGTGGCAGCGGGCCCTCTGGCCCGGATACGAACCGTGATCGAGGGAGCGGGGCGCGAGCGATCACCCGCTGGTCCATCCGACCCCCGATCCGTGCGCACTGGGGGTCCTCTGCGCGCACGTTCGGCGGCCGATCCCGCGCCGGCGGCCGGCTTCGATCTGGTGGTGGGCCGCAGATGGCTCGTCGAGCCCTTCTCCGCCTGGGTCGAGTTGGCTCCCGGGGATCGAGCCCTCGTCGGCGAAGGCGAGGTGGTCACCCCCAGCATGCCGATCGCCGAGCGGCTCCGCGATCGACGCCTCGGTGAGGTGCCGGCCATCGCTGAGCGGGATCCGCGTCGGCCGGGCGATCGGCTGGCGGCTGCGCCCGGCGGAGGTCCGCTGCGACGAGCCGCATCGGCCGCCGGCGAGATCGTCTTCCGGAGCGGACGGCGCTGGCGCGTCGCCACCGGGGACGTGAGCGACCTCGTCGAGGCACCGGCGGCCGGCATCGTCCGCGAGGTCCGGACCGGTATCGGTCTGCGGCTGGACCTTGCCGGCCGGGCGATCCCCGGCGCGTTCGCCGTCGGCGTGCCGTCGCGCGGCGTGCTCCGGGTGTCCGCCGACCCCGGGGGCGACCTCCACCCGGCGATGCTCGACGTCGGACTCGCCGGATCGATCCTCGTCGTCGGTTCGAGGGTCGACGCCGAGACCCTGACCCGTGCCCGGGCGATGGGCGTCCGTGGTGTCGTCGTGGCGTCCATGGCCGGCAAGGAGGCGCGCGACTTCGCCGCTTCCGAGGCGCGCCAGCGGGCCGCCCTCCATCGTCTCCCGGCGTTCGCGGTCTTCGTCCTCGACGGGGTCGTTCGGCGACCGCTGGCGACGCCGCTCCTCGAGGTGCTGCTGACGCTCGCCGGCACTGGGGTCGGGATCGTCGTCGACCCGCCGGCCCTGGTGCTCGACCCCGACCTCCCCGAGCCGCCTCGACCGGCGCCCGACTGGGTCCGCCTGCGCCATGGCCCCCTGGCCGGGCGCGAGGGTCGCTGGCTCCGGCCGCTCGGGATCCGGCGCTACCGCCCGGGCGTCCGGCTCGAGTCGGGCCTGGTCCGTCTTGACGACGGATCCGAGGTCGCCGTGCCACTGGCCGACCTGGAACGCTGGGCCTGATCCGCGCGGGCGGCTCGGTTCCCCTTCGGCTACCCTCGGGCCATGCTCTCCGCGATCGATGAGCAGACCGTCCGGAGCGACGGCCCGGGTGCCACGCGCGACCTGGCTGCCCGACTTGCCGCGCACGCCCGGGCCGGCGATCTCATCTGCCTCCATGGTGACCTCGGCGTGGGCAAGACCGTCTTCGCGAAGGGGTTCGGGGCTGGCCTCGGCGTCCGCGACGCGATCACGTCGCCGAGCTTCATCCTGATGGCCGAGTACGAGGGTCGCCTGCCCTTGTTCCACCTCGATCTCTATCGTCTCCACGACGCTGCCGAGGCGTTCGAGGGCGGGCTCCTCGACGAGCGCGAGGTCGATGGGGTGACCCTCATCGAGTGGGCCGACCGGCTCGGGGCGGCCACGCCCCCGTCTCGCCTCGACGTGCGGATCGACGGAAGCGGCGATGAGCCTCGTTCCATCCGCCTGTCGGCGACCGACGAGCGTCACCGGAGCTATCTCGAGGCGCTCCGGTGAGTCACCCTCGACCGGGACGCGGACGTCTGCTCCTGGCCATCGACACGGCCATCGACACGGCCCTCGTCGCGCTGGGGGATGGGCACGCCGAGCCACGTGCCGTCGCGACCTGGTCCGCGCGACACCGTCACGGCGAGGAGCTGCTGCTCCGGATCGACGGGACCCTCCAGCAGGCCGGTGTGGGTCGGGCGGACCTCGCCGGCATCGTCGTCGGGACCGGCCCCGGTGCCTTCACCGGCCTGCGCGTCGGCATCGCCACCGCCAAGGCCCTGGCCCACGGACTCGAGCTGCCCCTGGCCGGCATCGCGACGTCGGCCGCGCTCCTCGAAGCGGTCCGCACTGCCGGAGCGGCCGGGCCGCTGGCCCTGCTCCTGCCCGCCGGACCGTCCGATGCGGTCCTCGTAGCGTCCGCGATGGACGGCCGGTCCGACCCGGCCGCCAGGCTGCCGGGAGCCGAGCGCCCGGAGCTTCCAGCCGGAACGACGATCCTGGCGATCGACCTCGGTGACCGTGCCTCGGCCGCCGAGGCCGAGCTGGGGCGCCGGGCCGTCGCGGGGCTTCCGGCCGCGTTGCTTCGCCTCGGCCGCCGTCGCCTGGGCGACGTCGGTGGCGACGACCTGGCCGCCCTCGTGCCTGAGTACGTCAGCCTTCCCCGCGGTGTCGACCGGGAGGCCGGCGGCGTGATCCTGGCGCGCTCCTGATGGTGGCGTCCCCGCCGCGGTCGCTTCGGATCGAGGCCATGCGCCTCGACGACATCCCGGCCGTCCAGGCGATCGAGAGGGCTTCGTTCACGACGCCCTGGCCACCGCAGGCCTATCGCGCGGAGCTCGAGACGAACCGCCTGGCCACGTACCTGGTGGCCCGGTTCGATGGCCGCGTCGTCGGCTTCGGCGGCGTCTGGCTGATGGTCGACGAGGCCCACATCACGACCTTCGCGGTCGACCCGGCCTGGCGGCGCCGGCGGATCGGCGAGCGGCTTCTGGTCGCCATCCTCGACGTCGCCGCCGCGCGCGGCGCCCGGGAGGCGACCCTCGAGGTGCGGCTCTCGAACCTGCCCGCCCGGCGACTGTACGAGAAGTACGGGTTCCGGCCGGTCGGCCTGCGGCCCCGCTACTACTCCGACGACAACGAGGACGCCCTCGTCATGACGACCGAGGCGCTCGACGGCCCTTCGATGCGGTCCCGCCTGGACCGGCTGCGGGCCGCGCTCGACGCCGCGCCGCCTCCCGAGCGCCGGACCGATCCGCCCGAGGCGACTCCATCCACGCTCGAGCCGGCGTCACCCGCGCCGCCGTCGATGGGATCCGCTGGGCCCGGGGACGCACCGTGAGCGGTCCCGTGGTCCTGGCGATCGAGACGAGCTGCGACGAGACGGCGGTCGCCGTCGTCGAGGGGGGCCGGCGGGTCCTGGCGAACGTCGTCGCCAGCCAGGTCTCTCTCCACGCACCGACCGGGGGCATCGTGCCGGAGGTGGCCGCTCGGGCCCACCTGCGCTGGATCGTGCCGGTCCTCGACGCAGCCCTCGTCGACGCCGGCGTCCGGGTCGCCGACGTCGATGCCGTGGCCGTCACCAGCGGGCCCGGCCTCATCGGCTCCCTGCTGGTCGGCGTCAGCCTCGCCAAGGGGCTTGCCTGGGCCCATGACCGACCGCTCGTGGCCGTGAACCATCTCGAGGGCCACGTGCGTGCCGCCTGGCTCCTCGAGGGCGATGCCGACGAGCCCCCACCCGAACTCCCCGCGGTCGTCCTCGTCGTTTCGGGCGGGCATACCTTCATCGTCGAGATGCGCGACGAGCTCGAGTATCGACGGCTCGGGGGCACCCAGGATGATGCGGCGGGCGAGGCCTTCGACAAGATCGGACGGCTGCTGGGCCTGCCGTACCCGGGTGGTCCGGCGATCCAGGTCGCGGCCCTGCGGGCGACCAGCCGGAGGGCGCGGCTGCCGCGTGCCTGGCTCGGCGAGTCCCTCGACTTCAGCTTCAGTGGCCTCAAGACGGCCGCCCGACGGACGGTCGCCACGGCCCTCGAGGCGCGGGGCCTGGACCCGACCGACCCGGCGGCCCGGCTGCCCGACGAGGAGGTCGCCGAGCTCGCCTGGGCGGCCCAGGACGCGATCGTGGACGTGCTGGCGACCAAGACCCTGCGGGCTGCCGGGGCGATCGGCGCCAGGTCGATCGTCCTGGGTGGGGGCGTCGCTGCGAACGCGGCGCTCCGTCAGCGGATCGTCGAAGGCGCCCCAGCCGGCGTGCGGGTCGTCATCCCGAGACCGGCCCTGTGCACGGACAACGGGGCGATGATCGGGGCGGCCGGGACGGTCCGCTTCCTCGCCGGGGCTAGGGCGGGCCTCGACCTGTCGGCCCGGGCCTCCATGCCGCTCGCCTCATGACCCAGGCTGGTGGCCGGCTCGACCCGGCTGCGGTCCGCCGGACGCTCAAGGCCGCCGGCCTGCGGGCACGGCGCTCGATGTCCCAGAACTTCCTTGTCGATGTCGACGTCCTCGAGGCCATCCTTGCCGAGGCCCGGCCGCGACCGGGTGGGAGGATCGTCGAGATCGGCCCCGGGCTCGGGGTCCTGACCGAGGCGCTGCTCGGGGAGGGAGCCGCCGTCATCGCCATCGAGCTCGACCCGGGGATGGTCGCGTTCCTGCGCGAACGGTTGGCCGACGCGCTCGAGACGGGCCGCGATCCCGAGGCCGCCGGTGGCCTGCGGCTCATCCAGGGCGACGCGCTCGACCAGGACCTTCGCTCGCTCGCCGGGTCCGCCAGCGACGTGGTCGCCAACATCCCGTACCACGTGACGAGCCCGATCCTCCACCGCCTCCTCGAGGCACCGCCGCGGCCCCGCCGGATCGTCCTCATGGTCCAGCGCGAGGTCGCCGAGCGGATCGCCGCCGGGCCGGGCGCGATGAGCTACCTGGCCGTCTTCTGCCAGTACCACGCCCGGGTCCGGATGGGGATGATCGTGCCGCCGATCGCGTTCGAGCCGGCGCCGTCCGTGGACTCGGCGATCGTCGTCCTGGAGCCGTATGGCCAGGGCGATCCCGACGCGCCGCCCCGCCTGGGGATGGTGCGGGAGGGAGAGCTCTGGCGGCTCGTGATGGCCGGCTTCCGGGAGCGCCGCAAGATGCTCCATAACGTCCTTCGCCGCCAGCTGCCGGCGCTCGCCGCGCGCGTTCCGGCAGCGCTGGCCGAGTCCGACATCGACGGCGAGCGACGCCCGCAGACGCTCTCGGTCGGCGAGTGGATCCGGTTGCTCGACGCCCTGTATGAGCCGGCCGACCAGCGTCGAGGACGCTCGTGACCGACCCTGCGGGCCGGCTGGATCCGATCGTCCGCCTGGCTCCTGCCAAGCTGAACCTGACCCTCGCCGTCGTCGGACGCCGTCCGGACGGCTACCACGCCCTGCACTCGGTGATGGTGCCCCTCGGCCTCGCCGATCGGCTGAGCGTGGCGCCCGCCGTCGGCGAGGCCGACACCCTTCACGTGACCGGCGCCGACTGCGGCCCGGCCGCCGAGAACCTGGTCCTGCGAGCCATCGTGGCGACCCGGGTCGCGGTCGGTCGCATCGGCGGACCGACCGGGCGGATGCCGGCACACCTCGCCGCGCGCCTGGAGAAACGGATCCCCGTTGCCGCGGGGCTTGCCGGCGGCAGCTCCGACGCGGCCGCGACGATCGATGCGGTCCTCGAGGCCTGGGGCGCCGAACTGGACCGCGGAGCCCGGCACCGGGTCGCCGCCGGGCTCGGGTCGGACGTCCCGTTCTTCCTGGCCGGGGGGCCGGCGCTCGTCGAGGGCCGCGGTGAGATCGTCCGGACGCTCCCCGGCCCGATCGGCGGGCCGGTCGGGCTGCTCCTCGTGACGCCCGCCGTGTCCGTGCCGACACCGGCTGTCTTCGCTGCCTTCGCGGCCGGGGCCAGACCGGCCGTCGCGGGGAGCGCTCGGGCCTCGTCCGAACACCTGGCCGCCGAGCTCGAGCGGGGCCTGACCGCCTCGGCGCTCCTCGATCGCGCCGGGATCCTGGCGGTCGCCAACGATCTCCTGCCGGCGACGGCCGCCGTCGTGCCCGACCTGGTGGGCTTCCGACGCGCCCTGGCCCGCCTGCTCCGCCGCCCGATCGGCCAATCCGGCTCCGGCCCGACCCTCTGGGCGCTCTATCCTTCTCTCGGCACGGCCGAGGAGGCCGCAGGCCAGGTCGACGACGCGCTGCGGGGGGGTCGGATCGTCAGCCCGGGCGACAGCCCGGCCTCGATCCTGGCGACCACGATCATCGGCTAGGAGGGACGCATGGACCGCCACTCGATCTCGACGGCCGGGGCGCCCGGCGCCATCGGGCCGTACAGCCAGGCCATAGGCGCCGGTCGGCTGCTGATGTGCTCGGGCCAGGTCGGGCTCGAGCCGGCGACCGGCGAGCTGGTGGATGGCGGCGTCGCCGAGCAGGCCGAGCGGGCCCTCCGGAACCTCGGCGCGGTACTCGATGCTGCCGGCCTCGGGTTCGCCGACGTCGTCAAGACGACCTGCTTCCTGGTGGACATGGCCGAGTTCGCGGTCTTCAACGAGGTCTACGGCCGGTTCATGCCCGACCCGCCGCCGGCCCGCTCCACGGTGGCCGTCGCCGCCCTGCCCAAGGGCGCCCGGGTCGAGATCGAGGCGATCGCCGTGCGCCCGGAGCCGGCGTGAGGCCGGCGACGATCGGCCGGGCTCGGTTGACACCCTCCGGTCGACGCCCCTACGCTACCGCCCACCTTCGATGACCTCAGAACCTCCATCGCCGGACGGCGCCCCTGGCGACCAGGCTACCCGACGCGGCGCCTCGATCCGGCGACCTTCCCCGTGACCCTGCCGAGCGGCGAGCGTCGCACCGTGGCCGTCGTCATGGCCGGAGGGCTGGGGACCCGGATGCGCTCACGGCTGCCGAAGATCCTCCACCCGCTCCTGGGCCGGCCGATGCTGGCCTACGTCATCGACGCGGCGGCCGCCGTGACGGAGGAGCTGCCCATCGTGGTCTACTCACCGGCGACCGAGGCGGTGACCGAGCGCTTCGCTGACGTGGCCGGGTTCGCCCTCCAGGCCGAGCCCCTCGGGACGGGAGACGCGCTGCGCGCCGGCCTGGAGGCCGTTCCGGCCCAGGTCGACGAGGTCCTGGTCGTCTCGGGTGACATCCCGAGGGTCCAGGCCGAGCTGCTGGCGGCCGTCCTCGAAGCCCGCCGACTCGACGAGGCCGTCCTGACCCTGGTGGCGGTCGAGACCTTCGATCCGACCGGGCTCGGACGGGTGGTCCGAACGACCGCCGGCTCGGTCGACCGGATCGTGGAGGAGAAGGACGCCACCGACGATGAGCGGGAGATCGGTGAGGTCAACGGCGGCGTGTATGCCTTCGACGCCGGCTGGCTGCGGGAGCACATCGACGACCTCACGCCCTCGGCGGCGACGGGCGAGCTGTACCTCACCGAGCTCGTCGGCCTGGCCCGCGCCGACGGCCGGCTGGTGACCGCGGTCGATGTCGAGGACGACGGGCGACTCACCGGCATCAACGACCGTGCCCAGCTGGCCCAGGCCGAGTGGGACATGCGGACCGAGCTGAACCTCGAGTTGATGCGCCGCGGCGTGACGATGGTCGACCCGTCCACGGTCTACGTCGATGCCACGGTCGACCTGGCCGCGGATGTCACCCTCGAGCCCGGGGTCGTCCTCCGTGGCACGACGAGGGTGGGGGAGGGGACCATCATCCGGACCGGCTCCCAGGTCGTCGACACGGTCGTGGGCCGCGACTGCGTCGTCTGGGCGAGCGTCCTCGAGTCGTCGGAGGTCGGTGACCGGGTCACGGTCGGGCCGTTCGCCCACCTGCGACCCGGAGTGGTGGTCGGCGACGACGCCGAGATCGGCAACTACGCCGAGCTCAAGAAGAGCCGTCTCGGGCGGGGCGTGAAGCAGCACCACATGAGCTACCTTGGCGATGCCGAGGTCGGCGCCGGCACGAACGTGGGCGCCGGCACGATCACGGCCAATTACGACGGTGTGAGCAAGCACCGGACCACGATCGGGGAGCGGGTCTTCCTCGGCGTCGACACGATGCTCCGGGCGCCGGTCACCCTCGGCGACGGTTCCAGGACGGGGGCAAGCGCTGTGGTCACCCGCGACGTCCCGCCCGGCAAGCTGGCCGTCGGCATCCCCGCCCGGATCCGCGAGCCGCGGCCCCCACGCCCCGTCGAGCCTGCGCCCGACCCGGGTGATGCCGCCCCATCCGCGGAGCCTCCCGGCGGAGGGGGGTCGACCGGCGGATGAGCTCGATCTGGTTCGAGTTGGCGATCATCGGCCTGCTCGTCCTCCTCAACGGCGTCTTCGTGGCGGCCGAGATCGCCCTGGTGACGATCCGCCGCAGCCGCATCGAGCAGCTCATCGACGAAGGCAGCAGGGGTGCCCTGCGGGTCCGCCGCCTGGTCGACGACCCCGGCCGCTTCCTGGCGGTCATCCAGCTGGGGATCACCTTCATCGGCTTCCTTGCCTCCGCCTTCGCCGCCATCAGCCTGGTCGTCGTCCTCCAGGACGCGCTGGTCTCGTTCGGCCTGACCGACGATCTGGCTGGCCCGATCTCCTTGATCGTCGTCACGGCCCTCGTCGCCCTGTTCACGATCGTCTTCGGCGAGCTCGTCCCGAAGTCCCTCGCGCTTGCTCATCCCGACCGCTTCTCGCTCGTGCTGGCCGGCCCAGTCGACGTCATGGGCCGGCTCCTGGGCCCGCTGGTGTCGGCGCTGACGTGGATCACTCGCCGCATCTCGACCGCCCTGGGGGCGGACGTCTCGAACGCGGCCCGCATCAGCGCCGAGGAGCTCAAGCTGATCGTCGAGCGCGGAGGGGAACAGGGCATCCTGGAGGCGGAGGAGGAGCAGATGATCCACGCGGTCATCGAGCTCGGCGAGCGTCGTCTCCACGAGGTCATGGTCCCCCGGACCGCGATGGTCGCCCTGCCCGCCGACGCGACCCTCGACCAGGCCATCGACCACGATCGTCGAGGGTGGTCACTCGCGGATCCCGGTCTACGAGGACACCGTCGATGCCATCGTCGGCCTCCTCTATGCCAAGGACCTCCTGCCCGTGCTGGCGAACGACCAGGCCCGGCCGGCGCTCCGGACGCTGCTCCGGACGCCCGTGTTCGTCCCCGAGTCGATGTCGATCGACGACCTCCTCCACGAGTTCCAGCGGCGCAAGGTCCACATCGCCATCGTCCTGGACGAGTACGGCGGGACGGCCGGCCTGGTGACGATCGAGGACCTCCTCGAGGAGATCGTCGGCGAGATCCAGGACGAGTACGACGTCGAGGAGCCCATCGTCGTCCGGCTGTCCGACGACGAGGTCCGCATCGACGGCCGGGCCGACATCGACGACCTGGCGGAGGCGTTCGACATCGAGCTCGACCTCGAGGACGAGGACGAGTACGACACCATCGGCGGCCTCATCTTCCACCGTCTCGGCGACGTGCCCAGCCCCGGCGACACGGTCGCGGTCGACGGGCTCACCCTGACCGTCGAGACGACCGATGGCCGGCGGGTCGGCAAGGTCCGGGCGGTGCGGTCCCCGTCGGCCGACGAGGACGTCGAGGCGAACGGCCGCTGATCGCCGTCAGGCGCTGATGACGGAGACGATGATCTCCTCGATCCGGGCGCGGGCGGCCGGCTGGACGACCCCGGCGGCGTCGAGCGCGGCGATCGCCTCGTCCCGGTAGCGGCGAGCCGCGTCTCGGGTGTACTCACGGGCGCCGGTCCGCTCCAGGATCGCCATCCCCTCGGCGACCTCCTCGGGGTTGGGATCCGGATCGTGGTAGAGCGCCTCGAGTCGGGCCCGGTCGGCCTCATCAGCGTGCTCGAAGGCGTACAGGACCGGCAGCGTCTTCTTGTGGCGGGCGAGGTCCGTGGGCTCCTTGCCGGTCGTCTGCTCGGCCCCCCAGATCCCCAGGAGGTCGTCGTTGAGCTGGAAGGCGAGCCCGAGCGCCCAGCCGAAATCCCGGTAGCGGGCGATGACCGTCTCGTCGTCGGTCGCGAGGAGCGCGCCGGCCTCGATCGAGGCCGAGATGAGGGAGGCGGTCTTGCGGCCGATCATGTCGAAGTACAGCTCGACCGACATCGTCTCGTCGTGCTCGGAGGTCCAGATGTCGATGTACTGGCCCTCGCACAGGCGCAGGCAGGTCTCGTCGTAGAGGCGCATCAGGCGGAGGACCTTGGCATCGCTGAAGCCCAGGTCCGAGAGGCGATGGAGGGCGATCCGCGACAGGGTGAACAGCGTGTCGCCGGTGTTGATGGCCTGGGGGATGCCGTGGACCGTCCAGAGCGACGGCCGGTGGCGGCGCTCGACGTCGCCGTCCTCGATGTCATCGTGGACGAGACTGAAGTTGTGCCCCAGCTCGACCGCCGCGGCGCCGGGCAGGGCCGGCCGATGATCACCGGCGATCGAGGCGTAGGCCAGCAGGCCCAGGAGCGGTCGCATCCGCTTGCCGGCTCGACCCCCGTCGCCGTCGAGGCCCAAGTGGTACCGGCACATCTCGTAGACCCCGGCGGTGGAGGGGTCGCGGTCGCTGACCAGGCGGAGGATCTCCGCCTCGGTGTCCGCGAGGAGCTGGGCCGGGTCGAGGGCGGGGATCGTCGAGGCCATCGCGCCGAAGTGTAGCGCCGCTCGCTGGATACGTGTCCATCCGGGGTAGCCGGTTGTGCTCGGAGCGTCGCCGCCGGGCTCGCGGGGCGGGTGCCGCCCGGCTCGACGGGTGCTACCGTCGCAGCGTGCCGACGCCCCGGATCCACGCGACCGACGCCATCGTCCTGTTCCGCTTCGACCTTGGCGAGGCGGACCGCGTCCTGACGGTCATCACTCCCCAGCTCGGCAAGCTCAAGGTCATCGCCAAGGGCGTCCGCCGGCCGAAGTCGCGCCTGGGCGGGTCGGTGGAGCCGTTCGCCGAGCTCCACCTCGATCTGATCCGCGGCCGCACCTTCGACGTCGTGACGGGCGTCGCCATCCGTCGGGCCTTCCTCCGGCTGCGCGACGAGCTCGAGTCAGCGGCGACGGCCTGGTACCTGGCCGAGCTGGCCGATCGATCCCTCGAGGAACGCCACGCCTCCGAGCCCGTCTATCTCCTCCTGCGCCGGGCCTATGAACTGCTCGACGGCGGGATGGCCCCCGCCCGGGTCGCCCGCTGGTACGAGATGCGCCTCCTCGATGAGCTGGGGCTCCGACCCGAGGTCGACCGCTGCGTGGAGTGCGACCGGATGCTGGAGGCCGAGGGCTCCTTCCGCTGGGTCCCGCCGCTGGGCGGGGCGCTCTGCGAGCGCTGCCCCGGTCCCCCGGCATCGGTCGCCGGGCTCTCCCTGGAGGCGCTCAAGGTGCTCAAGGCCTACCAGCGACTCGACGTGGAGGCGCTGGCGAGCGTTCGCATCCCGGCGGCCGTGGAGCGGGAGGTCGAGGAGGCCATGCGCTCCTTCGCCCGCTACGTCCTGGAGCGCGAGGCCCGCTCGCTCGGCTTCCTCGACGAGGTCCGGGCCGGCCACGCCAGGGCGACCCTGAGCCCGCCGCTGGAGGTGCCGACGCTGGAGGCGCCGACGACGGGGTCCCCGGCCGCCGATCCCGACCCGGCCACGACCCCGTGATCGGTCGCGGGATCGCCGCGGCCGCGCTGGGGATGGCGCTCGGCGTCGCCGCCCTGGCCGGCTCGCGTGCCGCTGGTCGGCGCCTGGTCGCCCGGACGGAGGCCCGGATGAACGCCCCGACCCGACCGCGGCCCTACCCGGCGTCGGCCGAGGCACGGGCGCTGCACGCCTCGCTCCTGGTGGCCGATCTCCATTCCGATGCGCTGCTCTGGGGCCGCGATCTTCTGGTCCGGGGCGACCGCGGCCACGTGGACGTCCCGCGGCTCATCGAGGGCGGAGTCGCTCTCCAGGCGCTCAGCGCTGCGGTCCGGGTGCCCCGCCACCTCGACCTGGACCGGAACGCGGACACCAGCGACGACGTGCTGTTCGTCGCGATCGCCGGCGGCTGGCCCGTGCGGACCTGGCGGAGCCCGCTGCAGCGGGCGCTGTACCTGGCCGCCCGGGCCGATGCCATGGCGACTCGGTCGGGCGGTCGGCTGACCATCGTCGGCTCGCGCCAGGAGCTGGTCTCGTACCTGGGTCGTCGGGCGGAGGACCCGGGCATCACGGCGGCGATCCTCACGATCGAGGGCGCCGCCCCGCTCGAGGGCGATCCCGCGAACCTCGACGTCCTCGCCGACGCCGGCTTCCGGATGCTGGGTCCGGCCCACTTCGTCGACACGCCGTTCTGCGGCTCGGCGCATGGGGCCGCCAAGGGCGGCCTGACCGGGGCAGGGCAGGAGCTGGTCCGCCGGGCCGAGGAGCGGGGCGTGCTGATCGACCTGGCCCACGCCTCGTCGGCCACCGTCGACGACGTGCTGGGCATGGCGAGTCGGCCCGTCGTCGTCTCGCATGGCGGGCTGCGCTCGGTCCACGACTCGGTCCGCAACCTGCCCGACACCCAGGTCCGCGGGATCGCCGCCACGGGTGGCCTGGTCGGGGTCGGCTTCTGGCCCGCGGTCACCGGCGGCGGCGACGTCCCGTCGATCGCCAGGGCCATCGTCCGGGCCATCGAGGTCGCCGGGATCGGCCATGTCGCGCTTGGCTCGGACTTCGACGGGGCGGTCGCGATCCCCTTCGACGCGACGGGGCTGCCGCAGCTCACCCAGGCGCTGATGGCGGTCGGCCTCGGTCGCGACGCGATCGCCGCCGTGATGGGCGGCAACGTCCTGCGGCTGCTGGCCGGGACGCTGCCCGGGGCCGGCTGAGCGCCTCTGCTAGCATCACGGCACCGACCCCAGCCCGCGGCCGTCCCTGCCACGGCCGGCCGCCCAGTGGAGCCCACCCCGTGACCGAACCGACCACCCCGGCCGAGCGCGCCCCGGAGACCGGGGACATCGACCCCGGGTCGACCGTCGCCGACCTCGACGTCATCGTCAGCCTGGCCAAGCGCCGCGGCTTCGTCTTCCCGTCCTCGGAGATCTACGGTGGCATCAACGCCGTCTGGGACTACGGGCCCCTCGGCGTCGAGCTCAAGAACAACGTCAAGCGGGCCTGGTGGCGCTCCATGGTCCAGGAGCGCGACGACATCGTGGGCCTCGACGCCGGGATCCTCATGGCCCCGCAGGTCTGGGTCACCTCGGGCCACGTCGCCGAGTTCAACGACCCCATGGTCGAGTGCCCCGAGTGCAAGCGGCGCTACCGGGTCGACGAGCTGCCCGGGGCAGAGGACCTGCCGCCCGACGAGCTGCTCGACCCCGGCATCGCCGAGCGCCTGGGCCTCGACTGTCCCAACGACGGCACCCGGCTGGGCGCGCCGCGGCGGTTCAACCTCATGCTCAAGACGTTCCTCGGCCCCGTCGAGGAGGACGCAGCGGTCGTCTACCTCCGCCCCGAGACGGCCCAGGGCATCTACGTCAACTACCGGAACGTCCGCGACACGGCCCGCAAGAAGCTGCCCTTCGGGATCGCCCAGGTCGGCAAGGCCTTCCGCAACGAGATCAGCCCCGGCAACTTCGTCTTCCGGATGCGCGAGTTCGAGCAGATGGAGATGCAGTACTTCGTCAAGCCCGACGCGGCGGCCGAGAACTTCGAGGCCTGGCTGCCCCGCCGCCGGGCCTGGTACGAGGCCTACGGCGTGGCACCCCAGCGGCTGCGCCTCCGCGAGCACGGCCCGACAGAGCTGGCCCACTACGCCAAGAAGGCCATCGACGTGGAGTACCGCTTCCCCTTCGGCTGGAAGGAGCTCGAGGGCATCCACAACCGGGGCGATTGGGACCTCGGTCGCCACGCGCAGGCGTCGGGCGAGAACCTCGAGTACTTCGACCCGGCGACCGAGGAGCGCTACATCCCCTGGATCGTCGAGACCTCGGCCGGCGCCGACCGGGCCGCCTTCACCTTCCTCATCGACGCCTACCGCGAGGAGGAGGTCCGCGGCGAGAAGCGGGTCGTCCTGGGGCTCCATCCCGAGCTCGCTCCGTACAAGGTCGCCGTCCTGCCGCTGCTCAAGAAGCGCCCCGAGATCGTCGAGCTCTGCCATCGGCTCAAGGCCGAGCTCCAGCGCCACACGATGGCCGTCTACGACGACACCGCGGCGATCGGCAAGCTCTACCGCCGCCAGGACGAGATCGGCACGCCCTGGTGCGTGACGGTCGACGTGGACTCGCTCGAGGACGGCGCGGCCACCGTCCGTGACCGCGATACGATGACCCAGGAGCGGATCCCCCTCGAGGGCATCACCCGGGCCATCCTCGACAAGCTCGAGGCGGCCCGACCCTAGGCGTGGGTCGCGCCCACCGCGGCCGGGACCGGTCATCGATGCCTCACAGCGCGATGCGGCAGGTCAGTCTCCGTGCAGCGTCGGCCCCGACACTGGCACGATGCATGATGCTCGGGCCGGGCGGATCGTCCGGGCGCTCCGGCGCCGAAGGCGGTGGCGCCAGGCCGACCTGGCCAGCCGAGCGGGCATCGGCCAGACCACCGTGTCACTCATCGAGCGCGGTCACCTCGAAGGGACGTCGCTGGCGACCCTGCGTCGCGTCTTCGGGGCGCTCGATGCGTGGGTCGATCTCGAGCCACGATGGCGCGGCGGCGCGCTGGATCGTCTCCTGGATGAGCGCCACGCGGCGCTGGTCGGCTTCGTGGTTCGGCACCTGCGGGCCAGTGGGTGGGAGACGGCCGTCGAGGTCACGTTCGCGGTCTACGGCGAGCGCGGAGCGATCGACGTGCTGGCGATCCGGCAGGCCACCCAGGCCGGCGATCGGCACAAGGGGCCCCATGGTCGGCGCGGCCCGCCCAGCCATGGACACGGTCGAACGACCGCGCTGGTCGTCGAGGTCAAGACCGAGCTCACGTCCGTCGAGGCGATGCTTCGGACCCTCGATGTGAAGGTCCGCCTCGCGCCCGAGCTCGTCGCGGCGAGGTTCGGTGCGCGACCCTCGGCGATCGGTCGGCTGGTCGTGGCCCCGGCTGACAGCACGGTCGTGCGTCGGACGCGTGCCGCGGCCGACGTCCTCGAGGCGGCCATCCCCGCGAGGGCCTGGGAGATCCGCCGATGGATCTCCGATCCGGCCGGGCCACTCGACGGCCTCTGGCTCGTGTCATCCAGCAGCCTGCGTGCTGTTCGACGTGACTCGGTGGCCCCGCAGCGAGTGTCGCGCCCTCGCGGGGGATCTGCCACGCACGAGCAGGACGTAGCGGCCCTGGCGTCCGGTGTCGCGGTCGATCCGCTCGCTACCGAAGAGCACGGCCATCGCTGAGTGGCGCGACCCGGCCAGTGGGACGGGCATGCACCCCTGACCGTGTCCGCGGGCTCGCGCTTCCCTGCCCGACTGGCGCCGATGCAGGATGCGGGCGCCTCAAGCCGTCGCGCTCTCCCTGGCAGGCTCGGCCTCGCCCTCGCGGACCGGCGGCCAGACGCCGTTGAGCCAGCTGTCGATGGCCGACGCGGCCCGCTTGCCGTCGCCCATGGCCAGGATGACGGTCGCCGCGCCCCGGACGATGTCGCCGCCGGCGAAGACGCCGGGCAGGTTCGTCATCCCGAAGTCGTCGATCGTGATGTAGCCCCACTGGTTGACGGCCAGCTCGGGCGCGCTTGCCGTCAGGATGGGGTTCGAGCGGGTGCCGATCGCCACCACGACCATGTCGCAGTCGACGACGAACTCGGAGCCCTCGATCGGGACCGGGCGTCGCCGGCCCGAGTCGTCGGGCTCGCCGAGCTCCATGCGGATGCAGCGCAGGCCGGTGACCCAGCGCTCGTCGTCACCGAGGACCTCGAGCGGGGCGACCAGGAAGTCGAACTCGACGCCCTCCTGCTCAGCGTGGTGGACCTCCTCGACCCGCGCGGGCAGCTCGTCGCGGCTGCGGCGGTAGACGATCTTCGCGACGGCTGCGCCCAGGCGGCGGGCCGTCCGCACCGAATCCATGGCGACATTGCCGCCGCCGACGACCACGACCCGCTGGCCGTGGAGGATCGGCGTGTCGCTCTCGGGGTTCCAGGCGCCCATCAGGTTGACCCGGGTCAGGTACTCGTTGGCGCTGTAGACGCCCTTGTAGTTCTCGCCCGGCACATTCATGAAGACCGGCAGGCCGGCGCCGACCGCCAGGAAGACGGCGTCGAAGCGCTCCCGCAGCTCGGCCAGGGTGTAGGTCTTGCCGATGATCGAGTTCGGTTCGATCTCGACGCCGGCCTCGACCAGCCGATCGACCTCGCGCTGGACGATGTCCTTCGGCAGCCGGAACTCGGGGATGCCGTAGATGAGCACGCCGCCGGCCGTGTGGAAGGCCTCGAAGACGGTGACCTCGTGGCCGAGCTTGGCCAGCTCGCCGGCGGCCGTCAGGCCGGCCGGACCGGAGCCGACGATGCCGACCGACCTGCCGCTGGCCGGCGGCCGGCACCACCGGGACCGCCTCCGGGTGGGCCTGGGCCCAGTCGGCGACGTAGCGCTCCAGGTAGCCGATGGCGACCGGGGAGCCCTTCTTGGCCCGGACGCACAGCTCCTCGCACTGGGTCTCCTGGGGGCAGACCCGGCCGGTGACGCACGGCAGGGCGTTGTCGCCGAGGAGCGAGTCGGCCGCGCCGGCCATGTCGCCCTCGCGGAGCCGCTCGATGAAGCGCGGGATGTCGACCCGGACCGGGCAGCCGTCGATGCACTTGGCGTTCTTGCACTGGAGGCAGCGCTCGGCCTCCAGGACGGCCAGCTGGTGAGTGAAGCCCAGGTTGACCTCGGTGAAGCTGTCGGAGCGCTGCTCGGCGTCCTGCTCGGGCATGCCGACGCGATCGAGGAGCATCCGCTCCTTGGGGCTGATCTCGGGATCCTCACCCTCCAGGATGCGGCGGACCAGGTCGGCGGCGGGGGATGAGTCCTGGCCGGCCGGGCCGCGGCCGTCCCCGGACCGGGTGGGGTCGTCGCTCATCGGGACGCTCCGCTGGTGGGGCTCGGCGCTTCGGCGGCGGCCTCCTTGTCTGCGGCCGCGGCCATGGCCGGGATCTTGCAGGCCTCGCGGCGCTCGACGGCCGCGCTCTCGAAGGGGCGGTACGTGGAGAGCCGGTCGACGAGCTCGCCGAAGTCGACCGCATGGCCGTCGAACTCGGGCCCGTCGACGCAGGCGTACTTCGTCACCCCGTCGATCGTCACCCGGCAGCCCCCGCACATCCCGGTGCCGTCGACCATGATCGCGTTGAGCGAGACCGTCGTCGGGACGCCGTAGGGCTGGGTGAGGCTGCTGACGGCGCGCATCATCGGGACCGGGCCGACGGCGTAGATCGCGTCGACCCCGCCGGCGTCGAGGACGTCCTTGAGGGCCTCGGTCACGAAGCCATGGCGACCGTAGCTGCCGTCGTCCGTGCAGGCGATGACGTCTCCCGCCGCGGCCAGCTCACGCTCGAGGATGACCCACTCCTCCGAGCGGCCGCCGATGATGCTGGTGACCTTCACGCCGCGGCGCTTCAGCTCCTGGGCGATCGGCAGGATCACCGCCGTGCCGACCCCGCCGCCGACGCAGACGGCATGGCCGGACTCGATGAGCTCGGTCTCGCGACCCAGGGGGCCGGCGACGTCGGTGATGGCGTCGCCCGGCTGGAGCTCCACCAGGTCGGTCGTGCTCTTGCCGATCGCCTGGATGATCAGGGTGATGGTGCCGGCGGCCGGGTCATTGTCGGCGATCGTCAGGGGGATGCGCTCGGCTCCCGGGCCCCGCCGAACGATGACGAACTGGCCGGGCTTGCGGATCTCGGCGATCCGGGGGGCCTCGACGACGAGGCGGTAGACGTTCGGCGAGAGCTGCTCTCGTTCGACGATCGGGTGCATGCGACTCCCAGTCTTGCGGACATGGTCGGCCATGGGCCGCTTCATGCATCGTGCAGGTATGCGAATGGACGGCCCACCCTACAGGCGACCCGTTCCGGTGGGCCGAAGGTCACCGACGCCACGGGACGGGTCCCGGTCCGCGGCAACGCGTCGGCTCGTCCGGTCCGTCTCCATCCTAGCCCGCAGGCCCGACCCGCGGGGGCTGGCGGCGGCCGGCTGCCGACCCGACCGGCGCGGGCGCGCTCAGTCCCGGCCGATGCGGAACCGCCAGCGGGTCGTCCAGCGGCCGTCGGCGCCCTCCGCGATCAGGACGGCCCGGCCCGCGACTCGCTCGAGCGGCCTCCTGGGCTCCGCGATCGGTGGGTGCTCCCCTGGCGAGCCATCGGAGAGGGTCACGTGGGGCACGTACGGGAAGGCCCCACCGTAGGGAGCCCAGGTCGGGTAGGCCCCGACGAGCCGCTCGACCAGCCGGGTGAAGGGCGCCCGGGGCTCGACCTCCAGGTAGCGGACCGCGTCCCAGTCGAGGACCCGGGCGAGTCGGAACCGGAGCGGTCCATCGGCGGCGAGGATGCTCGCGATCCGGCGGCGGTCCGCCTCACGGAGCTCCTCTGGTGACTTGAACGGGTAGAGCAGGGTCACGTGGGCGGGCACGCCGAGCGCGGCGCTGGCGACGCGGCTGCGGCGGACTCGCTCGAACCGACGTGGCAGGTCGACGGGGACGACCAGGGCGCTGACCACGAGCTCACCCTACCCTCGACGGCGGCCGCAGGCAAGGATGGGCGGCGAGAGCGCGGACGGGCCCCCACGACCTCCTTGACCGGCGCCGGTGCACCGATGCACCGAGATGACGGCGCAGCTGACGGGCGCTACGATTGGCCGAGGTCAGGCATGGGCCGAAGGTCCCTTGCCTCCACGGCGATCGTCCCTATGGTCGGGGACTACTAGTCACGAGCACTCCGCGGCGGGGCGGGCGGATCGATGTAGCAGGAGGGAACATGTCCAGGGCGTTCCGAAGGATGGTGGTCGTCGCAGTTGCAGCGGCCCTATTGGTGGGGCTGACGGCGGCGCCGCTGTCTGCCGCGAAGCCGACCAAGAAGACCTATGACGTCACCGTGTCTCCCACGAGCGTTCCGTTCGTGCCCACCGGCGCGCCCGCGATGTTCACCCTCACGTACACGAACACGACACCCGGCGGCATCGCCTCGTTCAACTCGCTGGCTCTCACCGCCCCCGCCGGCTTCGTCATCGACTACGAAAGCGTCGATGTCACGACGAGCAGCGGGAACACCAGCTTCACCGTGGCGACGGGTCTCGAGTCTGCCGACATCGAGGTCACCGGCCTCTATCCGGTGTCGTACGACGAGTGGGTCGAATTGACCTTCAACGCGACCGTCGCGATCACGGCCACGACCTGCGCCGGCGCCGTGGGGACCTGGTTGACCTCGGCCTGGACCGGCTCGAACACGGGCGGCAACCTCTTCGAGCTCCAGCCGCCGCCGCCGACGACCACCGTCGGCACGCTCCTTGCCCCGGGCAGCTCGATCACGTTCGATGGGGTCACCCTGACGAACATCGGGACCGCCTGCTCGCCCGTGACGCTCGATCGGAACGGCAACCTCGTGAATGTCTGGAAGCCAGAGGACCCGAGCCTCGAGTTCATGGTCGAGATCAACGCCTGGGATCCCGAGCCGGCGGACGCCCCCGTGCCACTGGCGCGATGGACCGAGGTGGACACGCCGGGCGGGTTCCACGACATCGAGTGGTGCGACGGGACGACGGGCGCTCCTGCGATGCCCGGTAGCGAGGTCTCGTGCCTCATCTCCCAGTCGTCCGAGATCTACGGGCCCGACGGTGATGGCACCTCCAGCCCGGACTGGGTGCCGGCGTACGAGGGCCAGCTGATCCAGGTCACCGAGGTCATCTACCTGACCGGCGACTGGGGTGCCAAGCGCGGCTAGCGCTCGCCCCTTCCCACCCCGCGCTCAACGAGCGGCCCCGGACCGGGGCCGCTCGTTCACGTCCCAGGCGACGGGCTAGGGCAGGGGGACCTCGGGGACGACCCTGACGCCGAGCTTCGCGAGCGTCGCGACGGCCTCGGCGTTGGCGGTGGGCGACGGAGACCGCCCCTCGCGGCCATCGAGGCGGCTCAGCGCCGTGAGCGTCAGCGCGGCCTGGAGGAGGTCGTCCCTGTCCCGCGCGGCCGCAAGGCTGCGCTCCAGCGCCGCGCGCGCCTCGAGGGGATCCTCGGTCTGGACGAGCGCATAGCCGCGGACCCGCTCCAGCTGCGGCAGGATCGGCTCGACGGCCTCCGAGCCGGCCGCCAGCAACGCCTCGAGGGCCGCCAGGGCGCTCACGCCGTCGCCCGTCAGGACGTGGCACTCGGCGCGGCGAACCTCGTTGAGCGCCAGGTCCTCGCCAGCTCCCACGTGGTCCCATTCCGAGCGCGCCTCGTCGAACAGGCCCAGCGCCTCGTCGAAGCGGCCGGTCCGGGCCAGCAGCAGCGCCAGCACGCTCAGCGACAGGCCGACGCCCCAGCGATGGCCCGCGGCCCGGGACACGCGGAGCGCGTCTCGAAGCAGCCCCTCCGCTTCCTCGTAGGCGCCCTGCTCCGACTTGAGCTCGGCCATGTTCGTCGCGTCGACCGCGGCGCCGACGTAGTTGCCGATCCGCAGCTCCAGCTCACGGCCCTGCTCCGCGTACCCCAGTGCCTCGTCCCAGGCGCCGGCGTAGAAGGCGCCCATCCCCAGGTTGCTCAGGATCCGGGCCTGGCCAGCGAGATCGCCGAGGTCGCGGTAGATCCCCAGGGCTCGGCTCCAGGCCTCGCCGGTCCGCTCGCCCATCTGGAGCCTGGCCCAATCAAGGGCGTTGAAGGCGCGGGCCAGGGCCTCCGGGTCGCCCGCCGCCTCGGCCTCGGCCGCCGCCCGCTCGGCCCAGGCGACCGCCTCGTGCGACCGACCCTCGGCCTGGAGGACAGTGGCCGTCCAGGCGCTCTGCTGGGCCCGCTCGCGGGCGACCTCGGGGCCGTCGAGGCCCTCGAGCATCCGACGGGCCCGGGTGGCCCACCGGAGGGCACTCGAGAACCGCCCGAGCTTCTCCTCGATCCGCGAGCGCTTGAGGAGGAGTCGCGCCTGGGCGAGTGCGTCGCCGCCGAGCACCTTCCGGGCCAGGTCGAGCGCCTCGCCGGCATCGCGGAACTCCCCGGCCATGACGAGCACGTCGCTGCGGGCCTCCGCCACCGCCGCCACCTCGACGGGCGGCACCGTTCCCGAGACCCGTGCCGCGTCGAGCGCCCGGCGGAAGAGGGTGGCCGCCTCGGCGTTGGCGAAGATCCGCGCCGCCCGGTCACCGGCGCTCCGGGCGTAGCGCCAGGCCCGTTCGTGGTCGCTGCCGAGGGAGAAGTGGAGGCTGAGCAGGCCGGCGATGTCGTCGGGATCGGCCGCCTCGCGCTCGAAGTGGGCGCCGATGGCCACGTGGAGGCGCTGGCGGAGGCGGAAGGGAAGGCCGGCGTAGGCCGCGTCCCGGACGACCGCCCGCCGGAAGCGCAGGTAGCCGTCCGCCTCGGCCTCGAAGAAGTCGGCCAGGCGGTCCCAGGTGCGCCGGGTCGGCCGGGGCGCCTCCTCGTCGAGGACGTCGGGCAGGAAGCGCGGGTGGAAGGCGAGGCCGAAGACCGAGACCCGGCGGACGAGCTGTCGGTCGTGCGGGGCGAGGGCGTCGATCCGGACGGTCGCCGCGGCCTCGACCGATTCGGGCAGGGACCCGTCGCCCGAGCGTGCTGCGTGGACGAGGTCGAGGAGCAGCTGCGGGTTGCCGGCCGATCGGTCGATCGTCTCGAGCAGGACCCGCTCGGGGAGCGGTGCGTCGTCGGTCACGATCCGGGCGAGGGCCGTGGTGGCCTCCGGTCCCAGCGGCGAGAGGTCCAGGGTCCGGACCGCGGGCGACTCGGACGGAGCGAAGCCCTGGCCCTCGGGCCTCCGGAGGGCGAGGACGAGCCATGGCCGGTCCTCCCGTGGGTCCTCGGCGATCGCTCGCAGCAGGTCGGCGGACGCCTCGTCCATCAGGTGGGCGTCCTCGAAGGCGAACAGGGTCGGCGATGTCCGGAGGCCCCGCAGGAGGTCGACGACCGCCTGGTGGAGGCGAGGGCGACGGTACTCGGGGGCCAGCGCAGCGACCTCGGGCGTCGGCTCCGCGTCCGCGTCCGCGGCGGTCGCGATGAGTGGAACCCACGGCAGGAGGCCGGTGTCGTGCGCCTCGACCAGCTCGCGCAGCCGGCCGACCACGACCGGGGACGGGTCGTCCCAGGACACGCCCATCATCTCGCGGAGCACGTCGCGCCAGGCCACGTACGGGGTCGTCGAGGTGAATGTCTCGCCCGTCGCCCCGAAGACCTCGAAGTCCGCGCCACGCTCGAGCAGCGCATCGAGGAGCCGCGTCTTGCCGAGGCCGGCCTCGCCCTGGAGGACGACCGTCCGGCGGCGTCCGGCCCGGGCCGTGTCCTGGGCCTCGGAGAGCAGGCCGAGCTCGTCGTCGCGCCCCGTGAGCGGGAGGTCTTCGGCCGCGGTTCGCTTCGGTCGCCCGATCCGAGGCCCGACGGCCCAGGCCTGGACCGGCCGAGCCTTGCCCTTGACCATGAACGGCTCGAGCTCGGTCGTCTCGAAGCGGGTCGCCGAGCTCTCCAGGACGGCCGCGGTCGCGAAGACCTGGCCGGGACCCGCCTTGGCCATGAGTCGGGCGGCGAGGTTCACCGGGTCGCCCATGACCGTGTAGGTCCGCCGATAGCTCGGTCCGACGTCGCCCGAGAAGACCGGACCGCGGTTCACGCCGACGCGGACCGGCAGCCGACGCTCGACCTCGACGATCCGCCGCAGCGCCAGGAGCATCCGTTCCTCGTCGTCGCCGACCATCCGGGGCACGCCGGCGGTCAGGATCAGCTTGCCCCCGTCGGCGTCGATGTCCGAGGCCAGGAAGCCGACGCCCTGCTCGTCCACGGCCTCCTGGACGGCGCGGACCAGCTCGTCGAGGGCATCGGCCGTCGCCTCCGGTCCTTCCCGATCGATGAGCTCGTCGGTCCCGTCGAAGTGGACGAAGGCGACGGTCGCGGAGCGATGCTCGGGCTCGGTCCCGGCCAGGATCGGCTCGCGGAGGGCCAGCGGGACGTAGGTCGCCAGGTCCGGCAGGCCCGCCAGGATCTCGGAGCCGGCGCCCTCGCGGCTGAGGCCCGGCGGCGCCGACCGCAGGAGTCGGCCGGGTCCCTTGGCCTGTCCGACGAGCCGCTCCGGCAGGTGGGCCGCCGTCGCCGGGCTCAGGAGGATCTCCCCGGCCGTCGCCGCCGATTCCATGCGGACCGTCTCGGTAGCGGCGGGGCCGGTCACCAGCATCTCGCGATGGGACCCGCCCACGAGGAAGAAGTGGAAGCGCCCGCTGTT
The DNA here is from genome assembly GCA_963707215.1 of uncultured Chloroflexia bacterium. Classification (GTDB taxonomy): domain Bacteria; phylum Chloroflexota; class Limnocylindria; order Limnocylindrales; family CSP1-4; genus DATHYZ01. The sequence goes on along the minus strand of CAVPPB010000003.1, from coordinate 574,072 downwards.
GACCCCGATCGACATCCGGAGGGTGACCTTGCCGGCCGTCGTCTCGACGGCGCCGATGGAGCGGAGCGTGGCCCGCATGCCGTGGGCGGCTCGGACGGCCCGCGCCGGGTGGTCGTCCCCGGCGAACCAGAGGAGCAGCGCGTCGCCGCCGAACTTCAGGAGCCCGGCACCCTCGGCGTAGGCGACCGCGAGCAGCCGGGTGAAGACCGCCCCCAGGACGTCGGTGACCTCCTCGGCGCCGACCCTGCCGTGCCGGGCCAGGCGCTCGGACATCTTCGTGAAGCCCGAGATGTCCACGAAGACGAGGGACCCGTCCTCCTCGCGCACCCGGGCGTCCGGGTCCTCTGCCGCCCACTGGATCGCCAGGCGCGGGAGGTACGGGACGAGGCGGCCGTTCTGGGTAGCAGGGATGCTCATCGGGGCGCGGTCCGGTCGCTCACCCCAAGAGGGTAGCGTCTGGGAGTCCCGCCACGCGGGCGCCCCGGACCGCGGGCCCGGCGCGGTACCCTGCCGCGATGGACGTCATCGGCTGGCTCCTCGACGGCGACCCCGCCATCCGTTGGCAGGTGCTCCGCGATCTGGAGCGCGCGTCGTCGGAGGACGTGGCGGCCGCACGAGCCCGGGTCGAGCGCGACGGCTGGGCTGCCCGGCTGCTGGCGCTGGAGGGACCCGACGGGCTCTGGGCGGGCGGTGCCTGCTTCCCGGCCGACTTCGACGGCGGGGGACCGGGCCAGCCCTGGACGGCCACGATGCACACGCTCCAGACGCTGCAGCTCTGCGGGCTCGACCCGGCGTCGACGTCCGCCCGCCGGGCGATCGGGCTCGTCGCCGAGAACGGGCGCTGGGAGCACGCCGGGCAGCGCTACTTCGACGGCGAGGTGGAGCCGTGCATCAACGGCCGGACGATCGAGATCGGGGCCGTCTTCGGGGTGGACGTCGCTCCGATCGTCGAGCGGATCCTCGCTGAGCGGCTCGACGACGGCGGCTGGAACTGCGAGGTCGAGAACGGCTCGGTCCGGTCGTCCTTCGACACGACGATCAACGTGCTCGACGGACTGCTGGCGTTCGAGCGGGCGACCGGCGGGTCAGCGGAGGTGCGCGCTGCCCGCCATGGCGGTGAGGCGTACCTCCTCGAGCGCGGCCTCTTCCGGCGCAGGAGCACCGGCGAGGTCGCCGATCCCGCCTATCTCGACTTCGCGTTCCCCTACTACTGGCACTACGACCTGCTGCGCGCGCTCGACTACTTCCGAGCCGCGGGCGCCGACCGTGACCCCAGGATGGCCGAGGCCGTAGAGGTCGTGCGATCGAAGCGGCAGCCCGACGGCCGCTGGCTGCTCGACCGGGTCCACCCCGGGCAGGTCCACTTCGACCTCGAGGGCGGCGTCGGCTCCCCGAGCCGCTGGAACACCCTTCGCGCGCTGCGGGTGCTCGACTGGTGGGGCGCGGGCGCCTGACGCGCCGGCCCATTCCGGCTAGCCGGCGGTCGGGGCCGGGGCCTTGGCCGGGGCCTTCCCCTTCGGCCAGTAGAGCTCCTTCTTGACGTGGAACTCGGGGAAGCCGGCGTCCATCAGGACCGACTCGACGTTGAGGATCATCTCCGGGTTGCCGCAGATGTAGACGACCGTCTTCTCGGGGCGGAGCTTCAGGTCGCGGCAGACGTCCCGGATGACCCCCTCGACGCGCCCGGTCCGGCCCGTCCAGCCAGCGTTGCGGGGGTCGGCGGGCCGCGACACGGTCGGCACGTAGGCCAGCGGATAGCCGCCGTACTCCTCGAACGCCTCCAGCTCGTCGCGGTAGCCGAGCTCGTCGGCGTACGAGACCCCGTTGACGACGACCGTCTTGCGCGGCCGACCCTGGCCCCGGGTCTCGCGGATCATCGAGATGAACGGCGCGATGCCGGTCCCGGTCGAGACGTAGAGGTGCGTCCGGTCGTCCTCCGGCTCGAGCATGAAGCGTCCCTTGGGCCCGATCATCCGCATCCGCTGACCCACCGGCAGGCGCCACAGCGCCGTCGTGAACCGGATGATCGGCACGAGCCGGACGAAGAACTCGTAGCCCTCCGTCCCGGCCACGCTGGGGGCCGAGGCCACCGAGTACGGCCGCTGGAGCATCTTGTCGTCGGCGACGATCCCGATCGTCATGTACTGACCGGGCTCGAAGTGGACCGGGGGCCCGTCGAAGCGGACCCACAGGTAGGCGAGGTCGTTGGACAGGTCGACGCGCCGGACCAGCGACGCGTTGTACTGCTCGGCGTCCTCGGCGATGACGCGGGAGTCCTCTGGCAGCTGGGTCATGGGCTGGCCTCGCAGGGTCGCAGGTGGCTTCGTTGTCGGCGCACGGACCCGGCACGCGGCAGCCGGGAGCGCCGGCTCCCAGTGTACGACCGACGGACCGAGCTCCTCGGCGCCGTCGTCGTCCGAGGCTAGCCCTGGCGCTTGGGGAGCAGCGTGAGGGCGAACAGGGCGAACGGGCCGAAGATGACCCCCAGCACGCCCCAGACCCACGGCCGGCGGTGGTACCGCGGCGCGGAACGGTAGGCGAGGTAGGCGCAGACGAGCCAGACGACCAGGCCGAGGACGACGAACCCGGTGCCGATGAGCGTCGGTGTATCCATTGCCGCAGTCTAGCGACGCAGCGGGCGCCCCGATGCCCGCGGTCGTCGTCCGCGACCCAGGGCGCTGCCGGACCCGGTCGAGCGGCTGCACGCCGCGAGCCGCCCACGCGAGCCGCCCACGCGAGTCGTCGTCGGGTGACCTCGCCTACAATCAGCCGGCACCCCTCGTGCATCCCCGCGGTCGGGGCCTGCCGACCGCGCGTCACGCCCCGGAGGACCGACCCCCAGATGACCGATACCAGCGGCCCCGCGACCACGTCCGGCTCCACCCATCTCGCGTCGAAGCGCTACACCTACGCCTGGGGTGACGGCCGCGCCGATGGCGACGCGACGATGCGCGACCTGCTCGGCGGGAAGGGGGCCGGGCTGGCCGAGATGACGAACGCCGGGCTGCCGGTGCCACCGGGCTTCACGATCACGACCGAGGCCTGCAACGACTACTTCGCCGCCGGTGAGCAGTTGCCGGAGGGCCTCTGGCAGGACGTCCTCGCGGCCGTCCGGGTCGTCGAGGTCCAGACCGGCAAGGGCTTCGGGGACCCGGAGAACCCGCTGCTGGTGTCGGTCCGTTCCGGGGCCAAGTTCTCGATGCCCGGGATGATGGACACCGTCCTCAACCTGGGCCTCAACGAACGGACGCTCGAGGGCCTGATCCGCCTGACCGGCAACAGCCGCTTCGGCTGGGATGCCTACCGTCGCTTCATCCAGATGTTCGGCCGGATCGTCATGGGCGTCGACGCGGAGCGCTTCGACCGTGCCTTCGATGCGGCCAAGCACGCCCGCGGCGTCCATGCCGACACCGAGCTCGACGCGACGGCCCTGGCCGAGGTCGCCGGCGAGTACCGGCGGATCGTTCGCGAGGACACAGGCCGCGAGTTCCCCGAGGACCCGGCAGAGCAGCTCGATCTGGCCATCAAGGCGGTCTTCGCCAGCTGGTTCGGCAAGCGGGCCCGCGACTACCGCGACTACAACAAGATCGCCCACGACCTCGGCACGGCGGTCAACGTCGTGACGATGGTCTTCGGCAACATGGGCGATGACTCCGGCACGGGCGTCGCCTTCACCCGCGACCCCAACACCGGCGAGAAGGTCCTCTACGGCGAGTACCTGACCAACGCGCAGGGCGAGGACGTGGTCGCCGGCATCCGGACGCCCGAGAAGATCGCCCATCTCGAAGTGGCGATGCCGGCCGTCTACGCCGAGTTCCAGGCCATCGCCGATCGTCTCGAGCACCACTACCGCGACGTCCAGGACCTCGAGTTCACGATCGAGCGGGGCAAGCTCTACATGCTCCAGACGCGCTCGGCCAAGCGGACCGCAGCTGCCGCCGTGAAGATCGCCTCGGACATGGTGGACGAGGGGATCATCTCCCCCGAGGAGGCGGTCGCCCGGATCGAGCCGGCCCAGGTGGACCAGCTCCTCCGCGACCAGTTCGACCCGGAGGCGCGTGCCAGCGCGGAACGGATCGCCAAGGGCCTCAACGCCTCGCCTGGCGCGGCCGTGGGCCGGGCCGTCTTCTCCGCCGACAGCGCGGTCGAGTGGGTCGACCGGGGCGAGCGCGTGGTCCTCGTGCGGATCGAGACCTCGCCCGACGACTTCCACGGGATGGCGGTCGCCCAGGGCATCCTGACGGCCCGCGGCGGGGCGACGTCCCATGCCGCCGTCGTGGCTCGCCAGATCGGCAAGCCCTGCGTGGCCGGCTGCGCCGAGCTGATCGTCGACTACGCCTCGGGATCCGCCCGGAGCAGCGAGTCAGGCCTGCGCTTCGCCGAGGGCGACTGGATCAGCCTCGACGGTTCGACCGGCGAAGTCTTCGTGGGAGCCTTGCCCACCGTCTCCGCACGGTTCGAGGAGCAGCCCGACCTGCAGCGCGTCCTCGGGATGGCCGACGACATCCGCCGGATGGGCGTCTGGACGAACGCCGACAAGCCCGAGGAAGCGGCCCAGGCCCGGTCCTATGGCGCCGAGGGGATCGGGCTCTGCCGGACCGAGCACATGTTCCGGGAGGGCGAGCGCCTCGAGATCGTCCGCGGAGCGATCCTCGTCGCCAACGCCGCCACCCGGGCCAAGGCCAGGGCCGTGTCCGGGGGCTCGCTCGACGCCGAGGAGCAGGAGATCGTCGCTCGTTTCGACGCCGCGATGGCCCAGCTCGAGCGGCTCCAGCAGGGCGACTTCGAGGGCATCTTCCGGGCCATGGACGGCCTCCCCGTCGTCATCCGGCTCATCGACCCGCCGCTCCATGAGTTCCTCCCGAACCTGGAGGAGCAGCTGGTCAAGGTCACGAAGGCGGGCGATGCCGCCAGCGAGGAGGACCGCGAGCTGCTGGCCACGATCCAGTCGATGCACGAGCAGAACCCGATGCTGGGGCTGCGCGGCTGCCGCCTGGGCCTGATGATCCCCGACTTCGTGAAGATCCAGACCCGGGCGATCCTGAACGCCCAGATCGCCGTCAAGCGGGCCGGTGGGCACCCGATCGCCAAGATCATGATCCCGCTCGTCGGCCACGTGAACGAGCTCGCTGCGACCCGTGCCCTCCTGGAGGCCGAGGCCAAGGCGGTCGAGGCTGCCGCCGGCGTCGAGGTCGACTACAAGTTCGGGACGATGATCGAGATCCCGCGCGGGGCGCTGACCGCCGATGAGATCGCCCGCGAGGCCGACTTCTTCAGCTTCGGGACGAACGATCTCACCCAGCTGACGTTCGGCTACAGCCGTGACGACGCCGAGGGCGGATTCCTCCTCAAGTACGTCGAGGACCAGATCCTGCCGGTCAACCCGTTCCAGACCCTGGACGACGCGGTCGCCGGCCTCATGGGCATCGCCGTCGAGCGCGGGCGGTCCACCAAGCCGACCATCGAGCTCGGCATCTGCGGGGAGCACGGCGGCGATCCCGAGTCGATCACCAAGTGTGAGCGGCTGGGCCTCGACTACGTCTCCTGTTCCCCGTTCCGCGTCCCGGTGGCCCGCCTTGCGGCGGCCCAGGCCGTCCTGACGGGCGCCGCCGAGCGGGACAAGTAGGCGGACCGAGCCGGACGTGAGCCGGTCCGACCCAGCGGGACCCTCGGCCGGGTCTCGCGGGCGCCTGATCCGCGACGCCTTCGCCATCGAGGCGGTCGTCGGACTCCTGGGGATGGCCGTCGCCATGGCCATGGCTACCAGCTTCTGGTGGTGGGACGTCAGCGCCAGCGCGCTGGGCACGGACATCGCCGGCGGTCGCGCCTTCAACGTCACGATGGTGCTGCTGGGGATCGGCTTCGTCCCGATCGCCATCGTCATGAACGAGCTCCTGCGCGACGCGACGGCCGCCGGGCTCGCCGTCCGCTGGTGGTCGATCGCGGCCCGCGCCGGGCTGGCCGTGATCCCGCTCGCCTTCGCCCTTGTCGGGCTCTTCAGCATCGACGAGGGCCAGCGGGCCGCGAACATCCACACCGTGGCCGGCTTCCTGGTCCCGCTGGTCGTGATGGCGATGATGCTCACCATCGGCCCCGGGACCGTGCGAGCCTACCCGCGCTTCTCGCGACGGACGGTCGTCATCCTCGCGGCGATCGTCGGGATGTTCGTCCTCTCCGTGACCGGGATCATGTCCTACGCGCTGATGGAGATGCTGGCCTTCGCGATCTGCTGGGGCTGGCTCCTGGCGCTCGCTCGGCACCTCGACCGGTCGCTGGCCGGGCCCGGGGTCCAGCAGCCGACCGGCGGATGACCGCCCCGATCCTCCGGCCCACCGGGGTCGCGATCGCCCTGGCCCTCGTCGGCGGGGTAGGGACGGCCGGCGCGATGCTGCTGGCGTCCGGGAGCGGCTGGACCCAGCTCACGGTCAGCGAGCTGAGCGCCGATCCGGCCGCCGGCGCCTGGTTCCGGGCGACGATGCTGGCCTGCGGCATCATCGGCTGCCTGCTGGCGGTGGCGATGGGGGCCGTGCTGCGGTCCCTGGGCCGGACCGGCCTCATGGGGCCTCGCTGGGTCGTCCTGGACCGGGTCGGCTTCTGGGCGATCGGCCTGGGGTTCGCGGGCGTCGCGGTCTTCCCGCTCGGCGTCGCTCCCCTCGTCGAGCTCGCCCACGGCACCGCCGCCTATGCCATCCCGATCTCGCTCCTGGTCATGATGCTGACGGCCCGCCTGGCCGTCCCCGCTCTGGGAGACCGGTTCGGCCGGGCGTCCCTGGCGGCCATCGCCGCGATCCTGCTGCTCTACGCGGCGGCCGTCGTGGATCTCGTCGCCTATGCCCCGATGGAGCTTGCCGGGTTCGGGATCGCCGGCGCCTGGCTGCTGATCTTCGTCGACCGCCTGGACCGGCTGACCCGGATGGCGGTCACGGGCTAGCATCGTCCGGGGCGACACGACGACCGCCTCAGCCAGGAGGGATGGCGTGAGCGAGTCCGGCACCAGCGCCGAGGCGCCACAGCCCGAGCGGACGGTCCGGAGCGAGGCCGATGGACCGACCGCCGCGCTGCGCCCGTCGCTGCGGGCGCTCGCCGCGACCCCGCCCGACGTCGACCTCGCCGAGGCAGGCGCTATCGCCGAGCGTTGGTTCGGGATCCGTGGGGACATGGCGCTCCTCGACAGCGAGCGCGACCGCAACTTCCGGATCCGGATCGCAGACGGGAACGCCTACGTCCTCAAGATCGCCAACAGCGCCGAGGACGAGGCCTTCATCGACCTCCAGGTCGCCGCGCTCGAGCACATCGCCCGGGTCGATCCGGGCCTCCCCATCCCCCGCGTCATGGCGGCCGCGGATGGCCGGTCCTGGGTCCCCGTGGCGACGTCCGACGGCCTCACCCACCCGGTCCGCCTGCTGAGCTACCTGGAGGGTGGCCAGCCGCACGTCTGTGTCCTGCCCCTGACCGCGCTGCCCGGCTTCGGCGCGATCGTGGCCCGCACCGGGCGTGCGCTCCGCGGACTGATCCACCCGGCGGCCTCGAACGCGCTGCTCTGGGACGTTCGCCACGGCAGCGATCTCCGCCCGCTCCTGGCCGAGATCGACGATCCGGCCCGTCGGGCGATGGTGGAGCGGGTGGTCGACCGGTTCGACGACCACGTGGAGGCGGCCCTCGCCGGCCTCCGTGCCCAGGTCATCCACAACGACCTGACGTGCGACAACGTCCTGGTCGACGAACGGCGGCGGGTCGTCGGCATCCTCGACTTCGGGGACATGGCCCAGACCGCCCTGGTGATCGACCTGGCGGTCAGCGCGGCATCGCAGATGGGCGGGCGCCGGGATCCGTTCGAGGCCGCCGCGGCGATCGTCCGAGGCTACGACGGGGTCACCAGGCTCGAACCGGAAGAGCTCGATCTGCTGCCGGACCTCATCGCCACCCGGCTGACAGCGCTCGTCGCGATCTCGACCTGGCGAGTCCGCATGTACCCGGAGAACGCGGCCTACATCCAGATCTCGGACGACGAGGGCTGGCCCCTCCTGGAGCGGTTCGACGCCCTCGGGCCGGGCGGCGTCCGGGCCTCGTTCGAGCGTGCCATGGAGCTCGGGAGGCGGCCGGTCGGGTCGGCGACCGACCGCGGTACCTCGGGAGCGGCCACCGCCGACCTGGTCCGTCGCCGGCGGACGGTGCTGGGCTCGGCGATCTCGCCCCTGACCTACCGGACCCCGCTCCATCTCGACCGCGGTGAGGGTGTCTGGCTGTTCGACGTCGACGGCCGGCGGTACCTGGACGTCTACAACAACGTGCCGGTCGTCGGCCACGGCCATCCCCAGGTCGTCGAGGCGATCGCTCGCCAAGCGGCCCGGCTCAACACGAACGCCCGCTACCTGTACGAGCCCATCGTCGAGCTGGCCGAGCGCCTGGTCGCGGCGATGCCGCCCGGGCTCGACACCTGCCTGTTCGTCAACTCGGGCAGCGAGGCGAACGACCTGGCCTGGCGGCTGGCCGTCGCGGCGACCGACGGGTCGGGCGCCGTCGTGACCGAGCATGCCTACCACGGCGTGACGACCGTGACCGCCGACCTCTCGCCCGAGGAATGGGTCGAGGCCACCCGGCCGGACCACATCGAGACGATCCCCGCGCCCGATGGCTACCGCGGCCCGTACCGGCGCGAGGAGCCGGGATGGGCCGAGCGCTACGCCGCGACGCTGGACGACGTGGCGCAGACACTCGGTGGGCGGGGACACCGGCTGGCAGCCGCCTATCTCGACGGTGGGCTGACGAGCGACGGGGTCCTGGCGCCGCCTCCCGCCTACGCCCGCGGACTCGTCGAGCGGACCCACGTCGCCGGTGGGCTGTTCGTTGCCGACGAGGTCCAGGCGGGGCACGGCCGGACGGGGTCGCACCTCTGGGCCTTCGCCGCGGCCGGCGCCGTGCCTGACATCGTCACGACCGGGAAGCCGATGGGCAATGGCTTCCCCGTGGCCGCGGTCATCACGCGGGGCGAGATCGTCGACCGCCTGGCCAAGCGGACCGAGTGGTTCAGCACCTTCGGCGGCAACCCGGTGGCCTGCGCGGCCGCCCTGGCGGTGCTCGACGTGATCGAGGACGAAGGATTGGTGGCAAATGCCGCCGCGGTCGGGACCTACCTCCTGGGACGGCTCGGCGAGCTCGCCGGGCACCACGAGCCGGTCGGTGACGTGCGGGGGACCGGGCTGCTCATCGGCGTCGAGCTGGTCGCGGACCGCTCGAGTCGGGAGCCGGCCGGGCGGCTCGCCACCGACGTCGCCGAAGCGCTCCGGGATCGGGGGGTGCTGGTCGGGACGACCGGACGCGATGGCAACGTCATCAAGATCCGGCCGCCGCTCGTCTTCCGCCGCGAGCACGCCGACCTGCTCGTCGAGCAGATGGACGAGGTCCTGACGGAGCTTGCCGGGCGCTGACCATCGGGCTGCGCCGGCCTCGGGCAGACGGACGAACCCCGCGGCTACCGCTTCGAAGCCTGCTCGCCGTGGACCGTCGGCGGCCGGGATGCCATCATCGGGCCATGACCCAGCGTCCCCACCGGGTGGTCATCGTCGGCGGCGGTTTCGCCGGCCTTTACGCCGCCCGCACCCTGCGCGACCCGGCCGTCGCGGTCAGCCTCGTCGATCGGCGCAACTTCCACCTCTTCCAGCCGATCCTGTACCAGGTCGCCACCGGGGCCGTGTCGCCGGGCGACATCGCCCAGCCGCTGCGCTCGATCTTCCGTCGCCAGCGCAACGTCACGGTCCTGCTCGGCGAGGCGGTCGGGCTGGACCCCGACGCTCGCGAGGTCCGGCTCAGCGACGGGGCGACGGTCCCGTACGACACGCTGGTCGTCGCGACGGGGGCCCGTCACTCGTACTTCGGCCGGGACGACTGGGCAGCCGTCGCGCCGGGCCTCAAGTCCATCGAGGATGCCACGGAGATCCGGCGCCGGATCCTCATCGCCTTCGAGGCGGCCGAGCGCGAGGGCGACCCCGAACGACGCGAGGAGTGGATGACGTTCGTGGTCGTCGGTGGCGGCCCCACCGGGGTCGAGCTGGCCGGCGCCCTGGGCGAGATCGCCAACGACACGCTCCGCCGCGACTTCCGCTCGATCAACCCGCCCGATGCCAGGATCGTCCTCATCGAGGCGGTCGACCGCGTGCTGCAGACCTACCCGCCCGACCGGTCCGCATCGGCTCGCCGCCAGCTCGAGCGCCTCGGGGTCGTCGTGCGGACCGGGACCCTGGTCACTTCGATCGACGATCGCGGCGTCGGGGTCCGGGTCGGTGACCTCGAGGAGCGGCTGCCGGCCCGCACGGTCCTCTGGGCGGCCGGCGTCCAGGCCTCGAGCTTCGTCCGGACGGTCGCCGCCGCCACCGGGGCCGCCACCGACCGGGCCGGCAGGGTCATCGTCGGGCCGGACCTCACGATCCCGGGCCTCTCGGAGCTGTTCGTCGTTGGGGACGCTGCGGTGATGCCCTGGCACGAGGATCGGCCGGTCCCCGGAGTGGCCCAGGGCGGCATCCAGGGTGGTCGCTACGCCGCCCGGACCATCCTGCGGCGCGTCCACGGGCGGCCGACGCCGCCGTTCCGCTACAGCGACAAGGGCGACGTGGCGGTGATCGGGCGCCTGTCGGGCGTGACGAACATCTCGTGGCTCGGTCCGCTCGGTCGCCGGTCCGGCTTCATCGCCTGGGCGCTGTGGCTCGGCATCCACATCTTCTACCTGATCGGCTTCGCCAACCGGATCATCGTCCTCGTCCGCTGGGCCTGGAGCTTCGTCACGAGCGGCCGAGGCACGAGGCTGATCACGGGGACCCCGCTGGTACCGCCGCTCGAGGAGCCAACGGCCGGCTCCGAGCCCGACGAGGAGATGCAGACGGCCGGGACCACCGAGCCTTCGGCGGGGACGACCGAGCCATCGGTCGGGACGCCCGCGGCCTCCGCCTGACGCCGGGGCACTGCCCGGCTCACGGGACGGGCGGCCCGATGGACCCGGGGCGACGGCGGTGGGACCAGAGCTGCCCTGGCTCGACGATGGGCGGGCCGACAGGCTCTGTGTCCGGGGTCAGATCCCGGTGGCCCGCTCAACCTCGGAGGCCGCGAAGGCGTCACGGGTGCCCGGGTAGAGCAGGTACAGGAGCACGCCGCCCGAGATCAGGACCGGCACGATGACCGCCTCCAGGGTGACGTCACCCAGCACCAGGAGCAGGAGCCAGAAGACGTTGAAGCCGGAGATGATCACCCCGTACAGCCAGGCCCACAGACGGACGGTCCAGAAGCCGTAGCTGACCCAGAAGTAGATCAGGGCGACGGCCACGGTCATGATGACCTTGCCCCACTGGGGCTCGGTGAACTTCAGGTCCACGCCGATGATCTCGAAGGTCGCCCAGCCCATGTAGACCGCGGCGATGTAGGCCTGGTAGAGGCCCTGGACGAAGGAGAAAGCGGCCAGGATGATGGCGCCGAACGGCTTGGCCAACGGATCCCTCCTTGGTGACGCGGCTGCGGCCCCGTGGGCCGCTGGGCAGCCGCTGGATGGCGGCATGGTGGCACCGTCTGCCACCCCCCGGCAAGGGTCGTTCGGGTCGATGGGGACGTCAGCCCAGCCGCCCGGCACTGGCGATCCGATGGACCGCGAGGGAGACTCGGCCCACGAGACGGTCGGGCGGATGGACGCGCCGGATCGTCGGTGGGACGATTACCGTCCTGGTTCGTCACCATAGTGGGACCGACAGTGCCGAGCGAGGGAGCGACGGGGGGTCGGAGGCTCGCGCCGGGTGGGGCTTCTCGCCCGCTGGTCGCGGTCGTTCCCGCGAAGGTCCGGCCCCCGTCCGCCGATGGACTGCGTCGCGAACGACTCCATCGCCGACTCGAGGCCATCTGGGGCCGTCGGCTGGGCGTCATCGTCGCTCCAGCTGGCTCGGGCAAGACGACTCTCCTCGCCGACTTCGCGGCGGCGAGCGCCGCGCCGGTCGCCTGGTACCGGGCGGAGCCCTGGGACGCCGACGAGACTGCGCTCGTTCGGCATCTGGAGGGAGCCTTGCGCGCGGCGATGCCGGACCTCGCGAGCGGGTGGCCTCGGGTCGAGGATGCGGCGGCCGCCCTCGATGCTCGCGGGGCCGGACCGGCCCTGCTGGTGGTCGACGACCTGCACGCCCTCGAAGGGACGGACGCGGAGGCAGTCCTCGCCCGCTTCATCGACTACGCACCCGGCTGGCTGGCGATCCTTGTCGGGTCCCGGGTGGCCCCCGGCTTCAACGTATCCCGACTTCGCGTCGCCGACGATCTGGTCGAGGTCGGCGCCGACGACCTTCGGTTCCGAGCATGGGAGGTCGAGCAGCTCTTCCGCGATCACTACCACGACCCGGTCCCGCCGAGCGACCTGGCCGTCCTCGCCCGTCGGACCGAGGGCTGGGCAGCCGGATTGCAGCTCTATCACCTGGCGACCCGAGGCAAGTCGGCCGACGAACGCCGGCGGATCCTGTCCGGGGTCGGACCGAGTGGGCGTCTCGTCCGCGAGTACCTCGCTGCCAATGTCATGGCCGAGCTGCCAGAAGAGTTGCGCGGCTTCCTGGTCGAGGCCTGCGTGCTCGGCCGCCTGACCGGGAGCCTGTGTGACCGTCTGCTGGGTCGCCACGGCAGCAGCGCCCTTCTCGAGGAGTTGGTCAGGCGCCAGATCTTCACCGTTGAGATCGACGACGACGAAGGCGGCTACCGCTTCCACGAGATCTTCCGCTCGTACCTCGATCGGCGCCTGGTCGAGGCACTCGGAGAGGCGGCGGCCCGCGACCGCTACGTCCGTGCCGGCTCCCTGCTCGAGGAGGCCGGCGCCATCGCCGAGGCGCTCACCTCCTACTGCCGGGCCGAGGACTGGGATGCCGTGCGCCGACTGGCCGGCGGCCACGGCGAGCGGCTCGCCTCGGGTGGATCGACCGCGCTCGAGTCGGTGCCCGCGTCCCTCCTGCGTGACGAGCCGTGGCTTGCGCTGGCGGCAGCTCGGCAGGCCCGGGCCTCGGGCCGCTGGTCGGCAGCGATCGCGGGCTTCGCCCGGGCCGAGGCTGCCTTCGGTGACGCGCCGACCGCGGCCGCCTGTCGCCACGAGCGGCTGGTCCTTGCCGCCTGGCTCGACCCGCTCGCGGTGGCCCCGGCCGATCGGACCCGCGATCTCCGGGTGGGACTCATGCGCGAGCCCCTTGCGGTGGCCCGCGTCACGGCCCGCGACGACGACCCGTCGGCTCGGCTCGTAGCCGGACTCCTCCGCCTCGCCGCCGGCGAGCCGGTCCTGGCCCGCGAGCTCCTCGGGGCAGCCGCCGAAGACGCCCGAGCGTCCGGCCCGCTGCCCGTGGCGGCCGCCCTGGCCGACGGGGTCGCGGCGGTCCTGTCGGGCGACCCGACGGGATCCGCCCTCATCGACGCGGCCGCCGCCGCGGCAGAGCGATCTGGGTCACCCTGGCTGGCTCGGTTGGCAGTCGCCACGGGCCGCCTTGCCGCCGGCAGCCGCGCCCGCTCGGTGTCCCCGCGATCGGGAGGGGAGACCGCCGGGCCGGCGATGCTGATCGACGAGGATCCGTGGGGTGTGGCCCTGCTCGAATTGCTCGAGGCTTGGTCGCCAACGACCGACGGTGGTACTTCGGGTGCCGGTCGACGGATCGACGCGGCAAGCCGTGCCGTTGCAGGGTTCCGGCGGCTCGGGACCGGCGTCCTCGAGGCCTGGGCTCGAGGCCTGCTGGCGCTCGGGCAGGCCGAGGCCGGGCTCGACGGAGCCCGCGAAGCCGCCTTCGCCGCCGAGAGCTTCGCCCGTACGACCGGGACGCCCGGGGTCAGGGCTATCGCCTATCGCGCCCTGGCGGTCACGGACCCGTCGCGGCGGATCGAGTTCGAGGAGCTTGCTGAGGCCGTCGCCCACGAGACGGGGCTGGTGGCACCCGCCGCGGCATGCCCGGACCAGGGCGACACCGTCTGCAGCGGCAACTCGCCACATCGGGCGATCCCGGCCGCGGAGCGAGCCGGACCGCCGGGACACGCCGAGGCGATCCGGATCCGGACGCTCGGCGGCTTCGCGATCGAGCGGGACGGCCGACCCGTCGCGCTTGACGCGGTCAAGCCGCGTGCGAGGGCGCTGCTCCGGCTGCTGGCGGTCCAGGCCGGCGTCCCGGTCCATCGCGACGTGATCCTCGAGGCGCTCTGGCACGACGTCGATCCGCGCACGGCGGCCCACAGCCTGCACGTGGCCGTCTCCAGCCTTCGGGCCTGGTTCGGCGAGCTCGGCGATGGCGAGGGGACCAGGTCGCTCATCCGCGAGGGCGATGCCTACCGTCTCGCCCTGCCGATCGCGGTCATCGACCTCGTCCGCTTCGACGATGCGATGGAGCGCGGCCGGGCGGCGCTGGCGGCCGGACGGGATCCTCGCGAGGGGTTCGAGCGGGCGATCCAGCTCTACCAGGGCGAGCTCCTGCCCGAGGACGGTCCGGCCGACTGGGTGGTCGAGCGGCGCGAGCGGTACCGCGCCGACGTGGTCGAGGCCGCCCGAAGCCTGGCCGAGGACGCCCTCCTGCGCGACGAGCCAGCCGATGCCATCCGCACATGTCGCATCGGCCTGCAGCACGACCGCTACGACGACCGGCTGTGGCGGTTGCTGATCCAGGCACGAGAGCAGGCCGGCGACGTCGGGGCCGCCCGTCGTGACCGTGAGGAGTACCTGGCGATCCTGGCCGCGCTCGGCGTCTCCGATGCCGTGCTCGGGGCCTCCTGATCAGCGCTGCGCGAACAACTCGATCTCGGACAGCGCAACGGCCGCGCCGGCGGGTCCATTCGTCTCGCTGACCCGGATCTCCAGCCGGTCGACCGCCGAGCCCGACAGGTCGAACCGTTGCGGATCATGGACGTCCTCGAGCTGCAGAGAGGTGGTCGCGCCATCGGGCAACACGATGGTCAAGACGGCGGGTCGGCGAAGGTCCACGAAGCCGTCGGATGAGCCTGAGTGGACGATGATCGCACCGAGATCGACCGGTTCGTCGAACTCGACCACCACGGTCGGAGCGCTGCCAGCTGCCCGCCAATCGGTGTTCGTGAACGAGTCGAAGAGCAGGCTGACGGGATGGTCGGGCAGCTGGTCGTCGCTGGCCACGGAGACGGGGCGCTCGATCGCGAGCTCAGGCGCCACGATCCGGCGCACCTGATCGAGGGCGGGCGACACAGCGTCAGTGACCATCTGACGGAACGACGGGACGGCGACGAATCCGATGACGCCGGCACCGACCAGGACGATGAAGAGCAGCCCGACGATCGACCTCGTGGCGAGGCGACCCGACCGACGTTCGCCGCGCTGCATCCGACCAGTCCGCTCGCCGGCCGCGTACACCTTCGGCTGGCGACGGAAGATCCGCCGCCACCACGGCAGCGGCTTCTCGACGATCGCGGTCGCGAGGCTGGTCCCGCAGCGCCGGCAGAACTTGCGGCTCGGGTCGTTCGGCTCGGCGCACGAAGAGCAGATGAGGTCGCCGGGCTTCGCCTCGCGGCGGGGCGCCGCCGCCGATGGGCGGGGCCGCGGTGGGGCAGCGACGGCTGCGGTCGGCTTGCGGGCTTCCGGCTGATCCGGCGCCTGGGCCGCCGGCTCGGGGCGACGGGCGGCGGGCTGGACAGGGCCCGGCTGGACGGACGTCTCGCGGACCAGACCAGGCTCGCGGTCCGGCGGAGGTGGGGGCGCCGTCGAGGGCGCAAGCTCTGGACCACGCGTGATAGCGACGGCCGTGGCGGGCCGCCCGCGTCGGAGAGCCGACTCCGGCTCCGGCTCCGGCTCCGGTTCAGGCTCCGGCTCCGGCTCCGGCTCCGGTTCAGGCTCCGGCTCCGGCACCGGCACCGGTTCAGGCTCCGGCTCGGGCGCGGGCGCGGGCTCCGGCTCGGGCGCTAGCTCCGGCTCCGGCTCCGGCTCCGGTTCAGGCTCCGGCTCGGGCGCTAGCTCCGGCTCCGGCTCCGGGCCGGTCAGCTCCCCGCCGGCAGCTTCACGTCGCCCGACCCACTCCAGGAACTGGCCGCAGCTCCCGCAGAATGCATCGGACTCCTCGTTGCGATGGCCGCAGTTCCCGCAGACGATCAACTCGGCTGGCTCCACTCGGTCACGAGGTCGCTGTCAAGGATACGGTGACCGAGCCGCATCGGTGCGGGCACCGATGGCGTCCGGCGTACGCGTTGCACCTCGCCGTCAGCGCGGCCCTCGACGCGTGCCTGCCGTTCCGTCAGCTTCATCAGCCATCGGCACCCTCCTCTGGCGGAGGAGCTGTCGGCTCGGCCTTGGCATGCTGGCCCGACGACGCGTCCGGTGTCGGCTTGCGCCTGGCCTTCGGCTCGGCATCGCCGCCGATGACCTCGACCCGGTGCGGTACGTGGGCGGGCTTGGCCGCCCGGACGATGCGGTCGAGGCGCTCGGCATCGACCGCGGCCGCATCCTTGACCCGTACCCGCACGAGAAGCGACGGCTTCCGGGAGCCGACCATCTCGCTGCCAGGGTCGAGGGACCAGGCGGTCCCCCCGTTCTCGACGATCTCGGCCTCGCCACCGGTGACGAGGGTGATCTCGTCGGCCAGCCCACCGGCCGTGCCGCGACGTTGCAGGAGGTCGACCGCGCGGGCCACCGCCTCTCGGCGCGTCGCGATCGGCCAGGTCTCGTCGAGCTCGAAGGCCACCCACCCAGCCAGCCATCCCACGAAGTCCTCCGGCGCAAGATGCGGATCGAAGTACGCGGGCAGATTGTCGAGCGTCGAGACCACCGGGGCGAGCACCTCGTCCAGCGCCTCGGTCATCCGCATGGTGAACGGATCCTCTTCCTGGTAGACGCCCGGGAGACCCCGGCCCAGGGGATGGGGATTGATGAGCCCTGGCACCATCCCGCGCATCTCAACCGGCCTCCACGAGCACCTGGTGCTCGTACGAGAAGACCAGCGCCGTCGGCTCGAGCTCTAGGCGCGTCGTGGCCTGGCCGCGCTGCCCCGTCACCGGATCCGCGCCGAAGAGCCGCAGGTCGTCAACGAGCTCCGTCCCACGTAGCCGCTGCAGCACCGCGTGCAGCTCGGCCGCCGAGACGGGCCGACCGAACGGCCAGCCGTCGCCGTCCGGGCCTCCCTCGATCGGGTGCAGGTAGCGGTAGAGAGTCTCGAGGGCATGATCGGACAGGCGGGTCGGGTTGGTCCGCGGCCGGGCCCGTAGCTTGGCGACCACGGTCACGCCGCGGTAGACAGGCGGCTCGACCACCACCCTGGTCCCGATGACCCGGGCCCCCTCGAGGCGGTCGGTGATCCGCTGCATCGTCGATTCAGGCGGGACCAGCTGCTCGAAGGCCAGCCGGCCGTCCGGGCCGGAGACCGCCGGCACGACCAGCACCCGGACGGCCCCGGCCTCGGCCGGGTCGGCGGCCGGCACCGCCTTGACCCGGGCCACTTCGGGAGCGGCGCTCCTGGCGAGGTGCTCGAAGTCGTCCGCTGTCACCGCCCGGCCGCGGGTCCGCAGGAGCATCGGTCCCCGGGCCTTCGCGTTCTCGATCCGCTCGCCGTCGACGCCGCCCGTCGCGGCCCGCCGGTTCTCGACCCGGCTGACGTAGGGGATCGACGAGCGCAGGACGCTGATCGCCCGTGCGGCGACGTTGCCGCGCTCCCCGCCGCCGCTCCGGTAGCCGCGGAGGCGCAGCACCGCGTTCTTCGCTGGGACGGCGCCGTAGTGGACGAGCGAGCCGTCGACATCGCGGACGGCCGGTCCCAGGCGGACCTCGCCGGTCACCGGGTCGAGGGCGAAGTGTGGATCGGTCGGACCCGACGAGGCGAAGTCCTCGACGAGGATCCACTCGACGGGCTCGCCGTCGTCGCCGACGACCTCGAGGACCGGGGGCCTGCCGGCCGGCACGATCGGGCGACGCCGGACCTCGAACCGCTGCCCGGGCACCCCCTCGGAGCTGCCCAACTCGTCGAGGTCGACGAGCTGGGCGTTCACCGCCGTCACCGTCCCGCCGATCGTCGTCGCGGTCAGCCCGCCGATCGACGGCGAGGCGCTGTAGGTGGGCTGATCCGCCTCGGCCTCGACGACCCGGGCCCGGATCCAGCCGGCCCGCTCGCGGTCGACCATCGAGGCGGCGTGGCCGCGCGGCACGTGGAGCACGACGTCGCCGTCGCGGTTGAGCCCGCCGGTCTCATCTCGCTCCAGCTCACAGGCCACCCACTCGTCGCCGTCCCAGGCCTCCCAGGCCAGCGGCGGTCGCTCGGGATCGACGCCGACGCCCTCGATGTCACAGCTGAAGCGGAGCAGCACCGCGCTCGACGGGGCCGGCTCGGACAGGCCGACGTACAGGGCGTTGCCCGGTGCCGGCACGTCGTCGAAGCAGTAGAAGGGCGTGCGGCGAGCGAGCGCCTCGGCATGGTCGCGGTAGGCCTTGCCGTCGAGGCTCGAGCGGACCACCCGCAGCTCGGTCCTCGGGATCACGAGGTCGTCGGTCGTCTCGAAGATGATCGCCTCGTCGGTCTCCGTCCGGATCGTGGCCGCCTGGGTCCCGGTCGGGATCCGGATCGTGTCCGGCTGCGGGGCCGACAGCCAGAAGGTCAGCGCGGTCCCGGCGGCGGTCGGCGGGAACAGGCGCACGCCGAGCAGGTCGAGGAAGGCGACGTACTGACGATCGGGGACCCGGTTCAGCCGGTACAGCAGCTGGTCGGTCATGAAGGCGAACAGCTCGACCAGCGTGACGCCGGGGTCGTGGACGTTGTGGTCGGTCCACTCGGGGCAGCGCTGGGCGATCAGCCGCTTGGCGTCGTCGACGAGGTCCTGGAAGCGGCGATCGTCGAGGTTCGGGACGGGCAGGGCCATCGTTGCTGCGCTCCCTTGTGGCCGGCGGGGTCAGCCCTCGCCCGGGATGATGTAGAAGGGGAACACGAGGTTCCGGGGATCGTTCGAGTCGCTGATCGTGTAGCGGATGTCGAGCAGGACGGCGTCCGCCTCGGTCGGATGGCGACCGACCGAGATGTCGAGGACGTCGATCCGGGGCTCCCAGCGGCGGAGGGCTTCGCGGACGGCGTAGACGACGCGCCCGGTCGTCCGACCGTCGACGCTGTCGAAGACGTGGTCGTGGATGGAGCAGCCGAACTCCGGCCGCATCGGTCGCTCGCCGGGGGCGGTGGACAGGATGAGCCGGATGCTCTGCTCGATCTCGACCTGCTCGCTGACGAGGCGGACCCCGCCAGTGGCGTCGACATCGACCGGGAAGCCCCAGCCCGAGCCGACGAACTCGCTGCTCACGTCCTTCACCTCCTAGCCGATGAGCACGGTCGTGACCGTGGGGACGAGGCTGCCCGGCGTCGCGCAGCAGGTCGCCGACGAGCTGGCGGTCGCGGCCGGCTGGCCGCCGACCAGGACCGTCGGGCTGCCCGAGACGATCCGTCCGACCTGCATCGGCGGGGCCAGGTACGGGTCGCTGGCGTGGAGACCGACGTGCGGCGGCGTGTTGAGTCCCGACGAGCCCATGACGGCGGCGGGTCTGCCGCCGACGAGGACCGTCGCCTGGGTTCCCAGGGTGACCGGGGCACTGAAGGGCAACGGGCCGGATGGCTGGGGGATGCCCGAGGCGGGGTTGGGGATCTGGTGGGCGCACATCCCCTGGATCCGGTCGTTCATGACGATCGCCGGCGAACCCACCTTGGACCCTCAGTTCAGCTGGATGACCGAGCCGTCGATGTCGACGACGCCGCTCGAGGTGATGGTCACGCCGCCCTGACCCTTGAGCGTCAGCGTCCCGCTCGCCTCGACGCTCACGTTGGCCGAGCTCTTGACCGTGATGTCGCGGGTGCCCTCGATGAGGATCGTCCCGTCGGAGCGGACATGGATCTCGGTCCCGGTCTCGTGGAGGGCGATGCTGAGCCGGTCGTCTGACGTCAGCAGCGCGATCCCCGAGTCGCCCTGGCCGTCGAAGAGGACGAACCGATGCCCGCGCCGGGAGACGATCCCGCGGCGGTTGATGGCTCCGTTGTCCACGAGCCCGTCCCCGAGGCGTGGCTTGTCCACGCCATTCCAGAGACCACCAAGGACGTACGGGCGCTGGATCTCGCCCTGCTCGAACGCGACGAGGACCTCGTCGTTGACCTGGGGCAGGAAGGTCACGCCGGAGTCGGGGCCGGCGCCCGGCGTCGCGAGGCGGGACCAGTCGGACTCGTAGTCGTCGGACAGCCAGGGGAACTTGAGCTTGACCCGCCCGAGCCGATCGGGGTCGTCGTTGTTGGTGACCAGGGCGCAGACCACACCCTCGACCCGACCGAGGTGGCCGTCGTGGCCGTTGCCGCCGGTCAGGCCGAGCAGCGAGCGCTCCGTGCGGCCCGAGACGACGAACCGCGTCCGGTAGCCCTGGCGGTCGAAGCGGTGGGTGGCGGCGGTGACGAGGTAGCGGCCGGCAAACGGCTCGCCGACGACCGAGACGCTGACCGCCGCGTCGGGCTTGATCCGCGGGTTGCCACGGGCGATGCCCTCGGCCTCGACGGCGACGCCGCCGACGACCTCGGCCAGGGCTTGGGCGGCAGCATCGACCGCGGCCTGGGTCCGGAGCGGTCGCTCGGTGGCCACGAGGACCGGGTTCCCGAACACGGCGGCGAGATCGGCCGGCGTGTCGCGGACATCGGTCGAGGTCGTGGTCGCATCCGCCTCGCCGACGACGCCCTCCTTGGCGCCGGGATCCCAGCCGCGGACCTGGACCCGGCTCACCTGGCCCGACGAGGTCACCCGGGGCCGGAACTCGAGGAGATCTCGGCCGAAGACCAGCTGGAGCGGGTCGTCCGACTCGAAGTCGCCCTCGGCCGGACCCTCGGTCGAGCGCTGCGGCCGCCGGAACTCGAACGTCCCATCACGGACCCCGACCTCGAAGCCGATCTCCGCGGCGCGCCCGCGGAGGAAGGCCATGTCGGTCTGGTTGTGCTGCGAGACGTGATCGTGGACCGGTCCGGAATCGTCGATCGTGCCCACCCGTAGACCGGCTCGCCGAGCGACATCGCCGGCGATGTCCGAGTCCTTCATGCCGAGATACGTGGTCGTGTGGCCGCCCCGGAAGAGCCGATGCGATGGGTCGTAGCCGCGGACGATCGCGAGGGTCCCGGCCTCGGTGTACTCGCCCTCGAGGCTGGTCACCTCGCCGTCGAAGATGGACATCGGCTCCGAGCCGCCGATCGGCGTCGCCCGGATGCGGATCGTCGAGCCGATCCGGATACGGGCCGTTTCGAGGACGGTCCGCTCGACGTCACGGAAGGTCAGCACGACCATGTCGGGGACGTGGGTGCTGTCGTCGGTCACGACCGCCTCGAGCAGGGCCTCGGCCGCGGGATCGAGCGGCCCGCCGTCGATCTCGACCTCGAGCTGCTGGGAGAAGGCCTCGGTCATCGCGCCCGTCCTACGCCAGCCGCCGGGCTTCGTCGGCGGTCGGGATGAGGATCCGCGTACCCGGCCGCACCCGGAGTGGGTCGTCGATGCCGTTGAAGGCGGCGATGCCGCGCCACAGCCCCGGGTCGTCGTACTCGCGCCAGGCCAGCCCGGCGAGATCCTCGCCCTCGATCAGCAGATGGCTCCGGCGGCCCCGGATCGCGCCCGACGTGGGGTTCTGCTTGGCGGGCTCGACCGGCGCCTCCTCGAGCGTGATCGTCGCCGTCGCCCGGGTCGGGTTGCCGTCCTGGTCGAACATCAGGTACTTGGCGTTGACCTGCTTGAGATAGGCCCGGAAGCCGACAAGAGCGACGTTGTGCCCCCACTCGAAGACGCAGAGCGGTGGCTGCGGCTTCTTCTTGGCGACCGAGGACGGGGTGGGGAGGACCCAGGTCAGGAGGGTGGCGACGGCCGCCTGGACGCCGTCCACGCCGCCGGCTGACTGGTCAAGGAAGATCTCCATCTGGAGTGTCTGCGGGTTCGAGCCGTTGAACTCCGGCTTGCCCGTCTTCTTCCCGCCCTTCATCCGGGGCCGGGTCCAGTTCGAGCTCTTCGTGACCGTGTACTCGGCCGGGTTGAACTGGAACTCGATCTCCGTCACCGGGACGTCACCCTCGACGACCCGGAGGAACGCGCGCTCGAGCGCCGTCTCGCCCATGGCTCAGGCGCTCGGCAGGAAGCCGTGGTGAGCCAGCTCGAGGACCTCGATGGCCACCTGGTTGGCTCCCGACTCGAGGGTCGGTCCGGTCCATCGGGCCGGGAAGACGGCCTGGAGCGTCCAGGCGGTGACCTCCTCGCCCTCCGAGTCGAGCACGGTGATCGTGGCGGTGGTAGCCCGGTCGATGGTTCGGACCCGCGACACCCAGGCGGCCACGTCGGCGGTCGCCTGGGTGATGGGGCGGCTGAGCTTGACGTTCTGGTACTTGGCCCGTCCCGGCAGCCGGTGGACGAAGTCGTTCTGGCCGCCCTCGCGCTGCTCGTGGACGTCGCGTTCGACGGCGATCCCCTCGACCTTGTTCCACTCGCCGAGGGACCAGTCCTCCTCCGTCCCGTTGATCTCGACCAAGAACCGGGTCGAGACGGCCGTCCCGCTCATCGTCGTCCTCCGCTGCCTCCCTCACCGCCCCGTGTCGATGAGGACGCCTGCCCGCTCGCGATCCACCAAGAGCTCCGACCGCAGCCGCAGCCGCATCCGCTCGTAGAGCCGTCCGGCCAGTGCGTCGAGCTCGCTGTCCGAGCCGGGCTGCCCGGCGTCCGAGCCGGCCGAGAGCGTCGTCCCGGCGTCCGCTCCGTCGCGCCGCTGGACCGGTGTCTCCGGTGGCTCGACAGGCGTGGTCCGGTCCGCGACCGCCGCTGCGCCGTGACCCTCGACCGACCCGATCGGACCGTCGATCCGACGCTGTCCGGTGATCGCGGTGACCTCGCTCGGGGACCCGGTCCCGGGCGCGCTGCCCGCCGAGACCGGCGGCACGGAGGCCGTCCCGTGTCGGTCCGTGAGCGCTGGTCCGACACGCACGGAACTCGCGCGGGACCGGGGCGCCAAAGGCGTCGTTGACGGGACCGGGCGCGGCCCTGGGCCGGCCGGCGAGCGCCGGAGCCCGGCCGCCGCGAGTGGTCTGATCGGGTCCGGCCCAGGCGAGGCCGACCGCTGGCTGCTGGCACCGCCGGTCGTCGGGCCCGGCCCACCGGCGAACGGCCCGGTGCCAGCGGTGGATGGTCGGGTGGTCTGCGACGTCGAGGTAGCGATGAGAGCCGCTGGCCGAGAGCCGGCCCCGGTCGACCACCCAGCTACCCCTGGGCGGACCGCTGCGGTCGCCGGGTCTGCGGAGCCTTCGACCCCAGGGAGATCGAAGCGCATGCCGATGACCTCGAGCGGACGAGACTGCTCGGTCGCCTCGTCGGGCGCCCCACCCTCCGCGTCCGGTGCACCGCCCGCCGGGCCGTCGATCGTCGGGGTGAGGCCGCCGACGAGCGGCCTGATGACGCCGGGGCCGACTGTCAGCAGGCGGCCCCGGACGACCTCGAGCTCCGGCGGGGCGATGGTCCGCCCCGGATCGGTCCATCGGAGGCTGGGCACCTCCGGCAGGTCGGCCCGCCGCTGGACGGCGCCACCGGTGGCGCGGGCGACCGGCTCGGGCGAGGCAGCCGTCGCTGCGACCGACTCGAGCGAGGTCCCGAGCGGCAGCCCGATGCGGATCCGGCGGGGCCGGACGGTCGGGCCGGGCTGCGCTCCCGACGCTCCGGGGGCAGCCCGTTTCGCAGCGCTGGCCGGCTCGGTCACGGACCGGTTCTCCTGGACGGTCGCGGCTCCGGCAGTGGCCGCTCGCACGCTCGCCTGGCCAGCTCGGCCCCGGGTGGTCGGCGCCGCCGCAGCCGCTGCCGGGTCCGGCGACGGCACGGACGCGTCAGCGCGCGTGTCGGCGGACGTCGCAGCCCCCGCGACCGGGATCACCTCCGGGTCGGCGGGGGCGCCGGCGGCGGACCCGGCCGACGCCGCCGCGACGGGCGCAGGCGTCCTCGGATGGCCGATGAAGCCGACCGGTCGTTCCAGCTCGCGGACCGACCCAGCCGAGGCGACCGTGAGGGCGGCGGGGCCGTCGCCGACCGGGGGTCCGGGCCGGTCCTCTGGTCCGACCGACGGCTCTGCCGTTGCGACGGGCTCGGCAGTCGACCCCACGGCGCTCGACCAGCGGGTC
Organism: uncultured Chloroflexia bacterium; assembly: GCA_963707215.1. Classification (GTDB taxonomy): domain Bacteria; phylum Chloroflexota; class Limnocylindria; order Limnocylindrales; family CSP1-4; genus DATHYZ01. Next base: position 549,947 of record CAVPPB010000003.1, on the reverse strand, counting down.
GCGTGCCCGGCTGCCACGGCCCGCGAGGGCTCGGCGGATCCGACCGAGGCGGGCAGCGGCTCGCCCGGCTCGAGGACCGCTGGCCGGGCCAGCCCCTCGGCGAGGCCCGGGGGGACCTCCAGCGAGCGGGCGTGGCCGAGCGGCTGGAGCGCCGTCCGGAGCGGCGGCACCGACGGCAGGTCGGAGGCATGGAGGCGGCGCTGCCCGACGAGCTGCGGCGGTCGGCTCACCGGCCGGATGGGCTCGAGGCGGCGCCAAGAGTCGCCCGCCGGTCGCTCGACCGCGGCGGCAGGCGGGGTCTCGCCGCCGACGAGCCGATGCCAGATCCCAGCCAGGTCCATGGCCTCGATCAGTCCTCCTCGGCTCGTCGGTTCAGCCGGTCGATCTCCTCGATGAAGCGGCGGCGGTCCGGGTGCTCCAGGTCGAGGAGCTCCTCGAGGGGCCAGTGCAGGTGGTAGGCGACGTACGCGACCTCCTCGAGGAGCCGCTCAGGCGCGTACGTCACGATCCCCCCGGCGGACCACCCGCCAGGTCGATCGCGAACTCGTGCTTGCAGGACGGGCAGGTGACAGCCGCCTGGCTCGTTCCCTCCGCGTTGATGCGCCGATAGAGGTCCTGGAGGAAGGCCAGGTCCGACGCGAACAGGTTCTCGATCGTGGCCGGGGTCACTTGGGTGACCGAGCCGAGCCGGGTCACGACCCGGGACAGCAGCAGGACCGTCAGGTAGGCCGAGTTCTCCTGGACCCGGCGGTCCCGCTGCGGCAGGATCTCGTCGCGAGCGGTCGCGAGACGCATGGTGCCGTCCCGATGGACGATCCCCTCGTCATCGACGAAGCCCCGCGGCAGGACGAACGGGAACTCGGTCGTCAGCCCGGCCGTCGCGGCGGCCGGAGCATCGGCCGTGAGCATGTCACTTCACCCGCTCGATGTACTCCGCCGTGATGGTCAGCGTCTCGATGGCGGGCTCATTGGCCGCGGCCTTGAGACCGGTGATCTCGAGCTTCGATGGCCACCCGGCGAGGAAGTTCCAGCGGGCCACCTCGTTGTACTCGAAGTCGTAGGCGATGACCGAGCCGTTGCGCCGGGCCGATCCGATCTTGGTCCGCGCCTCCTCGTACCAGTCGGCGATCGCCTTGTCCATGTTGGCCGCCCGCTTGAGGGTGATCGTCGGCGGCTTGGGTGGTCCGGGCAGCTGCTTGATGAGGAGCTGGCCGTCGGGCCCGTTCTCTTTGACCGTGGTGACCTCTCGCTCCTGCGAGATGCCCGTCACCTCCTGGAACTGGCTGATCTCGATGCCGTCGCATTCGAGGGCGAAGTTGGCGCCGCCGATCGCATCGTTCGGCAGGCTCGGAAGACCTCGTGCCATGGACCGCCTCTCCTTCCCTGGGTCGGCTCGACCGTCGTGACTACTCGCTCAGCGCGGCCCCGCCCGAGAACTGCGCGATCCGGAAGATCACGAACTCGGCCGGCTTGACCGGAGCGATCCCGACCTCGACGACGAGCTGACCGCGGTCGACCGACGTCGGGTGGGTTGGTCTCGGCGTCGCACTTGACGTAGAACGCTTCGTTGGGCGTGGCCCCGAAGAGCGCCCCATCCCGCCACACGCCGAGCAGGAATGCGTTTATGGTCCGCTTGACCCGTTCCCAGAGGCGCAGGTCGTTGGGCTCGAAGACGACCCACTGCGTCCCCTCGAGGATCGGACTCCTCGACGTAGTTGAAGAGCCGCCGCACATTGAGGTAGCGCCAGGCCGGGTCGGACGACAGCGTCCGGGCACCCCAGACGCGGATGCCGCGGCCGGGGAAGGATCGGATCGCGTTGATCCCGGATGGGTTGAGCTGGTCGTGCTCGCTCTTCGTGATCTGGAGCTCCAGTGAGATCGCGCCGCGGACGGCCTCGTTCGCCGGGGCCTTGTGGACGCCCCGATCGTCATCGCTGCGCGCCCAGATCCCGGCCATGTGGCCCGACGGCGGGACGAACCGGGCCTGTCCAGCGAGCGGATCGAAGACCTTGATCCACGGCCAGTACAGGGCGGCGTACTTCGAGTCGTAGCCGGCCTTCTCCTCGCGCCACTCCTTGATCTGCATGGCGTTCAGGCCGGGCGGGGCATCGAGGATGGCGACCCGGTCGCCCATCAGCTCGCAGTGCGCGATCGTGGCCATCTGGACCGCCTGGACACCTTCCAGGTCGATCCCGCCCTGCTCGTAGACGGCCATGAGGTCGGGGACGCAGAGCATCGTGACCTCGTCGATCGCCTCGAGGCCGGCGAAGCCGGTCCGGTCGGCGGCGTTGCCGACGTAGTCGTCGGGGCTGACCGTGGCCGGAACGCTCGTCGCTCCCCCGGCGAGGGCCATCTTGGCGCCGACCGCCGGGGCCACGCTGCCGACCTCCTCGAGCGTGATCAGCTTGGACTGGGTCTTGACGACAGTGGCGACGCTCTGCTTGCCGCGGCCGGTCGTCACGTTGTCGAATGTCTCGACGGGCTTGCCGTCCTGCTTGACGATGAGCTTGAAGACGCCCTCGCCGGGTTCGCTCGCCTCGGCCACCTCGACCGAGATGTCGTTGCCCGCGGGCCCGGGCTCCAGGGCGACGACCCGCATGGCGGCGGTCGCTGGATCCTTGTCCGAAGGCAGCTCCGCTCGCGCGACGGGCATCGAGCCGTCAGCGCCGACGCGGACGACGTAGCACGCCCCACCGCCGTTGAGGAAGTACCCGTAGACAGCGTGGGCGAGGTACGACCCCTCGATGAACTCGCCGAAGGTGCCGGTGAACTGACCCCAGTTGGTGACGAGGCGCGGCTCGTTGAAGGGGCCCTGCTCGGCGAGGCCGACGAATGCCGCGACCGCGGTCCCGACACCCTCGATGGGTCGTGATCCGGCCTGCACCTCCTCCACGTAGACGCCGGGTGACAGGTAGTTCGGCATGTGACGACTCCTTGCGGTGTGCGTACGGGTCGAGGCTCCCACCGCCGCCGAGGCACGACAAGGACCTGCCGGACGGGCGAGAGGGCGACCGGCCTGGCCCGTTCGGGCAGCCTCGGCGGCCCCATCGGCTGCCCGCCGGCCAGGGTCCCGTCTCCGGGCCGTGGACGAGACTGGACGCGATGATCCCGGACGTGGATTCGGCGCTCGAGGCCCTCATCCGGCGCGAGGCGCTCGACGGCTCCCGGGTCGAGCTGCAGTTCGATGCACCGACCAAGGAGTGGGTCGCGCGCCGCAACGCGCCGACGATCGACCTGTACCTGTACGACATCCGTGAGGACCTGCCCCGCCGCGAGATCGCCCGCGAGGACGTCCGGGACCCGGCCACCGGCCTGGTCGGCGGACGACGCCGGCCGGCACGTCGCTTCCGGCTGTCGTACCTGATCACGGCATGGACCCAGCGTCCGGAGGACGAGCACCGCCTCCTCGCGGCATGTCTCGCCACCCTCGTACGTCACGAGTTCATCCCGGTCGAACTGGTTGGCGGGGCCCTCGCTGACGCCCCATACCCCGTCTACCTGCTGGTCGGTCAGCCCCCACCCCAGGACCGCTCCGTCGCCGACGTGTGGTCGGCGCTCGGCGGGGAGCTGAAGCCGTCACTCGACCTGATCGCCATCGCGCCGCTCGACCCGGACGTCACCGCCGAGGTCGCGGCGCCGGTCCTCGAGGGCCCGATGCTCGGGATCGGTTCCCCCGACGGAGCGTCCGAGCGGATCGGCTCCGACCACGGCCGACCGTCTCGTCGGGCAGCTCGACGGCTCGGGCCCGGCGACGCGGCCCTCCAGGAGGAGATCGTCCAGGGCGGCGCGACCGGCTTGCGGCACCCGACCACGACCGACGGATCGCCCACGGCTCACGAGGCGGCCGGGGGGCGACGACGCCGAACGAAGGGCACCAGGGACGCCGACGCCGAGCCGCCGGTCGCCGGCACGCCCCCGGACATCGCTGGGTTCGGCGAGGGTCGCATCGTCCGTGTCCGCGGGATCTCGCGGCCCTGACCGTGGCCGCCTTCGCGAGCACCGACCAGGACGGCCGGACCTCTGGCGCGGAGCGGGCCCTGGAGCGCGCCGCGGCCGGCCACGACCCGTCGCTGGCCGACCTGTACGGACACGTCGCGCTGGTCGAGGCCCGGGTCCGTGCCGCCGTCGACCGTCGCCGGGCGGCCGACGCAGAGCCCGACGACCGCTTCCGGGGGCTCTACATCTCCGACGCCCAGGTGGACGAACTGCTCGAGGGGCCCGCCCGGACCGCGGACGCGGACCCGGTTGACACGACCGCTGCTCGAGCCCGGCTCGACGCCCGCGCCGCCGACGCGGAAGGGAGTGGCGCCGATCTTCGGCTGCGCCGCCTGGCCCGGTCCTTCGGGCTCGACGAGGCCGACACGCTGATCCTGCTGGTGGCGATCGCCCCTGACCTCGATGCTCGCTTTGAGCGCCTCTACGCGTACCTCCACGACGACGTGTCGCGCCGGCGGGCCAGCGCGGGCCTCGCGCTCGAGCTGGCCGGCGATCCGCCGGGTGGCCTGGACGGACGACGACGGCTCGCCCCCGGAGCGGTTCTCGTGAGCGGCGGCCTGGTCATCGTCGAGGAGCCGTCACGACCGTTCCTTACCCGGGCCCTGCGAGTGCCCGACCGGGTCACTGCGCACCTCCTGGGCGACGATCGGCCGGAGCCCGAGCTCCAGGCCCTGGCCCTCGAGGCGAGCCCGACCGGCCCGGACGGGACGGAGTCGCTGGCCCGGTCGCTCGAGGACGGCACGCCGCTGTGCTATCTCCGGGAGCGGCCCGGATCGGCCGGGCTCGCCTTCGCCGCCGCGGCCATCCGAGGAGTCGGACAGCCCGCCCTCGGCATCGACCTGGAGCGACTCGGCGGCGACGACCCGGCGGTCATCGCGGCCGAGGTGATCCGGGAGGCTCGTCTCCGCGGCGCCGTCGTCCTGGCCGGGCCCCTCGATCCGCTGGCCGAGCGCGGCGCCGCCGCCGTCCGGGCGTTCGCCGAGGCTCCCTGCCAGGTGGTCCTCATCGGGACACGCGGCTGGGATCCCGGCTGGTCCCGCGAGGTGCCGCTGGTCGTTGAGGTCCCACTGTTGGCGGAGCCCGAGCGCCGCGCCGCCTGGGACATCGCCCTCGGAGCCGACATCGGACCGCCCGATGACGAGCCTCGGGCTGGCGGCGCCGCGGCGGTCGCAGACCTCGACCCGGTGGCCGCGACGGCCGGCTTCCGCCTCGATCCCGAGCAGATCCGCCGGGCAGCGATCGCGGCCCGGCGGGCGGCATCGAGCGAGCGGCGACCGCTCGTCGCATCGGACCTCACCGCCGGTGCCCGAGCACAGAATGCCGGCGGCCTCGAGCGCCTTGCGCGGCGGGTCCAGGCGACAGCCGCTTGGACCGGCCTCGTCCTGCCGCCCGACCCCCTGAGCCAGCTCCACGAGCTGACCGCCCGCGTCCGCCATCGCGAGCGGGTGCTGAACGGCTGGGGCCTGGCCGGGTCCGGCGGCCGTGGGAGCGGCGTGACGGCCCTCTTCGCCGGGGACTCCGGGACCGGCAAGACCCTCTCGGCCGAGGTCGTGGCAGCGGCCCTCGGGCTCGATCTCTACGTCATCGACCTGGCCACGGTCGTGGACAAGTACATCGGCGAGACGGAGAAGAACCTGGACCGCATCTTCGCCGAGGCCGATCGGATCAACGGGGTCCTCCTGTTCGACGAAGCCGACGCGATCTTCGGCAAGCGCTCCGAGGTCAAGGATGCCCGCGACCGATACGCCAACGTCGAGATCGCCTACCTCCTCCAGCGGATGGAGCGCTTCGACGGGCTGGCCGTGCTGACGACCAACCTCCGCGCCAACCTCGACGAAGCGTTCCTGCGTCGCCTCGACGTGATCGTCGACTTCCCGATGCCCGAGGAGGGTGACCGCCGTCGACTCTGGGAGCTCCACCTGCCACCGAGCCTGCCCCGCGCGGACGACATCGACGTCGGGTTCCTGGCCCGGGCCTTCAAGCTCTCCGGCGGCAACATCCGGAACGTGTGCCTGGCGGCGGCCTTCCTCGCGGCGGCCGACGAGCGACCCGTCTCGATGACCGACCTCGTCCGAGCGACCGAGCGCGAGTACCAGAAGCTCGGCCGGCTGACCCACGAGGCGGAGTTCGGCGAGCACTTCGGCCGGTTGGCCCGGCAGCCGACGTGACAGCGGGCCCTGGCCCGACGGAGGCGGCCCCGGCTCGTGAGGCCAGAGCTCCCGATCTCGTTGGGCAAGTCGAGCCCGCTGAGGTCGGGTCCGGGTGTCACTGCTCCGACGTTCGATCCGTCTAGGGACGACGTTCCAGAGGAGGATCTCGACCCGGACCAAAGGCTCGGAGGTCGAGGGCAAGGTCGCCCTGCCTCAACGGCAAGGAGCCGGCCGCGTTCGGTGAGGCGGCGGTCGCGGGATCGCCGATGCGACCGCGGTCCTCGACCGGTGGAAGTCGTCAGGGCTCAGCCCGGGCCTCGTCGATCAGATCGTCGCCACCAGCCTGCCCCGCCGGTTGAGCCACGAGACGACCATGAAGCGGGCCTGGGGCCGGTTCTCGAGCCGGGCCATCGCCGAGTACCGGGCCCGCGACGAGGTCGACGCCTGGCGCTACGACAACCGTCTGGCCAGCGACCGGCGGCTCCTCGAGCAGGTCATCGGTGAGGTCGGCTCGAAGATCGACTGAGTCCGGAGCCGTTCCGGGCCGGGCGACCCCGACGGGCTGCCCGAAGGGGCAACATCGTCCGCCGCCCGGCTGCGTGAACGGACCTTGCGGCGGTCCGGGCGGCGGCGCAGGCTGGGCTTGCCCGGTGGGTGCCATCGGTCCGGAGCCGTAGCGTGCCCTGGCGGATGACGAAGGAGGCGGCGCGATGCGTGAGCACGAGGAAGGGGACCTGAGGTCCACTCGGACCCGAGGGCCCCTGCCGGAGCGGGTCGAGCACGAGACCGCCGCTCCGAGTCCAGTGGACGGATCGGCCGGGCCAGCCTCGACCACCGCTCAGGCCGTGCTCGAGCTCCAGCGCCTTGCCGGCAATGCCACCGTCAGCCGGTTGCTGTCCCCCGAGGAGGAAGGCGACCGATCGTCGGTGCTCGACGTGGTCGGTTCGGGAGGGGGCCGGCCGCTCGAGCCGGGTCTCCGCCGCGAGATGGAGGGCCGCCTCGGAGCCGACTTCGGCGACGTCCGGGTCCACGACGACTCGCAGGCCAGTGGATCAGCCCGCTCGATCGCCGCCCAGGCGTACACCGTCGGCTCCGACGTCGTCTTCCGTTCCGACCGCTGGTCGCCCGACACGGACGAGGGCAAGCGGACCCTGGCCCATGAGCTCGCCCACGTCGTCCAGCAACGCTCGGGGCCGGTCGCCGGGACGCCGGTCGGAGGTGGCCTGAGCGTGTCGGACCCGGGTGACGAGTTCGAGCGTGCCGCCGAGCGGACCGCGGACGCTGCCATGGCCTCCCCCGCCGCCGGCGACCAGGCCGCCGGCGACCAGGCCGCCGCCCGGATGCTGCCGGCTCAGCGTCAGGACGACGAGGAACTCGAGGAGTACGCCCAGATGCTGCCGGCCCAGCGGCAGGACATCCCGGAAGAGGAGGAGCTCCTCCAGGCGCTGCCGGCCCAGCGGCAGGAGGACGAGGAGGACGAAGAGATCGCGATGTTGCTGCCGGCCCAGCGGCAGGACATCCCGGAAGAGGAGGAGCTCTACGCATGAAGGCCAGCGCTCACCGACGCGCGCCCTCCTCACGGGACCTCGCGGACAGCGCCCGGGGTGCGATCCATCGAGACCCCGACACCGAGTTCGAGGCCGGGGTCGACCTCCTCCGGAGCGTGCTGGTCCGTGCCACGGACGGCGGGTCGGCTCGCCGGATCGTCGACGGGCTCACTCCGCGGATCGGCAACGCGGCCACCGCGAGCCTGCTGGCAGATCCGGCGCACGCCCAGCGGTCGATCGATGCGTCGACCCGGCAGGTCCCGGTCCAGCTGGTGGACGGCGACGGTGATGTGGAGGCGGAGGAGCTCAGTGAAGAGGAGGAGCCGGCCACCTCCAGCAGCACGGTCATCAACGTCGTCAACACGACCTACTCGGTCAGCGGCGACTTCCTGAGCGTCGCCAACCAGCTCGCCGCGAGGACCGAGGCCGGCAGCGTCACCTCGCAGTTCTCCGACATCGCCTACACGCCGACCCCCTCCGGTAGGGTCAAGTACGCCAACGTCACCGTCACCGAGACAGTCTCCCTCCCCACCTGGGCCGATCGCTCCAAGGGCAGCCCGGCCGAGCAGGCAGAGTGGGACCGGTTCCTGGCCGCGCTCCGGGCCCACGAGCAGCAGCACGTCGCCATCGACCAGGCGGCCTATGCGAACATCCACACAAGGCTGGTCGGCCTGACCGAGGCCGCGGCCGACGCGAGGATCGATCAGATCGAGAACGCCGCGACCGCCACCAACGCCGAGTTCGACGCGAACACCGACCACGGTCGGAATGCCGGGACGACGATCAACGCGAACGTCGCGACACGGTCGACATCGACGTCTGGAGCCACCCAGTCCGCGCCAGCGCCCGCCCCGACGCCCTGACGGGGCGCCTGGGTATCCCAGAGCGGGCCTCGCTCAGATGAGGCCCTCGCGGATCGCGTAGGCGACGGCATGGGTCCGGTTACGGAGCTCGAGCCGGGCGGTCACGTCGTGGATGATGTTCTTGACCGTTCGCTCCGAGTAGAAGAGTCGCCGACCGACCTCGGCCGTGTCGCACCCCTCCGCGAGCAGTCGAAGCACGTCGGCCTCACGCTCGGTCAGCCCTGACAGCGTGAGCCCACGCGGCGCGAGGATCTGCCGCTGGAGCTGGCCGACGTGGCGAAGGAGCCGTCCGAGCAGGTCAGGGGGGAGGCTGCCCTCGCCCGCTGCGGCCGACCGGATGGCGCCGGCAAGTGCGGGTCCCGTCGCCTCGCTCCGGCGGACCACACCGCTCACGCCGGCCTCGGCAGCTGCCAGCAGCGCCCGGTCGTCGAGCCGGGTGACCAGGAGGACGACCCGGCTGATGCCACGGGCACGCAGCGCCCGGATGTCGGAGACGGTCGTCTCGTCCATCTCCTCGGCGACGATCAGGCCCACTGCCCCCTCCGGTGCGCTCTCACCGACGATGACGATGCCATGGCCGGTCCGCAGCTGGCTGACGATGCCGGCCCGGAGCAGGGGATCCGTCGCGATGACGACGACGGGGACTCGGCTGGTGATCGGAACGGGTTCGGCGACCATGACGGGTGCCCCTCCCTGTCGGTCCCGCCATGGGTCGTTCGCGTCGGCGGAACGCTCTCCGACCATAGCCGGAGATGCTCTTCGTGCGCTCCACGTGGGCTTAACGGGCGACCGATGGCGGGCGGGTCTGCCCTCTCGGGCAAGGCCGGAAGCCCCTCTGGAGGGTGCTACCGGACCTAGCGCTCGACGCGGATCGAACGACACACTCGCTCCGTGGGTGCAACGGTCACGCTTCAGGCACCGCGCATCGGGGTCGAGCCTGGGGGCGAGGCGGCGGTCGAGTTCCGGTTGCGGAACGACGGCACCGTTGTCGACGAGTTCACCCTCGACGTCCTCGGTGACGCGGCCGCGTGGGCGACCGTGGAGCCGGCGACCATCTCGCTCTTCCCCGGCACGGAGGAGTCGGGTCGGGTCGTCTTCCGGCCGCCTCGGGCCGCTGCCATCGCCGCAGGCAGCCTGACCTACGGGCTCCGGGCCCGATCTCGCGAGGACCCGGCCGGCTCGAGCGTCGAGGAGGCGACCGTCGAGGTCGCGGCCTTCCAGGAGCCCTACGCCGAGCTGGTCCCTCGGACCTCCCGGGGCAGCCGGAGCGCGACGCACGACCTCGCGGTCGACAACCGCGGGAACGTCCGCCTGAGTGCCGCCATCGAGGCGGAGGACGCCGACCGACTGCTCCGGCTCGACGTGGTGCCGCCTGAGCTCGTCATCGAACCTGGCATGGCCGATTTCGCGAAGGTCCGTGTCCGCCCGGCCAAGCGTTTCTGGCGTGGGGCTCCGCAGACCCGCCCGTTCCAGGTCCGGGTCCAGCCAGGGGACGGTCAGCCGATCGCGCTCGACGGGACGATGGTCCAGGAGTCGCTCCTGCCGCCGTGGTTCGGGCGGGCGATCGCCGCCCTGGTCGTCCTCGTCATCGCCGCGATCCTGCTCTGGCTCTTCGTCCTCCGGCCGGCGATCGAATTCGGCTGCCTCCGAGGCGGTCGCCTCCCCGGTCGCCGAGCTCCGCCAGGACGTGAACGATGCGCTCGGGGCGGCCGGGCTGGCGACCATGGGTCCAGGCGGTGGAGCGCCCGCACCGACCCCGACGCCGACCCCGGCGCCGGGCGAGTCGGTCGCCCCGCCGACGCCGACGCCGACCCCGGCCGGACCGATGATCCCGGGTCTGGGGAACCCCGTCGATGGCCGGCTGCAGGAAGGCGCCGAGTCGATCACGGCCACGGGCACCCTCTTCATCACCGACCTCGTGTTCTCGAACCCCAGCGGGCGCGAGGGCGCGATCGTCCTGCTCCGGGACTCGACGCCGCTGCTGGAGCTCCAGCTCGCCAACTTCCGCGATCTCGACTTCCACTTCGTCACGCCGATCGTCCTCACCCCAGGCCAGAACCTCAACCTGTCGCTGAACTGCACCGACGGCGGACCATGCAACCCGGCCGTGCTCTACTCGGGCTACCTTCGCCCGTAGGTCGCCGCGGGCCACCCAGGGCCATCGCCCTCGCGATCGCCCTCTCCCTGGTGGCGCCGTCGAGTGCGGGCGGCCGTCCGGCGAACGACCCGCCGGCCCTCCCGCCGTCGAGGACGCCCGTCGCCGCCCCCCTCCCGCCACCGCCGGGGACCACGACTCGCGAGTCGGTCCGCGTCGGCGGCGGATCGCCCGGCGGCCCCTCGGCCCAACCGGCCATCTCGGAGGACGGCCGGTTCGTCGCCTTCGCCTCGGGCGCGCCGGACCTCGTCACCGGCGACACCAACGGCGTGGTCGACGTCTTCCTCCGAGACCGCGATGCCGGGACGACGATCCGACTGCCGCTGCCGGGGGGCGCCCCGGTGCCACCGGGCGCGTCGGCCGGCGACCCGTCGATCGCGGCCGACGGATCCCTGGTCGCCTTCGTCTACCGACCGCCCAGCAGCGCCACGTCCGGTCTTGCGGTGCTGCCGGTGGTGTTGGCCTGGAGCCGCTCGTCGGGCACGACCGAGATCGTTTCGCTGGCGAGCGACGGCACGGCCATCCGGGACAGCACCGAGCCGTCGGTCTCCGGTGATGGGCGGCTGGTCGCCTTCGCGTCCCGGGCTGGGCGAGGGTCATCCACCGGGACCCAACAGGTCTTCGTCCGCGACCGACAGGCCGGCACGACGCTTCTGGTCTCGGGGAACCGGGTCGGCCGTCCGGGCGGCGGCGCCAGCAGCGCGCCGGCCATCTCGCAGGACGGCCGGGTCGTGGCGTTCCAGTCCGACGCCCCGGATCTCGTAGGCGAAGACGTCAACCGTCAGGTCGACGTCTTCGTCCGCGACCTCGACACCAGCGTGACCGAGGCGGTCAGCGATGTCACGAACGCTGACGGGCCCAGCACCCTGCCGGCCATCTCGGGGGACGGCCGGTTCGTCGCCTTCGAGTCCACATCCTCGGCCTTCGTCCCCGGTGACCCGGTCGGGACCCTCGACGTGTTCCGTCGGGATCGTCGATCTGGGACGACGACGCTCGTCTCGGTGAGCGTCGATGGCGGTCCGGTGCCGGGCTCGTCGGGTCAGCCGTCCATCAGCCGGGACGGGCGGTTCGTGGCGTTCGCCTCGACCGGCACGGGGCTCACGCCTGCAATGACGGGGATCGACCGGAGCGCCGTGCCCGGGGCCGTGCCGGCCGCCCTGCTGCGAGGTCCGTCGGAGGTCTACGCGCGCGACCTGGTCGCCGGCGAGACGATCCGGATCTCGGAGGCGCTGGCTGGTGGCCCCGGCGGCGGGCAGAGCCTGACCCCGGCCATCGGAGGCGGTGGCCGGTACGTCGCCTTCGCCTCCACATCGAGCCTGCTCGTCGCGGGCGACGGCAACGACCGAGCCGACGTGTTCGTACGCGACCTCCCGGCGGTGCCGCGGATCGACCCGCCCGAGCTGGTCTTCGGGTCGGGCCAGCTGGGCGTCGCCACGGCTCCGGCCGCGGCGACCCTGCGCAACGACGGCTGGGCCCCGCTGACGGGCGCTGGCTCGGCGATCACCGGCACCGCGGCGATCGACTTCGCGGTGGTCTTCGACGGTTGCATCGGTCGCTCTCTCTATCGGACCGAGGCGTGCACGGTATCGGTGGTCTTCACGCCAACGGTGACCGGGGAGCGGATCGCTGTCCTCCAGATGGCGGACGATGCGGCAGGTTCGCCCCGGACGGTGCGGCTGCGCGGTGGCGGATCGCTGGCGAGCCTGGACCTCGACCCTCCCCTTGGTCGACCCGGGATCGTGACGATCGCCACGGGGGCCGGCTTCCCGCCCGGTGCCGAGATCAGCCTGACCTGGAGTCGCGGTGCCACGCCGAGGCTGGCGCCCATCGAGGCCGACGGGAGCGGCAGCTTCCGGGTCCAGGTCCTCGTGTTCCACAACGACCTGCGCGGGCCACGAGAGTTGGTCGCCGATCCCGCCGGCGGTCCGCCGTTCCCGCAGGTCCGGGCCGCCTTCGACGTCGTGTCTGCGCTGGCGCAGCCTCCGCGGTTCCCCGTGGAGCGAGGGCTCGGCGATCCGCCGCCGGTCGTCATCCTGCGACGATAGGGGGCGGCAGGGATGACCGATCGGATCGTCTGTCGACGCTGCGGCACCGCGAACGCGCCCGACGACACCTTCTGTGGATCATGCGGCGCCTACCTCGCCTGGGAGGGCGACTCGGTCGATGCTCCGAGGGAGGCATCGTCGGAGCCAGCGTCGCCGATGGTGGCGGCCAGCACCCCCGACACGGTCGCCAGCGCCCCCGACACGGCCACGGCCGGCGCCATCCACTGCCGCGTCTGCGGGACCTCGAACCCGGGCGGCCGGACCTTCTGCCAGAGCTGCGGCGAGCGCCTCGCTGCGGCAGCCGCGCCGACGTCCGCCCGGGCGGCGAGCCCTTCCGGGACGTCGTCCGGTGGGACCGCGGCACGCCCACCCGCGCCGCAGCCCTCCCGCGCACCGGTCCGTTCTCATGGAGGTACGGACCCGTCGTCCGGCGGGCTGCCGGGCTGGTTGCTGCCGGTGGCGGGCCTCGGGCTGCTCGTCGGCCTCGTGGTCGTCGGCGCGAGCATCCTGCTGGGCGGGGACGGCGGTGCAGCGTCCGAGGCGACGTCCGCCCCGGGGCCGCCATCCCCGACGCTGACGCCGACCCTCGCGCCGAGCGGGGGATCGACCCCCAGCCAGGACGAGAGCGTGGCGCTCCTGCCGATCGGTGCGAGCTCCTCGTCCGTCCGCGACGACGATGCCGCGGTCGACGCCGACATGGCCATCGACGGCCGGCTCGACACGTCCTGGCAGGAGGGTGCAGACGGGGCGGTGGGGGAGTGGATCGAGGTGAGCTTCGAGGCGGCCGATCTCGACTTCGTCGTCATCTACTCCGGGGACCAGGCCAGCGCGGATGCCTTCCGGGGGCTCCTCCGCCCGAAGGACGTCCTCGTCTCGGTCGATGGCGGGCCACCGGCGGCGTTCCTGCTTGCGGACTCGCAGCAGCCACAGCGGCTCGATCTCGAGCTCTCAGAGGGGCCCACGACCGTGCGGATCGAGATCGCCTCGACCTACGAAGCCCAGCCGACGGACCTGCCCGGCAGCCCGCTCGACGTCGCCGCGATCAGCGAGATCCGCCTGTTCGGGCGGCCCGGAGGATGAGCATGCATGTGGCAGCGCTACCCGTCGCGCGTATGCTCGATGCGGCGCGTCCCCTGAGGTCCGATCTCGAGGGATCGGGGAAGGGCGCCGTGATGTGAGTGCGCTGAGCGCCTGGATCGCGAAGCTCGTCGGGTCGCTCGGTGGGGCCCCGATGGCGGGGGCCATCGTCGTCGGTGGCCTGCTCGTCGGCGGGGCCCTTGGAGTGGGCGTCAGCGGCGCGATCGGGCCATCGGCCGAGCCGTCACCGTCGGGCGAATTGCTGGCGATCTACCCGTGCCCAGAGGCCGGCCCGATCCTCGCCCGTGCACCGGCCGGGCAGCGGATGCTCGTCACCGGACGCTCCGCCGACGGCGCCTGGCTGCGCATCCACTACCCGGCCCCGGATCGCACCGAGGGTTGGGTCGCGGCCGGGGCGCTCGCTCTTGCAGGGGCGTTCGAGGACCTCGAGGTGGTCGACTGCGGCGAGGCGGGCAGCCCGCCGCCCACTGCCGAACCGACCGCCACGCTGACGGTCGTCGGCAGCTTCGAGCCGAGCCCGTCGCCCTCGCCGAGCCCGTCCCCGTCCCCGTCGCCCTCGTCCAGCCCCGCGGTGACCCCGACCGCCACACCACGCCCGACCGCCACACCACGCCCGACCGCCACACCACGCCCGACCGCCACACCACGCCCGACCCCGACCCCAGCGCCGACTGCGACCCCGACACTGCCGCCACCGCCGACCCCGCCGCCCGACACGACGGGCCCAACCATGTCGAACCTCGGCTCCAGCGTGTCGAAGATCTGGTACGGAGCGTCGCAGTGCGGGCCGACGAGCGCCACGATCTCGGTGACAGCATCGGATCCGTCGGGTGTCGCCCGCGTGGTCCTCTTCTTCCGCAAGCCGGGAGCATCGACCTTCAACCAGAAGGCCATGGCGCCAGCCGCCGGCGCAGGTGGCGTCTGGGTGGCTTCGCTGTCTACGGTGGCGGATAGCATCGGCTGGTCGCCGACGGATCCGTATCTCGACTACTACGTCGTCGGGTACGACAGCGTGGGCAACAGCACCAGGTTCCCGGTCCGTCCGCCCTCTCTCACGCTGGCCGTGGACCTCTGCCTCACATGACCACCCTTGCTGGCCTCCTCCCGAAGCTCGTCGTGTTCCTGGTCGCCGTGGTCGTCGGCGGCTCGGCAGCCTTCGTGGGGGCGTCGGTCCTCGGGCGGCAGGAGCTCGCGCCCACCGCCCGCGAGGCGCCGGAGTACGTCATGGCCGAGGCCGGCCTCGAGTCGGTGCCGGCCGCCTTCGACCTCATCGATGCCCAGCAGCAGCCGGTCGTCGTGCCCGGTCTTGCGCCGGCCGACCTCGCCCTCGCCTCGGCCGCCCTTGTCGACGCCCAGCCTGTCGCTGGCACTCGACCCTTGGGCTTCCCGAGGATCCCGCCGGTGACCCAGTTCGACGGCGGGCCGTTCCAGGGGGCCAACTGCACGCTCGCGTCGGGGGCGATGCTGGCCCGCCTGGGCTTCGGTATCGTCACGACCGGCTCGATCCTCCGGACCCTCCAGGACGACCAGGTCGGCGGCGTCGGTCTCGACGACCTCGACCAGGCCCTGTTCCGCGGCTTCGGCGTCGACATCCGGACCGGCGCGGTGACGCCGAGCCAGCTCAAGGGCCTCCTGGCGGCCGGCTACGGGGCCGTCATCCAGGGCATCTATGGCGAGATCCCGGCGTCGATCCGGCTCCAGCCGAGCTTCACGGGGCCTCACGCCGTCTACCTCGACGGCTACTACCCTGGCGATGGGATCACCCCACCGGCCTACTACGTCATCGACCCTATCGGCCACGGCGGCTACCAGGGCGACTGGTGGCCGGCCTCGATCGTCGACGCGTTCGGCCAGGCCTTCAGCGGCTCGTCGCGGATCCTCGCCGCCTGGGTCTTCCCGCCCGGTGGGACGCCGCCCGACGTGGTGGGTCCCGACGTGCTGCCGCTGCCGCCATCGGGCGGCGGTGCGCCGGCCAGCCCGGCACCGGGCGAGAGTCCCATCTCATCGGCCCCGCCCGAGGCCGGCGACGAGGTCCCACCCGAGCCGCCCGAGCTGTCCGACCCGCCGGTCGTCGGTCCGAGCGACATCGGCGACCTCGAGGCGATCCCGGTCCTCGAGATCTGCCTCGACGAGCCCAGGCCACCCGGTTGTCCCGGCGGCATCGAGGGCGTCTTCGAGATCCCGTTCCCCGACCTCGAGGTGCTCTTCGGACCGCGGATCGAGATCGTCGGCGTGGACTCCGATCGTCCCAATGTCGCCCTGGTCGCCTTCACCCTCGATCCGCCGTCCTCGGCCGAGGTCCGGTTCTGGGAGGCCGATGGTTCGCCGGCGGTGATCCAGACGGCGTCGTCTCTGCTGTCGCTGCCGTTCCCTGGTGCGACGACCATCGTCGCCCGACTCGACGTCCTCGCCTCGACGAGCTACCACTTCCAGGTGGTCGCCGGCGGTGGTCTCTTCGGGAGCTCGAGCCCGGTCGGCACATTCACGACCGGCAGCGGGGTACTCCGCTTCGACCTTGACGTGGCCGTCGCCGCCGAGCCTGTATTCGAGCTCGGCGAAGGGCTGTCCCCGTATCTCCACCTCGCCCAGGACGCCCTCGTCCAGCCGTTCATCCGGACGGACGTGGGCTCCCCGGAGGCGAGCTGCCTCGCCCGGACCGTGGACTTCGGCGACGTCGCCTACTGCCTGCCCGAGGCCGCCGCCTTCCAGGGCGTCTGCAACCGGGTCACGGTGGCCTACGAGCTCGAGGGGATCGAGGCGACCGGCGTGCTGGTGCGGGCGTACCCGCAGTCCGACGGCCGCCTGCCCAGCGGCGACCCGACCTTGGCCGGCATCATCGAGGCCCAGGGGCCGGCCGGCTCGGGCGAGGTCGAGGTGGGCTGCCTGGCCAGCGGGCTGACCTACACCGTGGCCCTCGACGCGGTCGGCGACGATCTCGGCAACCTGATCACCCGGACGGTCGTGGCGCCCTGACCTCCCGCGGGCCGCGTGGGCGGCTCGCGCGATGATGGCCCCGCGCCACGAGACCCACCGACGGCACTGGCGGTGACCGCGGCGCCGGGCGACACTGACGACCGTGGATCCTGCAAGCGCGCAGCGGGTCGGGGCGCCGGGCACCCGGGTGCGGCGACGTCGACGCTGGCCGCGCCGCCTGGCCATGGGGTTCGTCCTTGTGCTGGTCACCGCCGGCCTGGCGTTCGTTCTCGTGCCGCCGGTCCGAACCGCGGTCCAGGTGGCGCTGCTCGTCCCCGAGCTGCTGGGATCCGGGCCGCGGGTGCTGGCCGCGACCACTCCCGAGCCCGACCGGACGAGCGTCGCCTACGGGCCCGACGCGGACCGGATGGACATCTACCGGCCCGGTAGCGAGGCGGTGCCGGAGGGCGGGCGACCGGCCGTCCTCCTGGTGCTGGGCATCAGTCCGGCGCCGCTCGACGACGACCGGGTCATCCGGGTCGGCACAGCCCTGGCCAGGATGGGGCTGGTGGTCGGCATCCCATCCTCGGCCGATCTGATCGCCGCCCAGCTGGTCGCCGACGAGCCCGGTCGGGTGGTGGCCGCGTTCGAGCGGCTGGCGGGGCTGCCGGGCGTGGACGCCGAGCGGGTCGGGATGGCCGGCTTCTCGGTCGGCGGCTCGCTGACGCTCATCGCGGCGGCCGACCCTCGAGTCGCGGACCGGGTCGCCTACGTGAACTCGTTCGGGGCATACGCTGATGCATCGACCCTGCTCGTGGACGTGGCGACGCGGACGGTCATCCGCGATGGGGCGGTCGAGCCCTGGCCGCCCGGCACCATGACCCGCCAGGTCTTCCTGGGGTTGCTCCTCGCGGCCGTGCCCGACGGTCCGCAGCGGGATGGGCTGCGCGCGATCGTGGAGCCGATCGTCATCGGCGAGGGCCCGACCGATGACTCGTTCGATCCCGGGGTCGCCCGGCGGCTGTCGGGGGACGCGCTTGCCGCCTACCGGCTGGCGACGGCAGCCGACCGCGCGACGGCCGAGCAGGCGGTCATCGAGCTGGGGCCCGAGCGCAGGACCACGCTGGCCGCCGTCTCGCCGGTCGTCTGGGTGGACCGGATCGAGGCGCCGGTCTTCCTCATGCACGAGGCGACCGACGACGCGATCCCGGTGAGCCACCTGGCGCCGCTGGCGGAGGCCGTCCCGGAGGACTCGCTCCGCCGGGTCACCGAGTTCCGGCTGTTCGACCACGTCGAGGCCCGCGAGGGGATCGGTCTCGAGGACGCCCCCGAGCTCGCCCGGCTCTACGACCATCTCGTCGAGCTCGTGGGGCTCGCGCTGCAGTAGGTGACGTCCGACGTTCGGCGAGGCTCATGGAGCCAGGCGACCCTCGTGGCCTAGGCGACCTCGGCAGGCTCCAGCTCCGGCAGGTCCTCCGGCCGCCAGGCGCGCGGCGCATCGGAGACCCCACGGATGACCAGGAACGCGGCTACGACGAGCACGAGCAGGGTGGCGACGGCCGCGGGCCGGCCGAACCCGAGCACGTCGGCCACCAGCCCCCAGAGGAGCGGCCCCACGATCGCTGCGAAGCGCCCGACCATCGCGTAGAGCCCGTAGGCCTGGCCGAAGTAGCGTGGCGGGCTCAGCCGGGCCATGAACGGCCGGTCCGACGCCCAGGTGCCGCCGAGAGCGATCCCGATAGCGCCGGCGACGCCGTACAGGAGCTCGGACGGGAGGTCCAGCACGGGGATGGCCACGGTCGTCGCGAAGACCGCGACCCAGAGTGCCAGGACCGTCAGCAGGGTCCTCCGGGGCCCGAACCGGTCCACGGCCACGCCCCAGGCCAGTCCGCCGAGGACCGCGCAGACGATGCTGACGATGGCCAGGCGCGAGGCCTCGCCGATCGAGTAGCCGAGCTCGTCGGTCGCGTAGATGGCGACGAAGAAGACCAGCGTGTTCGCCGCATCGGCGTAGATCGCCCGGCCCAGCAGGAAGCGCAGCAGGCCCGGGTAGCCGCGCAGCCTCGACACGGTCCGGGCGACGTCGCCGAAGGCCCGGGTCACGACCGCGGGTCCCAGGGGCGGAACGACCCGTCGACGCTCGCGGACGAACAGGAAGGCCGGGATCGCGAAGACCAGGAAGGTGACGGCGATGGCCCGGAAGACCCACTGCCACTGGTCGGGCGTGGCCGCGTCCCGGTCCTCGGGCAGGATCAGGCTCCCGGCGATGATGGCCAGGATCGAGCCGATGTAGCCGACCCCGACGCCGATGCCGCTGACCCGCCCGCGGGTCTCGTCCGTGCTGACCTCGGGCAGCAGCGAGTCGTAGACGATGAGGCCCGCCTGGAACGTGTAGTTGGCGGCGATGAAGAGCAGGACCACCAGCGGCAGGGCCTCGACGCCCAGGACGAAGGTGCAGGTCACGCAGAGCAGCGTGGTGACCGCCAGCATCGGGATCCGCCGGGGGATCTGGTCGGAGATCGCCCCGAGGACCGGCGCCGAGACGAAGATGAGGGCCATGGCCACGGCGTCGTAGACGCCGACCTGGGCGTCGGTCGCCCCGAAGCGCGCCTTCAGGAACTGGGGGAAGTAGAGGGTCACGACCCCGAGGCTGAAGGCCGTGTTGGCGAGGTCGTAGAGGACCCAGGCGGCGACGCTGGGCCGACCGATCCGGCGCGGCTCGGCGGTCGTCGCAAGTGGTGTCCCAGCGGCGGCCGTCATCCTGCCTCCATCCGCCCGGCGCTCCCCGGGTCTGCCAAGGTGACGCCGGACCGTCCGCGGCGTTGCGGGCGGGTCGAGGGGCGTCGGCTACTCGCCGCTGTCGCGGGCCGCGTGATCCATATACCGGCCGTCGACCCGCTGGAGGAGGCAGGCGACCGACCGGGCGCCGGCCGTCCAGCGGGCCTCGTCGGGGACCACCACGAAGGCCGCGTACATCGAGCCCTCGGCCGGCCGGCCCACGTACGGCTCGAATGCCGCCACGCAGCTCGGGATGTGCTCCGCGCTCAGCGTGCCGCTGCCCGGGTACGCGGCTCCGACGGGCTCCGGAAGCTCGACGACGGCGATCACCTCGTGGCCATGGCTCCCGTCGCAGGACGTCCGCTCGGCTCCCTCGGCCAGGAGGATGGCCGAGATCGTCGACGGATCCCCGATGGGCGTGGAGGTGTCGAGATCGACCGCCGAGCGGGTCCGGACGAAGAGGCAGTCGCCCTCGGCGAGCTCGTCGAAGCGGACCGTTCCCGGGGTGAGGACGATCAGCACCAGCATCCCCAGGACGACGGCTCCGACGACGATCTGGGCGTTCCGGTTGCCGCGGAACCACGACCAGGCCTCGCCCAGGCGCTCGCCCAGCGACTGGCGGCCGTAGCGATCGCGCTCACGCATCGTGGATCATCGTAGCCGGCCCCCCTACGGCCCCGGGGCGCGGCTCGATCCCCCGGCGTCAGGCTCCGACGGGGACCCTGGGCGCGGACGTGGTCGACTCGAGGTAGTTCTCGGCGTAGATCTCCTGGTTCAGCAGGATCCCGGCGGTCCGGACCGCGTCCATCAGGTCGCGGTCGTTGGGGTCGAGGATCGCCGCGTCGACGCCCCGGGCCATGCCCATCACCAGGTAGGTCCGGTTCACCAGACTGCGATGGGCGGTGCCCTGCGACACGTTGCTGAGGCCGACGATGATCCGCGGCGCCGGGTCGCTCAGGGCCCGGAACGTCGAGACCGCCTCCAGCGCCGCCGCACACTGGTCCTGGGCCGCGCTGACCGGCAGCACGATGGGGTCCAGGAAGAGCCGGTCGGGCGGCAGGCCCGCTCCCATGGTGTGGGCCAGGATCGTCAGGGCGATCTCGGACCGCGCCTCGGCGTTGCGCGGGATGCCCCGCTCGTCGATGGTCAGGGCGATGAGGCTGGCGCCGTGCTCCACGGCCATCGGCACGAGGGAGTCGAGCCGGTCCTTGGCTCCGGTCGTCGAGTTGATGATCGGGGGCCGCCGGGCCGCCCGCAGCCCCGACTCGACGACGGGCAGCTTCGGGGAATCGATGGACATCGGGACGTCCACGGCGGCCTGGGCCGTCTCGACGAGCCAGCGCATCACCTCGACCGGGTCGCCCTCGGTGGGGCCGGTGTTGATGTCGAGGGCCTGGGCCCCGGCATCGACCTGGCGCCGGGCCAGCTCGGCGATCGTCGCCTCGTCCCGCTCGGCTATCGCCTTGGCGACTACCTTGAACATGCCGTTGATGCGCTCACCGATGATGAACATCTCGTCTCACTCCCGCCTGCTATGCCGGCGTCCCGGTCAGCTCTGCGATCGTCCGCTTCGTGCTCGCCACCGCGTCCGGGTGGAGCAGGGCCACGATGTCGGCCCCGGCCTGCAGGAAGAGCGCTGCCGTCGTCGCCTCCCAGGCCGGCCCGCGCCTGGCCTCGTCGCCCCAGATCGGCATCTCGGCAGCCGGCAGCCGGGCCTCCTTGGCCTTCCAGGCCTCCTCGCCGATGATGGTGATGACCGGCTGGGCAAGCATCCGGTCGCCCTGCAGGCCGGCCAGCCGGATCCGCTCCATGATCGAGTACTCGTACTCGATGCCGTAGCCCAGCGAGGCGTTGCCCGGGTGGAGGACGATCCGCTCGGCCGGCAGGCCCATCTCGGTCATCAGGATCGTCAGCTGCTTCTGGATGTTGACGTCGATGGGTGCCTCGGCGAGGACTGCGTGGCCGTCGGCCATGCAGGCGACGACCAGGGTCTTGTAGTTGTCCGGCTCGCCGACGCCCACGAGGCAACGCTCGCCTCGAGCCGCCTCGGTCACGCGCGGCCAGAGATCATTGTCGGCGGCGGCGTCACCGCAGCCGAGGATGATGAGCGGCACGTCGACCGCTTCGAGGACCGAGCGAACGGTGGCGACAGCCCCGTCCGGTGTTGCGCCGCCCCACTCGGGGTGGACCGACATAAGCCTGAGACAGACGAGGTCCACGCCGCAGGTCTCGACGGCGAAGCGGGCCCAGTCGGCCGGCGACCCCAGCACGTCGGCGAGCGGCGCCTTGAGGTGATCCGGCCAGTCGGGCGGGACGACGTCGAACACCTGGAGGGCGACCACCGGCGGATGCGGGGCCGGCGCGTCATCGGGCTGGAAGGGCAGAGCGGCGCTCCCGCCGACCGTGACGGTCGAGCCCCGGGTCCCGCCGTCGTCGGGGGTCGCCCCGATGGTGACGGTCTGGATCTTGCCGGGCCAGGTCTCGCGCATCAGCTCGATGGTCATCGGGTCTCTCCCTCGCTCGGGCCGCGCCGGGCGGCCTCGATCATCCGGCGGGTGGCCTGCTCGGCCAGGACGGTCACGGCCTCGGCATCGAGGTAGCCCTCGATGGAAGCGTCGAAGACGACCGACGCGCTGGGGGCGAACTCGTCGTCACCGGCCCAGAGGACGATCGCGATGGGAACGCGGGGCAGGGCCGCGATGCTGACCGCGGCGTCGCCCATGGCGAGCGGCGACGCATCGAGCTCGACCGCGGCCGCCCGGAGCTTCCCCGGGTCCGATCCGAAGGTCCGGAGCAGGGGGCCCAGGACGCGGCCGCGGAACGAGCCGCTGTAGCCGGCGCCCCCGCTGATCTGCTCGAAGGCGATCCAGTGGTCCTGCGTCGGGCCCCCGCCGGCCTCCAGGAGGTACAGGAGCAGCAGGATCGCAAGGTGCTCGTCGACCTCCTCGCCGTCGGCCGTCGTCACCTCGCCATCGGGGAAGTCGATCCGGTAGTCTCGACCCAGGCAGCGGAGCTCCAGGCGGTCCTCGCCGATGCGCTTGGCGCCGCTCCGCAGGGCGACGACCTCGGGGCTGTGGCGCGCCAGCTCGGTCTGGAGCCGCTCGAGCGCCTGGGCGTACGTCTTCATCGGGTCGCCTCCGCGAACTGCCGGTCCAGGATCGCTGCGACGGCCCGGACGGCCGGAGCGTCGTCCGGCAGCTCCGACACGGGTCGCCCGGCCAGCTCCATCTCGACGATGGACGGGTCATGGGGGACGAAGCCGGCGAACTCGAGCCCGTCGCTCGAGAGGACCTCGGCCACCGGGTCGGCCATCGCGTCGGCCTCGTTGACGGCGACGGCGATCCGCTTCACCGGCAGCCCGAGCTCCCGGACGAGGTCGGCGATCCGGCGGGCTGCCCGTGCGCCGGTCATCGTCGCGTCGCTGACGACCAGGAGAAGGTCGACGTCGCGCGTCGTCCGCCGACTGAGGTGCTCCATGCCGGCCTCGTTGTCGATGACGACGCTGGGGTAGGAGCCGATGATCCGGTCGAGGTAGTTGCGGAGCATCTGGTTCGCCGAGCAGTAGCAGGCCGCGCCCTCGGGGCGGCCCATGACGATGAGGTCGACGCCACGGCCCTCGGCCAGGCAGTCCTCGAGGTGGTACTCGAGCCAGACCGGCTTCGGCATGTTGGCCGGGACGTCGCGCAGCCCGTGCGACTCGTCGAGGACGTCCGAGATCGTCTTGGTCGCCGCCAGGCCCACGGTGACGTCGAGGCAGGCGTTGGGGTCGGCGTCCACGGCCAGGACCGGACCTCGGCCGTCGCGGGTCAGGGCCCGGACCATCAAGCCGGCCAGGGTCGTCTTGCCGGTCCCTCCCTTGCCCGCCACGGCGATCACGTACGACACGGGTCCTCCTCAGGCCATCCCGAGCGCCGCCGCCGCGCGGGGGAAGCGCTCGCTGTCGGTGTGGGGCAGGAAGAGCGCGGCGACGTACTCGTCCATGAAGCTGTTGTCGGCGCTCAGGTCGCGGTAGGTCATCCGGTCGGCCAGCTCGGCGGTCCGCATCCAGGCGGCATGGGAGAGCAGGGCCATCCGGGCCCCGGTGACCGAGCCGTTGCCGATGAAGGTCACCCGGTCGGGCGGCACGTCGGGCAGCAGGCCGATGAGGATGGCCTTCTCGACGTCGAGCGAGGTGCCGAACCCGCCCGCCACGTAGACCCGCTCGATGTCGGTCATCGCCACGCCCAGGCGGCGGGCCAGGACGGCCGCACCCGCGTAGACGGCGGCCTTCGAGCGCAGGAGCGTCTCGATGTCGGCGCTGGTGAGGGCGATCGGCCCGCCGGTGGCGGTCCGCTCCTCCGGCGCGAGGACGAGTTCGAGGCCGGCCTCGGTCTCGCGGACTCCCGGCGCATCGGTCCGGAGGTGGCCGGCCCGGTCCAGGGTGCCGTTCCGCAGGAGCTCGGCGAGGAGGTCGACCAGGCCCGATCCGCAGATGCCGCGTGCCGGCGCGTCACCGATCGTCGAGATCGCCAGGCCCCCGTCCTGGCCCGGGCCCACCCGCGAGATCGCGCCCCGGGCCGCCCGCATGCCACAGGACGTCCCGCCGCCCTCGAAGGCCGGGCCCGCGGAGCAGGCGCAGCAGACCAGGAAGTCGCGGTTGCCGATGACCGTCTCGCCGTTGGTGCCGGCGTCGATGAGCATGGCCAGCTCCGGCTTGCGGTCCATGCCGGTCGCCAGGACATCGGCGGTGATGTCCCCGCCGACGTAGCTGCCCACTCCCGGCATGCAGGCCACCGGTGCCCGGCCGTGGATGCGCAGGCCGATCTCGGCAGCGTGGTAGACGGGCAGCGCGGTGGCGACCGGGACGTACGGGGCGCGGCGGATCTCGGCTGGCGGCAGGCCCAGGAACAGGTGGACCATGGTCGTGTTCCCGGCCACCACCGCCGCCAGGATCTCGTGGCGGTCGACGTGGTGGGAGAGGGCCAGGCTGCCGACGAGGACGTTGATCTCGTTGACGACCGTCGACCGGAGCTCCTCGAGGCCGCCCGGCTCGCCGGCGTGGATGATCCGCGAGATGACGTCGTCGCCGAAGGCGACCTGGCCGTTGAGCGCGGCGGCCACGCCCGCGGTCATCCCGCTGCGCAGGTCGACCAGGTGGACCACCACCGTGGTCGTCCCGAGGTCGATGGCCAGCCCGAAGGCCGGTCGGGACTGGCGCCCGGCAACGACATCGAGGAGCTCGTGGTCGCCGTTGCGGCGCCCGACGAGCGCGGTCACGAGGCGGTCGGACAGGCGGATCCGCTCCGGCAGCTGGCGGAGGATCGGCAGCGGCACGGCCAGGTCGTGGATGGCGTGTCCCCGACGCAGCTCGCGGCGGAGCAACCCGAGGTCGCTCGTGGCGTCGTCGATCGTGGGGCGGGGGAGGGCCAGCGGCACCGCCATGGCCAGCGGGTCGAACGGGTAGCGGTCGGCGTCGGGCAACGGACCGACCGGCAGCTCCTCCGGCGAGGCCAGGATGCCGGTCGCGCGATCGGAGCCGGTGAGGATCTCGAGCCCCTCGATCCGCGAGGACGCGGGCACATCGACGGTGACGTCTCCGGCGATGGCCGTCCGGCAGGCCAGGACCCGCCCGTCGATCGCCGCGCCGGCGCCCTCCAGCTCGGTCGTGGGGCCGTCGACGACCGTGACCGAGCAGCGTCCGCAGATGCCCCGGCCCCCGCACGACCCATCGAGGAGCAACCCGGCGGCGAACGCAGCGTCAAGAAGGGTCGCGCCTTCCTCGACGACCGCGCTGGCGGCGTCGGGCTGGAACGTCACTCGGGCCGGCGGCACGACAGGTCCCTCAGCTCGCGGCAGCGGGCTCGGGCTGGCGCCAGCGGGTCCGCATGAAGACCGGGATACCGGCCGACTCGCGCGGTCCCACCAGGACCTCCCAGCCACTCAGCTCCTCCAGCTTGCCGCTGAGCGAGGCGACACCGCCTGGGATGACGCAGCGCCGGTGGTCGACCTTGTCGACCACCCCGGAGTCCTCCAGGGCCTTGGCGATCGTCTCGGCGCTGAACTTGTCGGCGGCCCAGGCGGTCATGACCGATTGGCCCTCAGTGTCGACGACCACGACCCATGAGGGGACGTGGCTGGACTCGGTGTCCGCCTCGACGGTGAAGTAGGTGAGCGAGAAGTTCGTCGTGACCAGCACCGGCGACGAGGCGTCGGGGCTGCCGATGGTCGTCAGACCGGCGTCGACCTGGATCGGCTTCTGCGGGTCGGTGTAGATGTTCTGGCGGGCCGTGACCATGGCCAGGGCCTGCCACGGCTCCAGCTCGTCGACGACGACGATCGCGGCGTACTTGGCGATGAAGGCCGACGCCTCGGTGACCTGGTCGATCGGGTCGCTCGCAGTGACGACGGCCATGGCCGGGTAGCCGAGCGGGCGGGCCTGGCGCCGCAGGGCCAGCCTCCGGATCTGGGTCAGGTCACGGATGGTGGCCGCCAGACCTCGGGCGCCGCTGTCGACGATCAGGTCGGTGAGCCCCAGCCCGGCGATCCTGGTGGTCAGTCCTGCGAGATCCTGGAGGTCCGTGCCCCGGACCACGAGCGGGCAGTCGTTGGCCTTGGCCAGGGCGGCCATCGCCTCCCAGTTCCCGGCCGTCGCGCCATCGATGAGCGGTCGCCGGCCGGCCAGCGCCGGGAGGGCCGCCTCGATGACGGCCGGGGTCGGGCTCACCAGGACGAGGCCGAGTTCCATCTCGTTCGCCAGCTTCGCGGCCGCCGCGAAACGGGCCGCGTCGTCGTCCGGGTCCTCCAGGGCGACGAGCTCGACCTTGACGAACTGGCCGACCCGGTCGAAGACCAGCTCCTTCACCCGCTCGAAGGCCGCCCGGAGCTCGGCCTCCGGCTTGTCGGTGCGGATGCGGACGGCGATCGCCGTCGGGTGATAGAAGGTCTCCTCGTGGCGGAAGAGGACCGTCTCCTTGCCCATGACCACGCACTGGTCGGCGGGCCCCACGGAGACCAGGCGGATGGGGGGCGCGGCGGCACCGGCCAGCGCGGCCTTGGCCTCGTCGGTGGCGTACGGGCAGTCGTCGATGGCCGCCTTCTTGGTGGCCAGCTGCATGGCGAAGGCCAGGCAGGTCGGCACCCCGCACTCACCGCAGTTGGTCTGCGGAAGGACCTTGTAGATGTCCAGGGCGGTCAGCGGCATGGCGATCGACCTCTCGAAGGGATGGCTCGGATCAGAGGATGGACGGCATGGTCGGGGCCGGGTGACCGACGCGCTCCAGGAAGGCCAGCAGCTCCTCGGTCGTGGTCGCGTCCTCCTCGGTCGCGATCTTGTCGACGAAGTCCGGGTCGCCGATCTCAGAGCCACGGGCCGTGAGCTTCTCGCGGAGGGCGTCCTTGAGCTCCTTCGGCATCCAGACCAGGCGCGGCAGGCCGCCGTCGGCCGGGATGAACTTGCGGCTCGTCAGGTAGAGCCGTCCGACGCCGAGGAAGCCCGGGGTCTGGATGCCGCCGCCGACGAGGCCGGCGAGGGTGCTGAAGGACATGCCCAGCGGGGTCATGTCGGGGTACTCGCGGTTGACGACCACGACGCCGTTCGCCTCGGGGGCGACGCCCATGATGCACTCGAAGCAGCCGCACGAGGTCATCGGCGCGGTCATCATCGAGTACAGGCTGACCTGGTCGACGGTCTTGTTCGACTTGGCGGCGACGAAGTCGTTGATGCCCTTGAAGAGGCCCAGGCTCTGGTCCAGGCAGGCGCCCTTCTCGATCGGCTGGTTCGGGCCGCTCGGGTTGATCTCGTGGCTGACCTTGCCGTCGAGCCAGTTGTAGGCGCCGCAGAGCCCCAGCCGCTCCGGCGAGATCACGCAGACGTGGTTGGGGGCGTACGACTGGCAGAGGGTGCAGGAGTAGAAGATGTCGACCGTCTCGTCGGTCATCCCGGCGACCCGGGCGTCGCGCTCCTCCCAGACCCCCCGGGCCTCCTCGAGGATCTTCTCGATCTCGGCCGCGTCGGAGTAGATCTTCACCGAGACCTTGTCGACGATGGCCGGGAACTCCTCCAGGTACTTGGCATGCAGGATGACCCCGAAGTCGCGGAGCCGGAAGCCGGCGTCGTAGGTCTCCTTCGACATCCGGATCCAGGGCAGGTCGCGCTGGCCGATGTGCATGACGCCCATCGCGCCGTTGACGAAGCGGTGGACCTGGCGCTCGAGGATCGGCTCGAAGTCCTTCTGGAGCTTGCGTCCGGCGACCTCGATGAGGAGGCCGAGCGGCATCGACCCGCCGACCTCGACCGTATCGAGGTCCGGCCCGATCACCTCGATGTGGCCGTCCTCGATCTCCTCCAGCTCGCGCGAGCGGAGGTACTCGAAGGCCGGCGTCAGGGTGCGACCGAACTCGACGTGGAGCTGCTCCTTGCGGACTCGCTCGCCCTCGAAGGCGGCGCTGTAGGAGACCGGGATCGGGATCTTGGTGATCTTGAGCTTGAGCCCCCGGACCTCGATGGCCTTGTTGACCATGCGCTCGCCGGGGACGTTGCTGACGACGTGCTCGTAGGTGCAGATGCCGCTGGGCAGGATCTGCGGGATGTCGGTGTCGGCGACGACCGGGAAGCCGAAGTTGATGGCCCCGGCCGCCGTCGCGTACTTGCGGTCGTCGACCTCGCCGAGGGCCAGGACGAAGGCGAAGACCCGCTCCTTGTTGTAGAGCAGGATCCGGCGGGCCTTGTCGAGATCGCCCGGCACCAGGCCGCCGAAGGTCATCGCCGCGCGGGCGGCGAAGTTCAGGGCGTGGACCGTGGAGCTGGTCTCCTTGCCGTAGGGCACCAGGTAGGTGTCCCAGCTCATGTCGATGCCTTCCTCGGCCAGCTGCTCGGCCATGCTCCGGCCGTCGGTGGAGCTGGAGATGAAGACCAGGATGTTGCGCTCCTGGAGCTCGCGGGCAAGGCGGACCGCCTCCTCGTTCGTCGGCAGCGCGCCGACGCAGGCGGCGAAGCCGGGCATCCGCCCGTCGACGAGCTTGATGCCCTGGGTCCGCAGGATGGCGTCGTCCGTGAAGCCCAGGAAGATGCCGTTGGACTGGGTCCCCTCGGCGTAGCGGAGGGCCTCGATGATCTCCTCCGCGATGAGGGTCGCGACCCCCGCGTCGAGGGCGTCACCGAGGTACGGCAGCCAGGTCTCGTCGGTGGGGACCGGGCCCAGCAGGTCGCGGGCGATCTGCAGCGGCACGCGGGCCTCGTCGACGGTCTTGACCTCGAACCCGGTGAGGGCGAGGGTCAGCGGCAGGTAGAAGGCCGTGTTGGGGAACTCCAGGCGGGTCGCCCCGCCGGAGGACTCCGCCATGGCGTTCAGCTTGGTCTCGGCCTCCGAGACGTACTCGTGGGCGCCTCGGATGGCGGCGCTGGCGATGATCCGGGACATGTCTTCTGCCTCCGGTCAGGCGGTTGCGACCGGCTCGAGGACCGGGGCGGCGGCCGCCACCGGTTCGTAGAGCATCGGTCGTAGCTTCAGCGCCTCCCGCTTGCGGTCGAGATGCGCGGCGATCAGGTCGGCGGCCTTGGCGGCGTCCGGCTCGAAGGCGAACCGCCCGCCGACCAGGTCCTCCAGCTCCTCGGTGACGAAGCGGGTCACGGCCTCGCTGCCGAGGATGTTGAGCGGCGAGCCGAGGACCGTGAGGAGTCCCGAGGCCACGGCGTAGAAGCCGATGGCGATGGCCTTCTCCGACCACCAGCCCGGGGCGGCGGCGGCGACCGGCAGCTCGCTGAAGTCGCGGCCCACGCCGCCCTCCTTGACCATCTCCATGCAGACCGTCAGGAGGCGGCTGTTGTCGACGCACGAGCCGACGTGGAGGACCGGCGGGATGCCGACCGCCTCGCAGATCTCGCGGAGGCCGGGCCCAGCGTGCTCGAGGGCCGCCTCGGGCCGGAGCAGCCCGGCCTTGCCACAGGCGATGGCCGAGCAGCCCGTCTGGGCCACCAGGACGTCGCGGCTGATCAGCTCGAGGACCAGGTCGAGGTGGCCCTCGTCCTGGGCGCGCTTGGGGCTGTCGCAGCCGACGACCGCGGCGACGCCGCGGATCCTCCCGGCCATGATCCCGTCGTTGAGGGGCCGGTAGCCGCCGCGGTACGTCCCGCCCAGCATCCGGGTGATCGACTCGGTCGTGAAGCCGGCCACCACGTCCATCTGGTGGTCCGGGATGGCGACCCGAGCGCGGTCCCGGCGGGCGAAGTTGGCGACCGCCCGACTGACGATCTCGTGAGCGCTCTCGTAGGCCGTCTCGGCGGAGAAGGGGACGTGGCGGGTCCCCGGGAAATGGGCCTGCTCGGAGGTCGCGATGACCTCCGTGTGGAAGCAGCCGGCTGCCTGGGCGACGCCCGGCATGATGCACTGGACGTCGATGAGCATCGCCTCGACGGCCCCGCTGACGATGGCCAGCTCCTGCTGGAGGAAGTTCCCGGCCACCGGCACGCCCCGGCGCATCAGGACCTCGTTGGCCGTGCAGCAGATGCCCGCGACGTTGATGTCGGCGGCGCCCTGGGCCTTGGCGGCCTCGAGCATCTCGGGGTCGGTCGCCGCGTCGACGATCGCCTCCGCGAGGGCGGGCTCATGGCCGTGGATGAGGATGTTGACGGCGTCCTCCCGGAGGACCCCGAGGTTCACCTTGGCCCGGATCGGCTTCGGCGTCCCGAACAGGACGTCCTGGAGGTCGGTCGCGACCATCGACCCGCCCCAGCCGTCGGCCAGGGTGCTGCGCATGCCACCCAGGACCAGGCTCTTGTAGTCGGCGTCGACGCCCATGTTGGTGCGGTGCATGACGTCGACGACCTCGCGGTCGATGCCGCGCGGGGTGATGTCGTGCTGCTCCCAGTCCTGGCGCTGCTTCTCGGGCGCCCGGCCGACGAAGGCGATGGCGCCCTCCTGCTGCCCGAACTGCGCGAGGCAGGCCTCCGCGACCTCCTCGGCGACCTGCTCGACCGGCCTTCCGTCGCGGGCCACGCCCAGCTCGTCGGCCAGGGCGTTGAGCTTCGCGGCGTCGGCGATCCGGTAGCCGGGCGCCTCGCCGCGGGCCGCCTTGAGGAGCAGGTTGGCCACCGACCGACCATGGTCGGAGTGGGCGGCCGAGCCGGCCGCCATGTCGCGGGCCAGCCGACGGGCGGCGACCGTGTCGATGGTCGCGCCGCAGACGCCAACCTGCGGCCGCTTGCTCCCCGGCAGGCCGAGATTGCACGGTCCCAGGTGGCAGACCGTGCAGCAGATGCCCAGCTCGCCGACCTTGCACTGGGTGCCCAGGGCGGCGTAGCGGTCCCAGATCGTCTCGACCCCCTCCGCCTTGGCCCGCTCGCGCATCGCGATGCTGGCTGGGTCGGTCCGCGAAGGCGGGGATTCGAGCTCGTTCACGTTCGCACCTCTTCCCGTGTTCCGGTGGCCAGGTGGTCGACGAGGTCGACGACCGCCGGTCCGACCGCTCCATCCAGTCCGATGAGTGGGGCGCCGGCTCGCTCGGCGGCGAGCACGGCCTGGCTGTAGGGGATGGCGCCGACCACCTCGAGGTCGGGCAGCCGCTCCGAGATGAAGGCAAGGTCCGACGGGTCGACGACCCGGTTGGCGATGAGCGCGATGCGCTCCATGCCGATGTCGCCGGCCAATCGTCGGATGCGGCCGGCCGTCTCGACCCCCGCGTTCGTGGGATCGACGACGATGAGCAGCGCGTCGGCGGCCTGGGCGGTCCGCCGTCCGAGGTGCTCGAGGCCGGCCTCGAGGTCGATGATCACGGCCTCTTCCAGGCCCAGTACGACGTGCTCGAGGAGGCGACGAAGGAGGATCCCCTGGGGGCAGGCGCAGCCGGCCCCGCCGCGGGTGACCCCGCCGGCGACGACCAGCTGGAGGCCCTCGAGACCTTCGCGGGTCACCGCGATGCGCTCGACCAGGTCGTCGACCCGTGGATTGAGCCGGATGACCCCGTCCCCGCCGACGCGGTCCTCGATCTCGTCGGCCATCTCGAACAGCGGGGTGATCGGCTCGGGCGGGAAGCCCAGGCCGGTGGCGAGCGTCGGGTTCGGGTCCGCGTCGATCGCGGTGACCCGATAGCCCCGCCGCACGAGCTCCCCGGCGATGAGTGCGGCGATCGTAGTCTTGCCGGCCCCGCCCTTACCCGAGATGGCGATCTTCATGACGACCCGTTGGGACGCGCACGGAGTCGCGCGTCGACTGGGGACGCAGGTACACCTGACCACAGCCGGGCAGGGGGGATGTAGGGCCGGACGACCCGGGGGCCGGGGCCCGACCGGCCCCCGTCGGATAGGGCCGCTGGCCTCGTCGGGCCGGAGGGCTGCCGAGCTGGGTCCTCGGGCGGGGAACCACTGGCGCCGAGGATCAGCCCGGACCTTCGGCCCCTGGGACCCTGACGGTCGGTCAGGTTCGGGCGCTCAGCGTCCCCCGGGGCGGCCCTTCGCCTGGACCTTGGCCCAGGTGTCCCTGAGGGTCAGCGTCCGGTCGAGCACGAGACGCTCGGGCGTCGAATCGGGATCGGGGGTGAAGTAGCCCAGCCGCTCGAGCTGGACCGTCTGGCCGATCGGCACCTCGGCCAGGCTCGGCTCGACGAGGCAGCCCTCGATCACGGTCTCCGACGCCGGGTCAAGATCGTCGAACAGGTCGCGGCCGTCGGCGCCGGGCAGTGGGTTGCGGAACAGGTAGCCGTAGAGGCGGACCTCGGCCGGGATCGCGTGGGTCGCCGACAGCCAGTGCAGGGTCGCCTTGGGGCGCCGGCCGTCGGGAGCGTCGCCGCCCCGGGTAGCCGGGTCGTAGGTGCAGCGCAGCTCCACGACCCTGCCGGACTCGTCCTTGACGACCTCGCGACAGGTGACGAGGTAGGCCGACCGCAGGCGTACCTCGCGCCCTGGCGCCAGGCGGAAGAACTTGGGCGGCGGCTCCTCCATGAAGTCCTCGCGCTCGATCCAGAGCTCGCGGGAGAACGCGACCTCCCGGGCCCCTGCCGTCGGGTCCTCCGGGTTGTTGGGGACCGCCAGGTGCTCGACCCGGCCCTCCGGGTAGTCCTCGATGACGACCTTGAGAGGGTCGAGCACGCCGAACCGCCGTGAGGCCGTCCGGTTGAGAACGGCGCGGACCGCATGCTCCAGGACTCCGACCTCGATCACGCTGTCCGTCTTGGCCACCCCGATCGTCGCCGCGAAGTCGCGGATGCCCTCCGGGGGGAAGCCCCGCCGGCGCAGGCCTGAGATCGTCGGCATCCGCGGGTCGTCCCAGCCGCGGACGTGCCCCTCGTCGACGAGACGCTTGAGGACTCGCTTCGAGAGGACCGTGTGGGTCAGGTTGAGCCGGGCGAACTCATACTGCCGCGGCCGCGACGGCACCGGCAGGTGCTCGATGAGCCAGTCGTACAGGGGCCGGTGGGCCTCGAACTCGAGTGTGCAGATCGAGTGACTGATGCCCTCGATGGCGTCGGACTGGCCGTGGGCGAAGTCGTAGGTCGGATAGACGCACCAGGCGTCTCCGGTCCGCGGATGGCTGGCGTGGACGATCCGGTAGAGGACGGGGTCCCGGAGGTTGATGTTCGGCGAGGCCATGTCGATCCGGGCGCGCAGGACCCGGGCACCGTCGGGGAACTCACCGGACCGCATCCGCTCGAGCAGGTCGAGGCTCTCCTCGACCTGCCGGCTCGCGCCAGGGACTGTCCCGGCCGGGCTCGGTGAGCGTGCCGCGGTGCCGACGGATCTCGTCGGCCGAGAGGTCGTCCACGTAGGCGTGACCCGTCCGGATCAGGTGGACCGCCCACTCATAGAGCTGCTCGAAGTAGTCCGAGGCATGGTAGAGGTGCTCGCCCCAGTCGAAGCCCAGCCAGCGGACGTCCGCCTCGATGGCGTCAAGGTACTCCTGCTCCTCCTTGACCGGGTTCGTGTCGTCGAAGCGGAGGTGGCAACGCCCCTCGAACTCCTGGGCGATGCCGAAGTTCAGGCAGATCGACTTGGCGTGGCCGATGTGGAGATAGCCGTTCGGCTCGGGAGGGAAGCGGGTGACCGGCACCGCGATCCGACCGGCCGCGACGTCGGCGGCCACGATCTCGCGGATGAAGTCGCGCCGTTCCGGGGTGGGGGACGGGTCGGCGGACGGGGCGGTGGGTTCGTAGGTCATCGCGGGCGGCTCCTGCGACCTGGGCGGGAGGAGTCGCGGCTCACGGGAGGACGCACCACACTCCCCGGAGGAGTTGGCTGGCGCGCCAGGATTCGAACCTGGAACCCCCTGATCCAGAGTCAGGTGCTCTACCGTTGAGCCACGCGCCAGCGACCAGCCGGATGATACCCCAGCGGCGGCCGGATGCGGCCCTGCGAAGAGGTGCCCGGCGGGCTCGGCGCCCGACCCGGCCATCGGATGGGTGCGATCGGCTCAGGCTGAGGTGTCGGAGCCGCCGACCTGGTCCGTGCCGGCCGTGGTCCCGGAGTCCGCCTGGCTGGGGCCGCGTCGGACGAGCGCCCCGACCAGGACGATGACACCCAGGCCGATGAGGATGACCGGCCACAGCCACTCGAGCGTCTCGAGCGCCTCGGTCCCTGCGAGCAGTGCGAGGCCGATGGTGATCATGATGGCGCCGGGGATGAGCGGCCAGATCCGGGTCTCCTCCATCCGGAACAGGGTGCCGACGAGCCAGACACCGATGAACCCGCCGCCGAGGCCAAGCAGGACCGCGGCACCGGCGGCCTCGTCCTGGAGCTCGGTGGCCAGAAGCACGCCGACGCCCAGGCCGGTGACGATCCCGCCGCCGATGAGTGCACCGGGGTTGCGGCTGGCGACGAAGAGGACCAGCAGGACGAGGCCCAGCCCCAGGAGGATGAACCGCCCGGCGTCACCCACGTATTGGCCCAGCAGGAGCGCGGCCCCGATGGCGATGAGGACGGCCCCACCCACCCATTGATCGTTCCGTTTCACGCCCACCTCCCCGGGCCGAAGGCATCGCCCGGCCCGCCCGTGCAACGTAGGGCCGCCGGTGGAGCCGGGCGAGGGCCGCTCGGCACCCGCTCGGCCGTCCGGTCGGACCCCGGTCACGGCGGGGCGTGGCTTCTTCGGCGCCGGGTCCGTCCGTGTGATCGCGCCACGCCGTGACCGGCCCAGGGACCTTGCTAGGCGCGACCCCGGTGATACCGCTCCATGGCCTGGGCCACGGCGTCCCGGGCCTCGGCCCACTCGGGCTGGTCGCCGACGAGGCTGCCGCCTGGCGCTCCCCAGCGCGCCAGCTGGGTCATCGCCAAGATCAGGGTGTCGTGCTGCTCGCGGCGTGTCCGTCCCCCGTCGACGACGCCGGTCACGAGGTAGCGGCGGACCAGGTCGAAGGCGGCCGTCCAGCGACCGATGCGGATCCGATCGCCCTGCCGGAGCGACTCCAGCCACTCGTCGTCCCCGACCGGGAAGCGGTCGTGCTCCGCGACGTGGGCGACGAGGTCGAGCCGGCGCCCGATAGCCGCCAGGGATGCCAGCCGCCCGTCATCGTCGGTGCTCCGGTAGCAGATCGGACAGACGGCCAGCTCACCGGACTCGCGGGGTGACGCCCCATAGGGAAGGCCGCAGCGTCGACAGGTCGCTGTTCCGGGTCGACCGGCGGGGACCCCGCACTGGAGGCAGACGGGCAGGCCGCTCGGCGTTGGCCCGGGTCGGCCTGGGCCGCTACGGGCGGTCAGCATCGCGGGACGGCTCGTGCGCTGGCGACAGCGGTCCGGCCGTCGGGCCGGCGCGGACGGGGATCACCGGACCCGACGGAGGTTCGCTTGCATCGGCCCCGGGCTCGCGGACGATCTCGGCATGGCGATAGTGGAGCAGACGACGCGGCACCAGGAAGCGCGGGTGGCGAGCGGTGGAGTGCATGACCGGACGACCGTAGGCGCCGGGACCGAGCCCTCCAATCCCGCGACGGTACCGGTCACCCCGGACCCTCGACTGAGGTCGGCTCGTGGTGCCTCAGGCTGCCGTGAGGGCTCCGTCGAGGACCTCTCCCAGCTGCTCCCACTCGACGAGGAAGGCGTCGTGCCCCTTGACCGAGCGGAGCTCCCAGTAGGCGGCATCTACGCCGGTCCCGGCGGCTGCGTCCACGAGCGCCCGGACCTGGTCCGGGCCGAAGAGGATGTCGCCCTCGATCCCGACCCCGACCAGCCGGACGCCGGAGCGTGCCAGGCGTCCGAGCGCCGCATCGCGCCCCCCGCGGGCTCGCCCGACGTCGTGGGTGTCCATCGCCCGCGCCAGCACCCGATAGGTCTCCGGGTCGAACCGCTCGACCAGCTTCCGGCCCTGGTGCTCGAGGTAGCTCACGACCGACGGGAGCCCGTCGGCCTCCGACCGCCGCCCGAACCGCTCCTCGAAGTCGGCCTCGCTCCGGTAGGTCGTCATCGCCAGCTGCCGGGCGAGGGCGAGGCCCTCGGCGCCGAGCCGTTCGACCAGCCGGACCTGGAGGTGGTTCCAGGCGATGGCGAGCGCTCCGGTGGCTGCCGGTGCCGCCAGCGGGACGACCACGGCGACCCGGTCCGGCCGCTCGATGGCCACCTCGAGCGCCACCATCCCGCCGAGCGACCCGCCGGTCGTGAGGGCGACCCGCTCGATGCCGATCGCGTCGGCGAGCGTCCAGAGGGCCCGAGCCTGGTCGCGAGTCGTGACCGTCGGGAACGCCTGGCCGTAGGGCAGGCCGGTCCGAGGGTCGACCGACGTCGGCCCGGTGGTCCCGTACCGCCCGCCCAGCAGGTTGGCGCAGAGCACCCCGACGGCGCGCGTGTCGAGGGATCGACCGGGCCCGATGAGCGGCTGCCACCAGTCGCCGGCAGCGTCGGCCGAGCCGGTCAGCGCGTGGACGACCACGACCTGCGGCGCCGGGGGAGCCGGGCCGTCGTGGCGATAGGCGACGACGAGGTCGGGGATGACCTGGCCGGATTCGAGCTGGAACGGCCCCAGCGGTCGGGCGAGCACGCGGCCGGTGCCCAGGGCGGGGGAACCGGACGCGGGCTCGGCCCGGGAAGACGGGCCTCGATAGGTCGTGGCCGGATCCACCAGCGACGGACCGGCCCCGACGAGCTCGCCCACCTCAGGACCCGTTCTTGGTGGCGGCCGGCTGGCGGTCGGCTGCGGTCGCCGTCGCGATCGCCTGCTCGAGGTCGGCGATGAGGTCGTCAACGTGCTCCAGGCCGACCGACAGGCGGACCAGGTCCGGGGTCACTCCGGTCAGCAGCTGGTCCTCGTGGCCGAGCTGCTGGTGCGTCGTCGAGGCCGGGTGGATGATCAGCGACTTGGCGTCGCCGACGTTGGCCAGGAGGCTGAAGACGCGGACCGAGTCGATGAGCCGTCGGCCGGCGTCCAGCCCTCCAGCCAGCCCGAACGTCACGATCCCTCCGTAGCCGCCGGACAGTGTCCGCAGAGCGGTGCCGTGGGATGGGTGCGAAGCGAGCCCCGGGTAGCTGACCCAGGCCACCTCCGGTCGTGACTCGAGCCAGCGGGCGACCGCGAGGGCGTTCTCGCTGTGCCGGGCGATGCGGAGCGGCAGCGTCTCGAGGCCCTGGAGGAAGAGGAACGAGTTGAACGGGGACAGGGCCGGGCCGATGTCGCGGAGCAGCTGGACCCGCAGCTTGATGATGTAGGCGAGGCGCCCGAACGCCTTCGTATAGCTGACGCCGTGGTACGAGGGATCGGGTTCGACGAGGTCGGCCGTGAACCTCGGGGAGCCTTCCCAGTCGAAGTTGCCGCCGTCCACGACGACGCCACCGATGGCGGTGCCGTGGCCGCCGATCCACTTCGTCGCCGAGTGGATGACGACGTCGGCACCGAGCTCGATCGGTCGGCAGAGCAGGGGAGCGAAGGTGTTGTCGACGATGACGGGGACGCCCTGGGCGTGGGCGACGTCGGCGATGGCCCGGATGTCGTGGACGTCGAGCCGGGGATTGCCGATGGTCTCGAGGAAGACGGCCTTGGTCCGCGGGCCGATCGCGTCGCCGAAGGCCTCGGGCCGCGAGCCGTCCACGAAGCTGGTCGTGATGCCGAGCCTGGGCAGGGTGTGGGCAAGGAGGTTGTAGGTCCCGCCATAAAGGCTCGAGCTGCTGACGATGTCGTCGCCGGCACGGGCCAGGTTGAGGATGGCCAGCGTCTCGGCTGCCTGGCCGGAGGACAGCCCGACCGCCCCGACCCCTCCTTCGAGGGCGGCGATCCGCTCCTCGAAGACACCGGTCGTCGGGTTCATGATCCGGGTGTAGATGTTGCCGAACTCCTCGAGGGCGAAGAGCCGGCCGGCGTGGGCCGCGTCGTTGAAGACGTAGCTCGTCGTGGCGTAGATCGGCACGGCCCGGGCATTGGTGGCCGGATCCGGCGTCTGGCCGGCGTGCAGGGCGAGGGTCTCGGGGCGGGTGGTGGGTGCGATGGGCTCGAAGGCCATGACCTGGGTACCTCTCGTTCGGGCGGGGCGGTCGGGAGACGGTGATCGTCCCGTCGTGCCCGTGCGGGCACGGGGATCCGGCGCGGATCCGGGGGAGAGGTGCGGCGTCCGTCGCGTCGTGTGGGAGGTACAGAAAAGCCGCAGGTCCGATGCGGTCGGATCCTGCGGCCCCGGGACCGGTCCGGGTCCCCGGCTGAAAGCCTCCGGAGACCTAGACCCCGTCCTCCACGCGGCGGGGCCGCCAGGGCATGAACATGCGACGAGCCATTCGGGTCATGGTCGACGGAGGATGCCTGACGCATCCGTCGTCGTCAAGCCACCCGGCGAGCCATGGATCGAGCGTCGACCACGACCGCCCGTCGCGACCGGGAGGCCGCGGTCGCTGGCGGGGCGGTACCGTTGCGGCAGGCCGGCGCGGCAGCGCCATCGGCGACCGCGACGGCGAGCAGGAGGCCCGAGCGATGGATCTGACTCCCGTCCTGCGCCCGCGCTCGGTCGCGGTCGTCGGGGCGACTCCCCGGACGTTCGTCGGGCGGGTCGCCCTCGAGAACTGCCGCCGGCTCGGCTACACGGGACGCCTGCTGCCGGTCAACCCGAAGTACGCCGACGTCGCTGCGGTGGCTGCGGTCGCTTCGCTCGAGGCCCTCGATGAGGCACCGGACGTCGTGCTCATCCAGCTGGCCACCGAGCGCGTCCTCGAGACCGCCACTCGGGCCGTCGACGTGGGGGCACGAGCCGTCGTCGTCCCCGGTGGGGGCTTCACCGACTCCGGCTACGCGGCGACGGAGCTGGCCGCCGGTCTCCGCCGGCTGGCGGTCGAGCGGGACGTCGCGGTGGTGGGACCGAACTGCATGGGCTTCGTCGACCTGGTCACAGGGGCGGCGCCGTACATCGGCACCGTGCCGCCGCACGTGCGCCGCGGGCGGGTCGGCATCGTCGCCCAGAGCGGCGCCATCGTGGAGGCGTTCGTCAACAACGGGGGCAGGGTGCCGATCTCGACGATCGTCTCGTGCGGCGCCGAGGCCGGGACGGGCCTGGCCGACTACGTCCGTTTCTTCGCCGAGGACCCCGAGACCGACGCGGTGCTGGCCTTCGTGGAGGGCTTCGGCGACCCGCTCGGCTTCCTGGACGCCGCCCGGGTCCTCGCCGAGGCCGACAAGACGCTGGCCGTGTGCAAGGTCGGTCGTTCGGCCATCGCCCAGGAGGGGATCCGCGCCCACAGCGGCAAGCTCGCCGGCAGCGCCCGGGTCGCCGCCTCTGCCCTCCGCCAGGTCGGGGCCATCCT
Organism: uncultured Chloroflexia bacterium; assembly: GCA_963707215.1. Lineage (GTDB taxonomy): Bacteria > Chloroflexota > Limnocylindria > Limnocylindrales > CSP1-4 > DATHYZ01. Next base: position 510,727 of record CAVPPB010000003.1, on the reverse strand, counting down.
CTGCGCCGACCTCGACGAGCTGACCACCGTCGGCGAGCTGCTGGGGGCCGGTCGGACCCGGCTCGGCCGGCGCGCCCACGTCGTCACCAACTCCGGCGGCGAGGCGAATCTGCTGGCGGACCTGGCCGAGGATCTCGGGATCGAGCTGCCGCCGATGAGCGACGCCGGGATCGCCCGGCTCCGGGAGCGCTGGCCGCAGTTCCACGTCGCCAACCCGATGGACCCCTGGGGGACGGACGACTACCAGGTCATCTACCCGGAGGCGCTGGAGACCGCCGCGGCCGAGGACGGCGACGTCCTGGTCATGTCGATCGACCAGCAGACCACCTGCGGCTCCTTCGAGCTCCAGCTGGGCCGCGACCTCGCCGCCTACCTCGCCGCCGCCGCCCGACGCAGCGGCAAGACCCCCATCTACCTGAGCCCGTCGAGCCAGGATCCGGCGCCAGAGCTCTCGGCCTTCTGCCACGCCGAGGGGATCCCGCTCCTTCGCGGCGCCTGGGTGGGCCTCGACGCCATCGCCAAGATCGCCGGACGGACCGAGTGGCCGGGGGAGGGCCTGGCCCCGGACGCGGCGCCGATCGCCCTCCCCGAGCTGGACGACGCCATCGGACGAGGTGCCTCGCAGCTCGACGAGGACGCGTCCCTCCAGGCAGCCGCTCGGTACGGCATCCCGGTGCCCCGGCGCGTCATCGTGGAGGACGTCGAGGCGGCCGTCCGGGCGGCCGAGTCGCTCGGCTACCCGGTCGTCGTCAAGGCGGTCGGCCCCGAGATCGCCCACAAGAGCGAGCAGGGCCTGGTGCGGGTCGGCCTGGGGACGGCCGATCGGGTCCGCGACGCTGCCGCCTCCATCCTCGAGCGGCTCGCAGCCCTGGGGCACCCGGGTCGCCTGCTCGTCGCCGAGATGCTCGAGGGCGAGGTCGAGCTCATCGCCGGCTTCCAGCGCGACCCCCAGTTCGGGCCGGTCGTCCTTGTCGGCCTCGGCGGCATCTGGACCGAGTACCTGGACCAGGTCGCCGTGCGGGTGGGCCGCATCGACCGGGACGAGGCTCGCCGGATGCTCGACGAGACGGTCGTCGGCCGGATGCTCCGGACCGCCCGCGGGGGAGCGATCCCGGAGGAAGGCGTGCTCGACGCGATCTGCGGTCTGGCCGCGTTCGGCGTCGATCATCCCCGCGTCGCGGCCATCGACCTCAACCCGATCCTCGTCGGCCGCGATCGGACGATCGCCGTCGACGGGCTCGTCATCCTGAGGGACGGCGGGTGATCGCGGCGGCCCGCTCGAAGATGACACCGGGACCGGCTCTGCCGGCGCACGATCGAGCCGGATGGACCGGCCAGGAGGGACGACGATGACGAACGAGGAGCCGATCACCGCGACATTGCGGGTCCGGATGGGCCAGGAGGACGTCCACTACGGCGGGAACCTGGTGGCCGGGGCCCGGACCCTCGAGCTCTTCGGGGACGTCATCACCGAGCTGGCGATCGTCACCGACGGCGACGAAGGCCTCTTCGTCGGCTACGACCGGATCGAGTTCCTGGCGCCGGTCCACGCCGGCGACTTCCTGGAGGTGACCGGCCGGATCGTCCGCATCGGCAACACCAGCCGGACGGTCGAGTTCGAGGCTCGCAAGGTCATCGCCAGCCGCTATGACCTGTCACCATCGGCCGCCGACGTCCTCGCCGAGCCCGTCGTCACCTGCCGGGCGGTCGGGACGACCGTCATCCCGAAGGAGCACTCGCGCCGGGCCGAGATCCTGGCCGCGCAGGAGGAGCGACCATGAGCGCCATCCCCGAGACCTTCCGCGCCTACGTCGCCGAGCGCCTCGAGGACCGGGTCGAGCGGGGCCTCCGGACGCTGTCACCGGCCGACCTGCCCGACGGCGAGGTCGAGGTCCGGGTCGCCTGGTCCGGGGTCAACTTCAAGGACGGCCTGGCGACCCGCTTCGACGGCAAGGTCGCCCGGATCAGCCCGCTCATCCCCGGGATCGACCTGGCCGGCGAGGTGGTCGGCTCGGCCGACCCGACCTTCCCCGTCGGCTCGGAGGTCCTCGCCAACGGCTACGAGCTCGGCGTGTCGCGGCACGGCGGCTACGGCGAGTACCAGCGGATCCCGGCCGGCTGGGCCGTGCCGCTGCCGGACGGCCTCTCGGCCCGCGAGGCCATGGCGATCGGCACGGCCGGGTTCACGGCAGCGATGGGCGTCGCCGCGCTCGAGGGACGTGGGCTGACGCCGGCCGCGGGTCCGGTGCTCGTGACCGGCGCCGCCGGTGGCGTGGGTCGCTCGGCGGTCGCGATCCTGACGCCGCTGGGCTACGAGGTCTGGGCGGCGACCGGCAAGGCGGACGAGGCCGACCGGCTCCGCGAGCTGGGGGCTGCCGGCATCCTGACCCGCGAGGAGGTGACCGCCGAGAGCGCCCGACCGCTGGAGTCGGGGCGCTGGGCCGGGGCCATCGACGCGGTCGGCGCACCGACGATGCCGTACATCCTGCGGACCCTGGCGCCCGGAGCCGCGGTCGCGGCCTGCGGCAACGCCGGCGGGGCTGCCTTCTCGACGACGGTCCTGCCGTTCATCCTCCGCGGCGTCGGGCTCCTGGGGATGGACTCGGTAGCCATGCCGATCGAGACGCGACGCGCGCTCTGGGCGAGGCTGGGCGACGATCTGCGCCCGCGGGCCCTGGGCCAGGATGTGACCGAGGTGTCCCTCGACACGGTCGAACCGGCGCTCGATGCGATCGTCGCCGGCGATGCCAGGGGTCGCTGGGTGGTCCGGGTCGGCGGCTAGTCCAGGTCGCTCCGCAGCGCCCCGGCCACGAGCGCCGCCACCGGGTCCACGGGGACCCGCCCTCAGTCGAGCTCGCCCCGCAGCTGGGCGACCGCCCGCTCGATCGGCTCGCGAGAGGCCGCCGGCCCGAACGGTCCCGCGGCGACCGCGTCGTCCAGGCCGACCTCGCCCCGGTGGACGCGTCGGCCCGCCTCGGCTACCGCGAGGAAGGCTGCCAGCTGGTCCTCGACGAACGAGCGGTCGCCGACGTCGCCGTGACCCGGCACGACCGGCCCGTGGACCAGGTCCAGCAGCCGGCTGGCGGTCTCCGGCCAGTCGAGCGGGTAGCCGTCCCCGAACCACGGCGGGGCCCCGTTCTCGAGGAGGTCACCGGCGAAGAGCACCCCGGCGTCGGGGACGAGCACGACGATGTCGTCGTCAGTGTGCCCGCGGCCCAGGTAGCGGAGCTCCAGCCGCCGCCCGCCGAGGTCGACGTAGGCGGTCTCTTCGAAGGTCCGGTCGGGCGGGTCGACGACGATGTCGCGGAGCTCCTCGGCCAGCCCGGGGATCTCCTCGCTCACCGATCGGATCTGGGCCGCGGCCGTCTCGATCAGGCGGGTCGCGCAGCGAGCGTGGCCCCAGATGACCGCCGGCCGGAAGACCGAGTTTCCGAAAGCGTGGTCGTGGTGGTGGTGGGTGTCGATGACGACCGTGACGGGCAGGTCGGTCAGCGTCCGCAGGTCGGCCAGGACCTCGCGGGCCTGCGCCGGCGTCGTCCGGGTGTCGACGATCGCGACACCGGCCTCGGACAGGATCGCCCCGATCCCCTGGTCGTAGAAGCGGTAGCGCCGGACGAAGACCCGGTCGCCGACCTCGAGCCAGTCCACCATCGTCCGCTCCGCTACGATGCCGCCGACGGCCGCGCGGCCGGCATGCGAGGCGAAGGATGCCATCGGAGATCGGTTCGGTCACCTCCCGCGACGGGATCACCCTGCGGACCCGTGCCTGGGCGCCGTCGGCGCCGCCCTGGGCCGGGATGCTGCTGGTCCATGGGCTGGGCGAGCACAGCGGCCGCTACGAGCGAACCGGCTCGATCCTCGCCGCCGCCGGGATCCACGTCCACGGCTGGGACCATCGCGGTTTCGGTGCTTCGGGTGGGACCCCCTGCCACATCGAGCGCTGGGAGAGCCTCCTCGACGACGTCGACGAGGCCTTGGAGCGACTGCGCGCCGCCGCGGGCGATCGCCCGGTCGTGATGCTGGGCCATTCGATGGGCGGCCTCATCGCCCTCGACCAGGCCACCAGCGGACGCCCGACGAGCGATCTGCTGATCCTGTCCGCCCCGAGCCTCGCGGACAGCCTTGCTCCCTGGAAGCATCGGGCGGCGCCATGGCTCGATCCACTGCTGCCGCGGCTGCGCCTGCCGTCCGGGATCCGCCCGCAGGATGTCTCGTGCGACCCGGCCCAGGCGGCCGCTGACGCCGCCGACCCGCTCATCCGTCAGGCCGGGACGGTCCACCTCGCCCGGATCGGCTTCGATGCCCAGCGACGGGTGAGCGAGCGGCTCGCGACGCTGGAGCGGATGCCGATGCCGACCCTGGTCATCCACGGCTCGGACGGACCCCGTCGTGCCGGTCACCTCGACCGAAGCGCTGGGACGGCTCGATGGGGTGACCCGGCGGGTGCTCCCGGGCCTGCGCCACGAGAGCCTCAACGAGCCGGACGGGCCGGCAGATCGTCGCCGACCTGGTCGCCTGGGTGGGGGACCGGCTGGCGGCCGGGCCGTCTCCGGCCGCCCGGTGCCCCTGGCCAACGGATCACGCGCGGAGACTGTGCTCGTCGAACCCTCCGCCGGGCCGGTGTAGAATCGAAGGACAACCGAATACCGCCTCCGGGGAGCGCGACGACGCGCTGAGAGTGTGGCCCCGCCACAGACCCGCCAACCTGATCCGGTTCGTACCGGCGTAGGGAGCAGGCCAGCATGACTCGACCGCCGTCCCGGGACCCGGGGCGGCGTCGCTATCTCGAGAGAGTCGTCATGCTGCATCCACCCGTCGCCAGCCCGACCCGCTCCGGTCGCCCGGGGGCGATGTCGGCCGCCCTGATCGTCGCCCTCGTCGCCGGCTGCGGCACGGGCGCGACCCCGAGCGCCACGCCCGCGTCCTCGGCACCCCCCGAGGCGCCGGCGACCGTGCGCTTCGCCCTCGACTGGACCCCCAACACCAACCACACCGGCCTGTACGTCGCCCTGGCCCGGGGTTGGTACGACGTGGCACGCATCGACCTCGAGATCCTTCCCTACACGGGGACCACGCCCGAGGCGTTGATGACCGCAGGTCAGGCGGAGTGCGGCATCAGCTTCCAGGACGCGCTGACGTTCGCGGCCGCAGCCGGTGCGCCAGTGGTCTCGGTCATGGCCGTGCTCCAGCGGACCGCTTCGGAGGTCGCCGTGCTCGCATCGGGCGACATCGAGCGGCCCCGCGACCTCGACGGTCGGGTCTACGCGGGCTTCGGCTACCCCAACGAGGAGCCGACCCTTCGGGCGATGATCCGGGCCGACGGCGGGGTGGGGGAGTTCACGACCGTGACCCTCGACAGCGCGGCCTACGAGGCGCTGTACGCCGGCCGTGCGGACTTCTCGATCAGCTTCAGCGCCTGGGAGGGCGTCGAGGCCGAGCGACGGGGGATCGAGCTGCGGACCTTCCGCTTCAGCGACCACGGCGTCCCCGAGTTCTACCAGGTCGTCATCGCCTGCGACGCCCGCTGGCTCGACGAGGAGCCGGACGTGGCCAGCCGCTTCGTCGAGGCGACCGAGCGTGGCTACGAGGCGGCCATCGAGGACCCGGAGGCTTCGGTCGCGGACCTCATCGCCGAGAACCAGGGCGTGTTCGAGGCCGACCCCGGCCTTCCGCTCGCCAGCCAGGTCTTCCTCGTGGAGGGCGGCTATCTTGCCGACGCCGATGGACGGGTCGGCACCCAGACCGCCGAGATGTGGGCGGCGTACACGACCTTCCTGTTCGAGGAGGACCTTCTGACCGGGCCGGATGGCCGGCCGCTGGCCGAGGCGCCCGATCCCGACGCCCTGTTCACCGACGCATTCCTGCCGGAGCGGCCGTGACGCCACCGACGCCCCCCGGGCCACCCGACGACCAGCCGGACCCTGGCGCCGAGGACCCCGGTGGGTCCGGAGCCGGCACGGGCTGGGTGCGGCTGCTGCCCGCGGTCGCGCTCGTCGGGGTGCTGCTCGTGGCATGGGAGATCGGGGTCGCCGTCAGCGGGGTCAGCCCGATCGTGCTTCCGGCGCCGTCGCGGATCCTGGGGGCGCTCTGGGACTTCCGGGACACGGCGCTGCGCCACGCCGCGGTCACCCTGACCGAGGCGCTCGTCGGCTTCGCGGTCGCCCTGGTCCTCGCCGTGGCGGCCGCCCTGGCCATGGATCGGGTGGCAGCCGTCAGGCGGGCGGTCTATCCGCTCCTCGTCGGATCGCAGACGATCCCGATCGTGGCGATCGCTCCACTCCTGGTCGTCTGGTTCGGCTTCGGGCTGGCCCCCAAGGTCGTGGTGATCGTCCTGGTCTCGTTCTTCCCGATCGTCGTCTCGCTGCTGGACGCCTTCGCCGCGACCCCGGCCGACGCCAGCGACCTCATGCGCACCCTGGGAGCGAGCCGCCGTCAGGAGCTCCGCCTGCTCCGCTGGCCGGCCGCCCTGCCGGGGCTCTTCACCGGGCTCCGGATCGCCGTGCCGTACGCGGTCATCGGGGCCGTCTTCGGCGAGTACGTGGGAGCGATCGAGGGACTGGGCATCTGGATGCAGGTGAGTCAGAACGCCTTCCGCACGGACCTGGTGTTCGCCGCCATCCTGCTGACGGCGGTCGTCTCGGTGGGGCTGTTCGCGGCCGTCGGCTTGGCTGAGCGGCTGGTCATCCCGTGGCACAGGGCGGCCCGACGCGCCGGTCGCTAAGGGCCCGCGAGGTCGAGTCCACGAGGTGTGGGTGTGGCAAGGGGGGCCAGGCCCTACCCGACCGCCTCGCCGATCCCTGGGACGAGCCCCTGGAGAGACGCGAAGAGCAGGGCCGCGGCCAGCAGGACGAGGACAGGGAGGGCGACCATCAGCAGGAGGACGACGAGACAGGCGAAGGGGCTGCGGGTCCAGCCCGCGGGACCGACGATGACCGAGCCAGCGATCCGATCGTGGGGTCCCTGGCGGGCGGGGCTCCGCGCCGTGGCGACCAGCAGCACCGTCCCCCACGCGAGGACAGCGACCCAGGCCGCCCAGGCGAGGCCCGGGAGGCCGTAGAGGAGCGGGATCGGTCCGCCGAGCGCCAGCCAGCGCCGGGCCGCCAGCGACGGCGCGAGGACGGCCCCGTCGAAGGCGTGGCCGATCCGGAGGCGGAAGAAGCGCATACCGGGGGTCGCGCGCCGGTCGGACGTCCAGAACAGGACGAAGTAGACGAAGCTCGCAGCCGTGAAGGTCAGGCCCAGGTACACCGTCGTGGCGGCGGGGTCCAGGAGGCCGGCCAATGCCACCCACGGGACCATGGTGACGAGGCCCACGATCTCGCTGTCGATGAGCCAGGCGCCCACACGCGAGTCCACGCGGCCGAGAGCGAGCCCGCTGACCCCGCTCGGATCAGGGGCCTGGCCAGGCCCGGCCGGGGCCGATCCCACGTCGGCCTCCTTTCGAGCGACGGCCCTGGCGACCGGGTCATCTCCCGGTGGCCTCCAGCCGTCCTCCAGTCTGACGCCGCGCTACCCTGACCGTTGCAGGACGCCGCAGCCGGATGCGGCCGGACGAGACGGAGGGGTCCCGTGACCGAGCGCCGGACGATCGTGTTCTTCCCCGAGGGTGCCTACGGCCCGACGAACAACTGCGTCGGCATCGGCGACGTGCTCCGCCAGCGGGGCCACCGGGTCGTCTTCATCGTCGAGGAATCGTTCGCTGGGCGGCTCGAGGCCTACGGCTTCGAGGAGCGTCTCATGCGCCTGGGACCGCCCCCCGAGGAGCCCGAGGTCCCCGGTCAGTTCTGGAAGGACTTCATCCGGGACACGGCGCCGGAGTTCCGCAAGCCGACCATCGAGCAGCTCACCACGTTCATCCAGCCCACCTGGCAGGCGCTGATCGACGGCGCGAAGTACGTGGAGCCGCGGCTCAAGGAGATCTTCGACGAGGTCCGGCCCGACGTCATCGTCGAGGACAACGTCGTCTGCTTCCCGGCCACGATGACGGCCGGGGTGCCCTGGGCCAGGATCGTCAGCTGCAACCCGGCCGAGATCCTGGACGCCGACGTGCCGCCCGTCTTCTCTGGCTACGCGGCCGGCGACCGGGCCGGCTGGGACGACTTCCGGGCCGAGTACGCTCGCAGCCACGGCGAGATGTGGGCGGACTTCGACGCCTTCGCTCGCGAGGCCGGCACGCCGGGGCTGCCCACCGGCCCGCTCGGGCCCGAGTTCATCAACGCCTCGGACTACCTGAACCTGTACCTCTACCCGGCGGAGGCCGACTACGCCCGCCGCGAGCCGCTGGCTCCCACGTGGCATCGCCTGGACTCGGCCGTGCGCGGTACCGAGGCCCACTGGGACATCCCGGAGCACCACCGCGACGGTCCGGGCGCGCTCATCTACCTGTCGCTGGGATCGCTCGGCTCCGCCGACGTGGACCTGATGAAGCGGCTCGTCGACGTGCTGGGCCGGACCTCGCACCGCTACATCGTCAGCAAGGGCCCCCAGCACGACCTCTTCGAGCTGGCTGACAACATGGTGGGGGCCGAGTTCCTGCCTCAGCCGACGATCCTGCCGCTGGTCGACCTGGTCATCACCCACGGCGGCAACAACACGACGACCGAGGCCCTCCACTTCGGCAAGCCGATGATCGTGCTGCCGCTGTTCTGGGACCAGTACGACAACGCCCAGCGGGTCGACGAGCTCGGCTTCGGGGTCCGGCTGCCGACGTACGCCTTCGAGGACGATCAGCTCACCGGGGCCATCGACCGGTTGGTCGGCGACGCGGCCATGGCGGCCCGACTGCGGGCGATCTCGGCGCGCCTCCAGGCCGATCCGGGGACGGTCAAGGCAGCCGGCCTGATCGAGCGGCTGGCGCTGACCGGCGAGCCGATCGTCGCCTAGAGCGAAGCTCGACCCGCGCGTCGCCTAGAGCGGAGCTCGACCCGCGCGTCGCGTCGGTCGCGTCGGGCTTCCCCCGCACCGGCCGGGGGGCGCACAATGCCCGCCACCAGTCCCTCGGACGAGACCAGAGGAGGACATCCGCAGTGACGGACGTCATCGAGTACAAGCAGTTCATCGGCGGCGAGTTCGTCGCCAGCGCGAGCGGGGAGACGCTCGACGTCGTCAATCCGGCCCAGGACCAGGTCATCGCCCGGGTGCCCAAGAGTGGCGCCGAGGATGTCGACCGGGCGGTCGAGGCTGCTGCGAAGGCCTTCGAGACCTGGGGCAAGTCGACTCCGCAGGACCGCAGCCTGACCCTCCTGAAGATCGCCGACGCCCTCGAGGCGAAGGGCGAGGAGCTCGGCCAGCTCGAGAGCCGCAACGCCGGCAAGGTGACCGCCTACGCGATCGACGAGATGGCGGTCTGCGTCGACCTGTTCCGCTTCTTCGCCGGGGCCTGCCGCCAGATGGAGGGTAAGGCCGTCACGGAGTACCTGGCCGGCCACACCTCGCTGTTCCGGCGCGACCCGATCGGCGTGGTCGCCTCGATCGCCCCGTGGAACTACCCGATGTACATGGCGGCCTGGAAGCTCGGGCCGGCCCTCGCGACGGGGAACACGGTGGTCCTCAAGCCGTCGGCCCGGACCCCGCTGACGGCCCTGGCCTTCGCCGAGATCGCGGCCGAGTTCCTGCCGCCGGGCGTCCTCAACGTCCTGTCCGGCGCCGGCGCGGAGATGGGCGACTTCCTGATCACCCACCCGAAGGTCCGGATGATCTCGATCACCGGCGACACCGTGACCGGCAAGCACGTGGCCCGCCTCGCCTCGGACACCGTGAAGCGGCTCCACCTGGAGCTCGGCGGCAAGGCGCCGGTCATCATCTTCGACGACGCGGACCTCGACCTCGCGGCCGAGACCATCAAGTCGGCCGGGTTCTGGAACTCGGGCCAGGACTGCACGGCCGCCTGCCGCGTCATCGCCGGCCCAAAGGTCTACGACGCGTTCGTCGACAAGCTCGCCGATCAGGTCCGCTCGATCAAGTGGGGCGACCCGGCCGAGAGCGAGGAGCTCGACATGGGCTCGCTCATCGCCGGGGCCCAGGCCGACAAGGTCGAGGGCATGGTCGGGCGTGCCGTCGAGGCCCCCGGCGTCGAGCTCGTCGTGGGCGGCAAGCGACCGGCCAGGGTCGGTGCGTACTACGAGCCGACGCTCATCGCCGGTCCCGACCAGGGCTCCGAGATCATCCAGGACGAGGTCTTCGGACCGGTCGTCACGGTCCAGCGCTTCTCCGACGAGGAGCAGGCCGTCGCGTGGGCCAACGACGTGAAGTTCGGCCTGGCCTCCTCGCTCTTCACCGGCAGCATCGGCCGGGCCATGCGGGTCGCCAAGGCGCTCGAGTTCGGCACGGTCTGGATCAACGAGCACTTCACCCTGACCTCCGAGACCCCGCACGGCGGCGTCAAGGAGTCGGGCTGGGGCAAGGACGGCTCGATGTACGCTCTGGAGGACTACACGTTCGTCAAGAACGTCATGATCAACACCGAGGCCTGATCCTCGGCTTGATCGTCAGACCGCTGCCCATCCCGGCCGCCGGCCCTCGTGGCTGGCGGCCGGGTCACGTCTGCCCGGCGGCCGAGGTCGGGGCATGACGTCGGAGGCGATCCGGCTGGCCATCGAGGCCGCGGTGGCCGGGATCGACCCGACCGAGCTGGCCGGGCGGCGCTGGTTCGGGTCGGCGGGTCAGCCGGCGGGCCCGCTCGAGCTCGACGAGGCGTTCGACCTCGGCGACGGAGGCGCCCTCGTGGTCGTTGGCGTCGACATGGGGGCCGGACGCGACCGCTACCTCCTGGTCCTGGCCCGTGACGGGGACGCCTATCGCGAGGCTGGCGAAGGTGACGGCGCGTGGGCCGGCCTGGCACGCGCGACCGCGGAGGGGCGGACCATCCCCAGCCTGCCGAGGCCCGCCGCGAGTGGCGTCGGTGGCGCGAGGGGGCCGGACGCGGCGCTGGTCTGCCGTCCGGCACCGGCCCTGGACGCGCTCGTGCCGGGCGGGCCGGCTGCGGTGGCCGTGTTGGCGGAGGCGCCCCTGGGTCGCGACCAGTCGAACACGTCGGTGGTCCTCGGCGAGCGCCTGCTCCTCAAGCTGTACCGTCGAGCGCAGCCCGGCCTGAACCCAGACCTGGAGCTGCCCGCCTATCTCTCCGAGGAGGCGGGCTTCGAGGCGGTCCCGCGCCTGGCGGGCTTCGTCGAGATGGTCTCGCGGGCCGGCCTGACGACCGTCGCCACGTTGAGCGAGTTCCTGGGCGACGGGGAGGACGCCTACGAGACGACCGCGGATCGCCTGGCCGCCTGGTACGCGGCGCCGGGCGCTGTCGCGCTCGAGTACGCGACCGAGGAAGCCGCCCAACTCGGCCGGCTCACTGCCGGGCTCCACGCGACCCTGGCCGCCGCCCGCATCGAGGGTTTCGAGCCGCGGCCGGCGACCCGGGACGAGCTACGGGAGTGGCGCGCAGCAGCCAGCCGGGAGCTGCGCATGGCTATCGACGCCGTCGACGGATCCCTCCGCGCCGAGCTCCGCGACGCGGCCCCCCGGATCCTCGAGCGCTTCACCGTCTACGAGGCCCTCGCGACGCCCCCGCTGCTGACCCGGATCCACGGGGACCTCCACCTGGGCCAGCTGCTCCGCCTGCCCGATGGCTGGTCGATCATCGACTTCGAGGGCGAGCCCACGCGCCCGGTCGAGGATCGTCGGCAGCTCGGGTCGCCGCTTCGGGACGTGGCTTCGATGCTCCGCTCGCTCGACCACGTCGGACGGAGCGCGATGCGCCGGGAGGTCGCGGAACGGCCCGACGCGCCTTCGGGCGCTGGCTCGCCCGTGGAAGGTCGAGATCGCCCGTCGGGCGCGCTCGACCCCGATGCCTGGCTGCGACGCTCGCGCGAACGCTTCCTGGAGGCGTACGCGGCAGGCCTGGCCGAAGGCGGAGCGCCGGTCGACCTCGACCTCGACCTGCTGGAGGCATTCGAGCTGGAGAAGGAGTGCTACGAGTTCACCTACGCTGCTGCCTACCTGCCGTCGTGGATCTGGGCGCCTACCGAGGGTCTCCGGAGCCTCCTCGTGACCATGGACGGCGCTGGGTGACCTCCCGGAACCGGGCGTGAGGGCCATCGACCGGGCCGCGGCCCTGCGCCGCGACGTTCTCGACGAGCCGTCCGCGCTGGCCCGCCTGCTCGATGCCTGGGAGGGGCACGGTGAGCCGTCGACGATGCTCGAGTCGGTCCTGGCGGGGCGCGACCGACCGCCACTGTTGTTCGTCGGGATGGGCTCGTCGCGGTTCGCCGCCCTGACGGTCGCCGCCCGGATCGTGGCTGGCGGCGGCGAGGTCCTGGTCGAGTGGGCGTCGACGCCGACGCCCGCTCCGCCGGATCCGCGCCGGATCGTCGTCGCCATCTCGGCCTCGGGCGGGACCGCTGAGACCGTGGCCGCGGCCGAGCGGCACCGTGGTACCTCGCCGGTCATCGCGGTCACCGAGCAGCCGACCTCCCGGCTGGCCGATGCCGCCGATGCCGTCCTGCCGCTGCTGGCCGGGCCCGAAGCAGGGGGGGTCGCCTGCCGGACCCATCTGGCGACGCTTGCGACGCTGCTCCTGGCGGCAGGTCGGGTGGCCGGCAGCGATCCGACCGTGGCCTCCCTCCGCCCGGCCGTCGACGCCCTCGAGCGGCTCACGGCGGGCTCGGCGGGCTGGCTCGGTCCGGCCGCCGATCTCCTCGATGGAGCCGAGACGATCCACGTCGTTGGCGATGCCTCGCGGCCAGGAGCCGCCGAGCAGGCGGCCCTGATGCTCCGCGAGGGCCCTCGCCTTGCGGCGACGGCCTGGGATGCCGGCGACTGGGCGCACGTCGGCGTCTACACGGCTCTGCCGGGCGCCCGGATGGTCCTGCTCTCGGGCACGGCCTACGACCGGTCGTTGGTCGAGACGGTGCGCTCGCGTTCGGGCGAGGTCCTGGTCGTCGGGCCGCCGGTCGACGGGGCGGCCCTGGTCATCCCCCTGCCCGGCGCCGACGACCCGCTGGTCCGGACCCTCGTCGAGGTCACCGTCGTGGAGCTCATCGCGGCCGAGCTCTGGTCCCGGGCGGCTCTCGATCCGGAGGCCTGAGCGGCCGTAGCGGTGGCTCGTGGACGGGGGCGTCCGGTGGTGCGGGGGTGACCCGTGGCGCGGTCGGTCGCCGGGGTCAGGCGATCGCGAGGACGCGGGCCACGATGGCGCCGGCCCCGAGGGCCAGCCCCACGGTCGCGGCGCTCATGGCGAGTGCGGTGCGGCGTCCGAACTCGCCGGCCAGCGCCGCCAGGGTCGCCGCGCAGGGGATCGACACGCACGTGACGATCGCGAAGACGAACAGCTGGGCCGGCGAGAGGAAGGCGCCCGGCTCGGCCATGGCGGCGCCGTACTGGACGATGGCGAGCGCGACCAGCAACTGGAGCGCCAGCTCCTTGCGCAGGAAGGCGAAGGCGATGGCGATCCCGGCGATCGCCGGCAGCCCCAGCAGGCCCATCGTGACGGGCTCGACCAGCGTCGCGAGGTCTGCCCACAGGCCGCTCTCGTAGAGCAGCCCGACGACGAACGAGCCGACGACCATGATCGGCGTGGCGACGAGGACGAAGGAGCGGAAGCGCCGCCAGGCTTTGCGGGCGACGTTGGCCGGCACCGGCGTCCGGAGGGGTGCCAGCTCGAGGACGAGGGCCGGTTGGCGTCCGGGCACGACCGCGTTGGCGGCCAGGCCGGCCCCCAGCGTGAGCGCCAGCACCACGGCGAAGGCGGCGAAGGCCGCGCCGATCCCCGCGACCGGGGCCAGGGCGGCGATGACCACGGCCGACCGGGCGGAGCAGGGAGTCAGGGTGACCAGGAAGCCGCCGAGGAGCCGTTCGCGCTGCGTCGGGAGCACCCGGGTGCCGTAGACGGCCGGCACGTTGCATCCGGCCGCGCTCAGGAGCGGGATCGCCGCTCGGCCGGGCAGGCCCAGGACGTTGAAGACGCGGTCGAGGAGGACGGCCGCGCTGGTCAGGTAGCCGGAGTCCTCGAGGGCGGCCAGGATCACGTAGAAGACGAGCACGTAGGGGATGCCGACCGAGACCATCGCCAGGAGCCCGCCGTCGAGCGCCCACTCGAGCGCCGAGGCGAGCGCCGGCAGGGGCACCAGCGTCCCGATGATCGTGGTCAGCAGCGGCGAGATCGTCGCCGCCCAGACCTCCGCCAGGAGGGCCGAGAGCCAGCCCCCCACGACGACCATGGCGGCGAACGAGCCGAGGGCGACGGCGAGGAAGAGCGGCAGCCCGGGCCATGGCACCGTTGCGAGTCGGGTCAGGGCCTCGCGCCGGGGTGCCCGTACGGCGCGTCGCGACTCCACGCGGTCGGCCCACTCGGCGCCGATCCGCCAGCGCTCCGGCTCCAACAGGTCGGCGAGGCGGATCGAGGCCGCACCTCGTGGCGAGATCGTCCGATCGGCGACGAAGGGCTCCATGCTGGTCGCATCGACCGTCGCGGCTCCCAGCGAGTGGCTGTGGCCCAGGTCACGGGCGGTCGCCGCCAGGTGTGCGTCGAGCGACGGCGGGTACGGCTGGGCCGGGACGGTACCCCGTGGCTCGGCGGTGCCCTCGCGGACGGCTCGACGCCGGGAGGCCAGGCGCACGGCGTCGGCCATGACCGCGTCGACCCCGTGCCCGGTCCGCCCGACCGTCAGGTGGACCGGCGCCACGAGCAGCTGCGAGAGCGCCGTCTCGTCGAGCTCGATGCCCGCCTCGGCAGCCTCGTCGGCGAGGTTCGCGGCGAGCACGACCGGCAGGCCGAGATCCCGGCAGGCCAGCACCAGCGGCAGGTGCCGGGCCAGGTCGCCGGCGTCGGCGACGACCACGATGGCGTCGGGCTGGGTCCCCAGCAGCTGGGCCCAGAACGGATCGCTGCCGGCCGGCGTGTCGACGAGCGACCGGGTTCCGGGCAGGTCCACGAGCTCCACGGCCTGACCGCCCAGCCGGACCGGGACCCGCTCGGCGGTGACGGTCGTGCCTGGCGCGTTGACCGTCTCGACGTAGCGCCCGCCGGCCCGCGAGACGAACGTGGATTTGCCGACGTTCGGGCGCCCCACGAAGGCGATGGACAGTGGGCGATCCGGGCTCGCCTGGTCCTCCCCGGCGGGCGGACGGTGGCCGGGGTGCAGGGCGATCACGGGTCGGCCGGGGCGCCGTCCGAGATCCGCTCACTCGGGGCGACGAGGACCGTCCTGGCGACCGAGCGGGCCACGGCGACGCGAGCCCGCCCCACCGAGATCACCAGCGGTCCGCCGACGGGCGCCGCGGCCTCCAGGCCGACCCGGACGCCGGGGCGGAGACCCTCGGAGGCGAGCTCGTCGCGATGGGCGCTCGCCACGACGGCGACCGTGCCGGTGGCGCCCACGGGCAGGGAGTCGAGCGGTGTCGGGGCTCTGCCGTCGGGAGTGCCACCATCGCGGCCGCGGCTGGCGCCCGTGGCGATCCCCGTCCCCGTCGCGGCCGTCGACCGGGTCGCGCCGCCGCCGAGGTGGGCCTGGATGGCCCTGGCGGCGCCGCGGCCCCCGGCGATGCAGTCGGGGATGCCGACGCCCCGGAAGGCGGCGCCGGCCAGAACCAGGCCCGGCACTGCAGCGAGGGCGTCGTCGGCGGCCGCGACCCGCCCCAGGTGGCCGACCGTGTAGTGGGGCATCGACTCGCTGAAGCGCGACACGCGGGCGAGGACCGGTTGCCCCGTGGACGCCCATCGTCACCTCGAGGTCCCGCCGGACGGCCGCCAGCACGTCGTCGGTCGGGCCGGCCGAGAAGGCGCTCGCCCGGCGACCCGATGAAGGCCCGCAGGAGGACGTGGCCCTCGGGCGCCCGGTCCGGCCACTTGTTCGAGGACCAGGTGCAGGCGCTGATGGCGAGCGGCTCGCCCTCGGCGACCAGGAAGCCGTGCCCCACGAGGGGACCGGGCAGCTGGTCGGCGCGGTAGGCGACGGTCACCACGCCGGTCGAGCCGTGGGGGATCGAGCGGATGTGGGTCGCTGCGTCCGGCGCGAGGTCCTCGACGAGGTCGGCCGAGACGGCCGCGGGCGACGCCAGCACGACGCCGTCCACCTCCAGCCGCTCGGCGCCGGCCAGGATCGCGGCCAGGTGCCCGCCGGAGCGCTCCAGGCCGACGACGCTCGTGCCCGTGCGAAGGGCCACCTGGGGCGAGTCCCAGAGCGTCGCCACCAGGGCGTCGGTGAGCTGGCCGAGTCCGCCGGCGAGGCTGACGAACGGGGAGCCGGCCGGCGCGCCGGACCTGCGCCGAGCCCGCCCCTGGGCCAGGCTGGCCAGCAGCAGGCTGCGGTGGTCGCGCTCGGCCTCGCGGAGCTGGGGGACGACGGCGTCGAGACTGAGCTCGTCGATCGGCGTGCCGTAGACGCCGCCGATGAGCGGGCCGGCCAGGCGCTCCACGAGGGCGCCGCCGAGACGACCCCGAAGGAAGGGCCCGACGGCGACGTCGGTGCCGTCGAGTCGACGCGGCAGGACGAGGTCCAGGCCCATCCTGGCCTTCTCCAGCGGCGAGAACATCCGGCTGGTCACGAACGGCCGCATCCGGGTCGGCAGGACCAGGCCCATCCCGTCGGGCAGGCGAACGAACCGCTCGCCGATCCGGACCGTCACCGTCCGCGGCTCGACCGGCCGGATGACCGCCTCGGCCAGGCCGAGCTCGCGACACAGCTCCAGGCCGGCCGGCCGATAGCTGATGAAGGAGTCCGGCCCGGACTCGACCAGGAACCCCTCGGTCCGGTCGGTCCGGACCTTGCCGCCGAGCCGGTCGGACCCCTCGACGAGCAGCGTCGGCACCCCGGCGGCGCCCAGGGCATGGGCAGTCGCCAGACCGGTGATGCCTCCGCCGACGACGAGGACGGTCATCGATGGGTCCCGGCCGGTCCGCTCAGTGCTCCGCGCCGGGCGCCGACGGCGGCACGTACGGGCAGAGCGGATCGGACTCGAGGTAGTCGCCCGTCCAGGCGAAGGCCCGGGCCCGCGACCCGCCGCAGACCTCGGCGTACTCGCAGCGCCCGCAGCGGCCCTTGAAGGCGCTGACGTCGCGGAGGCCGGTGAAGACGGGGTGCTGCCGATAGAGCTCGACGATGTCGTCGGTCCGGACGTTGCCGGTCCGCACGGGCAGGAAGCCGGACGGGTAGACCCAGCCATCGTGAGCCACGAACATGATCCCGTTGCCGTCGCGGACCCCGAACCCGCGCCCCACCGAGGTCGCGGCGATGGCGTCCTCGTCGAGACCGTCCGCGGTCATCCGCCGGATGGCGACCCGCCGGTAATGGGTCGCCTCGGTCGTCTTGATGATGAACGGGGCCTCCCTGGACAGGTCGTAGAACCAGCCGTTGAGGCGCTCGGAGTCGGCCGCCGTGATCTCGCGCAGGTCGGTACCCCGGCCGACGCTGATCAGGTAGAAGAGGCTCCAGCGGATGATCCCGAGCGTCGTCATCAGCTCGTAGACCGCCGGCAGGTCGGACAGCGTCTCGTCGGTGATGAGGGTGTTGATCTGGAGCGGCAAGCCGACCTCGTGGGCCCAGCGGGCCGCCAGGAGCGTCTTGTCGAAGGTGCCGGGAACGCCCCGGAAGCCATCGTGGCGCTCGGCGTCCGACCCGTCGATCGAGAGCGACATCGTCTGGATGCCGGCCGCCTTCAGGCGGGCCAGCCGCTCCAGCGTCAGCTCGTCGGTCGCCGCCGGCGCCAGCGAGGCGCCGATGCCGCGCTCGGTGGCGGCCTCGACGAGGGTCTCGAGATCCGGGCGCCGAAGGGGATCCCCGCCGGTGAAGACCACGTGGGGGAAGGGACGCCCGAAGCCCAGGATCCGATCGAGCAGCCCGAAGCCTTCCTCGCTGGTCAGCTCCTCGGGGCTCCGCTCCGGCATCGCCGTGGCCCGGCAGTGGCGGCAGGTGAGGCCGCAGGAGAGGGTCGTCTCCCAGTAGACCAGCATCGGAGCGCGGCCGTAGACGTAGCCGTCCGGCTTGACCGCCCCGACGGCAGCCGGGTGCCCGCCCGGATGTCCGCCCGGGTGACCACCGGGATGTCCACCGGGGTGCGTCGGTACGTGAGCGGTCTGCGCGGCCATCGTCGGCCTGGTTCCTGTCGTCATGGCTCAGGCGACCCCGGCGCCCGTGGTGGTGCCGGACGGCAGCTCGCCGAGCGCCCGCTCGGCGACGTCGGCCAGGCCGGCGATGAAGGTCGGGTCGTCGTTCATCGAGGGCGCCCGCTCCAGGCGGAGGCCGAGCTCATCGGCGACCGCGCGCGCCTCGATGTCGATGTCGTAGAGCACCTCGAGGTGATCGGCCACGAAACCCACCGGGCAGACGACGACCTCGCAGACGCCGTCCTTGGCGAGTCGCCGCAGCTCGTCCCGGAGGTCCGGACCGAGCCAGGGCTCGCCGGTCCTCCCGGCGCTCTGGAAAGCGAACTCGTAGCGGTCGAGGTGGAGCCGATCGGCCACGAGGGCGGCCGTTCGGGCCAGCTCCTGCGGATAGGTGTCTCCCTCCGCGACGACGCGGGTCGGCAGGCTGTGGGCGGTGAAGATCACCCGGGCCGTCGTCGGGTCGGCGGTCCGCTCGAGCGCCGTCCGGGTCGCCGCGGCGAGGGCCTCGATGAAGCAGGGCTCGTCGTGCCACGATCCGACGATCCGGTAGCTCGGCCCGCCCTCCGCGTCGGCGAGTCGCCCCTCGACAGCCCGGCGGTAGCCGGCGGCGTTCGAGGAGCGCTGAGGTGCCAGGGCGATGGCCACGAACCCGTCGATCCCGTCGTCGACCATCCGGCCCACCATCGCCCCGATCCGCGGCTCGATGTGGCGCATGCCGGCGTAGACGGGGACCGGGCTGCCGCGTCGGGCGAGCTCGGCCTCGAGGGCGGCTCGCTGGCGCTCGACGATCCCGGAGAGCGGCGAGCCGCCACCGATCGCGCGGTATCGCTCGAGGAGCTCCTCGAGCAGCTCGGGTGGGGGCGGGTTGCCGCGGCGGATGTCGGTGTAGTACGCCTCGACCTGGTCGAGCCGATCGGGGCTGCCGTAGGCCATGAGGAGCACGGCCGGTCGGGGGTCGGTGGTCATGGGACGCTCCTTGGCGGGCGGTGGTCGTGGACGAGGTCGACGAGCCGGCGGAGGTCGTCGGCGTCGGTGTCGGGCAGCACGCCGTGCCCCAGGTTGAAGACGTGGCCGGGCCGGCCGGCGGCCTGGTCCAGGATCCAGCGCGACGTTTCGGCGACGTCCTCGAACGGGCCGAGGAGCAGTGACGGGTCGAGGTTGCCCTGGACCGCGCGGTCGCCGACCAGCCCCCAGCCGTCCGCCAGCGTCACGTGCCAGTCGAGCCCGATGACGTCGCCGCCGGCAGCGGCCTGGAGGGCCAGCAGCCCCGCGGTCCCGACGCCAAAATGGGTGGTCGGCACCCCGAGCGGGACCAGGCCGTCGAAGAGCTGCCGCATCCACGGCGCGACGTGGCGCTCGTAGTCGCGCGGCCCGAGGTCGCCGACCCAGGAGTCGAAGAGCTGGACGGCCTGGGCGCCGGCCTCGACCTGGGCACCCAGGTACTCGATCGTCATGGCGACGAGCCGGTCCATCAGCCCGGTCCACAGGGCCGGCTCCGAGCGCATCAGGGTCCGGGTCCGCAGGAACTGCCGCGAGGGACCGCCTTCGACCAGGTAGCAGGCAAGGGTGAACGGCGCGCCGGCGAAGCCGATGAGGGGGACCGGGCTCTCGGCGCGGATGAGGCTGATGGCCTCGAAGAGCGGCTTGAGGGCATCCCGCTCGAAGGGGCGGAGGGCCGCGAGATCGGCCGGGGTGCGGACCGGCCGATCGATGACCGGGCCCACCCCGGGCTTGATGTCGAAGGCCACGTCGAGCCCGGCCAGCGGGGTGGTGATGTCCGCGAAGAGGATCGCAGCGTCGACCCCCAGCCGACGGACCGGCTGCAGGGTCACCTCGGCGCAGAGGGCCGGGTCGCGGGTGATCTCGACCAGCGAGGCGGTCTTCCGGACGGCCCGGAACTCGGGCAGGGCCCGGCCGGCCTGGCGCATGAACCAGACCGGTGTCGTGTCGACCGGCTCGCGGCGGGTGGCCCGGAGGTAGCGCGTCGCCCGAGGCTCGGCGCGGCGATCGGTCGGGCTCCCGCTGATCGGCGCAGCCATCGTCGCGTCACCGCTCATGCCGCGAAGGCCTCCCGGGCCGCCGCGATCGTCTCGTCGAGGGCGGCGCCGTCATGGGCGAGGGAGATGAACCAGGCCTCGAACGGCGACGGCGGCAGGAGGATGCCGCGGTCCAGCATCGCCCCGAAGAAGCGGGCGAAGGCGTCCCGGTCGGAGGCCATCGCCTCGGCGCTCGAGACGGGTCGGGTCGGCCGGAAGAAGACGGTGAGGAGCGCCCCGACGCGAGTGATGGCGATCGTCCGCCCTGCCGTCTCTGCCGCGTCGGCGAGCTCCGCCTCCAGCCTCGCCCCGCTTGCCTCGAGCCGCTCGTAGACGGAGCCGTCGAGCATGGCCAGGGTGGCCGTGCCGGCTGCCATCGTGATCGGATGCCCGGACAGCGTCCCGGCCTGGTAAACGGGCCCCACCGGGGCGACCAGGTCCATCAGCTCGTGGCGCCCGCCGTAGGCCCCGATCGGCATCCCGCCACCGATGATCTTGCCGAGGACGGTCAGGTCCGGCCTGATGCCGAAGCGGGCCTGCGCCCCGCCGTGGGCGACCCGGAAGCCGGTGATGACCTCGTCGAAGACGAGCAGGGCGCCGTCCGCCGCCGTGACCTCGCGGAGGCCCTCCAGGAAGCCGGGCGCCGGCGGGATCACCCCGACGTTCGCCGCCACCGGCTCGACGATGACGGCCGCGATGCGGCCCGGATAGGTCGCGAAGGCCGCTCGGACCGCCTCGAGGTCGTTGAACTCCACGACGATGGTCCCGGCGGCCATGGCGGCCGGGACTCCGGCGCTGCCGGGGAGGGCCAGGGTGGCGACGCCCGACCCCGCCTCGACGAGGAGACTGTCGGAGTGGCCGTGGTAGCCGCCGGCGAACTTGAGGACGAGGTCCCTGCCGGTGGCCCCCCTCGCGACCCGAAGCGCGCTCATGGCTGCCTCGGTTCCCGAGGAGGTGAACCGGAGCCGTTCCAGGGACGGCATCGCCGACCGGATGGCCGCGCCGAGGGCGACCTCGCGCGGCGACGTCGCCCCGAGGGCGAACCCGTCGAGGGCCGCCGCCCGGACCGCCTCGATGACCGCGGGGTTGGCGTGCCCCAGGATGGCCGGTCCCCAGGCGCCGATGAAGTCGACGTACCAGTGCCCGTCGGCGTCCCTGACCCTCGGCCCGGAGCCCGCCTCGAGGACGATCGGTCGCCGACCCACCGAGCGGAACGCGCGGACCGGGCTGTTCACCCCGCCCGGGAAGAGGTCCTCGGCCGCCGCCACGAGGGTCGCCTGCCGGCCGTTGGTGGTCACGGTCACGCCTCGATCCCGTCCCGCAGCCAGGCGGCGAGATCCGCGGCCGCATAGGTGATGACCATCCCCGCCCCGGCCCGGACGATCGAGGTCAGCGCCTCGAGGTGGGTCCGGCGGCGGTCGATCCAGCCGAGCCGAGCGGCGGCCTCGATCTGGGCGTACTCGCCGCTCACCTGGTAGGCCGCGATCGGGACCTCGAAGCGCGCTCGAGCTGCCGCCAGGATGTCGAGCGACGGCATCGCCGGCTTGACCAGGAGCGCGTCGGCGCCCTCGTCGAGGTCGACGGTCATCTCGCGCATCGCCTCGCGCCGGTTGGCCGGGTCCAGCTGGTAGCCGCGCCGATCGCCGAAGGCGGGGGCCGAGTCGGCCGCCTCGCGGAACGGACCGTAGAAGGCCGAAGCCGTCTTGGCGGCATAGGCCAGGATGGCCGTGTCGGGGAAGCCGGCGCTGTCCAGGCCGGCCCGGATGGCCGCCACCTGACCGTCCATCATCGCGCTCGGCGCGACGATGTCGGCCCCGGCCCGTGCCTGCGAGACGGCGGTCTCGGCCAGCAGGGCGATGGCGGCGTCGTTGTCGACCCGGCCGTCGGCCAGGAGCGGTCCGCAGTGGCCGTGGTCGGTGTACTCGCAGAGGCAGGTGTCGGCGACGAGGACCAGGTCGGGGTCCTCGTCGCGGAGGCGGGCCAGCGTGTCCTGGATGATCCCATCGGCGATCCAGGCGCCGCTCCCGTCGCCGTCCTTGCCCTCCGGCAGGCCGAACAGGATGATCCCGCCGACCCTCAGCGCGGCAAGCCGACGGGCCTCCGCGACGGCCTCGTCCGGGGAGAGCCGGGAGACGCCAGGAAGCGAGGAGATGGGGTCGCGGACCGCCCGTCCGGGCTGCACGAACAGGGGAGCGATCAGCTGGCGTGGATCCGGTCGCGTCTCCCGGACCAGCGCCCGCAGCTGGGGCGACCGGCGGAGGCGGCGGAGCCGATGGGCCGGGTCCGGGACATGGGCCTGATCACCGAGGAGCGCGGGCCGCTCCATCACCTTGCTGCTCATGCGGGTACCTCGTCTCGGACGGCGCCGACGATCGTGTCGGCCAGGGCGGTGGCGGTCTGCATCGGCGCCTCGACGATCCGCCCGAAGCCGGCCTCGCGGGCCTCGCGGGCAGTGGTGGGGCCGATGCAGCAGGCGAGCGCGCGGAGGACGATGCGCCGCTCCTGCGGTGAGAGGAGCGCCAGGAGACCGCGGATGGTCGATCCGCTGGTGAAGACCAGGGCGTCGAACCGGGCCTCGGCGAGAGCCCGGCGGAGCGGGTCCCGGGACGCCTCGGGCGACTCGACGG
This sequence comes from uncultured Chloroflexia bacterium, assembly GCA_963707215.1. Classification (GTDB taxonomy): domain Bacteria; phylum Chloroflexota; class Limnocylindria; order Limnocylindrales; family CSP1-4; genus DATHYZ01. The sequence continues at coordinate 487,973 of CAVPPB010000003.1, read as the reverse complement.
TGTGGTAGGCCACGACCTCGTCGACGACCGCGCCTCGTTCGCGCAGCCGCGCCGGCAGGCGCCCGTCGGCGATGTCGGCCCGGGCCAGCAGGACGCGCTCGCCGGCCGAGATCGGGAGCTCGTCGGCCAGACCGTCGCCGCTTGACCTGCCCGGCGTCAGGGCGACCTCGATGCCGCTGCCAGCCAGGACCGCGGTCGTGGTCCTGCCGACGGAGGCCCATCGGCCGACGGCGGGATCGATGCCCACGCGTCCGGCGGCGTCGAGGATCGCGCTGGCACCGTTGGCCGAGGTGACGACGACCCAGCGGTACTCGCCGAGGCCTGCGACGGCGTCGTCGAGCTCGCCGCCCGGGATCGCGGGGCGGAGCTCGATCGTCGGGACGGCGACCACGTCCAGGCCGCGCTCCTCCAGGGCGGCGACCAGCGGGCCGGCTTGCTCGACCGCCCGGGTCACGAGGACGCGCGGGGCCGCACGATGGAGCGCTCGGCTGGCGGGCTCGGGCGGCAGGTGGCTCGCGAGCTCGTCGGCAAGGCGGACCGCCAGCGAGGCAGCCAGCGCCAGGCGGTCGCCGACCGGCCCCGCGACCTCGCCTCGGGCCACCACGGGTGCCCGCCCACCCGGCTGCTCGGCATCCGGCCAGGTCGGCCCGGCCGAGCCGGCGGAGAGCGTCAGGGTCCCGTCGCGGACCTCGGCCAGCGCGCCGATGGGCGCCCGGCAGCCGCCGCCGCTGGCGCGCAGGAACGTCCGCTCGGCCTCGACCGCAGCCCGGGTGTCCGCGTCGTCGAGACGTCGGACCCAGGCAAGGGTCGCCTGGTCGTCGGACCGGCACTGGATCGCCAGCGAGCCTTGACCGGGGGCCGGCGGCACGGTCTCAGGCGGGAGGACCTCCGAGATCCGCTCGGCGAGACCGAGCCTGGTGAGCCCGGCCACGGCCAGGACCAGGGCGTCGGTCTCGCCCGACGCGAGCCGGCGGAGCCGCGTGTCGACGTTGCCGTGGAGCGGATGGAGCCGCAGGTCCGGTCGTCGGGCCAGCAGGAAGGCCGATCGGCGGGGACTGTCGGTCCCGACCCTGGCACCGTCCGGGAGGGACTCCAGCGAGCCGCCGGCGCCGCCGATCACCAGGGCGTCCCGCGGATCCTCCCGGCCCGGGAAGGCGGCGATGGTCAGCCGGGGGTCCTCGGTGGTCGGGACGTCCTTGGCGCTGTGGACGGCGAGGTCGACCGTCCCGTCGAGGAGAGCCTGCTCGAGCGCACCCACGAAGGCCCCTTCGCCCCAGGCCGTGTCCGGCGGCCGCTGGTCGCCCTCGGTCCGGATGCGGACGATCTCGACCTTGGCGCCCAGCGCGCGAAGCGCGTCGGCCACCGTGCCAGACTGGGCGAGCGCCAGGGCGCTGCCGCGCGTGCCGAGGCGGAGGGGACGCATGGCGGTCACAGTGCGAACAGCTCTCGGGCGGCCCGCTCGAGCTCCCCGTCGGCATCGGCGTTCAGCGCCGAGAAGGGGGCGTGGAGCAGGCTCGCAACGAGTCGGTGGGTCATCTGCTCGACGAGCGCCTGCTCATCGTCGGCCAGGTCGGGCAGCCGGCGAAGGAGCCAGCCGACCTCGGCTCGCCGGCGCTCCTCGGCCGCGGCGGCCATCGCCCGGATCGCCGGTGCGCTCTCGCGGCTCCGGAGCCACTGGCAGTACTCTCGGCCGGTCTCCGACACGAGCGTGTCGAGCCGTCGACGCAGGCGGCCGGGGAGCGTCGCCTCGGGTGTCTCGGCCAGCTCGTCGACGGACACGTAGCGTCCGGCCAGGGCCGCCTGGACGTCGTCTCCGATGGCGGCCGGCGATGACAGGTCGACCACGACGGCGCTGCCCTCGAGCAGCTCCGTCAAGCCCTCTCGGTCGACCTGCCATGCGCCGCCGATGGCGAGCACGATGCCCGCCGGAGCCGGGTCGAGGGGGACGCCTCCCCACGGCACCACGCGACCGCCGGTGTCGTGGGCCAGGGCCTCGGCCCGGTCCTCGTGTCGATTGCTGATGTGGACGTGGCCGCCGCGGCGCGACGCCGCGAAGGCGGCAAGGCGCCCCATCCGGCCGGCCCCGACGACCAGGATCGGACGGTCATGGAGCGCGCCGGTCCGCTCCTCGACGAGGTCGAGGGCGACGTCGGCCAGGGACCTGTGGGAGCCACTGAACCAGGTGTGGGCCTGGCGGCCGGCGTGGAGCGCCGCCTGGAAGAGCCGGTCGAGGACCGGCTCAAGGGGGAAGGTCGAGTGGCGCTCGGCGACGGTCTCGCGGAGCTGGTGCAGGATCTGGTCCTCGCCGATCACGGCGCTGTCGAGCCCGCAGGCGACCTCGATCAGGTGACGGGCGGCGGCGACGTCGTCGAGCGTCCGGGTGCCGTCGGGCAGTGACGGCAGCGGCCGCTCGCCCCATGCGGCCGGGGCGACGTAGAGCTCGACGCGGTGGCAGGTGTGGACGACGATCGCGCCCTCGCTCGGGGCCTCGGCGGCCAGACGCTCGGCGAAGGCTTCCCGATCCGGGCTGGCGACGTCACGGGCGTGGGCCACGAAGGCCACGACGGTGGAGCGCCGCCAGGGGGCCTGCAGCCCGGCGGGTGTCGCGCCCTCGACGGGGCGCTCGAGCAGGTCGGTCATCGCGGACCCCGCCCGTTCGAGGCCGGGACGCTGGGCTCGTCCGTGGGCGAGGCCGCGATGGCCGGGGACGCGTTCGCCTGGTAGGCGACGAGGATCGCATGGAGCAGGCGATCGAAGGCTCGGTGGGTGGACTCGAGGAGGCTCGTCGCCTCGACGATGTCGAGGGCGTGTCGCCGGGCCAGCGAGGTCATCTCCCGGAGGAAGACCATCCGGAAGCGCATGAACAGCTCGATCGCTTCGGCGAGGCCGGAACCGTCCTCGGCCGCCAGCCGGCCGTACTCGCGACAGGCCTCTTCGGCGATGACGATGGCCGCCTCCCGCGACACTTCGTCGGGAGCATCGAGGTAGTAGACGAGCGCGCTGCCGATCCGCCGGCCATGCTCGCGGTAGGGCCCTCGCTGCGCGCTGTCGAGTGCCCTTGCCCAGGGTGTGTCGGCGACCATGCGGTTGGCCAGGCGGTGGTAGATCCGCGCCAGTCGTTCTGGGGTGACGCCCATCTCGCGGACAGACCGGGTGCCCTCGGCCGCCGGGAGCATCGCCTCGACGGCTCGGCGCGAGAAGCGGCGGTGGCCGCCGGGGGTCGTGAAGGCCTCGATCTCCCCAGCGTCGCTCCAGCGTCGCAGGGTGGCCGGCGAGACGCCGATCAGGTCGGCCGCCTCGCGGATGGACAGCCATTGATCGGGGGTGGCGGGATGCTGGCCGGTCGGCGCCAAGGCTGCCTCCGCGTCGGTCCGCCGAGCGGTCGACCCGCTCAAGCGCGTCAAATCGCTCGAAATCTTCACCGCAACCACCGGAGCGGGATGCTGCCGAGGGGTCCCGTAGGGCCGGGCCGGACGGCCCGCCGTCCCGGGACCGATGGCCCGGCGGCGACGGGGCATCCGGCGGGCGGTGCGTGGGCGCACCGCCGCGTGAGATCGCGCGGCTCGTCAGGGCTCGAGGGCGGCCCGGACCTCTGGCAGGCGACGGATCGTCTCCAGGTCCCAAGGGGAGCGGAGGATCCAGACGACGTGGTCGAAGCCGACCTCGACGTACGGACGGAGGGCCTCCGCGATGCGGACGGGGGGACCGCCGATGAGGACGCGCTCCTCGGCATCGACCCCGGTCCGCACCCACTCGTCCCAGGCGGCCTCCGCCGAGGCCGGATCGTCGCGGATCACGACGTTGTGGTTGACCATGCGCTCGATCGTGGATGGATCCCGCCCGATGTCGGCGCACCGTTCCTGCAGCAGAGCGTCCTTCGCGGCCAGCTCGGCAGGCGTGCCATAGGCGTTCCAGAGGTCGGCATAGCGAGCGACCAGCGGCAGCGTCTTCCTCGGTCCGGAACCACCGATGAGGATAGGCAGCTTCGGCTGGATCGGACCGGGCGCGCAGAGGGCGTCTCGCATCAAGTAGAAGCGTCCGTCGTAGTGGAGGCGCTCGCCGGCCAGGAGCCGGCTGATGATCTCGACCGCCTCGGCGAGCCGATCGAGCCGCTCGCCGAAGCCGCTCCCGAATTCGATCCCGAATGCCTCGTGCTCGCGCTCGAACCAGGCGCCGCCGATGCCCAGCACGGCTCGCCCGCCGCTCAGGTGGTCGAGGGTCACGGCCTGCTTGGCCGTGATCCCGGGGTTGCGGAAGGTGTTGGCCACGACGAGGTGCCCGATCGTGGCCCGCGCGGTCAGGGAAGCGAGTGCCGAGGCGACGCCCCAGCCCTCGAGCTTGCCCGAGGTCCAGTCGCCCTCATCGCACAGGAGGTGGTCGTCGATCCAGAGGGAATCGAAGCCGGCCGCCTCGGCCTCGAGCACCGCATCGCGCAGGCTCGGCCAGTCGGTCCGCTGGACCCAGAACGCGGCCCCGAATCGCATCTCATCGCCCTCCCGCTGTGGACAGCAGGGTACCTGCTAGGCTCGACCGCGATGCCTGCCCGACGTGCCGTGCCGCGGTCGCCGTCCGGCCTCCGGCCGATGTCGTCCCGCGCGGGTGGCGACACCGCCGCTGGAGACGCCCTGGCCGTCGTTCCCATCCGTCGGGCACTGCTGGGCTGGCACCGGCCCGACGACCGAGCGCTGCCGTTCCGTGGGACGGCCGACCCGTGGGCGGTCCTGGTATCGGAGGCGATGGCCCAGCAGACGCAGGCCGCCCGTGCCGGCGAAGCCTGGGTCGCCTTCATGATCCGCTTCCCCGATCCGGCCACGCTTGCTGCGGCATCGCCGGCCGAGGTCCTTCGGGCCTGGCGCGGCCTGGGCTACAACCGCCGGGCCCTGGCCCTCCAGCAAGCTGCCAGCGCGATCGTCGACGAGCACGGCGGCCGGGTGCCCTCGACGGTCCTTGAGCTGGAGCGCCTTCCGGGCGTCGGTCCGTACACGGCCCGGGCGATCGCCGCGATCGCCTATGGCTCACCCGTCGGGGCCGTCGATACGAACGTCCGCCGGGTCATCTCCCGGCTCGTCGGTCCCGGGACGGCCCCGTCGCCCCGTCGCCTGCAGGCGCTCGCGGACCTGCTGGTCCCTCCTGAGCGACCCGGCGCCTGGACGCACGCGATGATGGATCTCGGGGCCAGGGTCTGCCGGTCCACCGCGCCCGACTGCCCGGGCTGCCCGCTCCGGCCCTGGTGTCGGACGGCGGCCACCGGAGCCGACCAGGCCGATCGGGCGTCGGGCGGGCCGGAGCGACCAGTGCGCGGCCGAGCGTCGGCTGCACGGGAGGGCGCCGTGCCCTTCCGCAGCTCCAACCGCTGGCTGCGGGGGAGGATCGTCGACCGGTTGCGCGACCTGCCGGACGGCGAGTGGGCGCGGCTCAGCGGGCCGATCGGCGAGCATCCCCCGGCTGCCGTCGAGTCGGCCCTCGAGGGGCTCGCTCGGGACGGGCTCGTCGAGCGGAGGCATGGCGAGCCGCTCGTCGTCCGCCTGCCGACGAGCTCCCGGTGAGCCCACCTGCGGCACGCGATACGCTGTGCCCGATGCCCGAGCACTCCGACCCGGACCGGGACTCAGCGTCCGGACCCGCCCCGCTCCCTGCCGACGATCCCGAGCTGCTGCGGCTCGACCTGGGCGCCCTTCGTCGGCGCTGGGCCGAGGCTGCGGCCAGGGCACCCATCTCGGCCGAGGGGATGACCGGGGCCGATCGGCGCGCCCAGGCTCTCGGGGTCCCGGGCGAGCGGCTGATGGAGCACGCGGGGACCGCCGTCGCGGCGGCGGTCCGGGCATTGGCGGAGGCCACCGGACGACTCGGCAGGGGGCCGATCCTCATCCTCTGCGGGCCCGGCAACAACGGCGGCGACGGTCTCGTCGCTGCCCGGGTCCTCGCCCGGGGAGGGATCGACGTCGCCGCGGTCCTCGTGGCGACCGAGGCACGCCCCACCACGCCGGACGCGATCCGGAACTGGGAGCGCCTTGCCGCGGTTCCCCGGGTGGCCCGGATCCACGCCCCGGTGGCCCGTGACGTCGCCATCCTGTCGCAGGGCGTCGAACGATCGTCAGTGGTCGTCGATGCGCTCCTCGGGACGGGCGTGCGGGGCGTCCTGCGCGAACCGATCCGCAGCGCGGTGGAGCTCATCGGTCGAGCTCGCGAAGCCGGGGTCCCGATCGCCGCCGTCGACACTCCCACCGCCGTCGACCTCTCGTCGGGCGAGGCATCCGACCCGGTGGTCCGGGCCGACCTGACGATCACCTTCCACCGTCCCAAGACCGGCCTGCAGACGAGGGTCGGCCGGGCGCTTGCCGGTCGCGTGCTCGTCGCGCCGATCGGGGTCCCGACCGAGGCCGATCGGACGTGAGCCAGGCTCCTGGTGACGATGGCCGGCCCGCCGACGCCACGGGTCGGGCGCCCGGGTGGCCCGAGGTCCTCCTCGTGGGGCTGCTCGTGGTGGCGGTCGTCCTCGGGGCGGCCCTGCTGACGGATCTGCTGCCCGGCGACCTCCGGAGCGTCGTCCTCGATACCCCGCTGGCCATCATCGTGCTGGTCGTCGGGACCGCATCGGTCCTCTGGCGAGCGGCGACCCGTCGATCCTGACCCAGGACCGGACCATCGGACGGGCAGGAAACCACTTGTGCAGGCCACGACGGCGCCGTATGCTCCGCTGCACGCCGCGGGAAACGCCCGCGGTCAGGAATGGCTAGCCTGTCGACGCACTCGGCTCCTCTCACGGTGATCGCGAGAAAACGAGCGGATCGCGGCTACCGAGTAGAGGAGTTTTCGTGTACCAGGACCGCACCCTGACCTGCAGCGACTGCAGCCAGTCGTTCGTCTTCACCGAGCGGGATCAGGCGTTCTACGCCGAGCGCGGCTTTTCCGAGCCTCGTCGGTGCCCCAGCTGCCGGGCCGCCCGCAAGGCCCAGCGCGACTCCGGCGGCGGCTACTCTGCCGGCGGCGGCTACTCTGCCGGCGGCGGCTACTCTGCCGGCGGCGGCTACTCGAGCGGCGGATACAGCGACCGCGGCCCGCGGCCGACCTATACCGCGACCTGCTCGAACTGCGGCAACGAGGCGCGCCTGCCCTTCAAGCCGACCAACGGCAAGCCGGTGTACTGCTCCGACTGCTTCCGGTCGATGCGCGGCGCCTGAGCCGCTCCCCGCGACCCATCACCGAGGCCCGGGCCCAGTGCCCGGGCCTCGTGCCGTTCCCGGGCGGATCCGACGACCCTGCCGAGCGTTTCACGGGGCGCTCCTCCGTGCTTCAGGACCCGGGTCGGTGCCGGCCTGCCAGGAGTCCCACGTCGAGCTTGCGCTCTTCGCCGTGGCGGAGGCGACTGATGTTGTCGGCGTGGGCCAGCCAGATGATGGCGACGCCAGCCGTGACGTAGGCGATGTAGACGATCGGGACCGATCCACCCGAGATGAACCACAGGAGGACGGTCGCCGGGATCATGGCGGCCGAACCAAGCAGCGAGCCGAGCGAGACGTAGCCGGACAGGACCACGGCGCCCACGAACACGGGTGCCGCAAGGAGCACGGCGAGCGGCTGGATGACGAGCATCGTCCCGACGCCCGCCCCGACGCCACGGCCGCCGGCGAAGCGCAGGTAGATGGAGCGGACCGCCCCGATGACGGCGGCCAGGCCGCAGATCGATTCGATGACCGGGTCGTCGGTGACCGCCCGAGCGAGAAGGACCGGCAGGGCGCCCTTGGCGAGATCGCCGATCACGACGACCATGGCCCAGCGTCGACCGAGGGCGCGGAGGGCGTTGGTCCCGCCGGTCCTACCCGAGCCGATCGTCCGCGGATCCGGTCCGCCGGCGGCACGGGCCACCAGGACGCCGACCGGGATCGATCCCACCAGGTACGCGACCACGACGAGCAGGGCATCGCGCAGGAGCGTCGGGAGGTCCATCGGTCTCGGCTCGGTCCAGCGACGGGCCCGCCGGCAGCGGGCCGGCCGAGGATAGCATCGGCCGATCGACCGCCCAAGACCGCGGGCGGGGGTGGGGCCGTCGGCGCCACCTCTCGGCCCCGGCCCGGCGCAGGTTTGCGCCGGCCCGGGGCCGGCCGTACCATCGGGCGGATGCTCCCCATCCCCCGCCGGCCGTCGGTCGGCACCCGGTGCGAGGCTCGCTGACCATGGCCGTCGGCTCGTCCAACTCCTACGACGTCGTCGTCCTCGGTGCCGGCACCGGCGGCTACTCGGCCGCCTTCCGGGCCGCCCAGCTCGGCCTGCGTGTCGCCCTCGTCGACGAGGACAAGATCGGCGGCACCTGCCTCCATCGCGGCTGCATCCCGACGAAGGCCCTGCTCGAGTCGGCCGCGGTCGCCGATCGGGTCCGCCACGCCGGCGACTTCGGGGTCGGCGTCGATGGCGAGCCGACCGTCGACTACGCGGTGATCGCCAAGCGACGCGACCAGGTCGTGAACCGGATGTGGAACGGCGTCCAGATCGCTCGTCAAGAAGAACGACGTGACCTGGGTAGCGGGCCGAGGTCGGCTCGACGGACCGACCAGGGTCCGGGTCGGCCCTCCACGGCGAGGACGGGACGCCGGGCGCCGGCGGCGAGCGGGTGCTGGAGGCGACGGACGTGATCCTGGCGACCGGCTCGCGGGCGAAGTCGCTGCCGGGCTCCAGCCCGACGGCGAACGGATCGTGACCTCGGACGACTGCCTCCGCGAGGACAGCCTGCCGGCGCAGCATCATCGTCGTCGGGGCCGGGCGCCGTCGGCGTCGAGTTCGCCTCGCTCTACCACGACCTCGGGGTCAAGGTGACCCTGCTCGAGTACCTGCCGCGGATCGTCCCGCTCGAGGACGACGAGGTCAGCGCGGTGCTCAAGCGCAGCTTCGAGAAGCGGGGCATCGGGGTCGTCACCGACGCCCGGTTCGACCCAGCCGCGGTCGAGGTCGACAAGGACGGGGTCACCGTCAGGGTCGGCCCGGAGGGCAAGGAGCCCGAGGCGCTCACCGCTGATCGGCTGCTCGTGGCCACCGGCCGTGCCGCCAACGTCGAGGACGTCGGCCTCGAGACCACCCGGGCCGTCGTCGAGAAGGGCATCGTGAAGGTCGACGATCACCTGCGGACCCGCGAGCCGCATCTCTACGCCATCGGCGACATCGTCGGCGGGCTGTGGCTGGCTCACACGGCCGCCCACGAGGGCATCATCGCCGCCCATACGATCGCCGGCGATCGTGACGTCCACGGGATGGACTACACGGCCCAGCCGCGGGCGACGTACTGCCGGCCGGAGATCGCATCGGTCGGGCTGACCGAGCGCGAGTGCCAGGAGCAGGGCCGTGCCTACAAGGTAGGCAAGGTCCCATTCCAGGCGATCGCCAAGGCCATCATCGGCGGCGAGTACGAGGGCTTCTGCAAGGTGATCGGCGACCCGGAGAGCGGCGACACCCTCGGCGTCCACATCGTCGGCCCGCACGCGACGGACCTCATCGCTGAGTCGTCCCTGGCCCTCTACCTAGAGGCCACGCCCGAGGAGATCGGCGCGACGACCCATCCCCATCCGACGCTCTCGGAGATCGTCGGCGAGGCGGCGATGGCCGTCGACGGGCGGTCGATCAACTTCTGATCGCGGACGAGGGGACGAGCAAGGAGGGGCCCATGGCCACGGCTGGGCGACCGGACCGACCCGGCGAGGCGGCGGACCTCGCTCCGGGCGACCTGCTCGACCTCTACCGGTTGATGGCCCTGGCCCGGGCGCTCGACGAGCGGATGTGGGTGCTCAACCGGGCCGGCCAGGCCCCCTTCGTCATCAGCGGCCAGGGTCACGAAGGCGCCCAGGCGGGGATCGCCCGGGCGCTGCGCCGCGACCATGACTGGGTGGCCCCGTTCTACCGCTCGATCGCGACCTGCCTGGCGATGGGCATGACCGCCCGAGAGATCATGCTGACCCAGCTGGCCAAGGCCGCCGATCCGTCGGGTGGTGGCCGCCAGATGCCGGGCCACTACGGGCATCCGGACCGTCACCTCCTGTCGGTCAGTTCGCCGGTCGGGACCCAGATCCTGCATGCGGTCGGGATCGCCCTGGCGGCCAAGGTCCGGCGGACCGACCAGGTGGCGGTGGCGATCATGGGGGAGGGGAGCAGCAACCAGGGCGACGTCCACGAGGGCCTCAACTTCGCGGCCATCCACCGGCTGCCCTTCATCCTCGTCATCGAGAACAACGGCTACGCCATCAGCGTGCCGGCCGAGAAGGAGCTCTCGGTGCCCGACGTCGCCTCCCGCGCGTCCGGCTACGGCATCCCGGGCGTGGTGGTCGACGGGACCGACGTGCTCGCCTCGTATGCGGCGGCTCGCGAGGCGGTCGAGCGGGCCCGGGCGGGGGAGGGCCCCACGATCCTCGAGGCGAAGGTCGCCCGCCTGACGGCCCACTCCTCCGACGACCAGCAGACGAAGTACCGCAGCGCCGAGGAGCTGGCCGAGGAGCGATCGCTCGATCCGCTGCCTCGGTTCCGCCATCAGCTGCGCGCGGGCGGCGTCCTGGTCGACGAGCTCGAGGCGACGATCGCGACCGAGGTCCGGGCGGCCGTCGACGACGCCACCGACTGGGCCCAGGCGCAGCCCGAGCCGGCGCCCGAGAGCGCTGCCTGGTGGGTGTACGCGGACGAGGGGCCGGCCGACTGGACGCCGCCATGGCGAACGAGCGGGGGCGCCGGCTGATGGCCGTCCGGACGTACATCGAGGCCATCCGCGACGCCATGGCCGAGGAGATGCGCCACGACGAGTCGGTCATCGTCCTGGGCGAGGACGTCGGGAAGAAGGGCGGCGTCTTCCTGGCCACCGACGGGCTGTGGGCCGAGTTCGGCGACGACCGGGTCATCGACACGCCGTTGACCGAGTCGATGATCGTCGGGACGGCCATCGGCGCGTCGGTCAACGGTCTGCGTCCGGTCGCCGAGATCCAGTTCGCCGACTTCATCTTCCCGGCCTTCAACCAGATCGTGTCCGAGGCCGCCCGGATGCGCTATCGGACCAACAACGGGATCGGCGTGCCGATCACCATCCGGGCACCCTACGGCGGCGGGGTCCACGGGGCGCTCTACCACAGCCAGTCGGTCGAGGCGTTCTTCACCCACGTGCCGGGGCTGAAGGTCGTCATCCCGTCGACGCCGCACGATGCCAAGGGCCTGCTGCGGGCTGCGATCCGAGACGATGATCCGGTCCTGTACTTCGAGCACAAGAAGCTCTACCGGAGCGTCCGGGGCGAGGTGCCGGATGGCGACTACGTCGTGCCGTTGGGCCGGGCGGCCATCCCCCGGGCCGGCGGACGGGTGACCGTCGTCGCCTACGGCCTGATGGTCCACTACGCTCTCGAGGCGGCCGACCGGGTCGCCGAGGAGGGGATCGACGTCGAGGTGGTCGACCTGCGGACCCTGCGACCGCTCGACCGCGAGACGCTGCTCGGCTCGGTCCGCAAGACCGGCAAGTGCCTCATCGTGTACGAAGACAACCGATTCGGCGGCTACGGCGCCGAGGTCGCGGCGATCGTCGCCGAAGAGGCCTTCGAGTACCTCGACGGGCCGGTGACCCGGGTCGCCGGCCCCGACGTCCCGGCGATGCCCTACAACCACGGCCTCGAGGCCTGGTTCATGGTCAGCCCGGAGCGCATCGCAGAGGCGATCCGCAAGCTCGCCGCCTACTGAGGCAGCGGAGGGGCCGGCCATCCCCGCGCTCCGTCCGCGCACCCGCCGTCCGTCCCCAGCGACCCCGCCCTGCGAGATGCCGCTGGGAGCTGCGTCATCGTCGGTGGGGAGTCACCGGCATCCGCTGATGACCTGTGTCCACGCTCGGACCGACCCGATCCAGCGCGTCGGACCCGCTGGTCGTGGCCTAGGGTGGCCGTAGTGCGACTGGTGGCGGAAACCTGGCAGAGACAGGAGCCCGCACAGCGGTCCGCGCGGCCGGTGACACCACGCCCGCACCGTCCAGACCGGGTTCGGGGCCATCCGACTCGTGGGCGTGTCGGGCCTGGCGACCGGGTTCGGGGCCATCCGGCTGGTCCTCCTCGCGCGCCAGGCAGCGAGCGGCGGCTCGTTCTACCGGACCATCTTCTGGATGGCCGTCGGTGTGGTCCCGCGGACGCTCGGGGTTTCGGCGCTGGCAGCCGTGATCGGCCGTCGGGTCGCCACGCGGGCGTCGTTCAGGCGCTGAGTCGTCGGTCGGGGTCGCGGCGAGCCGCGCCACGGCGCCTCGACCACGGATGCGGCAGACTAGGCTGCGATGGCAGCGAGACGACGCCCCGCAGCGTCCCCGGAGGTGGTCCCGTGGCGAAGGTGACGATGCCCCAGCTCGGCGAGAGCGTGGCCGAGGGGACGATCGGCAAGTGGCTCAAGCAGCCCGGCGACCACGTCGACAAGTACGAGCCGCTCGTCGAGGTCATCACCGACAAGGTCAACGCCGAGGTGCCCTCGCCGTTCGAGGGGACGCTGACCGAGATCCTCGTCGAGGAGGGGGCGACGGTCCCCAACGACGCCGAGATCGCCGTCATCGAGACCGCCGACGCGGGCGATGTCGCCGCGACCGCCGCGACGCGTCCCGCCGAAACCCCGGCCGCCGCGACGCCGACCGCCGAGACCCCGAGCGCGCCCGAGCCGCAGCCCGAGCCGGGGACCACCGCGCCCACGACCGCCGAGGTCTCTGCGCCCGCCATGGCGCCCGGCAGCGCCGACGCGCGGATGACCCCTGCCGTCCGCCGGCTCCTGCGCGAGCACGGCCTCTCGCCACAGGAGGTCGTTGGCACGGGTGGTGGCGGGCGGATCACCCGCGACGACGTCACCGACCTCGTGGAGGCGCGGCGAACGGGCCAGCCCGTCGGCGCCCAGTCGCCGGGAGGCGCGCGAGCCGCCCACCCGGGAGCCGCCCGTCCCGCCCCGACCGCCCCGCCGGCCGAGGGCCCGACCATCGTCTTCCCCGAGGGCGCCGACGAGGTCCTCGTCCCGCTCACCCAGATGCGCAAGGGCATCGCCGCCCAGATGACCCGGGCGCTGGCCGTGCCGCATGCCTACGTCCAGGTCGAAGTGGATGTCACGAACCTGGTCCGGCTGCGGGAGTCCGCCAAGCGCGAGTACCAGGCCCGCGAGGGCATCTCGCTGAGCTACGTGCCCTTCGTCATCAAGGCGGCCGTGGAGGCCCTCAAACGGCACCAGACGTTCAACGCCCACTGGACCGACCAGGGCCTCGTCGCCAAGCGGCGGGTCAACGTCGGTGTCGCGGTGGCGGTGGACGACGGGCTCATCGTGCCCGTGGTCCGCGACGTCGACCAGCTCAGCATCAGCGGCATCAACCGGGCCATCGCCGATGTAGCCGCGCGAGCGAGGGTCGGCAAGCTGCGGGTCGACGACTTCGGCGGCGGGACGTTCACCGTCGACAACACCGGCTGGTTCGGCTCGAACATGACGATGCCGATCATCAACGTGCCCGAGGTCGCCATCCTGACCATGGAGGTCATCCGCAAGCGGCCGGTCGTCGTCGAGACCGACGACGGCGACGTCATCGCGATCCGGCCGATCATGAACATGGTCATCGGCGTCGATCATCGGGCCAACGACGGAGCCCAGGCCGGCTACTTCCTGCGCGACGTCAAGACGGCGCTCGAGTCGATCGGCCCGGACACGGCCATCTTCTAGGCCCATGGCCCGCGAGCTGCCGATCATCCAGCCCCAGGGGCATCACCCGCCCTCGGCCGAGGCCCTCTCGATCGCCATCGGCGGGGGAGCGGCCCTGGACCTCGTGGCCGGCGCCCGCCGTGACAGCGGCACCGCGACGGCCCACCCGGTCCGCCGTCATCCCGAGTGGATCCGGGCCAAGCTGCCGGCCGGCGAGACGTACCACGACCTCAAGCGGCTGCTCCGCGGGCTCGAGCTGAACACCGTCTGCGAGGAGGCCCACTGCCCCAACGTCGGGGAGTGCTGGGACCAGCGTACGGCGACGATCATGATCCTCGGTGACACCTGCACCCGGGCCTGCGGCTTCTGCGCCGTCAAGACCGGCCGGCCGACCTGGTTCGACGACGACGAGCCGCGCCGGGTGGCCGAGGCCGTCGCCGCCCTGGGGCTCGAGCACGTCGTCGTGACCAGCGTCGCCCGGGACGACCTGCCCGATGGCGGGGCGAGCGTCTTCGCCGAGACGATCCGCCAGCTGCGTGCCAGCGGCCCGGGCATGGGCGTCGAGGTGCTCATCCCGGACTTCGACGGCCACGAGGCCCCGCTACGGGCGGTCATGGACGCCGCCCCGGACATCCTGAACCATAACGTCGAGACCGTGGAGCGGCTCCAGAAGCCGGTCCGGAAGCGGGCTCGCTACGACCGCTCCCTGGAGGTCCTGGCGCGTGCCAAGTCGATGGCCCGTGCATCCGGGGCGGCCGTCCATACGAAGAGCTCGGTGATGGTCGGTCTCGGCGAGGAGCTCGACGAGCTCCTGGCGACATTCCGCGATCTGCGTTCGGTCGACTGCGACATCCTCACGGTCGGCCAGTACCTGCAGCCGTCCTCGGCGCACCTCCCGGTGGAGCGGTACTACCGCCCCGAGGAGTTCGCCGAGCTGCGATCGCGCGCGCTGGCGATGGGCTTCCTCCACGTCGAGTCGGGTCCGCTCGTGAGGTCGAGCTACCACGCCCGGGACCAGATCCCTGGGGCGGAGCTCCGAGCGTTGCGCCGACAGGCGACGGTGGATGCCCATGGACGGGTCGTTCCGGCGGCCGGCTGATCCCTCCGAGCCATCCGGGCCGACGATCGAGGACGAGCGTCGGCCGGGACCGGCGGTGTTCGCCGTGGCGCCCGTCGGCCGACGTCGGCGCTTCCCCGACCGGGCCCTCGCGCTGGGGGCGATCGCCGCCCTCGTCGTCGGCCTTGCGGTCGTCAAGCCCTGGGCGGATCCAGCCGACCGGTCGGCGTTCATCGAGACCTCGGAAGCCGAGCCGTCGGCGTCCTTGGAGTCGATCCCTGTGCGCAGCGAGCCGCCCAGGCCGCTCCTCGGCCGGACCCGGCTGCCCACCTGGACGGAGGTGATCGCCCAGCTCGATCCTCACGGGGCCTGGGGCGTGCGGGTCCTGAGCGACGCCCCGACGTCTTCGGTTCCCGTCATCCGCCTCTCCGACGACACCCGCCTCGCGGTGGGCTGGACGCCCGCCCAGCCCGGCGGGCTGGTCCGGGTCGGCGGGACCACGCCGGTCCGGATGCTGGCGATCACCACCCCGAACGACGAGGCCCCCCTGGACGTTCGCGTCTGGCGGCGCGTCCGCTGGACGGAGGAGCCGATCCGGGTCGCGGTCCAGCGCCTTCGCGGGGATCCTGGGACCGGCGAGTCACTGCTCGTCTCGCCGGAGATCCTGATCGGGGAGGACCCCGCCTGGACCCAGGGCACCTACCGCTTCGAGCTGCTCCTGGCCGACCGGATCGCCTGGATCGACGTGTCGATCCCGGGTCCGAAGCTTTCGGACTCGTCGCTCCGCTGGACGGCCCGGGCGGACCGGATCACCCCGGGCCAGCAGCGGAGCTCGAGCGCGACCCTGCCTGCCACGGTTCTCGATCCGATGTCGGCGCCGATCCCCGTCGGCGTGGCCGGATCGATCGTCGTGGGACTGCCCACGGTCCTCAGGGCCCCGCTCGAGCCCTACGAGGCATGGCTCGGGGCTCGGGCGGGCGAGCGTCCGGACGAGCCCGCGACCCTGGCCCCCGTGCGTCAGCCCGACGTCGCCGCCCTGGGGGTTGCCCTGCCACCCGGCACCGAGGTGACGTCACTCCGGGCGACGCGGATCGGTGGGGTCCCGGCGGAGATCGCCAGTCGCATGGTCGTCGACCCTGATGGTGGCCGGGTGGTCGTGCTCTCACCGCAGGGGAAGGGCGGGTGGCTGGCGGGTACCTATCGCATCGACGTCGGCTGGTCGGAGCCGGGAGGTCGGGCCATCACCGCCGCGTACCACGTCGATCTCGATCCGGGTCCCGCGGCGGCGACGCCCCGGCTGCTGGCCGCAGTCCGCGGCTGGGCCCGCCACGCCGGCGGGCAGGGGCTCGTGGTCGGGACCGTCGAGCCGCTCGAAGGCGGGCCGGCGGCCGCGGCGATCCGGCTCCTGCCACAGGAGCCGGGCAGCGCCGTCGAGACCGTGGAGGCCCAGGGCGGACGCTGTCGCGCCGGAGGGGTCATGGCGGATTCGATCCAGGCCATCCTTGGGGTGGCCCACCGCGTCGACGAGCCGGTGGACCGTGTCACGGTCGAGCGCCTCTTCGTCGGCGGCCGGACACTGCCGGTTCCCGTGCGAGCCTCGATCGACCCGGTCCCGGGGCTGGCCGTCATGACGCCGGTCGATCCGGGAGGGTGGCAGGTCGGCCACTACCGGATCGTGCTCGGTGGCCCCGACGGCCTGGAGCTCCGGCATGTCGTCTGTCTGGGGCCCGGGCCCGGCGCGCGGGCCGATGTCCCGGCCGCGGCGAGCTCCCTGAGGGCGTTCTCGGACGAGGCCGCGAGGCGCGGATGAGGGGACCACGTGGAGGCCCACCCGTGGGGCCCGGGCCCGGCCCGGTCGAGGTGGGCCCCGGTCAGGATGAACCGATCCAGGACCAGCTGATCACCCGGTCCCTGCAGGTCGACGTCGCCCCGCTGGGCAGGCGGCGACGTCTGCCCGACCGGGCGATCCTGGCCGCGATCCTCGCCCTCGCCTTCGTCGCCCTCGCCGTCGTCAAGCCCTGGGAGGCGACCGCCCCGAGTGACCCGGCGTCGACGCCCGACTCCGCCGCGGCGCCGAGCCCGACCCCCGCCGCTGCGGCCGCGACGACGGTGGAGCTGGCGCCGTTCGATGTCCCGACCTGGCCGGCGCTGGCGATCGTGATGCCGCCGCGGGACGGATGGGGTCTGCGCGTCGTCGTCGATCCGGCGGCCATGGCGGCGGCAGGCCAGGGAGGTCCAGGGGTCGACGGACCGGCACCGGAGGTCGACCGGATCGCCTTCGGCGACGGTCGATGGGTCGTTGAGCGCTGGTATCCGGCTCGCGATCCCAGCCAGGGTGCGCCTGGTCGTCTCGAACGCCGGGCGGGTGTCCGCGGCGTCATGGCCGTCCCGGCGACGGACGCGCCGATCCGTCTCATCGCCCTGACCAGTCCGGGAGATGAGGCGCCGCTCGATGTCCGGCTGTGGCGAGTGTCCTACGGCGTCCTCGAGCGGCTGGACGGCGCCCGACCCGCGGGCGACATCGGGTCGGGAGACTGGTACTTCGTGCCCCCGACGGTCAACGGCCGGACGATGCCGTCCTGGCCGGCCGGCTACTACCGGATCGACGTGCTCACCGCCGGCGAGGTCATCCGGTTCGGTGTGAGGATCGACGCCGGTCCCGGCACTCCGGATGGCTGGCCGGTGCCGGTTCCCGCATCACCGGGCCCCGCCGAGTCGGTCCGAGCCGATGCGCCCGAGCCGCTCGATCGGGGACCCGACCGGCAGCCCACGCGACCCGAACCATTCATGGTCGTCGGCTCGGAGGTCGTCGGGCTCGGTGTGCGGGTCGGCCCGGCGCTCGGCGAGCGACGTGCCTGGCTCTCCGCGGTCGCCGGTGAGGGTCCCGACGAGCTACCCCGGCTCGCCACGCTCCGGATCCCCGGGGTGGCCGGATTCGGGATCCGCTTCCCCGACGGTTCGGCCGAGCCACGTCTCCGCGCGGTCGCGCTGGTCGGTCCCGCCGGACCTCGCGAAGCGACCCGCCAGGGACTCCATGCCGGCCCGGCAGGCGGTTCGCCATGGGCCGTCGTCGATGCGCCGGACGGGCAGGCCTGGGCTCCCGGCGTCTACCGTCTCGATGCCCGCTGGCGCGAGGCCGACGGCACCGCCCGGTCGGCCAGCTATCACGTGGACCTCCTTGGCGGCCAGGTGACCTCGACGCCGGTCCTGCTGAGCTCTACGCGGGCCTGGGCTCGGCACGTCGGCGGATCGGGCGTGGTGGCGGGGAGCATCGAGCCGCTCCGGCTTCCGCCGTCCGGGTTCGCCATCCGGCTCGCCGCCCAGGTCCCGGTGGCGACACCGACGGAGGCGGCCGGGCTCGACCCCGACTGCCGGATCGGCCTGGGGCTCGCCGGCACTCGACGCCCGATCGGGGTGGTGACCGGCCCGTCCGGGGCGATCACCAGCGTTGACGTCAGGGTGATCGGGGCCTATGCGCGGTCGCGACCCGTCGACGTCCGCTCCTCGCTCGGCCCAGTGCCCGGCCTCGCCGTCCTCGCGCCCGACGCGCCGCGGGGCTGGGGGTCCGGTCGCTACGCGGTGACGGTCAGCACGACCGGGGGCTCGTCGACCTACGGGTTCTGCATCGACTGACCGGGGTATGCTCCGGTCCCATGCGCCGCAACCTTCCTCGCAAGATCCCCCTCGCCGAACTGCACTGCCATCTCGGCGGCGCTGTGACGCCGGCGATCATGTGGAGCATCGCGCACGCCCAGGGCATCAAGCTGCCGACGCGCGACTATTGGGCCTTCCGCGACATGATCACGGTCTCGCCCCGGCGGGCCAAGAGCTTCGACGCGTACCTCCAGCTGTTCCACTGGACGGAGCTGATCCAGTCCTCACCGACGGCGGTGGAGCGATCGGTCTACGAGGTCATCGGCGGCGCGTACCGGAAGAACAACATCACGACGATGGAGCTCCGCTTCAACCCGATGAAGCGGAACCGCGGTGGAGAGCAGG
The DNA here is from genome assembly GCA_963707215.1 of uncultured Chloroflexia bacterium. Classification (GTDB taxonomy): domain Bacteria; phylum Chloroflexota; class Limnocylindria; order Limnocylindrales; family CSP1-4; genus DATHYZ01. The sequence goes on along the minus strand of CAVPPB010000003.1, from coordinate 469,261 downwards.
ATCTCGACCACATCATCGCCGCCGCCCTGCGCGGGATGGACCGGGCCACACTGGAGTACCCGGTCAAGCCGGGCCTCATCTTCTGCCTCGACAGGGCCTTCCCCTTCGAACTGAACGAGATCATCACCGAGAAGGCGATCGCCTGGCGGGACCGCGGCGTCGTCGGCATCGACATCGCCGGGCCCGAATCGGCCACCTTCCGGGTCGCCGACTACCGGCGGCTCTTCCGCCGGGCCCGCCAGTTCGGGCTCGGTATCACCGTCCATACCGGCGAGGCCGGGGCGGTGGACGAGGTCGCCCGGGTCGTGGAGCTCCTTGAGCCGGACCGGATCGGCCATGGCGTCAAGGCGGCCTACGACCCGCGGGCGATGGCGATGATCCGCGAGCGGGGGATCGTCCTCGAGATCTGCCCCTCCTCGAACCTGAATACCGGCGTCGTATCCGGATGGGACGAGTTCCGCTGGATCTTCGATCAGTTCCGCCGCAACGACGTTCGCTTCACGATCAGCACCGATGGGCCCGAGATGCTCAAGACCTACATCCGCGACGAGATGGCGACGCTCGGCCGACTCGGGATCCTGACGGTCGACGAACAGGCCCGGGCCGCACAGACGGCCCTCGCCTCCAGCTTCGTCCCGAACGTGTCCGATGTCCCGTTGCCGGACCTCGAACCGGCCGCCCGGGAGGTGGTCGAGCGAGAGGAGGCCTGACCCCGGTCCCGTGACCGGACGGGTCGCCGTCAGGCTTCCTCGGTCTCCGCTCCGGTCCGATCGCCGACGCGGTAGACGCATGCCCGGTCGCCGGACGCGATGTGCGACTCCCGGACTACGTCCTCCCCCAGGAGCTCGCGGAACAGCCGTAGCTCTGCCTCGCAGGCCGCCGGCTCGGCAGCCGCGATGTCGTGGATCGCGCAGTTGTGCTGGCGGAGCCGGATCCGCCCGTCCGGGCCCGTCACCGTGTCGGCAAGGTACCCGTGGGTGTCCTGGAACACGGCCAGCTCCCGCGTCCGGGCCTCGGTCGAGCGGTCGCCGTTCAGGCGCTCCTCGAGGTGGCTCGTGGCCCGCTCGGCGATCTCCAGGCGCCTGGCCTCGAAGACGCGCTCGACGAGATCGTCATCGCCGACCCGTCGGATGGCCGCAAGGAGGCCCCTCGCGAGGCCGTCGTAGGCGGCCGGGAAGAGGGCCTGGGCCCGCTCGGTCAGGTCGTAGCGATGGCGCGGTCGGCCGACCCCGTGGCGCTCGGTCTCGTGCTGCACCAGGCCGCCGGCCTCGAGACGACGGAGCTGGCCCAGGACGCCGGTCCGGCTCATCCCGAGGCCGCGCGCCAGCTGGTCGGGGGTGGCCGCGCCGCCTCGGCGCAGGCGGACGAGGATCGCCCGGCGCAGCGAGCGATCACGGTCACCGCCGACGGGGGCGGGCTCGGGCCCGACGTCGGGTCGGCCGGTACCCTCGGGAGCTGCCTTGGCGCGCTCGGTCGCGGACGCTCGCTCGGGCGTCGGCCCGGTCCCTTCCATGGGGCCGAACCCTAGCACCGCTCGCCGAAGGGCGCCGCCGACGACCCGAGGCGATCAGCCGCTCGATCCGGCCGGACCCCCGGCTCCCGCCTCGAGCGTCTCCCTGAGCACCAGCTTGAGCTGAGGGGCCCACGGGCCCTGGCCCACGGCCACGAAGGGCGACGCATCGAGCGCCTCGAAGGTCGCCGGGTCGGTGATGAACGACGACGCGCAGCCGTCGATCTTGGCGCGCTGGCGCTGGTAGGCTGCGTCGTTCCGGAAGATGAACAGGCGGATGGTCACCGGCTCGACCTGGTCGAGGCCGCTGGCCCGGAAGGAGATCGAGGCGGGGACAAGGTCCGGGTCACTGCAGCCAGCATCGCCCGAGACCACATCGGTCACGGCGACCCCGCGTCGCTGGAGCTCGACCGCCAGCCCGATCATGTCCGTCGGGGTCGGGTCAGGCTCGCCCACGATGGTCGTGGCGCGGCAGCCGGCCAGGACCCCGACGATGACGAGGAGCATGAGGGCGGCGAGCAAGCGCGGTCGGGCGCCGTGGGGAAGCACGGCCCGAGCCTAGCATCGGGCGACCCGGCCCGCGGCGGGGGGACGATCCCCGGACCATGGGACCGATCCTGCCTGGTCGTCCTGGTCCTCGTCACGGTGACGGTCCAGCGGGCTGAGGAGAGAGATCCTGCGCGGGGCGCTCCCGGCGAACCGCCACCCCCTACCATCCGGGGGCTGCCGGTCGACCGCACCTGAGCGACCCGACGCGCCGACCAGGTCCAGGGGTTCGCCGGCCGGTTCGCCGGGAACGACATCCCGGCCCCGTGTCGTACGATGGGTCGGCGGCGACCCGCCGGAGCCCGCCGGGCATCCGGCCGCGACGCACCCCCGATCCTGTCACGAGGAGACCGTGCCCGACATCCGCCCGTTCCGAGGCCTGCGCTACGCCACCGAGGTGGTCGGCGATCTGGCGACCGTGGTCAGCCCGCCCTACGACGTGATCCCCCCGGAGACGCGCGCGACACTTGCGGCCCGCCATCCCGCCAACGTGGTCGCCATCGAGCTGCCGGTCGAGCAGCCCGGCGACGAACCCGACGACCGCTACCGGAGGGCTGCCCGGACGTTCGCCTCGTGGCGATCCGACGGCACGCTGCGCAAGGACCCCCGACCGGCCGTCTACGTATACGAGCAGACGTACAGGGTGCCCGGCGCCACCGAGCTCCGGACCCAGCGGGGCTTCTTCGCCCGGCTCCGGCTGGAGCCCCTGGGTCGGGACGGTGGGGTCCTGCCCCATGAGCGGACCCTCTCGGGGCCCAAGGAGGATCGCTACCGGCTGCTCCGGGCGACCGGGGCCAACGTCTCACCCGTCGTCGTCCTGCAGGAGCGACAGGAGGGCACGGAGCGCATCCTCGAGGCCGTCGCCACGGAACCGAGTGACGTGGACCTCATCGACGACGACGATGTCCGCCACCGGCTCTGGGTGATCACGGCCGAGGGATCGCCCGACGATCGCGCCGAGGAGCTGTGTGCGCTGGCGGGTCTCGGTCCGGTCACCATCGCCGACGGGCACCATCGCTACGAGACGGCCCTCCGGTATCGCGACGAGCGCCGGATGACGCGCTCGTGCGAGGAGGATCCGGCGTTCGACCACCTGCTCGTCCTCGTGCTGGGAACGGGCGCCACGCGCCCGACCGTCCTGCCGACCCATCGGCTCGTGCGCGGCCTCGGCGACGAGGGCTCCCGCCGTCTCGTCGATCGGGCAGGGGAGCTCTTCGACGTCGAGACGGCGACGCCCGAGGACGTCGTCAAGCGGATGGCAGGCCCGGCTCCGTCGCAGGGCGGTCGATTCGGGCTCCTGACCCGCCACGCCTCGGCGATCCTCCAGGTGCGCCGCGACGCGGTCGAGCCGTTCCTCCCGCCCGGGGGAACGGCCCTGCGCCGCCTCGATGTCACCGTCCTCGGCGTCGCTCTCGATCACCTGGCGGGGATCGACCCGCCGGCCGTGGCTGGCGGCGACCGGGTCCACTACACGAAGTCAGCGGCCGAGGCCGCCGTCGCCGTCGCCGACCCGTCGAGTGGCACCGACGTCGCGTTCCTGCTCGATCCCACTCCGGTCGAGTCGGTGGTCGAGGTGGCCCGCGACGGCGATGTCATGCCCCAGAAGTCGACCTACTTCTACCCCAAGGCCCTCACCGGCCTCGTCATCAACCCGCACGAGTCCTGACCGATGCCAGACCCGCTCGACCCGTCCTCCGTCAACGGCCAGCGCACTGAGCCGTCGGTCTCCCGGCCGTCCGCCCCTCCCTCGCCGGCCCGACCCGTCCGGAAGGACGAGATCGAGCTCGCCGAGCGGGGGATCTATGTCGAGTCCTGGCTGCCGGAGCGCAAATCCCGACGCAAGCCACTCCTCTTCGTCCACGGTGAGCTCGCCGGGTCATGGGCCTGGGAGCGCTGGCTACGGCATTTCGCCGGCCGTGGCTGGGAGGGCCACGCGGTCAACCTGCGGAACCACTTCTGGTCCCAGGCGGCCGATCCGACGACGCTCTCGATCGACTCCTACACCGACGACGTCCTGGCCGTGATCGATCGGCTCGGCTCCTCGACCGTCCTCGTGGGCCACGGTATGGGTGGACTCCTCGCCCTCAAGGCCGCCGAGCGGCTGCCGATCGCGGGGATCGTCCTCCTGAGCGCCGAGCCCCCTCTGGAGCTTCGGGCCCCGGCGCGCCCGCACCAGCTACGCGAAGTGCCGGATGTCTACGGCCGGGCGCTCATCGGCTGGTCGACGCTGCCCGAGCGCCTGCTCCGCGACCATCGCGACCTCACCCTCGACGACGTGCTGCGCGTGCAGCACCTACTCGGGCAGAAGCCCCACGAATCGGGCCGGGCCCGGCGTCAGGTCCTCGGCGGGGTCAGCGTGGATCGCCGGGCGATCTCCGCGATACCACGGCTGGTCATCGGGGCCGGCCTCGACCGCTACGTGCCCGAGGGCTCGTCGGAGCGTCTGGCCGAGTGGCTGGGGGCAGAGTACGAGCCGTTCGGGGCGCATTCCCACTACGGCCTGATCCTTGGCGAGCAGAGCTACCTCCAGGTCGCAGAGGCGGTCAGGGCGTTCCTGGAGGCGCACCGGCTCTGAGCGTGCCAGGCACGGGTCGTTGACCGTCGAGCGGGGCCCTTGCTATCATCCCGGCCGTCCCGACCCCGTGTCCGGACAGCCGAGCCGCATTCGTCTAGAGGCCTAGGACACCGCCCTCTCAAGGCGGAGATCACCGGTTCGAATCCGGTATGCGGTACCAGCACATCCCGACGCCCCCGGACCGCGCCCCGGGGGCGTTCTCCTACCCGAGGAGGCGGTCGTGACCGAGCGTCGGCTGGTCATCCTGGCCGAGGGGAACCTCCGCGTCCACGACGCCAAGACAGCCGTCGGCGTCATGCGCTACGGGACCGACCCGGTCGTCGCGGTGCTCGACTCCGAGCGAGCCGGGATGACCGCCGGAGAGGCACTCGGCCTCGGCGGCGAACGGTTCCGGGTGCCGGTCCTCGCCTCGCTCGACGAGGCTCTGGCCTCGACGCCTACCCCGACGGCGCTGCTCATCGGGATCGCTCCGACGGGCGGCCGCTTGCCGGAATCGTGGCGGTCGCTGGTGCTCCAGGCGATCGATGCCGGCCTGGAGATCCATTCCGGTCTCCACACGTTCCTGGGCGATGATCCCGAATTGGCTGCCGCCGCGATCCGGCGGGGTGTCGCCATCATCGACTACCGGCGACCGCCGGCCCGGATGGAGACCGCGGTCGGGCGCCGGCACGGACCAGGCAAGCGGGTGATCCTGACGGTCGGCACCGATTGCGCCATCGGCAAGATGTCGGTCGCCCTCGACCTGCGTCGTGCGGCCCTCGACGCCGGCGACGCCGCCACGTTCGTGCCGACCGGCCAGACGGGCATGATGATCGAGGGCTGGGGGGTCGCCGTGGACCGGCTCGTCGCCGACTTCGTCCAGGGCACCTGCGAGTGGCTCGTGGAGGAGGGCGAGGCCCGCGGCGATTGGCTCCTGGTGGAGGGCCAGGGCTCGCTCGACCATCCGGCCTACTCGTCGGTGACCCTCGGTCTCATCCACGGCTGTGCGCCGCAGGCCATGATCATGGTGCACAAGCCAGGGCTCGAGGACCATGACTTCGAGCACCTGCCCGACCAGCGCTTCCCCATCGCCGACCTCCCGTCGTTCATCGACCTCCACGAGCGGGTGGCCGGGCTGGTCGCCCCGTCGAGGGTCGTCGCCGTGGCCGTGAATACGTCTCTCCTGCCCGATCCGGGGGCGGCCCGTCAGGCGATCGGCGAGACGGCCGAGCTGACGGGGCTGCCGTGCGACGACCCTGTCCGCTTCGGCGGGGCCGACCTCTGGGCCCGGGTCCGCTCGGCCGTGGACGCACTGCCCTGGGTCGATCCGGGGCCGGCCCGGTGAGGACCGAGCGGTCGGGCCAGGTCGAGGTGGCCGCCGGCTGGCGGCTCCACTGGCAGATCCTGCGACTGGACCTCCGCGACCCGTTCGTCATCGCCCGGGCAAGCCACGGGGCCGGTCGCTGGATCACGACCGTCGTGGTCGAGCTCGAGCATCCGGATCGGCCCGGCCTGCAAGGGCTCGGCGAGGGCTACCCGGACCACTACTACGGGGAGACACCGGCGACGATGGCGGCCGTGCTGCCGGACCTCCTCGATCGGGTGGACGGACGCGTCCTCTCGACCGATGCGGTGACCTCTCGGGCGGGCCTGGCCGCGTCGACCGATGCCTTCGACGAGACCATCCGCGGCCACGGGGCAGCGAGGTGCGCGCTCGACATCGCCCTCCACGATCTGGCCGGCCGCCTGACGGGGTTGCCGGTCCATCGGCTGATCGACCTCCCGGCCACGATCCCCCCGACCGACTTCACGCTCGGTATCGACGCGCCGGGGGTCGTCGCCGAGCGGGCCCGTCGCGCGGCCGCCTTCCCCGCCCTCAAGATCAAGGTCGGCGGGCCCGACGACCTGCGGACCCTTGAGGCCGTCAGGGCCGTCTACGACGGACCGATCCGGGTCGACGCCAACACAGGCTGGGATCCCGATGACGCCGAGCGCCTCGTGCCCGAGTTGGTCCGCCTTGGGGTCGAGCTCATCGAGCAGCCCTTCCCGGCCCGGCGGCTGGACCAGCTCGCCCGGCTCCAGGAACGCTCGCCCCTGCCGATCGTGGCCGACGAGAGCGCGGTGGCCCTCGAGGATCTCGAGGGGCTCGTCGGCGTCGTCGACGGCATCAACGTCAAGCTCGCCAAGTGCGGCGGCATCGAACCGGCCCGGCGGATGCTCGGCCGGGCGCGTGAGCTCGGCTTCCGGACCTTCCTCGGCTGCATGGAGGAGACGTCGGTCGGCATCGCCGGCTCGGCCGCCGTCGCCGCGCTGGCCGAATGGGTCGACCTCGACGGCTGTCTGCTGTTGGCCGACGACCCGTTCGAGGGACTGGAGCTCGACGATGACCACCGCTGGATCCTCTCCGATCGGCCCGGCCTGGGTGTCGAGCGGCGGCCCTGAGCGGTCGGGCGCCGACAGGCGGCCCGAACGCCCGTTCCATGTGGACAACTTGGTGGACAAGTTCGTGGACGAACCCCCTCCACGACTCCGGCGGTTTGGCCTACCATCTGACGAACGGTTCCGCCGGGCATCGGACCGAAGGTAGGTCGGGCGCGACGCCTGGCCGCGGCACCGTCCCCATCTCGACGGTCGCGGTCGTGCGCGCCCCGCGCGACCCGACCTTGAGCGCGTGAGAGGGACAGGAGGACCCCGATCGATGGATCCCCGGCTGCCTGCGGCCGATCCGCTGACCGACGATGCTGCCGAGTTCGTTCGTTTCTGCTACCGCCGGCGGTCCGTCGGCTGGCCGGACCTCTATGACGAGATGTGCGCCGTCTCGAGCCGGGGAGCTTTCCGGGGGTGGGGACCCGACGAGCTCGCTCGGAACGGGATCGGTTTCGGCCTGTTCGAGCTGCCGGCGCTGGCGTCGCTCGTCCGCCGCGTGGTGGCCGAGGAGCAGGAGACCCGCCGGACGACCCTGGACCGAGGCCGCCGTCGGGGTCGCGGACCCGCGGTCGAGGAGGTAGTCCGCGACGTCGACGGCCCGGATCTCCGGGTGGTGGTGGTCGCCGGCTGACGGTCGACGCCGACCCTCGGCAGACATGGGACGACCCCCGCGCGCATCGAGGGGGTCGCAGTGACTTCGACCGATCAGGCGCTTCAGATCGCCGGGGTCAGGCCCGGATCCTCCGTCGGGCCATTTCGCCCTCGATCTGGCGCTCGGCCTCCACGTAGGTATCGATCTGCTCGCGGAGCTGGTTCGCCTCCGGAGTGTAGAGGTGGACCTGCCCCTGGAGGATGTAGCTCAGGCGTCGGCTCGTCATCCGGACGTGGTCGAGGTTCTTCATGAGCACGAGTGGATCCATCGCCGCCAGATCGGACGGCTGATACATCGGCTTCATGCGCGCATCGTACCGCGACCAGAGGGCCCCCGACGCGTCGTCTCCCGGGCTCGGCGCCCGACCGAGGATGCCCGTCGGTGCATCGTCTCCCGCAAGTCTCGGGGTCGCGATCCGTCTCATCAGGCGATCCTGGGGCCGTGCGGGGGCCAACGCCAGTCGACTGGCACCGCGGCCCCGTCCAGGGCCCGACGTCGACCGATCTCGGTCGCCCCGAGCACTAGGATGGCGTCGGTCGAGGTCGCTCGACCAGCCTCCCGCCCCCAGACCCGGGTCACCTTCCGCGAGGCCTTGACGCGGTCGCGGGCGATGCCCGCCAGGGCGTATCCGGTCGGAGCGGCGGCCTCCTCCCAGACCGCCTCGGCCAGCCCGAACCCATCCCGGCTCCGCCGGCCGCGGTCCGTCTCGACGTCGCCGATGACCAGGACCACGATCGCGTCATCGGTCAGGGCCGGTCGCAGGCCGGCGAGGACGTCTCCCAGGAAGGCGAGGTACGGGACGCGGCGGTGGGCGTCGTCGAGGGCCGCGTCGATGGCTCGGCTGTCATAGCCGAGGAACCACGTCCGGAGCCAGTTGTAGTAGCCGTACTTGAGCACACGCAGGTACGGCGGCGAGGTCAGGACCAGCCGGACCCGTTCCGGGAGGCCTCGAGCCCGGAGGGCGGCTGCCGCCCGCCCGCCAGCGTCGCGGGCGTCGCCCGAGAGGGCGAGCCCAGGGGTAGCCGGCAGCGGGTCACGGTGGAGCCGGCCCAGCTTCGCCTCGAGCAGGGCGAACGCATCGCGTCGAGGAGCCTCGTACCCGGTCGTCGCGGCGAACCGGCGGACGTATCCGGGGGCCATGCTGAATGTGTTCGGCATCAGGGTCGTCAGGTAGCCGGACGTCTTGCCGTGGAGGATCCCGGCGACCGTCGCGGCCAGGGACCGGTCGACGCGGTCGTCGAGATCGAGCGCCGACCGAAGGGCAAGGACCTGGCCGAGCGTCCACGCATCGAAGGACAGGGCGACCTCCGCCGGCACGGGCTCGGTCCCATCATCCGGCCCACCCCGCGAGCCGGCAGCCGGGACGAGGGCGTGCGCGGCTGCGGGATCGGCCACGACGCGGCCGGCCAACGCCGTCCACTCGTCAGCGGTCCGCCCGTAGCCCAGCCGGAGCACCGCAAGGCGGGTCGCGTGCTCGGCCCGGGACGCCGGTTCGATCTTGGCGGCCGTGAGGAGATGGGCCAGGGGATTGAGGTCGTTCCCGACGCCGATCCGCCCCTCCACGGCCGCCTGGAGGGGCGCGGTCCCGCGACCGGAGAACGGGTCCATCACGACGTCGCCGGGTCTGGAGTAGCGGGCGATGAAGGCATGCGCCAGGGCAGCCGGGAAGCTGGCCAGATACGAGCAGAGGGGATGCCGGCTGTGTCCCCAGAGGCGTGGCTGGTCTCCCCAGTCGGGGTCGATCGCGAGCCTGGGCAGGCCGTGGGGCAGGCCGAGGCTGAGCTGCCGGGCGGTGGCCGGAGCCGGTTCGGCTCTCAGGGCGGGTCGCGACATCCGGAAGGGCGGACCTCGGGCGGCGTCGGTGGGCTCTGACGCACGGGCCGCGGAGCGTAGCATCCGAATCTGACCGGGACGACCCGGTCAGATTCCCTATGCCACGGCAGGACCCTTCGCGCATGGCGCCTGTCAATGTGCCGGAAGGGCCATTGCTGGTCCGCTCGATGGGGGCGTACGCTCGTCTCGAGCCCGAAGGCCGAACGCGGAACCCCGTCCGTCGGGGGCCCGTCCTCTCCGTCCGCTGAACCGGCGGAGAGGCCACCCGGGACTCGAGCGGCCCGTCGCGACCGCCACCGAGCGCGTGACGGGCCGCGCAGCGTCCCGGGGGCCGCGCAGCGTCCCGGGGGCCGCGCAGCGTCCAGCCCGCGCGATGCGCTCTCGGATCCTCCGACGGACCGCTACGATGCGAGGCACGCGGGCGAGCGCCCGCCGTCCGGAGGGAGTCGGATGTACGCCGTCCTCATCACCGCGGTCGTGACCTACGTCATGATGCTCATCTTCAATCTCGACTTCGTCGAGATCGGGGGGACCCTGGAGTTCCTCATCGAGGGCCTCATCGCGGTCGTCATCGGTGCTGCCGCAGGGCTCATCGGCGCTTGGTACCTGTCACGCCAGCGCCGCAAGGAGCGGCGGTCCTGAGCGCACGCACGCGCGCGTACGCTTCGAGGCCCGGCCGATCGGCCGGGCCTCTCCATCGGGACCGCGGCGGCGGGCTAGACCTTGTCAAGCAGCCGCTTGAGGAACCGCTGGGTGCGCTCGTCCTGTGGCGCGCCGAGCACCTGCTCGGGTGGACCTGCTTCGACGAAGACGCCTTCGTCGATGTAGTAGACGCGGTCGGCGGCCTCGCTGGCGAAGGCCATCTCGTGGGTCACGACGATCATCGTCGCCCCCTCGTGGGCGAGCTCCGACATGACCTTGAGGACCTCGCCCACGAGCTCCGGGTCCAGCGCGCTGGTCGGTTCGTCGAAGAGGAGGACCTCGGGCTCCATAGTCAGGGCCCGGGCGATGGCGACCCGCTGCTTCTGGCCACCCGACAGGCGTGCAGGCCACTCGTCCCGCTTCTCGATCATGCCGACCTTGTCCAGGTACTTCTCGGCCGTGGCGATCGCCTGGTTGCGGGGCACCCCCTTGACCCGGATGGGTGCCTCGATGAGGTTGTCGATGACCCGCATGTGGGGGAAGAGGTTGAACTCCTGGAAGACCATCTGGGCGCTGAGTCGGATCTGTCGGATCTGCTCACGATGGCCGCGGCTGCGGCTCCCGAGCGGGTCCGCTTCAACGGTGATCCCGGCGATCTCGACGACGCCCTTGGTGGGCTCCTCGAGGAAGTTGGCGCAACGGAGCAGCGTGCTCTTGCCGGATCCGGACCGGCCGATGAGGCAGATGGTCTCCCGCGGGTAGACCTCGAGCGTGCAGCCGCGGAGCACATGGTTCGTCCCGAACCACTTCTGGACCCCGAGCAGGCGGACGATGGGCTCCGCCCCAGGGGGGACGAGCTGGCCCGGGGTCGCATAGGCGTCCCGGAGGTCGCGGGCGTGGGTCTCGGTCGTCATGTCAGATCCTCACGTCGCTCTGGGCCATCCGCTTCTCGAGTCGGTCCTGGATGATCGAGAAGACGATCGTCAGGGCCCAGTACACGAGGGCCGCCAGGAGCAGGGTCTCGAGGGTCCGGAAGTTCGACTGACCGATGCGCTGGGCGCGCCACAGAAGCTCCTGGACGCCCATGTAGGCCACCAATGCCGAGTCCTTGATCATCGCGATGAACTCGTTGCCGATGGCCGGGATGACGATCCGGATGGCCTGCGGCAGGACGATCCGCTGCATGCGCAGCCGACCTGGCATGCCGAGGGCCGCGGCTGCCTCGAGCTGGCCGCGCGGAACGGCCTGGATGCCGGCCCGGAAGACCTCGGTCATGTAGGCGCCGTAGTTGAAGGCCAGGGCGAAGACCCCGAGGACGACCACCGGGATCCCGGCGAAACCCTTCCAGATCTGCGGCAGGGCCAGGAAGATGAAGAGGATCTGGACGATCAGCGGCGTCCCCCGGACCAGGGAGACGTAGAAGCTCGCCAGGCCGTAGATCACCGGGTTGCCGGAGAGCCGTCCCATCGCCCCGAGCAGAGCGAAGACGACGGCGACCGCGATCGAAGCTGCCGAGACGCCGATCGTGAGCCAGGCCCCGGTGAGGATGTAGGTCCACCACTCACCGAGGAACTCGAGATCGATCTTGCCGGCCGCGAACAGCCCCCCGACCATCAGGCTGATCAGCACCAGCCAGGTGATCAGCACGGTCAACCGGAACCGCGCGGTCTGCCGACGTCGCTGGGCGGCGATCGCATCGACGATCGGGTCGTGCCGCTCGATCCCGAGCTGCTCCTCGATGACGATCCGGCCGCCCTGCGGGGTCCCGCCGCTCATCGCTCCTCCCTCCGGAACGTCGACGGGGGCGCCGGTCTGGCGCCCCCGTCGAGGATCGGCGGCTCAGCCGCCCTGCTTGACGGTCAGGTCCTGGCCCTCGAACCACTTCTCGGAGAAGCCCTTGAGGGTCCCGTCGCTGCGCATCTCGTCGAGGATCTTGTTGACCTCCTCGACCATCTTGGTCGGATCCGGGCCGCTCTTGTCGAAGGCGACGGCCAGCGGCTCGAAGAAGACCGGGTCGCCCACCTTGACCAGCGGGAGACCGTCGGCGATGGCCGAATCGACCGTCGTCGACGAGCTGAGCCAGCCCTCGAAGTCCTCGCGGCCGGCCTTCCAGGTCTCGGCGCAGAGGCGGTCGGTGTCGAGGGTCTGCGCCTCGGCGCCCTCGGGCGGCGTGGTCTGTGGCGACTCCGTGCCGAAGTCGAGCGTCCCGTTAAGCCAATCCAGGTAGGTGGTCGCCGCACCGACGCAGACCGTCTTGCCAGCCAGCCCGTCGAGGGTCGTGATGCCGGAGGCGGTCGAGGCCGCCATCTGGGCCGGCGTGTAGTAGTACGGCGTGCTGAAGTCGAGCACTTCCTGGCGCGCGGAGGTGATGGTCATCGAGCCGACGCTGAAGTCCCAGCGACCGCTCCACGAGCCGGCGGTGATCGTGTCCCACGACGGCGTGGTGAACTCGATCTCCACGCCCAGCCGGTCCGCGATCTCGGTCCCGACGTCGATGTCGAAGCCCACGTAGGTGCCGTCAGCCGCGAGCTCGGATTGCGGGGGATACTGCGGATCGGTCGACATGAGGATCTTGCCGGCGTCCATGACCTGGCTGTACAGGTCGTCGCCTCCGCCGCCGTCATCGCTGCATGCGGCCACCGCGATCGTCACGGCGGCCACCACGGCCAGGAGCCGTCGGGTCGAGGTCATCGTCTGCCCTCCTCCATGAGCTGGCCCGGAGGGCATCCGCCGGTCCCGGGCTGCCTGCACATCGACGCATGCCGGGTTGGCCCCGGACAGGCGCCGACTCCTCGGCACCATTGTCCCGCAGCGCCGCAAGGTCATGGGCCGGTCGGGCCCTTGGTTCGGGACCGATGGGCTTCCCCAAGAGAGGCGGGCATCGATTCCCGTCGGGGTCGGACCCCGTGCTCGGTGGGGTCCGCGTACGGCCGTGACGTGCCCGCGCAACCGAACGAACGGCCCCGGCGACGAGCGCCCGACCGTCCGGGCGTTCCCCCCAGAGGGACGTACCCGGACCGCGAGCCGCTCATGCTGGGGCCAGCCTGAGCCTAGGCGCCAGCGCTTATCCCGTACTTACGGTGTGGCGCTCGCCGCGGTGGGTCAGTGTCCCTCGAGCGACGCTGTCACCCGGCGTCAGCAGTACGCGCCGGCCTTGCCGATGGCCGCGTAGGGGCAGCCGGCCATCTCGACAAGGTAGAGCAGGGCGCCACGGTTGCGGGCGTTCTGGGTCGCGATGACCTCGTCGGGAGGCTCGTGATCGTTCGGCTTGGCGACCGTCTCGGGCGGGTAGAGCTCGAAGGTGAACGAGAAGATGCGGTGGCGGCCGTACATCCAGTCGATCTGGTCGCCGTCAGTGACGTAGAGGTCGCTCGACTGTTCGGGCTTGTAGCCGTTCAGCCGGGCCATCGCCCGGGCCATCGCCACGAAGGTGGCGTGGTCATCGACGGTCATGTCCGACGGGACGTCGGCCTTGGTGTAGCCGTAGGGATAGAGGATCAGCTCGCCGTTCGTGTGCAAGGTCACGTGGGTCCGGATCTGCTGTCGCCCATCGACGACGCGGCTGTTCACGAACGTGGCAAGGGCCTTCGTCTCGGGTGCCGAGAACGGCTTCGGGCCGCGGTAGTTCCAGGCCGCCGGGTTGCCCGACGAGCCGCCGCAGCAGGCCCAGCGGTAGTCGTAGTTCCGGTTGGGATCCGTGCCGACGTAGCTGGTCCCGCTGTTGGGCTGGCGGTTCTTGCGCCAGCCCCGGTACGGGCTTCCGGTGAGGTCGTAGGCCCAGCCGTCGGGGTTGAGGGCGAAGATGATGAATGTCTCGCGGGCGTCGACGAGGGAGCGCACCCTGGCGTCCCTAGCGTAGTCCCGACTCAGGACGTCGAGCAGGTAGATCGCCTGCTCGACGGTCAGGTGCTCCCGGGCGTGGTGGAGCGCGTCGACAAGGACTTCCGGCTCCGGCTCGTCGACCGCGACGTTGTCGGAGACCTTGGCGGCCCAGATATCACGGCCCTGGTGGCTCTTGCCGATCGAGAACACCTGTACGAGCTGCGGGTAGCGAGCCTCGGCCGCCCGGATGGCGACGATCATCTCGCGCTCGTCGTGGTAGCGCGAGTCGTACCTCGGGTAGCCCGGCCCGCTCGGGAGCGACGTGAGACGTCCGAACGCCCAGGCGGCCAGCTCGTCGAGGGTCGACCCGGCGACGGCGGCGGGACCTCCGATGGCCAGGATCGTGGATGGATCGGTGGCGACGACTCGGTCGCGCGTCGGGGAGGGGACCGATGTCGGCCGCACCAGCAGGATCGGTGCCCCGAGTGAGGCGGCAAGGGGCACCGCCGCCAGGGCGTCCGGGTAGGCGAGACCGGTGGCGGCGACCACCGTGCCGGCAGCCGGGAAGAAACGAGCCGCGACTGCAGCGGCCGTGGCGAACCGGTCCGGTCCGGCCAGCCGCTCGACCGTCGGGGTGAAGGCGGCCAGCGTCTGCTCGACCGCGGCCGAGACGACGGCCGTGCCGCCGACGACGACGATCCGCTCCGGGCGCAGGCGCGTGAGCTCGTCGACCGTGGCAGGTGGGACACCATCGAACCGCGTGAGCAGGACCGGCGCGCCGATCCCGGCCGCGGCCGCCCCTGCAGCAAGGGCGTCGGGGAAGTCACCGCCGAAGGCCACGAAGACGGTGGGGGTCGAGCCGGTCGGGAAAGCCGCGGCGGTGACGGCGGCCGCGGTCTCGTAGCGGTCCGGTCCCGCCTGCCGCTCGACGGTGACCCCGTCACCGAGGACCGCCCGGACCCTGGCCACGACCGATTTGGAGATGGCGCCCGGACCGCCAGCGACGATGACCTTCGCCGGCGCCAGCCGGACGAGCTCTGCCTCGACGACCGACGGAAGACGATCACGGAGGGTCAGCAGGACGGCTCCGCGGGTGATCGCCGCCGCCGGTCCGGCCGCCAGGGCATCGGCGAACGTTTCACCGGAGGCTAGGTAGACGACGGGGGCAGGGCCGGCCGGGAAGAGTCGCCGGGTCACCTCGACGGCCGTCGAGAAGCGGTCGGGTCCGGCTGCCCTAGGGGTCGCGATCGGGGCGGGCGCCTCGGCCGCCAGGGTCGGCTGGGTCGTGGTCACCGGGGAGGGGATCGTCGCCGCGATGGTCAGGGCGAGGCCGGAGATCATGGCACGCATGGCCACGATGGACGGTCGGTGTCGAGGGCTACGTCGGGTCATGGGTCAAGCCTCGTCGATGGAGGGCATCCGGGGCAACCGGACCGATGGGTCCCGCCGGCGGTGTCCGATGGGGCCAGTGAGCCGCCGCTACGATGGCCGCATGAGCGAACCGACACGCCCGCCTGGCGACCATGGCGCGCTCGTGACCGTGAACCCGGCCGCCTCCCGCGTCGACGACCCCCGCCGGCGCGACCGGGTCATCGCGGAGGTCCGCCGGTCGGTCATGGCCCGGACCGGCCGCGAGCCGGAGATCGTCGTCCCAGGGTCGCGGCGCGAGATGCGGGAACGGGTAGCGGCCGCGGTCGAGGCCGGTGCGCCGTTCGTCGTCGCCATCGGGGGCGACGGGACCGTCCGCGACGTCGCCTCGATCCTGGCCGGCAGCGATGTCCCGCTGGGGATCGTCTCCGCCGGGACGGCCAACCTGTTCGCTGCCACGGTCGGCGTGCCCCGCGGCGCCGAGAAGGCCGCCCGCGCCATCGCGGACGCCTGTCCTCGACCGGTGGACCTCGGCCTGGCGAGGTGGGGGACCGCGGACGGAGGCGCAAGCGAGCCGCGCATCTTCGCGGTGGCGGCCGGGATCGGCTTCGACTCCGTCCTGATGGCCTCGACCGACGCCGCGGCCAAGCGGCGTCTCGGCCGGTACGCCTACTTCGCGACCGGCGCCCGGATGCTCCGTCACGTGACCGGGGTCCCGGTCCGCCTGACCGCCGACGGCGAGGTCATCGAGACGGAGGCGATCCAGGTGATGGTCGCCAACGGCGGCGAGCTCATCCCGGGACTCCTGCGGCCAGCGCTCCCGATCGACCCGGACGACGGTCTCCTCGACGTCATCCTCGTCGAGGGCAGCGGCCTGCTCGACGGCATCCGCGGGGGGCTCGAGGCGATCCTTCGAAAGCGGACTGGAGCGTCCGGAAGCGGGCGTTCCCGTCGGCTGAGAGCCGCGACGGTCCGGGTCGAGGGTCCATCCGACGGACCGGTGGAGGTCGACGGCGACGTCGTCGGCGTCGGCTGGCTCGAGGCCGAGTGCCGACCGCGCGCGCTGCGGGTCCTGGTGCCGGTCCGTGCGAGAGCGGGCAGCGGGCCGGTCTCTGCTGGTGGACCATAGCCGCATGGATCACACCGGGCGTGACGCTGCTGCGCGCAGCGGCCGGCGGCCCTTCGGCATCCTCGTCCTGGCCGGGCTGCTGGTCCTCAAGGCCGTCCTGCTCGTGCTCGTCCTGGCGGGTGCCATCCTGCCCGACGCGGGGCCGCTCCGGCGCCTGATCGCGCTGCCGACGGCCATCTTCGAGTCGCTCAGGGAGACGCCGCTCGCCGGGGTGCTGATCCTCCTGGTCGTAGCGGCCCTGCTGGCATCGACGTTCGGGCTGCTGGGCCGCCGTCGGTGGGGCTGGCTCGCGGCCATGGTGACCACGGGCTTCTTCCTGGCGACCGACATCTACACCTACAGCCAGGGCACCGAGAACCACCTCTGGATGGCCCTCAACGTCGTCACCGTGCTCTACCTCAACCAGACCGATGTGCGCGCGGCGGTCGGGCTGTCCGAGGCCCGGTCGTCGGGCGGGATGCCGAGTCCGTGACCGGCCCGCTCGACCCCATCGCCGACGTGGCACTGCTCCGTCGGTTCGAGCCGATCCTGCGGTTCACCGAAGGTGAGCTGTTCTTCCCCATGCCGACCGACGGCTACGTGGCCGATTGCGACCTGCTGTCGGGCGAGAGCGCCCGCGAGCGCGACGTCGTGGTTGCCGTCGGCCAGCTCTCCCTCGATCGCCTCGGCGAGCTCGACAGCACGCCGCCCGGCCAGGTCCGGTTCATGCGCTTCGTCCAGGAGCCTCTCGACCCGATCGCCCTGACACGCTGGAACAACCGCTCTGACCGGCCGACGTTCCGCGCCCCGGGCCGGCTGGCTCGCGTCGGTCTGCTGGCGCGGATGCTCGACGCCGCATCGGTCGCCTCGCTCCTGGTGCGGGGCAAGGTCCCGGGCGGCACGGCCGCCGCGGCGGCGATGAAGTACGACGCGATCAGGGATCGCGACCCACGGATCGCCTACCACGGCCGGGTCGTCCGCGAGTCCGGCTGGGTGGTCCTTCAGTACCTGTTCTTCTACGCGATGAACGACTGGCGGTCGGGGTTCGACGGAGCCAACGATCACGAGGCCGACTGGGAGCAGGCGTTCGTCATCCTCGAGGAACTGCCGGACGGCGAGGTCCGACCGATCTGGTTCGCTGCCGCCGCCCACGACGAGGAAGGCGACGACCTGCGACGCCGCTGGGACGACCCCAGGCTCGAGCTCCTGGGCGAGCACCCGGTCGTCTACCCAGGGGCAGGCTCGCACGCCACCTACCTGGAGCGCGGCGAGTACCTCATGCGGTTGCCGCTCCCCGGCGAGGAGTTGCTCCACGGGGTGCTTGACGCCCTCCGCCGGTTTTGGCGCGACACGCTCGGGCAGCCGGATCCGGGCGACATCGCGACGTCCGTCCAGCGCGCGGTCAGCGTCCCGTTCGTCGACTACGCCAGGGGTGATGGATTGGCCGTCGGGCCGGGCCAGGAGGTCGAGTGGAGCCCGGTCCTGATCGGTGACGACACGCCCTGGGTCGACGGCTACCGTGGCTTGTGGGGTCTCGACACCGGCGACAGGCTGGCCGGCGAACGGGCCCCAGCTGGTCCGAAGTACACCAGGACCGGCGCGGTCCGCCAGTCGTGGAACGACCCGCTGGGGTTCGTCGGGCTGGCCAAGGTCCCGACGCCGTCGCGGACCCGGGTGGTCCTCGAGAGCCGGATCGGTCAGCTCCGCGGGGAGCGGACCGAAGTCGAGGCGGAGGCCGGCATCCTGGCTGCCTCCCTACCGGGACTCGATCTGGAGGTCCGGGCCCTCAGCAACGCCGAGGGGATCGATGCATACCTGGAGCGACGAACGGCCGAGTTGAGGGCCGGTGAGGATCGACTCGCGTCGCTCCGGTCGAGGTCGTCCGAGCTGGCGACGGCCATCGATGCCTCGGACGCCTGGCTCATCCGCTACGACGCCGGCTGGCGTGGCGACCCGCGGGCTCACCTGGCCCACGCCGCGTCGCCGGAGCCGCCCGAGGTGACGAACCGGCGGGTGATCGCCGAGACGTGGGCCGCGCTGAGCGTCGGGGTCCTCGTCATCGCCTTGGCCGTCATCCTCTGGTTCCGGCTGCTCCCTGTCGTGCCGGCGGTCATGGTGCTGGGCCTCGGCTACCTCGCGATCGAGTCGTTCGCCCAGCGGCGGGTCGAGACCCTCCTGCTCCGGGTCGTGGTCCTGCTGGCCATCGTGACGGCGATCCTGCTGGCGATCACCTACGCGCGCGAGATCGTGCTCGTCGGCCTCGTGGGCCTGGGGATCTTCATCCTCATCGACAACCTCCGGGAGCTGCGGCGGCGCTAGACCGGCGCGGAGCGTTCGTGCAGACCGCGCGTACACTGGTCAACGCGTCCCCGTAGCTCAGCGGACAGAGCAGCCGCCTTCTAAGCGGAAGGTCGCAGGTTCGAATCCTGCCGGGGGCGCCACCCGCCCGATGCGTGCCCCGGGTCCCTCCGGGCTCGGGCCTGGCGGCCTCGCGTACCATCCGGACGGGCGCAAGCATCGAACAAGGTTCGACGCACCCACCCGAGCAGCGAGGTTCGCCCATGACCGCCGCCGCGCCCGCGAACGCGGGCCCCGACACCATCCCCGCCCCCCAGGCCGCCAGCCTGTTCCGCTGGAACGTGGCGCTGGCGTCCCTTCACTTCATCCAGTTCGTGGCCGTCATGGCCCTGTCGTTGATGCGGGACCCGATCGCGACGGCCCCGGTCGTCAGCTCGTACCTGACCTTCGACACCGAGGCGCAGACGCTCGTCCAGGCCCAGCGCACGCTCTTCGAGCTGCCGATCGGCCCGGCCGTCGCGATCTTCTTCCTGCTGAGCGCCCTGGCCCACTTCGCGGTCGCCTTCCCCGCCCGGGGTTGGTACGACCGGATGCTGGCCCGGGGTCAGAACCCCGCCCGCTGGGTCGAGTACGCGCTCTCGTCGAGCGTCATGATCGTCGTCATCGCTACCCTCAGCGGTATCCAGGAGATCGGCACGCTCATCGCGATCTTCGGTGTGAATGCCGCGATGAACCTGTTCGGCTGGAGCATGGAGTCCGCCAACGAGGGCCGCGAGCGGATCCAGTGGAACCACTACATCTTCGGCTGCATCGCCGGGATCGTCCCCTGGCTCGTGATCTTCATCGCCCTGCTGACGGCGGCGACCGAGCCCGGCGCCGAGCCGATCCCCGGGTTCGTCATCGCGATCTTCATCTCGCTCTTCGTCAGCTTCAACATCTTCGCCTTCAACATGGTCCTGCAGTACCGGAAGGTCGGCCGTTGGCGCGACTACCTCTTCGGCGAGCGGACCTACATGTTCCTGAGCCTGTTCGCGAAGACGATCCTGGCCTGGCAGGTCTGGTTCGGGACCCTCGCTCCATAGCGGACCGGCCTCGCGAGCGAACCCTCCTCGAACCGCACGCGGACGACGGGCGGCCTGCCGCCCGTCGTCCGGTACCATGACCGGCGGCTCCTCCATCCGGAGCCCGCTGTCTGCATGGAGATCGCTCGCCGTGCCCCTCCGATCCATCCGACCCGCCGTCCGTTCCGTGGCCGCGACGGCCGGTGCGACCGCGCTGCTGCTCGTCGTTGCCGGCCAGGCCCTGGCCGACGTCGAGGTGGTGTCGGCGTCGCCGGGACCGGACGAGGTCGTCGTCGGCTCCCCCGCGGAGCTGATGCTCTCGTACAGCGGCCCGATCGATCCCGGGCGGTCGTCGGTCCTGGTCGTCGGCCCAGACGGATCGACGATCGCCGAGGGTGGCCCGGAGGACGTCTCCGAGGATGCGACGACCATGATCGTGGCCCTGCCGCCGCTCGATCCGGCGACCTACGAGGTCCGCTGGACGGCCGTCGCGACCGACGGCCACGTCGCGCGCGACACGTACACATTCACGGTCGAGGCTCCGCCCGAACCCAGTCCCTCGCCCAGCCCGCAGCCGTCCCCGAGCAGCGCATCGCCGATGCCGTCGCCCAGCTCCGCCTCGTCACCTTCGCCGGCCCCGAGCCCCACGCCCGTGCCGACCCAGCCGGCTGGCGGGGACGACCCGCTGGCGGTCCTGCTGCCGATCGCCATCGCCATCACCGCGGTCGCCGGCGTCGTCGTCTGGTGGTCGCGACGCCGGGCCTCCCCGTGAGCGGCACCGCGACCAACGCCGATGTCGAGACCAGGGCGCCTGGGATGCGCCCGCCGGCCACCCGCCGGATCGCGATCGGCGCCCTGACCGTGGCCCTGATGATTGCCGGCTGCGGGGCGGGGGAGCGCTCTGCCTCGGGCCTCGTCGTCGCCGTCGAGCCGATCGGGCCGGCCGAGATCGGCGGCTTCACGCTCCGGACGGAGGATGGCGAGACGATCGTCTTCCGGGTCGGCGCGCTCGACACGTCGTCCGGGGGGTTCGACGCGCTCCACTTGAACGACCACTTCATGACAGGTCAGCCGGTCGCCGTCGCGTACCGGCTGGAGGACGGATCCAACGTCGCCGTCAGGATCGTCGACGCTCCTTGGGTCGAGCCGTGACCTCCGGCGTTGCGCTCCGACGGGCGGCGGCGGCCGGGGCCACGCTGGCGGTCGTCCTCGCCCTGCCCGTGCCCGCGCTCGCCCACAGCCTCGTGGGTCGCTACGAGTCGCCGCTGCCGCTGGTCGTCTACGTGGCCGGGGCCGCGATCGCGGTGGGCCTCTCGTTCGCCTTCGTCCTGCTGCGCGATCGCCCGGCGCCGGTCCCCCCGCTCGGGTCCGCCCGGCCCGTGCCCACCTGGGTCCGCCTGCCGCTCCGCGCGGTCGGGCTGATCGCCTGGGCCTGGATCGTCGCCCAGGCGATCCTCGGTGGAGGGGGGGACGCCGACGTGGCCTCGCTCTTCCTGTGGGTGTTCGGGTGGGTCGGCCTGGCCATGGTCTCGGCCTTCCTGGGGCCGGCTTGGGAGTGGCTCGACCCCTTCGCGTCCCTCCACGACCTGGGAGCCGCGGCGCTCCGGCGGATCGGTGTCGGCGGATGGCGGGTCGCAGCCTATCCGACCGGCCTGGGTCACTGGCCGGCGGTCGCCGGCTTCGCCTTCTTCGTCTGGCTCGAGCTGGTCTTCACGGCGGCCTCGAGCGGGACCACCCTCGGCGCCATCATGGTCGGCTACACCGTGCTGACCCTGGCGGCGATGGCCCAGTTTGGGCGGGACGAGTGGCGAGCCCGCGGCGAGACCTTCACGGTCTGGTTCCGGACGCTCGGTCGGCTGGCGCCCTTCGTTCTCGACGCTGACGACCCCGGGGGCAGCCGGGTGCGCCGGCAGCCACTCGGCGCCGGCTTCGAGACGCCGTCCTGGTCGAGCGCCCTGGTGGTCCTGGTGACCCTCGCCACCGGCTCGATCATCTATGACGGCCTCTCCCAGACCCAGGTCTGGTTCGACCTGTTCGGCCTGCCCGGCCTGCCGGCCGCCACGCTCATCCTGGCCGCGTTCCTGGGGATCCTCGTATCGATCGTCCTGGGCGTCAGCCGCCTGGCTGGCCTGTCGGCCCTGGGGGCCGGGCTGCTGCCGATCGCGGTGGGCTACCTGGTGGCCCACTACCTGACCTATCTGCTCGTCGACGGGCAGCGGATCGTCATCGCCATCTCGGATCCGTTCCAGCTCGGCTGGGACCTCTTCGGCACCGCGTTCTACGAACCCTCGATCGCGGCGATCCCGCCGGGGATCATCTGGACGATCCAGCTGCTCGCCGTCGTCGGCGGCCACATGCTGGGTGCCTACGCCGGCCACGAGGCCGCGATGCGCGAGGAAGGGGGCGCGGCCGACGACGCGGCGACGGCCCGAAGGATCCGTGCCCGCCAGGTCCCCCTCGCCGTACTCATGGTGGCCCTGACGGCACTCACCCTGTGGTCGCTGGGCCAGGCGATCGTGGTCGAATCGGACGCGGCCGCTGCCGTCTCGATCCAGGCGGGATCGCCCGGAGCCTGAGCGCAGGGCCCCCGTCCATCATCCGGTGGGTCGGCGGCCGTACTAGGCGACCCGGGACCATGGTCGTCTTGGCCGGCTGTGGTCCGCACCCCTACGCTCCGCCACGCAGCGAGCCGGACCGTACCCCGGTCCACCCGCATGCACAGCACCCACGCTAGGTCGCACACATGAGGCAGGACCGGCACATGGCATCGATGGCCGTCAACGAGCTCGGCCCCATGCTCACCGCCAGCGAGGTCGCGGAGATGCTCCATCTCCACGTCAACACCGTGAAGCGGCTCGGGGATCGAGGGGAGCTTCCGTTCTACCGCGTCTGCAAGCGGGGCGATCGCCGCTTCCGCCTCGACGACGTGATGGAGTTCCTCCACAGGAATCGCTAGGTCCGGCCGCGCCGTCCCGGCGCGCCGCCTGCCTGGCTCGCCAGGGACCGTGAAGCGCCCGCACGAGCGGGCGCTTCGTGCTGCCCGGGTGCCGACCGCTCGCACGGCGTCACTGGATGTCCCCCGACGCCCGGGTCGAGCCGCGGCGACCGATCCGGGGAAGGAACTCCCGTGGCCCCCCGTCGGTGGGCCGGGTGCAGGAGGCCCAGCGACCCCCGCGCGCGGTGAGCTGTCATACCGTTGACCGGCCCGCTCCCGAGCCCGAAGATGGGGCGTCGATCACGGGCTGCGCGGTTGGCGCGGTCGGATCCAACGCACTTGACGAGGGTGGCGGACATCTCGCGCGGATCCAGGGTGCTCATCGTGGCCGCGGCGGCGGCGCTCTGCGTCGTCGTCTTCCGGCCACGGATGAGCCGCTGGGGTGCGACCGACGAGGAGGTCAGCAAGATCCTTCCGGGGGACGAGATCGACAACCCGATGGGCGACCGGCCGGTCTCGACCCGGGCGATCACCATCGAGGCTCCGCCCGACGAGGTCTGGCCGTGGCTGGTGCAGATGGGCTCGGGACGGGCGGGCTTCTACACGCACGAGTGGGTCGAGCGGCTCCTGTTCGTCACCTACGCCGACGGCCACTCCTCGACGCGGATCCACCCCGAGTGGCAGGCGCTGGCGGTCGGCGACCGCGTTCCCTATTCGCGGTTCAACACGGTCCCGGTGATCCTCGTCGATCCGCCCAGGGCCATGTGGGCCGGCGAGCGACTCATCCTCGAGCCACTCGACGGGAGCACGCGGACCCGCCTCATCGCCCGGACTCGCGGCGGCTGGAGCGAGCCGTTCGCCCGTCGGGTGCCCATCCTCTGGCCGATCCTGTGGCCGCTCGCGGCGCTGATCGACCGGGGACCCGGTGAGCTTCTCCACCATTACATGGAAGTGGGGATGCTCAAGGGCGTCAAGGCTCGGGTCGAGATGGCGCGGGGACCGTCGCGATCGGGACCTCCCGCGGCTGACCCGGCGTCCGGGACCGCCCGGCGCTATCATCGCGCTGCCATCGGTACGGCTGTTCCCGAGTGCCAAACGAGCAGCCACGCACGTGCACGGTGACCTCCCATGACGCTCGTCGAGCGATCGTCCACGCGCGAGCTGATCGAGCTCGAAGACCGCTACGGCGCTCCCAACTACCACCCTCTCGACGTCGTGCTGACGCGCGGCGAGGGCGTCTGGGTCTGGGACGTGGACGGCAACCGGTACCTGGACTGCCTGAGTGCATACAGCGCGGTCAACCAGGGCCATGCCCATCCCCGGATCCTCGAGGCGCTCGTCGAGCAGGCCGGGCGCCTCCCGCTCACCAGTCGGGCCTTCCGCAACGACCAGCTGGGGCCCTACTACCGGGAGCTCTGCGAGCTGACCGGCTACGAGATGGTCCTGCCGATGAACAGCGGGGCGGAGGCGGTCGAGACCGCCCTCAAGGCGGCCCGGAAGTGGGCCTACGAGGTCAAGGGCGTGCCGGAGGGGCAGGCCCGCATCATCGCGGCCGAAGGCAACTTCGCCGGTCGGACGATCTCCATCGTCAGCTTCAGCTCCGAGCCGCTCTACCGGGCAGGCTTCGGTCCGCTCACGCCCGGGTTCGACCTGGTGCCGTACGGCGATGTCGAGGCGCTGGACGCGGCGATCACGCCGGAGACGGCGGCCTTCATCGTCGAGCCGATCCAGGGCGAGGGCGGGGTCATCGTCCCGCCCGAGGGCTACCTTCAGCGGGTTCGCGAGCTCTGCTCGCGCCACCGGGTGCTCCTGATCGCCGACGAGATCCAGACGGGCCTGGGTCGCACGGGCCGCCTGTTCGCCACCGACCACGAGGACGTCCGGCCCGACATGGTCACGATCGGCAAGGCTCTATCGGGCGGCTTCTACCCGGTCTCGGCGGTCCTGGCCAGTCGGCAGATCCTGGGTCTCTTCACGGCCGGGACCCACGGCAGCACGTTCGGTGGGAACCCCCTGGCTTGCGCGGTTGCCCGGGCCGCCCTGCGAGTCCTGGTGGACGAGGATCTGGCCAAGAACGCGGCGTCCATGGGCGAGTACTTCATGACCCGCCTTCGCGAGCTCGCCAGCCCGCTCGTCAAGGAGGTCCGCGGCCGGGGCCTGCTGATCGGCGTCGAGCTCCACGGGGAGGTCGGCGGCGCGCGGCCCTTCTGCGAGGCGCTCCAGCGTGACGGGATCCTGGCCAAGGAGACCCACGTCGACACGATCCGCTTCGCCCCGCCGCTGATCATCACCCGGGACGAGATCGACTGGGCGATGGAGCGGATCGCGCCGATCCTCTCGCCGGCCTAGCTCCCGGCCAAGCCGAGCTCGCGGGGCGTCGCCGCCAGGGCGCCCCGGAAGATCGCCAGCGCCTCGCCGACCTCCTCGCTCGTCACGTCGAGCGGGGCGATCCAGCGGACGACGTTGTGCTCGGTGCCGCAGGAGAGCAGCAGCAGGCCCTCGTCGGCGCAGCGCTGGAGGACCGCCTCGCAGGTCGTCCCGTCGGGCTCGCGGCTCGCGGGGTCGCGGACGAGCTCCACGCCGACCATCAGGCCGGGCCCGCGCACGTCGCCGAGTCGCGGGTCGGCCGAGGCGAGGTCACGGAGACCGGCGGTCAGCTCTGCTCCCCGGGCGGCGGCGTTGGCCACCAGATCGCGCTCGCGGATCTCGGCAAGGACGGCGAGCCCGGCCGCGCAAGCGACCGGGTTGCCGCCGTACGTCGAGCCGTGGGCGCCGCGTCCCCAGCGCTCCTGCAGGGCACGCGAGCTGGCCATGGCCGAGAGCGGCAGGCCGTTGGCGATGGCCTTGGCCATGGTCACGATGTCGGGGACGATCCCGGCATGCTCGAAGCCCCACATCCGGCCGGTCCGCCCGAAGCCGGTCTGGACCTCGTCCATGACCAGGAGGATCCCGTGCCGGTCGCACACCCGGCGCAGGATGCGGAGGAACTCGGGCGGGGCAGGAACGTAGCCGCCCTCTCCCTGGACCGGCTCCACGACGATGGCGGCCACCTCCTCGGGCGAGATCGTCGAGTGGAAGAGCTCGCGCAGGTGGCGGAAGGCGATCTCCACGGCGCGTTCCTCGTCGCCGCCGAAATCCCGATACACCCGCGGGTACTGGGTGAGGTGGACGACGGGCAGGAGCGGCTCGTAGCCGCGCCGGTAGTTGGGGTTGGAGCTGGTGATGCTCGTCGCTCCCAGCGTCCGCCCGTGGAAGCCGCCCCGGAAGGCGACGATGCCCGGCCGCCCGGTGACCCTGCGAGCCAGCTTGAGCGCCGCTTCGATGGCCTCGCTGCCGGAGTTGAGGAAGAAGACCGAGTCGATCGGGTCGGGCAGCTCGGCGGCCAGCTCCTGCGCCAGGCGGACCGTCGGCTCGGCGTAGCCCATGGCGCCCATCGGCCCCATCAACCGGTCCACCTGGGCATGGACCGCGGCGACGACTCGCGGGTTGCCGTGGCCCAGGACGCTCACCGCGATGCCGTTGGCGAAGTCGAGGTACGCGCGCCCCGAGGTGTCGTACAGGCGATGTCCCTCGCCGTGGCTCCATGACCGCTCGAAGTAGCGGCCCAGCACGGGCGTCAGGTTGCCTGCCATCGGGGCCAGGTCGTGCCCGGTCGCGTCGGACCCGGCTGGCGTATGGGTGGGCGGCATCGGCGACGTGTCCATCGGAACCTCGTGCGGGTGCGTCGCCGTCCGGTGACGCCGCCCCGAGGATACCGCCGTCACCCGGCACCGAGGCCGCCGCCGGCCGGCGCCCCCGATCGGCGCCGACCCCGCGGAACGTCCCCGGCGGCGGCGGCCTACGATAGGAGCGTCCCCTCTCGCGAACCGACCCGCAACCGGAGCTACCCGTGATCGACTTCAGCCTGACCGACGAGAACAAGCTGGTCCGCGACGCGGCCCGCGCGTTCGTGGAAGCGGAGATCCTGCCCCACATCCGCGAGCTGGGACGAGAAGGGCGAGGTCCACCGCGAGATCTTCGAGAAGATGGGCGAGCTGGGTTTCCTCGGCGCCCCGATCCCCGAGGCGCTACGGCGGCGCGGGCATGGACTACATCAGCTTCGCCATCCTGTGCGAGGAGCTCGAGCGAGCCGACACGGCCTTCCGGGTCGTCCAGAGCGTCCACGTCGGGCTCAACTCCCTGACCCTCCTCCAGTGGGGGACCGAGGAGCAGCGCCAGCGCTGGCTCGTGCCGCAGGCGAGGGGCGAGAAGCTGGCGACCTTCGGGCTGACCGAGCCGGGCGTCGGGCACGGACGCCGCCAACCTCCAGACGACCGCCCGCCGCGACGGCGACAGCTACGTGCTCAATGGCCAGAAGATCTGGATCAGCCTGGCCGATCTCGCAGACCACTTCCTGGT
Source organism: uncultured Chloroflexia bacterium (assembly GCA_963707215.1). Taxonomy (GTDB): domain Bacteria; phylum Chloroflexota; class Limnocylindria; order Limnocylindrales; family CSP1-4; genus DATHYZ01. Next base: position 442,107 of record CAVPPB010000003.1, on the reverse strand, counting down.
CTTCGCCACCGTCGACCGGACGAAGAAGCACCGGGGCATCACCGCCTTCGTCGTCGAGCGGGGGATGGAGGGACTGACCACCGGCACGCTCCACGGCAAGCTCGGGATCCGCGCCGGCAACACCGGCCTGCATCAACTTCGACGGAGTCCGCGTGCCCGTCCAGAACCGGATCGGCGAGGAGGGCGAGGGCTTCCTCATCGCCATGAGCGCCATCGACCAGGGCCGCTACACCGTGGCGGCCGGTGCGGTGGGGCTGGCCCAGGCCTGCCTCGACGCCTCCGCTCAAGTACGCCCACGAGCGCCAGACCTTCGGCGAGGAGATCGGCCGGCATCAGCTGGTCAAGCAGATGATCGCCACCATGGCCAGGGGGACGGAGATCGGGCGGCTCGCTGGTGCTGGCGAGCCGGGTGGCTCAAGAACCAGGGCCTCCGCAACACGCGCGAGACCTCGTCGGCGAAGTGGTGGGCGACCGACCACTCGGTCCAAGCCGCCCTCGACGCGATCCAGATCCACGGCGCCAACGGCTACAGCAACGAGTTCCCGGTAGAGCGCTACCTGCGCAACAGCAAGGCCGCCGTCATCTACGAGGGCACCAGCCAGCTCCACACGCTCATCCAGGCCGACTACGCCCTCGGCTACCGCGAGGACCGGCCGTTGCGCTGCGAGCCGTGGCCGGCCCAGGGGTTCGATCGGCCGGGCTGACGGCCGGAGCCGACCCCGCACCGAAACGCGCCAGGCCCAGGCTGCCTGCCGGCGTCAGGGCATAGGTGCCCCGGGCGACCCGCTGGAACCAGCCGTAGACGTTCTGCTGGAGGATCCGCCCCGCGTTCGGCGCCTCGCCCTGGGCACGCAGCGCGCCGACCGTCATCGGCCCGTTCTCCTGGAGCAGGGCGGCGCAGCGGAGTGCCTCCTGCCGATACGCGGTGACGATCTTCACGCGCGTGGACCCGCCCCGATTCGGGTCGCCGATGCGGCGGGCGTGCTCGCCCAGCAGGAGCGCCCGACGCCTGGCGCTCCCGCGCGGCCGATAGGGCAGCGGGTCGAGCAGGACCTCGACCCGATCGCGATCGACCACCAGCAGCCCCAGCCCGAGCCGGCGGCAGAGGCTGCGGACCTCCCTGATCCGCCTCGGCCGGTCGCCCACGGCCAGGTAGACCCGGTCCGTCAGGGCCAGGCGATCGATGCCCTGGAGGACCAGGTCGAGGCTGAAGCGACGCTTCAGCTCGACGACCACGGGTGGCTCGTCACCGCGGACGCCCACCACGTCACAGCGCAGCACCTCGCCTTTGACGTCGTAGCCCTGACCCTCGAGGAGGGCCTTGACCGGTGCGTAGAGATCGACCTCGGCCGGCACGTCCTACCGCGACCCGGTCATCCGTGCCCGCCGGCCGTCCCGGGCGCCGTCCCGGGCTCCGCCCCGAGCCGAGCCATCAGCCGGCGAGCGGCTCGAAGCGGGCCTGGAAGAAACGCAGGTACTTCGGCTCGTAGACCATCCGCAGGCCCCGGGCTGCCTCGCGCTCGTCGTAGCAGGCCTTGACCGACTCGGCGACGACGTCCATGTGGGCCTGGGTGTAGACGCGACGGGGGATCGTCAGGCGGGTCAACTCGAGCTTGGGCCGGTTGTGGTCGCCGGTCAGGGCGTTGCGGCCGGCCGAGGCGATGCCGCGCTCCATCGACCGGATGCCCGAGTCGAGGTACAGCTCGGCCGCCAGCGTCTGGGCCGGGAAGAGGTCCTGCTCGAGGTGCGGGTAGAACCGCCGAGCGTCGAGGAAGATGGCGTGCCCGCCGACCGGCTGGACGATCGGGATGCCCCAGTCGGTCAGCAGCTCGCCGAGGTAGCGGACCTGGCCGACCCGCGAGCGGATGTGCTCGTCTGCGACCGACTCCTCGATGCCGATCGCCAGTGCCTCCATGTCCCGGCCGGCCATGCCGCCGTAGGTGTGGAGGCCCTCGTAGACGACGACGAGGTTGCGGAGCTCCTCGAACACATCCTGGTCGTTCACCGCCAGCCAGCCGCCGATGTTGACGAGGTTGTCCTTCTTGGCGCTCATCCAGGCGCCGTCGGTGTAGGAGCAGAACTCGAGCAGGATCTCGGCGATCGGCTTCCCGGCGTAGCCGTCCTCGCGCTCCTGGATGAAGAGGGCGTTCTCGGCCATCCGGGTGGCGTCGAGGAGCAGCCGGATGCCATGGCGGTCCAGCAGCGCTCGCAGCTCCCGCACGTTGGCCATCGAGACCGGCTGGCCGCCCGCCATGTTCACCGTCCCGGCCAGGCTCAGGTAGGGGATCCTCTCGGCGCCGACCTCGGCGATGAGCCGCTCGACCTTGCCGAGGTCGACGTTGCCCTTGAAGGGATGCATCGACTCCGGGTCGTGGGCCTCGTCGACGATGACGTCGTGGAACGTCGCCCCGGCCAGCTCCTGGTGGAGCCGGGTCGTCGTGAAGTACATGTTGCCGGGCACATGGTCGCCGGGCTTGATGAGGGTCCGGCTGATGAGGTGCTCGGCGCCGCGGCCCTGGTGCGTCGGGACCAGGAAGCGGTAGCCGTAGAAGCGCCGGACGGCGTCCTCCAGGTGGTAGAAGTTCCGGCTGCCCGCGTAGGCCTCGTCGCCGAGCATCATCCCGGCCCACTGGCGGTCGCTCATCGCCGACGTCCCGCTGTCGGTGAGGAGGTCGATGTAGACGTCCTCGGACCGCAGCAGGAACGTGTTGTAGCCGGCCTCGCGGATGGCCCGCTCCCGGTCGGCCCGGTCGAGCGTCGTCAGCGGCTCGACCATCTTGATCTTCCAGGGCTCGGCCCAGGAACGACGGCCGAACTGCTGGCCCATCGTGCGGGGCGTGTCGCTGCTCATCGGGCTGCCCCCTTGGTCGCGTGCGTGCCCGCTCCACCGCCCAGGGTCCGGGTCGGTGGCGGCGTCAGTCCCAGAAGGATAGGGGGCCGCGGCCCGACGGGTGTCCCCGCCCGGATGCCCTTCGCCCGTCAGGTCTCGGCGGCCACGTCCGCCGTCGGCCGGGATCCCGCATCCGCGACGGGTGTGCGACCCGCCGCCGCCCCGTCGGTCGATGCCGCTCGTCGTCGGGTCGGCAGCCGGCCACGGGCCGTCACGATCAGGGCGACCGCGACGACGATGATGGCGCCAGCGACCGCGGTCCGGGGCGTGATGGCCTCGCCGAGCACGAGTGCCCCGAGGACGACCGCCACGACAGGGTTCACATAGGCGTACGTCGTCACCCGGGCGAGCGGCGCCACCTGGATGAGCCAGGCGAAGACCGTGAACGCGAACAGGCTGCCGACGAAGGTCAGGTAGACGAATGCGGCGATGGAGGCGCTCGAGACCGCCGCCGGGTCGAAGCTGGCCGGCTCGCCGGCCAGGACGGCCATGACCGCGAGCGCGAGGCCGCCGAGGACCATCTGGAGAGCGGTCGCCAGCAGCGGCCGGTCCGGGAGCTCCGCTCGGCGGGCGGCGAACAAGGATCCGAGGGCCCAGGAGATCGGCGAGAGGACCACCGCGCCGAGGTGGAGCGGGTCGGCGTCCGCCAGCGAGGCGTCGCCCGGCCAGACGAGGACCGCCACGCCGACGAGCCCGAGGCCGATCCCGGCGGCCACCATGACCGGCAGCCGATCCCCCAGCAGGACCCGCCCGAACACGGCGACCCAGAGCGGCATCATGGCCACGAAGAGAGCCGTGATCCCGGACGGCACGGTCTGCTCTCCGACGGCCACCATCCCCATGCCGCCGCCGAGCAGCAGGGCCCCGACGATCGCGCTGTCGCGGACCTGGCGACGGGACGGCAGCCGGAAGCCGCGACCCTCGCGGGCGACCGACCAGCCCAGCAGGATGCCGCCCGCGATGAGGAACCTGACGGCGGCCATCAGGAAGGGCGGGATGGTATCGACCGCGACGGCGATCCCGAGGTAGGTCGAACCCCAGACCAGGTAGAGGACCCAGATCCCGGCCCACACGGCCAGGGCCGACGGCGACCCGGCGGGCACGTTCGGAGACGCCGTCCCGGGGCGGTCCGCGGGAACGCTCCCGGTCCCTTCCCGGGCATCCTCGCCGAGGTCACTTGGCATAGTAGTCTGGTCCAAGGTGCGGAGTGTAGCGCCCCGACCGGAGACGCGCTCACGGACACGCCCCTGGCCCGGGTCAGGCGGCGGCGGACGGTCGGCAGTCGCGGCAGGCCCGGTAGCCGGCTGCCGTGCCATCGTGCATCGTCCGGAACGGGACGCGATGGGCCGCCGAGATGCGGCGGGCGTGGCGACAGGTCGGCAGGCAGAGGATCCGGGTGGTGTCGGAGCCGACGAAGCGGATGCCGCGGTGGGCGAGGGCCGCGAGCTCGACCAGGTCGACGCCCTCGGCCGAGAGGAGTCGCCGCTTGACGGGTGGACCGCCCAGCGAGTACTCGCCGATGGTGCCGTCGCTGCGGATGACCCGGTGGCAGGGAACGAGCAGGGGGACCGGGTTGTGCCCCAGCGCCGATCCGACCGCCCGTACCGCTTCGAGGACGACCGATCTCGGCGGCGATCCAGCCGTACGGGCGGACCTCGCCGACCGGGATCTCCATGGCCTTCTCCCAGACCGACCGCTCGAAGTCGGTGTGGCCCCGGAGATCGAGGGGCACTCGCGCCCGACGATCGCCGCCCAGCCTTCGCTCGACCGCTCGGCGCCAGCGTTCCGGGAGTCGGGCCCCGGCCCCGAGCGGCCGTCCGGTCACCTCCGCGTGGTGGAGCTCGAACGTCTCGGCATCGCCCAGGAGGTCCACCATGGCGACTCCCCGACCGTTCCAGGCCACGACGACCGGGCCTGCCGGCGACTCGACGATGTCGTGCGCATCGGCCAGGCCGACCTCCACGAGGGTCCGTGGAAGGAGGTTTGCCGGGGCATCGGTCCGGAGGTGGCGGAGGGTCTCTTCGACCGCCGCCAGCCCGGTGGCCTGATCCTGGTCCGCCCGGGCGGACCGCGCTGTCCGGTTCATGCCGTCTCCTCTCGGCGCTCCTGGGCCAGCCAGGCATCGCGAAGTCGGCCCAGGCCGCGATGGACCTGGGCCTTCAGGGTGCCCTCGGGTCGGTCGAGCGCCTCCGCCATCTCCGCGAAGGTGAGGTCGTCCACGTAGCGCAGGACGAGCGGGATCCGATAGCGATCGGGAAGGGTCGCGAGCAGCGCGCCCCATCGCTCGCGCTCGGCTCGGTCGATGGCCGCGGCCTCGGCGGACGGCTCGCGCTCCCGTCGCCCGACGACCTCGCCGTCGTCGACCACCAGCCGCATCGGTGGACGTCGCTCGTCACTTCGGCGCCGCCGGTTGCGAGCCTGGTTGACGGCGATCGCCGCCAGCCAGGGCCGGAGCCGCAGTGCGCGAGTGCGCTCGGCCGGGTAGCCGGCGATCGCCCGGTAGGCCCGGACCAGGGCGTCCTGGGCGACCTCCTCGGCATCGGCCGGATCGCCCAGGAGTCGCAGGGCGATCGAATAGAGCCGGTCCTGGTGCCCGGCCACCAGGTCGGAGAACGCGCTGTCCGGATCGGCCGCCAGGCGGCCGGCGAGGTCGGTGTCATCCATCGATCGTCTGAACACGGTCACCGAGCGGATGGTTGCACGGTCGGTGGCGATCGGCTCGCCGTCGAGGCCCCCGGACCGGATTCGCCGGGCACGGGCGGACCGTCGCACGGCGCGCCGGTCCGGCAGCGCCTCCGGCCGGTGTGCGAGGATGCCGCCGATGGCCATCGACGAACGCTTCGACGAGATGCTCGAGACCCTGGCCGGGTTCCACCGGACCTGGATCGTCTACCTCGGCCTCGAACTCGGTCTGCTCGAGCGGATCCGGACCGCCGGGCCGCAGGGCATCACCCCGGACGACCTCGCCGACGCGGCCTCCTGCACGCGCGACGCCATCAGGGCCTGGACGATCGCCGCCGACGCCCACGGTGTGGCGACCTTCGACGGCGAACGTACGCGCCTCGACGCGGCGACCGCCCGGATCCTCCTCGACGAGGATCATCCCGACTACCTCGGCGGCCAGCTCTTCCACGCCGTGGTCGCCAGCCTGGACCATGACCGGATGACGGAGGTCTTCCGGACCGGCGTGGCCGTGAGCGACCGGCCGGACCGCTACCGGGCGTCCATCGAACGGCTCACCCGCCTCGATATCGCCGTCTTCTTCCAGGAGGCCCTCGGCCTGCTGCCGGAGCTGGTGGCCGAGCTGTCGGCCGGTGCCCGCGTCGTCGACATCCATTGCGGCGGCGGGCGCTGGCTCATCGCCGTCGCTCGACGCTTCCCCGGGATCCACGGGCTGGGCGTGGAATCCGAGGCCGATTCCGTCGAGCGAGCCCGTCACAGCGTCGCGGAGGCCGGCCTGGGTGAGCGGATCCGGATCGAGCAGGCCGATGTCGCGGCGATCGATCGCAGTGTCGGGTCGTTCGACCTGGCCTACTTCCAGTACGCCCTGCACGAGCTCGACGATGCGATCGGCGCGCTCCGTGCCGGCTGGACGTCGCTCGCGCCGGGCGGCCGGTTGCTGGTGCTCGACTGGTGCGCCCCGTCCGACCTTGACGAGCACCGGACCCTCCACGGGCGCCTGGTGTCCGGGATCCAGCTCGATGAGCTCTTCCAGGGCTCACGGCTCCGGACGATCGAGGAGCTCCAGGCGATGTTCGTCGATGCCGGGATCCCCGCGCCCGACGTGCTGGACCTGCCGTCCGGTGCGACGCTGCTGATGGTGCGCCGGGACGCCTGAACGGCCGTCCGGCGGGACGAGGCCGGGGCTCAGGGCTCGACGACCACCGTGCCGGTCATCCGGGGGTGGATCGAGCAGAGATACGGGTACTCACCGGGGGCGTCGAAGCGGATGCTGCCCGACTCGCCCTTCTGGAGGGTGCCCGTCCCGCAGGAGCCGCCGTCGAGCGTGGCGGTGTGACCTGCCGTGTCTTCGTTGGTCCAGGTGACCGCCCCGCCGACCTTCACCGTGACGCTGGCCGGCTCGAAGGCGAACCCGGCGATGCGGACGGGCGTGCCGTCGACAGCCTCGACGACCTCGCACGCACCGGCTGCAGCCGACGGAGCCGCCGAGGCCCCCTCCGATGCCGCGGCCGAGGCGGCCGGTCCGGACGACGTCGAGGGCGTCGGATCGGAGCCGCACGCGGCGACCACCAGGGCGGCCACCAGAAGTAGGCCTGGGACGCGGAGCATGCTCATGGACGTTCCTCCTGGTCGGGCGGGCCCCGATGCCGCGAGCCGGGCCCGGGCGCAGCCGACCCGTACCCACGATACGACGACGAGGGCGCGGGGGTTCTCTGCCGTGGCCGGGGCGCCGGGCTATCGTGGCGCGATGCAACGCGACGGCGCATGGCCCGTTCGTCCGGGGCGGACCATCGACCCGGGTCTCATGCGCGCGATCGAGGTCCACGAGGCGACGGCCCTCGCCCTGGGCGGCCGCGAGGTCCGCGACCTGGGTGACGCCGTCCTCCTGCACGACCCGGCGGACCGTGACCCGTTCTGGAACCGTGTGGCCGCCCTCCGCCTGCCGGCCGGCCGGGATACGTTCGAAGGGCGTCTCGCCGAGCTGATGGCGCTGTTCGTCGCTCTCGACCGGCAGCCGCACTTGGTCGTGGCGCCAGCCCACGCGGAGCCTCCGGATATCGCTGCTCGCCTGGCGGGCCATGGATTCCGTGACCGTGGCCGTGGTCGACTCATGGCGGCGACCGGCCCGATCGCCGGTCCCGGGCACGACGATGTCCCCGCCGGGGTCCTCCTCGAGCGCTGGGATGACGCGGACGCCGACACGCTCGCCCGTCTCTCCGAGGAGATCGCGGAGCTTCTCGTGGCCGGCTTCGAGGTCGATCGCGAGGTCCGGCCCCGGGTCGCCGCGGACCTTCGGGCGTCACTCCCCGAGCCGGACGTCCACCTCGTCGTGGCACGCGCCGGACCGACGCCGGTCGCCGTGGCCAAGCGGGTGACCTTCGACGGACTGACCTACCTGTCGTCGATCGCGACGGCGCTCGGCTGGCGCGGTCGCGGGCTCGGCAGCTTCGTGACCCGGGTCGCCGCGGCCGATGGCGTTGCCTCGGGTGCGCGGACCGCCTACCTCGGGGTCGAGCCGGGCAACCACCGGGCCGTCGCGCTGTACGAGCGGCTCGGCTTCGAGCTCGTCGGCGACCCCGTGGGCCACTGGCTCCTGGTCGACTCGTGATCGGCGCCGTCGCGACCTGGGAGACGATGGACCCGGAACAGGTCGTCGCTGTCCTTGAGGCTACCGGCGCCACGATCGTCCCTCCCGACGCCCCCTCCGTCCAGGTCCGGGGCGCTTGCCTGGCGATCGTTCGCGGGCCGGAGGAACGCCTCGAGCTCGCGGGCGGGACCGACCCGCCGGCGGCATCGCCCGTCGGCTTCGTCAACGGCCTCCGGGCCATCGGCATCGCGACGGTCGACGTCGAGCGGCTCGTGTCCGAGCTGCGCTCCGGCGTCGCCGGAGGGCAGCCGGAGGAGGTGATGGCCCTCGACCCGTGGGTCGGTGGCCGCGGCGTCGTCGTCGACGCTCCGTCGGGCATGCGCCTTGTGGTGCTGGAGCCGACGACCGAGGGTCGACTGGCCGCGGTCCTGGCTCGCCGCGGGGAGGCGCCGTTCGCGGCCTGGATCGACCTGGTGGCAGGCGCCGGGCGCGCGTCCTCCGGGCCCGCCGACCATGGAGGTGCCTCCGGGGCGGCTCCGACCGAGCGGCCGACCGCCCTAGGGCCGACCGTGCTGCTCCGTGCTGCCGGGCGCTGGGGCCCGTTCCTGCTCGGTCTCCCCGGCGGCGATGCGCCCGGCGGACATGGCGCTACCATCCCGACATGAACGACAGCGGATCTTTGGTCCTTCGGCCGGCTACGGTCGCCGATGCCGACCGTATCGCGGTCCTCCTGACCGAAGAGGGCTACCCGACCGGTTCGACCGACATCGTGGCCCGGCTGGAACGGTTCACCGGCGACCCGTCGGTGGTCGTCGTGGCCGATCTCGAGGGCGAGGTCATCGGCTTCATCGCCCTCCACGTCATGCCCCGGTTCGAGCACGACGACCGGGTCGTCAGGATCCTGGCGATGGTCGTCGACCCGGGCGCTCGTGACCGTGGCATCGGCAACCGGCTCATGGCCGAAGCCGAGCGGCTGGGAGCGGAGGTCGGAGCCGCCTTCGTCGAGGTGACGGCCGGCCACCATCGTCCCGAGGCCCGTGCGCTGTTCGAGTCCCGGGGCTACGACAGCACGCTCACGACATACCTTCGCCGTCGGCTCTGAGCACGGCAGCGATGACCTGCGCGGCTCAGGGCGCGCTCGACGACGACGAGCCGGACAGCGCTACCGGACGGGACCGACCTGCGCCGTGAGCGCGCGGGGTCCGCGGCAGGGAGCCCCGCTACCAGGTCTCCTGGTGGAGGATCTCGTCGAGAGGGCGCCGACCGCCAGGTCGGTTCGGAGCGCTCAGCGTCGCAGGGTCCGCCGGGTAGCCGAGGGCGATGACGTACTCGCACCAGCGGTCGTCCGGGTAACCGAGGATCGATCGAGCGAGGGCCTGCTCGTAGACGGTTACCGGACAGCTTCCGACCCCGAGATCCCAGGCTGCCAGCATCATCTGCGCTGCCGCGCCGCCGACATCCCAGACGACCGAGAGCGGGTGTCCCGGCCCGTTCGGGTCAGGGGTCACCAGGCCGACAGCAGCCGCAGCGCCGGCGAGATGCCCGGCGTACGGGCCCACCCGTGAGAGGCGGGCCAGGCGATCGCGATCCCGGACCACCACGAAGTCCCAGCGCTGCTGGTTCTTCGACGAGCCCGCCCGTCGACCGGCATCCAGGATGGTCCGCAGGTGATCGGGCTCGATCGGTCGATCGGCATAGGCGCGCACGACGCGCTTCGTCGCGATGGCGTTCAGGGTGTCCATGGTCCTCCTCGCGGGGGTTCGCCCGGCGCCAGCCAGTGGTCGGGCGCTGGGGCCGGCACGGGTTCGGTGCCCGGGAGCCGGACCGGTGCCCCGAGGATCTCGATCAGTGCCCGGCGTCTCGGGCTCGGGTGGTCGAGCCCGGCAAACGGCCGCTCGTGGTCGGGGATCCGTTCGGCCGGCACGGCTCCCGCCCGTTCGGCCGCCTCGCCGGGCGACAGCGGTCCGTCGAGCGCGTCTGCGAGGAACCAGGCGATGGTCTTCCGGTAGACCTCGCTCTCGTACTGCCAGGAGTGTTCGCCGCCGGGGATCACCAGGGTCCGGACCGGAGGCGCATCGTCGTCCGTCCGTCGGCCGGTGCGAGCCGCGCGAGCGAGCCGGTGGTGGTGCGAGAGCGGCACGATCCAGTCGTCGGTGCCATGGACCAGCAGGAGGGGACCCCGGTAGCGGGCGATGGCCCGGGCCGCGGAGATGCGATCCACGCCGTGGCGACGAGGGCGGACGTAGACCCGGGCGGTCAGCCAGGCCAGCGGGTAGGCGATGGGGTCGGGAAGCGGCAGCCGGGCCAGCCGGAACGTCTGACGGGTGAGTCGGACCGGGTCGGCCGGGGCGGCCACGACGACGACCGCCTCGATCCTCGGATCGTCGGCGGCCGCCAGGATGACCCCGATGCCGCCCATGGAGTGCCCGACGGCCCCGATGCGGGTCACCTCTGGTCGTCGCGCCAGCACCTCGACGGCCGCTCGGGCATCGGCGGCGAACTCGCCACCGGAGATCGGCAGGGCCTCCGGCGGGTTCTCGCCGTGGCCACGGACATCGACCGTCAGGACGTGGAAGCCGGCGCTGTGAAGGACCGATGCGTTCGGCAGCGTCCGGTCGCGGGCCGATTCCCAGCCGTGGAGCAGCAGGATGCCTGGGGCAGGCGTCCCGTCGGTCGCCGGGATGAACCAGGCGGGCAGGGGCCCACCGGGGCCCGGGACCTCGAGCGACTCGAAGGGCAGCCCCAGGGCCGCCGGGGTCACGACCGGCAGGTGTCGCCGAGGGAACCCGGCGCGGGCCCGATAGACGACGGCGAAGCGATACGCCAGCGCCGCCGGGACGGCGAGGACGGCCGCGGTGAGGCCGGCACGGCGGAACGATGGCATGGGCCTATCGGACGGCAGCGCGCGTCACCTGTCAAGCGCGGCTCGCGGCGGGAGCGGCGTCACTCGAGTGGGTCGGGATCGATGCCCTCCGGGGGCTCGAGGCTGAGTCGATCGCCGGCTGCCAGGTCGGCCGACGTGATGGCGGTCACCGCGACACCCGGCAGCGAGTAGTAGCCGAGGGCCACGCGGACCCGTCCCGGTGCCGATTCCTGGGGCAGCACGACTCGCCACCTGCCCGTTCGCCGCGAGAACCAGTACCAGTGCTCGGCGAGCGCGTCGAGCCCACGTCGGCGCACCAGCTCGCAGGCGCCCTCGAACGTCTGCGTCCTGCCCAGGAGCCCGTGGAAGACGGTCAGGGCCAGCCACTCCCCGGCGTCCGTCGCGACGTACCCCGCGAGCTCGCCGTCGTGATCGCGCCGGACCTCGTGGAGTTCCTCGACCTGCATGTCGGCGCACCTGCGATAGCCCATGTCGACCCTGCCCGATCGGCCTCGGTCGACCGCGTCGCGCCATCGTAGCCGACGGCGTCCGCTGGCCTGGACCGGGCCCCCGGCGCCATCGTTACACTCGGGGCATGGGCCAGCGCGATCCCCACCAGGTCCTGGGCCTCCGCCCGGGTGCCACATCCGCCCAGATCAAGGCGGCCTGGCGCCGCCTCGCCCGGCAGCACCATCCGGACCTCACCGGCGGGGATCCGGCGGCGTCGCGTCGGGCCACCCGACGGATGGCCGAGATCAACGCCGCCTACGAGTCGCTGCGCTCGGGCACCCGGCCCGGCGTTCGCCCGACCGCTTCGCCCGGCTATGGCGACCGGTCGACACGCCGACCATCCGGCCCGCCGCCGCCCCCACCGAGCCCCCCGGTGACCGCCCGGGTGGACACGTCGGCGACGCTCCGGCCCCGCAACGAGCGCGTCGGTCGGCCGGTCGTCCCGCCCGGCTTCCCGCCCCGACCGAAGCCGCAGCCGGAGTGCGAGGCGCCGCGGGCCTCCGACCCGAACGGCCCGATCCATTACGGCAGGGTCCGTCGGTTCCGGCGACCACCCGAGCCGGACCTGGCGACCGCCAGGGACCACGTCGTGGAGTTCGGCAAGTTCCGCGGGCACACGCTCGGTGAGATCGCCGAGTTCGAGCCGTCGTACGTCGGCTGGATCGTCGCCACGATCACCCGGGACCGTGACCTCACTGCCGCGGCCCGCGTCGTCCGCGACGATCTGGAGCGGCGGGGGGCCGGAAGACGCCTGCCGCGGGACGGGGCCGCCGCCGCTCGCTGAGTGACCTCGATCGCTGACCAGCGCCCTGCGGCACGACCGGCGATCATGGCGACGACCGGCGACGATGTCGCCGCCGGTCATCACGAGCACGGATGAAGGATCAGTCCCGCCGCCCCGACCCGGCCCTGCCGGCCGATGCTCATGGTCACTCGGCTCGTGACGGGCCCCGGGATCCTCCCGGCCGACGGTCCGCGTCCCGTCGGCGGGTCGTCCGGACCGCCGTCCGTGGCCGACGCCCCAGGTCGCTCGGATCCGGGTGCGGCGCACCACGGAACCTACGCCGGAACGGCGTCCCCGGGAATGGGTCGCTCGTCATGGCGGCCGGATGACGCCCGGCCGGTGGCGCCCGGGCACCAGCAGGACCTCCGTTCGGTGCCGCACGTCACCGCCTCGGGCGATGCCACGTCCAGCGCCGGCCGGCGGCATCCCCGGTCGGGTCGCGGTAGGCTAGGACCATGTCCCGTTCCCAGGGCGGTCGCGCCGGCCGCCGATCGCTCGCGTCCCTGCTCGCCGTCGTTCTCGTCGTTCTCGTCGCGGCGACGGGCTGCTCGCTCGGCGGTCCCGCTTTCGATCCGACCGGTCCGTGCCTGGCCGATGGCCAGGCCGCCGGCGCGTATCCGGAGCTCGAGGCGCTGGTCCCGGCGGAGTTCGAGGGCAAGCCCCCGGATCGCCTCGACAGCGGTCGCAACTGCACGCCCGACGGGCTGGGCCCGCTCGTCGACTCGGGGATCGATGAGGTCCGCTTCGCCGGCGGTCTCTGGGAGCTCGGCTCCGAGAGCGGCACCACCCTGGCCGTGTTCAGCGGCGACGGGCTCACGGCCGAGGACATGGGCCGGTTCTATCACCAGGGAGCAGATGAGGCCCGCAAGACCGAGAACGTCGTCGGTGGGCCGTCGGCCGTGGCCGGGCGCCCGGGCTATCGGCTCGACCTCACCAACGACGGCTACCTCCAGACGGTCGTCACCTGGCCCTCGGCCGATGGGACGGTCGTCCGGGCCGCGCTCGTCAGCAGCGCAGCGCGTGACGTCGAGGATCCGGCCGCCCACGATGCCCTCGTGGAGCGGGCCATCGCCGCCTTCGAGGGCTGACGCAGGCGGAGCGATCGAGCGCGTCGACCGACGACCCCAGCGATCCTGGCTGGGCGCCATGGCCGTGCTATCTTCGCCGCCATGACCGCGGACGATCGTCGAGCCGGCCGCGACCGACCGCCCGATTGGGCCGAGCGGCGGCAGCGCTGGCGGATCGAACGCCTGGGCCCGGCCAGGTCACGCGCGCCGGAGCGGCGCGATCGCTTCGCGACGCTCTCCGACGTCGAAGTCCTGCCGCTCTACGGACCCTGGGACCTCGATGCCGCCGGCGAGGCCGATCCCGGGGGGCCGGTAGGCCCCGGTGGTCCGACCGAGGTCGACCACCATGGCGACCTGCTTCAGGCCGGCCGCTGGGACGACTTCGACCCGGTCCGCGACGTCGGGTTCCCCGGCGAGCCACCGTTCACCCGGGGCATCCATCCGACCGGCTATCGGAGCCGCCTCTGGACGATGCGGATGTTCGCCGGCTTCGGCTCGGCGGAGGACACCAACCAGCGGTTCCGGAAGCTCCTGGAGGCCGGCCAGACCGGTCTTTCGATCGCCTACGACATGCCGACCCTCTACGGCTACGACACCGACGATCCGGAGGCCGAGGGGGAGTTCGGCACCTGCGGCGTCGCGGTCAGCTCCCTGGCCGACATGGAGGTGCTCCTGGCCGGCCTCCCGCTCGACCAGATCAGCACGTCGATGACCATCAACTCGCCGGCCGCCCCGATCTGGGCGATGTATATCGTCGCCGCCGAGAAGGCCGGTGTGCCCCGCGCGGCCCTCGAAGGCACCACCCAGAACGACATCCTCAAGGAGTTCATCGCCCAGAAGGAGTTCCTTTTCCCGCCGGCGCCGTCGATGCGCCTGGTCGTTGACACGATCGAGTTCGGGACCCGCGAGCTGCCACGCTGGAACACGATCTCCATCAGCGGCTACCACATCCGCGAGGCCGGCTCGACGGCCGTCCAGGAGCTCGCCTTCACCATCGCCGACGGGATGGCCTACGTCGAAGCCTCGATGGAGCGGGGTCTGCGGGTGGACGAGTTCGCACCCCGCCTTTCGTTCTTCTTCAACTCGCACTCCGACTTCTTCGAGGAGATCGCCAAGTTCCGGGCAGCCCGGCGGATCTGGTGGAAGCTCATGACGGAGCGCTACCGGGCCGAGAACGAGCGGTCGACCTGGATGCGCTTCCACACCCAGACGGCCGGTGTCTCGCTCACTCCGCAGCAGCCGCTCAACAACCTGACGCGGGTGGCCACACAGGCCCTGGCCGCGATCCTCGGCGGCACCCAGTCCCTGCACACCGACGCCTACGACGAAGCCCTGGCCGTGCCGACGGCGGAAGCGGCCCAGCTTGCCCTCCGCCAGCAGCAGGTCCTGGCGGAGGAGACCGGCGTTGCCGACACGGTGGATCCGCTCGGCGGCAGCTGGTACGTGGAGGCCCTCACGAACGCGACGGAGCGGGCGGTCTGGAAGTACCTCGACGAGATCGACCGACGCGGCGGGATGGTTGCGGCGGTGGAGGCAGGGTACCCGCAGCGGGAGATCGCCGATGCCGCCTACGCGTTCCAGCGTGCCTTCGATGCCGGCGAGCGGGCGATCGTCGGCGTCAACCGCCACGTGGATCCCGACGAGGACCTCTCGATCCCGGTCCTCGAGGTCCCCGGAGCGTCACTCCGCCGGCACCTCGAACGACTCGACCGGGTCCGGCGCGAGCGCGATGCCCAGGCCGTGGCGACGGCGCTCGCCGGCCTCCGGGATGCCGCCGCGCGTCCGGGGACGCCCGAATCGAACCTCATGCCCCACTTCATCGCCTGCGCGCGGGCGTACGCCACGCTCGGTGAGCAGTGCCGGGTCCTGAGGGACGTCTTCGGTGAGTACCGGGAGCCGGTCGCCGTCTGACCCGCCCGGGTCAGCCCTCGGCGCTGGTCGCGACGACCCCAGCGGCCGCCACGGCGGCATCGGCGAGCGAGGTGCCCGCCCAGTCGACGCCGAGCGTCTCGGCGAGGCCTGGCCTGGACGCGATGCGCCCCCCCAGCAGGATCGACAGGTCGGGCCGGACGGCGCGGACGGCCGCGATCGTGTCGATGAGCGTCTCCAGGCGGTCGGGATCCGAGGCCGAGATGGCGACGAGGGTGGCTTCGTTGCGGGTCACGTAGCGGGCCAGGTCCTCGGCCGGCACGTCGGCCCCGAGGTTGGCGACCGCCCAGCCGTCATCGCGGAGAACCTGGTCGAGGCAGATCAGGCCGATCATGTGGCGCTCGCCGGCGACCCCGGCGAGGACCGCGACGGGGCCGATCCGGGCCTCGGGACCCTGCTCCGGTCGGATGCGGTCGAGGGCCCGGACGATCGTCTGGCTGGCGAGGTGCTCCTCGGCGACGCTCCACTGTCCGTCGGCCCAGCGCTGGCCGATGATGGTCATCGCGCCGACGAGGAGGTCGTCGAAGACCTCGGCCCTCGATCGCTCGTCGAGCGCATGACGGAGCGCCCAGGCGACGAGCTCGTCGTCGCCCTCGACCAGCAGCGATGCAAGGAACTCCGGCGACAGAGACCCGCCGGGGCCCGCGTCGACGGCTTCAGGGCTGACGGGCGGCAGGCGAGGAGGCTGATCGTCGCTCACGGCGCGGACTCTACCAGACGGCCCAGCGGTCGCACGGCTATGCTCCCGCCATGTTCCTCGACGGCATGTCCTTCCTGGAGGAAGAGCGGGAGGCCTGGCGGCCCTACGAGGCCCTGGCCGACCTGGACGACGAGCAGCTGGCGATCCCGGTCGACGGGGCCCACGGCTGGTCGGGCGCGGACCTCATGGCCCATATGCTGGCCTGGCAGGAATCCTCGCTCGAGATGGCCAGGGAGCTGGCGGTCGGCGAGACCAGCCCGACCCTGGCGCGACTCGACGCCGAGTGGGAGGAGAAGGGCGACCGCCTGAACGACGAGTTGCTGGCGACCTACCTCGCGCTTCCGCGCGAGGAGCTCCGCCGCCGCTTCGCCACGTCGCCCGGCGAGCTGCGCGGGTACCTGACGGTGGTGCCGGAGACGCGCTGGGTGAAGCACCCTCTTCACATGGGGTCGCTGGTAGCCGAGACCCTCGAGCACTACGAGGAGCACCTGCCGGACCTGCAGGCCATCCTGGCTGCGGCCGGCTGACCGAGCCGGCCCGCGTTTCGCTCCGACAGGAAAGAACCCCGACCGGGACCCGGTCGGGGTTCTCGGTCGGGGTCGGTCGTTCAGGCCTGGGCGGCTGGTTTGCTGAACTCGGCCAGGCCGAAGGCCTGCTCGAGCTGCTCCATGGGGCGGAAGCCGACCACGCCCTTGGGCTGCTGGCCCGGCGCGAAGAAGGCGATCGTGGGGATGCTCATGATGTTGAAGGCCTGCGAGAGACCCGGGTTCGCATCGACGTCGACCTTGACGACGTCGACCGAGCCGTCGTACTTCTCGGCGATCTTCTCCATCTCGGGCGCAACGAGCTTGCACGGCCCGCACCAGGCGGCCCAGAAGTCCACGACGACCGGCCGGTCGTTCTTGAGGACGAGCTCCTCGAACGTCGTGTCGGTCGCCTGCTTGATCTCGGCCATCGGTCCCTTTCTCCCGCTCCACGCGGGTCGTCGGTGTCGCCCGGCTAGCGGGCGAGCTGCTGGATGATCCGGTAGGCCTCGAGGACCGACGGGTCCGCGAGACGGTAGAGGACGGTGTTCCCCTCGCGTCGGGATGTCACCAGCCCGGCGCTGCGGAGGACCGCCAGATGCTGGCTCATGTTCGGGACCTGGCAGCCGACCCGCCCGGAGAGCTCGCTGACCGAGAGCTCGCCGATGGCGAGCGACTCCAGCACGCAGAGGCGCTTCGGATCGGCGAGGGCCCGGCCGATGGCCGCCTCCCGCTGCCGATCAGGTCGAGTGAAGGTGCCCGTGTCCAGCATCGTCGAACCATATCACTACTTGCGCAAACACGCAATCATCGGGCGTCACGTGGATGGCCGCGGCCTGGGAGGGCGGGCGGCCCGACGAGCTCGCCTGGCCCGGACCGGATGCGGCGGTTCGCACAGGCTCCAGCGTGCGACCCGCGACCTGCGATACTCGCCCGGTGACCCGCTGCACTGCCGGCGCCGATCGATGGTCCAGCGGGACCCAGAGCCAGACTGACGATCGATGACCAAGCCCGGCCTTCCCTCGGTCACGCTCGACCGGATCGTGGCCGCCCGATCGGCCATCGACGGTCACGTGCAGCGCACGCCCCTGCTCTCCTCGCGGACGGCCGGCCGGGTCGTGGAGCACGCGTCCGGGAGCTCGATCCGCGACGGCCGGGTCTGGCTCAAGGCCGAGCACCTCCAGACGACAGGCTCGTTCAAGGCCCGGGCCGCCTCCAGCCGCGTCGTGGCCCTCGATGCGCGGTCCCGGGCGGCCGGCATCGTCACGGCCTCGGCCGGGAACGCCGGGCAGGCGTACGCATGGGCCGCTCGAGAGTGGGGCGTGGCGGCGACCGTGGTGGTTCCCAGGGTCGCCAACCCATCCAAGGTCGATGCCTGTCGCGGCTACGGGGCGACGGTCGTCCACCACGGCGAGCACTTCGGCGAGGCGGCAACGGAGATGGAGCGCCTCGCCGCCGAGCGGGGTCGCGTGGTCTGCCACCCCTACGACGACCCGGACGTCATCGCGGGCAACGGGTCCGTCGGCCTGGAGCTGCTCGAGGACCTGCCCGAGGTCGATCTGGTCGTCGTCCCCATCGGCGGCGGTGGCCTCATCGCCGGTGTCGCGGCCGCGCTCAAGGAGCGCCGCCCGGCGGTCCGCGTGATCGGCGTCGAACCGGACACGTCGGACGCCATGGCCCGTGCTCTACAGGCGGGGCGACCGGTCCGGATCGAGCCCCGCAGCGTCGCGGACGGGCTCGGGGCCGCCCAGGCCGGGTTCTGGACCCTGCCGTTGTGCGCCCGCTATCTCGACGCGGTCGTCCGCATCCCCGACGACGAGGTCCTGGGGGGCCTGCGCTTCGCTGTCGAGCGGCTCAAGCAGATCCTGGAGCCGGCCGGGGCGGCCGCCCTGGCGGCCCTGCTGTACGGCCGGGTCGTCGTCCGTGACGGCGAGCAGGTGGCGGCGGTCCTGTCCGGTGGCAACGTCGACGTCTCCAGGCTCGGCGAGCTGCTCGCAGGCGCTGCCCCGGTGCCCGACCGGTGAGGGTCCTCACGCAGCCCGGGTCGTGGCCGACCTGGAGCGTGGTGGCCGTCCGCATCGGGATCGCGGTCGCGGTGGCGATCCTGGCCCTGTGGGTACGTCTCGGCGCGGTCGACCGGCTGCCGATCGACTTCGACGAGGACGACTACCTGCGGGCCGGCCAGCTCTACGCCGAGGGGTTCCAGGCCGGCGACCCCACGGTCCTCTTCCGCGAGAACTACCGCCCCGAGCACCCGCCGCTCACGAAGATCCTGACCGGCCTGGCGATCACGCCCCTCGAGCCTGCGCCGCTGGTCCCGGACCTGCCCACGACAGCCGCCCCGGCGGGATCGCTGCCCGAGCCGCACTTCACCGTCGCCCGCGACCTCCAGGCGCTCTTCGGCGCGGCCGCCGCGCTGCTCCTGGCGCTCGTCTCGCCGATCGCCGGGCTCGTGCTGGGGGTCCACACCTGGACCGTGAAGTACACGAGCCAGGTCATGCTGGAGGCCGTCCCCGCGGCCCTGAGCCTGGTGGCGATCCTGGCAGCGACGCGGGCGATGCGCAGCCCCCGACCGGCTCGCTGGTGGGTCCTCGCGGCTGCCGGCTTCGGGCTCGCCTGCGCGGGCAAGTACATGTACGGGGTCGCCGGGATCGCGATCCTCGTCGTGTGGCTCTGGGCGACCCGGCCGACCGGCTGGATGGATCCCCGGGGGATCGGTCGCTGGCTCGTGCCGAAGCTCGGCTGGCTGGCGCTGTCGTTCGGCTTCTTCCTGCTGGGCAACCCCTACATCTGGCCCGACCCGATCGGGCGACTCGGCGACTCGCTCGCCTTCCACGTCGGCTACGCGGGCAGCGAGGCGGTCGCCGCGACGGGCTGGCCGTCCTGGCAGCCGCTGGTGTGGCTATCCGGGTCCGTGCCGTTCCATCCGTCAGGGACCTTCCCGCTGGGTGTGGACCTGTTCATCACCGTCTTCGCGCTGCTCGGCCTGGCGAGGCTCTGGCGTGAGCACCGGCTCATGGCGGTCTGGCTCGGGCTGGCGCTCGCCTTCCTGCTCGTCTGGCCGACCAAGTGGCCGCAGTACCTGCTCCTGCTCTCGATCCCGCTCTCGGTGGCGGCCGCGCTGGGCCTCCGCTCGGCCGTCCTGGAGCCCATCGGCCGCTGGGTCGGGGGGTTGCGGGCCGGGCGATCCAGGCGGGCGGCGTCCGGTGGCGGTCCCAGGAGGCTCCGCGAAGCCGCCCCGTGGCTGTTGCCCGGGATCGCGGCCCTCTCGATCCTCGTCGCGATCCCGCTCGCCTACGAAGTGGCGATGTCGGCCGACCGACTTCAGCAGCACCTCGCTCCGCGATGGGCTCAACGGCGGGGTCCTCCGAGAGGTGGTCGGCGGCCTCACCGGATCCATCGAGCCGGCGACCTGGTCGCCAGAGAGCTCGAGCACCGAGGTCCGCTACGTCGGTGGCGACCTGCTTGCCGGCATCACCCGCGGCTTCTGGCTGGGTGACCAGACGACGGCGGCCTTCCCGGCCTTCTCGATCCTGTGGGCCAGCCTGTCGGTGCTCCTGGCCGCCATCGTCGGGGTCGGGATCGCCCTCCTGCTGGCCCGGCCGGGGGTCCGCTTCGCCAACGCCTGGCGGGTCCTGTTCGTGTTGCCCTGGGCCATCCCCGAGTTCGTCGGGCGCTGTCGCCTGGCGGACGATCCTCCACCCGGAGCGAGGCTACCTGGCCCTCGCCGTCGGGCAGCCGATCCCCTGGCCGGGGAGCCCGGAGGTCTCGCTGGTCCTGCTCCTGCTGGCGTCGACCTGGATGGGCTTCCCGCTCTTCATGCTCGTCGCCACGGCCGGCCTCCAGGCCGTGCCCAGGAGCGCGGTCGAGGCGGCCGCGATCGACGGCGCCGGCCCCTGGGCTCGGATCCGGTCGGTGATCCTGCCGCTGCTGCTGCCGCTGCTGATCCCGGCCATGGTCATCCGGGGGATCGCCGCCTTCAACCAGTTCTACCTGTTCTTCGCCCTCCTCGACCAGCTGCCTGGAGGGATGGTCACGATGGCGACCTTCTCGTACTTCATCTTCGACTACTCGTCCGGTCCTGGCTGGTTCGCGGTCTCGGCCGCGCTCAACGTCCTCACCATCGTCGCCCTCGGCATCCTCGTCGCCTGGTTCCTGGCCTGGCGCGAGCGTGTCGAGCGGGTGGCTTACGCGTAGGGCGCCATGGGACGCATCCGCCGCCGGAACCAGCTCGTCACCCAGCTCATCCTCGTGGGCGTGGCCATCGTCGTGCTGGCGCCCGTTTGGGTGCTCGTCCTCCTGGCCATCGACGGCTCGTTCCTGACGGCACCGCGCGAGTTCGCGCTCTGGCCGAAGGAGCCGACGGCGGACAAGCTCATCGAGGCCTGGACGCGGCCGGGCCGGGCCCTCGACTTCCTCGGCCTCCTCCGGAACTCGCTCTACGTCTCGCTGGGCGCCGCCGGCATCAGCCTGCTCTTCGGCGCGACCATGGCCTACGCGTTCGCCCGCTTGCGCTTCCCCGGCGCCTCGGTCGGCATGTTCGGGATCCTGGTCGGCGCGTTCCTGCCGCTCATCGCCCTCGCGACGCCGCTGTTCATGCTCTTCCTCTGGCTCGAGACCCTCTTCCCGCTCCTCCGCGACGTTGGCTTCCGCGGCTCGACGACGGCCCTGGCCCTCCTCTACGCGGCCTTCTCGATGCCCCTCCTCATCTGGCTCATGCGGTCGGCCTTCCGGGGCGTCCCGAACGAGCTCGAGGAGGCCGCCTTCCTGGAGGGTGCGAGCCGTTGGACGACCTTCCGGCGGATCACCCTGCCGATCGCCGTGCCGCCGATCCTGGTCGCGGCGCTCATCGCCTTCCTGCTCGCCTACAGCGAGTCGGCGATCGCCTGGCTGTTCGCCAGCTCGGAGGAGAACCTGACCCTGGCGATGATCCTCGCCAGCGCGCAGACCGGGGTCTTCTCGTACGAGTGGGGACCCCTCGCCGCCCACGCCCTGCTGATGACCTTCCCGGTCGTGATCATCGTCGCCCTGCTCCAGCGACAGCTGTCGCGGGGTGCCTTGCTGGGGGCCGCCGTCGAGTAGCGGGGAGACCACCAGGCGGCACTCGATCCGCGGCCGTCGGGCGCGCGGGTCAGTCCAGGCCGAAGCCCTCGAGCCGGTCGTCGTCGATGCCCAGGTGGTGGGCGAGCTCGTGGATGACGGTGATGGCGACCTCGTCGGCGAGGTCGTCGGGGTCGGGGAAGTCGGCCTCGAGCGGCAGCCGGAAGAGGGTGATCTTGTTCGGCGCGATGACCCAGTCAGCCGCCCACTCGGTCTTCGGGACGCCCTCGTAGAGCCCATAGAGCGTGTCGTCCGGCCCCAGGTCGTTGGTACGGCGCTGCTCGGCGGACGGCTCGTCCTCGATGACGATCGCGATCTCGTCGAGGGCGGCGGCGAACGGCATCGGGATGCCCGCCAGCGCTCGCTCGACGAGCCGCTCGAAGCGGAGGTGGCGGGTCGGGAACGGGCGCCCGCTGCGGGCTCCTCGGCGGCGCTTGGCCATGGCGTCCGTATGCTAGCCGGGTGAACCTCCCGTCGAAGGGACCTGCCTCAGGGCCGAGCGGCCAGCTCCCATCAGGGCTTGCCCCGGCGCGACTCCCGTTCGAGCGGGTCGGGCCGCCCGACGCGGCAGCCGAGCCGGAGGGGTTCCTGGTCGTCGTCGGCGAGACTGATCGGCTGCACTTCCTCGATTGGGGCGCGCCCACGGCGGCCGGACCGGGCCCGGGTATCCTCCTGGTCCACGGGCTGATGGGCACGTCCTGGGCCTGGGCCCCGGTCGCCCGACGGCTGCGTCGGGATCGTCATGTCGTGGCGGTCGATCTGCGCGGCCACGGCCTCTCCGACGCGCCGACCGAAGGCTACGATCGAGCCACGCTAGCCGAGGACATGGTGGCGGTCGCGGAGGGTTCCGGCCTGCTGCGGATGGGGGATGGCGCCGGTGGTCCGGACGACCGTCTGGTCCTGGCCGGGCATGGGTTCGGGGCGATCGTGGCGGCCTGGACGGCCGCCCGCATCGGATCCCGCTGCGCCGGCCTGGTGCTGGTGGACGGGGGGTGGGAGGACCCAGCCGTGGCCACCGGGCTGGACGTCGACGAGCTCCTCCGTGGCCTCGACGAGCCGCCCGAGGTGCTGCGGTCGATGGCGTCCTATCTCGCCGACCGAGCGGGCTACGACCCGGCCTCCTGGGATGCCGACCAGGAGCGGGCCGCCCGGGCCGCGGTCGTCGAGCTGCCGGTGGGGCGGATCGAGCCGGCGGTCCATCCGCACGTCCGCGAGGCGTCGGTCCGGGCCATGTTCGCCCACCGTCCGGTCGAGGTCCTGGCGGCCGTCGACGCGCCGGTCACGGTCCTGGCGGCGGCCGACGACGAGGGCGGGAGCCACGCCCGAGCACTCGCGGCCACCGCGGTCGCGGTGGCCGCGCTCGGCCGCCCGCCGATCCGGCTGGCGCGGTGGCCCGCTGACGGCCACAACCTGATGCGCTACCGTCCTCGCGAGGTCGCTGCGGCCCTGCTGGCGGCAGATGAGCGGGAGGATGGAGTCTGATGCGGGTCGTCTACACGCCGGTCCACCTGGCCCACGACATCACCCACGAGACGATCATGGGCGTGGCGGTGCCCGCCAACGAGGTCGCCGAGCGGGCCGAGCGGATCCGGGTGGCCCTTGATGCCGATGGTGGCTACGAGCTGGTCGGCCCGACGGAGCACGGCGAGGAGCCGATCGTCGCAGTCCACGATGAGGGCCTCGTCCGGTTCCTCGAGTCAGCCTGGGCCCGCTTCCGGAGCGAGCTTCTGCCGCGGCCGGCGCTCATCCCGGAGGGGTTCGCGGTGGGCGGCCTCGTCGAGGGGATGGACCCCGGCCTGCTGCGTTCCCCGGCCGCCTCGTCGTCCGGACAGGCAGGCCATCGAGCACTCGATACGTCGACGCCGATCGTGGCCGGGACCTACGTCGCGGCGCGCGCCAGCGTGGACGTCGCGCTGACGACCGTGGACATCGTGCTCGACGGGGGTGAGGCGGCCGCCTACGGGCTCTGCCGACCGCCGGGCCATCACGCTGCGCGGTCCATGTACGGGGGCTACTGCTTCTTCAACAACGCGGCCATCGCGGCCGAGGCGATCGCCCGACGGACCGGCGAGCGGGTCGCCATCCTCGACGTCGACTACCACCACGGCAACGGGACCGAGCAGATCTTCTGGCGCCGCGGCGACATCCTCTATGTCTCGATCCACGCTGACCCGGAGCGCCAGTACCCCTGGTTCCTGGGCCGCGCCGATGAGGTCGGGGAGGGAGAGGGCCGAGGGGCCAACCTCAACATCCCGATGCCGGCCGGCACGTCGAACGAGCTGTACCTCGAGGCCGTCGACAAGGCGCTGGAGGCGATCGCCGCGACGCCGGGCAGCGTCATCGTCGTCTCGCTCGGCTTCGACACCTACGGTCACGACCCGATCGGCGACTTCGCCCTGACGACCGAGGTCTACCACGAGGTCGGCCGGCGGACCGCAGCCCTGGGGCGACGGCTCGTGGTCCTCCAGGAGGGTGGCTACCATCGGCCGTCGCTCGGGGAGAACGCCCGAGCCTGGCTGCGCGGCGCGGAAGGCCGTCCCTACGATCCGCAGCCGGCCGGCGGGTTCGCCGAGGGCGGCTCGAAGGTCTGAGTACCCGTCACGGCATGGGAGCCGTGGCCGCGCGGTACCATCCGATTCGCACGCCCGAGCGAGGACCATGACCGACCGCCTGCCCGCCCACGTCCGCGAGATCGTCGAGGAGATCGAGACCGAGATCGGCGAGTCCCGGATCGATGCCGTCGAGGCCCTCGAGGGCGACCGTGTCGTACCGATCGAAGGGTCCGCCGACGTGGCCGCGCCCAACGGCCGGATCGAGGCGGCCGTCCGCGAGATCCTCCGCGAGATCGGGGAGGATCCCGACCGGGAGGGCCTCCGGGGGACGCCGGAGCGCGTCCACCGGATGTACTCGGAGCTGACGGCCGGCTATCACGTGCGACCCGGAGCGCCTCATCAACGAGGCGATCTTCGACGTCGACTACTGCGAGATGGTCGTCGTCCAGTGATGTGCCCATTCTACTCGCTCTGCGAGCACCACCTGCTGCCGTTCTTCGGGACCGCAGCCGTCGCCTACATCCCGGACGGCAAGGTCCTCGGCCTCTCCAAGATCCCACGGGTCGTCGAGACGTTCGCCCGGCGACTGCAGGTCCAGGAACGGATGACCCAGCAGATCGCCGACTTCCTGATGGAGCACCTCCAGCCCAAGGGCGTCGGTGTCGTCATCGAGGCGACCCACCTCTGTGCCGTCGATGCGCGGCGTCCGCAAGCCCGGGCACCGTCATGACCACGGCGGCCGTCCTCGGGCTCTTTCGGTTCGAACGACAAGACGCGGGCCGAGTTCTTCGCCCACCTCGATCGGCGACCGCCGGAGCTTGATCCGGCGCTGGCGACGGAAGGTGGCCGGCCTGCCCCACCCGACGTCCGGGTGTCCCGGACCCGGCGTGGCCCCGGGACCTCGCGGGGCCTACAATCCGGCCATGACCGAGCGCCCGATCAAGGTGCTCATCGCCAAGCCCGGCCTCGACGGCCACGACCGCGGCGCCAAGGTGCTGGCCCGGGGCCTCCGCGACGAGGGCTTCGAGGTCGTCTACACCGGCCTGCGCCAGACGCCCGGAGATGGTCGCCACCGCGGCCCTCCAGGAGGACGTCGACGTCGTCGGGCCTGTCGATCCTGTCGGGTGCCCACATGACCCTGCTGCCGCGGATCGCCGAGCTGCTCCGCGAGGCCGGTCTCGACGACGTCCTGGTCACGGCGGGCGGCATCATCCCCGACGACGACGTCCCGGCCCTGAAGGCGGCGGGCATCAGCGAGGTCTTCGGTCCGGGCACGACCATTCGCGAGGTCGCCGAGTTCATCCGGGCCAACGTCCGCGCCGCGCGACTGGCGTGGGCGGCCGCGCTGTGCGGCGGGGCCGGCCGGTCCCGGGACCCGCGCCGAGCGTCGGCCCGGCCGAGCGCGCAGCCGGCCGGCGATGCCGTGCGCCGGCGATCGCCGGGCCCTCGCCCGCCTGCTGACGGCCATCGAGAACCGGACCGCCATGGCCGAGCAGGCGCTGCGCCGCCTCTATCCGCGCGCCGGCCGCGCTCACCTGGTCGGCATCACCGGTCCGCCGGGCGCCGGCAAGATCGACCCTCGTGGCGGCGCTCATCGCCGAGGTCCGGAGCCGCCGGTCGGTCGGTCGCGGTCGTCGCCGTCGACCCGTCGAGCCCGATCACCGGCGGCGCGCTCCTCGGCGACCGCGTCCGGATGCAGGCCTACGCCGGCGATCGCGACGTCTTCATCCGCTCGATGGCCGCTCGCGGCCACGCCGGTGGGCTGGCCGCCACGTCGACCGCGGCGGCGGCCGTGCTCGACGCGGCCGGCTTCGATCTGGTCCTCCTCGAGACGGTCGGGACCGGCCAGAGCGAGGTCGAGGTCGCCGCAGCAGCCGACACGACGGTCGTCCTCGAGGCGCCCGAGATGGGCGACGAGGTCCAGGCGATCAAGGCCGGGCTGCTCGAGGTGGCCGACCTCGTCGTCGTCAACAAGGGCGACCGCCCGGGCGCGCAGCGAACGGCCAGCCAGCTGCGGGCGATGCTGTCCATGGCGGCGCCCCACCGACCCGGCCGACGGCCGCGGCCACGCCCGAAGCGTCCCGAGGTGCTGCTGACCACGGCCGCGACCGGTGACGGCGTCCCGGAGCTGCTGGTGGCCCTCGACCGCCATCGGGAGGTCGCACCGCTCGGTCGACGGGTCGGCCCGGCTGGCCCGGGCCGAGCACCAGGTCTGGGGGATCGTCGTGGAGCGGCTGCGCGAGCGGCTGGCGGCGCCCGGCCGACGGGACGGCGCCGACCGCATCCTCGCGGCGGTCGCGGCCCACGAGACGGACCCGTACAGCGCGGCCGACGAGCTGCTCGCTACCCTTGCCCGGGAGGAGGACCGATGAGGATCGAGCGCGTCTTCGTGGCGGGGGCGGGGCTGATGGGTCACGGCATCGCCCAGGTCCTCGCGACCGCCGGTCGCACGGTGATCCTCTACGAGCCGGACCACGCCCGGGCGACGGCCGGTCGCGAGCGGATCGCGGCGAACCTGGCGCGCGCGGTCGCCAAGGGCCGCCTCGACGAGGAGGCCGCCGGCCAGGCCATCGAGCGCGTCTCGACGACCGACGACATGGCGGCGGTCGCCACGGCCGACCTGGTCGTCGAGGCGGTCTTCGAGGACGTCGACGTGAAGTCGACGCTCTGGGCCGAGCTCGATCAGATCGCCCCGCCGCGGGCAGTCTTCGCTACCAACACCAGCTCCATCTCCATCGACCGGCTGGCCGAGGCCGTCGGCGAGGACCGGCGGACCCGGTTCGTCGGCATGCACTTCTTCAGCCCCGTCCCGGTCATGCCGTTGATCGAGCTGATCCGCGGGGCCACGACATCCGACGAGACGGAAGTCGCCATCCGCGAGGTCGCCGGCGATCTCAAGAAGCAGGTCATCGTCAGCGCCGACCGCCCGGGGTTCATCGTCAACCGGACCCTGATGCCGCTCCTGGCCGAGGCGATGCGGGCCTACGAGGAGGGCGTCGGGACGGCCGAGGACATCGACACCGGCGCCAAGGTCGGGCTCAACCACCCGATGGGGCCGCTGGAGCTGGCCGACTTCATCGGCCTCGACGTCTGCCTCGACATCCTGCGGGTCCTCCACGAGGGCCTCGGGCAGGAGCAGTTCCGCCCGCCAGCCGTTCTCGTGGAGCTCGTCGCCGCCGGCGACCTGGGCCAGAAGACCGGACGCGGCTTCCACGCCTACCCGCGGTAGCGGTCCGGGTCCCCGGCCGGACCCGGCTGACGCGCACCGCCGTCCGGACCCGGGCCCGCTCGGGCTCAGCCGAAGAGCTCGTCCACCGCGCTGGCGAAGACCTCGGTGTGGCGGTCGACGTCGGCCTCGGTCGTCGCCGGGCTCATCAGGGCCATGTTGTGGAACGGGGTCATTAGGATGCCCCGGTTCATCGCGTACAGGTGGAGGAAGCGCTCCAGCTCGGCGTCGCCGTTGTCCCACTGATCGCGGCCGTCGCGCGGCAGCTCGGGCATGAAGTGGTACTCGGCTCGGGCGCCCAGGCGGGTCACGTGCCAGGGGATCCGTCGGGAGCGCAGGACCTCGTCCACGCCCGCGGCCCAGCGCTCCGCCAGGGGGATCATCCGGGCGAAGGCCTCCTCGGTCAGGACCTCGGCCAGGGTGGCCCGCATCGCGGCCATCGACAGCGCGTAGCCGGCCAGGGTCCCGCCGACGCCGCCGACGTCCTGGTCCTCCCACTCGATCATCTCGGTGATCCGATCGCCGATCTCGCGGGTGAAGCCGTAGGTCCCGCACGGCACGCCGCCGCCGATCGACTTGCCGATGACGAGCAGGTCGGGATCCAGTCCGAAGGCCCGCGTGTAGCCGCCCGGACCGGCGCAGATCGTGTGCGTCTCGTCGATGAGGAGGAGCGTGCCGTAGCGACGGGTCAGCTCGCGGACGCCGGCGTGGTAGTCGGGGTCCGGCAGGACGATGCCGACGTTCGTCAGGGCCGGCTCCATGACCGCCACCGCGACGTCACCGTGGGCCAGCTCCCGCTCGAGCGCCTCGAGGTCGTTGAACGGCACGATCCGGGTGGTGACCGCCGGGTCGACGCCCGGGCCGATGTTGCCCCGCCGCGGGACGACCCTGCCCGCGTCGTCGAGCCAGGCGAACGACTCGTCGACCGAGCCGTGGTAGCAAAGCTCGTGGAAGAGGACCTTGGGCCGGCCGGTGATCATCCGGGCCAGCCGGATCGCGAACCGGTTGGCATCCGTCGCCGAGAGGGTGAACTGCCACCACTGGAGCCCGAACCGCCGCTGGAGCTCTTCGCCGACGGCGATCGCGTCCTCGGTCGGCAGCATGTGGGTGATGCCGCGGGGCAGCTGCGCCTCGACGGCCCCGATCGTCGCCGCCGGCCCGTGGCCGGTCATCGAGCCCGTGTCGCCCAGGCAGAGGTCGACGTACTCGTGCCCGTCGACGTCGGTGAACCGCGCGCCGGATGCGGTCTCGACGAACAAGGGGAAGCCGCCGGCCCACTTGACCATCCAGTTCATCGGCACGCCGGCCAGCAGCGAGCCCTTGGCCCGCTCCCAGAGGGCCCTGGAGCGCGGGTTGGCGGCATCGAAGGCCGCGAGCTCGCGGGCCATCAGCTCCTCGAGACGCTCGCGGTCCAGGCTGCGGTAGGCGGGATCGGCGGTCGTCACGGTCGTTCACCTCGCGGTGGAGTGTCTGCCGGGCCGGACCGGGCCCGCCACATGGTCCCAGGATGGTGCCCGCCCGGGCCGCCGACGACGCGCCGGTCCCGTCGCCCGCGACGGGCTCGCATGTAGCATGACCCCCATGCTCCGTGTCGGCTCGATCGTGATCCGGGTGGACGACCTGGAGCGCCAGGTCGCGTTCTGGTCGGCGGCCCTCGACTACGAGCCTCGCATGGGGGACGCCGACGACTTCGTTCTGATGCGCCCCCGGGATGGCATCGGGCCCAACGTGTCGCTCGACCGGGTCCGCTCGACGGTCCAGGTGCCGCCGCGGATCCACCTCGACCTCTACACCGAGGACCAGGCCGGCGAGGTCGAGCGGCTGACGGAGTTGGGCGCCACCGAGGTGCACTGGGACAAGCGGCCGGCCGACGCCGACTACGTCATCATGGCCGACCCGGAAGGCAACCGCTTCTGCGTGGTGGACGTCACCCGCTAGGTCCCGCGTGCCGCGTATCCTGCCTCCATGACCGAGCCGCGCTGGGCGCCGAACGAGGACGAGCGCCTCCTCCAGCAGACCGTCCGCGAGTTCGCCCGCGAGGTGGTCGCCCCGAGCGCGGCCGAGCGCGACGAGACGGAGCGCTTCGACCGGTCCATCTTCGAGCGGATGGCCGAGCTCGGCCTGACCGGCGCGCCGTTCGCCGAGGCCGTCGGTGGGGCCGGCGTCAGCTACCTCGGCTGGACCCTCGTCATGGAGGAGATCGCCGCGGCCGACATGGCGACGGCGATCACCCTGTCGGTCCACGTCCTGTCGCAGTTCCCGGTCGTCACCTGGGGCACCGAGGAGCAGCAGGCGCGCTGGCTGCCGGCCCTGCAGACCGGCGAGGCGCTCGGGGCGTTCGCCCTGACCGAGCCCCATGCCGGCTCCGACGCCGCCGCGATCCGGACCCGGGCGACCCGCCTGAGGGCCGATGGCTCGGAGGCCCCGACGGATGCCTCCGTCGACGAGGTCGCCGCCTATCGCCTCGAGGGGACCAAGATCTGGATCTCGAACGCCCCCGAGGCCGAGCGCTACCTCGTCTTCGCGACGCTCGACCCGGCCCGGGGAGCGAAGGGGATCACGGCCTTCCTCGTCGAGAGGGGGACGCCGGGCTTTGACTTCGGCGCCCACGAGAAGAAGATGGGGATCCGGTCCTGTCCGGCCGCCGAGCTCGTCTTCGGGGGTGCGGTCGTGCCGGTCGCGAACCGGCTCGGCGGAGAAGGGGAGGGCTACCGGATCGCTCTCTCGGCGCTGGGCGAGGGGCGGATCTCGATCGCCGCCGCCTGCACCGGGCTGGCCCGGTCGGCCCTCGAGCAGGCGGCCGCCTACCTGAAGCAGCGCGAGGCGTTCGGGGCGCCGCTGGCCGAGCTCCAGGGACTTCGCTTCATGCTCGCCGAGATGGCTCGCGATGTGGCTGCCGCCCGGGCCCTGACCCGCGAGGCGGCCGCGGCCAAGGATCGCGGCGAGCCGCTGGCCGAGGTCTCGTCGCTGGCCAAGTGGACCGCCTCGGACGCGGCGATGCGGGTCGCGACCGACGCGGTCCAGCTCTTCGGTGGCAGCGGCTACTCGCGGGAGACCGGCATCGAGCGGCTCATGCGCGACGCCAAGGGCGCCCAGATCTACGAGGGCACCAACCAGGTCCACCGCGAGATCGTCGCCGGCGAGGTCCTCGGGCGAGCGTAGACTCGAGGCATGAGCAGCGATCGAGGTACCGACGTCTACATCGTCTCGGCGGCCCGCACGCCGATCGGCCGCTTCGGCGGAGCCCTCTCGACGGTCCCGGCGACCGAGCTCGGCGGGGTGGCCATCCGGGCCGCCATGGAGCGCTCCGGGCTGCCCGCCGACGCCCAGGTCGACGACGTCCTGATGGGCCAGGTCCTCCAGGCCGGGGTCGGCCAGGCACCGGCCCGCCAGGCGGCCCTCGCCGCCGGCCTCCCCGACACGACCCCAGCCACGACCATCAACCGCGTCTGCGGCTCCGGCCTCAAGGCGATCATGCTGGCCGCGGCCGAGATCCGGGCCGGCGATGCCGAAGTGGTGGTCGCCGGCGGCATGGAATCGATGAACCTCGCCCCGTACCTGCTGCCCGGGGCCCGGATCGGCTATCGCCTTGGCGACGGGACGCTGGTCGACTCGACCGTCCACGACGGCCTCTGGTGCGCGATCGAGGGCTGCCACATGGGCACCCACGCCGAGCGGGTCGCCATCCGCGAGCAGGTCAGCCGAGAGGACCAGGACGCCTTCGCCCTGCGTTCCCACGAGCGGGCGATCGCCGCCATCGACGCCGGTCGCTTCGACGACGAGCTCGTCCCGGTCACGATCCGCGACGCCAAGGGCCGCGAGACGGTCGTGGGCGTCGACGAGAACCCTCGTCGCGACAGCTCGCTGGAGGCGCTGGCCCGGCTCCGGTCGGTCTTCGATCTGCCCGAGGGCGAGGACCGGGGCGGCGCGGAGACCGGGACGGTCACCGCCGGCAATGCCCCCGGCATCACCGACGGGGCCGCCGCCACGGTGGTCGCCGGCGCTGCGGCGGTCGAGCGGTACGGCCTGGTCCCGCTGGCCCGGATCGTCGGCTACGCCCAGGCCGAGGTCACCCCGAAGTGGCTCTTCCTTGCCCCGATCGAGGGTGTCGGTCGGCTGCTCGACAAGACGGGATGGGCATCGGCGACTTCGACCTCATCGAGATCAACGAGGCGTTCGCCGCCCAGACCCTCGCCGATGGCCGTGCCCTCGGCTTCGACTGGGACCGGGTCAACGTCAACGGCGGGGCGATCGCCCTGGGCCACCCGATCGGGGCGTCCGGCGCCCGGATCGTCGCGACGCTCCTCCACGAGCTTCGCCGGCGCGATGGCCGCTACGGCCTCGCCACGCTCTGCCTGGGCGGCGGCGGGTCGGTGGCGATGGCCTTCGAACGGGTCTGACCGGCGGGCCTCGGGACAGCCGACGGGCCCGACCGAGGTCAGCCTCGACGGCCCGCCACGGGTCCTGGGTTGGTCTCCACCCAGTCGGCGACGAAGCCGGCCACCTCGACGAGGATCCCGGCATCGACGACCTCGAGGGTGTCTCGCTCCGTGTGGGCGAGGTCGACGAGCAGCTCGTGGACGCCCTCGGAGGTGATGGCCAGGCTCGGGATCCCCTGCATGGCGAAGATCGCGTGGTCGCTCTCGTACCAGGGTCCCGCGACCGACCAGCCGGGCCGTCCGGCGACCGCGGCGGCCAGCCGGTCCTCGACGTCGGGCGGACACGCCATCGGCGAGACCGCGGTGCCGCGCCCCGCTACGCCAGCACCGTCGATGTTGAGCACCTGGCGGATCGAGGCCAGGTCCGACGCCGCCAGCCACGCCTGCTCGCCCGGCGCAGCGTAGTGGTCCTCGCCGTTGAAGAAGACGAATTCGACCGGGCGGTCGTTGAGACGGCGGGACTCGGCGAGGGAGAGCAGCGTGGCCACGCCCCCGGCGTTGTCGAACGCCCCCGGCGTCGTCACCTTGCTGTCCACGTGGGCGCTCAGGACCGACCGGCCGTCGCTGCCGTCCGCCGGGGTCCGAGCCGAGACGTTCACGCCAGGTCCCTGGTTCAGCGCCCCCGCGACCCGCAGCCTGATGACCGTCCCGTCGCCCAGCTGGCGTCCGACCGACGGCCCGACGACCGCGTACGGGAAGGCGAGGTCGGGGTCCTCGAAGAACGCGTAGGGGCTCGCTCTATCGACGACCGCGATGACGGCGGCCGGGCGGAGGCGCTCGAGGTCGTCGATGAAGGCGCGCTGGTCGGGCAGGTCCAGGAAGGGGAACGACTTCGGGAAGAGCGGCTCGGTCGTGAGGTCGCCATCGAGGACCAGGACCGATCCGGCCAGGGCCTCGTCGCCGGCGAGGCTCGCTCGGGTCGATCGGCGAAGGACGGGGCCACGGACGTCGCAGGGTCGAGCGAATGGTGTCGGGTCGAGCGACAGGATCTCGTCGTGGACCTCCAGGCGGACCGGCCCGGGCTCCCACCAGGTCGCCGTGAACTCGAGCGCGCTCACCTCGAGATCGGCTTCCTCGAGACAGCGGATCAGGTGGTCGGTGGCTCGCCGGTTCGCGGGCGAACCGGGCGGCCTCGGGCCGATCCCCCCGACGAGGGTCCCGAGGTGTCTGCGGATCGCCGTCGCCGCCTCCATGACCCGATGGTGCGGCCCCACGGCGACCGGGCCACGGGCGGGACGGCCCGAAACCGCGGGTCGAGCGACGGGCCTGCCGTCCGCATCGGCCGGTCCGAAGGGCTCTGGCCCAGGCCGGCGACGGGCCGCAGACTCGGGCCAGCGACGCATCGGCGTGGCCGCCGCCCGGGCACCACAGTGCGAGGACCGTGATGAACGAGATGATCGCGCCCCCTGCCGAGACCGTGACCATCGAGCTGGACCGTGACGAGCTCGACCTCATCCGGGCCGCGCTCCGCCTGCTGCTGTCGACCCTCGGCCACGAGGAGGCCGAGGAGCTCCACGAGGTCCGCGCGCTCCTGGAGCGGTTGCCGCACGACTGACCGCTCGGCCCCGGACCGAGACCGGGTGCCCGTCAGAGCAGGGCCCTGATCGCCGACGGCCGCAGGCGCTGGGCCGCGATCAGCTCCACGCACCCGGCATAGCCGCACTCCTCGCAGACCTCCGGCGAGGCCGCCCGACAGCAGGGGTGATCGCCGGCCGCGTCGGTGACCCACCAGATCCGGTTCGGCCGAGGCCAGTCGCCCGACCGGAGCAGCGCGAGCGCGCTCGGGGTGTTGAGGACCGGGAGGCCGGTCCGTCGCAGCTCCAGGAGCTCGTCGATGACCGCCGACCGCTCGGTGGCCGAGAGGGCCAGCTCGTCATGGCCGTAGTACGGCGTGTGGAGGAACGCCATGACCCCGTCGACGGGGAGGCTCCGGGCCAGCTCGAGGACCGGCCCCAGGTCTGTCCGGTTGAGGCGGTTCACCGTGAAGACGATCCCCAGCCGGCGCGCCCGGGCATCCCGGACGTTGGCGACGACCCGGTCGAAGTGGTCGCCGCGGAGTCCGGCGTAGGTCCGGCGCAGGCCGTCGATCGACACCCAGACCCGATCGGCGCTGCTGCGGATCGGCAGCAGGCCGTTGGTGAACACGTGGACGCGCCAGAACCCCATCCGGCGGGCCAGCCGCACCACGTCGTCCAGGCCGGCCGGGCCGTCATGCCAGAGGAACGGCTCGCCGCCCTCGAGCGCCAGGGCCCGGATCCCCATGGCGCGATGCCGTCCCAGCGCCGCCTCGACCTCGAGCAGGGTCATGTCGCGACCGACGACGTTGGCGACCCGGCAGTGCCGGCAGGCGAGCTGGCAGCGGTCGGTGACCACCAGCGCGGCGGCCATGGGCACCTCCTGCCGCAGGAGGGCGAACCGGGCCAGGTGGACGGCGTCCATCAGGGTCGGCAGGGTCGGTGTCATCGGAGCGCGACCGGGCCCGGCCAGGGCTCGCCGCGGGCGAGGCCCCAGAGCTGGTCGATGTAGGCGAGCGAGAAGAGCGCCTGGAGCCGATGGACCCAGATCGAGCCCCGCTCGGTGAGGGCCCAGCAGCCGTCCGGGCAGCGCCGGGCGAGGCGCAGGAGCTGGAGCACGGCGAGCCAGCGACCCGCGTCGGCTCCCAGGTCGCGGCCGAAGCGGCGCGAATAGGCCGTCGGGTCCAGGCGCGTCCGGTACGCCTGCCAGTAGATCCAGTGGGCCCGTTCGAAGCGCTCGCCGAGGGCCAGCCGGAGGGCCGGGCGGGGCGGGTCGGCGGCAACGTAGGCCTCGAACGAGAAGCTGTTGAAGCGCAGCTCGCCGTCGACCTTGCTGCCGGCCCCCACCCCGAACCCGACGTAGCTGTCGTGGGTGACGGTCGAGTAGGGGGCGACGCCCGGTCGGGTGAACGACCAGACCGAGGATCGGACCAGGCCGTGCCGTCGACAGGCCCGGGCGATGCCGCGCTGCGACGCCAGGCGGGTCCGGTCGCCCACGGGCCGGATGGTGCCGTCGGCGATACGTCGGCCGAGTGGCGTGTGCGGGAAGGTGAAGAGCGGGTAGGCCGAGACCTGGTCCACGCCGAGCTCCAGGCATCGCTCGACATCCGCGACGGCGTCCTTCGCGGACTGGCCCGGGATCGCGAAGATCAGGTTCACGTCGACGCAGTCGAAGCCGGCCGCCCGAGCCCTCCGGATCCCGGCGAGCGCCTGGAGCGGCGTGTAGGGCCGGCCGAGCAGTCGGAGGAGGTCCGGGCGGAGCGTCTCGATGCCAAGGCTGATCCGGGTCACGCCGCTCGCGCGCAGGAGGGCCAGGTTCGCCGCCGTGGCGTCGGACGGGTGGCACTCGACCCCGATCTCGGTCCCGGCGGACAGCCAGGGGTGGACCAGCTCGATGACCAGCTCGACCAGCTCGGGCGTCCGGGACGGCGTGCCGCCGCCGAAGTACAGCGAATCGACCGGCGGGGCATCCCCTCCGGCGAAGTAGGCGTCGAGCTCGCGGACCAGGGCCGCCGCGTAGACGGCCCGTAGCTCGGGGCTGTCGAACGTCGTGGTGTAGGGGCAGTGCGGGCAGCGCGTCGCGCAGAACGGGAGATGGACGTAGAGGTCGCTCGCGGCGAGCCTCGGCAGGCGCTCGCCCTCCGTGACCGGCTGGAGGGTGGGGGGCCAGCCGCGGCCCACGATGGCCCGGAAGGCCGCCCGTCGAAGCAGCACGGCCGGACCGCTCGCCCGGAGCCGCTGGAAGTCGATCGGCGGATCGAGCCGGACTCGGCCGGCCGTTCCCATGCCTCTCGCAGGGCGGCTCCGACGGCGCTCGCCGTCCATCGGCCTTCGGACCTCCGGCTGGTCGCTCCGGGCTCGCTGGTCGACGTCCGGCCCGTACCGAGCGACCCGCAGACATGACGCTCCTCGATCGCGACCGTTGCAGCGCCGCCGCGTCACCTGGCGCCGTACACTCGCCGCCATGACCGAGACCGCCGCCTCCGGCCCCGATGCGGGTGCCGGCGCCCCGACCTTCCGACTGTTCATCGCCGGCGAGTGGGTCGACGCCTCGTCGGGGCGGACCTTCGAGAGCCGCAACCCCGCCGACACCCGGGACCTGGTCGGACGGTTCCAGGCCGGCACCGCCGCCGACGCGGCGATGGCGGTCCGGGCCGCGGAGCAGGCCCTGCCGGCGTGGCGGGCCACCCCGGCTCCCAAGCGGGGCGAGATCCTCTACCGCTTCGGCGCGCTCATGGCCGAGCACAAGGAGCGCCTGGCCCGGGCGATGACCCGCGAGATGGGCAAGGTCCTCGCCGAGGCCCTGGGGGACGTCCAGGAAGGCATCGACATCGCCTTCCTCATGGCCGGCGAGGGGCGCCGGATGTTCGGCGACACGGTGCCCTCGGAGCTGCCCGACAAGTGGGCCATGAGCGTCCGCCAGCCGATCGGCGTGGCCGGGATCGTGACCCCCTGGAACTTCCCGATGGCCATCCCCTGCTGGAAGATGATGCCGGCCCTGGTCACCGGCAACACCGTCGTCCTCAAGCCGGCGTCGGACGCGCCGCACTGCGCGACGCTCCTCGTCGAGCTCATGGCCGAGGCGGGCTTCCCGGCCGGGACCGTCAACCTCGTGACCGGCGGCGGCGCCGAGGTCGGCGAGGCGCTCGTCGACAGTCCCGACGTGCCGGTCATCTCGTTCACCGGGGCCAGCGCGACCGGCAAGCGGATCGCCGAGCGGGCCGGCCGGCGCCTCAAGCGGCTGAGCCTGGAGCTCGGCGGCAAGAACGGCATCGTGGTCCTCCGTGACGCCGACCTCGACCTGGCGACCGAGGGGATCCTGTGGTCGGCCTTCGGGACGACCGGTCAGCGCTGCACGGCCTGCAGCCGGGTCATCGTCGAGGAGGCCGTGCTGGAGCCGCTGCTGGAGCGCCTCGAGAGCGGCGCCCGAGGGCTCCGGCTGGGCGACGGCCTGGAGGAGGGGACCGACGTCGGCCCGCTGGTCAACGCCGCGGCGGTGGAGAAGGTCACCGGCTACGTGGAGGTCGGCCGGCGCGAGGGCGAGCTGGTCCGAGGCGGATCGCCGGCGACCGGGCCGGGCCTGGAGCACGGCCACTTCTTCGAGCCGACGATCTTCAGCGGCGTCCGGCCGATGGACCGGATCGCCCAGGAGGAGATCTTCGGGCCGGTGCTGTCCATCATCCCGGTGGCCGACTACCCGGCTGCCGTGACGGCGCTGAACCAGGTCCGCTACGGTCTCTCGAGCTCCATCTACACCCGCGACGTCAACACGGCCTTCCGGGCGATGCGCGACTTCGAGACCGGCATCGTCTACGTGAACGCCGGGACGACGGGGGCCGAGACGCACCTCCCCTTCGGTGGCTGGAAGGAGACCGGCAACGGTCACCGCGAGGCCGGCCATGCGGCGCTGGACACGTACACCGAGTGGAAGGCGGTCTACGTGGACTTCAGCGGGTCGCTCCAGAAGGCCCAGATCGACAACCAGCCCGGGTAGGCGTCGGGGGCTGCGGCGCCCGGCTCCATGGTCGCCCGGTCGCGGCCCCGCCGGCGCCCGGAACGACCGCGGGGTAGGATCGGACGATGATCGATGCCGATCCGGGCGGGGATCCGGGCCGATGGGCCGAACCTGGCAGCCGCGAAGCGCTGGTCCCACCGACCCGACTCAAGGGCTCGGCCGTGCTGCCTGCCATCGTCCTCGTGCTCGGGGTCGGTGTCGCTCTTGCCGGCATCGGCGGACGTCTCACCAGCCCGCCCGAGACATCCGCTGCGCCGTCGCCCTCCGCGGCGCCGGCCTCGTCGGTCCCGTTCGTCGTGCCTGCCATCGAGGAGCCGCCGGTCAGCGTGGTCGCCCTGCTGGGCATCGACCTGCCGCCGGCCATCGGATCGTACGAGGCCTCGCAGGTCCTGGCTACGCTGCAGGTCTTCGGGCGCGTGACCGATCCCTCGGGCAAGGTCGTCGCCGAGCTTCGCGACGAGGATCCGTGGATGGTGCTCGGGACCGCGACGGCCGTCCCTGCGTCGGACGGCCGGTTCCGGGCCGATCTGCCGTTCCTGCCCCCGGTCGGGGGCGGACGGGTCGTGCTCGAGCTCCGTGAGCCGGCCGGTGCGGTCCTCGCGACCGTCCCCTACGTCATCCGGACGCGCGGCCCCATCGTCTTCCGATCACCGGATCGGCTCGAGGGGTGGCGCGAGGGGGAGACCGTCGAGGTGAGCGCCCTGGTGCGCGGCGGGGCGACCCGCGCGCTCGTCCGCCTTGCGTCCGAGGACGGGCGGGTGGGGGAGGAGCGGATCGTGTCGACCCGGCCCGCCGAGGACGGTTGGCGGTCGATCAGCGCTGAGCTGTCGATCCCCCCCGACCTCCCGTTCGGCCGGGCCTGGCTGGAGGTCGAGGCGATCGACCGCGGTGAAGAGCCGAACGCTGTCGCTCGCCTGCTCCTGCGCGTCGCTCCCTAGCACCGCGTCCCCGGGTCTGCCCGGACCAGTCGTTGGCCGCGGCCGTGCGGTCTTGCGACCTGGGTGTCCACGACGCCATACTGCGGTGTACACATCGTTCTGCGGCGTCGGCGGTCGGGACCGGCCCGCGAGACCTCGGAGGGATCGATGACCGAGCAGTGGCGCGCCGTGACCCGGTACGAGCCTGCGGACTTCTACTCGCAGTGGCTGGCGAAGAGCGAGGCCAACGAGTACGAGACGGGGCGGGCCCCCATCCTCGCCCGCGGGCGCGATGCGGCCTGGATCGAGACGCCCCAGGACTACAAGCTCGCGATGTTGATCGGCCCGCAGGTCGGCTTCCCGACCCAGGGCTCCAACCTCTGCAAGGCGATCATCCCGTCGGGGCACCACACCGGAAAGCACCGTCACGGCGAGGAAGCGATCCACATCGTCTCGGGCGAGGGGATCCTCGTCGTCGACGACCGGCGCTACGACTTCCACACCGGGACGACGATCCACATCCCCTACATGTCGACCCACCAGCTCTTCAACACCGGCGACGCCGATGTCGAGTACGTCACGGCGACGGCGATGGATCTCGACCTCTTCGTCCGCCTTGGTCGCCTCGAGCAGCTCGAGGACAAGGGGCCGAACCAGTCGGGGTTCGAGACGAAGCTGCCAGCCGAGGATGGCCAGTTCGACGCGCTGGGGCGCCGGATCGCCCTCCACATCGAGGACGCGCCCGACGAGCAGAAGCGGCGAGACGAGCTGAAGAAGGCGGCAGCCGCCGCCGGCGAGACGGTCGAGTCCCACGGGCACGGGCACGGGCACGGGGATGGCAAGGGCAAGCGCCATCGGAACGAGAACCCGCATCGACACGGCGCGATCCTCATCCTCATGGGTGGCGGCGAGAGCCCCAGCGACGAGCGCAACGGGTTCCAGGCGGTGTCGGTCGCGATGACGAACATCTTCGAGGAGGTCCCCCACACCTCCAGCCACTGCCATTCCCACACCGAAGCCGTGCTCTACGTCCTCGAGGGCGTCGGGTTCTCCGAGGTGGACTACGAGCACTACGACTGGGAGGCCGGCGACGCGGTCCACGTGCCGCCGAGGATGACCCGGCACGAGCACTTCAACCCGTCGGACAAGCGGACCCGGACGCTCCGGATCGAGTACGGGATCCGGTACTTCTACGAGCCCCTGTGGGGCGGCTACGAGAAGGTGGAGCACCGCGAGACTGCGATCGCACGACCCTGAGCGGCGGCGGTCGTCCCGAGACCGGCACCTTCGGACGACCGCCGCCGACCCCCCCGGTCCGGGGTTCGACCGTCAGATCCCGCAATCGCGGAGCCGATGCGCTGCGTTCTCGCCCACCACTTCACCGTCGCCAAGGCGCTGGCCTGGCGGAGCGCCATCGAGGAGAACCCGCCCTACCAGCGGGAGAGTTCGCTGTGGTCGCTCGACAAGCAGCAGCTCTTCGTCGACTCGCTGCTGAACGGCTATGACGTCCCGAAGATCTACCTCCATGACCTGCGCGGGAAGCACCCGACCAAGGTCTACACGATCGTCGATGGGAAGCAGCGACTGACCACGATCTGGCGCTTCCTGGGAGACGAGTTCCCACTCGCTCCCGACTTCCGGATCGTCGAAGCGAACCTTCCGGACCTCCCGCCCACGACACCGCCGCCGCTCGCCGGGATGCGCTTCTCGGAGTTCCACCCCGCCTGGCAGCAGGTCCTGCGACTGACCTACATCTCCGTCGTCCTCATCCAGAACGCGACCGAGGACGACATCGAGGACCTCTTCTCGCGGCTCAACAACGGGGAGCCGCTGAACGCCGCCGAGAAGCGCAACGCGATGGGCGGGGACATGGCCCAGCTGATCCGGGAGCTTGCCCATCGACCGTTCTTCGCCGACCGTCTGCGCTTCTCCAACGCGCGCTACCAGCACCTCGACCTGGCCGCCCGGATGCTGCTCATCGAGGCGGCGGACGCTCGCGGCGCCGACGGCCAGATCCCGGACCTCAAGGGCAAGGCCCTCGACGAGTTCGTGCGCGCGAATCGCCGGATGACGAAGCCCGAGAGGACGGAGCTCGCCGGTCGCGTCGACGCCCGGCTTGGTCGCCTGGAGGCGATCTTCGGCCACGCCGACCACCTCCTGGGAGCCCAGTCGTACGTGCCGCTGTACTACTTGTTCGTCCGGGAGCTGGACCGGTCGGGTGCTGTCATCGATCCGGACGCGCTGCGGACCTTCCTCGAGGAGTTCCAGCGGATCCGCAAGGCCGAGCTCGACAAGCCCGAGGAATCCCAGGACGCTGCGCTCGTCGAGTTCTCGCACCTGATGCAGCACGGCACCAACGAGCGACGGAGCCTGGAGCGGCGGTTGGCCATCCTCGGGGCGGTCTTCGAGCGGTCCCGGCCCGGTGGACCTGGGTGACCAGCGGCGGGCGACCGGCCGGGGTCGTCCACTCGCGGTCGAGGGGTGACTTGCGGTATCCTGCGGCCGCCCCCCGGAGCCGATGTTCCGCGACGTCGGCCGGCGGTGGCCCCGGCGGGCCCGTAGCTCAACGGCAGAGCAAGTGACTCTTAATCACTAGGTTGAAGGTTCGAATCCTTCCGGGCTCACCACCACTTCCACGCACGAAACGGCCCCCGGAGGCGTCTCCGAGGGCCGTTCTGCTTGTGCCGTTGGGCCCAATCCGGGCCCAATCCTCACCCGCGAGCGGCGTCCATGAGCTCGGCCGTCCGGCGCCGCATCGCCGGGGTGACGTGGCCGTAGGCGTTCGCCGTCGTCGTGATCGAGGCGTGGCCGAGCATCCTCGACACGGCATACAGGTCGGTGCCGGCCTCGAGCGCCGCCGTCGCCGCGAAGTGCCGCAAGTGGTGGAAGCGCCTCCGCTCGAGGCCGAGACGAGCACAGGCCGCGTGGTCGGCGCGGACGACCGCCGCGGCGTCCATCGGGGATCCCACGCTCGTCGTGAAGACGAGCCCCGAGTCCTGCCACTTCCGCCCGGCCGCAAGCCGGGCCTCGAGCTGCCGTCGACGCTGCTCCCGG
The DNA here is from genome assembly GCA_963707215.1 of uncultured Chloroflexia bacterium. Classification (GTDB taxonomy): domain Bacteria; phylum Chloroflexota; class Limnocylindria; order Limnocylindrales; family CSP1-4; genus DATHYZ01. The sequence goes on along the minus strand of CAVPPB010000003.1, from coordinate 400,754 downwards.
AGCGCCGCCCAAGCCCGGGCAGGTTGAGCGTCCGCTGCGACTTCTCGGTCTTCGTCGGCGCCAGCGTCCGCGTGTGCGGATCCAGTGACTGCCGGATGGTGATCGCGCCGGCCTCCAGGTCGACGTCGCTCCACGCCGGCCCGAGCGCCTCGCCTTGGCGCAACCCGGTCGAGGCGACGAGCGCCAGCACGGGCCCGACGGGCTCGTCCGCCGTGGCGTCGAGTAGCCGGACGACCTGTTCGGTCGAGTAGGGGCCCGTTCGGTCGTCGACCGCTCCGGGAGCTCGACGAGCGCCGCGACGTTGCGCCGCGCCATGTCATGCTGGACGGCCCAGGCGAGCGCCACCCGGAGGACCACGAGGGTGTACCGCTTCGTCGTGCCGCTGACCGACATCCGCTCGAGCATCTTGGAGATGTCGGCTGCCGTGAGCTTCGCGACCGGCACCGAGCCGATCGCCGGCTTCATGTAGAGGCGGACCAGTCGCTCATAGCTGGCGACCGTCTGCGGGCGCAGTCGCTGCCGGACTCGCACCGCCAGCCACTCGTCAAGGACCGCCCCGACCGTCCTGCGCGTGTCCACGGATCGCCCACCGCTGTCCCGGTCTGCCAGGGCCGCCCTGAGCCGTTCACGGGCCTCCCGCTTCGTCGCGCCCATGACCGAGTACCGCCGGCCGTCCACGAGCCAGCGGGCCTGCCAGCGACCGTTCGATCGCTGGAGGATGGTTCCCTCACCGTAGCGTCTCACCGGGTCACCCCCTTCGGACTTGTGGTGCGGACGGTCGCGTCGTGCGCCGTCACGGTGGCTGTGGCGTGGGTCAGTCCCTGGGCCGCCTCTAGCGACTCCCGGTCGACGTAGCAGCCGGGGAACCAATCGAACCATCGCTCAGGCATGACGACCCCGTCGCCGACGGCTTGTAGATATGCCGCCCCGTTGTCGAGCCACGGCCGGAAGACGATCAGCGTCTCGTACGGCCACGTCGGCAGCTCCTTCAGGACCGCCCGCATGAGCTGGCCCGTGACGGCGAACCGGAAGTAGTCAGGCGCGTCGGGTGCCGCCACCGCTACCGGGGCAGCGACGTCGGCTGCATGTGGGCCAAGGACGACTGTCCCTCGCCGGGCAAGCACCCGGTCCCACGGCTCGCCCCGGACGGCTTCAAGGACGCGACCACGAACCTCGACACGATCGAGCGGTGGCCGCCATCTTCGCCGGCGACTCGGTCGGCTCGGTTCGCATCCAGAGGCCCTTCTCGGAGGCCCACCAGAACTGCGACGGGATCTACATCACATGTAGGTTCAAGGGGCCGTGGTGCCTGATCCAGCCCGACCTGTTCTGGTCGATCCACCTGACGACCGATACGCACCCGAGAACCAGGCTCCAGAACTTCAACATGCCCTGCAGCGGCTCTCGGGATCGCGAGTACGAGTCGACCATCTATCTCCGATACCTTGGCATCGACTACACAGAGGCTGAGCTCTTCGCCGAGACCGTGACATTCGAGGTCCACCTCGAGGGCGACGACGGCTTCTCGGGGATCTGGGCGCCCTTCATGGTTGGATCGAGTCCGAGCGAGTAGCCCGCCGCTCCACCGCCCGCGCCTCCAGCCCGTCCCAGAACGCCGAGGTGCCGCGCTGGCGGCCCTCGGCGTCCGGCTCGCACTCCCAGGTCACCATCGCCTCCTCGGCGGCTCCTGGGGCGTATCCGGCATCGAGCAGCCGGGCGAGGTGGGCGGCTCAGCCGGCGAGGTGGAGGCGTTCGGGATCGCGGCATCGCATGGCCGGTGAGTCTGCGGCCGGCGACTGTCTATCCCGCTTTCTCTCTGGAGGCGTACCCGGAGGAGACAAGCAGGATCGTCGACAGGGCCAGGCCGACAAGCCCCGAAAGCACGTTCACATCGACGGGCACCGCGCCTGTGAGGGCCGACCACACCCCGGAAACGCCGGCGAGCAACGAGAGAGCCGCAACAGCCATCGCGACGTAGTAGCCAATCCTGTTCCCCCACCAAATGAGAGGAAGCGAGAAGAAGGAGAGGCTGGCCATCAGGGAGAAGTAGATCATCTTGGGTGTTGCCACCGACAGGGCTTCGTCCCCGGATAGAACGTCCACCGCCACCAGGAACACAAAGAGGATGTCTGTGACGGCCAGCGACAGAAGCGAGGCGAAGGCCAGCTGCGCTGGCAGGCGTCTGGTTGTCATGAGGTCACCAACGTTCACGTAACGGACGCGTCGCGTCGCGTAGTCTAGTCCGCGCGATCGAGGGTGATCTCGCGGAGCACGTCGGTCGCGGCCCAGAAGCTGCTCGACGGCAGTCCGCGCACAAGCTCCGGGCCGGCCGGCGCGACCTCGCTGACCCAGGGGGGAAGGCCACCAGCCCACGGCCGGGCGACGGGGGCCGTTCGACTCGTGACAGAGGTCGAGGAGCTCGACGGAAAGTCCCAGGAGCACGGCGCGTGGACCGGAGGTATGGATGCGATGCTCCGTGACTCTCGATCACGGGAGTCGGTCGAGGCGGTATGCGTAGCTGGTTGAGATGTCGCTGCGACCCTGGTACGTCTTGACCCGCTGCGGGCCGACGTACTGGTCCCGCAGGGGCAGGCGCTCCGCCGCGACGGCGTCATCGAAGTACTCGGAGATGTAGGAGGAACGGACCGTCTCGAGAGGGTCTGTCCGTCTCCCAGTCACCAGAACCTCGGGCCTGAAGGCACCCCAGCGCGCGATGATCTCGTCGCCGTCCACCTGCACCCGCAGCCGCAGGGTGGTGCTCCGGATGAGATGCCCCTCACACGAGCGGCTCCGGCGCACACAGTCCAGAGTGACCTCGTAGCGGTCCGCCGGGTACAGGCTCGTGTACTTGAGGTCAGCCGTGATGACACGTCTGCTCGTGACGGTCCAGGGCCTTGTTGGGGTCGGGCGCACCAGCGCGAACTCCCCGATCAGGCGGTAGTCGAAGCGCACGCCTAGGCGCTCACCGATGTTCCAGTAGAACACGTTCTCGTAGCCGTTGACCGTGATGCGGTAGCGGCGAGTCTCGCCGCTCGGCGCCGGTGTCGGCGCCGAGGAGGGGCCCGGCGTCCTTCCGGATGCCACCGCTGTTGCCAAGGCGTCACGGAGGTCCTGGGGAATGGGCGGCAACCAGTACATCCTGATTGGCTCCAGGCACATGCGCGCCTCATCGACTGTCAGCGGGAGCCTGTCGGTGTAGAGGTCCGGGAAGTCATCGCACTCCCGCTGCAGGCACCGGTCCTGGCCCCCGCACACCAACTGCTTCGCTACCTCGGTGGAGACCCGGGTCAGGCCGCCTCCACCGAGCTGAGGGTGGACGCGACACAGTCTCCGGTACACGTCATCCATCGAAAGCGCGGTCCCGTCCCCGGCAATGGATATCGGCAGGAAGGCGGCCCACGGCGAGACGTCCGGCACGGTGGACACGAAGACCGCAGAAGTCGTGAACTGCACCGTGTAGGACAGGTCCTGCCGAAGCCACGGGTAGCCCATGCCGGGGAGACTGCAGTTGTAGTCGATGGCCGACTGGTTCGGCTCGGGAGGCGCCGACGGCTCAAGCGAAGCCGACCGCTCGATCTCGGCGTTGATGTAGACGACCCCGACGAGACCACCCGCGACCAGGGCAGCCCCAAGTGCGACCTTGAGCACACTCGCCAGGACGTGCACCACGACAGCCAACTGTTCTCGCCGCAACGTGGCCTCGCAAGAGTCCTGCGGACTGATGCCGACCAGCCCACGGCCGGGCGACGGGGGCCGTTCAGGCCCTCGGCCTCTTGCCCGTTACGTTCCTCGACCGGCAGCCTGACCGCCATGGACAGGGCCAGGCTCCTGGGCGTGCTGATTGCGCTCGGTGGGCTGCTGATAGTGCTCGCCGCGGCAGCGTTGCTGTTCCTGGGCGTCATCGACTCCGGTCCCGCCGCCATGATCGGCATCGTTGGAATCACCATGATGGCCGGCTCGTCTCTGGCCACCGTGCTCAGGCAGGAGGCGGATCGGAAGTAGGGCGGCGAGGAGCGCTCGGGATCGCGGCGTCGCATGGCTGGTGAGTCTCCGGTGAGCCGCGCCACCTACGTTGGCGCCACGGCCCCCGCTCCGGGCCGGCCGCCGCGATCTCGCTGGGCCGCGTCGAGGCGACCAGCCCACGCCCGGGCGATGGGGGCCCGCCCACAGGCGGTGGTCAGCAATGTTCCGGGCGGGTGGGCGCTACTACCGCATGGGCTACCGGGGAGCGCGGGTGGCGATCTTCTCCCTCGTCGCGGTCGTCGGTGCCATGATCGCGGCCCTGGTCGCCTGAGTGATCACCGCCTCGGGGTGTGGATCGGGGTCGGTCGCCTGTATCAATGGCGGGCTCGTCTTCGCGCTCCTGATGATCCCGGTCGCTCTGGTCGCCCTGTTTGCAGCGGCTCGCTACTGACCCTGGGGGGACGCCGGCCAGCCCACGGCCGGGCGACGGGGGCGCAACACATCTGCCTGTTGGGCGTCGATCAGGTGCCACACGGGTGGCGCTGGGTGCAGTGACCCATGCCGTGGCCGGCTCGAGCCGTGCCACTGGCGAGACCGACCCGTGATCCAGGCGTCCCAGGGAGTGCACCGTGAAGATGCCAATGCGTGCCGGACTGATCGGTCTTGCGACCGGGTTGGTCCTGGTCATGGTCGCCCCTGCGACGCCGGCCTCCGCCCAGTGGTCAGACTCCGACCAAGTGCAGGATGTCGCGGACGGCATGTACTGCGTTACCCGGGACGACGGAATGTGCTTCGACGGGATCGCCCAGACATTCACGGTCGGGGTGGCCGGCTCCCTGACCTACGTCGACCTGCTGGTGAACCGGATGGCCGACACGACACAGGATCTCGTCATCGAGATCCGAGATGACACACCGGAAGGCGCGCTCCTCGCGACGAGCGAGCCCGTCCCTCCGGCGGCCATCCCGGTGGGTCCGATCGACAGTGACGTGGTCGACACCGCAGAGTGGATCACATTCACCATCCCACACCCGCTGCAGGTCGATGCCGGCGATGTGCTTGCGCTCGTCGTCCAGCCCACGCCCCAAGGGGCAGGTCACTGGGGCTTCGCCTACAACAGGCGGTACATGAACGTCTACTTCGGCGGCCACATGTACCTCACCCATTCCTACGACGAGCACTGGAGCCGAAGTGACGGCCATGACCTCGCCTTCACGACATGGGTCCAGCAGTCGCTGACCCGGTTTGCCGGTCCCGACCGCTTCGCCACGGCCGCCGAGACGGCCTATGGCTTCTCGCCAGGCGTGCCCGTCGCCTACATCGCCACCGGCTACAACTTCCCCGACGCGTTGACCGGCGGTCCGGCGGCGGCCAAGGACGGTGGGCCGGTCCTGCTGACCCGGCCCGACCGGCTGCCCGACGTCGTGGCCGAGGCGCTCGAATGGCTCGAGCCCGGCCAGATTCGCATCCTCGGCGGGACCGGGGTCGTCTCGAACGCGGTCCGCGATGAGCTCAAGGCCTTCACCACCGGCTCGGTGACCCGGCTCGCCGGGGCCGACCGCTACGCGACCGCGGCCGCGATCCTCGACGCCCGCTTCGCCGGCTACACCGGGCCGATCTTCGTCGCCACTGGGGCGAACTTCCCCGATGCCCTCGCCGGCGGGGCGGCCGCGGCGGCCGTCGGCGCGCCGGTGATCCTCGCCACCTGGAGCGGTGTGCCCGACGTGCTCGTCGCCCCTCTGGTCGGGATCGGACCCTACGAGGGGCTGACGCCGACGAGCTTCGTCCTCCTCGGCGGGACCGGCGTCCTCGGCTCGGGGGTCGTTGATGACCTCAAGGCGCTGTTCCCGGGGATCCCGGTGAGCCGCTGGTCCGGTGCCGACCGCTACGCGACGAGTGCCGCCATCGGCGCGCAGGCCTTCCCCGGTGGCGCCGACACGGTCTACCTCGCGACCGGGGTGAACTTCCCCGACGCCCTGGCCGGGGTGCCCCTCGTGAGCCTGGTCGAGGGGCCGCTCCTGCTGACCCGCCAGAGCTGTCTGCCTCCGGTCGTGGCGACCGAGCTCGAGCGCCTCGGCCCGGTCCAGATCGCCATGCTCGGCGGGACCGGCGTCGTCAGCGAGAAGGCCCCGACCACGGTCTGTGACTGAGGGAGGGTCGGCGACCGCTCAGCAGCCCCATCGAGCCTGACGCGCCGGCCCCCCGCTCCGGGCCGGCCGGGGGCGATCTCGCTGACCCACGGGGAGAGCGACCAGCCCACGGCCGGGCGACGGGGGCCGGTTCCCCCTACCTCGACGCATCTAGGGCGCCACCGTCGGGCTCGGAAGGACGTCGAGGATCGGCCCGCCGAGTGTGGTCGGTATCAGCGCTCCGATGACGACCAGGGCCGTCAGGCCGAGGAGCACCAAGGTCATGGCGATGCTGATGACACGGATGGCGCTCATGCCCCGATCCTAGCCCGCGGTCGGAGCCCCGTCGGTGCGGGACGTCCCGCAACAAGGCGAACAGCCCACGGCCGGGCGACGGGGGCCGGTCAGGGTGGCACCTTCGCCGCCGTCAGCGACGGACAGCCCGAGGGCCGCTCCTCTGGCCCGTCAAGAGGAGGCGCACATCAGCCACGAGCCCGGCCCGGACGACGACGACGTGGGTCATCGACACGAGGATCGCGCCGATCGTGGCGGCTGTGTGGACGTCCACCCATCCGTGCTTCGTCAGGCCGAGCAGGAGGACCTGCTGGCCCGCGCGGCGGACCTCGGGTGCCAGCCACGGGACGACGCCGCTGACGAAGGCCAGGGGCACCAGGACGACCAAGACGGCGACGGCGACGGCGCGGACGTACACGACCGCCTTGGGCCGCCGGACGACCCGGGTCGAGAGGCTCCGCCGCCCGGTCACGATGAGCCGGGCGTAGGCGACGATGCCTCGTCGCATCAAGGACACATGCACGAGCGTCAGGCCGATGGCAAGGAAGGACCCCACGACGTGGATGTCGTCCCAGGCGTGCTTCGTCAGCCCGAGAGCTGCCGGAGTCTCGAGGGCTCCGGGGCCATCCATGGCCAGCCACAGCGCCAGCCCGCTGAGCGCGGACAGCACCCAGGTCGCGACCATCGCGATCGCGACGATCGCGCGGACATAGAAGACCAGTCGCGCCCGGGTGGGTCTCGCGATGGGCGTTGCCGTGAGGGTGACCGTGGTCATGGGAAGCCTCCGTGAGGTCGGTTGCCGCGCTCAGGCCGGCCTACCCTGCCCGTGTGACGAGCCGATGATCGACTCGTACTCCTCGGCGGAGAGATAGGTCGGCGTGTACGTCACGCCGAGGCGGTCCAGGTTCCGTACGAACGCGCGCAGGTGGTTCTCGGACCCCTGCTCGAGGGCATCGAAGACCTTGTCGATGTCCTGCGTGTCGGTCGCCCGCTCCCGCAGGTCGCTGATGTCGAGGTCCTCGATCTGCGCGCCGACCGCGAAGGCCTCGGTGATGGACGTGCGCCCTCGGGTGACAAGCTCGTCGTACAGCGCCCGGACCTCGGGATCAGTGAACTCCCCGATGGCCAGGTCGTCCGCCGGATCGGCGATGTCGTAGCGATCGAGAAGGGCCTTGACCGCCGCGACGTGGTTCGCCTCGGCCCGGGCGATGTTCTCGAAGATCCGGCTGCCCCACGTCTCGCCGAGGGCCACGTAGACGTCGTGGGCGAGCTTCTCCTCCTCGCGCATGGTGAGGAGCGACTCGACCTCCTGGTCCGTCAGGGTGGCGATCGGGAGCGGAGCGAGGCTCGTCCCCTGATCGTCGTCCTGGCCGCCCCCTCGTTCCCCGAGACCGGTCGACCCGACGCCGGTGCCGCCTCCGTGCCCGCGGCCCCCTGCGGCCTCGCCGCTACGGCCATCGAGCGGACCCCGCGCGGCTGCGTCGGAGACGTCCCCGGGCGCGCAGGCACCAGCGACCAGGGCGACGCCGAGGCCGGCGACCAGCAGGGCCGCCGGGCGTCGACCGAGGCGGTCGGTGGATCGGGATCGTGTCATCAGCGGCATGGGACGTGGTTCCTTTCGCTCCGTTCTGACGCCACACGGAGTGACGCGGGTCGCATCCCTATTGGGCCTGCCCTGCATGGAACGGCCATGGAGGCACGGTGGAGGATGCGAGGAGGAGGGCAGCGACCACGACGGCGGCCTCTCCCGCGATCCCGGGAACGGATCGTCCGCCAGCCGTAGACTGCCCCGAGGATGGCCGGCGTCGCAGGACTGGAGGGATCGATGCCAAGGCAGCACATCACCGGGACCTGGGAGGCGGAGCGCGCCTTCTCGCCGGCGGTCGTCACGACCGGCGGTCGTCTCGTCTGGTTGGCTGGTGTCGGTGCCTGGCGGGATGACACGGGGCGCGTCCTGCGGGGCGACTTCGCGGGGCAGGTCCACGCCACGTTCCGGGAGATCGCGGGCACGCTCGACCGCTGTGGCGGTCGACTGGCCGACATCGTCACGATGACCGTCTTCATCCTCGATCCGCGGCACGGCGAGGAGTTCACCCAGATCCGCAAGGGCTACTTCCCCGACGGGTTCCCGGCCAGCGCCCTGATCACCGTCACAGGGTTCGCGCGGCCCGAGATGCTCGTCGAGATCCAGGCCATCGCCGTGATCGGGGACGCCTGACAGCAGGGGGCGCGGTGGGCCCTGTCGGCACGGCCCAGCCACCTCGCGGCGTCAGCTTCCAGTGGTGAGCGTGCTCATGCTATTCGTCGGGCTGGTGATCGCTCCTGCTGCGGCGGCCTTGCTCGTCGTCGACGCCATCGAGTCAGGCCCCGCCGGGTCGGCGGCCGGGGGTCGGTACGGTGGGACCCCGTGGAGGCTGGGCGGTACCCGAGCGGGCCAGGCGAACGGGCAGGCCGGGGTTCAGACGCCGAGCGCTGCCAGTGCCAGGACCGATACGGCCGCCACGACGAGGACGGGGACGATCGAGACAACGGCCGCGCAGGCCCACTGGGTCGCGCCGCGGAGGTGGCATCGCCGGCCCGCCAGGATCAGGCCCACGAGGTAGGCGACCATGCCCGCCGCAACCGGGATCTGCACGAGCACGACGCCGACCACGAGGATCCCGACGGTCAGAAGCCCGAAGGCCAGGGCGCCGATCGCGTAGCACAGGAGCCAGAACCCGACGGTCCAGGTGGCGACCCTCGCATAGCCCATCGCCCCGGGTCCCGGGTCAGCCCGCGACTCGATCCCGCTGGCTCGTTCCATGGTGAACTCGCTGTTGCGGAGCTACGGGACGCGGCAAGAGCGTACCGCGCCTGCCGAGCCCAGGCGAGCTCGCCCCGCGCGTCGGCCCGGTGGAGGGATGATCCAGCCGGGGCGGTTCGGGTGGCAGCGGTCGAAACCATCGCTGCGATGACGACGTACACACCTGCATCCAGTCCAGGCTCAGGAGGGTGAACATGAGGCGTCTCGCTGCGATCTTCGGGCTTGCCGCGGTGCTCGTTCTGCCGGCCCCGGCGCTCGCGTTCCACCACGTCGTCATCCCGTCATCGGCCTGCGCGGCCGATGCCGCCGGTAGCCCCGGCAACGACAACGGGATGGCCAAGGAAGCGCTCACCGGTCAGGCCGGCCTGAGCCTGCCGCTCCCGCCGGTCGGCACGCCGGGGGCCGGGCAGGGCCAGGGCGGGGAGCACTGCGCGAACGGCTGAGGCGCAGACGTAGCGACCGGGGCCCGACGACGTGTGATCGTCGGGCCCCTCGCTGCAGCCTCGCGAGCCGCAGCGCGGCGCCGTTGCGGGCTCACGTATGGTGTTCGCATGCTCGACGAACGGGATCGGCGACAGCTGCTCGCCGCCGACACCGGCGCGACACGGCTCGCGTGCATCGTTCCCGCCGGCGGTATCGCGACCTTCGTCCCGGCCCCGGTCTCCGGGTCCTGAGGCGCTCGATGGCGTCGAACGACGGTCCCGTTCCCCTCGCGCACCGGGTCCACGGGCAGGGCCCGGTCCTCATGCTCGTTGCCGGCACCGGCTACCCGGGTGCGACCTGGCCCGATGCGCTGGTGGGGCCGCTTGCTCAGCGCCACACGGTCGTCACCTTCGACCATCGGGGCACGGGTGCGACACCGGGGACAGCCGACGAGTACACGACCCGCCTGTTCGCCGCCGATGCCATCGGCCTGCTGGAAGAGCTCGGGGTCGACCGAGCGCACGTCCTGGGCCACTCGATGGGTGGCCGGGTCGCCCAGTGGATGGCGCTCGATGCCCCGGAGCGGGTCGCCACCCTCATCCTGGCAGCCTCGGGCCCGGGCCAGTCCCGGGCCGATCGTCCGCAGGCGCGCGGGATCCCGCTCGCCGCGGCCGAGACGATGATCGAGCTCGGCTACGAGGGCTATATCGCGCACCAGATCCGGACGACGCTCTTCACGCCGGCATTCATCGAGCGACAGCCCGAGGTCGTGGATCGCCTGATCTCGGCCTTCTGGGAGCACCGCCCATCGCTCCGCGATTACCTCAAGCACGTGGTCGCCCGCCAGGGCCACCAGACTGCCGAGCTGCTCGACCGGATCGGGCAGCCGACGCTGGTCCTCGTCGGCGAGCTCGACACCCACGTCGGGGGGACCGGCTCCCACCTCGAGCAGTCGGAGTACCTCGCCGCCCACCTGCCCGACGCCGAGCTGCGGACCGTCCCCGGGTGTCGGCATGGCTACTTCTGGCAGGACCCCGAGCGCTCGACGGCCGAGGTCCTCGGCTTCCTGGCCCGCCGCGGCTGAGATCCGCCTCGAGCGTCCGCTGGCGCGGCCCTTCGCAGGATCCGGGTGCCCGGAGCACCGGGGCCTGTACCGTACGGCAGGGCGTGGGGCCCACCGGAACAGGGGGAGGAAAGGGCGATCGTGGCGTCATGGCGTGAGTCGGACGGATCCTCCAGCCTGCCCTGGGAGGACGAGGCCGTCCTCGAGCTGCTCTCGATCTCGACGATGACGCTCGCCACCTCGAGCCGAGCAGGCGAGTCCCATGCCGCCCCGGTCTTCTTCGCCGCGGAGGCGGACCTGCACCTCGTCTTCTTCTCGGACCCCGACAGCGTCCACGTCCGCCACGCCATCGAGGATCCGAGGATGGCCGCCGCCATCTACCCGGTGGTCACGGACTGGACCCGGATCCGCGGCCTCCAGGTCGTGGGGACGTTCGCTCCGATCCCCTCCGGCGCCGCCTGGGACGCGGCCTGGGACGCCTACCGACGCAAGTTCCCGATCGTGGCCGAGCTGGCCGAGATCGTGGAGGGCAACTGGCTCTACGGGCTTCGTCCCGGCTGGATCCGCCTGGTCGATAATCGCCGTGGCTTCGGCTATCGGCGCGAGTGGGCCCTCCGTCCCGCAGGGTGATCCGACCGGGACCACGGAGGCCGGCACCGACCCGGGGACCGTCGCCGGCGCTCGACCGACCCGGCGTACGTCGGATGACGGAGTCCCGGCCGGGCCATCCGTCGGGTGGACGCTCCGCGACGCCGACGGTAAGGTGGGCCTCCGGAGTGGAGGTGGCGGATGGCCAGGAGCATCCTCGAGCGATACGGTGGCTTCCCGTTCCTGAGCCGCGTCGTGCTGGCCTTCTACGACAAGGTGCTCGATTCCGATGTCCTCGCTCCCTACTTCGAGGACGTCGATATGCGACGGCTCATCGATCACCAGACGAAGTTCATGGCCTTCCTGATGGGCGGGCCGGCGAGCTACACGAACGAGCACCTCGCCCAGGTCCATGCCCGGCTCGGCATCGATCGCCCCTCGTTCGAAGTGATGATCGAGACGATGCGGGAGGCGCTCGAGGACTTCGAGATGGAGGATGGCGACGTCGCCAGCGTCCTCCACGAGCTCCGTGTCCGCGCCCCGTGGATCATCGCCGCCCCGGGTAGCCCGACCGCCGCGGCGGGGTGATGGATCTCGACCGGTTCAACCGGCTGCTCCTCGAGTCCGCTGGGGTCGGGCTCGCCCTGGCCGATCCCGAGACCCTTGTGATCCGCTTCGCCAACGCTCGCTTCAAGGAGTGGTTCCCGGCCTCCGGCGAAGGCGATCCGCCCCTCGACGAGCTCCTGGAGGGCCTCGACGTCGAGCGGATGCGCTCGCGCCTCGACGGTGACCGGCCCTACCGCACCGAGCTCGAGCTGAAGGTCAACCGTCGGGCGATGACGATCGCCGTCGACGTCAAGCACCACGAGGGTGACGGCACTGACCTGCTCGTCGTCGAGTGCGTGAACGTGACGAAGCTCAAGGAGCTCGAGTACATGGTCGAGTCGTACTCGAAGATGGTCGAGCGCCAGAACCGCGACCTGCGCAAGGAGAAGGAGCGGGTCGAGAAGCTCCTCCTCAACATCATGCCCCGGACGATCTACGAGGAGTGGAAGGAGTTCGGGGTCACGGCGCCGCAGCGGTTCGACCGGGCTGCCGTCCTCATGCTCGACTTCGTGTCGTCGACCGACATGGACATCGCGGCCGATCCGCCGGCCCTCGTCGCGGAGCTCAACGACATCTTCACGTCGTTCGACCGGATCGTGGAGCAGTTCGGCGGCGAGCGGCTCAAGACGATCGGCGACGCTTACATGGCGGTCTGCGGCGTCCCCGAGCCCGGAGCCGACGACCCCCGCAACATCGCCCGGATCGCGCTCCGGATGGTCCGCTACCTCCAGCGCCGGAATGCCACCCAGTCGAACCAGTGGATCTGCCGGATCGGCATCAACGCGGGTCCCGTCGTCGGGTCGATCATCGGCGTCCAGAAGTACGTCTACGACATCTTCGGGCCCGGCGTCGGACTGGCGGCCCGGATGGAGGCACTCGCGGATCCCATGGGGATCATGATGGCCGAGGACCTCTACGAGCTCATCCGCGACGACGTGTCGGTCCAAGACCGCGGCGAGGTCGAGGTCAAGGGCTTCGGGACGAAGCGGATCTACTCGCTCGAAGGGATGAGCGACCTGGCGGTGTCGGTCCACGAGGATTGGTAGACGCGAGCGGCCGAGTGGAGCGCCGGTAGGCGGCGCCCCCGGGTCGTCGGATTCAGCTCGCCGGATCCTCTCGCCTCCGTAGGGCAGCTGCCCGATGCCCAGACCCCCGGCCTAGACCCATCGTCGGTCCCGGATCGGCTCGAGGACTCGATCCGACGATCGAAAGGGACCGACGATGGACGTGAGGGAGACGTGGGGCACGACCGCGAGCGCGCGGCCCGACGCCCCCGACGCTCAGGTAGCGCTCGCCTTCGAGCGCTACGGGCCCGAGATCCAGGCCCATCTCCGGGCACTCGTGCGTGACCCGGGCGAGGCCGAGGATCTGGCCCAGGAGACGTTCGTGCGACTGCTGGCCGAGATCGCCGCGGGGCGGGCCCCGGACAACACGCGGGCCTGGCTTCATCGGGTGGCCAGCAACCTGGCGATGAGCTACGGGCGCCACCGACGGGTGGCCCAGCGAGCCGAGCCACGGCTCCGGGCCGACGGGTCTGTGCCGGCGACCGAGGACCTCGCCGTCCGGCACGACGAGCACCGGAGGGTCCGGGACGCGCTCGGAGAGCTCCGCGACCAGGACCGCGAGGTCGTGCTGCTGGCGGCGGCCGGTCTCTCCGGCCCGGAGCTCGCGGGCCGCATGGGTCGCTCGGACTCGGCTACCCGGACGATGCTGTGTCGCGCTCGTGGCCGTCTGCGCCTGCTGCTTGCGGAGCCCGAGGCACGGTTCGGTACGACCGCATGACGCCCCCGCATCGGCATCCGGCCGGGCGCGTCCCGCGCCCAGGGCCAGGTGGCAGGTCCGTCGGATCGGCTGCCCCTCGTAGAATGCGGCCGCCATGGGGGACCTCGCCGGCCCTGGGACGTTCGTGGGCAGGAGCGCGGAGTCGGGGCGACTGCGTGCCCTCCTTTCGCGGACGGCAGCCGGGGCCTCCGGGCTGGTCCTCATCGGCGGGGAGGCCGGCGTCGGGAAGACACGACTCCTCGGGCGCATGCTCGCCGAGGCGCGGACCGACGGGTTCACGGTCCTCGAGGGTGCCTGCCTGCCGCTGGGCGGCCGGGCCGCGCCGTACGTCCCGGTGGTCGCGGTCCTCCGCGACATGGCTCGCGTCGCCGAGCCGGGAGCGCTGCCGGCGATCCTCGGGCCGGGTCGACGCGACCTCGCCCGCCTCGTGCCGGAGCTCGTGGACCGGTCCGCGGACGTCCCGCCGATCACCGACCCCAGTGACCCGACGGCCGCCGTCCGGCTGTACGAGCTCGTCACCGGGACCTTCGAGCGCCTCGCCCGATCAGCTCCGCTCATCGTCGCGATCGAGGACGTCCATTGGGCCGACCGAGCCAGCCGCGACCTGCTGGCGTTCACCGCCCGGAGCCTCGGTGCCCAGCCGGTCCTGCTCGCGCTCACCGTCCGGACCGACGAACCGACCGTCTCGGAGGGGCTGAGGTCGTGGCTCGTCGAGCTCGAGCGGCTGCCCGGGTCCGAGCGCGTCGACCTCGGCCCGCTGACGCGCGACGAGGTCGGGGCCCTCGTCACCGCGATCCTCGGCGACGCCGACCGGGACGTGGCGGGTCGGATCGCCGAGCGCTCCGGTGGGAACCCATTCCTGGCCGAGGAGCTGGCCGAGGCCGCCGCCCGTGGTGAGTGGGCGTCGGTTCCCGGTCGCCTTCGCGAGATCCTCCTGACCCGCCTCGCCAGCCTGGACGAGGGAACCGAGGCGATCGTCAGGGCCGCGTCGGCCATCGGCCTGCGGATCGACGATGACCTGCTCGCGGAAGCCCTCGGCGCTTCACATCCTGCGGTGGCCAGCGCCCTGCGCAACGCCGAAGCCAACGGGGTCCTGGTCCGCGTGGTCGATCGATCGGTCGCCTTCGACGGCTACGCCTTCCGTCACGCGCTCCTGCAGGACGCCCTGTATGACGAGCTCCTGCCGGGCGAGCGGACTCGCCTCCATGCCGCTCTGGCGACCGCCCTGGCGCATCGCGCGACGACCGCGCCCGCCTCCGTCGGGCCGTCGATCCTGGCCCACCACTGGGACGCTGCCGGCGATCCGGAGGCGGCCTTGGCAGCCCATGCCCAGGCTGCCCTCATGGCCGTCCGCGTCTATGCCTTCGGGACGGCCCGCCGTCACTTTGAGCGGATCCTGGATCTCTGGTCGGGCGTCCCCGACGCAGAGACGCTGACCGGCCTCGATCGGCCAGAGCTGCTGGACCGGACCGCCGAGATGGCCGCGATGGAGGGCGACTATGGGACGTCGCTCGCTCTGATCCGAGAGGCCGTCGCACTGGTCGATCCGGCCGGCGAGCCCGCCCGGTCCGGCAGCCTCCAGGAGCGGCTCCGCTGGTTCCTGTGGGAGGCCGGCGACCCGGCCGCTGCCGAGGCGGCGGTCCGGGAGGCGCTTCGCCTGATCCCTCGGGAGCCACCCTCGCGTGAGCGCGCTCGCGCGCTCGCCCACGCGGCAGGCCTCGACATGATGGCCGGGCGTGCCCGCGAGGCACTCGTCGGCGCTCGTGCCGCTATCCGGATCGCGCGGGCCGCCAACGCGCTGCCGGAAGAGGCGCTCGGGCTGGGCATCGAGGGCTGGGCCATCGCCTCATTCGGCCGGGTCGACGACGGCCTGGAGCGGTTCCGGCAAGCCATCAGGATCGCCGAGCTCGTCGGCTCCGTCGAGGGGCTCGCGCTCGGCTACACGAATCTCGTGTCGGTCCTCGACCGCGCCGGGCGCTCGGCCGACGCACTGCGGGTCGCCCGGGAGGGTTATGCGGAGGTGGACCGGCTGGGTCTGCGCCGCGTCTTCGGCGGCCACCTGCGAGCGCACGAGGCGAGGATGCTGTTCCACCTCGGCCGCTGGGACGAGTCCGAGCGGACGATCCGCGAGACCCTGGCGGCCGGCACGATGCCGCGCGCCGAGGCGCTGCTGCGGGCCCAGCTGTCGCGGTCGCTGGCCGCGGCAGGTCGGATCGAGGAGGCGGGCACGGAACTGTCCTCTGCCGAGGGCGCCATCGCATCGGCGCGGGGTGGCGCGATGGGTGGGCCTGACCCGAGGACCCGACTCCTGGAGGCGGGGATGGAGCTGGCCGTCTGGGCCGGGACGACGGACGAAGCGAGAGCGATCGCCGACAGGGCGCTCGCGATCCCCACGGTCGGGATGGTCCCGGACCCCGCGCTCGCCTGGATCGGCGCCCTCGGCCTGAGGGTCGAGGCGGACGTGGCCGAGACGGCCAGGGCGATCGGGGACGTCGCCGGGCTGGGCCTGGCCGGTGAGCGGAGCAGGACCATCCTCGACTGGATGCGCGATTGGCTGCCCGATGGCGACCTCGCCGAGCAGGAGGCCGTGGCCCGCGCCATCGACCCACGGGCCGCAGCGATCGTCGGCCAACTGCGTGCGGAGATGTCCCGGCTCGAGGGCGCGTCCGATCCCGACGCGTGGCAGGCGACCGCCGGGGCCTGGCGGGCCGTGGGTCGGCCGCTGCCGGAGGCCTATGCCCTGTACCGGGCCGGGGAAGCCGGGCTCCGAGCCGGCGATCGGACCGGCGCGCGGACGTCGTTGGTCGCGGCCGCCCGATCGGCGGATGGGCTCGGAGCCCGCCTGCTGGGCGACGCCGTCCATCGGTCGGCCCAGGTCGCCAGGATCGACCTCGCGGATGCGTCACCCGGGGCGGCCACGGCCCACACGGAGATAGCGGATCAGCCGACCCACGCGGCCATCGGCCTGACACCCCGCGAGCGCGAGGTGCTCCGCTACGTGGGCGCTGGCTGGTCGAATCGGGACATCGCGGAGGCGCTCGACATCAGCCGCAAGACCGCGAGCGTCCACGTCTCGAACATCCTCGGCAAGCTGGGGGTCGAGAACCGGACCGAGGCCGCCGTGGTGGCCCTCCGCCTCGGGCTCGTCCAGGACGATGTGCGCGAGGATCCGCTCGAAGCGCGGGCCGCCGCGGGGCGGGTCGGGGGCGCCCCCGTGCTACCCTGACGCCGGTCCTTGACGGCCGGTCCCGTGAGGCCGGCGAACCGGTCCCGTGAGGCCGGGAAGGAGGCACGTCGACCGTGTTGCCGTGGCGTCCACCGCCTGCCGCGAGGGCCCGAGGCGCCCTGTCGGCCTGCCCTGGCCGCGTCCGATCCGGCCACCGCTGCCCCGCGCCTCGGCGCTCGTCGATCCCGCGCATCGGCGACCACGGGCCGGCACTCCTCGCCGCTCGAGGACGGCACCGTCTTCCCTGGCATCGCCTTCGGAGCGCCGATCGCGGCCGGCGGCGACCTCGTCGTGAACACCAGCCAGACCGGCTACCAGGAGGTCTGCACCGACCCGTCGTATGCCGGCCAGGTGGTCGTCATGACCTACCCGCTTGATCGGCAACTACGGGCGGCTGCCCGACGACGACCAGTCGCTTCGTCCGTGGCTGCGCGGGCTCGTCGTCGCGACCGCGACCGCGGCGATGCTCGAGGACGCCCGCCAGCTCGCCCGTTGCTCCGCTCGCACGACATCCCGGCGATCGCCGGCATCGACACCCGCGCGCTGGCTCGTCACCTTCGATCGAGCCGGCTGTCTGCGGGCGATCCTCACGGCGCCCGGCGCGATCGACTCCGCGGCGGCGATCGAGGCGGCGCGCGCCGTCCCGCGCTGGGAGGACCAGGACTTCGTCGCCCAGGTCTCGCCATCGGCGGTCGGCGAGCTCGGCGACCCGGCGGCCGGCGGCCCGCTCGTCGCCATCGTCGATCTCGGGCTCAAGGCCAACATCGTCCGGAGCCTGCGCCGTCGCGGTGCGCGCGTCCGGATCCTCCCCCACACGGCCTCGCCAGCTCGCGGACCTGCTTGCACCCGAGATCGGCGGCGTCGTCCTCTCACCCGGCCCAGGCGATCCCGCCCGTCTCGCCGAGCAGGTGGCGCTGGCCCGGGCCGTCATCGACGACGGACGACCGCTGCTCGGGATCTGCCTCGGGCACCAGCTCGTGGGTCGTGCGGCGGGCGCCGAGACCGACCGCCTCCGCTTCGGCCACCATGGCGCCAACCACCCGGTCCGCGACGTCGACACCGGCTACGTCCAGGTGACCGCCCAGAACCACGAGGTCCAGGTGGTCGGCGAGACGCTGCCGTCCGCATCGGGCTTCAGGGTCAGCCAGGTCAACCTCAACGACGGTTCGGTCGAAGGCCTGCGCCACCGCGAGCGCCCGATCGAGACGGTCCAGTACCACCCCGAGGGAGCGCCGGGTCCGCTCGACGCGGTGGCCGTCTTCGATCGGTTCGTGGAGGCCGCGCGCGCCCGCAGGTCGCCGCCGCGCGCGGTGACCCGGTCGGGGCGCTGTGCGGCCGACAACCGGCCCTCGGATCCCGATCATCGGTGTCTCCGGACCGGTTGTCATCGGCCAGGCGGCCGAGTTCGACTACGCCGGCACCCAGGCCTGTCGGGCCCTGCGGGCCGAGGGCGTTCGAACGATCCTCGTCAACAGCAACCCGGCGACGATCATGACCGACCCCGCAGGTGGCCGACGCGGTCTACCTCGAGCCTCTCACCGTCGACGCGATCGAGGCGGTCATCGCCCGGGAGCGGCCCGAGGGCCTCCTCGCTGGCCTCGGTGGGCAGACGGCGCTCAACCTGGCGATGGCGCTCGCCGGGCCGGCATCCTCGAGCGACACGACGTCCGGCTCCTCGGCACGCCCCTCGAGGCGATCGAGATGGCCGAGGATCGCGAGGCCTTCCGCGACCTCCTCGACCGGATCGGCCAGCCGTACGCGCCGTCTGCGATCGTCGAGGGCGCCGACGACGCCGAGCGCGACGCCTCCGCGGCCCGGGCGGCGCTGGCCGAGATCGGGCTGCCGGCGATCGTCCGGCCGGCCTTCACCCTCGGCGGCACCGGCGGCGGCATCGTCGGGACCGAGCCCGCCTACTGGGAGCGGGTGCGCGCCGGGCTTCGGGCCAGCCCGATCGGCCAGGTCATGGTCGAGCGATGTCTGGTCGGCTGGCAGGAGATCGAGTACGAGGTCATGCGCGATGCCGACGACACGTGCATCGCCGTCTGCTCGATGGAGAACGTCGACCCGCTCGGCGTCCACACCGGCGACTCGATCGTCGTCGCACCCGTCCAGACGCTGACCGACGGCGTCCACCAGCGGCTACGGAGCGCCGCCCTGGCGATCATCCGGGCGCTCGGGGTCGAGGGCGGCTGCAACGTCCAGTTCGCGCTCTCGCCCGACTCGACCGACTACGCGGTCATCGAGGTCAATCCGCGGGTCAGCCGCAGCTCGGCCCTGGCAAGCAAGGCCACCGGCTACCCGATCGCGAGCGTCGCGGCGCAGATCGCTGCCGGTCGCCGCCTGGCCGAGATCCCCAACGTCGTCACCGGCACGACCGTCGCCGCGTTCGAGCCGGCGCTCGACTACGTCGTCGTCAAGCTGCCGCGCTTCCCGTTCGACAAGTTCCCGACCGCCGACCGGACGCTCGGCAGCCAGATGAAGGCGACCGGCGAGGTGATGGCGATCGAGCGCACGTTCGGATCCGCGCTGAACAAGGCGCTCCGGGGCCTGGAGCAGGCGGGTGCCGGGCCGCTGGCCGAAGATCCCGCCTGGGGTCCAGCCCTCGCCTACCTCTCGGCGGTCTATGGGGACGATCGCGATCCCGATGACCCTGAGACTGCGGCCGAGCCGATCCGCTGGGTCGGCTCGGGAGGGCGAGGCCTGCGAATCGACCCGCCTCGCCGAGCGATCCGCCGCCCCGATCGTGCTGCGACGCTTCCTGGCCCCGTCCGACTCCCGACTCTGGCGCGTGCTCGCGCTGCTCCGGCGACAGGCTGCCGGAGTCGATGATCGGGGGGCCACCGGGATCGCGCCCTGGTTCCTCTCCGAGCTGAGCCGCAACGTCGGCCTCGAGGCGGAGGTGCGTGCCGCGGGTCACGACGCTGCTCGATCCCACCGATACCGGGGCGATGGCCCTCCTCGCCACCGCCAAGCGCGCCGGCTTCAGTGACCGCGACCTGGCATCGCTCGCCGGCGTCGAGACGGAGCACCTGCGTTCGGCTCGCGCGCGGTCGGCCTCGGCCCGGCTACGCGATGGTCGACACGTGCGCCGCGGAGTTCGCCGCCGACACACCCTACTTCTACTCGACGTACGCTGCGGCCGGGTCGCCCGCCGGAGGCGCCACCCGTCGAGCGACCGGCCGCCCTCGTCATCGGCTGCGGCCCCGTTCGGATCGGGCAGGGGATCGAGTTCGACTACTGTGCCGTCCACGCGGCCGACACGCTCCGCGGCCCGGCTGGAGCGCGGTCATGGTCAACATCAACCCGGAGACCGTCTCGACCGACTTCGACGCCTCGTCGCGGCTCTACTTCGAGCCGCTCGACGTGGAGTCGGTTCGCGCGATCATCGACGTCGAGACGCCGGCCGGCGACGGCCCGATGCCGGCGGTCGTCGCCTTCGGCGGCCAGACGCCGCTGAACCTCGCGGGCCGCTGCGCCGCAGACGGGATCCCGCTGCTCGGCTCTGACCTCGAGGCCATCGACCAGGCCGAGGACCGGGTCCGCTTCGCGGCCCTGCTCGACCGAGTCGGCATCCCCCAGCCGGAAGGGCGGCATGGCCCAGAGCGTCGAAGAGGCGCTCACCCTCGCCGAGCGCGTCGGCTTCCCGGTCATCGTCCGCCCGTCGTTCGTCATCGGCGGGCTCGCCATCGACTTCGCCTACTCCCCCGAGGATCTCGTCCGGCAGCTCGCGGCGGCGACCGTCGTCGACCCCGACCGGCCGGTCCGGATCGACCGCTTCCTCGAGGGCGTCGAGGTCGACGTCGACGCCATCAGCGACGGCGAGCGGCGTCCTCATCCCGGGGCTCCTCGAGCACGTCGAGCGGGCCGGGGTCCATTCCGGGGACTCGGTCGCCTACTTCCCGCCGCAGTCCGTCTGCGAGGCCGACCAGGCGCCTCGTCGTCTCGGCCATGGAGCGGGTCGTCCTCGCTCTCGGCGCCCGCGGCCTCGTCAATGCCCAGTTCATCGTCCGCGACGACGGCGTCTACCTCATCGAGGTCAACCCGCGGGCCAGCCGGACGGTGCCCGTTCCTCTCCAAGGTGACCGGTGTCCCGATGGTCGAGCTGGCCGTCCGGATCTCGCTCGGCGAGACGCTGGCCGAGACCTGGGGTGGGGGAGTGGGCTCCTACCGCCGCCACCGCTCGTCGCGGTCAAGGCCCCGGCCTTCTCGACGGCGAAGCTGCGCGGCGTCGACCCGTCCGTCGGTCCCGTTCATGCAGTCGACCGGCGAAGTGATCGGGCTCCACCGCGATCCACGGGTAGCCCTGGCCAAGGCGCTGCACCGGGGCGAGCCTCGTGCCGCCTCGGCCGGACGAGGCCGGGCGCGTCGCCCTGCTGTCGATCGCCGACCGCGACAAGCGGGAGCTGCCGAGGCTGGCCGGGGCCCTCGTGGCGGCCGGCTATGCGCTGGCGGCCACCCCGGGGACCCGGTCGCAGATCCTCGAGCTGGGACTGGAGGTCCTGCCGGTCGCCAAGCTCGGTGCCGAGACGGATCCGGCGATCGGTGAGTTGCCCATCCTCGATCTGATCGCCCGGGGCGACGTGCGCCTGGTCGTGAACACCCCCACGCCCCGGTCCGGGGCCGTCCGGGACGCCGCGGAGATCCGGCACGCGGCCGTCGAAGAGGGCATCCTGTGCCTGACGGCGATGGAGACCGCGGTCGCGGCCGCCGAGGCCCTCGACCCGGCGATCGGTCCGCGGTTGGGGGAGGTCCAGGCGCTCGGTGAATGGGTCCCGACGCGGACGTGAGCGCGACGATGGAAGGGGAGTCGCCGACGTGATCGCGACGAACGACGTCCCGGTCGGCCCACTGCTCGACGAGGTCCTCGAGGGGATGGGCGCCGGCCTGCGGGCGAAGGTCGGGGCCTTCCGAGCCCGGCACCGCCTGCCGGGGGTCGTCGCGGGCCTCGCCACGGCCGAGGGGCTGCGCTGGTGGCACGGATCGGGCTTCGCGGACCTGGCCTCGGGGCGGCGACCGGACGAGCGGACCCTGTTCCGCATCGCCTCGATCAGCAAGACGTTCACCGCGACGGCAGTCCTGCAGCTCCGCGACGAGGGTCGGCTGCGGCTCGATGACCCGGCGGTCCGCTACCTGCCCGAGCTCGGCGGCATCGAGGATCCACATGGCCCGATCGAGGAGGTCACGGTCCGGCGCCTCCTCATGCACACCTCCGGGCTGCAGGGTGAGATGCCCTGGCAGGATCTGGAACGTATCTGGATGTACCGGCCGGCCGAGCTGCTGGGGCTGCTCCATCGGACCCGGGTGGTGACGCCGCCCGAAACCGACAGCAAGTACAGCAACCTCGCTTTCGAGCTCCTCGGCGTCCTCGTCGAGCGGGTCGCCGGGCGGCCCTTCACCGAGCACGTCCGGACGGCCATCCTCGATCCGCTCGGGATGGACGACACCGTCTGGGAGCCCGGACCGGACCAGCTCGATCGATGCGCGGTCGGGTACGACGCCCGGGCCTTCGACGACCGCCCGCCGGAGGCCCGTCGCTTCGACTCGCTGGCCGCCCGGGCCGACGGTGGGCTGTGGTCGACGGTCGCCGACCAGGGCCGCTGGGTCAGCCAGCAGCTGCGCACCGACCCTGCCCTGCAGCGGGGTGACGACCAGGTACTCGCCGGGCGGACGCTCGCCGAGATGCACCGGCCCACGTTCGTTGCCGACGCTGCCTGGACCGAGGCCCAGGGCCTCTGCTGGTACGGCACCCGGTCCGGCGAGACGGTGCTCATCGGGCACTCTGGAGGGATCTGGGGGTTCATCTCCAACATCTCCTTCTCGCCCTCCGGCCGCGTCGGCGCGATCGCCCTGCTCAACGGCGTCGGTCCGGCTTCGGAACTTGCCCGGGAGCTCGTGGAGGCGGTCCTGCCGGGGCTCCGCGAGGCGGCCGACCGCGTGGAGCCGACCGCGCCGCCCTCCTCCGTTCCGGCGAACTGGAGCGAGCTCCTCGGCGCCTACCGGGACCCGACCCTGGAGGGCGACCTGGTCGTCGAGTGGCGCGACGGGAATCTGGTCCTGCGGGCGGGCTCCCAGGCCGAGGCGAGGTCCCACCAGCTGGAGCCGACCGACGATCCGCTGGTCTTCACGATCCTCGGCGGGCGACCGGGCGGTGAGCCCCTCGCCTTCGTGCGGGGACCCGGCGGCCGGATCGAGGCCTGCAACATGGCCGGCTACCCGGCGGCCCGGGTCGACCTCCTGCGGGACGTCGGTGCCATCGCCGGGGGACAGACCGCCGGATCGCCCATCCAGGAGGCGCGGCCGCCCGAAAGGTAGGTGAGACCACCGACCTTGGAGCGACCGTGACGACCATCGACTACGACATGGACCCGAGCTATCGAGCCGGCGCCTGCAACATCGGCCCGGCCGAGATCAGCCGCCGCCGCCAGGCCGGCATCATGGGTGTCACGGCCGCCGTGATCCTGGCCGCGTTCCTGGTGGTCATCGACGCGCCCAGCGCCGCGCGGTGGCTGGTCGCCGTGCCGCTCACCGGCGGCATCGTCGGCTTCGCCCAGGCCTACTTCCGCTTCTGCGCGGCCTACGGGCTCATGGGGCTCCGCAACTTCGGCGTACTCGGTTCCCAGGAGCGCGTCGAGGCCGAGGCGATCGCCGCCGACCGCCGGCGTGCGCTGGCGATCGGGGCGGGCTCGATCGGCCTGGCCCTGGTCATCACCGGCCTCTTCGTCGCCGTGCCGATCTGACGACCGATCGGACGACCGTTCGGGCGTCCGGCTCCGGCACCGGGACGATCGCGACATAGGTCGCGGCCGCCCGGGTGATCCGGGCGGCCGCTCTGCCGGTGGGAGTCAGCAGGCCGCGGGAGTGCGGCGACCTCTGGGAGGACGGTTCTCTGGGGTCAGGATCTCAGGCGGCCCGGGCGACGTCGCGGCGGGCCGGCTCCGGGCAGGGCTCCCGGATGATCGCTGAGCGGCCGGTCGACGGCTCGACGGGCGTCGTTGAGCGACCGGCCACCGCCGAACCGATACCCATGAGCAGGTTCCCCAGGCTGGCCCGGAGCGAGCGACCGATGCCGCGCCCCCCGGACACCGCCCGCGCGAGGCGGGCCTCGGCGGCCTGGTTCACGAGCTCCTCCATGTGTTGATCGACGATCGAGTGCTGCATCTCCTCGAACATGACCGTGGTCCTCCCGTCGCCCGCCGACCCGTGGGTCGTTGCCCGTCCGTCACTTCGCGTCGTCCCACCGAACATCCTGGTCATCTCCCGTCTGTTAGTCTCGTGCTCTCGGTTGTTAGTCTTTCATCTAACACCGGCCCGGCCGTCAAGGCCGCTGGGCCGATGCCCGGTCAGTCGATCAGGAAGCGCCGCAGCTCGCTGCTGGCGTCGTCGAGGCGATCGCGGCGGAGGCTGTAGTAGGTCAGCCCGGCCTCCTCGGTGACCGTCACGAGGCCGGCCGCCCGGAGCTGGGTCAGGTGGTGCTTCACCGTCGGCTTCGACAGCTCGAGCAGCTGGGCCAGCTCGGTCAGGTAGAGGTCCCGGTCGCGGAGCAGGCGCAGGATGCGGAGGCGTGTCTCGTCGCCGAGCGCCCGGTGGAGGCGGACGACCGCCTGGGGCGGGGCCATCGGGTCGGTCGCGTCGAGTGCCCCGTCGGCGATCGGGTAGGCCCAGAGCCGCCAGTCGGTGCCGCTCAACAGGAAGTTGTACGGCCGGCTGAAGTACGAGGGGGCCAGGATCATCCGCCGGATGCCGGGCTCCAGCCGATAGCGGACGCCGCCGGTCGTCTTCTCGATCAGGTCGTCAGGCTCGAGGGTCCGGATGTCCTCGGCACGGAGCTCCACGTCACGCCGGAGCATGGCGTCGACGCGGCCCTCGATCGTGGTGAAGCGCTCCGCCCACTCGGCGAGGATGCCCCGGGCCGGCCCGAGCGCGACCTCGGGATGGCGGAGCAGGGTCCCGAACATCCGGCCCAACCCGCCGCCGGGCTCCATGGCATCGGCCTCCGCGCACACCTCGGCGATGGCGACGTCCTCGCCGGCCAGGGCGCGCTCGATGCGCTCCCGGTTCTCAGCGTGCTTCAGCTCGTCGGCGAAGATCGTCCGGACCACGGTCTCGCCGTCGATGGCGGAGAACATCGTCGCGAAGTCGGCAGCGGTCCGGACCTCGGGCCGCTCCACCACGAGCCCGGCGAAGGCGAAGGCGATGTTGGACCCGAAGCGATCCAGGGACTCGCCGAAGAGCTCGCGCATCTCGGCCAGCTGGCTGTCGCGCCAGCGCCGGTCCTCGGCCGGCAGGTCGTCGGTCTTGCCGGCCTCGGAGGACAGGCTGAACACGAAGTCGTAGGCGGTTCGGACGTCGAACTCGACCGGGACCCGGGAGCCACGGAAGGGCGAGAACTCGCGCACCTGCGGCGCGGGGGTCGCGGCGGCCTGGGGGCGGTTCCCTGCCGGTCGGGCTGCCATCGGTCCGTGCGCTCCTTCCGCTGTGTTAGATGAAACACTAACACGCGTATGATGGATGTCAAGAGTCGTCGCGCCCGCCGGGTCATCCGATCTGCGCTACGATCGGGCGACCGTCGCACCCTCGGTCGCGGCGGATCCGCCAGCTCATCAGGAGTCGCGCATGTCCGCCCCGCGCGTCGCGTTCACCGACACGCGTCTGTCCAATGGCCTCCGGGTCATCGTCTCCGAGGACCATCTCGCGCCCGTCGTCGCCGTCAACGTGTGGTACGACGTCGGCTCCAAGCACGAGGTGGCCGGCAAGACCGGCTTCGCCCACCTCTTCGAGCACGTCATGTTCCAGGGCTCGCGCAACGTGGCCAAGGCCGAGCACATCGCCCTGGTCCAGGCTGCCGGCGGGACCATGAACGGCACCACCTGGCTCGATCGCACCAACTACTTCGAATCGGTCCCGTCACACCAGCTCGAGCTGGCCCTCTGGCTGGAGGCCGACCGGATGGGCACGCTCCTCGACGCGCTGTCCCTGGAGAACCTCGACAACCAGCGGGCCGTCGTGAAGAATGAGCGCCGCTGGTCGTACGACAACCAGCCCTACGGGACCTGGAACGAGAAGCTCCAGGGGCACCTCTTCCCGGAGGAGCACCCGTACCATCACCCGACGATCGGGTCCATGGCGGACCTCGACGCAGCCTCGGTCGAGGACGTTTCGTCATTCTTCAGGACCTGGTACGCCCCGAACAACGCCGTCCTATCCGTGGTCGGCGACTGCGAGTCCGCCCAGGTGCTCGCCTGGGCAGAGCGGTATTTCGGGGGCATCCCCGCGAACCCGTCGATCCCGGCCCTCGGCGACCTGGGCCTCCCGCCGGTGATCGGCCAGGAACGTCGCGAGGTCGTCCACGACCGCGTCCCGCTGCCCCGCGTCTACGTGGCCTTCAGGGCCCCCGTGTTCGGCGACACCCGCCTCGACGCGCTCGAGGTGGCCTCGCACATCCTCGCGGGCGGGAAGGGCAGTCGGCTCCACCGCCGGCTCGTCCGGGAGGAGCGGATCGCCCAGGATGTCGCCTTCTTCGTGCTCGGGTTCATCGGCGGCGCCTCGATCGCGGCGGGCTGGGCGACGGCCCGTCCGGATGTCGACGTGGCCCGGGTCGAAGCCGCCCTGCTCGAGGAGCTCGAGCGGATGGGCCGTGAGCCGGTGTCCGATGACGAGCTGGCCCGGGCCAAGGCCCTGGCCGAGACCGACGAGCTCGGGGCTCTCCAGCGCGTCGACGAGCGAGCGGACCGGCTGTCGATGTTCGCCACCCTGTTCGATGACCCGGACCTCATCAACCGCATGCTCGATCGGTACCTGGCCGTGACACCCGAGGCCATGGTGGAGGTGGCCGCCGCCACCTTCCGGGCCGACAACCGCGTCGTCCTGACCTACCTCCCGCTCGAGTCCGACGAGGAGCCCAAGTCGTGAGCGAGCCGATCCGCCCCGTCGTCGTCTCCGAGCGTCCCGTGCCCGGGGTCCCCCGGACCTACGAGTTCCCGGCCGCCGAGCGGACCAGCCTGTCGAACGACCTTGCCGTCTTCGTCGCCCCGATGACCGGTCGGCCCATCGTCTCGGCGTCGCTGCTCGTTCGCCGTGGGGCCCTCGACGAGCCAGCCGAGCTGGGAGGCGTCAGCGTCCTGACGGGACGGGCGCTCACCGAGGGAACGGCCCGGCGCGACGCCATCGGGCTCGTCGAGGCCGCCGAACGGCTGGGCGCGTCGCTTCACGCCGAAGTCGGCTGGGACGCCGGCAGCATCGGCGTCGAGGTGGTGGCGTCGCGGCTCGCTCCGGCGTTGGAGCTGCTCGCCGAGGTCGCCGCCGAGCCGTCCTTCCCGGCTGCCGAGGTCGAGCGCCTCCGCGCCGAGCGGCTGAACGACATCCTCCAGTCCCGTGCCAACCCCCGACGTCGAGCCGACGAGGCCTTCGCCGCCGCCGTCTTCGATCACGGTTCCCCGTACGCTCGACCGGCAGCGGGACTGCCGGAGACCGTCGAGACACTCGATCGGGACCACACGGCGGCGATCTGGAGCGCCGGGTTCGATCCGGCAGCCATGACCCTCATCGTGGCCGGCGACGTTGATCCTGGCGAGGTCGTACGGATGGCCGAGGACCGGCTGGCAGGCTGGATCGCCTCGGCGAGTGCCGCGGCGACCGACCCGCCGCAGGTCGGGCCGGCCGCGACCGACCGCCGGGTCCACCTGGTCCACCGACCCGGGTCGGTCCAGACGGAGATCCGGGTCGGCCACGTGGGCCTGCCGCGGAACCACCCGGATTTCCACGCGGTCACCGTGATGAGCGCCATCCTGGGCGGCTTGTTCAATTCCCGGCTCAACATGAAGCTCCGGGAAGAGAAGGGCTATACCTACGGCGCCGGCGCATCCTTCGACCTGCGGCGACGACCCGGTCCCTTCTCGGCCCGGGCGGCCGTCAACACCGACGCCACGGTCCCGGCTGTCGTCGACACGATCGCCGAACTCGAGCGCATGCGCGAGCGCCCACCCACTGCGGCAGAGCTCCGGGCGGCCCGTGACTACCTCATCGGGGTCTTCCCGCTCCGCTTCGAGACGCCGGGCCCGGTCGCCGGTGCGCTGGCCGGCCTCGTCGTCCACGACCTGCCCGAGGATGAGCTCTCCCGCTACCGTCCGTCGATCGAGGCGGTCACGGCCGATGACGTCCTCCGGGTCGCCCGTGAGCATCTCCATCCGGAGGCGGCGGCCGTGGTGCTCGTCGGGGATGCGGACGCGATCCGCGAGCCGCTCGAGGCGGCGTCGCTGGGTCCGGTGAGGATCCAGCGAGACGAGCTCGGCACAGGGTCGGACCAGGAGGCCTGACCGGGGTCCGGGTGTCGCCTGGTCCGGTCGCGCGGTCGACCGGCCCGCCGACGAGCTCAAGCCAGCATGGTTGAAACCTTCTGGCGCGCGGCTGCCTCATGGTTGGTGACGGGTCCTTCCGGCCCGACCACGAACCACACCGCCAGGGGACCGAGAACGACCGATGGACCGAACGCAGCGTCTGACCCGAGGGCTGGGCATCGCCGCCATCAGCCTCTTCATCATCGCCGGGGGCGCCTTCGCCGCCGACGCCCTTCGCACGACCGGTGACGATCCGGCCGCCAGCGCGGCCCCGGCCGAGGCGAGCGAGAGCCCGGAGGCCAGCGAGAGCCCGGAGGCCAGCGAGAGCCCGGAGGCCAGCGAGAGCCCCGAGGCGACCGAGTCGGCCGAGCCGACCGAGAGCCCCGAGGCCAGCGAGAGCCCCGAGCCGACCGAGAGCCCCGCCGGGGGCGACGACAGCCCGGACGCGACAGCCTCCCCGACGGCCTCGCCGGACGACGACGAGGACGGTGCCTCCCCGACGGCCTCGCCCGACGACGACGACGAGGACGAGGACGACGAGGACGAGGACGACGAGGACGACGACTCGAGCGGCAGCGGCTCCGACGACGAGCCAGGCGACGACCACGGATCCGACGACTGACGGGCACGACCGGGCAGGGACCCGGTGCGGGCGGCGAGCGCTGGTCCGCACCGGGTCCTCCCGGGCATCATGGAGGGAGCACCGGCGATGACCGGTCCCACCTGCACCACATGGGAGCCACGACGATCGAGCGCCGTCGCGACGCCAGCGCCCCTCGAGACCTCGATGCGTCCTCCGACGACGCCTCGGTCGTGGCGGCCGTCCTGGGCGGCGACCGCGATGCGTTCCGCATCATCGTGGACCGCGAATCACGCAACATCATCCGGGCTTGCTACCGGGTCCTCGGGGACCTCCACGAGGCCGAGGACGTCGCCCAGGAAGCATTCGTGAACGCATACCGATCGCTGGGTACCTGGCGGGGTGATGGTCCGCTCGGGGCCTGGCTCAGCCGGATCGCGGTCCGCCTGGCCATCCGCTCGGCTGGTCGTCGTCGCGCGGTGACCTGGATCGACCCGTCCGAGCCCGAGCGACTGGCCGACGATCCCGACCGGGCCCACCTCACGACGGCCCGCCCATCCGACGACCCCCTCGGACGAGCCCTCGCCGGTGAGCGCGATGCGCGGCTTCGGGCCGCGGTGGTGTCGCTCGGCGATCCGTACCGGGAGGTGGTCGCGCTCCGCTTCTTCGGTGAGCTCTCCCTCGACGAGATCTCCCGCCACCTGGACCGGCCGCTCGGCACCGTCAAGGTCCAGCTCCACCGGGGTCTCGCCCGGCTGCGCGCCGAGCTGGCGACGGAGACGCTCCGATGACCGGACCCCGACCCGGTCGCTTCGAGCCACGCGAGATCGAGGACGTGGCAGCCTCCGACGCCGACCTCGCGGGGACCCTGGGGATCGCCCGGGAGCTCGAGCGCCTGGCGGCCGACGATCCGCTGCCGACGGCCGGCTTCTCGGACCGGGTGATGGCCTCCATCGCCGCCGAGCCGACGCCGACGCCCGTGGCTATGGCGGGCCGCGCCGTGGCTGCCGGCTCCATCGGTGGGCTCCTCGTGTCGGTCCGGGAGGCCTGGCGAGCGGCCTTCTCCGGCAGCATGCCGGCTGCCGTCCGCGCCCAGTCGGGAGCACTGTTGCTTGCGGTAGCCGTCGGGCTGTCGCTGGTCGGGGGGACGGTCGCCGTCGGCGCGGGTCTCTTGCTCGGAGATGACGCGACCGCGACGCCTTTGCCGAGCGCATCACCGGCACCGTCGCCGGCCCCGAGCCTGAGCCCGTCGCCGAGCCCGTCGCCGAGCCCGTCGCCGGCCCCGAGCCCATCGGTCGAGCCGACCGAGTCGGCCGCCCCGACCGAGTCGGCCGCCCCGACCGCCACACCTCGACCGACCACGACGCCGCGCCCCACGTCGACTCCGCAGCCGACCGGTTCGGATGACCCGGACGACACGCCCGAGCCGTCGGACACGCCCGAGCCGGACGACACGCCGAAGCCGTCGGACACGCCCGAGCCGACCGACGAGAGCGACTGAGCGGGCCGGCCTCCGATCGTCCGACCCGGTTCTGGTCGACCGCGTCTCCACCGGCGGGCCGGCGACCCGCCCCGGGCTCGGCGGGTGCTAGGCTGCCCGCGTGATCGTCGTCATCGGGACCCCCTGGCTCCGCATCGGCCCGGGCGGCGGAGCGGTGGCCGGGCTGCCCGGCCGGATCGCCGTCGAGGCGGCCCGGGCTGGATCCGACGTCCAGCTCGTCGGCAAGGTCGGGGACGACCGCGAGGGCGACGAGCTGCTACTCGCCCTGGCTCGTGAGGGAGTGGCCCACGTGGCGGTCCTCCGGCCGCCCGCTGCCCGGACGCCCGTCCTGGGCGAGGCTCCCGATGCCGAACTGGCCGAGTCCTACCCACTCGGCCCGGTGCCTGCCCCCGAGGCGACCGTTACCGCTGGCCCGCCGAGCTCCGATCCGGCCCTCTGGCTCGACGCCGCCGACATCGAGCTCGCGCTGCGGTATCTCGTGGAGTTCCGCGCCATCGTCGTCGCCGAGCCCCTCGAGGCCAGCGCCGGCAGGATCGTGGCCGAGGCCTCGCGCTACGCCGGTGCGCACGTCATCGTCGTCGCCGCGTCCGGATCAGACGCACCCGGCCTGGAGGGAGCGACCGTGCTGGCCGCCGCGGACCTTGATCCGGACGGGGCCCTGGTCGGCGTCGTGGCCGCGTTCGCGGCCGCGATCGACCGTGGCGTGGAGCCCGAAGCCGCGCTCAGCGGGGCCGTCGCCGCTGCAGGCGTCGAACCAGCGCGCGACGGCTGACCCGGCTGCGGTCGGAGCCGGATCGGTCAGCCGGGGAGCGGCTCGAGCAGACCCGGGCCCTCGTTGCGAGCGTCGTTGACCCGTCGACTCACTTCGTAGAGCTCGAGCGGCACGTCGTCGCGCGGCTCGAGCAGCGCCCGCAGCCGCCCCGACTCGTTGCCCGCCGGGTCGAGCCAGGCGACCCACTCCTCCTCCGGGAGGATGACGGGCATCCGGTCGTGGAGCTCGGCGATCGCCTCGTTGGCGGCCGTGGTGACGATCGTGAACGTCCTGGTGACCTCCTCGGTCTCGGGATCGCGCCAGCCCGACCAGAGCCCGGCCAGGGCGAGCACGTCGCCGTCCGGCCGGCGGATGGCGTAGGGCAGGCGGAGCTTGCCCTCACGTCGCCACTCGTAGAACGCGTCCACTGGAACGAGGCAGCGCCGCCGCCGGAAGGCGTCGCGGAACATCGGGCTGGTCGACACCGTCTCGGCCCTGGCGTTGAAGGCCCGGACACCGGCCGACAGCGAGTCCGCCCAGTGCGGGACGAGTCCCCAACGGTAGGCCGTCACCGCCCGGCGGTCGTCGCGTTGGACCACCACGAGCGCGTCGACGGTGGGGGCCACGTTGAAGCGGGGACCCGGATCGTCGACCAGGACCTCGGCGGCGAACCGGTCCGCCAGCTCGGCCGCCGGCCGCTGCTGGGCGAAGCGCCCGCACATCGTCAGCCGCTCCGCCCGTGGGACGACCGTCCCTCGGTCCGGCGAGGCCACGAGGCGGGGGCGGGGGCGGTCATCGAGCGAGCATAGTAGAGTCCGGCCCGATGGACGACCCTGCTGGACCGCGCCCGAGCGCGCCGCCCGAGCGCGCACCCGATCCGTCGATCCAAGGCCCCCTGTCGGTCGCCCAGGCAGCTGCACTGCTCGACCAGGGCGCCGACCTCATGGACGCGGGGGAACCGCTCGCGGCCCTCGCCTGCTATCGCCGGGTGGTCGGCAACGCTGACGTGGCCGTGACCGCGGCGGGCCTGCTCGGCTCCGGTGATGCGCTCGATCGGCTGGGCGACGAGGGTGCGGCGATCGAGGCCTGGACGGCGGTCGTCAAGCTGCCGCGGACCCCGGCGACGTACCCCGCCTGGCGGAACCTCGCCGCGGCGCGCGTCCGGTCCGACGACCTGCGCGGTGCCCTGGCGGCCTACCGCGAGGCGGACAAGCTGGCACCGCCGGAGGACCGAGCCGAGATCGCCAGTCGCCTCGGCTGGCTGTCGAAGGAGACCGGCGACGCCCGCGGCGCCCGCCGCTGGTTCGCCCGGTCCCGCGGCGAGTCCGGCCTGGCCTCGTTCGTCACGGTCGTCATCGCGATCACGGTGAGCGTGACCGCCGTCGCCTGGATCCTGCCGTACGAGACGCTCTACCCGGTGCTCTGGCTCGACAAGGCGGCCGTCGCCGACGGCGAGTACTGGCGGCTGTTCACGGTCACGCTCGTCCATGGGTTCCCGATCTTCGGGTTCATGCACCTCTTCTTCAACATGTACGCCCTGTACCTGGCGGGAACCGTGGTCGAGCGGCTCTACGGGCCCTGGCGGTTCCTGCTGCTGTACCTGCTGTGCGCCGCCGGGGGATCCACGGCCAGCTTCGTCTTCGGAGGCGACGCCCCGTCGGTGGGCGCCTCGGGGGCGGTCTTCGGGATGTTCGGCGTCCTCATCGCCGTCCGGGCGGCTCACGCGCCGCTGCTCGACCGTCGCAGCCGAGCGCTCATGGGCCAGCTGGTGCCCATCGTCCTGATCAACCTGGCCTTCGGCTTCTTCGCCGGCTTCGTCGACAACGCGGCCCACATCGGGGGGCTTGTGGCCGGCTTGTGGCTCGGCTGGCTCATGATCCCGCCCGAGGGCCGGACGCTCGCCTCGCGATGGCAGCGTCCGCCCGACCAGCGGGCGACGTCGGTGGGGCTGAGCGGACCGCCCGGATCGAGCCGCTCGGTGACATCCGTGGGTGCGCGCGCGCTGCCGTGGTTCGGCGTGGCTGCCCTCGTCGTGGCGATCGTGGCGGGACTGATCGTGGGCACCGAGGCCCGCGGTGGCACAGGCCCCGACGGGATCCTGGCCATCGGGTCCGGTGAGGGGCTCGACGTCCCGGCCGGCGACCAGGCCGGAGGCTCCTCGGCCTAGAGCTCTCCGAAGACGACCTCGGGACCCGGCTCGTCGATCGCCCCGCCCTCGGGCTCGAGGGTCACCATGACAGCCGAGGCGCTGGCGAGGTCGACGGTGAACGGCGCCACGAAGGCGCCATGGCCGTCGTAGGCATACGTCCCCAGGGCGTGCACGCCACCGTCATCGGCGTACCAGAGCTGGTAGACCATGCCGTCGGGGGTCGGTGGCAGAGCGCTCGCCATCAGGTAGCTCTCGCGCGAGCCCGGGCGGTAGACGCAGACGGCCGAGGCACCGGCCGCCATGGGCTCCGACTCGAGGGTGCAGGTCTCGTGGGCCGGGTCAACGGCCACGGCCATCGCCGCGGACTGGATCTCCACGCGCTCCCCGGCCAAGGCAGCGGACTGGCGGCTCTCCGTGAGCTGATCAGACAGGTCGGCCGTCCGGACCGCCAGGCCGAAGGCCGCGACAGCGAGGACGGCGGCGGCCGCGAGGGCGCCCGCATTGAGGAACCGGAGGCGCCGGGTCTCGCGGCGCAGGCCTGCGATGTCGATCGGATCGGCACGATCGCTCTGCGCCCGCGGCGCGTCCCTCCGGGCGCCGGCCGCGATCTCCCCGCCGATGGCGCCCGCTCCGGCGCCCGCCACTGCCATCACGGCGTCGTGAAGGCCATTCGGCGGGCGGCGTTGGGGGGCGGCAAGGGAAAGCTCGGCGCTGACCGCGAAGAGATCGTCGACCAGTGACCGGCACGAGGCGCAGGCCATGCGGTGCGCCTCGAAGGCGAGACGCTCGCTCCGGTCGAGGTCGTCGAGGACCGCCCCCGCGGCTAGCTGCTCGAAGGTTCCGTGATCCATCGGTCTTCCACGAGGCCGGTCTCGGAGAGCGAGGTGCCCAGCTCCTCGCGCAGCTTCAGCAGGGCGGTGCGGATCCTGGTCTTGGCAGTCCCCAGCGGGATCCCCAGCTGCTCGGCCACCTCAACGTGCGTGAGCCCCGCGAAGAAGGCCAGTTCGAGGGCCTCTCGCTGGGCGTCGGGCAGCGTGGTGATGGCGGCCCGGACCCGCTCGCTGCGGTGACGGAGCCAGGCCTCCTGGTGGACGTCGTCGGGGGCCTCCTCGAACGCGAGGTCCACGTCCGCGGTGCGCTTGCGGACGTTGGCTTCGCGCCGGACCAGGTCGATCGCCTTGTGACGGGCGAGCGAGAACAGCCAGGGCGCCAGGGCTCCGCGGTTCGGGTCGAAGCGGCCGGCGTCCTTCCAGACGGCGATGAACACCTCCTGGACGACGTCCTGGGCGAAGCGGTCGGCCCCGGTCACCTGGTAGGCGAGCGAGTACAGCGGGCCGGAGAAGCGCTGGTAGAGCTCCTCCATCGCCCGCTCGTCGCGATCCCGGATGCGGGCGAGCAGGGCCGCATCCTGGACCCGCGTGTCTTCGCGCGAAGGCTTCGGCTCGGCCACCCTCGACTCCCTGCTGGGACCCGACCGGCCGGACGGGACCACGACCCGATGATACCCGGACCAAGGGAAGAGTCCGACGGGATGGGCGGCGAGGGCGGCAGCGTTCATCTCCACGCACCCTCTTCGACGGATGGCCTCCGACGGATGGCCTCCGACGATGGCCGATCCCACTTGAACGGCAGCCTCGGACACCGCGGCCCTCGGGTCGGCGGGGTAGCATCCGGGCGTCGGGTCGTCGCCGACGGCCCCTCCTCGAGGGCATCCTGTGTTCGCGACACTCCACGGCGGCCTGCCGACACCGACGGATCTCGACCCAGGGTCAGCGCCCCCGGCGGCGATCGCGGTCGTCGTACGGGCCCAGGCAGGAGCCGGGCTCGACCCCGTTGGGGACGGCGATCTGTGGGGCGACCCACTCCGGCGGGTCGCGCTGGCGCTCGGGGCCCTTGAGACCGCAGACGGACGCCTCGTGGCGTCGGGGCGGTCGCGCTGGGAGCGCCCGATCCTCGTTGACGCCTGGCGCCTCGCCGCGTCGGCCGCCCGGGAGCTCGACCCGCCACGCTCGACCAAGGTCCGACTGCCGGGCCCGTACTCGCTGGCGCGGGCCATGGCGCCCGATCCGGCCGACCTCGGCTCCCTGCCCGACGATCTGGCCGAAGCGCTCAATGTCGAGATCCGGGCGCTCGAGACGGCCGGCTGCCCGCTGGTCCAGGTCGACGAACCCGACATCGTGCTCGTCGGCGAGGACGAGCGAGAGCGGCGGCGGTTCGCCGGGGCCCAGCGCCGCCTGCTGGACGGGGTCGGCGCCCACGTCATGCTGGCGATCACCGGCGGGAGCGCCGATCTCGCCGGGCCGGCCACGGTCTTCGAGGCACCCTACGCGAGCATCCTCGTCGACCTCATCGCAGGGCCGGACAACTGGAAGCTGGTGCGCCAGGCGCCCGGCGATCGGGGCATCGTCTGCGGTGTCGTGCCAGGCGAACCGGAGCGGCAGGTCGATCCGCCGGTGCTCGTCTGGGCGGCCCAGTACGCGGCCGCCTCGAACCGGCGAGGGCTCGATCGCGTCGGCCTCGCGACGGCCGGGTCGCTGGCGGACCTGCCCTGGGCGGAGGCCGAGCGACGGATGCGCCTCCTTGCCGAGGGAGCGGAGCTGGCGGCCGCCGACCCGGAGACCCAGGCCCGGAGGCTCGATCCGCGGGCGTTGGCTCGCCCGCGACGGACCCTGGGGCCGGCCGTCCCGACGCCGCCGCTCGACAGCCGGGGGCGGCCGCCACGTCCGCCTTCGCCCCTGCCGCCGCCACGGGACGGATCCGCCGACGATGGCTGAGCCGCGACCACGCCGCTCGGCCTTCTGGACGATCTGGTTCCGGATCCA
Source organism: uncultured Chloroflexia bacterium (assembly GCA_963707215.1). Lineage (GTDB taxonomy): Bacteria > Chloroflexota > Limnocylindria > Limnocylindrales > CSP1-4 > DATHYZ01. The sequence goes on along the minus strand of CAVPPB010000003.1, from coordinate 364,741 downwards.
GTACAGGCTGATCCGCTACGCCGACCCGCTGGTCCGGGCCTGGCTCGGGCGGCCGGGACTGGCGGACACGGTCGAGTTGATCGTCCCTGGCAGGATGACCGGTCGGCCGCGCCCGGTCCTCGTCGGCCTTCTCGAGCTCGAGGGCCGTTGGTACGTCGGACATCCCAACGGACCGGCCCAATGGACCCGAAACCTCGAGGCCGCCGGATCCGCCCAGGTGCGGCGCCCGGGTCTCGATCCGGTCGCCGTCCGGGCGGCCCGCCTCGCGGCCGGTCCCGAGCGCACGGCGGCCATCCACGCGACCTTCCGCCAGCATCCGGTCGGGGGGCGCGAGATCTACCACCTCGCCCACGGCCACATCGAGGCGGTCGGGACGTTCTACCGCCTCGAGCCGGAGGGCGTGTCGCCGCGGGCCGCGGGGGGGCATCCCGACCGCTAGGCTAGCGACCGACATCCCGACAGATCGTTCTCGAGGTCCCCGATGCCGACCCGCTTCTGGCACCCCTTCGCCGACATGCACCAGGTCAAGGATGCCGAGGTGGTCGTTCACCGCGGCGAAGGTGCCTGGATCGAGGACACCGAGGGCCGACGCTACCTCGATGCCACCGCCGCCCTCTGGTACTGCAACGTCGGCTACGGACGGATCGAGCTGGCCGACGCCGCTGCCGCCCAGATCCGGACGCTCCCGGCGTACTCGTCGTTCGGCTCGTACACCACGGACGTGACGCTCGCTCTCGCCGAGCGCCTCGCCGTGATGGCCCCCATCGACGATGCCGTCGTCTTCCTCGGGTCGGGCGGCTCGGACGCCATCGACACGGCGGCCAAGCTCGTCCGGCGCTACTGGGCCGTCCTCGGACGACCCGAGAAGCGGGTCATCGTGGCTCGAGAGCATGCCTACCACGGGATGCACTGGTTCGGCACCGAGCTGGGCGGCATGGCGGCCATGCGGACCGGTTACGGCGCAGCGCTCGTCGAGGACGTCGAGCACGTCGGGGCGAACGACGTCGACGCCGTCCGGGCGCTGTTCGAGGCGCGGGCGGGCGAGATCGCGGCGTTCTTCGGCGAGCCGGTCATCGGGGCCGGCGGGGTCATCCCGCCGGCCGACGGCTACTGGGAGGCGATCGGTCGGCTCTGCCGCGAGCACGACGTGCTGCTGGTCGCCGACGAGGTGGTGACCGGGTTCGGGCGGGCCGGGGCGATGTTCGGCAGCCAGCGCTTCGGGATCGACCCGGACCTGATCACCTTCGCCAAGGGCGTCACCTCCGGGTACGCCCCGCTCGGCGGGGTCCTCGTCGGCCCGCGGGTGCGGGCTCCCTTCTGGGACGAGCCGGTGCCCGGGGCGGTCTTCCGCCACGGCTACACGTATTCGGGCCATTCGATGGCCTGCGCGGTGGCGATGGCCAACCTCGACGTCATCGAGCAGGAGGGCCTGGTCGCCCGGGTGCGAGAGCTCGAGCCGGTCCTGGCCACGGAGGTCGGCCGGCTTCGGGACACGCCGCTCGTGTCGGAAGTCCGGGCGATCGGCCTCATGGCCGCGGTCGCCCTCGACCCGGAGCGCCTCGCCGTCGAGCCCGGACTGCCCGAGCGGGTCGTCGCGGCGGCGCTCGGCCTCGGGCTGGCGACCCGCGTGCTGCGTGGTCATGCGATCCACATCTCGCCGGCCTTCGTCATCACCCAGGAGGAGATCGGGCTGCTTGCCGAGCGGCTGGACGCGGCGCTCCGCGAGGTGGCAGCGGCAGGGTAGGCTAGCGGGCCATGGAAGCCGCGTCCCTCGTCTGCGCCTCATGCTCGGCCGAGAACAAGCCGGGCCGACGCTTCTGTCGCGCCTGCGGGGCGGTGCTCGGCGCGTCCTGTCCATCCTGCGGAGCTGCGAACGAGCCGGAGGACCGGTTCTGCGGGACCTGTGGCTCGACGCTGGAGGTCGGAGTGGCCTCGGCGCCGCCACGGCCCGGGCACGCGGCCGAGCAGCGTCCGGCGTCGGATCGATCTGCCGCGAGCGGGACGACGACCGAGCGACGCCACGTATCGGTCCTCTTCGTCGACCTGGTCGGGTTCACGCCGTTCGCGGAAGAGCGCGATCCGGAGGCGGTCCGGGAGACCCTCGACCGGTACTTCGCCGTCTCGCGCGAGCGGATCGAACGGTACGGCGGCACGGTCGAGAAGTTCATCGGGGACGCGGTCATGGCCGTCTTCGGGACGCCGGTGGCCCACGAGGATGATGCCGAGCGAGCCGTCCGGGCCGCGCTCGACCTGGTCGACGCGGTCGCCGGCCTGCCGGCCGCCGGAGACGGCGTCACCGAGACCCTGGTCGCGAGGGCCGCCGTGATGACCGGCGAGGCGGCGGTGGATCCAGCGGCGGTCGGGCAGGGGATGGTCACCGGCGACCTGGTCAACACCGCCAGTCGGCTCCAGGGCGCCGCCCCGCCCGGTGGCGTGATCGTGGACGAGGCAACGGTGCGGGTCACGGATGCGTCCGTCGTCTACGAGGCAGCTGGTCCCCAGCGACTCAAGGGGAAGATCGAGCCGGTGGAGGCCTGGCGTGCGCTCCGGGTGGTGGCAGCCCGCCGAGGGGCCCGGCGGGCGACCCGCCTCGAGGCACCGTTCGTCGGGCGTGACGACGAGCTGCGGCTGCTCAAGGACCTCTTTCACGGGACCGGGCGGGACCGCCGGGCGCGGCTCGTCTCGGTCACCGGGGTCGGCGGGATCGGCAAGAGCCGTCTCGCCTGGGAGCTCGAGAAGTACATCGACGGAGTCGCCGAGACGGTCTACTGGCACGCTGGTCGATCGCCCGCCTACGGCGACGGCCTGGCGTTCTGGGCCCTGGCCGAGATGATCCGTGGACGCGTCGGCATCGTCGACGGCGACGATCACTCGACCGCCGCCCGGAGGCTCACCGAGGCGCTCGAGCGCTGGCTTCCGGACGCCGATGAGCGGTCCTGGGTCGAGCCCCGGCTCGCCGCCCTGCTGGGGACCGGGGAGATGCCGTCCGGCGGAACGGACGAGCTCTTCGCCGCCTGGCGCGCGCTGTTCGAGCGCATCGCCGACCACGGCCCCACGATCCTCGTCTTCGAGGATCTCCACTGGGCCGACGACGGTCTCCTCGACTTCGTGGAGCGGCTGGTCACTGCCAACCGCAACCGCCCGCTCTTCGTCGTGACACTGGCCAGGCCTGAGCTGCTCGAGCGTCGCCCGACCTGGGGCGCCGGGATCCGCAGCTTCACCAGCCTGGAGCTCGGGCCACTCGATGCCGAGGCGATGGAGCTACTGCTCGTCGGCCTCGCCCCCGGCCTTCCCCCGGCGGCGATCCGGACCATCGGCGAGCGAGCGGAGGGGGTCCCGCTGTACGCGGTCGAGACCGTCCGGATGCTCGTCGACCAGGGCCGGCTGACCGAGGCGGACGGTCGCTACCGGCTCGCCGGACCGCTGGGCGAGCTGGCGGTGCCGGCCTCGCTGACCAAGCTCCTCGGTGCGCGCCTCGATGGCCTGCCCGAGGACGAGCGCTCCCTGCTGGGCCACGCGTCCGTGCTCGGCCAGACCTTCTCCGTGGACGCCATCGCGTCGGTCGCCGGCATGCCGGCGGACGATGCCGGGGTCACCCTCGAGCGCCTGATCTCGCGCGAGCTCCTGGCGCTGGACGAGGATCCGCGGTCACCGGAGCGAGGCCAATACGGCTTCGTCCAGGGCCTCCTCCGCGAGGTGATCTACAACCGTCTCTCGCGGCGGGAGCGGGTGGCCCGCCACCTCGCTGCGGCTGCCTTCTTCGGGCAGCTGGCCGAGGAGGACGTCTCCGGGGTCGTGGCCACCCACCTCCTGGACGCGCACCGGTCGGCCGACGGGCACGATGCTGCCGAGTTGGCGGAGCGGGCGCGGGAGGCCCTCATCGCCGCGGCGGCGCGCGCCAGCGAGCTCCATGCGTGGCGACGAGCCGGGACGTATCTCGAGGAGGCGGCAGCCATCGCGTCGGACGAGACCGAGCGGATGGTCATCCTGGAGCGCCTTGTGGCGCTCGGCGAGGCCACCACCGGCGATCTCCCCAGGCTCGAGGAGATCGCGCGCGAGGTCGTCGCGTGGCGTTCGAGCAGGGACGATCCGGCGGCGACGGCGGCCGCCGAGCGTCGACTGGGGACCCTCATCATCTACCAGGGCCGCCACTCGGAGGCGCGCCAGGTCCTGTCGACGGCCTGGGACCGGGTCCGTGGCTCCTCGTCCGCCGAGGCGCTGGACCTCGGCGCCGAGCTCGCCCGAGCCCACATGATGGCCGGTGATCCTGCCGCCGCGACCCCGGTCGTCGAGGAGCTCCTGCCCCGGGCCGAGGCCGCTGGGGCGCAGGAGGTCATCGCCGAGATCCTGGCGACGAAGGCCTGGACGCTCACGGCGATCGGCCGGGTGGTCGAGGCCATCGCCCTCCTGCGGGGCAATCTCGTGCAGACCGAACGCCATGGGCCGCTCAGGGCCCGTTTCCGGAGCAGCATGAACCTGTCGAGCCACCTGATGGGCATCGATCCTCGCGAGGCGCTCGAGGTGGCCCGCGAAGGCTACGACGTCGCCCGCCGGCTGGGCTACGAGGAGTGGTCGCTCTCGCTCGCCGGGAACGCGGCCGAAGCGGCCTTCGACGTCGGCGAATGGCCCTGGGTCGAGTTGGTCGGAACGAGCTACGACCCGGTCGAGGCGCAGGCGCTCTTCGGGGGCGTGGCTCCCGCGTTCGCCGCCCACGTCCAGGCCTACCAGGGGCGCGCCCGGGAGGCCGAGGCAACGCTGCGACAGGCGCTCGCGGTCTCCGCCGGCACAGAGGATCCGCAGATGCAGGCGTCCAACCTGACCGCTCGGCTCCAGGCGGCCCTGGCGGCCGGCGACCCGGCGGCCGGCGAGGCGGCGACCGTCGACCTCCTGGCGCTGGATCCGCTCCAGCTCGGCGACCAGGAGCGGGCTGTGATGGTGGCGGCCCGAGTGTCGGCCTGGCGGCGTCAGCCTGGTGAGGTTCGCGAGCGGCTCGATGGGCTCGCCGCAGCCCCCAAGCTCGTCGTGGCGGAGGTCGACGCCGCCCAGATCGCCCACCTGCTGGCCCTGCTCGACCTCGTGGCCGGCGGGGACCCGACCACGACGGTCGACCGGATGGACGGAGCCGCAGACACCCTCCGGGCTCGTGGGGTCCGCTTCCAGCTGGCGATGGCCCGGCTCGAGCGAGCGGTCTTCGCGCCGGGTCAGTCGGGCGCCGAGGAGGCAGCCGTCGAGGCGAGGGCCATCCTCGAGGACCTGGGCGCCGTGACCCTGCTGGAGCGGCTGGACGCGGTCTTCCCGGCCGGATCCGCCGCGACCGAGGCGACCGGGTCGTCCGAGCCGATCAAGAGTCCAGCCTCCCGGGCCTGATCCGCCGTCGAGCCGGCTCGCGCCGCCCAGTGGTCGCTTGCGTGTCACGGTCCTCGGCTTGATTCCCGGGCCACGGCGCGCCATCATCGGCGGCACCCCGTCGCGACCCCGCGCCGCGCCCCGCCGCTGACGGTCCCCGCCGCACCAGGCCGGCACCCGCCACTCCACGGTCGTCCCCGACGGCCCCACCGCAAGGAGGTCCAGCCCGTGGCAGAGCACATCACGCTCGTGGTGAACGGTGAGCGAAGGGAGCTCGACGTCGAGCCCAGACGGCTGCTGGTCCAGGCGATCCGCGAGGACCTGGGACTGACCGGGACCCATGTCGGCTGCGACACGAGCCAGTGCGGGGCCTGCACCGTCCTGGTCGACGGCGTCGCGATGAAGAGTTGCTCGATGCTGGCGGTCCAGGCTGACGGCTCGCAGGTGACGACCATCGAAGGCATGGCCGCCGCCGACGGCACGCTCCATCCCCTGCAGGAGGCGTTCCGCGACAACCACGGCCTCCAGTGCGGCTTCTGTACGCCGGGAATGATCATGGCCGCGGCCGACCTGCTGGCGCGCGAGGCGGATCCGGACGAGGCGACCATCCGGCACGCCATCGAGGGCAACGTCTGCCGCTGCACCGGCTACCACAACATCGTCGCCGCCATCCGCGATGCGGCCGGTCGGGGCGAGCCCGCCGGCACGTCGGCCTGAGGGAGGGATCGAGCATGACCACCGAGGTCCTCGGCGCCCGGGTCAAGCGGGTGGAGGACGCCCGCTTCATCACCGGATCCGGCCGCTATCTCGACGACATCAGCTTCCCCGGGATGACCCACATGGCCATCCTGCGGAGCCCCTACGCTCACGCGAACATCCGGTCCATCGACACGACCGCGGCCCGGGCGATGCCCGGCGTCGTCGCCGTCTTCACCGGCGCGGACATCCCCTACAACCCGCTGCCGATGGCCTGGCCGGCCGGGGGCGCCAGCGGCATCCAGAACAACGTCAACACCCCCCGGGCCCTGGCCACCGACGGCGTCAAGTGGACGGGCGAGGGGGTCGCTGCGGTGGTGGCCGAGACGGCCGAGCAGGCCGCCGATGCGCTGGAGGCGATCAGCGTCGACTGGGAGCCCCTGCCGGCCGTGGTCGACGCCGAGAAGGCGACCCAGCCGGGTGCTCCGCAGCTCCACGAGAACGCCCCGAACAACGTCGTCTTCGAGTGGGCCGTCGGGGACAAGCCCGCCACGGATGCCGCGATCGACGGCGCCGAGGTGGTCGTCCGCCAGCGCCTTGTCAACCAGCGCCTGATCCCCAACGCGATGGAGGTCCGGGGCGACATCGGCTGGTACAACCCCGGGACCGACGAGTACACGATCTGGATGTCGAGCCAGACGCCCCACATCCAGCGGCTCCTGCTGACGGCCTTCGTGACCGGCATCCCCGAGCACAAGGTCCGCTGCATCAGCCCGGACGTGGGCGGGGCCTTCGGCAGCAAGATCTTCTGCTACGCGGACATGGCCCTCGTGATGTTCGCCTCCAAGGCCATCGGCGGGCGCCCGGTCAAGTGGGTCGAGACCCGCCGCGAGAACTACCAGAGCACCATCCACGGCCGCGACCACATCACCTACGTCGAGGTCGGGGCCACCCGGGACGGTGTCGTCACCGGGCTGCGGGTCAAGACGTACGCGAACCTCGGCGGGCGGCTCTCGACGATCGGCCCCGGCATCCCGACGACCCTGTACGGACGGATCCTGTCCGGCCCCTACAAGATCCCGGCCGTCCATTGCGAGGTCACCGGCGTCTACACGAACACGACCTTCGTCGACGCCTACCGTGGCGCCGGCCGGCCCGAGGCGACCTACGTCGTGGAGCGGGCCATGGACCTGGTCGCCGACGAGCTCGGCATCGACCCGGCGGAGGTCCGGCGACGCAACTTCCTGCCGCCCGACTCGTTCCCCTACGACAACCCGTCGGGGCTCCTGACGGCCGTCAATGGATCCAAGCTCTACATCGACTCGGGGAACTACGAGCCGGCCCTCGACAAGGCCCTGGCCATGGTCGGCTACGGCGATCTCGCCTCGACCCGGGCGGCGGCGAAGGCCCGCCGCAAGCTCCTGGGCGTCGGCCTCTCGACCTACATCGAGGTCTGTGGCGTGGCACCCAGCAAATGGATCGGGGCCGTCGGCGAGGGCTGGGGCGCCGCCATGTGGGAGTCATGCAACATCAAGGTCCACCTGACCGGCAAGGTCGTCGTCACGATGGGCACCCAGCCGCAGGGCCAGGGCCACGAGACGACCTTCGCCCAGATCGTCGCCCATGAGCTCGGGGTGCCGATGGAGGACGTCATCGTCCAGCACTCGGACACCCAGGGCACCCCGTTCGGCTACGGCTCCTACGGCAGCCGGACCTCGAACGTCGGCACCGGCGCCGCCCTCAAGGCAGCGGCCAAGATCCGCGAGAAGGCCAGGCAGTACGCCGCCTTCATGCTCGAGGCCTCACCCGACGATATCGAGGTCGAGGGTGGCGAATACCGCGTGAAGGGCAGCCCGGACAAGAAGAAGACCATCGCGGAGATCGCCTTCGCCCTCGACCTCGCCTTCGAGACCCCCGAGGGGATGGAGCCCTACCTCGACGAGACGGCCTACCACGACACCGACAACTGCACGTTCCCGTTCGGGACCCACATCGCCCTCGTCGAGATCGACGAGGAGACCGGGGCGGTCGACCTCGTGCGCTACGTGGCCGTGGACGACGTCGGCAACAAGATCAACCCGATGATCGTGGACGGGCAGCTCCACGGCGGCATCACCCAGGGCATCGGACAGGCTCTCTGGGAAGGCGCGGTCTACAGCGAGGACGGTCAGCTGCTGACCGGCTCCATGCTCGACTACGCCCTGCCCAAGGCGTCGAAGCTGCCGAGCTTCGAGCTCGACGAGACGGTGACCCCGTCGCCCGTGAACCCGCTCGGCGTCAAGGGCGTCGGCGAGGCGGGCGCGATCGCCAGCACGGCCGCCGTGGCCAACGCGGTGATCGATGCCCTGTCGCCGCTCGGCATCCGGCATCTCGACATGCCGTTCACCCCGCCCAAGGTCTGGGCGGCGATCCAGGCCGCGAAGGGAGGCCAGGCATGATCCCCGCGAGCTTCGGGTACACCCGGGCCACCTCGGTCGATGAGGCGCTCCAGGCGCTTGCCGGAGGGGCCAAGGCCATCGCCGGCGGCCAGAGCCTCCTGCCCCTCCTCAAGATGCGACTCGCTCGCGCCGAGCGCCTCGTCGACATCGGTCGCCTTGACGAGCTTCGGGGCATCCGGCTCGAGGAGGACGGCGGCGCCACGGTCGGGGCGCTGACGACCTACGCCGACATCGTGAAGGGCGGCTCGATCCCCTGGGTCAACGAGGCCGTCAAGGACATCGGCGACGTCCAGGTCCGCAATCGGGGCACGGTCGGCGGGGCCCTGGCCCATTGCGACCCGGCGTCGGATTTCCCGGCCATCGCCCTGGCCCTAGACGGCACCGTCGTCCTGCGGTCGGTCCGCGGCGAACGGGAGGTCCCGGTCGACGGCTTCTTCCACGGCCCGTTCGAGACGGGCCTGGCCCCCGATGAGCTCATCGTCGCGGTCAAGCGTCCGCCGCTGCCGCAGGGCGCCGGTGGCGCCTACGTGACCCTCGAGCAGCCGGCGTCCGGCTACTCGATCGTCGGGGTCGCGGCCGTGCTGGGTCACCGCCACGGCGTCTTCGGGAGCAGCGAGATCGACCACGTCCGGGTGGCGGTCACCGGCGTCGCTCACGCACCGTACCGGGCGCGGGCGGTCGAGGATGCCCTGACCGGGACCGACTGCTCACCCGACCGGATCGCCGCGGCGGCCCTGAAGGCGACCGAGGGGATCGAGGTCAACAGCGACATCCATGCCGACGCGACCTACCGGGCAGCGTTGGCCACCGTGCTGGTCCGCCGGGCGCTGGAGACTGCCCGCGCCCGCAGCAGCTGACGACGGTCTGACGGCTCGAGCGTGCGCCTGACCAGCGTCCGTCCGGGCCGCCGACCGCCTCATCCGCTCGTCGGCGCCGTCCTGGCCCGTGATCTACGGGTCGGATCGGCTCGCTGGTCGAAGGGTCGGCGGCTCTCGGCCGCCGATCTCGACGCCCTCGCCTCTGCTCCGCTCGACCTGGGCCTGCCGGAGACGACCGTCATCGTCATGGACCCGGGCGATCTCCACGAGGACGAGGCGGCGGTCCGACTCGCCGAGGCCGTCCGCGGCCCGGGAATCACCGTCCGGGGGCCGGTCCAGAGCCGGGTCGACCTGCTCGCCGCCCACGACGGCGTCGTCCATGTCGACCTGGCCGCGGTCGAGCGGATCGACCGGCTCGATCCTCTCGAGGTCTTCACGGTCCTCGACGGACAGGCGGTCACCCTCGGGGCGCTGGTCGCCAGCGTGAAGGTCGCCCCCCACGTGGTCGAGGAGCGAGTCGTCGCCGCCGGGGAGCGGGTCGCCGCCCGGTCGTCCGCCGTCGTCCGGGTGGCCCCGTATGCCCACCATCGCGTCGGGGTCCTCGTCAAGGAGAGCATCGCCGGGGTGGCCCGCGATCGGTTCGAGTCCTCGGTCCGGGCCAAGGTCGAGAGCCTCGGTTCGGAGGTCATCGCGGTCCGCTACCTTCCCGACGATCCGGATCGTGTCGTCGACGCCCTCCGGCCCATGGCCAGAGGCCGCGACCGGGTCGATCTCGTCCTCACGGCCGGTGGGGCATCGACGGATCCGACCGACGCCTTCTTCGTCGCCATCGAGCGGCTCGGCGGGCGGATGGTCCGCCACGGGGTGCCGGCTCACCCCGGCTCCATGCTCTGGATCGCCAGGGTGGGGAGGACCGGGATCCTGGGCCTTCCGACGTGCGGCGCCTACTCGAAGGCGACCGCCGCCGATCTCATCCTGCCTCGCCTGCTGACCGGCGAGCCCGTCACCCGGGCGACCGTGGCTCGACTGGGCCACGGCGGCATCCTCACCCGGTCGATGCGCTTCCGGTTCCCGCCGTACGCGCGTGAGCTCGATGCGCCGGACGGGTGACGTGCTGCCGGCCCGATCGCTCCCCGGATGCGATGCACCCGGTGACCCTCGGCCTCGGATGGCCCTCGCCGCCAGGCCGTGTAGATTCCGGTGATGGACGAGACGACCGCCCGCCTGGCCTCCATCGAGGCGCTCCAGGCCGCCTTCCGCGAGTGCGACTACATCTGCGATCGCTCGCTGGCGACGGCGGTCTTCCTTTCGATGGCCCTCGATCGGCCGCTGCTTCTGGAGGGCGAGGCGGGCGTCGGCAAGACCGAGCTGGCCAAGACCATGGCGACCGCCCTCGGCACCCGGCTCATCCGGCTCCAGTGCTACGAGGGTCTGGACGTCAATACGGCCGTCTACGAGTGGAACTACCCCCGCCAGATGCTCGAGATCCGGCTCCTCGAGGCGCGGGGCGAGATCGATCGGGCGGCCGCCCACGACATCTTCGGCGAGGCGTTCCTGATCAAGCGGCCACTGCTCCAGGCCCTCGAGGCCGATGGCGACGCAGAGCCGCCGGTCCTGCTCATCGATGAGATCGACCGGGCGGACGAGGAGTTCGAGGCGTACCTGCTCGAGATCCTCTCCGACTTCCAGGTGACCGTCCCTGAGATCGGCACGATCCGTGCGGCCCGACCGCCGCGGGTCGTCCTGACGAGCAACCGGACGCGCGAGGTCCACGACGCGCTGAAGCGGCGCTGCCTGTATCACTGGATCGACTATCCGAGCGCCCAGCGCGAGTTCGAGATCGTCCTGGCCCGGGTCCCCGGCGCCCCGGAGGCCCTCGCCCGCCAGGTCGTCGGCTTCGTCCAGCGGCTCCGGGAGGCCGACCTGACCAAGGTCCCCGGTGTTGCCGAGACGATCGACTGGGCCGCGGCGCTGCTGGCCCTCGGCCGACCCGAGCTCGATCCCGGGGTCGTCGACGAGACCCTCGGCGTCGTCCTCAAGTACGAGGAGGACGTCCGCCAGGTCCAGGGCGACGTCGCCCGCGCCTACCTGGCCGAGGTGGCGGCCGGGGTCTGACGATGGCCGACCGCCCACCGACGGGGCTCGATCCGGAGCGGCGCTTCGCCACCGTCCCGTTCACCGATCAGTCGGTCGACGGCGCCCGCCTGCTCGCCCAGGCCGTCGGCTTCGGTCGCGAGCTCCGCCGGGTCGGCCTGGGCGCCGATCTCGCCGCGGCGGTCGACTTCGCCCGGGCCCTCGTCGCGATCGATCTCGGCGACCGGAGCCAGGTCCGGGCAGCGGGCGCGGCCATCTTCGTCCGTCGGCGCGACGATCTCGAGCCGTACGGTCGGGTCTTCGACCGCTGGTGGCGTCGCCGCTCGGAGCGGGACATGGCCGGACCCACCCTCCAGTCGGTCATCCCGGATGCCACCGCCGACGAAGCGGCAGAGGAGGAGGGTCTTGACGCGGAGGAGCGGTCGGCCCGCGAGCCGCGGCAGGCCCTCCCGGCGGTCCCATCCGAGGAGGAGCCCGAGGACGAGGGCGACGAGGTGGAGGGCCTGACCATCTCGCCCGAGGCGTACAGCTCGGGCGAGGTCCTCCAGCACAAGTCCTTCGACCGGATGACGGGCGCGGAGTTGCGCGACGCCGAGCGCCTCATCGACCTCCTGGCGCCCCGCCTGGAGACCCGGAGGACCCGCCGCTACGAGCTCCACCGCCACGGCCGCTACCTCGCCCCGCGAGCGATGTTCCGGCGGAACCTCTCGACCGGCGGCCAGCTCCTCGACTGGGAATGGCGCCGACTCGTGCGGCACCCGCGGCCGATCGTCGTCCTCTGCGACATCAGCGGCTCGATGGAGCGCCACAGCCGGCTGCTCCTGCGGTTCGTCATGGCCCTGACCGCGGCGAACGTCGTCAAGACCGAATCGTTCGTCTTCGGGACCCGGCTCACCAGGGTCAGCCGGCTGCTCAAGGACCGCCAGCGGGATCGGGCCCTGGAGCGGGTCGCCGACGAGGTCGTCGACTGGGCCGGTGGGACGAGGATCGGGGAGAGCTTCCGGGACTTCAATCAGCGCTGGGCTCGCCGGACGCTGCGGACCAGTGGGATCGTGATCGTCATCTCCGACGGCTGGGACCGTGGCGACCCGGCCCTCGTGGCCGCAGAGACGGCTCGCCTGCGGCGGAACTGCCATCGTCTGATCTGGCTCAATCCGCTGGCCTCGGCCGAAGGCTATCGCCCGCTCGCCGCGGGGATGGCTGCCGCCTATCCGTTCGTCGACGACTTCCTGGCGGCCGGCACGGTCGCCAGCCTCGAGCGGCTCGGCGAGCTGCTGGCCGGGGCGCGCATCGGGGCTGCCGACCGAGCGAGGCACCGCCGGGCCGGTGCCGTCACCGGCGGCGGAGACCTGGCTGGCATGGCGGCCGCCCACGCCCACGGGATCCCCGTGGCGGCCGCTTCGCCGCGATCCCTCGAGGGCGTCGATCCATCCGTCGCCCGGCCGTTGCGCTAGCGTCGCCGGGAGAGAGGAGAGCCATGCGCGAGCTGCTCGAGACGCTGGAGGCCTGGCGGGGTGAGGGCGTCGCTCCCGGCAGGGCCGTCGTCGTCCGGACCTTCGGCTCGGCGCCCCGGCCCGAGGGGGCCGTCCTCCTTGCCGCCCCGGACGGGCGCCTCGCCGGGTCGGTGAGCGGCGGCTGCGTGGAGGGGGCGGCCTTCGACGAGATCGAGGGAGCCCGGGCGGACGGGCGCGACCGGGTCATCCGCTACGGCATCAGCGACGAGGAGGCCTGGGACGTCGGGCTCGCCTGCGGCGGCACGATCGACGTCCTCGTGCAGCCCGCCCTCTCCGACCTGCTCGTCGAGGCCGCCCGGGCACCAGGCAGCGGCCGTGGCGGCCGGGTCGTCGCGACGGTCCTGCCCGCCGATGCGCCGCCACCCGAGTTCGGGCCCCACGAGCCGGGGGCCGGCGCCCCGCCGGCCGACCCCATCGTCGTCGACGAGGCCGGCGGGATGACGGGCTCCCTGGGTGACCCGACGCTCGACGCTGGGCTCGAGGAAGCCGCCCGTGAGGCGCTCGACCGGGGCAGGTCCCGGACCGTCGTCCTCGGCGAGCGACAGGTCTTCCTCGAGGCGTTCCCGGTCCGGCCGCGGCTCGTGGTCGTGGGGGCCGTCGAGGTGGCGAGGACGCTCGTCCGCCTGGCGGCCGAGCTTGGCTTCGAGACGATCGTCATCGACGGACGGGCCGCCTTCGCCACGCCCGAGCGCTTCCCCGGCGTCGATCGCCTCGTCGTGGGCTGGCCGGACGAGGTGGCCGAGGAGATCGGCCTCGGGCCGAACGATGCGGTCGCGGTCCTGACCCACGACGTGAAGTTCGACGAGCCGGCGATCGTCGAGGCGCTGCGGCGCGCCTGCCGCTACGTCGGGGCGGTCGGCTCCCGCAAGACCCAGGCCGACCGACGAGGCCGGCTGCGCGAAGCTGGGGTGACCGACGACGAGCTCGCTCGCCTGCGTGGGCCGATCGGCCTGGATCTCGGCGGCCGCGAGCCGCCCGAGACCGCGCTGGCGATCCTGGCCGAGATCGTGGCCGAGCGACGGGGCGGCTCGGGCCAGCCGATGCACGAGCAGGTGGCCGATCCCTCGTGATCGAGCCGGGCCGGACCGTCGCCGTCGTCCTCGCCGCCGGGACGTCCTCGCGCTTCGGCAGCTCCAAGCTCGTGGCCGACCTGGCCGGTCGTCCGGTCCTGGCCCACGTGCTGGAAGCTGCCGCGGCGGTCGGCCCGCTGGGCATCGTGCTGGTGGTCGGCCGCGACACCCGGGCGGTCGAGGCGGTCGTCCCGGCCTCGGCGGAGGATACGGGGGTGCGAGTCGTCCGCAACCCGGCTCCGGAGGAGGGGATGGCCGGCTCGCTTCGGATCGGCCTCGCCGAGGCGGCCGAGCGGTTCCCGGGCGCAGCAGCGGCGGTCATCTTCCTCGGTGACCAACCGCTCGTCAGGCCGGATGTGGTCCGGGCGCTGCTGGTCACCGCGGGGCCGGACGCCCGCCCCATCGTGGTGCCGTGCTACGACGGCGGGGGAGGGGCCAACCCGGTCCTCGTCCGCCGCGACGCCTGGGACCTCGCCGACGAGGCCCGGGGGGATCGCGGCCTTGGCCCCCTCCTGGCCGCTCGCGCAGACCTCGTGACGGAGGTCGCGGTGAGCGGCGACAATCCGGACGTGGACACACCCGTCGACCTCGCCCTTGCCGCCTGGGCCCACCGCGTCCGCGAGGACCGCGCCCAGGTCGACCGGTTCCGCGAGGTCCCCGACGGCAAGGACTTCTACGGCCCGGTCAGCGCGCTCTTCCGGGCCGACCCGCACCGGACCGACGACGAGACCCTGGATGCGCTGCTGGCGATCGCCCGGCCCGAGGACGTCTGGCTCGACATCGGCGCCGGCGCGGGCCGCTTCGCCCTGCCCCTGGCGCTGCGGGTCCGCGAGGTCATCGCCCTCGACCCATCGGCCGGGATGCTCGGGGCGCTCCGCGAGCTGGCCGCCGAGCACGACATCGCCAACGTCCGCGTCGTTGAAGGCCGCTGGCCGCTCGAGCCGGCGGTCGCGGCAGCCTCCGGGATCGGCCCTGGCTCGGCTGATGCCGCGCTCATCGCCCACCTTGGCTATGACGTCGACGCGATCGGCCCGTTCCTCGACGCGATGGAGGCCGCGGCCACCCGCCGCTGTGTCGCGGTGCTGATGGACCGCCAGCCGTCGTCGGCCGCCGACCCGCTCTGGCCGGAGGTCCACGGCGAGGAGCGGATCCGCCTGCCGGCCCTGGGCGAATTCGTCGAGCTCCTGCAGCTTCGTGGGCGTCAGCCGTCGGTCCGCGAGGTCGAGCGGCCGCCACGTGGCTTCGACTCGCTCGATGAGCTGGCGGGCTTCGTCCGCCGCCAGACCTGGGTGGCCGAGGGCAGCACGAAGGACGAACGGCTGCTCGGCGCGCTCCGGCGCCACGCGATCGAGCGTGACGGGCGCTGGTACCTGGAAGCCCAGCCGGCGGTCGTCGGCGTCGTCGATTGGGCCCCTCGCTAGCGGGTAGAGGCAGGGCCCGGCCAGGCCGCGGGCAGCGCTCCGGGCCATCCGTGCGGGCGCATTGACTCGTCCATCCGTCGAGCCTATCCTCGCCCCTTCCCGGGCATGTCGGACGCGCTGTGTCCGCGACCTCGCCAGCGACCTACCCGCTGGGCCCGGCAGTGGCGTGTGAGCGGATCAGCAGCGGAGGTCCAGCGTGAACTTCTCGGGCACCGTCGTCATCCGCGCCCCCCGCGACAAGGTCTGGGCGTTCGTCGTCGACCCCCGGCAGGTCGGGGCCTGCGGCCCGGGCGTCGAGTCGATCGAGCAGATCGATGACACGCGCTTCAACGCCGTCGCCAAGGTCGGGGTCGGCTTCATCTCGGCCCGCTTCGCCGGGGACATCGAGCTGGCCGAGCAGGCCGCCCCCGATCGCGCCGTCATCAAGGCCCGCGGCCAGGCGCCGGGCAGCGCCGTCGATGCCACGGCCACGATGTCGCTCAAGGATGGCGATGAGCCGGGCGCGACGGTCATGGACTGGGTCGCCGATGTCACCATCAGCGGCACGATCGCCTCGGTCGGCGCTCGGCTCATCGAGGGGACCGCGAACAAGCTCATCGGGCAGACGTTCGACTGCATCCGGGCGAAGCTCGAGGCCTGAGAGCAGGCGTCGCCCCGCGGTCGAGACCGCTCGGGCTCCGAGTCGCAGAGGTCAGGCCGTCCGCCGCACCGTCCAGTGGGCGAGGTGCTCCAGGGCCTCGTTCGGCGTTCGTACGACGTCGACGTGAGCGCCCGGGAAACCGGCCGCCGCCAGGAGGTTCTGGACCCGGAGACCGGCGTCGGGGGTGTCGAGGGCGACCCCCTCCGTCTTGACCTGGTCGTAGGCTTGCTCGAAGGCGGCCCGGAACTCGGGGTCGTCCCAGGACGCGAGGGTCACCTTGATCGTCGTCGCCATGCGCGACCCTCCCTTCTGCCCCGAGTCTACGCCGCGGCCCGCCGCGGCCCGTGGGCCGAACGGACCATCATCGCGGGGCGCCGGGCCGGGTCGCTCGGTCCATCGGCACCGGTTCGACCGGACCGTCGAGTTCGAGCGCGACGGCTCGCCGGCGCTCTGCCACACTCCGCCGATGGAGCTGCTGTCGCGTCCCGTCGGGCCCCTGCCCACGAACGTCTACGTCCTGGCCGATGAGCGGACTCGCGAGGCGATGGCGATCGACACGGCTGCCCCGTGCCTGGCCTGGATCGCCGACGAGCTGGCGGCCCGGTCGTGGACGCTCCGCCTCATCGTCTCGACGCATCGGCACTGGGACCACATCGGCGACAACGCCGCCGTCGCCGAGCACACCGGGGCTGAGATCGCCGTGCACCCGCTCGACCGGGATGGGCTCGAGCACCCCGACGCGTTCCTCGCGCCGTTCGACATCCCGCCCTCCGTCCCGGCCGTAGAGCTGGCCGATGGCGGGCTCGTGCGGTTCGGCTCGATCCGCCTGCGGGTCCTCCATACGCCCGGTCACACCGAGGGCTCCGTGTGCCTGCTCGACGAGGACTCGGGGATCCTCCTGAGCGGTGACACGCTCTTCGCCGCGGGGTGGGGGAGGATCGACCTGCCGGGTGGCTCGGCCGAGGCGATGGCCGCCTCACTGGCTCGCCTGGCCGACCTCGAGGACCGGGTCCGGGTGCTGCCGGGCCACGGCCCCGGGACGACCATCGGGCGGGAGCGGGCCTGGCTGGAGATGGTCCGCCGTGACGGCCGGCTCCCTTTCTGAGCCGGCGACGAACACGCCGACGGTGTCTACCGGGCCACGTACGCGATGTTGCGCGACACCGAGCAGCAGGCCTCGCTCGTGGTCCACGATTCTGCAGACGGCACCCCTCGCGTCATGGCCGGGCAGCTGGGTGGCAGCTACGTCACCCTGGAACCCGCTGACGGTGCCATAGCCGAGGGCGGCGACTCCGCCGCCGGACCCCGGGGTCCGCTATGGCTCGAGCGGTCGCCGTATCACCACGGCCCGGACATCGAGTCGGAACCCGAGCCGCTCGTACAGCCCGAGCGCGCCGGACTGATTCTCCGTGTCGACGCCGAGCGCGGCGGAGGTCAGGCCGTGGTCGCGCAGCTGCCGCATCGCCTGGACGCAGAGCGCCGACGCGAGGCCGCGGTTGCGCCAGCGCCGGCGCGTCGCGACGCTGGCGAGCCAGCCCCGGCGCCAGCCGAAGGCGGCGTTGTCGTCGTGGAGCTCGTGGCCGATGACGAGGCCCGCGACGTCGTCGCCGTCCCAGGCCACCGCCCAGAGCGACGGATCCGTGTGCGGATGCTCCACGACGGCGAGCACGTCCTCCTCGGTCATCGGGACGTGGCTCCAGTGGTCCTGGAATGCCTCGTCCTTGGCAGTGAGGATCGCCCGGATATCGTCGGGCAGGACGGGGCGCACCTTGAGCCCGGCCGGCAGCGGACGGTCGGGCAGGTCGTCGAGCGTGTCGCGGACCATCTCGGTGAACCAGCGGACCGGCCGGTAGCCGCGCGCCCCGAGGAGGGCCAGCCAGTCCTGCTCCTGCTCGTTCGCCCAGGATTCGAGGACCCGATCAGCGGGTGCCGGTCCCTCGCTCGTCTCCGACGCCGCTCGCTCGCGGTGACGGTGCTCGGCCCAGTCGAGGAGCGCCTCTCGGACTCCCGGGATCCGGCCGTCCGGGGCCACCATGACCGAGAGCCAGTGGCGCCGGACGCCCTCGCTGGCGGTCTCCGCGCCGGTCCGGGCGAAGCCGACGAGCCGACCGTCGAGCTCTGCCAGGACGACGTCACGCTCGAGGTCGAACCCGGGCGTGCGCCGGAGCTCGATGCCCTCCTGCTCCGGCCCGGTCCGGAATGGCAGGCCGTCGGCAGCCCACGACGCGTTGACGAGCGCGACCCAGCCGTCGAGGTCGGACGCGTCGCGCCAGCGGCGGAAGGTCAGCCCGGTCGCCCGGGGCCCGTCGGGGATCACGACGCGGGAGCCGGACGCCCGGAGCGGCGTCGGCGGATCGGCAGCGGTCGTCATCCTCAGCCCTTCCCGTACTTGCGCTTCATGTGATCGCCGACGGACTTGCTGATCATCTTCCAGCGTCGCCGCTCGGCCTCCCGCAGGGACCGGTCGGACTGTCGCGCGACGTGGGCGGCCTCTCGCCGGAGCTTCTCGTAGCCGGTCCAGCGACGGGCGTCGATTCGACCGTCGGCCAGAGCGGCCCGGACGGCGCAGCCAGGCTCCGACTCGTGCGAGCAGTCGGCGAACCGGCAGGCTTCGGCGATCGCCTCGATCTCGCCGTAGGTCGCGGCCACGCCGCCGTCGCCGAGAAGCTCGAGCGACCGGATGCCCGGCGTGTCGATCAGCATGGCGCCGCCCGGCAGCGGGACCAGCTCGCGGTGGGTCGTGGTGTGGCGGCCGCGGCTGTCGGAGGCGCGAACGGCCGAGACCGCGAAGTGCTCTTCTCCGAGGAGTGCGTTGGTCAGCGTCGACTTGCCGACGCCGGACGGCCCCAGGACGACCGCGGTCCGACCCGGTGGCAGGTGACCCGTCCGGAGGTCCTCGACCCCGCTCCCGGTGACGGCGCTGACCGGGCGGACGTCCACGCCGATGGCGATCGCTTCGACGGCGGCGATCGCCGCCCCGACGTCCGGGCTGGCGTCGGCCTTGTTGAGCACGATGACCGGCGTGGCCCCGGCACCCCAGGCAAGGGCCAGGTACCGCTCGAGGCGACTCAGGTTGGGCTCCCGGTCGATGGCCGCGACGAGGAGGGCCAGGTCGACGTTGGCGGCCAGGACCTGCTCGTCCGAGAGGCGCCCGCCACCGCGCCGGTTCGAGTCCCCGGCGGTGCGGGCGATCGCGCTGCGCCGGGGCAGGACCGCCTGGATCGTGCCGCTCCGCTCGGCCGGCCGAGCCTCGATGGCGACCCAGTCGCCGACGGCCGGGTAGTCGCCCGGCCCCAGTGCGTCGCGACGGAAGCGCCCCGAGACGTGGGCCGCTACGTCGCCGGACGCCAGCCGGACGATGGAGGTCTCCCGGTGGGTCGCGACGACCCGCCCGGGTTCCATGCCGGGGCCGTCGTGCTCGGCGTAGAAGGCCTCGAAGGGGCCGCCCCAGCCGAGGGCGTCGAGAGGGAAGCGAGCGTCGTGACTGCTCATCGCCCCACCTCGCCGAGCTCCAGCGGCCGGTGGTACTCGAGTTCCTCGACGGTGACCCGGAAGCCGAGCCGCTCGTACAGCGTCTGGGCCTCGTTGGGGTTCTGCTGGTCGACGCCGAGCGCCGCCCGCGTCGCGCCGGCGTCGCGGACGATCCGGAGGCTCTCGGCCAGCATGGCGCTGGCCGATCCCGCGGCGCCGGTACGGCGCCCGGACGCCGATGGACTCGGTCCAGCCGACGATCGAGCCGTCGGGCTCGGCCGGACCGAGGTAGTTGAGGATCTGGCCGGCGACCTCGCCGGTCGCTCGCGTCGAAGGCGACGCACCAGAGCGCCGGCTGGCACTCGGGCGACTCGCGGAACTTGCGCCACTCGGCCTCGCTGGCTGGGTTCTCGCCCCAGCTGTCGGCGAAGACCTCCGTCGAGACGTCCCAGCCCTGCCGGATGACGGCCTCGTCGGTCGGATCGATGCGCCGCAGCTCGATGCCGGTCGGCGGAGCGATCTCGGGGATGCCCTCGAAGTCAGGCCGAGCCAGCTCGGCGTAGCGGCGCGCGAGCCGGAAGCCGGCTCCCTCGAGGCGGGTGACGTCGGCGGGCGCGGCCCTCCGGGCGAAGCGGACGAGGATCGCCGGTCGCGCCGGCAGCCGCTCAGCGAGTTCGGCCGCCAGCGCGACCTGGCGGCGGATGCCGATGGCCAGCAGGGCGTCCTCGATCCCCCGACCGGCGTGATCCGGGTCGACGAAGGCGACGGCCACGAAACCGCGGGTGCCCTCGGCGCGGTCGGCCCACATGGTCCGCTGGTAGGCCACCGTGGCCCCGTCCCGCTCCACCACGGTGATATCGAGGCCGGGGTCGCAGTTCTCGAGATTACGGTACTGGGCGGCCATCGAGTCGACGGATGTGATGTCCGCCGAGCCCGCGGCCCGGTTGACGGCGCCGGCGACGGCCGCCATGCCCGGGATGTCCTCGAGCCCTCGGTATGGGCGGAACCGGAGGCCCGGGATGGCCGGGGCCTCCGGCGCCGCGATGGTGTCGGTCATCGCTCAGCCCACCCGCTTGAGCCGTCCGGTCCGCTTGGCGAACCGCTCGGCGCGCCCGAAGGCCCACAGGCCGACGGGGATGAGGACGAAGCCGGCGATGATCAGCGGCACGATGTCGCCGACCAGCTCGGTCGCCGGCACGCCGTCGATGAGCGCCCGGCGGACGCCGTCGAGGACGTAGGTGGCCGGCGACAGCTTCGAGAGGACCTGCATCCACTCCGGGAGCACCTCGACCGAGTAGTAGACGCCCGAGACGAGGAGCAGGCAGGACTGGAGCACGAAGGTCATCTGGGCACCTCGCTCCACGTAGAGCAGAGGCAGGATCGCGGCCAGCATCCCGATGCCGACGAAGCTGAACGAGCCCAGGCCGATGAAGAGCGCCACCGTCGGCAGGTGGGCCCCGGTCAGGTCGAGGCCGAAGAAGAGCACGAGAACGACGAGGATCGCCGCCGTGTGGACCAGGCCGTAGGCGATGGCGTACAGACAGGAGCCCAGCAGCTGGGTCGAGCGCCGGACCGGCGCCATCATCGTGTACTCGAGCGTGCCCTCCCAGCGTTCGACGGCGATGGTCTCGGCGATCCAGCTGAAGACCACCGAGAGGTAGTTCCACATGATCGCCCCGATCATCAGGACGAGGAGCAGCCGCTGATCGCCCTGGTCGGCGCCGATGAGGGCGATCGACAGGGCTCCGGCGACGGAGTAGACGAGGAACGCGATCTCCCAGCCCCAGTAGCGTCGGGTCAGGAAGGCGTTGCGCTCGATGAACGCGTACGAGGCCCTGACCTCGTGCGCGAGCGGTGCGAGTGCGGTCAACGGAGTGTCCCTTCGAGTGGTTGTGCCGGCCCGGCCCCTCAGCGGGGCCGGGCCGGCTCGAGGTGCGGCTCTGCGGCGAGCCGCTCCCCGAGGCGGATGATCGAGCGACCGACCCGAGCACGGACCGGTCGGTCGGGACCTGCGCGGTGAGGGCGCAGGAGCCGGGCGCGAGCGGCCTGGGCCAGGTCGTGCTCTCGGTGCGCCCGGGCGAGCCACAGGCGCTGGTGGATGGCGGCGTGCATCGGGTCACCTCCCTTCATCGGTGTTCGCTGGTGTCGTCATTCGTCATCGCTGCCCTCCTCGTCGACGTCCTCGTCGAGCGAGCGACCCGTCAGGGTCAGGAAGACGGCGTCCATCGTTGGCGGCTGGCCGTGGCGTTCGGCCACCAGCCGTTTGAGCTCGTCCGGCGTGCCCTCGGCGACGACCCGGCCGGCGTCGAGGACGACGATCCGGTCGGACAGCCGTTCGGCCTCGGCCAGGTCGTGGGTCGTGAGGACGATCGCCGCGTCGTGCGTCGAACGGACATCCTCCACGAACGCCTGGACGTCGAGCTTGCTCCGCGGGTCGAGCCCGGTCGTGGGCTCGTCGAGGAGGAGGAGCGAGGGGCTCGTCAGCAGGGCTCGCGCGATGGCGACCTTCTGCTGCATCCCCCGGCTCATCTGCTCGATGGGTCGGCCGATCCGCTTCTCCGAGATGCCCAGCCGAGCCAGGATCGCGATCGCCTCGGCTCGGGCCGTCCGGGCGTCGAGCCCGTACAGCCGCGCGGCGAAGCTGAGGTTCTCCAGCGGGCTGAGCTTCTTGAAGAAGGCGGCGTCCACGGAGACCCGGTTGATGAGCCGCTTGACGGCCATCTCGTCGCGCTCGATGTCGTGGCCGAAGACGGTGACCCGACCCTCGTCGAGGGTGAGCAGGCCGGAGACCAGCCGGATGAGCGTCGACTTGCCGGATCCGTTGGCGCCCAGGATCGCCCAGGATGCTGCCCCGCTCCAGGCGGAGCGAGACGTGGTCCACGGCGAGGACGGGCTCCTTCCGGCGACCGACGACGAAGCGCTTCGTGACGTCCTCGACGACGAGGGCGGTCCGGGCGCCGTCGGCGAGCGCTGCCGGGATGGCCGCGCCCGAGGGCTCGGGGCCTCCGGCCGGTGGGGCCGCCGGGTCGAGGACGCCCTCGACCGCGGGACGGAGAGCCGTCGGGATCTTCTGTTCCGGGCTGAGGGTGGTGGTCACGGTGGTGGCTCCTGGTGTCGGTTGCTGCCTGAAGGCCTGGCACCGGAGCCGCGGGGTCCGTTGGAACGGACGAGCCGCGGGCCCGATGCGACGTCTCGCGGATGGGCCGGCGGCTCGTGCGCCCGCGTTCGCGGGCATACAAGAAGCCGTGGGCCCGATCGTGCCCACGGCTCGTGGTCTGCTGGGGGGCGGTCCTACCGCCTGGTCCTAGCTCGAGGTGGGCACAGATCTCCCGCGGAACCGAGCCGCGCCGATGGCGGCCGGCATCACGCCGAAGGTGCTGAGGTTCCTCATTCGGAGATGGCCTCCTCTGAGCTGGACATGGTGCGGGGTCCGCACCGGTCGCGGAGTCTAGGCGCGGTCGGTCCACCCCGTCAAGCCCGAACCTCCGGGTAGGGGATCGGACCGGCTGTCGTCGGCCGGAGCCATCCGGAGGACCGCGCCCGGGATGGGTCGCAGGGAGCCCGCAGGGACCTCGACGACCCAGCGATACGGCCGCGCCGGAGCATAGCGCGGGCATGGCTCCGCTGGGCATGGCTCCATCCGGACCGACTCGATGAGCACCCCTCCGGCGTCGAAGAAGAGGGCGTCGAGCGGGAACCGGACGTCCGTCATGTGGAACCGTCGCGAGGTCGGGCTCTGCTCCTGGGGGTACGCGAAGAGCATGCCGTCGAGGCCGCCGAGCGAGTCGATGCCGGACAGGCCGGCGGACGTGTCGAGCGCCCGGGTGACGGTCAGCGTCCGGTCGCCGACCCGGATCGTCTCGATCGGCCAGCCCCGGATCCCCGTCGGACCCGGCTGGTCGGGTGCGCCGCATCCGGTGGCCCCGAGGACGACCGCGATCAGGCCGACCGCAACGACGATGGCGGTGCGCCGACCCGTCCGGCCGCCGGACCACCCGGTCGTCGCCATCGGCCGCTGATCATGGCCGCCCCGTGCCGTCAGCGGACCGCCCCGAGCTCGAGCCGGACGACGACCCGGGGTGCACCGCCGGTGTGGCTGGTCGTCGCGGCCACCCTCTGGAACCCCGCTGCTTCGAACGTCGTGAGCACTCCGGTGTAGGCGGCGGCCACTGGCAGGCGCCCTTCCCCCGGGTCGGCGGGATAGGCCTCCAGGGCTGTCGCGCCGCTCGCCCGGGCGTACTCGATCGCCCCGTCGAGCAGAGCCCTGGCCACTCCCTGCCCACGCACGCTCCGACCGACGACGAAGCAGACGACCGACCAGACCGGCCGGTCGTCGAGGCGGGGGATGGTCCGCGACCGTTCGAGACGCTCGAAGTCGGCGCGCGGCCCGACGGAGATCCAGCCGATCGGTTGCCCGTCGTCGTCGAGGGCGACGAGGCCCGGGGCCGGGGTGCCTTCCGCGGCAGCGCGGTCCGTCAGCTCGCGCATCCCCTCCCGGTTCCGTGCGGCCGTCGTGTTCGAGAAGTCGAGCCCTCGCCGTCGCCACCACATGCACCAGCATCCCCGAGCGTCGCTCGACGTATCCCGGCTCGCGAACCAGGCCTCGAAGGCGGGCCAGAGTCCTGGCAAAAGGGGGCGGATCTCCATCGCCCGACAAGCATACGGGCGCTTCATCCCAACGCTGCGGCGGTTCGATGGTGCGGCGGCGACCGACGCCGCGGGCCTGCGCGGCGGTCGCGTCAGTCGGGCCCGTGGTCGAAGTAGGGCCGCGAGCGTGGTCCGGCGGGCGACGCCCTCACTCAGGCGGGGACGAGCGCCTCGTGCTCCACGAGGGTGACGAAGTTGTCCCGTGATTGATCGAGCATGCGCTGGACCTGGCGCTCGATGAAGAGCTCGTCGGCGGCGGCGCCGATGAGACCCATCCCGATCTCATAGTCGATCGTGCAGTCGATGTCGGTCCCCGTCCCCGCTGGCTCGAAGCTCGCCGTCCAGTTCTCGTGGCCTCCCGACTTCGGGCTCGTGATGAAGGCGAACGACCGGGGGCGTTCGAAGGCCGTCACCTCTCCTTCGAACGGTTCGACCCGCCCGAGGAACTTGTTCCTGCCGGCGAACCGCTCGCCGACTGCGGCCAACGGGGCCCCGGCCTCGACATCGACCGTCGAGACGTTCCACTCGGCCCAGCGATCCTTGTCGACCGCGTAGTCGAAGACACGCTCGATCGGCGCCTCGACATGGGCGTGCATCCTGACCTGACCCATCGCAGCCTCCGGGTCTACGTCGCAGGTCGGTCTCGCCAGTGGCTCGGCAGCGGTCCGGTTCGGCGGCCGTGGACTCGGACCGTGCGTCGAAGCCCCCCGCGCACGTCGGTCAGGATGCCGGCCAGGGAACGTACGAGTCTAGAGGCCGAGGGCCTGAAACGGCCCCGTCGCCCTGCCGTGGGCCGCACCCTCCCCCGGGGATGCGAGATCGCATCGACCCGCCCCGAGCGCGGGCTGCGGGTGGCCGAAGTCAGGCGCCGGGCGGACGGAAGTCAGGCGCGCGCCCTACCACGGTGTCCATCTCCTCGGCGGTGATGAGCGCGATGGCCCTCGAGCGAAGCGTCCCGGATGCGGTCCCGACGAGGGCGATCGCGGCCGCTGCGGCGTTGTCGGGCAGGTCGGCGATCACGTACCACTCGTCGACACCGAGGGCGAAGTGGAACGATTCGAGCGAGCCGCCGACGGACCCGAGCGCGGCCTCTGCCGCGGCACGGCGACGGGTCCCGCCCTCGGCAAGGACGCCTTGCGCACCGTCGGCGGTGTACGTCCCCACGATCAGGTACCTGGCCATCGTCCCCTCCTTCCTGCGCGCCCGGCTACCGTGCCGGGCGATCGGCGGCACCGACAAGGGTCCGGGGGCACGATCGCGCCGGATCGCCCGGCCGCGGTCACGCAGCCGGCGGTGCCGTCGAGCCTGCCGCTCGGTCTCGGGACCTTGCGCCCGGGCCCTACTCTTGAGCCAGAAGGCGCGTGACGGTCGTCCGTCCCGGCGGCCGCGGATGCCTTCGGAAGGGACCACATGCCATGACCCAGGGGAATGCCGACGTGATGCGGGCCGTGCTCGACGCCATGAATGCCGGCGACAACGAAGCTGTCGGTCGGTACATCGCCGACGACGTCGTCTGGCACTACATCGGGGGCTCGGAGCCGATCCATGGCAAGGCGGCGATGGCCGCGATGATGTCCGACCCGGGCTTCGAGATCACGACGAAGGTCCACGACGTCCTGGCGAGCGATGACCACGTCATCGCCCTCGTCGAGGCCACGGCGGTCCGGGGAGGCCGCACGCTGGTCTATCGCACGGCCGAGATCTGCCATCTTCGGGACGGCCGGATCGTCGAGCGCTGGGCCTTCTCGGACGACACGGCGGCGATCGTCGACTTCTTCGCCTGACCCGAGGACCGATCCGGCGACCGGTAGGCAGGACGGTCACCCGCCCCCGGCCCGGACCGATCCCTCCAGGCGCCCGCCGCCCTGGGCGGTCACCAGGCACTGCGACGCACGGTCGCCGTCAGCCCACGACGACACCGTCGGGATGTAGTAGTAGGCCATGAGGTCCGCGTCCTTGTAGGGAACGCCGACGTAGGATTCGACGGCGGCCAGGCATTCGTGCTCGGCCCAGGCCAGGAGCTCGCGCTCGCCCGGGTAGCGGGCCAACGGGCTCGTCGGGTGGATCGCCAGGCCGATCACCTCGGCATCGTGCGGGATACGACAGGGCTGACGGATGACCGCCAGCAACTCCCGATCGTCGGCCTCCAGGACCATGTCCGCGCACTCACCGATGCGCAGGTCGCCGAGGCGGTGGTAGGCGACGGTCACGTTGCCTGGGGTGTCGCGGTCCTCGGGCGGGGTGCCGCCCTCGCGGACGCAGCCCGCTGCCAGGACCGCCAGGGGCAGCAGGATCGCGAGGAGGGCCGTGAACGCGGACCGCGCACCATGGCTGGGTGGCACTGCGGGCGGCTGCGAGCGATCCCTCCCTGGCCGGGGCATCCGGACCTCCCGGGCTGCCCGGACGAACGGCCGTCCACTCGTCGGCCGCCCTGCGTCCGGGAGCCCACCGATGTGACGCGCCTCCGCTCCGAGCGTTTCGCGAGCGACCAGCGCGGCTCCATGTCACGGGACCGGGCGAAGCGCGCACAAGGGCCGGCTGGCGCAGTGCCGATGGGTCGTCGGACCCGTCCGGCGGGCGAAGCGGGTCCGCCGCGCCCCAGCGCTAGGCGGAATCGGTCCTGCCGGCGACGACCGCCTCGAGCTGGGGCGTGTGCTCTCGCTTGTGCCCGTACATCGAGTAGACGACCAGGTCGTCGAGCGAGTACTCGGGGCCGTACCAGGGGATCGTCCCGACCTCGCGCCAGCGCTCCTCCGGGATACCTCGGGCGAGGTCCATGACCCGGGCATGGGCATCCGTGAGCTCGGCCAGCACCGTCTCGGCCGGCCAGTCGGCCCGGACCGCAGCCTGGTCGTCGTTGAACGTCTCGGGATCGGCCAGCACCAGCCGAGGCTCGTGGGGGACTCCGGCGAAGCCGGCGAGGATCTCCACGAAGCGGACCTCGAAGGCGCCGAGGTGCCCCACGATGTCCTTGGCGGTCCAGGTGCCCAGCGCGCCCGGCGTCGTCCAGTCCTCCGGTGAGAGGCGGGCGATCGCGGTGGTGAGCGTGCGCTGGCCGTACATGAGGACGTCGATGGCGTTCACGTGGACCTCCCTGTCGGGGCCAGTCTGCCGTCGGCCGGCGGGTCTGTCGACCCGGGGTGCGTCCCACGGTCGACGGACCGTCCCGCCGACCGGTCGGCCCCGGGACGGTGGCGGGGTCGTAGGGTAGGCTCGGGCCATGTCCGATCCGAGCGCCAAGGTCAGGTTCCCGACGACCCTCCACCATCGCCACGGCCTGGTCGACTGGTGGCCGATGCTGCCCGAGCGCAGTGCCGAGACGATCGATCCGGACCGCGGACCGACCGAGCGCTTCTACCGCTGCCAGTTCGTGGGCTGCGACGCCGTCGTCCGGATCGACGCCGGCGAGCTCCGCGGGGCCGAGGCGGACGCCTCCCGCTAGGCTCGCCCGGTCCGTCCTAGGCGCCGACGAGCGGCGCGTGGGCGAACTGGACGGCGAACGGCTCGCACCAGATGACGACGCTGGCCCAGCTCGCCGGCTCGAAGCCGTCGGGCAGCTCGTGGTTGAACGAGCCGTCGGTCGCCTTGAGCTTGCCCAGGTCGAGCGATCCCGCCGCGTAGCCGTCCGGATCCGGCGAGACGTACACGTGCAGGTCCGGTCCGTTCGTCACGGAGAAGCCCTCGAACCGCAGGACATACCGGCCCGGGGCGACCTCGACGATGCTGGCCGTGCCGCTCCCCCGGTGGAAGTCGTCGGCGTCGCGGAACGTCCCGCTGGCGACCACCAGGGGGCCCGAAGGTGCCAGCGCGGATGGGTCGACCGTCGGCGCACCGACGAACCCCGGGCTCGGCGAGGGAGCTGGCACGCCGCCCGGCGCCGGGGACGACGAAGGTACGGCAACCGCGATCGGGAGATCCTCCACCAGCACGGTCCGGAGGACGAGCGGCGAGGCGAGATACCAGCCGAGCGGTACGACCAGCGCGAGCGCGAGGCCAGCGGTGAGGGCCGATCGACCTGGATGGCGCCGGGCCGTCGCCGCGACTCGAGCGATCCAGCCTGCTCGCCAGGCGAGGATGAGAACCAGTGTCCCGAGTGCGACCGTGGCGATCAGCAGGGGCACGCGGTTGGGCCAGATCACCGTCGCGAAGAAGCGCTCGAGGTCGCCGAAGAGGTTCATGGATCGGGGCTCCGGTAGTGGGGCGTCGTTTGCTGGCTGCAGGTTCGCTCTCCTGCGTGACGGGACGGCGTCGGCCGGGTGACCGGGACATGACGGAGCGGCCGGCGCCGTTGCAGTCGGTGCCCGTTGACGCGGCCACCGTCCGCGACCTAGGCTCGGCCGGTCCAGTCGCCAGGGAGCCCCTCGTGCCCGACCGCCCGCCGTCCCCGGCCTCCGCCGACGCCGCCGACTCCACGCTCGTGGCAGCGATCCGGGAGCGTGCCCTCGACGAGGCGCTGGCCGGGCTCCTCTGGGCCCTCGTGGAGGCCCGGATGCCGTTCGTCGTGGCCGGCCCACCCGGCACTGGTCGTGAGCGGTTCCGCGATCTTCTCCTCGGCCTGCTCCCGGCGGCGACGCCGGTCCGGCGGATACTGTCCGGCGACGCCGGGTCGATCGCGCCGTCCGGCGCGACGGAAGACGCCCCCATGGTGCTCGTCACACCGGATCTCGCGACCGCCGAGTCGTCGACTTCGGCGTTGGGACCGCCGGAGACCCGCGCCGTGCTCCGGGCGGTGGCGGTCGGCCGGGGCCTGGCCGCCACGATGGAGGCGGACTCGCTCGAGACAGCCCTGGGCCTGCTCGGCGGACCACCGGTCTCGCTCGGCAACGACGAGCTGAGCCTGCTCGGCCTTGTCCTCATCCTCGCGCCGCTCGCCGGCCCCGAAGCCGCTGACGTCGGGGAGACGACGTCGACGCAGCCGGGTCGGGTCGTCGCCGTCCACTGGATGCGGCCGGTGGTCCGCGACGCGCACGGCCACGTCCAGCGGCTCGGGCCCGCCGTCCTCGGCACGTGGGACGAGCGGCGCGGCGGCTGGGAGCACTTCGCCTGGGGTGTCATGCCGGAGCTCGCGATGCGCATCGGTCGTCGGCCGGGCGCGCTCGAGGTCGATGTCGCGTCCCGGGTCGACGTGCTCTCCCGGCTTCTCCGCGTCGGAGCTGACGACTCTGCTGTGCGGGCCGCGATCGCCGGTCATCGACCGCCCTCGACCCCAAGCTGAGCGCCGATCGGAGCTGAGCCCGCCCACGTCCTTCCCCCGTGGCCCGCGCCACGGCGCTATCGTTGGGTCCTCGCACGGAGGGAGACCATGGCCGACCTGTTCCCGGTGTTCCTGTTCGCCCACGTCCTGGCCGCCATCGTGGCCTTCGGCCCGACGTTCGCGATCCCGATCATGGCCTCGATGGCCGCCGGCGAGCCACAGGTCCGGCCCTTCCTCACCCGGGTGAACCTGCGCCTGTCCACGTGGCTGATCCTGCCGTTCGCCCTGAGCCTCTGGATCAGCGGGGCCCTGATGATCATCGCCCGCGGCTACGAGTTCGGGTCGTCCGCGACCCGCTGGCTCGAGCTCGCGATCGGTGTCTACGCCATCACGAGCTTCCTGGCGCTGGTCGTCGGACTTCCCAACACGCGTCAGATCGTCCGATTGGTACAGGCAGGGCCGCCCGGTCCGGATGGCCCGCCGGCCGAGCTGCTCCGGCGCGTCAGGCGCGCTCAGCTGCTGGGATACCTGCTCACCGTCCTCTTCCTGGTCGTGCTCGCCCTGATGGTCTTCAAGCCGACCCTCGGCTAGAGGCACAGCGGCGGCTCACGGCGCCGGACGCCGGGTCGAGTGGCGGGCCGCTCGGCGGTACCATGTGGTGGCGCCCACCATCAGGAGTCCATACCCCATGCCCTACGTCGCCAGCTCCGCCTCCGATCTCCTCGGCCGCCTCGACGGGACCGTCCGCATCGACGATGGCTCGCTCGTCGTCGTCGACGAGGCCCGCTTCCGCGCTGACGGCATCCGCGACCTGGCCTGGACGGCCGCCTTCTCCGACGACGAGGGTGCGGTCGAGGCGGCTCGCTGGATCGTCTGGGAGGCGTCCCAGGCACTCGGCGCCCGCTCGGCCAGCATCCAGGGCCTCTACGCTGCCCGCGGTCGCGGCGAGGTCTCCGGCTTCACCGTCCCCGCGATCAACATCCGGGCCCAGACCTTCGACATGGCCCGGACCGTGTACGAGACGGCGCTGGCCAGGGACGTCGGGGCCGTCATCCTCGAGCTGGCCCGGAGCGAGCAGACCTACACCTGGCAGCGACCGATCGACTACAGCACCGCCGTCCTGGCTGGCGCCATCGCATCGGGCTGGCGCGGCCCGGTCTTCATCCAGGGCGATCACTACCAGTTCAACGCCAAGAAGTACGCCGCCGATCCCGAGGCGATGACCGAGGAGATCCGACGGGCCTGCCGCCTGGCCATCGAGGCCGGCTACCGGAACATCGACATCGACGCGTCTACGCTGGTGGATCTCTCCCAGCCGACCGCCGACGCCGAGCAGGCCGTCAACTACGTCCGCTCGGCCGAGCTGACGGCCCTCATCCGGGGCCTCGAGGCCGACGGCGTGACGATCAGCGTGGGCGGAGAGATCGGCGAGGTCGGCAAGGACAACTCGACCGAGGCGGAGCTGCGGGCCTACCTCGATGGCTTCGTCCGCGAGCTGGCCCGGCTCGCCCCCGGCGCCGTCGGCGTCTCGAAGGTCAGTGTCCAGACCGGCACGAGCCACGGTGGCGTGGTCCTGCCCGACGGTTCGGTGGCGACCGTCGCGGTCGACTTCGACGTCCATGCCCGGTTGGGTACCGTCGCCCGCGATGAGTACGGGTGCGCCGGGACGGTCCAGCACGGAGCCTCGACCCTGCCCGACGAGCTGTTCCACCGCTTCCGCGAGGTCGAGACTGCCGAGATCCACCTCGCGACCGGCTTCCAGAACGCGCTCTACGAGCACCCAGCCTTCCCGGCCGAGCTCCACCAGGCCGTCGAGGCGTGGTGCTTCGAGAACGCGGCCGACGAGCGCAAGGAGGGCCAGACGGACGCCCAGTTCGTCTACACGACCCGCAAGAAGGCCATCGGCCCGCTGAAGCGCCAGCTCTGGGACCTGGCGACCAAGGACCAGATCCTGGCCTCCCAGGGCGACAAGATCGTCTTCCTGTACGAGCAGCTCGGCGTCGTCGGGTCGCGGGCGATGGTCGAGCGGTACGTGGAGCCGGTGGAAGTCCACCGGCCGCTGCCGATGGCGCTCGAGACCGCGGCCGCGGGGTAGGCGATGGTCCGGGCGCCCGACCCGGGGGACGCGGTCGAGCGTGAGCCCGCCGACCACGGGCCGACCTGGAGCGCGGGATTCGCTCGGGCGAGCGAGGCCGACCTCGAGGGGTGGCTCGCGTTCGCCCTCGCAGTCTGCGACGCGGCTGATCCGATCGCCCTCGAGCACTTCCGGCGCGACCCCGCGGTCAGTGCCAAGCCCGACCGGACCTTCGTCACCGAGGCCGACACCGCCATCGAGCGGCTGATCCGCGAGCGGATCGGCCTGGCCTTCCCGGACCACGGGATCGTGGGCGAGGAGTACGGCGAGGAAGCGAGCGAGGCGAGGGTCCGCTGGTACGTCGACCCGATCGACGGGACCCACAACTTCATGCGCGGGATCCCGCTCTTCGGGACCCTCCTCGCGCTCGAGGTGGACGGGGAGCTCCAGGTGGGTGTCGTGTCGGCGCCGGCCTTCGGCGAGCGCTGGTACGCCCGACGGGGTGGGGGAGCCTGGGCCGAGGACCTGGCCCGGGGCTCCGGCATCCGCCGGGCGGCCGTCTCGAGGATCGACCGCCTCGACGACGCCCAGGTCCTCTACGGCTCGGGGCGCGACATCGCCGACACGGGCAGGGCGCCGGGTTTCGACGCGCTGCTCCGAGCAGCCTGGCGGGAGCGCGGCTTCGGTGACTTCTGGGGCTACGCCCTCGTCGCCGAGGGCGCGGCCGAGGTCATGGTCGAAGCCGGCCTGAAGCCCTGGGACATCGCCGCGCCGCTCCTGGTCATCGAGGAGGCCGGCGGGCGGGTGACCGACTTCGACGGCGTTCGGTCGGTCCACGCCGAGACGTTCCTGGCAACCAACGGGATCCTCCACGGCGAGGTCCTGCGCCGGCTCCGGGCGTCGAGCTGAAGGGCGGCGCTGGCGACGCCGCGGTCATCGGCGGGCCTCTTGGGCCCGGTCAGGATGCCGCGTCGTCCTCGAGGAGGCCAGCGCACGGACCCAGCAATTCGTCGTAGGTCGTCTCGTCGACGAGGTCGCGGACCAGGACCGCGAGGAGCGCGTCGTCGATCGTCCGTTCGACGCGTACGCGGTCGACCGGTCCGAGCGGCTCGTGGGGGATGCCGAGCGCCGCCGCCGGGGCGAAGCCGCGCTGACTGAAGGAGCGTCGCAGGAGGTCGTCGAGCCAGGCCCGCGCGACCGCGTGACGCTCGGCCCGTCCGGCCCGCCGCGCCGCATCTTCGGCGCCGGCCCGGGCGCGATCGTGGCCTGCGGTGTCGAGCGGTCGGACGGCCAGCAGCCGGAGTCGCCCGACCGGCGTCCGCTCGAGTCGGTCGAGCAGCGTGGCCAGGAGCGGATCGTCGGGCTTGGATGGGGCCATGCGTCCCTCGAGTCGGATAAGGTCCGCTGTCGGACCGCAGGATACCCGCAGCGACGCAGGGCGAGGACGAAGCCCGGACCCGAGTGGGTGCGGGACGGGTCAGTCGAGGTCCAGGCGCATGAGCCAGCGCGCCAGGCCGGCGCTGTGGGCGTCCGTGACGATGATCCGGCGGAAGCCCGCGGCCTCGAACATGGAGGTGAAGCCGACGAACCCGAAGGCGGTCGAGACCCGGGCGCCGCCCGGATCGATCGGGTAGGCCTCGACGCCGGGCGCACCCTGCGATCGGGCGTAGTCCACGGCCCCGCGCAGCAGGGCCCGAGCGACCCCGCGACGTCGATAGCCGGGGCGCACCACGAAGCAGCCGATCGACCAGACCGGGACGTCGTCGACGGTGGGGATCGTCCGGGACCCGACGAGGCGGGGCATGGACGCCCTGGGCCCGAGGCCGCACCAGCCGACCGGCTCGCCTTCGAAGTAGGCGATGACCCCCGGGGCGAATGGGCCGTCCCGGACCTGCCCCGCGAGGCGTGACCGGTTGTCGTCCGGAGCGTCCGGGTCGGGCGAATGGATCCGCCCGCGCCAGGCTTGGCACCAGCAGCCCCGCTCCGTGTCCCCGCCCAGGAGGGTCACGAGGTCGGGCCAGCGCTCGGCTGTCGCCGGGCGGACGCTGAGCCGCCCGGGACCGATCGGCTCGGGGTTCCTCGCCCTGGACATCGCGCGCCGGTCGATACGGGTCCCGGGTCGACCGTCCGAGACCTCAGGCGCCGGCCGCGGCCAGGCCCTCGCCGAGCACCGAGAGGGCCAGGTCGACCTCCTCGGCCGTGGTGACCAGCGGCGGGATGATCCGGACCACGTTGGCGTAGGTGCCGGCCGTCAGGACGATGAGCCGCCGATCGAGCGCCTCGGCCTGGATCCGCCTGGTGAGGTCGGGATCCGGCACCCGCCCGTCCCCCTCGTCGGGCCGGACGAGCTCGAGCGCGACCATGAGGCCGAGCCCTCGGACGTCGCCGATCGAGCGGTGGCGGGCCGCGAGCTCGCGGAGCCCTGCGAGGAACTGCGCCCCGCGAACGCGGGCGTTCTCGACCAGTCCCTCGTCCTCGATGACGTCGAGCGTCGCGTTGGCGGCAGCGCAGGCGACGACGTTGCCACCGTACGTCCCGCCGTGGACGCCGGGCTTCCAGGTCGCCATCACGTCCTCGCGGGCCACGATGCCCGAGAGCGGCAGGCCCGAGGCGATGCCCTTGGCCATGACCATGATGTCCGGCTCCACGTCCCAGTGGCGGACCGCGAAGAGCTCGCCGGTCCGCCCGAAGCCGCTCTGGACCTCGTCGGCCACGAGCAGGATGCCGTGCTGGCGGGTGATCTCCCGCAGCCGCGGCAGGAAGGCCGGTGGCGGCACGATGTAGCCGCCCTCGCCGATGACGGGCTCCACGATGATCGCGGCGACCTTGTCCGGGTAGATCAGCTGGTGGAAGAGCAGGTCCAGCTGCGCTTCCCAGTCGCAGGTGCAGGCCGCGGGGTCGTGCGAACCACCCGGTGCCCGGTAGCAGTACGGGTAGGCGGCATGGTGGACCGAGCCCGGCAGCGGCTCGAACGCCGCTCGGTACACATCCTTGGCCGCGGTGAGGGCCATGGCCTGGCCGGTCCGGCCGTGGAAGCCGTAGCGGAACGAGATGACGACGGGTCGGCCCGTCGCGACCCGGGCCAGCTTGACCGCCGCCTCGACGGCCTCCGCCCCGCTGTTCGAGAGGAACGCCTGCCAGGGCCCGCCGGGCAGGACGTGGCGGAGTCGCTCGTAGAGCCGCAGGCCGGCCTCGTGATAGACGATGTTCTGCTGGCCGTGGAGGAGCTTCGCCGCCTGCTCCTGGACGGCAGCCACGACCCGCGGATGGGCGTGGCCGGTGTTCGTCACCCCGATCCCGGAGCTGTAGTCCAGATAGCGCTCACCGTCGAGCGTCACGAGCCAGCTGCCCTCACCGTGGTCCACGGTCAGGTTCGTGATCCGGCCCCAGACCGCCGGGACGACCGAGCGATCGGGGAGGGTGGCGGGCGACTGGGTCTGGATCATCGGATCGCCTTTCGTGGTCGGTCGTAGATCAGGCTCGGCTCGTTCGGTGCCCGGGGGACGGCCCGGTCCGACCACCGGCCGGGTCGTGGCGCCCGCGGGGCGTGCCGTGGCAGCGTACCGCCGGGCTCAGCCCTCGGCGCCCTCCTGTCGCGGCGCCTGCACCTTCCGCTGCTCGCGAAGGTCGTGCCGGCGGCTCCAGAGAGTGCCGAAGAGGACGATCCCCACGGCCGTCGCGAAGATGATCGTGCCGATGACGTTCACCTGGACCGGGAGGTTGTTCCGGATCGTCCCCCAGATCCAGACCGGGAAGGTGTTCGTCAGGCCCGACGTGAAGTTGGTGATGATGAAGTCGTCGATCGAGAGTGAGAAGGCCAGCAGCGAGGCGGCCAGGATGCCCGGGAAGATCAGCGGGAAGGTCACCCGCCAGAAGGTCGTCCACTCGTTCGCCCCAAGATCCATCGCTGCCTCCTCGAGGCGACGGTCGAAGCCGGAGATGCGGGCCCGGACGGTCACCACGACGAAGCTGATGAGGAACAGGATGTGGGCGATGAGGATCGTGTTGAATCCCAGCGGGTAGAGGACGCCCGGGGGGATGAGCGTGCGCCACGGCTCGCCAGAGGCCGTCCCCACGAAGAGGGTCAGGAGGCTGGCGCCCATCACGATCTCGGGGGTGGCCATCGGGATGAAGATGAACAGGCTGGCCCCGGTACGTCCGCGGAACTGGTAGCGGACGAGAGCCAGCGCGATGAGCGTGCCGATGGCCGTCGCGGCGAGCGTCGCCAGGAAGGCGACGGCCAGGCTCGTCCCGAGCGCCTCCGCCAACCCGGGCCGGGACAGCGGCGCGAGCCAGGCGTCGATCGAGAACTCCTTCCAGACGAAGTTGAACTTCCCGTCCGGCTTGTTGAAGGAGAACACGATCATGACGATGATCGGGACGAGCAGGTAGCCGACGGCCAGGAAGGTGTAGATCCAGAGGCCGTAGCGGTCCACCGTGCGGGCGAAGCGGGTGACCGCCGACGGCCGCGAGAGGCCCGGGGCGGCCGAGGGTGCCGTCGCGCTGCTCAAAACGCGGACGCCTGCTCGAGCTCCTCGGTGCCGAGGACCCGGGCGTAGAGGAAGATGCCGACGAGGATGGCGGCCATGAGGACGAAGGCGAGCGAGGCCGCGACCGGGTAGTCGTTCTGGTTCAGGAACCGGCCCTGGATGACGTTGCCCAGCATCTGGGTCTTGGGGCTCCCGAGGAGCTCGGCGTTCACGTAGTCGCCGAGCGTCGGGATGAGGACCAGCAGCGACCCGGCGAAGACTCCGGGCAGCGTCAGCGGGAAGGTCACCCTGACGAACGACTGGGAGATCATCGCCGTTCCGACGAGGAACCCGAGGAAGCCCCCGGTGACGCCCCAGATCGCCACTCCGAGCGGGTCGGCTCCGTCGCCCAGGAAGCGGGCGTAGCCGAGCCCGACCCCGATGGCGATCGCCATGCCGGCTCCGACGATCATGCCGACGATCGAGCCCCCGGGGCGCCAGGGACCGGCATAGAGGTCCTGGGCCGCCTCGATGAGGCGCTTGTCGACTCGCTCCAGGGCCACGTACAGGGGCAGGACCATGAAGGGCAGGAACTCGTACGTGAGCCCGGCGACGACGGCCAGCGGGGTGCCGATGATCGTGAAGTTCGAGGGCACCAGGCCGGCGATGTCACGGACGACCACCAGGAACGGCCCGTCGTTGCCCAGGATGATCTTCCAGGAGATCGTCCGGATGAGGAAGCTGGTGAAGAACGGCGCGATGACCAGGAACAGGAGCAGGTTCTTGTAGCGGCCCCCGCGGAAGGCGATCGCGTAGGCGAGCGGGTAGCCGATCAGGAAGCACAGCGCCGTCGCCAGGCCCCCGTACACCAGCGAATTGATCAGGTTGGTGCTGAACTTGGAGATGTTGTCCGGGAAGTTCGAGAACGCCCAGACCTCCGGCGGGCTCTGGAACCCTGACAGCAGCGTCCCGGTCGACAGCGCCATCTGGAGCATCCGGATGTTCGGGACGACGAAGAAGATGACCAGCCAGAGCAGCCCCGGCAGCATCAGCAGCCAGGGGATCGCCCCCTTGTGACGGCGGAGCCACTCGCCCATCGGCCGGTCGATCCCTCCCCGATGCGGGAGGGGCCCGCGTCCGCGGGCCCCGGAGTCCGCTGTCTAGGCGCCTTCGAGGTCGAGGGCCAGCCCGTTCCAGTACTCGTCGTCCTCGGTGGACAGGTCCGGGTTGGCGTACATCTTCTCCTGGACCTCCGGCGGCGGGAAGAGCAGCGGGTTCTCGGCGGCCTCGGGGTCGAGGTTGATGATCTCCTCGGCCACGCCCTCGACCGGCGAGATGTAGTAGATCCAGTAGGCCATCTGGGTGGCGATCGGGACCCGGTAGGTGAAGTCGATCATCGCCTCGGCGGCCGCCTTGTGCTGGGCGCCGTTCGGGATCATGTAGTTGTCCGTCCAGATGATCGAGCCTTCGTCCGGGTAGATGAAGACATCGTCCTCACCGCCGGAGCTGGCCAGGTCGCCCGAGTAGACGACGGCCACCCAGGTGTCGCCGCTGGCGAAGTCCTGGAGGTACTCGTTGCCGGTGAACGCCCGGATATGGCCATCGTCCACGTAGGGCTTCAGGAACGCGAAGACCGCGTCGGCGTCCTCGTTGGTCATCTCGGGCGGCAGGTGCTCGATCTCGCCCTGGTCGTAGAGCCACAGGCCGATCAGCGGGAACGTGTCCTGCCAGCCCGCGAGGAGGGTGACCTTGCCCTTGAAGGCCGGGTCGAAGAGATCGCCGATGGAGGTCAGGTCGCGACCAGTCGAGACCGAGTTGTAGCCGACGGCCGTGGCGCCCGACTGGTACGGGAAGTGGTAGGTGAAGTCCATATCCCAGGCGATCTCCAGGCCTTCCCGGAGGTTGGCGACCGCGGTCGGGAGGTTGGCCTTGTTGATCTCCTCCACCCAGCCGAGGTTGACGAGCCGGGCCGCCATGTAGTCGGTCATGACGATGAGGTCCCAGCCCGTATCCAGGCCGGCCGACAGGGACGGCTGCAGCGTCGCGAAGAAGTCCTCGTTGCTCTGGATGTCCTCGACGTAGTTGACCTCGATCCCGAACTCCTCCTCGAAGGCCACCAGGGTCGGCGATTCGGTCTCCTCGTCGTTGAGGTCGATGTAGGCCGGCCAGTTGGCCCAGTTCAGCGGTCCGACGATCTCCCCACCGTCGGGCTCCATCGAAGCGCCGGCCGATGGTTCGGGCGTTGCTCCGCTGCTACAGGCCGCCAGGAAGGCCCCGAATCCAGCCAGGGCTGATCCCTGGAGGAAGGTCCGCCGGGACAGCGCCGCCAGCGCATCGTGCTCGGTCCGTGTCTCGGTCATCGCCGGTCCTCCTAGCGGGACGCTTGGGTCCAGATCGTCGGCCTCACGCACTTGGCCGGACCGCGAACGAGTGGTCCGGATCCCAGGCGAGATTGACCTGCTCCCCGGGGCGCCAGAGGTCGCTCCGGGTGGCCCGGGTGATGTTCTGCTCGTAGACGGTCAGCTTCGCACCGCCCCGAGCCTGGACGATGTACTGGGTGCTGACGCCGATGTAGGACGCGTCGCGCACCGTGCCGCTGATGACGTTGTGGCCGGCTGGAGCCTCCTCATCACGTTCGAGGAGGCGGATCTTCTCGGGCCGCACGCCGACCTCGAAATCCGTCCGGCCTTCGACCATCGAAAGCGGCACCCGAACGGCCGTGTCGTCGTCGAGGCGGACGACCCCGTAGCCGTCGGCGGTGCCGTCGAGGCGGCCGGGCAGGAGGTTGCTGACCCCCAGGAACCCGGCCACGAAGCGGGTCGCCGGGCGCTCGTACAGGCTCTCCGGGTCGTCGAGCTGCTCGTAGTGGCCGAGGTTCATCACGGCGATGCGATCCGACATCGTCATCGCCTCCTCCTGGTCGTGGGTCACGTAGATGAAGGTGATCCCGACCTCCTGCTGGATCCGCTTCAGCTCGACCTGCATCTGCTTCCTGAGCTTCAGATCGAGCGCGCCGAGCGGCTCGTCGAGGAGGAGCACCGCCGGCTTGTTGACCAGTGCCCGAGCGAGGGCCACCCGCTGGGCCTGGCCTCCGGAGATCTGGTTCGGGCGGCGCTTCTCGAAGCCGCTCAGCTCGACCAGGTCGAGCATCTCCTTGACCCGCGTCTTCACCTCGGTGGCGGCGACCTTCTTGCGCCGCAGCCCGAAGGCCACGTTGTCGAATATCGAGAGGTGCGGGAAGAGGGCGTAGTTCTGGAAGACGGTGTTCACGTTGCGCCGGTACGGCGGCAGCCAGGTGACGTCCTCGCCCTGGAGCTCGATGAGCCCGGAGGTCGGCTGGTCGAAGCCGCCGATCATCCGGAGGGTGGTCGTCTTGCCGCACCCCGACGGCCCCAGCAGCGAGAAGAACTCGCCGTCATTGACCTCGAGATCGATGTGGTCGACGGCGACGATGTCGCCGAACCGCTTCACGACGTCCGTCAGGCGGACCTCGATCGTGGCCACGATCCAACGCTCTCCCAGCTCGCCGCCCTTCGGCCGGGTCCTCCTCCACGACACGGCGCACGACGAGCCCGGCTCGTCTGGGCGCGCCCACCATAGGAGCGCGCGGAAGCGGGTGTCAACTCCGATCCGGCAGGTCATCGGCGCGGACGCCGTAGGATAGGGGAACCGGGTGCCACCGAAGCCACGGCCAGCCCGCGTCCCGCAGCCCCAGGAGCCTTCCCGACGAGATGACCACGCTCGACGAAGCCGCCGTGTACGACGTCCTTCGAACCGTCCAGGAGCCGGAGCTCGGCGGCGACCTGGTGACCCGCCAGATGATCAAGGACCTCGTCGTCGACGACGGTCGGATCGCCTTCACGATCGAGCTGACGAC
Organism: uncultured Chloroflexia bacterium; assembly: GCA_963707215.1. Lineage (GTDB taxonomy): Bacteria > Chloroflexota > Limnocylindria > Limnocylindrales > CSP1-4 > DATHYZ01. The sequence continues at coordinate 324,972 of CAVPPB010000003.1, read as the reverse complement.
GCCCGCCTGTCCTCTCAAGGACCAGATCGAGACCGAGGCCCGGGCGGCGCTGGCGCCCCTGGGCGCGACCTCGATCGATATCGCCTGGGGCGCCACCGTCCGGCGCGCGAGCCCGCGTGCGCCCGAGCAGCTGGTCCCTGGCGTCAAGAACATCATCGCCGTGGCCTCCGGCAAGGGCGGCGTCGGCAAGAGCACCGTCAGCGTGAATCTCGCCGTCGCGCTCGCCCGGGCCGGGGCATCGGTCGGCTTGCTCGATGCCGACATCACCGGGCCGAACATCCCGATGATGCTGGGGGTCGACGGCCAGCCCAAGGCGAGCCCGGACAACAAGATCGAGCCGCTGGAGCGCTACGGGGTCAAGGTCATCTCGATCCAGTTCTTCGTCCCCGATGGCCAGCCCATCGTCTGGCGCGGTCCGCTCGTCGGGGGCGCCATCCAGCAGTTCCTGCGGGACGTGGAGTGGGGAGAGCTCGACTACCTCGTCGTCGACCTGCCGCCCGGCACGTCCGATGCCCAGCTGACGCTCGCCCAGGCCGTGCCGATCAGTGGCACGGTCCTCGTCACGACCCCTCAGGAGGTCTCGCTGTCGGATGTCGGCAAGGCGCTCTCGATGCTCCGTCGGATGAGCGTCCCGGTGATCGGCGTCATCGAGAACATGAGCGGCTTCGTCTGTGCCCATTGCGGCGAGACGACCGAGATCTTCGGGCGCGGGGGCGGGGAGCGCTTCGCCGCCGAGCAGGGGCTCGACTTCCTGGGCGGCATCCCGCTCGACGTCACCGTGCGCCAGGGTGGCGACGTCGGCGTGCCGGCGGTCGCCCAGCGCGAGCCGGGTCCGGCCGCCGAGGCGATGACCCGGCTGGCCCAGCAGGTGGCCGCCCGCATGAGCATCCGCGCCGATCAGGCCGAGGCCCCGATCCTGACGATCACGTAGTCCAAGGGCCGCCTCGGCCGGCGGGCCAGCCGATCCGGCCGAGCCCTACCGCAGGGCGTCGCGCAACGCCCCGTGCAGGTGGGCGACCGCGACGAGCGAGGCCCTTCCGGCGGCGGTCGCCCCGCTGACCGGTGCGAGGTGACGCTCGGAGCGCAGGGCGCCGTCGGCGGCCAGAAGCACCGTGATCTCCGTGTCCGATCCGAGCGGGACGGCGGCCAGGGCCAGGACCCATTCGGCGCCGGTCTCGGCGGCCACGTCGGCGGCGAGCCGCTCGAGCCCGTCGGCGGCCGGTCGACCCCGCCCGATCCGCTCGGCCGCACGTGCCTCGGCCGCCAGCGAGCGACTCTCCAGCAGACCGGGGGTGTCGGCCAGCAGCGCGGCGAGGCGGCCACCGGTCCCGCACTCCACGATGGCCAGGCGACGGCCGAGCCTCGCCAGGGCGTCGCCCACGACCTTCGGCCAGGTGTCGTCGTCGTGGCCCCACACGTGGGCACCGATGCGGGCCACGAGCTCTGCCTCGGCGGCGGCAGCCAGCTCCTCGGCCCGGGACCGTGCCGCAGCGGGAGCGGCGGTCTCCGGGCCGACCGCGGTGACCCGGACATCCACCGCGTCGGCTCGTGCGTACGTCGCGATCACCGGCTCGGCGGCCCGGAGGAGGTCGCCGAGCTCGTCGGCGAGCTGTGACTCGCCGATCCCGATGAGCCGCAGCGTTCGCACGACCCGTGGCTGTCCGAGGTCCCGCTCGCGGAGCCGGGGCAGCACGCGATCCCGCCACATCGGTCGCATCTCTCGCGGTGGGCCGGGCAGGGCGATCACGATCCGCTCGTCGGGCAGGTCGACCCACCAGCCGGGTGCGGTCCCGTTGCCGTTCGGCAGGACCGTCGACGAGGGGATCCGCCAGGCCTGCTTCTGGTTGGACTCGGGGTAGGGCATCCCGCGGCGAGCCCACAGTGATCGGAGCCAGGCCTCGACCTCCGGGTCGACCACCGGGGTCTCGTCGGCGACGAGTGCGATCGCCTCCCTGGTGAGGTCGTCCGGGGTCGGTCCGAGGCCGCCAGTGGTGATGACCGCGTCAGCGACCGCGAGCCGCTCCCGGAGCGCCGTCACCAGGGCATCGAGATCGTCGGGCAGGGCAGCCAGCCCGGTCACCGTGACCCCGAGATCGCTCAGCTCCCGGGCGAGCTCGCCCGCGTTCGTATCGCGGATCGTCCCGGTCGTGATCTCGGTGCCGACCGAGAGGATGGCGGCGGTCAGGATGGAGCGTCGTTCGGGTTCCATGGGACCTCGTGGCGGGATCCCGCTCTGGCAGGGCGTGCCCGCGAAGGGCTGATCACGCCGGCAGCCTAGCAGGCCCGCCAGACGCGCCCTCGGGTCGGATGATGGACCGAGCTGGGCCCGTGTGATGGACCGTGCGGTGCCCGGCTCCGCTGCCGGGTCGTATCATCGGGCCACGCACCGGAGGGATAGGGATCCGTTGACTGCTGCCGATCGACCCGGGGGTGCCGCACCGCGCCGCCCCAGGCGCCCTGGGCTGCGCGACCAGACCAAGCGGACGTTCGAGGCAGGGCGCGGGCTGCTCGACGCCCACGTCGAGCTCGCCCGGACCGAGTTCCGGCCCATCCTCGACAACGTCAAGATCGCTGCCGCCGAGTTCGGCATCGCCATCGCGATGGTGCTGTTCATCGCGATCCTGGTGCCGGTCGGCAGCACGCTCTTCCTCGGGGAGTGGCTCTTCGGCTCGATGGGCTGGGGCGTGCTTCACGGTGCCATCTTCTCGGCAGCCATCGCGGTGACCGCGATCGTCCTGTTCCTCGATCCGAACCCGCGCCCGGTCGAGCTCGCCGTCGTCCTCGGCGTCCTCGTCGGCTTCGTCGCCGCGGTGATCTTCGCGCTGAACGTGACGAACATCTTCTGGGAAGCGGTCGCCGACGCGATGAACCTCGATCTTGCCGAGGAGTGGCGCCTGCTCGTCACTGCCGCGATGCTCTCGGCGATCGCAGGAGCCGTCGTGGGTGCCATCATCGGAGCCTGGCAGGGCGGACCGTCCTCGATCGTCAACGGGCTGGTGACGGGGACGCTGGTCGGCGTCCTCGTCGGGGCCTTCACGGCGATCGCCTTCGGGCTCCAGGTCGGGATCGCCCTGGGGGTCCTGGTGGGTCTGCTCGGCTGGATCGGCTTCATGCTCTACGACCTGTCGCGACGCGGCGTCGACGAGGATTCGTTCCGGGCCCGGTTCTACCCGGAGCAGACCGTCGAGACCGCTCGCGAGACACTCGTGTTCCTGGGCGTGAGGCCCGACGAGACGGCCCCGGCTGCGCAGCAAGCCGCCGATGCAGCCCAGGAGGCTGTCGAGACCGCCGACGCGGCGGCCGCCGACGCGACCACCGCTGCGACGGATGCCGTTCGGGGTGCCGAGGACACCGCCCAGCGCGCCGCCGATGGCCCGGAGCCGCGAGACGAGGAGCCCTCATGAGCGAGCCGCGACCCCAGGCCTCCGATCCGCAGCGCCCCGTGGCGAGCGAGCCCCAGGCAGATCCCGGGGCCGCCGGGGCCGAGACGGAGCCTGCCACCCAGCCAGCGCCCGCCTCCCTGGCGTCGCCGGAGCTGGCGGACCGGACCGGCGCGGTCATGTCCCGGCCCGAGGTGCTCGAGGCGCGGGCCCAGGTCCTGGCGGCGCGTGACAGCTTCGGTTCGGAGCTGTCGACGTTGAAGAGCACGGCCCGAGCGAGCCTGGATCCACGGGTCAGGGTCGCCGAGGCAGCCCAGGGCATCGCCGAGGACCCCAGGCGGGCGATCGGCGCCGCCGCCGCGATCGGCGGTGGGATCCTCGGACTCCGGTTCCTCCGTGGCCGCAAGGCGAAGCCGCCGACGACGCTGCCGCCCGAGGTCGCGGACTCCCTGGCCGGGATGGGCAAGGATGGGGAGGCGGTGCGAGCAGCGCTGGACCGTACCTTCACCCGCTACCTCCAGGAGCACGGGGCAGCGCCGGCGACCCGCTCCAAGCTCCCCCGGGGTCTCAACGTCGTCATCCTGCCGATCGCTGGGCAGATCGGCCGCGAGGTGGTGCGCCAGGCATTCAAGCGGCGAGACCCGACGATGTCCGAGGATGGCAGCGGGGCGGCCGCGACGCCCCCACCCAAGCCGCCCGGGACATCGACGAAGGGCTAGCAGCTCGCCCCCGCCGCGGTAGACTCGGGGCCGGGCGAGTGGCGGAATGGCAGACGCGCCGGCCTTAGGAGCCGGTGCCGCGTACGCGGCGTGTCGGTTCGACCCCGACCTCGCCTACCAGCTGGACAGCGCCCGACCGACGTCCCGGGTCACCCGCCCTATACTTCCCGGGCGATGAACGTCACCACCACGAACGCCCCCAACAGCTCGGTCCGCCTCGAGGTCGAGCTCCCTCCCGAGGATCTCGCCCGGGCCATCGACGAGGCCGTCAGGCGGCTCGGCAAGCGGACCCGGATCCCCGGCTTCCGGCCCGGCAAGGCGCCGCGAGGCGTCCTCGAGGCCGTCCTCGGCCCGACCGCCGTCATGGACGAGGCCGTCGAGCAGCTCGTCGAGCGGGCCTACCGCAAGGCCCTCGTCGAGTCCGACGTGGTGCCCCTCGCCGAGGCCAAGGTCGAGGTCGTCCAGGCCGAGGAGGGCAAGCCGCTCCTCTTCAACGCGGTCGTCCCGGTCCGACCCGAGGTCGTGCTCGGGGACTACCGATCGTTCAACTTCGGGCCCGAGATCGAGGCGACCGACGACGCCAAGGTCGCCAGCGTGATCGACGAGCTGCGCGACCAGTACGCGAGCCTCTCGGCTGTCGAGGATCGGCCGGCCGCGAAAGGCGACTATGCCGTGATCTCGTACGTGGGCACCCGCGACGGGGAGCCCTTCGAGGGCGGTTCGTCGGACCGGATGCCGCTGATCCTCGGCGAGGAGCGCCTCATCCCCGGCTTCGAGGACCAGGTCGTCGGCATGGCCGTGGACGAGGCGAAGGGGTTCGACCTCACCTTTCCGGAGGACTACCCGGATGCGACGCTGGCCGGTCAGGCGGCCCACTTCGAGATCGTCCTGAAGGAGCTGCGGGAGAAGGTCCAGCCCGAGCTGGACGACGGCTTCGCCTCCTCGCTCGGCCCGTACGCGACCGTTGACGAGCTGCGCTCCGAGGTTCGCGCGCGCCTGGAGCGGAACGCCCTCGATCGGGCGCGCCATACCTTCGCCGACCGGATCGTGGAGTACGCCGTCGCCAACGCGACGCTCGAGCTGCCGGACGTGCTCGTGGACCAGGAGATCGAGGTGATGCACGACGAATTCCGGAGCGCGCTCGCCCGCCAGGGTCTTACCTACGACGCCTACGTCGCGGCCGTCGCGTCCGGCGAGACCGCCGACGACCCGACCGCGCCGGAGGGCAAGCGACCGGCCACCCCCGAGGACGTCGACCGCCGCCTCCATGACGAGTGGCGACCGCGGGCCGAGGAGCGGGTCAAGACGCTCATGGTCATCACCAGGATCGCCGAGGCCGAGGGGCTGACGGTGCCCGACGCCGACGTCGAGGTCGAGGTCGAGCGAGCCCGTGAGCGGTACGCCAGCGACCGCAAGCTCGTCGGCTACTTCGAGTCGGAGCGCGGCCGCGACTTCATCCGCAGCACCCTGCGACGGAGTCGGATGGTCGAGCGGCTCGTCGACGACTGGCTGGTCGCCCACCCCGAGCACCCGCCGCTGCCGCATGCGGAGGACGACGACGAGGCCTCACCCGTCGACGCCGACGCCGTCCAGGCTTCGGCCTCGATCGGGGCGACCGACCCCGGGTCGGTGATGGCGAGCGACGATGATCAGTCAGACGACGCGGCGCAGGACGCCGGGGACGCGACGGAGCCGGCCGCCAGCCGCTGAGGCGGCTCGGCACAGCGACCGCGAGAGGAGCCAAGATGCTCGTACCGATGGTGATCGAGTCCTCCAGCCGGGGGGAGCGCGCCTATGACATCTACTCCCGCCTGCTCAAGGAGCGGATCATCTTCCTGGGCGACGCCATCGAGGACCACGTCGCCAACCTGATCATCGCCCAGCTCCTGTTCCTCGACTCCGAGGACCCGGAGAAGGACATCTACCTCTACATCAACTCGCCCGGCGGGGTCGTCACCAGCGGCCTCGCGATCTACGACACGATGCAATACGTCCGGTCTCCTGTCTCGACGATCTGCATCGGCATGGCGGCGTCGATGGCGGCCGTCCTGCTGGCAGCCGGCACGAAGGGCAAGCGCTACGCGCTGCCCAACAGCCGGATCATGATCCACCAGGGCTCGGGCGGCTTCCGAGGAGCCGCGCCCGATGCGCTCATCCAGATGAAGGAGTGGGAGTTCCTCGTCCAGCGGAACCACGAGATCCTGGCAGTCCACACCGGCCAGCCTCTCGACAAGGTCGTCAAGGACACCGACCGCGACTACTTCATGTCGCCCGAGCAGGCCAAGGGCTATGGCATCATCGACGAGGTCTACTCGGCCGAGTGGGACTCGCTCACGGCGCAGTACCACGACGCGCAGGGCGAGACCACGGAGAAGCCGAGCCGGTCGTCGAAGGCCGACAAGGCGGACAAGGCCGACCCCGGGTCGGCCGGCTAGGGGAAGCGAGCCGCGATGACGTCCAGCGCAGGTGGCAAGAGCCCCAAGGTCCCGTACCGCTGCAGCTTCTGCGGCAAGAGCCAGGACCAGGTCCGCAAGCTGATCGCGGGCCAGGGGGTCTACATCTGCGACGAGTGCATCAACCTCTGCCAGGAGATCATCGAGGAGGAGATGCTCGAGGCCCCGCGGCCCAAGCCGCAGGCGGCCAAGCTCCCCAACCCCCGCCAGATCAAGGACGCGCTCGACCAGTACGTCATCAGCCAGGACCGGGCCAAGAAGGTCCTCTCGGTCGCGGTCTACAACCACTACAAACGGGTCAACGCCGGCCACGCGATCGATGACGTCGAGCTGCAGAAGTCGAACGTCCTCCTGGTCGGCCCCACGGGCTCGGGCAAGACGCTCCTCGCCCAGACCCTGGCCAAGGTCCTCGACGTCCCGTTCTGCATCGCCGACGCCACGTCGCTGACCGAGGCCGGCTACGTCGGCGAGGACGTCGAGAACATCCTCCTGCGCCTCATCCAGGCGGCCGACTTCGACGTCGCCCGGGCCCAGCGGGGGATCATCTACATCGACGAGATCGACAAGATCAGCCGCAAGGCCGACAACCCGTCGATCACCCGCGACGTCTCCGGCGAGGGCGTCCAGCAGGCCCTCCTCAAGATCCTCGAGGGGACGGTCGCCAACGTCCCGCCGCAGGGCGGGCGGAAGCATCCCCACCAGGACTTCATCCAGATCGACACGACCAACATCCTCTTCATCTGCGGCGGCGCCTTCGACGGTCTCGAGAAGATCGTCGAGGAGCGGGTCGGGCGAAGATCGATCGGCTTCGGGTCGGAGGCCGGCCTCGACAAGGTCGAGCGCAGCCGGATCCTCGAGCAGCTGATGCCCGAGGACCTCCTGAAGTACGGCCTCATCCCCGAGTTCGTCGGCCGCCTGCCGGTGGTCGTGAACCTGGCGCCACTCACCGCCGAGGACCTCGTCCGGGTCCTGACCGAGCCGCGGAACGCAGTGGCCCGCCAGTTCCAGAAGTTCCTGGGGCTCGACAAGGTCGAGCTGGTCTTCACCGAGGGCGCCCTCGTGGCGGCCGCCGAGGTGGCGCTGGGTCGGAAGACCGGCGCCCGGGCCCTGCGCTCCATCGTCGAGGAGGCGCTGCTCGACGTGATGTACGACATCCCGGAGCGGACCGATGTCCGCAAGTGCATCATCACCGAGGAGACGATCCGGGAGGGCCGCGGCCCGCTCCTCCTGACCAAGGCCGACGTGGACCAGGGCGTGGACGAGACCAACTACCAGGAGCGCCTGGCCGAGCGGGCCGAGAGCGCCTAGCTCGACCGCCCTGGGGGCCCCGGCCCCGGATGCGGGTGCTACACTCCGCGCCTCACGGCGAGGACCGAGAGGAGTAGCGTCGGGACGACCCCGGAGCGAGCGCGGGACGGTGCGAGCCGCGCGGATCCGCCGACGTGAAGGTCGCTCGCGAGCCGTGACGGGTGACGCCCGGTAGCGCGTCGAGAGGGCTCCGGAGGCGGTGGGGCGTGATGAGCGCCCGACCCCGGCAGCCGAACCAGCAGGTGGTACCACGACCCCGTTCGTCCAGCTGGGCGGACGGGGCGTTTCATCGTCCGGCGCCGCAGGGTGTCCCGGCCGATGCGGCCGGACGGTGAGGTGGCCGGCGAGCGAGGAGCGAGGGATGATGGATCGAGCGGGCGACACGCCGGGCGGCCTCCCCAAGGCGTATCGGCCGGCCGAGGTCGAGGGGCCCATCTACGAGCGCTGGCTGGCGGCCGACGTCTTCGCTCCGGACGGGGCGGGCTCCACGGCCGACCCGGCGCTGCCTCCGTTCGTCATCATCCAGCCGCCGCCGAACGTGACCGGCTCGCTCCACCTCGGTCACGCCCAGCGGTCGGCGGTCGAGGACCTCATGACCCGGCACGCTCGGATGCTCGGGCGCCCAGCGCTCTTCCTGCCGGGTTTGGACCATGCGTCGATCGCCGCCCAATTCGTCCTGGACAAGCAGCTTGCGGCGGAGGGCGAGAGCCGCGAGTCGCTCGGCCGCAAGCGCTACCTCGAGCGGATGCGTGAGTTCGTCGACCGGACCCGGCCGGTGATGCTGGCCCAGCAGCGACGGGTCGGCGCCAGCCTGGACTGGAGCCGCCTCCGCTTCACGATGGACGAGGTCTCGGCCCGCGCGGTCCGCGAGTCGTTCGTCCGCCTGTACCGAGACGGCCTCGCCTACCGGACGGAGGCCCTGGTCAACTGGTGTCCCGGCTGCCTGACCAGCGTCTCGGACCTCGAGGTCATCCCGACCCCGGAGGAGGGGACCCTCTGGTCGGTCCGCTACCACCTCGTCGACGAGACCGGCGAGGTCTCGCCGGACGAGACGATCACCGTCGCCACCACCCGGCCCGAGACGATCCTCGGCGACACTGCGGTCGCCGTCCACCCGGGCGACGAACGGTACCGGGCCCTCGTCGGGCGGCTGGTGCGCATCCCCTTCGTCGACCGCGACGTCCCGATCATCGCCGACGAGGTCGTCGACCGGGAGTTCGGGACGGGCGCGGTGAAGATCACCCCGGCCCACGACCAGGACGACTACGAGACCGGCCGCCGGCACGACCTGCCGATGATCGCTGTGCTCGCCGACGACGGGTCGGTCAACGCCGCCGGCGGCCCGTACGCGGGGATGGACCGGGCGCAGGCCCGGACGGCCATCCTGCGCGACCTGGAAGAGCGCGGTGACCTGGCCGGGGCCAGGCCCCACGAGATGCTGATCGGTCGCTGCCAGCGCAGCAACGACATCATCGAGCCGCTCCCCCGGACCCAGTGGTTCGTCCGGACGGGCCCGCTGGCCGAGGCCGCCCTCCATGCCGACCAGGACCGGCCGCACCCGGATCCTGCCGGAGCGCTTCGTCAAGGTCTGGGAGCACTGGCTGACGAACATCCGCGACTGGAACGTCAGCCGTCAGCTCTGGTGGGGGCACCGCATCCCCGCCTGGTACTGCCCGGACGGGCACGTCACGGTGTCCGCCGAGCCGACCGGTCCGGGCGCCTGCGAGGCCTGCGGCCGGCCGGCGACGGAGCTGACCCAGGATCCCGACATCTTCGACACGTGGTACAGCTCGGGGCTGTGGCCGTTCTCCACCCTCGGCTGGCCGGAGCCGACCGACGACCTCGCCCGCTACCACCCGGGCACCGTCATGGAGACCGCCTACGACATCATCTTCTTCTGGGTCGCCCGGATGATGATGCTCGGCATCCAGCTGACCGGCGAGGCCCCGTTCGAGGTCATCTACCTCTCCGGCCTGGTCCGCGACCCCTACGGCCAGAAGATGTCGAAGACGAAGGGCAACGTCGTCGACCCGCTCGAGACGATCGACGAGTACGGGGCGGACGCCCTTCGCTTCGCTCTCATCCACGGGACCGCTCCCGGGGCCGACACGCGGCTCGGGCCGGCCAAGCTCGAGAACGCGCGCAACTTCGCGAACAAGCTCTGGAACGCCTCTCGCTTCGTCCTGGGGGCCCGACCCGAGACCATCCCGGTCGAGCGCCGAGCGGCACCTCCCCGGACGCGAGCACCTGGGCCCTGCCGAGCGCTGGATCCTGTCCCGTCTCGCCGCTGCCACGGGTGCGGTCGACGGGCATCTGGCCGACCATGCGTTCGGCGAGGTGACCCGGGACCTCTACGAGGCGATCTGGAGCGAGTACTGCGACTGGTACCTGGAGCTCGCCAAGGTTCGCCTCGCGGATGGAGCCGTGCCCGACGCGGACCGCGAGGCGACCTGGTGGACGCTCGTCGAGGTGCTCGACGCGTACCTGCGGCTGCTCCATCCGGTCATGCCGTTCGTGACCGAGGCGATCTGGGGCCAGCTGCCGCACCGGGCGAGCGACCCGGGTCTGCTGGTGGTCGCCCGCTGGCCCGCCCGGGGCACCCGCGACCCGGTTGCCGAGGCCGAGGTCGGGACGATCATCGAGCTTGTCACCGGGATCCGCAACGCCCGGGCCGAGGCCCGGCTCGAGCCGTCGACGCGCCTGCCGCTCGATGTCCACGTGCCTGGCGAGCTCGGGTCCACCTTCGAGGTGCTCCGGCCCGCGATCGAGCGTCTCGCTCGCGTGCGGCCGATCCATCGGCGCCTCACCGCCGGGGAGCTCGACGCGGCCCGGGCGTCCGGGGGGCTGACCGTGCTCGCGGGTCCGGTCGAGGCGGTACTCGGCCGACCGGCGGCGGATCCCGGAGCCGTCGCTCTTGAGCGGGAGCGCCTGCTGCGGGACCTGACCGACCTCGAGCAAAGGCTCGCTGGGGTCCGAGCCCGCCTCGCGAACCCCGGCTTCGTCGGCAAGGCCCCGCCGGCCGTCGTGGAGGGGGCCCGGGCCCTCGAGGCCGAGCTGGTCGAGCAGGTCGGCCGCATCCGAGAGCGGCTCGGCGAGTCGTGAGACCCGGAACGAGCGCCGGCCGGGGTGGACCCCCGCCGGTAGACTGGTAGGCCCAAGCCCACCCAGCCCAGCCCGAGGGAGTCTCGCCATGGGCGTCACCATCGCCGATGTCGCTCGTCGTGCCGGGGTGGGGAAGGGGACGGTCAGCCGGGTCCTCAACGACCGGCCGAACGTCGACCCGGAGACTCGGGCTCGCGTGCTCGCCGCCATCGCCGAGCTCGACTACGTCCCCAGCCCCACCGCCCAGCGACTCTCGCTGCGACGCACGCTGACCATCGGCGTCGTCGTCCCATACATGACCCGACCGGCCGCCGTGGAGCGTCTTCGCGGGATCGAGTGGGCGCTGGTCCGGGCCGGCTACGACATGATCGTCCTCAACGTCGAGACCGAGGAGCGGCGGGCCGCCCTGTTCAGCGGCCTCGCCCGCCGCGAGCGGGTCGACGGACTCCTCGTCGTCTCGCTGTCGCCACCCGACCCGGAGATCCGGCGCATCGTCGGGTCGGGCATCCCGACCGTCCTCGTGGATGCGCACCACCGGCAGCTGCCCCGGGTCGTCGTCGACGACGTCGCCGGGGGGCAGCTGGTCGCCGAGCACCTCCTGAGCCTGGGCCACCGTCGTCTCGGCTGGGTCGGCGACCCCGTCCGCCACCCGCTGGGCTTCTCGTCGAGCCGGCTTCGGCTGGCTGGGTTTCGCAGGGGGCTCGCAGAGGACGGCGTGTCGCTGCCCAACATCCTGGTCGCTGCCGGCGACCACACTCGCCGTCGGGCCGCGGAGCTGGGCCGCCGACTGCTCACTTCGCCGCTGCCGCCGACTGCCATCGCCTGCGCGAGCGATACCCAGGCGCTCGGTGTGATCGAGGCGGCCCGCGGCCTCGGCCTGGAGGTCCCCGGCAACCTGTCGGTGACCGGGTACGACGACATCGAGGTCGCCGACCACGTCGGTCTGACGACCGTGCACCAGCCACTCTTCGAGACCGGCGTCCGGGCGGCCCAGCGACTGATCTCGATCATCGACGGTGAGCCCGTCGGCCCGCTGCGCGAGGTCCAGCCGAGCCACCTGGTAGTCCGGCGGACCACCTCGCCGCCGATCGACTGACCGTCGCCGACCGGCCCCGGGTCCGGCGCCTAGCCCGGCCGGCCGGATCCGGTCGACGCCCGCGGCGGACCCTCGTGAGCGCCGGGTTGGAATCGGTTCCATGACCTGCTAGGATGGCGCCGCACTGGAGTGGAACCGGTTCCACAGCCCGCTCGCGGGCGTGCTAGGACAGTGGAGGAACCCATGCACAGACGATTGGTGGCGATCGCCGCGGCGCTTGCGATCATCGTTGCGGCCTGCGGCGATAGCGGTGCGACCTCGGAGCCGGGCGGCGGTGGGGGCGACCAGGACCTCAGCGGTACGACCGTGACGGTCGGCGGGGCCTTCGTGGACGCCGAGGCCGAGCGGTTCGAGGAGTCCGTCAAGCCGTTCGAGGACGCGACCGGGGTGGACGTCGTCTACAACGGCGACAAGAGCTTCGAGCAGCAGCTGAACGTGCAGGTCCAGGCGGGCAACCCGCCGGACGTCGGCATGCTGCCCCAGCCGGGCGGGATGAAGAACTACGCTTCACAGGGGGCGATCTTCCCGCTGCCGGCCGACATCGTGGCCTCGATCGACGAGAACTACGGTCCCGGTTGGAAGGACGTCGGCACCGCCGACGACGGGAAGGTCTACGGGGTCTTCCATCGGGTCAATCTCAAGGGCCTCGTCTTCTATCAGAAGGCCACCTGGGATGCCGCTGGCTACTCGGCTCCGGCGACCTGGGACGAGATGACCGCGCTGATGGACCAGATGGCGGCCGACGGGACGCCGCCGTGGTGCATCGGCATCGAAAGCGGGGCCGGCACCGGCTGGCCATTCACCGACTGGGTCGAGCTCGTGATGCTCCGCACCGTCGGCGCGGAGGGCTATGACCAGTGGGTCGCCGGAGAGCTGTCCTTCACGGATCCCGCCGTCAAGGAAGCCTTCCAGATCGTCGCCGACATCTGGACCGACCCCGACTACGTGTACGGCGGTCCGGAGTACATCGTCCAGACGAACTTCGGCGAGGCGCCGAAGGCCGCCTTCGGTGACCCGCCGAAGTGCAACCTCACTAACCAGGGCAACTTCATCACCACGTTCTTCCCCGAGGATGTCCAGGCCGATCTCGACAACCAGGTCGGCGTGTTCGCGCTACCGGAGATCGACAGCGCCATCGGCACCCCGGCGATGGTCGGCGGCGACCAGGCGGTCGCGTTCGCCGACCGGCCGGAGATCTGGGCATTCCTCGAGTACCTCTCGACGCCTGAGTCCGGCGAGTCCTGGCAGCAGGCCGGAGGTGCGCTCTTCCCCTACAAGACCCAGGACCTGTCCCTGTACTCGACCGAGCTGGACCGTGGCTACGCCCAGTCGATCGTGGACGCGTCGTTCGTCCGCTTCGACGGAGCGGACGCCATGCCAGCGGCCGTCGGCCAGGGGACCTTCTGGTCGGAGCCCATCAAGCTGTTGACCGGCAGCCAGGACCTCGACACGACGCTGGCCAACATCGAGGCCAGCTGGGAATAGGCAGCGACACCTGACCATGTGGCGGAGCCGGGCGACCGGCTCCGCCATGTGCCTCTAGGAGCCGCTGGAGGGAGGAGTGCCAGGGATGCAACAGGCTGGAGCACCACCCGCTGGGACCCCGACGACCCCCGTGGGCGGAGGCATCGCCCAGAGCCTCGCGACCGGAGCTGGCCGGGTCCTCGTCTCGGTCTTCGTGCCGATCGTGGCGTTCATCGTCCTGTGGGCGGGCTTCCTCTTCCTTAAGGACAGCGGCGCTCCGAAAGTCGTCATCGTCGGCGTCGCGATCGTCTGGGGCATCGGCGGCGTCGCCATGCTGTACGTCATCGCGAACTGGCTGACCGCCAAGCTTCCCGGAGGCTGGCAGGGCCGCATCCTGCCCTTCGTCTTCGTCGGCCCGGCGATCGCGATCCTCGCCTTCTACCTGCTCGTCCCGGCCGTCCTGACGGCCTGGGGCAGTCTCTTCAACGCGACCGGCAGCGAGTTCGTGGGGCTGGCGAACTACGAATACTCGTTCACCAACCCGGCGATGGTCACGGCGATCCGCAACAACATCATCTGGCTCGTCGTGGGCACGCTGTTCAGCACCGGACTGGGCCTGGCGATCGCCGTCCTGGTCGAGCGGTCGCGCCTCGATCGGCTGGCGAAGACACTGATCTTCCTGCCGATGGCGATCTCGTTCGTGGGCGCCAGCGTCATCTGGCGCTTCGTGTACTCGTACCAGCCGGCCGGCGAGACCCAGATCGGTCTGCTGAACGCGATCCTGGGGTCGTTCGGCCTGGGTCCCGTCTCATGGCTGACGGGCGAGCCGCTGAATACGTTCCTGCTCGTCGTCATCCTCATCTGGGGCCAGACGGGGTTCGCCATGGTCATCATCGCGGCCGCTCTCAAGGGCGTGCCCGATGAGATCATCGAGGCAGGCCGGATCGACGGTGCCAGCGAGTGGCAGATCTTCCGCTCGATCATCGTCCCGACGATCTGGCCGACGATCGTGACCGTCGCGACGACGATCGCGATCCTCACCCTGAAGATCTACGACATCGTCACAGCGATGACCGACGGCAACTTCAACACCGAGGTCATCGCGACGCTCATGTGGAAGCAGGCCTTCACCTTCTTCGACCAGGCCGCGGCGCCGCCTTGGCCGATCATCCTGCTGGTCGCCGTGACCCCGGTCATCTGGTGGAACCTCCGCCAGTTCCGCGGTCGGGCGATCTGAGGGGGATGCCATGAAATCCATCAAGTGGTCGCGAGTGGCCATCAACCTCGTGGTCATCGGCCTCGTCGTCATCTGGACCGTCCCGACGCTCGGTCTCTTCATCACCTCCTTCCGCTCCAAGGACGCCATCTCCAACTCAGGTTGGTGGACCGTGTTCACCGACCCGCAGGGCGCCTTCACGCTCGACAACTACGAGGAGGTCCTGTTCGGCAGCACGGCATGGGCGACGGCGTTCCTGAACACCCTCGCCGTCACGATCCCGGCCGTCGTGATCCCGATCCTGATCGCCGCCTTCGCCGCCTACGGATTTGCCTGGCTCGCAGTTTCCGGGTCGTCGCGTGCTGTTCATCATCGTGGTCGCGCTGCTGGTGGTGCCGCTGCAGATCGCCCTGATCCCGGTGCTCCGGGCCTACCTGGCGATCGACCTCAACGGGACGTTCCTGGCGGTCTGGCTGGCCCACGCCGGTTTCGGCCTCGCCCTTGCGACGTACCTGCTCTACAACTACATCAGCCAGCTGCCCGAAGGACCTGATCGAGTCGGCCTCAGATCGACGGCGCCTCCCACTTCTCGATCTTCGTCCGGCTGATCCTGCCGCTCTCGGTGCCGGCCCTGGCCTCCTTCGCCATCTTCCAGTTCCTGTGGGTCTGGAACGACCTGCTGGTGGCGACGACCTTCCTGGGCACCGATCAGGATGTCGCCGTCATGACCCAGCGGCTGGTGACGACCTGACCGGCTCCCGCGGCCAGGACTGGCAGCTGCTCACCGCCGGTGCCTTCGTCTCGATGATCGTGCCGGTGCTCGTGTTCCTCGGGCCTGCAGCGCTACTTCGTACGCGGGCTGCTGCGCCGGCTCGGTCAAGGGATGACGGGTCCGCGCACGGGTCGTCGCAGGACAGCGGAGCACGGCGTGACCCGTGACCACGCCGCGCGCCGGCCCACCGAGGCAGGATCGACCTGCCGCGGTCGGGCCTTGCCCGCGCCCGCGAACGGCCTCGGCGGGATGCCCCCCGGGATGCGGACCTGTTCCTGACTTCGGCTCCAGCACTACTGGGCCGACCTGGCCGACGGGCTGGCCCGGCCGTCACGGCGCCACGCCGCGAGGACTTCGTCAGCTGGATCGACCGCCTCGTCGACCTGCTCGTCGCGCCGCTATCGCGGACCGATCCGAGGACCTCGTCGTCCACTGACCTCCGCAGCGGTCTGGAGCCCGACTGGTTCCAGGAGCCCGGGATGATCGGGTACGTCTGCTACGTGGACCGCTTCGCGGGCGACGCTGCGCCGGCGTCGCTGGATCACGTCGACTACCTGCGCGGAGCTGGGCGTCCGCTACCTGCACCTGATGCCGCTGCTCCGGACCCGCCCGGGTCGAACGACGGTGGGTACGCCGTGGCCGACTACCGGAGGTCGAGCCGGCACTCGGGACGATGGACGACCTCGAGGTGGTCTGCACGGACCGCTCCGCAGGAACGAGGATCAGCCTCTGCATCGACCTGGTCCTCAACCACTGCGCTGCCGAGCACCCGTGGGCGCGGCCGCCGCCGAGCCGGCGACCCGACGGCCTCGGCGATGTTCTACATCTTCCCGGATCGGTCCGAGCCCGATCGCCTTCGAGCGCACCTTGCCGGAGGTGTTCCCGGACTTCGCCCGGGCAACTTCACCCGGCTGGCGGACGGGCGATGGGTCTGGACGACCTTCAACGAGTACCAGTGGGACCTGGACTGGTCGAACCCGCGGGTCTTCGAGGAGATGCTCGACATCCTGCTCAGCCTCGCCGCCGTGGGCGTTGACGCCTTCCGGCTCGATGCCGTCGCCTTCCTGTGGAAGCGCCTCGGGACCGACTGCCAGAACCAGCCCGAGGTCCACGATCTCCTCCAGGCGCTCCGGGCGTGCGCCGGATCGTCGCGCCGGCGGTCGTCTTCAAGGCCGAGGCGATCGTCGGGCCCGACGATCTCGTCGCTTACCTCGGCGTGGGCCGCCACCTCGGGCGTGTCTCCGACCTGGCCTACCAGAACAGCCTCATGGTCCAGTTCTGGTCCTCCCTCGCGACCCGCGACACCGAGCCTGCCACGCGCGTGGCCCTCGGCGAGTTCCCCGCGAAGCCGCCGAACCACGGCCTGGGGCACGTATGTCCGCTGTCACGACGACATCGGCTGGGCGATCGCCGACGATGACGCCGAGCGGGTCGGATGGACCGGCCCGGGGCACCGCGCGTTCCTCAGCGACTTCTACGGGGGCGCCTTCCAGGGCTCGTTCGCCCGGGGGATCGTCTTCCAGGACGAACCCGTCCACCGGCGACCGTCGGATCTGCGGGACCTGCGCCAGCCTCGCGGGCGTCGAGGCGGCGCTCGAGACTGGCGATCCCGGGCGCTGGACCTGGCGATCCGGCGCATCCTGCTCGGCCACACCCTGATCCTGGGCTGGGACGGTCTGCCGCTCCTGTACATGGGCGACGAGATCGGGTTGCGCAACGACGGGTCCTACCGGGCCGTTCCTGGTCTTGCCGACGACGCTCGATGGATCCATCGGCCACGGATGGACTGGCAGGCGGCGAAGGAGCGTCACGATCCCTCGTCGGTCGCAGGCCGTGTCTTCGCGGGCATCAGGGCCCGGATCGCGGCCCGATCGCGGACCGCCCAACTCCACGCTGCCGCACCGCTCGAGGTGGTGGAGCCTGGGCGATCGCCGGCCCTTCGCTTTCCGTCCGTCGCCACCCCCACGGAGACCTGCTGGCGATCCACAGCTTCGCCGAGCGGCCCCTGGACATCCCGTCGGCGAAGATCGCGGCCCTCGTCCCCGCGGCGACGATGGATCGCCTGTCCGACGATGCGCCGGTCCGGATCGATCGCGATCTCCCGATGGAGCCATACGGGGCCGCCTGGCTCGTGGGGCCGACCCCGCGCTCGCCGCGAGAGGTCGACCGACCGGGCGTGGAGGTGGCGCCCTCCCGGGTTCGTGAACCAGGGGCGCGAGCGCAGCGGAGCGGCCCGTGGCTCGCTGGTACGATACGACGGTCATCCCATCACGACGGGGGTCCTGTCCGTGCCGCTCGAGTTCCTGAAGCGCCGCAGCACGCCGGAGGCCGGGTCGACCAGCGAGGCGGCCCCGGCGGCCCCGGGCGCGCCGCAGCCGAGGCCGGGCGTGGCATCGGTGGCCCTGCCCGAGGAGGTCGTCGCGCAGGAGCACCAGCTCCGTCTCTACTACGCCGGCAAGACCAGTGACGGCGTCCGGATGCGGGCCGGTTCGAACGTCTCGGCCGAGCTGCCGTCGATGCTGTCCGGCCTGGCCAGGTCCGAGATCGAGCTCGTGCCGCCGCTCCCCATCGAGTTCAGCCAGGCGATGCCGACCATCGTCCGGCCGTCCGAGGCGATGCAGTGGCTCAACGCCCACCACGGGCACTCGCCGATCACCCGCCACGGGCTCTTCGTCCTCGAGACCGATCGACGCCATCGACCTCGCTTTCGATACGGTGGTCCTGGCCCTGCTCGACGGCGAGCTCGACACGTCCGGCTATCCCGAGTACAGCGCCGTCGTCGGCGGCGTCGCCAGCCACTGGGACGAGGCCACCGGCGACATGGTCGTCCGGGCCGTCGTCGGCTGGGGTGGCCGAGGGACGCGTGGCGACACCGACCGGATCGGCCAGCGGCTCCTCGGAGGGCTGCTCACGAACGTGCTGGCCAGCGGCTCGGCCCTCGGGATCACGGCCGTCGAGCGGCCGGTGCCGGCCGCCGGTCGCGGTGGCCTGGTCTGTGCCCACTGCGGCTTCGCGTCGGCCCACGAGCGGGCGTTCTACTGCCCCAAGTGCGGCATGCGCCTGCTGCGCGGCTGAGGTCGATCCGCGATGCCGATCTACGACTACGTGTGCTCGGCCTGCGGCCAGCGGACCGAGGTCGTCCACGGGATCCACGGCCACGGCCCGCTCGCCTGCCCCCAGTGCGGCACGGAGGGCATGATGAAGAAGGCGTTCGTTCCGCCGGTGATCCACTTCAAGGGTTCCGGCTGGGCCAAGAAGGACAGGTCAGCCACCGCCAGCCCGGGTCGGTCCGGCACCTCGAAGGGCTCGTCGAGCAAGGCCCCCGACAGTGGCTCCAAGGCCGAGACCACCCCGAGCGCCGGATCTACGTCCGACGGCTCCTCCAGCGCCTCGACCGGGCCGTCACCGGCCGGCGCGGCGGCCGATTGACCGCGATGCCGTCCGCAGCCGACTGGATCACCCTGGCCGAGGCATCCGAGATGCTGGCGGCCGCCAACGTCCACTTCCGGCCGAGCACGATCGGGGCCTGGGCGCGGTCGGGCAAGCTCTCGAGCATCAAGCTGGGCGGCCGGCGCTTCGTGCGCCGGGGCGAGATCCGCGCGCTCGTCGTTCCCCGCCGCCGGGTCCGCGCCGAGGACGTCCAGCCCGGCCTATTCGAAGAGCTCTGACGCGTTCGCCGTGGCCGGGCTCATCGATCGGCTCCTTCGGCACGCCGTTCCCCTTGTCGACCGGGTCTTCCGGATCGCGATCGTCCGGCAGGTCGCCATCGTGTTCGATCGCTTCGGCAGGGTCGGCGGGCCCGTCCTGTCCGCCGGGCTGGCGACCCGGGCGCTCTTCGCGCTCCTGCCCGGGCTGCTCCTCGTGGTCGCTGGCATCGGCTTCGTGGTCCGCGATCCGCGCCTCCAGGAGCGGATCCTGGAGCTCATCCAGGACCTGGTCCCGCCGCTCCAGAGCCTGATCACCGACACGGTCGACGTCCTGGCCGACGGGGCCGCCGCATTCGGCATCATCGGCCTCATCGGGCTGCTGTGGGGCGCGAGCGGCTTCTTCCAGACCCTCGAGGTCGTCTTCGCGGTGGTGCTCGGCGAGGAACAGCGGCGCGATCCCTTCCGACGAGCGGTCATCGGGGTGGTCGGCGTGATGGCGGCGGCGCTGGCGATCGGGATCGTCTCGTTCGGCGCCATCGTCGCCTGGACGGTGGTGGCCGACTGGGTCCAGCCGTTCGTGGATCTTGGGTCGATCCGGGCGCTCGCACCCATCCTGACGACGATCATCGCCGCGCTGGCCCTGGGGATCGCCTACCGGACCATCCCGCAGCGTCGCCCGACCGTCGCCGACGTGTGGCTCCCCGCGGTGCTGGCCGGCCTGGCCATCGCGATCCTGACCCAGGTCTTCGCCTTCCTCGGCCCGCTCGTGGCCGGCACCGCGTCGCTCTACGGGGCGATCTCGGCGATCTTCATCCTGCTCGTCTGGCTCCAGCTGACGACCCAGGTCGTCGTGCTCGGCATGGTCTGGACGGGGATGCGCGCGTTCGGTTGGCCGCCGCGCTCGGAGATCCCCTGGCCGGCCGGTGACCTGCGTCGCCCGGACGTCCCCGCGGCGCCGGTGACGCAGCGAGCCGACGAGCCGCCCGGGACCGAGGCCGGCGCCCCCTAGGCTGAACAGTCTCCGAGCCGACCGAGTGATCGGCGGCCCGAGCCCCGGGTCAGCCCTGCGGCGACCCGCAGCGGCGGCAGAAGCGGGCCGTCGAGGAGAGCGACAGACCGCAGCTCACGCACGGGCGGACGGCGGAGGGCGCCGGCGAGCTGGCGACCTCGCGGTTGGACGCAGCCCACATGGCGTCCTGGTCCAGGGCGGCCTGCGTGGCCGGTCGCGGCGGCCACTGCGGGGCCACCGGCCATGACGGCTCGGTGCCAGGCGGGAGCGGTGGCCAAGCCGGACTGGTTCCCGGCGGCGAAGCGGGCCCCTGGCCCGGCGCCGGGGAGGCGGCACCTGCTGCGGCCGCGGCAGGGACATCGCCGTCCGGCGCCGTGATCCGCCAGGTCGGTGTGCCGACCACGTCCCGGGGCGCGGCGGTCGGCTCCTGGGGCGCCCCGGCCGGTGGTGTCGCGGCTGCCGCGGCCGCGGGCGGCGTGACGGGCTCCGGGGGAGCGACCGGCGGGGCGGCCTGCGCCGGCGTCGGCTCGGGTGCTCCCGCCGCCTCGCCGGCCTCGAACTCGGCGAGCGCCGCGTCGAGGCTCTCGCCCGGTCGGAAGCGACGAAGGAAGGCGGTCGTCCCGATGGCAGCCGCAGCGGCCCGCTCCTCCGGATCGTCGGCCCCGGCGGGCGTGGACGGCGCGGCAGTCTCGGGCTGTCGAGCGGGCTCGTCGGCAGCGATCGTCGGCGCCGGAACGGGCTCAGCGGCCACTGCCTCCGGCTCGGCAGCCACTGCCTCCGGCTCGGCCATGGCGGGCTCGTCAGCAGCGCCCGCGGCGGCGGCCTCCGGCTCCTCCACCTGGGCTGCGGCGGCCACCTGGGGCTCCGTCCCCGCCTCGACCACATCGGGCTCGGCGGCCGGGGCGACCACTGGCTCCGTCCCTGCCTCGAGCGCTCGGGAGGCTGCCGCAGCGGCGAGGATCGCGGCTGGTCCGCCTTCGGCGGGTGCTTCACGCTCGAGATCGGCGCTCGGCCAGCTGGTTGCCTCGAGCGCTGCAGATGGCGCGCTGACGGGCTCGGCCTCTTGGCCGACCGGAGCCGGGAAGGCAGCGGGGAGGATGTCGCGCGACAGGTCGGGTGCGCAGGTCAGGCAGCGATTGTCGCCGTCGTTCCAGCAGTTCCCGCAGGTGTACTGCCGGCAATCCAGGCAGAAGTTGAAGGTCTGGTGGAAGGCCTCGAGCTGGTGCGACGACGCCTCCCGCTCCTGGTCCGAGCGAGCGTCGGCGAAGGCGTCCGAGAGCGAGATGTCGTCGCTCGCCACGAAGTTGCGCAGGCCCTTCGAGAGGACCTTGAGGGAGCGCACGCGACCGCCCTTCGGCGCCGCCGTCTGGAAGGTGTAGCGGGTGCCGCAGCGCTCGCAGAACGATTCGGTCAGGAGCTCGGTCATGGGATCCCTGGTTCGCCTGGTTCGCCCGAGAGCGTGCCCCCGAGCGGGTCGAGAGTATAGCCCAGGGCCCCCGAGTGGCCTCGGATCGCAGGTACCGCGGATGCCCACCCGAAGGTCATCGTCACCTTCCGGGATGCCCCGCCGTCCATGCGACCGATGACCAGCCGGCCCGCCCGGCGCCGACCCCGGAGCACTCCCTGCGGCCCAGCCGTCTCGCCCCAGCCGCTCGGCGTCGGTGGTCGTCGCCGGCCCGCCGGACCCGGGCTGCCGGGGACCTCTGCTAGGCTCGCCTCACCGATGCGACCGTTCGCCGCCCTGGAGCGGTTCCTGGAACGCCTCTTCGAGCGACCTTCCGCGAGGCTCTTCCGCGCTCCCCTCCAGCCGATCCAGCTGCAGCGGCGGATCGAGCGCTCCATGGAGCACGGGCGGGTGAGCGCTGCGGATCGGACTCTCGTGCCCGACCGCTTCGTTGTCCACCTGTCACCGGCAGACCTGGATGCCTTCGGTGGGTACGCCCGTGACATGGCCGAGGAGCTTGCCGATGCCGCCCTGCGCTTCGCCCGCGCCCACGGCTACACGCTGCGCGAGCGCCCTCGGGTCGACCTGATCGCCGACGACCAGGTGGACCGTGGTGATCCCAGGGTGGAGGCTCGCTTCGGCCGCCACGAGCCCGGCGCGACCGGCGCCGAAGCCCGGCTGCTGCGATCGGCCGGGATCGAGCCGGCGCGACGTGAGGACCCCGCGGGTTCCGGGGGCGGTTCCAACGGGGCGGCCGGGGCGACGCGGATCGACGCTGGCGCCGGGTCGCCGAGCGACGGTCAGGTCGGGGCATACAGGCCCCCCGAGCCGTCGGGGCTGCTGGCACGCGTCCGCGTGCTCGAGCCGACCGGCGCCGACCGGCAGATCGTCGTCGGAGGTGGCGGGCTTACGATCGGCCGAGCCCCCGACAACGAGCTCGTGCTGGGCGATCCTGCGGCATCGCGCTACCACGCTCGCCTGGTCGCCCGCCAGGGCCTCCTGGTGCTCGAGGACCTCGACAGCCGCAACGGCACCTCGGTGAACGGCGAGCGAGTGGGGGAGATCGCCGTCGGCTTCGGAGACGAGATCCGGGTCGGGGAGACCCGCCTGGTCATCGAGTCCCCGGGAACCTGATGGACCCGTTCTTCCTCGCCCTCTGGATCCTCAGGCTGGCCTTCCTCGGTCTCCTGTACCTGGTCCTCTTCGCCGTCGTGCGGGTCCTCCTGCGCGACCTGCGATCCGCCGCCCGCCAGTCGTCCGCCGAGCTCGGGCGCCTGGTGGTCGTCCGCTGCCCGTCGGGGGACCCCGCGCCCGGCACCGTCTTCGTCCTCGATGCGGTGACGACGATCGGCCGCGACGTCAACAACTCCATCGTGGTCGACGATGCCTTCGTCTCGGGCGTCCACGCCGCGCTGACATACCGCGGGCGCGCCTGGTACGTCGAGGATCTCGGCAGCACCAACGGGACGTACGTCAACGGTCTCCGGGTCGTGGAACCGACCCTGCTCGGCTTCGGCGATGCGGTCGTCGTCGGCGAGACCCAGTTCCGGCTCGATCGCGGGCGGCGCCCCGAGTCACGCGGGTGAGCGTCTCCGCCGTCGCCCGTCCGGTCGGGCTCGGCGCCGTCCGCCCAAGGCCGCGCTGGCGCGAGCTCGGCCTCCTCGTCCTCGTCGCGGCCGCGCTCCTCGTCGGCAGCCTGTCGCTCGGCTCGACCGAGGCGTGGCTCGGCTCCCGGGGTCCCGACGGGGTCCCGCCCGAGGTCCGCCTGGCCGATGCGGCCCAGATGGCGGTCTTCCTGGGGGCCTTCCTCGTGGTCCACCTGGCGATGGTCCTGACGGCCCGGCGGGTCGACCAGGTCCTCCTCCCGGCGGTCGCCCTGCTCGGCGGCATCGGCCTGCTGCTCATGGAACGCCTGCCGCAGGACCTGGCGGGGATCTACGGGGGGCTCAGCCAGACCCAGCTCCTGTGGTGGCTGATCGCGGTCGGCGTGCTCGGGACCCTGGCGGTCGTCGTCCGATCCGATGCCTGGCTGCGGCTCTACCGCTACAGCTGGGCCGCCCTCGGGATCGCCCTGCTGCTCCTGACCTTCATCTTCGGCGAGGAGGTGAACGGGGCCCGCCTGACCCTGACGATCGGCCCGATCTCCGGCCAGCCGACCGAGCTCCTCAAGGTGCTGCTCGTCGTCTTCCTGGCCGGCTACCTGTCCGAGAACCGGCCGCTCCTCGCCGAGTCGGACCTGCGGATCGGGCCCATCCGCCTGCCGCCCCTGCCGTACCTCGCCCCGATGGTCGCCATGTGGGCGATCGCCCTGTCGATCGTCGTCGTCCAGCGGGACCTCGGCGCGGCGATGCTCTTCTTCGCCGTCTTCCTGACCCTCCTCTACGTGGCCACCGCACGCTGGAGCTACGTCATCGTGGGCCTCGCCCTGTTCGCCCTGGGCGCCTTCATCTCGTACACCCTGTTCGCCCACGTCCGGGTCCGGGTCGACATCTGGCTCGACCCCTGGGCGGATCCGCTGGGCACGGGCTACCAGGTCGTCCAGGCCCTCATCGCCTTCGCCCGCGGCGGCCTCATCGGGACCGGCCTCGGCGCCGGGCTGCCCGAGATCGGTGGGCGACCGCCCATCCCGGCCATCCATACCGACTTCCCGCTGGCGGCCCTCGGCGAGGAGCTGGGGCTCGTCGGGCTGCTGGCGATCCTCGGCGTCTACCTCGTCATCATCGAGCGGGGCCTGCGCATCGCGGCCTCGGCCGCCGACGAGTTCCGGGCCATCCTGGCGGCCGGCCTGGCCCTCGTGATCGGGGTGCAGGCGTTCATCATCGCGGCCGGCAACCTGAAGCTGATCCCGCTGACGGGCATCACCGTGCCGTTCATCAGCTACGGCGGCTCCTCGCTCCTGGCGAACGCCCTGATCGTCGGCCTGCTCCTCGCCATCAGCGACCCCGGCGTCGACCCGCCGCCCATCCCCAAACGACCACGTCGGCTGCGTGGCGCCGCGGCACGCCGGGCCTCGACGGTCGGGAAGGCGCCATGAGCGGATCCGGTCGGTCCACGACCCGTCGCCCGCCGGTGGGGCGCACGACGGTCCGGGTCGGCCTTGCCCTGGCCCTCGCCTTCGCCGCCCTGGCGGGTGCCGCCGGGTACTGGCAGGTGGTCCGCAGCGAGGAGCTCGTCACCCGCCCCGACAACCCGGCGACGGCCGTGCTTCGACGCGAGGCTGTCCGCGGCCTCATCCTCGATCGCGACGGGGTCGTCCTCGCCGAGAATCGCTTCGATGCCGACGATCTCCCGTACCGGGTGTACGTCGACGAGTCCGTGAGCCAGGCCGTGGGCTACGCGTCCCGGCGCTACGGGACCGCCGGGCTGGAGCGGACCTACGATGCCTACCTGGTCGGCCTTCGGACCGGTGACGCCCGGACCGACCTGCTGTCCAAGTTCGACCCCGACCCGTACGATCCTCGCGACCTGCAGACCTCGTTGAGCCTAGAGCTCCAGCGTCTCGCGATCGCCGAGCTCGGGGGTGACCGAGGCGCTGTGGTCATGCTCGATCCCCGCAACGGCGAGGTCCTGGTCCTCGCCTCGACCCCGGTCTACGACGCCTCGGCCGTCGCCGACCCGGCCACCTCCGAGTCCGCCTTCACCGCCCTCCAGGCCGACCCCGCCCAGCCGCTCCTCCCGCGGGCCACCCAGGGCCTGTACGTTCCCGGCAGCGTCTTCAAGATCGTGACCGCGGCGTCCGGCCTCCGGACCGGCGCGATCGGCCGGGACACTCGCTATCCGGAGCAGCCGCCGGCCGAGAAGGACGGTCTCGTCGTCGAGGGGTTCCGGATCACCGACGGGCATCATCCGGCGACGGGCAGCCGGGAGGTCGACCTCGTCGAGGCGACCGAGGTCTCCTGCAACATCTGGTACGCCCTGGCCGGCCTCGACACCGGCGGCGGCGCGCTGGCCGACGGGGCCGCCGCCTTCGGCTTCGGATCGCCCCTGTCGTTCGACCTTCCGACGGCGACCAGCCAGGTCACCAACGGGGGCGGACCGCTGCCGGGCGGGTTCGCCGACGACGTGGAGCTGGCGAACGCCTCCTACGGCCAGGCCGAGACGCTGGCCACGCCCCTCCAGATGGCGCTGGTGGCGGCCACGGTCGCCAACGGTGGCGTCCTGATGGAGCCGCGCCTGGCCTCCGCCCTCGTGGACCCGGGTGGCGGGACGACGACGCTGGGTCCGACGAATCTCGGCCAGGTCCTCGACCCGGCCGGTGCGGCGATCCTCGTCGAGGCCATGACGGCGGCGGTGGAGGGCGACCTGGGTCGCCAGTACACGAGCGGGGCGAAGGTGCCCGGCGTCCTCACGGCCGGCAAGTCGGGCACGGCCGAGCTCGGCGGGGGCGGCGAGCCCCACTCCTGGTTCATCGGCTTCGCCCCAGCGGACGACCCGACGATCGCCGTCGCCGTCCTCGTGGAGCGCGGCGGGCGGGGAGGGGAGCGGGCCGCACCCGTCGCCGGTCGCATGATGGATGCCTACTTCGATATCGTCGGGCGATGAGTACCGACCCGACGACCGCCCTTCCCTTGACCGGCATCCTGGCGCAGTCCGCCCGGCGGACGACCCCGTGAGCGACCCGGCCCCGTCCGCTCCGCCGCCCGAGCGGCGGCCGCTCATCGAGCGCCTGGGCATGGCGGCGATCGCTGCCCTGATGGCGGTCCTCTTCGGGGTGGTCGCCCTGGCCGCCTTCGTCGGTGGCGAGCTGTTCCTGGCGGTCATGGCCGGCATCGGTTGCCTGATGACGATCTGGGTCGGCGCGATCACGGTCCTCCGCGGCTGAGCCGGGCCGGGACCTCAGAGGACGCGGCGAGCCACGCGCAGGACCTCGGCCACGCCCCAGGCCTGGGCGATGCAGCCGGTCGGCCGGTGGGGCGCATCGCCGTCGAAGGTCTCGGAGATCGACCCGAGCCCCGCATCTGTCAGGTGGTCCCGGAACGGCTCCAGGGCGGCTCGCACGGCTGCGGCATCGCCCCGGACGGCGAGCACGGCGTCGAGGTAGGGGCCGACGAACCACGACCAGGCGGTGCCCTGGTGGTAGGCAGCGTCGCGACTCCGTCGGTCGCCGCGGTGGCGTCCGATGTAGGCGGGGTCATCGGGCGCCAGCGAACGAAGGCCGAGGCTCGTGACGAGGGTCGCCCCGCAGCGCTCGAGGACGGCCTCGGCCGGCGCCCCGGTGACGAGGGGGTGCGGCAGCGAAAGGGCCAGCAGCTGGTTCGGGCGGAGGGCGGGGTCGTCGCCCTCCGGGCCGTCGACGACGTCGAGGAGATAGCCGCGTCCAGGGTCCCAGAAGCGCCGGAGTAAGGCGGCCCGAGCCCGCTCGGCTGCCGCGTCGAACCGGGCGGCCACCGCCGGATCACGGCTGGCGAGGGCCTCGGACACGACCCGCAGGGCCTCGTACCAGAGGGCCTGGAGCTCGACCGGCTTGCCCTGGCGCGGGGTGACGACCCAACCGTCGACCTTGGCGTCCATCCACGTCAGCTGGCACCCGGGTGCGGCTGCCCGGAGGAGCCCGTCGTCCGGGTCGATCCCGATCCCGAAGCGGGTCCCCCGCAGGTGCGCATCCAGGATCGCGGTCGCCGCTGGCAGCAGCTCCTCGAGCAGTCTCGCGTCGTCCGTCGCCCGGGCTACTGCCCCGAGGGTCGCCACGAACCACAGCGAGGCATCCGCCGTGTTGTACATCGGCTCGACCCCGGTGGCGTCGGGGAAGTCGTTGGGGATGAGGCCGTCGGCGACGAACCGGGCGAACGAGCGGAGGATCGTGGCCGCCTCGTCGGCCCGGCCGGTGGACAGGCACAGCCCGGGCAGGGCGATCATCGTGTCGCGGCCCCAGTCGTTGAACCACGGATAGCCGGCGATGACCGTCCGCCCGGCGATGGGGGACTCATCGGTGCGCCGGGCCGGGATCGTCCGGCCGACCAGGAACGCGTCGGCACCGAGGACGAGCGCGGGGATCAGCGGGTCGTCGTCGGGACCCACCCCGGCCCGGGCCAGCAGCCCGGCGGCCCGTCGCCGCTCGGCCGCCAGGGCGGCGTCGCCCGCCCCCGGTTGGACGTCCTCGGGCTCGGCCGTGAGGGCGAGGGTCACCGACCGACCGGTCCGGAGCTCGAGGCGGAGGCTGCCCGCCCGACAGAGGGCGGTCCGGTCCGCCTCGCCGCGGGCGGTCTCCTCCGGCAGCCGGATATCGTGGATCCAGGTCGGGTCCGCCGTGGCGTCGCCCTCGTCGGCCAGCACCCGGATGAGGGGCGAGCCGTCGGGAGGCTCGATCCGCAGCCCGGCGGGCCACCCCCTTCCGACCCTGGTGGTCGTCACCTGGGGATCGCCCAGGGCGGCTGCATCGGGCGCGGCGTGGTGGTCGCGCCAGGTGACCAGCGGACGGAGCTCCAGGCCGACGGTCCGCGGCGCCCCGGCGATCCTCAGGCGGACGTAGGTCGTGTTCGCCCCGTGGGCCATCCAGGCCTCCCGGATGACGACGACGTCACCGACCTCGTAGCGCCAGGTCGCGACCGTCCCTGCCAGCTCGAAGCGCCCGAGGTGGGTCCACGCGGCGGGTCGCGGACGCGACGACCTCGTCGCAAGGGCGTGGAGCGCGACGCGTCGCCCGGCGACCGACACCCAGGTCTCCAGCCCGCCGACGAGGACCGTCCGGCCCACCGGGGGATCGAGGGCCGCCACGAGCCAGCCGTGATAGCGCCGGCTCGGGTGTCCGGCCAGGGTCCCCATGGCGTATCCGCCGAGACCGTTCGTCAGCAGCCACTCGCGGCGCGTCGCCGCCGCGAGGTCGTCGGTCACGCCGCGACCCAGGCGGACGACGGTGGGCAGCCAGGCGGGATCGGCCGACGGCGTCCTGCCGGTCCTGACCTGCTGTGGCATGGCGCTCCCGTCACGGTCTCGGGGCGACCCGATCGGTCCCCGAGTGGGATGGTACGCGGCGGGCCGGGCCGCGGGAACGAGCCGGGCCGGCGCCGATGTCTTCGCGAACCAGAATTGCAGCGCGGGCGTACTATCCCCAAAGACCACCGGACGCCTGCGGCCGTCCCGGGCCCGTCGGCGTCCCTTCCCGACGACCTGCCGATCGGTAGGTCGTCCCGTGAGGGGGCTCGATGACCAAGATCCAGCAAGCCGGCGACCGGGTCGTCGCGAACGTCGAACGAGTCATCGTCGGCAAGCACGAGGAGGTCCGGCTGGCCCTCGTGGCCCTGCTCTGCCGCGGGCATCTCCTCATCGAGGACGTGCCCGGGACCGGCAAGACGATGCTGGCCAAGGCCATCGCCCGGAGCCTGGGCTGCTCCTTCCGGCGGATCCAGTTCACCCCCGACCT
The DNA here is from genome assembly GCA_963707215.1 of uncultured Chloroflexia bacterium. Lineage (GTDB taxonomy): Bacteria > Chloroflexota > Limnocylindria > Limnocylindrales > CSP1-4 > DATHYZ01. The sequence continues at coordinate 296,002 of CAVPPB010000003.1, read as the reverse complement.
CCTGCCGTCCGACGTCACCGGGCTCTCGATCTTCAATCAGAAGACCCAGGAGTTCGAGTTCCGGCCCGGGCCGATCATGGCCCAGGTCGTCCTTGCCGACGAGATCAACCGGGCGACGCCCAAGACGCAGTCGGCGCTCCTCGAGTGCATGGAGGAACGCCAGGCGACGATCGACGGGGTGACCTACCAGATGCCGGACCCGTTCCTGGTCATCGCCACCCAGAACCCCATCGAGTACGAGGGCACCTTCGCCCTGCCCGAGGCCCAGCTGGACCGGTTCTTCCTCCGGCTGCGCCTGGGCTATCCCCAGCCGATCGAGGAGATCGTCATTCTCGACGAGCAGAAGCGGGCGCACCCACTGGAGACCCTCGCGGAGGTCCTCGGGGTCGAAGAGCTGCGGGAGATGCAGGCGGCGGTCCGCGAGATCTACGTCGACTCGTCGGTCAGCGAGTACATCGTCCGGCTCGTCAACGCCACCCGGAGCCACCCCGACGTCTACCTCGGCGCATCGCCGCGGGGTTCGATCGCGCTCTACCGGGCCGGCCAGGCCCTGGCCGGGCTGCTGGGCCGCGACTACGTCATCCCGGACGACGTCAAGACGCTGGCCGAGCCGGCGCTGGCCCACCGCCTGATCATCAAGACCGCGTCCACGATCCACGACGTGACCCCCGGCGCGGTCGTCCGGGAGCTCGTGGCGACGACATCGGTCGAGGCGGTCAAGGCCCCGGCCGGGACCGGCCCGCGCGACCTCCATCCGGCGTCGTGACGAGGGGGGCCGGTCGGACGTCGGAGCGCTAGGATGCTGCGTCGGATCCCATTCCTGCTGCTCGGCGCGATCCTGGTCGTGGCCGCCTTCTCGACCGGCCTGGAGTTCCTCTTCTACCTCCTCTACCTGGCCATCCTCGTCGTCGGGGGCAGCTATGTCGTCACCCGCCTGGGCCTCTCCGACCTGGAGGCCGGTTATGCGGTCAGCCAGCTGCACGCCCACGTCGGCGAGCAGCTCCGTCTGACCTACACCCTGCGGAACGCCGGCCCCATCCCGAAGCCGTGGCTGGAGATCCACAACCCGACCTCGCTGCCGGGGGGCCTGCCCGGACGCGCCATCGCCCTCGGGCCGAAGGCCGAGCGGTCCTGGCTCGTTCGGGCTCCCCTGACCCGCCGAGGCCACTACCGGATCGAGCCGCTGACGATCCGGACCGGCGACCCGTTCGGCCTGTTCGAGTCGGTCGCCTCGGTCGGCCAGGGCGTCTCGGTGGTCGTCTACCCGCGGATCGAGCGACTGCCCCACTGGCGCCTCCCGGCCGCCGACCTCGAGGGCAGCCATGCCATGCCGGTCCGGACGCTCCAGACCACGCCTCTCGCGACGACGGTCCGGCCCTGGGCGCCGGGCGACGGGATGAACCGGATCCACTGGAAGACGACCGCCCGCTTCGGCGAGATCCAGGTCAAGGAGTTCGACCTGGAGCAGACGGCCGACGCCTGGCTCTTCCTCGACCTCGAGGGCGCGGTCCAGGACGGAGTGGGTGACGAGTCCACCGCCGAGGCGGCCATCCGGGTCGCAGCCTCGGTGGCCGACCGGGCGATCGTCGAGAACCGGGCCGTGGGCCTGACGATCAACGCCCACCGGGCCGCCGTCCTGCCGTCCGACCGGGGCGCCCGGCAGCACCTGAAGGTCATGCAGCTGCTGGCGGCGGTCCAGCCCGACGGCCAGACGCCGTTCGTCGAGGCTTTGCTCACCGGCCTCGGGCGGGTCCGCCGGGGGATGACCGCGGTCGTCGTGACCCCATCGCTCGAGACCGACTGGATCCGGCCGCTGGCGACCCTGCGGGGCCGGGGCGTCGGCTGCGTCGTCGTCCACGTCGATCCCCTGGCCTACGCTCGGCATGCCGTCGTGGCAGGGCTGGAGGGCGCCCTGCCGCTGGCGCCCGAGGATGCCGAGTCCATGGCCCAGCGGGGCCGCGCCCTGCGCCACGCCCTGGCCGAGTACGAGCTGCGGTCGGTGACCGTCCTCCCGACCCGTCCGCTCGCCGAGACCCTCGTCCTGTGAGGACCGCCCGCTTCTCCCCGGAGCAGGGCTGGATCAGCGTCACGCTGCTCCTCCTCCTGGCCCTCCTCGTCGGCTGGACGATCGACGACTCGCGCTGGATCCTGGGCAGGGACGGGCTTACGGACTTCCTGCCGTGGGCGGCCCTCGGCGGGGCCATCGTCGGTGTCACCGGCGCCGTGCTCGGCATCGGCCGCTTCCGGACCTACCTCGTGGGGGCGGTCCTGGCGGCCCTCGTCGTCCCGACGCTCATCGGCTCGATCATCATCGACGGGCCGGCGTCGCTGATGGAGATGTACCGGGCGACAGCCGACTCGACGGCAGCGGCCATCGGCGACCTGCTCGTCCTGGGGCGGGGGTCCACCCAGCAGTACGGCCACTTCCAGCTGACCCTCGGCCTCTTCCTCTGGGCGACCAGCATGTTCGCGGGCTATGCGGCGTTCGGCCATCGGCGCCCGGTCGCCGCCCTGCTGGCGCTCGGGATCCCGCTCCTGGTCAGCGTCTCCCTCACCCGGCACGACCAGCTCGTCTACCTCGTCCTGGCCAGCCTCCTCGCCCTCCTGCTCCTCGTCCGCCTCCACGCCTTCGATGAGCGGCTCGACTGGATGCGCCGCCGGATCGGCGATCCCGGGCCGATCCAGGCCCTGACCGACCGGGGCGGGACCGTCTTCGCGGCGATCGCCGTGGCCGGCGCCCTGCTCCTGACGCAGGTCGCCAGCTCCGCCCCGCTCCAGGGGTTGTGGGCCGGGGCCGAGCCATGGCTGATCGACGTCGGGAGCACCCTCCAGCGCTACTTCAGCTTCGTCCAGAACGTCCGCGGCCCGGCCTCGGTCGACTTCGGGCCGAGCGCCGAGATCGGCACATCGTGGTTCTCGGATCGGACGGAGGCGGTGGTCATCCGGGTGCCGCCCGGCGACGAGACCCCGTACTACTGGCGGGCCTCGACCTACGACGTCTTCACCGGCACGGGCTGGCTCCAGTCCGACGAGGCGCTGAGCCGCCGCGACGCAGGTGCCCCGCTGCTCGAGGGCACCCTCGACCAGCCGGCCGCCGAGGGCCGGCGGAGCGTGGAGTTCACCGTCGTCCCCCTGGCCGAGTACCGGAACCGGGTGATGCTAAGCCCCAGCGACCCGGTGTCGGTAGACGAGGCGACCACCATCCGGCTGGTCGGCGAGGGCGGCTGGCTCGGCTCGATCGCCCTCGACGCGGGACCGGTCGGGTATACGGCCACGGCGCTCGTCCGGACGACCGGCGACGAGGAGGAGGCGGCCCTCACCGAGAACAAGCTCCGGGCTGCCGGGACGTCGTACCCGCCGGAGGTCCTCCGCTATACGGAGCAGCCCCCGGATGTCCTCGGCCCCAACAGCCTGGTCTTCCTCGAGGAGGTCAAGTCGACGCTGGCCCGGGCAACCCCCTACGACCTGGCGCTTGCCCTCGAGCGGCGCCTCAAGTCGAGCGAATTCCTCTATCGGACCGACGTCTCGGAGGTCGACTGCAAGGGCACCTCCGTCGTCGAGTGCTTCATCGACTTCCGCCAGGGCTTCTGCACCTGGTACGCCTCCACGATGGCTGGCCTGCTCCGCCACGAGGGGATCCCGGCCCGCCTGGCCCAGGGGTTCCTGCCCGGCGAGCTGACGGCGGACGGGACGCGGGTCGTCCGGTTCAGCGACGCCCACGCCTGGGTCGAGGTCTACTTCCCCGGCTACGGCTGGGTGCCCTTCGACCCGACCGGCCCGGTCGCCGAGCTGCCGTCCCTGCCCCGCGGGGCCCCGGTCGTCATCCCGTCCCCGACGCCGGTGCCGCCGCGCGGCGACGACGACGACGGGGAGATCCAGCGGTCGCTCGCGCCTCCCTCCGGCGGCGGCGTGACGCCAGGGGGCACGGCCGGCGGCCCGCTGGGACCCGGTCCGTTCATCCTGGTCGCCGTGGTCCTGGGCGCCGTCATGGCCTGGGCCGCGTTCGTCTCGTATCGGCGTGGACCGAAGGACGTGACGGCCGAGGACGCCTGGGGCTCGGTGACCCGGCTGGCCCGGCGCCTCGGCTTCGGCCCGCGACCGACCCAGACCGTCTACGAGTACGCGACCGCGCTGGGCGAGGCCCTGCCGGCGATGGAGCCCGAGCTCCAGACGGTGGCCCGGGCCAAGGTAGAGGTCGCCTACGGCCGCCATGTCCTGGGAGCCGACCGCCTGACGGCCCTCCGTTCCGCCACCGGGCGACTCCGGGTGGGCCTGCTCCGCCTGCTGTTCCGCCGCGGTCGACGTCCCGGACGCCGCCGCTAGCCGGCCCGGCTTGGCGCTCGCGTCGGGAAGGGGCCGCCGCCGGCCGCCGCCGGCCGCCGCCGGACGACGCCGCCGGGGCGACTAGAGGGCGCCGCTGCGCTGCCGCTCGGCCGCCGCCTCGGCGGCCCGGTCCTCCTCGTCGCGGAGCGGGGCCAGGTGCTCGACGAGGTTGAGGGCGACCAGCACCGGCCGCCCGCCACGGAGCTCGACGACGCTGATGCCGCAGAGGCCGAACGAGAACGACCAGAACCGCTCCAGGGGCAGGTCGAGCAGCGTGAGCAGGAGCACCTTGAAGACGCCGTCGTGGCCGACGACGACCGACCAGGGGCGATCCCCGGGTCCGTCGGTGCCCTGGTAGCCGGCGACCTGTGACCGGTCGAGGGTGCCGGCCGGCCGTCCGTCCGCGAGGCGGGCGAGGATCGCGGCCAGCGCCGGCCTGACCCGGGCCTGCACGTCCCGCAGTGGCTCGCCGCCGGGCGCCCAGCTCTCGAGCGGCCGCCTGCGCCAGCCGGCCAGCTCGTCGGGGTAGCGCCGGCTGATCTCGTCGTGGCGCAGGCCCTCCCAGGCGCCCTGGCCGATCTCGATGACGCCAGCTTCGGGCCGGAGGGGCACCATCGCCCCGAACGACCCTTCCCCGGCCATCGCCAGGGTCGCCGCCGCGGCGGTCTGGGCCGTCCGGCGGAGCGGCGAGTGGGCGACCTCCATCGGTGGGCCGCCGGGCACCGGCAGGGCCGGCGAGCGGCGCGGATGGGCGAGGCGGACGCCGGTCAGCTCGGCCTGGCGGAGCCCGAGCGATGACAGCGGCGTCTCGGCCCGGCCCTGGAAGCGGCCCTCGACGATGTACTCCGACTCGCCGTGGCGGACCAGGACGACGGTGGCGTCGAGACCCTCGGGGATGAGCTCCCCGGACGGAGCCGCGGCCTCGCTCACCGCTCGCCGCCCAGCCGGATGACCCACAGGTCGAGGACGGCCTCGTCGGCCTGGATCGCCCTGGCGACGTGCTCCGGGACCTCGTCGTCGAGAGCAAGGACCATCAGCGCCTCCTCGCGCGGCGCCTGGCGGGCCAGGTGCATGGCGCTGATGTTCACGTCGGCCTCACCGAGGACTCGGCCGACGCGGCCGATCGTCCCGGGCCGATCGTGGTGGCGGCTGATCAGCATCGAATCCGCGGGCGCCATGTCGAGGCGGTAGCCGTCGAGGAGGACGAGCCGGGGCTCGCCGGCCACGACGGTCCCTCCGACCGTCACCGTCCGTCCCTCGACCTCGCCGCTGAGCGTGAGGAGCGCGCTGTAGGCCCCGGCATCGGGCGTCTTGCGCTCGACCAGGGTGATCCCGCGAGCCTTCGCGATCGTCGCCGCATTGACCTGGTTCACCCGCTCGGTGGTGACCGTCTCCAGGAGACCCCGAAGCGCGGCCGCGGCCAGCGGCGTCGTGTCGAAGGCGGCCGGGTCACCGGCGACCTCGAGGGTCAGGGTCGCGGGCGCCGTCCTGGCGAACTGGGCGTGGAAGCGGCCGAGGACCTCGGCGAGCGGCAGGTACGGCGCGATGGCCTGGGCCGTCTCCGGGGTCAGCAGCGGGGCGTTGACGGCGTAGCGTGCCGGTCGACCGTCGAGGACATCGAGGATCTGGTCGGCGACCTCGGTCGCGACCAGGACCTGGGCCTCCGCGGTGGAGGCGCCGAGGTGCGGGGTCAGGACCGTGTTCGGGGCCTCGAGCAGCGGCGAGCCGGTGGGCGGCTCCTGCTCGTAGACGTCGATGCCGGCCCCTCCCAGGCGGCCCTCGGTGAGCGCCCGCGCCACTGCCGCCTCGTCGACGATACCGCCGCGGGCCACGTTGAGGACGATCGCCTCGGGCTTCATCCGGGCGATGGCCGCCTCCCCGATGAGGCCCCGGGTGGCCCGGCTCATCGGGACGTGGACGGTCACCACGTCGGAGCGCTCCAGCAGGGTGTCGAGGGGCACGGCCTCGATGCCGTGGTTGGCCGCCTGCTCGGCCGTGACGTACGGGTCGTGGCCCACGACGACCATCTCCATGGCCCGCGCCCTGGACGCGATGGCCTGCCCGATCTTGCCCAGCCCCACGATCCCGATCGTCTTGCCTCGTAGCTCCACGCCGGTGAAGCGGCTGCGCTGCCACTCGCCGGCCCGCACCGACGCATCGGCGGGCGCGATCCGGCGGGCGACGGCGAAGAGCAGGGCGATCGTGTGCTCGGCGGCGGCGATCGTGTTGCCGGTGGGAGCGTTGACGACGGTGATGCCGGCCCGGGTGGCGGCCTCGATGTCGACGTTGTCGACCCCGACGCCGGCCCGCCCGATGACGCCCAGCCGGCTGCCGGCCGCGATGAGGTCGGCGTCGACCTTGACCTGGCTGCGGACGACGAGGGCGTCGTACTCGCCGATGATGGCTCGGAGCTCCCCGGGCGCGAGGCCGGTCCGGACATCGACCTCGTGCTCGGCGCGAAGCGCCTCGACGCCCTCGGCCGCGACCGGCTCGGCGACCAGGATCCTCATGCCGGCACGCCGGCGGTCGTGGCGGCCGCGACCCGGAGGCCGGCCTGCTGGGCCGCAGCGAGGCCCGATCCCGGCGTCACATCGAGGCCGTGGATGAGCGCGACCTCCTCGATCACCCCGATGGCGGCCAGGATGTCATCGAGGGTCACGTGGCCAAGGTGGCCGATCCGGAAGATGCGGCCCTTCAGCTTGCCCTGGCCACCGGCCACGACGAGGCGGCGGCGCTGCAGGTCGGCGTTGAAGGCCTTCCAGTCGATCCCCTCGGGCACCCAGGCCGCGGTGACCGTGTCCGAGGCGTGGGCCGGATCGGCAAGCAGGTCGAACCCGAGGGCGGTCAGGCCCGCCCGGGTCGCCGCCGCGCAGGCCGCGTGGCGGGCGAAAAGGGCCTCGCGACCCTCCGCCTGCATCATCGCCAGGGCGACGTCGAGCTGGTACATGACGGCGACGGCCGGCGTCCACGGCGTCTGGCCGGAGGCCGCGCTCTTGCGATGGTCGCGGAGGTCCAGATAGACCCGCGGCATCCGGGCGGTCTCGGCCGCTTCCCAGCCACGCTCCGAGACGCTGGCGAAAGCCATCCCCGGGGCTGCCATCCACGCCTTCTGCGAGCCGGAGACGACCAGGTCGATGCCCCAGGCATCCTGCTCGAACGGGAGGGCGCCGAGCCCCGAGACACCGTCGACGAGGATGAGCGTCTCCGGGGCGAGCTCGCGAGCCACTGCCGTCAGCTCGGCGATCGGGTTGGTGACGCCGGTGGACGTCTCGTTGTGGGTCAGCAGGATCGCCCGGTAGCCGCCGGGCGGCGCGGCTCGAAGAGCGTCCGCGACGAGCTCGGGCGCTGCCGCCCGTCCCCACTCGACGTCCGGCTTGGTGACCTCGGCGCCGTAGGCCGAGGCGATCTTGGCGAAGCGATCCCCGAAGACGCCGACCGAGATCGACAGGACCGCATCGCCGGGCGAGAGCGTGTTGACGACCGCTGCCTCCAGGCCGCCGGTTCCGGCGCAGGTGAGCAACTCGACGTCGTTCCGGGTACCGAAGAAGACCTGCAATCCGGCGACGATCCGCTCCAGCATGCCCGCGAACTCGGGGCCCCGGTGGTTGATCATCTGGCGTCCACCGGCCACCTGGACCTCGGTGGGCAGACTCGTCGGCCCGGGGACGCGGAGGTTGGTCTCGAAACGCTGCACGGCGATCTCCGACGTTGCTGCTGGTGCCGGCTCGGGGATGGGCGGTCGGGTGACCACGCCGGCGGCCCGATGGTACGGGAGGGCGGGTCTCCCCGGCCAGCGTGGTATATATGACCGCATATGACTCATCGGCGGACGACGATCCTCGCCGACCCGGATCTCCTGGACCGCGTCGATCGCCTGGCACGACGGACGCGGCGGACCAAGACGGCCGTCATCACGGCCGCTCTGGAGGCCTATCTGGCCGAGTCGGAGGCCGAGGCGCCGGCCCTGCCGTTCGTCGCGGTGGGCCAGAGCGGCCACGGCCGCCTGTCGCTCGATGGCCGATCGATCATCCGCCGCGAGGCCGGTCGGCGCCCGGACAGGCCCGGATGACGGCCCTCCTGGATGCCAGCCTGATCGTGGCTGCCGCCGACGTGTCGGACCTCAATCACCGGGCCGCGGTGGCCTGGCTGGGGCGGGTCGACGAGCCGCTGCTCGTCGGCACCCTGACCCTGGTCGATGCCGACCACCTCCTCCAGCGGGGACTCGGCCCGACGGCCGTCGCGGCGCTCATCGATGCGATCGCCGACGGGTCGGTCGGCCTTGCCGCGCCGACCGCGGCCGATCTCGTGCGGGCGACCGAGCTGATGGCCGGGGCGGCGGACCAGCGGACGAGGCTGGCCGACGCGGTCCTCGTGGCGACGGCGGAACGTCTCGGCGTGCGTCGCATCGGGACCTTCGACCGAAGGCCGCTGGCGGTGCTCCGCCCGAAGGGCGAGCGGGCGTTCGACCTCGAGCCGTGACCGGCAGGCGTGGCGGATGGGCCAGGGAGGCCTCCTCGGCCTAGGAGCCGGTCTCGGTCGGTAGCCCGGCGGCGGCCCAGTCGTTCATGCCGCCGCCCATGCTGGTGACGCTCGCGAGCCCCGCATCGAGCAGGATGTCGCGGCCCGAGGCCGACCGGTTGCCGGACCGGCAGACGACGACGACGTCGCGATCGGCGGGGACCTCGGCGACGCGCGACGCCAGCTGGCCGAGCGGGATGAGCGTCGCGCCGGGGATGTGGCCGGCGGCCCACTCGTCGGGCTCACGGACGTCGAGCATGAAGGCGCCGGCGTCACGGAGCGAGGCGGCCGTGGCCACGTTGACTTCAAGGGGCAGCGTGGCGGGGGCACCCGAAGCTGGCGCGGAGGCGTCCGAACCGGCGGTCGCGGGTGAGGCCGTGCCCGTGCCGCAGGCGGCGAGCGCCACGGCGAGCAGCGACGCGGCGGCGGCGAGGCGCATGGATCTGGATCGGGAGGTCATCAGCAGCTCCGTGTGGTCGGGCCGGCGGTGCGAGAGGGGACGGACGGGCCGAAGGGCCCACCGCCCGGCGCCGGACGGGTGATACGGCCAGAACCCGGCGGGGGTAGAGTCCGGACGGGTCGAGGAGGACGATGATGCCCAAAACCAGCGAACCTCGCAGGGGATGGAACCAGGGGCCGGAGCGCTCGAAGCTGCGGATCCCGGCCACGGCGATGCGCGGCGGCACGGCCGAGCCGGGCGTCCCGCAGCCGCCGCGCGAGCGGCTCGACCGCAAGACGTACGAGTCCGAGCTGGCCAAGCTCCACGTGGAGCTGGTCAAGTGGCAGGAGTGGATCCGCCAGGAGGGGCTGAAGGTCGTCGTGGTCGCCGAGGGGCGTGACGCGGCCGGCAAGGGAGGCTCGATCAAGCGGATCCTCGAGCCGATGAACCCGCGCTACGCGAGGACGGTCGCCCTGCCTGCTCCCACCGAGCGGGAGCGCACCCAGTGGTACTTCCAGCGCTACGTGGCCCACCTGCCGGCGGGCGGTGAGTTCGTCATCTTCGACCGCAGCTGGTACAACCGGGCCGGCGTCGAGCGGGTCATGGGCTTCTGCACCGAGGACGAGTACCAGGAGTTCCTGCGCTCGTGCCCGGAGTTCGAGCGGATGCTCGTGCGGAGCGGGATCATCCTCGTCAAGTACTGGTTCAGCGTCTCCGACGAGGAGCAGGAGCGCCGGTTTCAGCAGCGCATCACCGACCGGACCAAGCGCTGGAAGCTGTCGCCGATGGACCTGGCCTCGCGCTCGCGCTGGGTCGACTACTCGAAGGCCAAGGACGAGATGTTCGCCCACACGGACATCCGCCAGGCTCCCTGGTACGTGGTCCCGTCGGACGACAAGCGACGGGCCCGCCTCAACGTCATCGCCCACCTGCTCGGCCTCATCCCCTTCGAGGACCTGACGCCGGACGAGATCGTGCTCCCCGAGCGCCAATCGGACCGCGGCTACGTCCGCCCGCCGATGACCGACCAGACCTTCATCCCCCAGGTCTACTGAGGGCGTCGTGACCGCCACCCTGTACCGCGACGGCGCGCTCGCCGACGGCCGCTCCGAGGCGCTTCGGATCGGCGTCAGCATCCTGGTCCGCGACGGATCGATCGCCTGGATCCGGCCGAGCGACGACGAGGGCGAGGTCCCTGCCGGCGCCGAGGTCGTCGATGCCAGCGGGACGACGATCGTGCCCGGGATGGTGGACTGCCACAGCCACCTGACCCTGCCCGGCGGCGCCCACTGGATCGAGCGGATCGACGACCCGGTGGAGCGGCTCCTCGAGGTCGCCGAGCACAACGCCCGGCTCATGACCTCGGCCGGCGTCCGCTGGGCCCGGGACGTCGGGGCGCCGCGGGTCGCCGACCCGGTCGACGGCCGGGTCCGAGCCCTGAGCCTCGGGCTCCGCGATCGTTGGCGGGGCAGGGCCGGCATCCCCTACGTCCGGGCCGCCGGGACCTGGCTGGACCGGGCCGGGACGATGCCCGGCGAACGGTCGGTCGAGGCAGAGACCGCCGACGAGCTGCTGGCGTTCGCCTCGGTCCAGCTCGACGAGGGCGCCGACCTGCTCAAGCTGTACATGGACGGCCCGGAGCGGGGCGTCTCGCCGTGGTCGGTCGACGAGGTCGCGCCCGTGGTCTCCATGGCCCACGCCCGCGGCGCCCGGGTGACCGCCCACTCGACGAACCTGGGCGGCGCGCGGGTCGCGGTGAGCGCCCGGGCCGATGCGCTCGAGCACGGGATGGAGCTCGACGAGGATTTGGCCCAACGGATGGCGCTCCAGGGCACGGCGCTCGTGTCGACGCTGGCGATCTTCCGGTCGTGGGCGAGCTTCGGGCGGACGACGACGATCGAGCGGTTCGTCCATCCCGATCGGCGGGCGATGACCAAGGCCCGCGAGGAGCGGGCGGCCGACAGCGTCCGGCTGGCTCAAGCGGCAGGGGTGACGATCGCGACCGGGACCGATTTCGGCGGTGGCTCGACGCGGGCCAACCAGCTGGCCTGGGAGGTCGAATGCCTCGTCGCCGCCGGGCTGGCGCCGTTCGAGGCCCTGGCGTCGGCGACCTGGCGCGGCGGCGAGGTCCTCGGCGAGCCCGAGGCCGGTGTCATCCGCGAGGGCGGCCCACCCGACTTCCTGCTCGTCCACGGCGACCCGCTGTCGGACCCCGCCGCGCTCTGGCGGGTCTGGCGGGTGGCCTGGGCCGGGTGAGCGCGGACGGCCTCGGCCGTCGAGCGCTCAGGCCTCGGGCGCCGGCACCTCGACCAGCCGGTCCTCGGACCAGGCGAAGTCCCAGGCGTCGATCTCGGGCGGGGTGATCCCGAGGTTCGTCAGGGCCGTGCAGACCTGGCTGCGATGGTCGGTGCCGTGGTGGACGACCTGGGCGAGCCGGATCCCCAGCGGGGCGTGGCTCTCCGAACCGTCGTCGCGGTGACGCACCACGACGACGTCGGGGTCCAGGTCGCCCGCGACGACGTCGGCCCAGACCGGGCCGTTCGCCGCCATCGCCGCCCGGAGCGCCGGCAGGTCCATCGCCTCCTCGTCGATGGCCGTGATCGTGCCACCGGACAGCAGCTCGAGGTACGAGCAGTCGGCGCCCACGAGATGACGCAGCGTGTCGAGGATGGAGCCGTAGGTGCCTTGGACCTGGCTGGCCAGCTGCTCCGGCGTGAGCGGGAGGCAGGCGTCGATGACCCGGAGGGTGGCCCAGACGTGGTGGCCGAAGGCGTCGGCGAGGATCGGTCTGCTCATGCGCGGACCCTACCACCCCGGGGATCCCGCAGACCGATCGGCGGCCGACCGGTCACTCGGCGTCCTTCTTCTCCGTCTCGGCGAGGGCCTTGCGGTTGGCTTCGCGGGTCCGTTGGGTCTTGCCGGCCGCCCGCATCGGGTCGACCGCCGGGCCACGCTCCTTGCGCCGCGTCGGGCCACCAGAGCTCTTCGCCGTCTCCCGGGCGTTGCGGCGGGCCTCCATGCGCGAGCCGATCGTCGCCTCGTAGCCCTGCTCGACGGGCCGGTAGTAGCGCCGGTCGGCCAGCTCATCGGGCAGGTACTGCTGGTCCACGTCGGAGCCCTCGAAGTCGTGCGGGTAGCGGTAGCCGACGCCCATCCCGTGGTGCTTCATCTGTGGCACCGCGGCGTTGCGCAGGTGGAGGGGCACCGGCAATGAGCCGTGCTCGGCGACATCGGCCGCGGCCGCCCAGTAGGCGAGGCCGGAGCGGTTCGACTTGGGAGCGGTCGCGACGTAGGTGGCGGCCTGGGCCAGGGCGTACTGGGCCTCGGGCAGCCCGACGTGGTCGAGCGCCGCGGCGGCCGCGACCGCGACCTGGAGGGCCCGGGGGTCGGCGTTGCCCACGTCCTCGGACGCGCTGATGATGAGCCGCCGGGCGATGAAGCGGGGGTCCTCGCCGGCCGCGATCATCGTGGCCAGCCAGTAGACCGCGGCGTCGGGGTCGTTGCCCCGGAGGCTCTTGATGAACGCCGAGGCGATGTCGAAGTGACCGTCGCCGGCGCGGTCGTAGGCGAGGACCCGCTGCTGGGCTGCCGCCTCGACGTCCTCGAGCCGCGGCGAGACCCGACCCTCGGCGTCGCGCGCCTCGCCCGCCTCGGCCAGGGCGACCGCGCCCTCCAGCACGTTGAGGCCCTGGCGGGCGTCGCCGCCGGCGATCGAGACGAGGTGCTCGAAGGCATCCTCGGCCAGCGCGACACCATGGCCGTCCTCGGGTCCCAGTGAGCCGGCCAGGCCGCGCTCCGGGTCCTCGAGCGCCCGCCGGACGACGACGGCGACCTCATCGTCGGTCAGCGGCTCGAGTCGCCAGACCCGCAGCCGCGACAGGAGCGCCGAGTTCACCTCGAAGTAGGGGTTCTCCGTCGTGGCGCCGATGAGGGTGATCGTGCCGTCCTCGACCTGCGGCAGGAGGGCGTCCTGCTGGGCCTTGTTGAAACGGTGGATCTCGTCGATGAAGAGGACCGAGCGATGCCCCTGGAGGCTGAGGCGCTCCTGGGCCTCGGCGATCGCCGACCGGACGTCGGCCACCCCGCTCATGACGGCCGACAGGGTCGTGAAGTCGGCCCCGACCTGGGCGGCGAGGAGGCGGGCCAGGCTCGTCTTGCCGGTGCCGGGCGGCCCCCAAAGAAGCATCGACGCGAGGCGGCCCCGGGCGGTCGAGCGGCGCAGCGGCCCGTGTTCCCCGACGAGGTGCTCCTGGCCGACGAACTCCGAGAGGTCGCGGGGCCGCATCCGGGCGGCCAGCGGCTGGCGCTCGGGCGGGGGTCGGAACAGCGGAGCCTGGTTCGGGCTGGGGCGACGGGCGGGCATCTGGGCCAGTCTACGCGGCCCTCAGGAAGCGCCGGACGGAGGGCCCGTCAGGACCCGATGCCGACGACCTGGATCAGAACGAACAGGACCGTGAGGATGCCGAGCAGAAGCGCCGAGACGACGCCGATCCGGCGGAGATCGCGGGCGACGTAGGCGTATTCATCGGCGTAGCGGACCGCGAGGGCGCCGCCCCGGCGGCCCGGTCGGACCTCGGCGGCGGTCGGGCGTCCACGATCCCGGGGCCGGCTCGACCCGGTCGTGGCAGCACGCTCCTCCTCCACGATCCGCGCTTCGAGCTCGGCAGCTCGAGCCTCGTCGGCCGGCGTGAGGCCCGTCTCGGGAGCGGTCGACGGGCTCGCGGCGCTGGTCGACGCGGTCGACGCGGCGTTCGCCGGGCGGGCAGCCCGCCGCAGGGGCTGACGCTGGCCGGGTCGAACGGAGCCACGGGTGCGCTTCGCCATGCGGTTCGGGTACCTCTGGATCGGCGGGTCGGAGGCGGCCGCGGGGGCCACCGGCTCGAGCCGGACGGGATGCTCGGCGGGCCAGAGGATAGCACCGTGGCGGCTGCTAGACTCGTGACCACCCGTCCGGAGGATCCTGTCATCGACGCCGGCACCTTCCTCGACTCGCCGCTCGGTCCGCTCGTCGTCGTCCTGGCGATCGTGCTCGCCGTGGTCGTCGTGGCCCTCGTCCTGACGGCCCGCAGCCTTGCCCGCGTGCGGGCCCGGGTCGATGCCCTGACCGCCGGCAGCGACGGCGCCAGCCTCGAGGCGGTCCTCGCCAGCAGTCTTCAGCGCGTCGACCGCGTCGGCCGCGACCTCGATGGCGTGGCGACCCGGACGACCTCGCTGGAGACCCTGGGCCGATCGGCGATCCGCAATGTCGGCCTGGTCCGCTTCAACCCGTTCGAGGACACCGGCGGCAACCAGAGCTTCGCCCTGGCGCTGCTCGACGCGGACGGCGACGGGATCGTGCTGAGCAGCCTGCACGCTCGATCCGGCACCCGGGTCTACGCCAAGGCGGTCGTCGGCGGCCGCTCGGACGCGGCGCTCTCAGACGAGGAGGGCGAGGCGATCCGACTGGCCCGCCAGGAGCGCCGGGGGATCGCCGGGGCCTCGTGACAGGCGAGGTGGCACGACGCGCGGGGACGCATCCGCCCGTGCCCCCCGCGTCGTCCTCTGCGTCCCTCGTGAGCGTCCGTCCCGGCCGAGATCGATCTCGAGCCGCGGCCGATGAGCCCGAGCCGCTCCAGCAGCTGCCGGTGTGGTTCGCTGACGGTCCCGGCGACGACCCGACCGACGCCGACCAGGGCCTCGCCGAGCTCCTCGAGGGTCTCAACCCGGAGCAGCGCCGGGCCGTGACCCACGGGAACGGCCCGCTCCTGGTCGTGGCCGGCGCCGGGACGGGCAAGACCCAGGTGATCACCCGCCGGATCGCCTGGCTCATCGCCACGAAGCGGGCGACCCCGAGCGAGATCCTTGCCCTGACCTTCACCGATCGGGCCGCCGAGGAGATGCAGGTCCGGGTCGACCAACTGGTGCCCTACGGGTACACGGACACGGCCATCTCGACGTTCCATGCCTTCGGCGACCGGATCATCCGGGAGTTCGCCCTGGAGCTGGGTCTGCCGCCGGACGTCAGGGTCCTGTCGCGGCCGGAGACCGTGATCCTGCTGCGCGAGCGGCTCTTCGAGTTCGAACTGGACCAGTACCGGCCGCTGGGGGACCCGACCAGGTTCCTCGGGGCCCTGGCGACGCTGTTCTCGCGGGCCAAGGACGAGGACGTCACCCCGGCCGCCTATCTCGCCCACGCCGACGAGCTCGCCGTGTCGGCCGAGGCCGCCCGGCTCGCGGTCTCGGCCGATCCCGAGACTGCCGATCCGGACCGCGACGCGGCCGATGCCATGGTCGAGACGGCGCGGCGCCAGGCCGAGCTGGCCCGGGCCTTCGAGCGCTACCAGGAGCTGCTCGCCTCGCGAGGCTTCGTCGACTTCGGCGACCAGGTGGCGTCGGCCCTCCGGCTCGTTCGGACCTCCCCGTCGGCGCGCCGAACGCTCCAGGAGCGCTATCGCTACATCCTGGTGGACGAGTTCCAGGACACCAACCGGGCCCAGGCGGAGCTCGTCGCCCTGCTCGCCGAGCGGCACCGCAACGTCACCGTCGTCGGGGATGACGACCAGTCGATCTACAAGTTCCGGGGCGCCGCCATCAGCAACATCCTCGACTTCCGGGCCCGCTACCGGAAGGCGCGGACGGTCGTGCTGCGCCGCAACTACCGCTCCGTCGCCCCGGTGCTCGTCGGCGCCTACCGGCTCATCCGCTTCAACGACCCGGACCGCCTGGAGGCGCGCGAGGGCATCGACAAGCGACTGATCGCCGAGCGCCGCCCGCTGGAGCCGGCACCCATCCGCCTGGAGGCTTTCGCCAGCGGGTCGGAGGAGGCCGACTGGGTCGCGGCCGAGATCGCCCGCCGGACCTCCGAGGGAGTCCGGCCGCGTGATGTCGCGGTGCTCGTGCGGGCCAACGCCCACGCCGACCCGGTCCTGCGGAGCCTCAACCTGGCCGGCGTCCCGTGGCGCTTCTCGGGGACGACCGGGCTCTACGGACGCCCGGAGGTCCGCCTGCTGCTCGCCTTCCTGCGGGCCGTCGCCGACCCCGACTCGAGCACCGACGTCTATGCCCTGGCGACGTCCGACGTCTATGGCCTCGGCGGGACCGACCTGACCGCCGTCGTCAACCTGGCCAGGCGGCGCAACCGGAGCCTCTGGGAGACCCTTCAGGAGCTCGTCCGCCAGCCCGGTGCCCTTCGCCTGGCCGAGGGCAGCCGAGCCGGCATCGCCCGCCTCGTCGAGGACCTCGGCCGGCACATCGAGCGATCCCACGAGCGGCCCACGGGTGAGGTGCTCTACGGCTTCCTCAAGGAGAGCGGGCTGCTGGCTCGCTACGCGGCCGCCGAGAGCGCCGCCACGGAGGAGGCCGTCCAGAACGTGGCCCGGTTCTTCGACATCGTCCGGGCCCAGTCCGCGCTCCTGGCCGACGACCGGGCGCCGTTCGTCGCTCGTCACCTCCAGACGCTGATCGAGGCAGGCGACGATCCGGCGACCGCCGACATCGACCCGGACGCGGACGCGGTCAGCGTGCTCACGGTCCACAAGGCCAAGGGCCTCGAATGGCCCGTCGTCTTCATGGTCGGCCTCGTAGCCGGCCGCTTCCCGTCGGCCGAGCGCCGCGAGCCGCTGCCGCTGCCGGTCGAGCTGGTCCGCGAGACGCTGCCGACCGGCGATTTCGCGATGCAGGAAGAACGGCGACTCTTCTACG
This sequence comes from uncultured Chloroflexia bacterium, assembly GCA_963707215.1. Classification (GTDB taxonomy): domain Bacteria; phylum Chloroflexota; class Limnocylindria; order Limnocylindrales; family CSP1-4; genus DATHYZ01. The sequence continues at coordinate 279,042 of CAVPPB010000003.1, read as the reverse complement.
TCGGGATGACCCGGGCTCGTGACGAGCTGGTCCTGACCTACGCAGCCGACTATGGCGGTGCCAGGGCACGGAGGATCTCGCCGTTCGTCCTCGAGGCGCTCGACCTGCCGGGCGAGGCGTCCCGGGCCGGGGCCGGGGTCCGCCCCGGGTCGCCGCTCGAGAAGCTGGCCGTCCACGGGGCCGACGGCTCGCCTGCCGAGCCAGCCCGGGTGCCGACCGAGGGACCGCTGAGCCTCAGCTTCTACGCCATCGACGACTACTTGACCTGCCCGCTCAAGTACCGCTACGCCCACGTCATGCGGGTGCCCCTGGCGCCGCACCACGCCATCATCTACGGGTCCGCCCTCCACCAAGCCGTCCAGGCCTTCCACCGGAGGCAGGCCCGCGGCGAGGTCATGACCGAGGCCGAGCTCGACGAGGCCTTCGAGCGTGCCTGGGTCAACGAGGGGTTCCTGTCCCGGGAGCACGAGGAAGCTCGGCTCGATGCCGGCCGGGCCGCGCTCCGGCGGTTCCGGGCGACGCAGCTGGAGCCCGGCTCGGTGGTGCCGTCCTACGTGGAGCGGGACTTCTCGTTCACGCTCGACGGCGACCGGATCCGGGGCCGCTGGGACCGGGTTGACGTGGAGGCAGTCCCGGCGGCTGCGGGCGAGGCCCCCGATCCGGGGCGTGACCGGCCGTCCGTCGGGCCGCTGGCCGACACCGTGACGCCAACCCTGCCGCTGGGGCTGGCCGAGCGGGTGACGATCACCGACTACAAGTCCAGCGACGTCCGGGACCCGGTCCGCGCGAAGGCACGGGCCCGTGACTCGCTCCAGCTCCAGATCTACGCGATGGGCTGGGAGGCGCAGACCGGCCGGCTGCCGGACGCCGTCCAGCTCTGGTTCCTCGAGTCGGGGCTCGTAGGTCGGGCCGAGGTCGACCCGAAGCGGCTCGACAAGGCCCGAGACCGGATCCGGACCGCGGCCTCGGGGATCCGCGCCCGCGCCTTCGAGCCGAGGCCGGACTACCTGTCCTGCTCCTACTGCGCCTTCCGCGACATCTGCCCGGCCAGCGCCGCCCGTCGATGAGCGACCAGCGACTCGCCGGCGTGCGGGTAGTCACGCTCGACTTCGGGAACACCCTCGTCCCGGTCGACCGGGCGGGCCTGCATCGGGTCGTCGAGCGGACGGCGCACGCGATCATCGGGCGCTCGGGGCCGTTCGAAGAGGCCGGGTTCCTGGCCGCCTGGAGCGAGGAGCGCGAGCGCCAGTTCCGCGAGGAGGTCCCGCGCTTCCGCGAGGTCGACCTGGAGCAGCGAGTCATCCGGGTCCTGGCCCGGCTGCGGGGCATGCCCCTGCCGGGCCCGGACGAGCCCTGGGACGACACGGCGGCTGCGCGCTGGTCGGATCCGGACGAGCTGGCCTTCGCCGTGGACGCCTACAGCCGCTCGTTCGTCGAAGCCATGCCGCCCCCGCCGACCGTGGGTCGGCTCCTCGAGCGCCTGGCTCGGGCCCGCCGGATCGCCGTCCTCTCGAACTGGCCGCTGGCCGTGACGATCGATCGCTACGTCGAGGCGGCCGGCTGGTCGCCCTGGCTGGCGGCGATCGTGGTGAGCCAGCGGGTCGGGGCGATCAAACCGCATCCGGCCATCTTCCGTGCCGCGGAGGGGATCCTGGGCGTCGCCCCCGAGGAGCGGGCGACGATCCTCCACGTCGGTGACGACTGGGCCGCCGACGTCGTGGGTGCCAAGCGGGCGGGCTGGCGGGCCGCCTACCTGGTGGCTCGCCCGGAGGATTCGCCCCTGCCCGAGAGCGAGCGCGACGGGAGCGTCGCAGCCGACCTGGAGCTCCCGGCACTGGACGTGCTGCCGGCGGCCCTGCCATCGGCCGACCGCTAGACTCGGCGGCGATGGAGAGCCGCGACCGCCTGGCCAACCTCGGGCTGTTCGGCGCGGCCGCCGTCACGTGGGTGCTCGTCGGGCTCGTGGTCACGACCCGTGATCCGGTCGTCGATCCCACCGCCGGCGTCGTCGGCGCGGTCCTCATGGGCCTCGCCGTGGGTCTGACCGTGGTCCCGCTCTTCTGGCTGGCGGCCTTCGCACGCCAGGGGCGGATGACCTATCGCGGCGACTGGATCCGGGCGGCCCGTCGCGGCCTCTGGGTCGGGCTCCTCGTCGCCATCCTCGTGCTGCTCCGGATCAACGGCGTCCTCCAGCTGCCGATCGCCCTCTTCCTGGTGGTCCTCGTCCTCGTGGTCGAGGTCACCCTGTCCACCGAGCGCTGATCCCGGGAGATCCCATGTCCGACCTGGCCATCACCGATCCCGCCGAGCCCTCCAGTGGGCAGAAGCGCCGGATCGCCGCCGCCGTCGACGCGGCCGCCGACGAGATCCTCGCCCTGTCCCACGCGATCCACGCCGATCCCGAGCCCGCCTTCGAGGAGGTCCGGGCGGCCGAGCGGGTCGCGGCAGCCGTGGCGGCCCACGGGTACGTCGTCGAGCACCCGGTCGGCTCGCTGGCGACCGCCGTCCGCGGTCGCCTGACCGGCGGCCTGGGCCCGGATGGACCCCGGATCGCCGTCCTGGCAGAGTACGACGCGCTCCCGGGCCTGGGCCACGGCTGCGGCCACAACACGATGGCCGCCTCGGGGGTCGGCGCCGCCATCGCCCTGGCGGCCGCCCGCGACGCCTGGGCCGGCGAGGTCGTCTTCCTGGGCACCCCGGCCGAGGAGCGGGGGAGTGGCAAGGCCATCATGATCGAGGACGGCCTGTTCGAGGGGGTCGACGCGGCCCTGCTCTACCACCCCTGCGATCGGGACCACGTCGAGATCGCCCCGCTCGCGTCGGAGGACGTCGACATCGTCTTCCACGGCCGCCAGGCGCATGCCGCCAGCGATCCCTGGGAGGGCAGGAACGCGCTCGACGCGCTGATCCTGCTCTTCGCCTCGGTCGGGCTCTGGCGCCAGCAGCTGCCGCCGCACGCCCGGGTCCACGGGATCATCCGCGAGGGCGGGACAGCAGCCAACATCATCCCGGACCGGACCAGCGCCTGGTTCATGATCCGGAGCGCCGATCGCGACCACTACGAGACGATGCGGGATCGCTTCCGGCAACTCTGCGAAGCCGCTGCCCTGGCCACCGAGACGACCGTCGAGGTGACCTTCTCCGGTCGCGCCGAGACCATGCGCAACGACCCGGTCCTGGCCGACCTGTGGCGGGCCAACGCCGCCGCGTACGGGATCGAGGACGCGGGGCACGATCCCAGCTACGGCAGCACGGATATGGCCAACGTGTCCTGGGTCTGCCCGGCGATCCACCCCGACCTGGCCATCGCCCCGCCCGGGACGCCCGGTCACTCGCTGGAGTTCCGCGACGCGGCGGCCGGCCCCCAGGCCGATCGGACGACCCTGTTGGCGGCGACGCTCGTGGCCCAGACCGCCTTCGACCTGCTGGCCGACCCGGCGCTCGTGGAGACCGCCTGGCAGGGCTTCCGCTCCGGAGGGGTCTCGAGCCGCTAGGGACGTGCTGCCCACCTCGAGTGGCCTGATCAGGGTGCTACCATCGGCGGCCGGGCGCCCCGCTGGACGCCGGTCGCGAACCGGCGGCGCCTGCGGCGAACGGTCGCGTCTCGCCCCTCGCGCCCCTCGACCGACCTCGCCGGACCCGAGAGGGATGGCCCCGTGCCCCAGCGTCTCCACGACACGTTCCCGGCCGCGGGCTTCGCCGCTCGCAACGGCTGGGATCGCGAGTTCCCGCTCTTCGATGACTTCGACCTGCCGACCTACGTCGGCATGCCGACGTTCATGCGTCTGCCGCTGGTCACCGATGCGGCCGAGCTGCGGGCCCGGCGGGCCGACGTGGCGATCGTCGGGGCGCCATTCGACGACGCGGTCAGCCACCGGCCGGGCGCCCGCTTCGGCCCACGGGCGATCCGGGAAGCCCAGTACACCTCGGGCTCCATCCACTCGCTCCAGCTCGGGGTCGAGCCCTTCGAGGTCCTCACCGTGGTCGATGCCGGGGACGCGAACATCGTGCCGGCCTGGCTCGACCGGGCCCATGCCGTCATCTACCGGCGGATCCGCGAGGTGGCCGACAGCGGGGCGATCCCGATCATCCTCGGGGGCGACCACTCGGTGACCTGGCCGGCCGCGACGGCGGTGGCCGAAACCCGACGGCCCGGCTCGATCGGCATCGTCCATTTCGACGCCCACGCGGACACGGCGGCCGAGGACTGGGGGGTCCTGGCCGGCCACGGCACTCCGATGCGCCGGCTCATCGAATCCGGGGCGGTCGCGGGGCGGAACTTCGTCCAGGTCGGCCTCCGCGGCTACTGGCCGCCGGTCGAGACCTTCGAGTGGATGCAGGCTCAGGGGATGCGCTGGCATCTCATGCGCGAGATCGAGGACCGCGGACCCGAGGCCGTCATCGACGACGCCATCAACGAGGCGCTCGATGGCCCTGACGCGGTGTACCTCTCGATCGACATCGACGTCCTTGATCCGGGGACGGCACCCGGGACCGGTACGCCCGAGCCGGGCGGACTCCTGCCCCGGGAGCTCCTCCGAGCCATCCGCCGGATCGTCGGTGCCGTCGAGCTCGCGGGCATGGACGTCGTCGAGGTGAGCCCGCCCTACGACACGGCCGACGTCACGGCGATGGCCGCGAATCGGTGCGCCCTGGAGGCGATCAGTGCCCTCGCTGCGAAGAAGCAGGCCGGTCGGGCGGTCAGGTTCCAGCGCGTTGACTGAGCCGATCGACGGCCTGCCGGCCCTCCGCCGCCTCGCCGAGGCCGGCACATCGGATCCGGCGACCGCGTTCGCGCTCCTGTACGACCTCGACCTGGCGGCCGAGGACCCCGGCGACCTGGCCCTCTACCTCGGGCTGGCGCGCCGAACCGGCGGACCGATCCTGGAGCTGGCGGCCGGCACCGGACGGATCGCGGTCCCGCTGGCCGAGGCGGGTCTAGCCGTCACCGCGGTCGACGTGGACCCGGCGATGCTGGCCCGCGCCCAGGCCAAGGCGGGCGAGGCCGGCGTGTCCGGGCGGCTCTCCCTGGTCGAGGCGGATCTCCTGGACCTCGACCCGCAGCCGCTCCCAGCGGCAGGCTCCTTTCGATTGGTGGTGCTCGCGCTCAACTCGGTCTTCCTCCTCGCCGACCGGGCCTCCCAGGCCGCGGCGCTGCGGGTCATGGCCCACCATCTGGCCCCGGACGGTCTCGCCGTCGTCGACGTCTGGCTGCCGTCCGAGGCTGATCTCGAGGTCTACGACGGCCGGCTCATGCTCGCCGGCGTCCACCTCGAGGCCGATGGCTCCGCACTCACCAAGAGCTGGGCGGCGTCGCGCGACCCGGATGGACGGGTCGTCGAGGTGACCACGATCTACGAGCTGGCGGGTCCCGGCGGGCCGCCGCGCCGATGGGTCCGTCGCGACCCGATGCGACTCCTGGCGCCCGAGGAGCTCAGCGATATGGCGACCGCCGCCGGACTCGTGGTCGAGACGCTCGCCGGCGATCGCGACCTGGGCCCGCTCGACGCCGACAGCGAGCGCGCCGTCCTGGTCGCCCGCCGACCTTCGGAGGGCTGACCCTCCCTCCGGCGGACGGGGGCCGGGCCCCCGCGGAGCCCTCGCGACCGGGACCTTCGGACCATCGGAGGGAGACCCGGGTCGCGTGGTATCGTCGCAGCGATGTCCGCGAGCCCATCCCAGGTGAGTCTGCTCCTCGTGGAGGACGTCCCGCAGGTCGTCCAGTACATCCGCGGGCTGCTCAATGCGCAGTCATCGATCCGCCTGCTGGAGGTCGTCTCTGACGGCGGCAAGGTCGTCGAGACCGTCGGCCAGCTGCGGCCCGACATCGTCCTGGTCGACGCCCTGCTGCAGGGCCGCACCAAGGGCATGCAGGTCGTCGAGCGGCTGGCAGCTCTCGAGCCCCGGGTCCCGGTGATCGTCCTGACCGTTCCCCAGCAGCCGGTGAGCCCGAACCTCGCCAAGGGCATCGACGGGGTGCTGTCGATGCCCTTCTCCGGGTACGACCTCGTCAACCGCGTCGGCGAGGTCTTCCGCAAGTTCCAGGAGTCCGGGAGCGCCGGCGCCTCGCGCGTCTACACCGTCTTCGCTCCCAAGGGCGGTGTCGGCACGACCACCATCGCCTTCAATCTCTCGGTGGCCAGCGCCCAGGTGGGTCGCCGCACGGTGCTCCTCGATGGCAGCTTCCAGTTCGGCGACCTCCGTTCGCTGCTCAAGGTACCGCCGGACGCCCCGTCGATCCTCGACCTGCCAACGGACCGCATCACCGAGGCCGACCTCACCGACGTCCTCTGGCGCGACCCATCGGGGGTGGACATCCTGCTGGCGCCGCCTCGGATCGAGCAGGCCGAGATGGTCTCGGTGCGCGACGTGGACAAGGTCCTCTCGATGCTCCGACGGGTCTACGAGGTCGTCGTCGCCGACACCGAATCGCACCTCGGTGACGTCACGCTCCAGCTCCTCGACCAGGCCGACCTGATCCTCGAGATCGTGACCTTCGACGCGACGACCATCCACAACACGATCGCCATGGCCAGCACCTTCCGGGCGATCGGCTACCCGCCGACCAAGGTCCAGTACCTGGTGAATCGGGCCGACGCGTCGGGCGGCATCGCCGCCGAGGATCTCGCCAGGGCCATCGGCCGGGTCCCGGAGCACACGCTGATCTCGGACGGCCCGCTCGTCGTGCGGGCCAACAACGAGGGCGTTCCCTTCGTGCTGGCCTATCCCGACGCGCCGGTCAGCCAGGACATGCTGCGGGTCGCCCGGGCCCTGGTCGGGGAGGGCCGGGCCGCCGTCGGCGCGGCCCACTGAGCTCGGTGGCGGACCCGCGCCCGATCGGCGTCTTCGACTCCGGCGTCGGCGGCCTGACGGTCCTCAGCGAGATCCATCGTCGCCTGCCGAGCGAATCGACGATCTACCTCGGCGACAACGCCCGGGCGCCCTACGGGACCCGCTCGGACGACGAGGTGCGAGCCTTCTCCGCCCAGGCCCTCGACCGGCTCGCCGATCTCGACGTCAAGGCCGTCGTCGTCGCCTGCAACACCTCCACGGCGGTCGCGCTGCCCGACCTCCGGCGCCGCTACGACCTGCCGATCCTGGGCGTCGTCCGGCCCGGCGCGGTCGCCGCGGCGCTCGCCACCCGCAGCCGACGGGTCGGCGTGGTGGCCACCCCGGCGACGGTGCGATCGCGAGCCTACTTCATGGCCATCAAGGACGAGAACCCCGCGGTCGAGGTCTACGAGCACGCCACGCCGGCCCTGGTCCCGATGGTCGAGGCCGGCCGGCTCGACGGCCCGGAGGCCGAGGCCACGATCCGCGAGGCGCTCGCGCCCCTGCTCGGCGAGCGCGATCCCGACGGCGAGTTCATCTTCCCCCTGCCTCCCTCGGCGCGGATCGACACCCTGCTCCTGGGCTGCACCCACTACCCACTGCTGCGGCCGCTCATCGCCGAGACGGTCGGCGAACGGGTCGCCATCGTCGACTCGGCGACGGCGACCGCGGGGGCGCTCGCCGAGTTGCTGGCGGTCAACGGCCTCGAGGCACCGGGCACGACGCGCGGCACGGCCGCCGACGCCGGGCTCGAGGGCCACGAGCCACCCCGGGACCGGCGCGGACCGACCCTCCATCGAGTCCTCACGACGGGTCCCGTCGAGTCGTTCGAGTCGGTCGCCAGGCGGCTCTTCGGCGCCGACGCCCTTCCCCCGGCCGAGGCCACGGTCCTGGATCCGGCCGTGCCTGGCGCTCGATGAGCGGTCGACGGGTCCTCCCCGAGGACCGCGTCTGGCAGGCAGGGCTCGTCGTCGGAGCCGCCTTCGGCGCGGCGATCACGATCCTCGGCCGTCGAGCCGAGAGGTCCGCTCGCCAGGGGCTCGTGGACTGGCCGACGGTTGAGCGGATCGCGACGGAGCGGCTCCGCCGGGCGCCCGGAGCGCTGCCGGCGTCGGAGCTCCGGTCCGTCGAGTCCCGCTATGCGGCTGCCATGGAACGCGTCGTCCCGGCCCTCACGGACGCCCTGGGCGTGGAGCTCCCGGGGGTCGTCGATCGGGTCGGAGTCGTCGATCGGGCCGGCTGGGTCCAGGCCAACATCGTCGGCTTCGAGTCGATCATGGGACGGCTGGAGCACCACCTGCTCGACCAGCTCGTGCCGCCGGAGGCGGGCCTGCCCAAGTCGATGGTCGCCATCGCCAACCGCTGGATCACGACCCGTCAACTCGGCTTCCTGCTCGGCTTCATGGGCCAGCGGGTCCTCGGCCAGTACGATCTCGCCATCCTCTCGGCCGAGACGACGCCCGGGCGGTTGCTCTTCGTCGAGGAGAACATCCGCCAGACGGCCCGCAGCCTCGGGGTCCCTCTGACCGCCTTCCGGACCTGGATCGCCCTCCACGAGACGACCCACGCCTTCGAGTTCGAGGCCCATCCGTGGCTTCGACCGTACCTTGCCCAGCGCCTGGAGTCGCAGCTGGCTGCCTTCTCCGACGCCGGATCGCTGGGGAAGGATGCCGTCCAGTCGATCGGGCGGTGGCTGCGCGGGGAGGGGAGCGGCGACCACTGGATCGAGCGCCTGATGGGCGCCGAGCAGGCCCGCAGCTTCCGTGAGACCCAGGCGGTCATGAGCCTCCTCGAGGGCTTCAGCGACCACGTGATGGATTCGGTCGGGAAGTCGATCGTGCCCGGCGTTGAGCGGATCAGTGCCCGCTTCCATGAGCGACGACAGCGACGGACGGCGACCGAGCGTGCCATGCTTCGCCTGACCGGCATGGACCTGAAGCTCGAGCAGTACCGGAAGGGGGAGCGGTTCGTGGCTGCCGTCGCGGCGGCGCGCGGCAGCGAGGCCCTGCGCCGCCTGTGGGACGGGCCCGAGACCCTGCCGACTCCGGCCGAGATCGACGCCCCGGACCGCTGGGTCACCCGGGTCCTCGACGACAGGGGCGGGCGGCTCCTGCCCGGAGCGATCAGGCCATGAGTCACGACGCGCTCCGGCGCGAGCCGGGGCCCGGGGACGGGCCGGACGGCGTGCCGACGGCGATCGCCCTGAGCCCCATCCTCTCGGCTCGCTGGCGATCCCGGGACCTGGAGCGCATCCGCGAGGCGGCCCCCGGGTCGCGGATCGTGACCGTCTCGGTCGAGGGTCTCGCCGACGGGCCACTCGACGACGTCGAGGTCCTCTTGCGCGGCTTCCTTTCGGCCGAGGCGTTCGACCGGGTCCTGTCACGAGCGCCCCGGATGCGCTGGGTCCATTCGGCCTCGGCCGGTGTCGAACGGGTCCTGACGCCGACCAGCCTCGACCGCAATCTCGTCATCACCAATGCGCGCGGCGTCTTCTCGCGGCCGATCGCCGAGTACGTGATGCTGATGATCCTCGCCGTGACCCGACGACTGCCCCAGCTGCTCGAGCTCCAGCGCGAGCGGACCTGGCAGCCGCTCGAGGGCGCCGAGCTCCGGGACGTCACCGTCGGCATCGTCGGGCTGGGCTCGATCGGTCGGGCGGTCGGCGCCCTCGCGACGGCCTTCGGCTGTCGGGTCGTGGCGATCCGACGGCGGACCGAGGCAGGCAGCGGGCCGGCGCATGGCCAGGGCCATCACGAAGCCCATGGTCATGACGACGAACGGCCGCTCGGCGAGGTCATGCTCGACCGGGTCCTGGGCCCCGAGTCGCTGCCGGACCTGCTCGCCAATTCGGACTTCATCGTGCTGGCCGCGCCGCTGACGCCCGAGACCGAGAACATGATCGACGAGGCCGCCCTGTCGCACGTCAAGCCCGGGGCGTGGCTCATCAACGTCGCCCGGGGCCGGCTCATCGACGAGCGGGCGCTGCTGCGGGCCCTCGTCGAGGGCCCCCTCGGCGGGGCGGTGCTCGACGCGTTCCGCGAGGAGCCGCTGCCGCCGACCTCGCCCTTCTACGACCTGCCCAACGTCATCGTGACGCCCCACACGTCCTGGTCCAGCGGACGAGTCCTGGATCGCAGCGTGGGCCTGTTCTGCGAGAACCTGCGCCGCTTCAGCGACGGTCGTCCGCTGCTCAACGTGGTCGACCCGGCGGTCGGCTACTGAGCCGATGCAGATCGCGATCGTCGGTCTCGCTGCCGCCGGCAAGACCACCGTCTTCAATACGCTGACGCGCGGCCACGCCCAGACCGGCGGCTATGGTGGCATGGAGCTCCACGTGGGGACGGTGAAGGTCCCGGACGAGCGGCTCTATCGGCTGGCCGAGATCTTCAAGCCCAGGAAGATCGTCAACGCCGATGTCACCTACGTCGATCTGCCGGCACCGCCCGCATCGTCCGAGGGCCGTATCGGGACCGAGGAGCTGCCCGCCGAGCACCTGGCCAGGCTCCGGGAGGCCGACGCCCTCGTGCACGTCGTCCGGGCCTGGGACGACCCGGTCCATCCGCATCCGGCCGGCTCCGTCGACCCGGCCCGCGACCTCGAGCAGCTGGACCTCGAGTTCATGCTCGCCGACCTGGCCCTCTGCGACCGGCGCCTCGAGCGCCTCCAGTCGAGCGGTCGCCACGGGACGCCGGCCGAGCGGGAAGCCAACGAGCGTGAGGAGGCGATCCTGGTCCGCCTGAAGGCGGCCCTCGAGGCTGGGACGCCGATCCGCGACGTGCTCCTGGAGCCCGACGAGGAGAAAGCGATCCGCGGGTTCCGGTTCCTGACCCAGAAGCCGGTCCTCGTCCTCGTGAACCTCGGCGAGGACGACCTCGCCCGGGCCTCCGAGATCGTCGCGGGGCTGTCTGCCGGGTATGGCCACCGGCATGCGCTTGTCGACGCCCTGTCGGCCCGCATCGAGATGGAGCTCGGCGAGCTGGATCCTGCCGAGGCGACCGACCTGATGGACGCGTATGGATTGAGGGAGTCGAGCCTGGATCGGGTCATCCGCCTGAGCTACCGGCTGCTGGGCCTGATCAGCTTCCTGACCGCCGGGCCGGACGAGGTCCGGGCCTGGCCCGTCCGCGAGGGCGCGACGGCCGTCGACGCGGCCGGCACGATCCATACCGACCTTGCCCACGGTTTCATCCGGGCGGAGGTCGTCGCGTACGAGGACCTCGTCGAGCTCGGCTCGATCGCCGAGGCCCGCCGGCACGGCAAGCTCCGATCCGAGGGCAAGACCGCCGAGGTCCGGGACGGCGACGTGATCGAGGTGCTGTTCAGCCGCTGATCGCGGGTCCGGACGGTGGGGTCCGGGTCCGGAGACCCGCGCCGGCGCGCCGGTCAGTCGAGACGGCCGGTCCCGGCGTCGAAATCGGCGAGGATGGCGCGGTAGTCGGCGTCGTCGGCACCGGCATCATCGAGCTCGTCGAGAACGATGAGGTGGTTGCCGTCCTCCTCGGTCGAGATCTGGACGGCGGCGTCGATCCGATCGTCGGTCAGGGCGACGAAGCCATGCTCACCCTCCAGGACGCCCGCGATGGCCTCCACGAGGGTATCGTCCTCGAACGAGTCCTGGATCCGCCGGCGGATCCCCTGGACGAGCTCGAAGAAGTCCTCGGGCTCGATGGGCTCCTCGCGGATGAGGTAGATGTCTTGGAAGAGGTCGTCCTCCCCTTCCTGGAGAGCGTAGACGTGCACCGGGATCCCACCGCAGGGGCCGTCGGGTGACGGCCGGGCAGCCAGTATACGAGGCGGTCGCCGCGACCACCGACGCCACGGCGGGTGAGGTGCCCGACGTCGTCGTCGTCGGGGTCGCCAGCCGAGACGTGGTGGCCGACGATCCCAGGGGCTGGCGCCTGGGAGGCGGGGTGACCTACGCAGCCCTGGCCCTGGCCCGCCTCGGTCTGCGCACCGGGGCCGTGATGGGGGTCGACGGACCCGCCGCCGGCGCGATCGAGCTCGACCTGCTGCGGATCGCCGGCGTCGACCTCCACCTGGTGCCCCTTGAGCATGGGCCGGTCTTCGAGAACGTCGAAACGCCGTCGGGGCGGGTCCAGGAGGCCCGCTCGATCTCGGATCGGGTTCCCGCCGACGCGCTCCCCGCCGCCTGGAGCGACGCTTCGGGCTGGATGATCGCGCCGGTGGCTGCCGAGGTCGCCGACGACTGGGCCGACGTCGTGCCCCCGGACGGACTCGTCGGCCTCGGCTGGCAGGGGCTCCTCCGGGAGCTGAGCGAGCCGGGTCCGGTCCGGCGCCGCGAACCTTCCGCGTCGCGCCTGCTCACCCGGGCCGATCTGGTCGGGGTGAGTCGCGATGACCTCGACCCTGGCCTGGGGCTGACCTCGCTCTGCCGCCTGCTGCACCCGGGTGCCGAGCTGATCGTGACCGCCGGGCGCCAGGGTGGGCTCGCGATGGTGGCCGGCCCCGACGGTCCGGAGCGGCTCCGTAACTACGGGATCATCCCGTCCACTCGCCTGGTCGACCCCGTCGGCGCGGGTGACAGCTTCCTGGCGGGCGTTCTGGCCGCCCGGCTGGAGCCCCGGTTGGTCGGAGGCCGGACGGAAGGCGGCTGGGACCTCCGGCTCGGTGCCGTCATGGCGTCTCTCGTCGTCGAGGGTCCGGGCCTGGCTGGTGTCCCGGAGCGGCAGGCTGTCATCGCCCGGCTTCGTTCATCGCTGGGGCAGCGCGCGGTCGCCGGGCGTGAGCCGGGGCTCGACCAGTCCCAGCCCGGCTGAGGCGGCGCCGGATCCGCTCGACCCGGGCTCCGGTCCGCGCCTCGAGGAGCGGTTCCGGGCGACCAAGGGCGCGCGTCCGTTCCAGGAGCCGGCCGGCGCGCAGGGCGGCTTCGAGCGCTCCTGCCAGGTCGCCGAGCGCGCGTTCGCGACACTTGGCGACCTCGATCCAGGCGTGGACCGCGCTGCGACTCCCTCCGGCGGCGGTCGCCGCGGCCAGCCACGCCCGCTCTGCCTCGTGGTCACGACCCGTGCGCCGAAGTAGTCGAGCCTGCTCCGATCGGAGTCGGACAAGGTCCCAGGGAGGGACGTGCCGGACCGGGCGCGATGCCTCTCGCGCCCCATCCGGAGCGATCGCCGCTCCGTGCCCGAACGGATCGCGGACCGGCTCGTCGTAGGTCGCGATGGCAGCCTCGACGAGCTCGAGGGCCTCGTCGATCCGGCCGGATCGCCGGTACAGCCTGCCGAGGCCGGCCAGGTCGCCGGCCGGCGCCCCCGCTCGACCGGCGGGGTCGAGGAGGCTGGTCCCGAGGTGGGCCAGCAGGGCGGCCAGCGAGCGCACGTCGACGTCGTTGTGACGGACGACCTGGGCGAGGGTCGTCGGGTCGTCGCCGCGCAGCGCCCCGAGGTAGAGGCCGGGTATCTGCCAGCCCTCGACGTCGCGCGACCGCCGGATGCCGAGCACGCCGGTCTCCACGGATCGGAGGCGCGCATCGTCGAGTCGGTGGCGGAACAGCCGGCGGGCCAGCGGCAGGAGGTCGACGTGGCCGGCCAGCGGCGGCGGGTCGTCCCGCCGCAGCCGGTAGCGCGTCTCGAGGAGCGGCCAGTCGAAGGTCCGCCCATTGTACGTCACCAGCCACGAGTCGGACGGGATAGCCGCGGCCAGGGCCGCCAGCAGAGCCGGCTCGTCGGCGTGGTCGGCGATCAGGAGCTGGGCCTGCTGGAACCGATCGTCACCCTCCCACCAGCCGAGGCCGACCAGGAAGGCCAGCGTGCCCGTGGCCGTTCCCAGCCCGGTCGTCTCGGTGTCGAGGCACACGAGCGGGGCGTCGGCCGGAGGGCCACCGGGCATGCGGGCCAGGAGCTCGCGGTCGAGGGCGATCCGGCGCGGTGGTGGCTCGACACGGACCAGGCTGCCGTGCTCGCTCCTCTCGACCCAGCCGTCGAGCAGCTCCGCGAGGCGCCCGGCCAGCATCCCGGGCGCCGGCCGAGGGCGCCGGGCAAGTGCCCGCTGCGGTCCCGGGTCGTCGGTCTGACGGGCCGCCCGGAACCGAGCCAGGCGGGCCTGGAGATCATCCGCCGCTGAGCCGGGGCCGCCGCCCTCGGGGAGTGGACCGGAGGCGCTCATCGGGCGCCCGCGACCACGGGACGACCCGCTCCGAGCGCGGCCAGGAGTCGCAGGGCGAGGCCCTTGGCATCGACGTCGGGCTCCAGCCGCGGACCGGTGCAGGCCGGACAGCCGGCGTCGCAGCTACAGGCGCCGATGAGCTCGGCAGCGCCGACGACCAGCTCGTCGTGGCGTGCGAACAGGCGCTCCGACAGCCCGATGCCACCGGGCATCGCCTCGTAGAGGTAGATCGTCGGGGCCTCCTGGTGCGGCGAGCGGACCTGGCTCACGAGACCGAGGTCGCGGGGATCGACCATCAGCAGCACGCTGGCTACTGCCTGGATGGCCCGTCCCGCGCCCAGCAGCGCGACGTCGAGCTCGTCACGCCGCCAGCCCTGTCCGGCCTCCTCGGCGGTCAGCCAGTAGGCGGTCGTCTGGAGCTCGAGCTCGGGGAGGTCGATGGGGCCCCAGCCGACGTTCTCGTCCGTGCCGAACTTGAGCTTCTTGAAGAGGGTCACCAGGCTGGCGACCATGACCTCGCCGTGGACCCGGCGTCCGCCCGTCGCGGTGGCTTCGGCGAAGACGTCGAGCGGCTTCAGGGTGACGGCTCGGTTGGCGTAGGTGTAGTAGTCGGCGTCGACCCGCTTGACGTACGCCTTCCGCTCGTGCCAGTCGAGCAGGTCGACGTGGTACTGGACGGACTCGTGCAGATAGATCGCCTGGGTGTGGACGAGGACCTGGGCGCTGAACAGGTCGACCTCCCCGATGACCCGGGGTCGGTCCGGCGTGGTGTCGATGATGACCACGTTCTCGGGCGCCGCGGTCCGCAGGCTGATCTCGGAAGCCGGGAAGTTCTCCGAGGACCAGTACCAGCGGCCGTCGTCGGCCTGGCGGACGTGACCCTCCTCGCCGAGGAAGGCCAGCAGGTCGTCGGCCGGCGCCGGCCCGAAGACCTCGCCCGGCTCGAAGGGGCGCTCGAAGACGGCCGCCCGGAGATGAGCCAGCAGGACGTGGAGGTTGTCGGGATCCGCCCGAGCCTCCTCGGGGCTGCCCTCCAGCAGGAACTCGGGGTGATGGATCACGTACTGGTCGACCGGGGCGGGGGAGGCGACCAGGATCGAGACGCTCGGCTCCAGGCGCCGGCCGGACCGCCCGATCTGCTGCCAGGTCGCCGCGATGGATCCCGGGTAGCCGGCCAGGATGGACACGTCGAGGCGTCCGATGTCGACCCCCAGCTCGAGCGCGTTCGTGCTCACGACCCCGAGGATCTCCCCGTCGCGGAGGCCCCGCTCGATGGACCGGCGCTCCGTCGGCAGGTAGCCGCCTCGATAGCCGCGGACCCGCGTCCTCGGCCCGAAGCCCTCCCTGAGGGTCTCCCGAAGGCCGCTGAGCAGGATCTCGACGGCGACCCGGGAGCGTCCGAAGACGATGGTCTGATTGCCGGCCCGCAGGAACGGCAGCGCCCACCTCTGGGCCAGCGTCAGGGCAGAGCCGCGGGCTCCCGTGGCCGCGTCGATGACCGGTGGGTCCACCAGGAGCAGATGGCGCTCGCCGCTGGGCGCGCCGCTGCGGTCGACGAGCCTGACCGCTCGGCCGGTCAGGCTCTGGGCCAGCTCGGCCGGGTTGCCGATCGTGGCCGACGAGCAGACGATGACCGGGCTCGAGCCGTAGTGAGCGCACAGGCGCAGGAGACGCCGGAGCACGTTCGCGACATGGCTGCCGAAGACGCCGCGGTAGGTGTGGAGCTCGTCGATCACGATGACCCGGAGCTGCTCGAAGAGCTGGAACCACTTCGTGTGGTGGGGCAGGATCGCCGAGTTGAGCATGTCGGGGTTCGTCACCACGACCTGGCCCGCCTGGCGGATGGCCGAACGGATCGGCGCCGGCGTGTCGCCGTCATAGGTAGCGGCAGCGATCCCGAGCTCCGCCGCCCGGGCCAGCTCGGACAGCTCGGCGACCTGATCCTGGCCCAGGGCCTTGGTGGGGAAGAGGAACAGGGCCCGCGAGGCCGGGTCGTCGAGGATCGCCTGGAGGGTGGGCAACTGGTAGGTGAGTGTCTTGCCGGAGGCGGTCGGGGTGACCACGACGACGTCCTGGCCACCGTGGACCGTGTCGATCGCCTCGCGCTGGTGGGTATAGAGGCGCTCGATGCCTCGCGTCGTGAGGGCCGTCCTGATCCGTGGGTGGAGCCAGTCGGGGAAGTCGGCGTAGGTCGCCGCCCGAGCCTCGATGACCTCGTGATGGACGACGCCCCGGGCCAGGGACGGCTCGTCGAGCAGGGACCGCAGGACGGTCTCGACCGTCGCGGGTGCGTACGTGCGCATCGGCTCTCCTGGGACTCGAACAGAACGGATGTTCTGTATCGCCTGGGCAGGATAGCACCGACGCTCGACGGCCCGCGTGCCACCTTGGTTGTCACACGAACGCTCGAGCGGCTGATGAAGCCCAGGCGAAGCGGCGATGCCCTGAGTTGACACGCGGAATCGGGGCAGCTACCCTCCGGCCGATGGATGCCCGGTCCGCCGCTCCGCTCGACCCAGATGAGCCGGTCCTCGAACCGGGCCTCGAGGCGGCCGTCGGCCCCGACCCGCGGGAGGATCCGACCGGCGCCGACGGCAGCGAGGGTTCCCGCCCGGCCGTGCCGAGCCTCCGGGACCTGCCGATCGCCGGGCTGACCCGCCGGCGCGTCGCCTTCGGCCTCTCGGTGCTCGTCACCGCCTGGATCATCTTTGCTTTCGCCCGCCAGGTGAGCGAGGCCCAGGCCGCGACGGCCCGAGCCGGTCAGCTGGCGAGCGAGAACACCGCCCTCTCGGTCCAGGTCGCGGACCTCGCCGACGAACTCGACCTCGTCCAGCGCGAGGCGTTCATCCGCCAGGAGGCCCGTGCGTACCGCCTCGGCGGGACCGACGAGATCGCCTTCCGACTGGAGGCCGACGCGCCCGAGCTGCCGGGCGACGCCCCGGGGTCGGCTGCCGTCCGCCTCGGGGCCGCGGCGCGTGACTCGAGCCCGCTCGAGTCATGGCTGTCGCTCCTCTTCGGCCCGACGCCCGGCGGCTGACGCGCCCGCCGTGGTGCCCGTCCCGCCGGTCGAGCCTTGAGCCCGTCGGATCGCCCTCGTCGCGGTCCGACCGATTCGCTTCATGACGTCGCAGGGGTCCACGTCGGTCGGGCCGACGTCTCCGGGCCCGGGGCGCCCGCTCCCGACACGGGCGTCAGCGCGGTCGTCGTCCCGGCCGGAGCCGTCGGGTCCGTCGACGTCCGCGGTGCGGCTCCCGGCACCCGCGAGACCGATGCGCTCGGCCCGCTCGCATCAGGCGAGCGGGTCCACGCCGTCCTGTTCGTCGGCCGGAGCGTCTTCGGCCTGGCCGCGGCCGACGGGGCGGTCGACGAGCTGGAGCGCCGCGGCATCGGCCTGCCGATCGAGTGGGACGAGCGCCGGGCGGTCATCCCGATCGTCGCGGCGGCGGTCCTCTTCGACCTCGGTCACGGCGACCCGGCTCGGCGCCCCGGTCCGGCCGATGGTCGGCGAGCGGTGCGGTCGGCGCTCGATGGCCCACGCGTCCGTCCCGATTCCGGGGCCGTGGGCGCCGGCGTCGGGGCCTGGACGGGCGGCATCAGCGGGGAGCGCCGGAAGGGCGGCCTCGGCCATGCCAGCCTCTGCGTCGGCCGGCCCGGCGGCGAGCTGGTCGTCGGTGCCATGGTGGTGGTCAATGCCGCCGGAGAGGTCCGACCGCACGGTCGGTTCGGGGGCCCCGGCCGGGTGCCGGCCCTCGACGACATCGCCATCGCCCGCGGGCAGACCACGCTCGCCGTCGTCGCCACCAACGCTCGCCTGACCAAAGCCCAGCTCGCCCAGGTGGCGGCGATGGGTCACGACGGGTTGGCCCGGACGATCCGGCCGGTCCACAGCGGCGTCGACGGTGACGCCGTGTTCGCGCTGAGCGAGCCGGGGTCGGCGATCGAGGCCCATCCCTGGGGCCCGGCCGCGGTCACCATCGTCGGAGCGCTCGCCGCCGATGCCGTCGCCCGTGCGGTCGGCGACGCGATGCGGGCGGTGGCCCCCGCCTGACGGGCCTGACGGGTCAGCCGGCGAGTCGGATCTCGCGGGCCTGGCCGGCCGCGAGGGTCGTCACCTCGCCGCGCAGGCCCAGCCGGATCGGGGCAGCGACGCCCGGGCGGGCCCGGACCCACAGTCGATCGCGGTCGATGTCGACCTCCAGCCGGTGACCCCGGTAGTGGAGGCTGAGCTCGAGGCGCGGCATCTCGTCGGGAAGGCGGGGATCCAGCCAGAGGGTGTCGTCGCGGGTCTCGATCCCGGCGTAGCAGCGCTGGACGAGGTCCACCGTCCCAGCCATCGCACCCAGGTGGATGCCCTCCGACGTCGTCCCGCCCTGGACGTCCGCGACGTCGCTCTCGAGGGCGTCGAGAAGCAGCTCCCACGAGCGTCGCCGGTCGAGGCGCGCGAGCACCCATGAGCTCACGACGCGGCTCAGCGTCGAGCCGTTCGAGGTCCGTGCCAGGTAGTACTCGACGTTGGCCCGCAGGTCGGTCTCGGCGTCGAAGTCATAGCCGAGGCGCCCGAGCAGCTCGACGACCTCTTCGGCAGAGAGGAGGTAGAAGAGCATGAGCACGTCGGCCTGCTTGGAGGCCTTGTACCGGTTCGGGCTGTCGCCTTCCGCCTCCAGGATCCGGTCGAGTCGGTGGATGTCCCCGTACCGTCGCTGGTAGCCGGCCCAGTCGAATTCCAGGAGATCGGCGTAGCCCTCGAACTGGCTGATGATCCGGCCATCGTGGAAGGGGACGACCATCTTCCGGCTGATGTCGTCCCAGCGGTCGAGCTCATCGCGCGTCAGGTCCAGCTCCTCGCAGACCTCCTGGCGGTGATGCTCGGAGAGGAGCTCGATGACGTCGAGCGCTCGACAGAGCACCCACGCCGTCATGACGTTCGTATAGGCGTTGTTGTCGAGCCCGGGCTCGGCGGCGTCCGGATACGCGTCGTGGTACTCGTCCGGACCCAGCACGCCACGGATCCCGTACCGGTCGGTCGCCCGGTCATACGTGCTCAGCGAGGCGAGGAACCGGGCGACCTCCAGCAGCATCGGGGCTCCCCGGAAGCGCAGGAACTGGATGTCGCCGGTCGCCTGGAAGTGGACCCAGACGTTGTAGGCGATGGCGATCCCGACGTGGCGCTGGAGGTGGGAATGGTCGGGCAGCCAGTTCCCCGAGCGGGGATTGAGGTGGAACGCCTGGCTCTCCTCCTGGCCGTCGCTGCCGCTCTGCCAGGGGTACATGGCACCGGGCAGACCCGCCTGGGCGGCCGCCCAGCGGGCCGCGGGGAGCCGCCGGTACCGGTAGCCAAGGAGGGTCCGGCTGAGGACCGGCAGCCGGAGATTCAGGAAGGGCAGGATGAACAGCTGGTCCCAGAAGATGTGGCCCCGGTAGGCCTCGCCGTGGAGCCCGCGAGCCGGGACCCCGACGTCGAGGTCGATCGTGTTCTCCGAGACGGTCTGGAGCAGGTGGAAGATGTGGAGCCGGAGGATGGCCTGGGCGCGCGGCGACGATCCCGCGGTCCGGATGTCGCAGCGCCGCCAGACGCGGTCCCAGGCGCGGATGTGGCGCCCGAGGAGCTCGTCGAAGGAGCCGGCCCGGGCGATCCAGCTGCTGGCCGCATGGGATGGCTCGTAGATCCCCTGGTCCCTGGAGGTGTAGAGGGAGACGATCTTCTCGACCGTGACCGGCACTCCTTCCTCGGTCGGGATCCGCAGGTCGTGGGCGATCGTCGCGTCGTCGCTGACGAGTCGTCGCCTGACTCCGGGCGCCGTGTCCCCATCCCGGGTGACCCTCGTACGGGCAGCCTCGGCGACCTTCACTCGGGAGCCCTTCGTCCGGGTCGTCAGCAGGATCGTCTCAGCGTCCGCCTCGGCCGTCGTCGGGCGGGCCAGGTGGTCGCCTCGAAGCGCCCGGTAGCGGGCGACACCCGAGTTGACGACGCCGCCATCGAGGCCCGATCGGACCGTGACCGTGCCCGACCAATCCTCGGCAACGATGGTCGTCTCGAGCCCCGCTAGGTGGGGGTCCGCCATGCTGACGAACCGGCGCTGGGTGACCGAGGTGGTCCGCCCCGCCCTGTCGCGGAACCTGGAGCGGCGGGTCAGGATCCCGCGCCGAAGGTCGAGCTCCTGGCGATGTTCGAGGAGGCCCGGTCCGTCCAGCGAGACCCAGCCGCTGCGCCCCGTACGGAGCCGCAGCACCAGCCAGTTCGGGACGTTGACGAGGTCCTCGTTGCGGATCCGGCGACCAGCCACGACGCTCGTCATCCGGTCATAGAGGCCGGCCACGTAGGTGCCGGGATAGTGGGTCCCATCGGCCCAGCATTCAGGAGCGGCGCCGCGCGTCGCGAAGTAACCGTTGCCGAGCGTGCAGAGGGCCTCCCGGAGTGGCTCTTCCGATGGGTCGTAGCCCTCGTACGCGAGGGTCTGGTCGCCGACGATCGGGCGCGAAGCGGTCATGCCTACCGTCCTCCGGCACCGCCGTCGCGCTGGCTGTCGGTCGCCCGGCGGAGGCGCTCGAGAAGGGTCGGGACGTCGGTGGTGTCGTCGATGGCGAAGAGGGCGCTCGTCGGTCGCTCGTCGGCCTCGCCGCGGACGACGATGCCGATCCCGCGTCGACCGAGCGCCCGGAACCCATCCTCGTCGGTCACGTCGTCGCCGATGTACACCGGCAACACGTCGGGTCGGTCGAGACCCTGGGTCTGCAGGAGCCAGTGGATCGCCCGGCCCTTGTCCCAGGCGATGTCCGGTCGCAGCTCCAGGACCTTCTTGCCTCCGGTGATGCGAAGGTCCGGGCAGGCCGCCTCGACCGAGGCGACCGCGACCTCCACGTCGTCGATGCGATCCTCCGGGACGCCCCGGAAGTGGGCGGTGACGGCGTAGCGCTTCCGTTCCAGGCGGGCACCGGGGATGGCCTCGAGGAGCGGCCGGAGCTCGTGCTCGGCGTCGTCGAGCGACGGCAGGGTATCGGGTGCCCGCTCGTGCCGCTCCCCGGTGGGACTCACGATGTCGAAGCCGTGGCTTCCCGCGTACCAGAGCCCGCCGATCCCCACCAGCCGCCGGACATCGGCCAGGTCGCGACCACTGACGATCGCCACTGGAAGGGCCCCTGCCAGGCGCTCGATCGCCGAACGGGTCGCCTCCGGCAGCAGCGCCCGGGCGGGGTCGTCGACGATCGGCGTCAGGGTGCCGTCGTAGTCGAGGAAGAGGGCGACCTGCTTCCCGTCGGCGCGGGCCTCGATCTCGCCGACGTGCCGAAGGGCGGACGGAAGCCGGTCGATCGTCCGGGCGGGGGTGCGCCCTGCGGTGCCGCTCGGGAGATCGAGCTCCTCGAGATCGCTGACCACCACGTCTGCACCGGCCTCGGCGAGGGCCCGGGGATGGCCGCTCCGATCGACGCCGACGACTTGGAGGAACCCACCGGCGGCACCCGCCTGGACGCCGGCGAGAGCGTCCTCGACCACGACCGCTCGCTCCCGTGGAGCCCCGAGCCGACGGGCCGCCTCGATGAACACGGCCGGATCCGGCTTGCCGGCCAGGCCGAGCTGGTGGGCGACGACGCCGTCCACCCGGGTCTCGAAGAGCTCGCCCAGACCGGCCGCCTCGAGAACGGCCCGGGCGTTCTCGCTCGCCGAGATGACGGCCGAAGGGATGCCGATGGCCGCCAGGGCGTGGACGAGTTCGACGGTCGACCCGTAGGGTCGGGCCCCCGACTCGCGGAGCCGCTCGAGGAAGTAGCCGTTCTTGCGGTTGCCGAGGCCCTGGACCGTCCCGGAGTCCGGTGGGTCGGCCGGATCGCCCTCGGGCAGCTCGATGCCCCGCGAGGCCAGGAACCCGCGGACGCCGTCATAGCGCGGTCGCCCGTCGACGTGGCGCCGGTAGTCGGTGTCGAGGTCGAACGGCGGCTGCGATGTGCCGGTCGCCTCGGCCTGCGCCTCCAGGAACTCGTCGAAGAGGCGCTTCCATGCAGCGGCGTGGACAGCGGCGGTGTCGGTGACCACGCCGTCGAGGTCGAAGACCACGGCAGCGGTCCCAGGGGCGAGCATCGCCATGCCATCACCGTACTCAACGTCGCAAGCCCGGTCTCCGGGCAAAGTGCCCGAAACGCACGGCCGCTGTGGGCCTCGATGCTCGAGTGGGCGGTCGGCCGCGCGGTCACCGAGCTCGGCAGGGTGTCGCTGGCCGCACGCCGCGCTGCGGGTTTGTGATAACCTCGTACAAACGACCTGATGACGAGCAGCAGGGGCATCGGCCCCATGGCACAGGAGTGCTGATCATGGCCGAAGCGTTCTTCACCGAGGTGGACGGGCCGCTCCAGTTCGGCGGGCTCGACTCGGACGATCCCCTGACCTTCAAGGTCTACCAGCCGGACCGGATCGTCCTGGGCACACGGATGGAGGACCAGCTCCGGCTGGCCGTCTGCCTCTGGCACTCGTTCGCTTGGCCTGGCTCCGACGTCTTCGGTGCCGGGACCTTCGACCGGCCTTGGCTGGCCCCAGGCCTGGGGCCGATGGCCGCGGCCGAGCCCAAGATTGCTGCTGCCTTCGAGTTCCTGGTCAAGCTGGGCGTCCCGTTCTTCACCTTCCACGATCGGGACGTCGCCCCCGAGGTCGGCAGCTTCGCCGAGACGAAGGCTCACCTGCTCGCGGTCGTCGACCTGATCGAGGAGCAGATGGCCCGGACGGGCAAGCGGTTGCTCTGGGGCACGGCCAACCTGTTCAGCAACCCGCGCTACGCGGCGGGGGCCGCGACGAACCCGGATCCGGAGGTGTTCGCGTACGCGGCGGCCCAGGTCAAGGTCATGCTGGAGGTCACCAAGCGGCTCAACGGCGCGAACTACGTCCTGTGGGGCGGCCGCGAGGGGTACGAGACCCTCCTGAACACCGACCTCGCCCGTGAGGAGGCCCAGTTCGCCCGCTTCCTGCACCTCGTCGTCGAGCACAAGCACCGCATCGGCTTCGAGGGATCGCTCCTCATCGAGCCCAAGCCCCAGGAGCCGACGAAGCACCAGTACGACTACGACTCGGCGACCGTCCAGGGCTTCCTGGTCCGCCACGGCCTCGACGGCGAGTACCGGGTCAACATCGAGGCGAACCACGCCACTCTTGCCGGCCACAGCTTCCACCACGAGGTCGCGACGGCGGTCGCCGGCGGCTACTTCGGCAGCATCGACGCCAACCGGGGCGACTACCAGAACGGCTGGGACACGGACCAGTTCCCGAATTCGGTCGAGGAAGTGTCGCTGGCCCTCTACGAGATCCTGCGTGGCGGCGGCTTCACCACCGGCGGCTTCAACTTCGACGCCAAGCTGCGCCGCCAGAGCCTCGACCGGACCGACCTGTTCCACGGCCACGTCGGCGGCATCGACACCGTCGCGCTGTCGCTGCTGGTGGCGGCCGACATGCTCGAGCGGGGCACCCTGGAGGCTCCGCGCGACGCCCGCTACGCCGGCTGGTCAGGCGAGCTAGGGGCGGCGATCGTCGCGGGCGGAGCGTCCCTGGAGGACCTCGAGGCCCGCGTCACCGGCGGCGAGATCGACCCGTGGCCGGTCTCGGGTCGCCAGGAGCTGCTGGAGAACGCAGTCAACCAGCGGATCTGGGCGGTCCGCGGCGGCGCCACGGACAGCGGCGACCCCACCCCGCGCTGACGATGCCGCACGTCATCGGGATCGATGTCTCGACGACGGCGACCAAGGCGGTCCTCGTCGACGAGGGCGGCGCCGTCACCGGCATCGGTGTGTCGGAGTACGGGTACAGCGTCCCCCGGCCGCTCTGGAGCGAGCAGGATCCCGAGCTGTGGTGGACCGGCACACGTGACGCGATCCGGGCCGCGCTCACCTCGACCGGTGTCGCCGGGTCCGATGTCGCCGCGATCGGGCTGACCGGCCAGATGCACGGCCTGGTGCTGCTCGACGACCGGGACACCGTGCTGCGGCCGGCGATCCTGTGGAACGACCAGCGGACCGCGGAGGAGTGCGACGCGATCCGGGAGACCGTGGGGCCACGACGGCTGGTGGAGATCACGGGGAACGACGCGCTGACCGGCTTCACCGCACCGAAGCTCGTCTGGGTGCGCGATCGAGAGCCGGACGTGTGGCGACGGACGGCCCACATCCTGCTGCCCAAGGACCACGTCCGGCTGCGTCTCACGGGCGAGCACGCCATGGACAAGGCCGACGGATCGGGGACGATCCTCTTCGACCTCGCGGCCCGGGACTGGTCGGAGGAGCTCGTCGGCGCTCTGCAGATCGACCCATCGTGGTTGCCGCCGACCTTCGAAGGGCCCGAGGTCACCGGCCTGCTCACCGCGGCGGCCGCGGCGGCGACCGGCCTCCGAGCCGGGACGCCGGTCGTCGCCGGCGGCGGCGACCAGAGCGCCAACGCCGTCGGGGTCGGCGTCATCGACGAGGGCACGGTCGCCCTCTCGCTGGGGACCTCCGGCGTCGTGTTCGCGGCGACCGACGGCCCGCTGCGCGAGGATCAGGGTCGGGTGCACGCCTTTTGCCACGCTGTGCCGGCGCGGTGGCACCTGATGTCCGTCATGCTCTCGGCGGCGGGCAGCCTGCGCTGGTTCCGTGATGCCCTGGCTCCCGGCGCGGAGTTCGGAGACCTCGTCGCGCAGGCGGCTGATGTCCCACCGGGGAGCGACGGGCTGCTGTTCCTGCCGTACCTGACCGGCGAGCGGAGCCCCCACCCGGATCCGATGGCCCGGGGCGCCTTCGTCGGCCTGACCGTTGCCCATGACCGGCGCCACCTGACCCGTGCCGTCCTCGAAGGTGTCGCCTTCGGGCTCCGCGACGGGCTCGACCTGATGGTCGATGCCGGCATGCCGCTGCCGACCCAGATCCGGGCGTCGGGCGGAGGGACGGCAAGCCCCCTATGGCGCCAGATCCTGGCGGACGTGCTGGGCGCCGAGATCGCCCTCGTCGGCACCCCGGAGGGAGCCGCGTACGGGGCTGCAGCGCTCGCCAGCGTCGGCGCAGGGTGGCATCCGGATGCGCGGCAGGCGACCGCCGGGGTCGACGTCTCCGTGGCGGCGTCGCCGGGTCCCGATGCCCCGGCATACGCAGAGGCGCATGCCCTGTACCGATCGCTCTACCCGGCGCTCGCCCCGACCCTGCACCGCCTGGGCGTGGGAACCTGAGGTCCCCCCGATCGGTCGCGGGCGCGGCCGGTCAGCGGAGGGCGGCCAGCTCGTCCTGGGATACCTCGTCGGGCGCCTTGCCCAGGATGATCATCCCGAGAATCTGGTCGGTCGTCACGTCGGTCCGGTTGACCGTGCCGACGATCTTGCCGTGGTACATGACGCTGATGCGATCCGAGAGGTCGAACACGTCATGGATGTCGTGGCTGATGAGGAAGATCCCGATGCCCTCGTCCTTCAGCTGGCGGATGAGGTCACGGACCTGGGCGGTCTCGGCCGGTCCGAGCGCCGCGGTGGGCTCATCCATGATCAGGATCTTGGCGTTGAAGTGGACGGCCCGCGCGATGGCCACGGCCTGCCGCTGACCACCGGACAGCGACTTCACGGGCGAGACGAAGTTCGTGAAGTTGGGGTTCAGGCGGCCCATGACGTTGCGGGTCGCATTCTCCATCGCCCCATCGTCGAGGTTCCCCAGGCGGGAGGTCTCCTCCCGGCCCAGGAAGACGTTCGACGGGGCGTTGACGTTGTCGGCCAGGGCCAGCGTCTGGTAGATCGTCTCGATCGCGTGGTGCTTCGCGTCGCGGGGGTTCTCGATCGTGACCGTCTTGCCGTTGACGAGGATCTGGCCCGAGTCGGGCTTGTGGGCACCCGAGAGGGCCCGCATGAGCGTGGACTTGCCGGCACCGTTGCCGCCGACCAGGCCCATGACCTCGCCTTCGAAGAGGTCGATCGACACGTCGTCGACGGCATGGACACCGCCGAACGCGACACGGATGTTCCGCATCTCGACCAGCGGCACCCGCTTGGTCTCCGTCATCGGTCTCCCTCCCGCTAGGTGCCCGCCCGCCGGCGGTTATAGGTGTCGAAGCCGACCGCCAGGATGAGGACGACGCCGGCGACGATGTTCTGGGTGGGTGAGTTCACTCCCATGAAGGCCAACCCGTAGGCCAGCGACTGCATGACGAAGGCACCGAGGACGGCGCCGGGGATCGTCCCGATGCCGCCGGCGAACGAGGTCCCGCCGACGACGGCGGCCGCGATGACGTAGAGCTCGTCGCTCTGGCCGATGTCCAGCGTGGAGCCGTTGAGCCGCGCGGCGGCGATCGCCGCCGCGATGCCGCAGAGGATGCCCATGAGGATGAACGTCTTCATGATCGTCCAGCGGGTGTTGATGCCCGCCAGCTCGGCGGCGTCGGGGTTGCCGCCGTAGGCATAGACGTAGCGGCCGAACCGGCGACGCGTGGCGAGGAACGTCATCACCAGCGTCACGCCGATCACCAGGAGGATCGGCCAGGGGATCCCCATCGGGATCTTCAGCCCGCCGGCGGGCTCGGTGATCCCGTTCTCGATGGCGTACTTGGTGGCGAGGCCGGGCGGCCAGAAGTTCTGGTTGAACGTGTATGCGAGGCCGATCACGGCGAGACACCCGACGACGCCGATAAGGACCTCGGCCCACATCGGACGGACCGGGAATCCGAACCGGCGGCGCTGACGTCGACTGTTGACGAGGATCCCGACGATCGCGATGCAGGCGATGATCGCGAGCGCCCAGGTGAGCGGGCCACCGATGGATCCCTCCGCGCCCCCGCCGAGCTTCTGGAAGGTCTGATCGAGGCCCGACACGGCCGCGCCCTGCGACAGGTGCCAGACCGCGCCGCGGATGGCGAGGAGGCCACCGAGGGTGACGATGAACGACGGGACGCCGATGTAGGCGATGAGGAAGCCCTGGAAGGCGCCGAACATGACGCCGAGGCCGAGGCCGAGCGCCAGTGCGACGACCGGCATGAGCGGGCTTCCGATCGGGATACCGACGATGTCCGGGAGGAAGTCGGTCATCAGGATCGCATAGGACATCGCCAGGAAGCCGACCAGGGAGCCGACGGAGAGGTCGATGTTGCGGGACACGATGACCAGGACCATCCCGGTCGACATGATCGCGACGCCGCTGGCCTGCACCGCGAGGGTCACCATGTTGACCGGCTGGAGGAACTTCCCTCCAGAGACCACGTTGAACCCGAGCAGGATGACGATCAGGGCCGCCAGCATCCCGAACAGGCGCAGGTCGATCTCGGTCGCCGCGATCAGGCGACGGACCGACAGGCCCGATGCCGGAGGGGCCTGGTCCGGGGCGGTGCCGGCGACGTCGGTCATGGCTCAGCTTCCCCTCGACTCAACCGGAAGGGATACGACCTGCGTCCCCCCGGAGGGAGACGCAGGTCGTAGACAATCAGGGTCTGGGATCGATCACTGGCAGTCGTCCCACCCGGGATCGCTCTCCGTGACGCCCTTGCAGATGTCGTCCTTGGTCGCGTACCAGCCGGCGTCGATCGGCTTGTCGAGGTCCTCGGCCAGGAGCGGCGTCGGCTGCAGGATGATCGAGGTGACGGTGTTGCCACCGGGGGTGGTGAACGGGGCGGCGGTGCCACCGGTCAGCGGCATGACGGACGGATCGACGTCGATCGTGATCTCGTTCATCGCCGTGCCTTCACAGAGCTGGAGCGCCGCCTGGGCGGCCGCCTTGCCGAGCTCGTTGCTGTTCTTCCAGACGTCGACGTACTGCTTGCCGAGGGCCAGGTTGTTCAGGTTGGCGGGGTCGCCGTCCTGCCCGCTGAGCGGCGGGTAGCCGTAGCCCTTGGCCTCGAGAGCCGCCACGACGCCGAGCGCCGTGCTGTCGTTCTCGGCCAGGATCGCGTCGATCGTGACGCCGTCCGCGTTGGCCTTGTCGATGATGGCTTCCATGTTGTCCTGGGCCGTCTCGGTCTTCCAGGCATCGGTGAACTGGTCGGCGATGATGGTGATGTCGCCGGACGCCACCTTGTCCGCCAGGCCGGCCTCGTCCCAGCCCTGGGGCAGGAACTTCGAGGCATTCGGGTCGCCCGGATCGCCCTTGATCAGGACGTAGTTGCCGGTCGGCACCTTCGCCAGGAGCGCCTCGGCCTCGGCCTTGCCGACGCCGACGTTGTTGAACGTGATGTAGAGGACGCTCTCGTCCTCGATCAGGCGGTCATACGCGATGACGGGGACGCCCGCGTTCTGGGCGACCTCGAGCGCGCTCTTGGCGGCGTTCTCGTCCTGGGCCAACAGGATGATCACGTCAGCGCCCTGGTTGATCAGGGTCTCGACGTCGGTCTTCTGCTGGAGGCTGTCGAGGTTGGCGTCGAAGTCCGCGTACGTGGCCGCCCGCGGCCTCGACCGTCTCCTTGATGTTCGGCTGGTCGGTCGCAGCCCAACGCGGCTGCTGGAAGTTGTTCCACGACACGCCGACCGTGCAATCGACGCTGGCGCCTTCGCTGGGCGCTGCGCTCTCGTCTGGCGATGACGTGGCTCCACCTGTACAGGCGCCGATGGTGAACGCGGCGATGCTCGCGATCACCACCATCCTGCGAATCCGCATTACGCGTGTCCTCCTCCGTGTCGATGTCGACGAAATGTCCTGCGTAGGCTACACCGTATGCGAACCCCCTTCCTCTAGGTCGCCGTCTTGAGGCGATCGGATGCGGTCGCGTTCAGCGGCGCGGGTCATCGCGTGCCGCCCGAGACGATCGAGGGCAGGTCTCGCGGCCTGATCCAGGCCGCCGGATCGTCCAGCAGCGGCTCGAAGGCCAGCTCGGCGGCACCGAGCAACGGGGCGTCGACGCCGAGCGTCGCGGGGACCACCTGCACAAGGTCGCGGGAAGCGGGCAGCGCGAGCCGGTGGAGCTCGGCGGCGAGGCAGCCCCGGATGAACGGGTAGATGCGCCCGAAGAGGCCACCGAGGACGACGAGCCGTGGGTTCAGGACGTTGACGAGGCCCGCCAGCCCGACCCCGAGCCAGCGACCCGTCTCGTCGAGCGCATCCAGCGCCGTCGTCGAGCCCGTCGCCGCCTCCGCGAGGACCTCGTCGACCGCGGCCCTGCCACCTGCCGTCGGATACCCGGCCCGGCGCAGCAGCGCATCCTCACCGACTTCCGTCTCCCAGCACCCGCTGGATCCGCAGCGGCAGGGTCGACCCGTGGGGTTGACCGGGAAGTGACCGACCTCGCCGCCGTAGCCGGCCGCCCCGGTCAGCGGGCGACCCCCGATGAGCGCGCCGCCCCCGACCCCCACCTCGCCGGAGATGAACAGCACGTCGTCCACGCCGGTCGCCGCGCCGCGGCGGTGCTCCGCCAGGGCCCCGAGGTCGGCCTCGTTCGCGACCGCGATCGGAACGGCGAGGCGGAGCCTGTCCGCGAGCCGCTCGCCGAGCGGGACGTCGATCCAGCCGAGGTTGGGCGCCTGGGCGACCCGACCGTCGCTGCGCCGGACGACGCCGACGATCGCCACCCCGGCACCGACCAGCGTCCCACGGGGTGACCCTGGGACGAGCACGGCCTCGACAAGACCCGCCAGCTGCCCGACGATCTCGTCGACCGATGATTGCCCCCGCGCGCGATCCAGTCGCCTCCGCTCGAAGACCTCGCCCCCCAGTCCGACGACGGCCACGGCCAGCGAGTCGACCGCGATCTCCAATCCCAGGGCGACCGCGCCCGGCGCGTCGAGACGGACGACCGGCGAGGGGCGGCCCGGCGTGCCGAGCCGTGCCGCTGGCAGCTCCGATGCGAGGCCCGCGGCGGACAGCTCGCCGACCAACCCTCGGATCGTGCTCCTGGTCAACCCGGTATGGGCGACCAGCTCGGACCGGGACAGGGGACCGCCCTCATGGAGTTCGCGGACGATGGCGCTGAGATTCGCCCGACGGACGGTCTCGCTTCGCTGCCCGACCTCGTTGCGACCGTTGCGCACTGGCCCGTGCCCCCTAGCTAATATGTGCCAGACTCTTACAAACGGCATCGGGCGTGTCAAGTCGCGTCGCCCGGTGGGGTTCGAAGGAGGCGTGAGATGGGTCGGCTCGATGGCAAGGTAGCGATGGTGACCGGGGCGAGCCGCGGGATCGGAGCCGCGATCTCCCGGACGTTGGCCGGCGAGGGTGCCCGGCTCGGACTGGCGTCGCGGAGCGGCGACGATCTCGGGCTCGAGGATGCCGTGGCGATGCCCACGGACGTCCGCGACCCCGGTGCCCTGGCCCGGCTAGCGGAAGCCACCGCGGCGCGATTCGGCGGCCTGGACATCCTCGTGATCAACGCCGGGGTGGGGGCCTACGGCCCGTTCCTGGACCTGCCCGACGACCAGCTCGAGGAGATGATCGACATCAATGTCAAGGGTGCCCTGTACTCGGTGCGGGCGGCCCTGCCCCATCTCCTCCGCAGCGATGCCGCGGATCTCGTGACGATCGCCAGCGAGGCCGGCCGGAGGGGGCTGCCCTACGAGGCCACCTACTGCGCTTCGAAGTTCGCGCAGGTCGGCCTCACCCGGGCCCTTGACCACGAGCTCCGTGAGCAGGGCGTTCGGTGCACGAACGTCTGCCCGGGTGGTGTGGCCACCGACTTCGCGATGGGACGCGGCCGCACTCGCGACATGCCCGCGCTCGCGGGGATGATGGACGCCCAGGACGTCGCTGACGTGGTCCTCTTCGTGCTGACGCGACCGCGCGGCCACCGGCTGCTGGAGGTGGCACTGCGGCCGGTCACCGAGACATCGTGGGGGTGATGGACGTGGACGTCATCCACTGGGGCATCCTGTCGACCGCCGACATCGCCATCAGCAAGACCGGCCCGGGCCTGCTGAAGGCCGAGCGATGCGAGCTGGCAGCCATCGCCTCGCGCGATGTCGACCGCGCCCGCGCGGCCGCCGCCGCGCTCGGGATCCCGCGCGCCCACGCCTCGTATGAGGCGCTGCTCGCCGACCCGGACGTCGATGCGGTCTACATCCCGCTTCCCAACCACCTCCACGCCCGCTGGGCGATCGCGGCGGCTCGAGCGGGGAAGCATGTGCTGTGCGAGAAGCCCTTGGCGCTGACCAGTGCCGAGGCCCAGGAGGTCGTCGACGCGTGCCGCGAGGCCGGCGTGCTGCTGATGGAGGCCTTCATGTACCGCCTCCATCCGTCATGGGTCGCCGCCCGGGCGCTGGTCGCGGCTGGCCGGATCGGTCGGCTCCGGGCGGTGGACAGCTGGTTCTCGTACTACAACGACGACCCGGCGAACATCCGCAACATCCGCGAGGCGGGTGGTGGCGCGCTCTATGACATCGGGTGCTATTCGGTCAACCTGTCGCGGATGCTGTTCGAGGGCGAACCCGTGCGCGTCCAGGCCGCGATCACCCGTGACCCGGACAGCGGCGTCGACGTCCTGACCAGCGGGATCCTCCACTTCCCGGCAGGGATCGCCACGTTCACCTGTACGACCCGCACCGAGCCGGACCAGCGGGTGGACATCTATGGCAGCGAGGGCCGGATCTCGATCGACATCCCGTTCAACATCCCACCCGACCGCCCGACGCAGCTGTCGCTCGTCGCCGGCGGGGACCCTCCGGTCGCCCCGGCCACCGAGAGGATGGTCTTCGAGCAGGCCGATCCCTACACCGTCGAGGCGGAGGCGTTCGCGGCCGCCATCCTCGACGGCGGCCCGGTCCCGACGCCGCCCGAGGACGCGGTAGCCAACCTGCGTGTGATCGATCAGCTCTTCGCCGCGGGAGACCGCTCCTGACGTCGGGGGTACCATAGCCGCCGCGCCGCCTGCGAGCAGCGAGGTCGATCCGAGTGGCACAGGAACCCATACCTTCGGGCGCCCGCCCGCGATCGCGGCGATGGGTCTGGGCCGCTGCCGCGGCCTCGGGCGCCGTCCTGATCGCCGTCGTCCTGATCGCCGCCGTCATCCAGCCCTGGACGTCACAGCCGGCGTGCCCGCCGGTCGCCGAGCATCCCGAATGGACCGTCGCCCGACGCTGGGATGAGGCCCTGCTCGACGCGATCCGGCGTGACCTGCCGGCGCCGACGGTCCATGCGCGGAACCTCTTCCACGCCTCGGCCGCCATGTGGGATGCCTGGGCTGCGTATGACCGGACGGCCCGGGGCTATCTCGTCGACGAGGAGCGCACCGCTGGCGACGTCACCGCGGCGCGGGATGAGGCGATGAGCTACGCGGCGTATCGGCTGCTCACTGCACGGTACATCCGGGCAGCCGGCGCCGACGAGTCGCTCTCCGAGTTCGCCGACCTGATGGACGCCCTGTGCTATCCGCTCGACGTGACCACGAGCGAGGGCGACTCGCCCGCGGCGCTCGGCAACCGCATCGCGGCCGCCTACCTGGCCTACGGTGCGACCGATGGGGCCAACGAGAAGGCCGGCGCGGTCGACCCCGACTACCATCCGGTGAACCCGCCGTTGACGGTGAACCAGCCAGGGGCCCGGATGACGGACCCGAACCGCTGGCAGCCGCTGCAGATCGAGCGGATGATCTCCCAGAACGGCATCCCGCTCACCAACGGAGTGCAGCAGTTCGTGGGGTCTCACTGGGGCCACGTGAAGGGGTTCGGGATCCCGGATGGTGGCAGCACGGGCACGCCGTTCGATCCCGGCCCCCCGCCGCGCCTCGGCGACCCTGCGACCGACCGGGCGTTCAAGGACCAGGCGATCGAGGTGATCCGCGACAGCAGCATGCTCGACCCGTCGCAGGGCGTGATGATCGACATCTCGCCCTCCGCCCTGGGAGGCAACTCGTTGGGCTCGAACGACGGCACCGGCCACCCGGTCAATCCGGCGACAGGCGAGGCGTACCCGCCCGAGATCGTCAACCGAGGCGACTTCAGCCGTGTCGTCGCCGAGTTCTGGGCCGACGGACCGGACTCGGAGACGCCACCCGGCCACTGGAACGTCCTCGCCAACCTCGTATCGGATGAGCTCGACCCCGATCTCCGGATCGGCCGCAAGGGCCCGGTCCTGGATCGGCTCGAGTGGGACGTCAAGCTCTACTTCGCGGTCAACGGTGCGGTGCACGATGCGGCGATCGCGTCCTGGGGCCTGAAGGGCTACTACGACTCGACCAGGCCGATCTCGATGATCCGGTACATGGGAGGTCTGGGCCAGTCGAGCGACCCTCTATTGCCGTCATACGACCCTGAGGGGCTTCCGCTCGTGCCCGACCTGGTCGAGCTGATCACCGCCGAAACGTCCGCTCCAGGTCAGCGTCACGAGGCCCTCCAGGGCCACGAGGGGGAGATCGCCGTCTACACGTGGGCGGGCACGCCGGAGGACCCCGAGACGCAGGTCTCCGGCGTGCGGTGGATCCTGGCCGTCGACTGGGTGCCGTACCAGCTGCCGACGTTCGTCACCCCGTCGTTCGCCGGCTACACGTCCGGGCACAGCACGTTCAGTCGCGCGGCCGCCGAGGTCCTGGTCGCGATGACCGGCAGCGAGTACTTCCCTGGCGGGGTCAGCGGCTACACGGTCGAGGCCGACTCGCTCAGGTTCGAGAAGGGGCCGGAGACGCCCATCCGTCTCGAGTGGGCGACGTACTACGACGCCGCCGACCAGGCCGGTCAGTCGCGCCTCTGGGGCGGCATCCACATCAAGGCTGACGATCTCAACGGCCGGATCGTCGGTTCGGCGTGCGGCCAGGCCGCCTGGGTCACGGCCCAGCGCTACTTCGCCGGGAGCGCCGGGTGAGCGCGACCGGCGGGGATCAGCGGTCCTCCGAAGCGAGGGCGACCGATTGACCCGTCGAGCGGGGGGCCTGCTCGCCGGCGCACTGGTCCTTGGGCTGGTGCTCGTCGGCGGTGCTGCGTTCCTGGCCTTCATGACGCGACCGGTCGCGCCGACCACCGCGCTCGCTGCCCCGCGATTCCTGGACGAGACGACCGCCGCCGGGATCGACCACACCTACGAAGGCGGGTTCGCCTACGCCCTGGGCGGCGGGGTCGCGGTCTTCGACTGTGACGAGGATGGCCGTCCCGACCTGTACCTGGCCGGCGGTGCCGGGTCGGCCGCGCTCTATCGCAACCGGAGCCCGGTCGGGGGCGCGCTGCGATTCGAGAGGCTGACCGACCCGGCCTCGGACCAGCCTGCCGTCACTGGTGCCTACCCCGTCGACATCGACGGCGACGGGCACGTGGACCTCGCGGTGCTGAGGGTCGGAGAGGACCTGCTGTTGCGTGGCCTCGGGGACTGCCGGTTCGAGCGGGCCAACGAGACCTGGTCCTTCGCGGGCGGCGATGACCAGACGATGGCGTTCAGTGCCACCTGGGAGGGCGACGCGCGACTGCCGACGCTGGCCATCGGTCACTACCTGAAGCTCGACGAGTCCGGTGAGCCGACGTATGAATGCGACGACAACCTGCTCATCCGGCCCGACGCTGCCGGGACCTCGTACGGGACGGGCGAGCCGCTGGCTCCCGGATACTGCCCGTTGTCGATGCTGTTCAGCGACTGGGACCTGTCCGGCCGCCGCGATCTCCGGGTCAGCAACGACCGTCACTACTACGACTTCGTCAACGGCGAGGAGCAGCTCTGGCGGATCGCTGACGGAGAGCCGCGGCTGTACACCGCCGACGACGGCTGGGTGCGCGTGCAGGTCTTCGGCATGGGTATCGCGAGCCATGACCTCACCGGGGACGGCTACCCGGAGATCTACCTCACCAGCCAGGGCCTGAACAAACTCGAGACCCTGTTGGCCGGACCGAGCCAACCGACGTATCGGGACATCGCGGTCGATCGCGGCGCAGACGCGCGGAAGCCGTTCACGGGAGGTGATCCGCTGCCCTCGACCGCCTGGCATCCGGAGTTCCGCGACGTCAACAACGACGGCTTCGTCGACCTCTTCATCTCCAAGGGCAACATCGACCAGCAGGCCGACTACGCGGCCCGGGACCCGAGCAATCTCCTGCTGGGGGGACCGGATGGCATGTTCCGTGAGGTGGCCGAGGAGGCGGGCATCCTGAGCTTCGCCAAGGGTCGCGGTGCGGCGCTCGCCGACTTGAACCTCGACGGACTCCTTGACCTGATCGAGTCGAACTACGGCGACCCCGTCCGGGTGTGGCGGAACGGAGGCGCTGGCGCCGCCGGGGTGGCGGAGCCGATGGGTCACTGGCTCGCGCTGCGTGTCGGCCAGGAGGCGTCGAACCGTGATGCGATCGGGAGCTGGGTCGAGGTCCGGGTGGGCGACCATGTCCAGCGCCGTGAGCTGACGGTCGGCGGCGGGCACGTCGGCGGCCAGCTCGGGTGGGTGCACTTCGGGCTCGGACCGGCCACCGAGGCGCAGGTGCGCGTCACCTGGCCCGACGGCGAGGTCGGGTCGTGGATGACCGTCGGCGCCGACCAGTTCGTCGACGTCGTGCGCGGGGCGGATGCCGCCACGCCCTGGGCGCCGCCCGGAGGCTGAGCGTCCGGACGGCTGACGATGCCGGCGCGAGTCGCCAGGGCCGTGAGCCCGGAGGCTCGATCAGGCGGACTCGTCCCCCTCTGGTCGTCTCCGCCACGACCAGCGGGTCGAGGCTTCGAGGACCGCCCCTGGTGCGAGGACCGTGACCCCGCTGGCGAAGCCCGCAGCGGCGAGCCGGATGGCGTCCGGCCAGGCGGTCTGCGGCTCGACGCAGACGGCGGTCGGGGTCGTATGTACGAGAACGGATCGCAGGGGCTCCGCCTCGATGCGCAGGTCGAGATCCGACCAGACGACGTGGCACGGTCCGTCCACACCGACATACGCATCGTCGAGTCGCCGATCACCCACGTCGTTCGCGCGGCGGAGATCGGTCCGTTCGTCGACCGGGACCACTTCGCCCGAGGGGATCAGGTCGTCATCGGTCGCGAGCACCGATCCTGCCGGGACGATGACGGAGATCGGCTCACCGGGGTCCCGTCGGAACCACGGGTGCCAGCCGACGGCGATCGGCATCTCGGAGTCGGCCCTCACCGACAGCCGGAGCTCGAGCGCTCCGGGCTCGAGG
The DNA here is from genome assembly GCA_963707215.1 of uncultured Chloroflexia bacterium. Taxonomy (GTDB): domain Bacteria; phylum Chloroflexota; class Limnocylindria; order Limnocylindrales; family CSP1-4; genus DATHYZ01. The sequence goes on along the minus strand of CAVPPB010000003.1, from coordinate 243,124 downwards.
GAGATCGCCTGGCGCACCTGCCCGCCGAACGGCCATCGGCCATCGGCCGCCAGGTCCAGCTCGAGCGTGACCGCCGTGAGCCCCGCCGAGCCGATGTCCCATGGCCGGTCGAAGCCGGTGCCGTGGATCGCGTGCCCACCCAGGCCGAGGGGCAGCTGCTTCACCGTGCCGCCCCACGCGAGATGACCCCGATACATCCGTCCGACCCACGGGACCATCGCGAACGAGCCCCACGAGATCGGTGGCAGCTCAGCGGATGCATCGGGCTCGGTGAGCAAGCGCTCGCGCCCGTAGACCCGCAGCGAGCAGAGGCGGCCGCCGGCAGCCGGTTCGATCCCGACGGCGACATCGCCGGAGACGAGGCTGAGGCTCATGGCCGATCGGTGTCACGGGAGCGCGCGGCCGGACCCTGGCGCTCACGGATGCGCTCGACCGCGGAGCCGTCCGAGCCTCCCGTCGTCACGCCCGGTCGTTCCTTCATCGCGCCCTCCGCCACTCGGTCGGCCGCTGCGATCGCACGGGCTAGGGTGACACCGCCGAGCCATGGCTGCACGACCGTTCGCGTCGGTCGCTGGCCTGGACGGTGTGCTTCAATGCCGTACGGGACCCAGCGCGACGGAGGCGTCGATGGAGCTCGGATCGGTCCCGCTTGGGACGAGTCGGTCGAGGCAGGAACGGGATTGAGGCGATGCCGAACGCACGGTTGACATCCCTGGAGCTGCCTGACTTCGGCGGCCCGGACGCAGACCCGGGATTGCCGCCGGCACTCTACGAGGATCGCCTCGAGGCGATTCGCGAACGAGCCGACGCCCGAGGCTATGACCGACTGGTCGTGTACGCGGACCGGGAGCACAGCGCCAACCTGGCCTTCCTGACCGGTTTCGATCCGCGCTTCGAGGAGGCGATCCTGGTGGTCGGCCCGACGGGCCGGCCGACGATCCTGGTGGGCAACGAATGCCTTGGGATGGCGCGTGCGGCGCCGCTGTCTCTGAACGCGGAGCTGTTCCAGGACCTGAGCCTGCCGAGCCAGCCACGCGATCGGTCGCGACCCCTCGCCACGCTCCTCGGTGACGCTGGCATCGGGCCTGGCTCCACGATCGGCGTCGTCGGCTGGAAGACCCTGGCCGACCGCACGATCCTCGAGGCTCCTGCGTTCCTGGTCGACGAGCTGCGGCGGCTGGCCGGGGCGACCGGGACGGTCGAGAACGCGACGGACCTGTTGATCGACCCGGCCGAGGGCATGCGGGTCATCAACGAGGCCGAGCAGTTGGCGGCCTTCGAGCGCGCTGCGTGTCGGACCTCGCAGGGGGTCCGGCAGGTGCTGTTCGGGCTGCGGCCAGGGATGACCGAGCGCGAGGCGGTCCGCCTGCTCGACTGGGACGGGACGCCGCTCTCGTGCCACTTGATGCTCTCGAGTGGCCCACGAGCGTCGCTCGGTCTCCTCAGCCCCGGCGACCGGACGATCGATCGCGGTGACCGGTTCACCGTCGCCTTCGGGATCTGGGGCGCCCTGAACTGCCGGGCCGGCTTCGTCGCCGACGGTGCCCAGGAACTGCCGATGTCGACCCGCGACTACGTGGAGCGTCTGGTCGGTCCGTACTTCGAGGCGGTCGCCGAGTGGTACGCCGCGTTGCGCGTCGGCCAGGTCGGTGGCGTCCTCCACGAGATCATCGCCCGCCGTCTCGGCGATCCCTTCTTCGGCATCTTCCTGAACCCCGGCCACCAGATCCACCTCGACGAGTGGGTCAACTCGCCCTTCTTCGCCGGATCGACGATCGAGCTGCGGTCCGGCATGGCCCTCCAGGTCGACATCATCCCGGCCACCGGCGGTGAGTACTTCACCACCAATCTCGAGGACGGGATCGCGCTGGCGGACCGAGCGCTCCGAGATGACATCGCGACCCGGTTCCCCGACACCTGGGCCCGGATCGAGGCCCGGCGACGGTTCATGCGCGACCAGCTCGGGATCGAGCTCCACCCGGATGTCCTGCCGTTCTCGAACATACCCGGCTACCTCGTGCCGTTCCTGCTCCGGCCGGACCGGGCGATGACCCTGGCGTCGTAGCGCGGAGCGGGGCGGCCCTGCGGGACCGCGACGAGGCCCACCAGCGGCTCGACGCCGGCCCTGAGGTAGAATGTCGGCGGCCCTGGCGGAGTAGCTCAGTGGTAGAGCAGGGGACTCATAAGCCCTTGGTCGGTGGTTCGAATCCGCCCTCCGCTACCACCCTCGCATCCCCCCGACGACCGACCCGCTGCACCGACCGGGTCGGTCGTCACCCGTCCCGCCGGTCGCCGACGGCGGGACGGGTCGCCATCCACCGATCCCGCTCGTTCGTACCGATGGTGACGATGGTCATCGGGCGGCCCGGACGGCCTCCCGTGGGCCCGGCGCTATACTCGTCAGACGGCGACGGTACTCGTCGTCCGACCGGAGGCTCTCCCTGTTGAACGCCAAGTTCTTCCGCAACGGCATCGTGATGCTGGTGCTCGTCATCGGCGTCGTTGCGCTGCTCTACACGTTCCTGCTCCAGACGCCGGCTCCCAACGAGACCGGCTATTCGGCGTTCCTTGCCGATGTCAGCGCTGGCAAGGTGACCAAGGTCGTCCAGACCGACCAGTCCCTCGAGGTGACCCTGGACGACGGGGCCACCTACACGACCGTCGTGCCGAGCGTCCTCACGGATGTCTTCGGCGACATGCAGGCCGCGGCCTCGAGCGGCGGCCAGACGCTGCCCGCGGGCGTCTTCAGCGCCGAGCAGTCGGCGGACACGTCCTGGCTGGGCCTCGTCCTGACGGGTCTCCTGCCGCTCCTGCTCATCGGCGGCTTCATCTTCTTCATGATGCGGCAGGCCCAGGGGAGCAACAACCAGGCCCTCAGCTTCGGCAAGAGCCGGGCCCGCATGTTCCTCGGCAACAAGACGGTCGTGACCTTCGCCGATGTCGCCGGGGTCGACGAGGCCAAGACGGAGCTCCAGGAGGTCGTGGAGTTCCTCAAGTACCCCGAGAAGTTCAACACCCTCGGCGCCCGGATCCCGCGTGGCGTCCTGCTCGTCGGTCCGCCCGGCACCGGCAAGACGCTCCTCGCCAGGGCCGTCGCCGGTGAGGCGGGTGTGCCGTTCTTCAGCATCTCGGGATCCGAGTTCGTCGAGATGTTCGTCGGTGTCGGCGCGAGCCGGGTCCGCGACCTGTTCGACCAGGCCAAGCGGAACTCGCCCTGCATCGTCTTCGTCGACGAGATCGACGCGGTCGGCCGCCAGCGAGGTGCCGGTCTCGGCGGTTCCCACGACGAGCGCGAGCAGACGCTGAACCAGATCCTCGTCGAGATGGACGGCTTCGACACGAACACGAACGTCATCGTCGTGGCGGCCACCAACCGCCCGGACGTCCTCGACCCGGCGCTCCTGCGCCCCGGGCGCTTCGACCGCCAGGTCATCCTCGACCGACCCGACATGCGGGGCCGGGTGGCGATCCTCAACGTGCACGCCAAGGGCAAGCCGATCGAGAAGGGCATCAGCGTCGAAGACATCGCCCGGCAGTCGCCCGGCTTCTCCGGCGCCGACCTCGCCAACCTCGTCAACGAGGCGGCCATCCTGGCAGCCCGGCGGAACAAGAAGGTCATCGCGATGCCCGAGTTCTCCGAGGCGCTCGAGCGGATCGTGGCCGGGCCGGAGCGGAAGTCGCGGGTGATCTCGGACGCGGAGAAGGCGATCATCGCCTACCACGAGGGCGGCCACGCCGTCGTCCAGCGGATCCTCCCCAAGTGCGATCCGGTCGCCAAGGTGACGATCATCAGCCGCGGCATGGCCCTGGGCTACACCATGGCCCTGCCGGTCGAGGACCGCTACCTGCAGAGCAAGTCCGAGTTCGAGGACAAGATCGCCGGGCTCCTCGGTGGCAACGTCTCCGAGAAGCTCGTCTTCGGTGACACCACGACCGGTGCCAGCAATGACATCGTCAAGGCGACCGACCTGGCCCGGCGGATGGTCACCGAGTTCGGGATGAGCGAGAAGCTCGGGCCGCTGGCCTTCGGCAAGCGCGACGAGCTCGTCTTCCTGGGTCGCGAGATCGGGGAGCAGCGCAACTACTCCGACGACGTCGCCAAGCAGATCGACGAGGAGGTCCGGGCGATCATCGACCGGGCCTACGAGCGGGCCCAGGAGGTCCTCGAGACCCACCGGGACCGCCTCGATGCCCTGGCCATGAAGCTCATCGCCGAGGAGACCGTCGACGGCCCGGAGTTCGAGAAGCTGTTCGCCGACCTGCCGCCCAAGGACGATTCGCATGCGCCGCCGGTCGGCAAGAGCTCGCCGCCGTCGACGGAGCCTCCGGTCGGCGGGGAGCCCGCCGGCGCCCCCGCACCCGCTCCCCAGCCGGCCTGACCGGCTGACCGCGACCAGCCGCTCCGACGGGCGGGCCCGGGTGGCCCGTCCGTCTTCGTTGCCGCGGCTAGGATGGTGGGGACCCAGCCCATGAAGGGAGCCCGATGACCGCCCTCGAACCCGCCCTCGATCCGGCCCTCGAGGCCTACCTGCAGGCGACCTACGATGCTCGCCTCGGCTCGTACCTGGATCTGATCAGGATCCCGAGCGTATCGACCGATCCAGCCCACGCCCCGGACTGCCGGCGAGCTGCGGAGTGGCTCGGCGAGCGACTGCGGGCGCTCGGCATGGAGAACGTCGAGGTCGCGGAGACCGGCGGCCACCCGATCGTATATGCCGACTGGCTCCATGCCGATGGCGCTCCGACCGTCGTGGCGTACGGCCACTACGACGTCCAGCCTGTCGACCCGATCGTCGAGTGGACCGCCCCGCCGTTCGAGCCCATCGTGGTCGGAGGGCGGGTCCTCGGACGCGGCGCCAGCGACGACAAGGGCAACGTCGCCATCCTGCTCCAGGCGGTGGAGGGGCTCCTGGCGACCCGGGGGCGGCTTCCGATCAACCTCCGGCTGGTCTTCGAGGGCGAGGAGGAGTCAGCCTCGGAGCACCTCGAGCCGTGGCTGGCGGCCAACAAGTGGCGGCTCGCTGGTGACCTTGCGATCGTCAGCGACGTCGGCTTCTTCGAGGGCAACATCCCTGCTCTGACCGTCGGTCTCCGGGGCCTGATGTACGCCCAGATCGACGTCCAGGGCCCCTTCCAGGACGTCCACTCGGGCAGCTACGGCGGGGCGGTCGAGAACCCGGCCAATGCGCTTGCCGGGATCATCGCCAGCCTCAAGGGCCCCGATGGGCGCGTCCGCGTCCCCGGCTTCTACGACGAGGTCGTTCCCCTGAGCGATGCCGATCGGGCCGCCTACGCGGCCCTGCCGTTCGACGAGGAGGCCTACCGGGCGAGCCTGGGTGTGCCCGCGCTGAGCGGCGAGGCCGGGTTCAGCGTCCTCGAGCGCAAGAGCGGTCGCCCCACCCTCGACGTGAACGGGATCTGGGGCGGCTACCAGGGCGAGGGCTCCAAGACGATCATCCCGGGACGGGCCCACGCGAAGGTGAGCTGCCGACTCGTCGCCGATCAGGACCCGGAGCGGATCTTCGCCCGCTTCCGGGACTACGTCCTGGACGTCGCCCCACCCGGGGTCAGCGTCGAGGTCCGCTACCTGGGCGGGGGCATGCCCAGCCGGACGGCCATCGACAGTCCCGCGGTCGGGGCCGCTGCGAAGGCTCTGGAGGCGGTCTTCGGGCAGGCCCCCGTCTTCATCCGGGAGGGCGGATCGATCCCCTTCGTGGCGACCTTCGAACAGGTCCTGGGGCTGCCGGTCGTCCTGATGGGCTTCGTTCCCCCGGACGGCAACTTCCACGCCCCCAACGAGTGGATGGACCTCCGCAACTTCGAGCTCGGGATCCGGGCGATGGCCCGCTACTGGGACGAGCTGGGAGCGGCCCGCTGACCGACCGGTACCTCCCGGTACATTCGGGCGGGGGTGTGGCGGCACCGGTCGGTGGGAGGATGCGGCGGACGGCGGTGCTACCCTTGCGTCCGTCGTTACCACCGGGGAGGTTGAGACCAGCGTGAGCACCGAGCTCCAGACGAACACGGCGCCCGCGGACTCGTGGCGTCTCGACACCGACAACGGCAGCATGGTCCCGAGGTCCGCGCTCGACGTGCTGGTCGATCTGAACGACCGGGTCACCGCCGGCGAGGTCGGCGAGTACCAGCCGGTCCCGCTCGGCTTCACGCCGATGGACAAGACCATCGGCACCGGCCTGCGGCCCGGCGAGCTGCTCCTCATCGGCGGCGCCCAGGGCACGGGCAAGACGACCATGGCCCTCCAGATGGCCCGCAACGTGGCGTCCGGCGGTCAGGCGAACGTCCTCTACATCTGCTTCGAGCACGAGGAGCACTACCTCCTCAACCGGCTCATCGCTGCGGAATCGGCGCTGGCCCATCTTCCCCACAAGACCGGCGCCATCAAGGTCCAGGACGTCCGCAAGGAGATCCTGGGGACGTGGATGGCCGAGGGTGCCGGCGGGCCGCAGCTGGCGACCAACCCGCGGCTGCGGCCCTCGCTTGACCGGATCGCCCGCTACGGCCAGAACCTCTTCCTGATGCGCGGCTCGGCCACGGCGAGCACCGTCGACAACATCCGCCAGCTGGTCCGCAAGCACCGGGCGCTCTCGGGCGATCGGCGCTTGCTGGTCATCGTCGACTACCTCCAGAAGGTGCCGATGATCCCGGAGCCGGTGACGGAGGTCGAGAAGGTGACCTACGTCGTCCAGGGCCTCAAGGACATCGCCCTCGCCGAGTCGGTCCCGATGATCGCCATCGTGGCCGCCGACAAGGAGGGCCTCAAGGCGTCGCGGCTGCGCAACTTCCACCTGCGCGGCAGCTCGGCCATCAACTACGAGGCCGACATCATCCTGATCCTCAACGAGAAGTACCACATCGTCGCCAAGGTCAACATCGAGTTCAACCCCTACCAGGCCCAGCGCTTCCGCGACTGGGTGGTCGTCTCGGTCGAGAAGAACCGCGGCGGCCAGGACAACGTGGACCTCGAGTTCGAGAAGCACTTCGAGTTCGCCTGCTTCGACCCGAACGGTCGGACGGTCCAGGAGAAGCTCATCGAGGAGCGGCTCTACAACGACTGACGCCCGGCCGGCCCGCGACGCCGCGCCGATCCGTGCCCGCCGGCTTGCGCGACGAGCGCCGGCCGGCGGTTGGCGCGCTGCGCGTATCGTTCGGCCATGAGCAGCCAGGACGCCCGCTTCCCCGACGTCGTCGAGATCGTCGTCGAGATCTCGCGCGGCAGCCGCAACAAGTACGAGTTCGACGAGCGGCCCGGCGTGTTCCGGCTCGACCGCGTCCTCTCGTCGGCCGTCTTCTACAACTTCGACTACGGCTTCATCGAGGGGACCCGGGCCGACGACGGCGATCACACTGACGCGCTCCTGGTGATCGACGAGCCGACCTTCACCGGCTGTCACGTCTGGGCCCGACCGATCGGCGGCCTCGAGATGCGCGACGAGAAGGGCTTCGACTTCAAGACGCTCTGCGTGGCCTTCGGCGACTGCACACCAGGCCCACATCGAGCGCCTCGACCAGATGCGGCCCCATCGGCTCGTCGAGATCGAGCACTTCTTCGAGACCTACAAGCTGCTCGAGGAGAAGGCGACCGACGTGGTCGGCTGGCGGAGCCGCGAGGACGCCCTGGAGGTGCTTCGCCACGACCGCCTGGTCTGGGAGCGCGAGCAGGCGGCCGCGCCGGGCTCCCCGTGACGGCGTCCCCGTGACGGCGTCCCCGTGACGGCGTCCACGTGACGACGCCCGCAGTACCGGTCGGTGGGCGACGGCTATTCATCGCCGTACCGGTGGATGCGGCTTCGATCGCCGCGGTCTCCCGGCTCGTCGATGAGGTCCGGGGCGCCGTCGAGACCGACGGGCACGACCGCCCTGCCCGCTGGGTCCGGCACGAAGGTCTCCACCTGACCCTGCGCTTCCTGGGCGCGACCCCCGAGGATCGCCGGCCGGCGATCGAGGACGCCCTGGCGGTGGCCGCGGCCGGCGTCGTCCGCTTCCCGGTCCGCCTTGCCGGCAGCGGGGCCTTCCCGTCGCCCTCCCGACCCAGGGTCCTCTGGATCGGGGTGGAGGATGGGGCCGAGCAGCTCCGCGAGCTTGCCGCCTCGATCTCGCGTGAGCTGGAACCGCTCGGCTATCCGCTCGACGACCGGCCCTTCGCCGCCCACCTGACGCTCGCCCGGACCGATGGGCTGCGCTCCGGCCCGCCGACCGCCGCGGCCCTGGCCCGGTCCGCGGCGGAGTGGTCGACGACCTTCGTTGCTGACCGGGTCACCCTCTTCGAGAGTCACACCGGCGGCGGACCGGCTCGCTACGAGCCGCTGCTCGAGGTGCGGCTGGGGGCCTGATCCCTCCGACCCCTCACGGTTGCGCCGGCCTTGGGACCGGCAGTAGGCTCCGTTCATCCCGAGTGGCCGGCGGCCCACGTCGCGTCCACCCCTGCCAACCCGCGACGCACGGCCCGGAGGACCCATGGCTGACGATCGAACCAAGTTCGTGCTCGACGAAGACCGGATCCCACGGGCCTGGTACAACATCGCGGCCGATCTCCCGACGCCGCCGCCGCCGGTCCTCAACCCGGGGACGGGCCAGCCGATCGGGCCGGGGGACCTGGCCCCACTGTTCCCCATGGAGATCATCAAGCAGGTCGTCTCGACGGACCGGGAGATCGGGATCCCCGGGCCGGTCCGGGACGCCTATCGCCTCTACCGACCGAGCCCGCTGTACCGGGCGCGCCGCCTGGAGCAGGCCCTCGGTACCCCGGCGCACATCTACTACAAGTACGAGGGAGGCAGCCCGTCGGGCAGCCACAAGCCGAACACCGCCCTGGCCCAGGCCTTCTACGCCAAGGAAGAGGGCGTCACCCGTCTGGCGACCGAGACCGGTGCCGGGCAGTGGGGGAGCGCCCTCGCGTTCGCGGGCTCCGTCTTCGGGCTCGAGGTCAAGGTCTACATGGTCCGCGCCTCCTACGACCAGAAGCCGTACCGGCGCGTCCTCATGGAGACCTACGGGGCCTCGGTCGTCGCCAGCCCCAGCCCGGACACCGAGTACGGGCGCCAGGTCCTGGCGTCCGACCCGGACCACACCGGGTCGCTCGGGGTGGCCATCAGCGAGGCGATCGCCGACACGGTCACCCACCCGGGCACCAAGTACTCGCTCGGGTCGGTCTTCGATTTCGTCCTGCTCCACCAGACGGTCATCGGCCTCGAATCGATCGAGCAGATGGCGATGGCCGGCGAGGAGCCGGACGTCATCATCGGCTGCGCCGGCGGCGGGTCGAACTTCGCCGGGCTGACCTTCCCGTGGCTGGGCCGGGTGTTCCGCGACGGGGCGAGCTATCGGGTCATCGCCGCCGAGCCCGAGGCCGCGCCCTCGCTGACGCGGGGGATCTACGCCTACGATTTCGGCGACACGGCGCGGATGACGCCACTCGTCAAGATGCACACCCTTGGGTCGGACTTCATCCCCGAGCCGATCCACGCCGGCGGCCTCCGGTACCACGGGATGTCGTCGCTCGTGAGCCTGCTCAAGGAGCAGGGGGCAATCGACGCCGTGAGCGTCCACCAGCGGGCCTGCTTCGAAGCGGGCACCCTGTTCGCCAGGACCGAGGGGATCCTCCCGGCGCCCGAGCCGACCCACGCCCTCAAGGTCGCCATCGACGAGGCGATAGAGGCGCGCGAGGCCGGCGAGGAGCGGGTCATCCTGTTCAACCTGTGCGGCCACGGCCACTTCGACCTGACCGCCTATGAGCGGTATCTGGACGGGAGCCTCGAGGACTACGAGTACCCGGCCGAGAAGGTCGATGAGGCGCTCGCGGCCCTGCCGAGCGTCTGAGCGATGCCGCGCCTCGCCTGCTGGTCGTGCGGTCGGCAGATCTACACGACCGCGCCCATCGAGGCGCTGTTCGCGGAGGAGCGCCGGTGCCCACGCTGCGGTGCGAACCTCAGTCGGGAGCGGCGCGAGACGGACCGTCGCCAGGGGGACCGCCGCAGGAACCCGCCGGATCAGCCGGGCCCGCCGAACGGTATCGAGCGGCGGGTAGCCGATCGCCGAAGGGGCCAGCGCCGTCGCGGCCCCGACGGCGGACGGTCGAGCTGAGCCTGGGCGAGTGAGACCACGGGTCGCCATCCTCGGCTTCGGCCTGATCGGGGGCTCCCTCGCTCGGGCCCTGGCCGGCCTGCCGCTCGAGCGGCGCCCGGAGGTGGCGGCCTGGAGCCCGGGCGGTCGTGGCCCGTCCGCTGCCCTCGGCGAAGGTGTGCTCTCGGGGATCCTCGACGACCCCGCCGACGCCTGGTCGAAGGCCGAGCTCATCGTGCTCGCTGCCCCGCCGCTCGCCTGCCTCGATCTCATGGACGCGCTCGCCCACGCTCGATCGAGCGACGCGAGCGTCGGCGCGGGATGCCACGATCACCGACGTCGCCTCCACCAAGGCCCGCCTGGCCGAGCGGGCCGATCGGCTGGGGCTCCGGTACGTGGGCGGCCATCCGATGGCGGGCCGCGAGGTCGCCGGCTACGGCGCTGCCGACGGTGAGCTCTTCGCCGGCCGGCCGTGGGTCGTCGTGCCCGGGGCGAGCGCCGGGCCGCTCGACATCGAACGGGCCGAGTGGCTCGCGACATCGGTCGGTGCCCGACCCGTGCGGATGGCGCCGGCCGACCACGACCGTTCTGTCGCCGCCGTCAGCCACCTGCCGCTCGCAGTCGCGGTCGCGCTGGTGGAGGCCGTCGTCGGCGGGCCCGACGACCCGGACCGCGAGAGCTGGCCCGAGGCCCGGGACCTCGCTGCCGGGGGCTGGTCGAGCATGACCCGGCTTGCCCTCGGCGACGTCGAGATGGGCGCCGGCATCCTGGCCACCAACGCCACGGAGACGGCGGCGCGGCTCCGCGCGCTCCGGGCGGTCATCGATGGATGGCTGACGGACCTCGAGGCGCCCGGCGGGCCGGACCCCGAGCGTCTCCGCAAACGCCTGCGAGCCGCCCGCGAGCGGTTGGCGACCCCCGAGGGCCCGTGAGCGGCGCGGAGCTGGTCCTGGTGGTACCCCGTCGCGCGGTCATGGACGATCCGGGCTGGTATGGCCTGCGGACCGAGGGCGTGGACGCGATGCTGGCGACGATCGCGGCGGACGCCCGCTTCGAGCCCCGGGCTGCGATGGAGGGCGATCCGGCCTTCAAGCAGATCATCCCGTATCTCGTCCTGCGGGACGCCGAACGGGTCTTCCTGATGCGGCGGACCCGGGCCGGAGCCGACGCCCGGCTGCACGACCACTGGTCGATCGGCATCGGTGGCCACATCAATCCGGGCGACGACGACGTGTTGGGCGGGCTGCGGCGCGAGTGGCGCGAGGAGATCGTCGCTGACTTCGAGCCGCCGTTCCGTTTCCTGGGTCTGCTCAACGACGACACCACGGACGTCGGATCGGTCCACCTCGGGGTGGTCTTCGAGGCGCGGGCGGAGGGGCGTCCGGTCGCCGTCCGCGAGACCAACAAGCTCAGGGGCGAGTTCGTCGAGCCGGCGACCGTCCGCGCCGTCCGGGATGACCTGGAGTCGTGGAGTCGACTCTTGGCAGGGGCGATCCTCGGTCCGGGTATGGGATGATCTGGCCGGAGGTCCGGTCCATGTCGCGAGCCATCCGCCGTTCGCTCCTCGTCCTGGCGCTCGTCGCCGGTGCCGCTCTCCTGGTAGGTGGTGAGCCCCTGTCGGTCGCCGCTCAGGACGGCACCTCCGAGGGCGGCCCCGGCACGATCTACGTGCTGCCGACCTCAGGCATCGTCGACAACGTCATGGCCGGCTACATCGAGTCGGGGCTCCAGCGGGCGGCCTCCGACGGCGCGTCGGCGGCGATCATCCAGCTCGACACCCCGGGCGGGAGCCTCGCTTCGACCCAGGAGATCGTCGGCTCGCTCCTCGACCCGCCGCTGCCGGTCATCGTCTGGGTCGGCCCGCCCGGCGCCAAGGCGGCCAGCGCCGGGACGTTCATCACGCTCTCCGCGAATCTCGCCTACATGGCTCCCGGGACGAACATCGGCGCCGCTTCGCCGGTCGGCTCCGGAGGAGAGGACATCGAGGGCACGCTGGGCGACAAGGTCATGAACGACGCCATCGCCAGCATCACCGCCATCGCCGAGGCCCGGGGGCGCGACGTCGAGGCGGCCGTGGCGACCGTCAAGGAAGCGGCCTCGTACCCGGCCAACCAGGCCGTCGAGCTCGGCATCGTCGATGCGATCGCCGCCGACCTCGAGGCGGTCCGGGCCGCAGCCGACGGAGAGGTCGTCGAGGTAGGCGGGGAGTCGATCACCCTCGCCATCGCCGACGATCCCTTCTACGACCTGGCGATGAACCCGTTCCAGTCGCTGCTCCACCTCCTGTCCGACCCGAACATCGCCTTCATCCTCTTCACGATCGGCTTCTACGGGCTGCTGTTCGAGCTCCAGAGCCCGAATTTCGTGACCGGCATCCTTGGCGCCCTTGCGATCATCCTGGCCTTCATCGGATTCGGCAGCCTGCCCCTCAACGTCGCCGGGCTCCTGCTCCTCGGACTCGGCATCCTGCTGCTCGCGCTGGAACCGCTGGTGGCAAGCTACGGGTTGCTGTCGGTGGGCGGGCTCGTCTGCCTCGCGCTGGGCGCTTCGGCGCTCTATACCGACCCAGGGACACCCACCGCCCCGGACGTGACGGTCGCCTTCCCGGTCATCGTCGCTGTGTTGGTCACCGTCGGGGCCCTGATGCTCCTGGTCGCCGTGGCGGCCTACCGCAGCCGCCGGATGCGGCCGTCTCCCGGGACCGTCGGGACGTCGCCGACGGCGGGCAGCGTCGGCGAGGTCCGTAGCCCGCTGGCCCCGATCGGCAGCGTCTACCTGGCCGGCGAGGAGTGGACGGCGCGGACCGAGGACGAGCGGCGCCTGGAACGCGGGACCCCGGTCCGCGTCGTGAGATTCGACGGGCTGACGGCGATCGTCGAGCCCGACCCATCGACAGCCAACGCATAGGAGGCATCCGTGGAGAGCCTGATCGCCATCCTGGTCGGCGGGGCCGTCTTCCTCGCCATCGTCCTGTTCATCCTCTACCTGTCGGTCCGGATCGTGCAGCAGTACGAGAAGATGGTCGTCTTCCGGCTGGGTCGGACCAACGAGCGCTACGTCCGTGACCCGGGCATCCGGTTCCTGATCCCGATCGTCGATCGACCGGTCAAGGTCGACCTGCGGGAGCAGTTCATCGAGGTCCCCAGCCAGACGAACATCACCCGCGACAACGCGCCGATCAGCATCGACTTCCTCATCTACTGGAAGATCGTCGACCCGCTCAGGAGCCAGGTGAACGTCGCCAACTTCGCCGGGGCCCTGGTGGGCGTGGCGACGACGACCCTGCGGGCCGTCGTCGGCGACATCCTCCTCGACGAAGTCCTCTCGCGCCGCGAGCAGATCAACGAGATCCTTCGGACCAAGCTCGACGAGGTGACCGAGCGCTGGGGCGGCAAGATCACGACGGTCGAGATCCGCGAGATCACCCCGCCGCGGGACGTCCAGGACGCCATGAACCGCCAGCTCTCCGCCGAGCGGACCCGGCGGGCCGTCATCACCGAGTCCGAGGGCCAGCGCCAGTCGGCGATCAACGTCGCCGAGGGCCAGAAGCAGTCGGAGATCCTGAAGGCCGAGGGCGATCGCCAGGCGGCCATCCTCCGGGCCGAGGGCTTCAGCGAGGCCCTGGAGCGGATCTTCAGCGCGGCCAAGGGCGTCGACCAGAAGACCATGGCCCTCCAGTACATGGAGGCGCTCAAGACCATCGGCACCAGCCCATCGACCACGTACGTCATCCCGGTCGAATTCACCCGCCTCCTCGAGCCACTGGCCCGTTACGCCGAGGGCGGCATGAACACCGGCCCGGCTGGCGCCTCGGGCCCCGAGGTCGACTACGGGCGCAGCGCGCTGCCGACGCCCCGGAGAACCAGGGCTGACCGGGCGCCGTCGGTGATCCGGCGAGCGCTCGCCGCCGGCGGGGTCGCGGCGCTCGCGGTCGCCTCCCTGGCCGTCGGTCGGGTCGCCCACCGCGGGGCCCGGCGCGTCCTGCGCGCCCCGAGGACGCTGCCGGACGAGGGCGCCCTGGGGCCGGCGCTCGACGCGCTCGGCGGTGAGGTCGTCAGGCTGCGCTCGCGCGATGGCGTCCGACTGACCGCCCGATGGCTCTCCGTCGACACGACTGCGGCCACGGTCGGGGACGGCGCGGTTGCATGGACGGCGGATCCTCGCGAGGCGATCCTGCTGTTGCACGGCTACAGCGGCTCGGTCGCCCCGGATCTCGTGGAGTTCGGGCCGTTCCTCCGGCGCACCGCGGGGGTCCTGGGGCTCGACTTCGGCGGTCACGGGGGATCCGACGGGGCCCCGACGACCTTCGGGCTCCGCGAGACCGAGGATGTCGCCGGAGCGATCGCCTGGCTCGGAGAGCGTGGGATCCGGCGTGTGGCCCTGTTCGGGACCTCGATGGGCGGCATCGCGGCCATCGCCGCGACGGCCGTGCTGGGCGACGGCGGCCTGGTGGCGGCCGACGCGCTGCCTGACGCTCCGGCCACCGTCGAGGAGGCCCCGCGGCCGCGGATCGTCGGGGTCGTCGCCGAGGCCGTCGCTCCGGAACTGCGAGTGGTCGTCGCCAGCCGGTTGCCGGGTCCGGCCGGTGGGCCCCTCGCCGATCGGATCCTCGACGCCGTCGCCCGGGAGGTCGGCGAGGACCCCCGCTTGCTCGAGCCGATCCGCGCGCTGCCCCTGCTCGAGGACCTGCCGGTGCTCCTCATCCACGGCGATGCCGACCGGACGATCCCGCTGGTGGCGGGACGACGGCTGGCAGCGGTCGGCGGCCCAGGGGTCCGAACACCGGGTCGTTCCGGGTGCCGACCACAGCCGCGCCCATGCGGCCGACCCGGTGTCGTACGAGCGGATGGTCGAGGCATTCCTGCGGACCGCGTTCGAGGCCGGACGAGAGCCGGGCGGGCCCGCCCGAGATCCCGGGGCCCCCCGGGGTCCCCCCGTCCGGCGGGACCACCGGGGGATGACCGGACCGGGAGGGGTGTCGGCCTATAATCCCGTTGCCGCTCCGCACCGGGGTGTACGGGTGGCGAGTCCGGACTTCCATCCGCAGCCGGGGGCACCATGGCCAGGATCCTCGTCGCCGACGACGACCAGAACGTCCAGCGCATGCTCCGCTACACGCTGGAGCAGGAGGGCTACGAAGTCGTCATCGCGGCCGATGGGGCTGAGGCGCTGCGCCTCTGGGAGACCGAACAGCCGGCTTGCATCCTCCTCGACGTCACGCTGCCGAAGCTCGACGGCTACCAGGTCGCTACGAAACTCCGGACCCAGGAAGGCCCGGGGGCCCACGTTCCGATCATCATGCTCACCGCCGAGCGTGACGTCGAGCAGAAGGTCCGAGGCCTCCGGGCCGGCGCCGACGACTACCTGGTCAAGCCCTTCCATCCGGCCGAGCTGATCGCTCGGATCAAGAGCCTGCTGGCCCGCTTCGCCCCCCAGGAGTCCCTGGTCGGCGCGCCGCCGATGGGTCGCGTCCTGGCCTTCTACGGGGCCAAGGGCGGGGTGGGGACCACGACCCTCGCGATCAACACGGCCATCGGCCTCCACCGCGAGCTCGGCCGCCGGGTGGTCCTGGTCGACGGCTGCCTCCAGTTCGGCGACCATCGCGTGTTCCTCGACCTGGGGCTCGACAAGAAGTCGATCGTCGACGCCGTTTCGGCCCCGACGATGGATCAGGACCTCCTGCGCAACGTCGTCGTCCGGCACGAGTCGGGGATCGACCTTCTCCTTGCTCCGCCGTCCCCGGAGACCGCCGAGCTCGTCACGCCCGAGCGGATGGCCAACGCTCTCGAGCTGCTCCGCGGCCTGTACGACTACGTCATCGTCGACATCGACCAGCGCCTCGACGACCTCAACCTCCACATCCTCGAGGAGGCCGACCGGGTCGAGGTCGTCATGACCGCCGATCTCTCGTGCCTCAAGAACGTCCGCCTGGTCCTCGAGACGGTCGGCCATCTCGGCTGGGAGGGGTCCAGGGTACAGCTCGTCCTCAACCGCTCGAACGCCTTCACCGGGATCAACGTGAAGAACGCCGAGAGCGCCCTCCGGCGACCGATCGACTTCCAGGTGGTGAACGAGTACCGGGGGGCCATCAGCGCCCTCAACTCGGGCTCTCCCTTCATGGTCGCCAAGCCCGACTCCATCATCGGGCGATCGATCCTCGAGTTCGCCCGCGGTCTCGACAAGCAGCCGGCCCAGGCTGCGGCTGCGACAGCCGGCGCCCGAGGCTGACGTCCGGCCGGCCGGGGCGATCGAGCCACCGGCGCGGCGCGATCGGCGGTGAAGGCGGACCTAAGGCAGCGTTGACCGGCCGCGCGTAGGCTGCCGGCCATGCTTGCGTCCCTGCTCTCGGCCACGCTCGACGGCCTCCAGGGTCGAGCGGTTCGGGTGGAGGTCGATGTCGCCCGGGGCCTGCCCGGGTTCAGCCTGGTCGGTCTCCCTGATGCAGCCCTCCAGGAGGCGAAGGAACGGGTCCGGGGAGCCATCCGCAACGCCGGCTTCGAGTACCCGCCACGCCGGATCACGGTCAACCTGGCGCCGGCTGACCTCCCCAAGGGTGGCTCGGCCGTCGACCTTGCGATCGCGGTCGGGATCCTGGTCGGCTCCGAGCAGCTCGTCGCCCGCCACCGCTGCGCCTGCCTCGGCGAGCTCGCCCTCGGGGGTGAGGTGCGCGAGGTGCCGGGGATCCTGCCCATGGTGCTCGAGCTTGCCCGGCGAGGTGCTGGTCGCGTCATCGTGCCCGAAGGCTGCGCCGACGAGGCATCGCTCGCCCCTGGGGTGGAGATCCTGCCTGCCGCGACCATCGGCGACGCGGCGCGCCTGATCCGCGGGCGCTCGTCGCGTCGGTCGGCGGGGCCTCGAGCGGACATCGTACCTACGGTGACGGCGTCGGGACCGACCGCCTCCATCTCGACCATGGACGTGGTGGATCTCGCGGAGGTCCGTGGTCAGCTGGCCGGCCGCCGGGCCCTGGAGGTGGCGCTGGCGGGCGGCCATGGGCTGCTGATGACCGGACCACCAGGCTGCGGCAAGACCCTCCTCGCCCGGACGATCCCGAGCCTCCTGCCGCCCCTCGACGACACAGAGGCGCTCACCGCGACGGTCGTCGCGTCGGTCGCCGGCTTGCGTCCGCGAGTGCTGGTCCGGGAGCGACCGTTCCGGGCGCCGCATCACTCCATCTCGTACGCGGGCATGGTCGGCGGCGGCCCGCGTCTTGCGCCGGGGGAGGTGACCCTTGCGCACGGCGGGGTCCTCTTCCTCGATGAGCTGCCCGAGTTCGGGCGCGGCGTCCTCGAGGCCCTCCGAGAGCCCCTCGAGGACGGGCGCGTCGCCATCGTCCGCGCCGGCCGAGCCGCGGTCCTGCCGGCGGCCTTCCAGCTGGTCGCCGCGATGAACCCGTGCCCATGTGGCGGCAACGGCGGTCCGGAGGGTGTCTGCCGGTGTCCGGAGCCGGTCATCCGGCGGTACGCGGGCAGGGTGTCCGGTCCGCTGAGGGACCGCATCGACCTGCGGGTCGACCTGCCGCGGGTGTCACCCGCTCGGCTCGTGGATCCGACGCTTCCCGAGGACTCCGGGTCCGTGGCGCCGAGGATCCGCCAGGCCCGGGCGGTCCAGGTCGCGCGACAGGGTCGGCTGAACGCTCGACTCAGTGGCCGGGCGCTCCGGGAGGCGTGCGAGCTCCCGCCGGCCGGGGCGACCCTCGCCGTCAGGCTCGCAGAGCTCGAGGGCTACACGGCTCGCGGTACCGAGCGCTTGCTCCGGGTCGCCCGGACCATCGCCGACCTCGCGGCGGCGGACCGTGTCGCCACGGAGCACCTGGAGGAGGCGGCCGCCTTCCGGACGATCCGCCCCGCCCTGGACCTGGTGAGCTGACGATGGTCGGCGTCGGGCCCGCTGGACCCCTCGGAGGCCCGCCCGGAGCAGAAGGAACGGCCGGCGAGGGGATCATGCCCGAGCGGATCCTGCTGGCGGCGCTCGCGGTCGCCGACGGGATCGGACCCCGACGGCTGGCCGATCTGCTCGCTCATCACGGCTGGCCGACAGCCGTCGTCGACGCGGCGCGGGCCCGCCGCTCGAGGCCCGAGCGCTCGGCAAGGAAGCGCGTGACGGGCGTCTCAGGAACCGACCGCGGTGAGCTCCAGAGCGAGCGAGGATCCTCTTGGCTCCGAGCCGGGCCTCGCCCGACGGGTCATCGAGGCTGCCGACGAGGCGGACCGGATGGCCGCGGCCATCGCCGATCTCCGGCTCGCGATCGTGACGCTCGACGACGTCGCCTATCCGGCGCGGCTGCGACGGATCGAGCTACCGCCGCCGGTCCTGTTCGTCCAGGGCGCGCACGATGCCTTCGATGCCGGGTCCGTCGTCGCCATCGTGGGCACGCGCCGCGCTACCGAGGGAGGGCGGCGGACGGCGGCCCACATCGCAGGGGCGCTGGCGCGCGCGGGTGCCACGATCGTGTCCGGCCTCGCCCTGGGGATCGATGGCGTGGCGCACCGGGCCTGTCTCGACGAGGCGGGCCGTACCGTGGCGGTGCTCGGCAGCGGCCACGCCGAGCTCACGCCCCGGTTGCACCGACGGCTCGCCGTCTCGATCGTCGAGCGCGGAGGTGCCGTCGTCTCCGAGTTCGCGCCGTGGCGCGAGCCGGCGACCTGGTCCTTTCCCCGACGCAACCGGCTGATCAGCGGCCTCGCCGACGCGACGGTCGTCGTCGAGGCCGGCGTCGGCAGCGGCGCGCTCATCACGGCCGGCTGGGCCCTCGAACAGGGCCGCGACTGCTTCCTCGTGCCCGGGCCGCTCGACGGGGCGGCGTCCGCGGGGAACCTCCACTTCCTTCGTGAGCACCACGGGCTGGCCAGGATCGTGGCCGATGTCGGCTCGCTCCTGGCCGACCTCGATCTCGACCTTTCGCAGGCGAGTGCCCGCCCCCCGGAGGTGGTCGAGCTCGGGCCGACCGCGATGGCGGTGGCGGCTCGGCTGGCGGGCTGCGACGCTACCGTCGACGAGTTGGCCCAGGCACTGGACCTGCCCCCGGCCACCGTGCTGGCGACCCTTGCTCGCCTCGAGATGGCCGGCCTGGTGATCCAGGGGATCGGTCGCTACCGCGCCGCCGGCCTCCTGGCCTCGCGGTCGGTCGACCCGACCAGGAAGAAGCCGGGTCCCAGGCCCGGAGTGGCCGCATGATCCCGTTGTCCGCCCCCCGGCGCGGTGCTAGCCTCGCGGCACTGTGCGCCCGGTCGATGGACGGCCGGCGCGGATCGGGGCGGTCAACGACCGCGCCACGCCCGAGGAGCCGACCGTCCGATGATCCGGAACACCGTCATCCACATCGCCAACGAACAGCCGCTCGTCGCGGACCTCTTGCGGATGCCCGAGCCCGGGGATCAGGGCCTTCTGCTCACGAACCTGCGGACCCTGAGCGGGACGCGACCGGTCTTCATCGACGACTCGGCAGCGACCTTCTTCTTCCCCTATCGGTTCATCCGCTTCCTCGAGATCCCGAAGTCAGCCGCCGGTGGTCCCCCCGAGAACGCCACGATCGCACCGGCGGCCGAGGAAGCGGAGGACGACCTCGACCTCGACGAGGAGTTCCTTCGCCGGATCCGCGAGGTCTGACGACCGCCGTCGCGGCCGGGAAGGGTCATCGGGGAGGGGAGAACGGCCTCGGCAGGACGATGCCGGCGCTCCGTCCGAGCGGCCGGGCTTGGGGCCGGTGCTAGACTCCGCGCCGACATGGGGACCAATCTCGTCATCGTCGAATCGCCGGCGAAGGCCAAGACCATCGAGCGCTACCTCGGGCCGGGCTACACCGTGCTCGCGTCGTACGGTCACGTCCGCGATCTGCCGGAGAACCCCGGCAAGGGCGAGTACGGAGTCGACGTCGATCACGACTTCGCCCCCCAGTACGTGATCGTCGAGGATCGCCGCCGCCAGCTCGGGGCGATCGAGAGGGCGGCCAAGCGGGCCGACGCTGTCTGGCTGGCCACTGACCTCGACCGCGAGGGCGAGGCGATCGCCTGGCACGTGGCCCAGGCCATCGACCTGCCTCCCGAGAAGGCCCGGCGGGTCACCTTCAATGAGATCACCGAGGGTGCCATCCGCGAGGCTTTCGACCACCCTCGCTCCATCAACCTCGACCTCGTCGATGCGCAGCAGGCGCGCCGGGTCGTGGATCGGCTCGTCGGCTACATCCTCAGCCCGCTCCTCTGGCGAAAGGTCCGCTCGGGCCTGTCGGCCGGCCGGGTCCAGTCGGTCGCCGCCCGGCTTGTCGTGGACCGGGAGCGCGAGATCCGCGCCTTCGTCGCCCGCGAGTACTGGACCCTCGGGGCGACCCTCGTCGCCCCCGACGGGAGCCCCTTCACGGCCGAGGTCGTCCGGATCGGCGGCCACAAGCCGGACATCGGTGACCAGGCGACGGCCGAGCGCCACACCGAGGCGATCCGGTCCAGCCGGCCCGAGGTCACCTCGGTCGGCTCGAAGCGGACGTCGCGGAACCCGGCTCCGCCGTTCACCACGTCCACTCTCCAGCAGGAGGCCAGCCGCAAGCTCGGCTTCAGCCCGAAGCGGACGATGAGCGTCGCCCAGCGTCTCTACGAGGGCATCGACCTGCCCGGCGAGGGACAGGTCGGGCTCATCACCTACATGCGGACGGACTCGGTGGCTATGTCGCGCCAGGCGATGGCCGAGGCAGGGGCGGTCATCCGGGCGCGCTTCGGGCCCGAGTACGCGCCGGACGGCGGCCGCGTCTACCGGACCCGGGCACGCAACGTGCAGGAGGCCCACGAGGCGGTCCGGCCCACGTCGTTCGAACGCGACCACCTCGCCCTCGAGGACCACCTCGGCCGCGACGAAGGCCGGCTCTACCGCCTCATCTGGCAGCGGGCCGTGGCCAGCCAGATGGCGGCGAAGCAGCTCGAGACGGCGTCGGCGACCCTCGCGGCCGGAGACTACGAGCTGCGGGCCACCGCGACGAAGACGGTCTTCGACGGCTTCTCCCGCGTCTACACGGAGGGCCGGGACGACGCCGATGACGAAGAGCCCGAGGGCCGACTGCCGGAGCTGCGCGAGGGCGACCTGGTCGACGTCCTGGAGGTCCTGCCCGAGCAGCACTTCACCGAGCCGCCACCCCGGTTCACCGAGGCGACCCTGATCAAGGCCCTCGAGGAGAAGGGCATCGGCAGGCCGTCGACCTACGCCGCGACCATCTCGACGATCGTCGACCGTGGCTACGTGAAGGTCCAGGACCGCCGCCTCCGGCCGGAGCCGGTCGGCGAGGTCGTGACCGACCTGTTGGTCGGCCACTTCGGTGACTTCGTCGACCTCGATTTCACGGCCCGGATGGAGCAGGACCTCGACGAGGTCGCCACCGGTCGCCGGCCATGGGTCCCGCTGGTCCGTGGCTTCTACGAACCGCTCCGGTCGCTGGTCGACACCAAGTCGAAGGAGCTGACGCGAGCCGAGTTCACGACCCGGCCCTCCGAAGAGGTCTGCTCGGAAGGCCATCCCATGGTCGTCCGCCTGGGCCGGTACGGGGAGTTCCTGGCCTGCTCGCTGTACCCGGAGCACCAGGAGACGCGCCCCCTGCCCGGATCGGAGGAGGCGGGTGGCGAGGGCACGGCGGGCGATGGGTCCACCCCCTCGCTGCCGGGCGTCGGCGAGAGCTGTCCCACCTGTGGCGAAGCGGACGGAGGTCACCTCGTCGCCAAGCGCGGTCGCTTCGGGCCCTTCGTCGGCTGCGACCGCTACCCGGCCTGCACCTATATCAAGAAGGAGGGCCCGCCTCCGCCGGATCAGTTGCCCTTCGAGGTCGTCTGTCCGACCTGCAAGACCGGGCACCTCGTCGCCCGCCGGGCCCGCCGGTCCGGGAACGTCTTCTGGGGCTGCGCGCGTTATCCGAAGTGCGACTTCACGACGTCGATGGAGCCGCTCGGGGCGGTCCACGACGCCGATGATGGACCGGTCGCCCGATCGGGCGAGCTCGAGGCCCGCTGCCTGGCCTGCGGCGCCCTGGTCGAGCTGCCGACGGGCGAGGCGTCCTTGATCGGTCTTCGCCTCGCCGGCGGCCCGCCGGACCCGGAGGCGCTCGCGCGTCCGCGTCGCGGCGGCGGCGGTCAGCGACGGACCGGCAGCCGGGCCTCCGGCGGCCGTGGCTCGGCCGGCAAGGGCAGCGGCGGTCGGAGCGGTCGTGGGACGCGACGCGACCCTGGCGGCAACGGTCTGACGCCGGCCGGCGACGCGTGAGCTCCGACCCTCCCACGCCAGCCGTCCTCGATCGTTTCCTCGCCAGCCTCGCCGCCCGCGACGCGTCGATCCACACCCAGCGCTCGTACCGGACCGCCGTCGGCGCCTACCTGGCCTGGCTCGACGAGTCGGGCCAGGACTGGCGCTCGCCGTCGCGGACCGTTCTCCGGGCGTACCTCGCCCGCCTCGCCGCCGACCACGCCCGGACCTCGGTGGCCCAACGGCTGGCCGCCATCCGCTCGTTCCACCGCTGGGCGGCCCGGAACGATCTCGCTCCGGGCGATCCGTGGGGCCTCATCGCCACGCCCCGCCAGCCACGTCGCCTGCCCCGGGTCCTGGAGCTCGGCCAGATCGAGGCCCTGCTGGCGGTCGTCGACGAGGACCTGGCCGCGATCGGTGAGGGCCCGCGGGCGACGCTGGCGCTCGCACTCGCCGAACGCGACCGCGCGATCGTCGAGACCGCTTACGCTGCCGGGTTGCGGATCAGCGAGCTGGCCGCCGCCGACACCCGAAGCCTCGACCTGCGACGGGGTGAGATCCGGGTGCTCGGCAAGGGCCGCAAGGAGCGGATCGGGCTCCTGGGCCGACCTGCCCGAGAGGCGCTCGCCGAGTACCTGGGCGGCGGCCGCCAGCTGCTGCTGGCCCGCCGCACGTCGCCGGGACCGGAGCCTTCGGCCGTCTTCCTGAACCACCGCGGCGGGCCGCTGGGCGTGCGCGGCCTCCGGGGGCGACTCGATCGACTACGCCGGCGAGCAGGCCTGCCGCCCGGCGTGTCGCCGCACACCCTTCGCCACTCGTTCGCGACCCATCTCCTCGACGGGGGAGCCGACCTGCGGGTCGTCCAGGAGCTGCTCGGACACGCCAGTCTTGGCACTACCCAGGTCTACACCCATGTCTCGCCGGCCCGGCTTCGTTCGGCCTACCGCGCGGCGCATCCGCGGGCGACGACCGGTGCGACCGGCGGTGACCAGGACCGTGACAGGGTGGGAGGGCAGCCTGCCGGCGCCACGCGCCGGTCGTCCGGGTCGTCGGGAACGACATGACGGTCGCACTCGCCCGGGCAGGAGCCATCGTCTCCGGGGCGTTCCTCGTGTCCCGGGTCCTCGGCTGGCTCCGGATGACGACGATCACCGGCGTCTTCGGGGCGACGACCGACGTCGACGCGTTCTTCGCCGCGTTCCGGATCCCAGACCTCATCTTCCAGCTGGTCGCTGCGGGCGCCATCGCGTCGGCGCTGGTGCCGGTTGTGTCGGGCCTGCTGGCCAGCGACCTCGAGTCGCGGGCCTGGCGTGTGGTCTCGACGGTGTTCAACCTCACCCTGGTCGCTTCGATCGGACTGTCGATCCTCTTCTGGCTGGCGGCTCCAGCGATCGTTCCCCTTATCACGCCCGGCTTCGACGCGGCTGCGACGGAGTTGGCCGTGGACCTGACCCGGTTGATGATCCTGGGGCCGATCTTCCTGGCCCTGGGGGCGGTGGTGACGGCCCTCCTCAACGCCTCCGGCCGCTTCGCCGCGGCGGCGATCGCTCCGATCGCCTACAACCTCGGCATCATCGTGGCTGCCCTCGTCCTGGGGCCGTCCATGGGGGTCACCGCCCTGGCGATCGGGGTCGTGTTCGGCTCGCTCGGCCACCTGCTCGTCCAGCTACCGTCGGTCCGACGGAGGACGGCGTTCTTCTATCACGCGGTCATCGGAGTCCACGACCCCGAAGCCCGCAAGGTCTTCGCTCTCCTTGGTCCCAGGGCCCTGGGCATGGGAGCCGCCCAGATCACCTTCATCGTCAACACGACCCTGGCCTCGACGCTCGCTGCCGGCTCGATCACCGCCTATGCCGTGGCGTTCACGATCCTCCAGCTGCCGATCGGCTTCCTCGCCGTGCCCCTGGGCATCGTCCTCCTGCCGACGCTGTCACGATCCGCCGCCGGAGGGGCGACCGAGGAGCTCGCTCGGATGGTGGCCGGCGCGCTCCGCCCCTTGGCCTATGCCATGATGTTCGTGACGGCCATCGCCATCGTGACCCGTGTCCAGATCGTGACCCTGCTGTTCGACTACGGGCGGTTCGACCAGGCCGCCATCGACCTCACCTCGATCACGCTCCTGGTGTTCCTGCTCGGGCTCACCGCCCACGGCGCCATCGCGATCCTCGCCCGAGCCTTCTACGCCGGCCAGGACACCCGGACGCCGGTGGCTGCGGCCATCATCTCGGTCGCCGTCAACGTGGCCGTCTCGATCCTTACCGTCGGCCCGCTGGGCCTCGCGGGCCTGGCTCTTGGCATCGCGGTCGGGGCCTGGGTCGAGGTGGCCATCCTGCTGTGGCGCCTGGGCCTTCGGCACCCTTCGTTCCGCGGCGGGGACCAGGTCCGTGCCTGGCTCGGGTTCGCGCTCCTGTCGATCCTCGCAGCCGCGCCCGCCGCCATGATCCTGACGGCCGTCGCGGGGATCCTTGGTCCCGAGCCCGGCAAGGTCGGTACCCTCCTCGAGCTCGCCGCCGCCACGGCCGTGGCCGTGGGCGTGTACGTCGGTGCGTCGCGGCTCCTCCACGTCGTCGAGCTCGACCAGATCGTCCGGATCGCCGTGCGATCGGTCCGCGGCGAGCGCGCCAGCTGATGGTCGGTCCCGCCGATCAGCCGTCGGCTGAGGCTCTGGAGAGGGACACCCTGGCCTGGGACGCCCTCGTCGAGGGGGCGTCCCGCGGCTCCTACCTGCAGCTGCCGGCGTGGGCCGAGGTCAAGGCCGCCAACGGCTGGCGCTCGGCCAGGGTGGTCGTCGACGGGACGGGTGGGCCGATCGGGCTGCAGGTGCTGGCCCGCCAGCCCAGGCCGCTACCGTGGGCCTTCGCCTACGCGCCGCGGGGTCCCGTCTGGGCGGCCGACCCGGCGGCGGCGATCGAGCCTCTGACGTCCCGGCTGCGGGCACGTCTGCCCACCGAGCTGGGCCGCATCTCCCATCTCCGGATCGATCCCGAGATCGAGCTCGACGGACCCGAGGATCCGACCGGTGCGTTCCGGGCCGCACTGGTGGCCTCGGGCTGGCGTCCCGCGCCGCCGATCCAGCCGGACCGGACCCGCCTGATCGACCTCCGGGCCGACGAAGCCGCTCTCTGGTCGGACCTTCGCAAGAAGTGGCGCCAGTACGTCAATCGGGCGAGGTCAACGGGTGTCCGGGTCGTGGAGGCCGAGGCCGACCGGCTGCCCGAGTTCTACGCCATCTATCGCGAGACGGCGTCCCGGGCCGGCTTCCACATCCGCACCGAGGCCTCGTACCGGGCCGTGTGGGATGCCTACCGGCCGCGGGGCCGGGCATCGCTGCTGTTCGCCGAGACCTCCGACGGCCAGGCGGTGGCGACCCTGTTCCTCGTCCGGGTCGGGACCCGGGTCGTGGAGCCGTACGGCGGGATGACGGCACTCGGGGCGGAGAGCCGCGGCAACTACCTGCTCAAGTGGGAGGCGATCCGGCGGAGCCGCGAGGAGGGCGCCGAGACCTACGACCTCTGGGGCCTGGCCCATCCCGGGATCGCCCACTTCAAGACCGGCTTCGGTGGACGCGAGGTCGTCTACGTCGGGGCCTGGGACCTGGTCCTCAGCGGCCTCGGGCGGCGGATCTATGGCAGCGCCCAGCGGGTCCGGGTCTGGCAGGCGCGCCGGTCCTTGGAGCGGTCCGGTGCGGCGGGCCAGCTCGGCGGCGACGAAGGGTGACCGCGCCGATCGTGCCGGCGCGGCTCCGGGCGGCCAGCGCCGACGAGCTCGTCGACTGGGACCGCCGGACCGTCGACGCGCCCGGCGGCCACGTGCTCCAGTCACGAGCCTGGGCCGACCACCTCTCGGCACTCGGCTGGCGGCCGTCGTTCCTCGTCTTCGAAGACGGTGGTTGCGTCCTGGGCTGCACCCGGCCCTGGCCGCTCGTCGGCGGCGGCGGGGCGTACGTCGCGCGGGGGCCGATCGAGGTCGGAACGATCGGTCGCGGGCCGCGACTGGTCGCCGTGGCCGAGGCGCTGGCCGCCGAGGGGGCCGACGTCGTGGCCGCGGACCCGGAGGTGGTGGCCGGTGACGCTGCGTACGCCGCCGCTGTACGGGCCGGCGGGTTCCGGCCGATCGAGGAGCTCCAGCCCTCGCGCCACCGGATGCGTCTGCCGATCGCGGGCAGTGACGATGAGGAGGCGGCCTTCGGAGCGATCGCCAAGTCGACGCGCCAGCGGATCCGGGCGGCTGACCGGAGCGGACTCGTGGTGATCCGTCACGATGCCAGGGCGGGCGCCGACCCCGGCGAGGGCTTCGCAGCGCCGCAGGAGCCGGTCCGGGCTGCCTTCGACCGGTTCGACGCGATGCTCTGGGCGGTCGGCGAGCGGCGCGGCTTCCGCTTCGCCCGCGGCGATCTGCTGGCCTGGTGGGAGCGGGCGTTCACCCCCGGCCACGTCATCCTCCTCGAGGCTCGCTTCGATGGCGAGCCGCTCGGAGCGATGCTCCTGTACCGCCACGGCGACCGCCTCTCCACGGTCCACTCGGCGGACCGGGTCGAGACCCGCCGGACCCATCCGGGGACGCTCCACCTGCTCCGCTGGCGGTCGCTCCAGCTGGCGATCCGGGAGGGGCGGGCCGAGCTGGACCTCGGTGGCGTGGACGTGCCCGGCGCCCGTCGCGCCCCGGTCGAGGGGGAGCCGACCTGGGGCCTCTACCAGCACAAGCGGTCCTTCGGCGGCGAGTGGGTCGAGCTGGCCGGGGCCCAGGAGCGCGTCTTCCGGCCGAGCCGCTACGCGGTGGGTCGGGTGGCTCGCCGGATCGGGCGGACGATCCGCCCTCGGCAGCCGGCGACGGCTGCGACCGCTGGCCGCGTGAGGGCGGGGCCGGACACGGCGGGCGGGCCGCGATGACCGACGCGAAGGCCAGGACGACGCCTGGCTCGATCGAGGCCCTCGTGCAGGGGAGCGAGCCGGCCGGATCGCGCGATGCACTCGGGCTCGTTGCCCGCCTGGCGGCCTCGGGGCAGCTGGTCGATGTCCTGGTCGATGGGCGGCGGGGCGCGGCCCAGGCCGTCAGCGGGCTGGCGATCGGTGCTCCCAGCGAGGACTCGCGGGCGGTCGGGCCAGCAGGCGTGTTCGTGGCCGTCCCAGGGTTCGGGGTCGATGGCCACCGCTTCGTCAAGGCGGCGGCCGACGCCGGCGCCGCTGTGGCCCTCGTCGAGCGGCCGCTCCCGGATGTCGCGCTCCCGCAGCTCGTCGTCGCCTCGTCCCGGGCCGCTCTCGCCGACGCGGCGACGTGGTGGTACGAGGATCCATCCGAGCGCCTCGGGCTCGTCGGTGTCACCGGCACGGATGGCAAGACGACGACTTCATTCCTGGCGGTCGCCGCCCTCGAGGCGGCCGGCATCCGGACCGGGCTGGTGGGAACCGTCCATCTCCGGGTCGGGGGGCGAGAGGAGCCGACGCCCGAGCACGTGACGACCCCGCCGGCGCCGCGGCTCCAGGCGCTCCTCCGGGCGATGGCCGATGCTGGGGATGCGGCGGCGGTCCTCGAGACCACGTCCCACGGCCTTGCGCTCGACCGCGTCCGGGGGGTGGCGTACGACGCCGCGATCCTCACGAACCTGACCCACGAGCACCTGGAGCTCCATGGCAGCTTCGAGGCCTACCGGGACGCGAAGCTCCGCCTGTTCGAGGGGTTGGGTCCCGCCGTCCGGCCGGCCAGGCGGACCGAGCCGCCGACCTGGCCGAGGGTCGGGATCGTCAACCGGGACGATTCGAGCTGGGCCCTGTTCGCGGCAGCGACCCGGGCAAGCGGCGCCCTGTCGGTCACCTACGGTCTGGACCCGGAGGCGGACGTGCGGGTGCTCGACGTGGAAGAGGCGGGAGGGCGACTCTCACTCGCCTATCGAACGGCCCGCGCCAATGGTCGGCTGGACCTCCGGCTGGCCGGGCGGTTCAACGTGCACAACGCCCTCGCCATCGTGGCGCTGGGGGACGCCCTCGACCTCGACCCGGCCGCGGTCCGGGCCGGCCTGGAGGGCGTCCGGGCGATACCCGGACGGATGGAGCGGGTCGATCGCGGACAGCCCTTCGACGTGATCGTGGACTTCGCCCATAGCCCGGCCTCGCTGGCCATGGTGCTCGACCTGCTCGGGCCGCAGGCGGAGGCCCGGGGTGGGGGCCTGGTCGTCGTCTTCGGATCAGCCGGGGAGCGCGACCGGGCCAAGCGGCCGATGATGGGTCGGATCGCCGGTGAGCGCTGCCGTCTCGTCGTGGTCACCGACGAGGATCCCCGCGGCGAGGACCGCGAGGCCATCCTCGACGAGATCGCCGCCGGTGCCGAGGGGGTCGGCCGCGTCCGCGGCCGGGACCTGCTCTGCATCGCCGATCGACGGGACGCCATCATGGCCGCCTTCCAGGCTGCCCGGCCGACCGATGTCGTCGTCCTGGCCGGCAAGGGGCACGAGCGCGAGATCCTGGGGCCCACGGGCGGAAGGCCGTGGGACGAGGCCGCGGTCGCCCGGGACCTGCTGGCGGAGCTCGGCTGGACCGCGGATCCGGTGTGACCGGGACGGGCCCGGGCCGCTGGTAGACTCGACGCCTGATGACGACGCCGCGCACCCCCTCCGACACTGGGCCGCGCCCGGAGCGCACCGCTCGGGCTGCCGGCGACGGGCAGGCGCGCCGCCGCCGCCGCGCGGACGCCAAGAGCGAGGGTGCTACGGCCACCCTGCCTCCCCGGGGTCCGGTTCCTGCACCTCCGGGAGCAAAGGTGCAGCCCCTCGACGTCGCCGGCCTTCGGACGGAGCTCCTGGGGGTCACCGCCGACATGTACCCGGGGGCCGACCTGGACGCGGTGGGGCGGGCCTTCGACCTCGCGGTCGAGGCGCACGAGGGCCAGCGCCGGGCGTCGGGCGAGCCGTACGTGACCCACCCCATCGCCTCTGCGAGGATCGTCGCCGAGCTCGGCATCGACCCGATCGCCGTCCAGGCCGCGCTGCTCCACGACGTTCCCGAGGACACCGACTACAGCCTGGCCGACGTCGAGGAGCGCTTCGGCCCGGAGGTCGCCCACCTCGTCGACGGCGTGACGAAGCTGTCCAAATTCAACACGACGACCCGAGAGCAGCAGCAGGCCGAGAACATCCGCAAGATGTTCCTGGCGATGGCGGAGGACATCCGCGTCGTCCTCATCAAGCTTGCCGACCGCCTCCACAACATGCGCACGCTGGCCGCCCTTCCCCTCGAGAAACAGCAGCGCATCGCCCGGCAGACGATGGAGATCTACGCTCCGCTGGCCGAGCGCCTGGGGATCTGGCAGATCAAGTGGGAGCTCGAGGACCTCGCCTTCAAGGTCCTGGAGCCGGAGCGCTACCGCGAGCTGGCCCGTCTCCTGGCGACCCGCCGCAAGGGCCGCGAGAGCTTCATCGACCGCGCGATCGCCGCCCTCGAGCCGGTGCTCGAGGCGGCGGGCATCGAGGCCGACCTGCAGGGCCGCCCGAAGCACCTCTTCAGCATCTGGAAGAAGATGCTCCGCAAGGGCGCCGAGTTCGGCGAGATCTACGACGTCTACGCGATCCGGCTCCTCGTCGACGACGTCCGCGACTGCTACGCGGCTCTCGGCGTGGTCCACTCGCTGTGGCGACCGATCCCCGGTCAGTTCGACGACTACATCGCCGTCCCCAAGAACAACCTCTACCAGAGCCTCCACACTGCCGTCATCGCCCTCGACGGGAAGCCGCTCGAGATCCAGATCCGGACCCACCAGATGCACCAGGTGGCGGAGGTCGGCATCGCCGCCCACTGGCGCTACAAGGACGGCACCCGGGCGGATCGGGCCTACGACGCCAAGCTGGCCTGGCTCCGCCAGCTCATGGACTGGCAGCGCGAGGTCTCCGACGCCAGCGAGTTCCTGGAGGGCCTGAAGCTCGACCTCTTCCAGGACCAGGTCTTCGTCTTCACCCCGCGCGGGGACATCAAGGACCTGCCGGCCGGGGCGACGCCCCTCGACTTCGCCTATCGGATCCACACCGACGTCGGCCACCGGACGATCGGGGCCAAGGTGAACAACCGGCTCGTGCCGCTCGACTACCGGCTGAAGAACGGCGACATCGTCGAGATCGTGACGACCAAGGGCGAGCACGGACCTTCACGTGATTGGCTGAACATCGTGCGGACCTCCCACGCGCGGGAGAAGGTCCGCCAGTGGTTCAAGCGCAAGGACCGCGACGAGAACGTCGCTCACGGTCGCGAGTCGGTGGAGCGCGAGCTGCGGCGCCTGGCCCGGACCTCGGTCTCCGAGGTCGGCCTGGACCGGATCGCCGACGTCGCCCATGGCTACAACTTCGAGCACGTCGACGACTTCTATGCGGCCGTCGGCTACGGGGCGATCTCGGCCCAGCAGGTGGTCACCCGGCTCGGCGTGCTCGACGACTCGTCGCTGGCCCTGCCGCCGACGACGCCACCACCGCCGCCGACGCCGGCCGGCGGCGTCCGGGTGAAGGGCGTCGGTGACCTGCTGACCCGCTTCGCCAAGTGCTGCCATCCGATCCCCGGCGACCCGATCGTCGGCTTCATCACCCGGGGCAAGGGGGTCACGGTCCACCTGCGGACCTGCCCCACGGCGATCAACGAACGCGAGGTGGGACGGCTCATCGAGGTCGAGTGGGAGGCCCAGCCCACGCAGACCTACCCGATCGCGCTGCGGGTCGAGGCCTACGACCGACCCGGCCTCCTCCACGAGATCACCCAGGTGGTGGCCGAGAACAAGGTCAACATCATCGCCGCGGCGGTCAACGTCGGGGCCGACCACACCGCCGTGGTCACGGCGACCCTGCAGGTCTCCTCCGTCGCCCAGCTGGCCCGGGTCATGGGCCGCATCGAGCAGGTGCGCGACGTCCTCTCGGTCCAGCGCGACCTGAGCTGACCGTGCCGGCCATCACCCCGGACATCCCGGGCTGCCCGGAGATCGTCGTCGAGCCCGATCTGGTCCGCGGACCGAAGGTCTTCGTCGCCGGCGAGCCGGTCGAGCCACGGCGGGGGCACGGCCGGCCCGTCTATCCGGTCCCCCTGGCCGGGGGAGGGGAGGCGACCCTGACGCTCCACGGGGCATTCCTGGGCCTGCGGGCCCGGATCGGTGAGCGCGACTACCCGGTCGAGCCGCGCCTGACGGTCCTCGAGCTGGTCGTGGTCGTACTGCCGCTCGTCCTGGTCTCGGTCGGCGGCGTCCCCGGTGCCTTCATGGCGGCCATGGGAGCGATGCTGAACCTGGTGATCGTCCGTCGCCCCTGGCCGCTCGTCGCCCGGCTGGCCGCGGCGGGGCTGGTCGTCGTCGGCGGGCTGGCTCTCCTGGCGATCCTCCCGCGCGCCTGAGGTCGCCGGCGCCCGCCCTTCGCCCTGTGACGGGTGGACCGCGCAGGTCGGCAGGGTCGTCGCCTACCATGGGGGCGTCAGGAGCGAGGTGAGGGAGATGACCGAGCAGCCCGGATCGGATGGAGCACCGGATCCTGTAGCGACGGCACCGGGCGATGCCGTCGAGACCGGCCCGCCGAACGGCCCGAAGCCCGTCCCGGCCGCCGTCGCCGGCCAGCCGAGCCGACGCTCGACGATCATGCGCACCGGGCTGATCGTCGGCGTGCTGTTCGTCGTCTTCGTCATCATCCTCCCGCAGTTCGTCTCCTACGAAGACATCATCGACGCCTTCCTCTCGCTCTCTCCGCTCCAGATCGTGGTCATGACCCTCTTCGGGATCGTCGCCTGGGCGGTGAGTGGGGCGGTCTTCTCGGCCCTCATCCCGGGCTTGTCCCTCGTCCGGGGCGCGATGTCGTACCTGATCCTGACCGGGACCGGCGCCAGCATCCCGGCGGGACCCTGGAACATGGGCGTCGTCTGGGTCGTCATCCGCGGCTGGGGCCTGTCCAACGCGGCAGCGGGCTCGGGGATCGCCCTCTACGGCGTCGCCGACATGCTCAGCCGCCTGGCCCTGCCGATCCTGGTCATCATCCCGCTCCTTCTGGCGGGTGAGCTCGAGGATCGGGGCGAGATCCGCACGGTCGGGTTCATCGCCCTCATCGGTGTCGTCGGCTTCTTCGTCTTCGGCGGGTTGATCATGGCGGTCGTGCGCTCGCAGCGGCTGGCGGATGCGCTCGGTCGCCAGTCGCAGCGGCTCGTCGACTGGGTCATGCGGCGGCTCGATCGCTCCGGGAGCCCGGACGTGGCCGGCGCGGTGGGCCGCTTCCGGGACCAGATGGGCGCGGTCATCCGCCAGCGGGGCTGGCTGGCGATCGTCGTGGCGATCATCTCCAAGGTCGTCTGGGCCGTCGTCCTGCTGGCGGCCCTGCGGGCGGTCGGCGTTCCCGAGCGGGCGATCTCAGGGCTCGAGGTACTGACGGTCTACGCGGTCACCTGGATCGTCCTCATCATCCCGATCGCCCCAGGCGGAGCCGGCGTTCCCGAACTGCTGATGATCTCCATGTTCACGACGATCACCGGCGGCCAGTACCAGGCCGAGATCTCGGCCGGTGTCTTCCTCTTCCGGATCTACAACTGGTTCCTCACGATCCCGCTCGCCTGGATCCTGCTCAAGGTCGCCCGGCGCGGCAGGCCGATGCTGCCGACCGGCGCCGAGCTCAAGGAGGTGGCCAGCGGGGCGACGGTCGGTGAGCCGGCCTGAGCCAGGCGGCGAGCGGACCGGCACGTCGATGCGCATCCTCTCGCTGACCTGCGAGGTCCTCGCCCGCCCGGTCTACCTCAGCGCGGCGCGATCGCCTCACATCGTCGACGTGCGCCTCGAGCGGCGCGGTCTCCACGACGACCCGCCGAACCTGCGCTCGCTCCTCCAGGCCGAGATCGACGAGGCTGGCCCGTCCTACGACGCGATCGTCCTGGCCTACGGGCTCTGCGGCGGGGCGACCGCGGGCCTGCGGGCCGGGCCGGTGCCGGTCGTCGTTCCCAGGGCCCACGATTGCATCACCCTTTTCCTGGGCTCGCGGGACCGCTACCGCGACGAGACGGCGGCGACGCCCGGGACCTACTGGTACGTCCAGGACTACATCGAGCGGACCGACGACGCCAGCCCGTTCACCGGGGTCGGGGCGATCGGCGATACGGACATGCGGGCGACCTACGAGGGGTACGTCCGACGCTACGGCCGGGACAACGCCGACTACCTCATGGAAGCGATGGGCGGCTGGCTGGCCCATTACGAGCGGGCGGCCTTCGTGGACCTGGGCGTCGGTGACGGCCGTGCTGTCGAGGACCAGGCCCGACGCGAAGCCGAGCAGCGCGGCTGGCGGTTCGAGCGGCTGGCCGGAGAGCTCCTCCTGGTGCGCCGCCTCATCGAGGGCGACTGGTCGACCGACGACTACCTCGTCCTGCGGCCCGGCGAGCGCCTGGCCATGTCGTACGACGACGCCGTCATCCGGGCCGAGCCCGGCTAGCGGTCACGCGCCGGACGCCCGGGTCGGCGCAGGTGGCCCGCCTCCGGGCCGGCCGCTCAGGCGCCGGCGTCGGCCAGCTCGCCGGCCCGGTAGGCCGTGAGGTAGGCCATGCAGTAGGCGTCCCGGCCGGTCAGGGCGTCTGCTGCCAGGAGATAGGCCGGCGCATCGCGATCGGGGTCCAGGGCGGCGGCGAGGTCGAGGCCGACCGGATCCACGATGCCGCTGTCGGCGCCCGAGCGGACGGCCAGGTCGATGAAGACCCGGTTGAGCAGTGCCCGGACCGGCAGGCCGAACGAGACGTTCGATAGGCCACCCGTGACGTGCGGCTCGTCACCCAGGGCGGCCCGGATCGCTTCGACCGCGTCGAGGTAGGCGCGCCCCGACTCCGGATCGACCGCGACCGGCAGCACGAGCGGATCGAGGTGCCATCGGTCCGGTGGGACGCCGAGCGCGCCGGCCCGCTCGGCGATGGCCGTCGCTGCCTCGGTCTTGGCAGCGGCGGTCGCCGGCGGCGCGCCCTTGCCAGCGGCCGAGAGGACGACGGCGGTGGCACGGTCGGCGGCCAGGTCGAGGACGTCGGGGCGCTCGGCCGAGGCCGAGTTCAGCAGCGGCGTCGGAGCGCCTTCAGGCAGCGCGTCGAGCCCGACGAGGAGGGTGGCGGCGCTCGACGAATCGAGCGAGAGGGGCGCCTCGAATGCCTCGCTCAGGATGCCGACGATCCAGCGCATCGCGTCGGCCTGGAGTGCCGGGATCCTGACCGATCTCGTCGACGTTCACGTCGAGGTAGTCGGCGCCGCGGTCGAGCTGGCGGGTGGCTGCCCAGCGGACGTACCCGGCGGCCGCCTCTGCGTCGGACCCGGCGGCCAGCCCGGCGACCAGCGCGGCGGCCACGTGCTTGACCTTGCCGTCGGCGTACGGCCCGCTCTCCAGGATGGCCGTCGGCAGGGCGAGCCAGCGTTCGGAGCCATCGGGCCCGTCGTACCGCAAGGCGGTCCGACCATCGGGGGCCTCACCGACCCGCGGTCCGTCGCGGCGGACGATGCGCGTCGCGTGGAGGTTCTCGCCGATGATGGTGAACGGCCGGCCGTCAGGGCTTCGGAGCATGGTCGCCTCCCGGGTCGTCGGCCCGGCCGGCGTGGTCGCGGCCGAGGTAGGTGTTGGCCCAGGCGCTCGTCCGGCGAAGGGCGTGGTCGGTGATGACGACAGGGCGCTCGAGGGTCGTCCGCTCCTCCCCGAATGGCTTCAGACGCCCGTAGGCGCGGACCCAGATACAGCGCCTGCCGGGGACCTCGCACTCGCCATCCCGGGTCCCGCCGCACGGGCCGTTGCGCTGGTTCTTGGCGCAGTGGGACTCCGGGCAGAGGTAGGCGATCTCGGGCAGCGAGCAGTCGCCGCAGTCGCGGCAGTCGAAGAGGGGGATCTTGATCGCCTGCTCGGCGATGTGGAGGGGACGCTCCAACCGGAGCTGCTCGGCTCGCCCGTACAGGGTCGCCGCCAGGCGGAACCCCGGGGTCCCCGGCTCAAAGGCGACGTCGTGGACCAGCCGGTTGACCAGGTAGGGCGGGTCGACGCGCCGCCGTGCCCAGCGGCGCGCGGCGGCCGTCGAGCGACGGCGGTAGATCCGATCGACCTCGTCGGTGTTCAGGAGGCTCTCGTGATCCTGCTCGAAGTAGTGGAAGGTGCCCGGCAGCGGGTACTGGAGCTCGCGGGCGAACTCCTTCCAGTCGTCCGCGCCGTAGCTCGCGGCGAGGTCCAGGATCGTCTCGACGTCCTCGACCTTGTGGACCCCGCCGAGGTACGTCCCGGCATGGCCCAGGCCGCGCCCGATCGCGACCTGGCGGGCCGCCAGCTCGCGGAACCAGGCCTTGCCGCGATCGGGCGAGCCGCCGGCCCGCTCGGTCTCCTCGAACAAGCGATCGCTGACCGTGACACCCGGGATCTTGCCGGCATGGAAGGCCCGGGCGATCCCCCGGGTGAGAAGGAAGACGTTGCAGAGCACGGGCACATCGAGGGCCCGCAGGCGCAGGTAGCGGAGGAGCTCGTCCTGCTTCCGGGCGTCCCAGCCGACCTGGCCGATGACGTAGCGGGCGCCGGTCCGGATCTTGAGCTCCAGCTTGAAGAGCTGGGGCATGACCTCCGCCTCGAGGCGCTTGTAGTTGTTGACCACGGCGCCCGGGAAGAGCCCGCCGGATCCGTCCTCGGCCGGCAGCAGCCCTGCCCGCCGGTAGAGCTCGAGGAGCGCCACCGAGTCCACGTCGAAGACCGGGCGGGCGACTCCTGCTACGTCCTCGACGGGATAGTCTCCGGACAGGCAGAGGATCGTGTCGATGTCCTCGCTCTGGAGCCGCCAGCCCAGGCTGAGCAGGTCGTTGCGGTTGCGATCGCGACAGGCGACGTGGACGATCGCCTCGGCGCCGTTCGCAGCGGCCTCGCGAGCCAGGATCTCGGGGCCGGCCATCGCGTGGCCGCCGGCGTTGTCGGTGACGCTGACCGCGTCCACCGCCGGGTGGGCAGCCATGGCAGCCGCCAGCTGGAGCGCGGCCCGCCCGTCGGCCTCGAGCGCGCTGCCGTGCCACGGCACCAGCTCGACGACGGTGATGTCGGCGTCGGGGGCGAGGATGCGGTCCCGGAACCTGGGGCCGCTCATGCCGAGGCCCCCGTCGCCGGAGCGGCGCCCTGCGGCTCGAACCGCAGGCCGTCGACGAAGCGGTCGAAGAAGCGGGGGTCGAGCTCCAGCTCGAGGTGGTCGATCCGAGTCACCAGGTCCTCCAGTTCTCGTCGACGACGGACCGATCGGAGGAGCCGACCGGCTCCCAGGATGGCGCCGTTGCCGACCTTGACGACACGATCGCGTGGGATCGGCGGCAGGAGCCCGATCGCCATCGCGTTGGGGACGTCCACGTACGTGGCGAAGCCGCCGGCCAGCCAGAGTCGCTCGACCTGGTCGGGAGCGACCCCGACCGCCTCGAGCAGCATGGCCTGACCGCAGGCGTTGGCGGCCTTCGCCTGGGACAGGTGGCTGACGTCGGCCCGCGTCAGCTCGATGCCCCGGTCCGACTCGACCACCGCAGTCGTCGAGCCGTCGTCGAACCGGCCGTCGACACGCATCCGACCGTCCTGGCGAAGGACGGCCAACAGGTCGATGAGGCCGGAGCCACAGATCCCGTCGGGCGCCACGCCGCCGATCGTGTCGCAGTGCAGAGAGCCCTGCACGAGCCGGACGGCCTGGATCGCGCCTTCCACGGCGGGCATGCCCTGGCCCACGCCTCCGCCCTCGAAGGCCGGGCCGGCCGGGCAGGAGGCCGCCAGCCAGCGGTCCCCGGCCCGGACGACGACCTCGCTGTTGGTCCCGATGTCGACGAGCATCGACACGGTCGGGCCGGCTGCCATGTCGATGGCCACGAGGTCGGCGGCGATGTCGGCGCCGACGTGCGATCCGAGCACGGGCGCTCCGTAGACCCGGGCCCGGGGGTTCATCCACAGGCCG
Organism: uncultured Chloroflexia bacterium; assembly: GCA_963707215.1. GTDB lineage: Bacteria > Chloroflexota > Limnocylindria > Limnocylindrales > CSP1-4 > DATHYZ01. The sequence continues at coordinate 205,925 of CAVPPB010000003.1, read as the reverse complement.
ACCTCGTGGGCCCGGCGGACGATGGCGGTCGTGCGGCGCAGCCCTGCCTGCCAGGACGCCTCGGTGGTGGACCGGAAGGGCCGACGGCCCAGCATCCCGACGTCCAGGCCGAAGACGAGGTCGCGCATCGTCGGATTGCCGACGAGCACCGCATCCACGAGGGCCCCGCGGTCGAGCCCGAGATCGGCCAGGGCCGTCCGCAGCTCGTGGTCGAGGGCCCGCCGAAGCGCCCGTCGCAGCTCCCCTCGCTCCGGGCCGGCGTCGTAGGCGATCCGGGCGACCACGTCGCTGCCGGCGAAGCGCTGCGGGTTCTCGATCGCGGTCCGCCGGACGAGCTCGCCTGTCTGGAGGTCGACGAGGTCCGCGACGACGGTCGTCGTGCCGACGTCCACGGCGAGCCCGAGCAGTGCCCCTGCCCACGGCCCGAGGTCGTCGCCGTCCAGCGTCTCGACCCGGTCGCCGCGACGGCGGGCCGCCGGCTCGAGCGGATCGGCGCCGACGTCGAGCCCCGCGGTAGCGCCGGCCTGGATCTGGAGCCGGCGCCGGAGGACGTCGACCTCGATATCGACGTCGTCGTGCTCGACGACCGCCTGGCACGCCAGGCGGTACGGCGGTCGCAGGTAGCGTTCCGCCTCCGTCGGCGCCGAGAGGGCCGCCTCGCCCGCCCGAACCTCGACGACGCACTCGCGACAGCGGCCGGTCCGCCGACACGTCTGGGGAACGACAAGGTCGAGCTCGTCGGCATGATCGAAGAGCGATGAACCCGGGATGAGCGGCCGCCGGCGCCCGGCGTGTCGGAGCTCGCCCACGGCCCTCCTCGGAACCGGCCGGTCCGCCCGGCCTCAAGCCGACCGTAGGGGGCCACGAGCGCGCCGACAAGGCCGAGTGTCGCGGGCCGAGCGGGCCGAGCGGCCCGGTCGCGGCCCTTCGCCGCGAGGGGCCGTCGGTTGCCGTCGTCCACGGTCGGCCGCATCCGGTCGCTCCGGGCGCCGGCCCCGAGGCCTCGCTAGACTCCGAGAGATGCCGGACTACCGAAGCCCACGGGGAACCCGCGACCTGCTGCCCGATGAGCGGGCCACCTGGACCGAGGTGGAGCGCGCCGCCGCGAACCTGGCGACCCGCTACGGCTACCGGGAGATGGAGATCCCGCTCTTCGAGCGCTCGGAGGTCTTCGAGCGGGGGGTCGGGGAGGGGACCGACGTCGTCGAGAAGGAGCTGTTCCGGCTTGCTCCCCGGACCGACGAGGCGGAGGTCTGGGCCCTCCGGCCTGAGGCGACGGCGGGTGTCGTGCGGGCCTACATCCAGCACGGGATGCAGACCTGGCCCCAGCCGGTGCGGGTGTCCATGGTCGGGCCGATGTTCCGCTACGACCGCCCGCAGGCCGGCCGCTACCGCCAGTTCCGCCAGTGGAACATCGAGGCGATCGGCGATCCGGGTCCGGCCGTCGACGCGGAGATCATCGAGCTCGGGTACCGCTTCTACCGCGAGGTCGGCCTCGAGGACGTCCAGGTCCTCCTCAACAGCATCGGCGACCCGGCCTGCCGACCCGCGTACCTCGATGGACTCGTGGCCCACTACCGGGGGAGCGAGGGTCGCCTGCCGGAGACCGAGCGCCGACGCCTGGGCACCAACCCGCTGCGGCTCCTCGACAGCAAGGACCCGGCGATGGCCGCCATCAACGCGACGGCTCCGCGAATGGTCGACGCCCTCTGCGACGCCTGCGCCGAGCACTTCGCGGCCGTGCGGGCTCATCTCGATGCCATCGACGTGCCGTACCGGATCGAGCCCGGGTTGGTCCGTGGACTGGACTACTACACACGGACCGCCTTCGAGTACTACCGGCGCGGCGCCGAGGGTCAGCAGCAGGCCCTGGGCGGGGGCGGTCGCTACGACGGCCTGGTCGAGCTGCTCGGCGGCCGACCGACACCCGGGATCGGCTTCGCCATCGGTATCGACCGGGTGGTCCTTGCCCGGGCCGATGCCGGCGTGGCCGAGGTCCCGACGGCGCCACCGCTGGCCGTCGTGGTCGGGGCGGACCCTGGGGCCACGACGGAGCGGCTCCGGATCGCCACAGGCCTCCGGGCGGCGGGGCTGGCCGTCCGGGCCGACCTTGCGCACCGGAAGCTCGGTCGGCAGCTCGAGGCCGCGGTCAAGGAGGGCTCCCGGTTCGCGATCATCGTCGGCGACGAGCTGGCGGACGGACGGGTCGTCCTGCGCGACCTGGACGGCGCCAGCCAGAAGCCGGTCGAGGTCAGCGACGTCGTCTCGATCCTGCGGCGCAAGGCCCGCGGCGGCTGACCGGCCGCAACCCGGACGGACGGTGCCCTACGATAGCGGCACCATGTCAGAGACTCGACCACCCGAGGGTCCGTCCCTCGCCACCGCCTTCCGCACCCACACCTGCGGCCAGCTCCGCCGGACCGACGCGGGCTCCCGGGCTCGCCTCGCTGGTTGGGTCCATCGCCGGCGCGACCACGGCCAGCTCGTCTTCCTCGACCTCCGCGACCGCCATGGCCTCACCCAGGTCGTCGTCGACGCGACGGACGCGCCCGAAGCCCACGAGACCGCCAGCCGGGCTCGCAACGAGTTCGTCGTGATGGTCGATGGGGTCGTCGCCGAGCGACTCGAGGGGACGGTCAATCCGAAGCTGGCGACCGGTGAGATCGAGCTCCGGGCCGACGCGGTGACGATCCTCTCCGAGTCCGGGACGCCGCCGTTCTACATCAACGAGCCCGACGCTCCGGTCGACGAGGCGCTGCGCCTCAAGTACCGCTATCTCGACATCCGTCGCGAGCCGATGCTCCAGCGGCTCCTCCTCCGGTCGAGGCTGGTCGACGCGATCCGCCGGGTCCACCACGATCATGGCTTCGTCGAGATCGAGACGCCGATGCTCATCAAGAGCACACCGGAAGGGGCCCGCGACTTCATCGTCCCATCGCGCCTCCAGCCGGGCGGGGTCTACGCGCTGCCCCAGAGCCCCCAGCAGCTCAAGCAGCTCCTCATGGTCGCCGGCATCGACCGCTACTTCCAGATCGCCCGCTGCTTCCGCGACGAGGATCTGCGGGGCGACCGCCAGCCCGAGTTCACCCAGCTCGACCTCGAGATGAGCTTCGTGCGACGAGGCTGCGGTCATGGGCTTCGTCGAGACGATGGCCATCGAGGTCAGCCGGATGGTCGTCCCGGAGCGCCCGATCCAGGAGGTGCCCTTCCCGCGGTTCACCTTCGACGAGGTCATGGAGCGGTTCGGCTCGGACAAGCCGGACCTGCGCTTCGCCATGGAGCTCGTGGACCTCGCTCCCGAGCTGACCGACGCGGAGGGCGGACCCGACAGCGGGTTCGGCGTGTTCGACGGAGCCCTGGAGAGCGGCGGCCGGGTCAAGGCCATCGTGGCGCCCGGCATGGCCGGGGCGACCCGCCGGGAGATCGACGAGCTGGTCGAGACCGCGAAGCGGTTCGGGGCGAAGGGTCTCGTCCACCTGGCCGTCGAGGACGGCAGTGTCCGCTCCCCGATCGGCAAGTTCGTGGGGGACGATCGACTGGGGAGGATGGCCGCCCTGGCCGGGGCGAGGCCGGGCGATCTGGTGCTCATCGTGGCCGACCGTGCGGAGGTCGTCGCCGACGTGCTGGGCCGCCTCCGGGCCGAGCTCGGCGAGCGTCTGGGCCTGGCCGACCCCGACGTCCTGGCCTACTGCTGGGTCCACCGCTTCCCGATGTACCAGTGGGACGGGGAGCTCGGTCGCTGGGACGCCACCCACAACCCGTTCAGCGGGGTGGTCCCCGAGGACGAAGCGCTCCTCGTGACCGCCTCCGGCGACCCGGCCCGACCGTCGCCGGACGACCCGGCAGGACGCGCCCGGGCCATGCAGTACGACCTGGTCCTCAACGGCTGGGAGCTGGGCGGCGGCTCCGTCCGGATCTGGCGCCGCGACCTGCTCGAGCGGAGCTTCGCCCTGCAGGGCCACTCCATCGAGGGGATGCGCGGCAAGTTCGGGGCGCTCCTTGACGCCTTCGAGTACGGCCCGCCGCCGCACGGCGGGATCGCCCTGGGGGTCGACCGCTGGGCCGCCCTCTTCGGCTACCAGACGAACATCCGGGAGGTCATGGCCTTCCCCAAGACCCAGTCGGGGAGCGACCTGATGCTCGAGGCCCCGTCCGAGCCAGACCCGGCCCAGTACGCCGAGCTCGGGTTGCGGTACGTGGGCATCCAGAAGCCCGAGCGGGGCTGAGCGAGCTGGTCGCCGGCACCCGGCCAGACCCACGGCGCTGAGCGGCCGTGCTCGGCGCCCTGACCGCGCGTCCTCGCCTGGCGGCCCTCCTGGGGGCGATGTGCATCGCCTTCTCGGGCATCTTCTACGTCGCGGCCGACGTGTCGCCCTCGACCGCGACGGTCTTCCGCTGCCTGTTCGGCCTGCCGATCCTGGTCCTCGTCGGGCTCGGGGAGCGCGGGCGGCACGGGCCCCTGCCACGGCGGACGGTCGGGCTGGCGGTGGTCGCCGGCGTCTTCTTCGCCGGCGACCTGCTCTTCTGGCATCACGCGATCGAGGCCGTGGGGGCGGGCCTGGCGACGGTGCTGGCGAACACCCAGGTGCTCGTCGTCGGCTTCGTCGCCTGGACCCTCTTCGGCGAGCGGCCGTCGCGTTCCGTCCTGCTGTCCGTGCCGGTGATCCTGTTCGGAGTCGTCCTCATCTCGGGGGTCATCGGCGCCGGCGCCTACGGCGTGGACCCGGCCCTCGGCGTCGTCCTCGGCCTGCTGACCGCGCTCTGCTACTCCGGCTACCTCCTGGTCATCCGTCGCGGCGGCAGCGACCTTCGGCGGCCGGCCGGGCCGGTGGCGATCGCGACGGCGTCGACGGCCGTCGTGGCCACCGTCGTGGGGCTCGCGATGGGCGATCTCGACCTCACCCCCGCCCCTGAGAGCCTGGCCTGGCTGGCGATGCTCGGGGTCACCTCGCAGTCGGCCGGCTACCTGCTGATCTCCCTGTCGCTGCCGCGCCTGCCGGCCATCGTGACCTCGGTCATCCTCCTGTCGCAGCCGGTCGCCACGGTGATCCTCTCGATGGTCCTGCTCGGCGAGCGGCCCTCGGCCTGGCAGCTCCTGGGCGTCGTGCTCGTCGTCGGCGGCATCGCGGCCGCCACGATCCCGCTCGGCCGGGCCCGCCGGATGCTGGGTCGGGCCGCTGCCGGCTCCTAGCGGGTCCCGCCCCCGAGGCGACCGAGCATGGCCAGGGTGGCCTCGACGATCTGGCGCTGCTGCTCGATCCGGTCGATCTCGGCGGGCGGATCGCCGAGCTGGCCGGTGTACCAGCCGCAGCCCTCGTGGTTGCCTCCCGTGATCGGCACGAACGTCGTGTCGGCGGGCAGGAGCGCCCGGGTCTCGTCGGACGTGATCCGCTCGAGGCCGCCGTCCAGGGTCCCGTAGATCGAGGTGGCGGCCATGGCCTGCTCGGACAGGTCCCCATTGGGGTACGAGCCGCAGAAGGCGATGCCAGCGTAGGTCCCAGGCTGCTCGGCCGCATGCTGGCCGGCCATCGCGCCACCCAGCGAGTGCCCCCAGAGGGCCCAGGTCCGGATGCCCGGCTCGGCGTCGCGGACGGCCTCGGCGGCGTCCGGCGCCAGGAAGGCGAGGTTGAGGGGCAGGCGGACGACGTAGGCGGCGTAGCCCTGGGCGGCGATGGCCTGGGCCGTCGGCGCGTAGGCCTCGGCCGTCACCTTGGCCCCGGGGTAGAGGACGATGCCGACGGCCGCGTCGGCCCCGGTCGGCTCGTAGGCGAGCCAGTCCCCGGCGTCCTCGAAGGCCACCACGGGCGTCGACGCGAGGGCGGCCTCCGCCTCGGGCAGGTTCTGTTGCGGCCAGATGAGCCAGGCTCCGGCCCCGATCAGGATCACCGCGACGACGGCAGCGATCACCCCGAGGCCGACGAAGAGGCGGCGGCGGCGGCGCGGAGCCTCGGTCACTCGACGGGGTCGGCCGGGTAGGGGACGACGGGCGGCGACGGCGGTGGCCCATCGGGCTCGTCGGCGATGGCCGCGCCCCACTCGTGGGCGTGGTCGCTGGCCGGCTCGGGCGGCCCGTCGTACGGCGGGAGCTCACTGCTCGGCGTCTCCCCGTCGATGACGACCCCGGGGTCCCCGAGCTCGATGATCTCGATCGTCGCTCCCGTCGCCTCGAGTTCGACGAGCAGCTCGTCGGGCATCCGGTCCGGTCCCAGGGCGGCGAGCGACCCGGCCGCGGCCAGCGGCATGACGACCGGCCAGCCGGGCTCGCCACGGAATGCCGGCCGAACGACGCGGTCCCGGCGGCCACCGTGGGCCTCCAGAAGCGAGGTCACGGTCTCCGGGCCGACCCAGGCCATCCGGGCCGGCCAGATCAGCGCAGCGCTCGTCTCGCTGACCAGGTCACGCGCCAGCTCGATGCCGCGGATGATCTGGCCCACCGGTCCCGCATCGGCCGGAGCCGGTTCGGCGAGGGTCACCGGGGCACCTGCAAGGGCGGTCGCCACGGCACCGTCGGGATCGGCTGCGACGACGACGACCGGGGTGGCGCCGCCGGACCAGGCGGCATCCGCCTCGCGACGGACCCTGGCCATGCCGTCGGCATCGGCAAGGGCGGAGGCCGGTGTGGCGGCCACGATGACGGCAGCGACGGTCACGCGAGGGATGCTAGCAGGCACAGCGCCGCCCGGCGGACGGCGGCGGGCCGAGCGTGGGCCGACGTCACCCATCCGTGGGACAATGCCGCGCCGTGTCCACATCGACCTCGACCCCCGCCGCCCCTCCCGCGGTCCGTCACGACCTGCGCGACATCGCCATCGTCGCTCACGTCGACCACGGCAAGACGACGCTGGTCGATGCCATGCTCCACCAGACAGGCACGTTCCGGGCCAACCAGGCCGTCGCCGAACGGGTCCTCGACTCGATGGACCTGGAGCGCGAGAAGGGCATCACGATCCTGGCCAAGCAGACGACCGTCGAGCACGGCGACGTCCGCCTGAACATCGTCGACACGCCGGGCCACGCCGACTTCGGTGGCGAGGTCGAACGCTCGCTCCTCCTGGTCGACTCGATCCTGCTCCTCGTCGACGCGGCCGAGGGCCCGCTGCCCCAGACGCGCTACGTCCTCCGCAAGGCGCTCGACCACCGCCTGCCGGTCGTCGTGGCGGTGAACAAGATCGACCGCTCGGACGCCCGGCCAAGCGAGGTCCTCGACGAGATCTACGAGCTCTTCTTCGACCTCGGGGCGGACGAGCGCCAGATCGACTTCCCGGTCGTCTACACGAACGCCCGGGCCGGCACCGCGACCCGCGACCCGGCGGTCGCCGGGACCGACCTCCGACCCCTCCTCGACCTGCTCGTCGAGGTGACCCCGCCCCCGCGCTACGAGCCGGGCCATCCGCTCCAGCTGCTGGTCACCAACCTGATGGCCAACGACTACGTCGGCCGGATGGCGGTCGGCCGGGTGCGGAACGGGACCATCCGGCTCGGCCAGCGCATCGCGGTCCTCCGCGAGGAGGCCGACGACACCGAGGGGCGCGTCGAGCCGGGCCGGATCGTGACCCTGGGCGGGACCGTCACCAGCCTCCAGACGGCCCACGGCATCGAGCGGGTCGACATCGACGAGGCCGGTCCGGGCGACATCGTCTCGGTGGCCGGCCTGCCCGAGGTCACCATCGGGGACACCCTGACCGATCCGGCCGATCCCCGGCCCCTTCCGCGCCTCGACGTGGACGAGCCGACCCTGCGGATGTCGTTCGCCGCGAACACGTCGCCCCTGTCGGGCCGCGAGGGCCGCTACGTCACCGGGCGCCAGCTCGGCGACCGGCTCCGGCGAGAGGCGCTGGGCAACGTCAGCATCGAGATCCATCCGACCGAGAGCGGCGACGCCTACGAGGTCCGCGGCCGCGGCGAGCTCCAGCTGGCCGTCCTCATCGAGCAGCTCCGTCGCGAGGGCTTCGAGCTCCAGGTCAGTCGCCCCGAGGTCATCCTGCACGTCGTCGGCGGCGAGACCCAGGAGCCGTACGAGCGGATCACGGTCGACATCCCGCCCGACTACATCGGCGAGGTCCAGGGGTCGATCGCGGCGCGCCGTGGCCGCCTGGAGCAGATGTCGACCGACACCGACGGCCGGGTCCGGCTGGAGTACGTCCTGCCGGTCCGGGGGCTCATCGGCTATCGCGGCCAGCTCCTCACCGAGACGCGCGGGACGGCCCTGCTCCACCAGATCGGCGAGGGCTACGGCCCGTGGGCCGGCGAGGTCACCCACCGGACCAGCGGCGTGCTCGTCGCCGACCGGTCGGGGACGTCGAACGCCTACGCCCTCTTCAACCTCCAGGAGCGGGCCGAGCTGTTCGTGGGGGCCGGGGTCGAGGTCTACGAGGGGATGGTCGTCGGGGAGAACAGCCGGCCCGGTGACATGGACGTCAACCCGACCAAGGAGAAGAAGCTCACCAACATCCGGACCCACGCCCATGACGAGGCCCTGCGGCTGACCCCGCCCCGCCCGCTGACCCTCGAATCGGCCATCGAGTTCATCGGCGGCGACGAGCTCGTCGAGGTGACCCCGGACTCGATCCGCCTTCGCAAGCGCCTCCTTCCGAAGCATGAGCGCGAGCGCGAGCGGAGCCGCGAGCTCGACCGTCAGCGGGAGCCCCGGTCGTAGGGACGCGGCGCCCGGCGTAGAATCGCCGCCCATGACCGTCTACCTGGATCACGCCGCGACGACCCCGCTGCGCGCCGAGGCGCTCGAGGCGATGCTGCCGTTCCTGACCGAGGACTTCGGCAATCCCTCCTCGCCCCACGCCCTCGGGCGGCGGGCCCGCGCGGCGCTGGACGAGGCGCACGAGCGGATCGCGGTCCGGCTCGGGGCCGACCCTCGCGAGATCGTCATCACGTCGGGAGGCACGGAGTCGATCAACCTCGCCCTGAAGGGCGCGGCCTGGGCCGGGCGGGCGAGAGGACACCGCATCGTCACGACCGCGGTCGAGCACCACGCCGTCGGTCACAGCCTGGCCCACCTGGACAAGTTCGGCTTCGAGATCGTCGAGATCGCGGTCGACCGCTACGGTCGGGTCGATCCGGACGACCTGGAGCGGGCGCTCACCGATCGGACCATCCTGGTCTCGGTGATGGCGGCCAACAACGAGGTCGGGACGATCCAGCCGATCGCCGACATCGCCCGGGCGGTCCGCGCTCGGAAAGGGGTCCTGCTCCACGTCGACGCGGTCCAGGCGGCCCCGTTCCTGCCGATCGACGTCGGCTCGCTGGGCGTCGACCTGCTGAGCATCTCGGGGCACAAGCTGGAGGGACCCAAGGGGGTCGGGGCACTCTACCTGCGCAGGGGGACGCACATCCTCCCCCAGCAGCACGGCGGCAGCCAGGAGCGCTACCGGCGGGCCGGCACCGAGGACGTCGCCGGTGCCGTCGGGCTGTCGGTCGCTCTCGACCTCGCGGTCCGCGAGCAGGCGGCGACGACGGCCCGGCTGCGGAAGCTCCGCGACCGCCTTCGCGAGGCGGCCCTGGGGGTGGACGGCGTCGAGCTGACGGGCCACCCGCGCGAGCGGCTCCCTGGGCACCTGTCGGTCGTCGTCCGCGACGCCGACGGTTCGGCTGTGGTCATCGCGCTCGACCTGGCCGGGGTCGCCGCCTCCACGGGCTCGGCTTGCACGACGGGATCGACCGAGCCGAGCCACGTCCTGACGGCCATGGGCTACCCAGCCGACGAGGCAATCGGGGCGCTCCGCTTGTCGCTGGGACGCACGACCACCGAGGCCGACGTGGCGACCGCGGTCGAGATCGTCCCGGCGACGATCGCCCGTATCAGGGCGGGCGCCACCGAGGTCGCCGCCGACCCGCTCGGCCAGGCGACCCCGGCCTGACGTCGATGGCCCGGATCCTGGTCGCCATGTCGGGGGGTGTCGATTCCTCGGTCGCGGCGGCGCTCGTCCGTGACGCGGGTCATCAGGCCATCGGCGTCTGGATGCGGCTCCACGATCGGGCCGACATCGCGTCCGAGGTGAAGAGGAGCTGCTGCTCGCTGGATGCCGCCGACGATGCCCGCCGCGTCGCGGCGGCTCTCGGCATCCCGTTCTACGTCCTGGACCTCGAGCGAGAGTTCGCGGCCGGGGTCATCGACGCCTTCGTCGGGGCGTACGAGGCAGGGCGGACCCCGAGCCCCTGCGTCGACTGCAACACGTACGTGAAGTTCGGGGCGCTCCTTGGGCGAGCCCGCCACCTCTACGAGTGCGACGCGGTCGCCACCGGGCACTACGCCCGACGGCTCGAGCTGCCTGACGGATCCGTCGCGCTGGCACGGGCCCGCGACGGGTCCAAGGACCAGACCTACTTCCTCTACGGGCTCCGGCAGGACCAGCTCCGGCACGCCCGCTTCCCGCTGGGTGACCTCACCAAGACCCAGGTCCGCGCCATGGCCCGGGAGATGGGCCTGCCGACCGCCGACACCCCGGAGAGCCAGGAGCTCTGCTTCGTGGGCGAGGCCGACGTGCGGACCGAGGTGCGCGCGCGCGGCGGCCACGCGGGACCCTCCGGGGCCATCGTCGACGAGAGCGGCCGGGAGATCGGTCGGCACGATGGCGCGGTCGGCTACACGATCGGCCAGCGGACGGGGTTGGGCGTCGCCGTGGGCGAGCCGCGCTACGTGTCAGAGGTCGACCCGGTCGGCGGCCTGATCCGCCTGGCCCGCCGCGAGGACCTGGAGACCCGGGTTGTCCAGCTGGAGGACGTGTCCTTCGTGGCCGATCGCCCGCCGGTCGGCCACGAAGGCTCGTTCCGGGCCGAGGTGCGGATCCGCCACCGGGGCCCCTTGACGGAGGCGATGGTCCGGCCCGTGGCACCCGATGAGCCGGCCCGTGGCGGTCGCTGGATCGTCGAGACCGATTCGCCGGTGTGGGCGATCGCGCCCGGCCAGGCCGCGGTGCTCTACGACGGCGAGACCTGCCTGGGCGGTGGCCGGATCGCCGCTCCCACGACTCGGGCAGCGGCACCGGGACGGCGCCATCGACGCCCAGGTCTCCGTCGGATGAGCCTGGGCCCCGCCCTCATCCTGGGCGTACTCGTGGGGATCTTCTGGACCGGCGCCTACGTGGCCGTCCGGGGCACACCCGGGGGGCGGCTTCCGCTGGTCCTGTTGGCGGCGATCCTGGGGGCGTGGGCGGGCGATGCGATCGGCGGGCGGCTCGGCATCGACGTGCTCCGCATCGGCGACTTTCGGATCGTGGCGGCCTCGGTCGTCTCGATCGCCGGGATCGCGGTCGTGGCCCTGCTCGCGCTGCTGGGGCCGACGCGAGGAGGTGTGCGATGAGCGACCGTTCCCAGGTGGCCGATGAGGTCGTCGAGGCGCTCGGGGGGCTCGCCGCGGCGCTCGAGGAGCCGGCCGGGAGGTCGCGGTTCCTGCGGGGCCTGGCCATCGGCGCCCTGATCGGGGCCGCCGTCGTCGGAGCCCTGCTGGGCATGGGTGCCCGTCGCGACCACGGGCGCGGGTCCGACGACGCCGATCGGGGATCCGGCCGGCGACATTAGGCGCCAGGCCCTGGAGGATGGCGCCGAGGTGCCCCACGACGGCTCCGGGGAGACGGTTCTGCTTGACACGATGGCCCCTTTGGTCGGGCGGTCGCCACGCGACGTGTCGCTGACGGGTCGGCGACTCGTGCGGTGCCGCCGGCCCGACCCGCCCGGTCGGCTACCATTGCGGCCGATGTCGAGCCCCCAGCTCCAGCCGGATCCCCGGATCATCGCGCTGCCCGCCGCGGAGATCCGCCGCCGCTTCCTCGAGTTCTTCGCCGAGCGCGGCCACGAGGTCGTGCCCTCCGCCTCGCTCGTGCCTGCCGGCGACCAGACGCTCCTGTTCGTGAATTCCGGGATGGTGCCGTTCAAGGACGCCCTGACCGGCGTCGAGCAGCGCAGCTACACCCGCGCCGTCAACTACCAGCGTTGCCTCCGGGTCGCCGGCAAGCACAACGACTTCGAGGAGGTCGGGCGCACGCCGCGTCACCACACCCTCTTCGAGATGCTCGGCAACTGGAGCTTCGGCGACTACTTCAAGCGCGAGGCCATCCACTGGGCCTGGGAGTTCCTGACCCGCGACATGGGCGTGCCGGCGGAACGGCTGGCGGCGACGGTGTACACGACCGACGACCTGGCCTACGGCGTCTGGCGCGACGAGATCGGCCTGCCCGAGGACCGCATCGCCCGCTGGGGCGACTTCGCGGCCGGTGACGAGAAGAACTGGTGGCGGATGGCCGACGTGGGCCCGTGCGGCCCATGCTCGGAGCTCCACTTCGATCGCGGCCCGGAGTTCAGCGAGGGCCCGCACTGCATCCCGGACCACGACGAGCAGTGCCCCCGCTGGCTCGAGATCTGGAACCTGGTCTTCATGGAGTTCGAGCTCCACCCCGACCGCTCCCTGACGCCGCTTCCGGCGCCGGGCGTCGACACCGGCATGGGGCTCGAGCGGATGGCGTCGGTCGTCCAGCAAGTCTGGTCGAACTACGACACGGATCTGTTCGGGCCCATCCACGACCGGATGCGCGACGTGCTGGGGCATGATCCCGAGGCCTTCGAGGCGGAGCGCTTCAGCTACCAGGTCATCGCCGACCACAGCCGGGCGGTCACGTTCCTCATCGGCGACGGCGTCCTGCCCTCCAACGAGGGTCGCGGCTACGTCCTCCGGCGCATCCTCCGGCGGGCGGTCCGCCACGGCCGCCTGCTGGGGCGGCGGGAGCCGTTCCTCCACGAGACGGCGGCGGTCGTCATCGACCTGATGAGCGACGTCTACCCGAACCTCGCGGAGCGCCGCGATGAGATCCTGGGCACGATCGTCCGCGAGGAGCGCCAGTTCGCCCGCACCCTGGACGCCGGCACCGATCTGCTGGAGGAGGCGCTCATCCCGCTCACCTCGGCCGAGCGCGTCGTCGGACGGCGCGAGGAGACCCTCGGCGATGACGCCCCGGTCCTCGACGGCGAGGTCGCGTTCCGGCTCCACGACACCTACGGCTTCCCGATCGACCTCACCGTCGAGCTGGCCGCGGAGTACGGGGTCCGGGTGGATCGAGCCGGCTTCGACGAGGCCCTCGAGGAGCAGCGCCAGCGGAGCCGCTCCGGTCGCAAGGCCGAGCTGAGCCAGCACGCCGAGATGACCCAGCTCTACGAGGGGGTCCTGCGCCGCGCCGGCGACACCCCGTTCCTGGGTTACGAGCGCCTGACCGCCGACGCTCGGGTCGTGGCCATCCTGCGTGACGGGGTCGAATACGAGGACCTCGCGGCCGTACCCGAGGTCGAGCTGCGATCGCCGGCCGGCGCCGATGCGGAGATCGTCCTCGACCGGACGCCCTTCTACGCCGAGGGCGGTGGCCAGGTCGGGGACCATGGCGAGCTCCGGCTCCGCGACGAGCACGGCGAGGTCGTCTTCACCGTCCTCGACACCCAGCGGCCGGTCGGCGGACTCGTCGTCCACCGGGGACGCCTCCACGGCCGGGTGGCGGTCGGCGACGCGGTCCACGCGGCCGTCGATCCGGAGCGACGGGCCGGGGCGATGCGGAACCACACCGGCACGCATCTGCTCCATCGCGCCCTTCGCAACGTGGTCGGCGAATCCGCCCGGCAGGCGGGTTCGCTCGTCCACCCCGACTATCTGCGCTTCGACTACCCAGGCGACCGGGCGCTGACCGACGTCGAGCGCGCCGCCATCGAGGCGGAGGTGCGCCGGATCGTCCGCGACGACCGGTCGGTCACGGCCCAGGTGATGACGATGGCAGAGGCGATGGACGCCGGGGCCGACGCCTTCTTCGACGAGAAGTACGGGGAGGCGGTCCGCACGATCCGGGTCCAGGACTACAGCCTGGAGCTCTGCGGCGGCACGCACTGCCGCGCGACCGGGCAGATCGGCGGCTTCTTCATCACCGGGGAGCGGAGCATCGGCTCCGGGATGCGGCGGATCGAGGCGGTGACGGGCGTCGGGGCGGAGCGGCTCGTGGCCGATCGCCTGGCCCGACTGGACCGGGCGGTCGAGCTGACCGGGGCGACGTCGGAGGAGGCGCTGGAGGACCGCATCCGGGCGCTCCAGGACGAGCTGCGCGAGGCGAAGCGGCGGCTGCGGGCCGGGGGCTCCGGGCTGCCCGGGTCGGCCGAGCTGGCGCGGCGGGTCGAGGAGGTCCGTCCGGGACGGCGGCTCGTCGCCTTCGCAGGGCCGTTCGAGTCGATCGACGCGGTCAAGGGCCTGGCCAGGGAGGTCCGCGGCGAGCTCGGCTCGGGCGTCATCGCCCTCGCCCTCGAGGCCGAGGAGCCGCAGCTCTTCGTGACCGTGAGCGAGGATCTCGCGGCCGACGGGGTCTCCGCCGGCGACCTTGTGCGAGCGGCCGTGACCCGCATCGACGGCAAGGGCGGCGGCCGGCCCGAGATGGCGCAGGGGAAGGGGACTCGTGCCGAGGGCGTCGCCGAGGCGCTCGAGGTCATCCGGTCCGCGCTGGCGGGCGATCGATGACGGACGGCCGGCTGGCGTTCTTCCGGCGCATCTGGCAGCGGGACAGCGGCGAGGAGCTGACGGCCTGCACGGCCCTCGACATCGGGACCGAGTTCGCCAAGGCCCTCGTCTTCGAGATCGACTCGGACGGTCACGGCACCGTCCGCGGCGTCGGCAGGAAGCGCCAGGGCCTTTCCCACATGCAGTCCGGGACGGTCGCCGACATCACGGCCGTCGTCGACAACTGCGCCGTCGCCCTGCAGGAAGCCGAGGAGATGGCCGGCTTCCGGCCCGGCCAGGTCGTCCTGGGCATCGCCGGCGAGCTCGTGAAGGGCTTCACGATCACCCACTCGCAGGAGCGGCGCCGCCCGGACCAGCCGATCACCGACGGCGAGCTCCAGCGCCTCATCGACGGGGTCCAGCGAGAGGCGCTTCAGGAGGCGGAGCGATCGATCACCTGGGAGACCGGTCTGCCCCAGGTCGACGTCCGCCTCGTCCATGCCGCGATCACCGCGGCGTCGATCGACGGTTACGCCCTGACGAACCCGGTCGGCTTCCAGGGCCGCCACGTCTCGATCAGCATCTTCAACGCCTTCGCCCCCCTGGTCCATCTCGGGGCGCTCCAGAGCGTCGCCAGCCAGCTCGACCTGGAACTGCTTGAGGTCGTGGCCGAGCCCTATGCGGTCGCCCGCGTCCTGGGGTCGGAGCAGGTCCGCCAGGCCGGCGCGCTCTTCATCGACGTGGGCGGCGGGACGACCGACGTGGCCCTGGTCCGGCAGGGTGGCATCGAGGGGACCCGGATGTTCGCCCTCGGGGGCCGGGCCTTCACGAAGTCGCTGGCCGACCGCCTCGACCTGCCCTTCCCGCGGGCCGAGGAGCTCAAGGTCGACTACGCCCGCGGGCTGCCGGTCGAGGACCGCGAGGCGGTCGCCGCGATCATCGCCGACGACACCCGGATCTGGACGGCCGGCGTGGAGCTGATCCTCGAGGAGCTCTCGGGAGGCGAGCTGCTGCCGGGCCGGATCCATCTCTGCGGCGGCGGGTCACGGCTGCCGGAGATCCGCGAAGCTCTGGCCGACGAGCGCTTCTGGAAGGAGCTGCCGTTCGCCCGGCCGCCGGTCGTCGACATCATGGAGCCCGGACAGATCGAGGCGCTCACCGACGCGACGAAGCTCCTGGTGGACCAGCAGGACGTTACCCCCCTCGGCCTGGCCTACCAGGCCATCGAGCTGCAGACGGACGAGGGTGCCCTGGATGCCGCCCTTCGCAAGGTCCTCCGGGCGATGAAGGTCTGACGATGGCTGGCCCGATCATCTACCTCGACGTCGACGACGAGATCACGACCGCGGCGGCTCGGATCCGCTCCAACGAGGCCGGCCGGGTCGCGGTCGTCATCCCGCCGGGCTCGAGGGTGGCGACCTCACGAATGAACTTCCGGCTGCTGGCCCGCGAAGCGGCTTCGGCCGGGAAGGATCTGGCGGTCATCGCGCCCGACGCCGCCTCCCGAGCGCTCGCGGGCTCGGCCGGGCTGACCACGTTCGCCTCCGTCCAGGAGTTCGAGGGACCACCTCCGCCACCGACGGAAGTGAGCGAGGCCGGGCCATCCGGCGGCGAGCCGAGGAAGGGAGGGGGAGTCGCGGCTGCCGCTGCGGCTGCCGCTGCCGCCGGGGCGCTGGCCGCCGGGTCGGCTGCCGGGCGGCCGTCTCCGGGCCCGGCGGATGGCGCGGGGGTCGGAGTCCCGGCTGCACACCCGGCGCCTTCGGGACCGGCGTCGTCGGGTCGGTCGGCACCCTCAGGCCCCGCCGTCGCTGGCACTGCCGACCAAGATGGCCTGCCGCCACCGGCCTCCTCCGCGGATGTCCGCCCCCGTTCCGCGGCCGCGACCCCGGCCGCACCGGCCGCGGCCCGACGGCGAGGCGGCCGGACGGTGGCCGTCATCGCGGTCATCGTCCTGCTGGGCGTCGGCGCGCTCGTGGTCGGTGGGGTCGCCGGCTACCTCCTCCTGCCTGCCGCGACGGTCACCGTCACCCCGGCGGTGTCGACGGTCGGCCCGGTCCAGTTCACGGTGCGGGCCGACCCGGGCATCACTGCCATCGACGTGGAGGCCGGCGTGGTCCCGGCCCAGCGGATCCCCGTCGAGGTCACGGCGCAGGGCAGCTACGAAGCGACCGGTCAGCGGGTCGAGGAGACCGCGGCAAGCGGGACCGTGACGTGGACCAACTGCGATCCCACCGAGTCGTACACGATCGCCTCCGGGACCGTCGTCCGGACGGCCGCCGGGGTCGCCTTCAGGACCGTCGAGGAGGTGTTCCTGCCGGTCGCCCAGATCGATTTCACGCCGCTGCCCGACATCAAGTGCCAGTCCCGGGACGTCGGGGTCCGCGCGGCCGAGGGCGGCCCGGGGGGCAACGTGCCCGCGGGGACGATCGTGCGGGTCCCGTCGGGCATCAACAGCAACGTCATCCAGGTGACCAACGAGGCGGCGACCAGCGGCGGCACCCGGGAGTCCTTCCCGGTCGTGACCGAGGCCGACGTGACCCGGGCCCGCGAGGACCTCGGCGTGAAGCTGGGCGAGGCCTTCGCCACGAGCCTTGGCGACCCGGCCACGGCCCCGGCCGGGACGACGCTCTTCGCCGAGACCGCGACCCTGGGCGAGCCGACCTACGAACCCGATCCCGCCGGGTTCGTGGGCCAGGAGATCGCCAGCTTCGACCTGGCAGCCCGGGCCACCGGCGAGGTCACGGTCGTCGATGAGTCGGCCGTCGAGGTCGTGGCCGAGGATCGCCTCGCCGATGCCGTCGATCCGGGCCACGACCTGGTGCCGGGCTCAGGCCGCGTGGACGTCGGCACCCCCACCGTCGCCGGTACGACGGTGGAGTTCCCCGTGAGCACGACGGGCCAGCAGATCGCCCGGCTCGATCCGGCCGAGCTGGAGCTGCTCGTTCTCGGCAAGACCCCCGAGGAGGCGGTCGCCGCTCTGGTGCCGTACGGGTCGGCGGAGGTCGAGCTGAGCCCGGATTGGGCCGCGACGATCCCCACCTACGATTTCCGGGTCGAGGTCGTCGTGGTGGGCCAGGGATCCGAGGCGACCCCGGACGGCGAGGAACCGGCGTCGTCGCCGGGCTCGTGACGCGGCTGCTGGGGGTCGACCTGGGGGAGCGCCGGATCGGCCTCGCGGTCGGGGATCCGGTCGGCGGCCTCGCGCGGCCTCTGGCCACGATCCGTCGAGGTCGGGACGTCGCGGCGGACGCCGAGCGCCTACGTCACATCGTCGCTGAGCAGGGCGTCGGTGAGCTAGTCGTCGGGCTCCCCCTGGACATGTCCGGCGGCGAGGGCGACCAGGCGCGGCGGACCCGGACCTGGGTCGAAGCGATCGGCCCGCTGCTCGCCATCCCGGTGGTCCTCCGCGACGAACGCCTCAGCAGCGAGGTCGCCGAAGGGCGCCTCGGACGCGCCCCGCGCGGCCGCTCGGGTGGTCCGCCGGGGCCGACACGCCGAGCCGCCCGTCGGGCGCTCATCGACCGGGAGGCTGCGGCGGTGATCCTGCAGGACGAGCTCGATGCACGCGCGACCGCCGGAGAACGGATGGAGGACGAGCACGAATGACGGTCAGACGAGGAGGAGCGCCGCGGGGCGGTCGGTCGCAGGCCCACCCGATCGGCAACGGGCCGACAGTGGACCCGGGCATCGGGCCGGTGCGACCGAACGGCGCTCCGGGTCGCCGGCGCCCTCCGCGGCGCGGTAGCGGGCCGAGCTTCCTGCGCTTCCTCCTGTTCGTCGGCGGGATCGTCGTCGTCATGGCGTTCCTCGCCGTCACCGTCTTCCGGCCCCTCGCCGCCGCGGCCGTCGCCGATTGGGCGATCGACAACCCCGGCGCCTGGCGGCTTCCCTTCGTCGCCTCGCTCGTCGAGGAGTCGCTCGCGGACGAGCTGGCCACGCCGGCGTCGTCGGACCCGTCCGAGGTCGCCTGGGTCGTCGAAGCCGGCGACACGGTGACGACCGTCGGTGACCGGCTGCTCGCGGACGGTCTCATCCTGTCGCGGCCGGCCTTCGATTACGCCGCCTGGGAGGCGTCGCTGGGCGATCGTCTCGAGGCCGGGCCGTTCCGCCTCCGCCGGGACATGGACCCGCGGGAGGTGGTGCGCGCGCTCGAGGAGGACCGGATCGTGGTCACGGCGACCGATGTGACCTTCAAGGAGGGCATCCGCCTCGAGCAGATGACGGCCAAGCTCCAGACGGTCGAGTCCGGGGTCGATCCGAAGGCGTTCTACGACCTCGTCACGGCCCCGCCGCCGGCCCTCCTCGCCGAATACCCGTGGGTGGAGCTCCCGGAGGGGGCGACGCTGGAGGGCTATCTCTACCCGTCCACGTACCGGCTGCGGACCGATCCCGATGGCCGGACCGACGCCGAGGCCCTCGTCCGGATGATGCTCGACGAGTTCTACGAGGAGGTCGGGCCGGATCGGATCGCCGTGCCCGAGGTGCGCGGCCTCGGCCTCTACGAGATCCTCACCCTCGCCTCGATCGTGGAGCGAGAGGCGGTCCTCGACGAGGAGCGCCCGCTCATCGCCGGCGTCTACCAGAACCGCCTCGACACGGGCTCGCTTCTCAACGCGGACCCCACGGTGATCTGGGGCAACGACACGCTGAACCTTGGCGAGCTGCCGTTCGAGCAGTGGCAGGAGTACTTCTTCTGGAAGCCCCTCGGCGTGCCCCTGGCCGGGGTCGAGTTCCCTCCCGAGCTGGCCGGCTACCAGACCTACCGGGTCCGCGGGCTCATCCCCGGACCGATCGTGTCGCCGACGGCTGCCTCCATCGACGCCTCGCTGGCGCCGGACCAGGACGACGGCTACGTCTACTTCGTGGCCATCCCCGACGGTGGGGGGGCTCACGACTTCTCGAAGTCGCTGGCCGAGCACGAGGAGAAGCTCCGCAAGTACGGCTACCTATAGACGGTTAGCAGTTCACACCCGACCATCCTCCCGCCTGGCGGAAACACGACAGGCCAAACCACGACCACGACCACGGCTACAAGCACGACCAACCCGACCACCACGAGCCAACGCTTCATCTACCCACCCCCTGACCCCGACCGGACGTCCGGCACGGGGAAGGGATCGCCAGCCATGACGAAGCCGACGACCAAGACGACGGTCAGGACCGCACCAAAGCCGGCTACAACCTCGGGATGCCGCCCGAGTGCATCTCGAGGATCTGCCACACCTGGACCCCGACGTACAGCGCGAGGGCGGCAACGACCACCAGCAGGGCGACGAGCAGGACCGTGAGTGTCTTCCGCCGAGTGGTCACGGTTGCACGCTAGGACCGGTCGGGCGCGGCCGTCAATGCGGGACATCCCGCCGCCAGGGCCGCTGCTCCGCTGCCCACGCCTCGATGCCGTCCCAGAACGCCCCCTCGCCGCGCTCTCGGCCCTCGGCGTCGGCCCTGGCCTCCCACGCCACCATCGCCTTCTCGGCGGCTCCTGGGGCGTATCCAGCATCGACGAGCCGGGGGAGGTGGGCCGCTCGACCGGCGAGAAGGAGGCGCTCGAGATCGCGGCGACGCATGGCTGGTAAGTCTGCGGTGAGCCGCGCCACCTAGGGTGTCGCTCGCCCCCGGCTCCGTGGCCGGATAGCGATCTCGTCCAGGGGGAGGCGACCAGCCCACGGCCGGGGCGACGGGGGCCAGTTTGGGCTCAATGCGCCGAGCGCCAGCTTCCCGGGCCAGTCGGAGCCCAGGCCCGGGCGACGGAGGGACGGAAGACTTAGTCCCCTGCGAGCGGGTCCACGTCGGTCGGTGCCCCGCTCGGAAGACCCGAGTCCGCGGAATCCGGAGCCTTGGCGGCTTCGGGCAGGCGCGGCGCAGGTGGCTGCCAGGCGCGGACCTGCTGCAGCACCTCGCGATAGAACAACAAGAGTTGCTCGCGCGAGTCGCCAAGGAACGAGCCGGAGCCCTTCCCGCCCTTCCGGCCGAGCGGTTTCGTCAGGGCCAGCTGGAAGGACCGAGGTTCCCGCTTCGGGTCGGGTCCATACAGGAGCCGCTCAGGCCGGTCGATGGCGCTCCCGAGCAACATCGCGGGGTGCTCTCGCGCATTGACGTAACGCACCTCGACACGGAGATCGGCGGGCATCTCCTTCGCCTGTCGGAGCATCCAGTTGATGCGCGTCTGCGCCCGACCCTCCCGTGGTGCCGCGATCTCGGCGCTCGTGGTCAGGCGCTGCGTCCGCAGATTGGCCTCCAAGTCCAGCGGGGCCGCCGTGTCCGGGACCTTGATGGAGCCCCTGAGCGTGCCGTCCTGGACGAGACTCCGCGTCGCTTCCTGAAGTCGCGTGGCGCGGGTGCTCTTCCGAGCCCAGAGCGGCACGACTGGTCGTCCCAGCGTCTGCCTGAGATCGAGGCTGACGTACTCGATGAACTGCTCCCACCGGTCGGCGATGTCCCGCACCGCCGGGTCACTCTGGCGGAGCGTCTGGCGCATGGCTCCGTCGCGAATGGCAACCCAGTTGGGCCCCATCTCCTCGAAGCCCGACGCACCCGATCGTTCGTCCTGGAGATAGCGGATCAACTCGCCCAGGATCCACGCCTGGTCGGGGTCGTCGATCCCGCGGTGCTCCTTCTCGACGATCGCGGTGGTGAGGATGCGCCACCACGAGAGGTGACGGATCTTCAAGCCCCGGGCACGGCGCTGGTCGATCGCCACGGGCAGCTCGGTCGAGTCGGAGGCGATGCTGTTCGAGATCGTCAGGACGGCGTCGAAGGCGTGAGCCCGGGCCAGATCGAGATACGCCTCGATCTGGGCCGTCTGCAACTCGTTCTTCCCAGTCTTGACTTCGACGAGGCAGGTCCACCGGGTGCTGCCCCGCTCAACGAGGATGGCCCCGTCCGGACGGAGTGTCTTGCCGTCATCGCGATCGAAGCGAACTTCGGTGAAGGTGGAGATCCGGCCTCCCGGTGCTCCGACGCGAGCCACGATCTCACGTCCGAAGTCCGGCACCGCGACCATCACGGCCAGGAGTGCCGAGGTCGCACGCAGCTCCTGCTCGACATCGCCCTTGATGCCGACCGCCGGGATGAGCCTCGCCCGTTGCCAGCGCGCCTCCGGGCGCTCCTGAGCGGAGCGGTTCGCTGCCATCGTTCGCCCTCCAGGTGCCTACCGAGGGGTCGCCGCGCGTCGGGGCCATCGTAGCCCCGCAGAGGCTGTCGTAGTACATGTCGCAGCAGGGATCTGGACGGGAAGGCGGTCAGCCCGCTGCCGTGGCCCCGCGTCCGTTCAGGCCCTCGGCCTCTAGACCCGTCCGTTCCACGACCGGCACCCTGACCGCCATAGCGCGGGGGCACTGATATGGTCGTGAAGCGGGTCCTGCGATCGCTACCGCCGCTGGCTCTCGGCTCGCTCCTGGTGGCCGGATGCGGGACCACCCCCACGCTTGCGCCAGGAGCGACACCCGGGTCCGGATCGGTGGCGACGTCCTCGGCTGGATCGACGCCGAGACCGACGCCGGCCCCCACGACGACCCGGGCCGGCCCGCCGACACCGGATCCATTCGCGGGCCTTCCGTTCAGGATGGACCTGCCCGATGGCTGGCATGGCGCCAGCAGCGGTCCCGGATACGAGGCGGCGATGCTGCGGATGCTCGAGGAGCATCCGGGCTTCGGCGGTCTCCAGCCGCATCCGGCCGCGCACGAGCTGTGGATCGCCTCCACGTCCGGCGACGCGTTCCCGGCCGCGTTCCTGGCCTGGTTCCCCTCGACCGACGACCGCGTTGACGCGATGCTCCGGGTCAACGTCGGTTCCTGGGGAGCGCCGGCGACGGCCGAGGAGATCCTCGCCCTCGTGGAGGAGGACCTCGACTCCGAAGGGTCCGTCGCGACCGACTACCCCGGCTTCAGGGCGACCGGCCTGGAAGCGTCGGTCGCCGACCGCGTCGAGCTGCCATTCGGTCCGGCGGTCCGCGCCCGCTGGGTCGCGGTCATCGAGCCCGCCCCGGGCCAGCCGGGGCGATCAGCCGATCGACCAAGCGATCCCCGCCGGATCGAGGCGACCTGGTGCGCCGTCATCGGCGTTCCGGACCCGGTGCTCGGCGCCGGTGACATCCTGTTCATCACCGCCTACGTCGACGAAGCTGATCGCGAGGTCGCCGCCTCGATCGAGTCGATGCTCGAGTCGCTCGAGCCGGTCGTCGCACCCCGCTAGCCACGACCCGACCTGGGGTTCCGGGTGACGGGAGCGCAGCATCTCCGTCGGCGTGACGTCATCTCGAGGGGAGCAACGCTGACGACCAGGACGCTGCAGCCGCCGGCGAGCGACAGAGCTCCGAGGACCGGGGCCCAGAGGCAGCCGACTCCAACAGGCTGGCCCCTGCTGCCCGGGCTGCGAGAACGTGACCGGTTCGCCATCACGAACGCCCCGATCGCGACCCCGAGCAAGATGCCGAGGGCCACGAGGAGATTCCGGCTCTCCACCGGCCGGTCCTCCCGTGACCAGGGCGCCATGGGCGGCGAAGCGTTACGGGCGACCAGCCCACGGCCGGGCGACGGGGGCCGTCTAGCGCTCCGAGAACCACCACCCGGCGGCGAACCCGACGCCGTAGGCGAGGAGCCCGGCCGTGCCGGCGGCCATGAGCCAGTAGGGGTAGAAGACCGGATCGACCCGGCCACCGACGAGGGTCAGCGCATGCGGAAGGGCGGCACAGGTGAGCCAGCCGCCGAGGGCACCGGCGATCGCGGCCTCCATCGTCCGGTCGCCCCACCGGGCGGTGGCTGCCCCGACCATGGCGGCCAGCAGGGGCGGCAGGCCGAAGAACACCAGCGCGCCGAGGCTCTCGATGAGGGCTGGAAGCTGGACGAGCGCCACCCAGCCGGCTACGGCGACCGCCGTCCCGACCGAACCGATGACGAAGGCCCGCGCCGCGCCGACCGCCGTCGTCCAGCGGTCGCCGTCACCGCTGTCCGTGAGCGGGCCGATCCCCTGCGATCTCATCTCAAGAGGTTGACGTCACAGGCAGCGAGGCGTTGCAGCGGGAAAGGCGACCAGCCCGCGGCCGGGCGACGGGGGCCGTTCGATGACCGACGCATCTTGACTGCCGGTGCAGCCGGCCGCATCGTCCGCGCCATCGCGGGGGGCGATGAGACCCGGTCCCAACCCTGGCTGCCTAGGACCGTGTCGAGCCACTGGCGGACCCGACCCGCATGCGGCGTCCCGGGAGGGTCCTGCTGTGCGGTGCATCTCGGTTTCGTTTGCCGCTGTACTCCTTGCGGTCACGCTCGCGGCCGCGCCGCCCGTCGCCGCGGCACCGGGCGACTGCGTGCTCCGCGCTGCGATCGACCCGGCCCCCGGCGACGAGGGCAGCACGAGCATTACTGTGGAGCTAGAAGAGATCACGTTCTGGGGCTCGTTCGTGCCCGGCGCGCAGATCGACCTGACCTTCACGTGGAACGGAGTCCCGTTCGGCGACTTCTCGCCGGGGATCGCGGACGCGGCGGGAGACTTCCTCTTCGTGCATGCTTTTTGGGGGAACCAGGAGGGCGCTTGGACGGTGACGGCGAGCGTCCCGGGAGCCGATTGCGCCGGCGCCGTGGACGTCACGGTGTCCGCACTCCCGGACACGGCGGTCGCGCCGGAGACGCCCGCGGCGCAGGGGTTGATGTACGCGGTCGCGTGCCTCCTTGCGTTCGTCGCCCTGACCGCGTACGCGGCGAGCAGACGGGCGCGGCTGCGGCTGCATGCCAACCAGGAAACCAAGTGTTGAGCGGTAGGTGACGCACTCCGGACAGGCGAGCCAGTCGGCGTAGTCCGCGGAGCCGGCGGAGATCGCCCGCTCCGGGCCGGCCGGCGCGATCTCGCCGCTCAGGGGGAAGGCGACCAGCCCACGGCCGGGCGACGGGGGCCGGCCTGCTAGGTGAGCCATCCCATGGCCGCAGCCACGATGAAGAACACGGCGATGCCCGAGCCGGCCGCGACCATCCAGTAGCCGTTGCCCCGCGGCCGTCGGGGGAAGGACCCTGGCGGGGCGTAGGCCCGGTGCTCCTCGCTGACCATCAGGCTGATGCGCTTCCCGAGAACCGCGGCGCTCAGCAGGTAAAGGGCGAAGATCCAGACGACCGAGAAGATCGCGATGTGGAGTAGGGGGATCTCGTCTCCATCCTCGTCGAGGCGGACCCAGCCCACGTCGGGGAACAACGCCCAGCCGAGGATGGCGGCCAGGAACCCGATGAAGATCGCGGGCGGCCCGATGAGCGCGGCAGTGACGTAGATGTGCCGTCGGAGCTGAGCGCGGAGACTCTCGACCATGCATAGGTGACGCCTGAGATGGGAGGGCGTTGCAGATCCGTTCCTCGGCCCGTCGGCGCGTTCTCGCCCAGGGGGAGGCGACCAGCCCACGGCCGGGCGACGGGGGCCGTTTCGGTCCTCATCCCCGGCGGGCGCAGTACGCTGGTCCGAGGTCCAGCCGGAGGACATGGAAGATGGGCTTCCTTCGCAACCTCTTCGGAGGTAGCACCACGGTCCCGTTCGAGCAGGGCGCGACCGGACGAGACGATCAGCTCGCCGAGGTGACCGTCGGGTCGGTGACCATGCCGGCGCACCTCTTCTGGAACTACAGCGAAGGGCGAGAGCGAACCTCTGGCGTGACGCTCTCAGACCCTACGGACGGGAAGATGCTCACGTGGGGCGACCGTGGCTACCCCGACGAGTTCCTCGCCGCCGGGGCCAAGTTGCTACGGGTGACCGACCTCCTCCCCGACGCGCAGGCCGACGCGTTCGCGCTCGGGCGGCGGATCGTCCTGGTCGAGGACCCCGACGGCATCGTCGTCACGAGCGCGGACGGAGTGAAACAAGCCGGATACCTGATCGAGTCCGATGCCGAGCGCGTCCGGCGATCCGACCCGCGTCCGACGGTCGGCGTGGTCCTGTGGATCAGCGAGTCGCGGCGGACACGGACGGCGCTCTCCGTCCTCGTCGGCCCGACCGTCGAGGTGCGCGTCTACACCCCGGCCGCAGAACACGCTGAGCACGAGCGACGGGAGCGCGCGTGGCAGCGAAGGATCCACTGCTCGAGCGACTGACCCCCATCCTGCCCGGCTCCGGCAGGCCAGCGGAGCGGCGGGCGACCGGGGGCCGTCCCCCGCGCTACCATCGCGCCGTGCGCACGATCGAGGCAACCCTTCATCACGAGCCGTCGCGGTAGTGTTGCTTACCGTGCAACTGTACGGCTACCTCTGATGGGCCGCGCTCCTCGGCGGTTGCCCGTCCCGGCCGACTTCGCAGCCCCGCCGACGGCTCGCCGGATCCGGCAGTGGGCCGAGGCCGACCGCGAGGCACGTCCACGGCGGCTGGCCGGCCTGCGCGAGCAGTTGGCCGAGGCCGGGGTCGACGCCTACTTCGGGCTCCGTCGCGAGGAGATCCGCTACCTCACCGGCGTCGTCCTGGGCGACGGGGAGGAGAAGGTCGCGGGTCACTCGGGTCGGTTCCTCGTCTCGATGGACGAGGTGGTCGTCCTGGCCGACACGAGGTACACCCTGCAGTGCCGTCGCGAATCGCCCGGCTCGCGCGTGGAGGCCGTGACGTACGACCTGCCGGCCAGCTGGCCGGAGCTCGTCGGCACCATCGGGGCCAGGCGGGTCGCCGTGCCCGTCGGCGACATCAGCCATGGGCTGTACGAGGCGCTGGCGGCGGCCGCACCGGACGTGGAGCTCGTCCCGGCCGGCCGCTGGGTGGACGACGCCAGGGCCGTCAAGGAAGCGCCCGAGGTGGAGCGGATCGCGGCTGCCGCGTCCGTTGCGGATCGAGCCCTGGCGGCGCTGCTGCCGCACGTCCGCGTCGGAACCACCGAGCGCGAGCTGGCCTGGCGTCTCGAGATCCTCATGCGCGAGCAGGGGGCCGAGGCCCTGGCCTTCGACGTCGCCGCGCTGGCGGGGTCACAGGCCGCCCTTCCGCACGGCTCGCCGGGCCCTCGGCGGCTCCGGTCCGGTCGGGTCATGCTCTTCGACTTCGGCGCGCAGGTGGCCGGCTACC
Organism: uncultured Chloroflexia bacterium; assembly: GCA_963707215.1. GTDB lineage: Bacteria > Chloroflexota > Limnocylindria > Limnocylindrales > CSP1-4 > DATHYZ01. The sequence continues at coordinate 179,442 of CAVPPB010000003.1, read as the reverse complement.
GCAGCGATATGACTCGGACCCTCTTCCTCGGCGAGCCCGCGGTGCGCGATCTCGGGCTCTACGACCTGGTCGCCCGGGCCCAGGCCGCCGCCATCGGGTTGCTGGAGCGGTCGGTCGGCGAGGGGGTGCTGCCCTCGGGCCGAGCGGTCGACGCGGCCGCTCGCGAGATCATCGCGGCCGCAGGACACGGCCAGCGGTTCGGCCACGGGACCGGCCACGGGATCGGCCTGGCCACGCACGAGGCGCCGAGCCTCTCGCGGGTGGCGCAGGAGACCCCGCTCCCGAGCCCGACGGTCTTCTCGGTCGAGCCGGGCGTCTACCTCGGCGGTCGGACGGGGGTCCGGATCGAGGACCTCGTCCACGTCGACAGCGGCGCCCGACGCGTCGACCTGCTCACCCGGTTCCCTCGCGACGTGATCGCCCTCCCGGCCTGACCGGGAACGACGTTTGCCGCCCCGACAAGGTCGGTGATAGGGTGACGCCGGTCGGTCGCCACCCCAGGGCGGCCCCTGTCCGAGCCAGGAACACCGAGGAGCCTGTCGATTGCGGGAGATCGCGTCTGCCTTCCTCGCCGTTCCGACCCTTCTGAGCCTCTACTTCGGGACCGTCGTCCGGCGGGTCGGCGTCCCGCGTCTCTCGCTCCTGCTCGTCGTCCTGGGAGTGACCAGCGTCGTCGTCGTGACGGCCGGTCGACCGGGCCCCACGACCGCCACTCCGGCCAGCGACACGAGCGGGCCGCCGGCGACCGCATTCCGGGCGATCCAGGTCGGGCGGGCGATCGACTCGCCGCTGACCATCGAGTTCACGGGGCCGATGGACCCGGCCAGCGTCGCTGCGGCCCTCGAGGTCCGGCCTCCGGCACCGGTGTCCCTCGCCTGGAACGACGATGCCAGCCAGCTCGTGGTCCGACCCGTGGACGCGTGGCAGCCGGCGACCTACTACACGGTCAGCGTCCGGCCGACCGCCCGTGACGCCGACGGTGCGCCGTTGGCGACGGCGGTTCGGACCAGCTTCCTGACCCGCGATCGGACAGCGATGGCGTTCCTGCCGGAGCTGACCGCCGGCGAGCGGGTAAGGGTGGACTCGGCGTTCGTGCTCGACTTCGAGCGGCCCGTCGACGTGCCATCGGTGATGGCCTCCTTCCACGTCGTTCCGCCGGTCGCCGGATCATTCGAAGCGGTGGCGCCCGGCGTCCCGGTGACCCGGCTCGTCTTCCGGCCCGACACGACCCTGGCACCCGATTCGGTCTACCTGCTCTCGCTCGACGCTGGGGCTACCGACATGGAAGGCGCCCCTCTGGATCCGTCGGGGTCGATGGCGCTCCAGACCGAGAGCGCCCCGTCGGTGATCCGCTTCCGGCCGAAGGACAAGACCGAGAAGGTCGAGCGGGATGCCGAGGTGTCGGTCCGCTTCACCGCGCCGATGGATCGGGCTACGACGCGCCGGGCCTTCACCGTGACCATCGACGGGAAGCCGCTCGAGGGCAAGCCACGCTGGGCCGAGGACGACACCGTCCTGGTCGTGGACCCGGCCGAGCCGTTCCCGTACGGGGCGACGGTCGTCCTCCAGGTGGGGACCGGAGCCCGATCCGCGACGGGAGCACCGATCAGCGCGAGCGCGAGCGCCACCTTCAGCGTCGAGCCCGAGCCACCTCCGCCACCCACGCCGGCGCCGAAGGCGACGCCGCGGGCGACGCCGCGGGCGACGACCCGCCCGCCGTCGGATCCGGCCCCGGTCCCGAAGCCCCCGTCCGGCTCGTTGGTCGCTGCCGAGAAGTACGTGATCGCCCTCATGAACTGCACCCGGGGCGGTGGCTGGGTCGAGACCGATGGCAGCTGCTCCAGCCCCGGCGGCGGGTCCGCCGGACCGCTGAAGTACGACACCGGCATCAGCGACCGGGTCGCGCGGCCGTACGCCAAGAAGCTGGTCAGCGCGGGCGTCTGCAGCCACTTCTACGGCGGCGGCCCCGACGACCGACTCCGCGCGGCGGGGTACACGAGCTACCGCTGGGCCGAGAACCTCGGTTGCCGGTACTACAGCAACCTGTCGCGCGCTGCCATCAACCTGGTCCGCTTCTTCCAATCGGAGAAGGGCTACAACGGCGGCCACTGGCGGAACATGATGAACCCCGCTTTCGACCGCGCCGGCGTGGGGATCTGGAGCTCCGGGGGCAACCTCCGGATCGTGATCGACTTCTACCATCCCTGAGCGCCGGCCCGCCGGGCCCGCTTCGAACCCCATCCCCAGGAGCTGACCGACCGATGATCTCCACCGGCGAGCTGCGCAAGGGCGTCGTCATCGAACTGGATGGCGACCTCTGGCAGATCCTCGACTACCACCACATCAAGATGGGTCGCGGCTCGGCCCAGGTCCGGATCAAGCTCCGGAACGTCAAGAAGGGCTCGACCGTCGAGCGATCGTTCCAGGCCGGCGACCGCTGGCCGCGCGCCCAGCTGGAGACCCGCCCGATCCAGTTCCTGTACCGCGACGGCGACGACTTCCACTTCATGGACACGGATACCTACGACCAGTTCATCCTGCGGGCCGACCAGCTCGACGAGGCCGTCCGATACCTCAAGGACGGCATGACCCTCGACCGGACCCAGTACCAGGGCGAAACGCTCGGCGTCGAGCTTCCGATCACCGTCGACCTCACGGTCGTCGAGACCGAGCCCGGATTCGCCGGCGACACGGCCCAGGGCGCCCGGAAGCCGGCCGCGACCGAGACAGGCCTGGTGGTCTCGGTCCCGCTCTTCGTGACCGAGGGCGACACGATCCGCGTCGACACCCGCACCGGCGAGTACCTGACCCGGGTCTGATCCCGGTCGTTCCCATGGACCGCCGAGACCCGCCGGACTGGGCCCTGCCGGCCTGGGACGATGTGGCAGACGACGTCCGCCACGACGAGGCGGACGAGGTCCGCAGAAGCGCCGTCGACCCGGCTGTCCCGGCGCCGCGCCTTCCCGATGTCGGGTCGAGCGGGCTCGGGCCCGCGGCCCGACGGGCCACGGCGCCGCGAGGGATCGTCGGGCTGCGGATCATGAGCGTCAGCGAGGCGACCCGGACGATCCGTGGGGTCGTCGCGGCCGACGAGCGCCTGCGTGACGTCTGGGTCGAGGGCGAGGTGGGCCGCGTCACGATCTCGTCGGCCGGACACGCCTACTTCTCGCTCAAGGACGAGCGCAACCAGCTCCAGTGCGTCTGGTTCCGCGACGCTCGCCTGGCCTCGCCGTTCGAGGCCAGGACCGGCGTGCACGTCGTGGCCAACGGCCGGATCGACCTCTACGAGGCGACGGGTGCGCTCCAGCTCTACGTCGAGGCCCTCCAGCCCGCCGGCGTCGGCGACCTGGCTATCCGCCTCGAAGAGGTCAAGGCTCGCCTGGCGGCGGAGGGGCTCTTCGCCACCGAGCGCAAGCGGGCCGTGCCGCGGCGCCCGACGATCATCGCGGTCGTGACCAGCCCGAGCGGCGCGGTCTGGCACGACATCCGGACGGTCCTCCGTCGGCGTTGGCCAGTCGCCCAGCTGCTCCTTCTCCCGTGCCAGGTCCAGGGGGACGGGTCGGCCGCCAGCGTGGCCGGGGCCCTCGACCGGCTGGCGCGATTCGTCGACCAGGCACGGGCGACGGGGGAGAGCGCCCCCGAGGTGGCCATCCTGGCCCGAGGAGGCGGCTCGCTGGAGGATCTCTGGTCGTTCAACGACGAAGCGGTCGTCCGGGCGATCGTCCGTAGCCCGATCCCGGTCGTGACCGGCGTCGGCCACGAGGTCGACGTGACGCTCGCCGACCTGGCAGCCGATGTCCGGGCCCCAACGCCTTCGGCCGCTGCCGAGCTCGTCGTTCCGGACCGACTCGAGGTCCTGGGAGGCATCCGGACGACGGGTCGACGGCTCGACAGCGCGGTGGCCAGGCGGATGACGGCGGCGAGCGCCGCACTGGTCGCCGAGCAGCGGGCCCTCGAGCGTCTCGATCCACGCGCCGCACTCACTGCCGATCGCGAGCGTGTGGGCCATCTCCTCGATCGGGCCTCGCGCGCCCTCCTGGGACGGGTCGCCCGTGATCGGTCGACGCTGGACCGTTCAGCGCTTCGGCTGGCACCACTCCTGCCAGCTCGACTGGCCGCCAGGAGATCGGCGGTCGCCGCCGCAGCGGCCGGCCTGGCCGCCCTCGGACCGCAGGCGACCCTCGCGCGCGGTTACGCCGTGGTCCGACGCGCGGACGATGGGCTGGTCGTCCGCCATCCGAACGACGTGCCACCGGGAGGGGCCCTGGACGTCAGGGTGGCCGGAGGCTCGTTCCCGGCCCGACGAGAGGCCCACCGGGAGGGCGGCGCGCCATGACCGACGTGCTCGTCCTGGTGGCGATCGCCGCCGTGGTGGGCGTGGCCGGGATCGGGGCCGGTATCCTCATCGCACGACCGCTGGACCGGGCGATGGTCCGGGAGGACGAGGATGACCCCGACAGGCCGGACGGTCCCGAGCGAACGGGCGCGGACGCGGGCAGCGGAGCGCGGCCGATGCCGCGGGAGAGGAGCGAGTGACCAGCGAGCGCCGGACCGAGGATGGGCCGCCGATCGACACCTTGGGGTTCGACGCGGCCCTGGACGAGCTGCAGCGGGTCGTCGTCGAGCTGGAGGCGGGAGGCCAGACGCTGGAAGAGGCCCTGGCGGCCTACGAGCGTGGCGTCGCCCTCCAGGGCCGGCTCGAGCGGCTCCTCGACGATGCCGACGCACGGATCCGGCGGCTCGTGGAACGGAGCGGAGGCCAGCTGGAAGCGGTCACCCACCAGGACTCCACCGACGACCCGACGCCAGGCCGCTGAGCGCCTCGCGTCGGGATCGCGAGGACCTCGGCGGATCCGCAGTGTCGCCTGACATGCACTGGTCCGGCGAGTAGACTCGCCGGACGAACGATCCGCCGGACCGCGTCGCCCGAACGGAACCATGATGGTCGTGCCCCGCGCCGCGGGGGCGGGCCTGATCCCGTCGCAACGTCGAACAGGAGGGTGTCCCGAGTGCCGATCCTGCCGACCCTCCAGGGCCCGAACGACCTGCGGGGGCTGACCGAGGAGCAGCTGGCCGAGCTCGCCGAGGAGATCCGCGAGACGATCGTCGGGACCGTCGCCAAGACCGGCGGCCATCTCGGGTCGTCCCTCGGCGTCGTCGAGGTCACCCTGGCCCTCCACCGACTGCTCGAGTCACCCTACGACCGGATCGTCTGGGACACGGGCCACCAGGCCTACGCCCACAAGCTCCTCACGGGTCGCCTGGATCGGTTCGGGACCCTGCGCCAGATCGGGGGCATGGGTGGGTTCCCCCGTCGGTCCGAGTCCGAGCATGACGTCTTCGATGGCGGGCACGCCGGCACGGGCCTGTCGATCGCCCAGGGCCTGGCGACGGCTCGCGACGTCCGGCATGGCCTGGAGCGGATCGCGGTCGTCGTCGGCGACGCGGCCCTGATGAGCGGCCTGTCGCTGGAGGCGCTCAACGACATCGGCCAGCGGCGGACCCAGCTCCTGATCGTCCTGAACGACAACGAGATGTCGATCAGCCCCACCGTCGGAGCCCTCAGCCACTACCTCTCCGAGATCAAGCTGTCGCCGGCCTGGCAGCAGACCAAGTCGGCGTACGACCGCGGGCTCGGGAAGGTCCCTCTCGTCGGAGGTACAGCGGTCGAGCTGTCGCGCCTGTTCCGCAAGTCGGTCGTCAGCTTCGCCCAGCCGGGGACCCTCTTCGAGGACCTCGGGATCACCTACATCGGCGTGGTCGACGGCCACGATCTCCGGGCGCTCGTCCACAACTTCCGGTCGGCCCTCGACCTCAAGGGACCGGCGATCGTCCACGTCCGCACCCAGAAGGGCAAGGGCTACCATCCGGCCGAGCTCGACCAGGTGAGCTTCCACGGTGCGGCCCTCCCGCCGATCTCGCTGGGTCCCGTGGCCGACGCCGACGATGGGCATCGGGCCGACCCCACGGAGTCGGGCAGGTCCGACGGCAAGGGCCCTGAAGGCCCCACCGAGGACGACCACCTTGCCGCGATGCCGGTCGAGGCCGTCGGCGACGACGCGGTCGCGCCGGAGGCTGCCGCCGAGCAGCCGGCAAAGGCCCCGAACTACACCCAGTTCTTCGCCAACGAGCTCGTGGACCTCGCTCGCGACGACCGACGGATCGTGGCGATCACCGCGGGGATGCCGACGGGCACCGGGCTGGCCAGGTTCGGGGCCGAGTTCCCGGATCGCTTCATCGACGTCGGCATCGCCGAGCAGCATGCCGTCGCCCTCGCGACCGGCATCGCGATGGGCGGGCTCCGGCCGGCCGTCGCGATCTACTCCACGTTCCTTCAGCGAGCCTTCGACCAGATCGTCCACGACGCCTGCCAGAACGACATGCCGGTCCTCTTCGGCGTCGATCGGGCCGGCCTGGTGGGAGAGGACGGTACCAGCCACCAGGGCATGTTCATGCTGCCGGCCCAGCGCCAGCTGCCGTACCTGGTCATCGCCAGCCCGAAGGACGAGCAGGAGCTCCGCTCACTGGTCCGGACGGCCCTCGCGCAGGATCATCCCTTCGCCCTGCACTACCCCCGCGATGCGGGGTTCGGGGTCCCCGAGCGGGAGCCCGAGGTGCTGCCCGTGGGCCGCGGTGAGGTCCTCCGCCAGGGCGACGACGTCCTGCTCGTGGGCTTCGGCCCGATCGTCGCTCGCGGAATGGCGGTCGCCGGCCGACTCGAGGCCGATGGCTGGTCGGTCGGCGTGATCAACGCCCGGTTCGCCAAGCCCGTCGACCGTCAGCTCGTCCTCGACGAGGCGCGGGGAAAGCGCCTCGTGGTGACGCTCGAGGAGAGCGTGGTGACCGGCGGGTTCGGCGGCGCCGTCCTCGAGATCCTCGAAGAGGCACGGCTGGCCGATGCGGCCTACCGGGAGATCCGGGTCATTCCCATCGGGATCCCGGCCGACCGCTTCGTGGATCACGGATCCGTCGGGGACCTGCGTCGTCTCATCCGCCTCGACGAGGACGGCATCGAGGCCCAGGTCCGCGAGGCACTGCGGACGCTCGAGGCCTCGCCGGGGCGGCCCGAGCGCGTGACGGCCTGAGCCGGTCGCGCGGCGCCCCGACCCCCGTGGCGGCCGGTTCGGCCCGCCGGATTCGCCTCGACCAGCTCCTCGTTGAGCGCGGCCTCGTCGATACGCGGGCCCGAGCCCAGGCGCTGCTGCTTGCCGGCAAGGTGCGAGTCGGCATGGGCGACGCCGGCCGGATCGATCGCAAGCCCGGCGACCTTGTGGATCCGGCGGTCCAGCTCGAGGTGGTCCAGCCGGAGCCGTACGTCAGTCGTGGGGGCTACAAGCTGGCCGCTGCCCTCGACGCGTTCGCGGTCGATCCTCGCGGCCTGGTCTGCCTGGACGTCGGGGCCTCGACCGGTGGCTTCACCGACGTCCTGTTGCAGCGGGGGGCATCCCGTGTCTACGCTGTCGACGTGGGCAGGGGACAGATGGCCGAGCGACTCGCCCACGACCCCAGGGTCGTGGTGATGGATCGGACGAATGCCCGGGGCCTGTCGCCCGGGCGGCTCCCCGAGCAGATCGGGCTGGCCGTGATCGACGTCGCCTTCATCTCGCTCGACCTGGTGCTCGGTCCGGTGGCCTCGTGCCTGGCCGGGGATGGCTCGATCGTGGCTCTCGTGAAGCCCCAGTTCGAGGCCGGCCGGGAGCTCGTCCGCAAGGGCGTGGTCCGCGACCCGGCGGTCCATCGGGCCGTGGTCGAACGGGTCATCGAACGGGCCGCCGATCAAGGTCTCGGCGCGAGGGGTGTCATCGCCTCTCCCATCCGGGGCCCCGAGGGGAACCGCGAGTTCCTGGTGCACTTCCTGCCGGGCCCATCGGACGACATGATCGGAGCGCGGATCATGGAGGCCACGGCCGGATGACCCTCAGTCGGATCGGGTTCGCCGTCAATCCCACGAAGCCAGCGGCTCTGGAGCTCCTCGGCAGGGCGACCGCCTGGTGCGAGGCGCACGCGATCGAAACGTGGTGGGCGCCGGCGGTCGAGACGCCGGCCCTCGTCGAGGCGCTGCCCGGCTCCGACGTCCTCGTGGTCCTCGGCGGCGACGGGACGTTCCTGCGGGCGGCCACCTCGGTCGCGGCCGTGGACGTCCCGATCCTGGGCGTCAACCTCGGCAAGGTCGGCTTCCTGTCCAAGGCCGAGGGGCATCGCCTGGAGCCGATCTTCGAGCATCTCCACGAGGGTCGCTATCGGGTCGAGGAGCGGATGCTCCTCCAGGCGTCCGTCCTGCCCGGAGGCCGACCCGACGGAACGCCGCCGACGGTCGCCCTCAACGACGTCGTGGTGGCCCGGGGCTCGCTGGCCCGTGTCTGCCATCTGGAGGTCGCCATCGACCAGAGCCACCTGGCCGCCTTCATCGCCGACGGCCTGGTCGTCTCCTCGCCGACGGGATCGACCGGCTACTCGTTCTCGGCCGGCGGCCCGATCCTCGACCCGCTGAGCCGGAATCTGATCGTGACCCCGATCGCGGCCTACCTCTCGACGCTGCGGGCGGTGGTCGTGAGCCCCGACCAGGTCGTCCGCTGCCTCGTCGTCGCTGCCCATGAGGCCCTCGTGTCGGTCGATGGCTGGCAGGACCGGAGCCTGGAGGTCGGCGACGTGGTCGAGGTCCGGGCGCTCGAGCGGCCCATCCGGCTGCTCGAGCCGGAAGGGGCCCTGCCCTTCTGGGACCTGCTCCGCGAGAAGGTCGAGCTGCTGCCCCGGTGACCGCCGGTGCCGAGCGGCAGGATCCGGCAGGCCGGGACGCGGTCGGCTCCGGCAGCCTGGCTTCGCTCGCCGTCGAAGGTCTCGCTCTCCTCGAGCGGGTCCGCGTCGACCTCTCGGCGGGCCTGATCGTCCTGAGCGGCGAGACCGGTGCCGGCAAGAGCCTGCTCATCGATGCCTTGGGCCTGGTCCTCGGTGCCCGGGCGGACACGGGCCTCGTGCGCCACGGGGCACCCGGTGCCCGGGTCGAGGCCCGCTTCGAGCGACCCGATGGTCATCTGACCGTGGTCCGCGAAGTCAGCGCCGCGGGCCGATCGTCGGCTCGGCTCGGCGACGAGGCCGTGACGGCCGGCCGCCTGGCCGACACGGTCGGCCAATTCGTGGACATCCACGGTCAGCACGATCAGCAGCGACTCCTCGACGATCGCCACCAGCGCGACCTCCTCGATGCGTTCGGGGAGCACCAGGGGGACCGGGCCGCCGTGGCCGTGGCCGTCGAGGCCTGGCGTCAGAACCGCGAGGTCCTGGCCGGACTCCCCGCCGACGCCCGCGAATTCGCCCGACGGCTGGAGGTCCTCGACCACGAGGCTCGGGAGATCGAGGCGGCCCGGCTGCGCCCCGGGGAGGCGACCGAGATCGAGGGACGCCTGGCAGCGGTCCGACACGCCGAGACCACGATCCGCGCTGTGGGGGAGATCCGGGAGACCTTGCTCGGGGATCCTGGCGGCGCCCGCGATGGGACGGCCACGGCAGCGACGACGGCCGAGCGGGTCGCCCGTCTCGATCCGCGGTTCGCTCCGCTCGCCGAGCGCCTGGGTGGGCTCGCCGCCGAGCTCGAGGACGCTGCCGAGGAGGCGCGCGCGCTGGCCGAGGTCGTCGACCACGATCCAGCCGAGCTGGCTCGACTGGAGGAGCGCCTGTCGCTCATCTACGCCCTGGAGCGCCGCTATGGCGACGACGAGGCGACCGTGATCGCCCATGGCGAGCAGTGCCGATCCGAGGTCGAGCGCCTGAAGGGGCTGGATGCCGAGCGGGCCCGTCGCAGCGAGCTCGAGGCGACCCTGCTGAAGGACGTGGCGACGGCCGCGGCCGAGCTCTCCGCACGGCGGGCCCGGGCGGCCGAGGGTCTGGCGGAGGCGGTCGGTCGGACCCTCCAGCCCCTCGACTTCCCCAGCGACGCCTTCTCGGTCGGCCTGGGCCGTCGGATCGCCGGGCCGAACGAACCGGCCGTGGAGCTCGGCGGCGACGCGGTGGCCTTCGACGAGACCGGCGTGGACGAAGTCGTCTTCCGCTTCGCCCCCAACCCGGGTGAGCCGGCCCGGCCGCTGGCCCGGATCGCGTCCGGCGGCGAGCTCTCGCGCGTGGCTCTGGCGATCCGCGAGGTCCTCGCCGGACTGGACGACACGCCGACCCTGGTGTTCGACGAGATCGACAGCGGCATCGGCGGGCGCAGCGCCGAGCCCGTCGGACGCGCCCTGTGGGCCCTCGGCCGGCGCCACCAGGTCCTCTGCGTGACCCACCTGGCGCAGATCGCGGCGTATGCCGACACGCACCTGCGGATCGAGAAGATCGAGCGTGGCGGCCGCACCTCGACGACGGTCCGGACGCTGGTCGGCGATGCCCGGACGGAGGAACTCGCCCACATGCTCGCCGGCTCGACGGGCGGCGAGGCCGCCCGGGCGAGCGCCCGGGAGCTGCTCGACCGGGCCGAGGGGTGGCGCGGCGAGCGGCTCGTGGCGGCAGGGTGACCCCGGTCGCGCGCGCGCGCCGCTCGAGCGTCGTCGATCCGTCGGGCGGCCCGTCGGCAGTCGACCCGCGTTTCTCGCGCGCGGTCGCCGGATACCTCGACCATCTGCGCGTCGAGCGAGGACTGTCGGAAGCGACGCTGCGGGCCTATGCCGGCGACCTGCGGGCCTTCGCGGTCGACGCCGGACCCGACTGGGCCGTCGGGCCGGAGGCCGCCGAGGCGCACCTGGTGCGGGCCGCTGGACGTGGTCGGCCTGGGTCGGGGAGGCTCGACGGCCGCTCCGGGCTCGCGCCGACGAGCCTCCGCCGCCGGGCGGCCTCGATCAGGGGGTTCTACCGGTTCGCCTTCGGAGAGTCCCTCATCGCGACGGATGTGGCCGCTCGTCTGGAGCTGCCCCGGCAGTCCCGCCTCCTGCCGGAGACGCTCACCGTCGACGAGGTCGAGGCTCTCCTGGAGGCGGCTGGCGAGGCCGTGGGCGACGTATCGGGGGCGGCCATGGCGACCCGGGATCGGGCGCTCCTCGAGCTCCTCTACGCGGCGGGCCTCCGGGTCTCCGAGGCGCTGGGGTTGGATCTCGACGACCTGTCACGCGAAGGCGCCTTCGTCCGGGTGGTCGGCAAGGGCGACAAGGAGCGGCTGGTGCCGGTCGGGGACGTCGCCCTCGAGTGGCTGGGGCGGTGGATCGAGGGACCGCGCGCGGCCTGGCTGGCCATGGGTCACGTCCATCCCATCGCCGGCGGACCGCTGTTCCTGACGGCCAGGGGCCGCCGGTTGGCGCGCCAGCAGGCCTGGGCGACCGTCAAGAACGCGGCCGCCCGGGCCGGCCTCGGCGATCGGGTGAGCCCGCACACCCTGCGCCACTCGTTCGCCACCCACCTCCTGGAGGGCGGGGCCGATCTGCGGGTGGTCCAGGAGCTGCTGGGACACGCCAGCATCAGCACGACCCAGTTGTACACTCACCTTTCCGGGGAGCGGATCCGGGACATGTACGCCCGAGCCCACCCCCGGGCCTGAGGGATGGAGAAGCAGCCGATGACGTACGCCGACGGACTCCTGGCACCCGGGGAGTCCATCATCCGTCGAGAGCGCCAGCACTGGATCTTCCCGTTCCTGGTCGCCGGGCGCTGGGTCGCCATCGCCTTCGCCATCGGGGTGGTCGGCTTCCTGCTCACCCAGCTGACGGGCAACGAGGGGCCCGTCGGATTCATCGACCAGATCCTGACCTGGGGCACCGTCATCGCCCTCGCGATCGCTGCCGTCGGGTTCGTCTGGGCGATCCTGATCTGGAGGTCACAGGAGTACCTCCTGACCGATCGCCGAGTGATGCGCGTCTGGGGGGTCGTCAACAAGCAGTCGAGCGATTCGTCCATCGAGAACATCACCGACGCCCAGATCAACGTCCCGTGGCTCGGACGAGTGCTCGGCTGGGGCAACCTGCGGATCCTCACCCCGGCCGACACCGGCGTCGACGAGCTCGTGGCGCTGCCCGACCCGGTCGAGTTCAAGAAGGCGATGATGACCGCCAAGGACGAGCGCCTCGTCATGATCAACACGCCGCGGACGCCGACCCCGCCGGTCCGGGCCGAGGCCCAGGCTCCTGTCGCTCCGCCTCAGCCCACCCAGGCTGAAGCGGCTCCGCCGCCGCCAGCACCCGCCGCTGCTGCGCAGGCAGCCGGCTCGGACGACGCGACGAGGACACTCGCCTCGTTGGCCGAGTTGCGGGATTCGGGCGCCATCACGCCCGAGGAGTACGAGGCCAAGAAGCGGGAGCTCCTGGAGCGCATCTGACCGGCTCCGCTCGGGCGGGCTAGGATTCGCGTCGTCCCGCTCGCACCGAGGTATCCGTGTTCGACCTGAGTCCGGAGCGACTGCTCAGCGCGGGGATCCTGATCGCCTTCTTCCTGCTCGTCGGTTTCCCGGTCCACGAGTTCGCCCATGCCTACGCGGCGGACCGGCTCGGCGATCACACCGCCCGCTTCATGGGCCGGCTGACGCTCGATCCGCGGCGCCACTTCGATCCCCTCGGGGGGATCCTGCTGACCGTGTCGATCCTCCTCGGAGGGTTCGTCTTCGGCTGGGCCAAGCCGACCCCGGTCAACCCCTCGAACCTCGTCGACCGTCGCAACGGCGAGGTGATCGTAGCCGTGGCCGGGCCGGCCTCCAACCTCATCATGGCCTCGGTCATGGCCCTCGTGATCCGAGCCCTGCTCGGCTTCCAGGTCGAGGTCCCGGCCATCGCGGCGATCATCCTCTTCAACTTCGTGCTCTACAACGTCATGCTCGCCGTCTTCAACATGATTCCCGTCCCACCACTTGACGGGTCCCAGCTGCTGTTCCGCTTCCTGCCACCGGCGACGGTCTGGCGGCTCCGGACACAGCTCGCCCAATACGGGTTCGTCATCATCATCGTGGGCGTCCTGCTGTTCGGGAACGTCCTCGTGAGGTTCATGCTGGATGTCACGTACTTCCTGGTGGGCGTCTAGGGTCCGCCAGTTCCGGGGCCACCTGACCGCCCGCGTCGGACCGGACGAGCGGGCGGCGGTGGCGTCATGGCTCCGGCCCGAGCAGCTGGCCCTCTTCGACCGGATGCACGTCGCCGACCGACGCCACGGCCTCGATGTCCTCGCGTCCCTCCGCGCCCAGGGGGTCGAGGATCGTGACGTCCTCCTGGCCGGCCTGCTCCACGATGCCGGCAAGGGCCGGGTCGGGGTGCTGCCCCGGGTCGTCCACTCACTCGGCCAGGCCTACGGCCCCTGGGTCGTTCGGCTTGGGGGGGTCGTCCCGGGCTGGTCCGGCGATCTCGAGACGCTGGCCACCCATGCGGAGACGTCGGCGGCCCTCGCGGCCGGGGTCGGCTGCCCGCCACGGACCGTGGACCTGATCCGCTACCAGGAAGCGCCCCGCGATCCCGAGTACGGCGAGCTTCTCCGGCTCGCCGACGAGGCCGGCTGATGGCCGTCGTAGGCCCTCTGCCGCTGCCTTCCCTGGAGGCGGGCCCGTCGGCCGTCCGGTTCGAGCCGGATCGCCGGCCGGACCGGGCAGCCCACGTATCGGTCGCCGGCTGGGAGGGGCCGCTCGGCCTGCTGCTGGCGCTGATCGAGGCTCGCCAGCTCGACGTCCTCACCGTCCCACTCGGGTCGCTGGCCGAGGCCTACCTGGAGGCGCTCGCGGAACTGGACGAGGACCGGATGGGGCACGTGGCGGCGTTCGTCACGGTCGCCTCTCAGCTCATCCTCATCAAGAGCCGGGCGATGCTGCCGAGGGCGCCGCAGGCTGTCCCGATCGGCCTCGATGAGGAGGTCGACCCGGAGGCAGAGCTGCGTGCCCGCCTCGTCCTCTACCGGGCCTTCCGTGATGCTGGGCAGGTCCTCCAGGAACGGGCGGCCGACCGCGTCGGCGTGTTCCGGCGCGAACCCGCTGCAGCGGCGGCCGCGGCCCTCCGGGGGGCCCGGGCGCCGGATCCGGAACCGATCGACCCGCAGCGGTTGATGGATGCCCTGGAGGCGCTCCTGCGGGTCGTGCCGCCCCCGCCCCCACCCCCGGAGACGATCCCGCGGACGGTGACCCTGACCGAGCGTGCCGAGATCATCCGGGCGGCCCTGCGTGACACGGACGTCGTCGTCCTCCAGGAGCTGCTCCGGGGGGTCCGCGATCGGGCCGTCGCCGCCGTCACGTTCCTGGCCATGCTCGAGCTGATGAAGCGGCGCGAGATCGTCGTGGAGCAGGAGCGCCCCTGGGGTCCGATCGCGGCCCGCCGCACGTCCGAGGCGGAGCGCCGAGCGGCCGGCGTCCCCGTCGACGAAGCCGCCGCGCTCGACGAATCGCTGGCGGACTTCGCGTGACCGGCGAACGCAGGGAGAGGCCGGAGGGACCGGGCGTCGCGGTCGGGCCGGGCTTGGGCGCGGGCGCTGGAGGACCGAGCGGCCCCGTGGCGGATCCAGCCGCAGCCCCGCCGGATGCAGCCGGCGAGAGCGTCACCGCCCCCACGGCACCGGATCCGCCGGACGAGGGCGGCCAGCTCAGCGAGCAGCAGCTCGAGGCATTGCTGTTCGTCGCGGAGCGACCGCTTGCTCGGCGCGAGCTCGCGACGATCGCCGGTGTCGACCGAGCGGTCGTCGACGACCGTCTCGGCGACCTGGAGGTCGCCCTCGCCGAGCGGGGGATCCGGCTCCTCCTGGATGGCGACCGGGTGGCCCTCGCGACCGCCCCGGAGGCTGGTCCCCTCATCGGCCGGTACGTCGGTGCCGACGCGGTCCGGCTGTCCCCGGCGGCTCTCGAGACGCTGGCCATCGTGGCCTATCGGCAGCCCGTGACGCGGGCCGCCATCGAGCGCATCCGCGGCGTCGACAGCGACTACACGGTCCGCACCCTCCTGCACCGGCGCCTGGTCGTCGAGCTTGGCCGGGCCGAGACGCCGGGCCGGCCCTTCCTCTACGGGACCGGCCTCGACTTCCTGGAGCGGTTCGGCCTGACGAGCCTGGAGCAGCTGCCGCCGCTGCCGGCGGAGATCGCCGCCAGGCTCGTCGAGGAGGGGGCCGGGATCCCGATCGCCACGGTCGATCCGACGGACGAGCCCGATGGGACCGAGGGCGCCGCCGCCCAGGCCGACGACGGTGACGAGGCCGATGGACCGTCGGTCGGGCCGGGGACCCCGGTCGGGCCCGGTCCCGGCGACCCAGGCCCGGAATGAGCGAGGCCGGCCCGGGGTGAGCGGGGAGCGCCTCCAGAAGGTCCTCGCGAGTGCCGGCGTCGCCTCGCGCCGCGCTTCGGAGACACTGATCGAAGCGGGACGGGTGACCATCGACGGTCGCGTCGCCCGCATCGGGGAACGGGTGGACCCGGCAGCGGCGGTGATCGCCGTGGACGGCCGGCCGATCGTCGTCGGCCGGCCTCGCGTGCACCTGGCCTTGCACAAGCCGCCCGGCGTGACATCGACGGTCCGCGACGCCCACGCCGTGCGCACTGTCATCGACCTCGTGCCCGAACCGCTCCGCCGGCCCGGAGCGCGGCTCTACCCGGTCGGCCGCCTGGACCGGGACTCGGAGGGCCTTCTCCTGCTGACCGACGACGGTCCGTGGGCCCAGCGCGTCCTCCATCCGCGGCACGGCGTCCACCGCGAGTACCTCGTCGCGTCGGACCGACCGCTCGAGCCCGCCGCTGTCCGGTCGCTGCGCGGCGGGATCGAGCTGGCCGACGGACCGGCCCGCGCCATCGAGGTGGGGGAGGCATCGTGGCCGACGGTCCGATCGCTGGTCCCCTTGCTGGAGCCTTCACCGGCCGACGACCTGCACTGGTACCGGCTCGTCCTCGGCGAGGGCCGCAAGCGCCAGGCACGGCGGATGTTCTCGGCGGTCGGCATCCAGGTCCGCCGCCTGGTCCGGATCCGGATCGGCAACCTGACCCTGGCGGGCCTCCCCTCGGGAGCGGTGCGAGCCCTGACCGCCGAGGAGAAGCGGGAGCTGGGGGGCGAGCCGGAGTGAGCCGGCCCCTCGAGGGCGGCCGGGTGCCGGGTATGCTGGCGCCATGGAGCCCAAGGCCGGGTCACGCCCGCTTGTGGTGGCCATCGACGGTCCCGCGTCGTCCGGCAAGAGCAGCGTCGGGGCAGCGGCGGCACTGGCTGTCGGCTACCGCTTCTGCGACACGGGTCTGCTCTATCGGGCCGTGGCCCGGGCCGCCATCCGCGCCGAGGTCGACCTCGGCGACGTGCCGGCCCTCGTCAAGCTCGTTCCGACGGTCGATCTCGAAGCTGATCGGCAGGGTCGGCTGGCGCGCGTCCTCGTCGACGGGGAGGACGTGACCGACGCCGTGCGCTCGGCCGAGGTCGATGCCGTGGTGAGCTCGGTCGCCCGGATCCCCGAGGTCCGGGCATCCCTCCTCGAGCGCCAGCGGGCCATGGCCGCGTCCGGCGACATCGTCATGGCCGGCCGCGACATCGGCAGCGTGGTGCTCCCCGACGCGGACCTCAAGGTCTTCCTCGACGCGTCGGCCGAGGAGCGGGCACGGCGACGGGCCCTCGAGCGCGACCTCGATCCAGACGGACCCGAGGCGGCCGAGATCCTGGCGTCGCTGCGGCGCCGCGACGCGATCGACCGCGGCCGCGAGGTCGCCCCGCTCCGGGTCCCGGACGACGCGGTCATCATCGTCACCGACGGCCTCGACTTCGAGGCGACGGTCGCGGCCGTCGTGCAGGCGATCCGGGAGACCGGCGGAGCCCCGGGATGAGCGGCGCCGCCAGCCAGGACCGGGTCACGCCCTACATCCGCCTGATGAGCTTCGCTGCCCGGGTCGGGTCGAGGATCTTCACCGGGGTCGATCTGGTCGGTGCGCTCGACCGGATCCCGAGGCAGGGTCCGCTGATCATCGCCGCCAACCATGTCTCCAATGCCGACGGCGTGATGCTGGCCGGCTGGCTGGTTCCCGCGATGGGCCGGCGGATCCATTGGCTGGGCAAGCGGGAGATGCTGGAGTGGCCCATCCTCGGCCACTTCGTCCGGGCCTACTCCGTGCATCCCGTCGAGCGCTCCGGCTCCGACATCGAGGCCTTCCGGGTCGCCGAGCGGATCCTTCGCGACGGGAACGCGCTGGTCGTCTTCCCGGAGGGCACCCGCAGTCCCGACGGCGCGCTACAGCGGGCCCGCGAGGGTCTGGCGCTGCTCGCGATGCGGACGGACGCGTCCATCCTGCCCATCGGCATCGTCGGCACCGGCCAGGTCTGGCCGCGCGGCGCCAAGCCCAGGCGCGGTGGCCATGTCACCGTCACGGTCGGGGAGCCGTTCCGCATCGGCGAAGTGCTCGACCCGGCGATCGACCGACGCGCGGCCAAGGCGCTCGCCACCGACGTCATCATGCATCGGATCGCCGAGCTGCTGCCGCTGGCCTACCGCGGCGCGTACGTCGACGCCGGACCGATCCGGGACGAACCCGGCGCCGAACCTTCAGCAGGGGGCTGAGCAAGGCACCGGCGGGCCGACCGGCCGTGACCGGGCCGCATGACATAATCGGCGGCGTGATGGGAACGATCCGAGAGATTCGGATCGCCCGGCGGACCGGCTTCTGCTACGGCGTCCGCGAGGCGATCGACAAGGCGAAGGAAGCCCGGTCGGCGGGCAAGGTCACCCACACCCTGGGTCAGGTCGTCCACAACGAGGGCGTCATCCGTGATCTCGAGGGTCTGGGCATCCGACACGTGGCGACCCTCGACGACGTGACCGAGGGTGCGGCCGTCGTCATCCGCGCCCACGGCGTGCGGCCCGAGGTCATGGAGCGGGCCGAGGCGCAACGGGCTCGACGTCATCGACGGGACCTGCACCTGGGTGATCCAGGAGCAGAGAGAGCTCGTCCGGCTCGTCGAGGAGGGCTACACCATCGTCCTGCTGGGCACGCGGCAGCCATCCCGAGGTCGTCGGCCTGCTCGGCTTCGCCCCCGACGCGATCGTCGTCGACGATGAGGACGAGTGGGAGCGGATCCCGCGCAGGAAGCGGATGGCGCTTGATCTCCCAGAGCACCCAGCCCCCCTGGAAGTTCGAGCGCCTGGCGGCGCTTCATCGTCGGTCGCAGCCACGAACTCAAGATCGTGAACACCGTCTGCCCGGTGACCATCCGGCGGCAGGAGGACACGATGGAGACGGCCCGACAGGTCGAGTCTCATGGTCGTGGTCGGCGGCCGCTCAAGCGCCAACACGAAGGAGCTCACCCGCCTGTGCGAGATCGTCGGCACGCCCGTCCGTCCAGGTCCAGACCTGGTCCGTGAGCTGACCGATCCCTCGGTCGCTTCGGGGCGGCGACCGATCGTCGGCGTGACCGGCGGCACGTCGACGCCGATCGAGGACCTGCGGGACGTCGCCAGCGGATCCTCGAGCTCGCCGGGACGCCTGAGTGCCCGTGCCAACGCCCTGGAGCTCGCCGAGGCCGCCCTGGCCCTGGCCGCCACGCCGGCCGGGCGGACGACGTCGATCCCGACGCCGCCGTCGCCGTCGCGCCGCAGGCTAAGGCCGTGAGAGCCGGCGGGCCGACCGGCCTCCCGGTCGTCGCCATCGTCGGCCGACCGAACGTCGGCAAGAGCACCCTCTTCAACCGCATCGTCGGTCGCGCGCCGCCATCGTGGAGGATCGGGCGCGGACGACCCGCGATCGACTCTATGGCGATGCGGAGTGGAACGGACGTCGGTTCGTCGTCGTCGACACCGGGGGCCTGGAGGTCGTCCCGGACGACGACATCGAGAGCGGGTCCAGGACCAGGCCCGACTGGCCATCGCCGAGGCGAACCTCATCGTCTTCGTCGTCGACGCGGCGAGACTGGTCTGACACCCGCCGACACGAGGCCGCCGAGCTGCTGCGACGGCCCGGGCACGCCGGTCCTCGTGGCGGTGAACAAGGCCGACAACGAGACGCGGGAGCTCGAGGCGGCCGAGTTCCATCAGCTCGGCTGGGAGCAGACCCACCCGATCGCGGCCAGTCCACGGCCGGGGCGTCGCCGATCTGCTCGACGTGCTGGTCTGGAACCTGCCGCCGGAGAGCCCCGAGGAGCTGGCGCGCAAGGCGCGCGCAGGCCGAGGCGGAGGTCTGGGCCGACGACATCGCGGACGGGTCGTCTCGCGCCGATCCTGCGTCGTCGAGGATGAGGCGGGGGACCGCGAGGCAGGCGAGCCCGGGGCGGACGATGACCTGGACCTCGTCGACGCGGCCGCCCGACGCTGGGACGCCGAGATCGCGGCGGCCGACGAGGGACCGGCCGCGATCGCCCTGGTCGGGCGACCGAATGTCGGCAAGTCGAGCCTGCTCAACGCCCTCCTCGGCGAGGAGCGCGTCATCGTCTCGGAGGTGCCGGGCACGACGCGGGACGCGATCGATACGCGGCTCGAGTGGGGCCGCAGCGAGATCGTGCTCATCGACACGGCCGGCATCCGGCGTCGCGGCAAGGTGGCGTCCGGGCCCGGCCGCCGAACGGCTCTCCACCCTGCGCGCCCTGCGCGCCATCTCGCGGGCGGACGTCGCCGTGCTGCTCATCGACGCCGCCGACGGTCTGACCGCGCAGGACGCCCACGTCGCGGGCTACGTCGCGGAGGAGGGCAAGGGGCTCGTCATCGCCGTGAACAAGTGGGACCTGCTGACCGAGAAGAGCGACCGGACCTTCGACGCCTTCGTCATGTTGATGCGCCGCCAGGTCCCGTTCCTCGACTTCGCTCCGGTCGTCTCGATCAGCGCCAAGACCGGCCAGCGTGTCACGAAGACGCTCGAGCTGGCCATCGACATCTGGGGCGAGCGGCGCCGGCGCATCCCGACCGGCGAGCTGAACCGTCTCCTCGCCGATGCCGTCGACCGGCAGGCGCCGCCGGCCGTGCGAGGGCGCCGCCCGAAGCTCTTCTACGGCACCCAGGTCGGTGTCGCGCCGCCGACCTTCGTGTTCTTCGCGAACGACGCGGCGAACATCCACTTCAGCTACCGGCGCTACCTCGAGAATCGCCTCCGCGAGGCGTACGGCTTCGATGGCACGCCGATCCGGCTCGTGTTCCGCGATCGCACCTCGGTCAAGCTGCCGCGCAAGCGCCGACGGGTCGGCGGTGGGGGGTCCGGGCGCGCGGGGCGGAGCCGTCGATGACCCCGGTGGCAGAGCCGTCGTCGACCGTCCGCAAGGACGCTCCGGGAAGCCGGCCCATGCCCCCGGGCGGATCGACGCCACGCGTCGCCGTCGTGGGATCCGGAGCCTGGGGGACGACGCTTGCGCTCCTGCTGGCCCGTCGGGAGCCGGTCACCCTCTGGTGCCACTCGCCGGAGACGGCTGCCCGGATCGCTGCGGAGGGCCGAAACGAGGCCCGGCTGCCCGGCGTCGCCCTGCCAGCGCTGGTGCGGGCGACCGCCGACGCTGCCGCCCTGGAGGCGGCAGTCGATCTGATCGTCTTTGCGGTCCCGTCGGCTCACCTGCGGTCGACCGTGGAGCGGCTCCGGCCGCACATCGCCGCGTCGGCCGACCTGCTCTCGGTCGTCAAGGGGCTCGAACCCGGCAGCCTGGACCGGATGAGCCAGGTCGTAGCGGAGGCCTTGGGCGTGGACGAGGACCGGGTGGCCGCCCTGTCGGGCCCCAACCTCGCGCTCGAGATCGCCCGAGGGCTGCCGGCCTCGGCCGTCGTGGCCGCCCGTGACGAGGCGCTGGCGGCCCGCGTCCAGCATCGGCTGGGACGGCGCCGCTTCCGCATCTACGTCAACGAGGACATCGTCGGGGTGGAGCTCTGCGGCGCGCTGAAGAACGTCGTTGCGATCGCCGCCGGGGCCATGGACGAGGTCGGCTTCGGCGACAACGGCAAGGCCGGGTTGATGACCCGGGGCCTGGCCGAGATGATGCGCCTCGGCATCGCCGCCGGGGCCAATCCGCTGACCTTCGCCGGGCTGGCCGGCATCGGCGACGTCATCGCGACCTGCGGCTCGAGCCTGTCGCGCAACCACCGGCTTGGCGCCGAGCTGGCCAAGGGCCGCTCGTGGACCGAGATCGAGGCGTCGCTGCCGGGCGTGGCCGAGGGTGCCTACACGGTGGACGCTGCGCTCGCCCTGGCCGATCGGCTCGGCGTCGAGATGCCGATCGCCCGCGAGGTCCATCGCGCCCTGTTCGAGGGCAAGAGCGTCATGCGCTGCCTCGTGGACCTGCTGTCGCGGGAGCAGAAGGACGAGCTGGTCGACTTCCGGGCCTGGGTTCGCAGCGTCGGTGCCCGAGAGGTGAGCTCGACCTGAGGGCGGGCCGCCGGCGAGGCGCGAGCGTGCGGAGAGAGCATCGCCCGCCCTCGGCCCCTGGGCGACGCCGGGACGCGCAGGACGGGCCAACGGGTCTCCGCCCTTGATCGGATCCACCCGGGCGACCCGGCCGTATGGGTCGACGTGACCCGATGTATCGCTTCGGCGCCGACCTCCGTCCTCCAGGTGAAGGATGCGCGACGGGTCGCATCCAGCGAGCACCGGATGGAGGCCTCAGATGACACTCTCCAAGAACGTCGGCACGATCGACCGCATCGCCCGGCTGGCGATCGGGATCGCCCTGCTAGCGGCCTTCGCGGTCGGCCTGGTCGCCGCCCCCTGGGGCTATCTCGCCCTCGGCTTCGGCGCGATCATGCTCGCCACGGGCGCCCTCGGCTTCTGCCCGATCTACGCGCTCGTGGGGCTCAGCACCTGCCCGCTCCGGAAGTGAGCCGGGGTCACGGATGACGCTGGCCCCGTCCGATGCGCAGGCGGACGCGTTCGCGGCCCGGCTCGGTGACGAGCTGCCGTGGCTCGTCCGCCTCGCCACGCGCCTCGTCCGCGACGCCGATGCGGCCGAGGACCTGGCCCAGGAGACGATCGTGGCGGCCTGGCGTCGGCGCGATCAGCTGCGCGACGAGGCCGCCCTGCGCGGCTGGCTCCGGACCGCCCTGGTGCGACGGGTCATCGACCGGTCGCGAGCCGAGCGCCCGACCGTCGAGATCGACTCGGTCGAGGCCGAGTGGCGGGACGACAGCTTCACCGTCCAGCCGGAGATGGTCGTCGAGCGGGCCGAGCTCCGCGACGAGCTCGAGGACGCCATCGCCCGGCTGCCCGCGATCTACCGCCTGCCCGTCGTCCTCCACGATGCCCTCGGATGGTCCTCGCCGGAGATCGCCAGGACGATCGGGATCGGGCTTCCGGCGGCCAAGCAACGGCTCCGGCGGGGCCGGATGATGCTTGTGAGCGGGCTGGCTCACGACGATGCCAAGCGACGCGCCAGCCTGGCCCAGCCGATGCGCTGCTGGCAGGCCCGACGCCAGGTCTCGGCGTACCTCGACACGGAGCTCGAGCCCGAGGCTGCAGCCGCCGTCGAGGCCCACCTGGCCGCCTGCCCGACCTGTCCGCCCCTCTACGCGGCGCTGGTTGGGGTCCAGGCCGCGGTCGAGGGGCTTCGCGATGCCGACAGCGTCGTCGAGGACGCGATGGCGTCGCGGATCCGCACCCACCTCGATGAGGAGCGTCACGGGTCGGGATCGCCGGGTCGTCGCCACCACCGGGGGTCGAGACCCGGCGGCGTCGGTGGGGGGCGGGTGCCGGTGGTAGACTCGCCGCCGTCGGGGCGTGGCGCAGCCTGGTAGCGCACCTGAATGGGGTTCAGGAGGTCGCTGGTTCGAATCCAGTCGCCCCGACCACCGATCCACGCACGAAACGGCCCTCTCCGGCCCACTTGGCCAGCCCGTCGGGGGCTCCGTGGCAGCCGTCGGGAGCGTGACAGACGGTCCGGATCGGTAGTCGTGGCGTCTCGCGGCCGTCAGAAGTCACCACCTCCGTGGCGCCTGGCGGGGGTCCTGGGCCATCCTCGAGCTCTCAGAGAGAGGGGGCCGATCCCGGGTTAACGACCACCCCGGGGGAGGGGGAGCATCCTGGACGCGCGGCCGCATGGGGGAGGAGTGTCCCTCTCCCCCCGGTTCGACTTCGCGCCGACTACCCGTTCGTGACCTTGACCAGCTCCGCGACTCCCTGGACGGCTTCCTCGTCATCGCGCGATCGCGCAGCCGGGCTCCGTGGACCCGGCGACCCACGAGATGTGTCGCTCGGCCTCGCGGCCTGGCAGGCGCAGCGTCCTGTGAGCTGGGCCATCTGGCGTCTCGCCCACGGCCCCGGCTCCGACCGACCGCCGGTCCAGCGACGGCGTCCGATCGGGCCCTCTGCCTCTGGACCGGTGCGTCCCACGGCCGACACCCTGAGTCCCATGCGCACGAGGTCCGGACCGCGCGATCTCGCTCGTGCCGTCGGACTCGTAGCGACCACCTTGATGATTCTGGCCGCCTGCGGGCCATCCGGCACGGCATGGGGCGACGGGGCGTTCGAGTCGAACGGGGAGCGCATCTACTTCACCGGGACCAGCGAGCGCGCGGGGTCGATCGACTACACCGGCGGCCCCGACATCGGCGGGATGATGATGTCTGGGCGCCTCTCCTGCGCCTCCTGTCACGCCCCCGATGCGCGAGGCGGCATCCACATGATGCACATGGAGGTGATGGACGCCCCCGACATCCGCTGGGCGGTGCTCGCCGCCCATGAGGACGAGGAGCACGGCGACGAGGCTGACCACGAGGGGTACGACCTCGAGACGTTCGGGCGGGCCGTCATCGACGGCCAGCACCCCGACGGCGATCCGCTCGACCCGGACATGCCGCGATGGCAGCTGTCCTCGCAGGACCTCGAGGACCTCGCCGACTACTTGCGGTCGCTGCCGGCCGACTAGGCACGGGCCCGGGCAAGACACCGAGCCGCCCACTCGCCTGGGGCCCGCCCAGAGCGCCCTTCCGCGCCACCATCGGCGCCTTGGCCGCTCCTGGGCCGTAGCCGGCATCGAGCGGCCCAGGTCGCCCGGTTCCGTGACGTCGCCCGGATTGCCCCCGGAGGCGGGCGAGGAGGCCGTGGCAGCCTGGGAGGCGCTAGCCCGAGGCCGAGGGCGGTCAGCGCGGGACCTCGGCGATCTGGGGAGGCTTGGATGAGTGGGCGAAGGAGCGGCGCTCCCTCAGCGACGAGCGCCTTGAGGCTCAGTCATAGCGGGCAGGTGTAGAACGGGCACTCCGTCGGGAAGTCTCCCAGCATCTGGAAGGAGCCGGAACCCACCCTCCTCCACTCGAAGAACCAGCCGTTCTGGTCGTAGTACCAGGAGAAGGCGACCTCATCTGGCTCCGATGGGTCGAGCACATCGATGAACATGACGGCGTGGACGCCACATTCCGACGCAGCGCCCCCGGGGAAGCTCCAGAAGTGGCATTCGACACCCTCACCGAAGGCGACTCTCGCACCGCCCTTGTAGTCAGGGTCGAGCCAGAACGCGGCGTCCCCGAAGATCGCGTGGGTCTCGGCCCCAGCCCTCGTGAGGTCATAGGTTCCCGGGACGAGTTGTCGCTCATCTGGCACCGACAGCTGCGCGTGGAGCCGACCAAGCGGATGGGACACACCTCCCGTATCCCAGAACACGGCGAAGTCACCGACGAAGCTCGGTGTTGACCGTGCGGCCAGCACCAAGCCAGGTCCGGCGACGCCGGCAAGCAGTCCGATCGCTGCTGCAAGCGCCGCGATCCTGCGCACTTCATGTCCCTCCCGGGACGCCTCGTCGCGAGGCGGGCTGGTCAGGAGAGACCGCAGCGCCCCCGTGCCATGGCGGTCAGGGTGCCGGTCGTGGAACGTACCGGGCAAGAGGCTGAGGGCCTGAACGGACGGCGTCGCCCGGTCGTGGGCTAGTCAGGACCGTGGGGTTGATCCGGGGTTGCCGTCGTGGCTTCCTCGGCCAGTACGCCTGCCGACTCCTTCTCGGTGGGCGGGGTGGGCTCGTCGACCCAGCTCCGGATCACCCTGGAGGCCACATGGGGACCGACGTGGCCGGCCACGAGGATGCCCTCGAAGCCGTTGCGGTCGCGGGCGGTGCGGCGGCCAGCGTCCATCCGGGCCTGTCCTCTCGCCCAGCTGCGCCTGGAACGGCCTATCCCACGGCAACCCCCAACGGCTGATTGCAGCGCCTCGTTGACGCCGCGGTCTTGATACGGCCGAAGGGTTGGAACGATCGGGCGCCGACCCCGGCGGCGCGCCGGTCGGCGCGACCCCACCCGGCGGCCAAGGGCGACCCGGCGGCGATTGCGCCGGGGGATGACCAGCCTAAGGGCGGGCGGCGGCGGACGCTTCGCGACCTCCGCATCTGGTCGAGGGACCGCCGACCGGCCGACACTCCCGCCCATCGAGTCGAGCACGGGTGCGGGAGGTGCGGTCATGGCGGACACCGAGATGTTGATCCCCCTGGCGGAGATCGCCGGCGTGTTCGTCGGCTTCGGGGCGCTCATCGCCCTGCGCAGCGGCGGGCCGACCGAGCCCCGGGAGGTCGCGCCGATGCGGGTCGTGGTGTCGATGGGGATGCTGACGATCATCGCGGGCCTCACCCCCGGGGCCTTCGGTCGCTTCGACCTGACGGAGCACGAGGTGTGGGCGCTGAGCAGTGCCGTGGTCCTGGTCGCCTGGCTCGTCAATCTCGCCGCGATCTTCCGGGCGCCCGAGTCCCGGGCGGTCTGGGCTGAGGAGCCGGTGGAGGAGCGGGCAGGTTCGAGCCCGCGGTGGATCGCGGCAACGGTGTGGGTGGCCTACCTCCTCCTCATGGCCCTGTGGACGCTCACGCCGATCGTCATCATCGTGGGTGTCGTGCCGGAGCTCGAGGCAGCGCTCTACTACGCGCTGGTGGTGCTGTACCTGCTCGGCGCCGGATGGACCTTCCTCACCCTGGTCTTCGCGCAGCGACGTCCCGCGACTGCCTGAGGCGACCCCCCGGGCGTTCCACTGGGGTCGTTCGGTACATCGGCCTCCAGGCGAGGCGTCGCCTACCGGCACCCTGACCACCTTAGCGCGGGGGGCATCGACGCACGATCCTGAGCCCACGGCCGCTGAACCGGACCGTGCCGAGCCACTGGCGAGACCGACCCGCGCACATCCGTTCCGGGAGGACGCCATGGCAGATAGCGGGCTCTTCATCGGGTGGGGCGCCTCGCGCTCCGGCAAGGAAGCGGCAGCTGGCAAGTTGTTCCAGGAAGGGGTCGCCTACTGGAACGGGCTCCAGGCAGCGGGCGAGATCGAGAGCTTCGAGCTCGTCCTCCTGTCGGCCCACGGTGGCGACCTCGGCGGCTTCGCCCTCCTGCGCGGCGATCCAGAGCGCCTGGGACGCCTCCGCATGACACCGGAGTTCAGGAGTTTGGTGCTTCGTGCCGGGATCTGTCTCGAGGGCTTCGGCGTCGTGGACGCCTACGTGGATGGCGGGGTGATGCGTTCCATGCAGGAGTGGAGCGAGGCCGTCGTCGCCGTAGGCTGATCCGGTCCGGCAGGGTCCCCGCCTGCCGCGTCGCGTCTCGAGGTCGGGATCGGATCGCCCGGGGCGGCCCACCGCAGGTCCGGCCGACCGGCTCTATCGGTCCGCGGCCCCCGGTCCGACGATCGTCGCGGAGGCTGAACCATGTCGAAGCCCGAGGCGCCGCAGCCGGGGATCGTGGACCGCATCCTCCATCGCGGCCCTGCCACCGGCCATACTCCGACCGCCCCGCACGCCGGCCATCCGTTCGTCGGTGGCGGCACGCAGCGGTCGGGGCGTGGGGCCGGGGGCTGGGTCTGGATGGACGACAGCTCCTACGAGGCGCACGTCTGCGCGGTCTGCGGCCACCCGGAGGCCGATCCGCACCACTCGGTCGAGGACGCCGATCAGGACTGACGCGCTCGGTGACCGGCCTGCCGGCCCGTGGGCCCGCGCGGTCCCGTCACGCCCAGAGGCCGTAGACTCGGACCGTGCTTGACGACCGCGATCCGGCCGCCGCCCGACTCGACCCGGAGCAGCTCGACGGACTGCTCGACATGGACCCCGAGGCGTTCCGCTCGGCTGGCCACGAGGTCGTCGACCTGATGGCCGACTACCTGCGCGATATCGAGACGTATGCCGTCTTCCCGGCGATCGAGCCAGGCACCCTGGCCCCGCGCTTCCCGGCCGAACCGCCCGAGGCTCCCGAACCCCTTGCGGACGTCCTCGCCGATGTCCGGTCGCTCGTCGCCCCGAACGCGACCCAGTGGCAGCACCCCGGATTCATGGCCTACTTCGCCACCACCGCCTCGGGGCCGGGGATCCTGGGCGAGATGCTGACCGCCGCCCTCGGCCAGAACCCCATGCTCTGGCGGACCTCGCCGATCGGGACCGAGCTCGAGATCGTCGTCGTCGGCTGGCTGCGCCAGGCGCTCGACCTGCCCGCGTCATTCGACGGCTTCATCACCGACACGGCGTCGACATCGTCCCTGATCGCGCTGGCCGCCGCTCGTGAGGCGGCAGGGCTCGCGGTCGCGGCCGAGGGCCTGCCGGGGCGAGCGGACGTGCCAGCGCTCCGGGTCTACGCATCGACCGAGGCGCATTCCTCGATCGAGAAGGCGGCGATGACCCTGGGGCTCGGACGCGACGCCGTCGTCCGGGTCCCGGTCGACGACGAGTATCGCCTCCGGGTCGATCTGCTTGACGAGTCCATCGCCCGGGACCGGGCCGCCGGGCGGCTCCCGATCGCCGTCGTGGCGACCCTGGGCACGACCTCGTCGACGTCGGTCGACCCGGTGGACGCGATCGCCGATGTGGCGGCCCGCGAGGACCTGTGGCTCCACGTCGATGCGGCCTACGCGGGGGTCCTGGCGATGCTGCCGGAGGAAGCGGCCAGCTTCAGGGGCTGGGAGCGAGCCCACTCGATCGTGGTGAATCCGCACAAGTGGCTCTTCACCCCGCTCGACGCATCCCTCCTGCTGACCCGCCGGATGCCCGACCTGCGGGCGGCCTTCAGCCTCGTGCCCGAGTACCTGCGGACCCTCGACCGCGAGGCACCGGTCCGGGACATCAACGAGTACACGCCCCAGCTTGGTCGCCGCTTCCGGGCGCTGAAACTCTGGGTCCAGCTTCGCTGGTTCGGGCTCGAGGGCATCCGACGACGCCTGCGGCACCATCTGGAGCTGTCGCGACTGTTCACCGCCTGGGTTGACGCGGATCCGGATTGGGAGCTCCTGGCGCCGGCGCCGTTCTCGACCACCTGCTTCCGGTGGCGGCCGGCCGCGTGGGCCGGTCGCGAGGACGAGCCGGGGATCGAAGCGAGGCTCGACGCGGCGAACGCGACCATCCTCGACGCGGTGAACCGGACCGGCGAGGTGTTCCTGTCCCACACCCGGCTCGCCGATCGCTTCACGATCCGCGTGTCGATCGGCAACCTGCGGACCGAGGAGCGGCACGTGGCGCGCTGCTGGGAGCTGCTGCGCGAGGCCGCCGCCACGTTGGCGATCGACGAGATCGAGGGGCGCTGGTCCGATCGGTCGCGACCGGACACCGGTGGAGCCGGCGAGTGAGCGAGATCCCCGGGGCGCGCGTTCGCCCGGCGCCGCCGCAGGTGCCCACCGACCTGCCGGCCGAGGTCGCGGCAGCGCTGCGACGCGCCCTCCCGAGGATCCAGGCCGCCAGTGCGTCGGAAGCCTTCGACCCGGCCGTCCCGGCGGCCCTGGTCGAGGCGGGGCTGCACCGGCTCCCGCTGGCCCCCGGGGACGGCGGGCATGGCCCCACCGTCGCCCTGGCTGCCCGGGTCCTGGCGGTGATCGGGGCCGTGGATGGCTCCGCTGCGCTCGGCTTCGCGATGCATCTCCACGTCGTCGGCTCGGCGGTGGGAGGCGCGGGCTGGGCTCCGGCGGCCCTGGACCGGCTGGTCCGGCTCGTCCGTGACGAGGGGGCGCTCGTCAACTCCGCGGCGACCGAGGAGGCCGGGGGCTCACCCGCCCGTGGGGCCCTGCCGGCGACGTCGGCCATGGCCACCGATGCCGGCTGGCGGCTGACCGGTGAGAAGGCCTGGACGACCTGGCTGCCCGCGCTCCGGCTGGCCGTCGTGTCGGTGCGCCTGGAGGCACCCGCTGACGGACCGGCCTCGGCGCCCGAGCTCGGGAACCTGCTCGTCGACCTGACGTCGCCCGGCGTCGAGCGGCTCCCTGCCGACCCGTCCCTTGGCATGCGGGCCTCGGCGTCGGGGCACCTGCGTCTCGTCGACGTCGATGTCGAGGGCGATGCCCTGGTGTCGCGGCGAGCGCCCGGGATGCCCGATCCGCGCGGGCCGGATCCTGCGGCCTGGTTCGGGCTGTGCGCCGGAGCCGCGTATCTCGGGGTGGGGGAGGGAGCCAGGCGCGCCGTAGCGCGCTGGGCGCTGGAGCGTCGGCCGGGCGACGGCTCGACGGCCGTCGCCGACGTGCCCTCGGTGCGCTTCCGCCTCGGCCGGCTGGATGCCACGTTGCGCGCGGCCCGCGTGGTCCTGCTCGACGTCGCCCGCCGTTGGGACGAGGCCGAGCCGGCCGCGCGCCCGTCCTTGCTGGCCGACGTCCAGCTCGCGAAGCTGGTCGCCACGCGTGCGGCCGTCGAGGCGACCGACGAGGCGCTCCGGATCGCCGGCGGGCCGGGCTTCCTGGCCGGGCCCCTTGAGCGGGCATTCCGTGATGCTCGCGCGGGTCTCGTCAACCCGCCCCTGGAGGACGTCGCCCTGGCCGGGTTCGCGGCGACCTTGCTGGAGCGCGAGCGCGCCGACGACTGAGCGATCAGGCAGGAGGAACGAGATGGACCGGCCAGTCGAGGTGCTCTACTTCTACCGGACCTGCTGGGGCGGCCACGACGAGTTCGTGGAGCTGTTCCGGCGCAACCACTGGCCGGTCCTCCAGGAGCAGCTGGAGGCTGGTCGCTTCACGGCGGTGGAGATGTGGACGCCGCGCTTCCACGGTGCCGGGGAGGCGGCCTGGGACGTCCTGGTCTCGATCACCTATCGCGACTGGGCGGCCCTGGAGGAGCACAGCGACGGCGACATCGCCCGCCGGCTCTTCCCCGACCAGGAGCGCTACGCGGCCGAGGAGCGGCGCCGGTTCGAGCTCCTGGAGGCGCACTGGGACGTGCCGCTGGAGCCCCGCCCCCTGGGCTGACGACGGGGGGCTACCTAGACTCGGCGAACCACACGAGGAGGACCATGACGATGGCGATCGGAAGCGGCCCCGACCTGCGGATGTTCATCGACGGCCGGTCCCTGGAGGCGTCGTCCGGGAAGTGGATCGAGGTCCGCAGCCCGGCCTCGGGCCAGGTCGTCGGGCGGGCGCCGGCGGGGACCGAGGCGGACGTGGACCGGGCCGTCCTGGCGGCCCGTCGGAGCTTCGGTGACGGGAGCTGGAGCCGGGCGCTCCTCTCCGAGCGCAGCGCGGTCCTTCTGAGGCTGGCCGATCTCCTCGAGGCGAACGCCGACGAGCTGGCGACCCTCGAGACGGCCCAGACCGGGACCGCCTTCAAGCTGCGCCGCGAGAGCGACCTGCCGTTCACCATCGACAACCTGCGCTTCTTCGCCACCGCCGTCCGCCATCTCGAGGGCAAGGCGGCCGCCGAGTACAGCGGCAGCCATACCTCGATGGTCCGCCGCGAACCGATCGGTGTCGTCGGCCAGGTCGCTCCGTGGAACTACCCGGTCTGGATGACCGCCTGGAAGATCGGGCCGGCGCTGGCGGCCGGCAACTCGGTCGTCCTGAAGCCGGCGACGGCGACCCCGCTGACGGCCATCCGTGTCGCCGAGCTGGCGAAGGAGGCGGGCCTCCCCGACGGCGTCTTCAACGTCGTCACGGGCCGTGGTGACGTGGTTGGGGCCGCCATCGCCGCCCATCGCGACATCGACCTCGTCTCGCTGACCGGCGACTCGGAGACCGGGCGGCGGATCATGGCCCTCGCCTCGGCGAACCTCAAGCGGGTCCACCTCGAGCTCGGTGGCAAGGCCCCGCTCCTCGTCTTCTCCGACGCCGACCTGGAGGCCGCCGCCCGTGGCGCCACCGCCGGCGCCCTCATCAACGGCGGCCAGGACTGCACGGCCGCCACCCGGGTCTACGTGGAGCGGTCCGTTCACGATCGCCTGGTGGCCCGGATGGTCGAGCTCTTCGGGTCGGTCCGGGTGGGTGACCCGATGGCGCCCGACACCGACCTGGGCACGCTCATCAGCACCGCCCAGGTCGAGCGGGTCGACGGCTTCGTCCAGCGGGCCCGCGAGGCCGGCGCGACGATCGCCTGTGGGGGCGAGCGGCCGTCGGTGCCGGGCTTCGACGGCGGGGCGTTCTACCGGCCGACGCTCATCACCGGCGCCGCCCAGGACAGCGAGATCGTCCAGCGCGAGGTGTTCGGGCCGGTCCTGGTCGTCGTGCCGTTCGACACCATGGACGAGGCGATCGAGATGGCCAACGACACGATCTACGGCCTGGCCAGCTCGGTCTGGACGACGAACGTGTTCACCGCGATGAACGTCGCCCGGCAGCTCAACTTCGGTCATGTCCTCGTCAATGACCACCTGATGGTCGCCTCGGAGATGCCCCACGGCGGCTTCAAGCAGTCGGGCTTCGGCAAGGACATGTCGATGTACTCGTTCGAGGAGTACACCCAGGTCAAGCACGTGATGATCGAGCTCACCGGCGAGGCCGAGAAGCCCTGGCACTACACGATCTTCGGAGACGCGAAGGCGGAGTAGGTCGCCGTCCACGCACGATCACGCGCCCGCTGGGTCTCCCGGCGGGGCGTTGCTTGCGGTTCTGCACACGGTTGAGCCTCGCCCCGAGGATCCCAGGGCGGGCTCTCGGGTGGCTGGGTCGCGGTTTCCGCCCGGTTCGGAGCATCGACTTGCTTCGACGTCGTCGCAATGCTGCTAGACGGTTATCGAGTGATACGGATGACGACCTTGACAGGAACAGGCCCCCGTCCCGGCCGCGGGCTGATCGCCTTCCGTGTGTCCGCCTCTGTCCGCCTCCATCGCTGCCAGCGA
Source organism: uncultured Chloroflexia bacterium (assembly GCA_963707215.1). GTDB lineage: Bacteria > Chloroflexota > Limnocylindria > Limnocylindrales > CSP1-4 > DATHYZ01. The sequence goes on along the minus strand of CAVPPB010000003.1, from coordinate 147,621 downwards.
TGCTGCCAGGACGGTTGTCGCTGGGCCGGGTTACCGGTTCGGGAAGGTGGACTCCGCCTCTTCGGAGCGGGACTCGAAGCTCCCGTCGCTCGCCTCGATCACGTCGATGGCCGTACAGACCCGTGCGGAGATCGTGCCGCCGTCGTGCCAGTAGAGCTGGCCTCGGTCATACGGGCCGTCGACGGCCTCCGCCGAGCCGAAGGCGAAGACCGTGAAGCTGGCGCCGCCGGCCCGGGGTCGACTCCGGGCGCTCGGTCGGCTCGACCCCTGACGAGCAGGCACCCACGGCCAGGGCCACGCCCCGGACCAGCGCCCTCGATCGCATGATGATCTCCGTAGCGGATGGTAGAGCCCAGGCACCCGGTCGACCTCCGAGCGTCGCGACGTAGGAGTCCGGATCCCGGTCCGGGATCCGGGCGGGGGGCGCGCTCCGTGCTCCCGTGACCCGGTCGGTACCATCGATGCATCGGGCAGCGCACCACGCGCCTGCCCAGCTGCGGGAGGTCGTCGATGGCACGCATCCTCATCACCGGGGCCGGGATGGTCGGCTGTCATGCGGCCCGAGCCCTGACCGACGCGGGACACCACCCCGCGCTGTTCGACGCAGACCCGCGAACCGAGTACGTGACCCGCGTCGCCGGCGCCGCGACCCCGGTCTACCGTGGCGACATCCTGGACCTCCCGGTCCTCGCGGCGGCGGGCCGCGACCATGGCGCCGACGTCATCGTCCACACAGCGGCACTCATCGGTGGGGCGGCGCAGGCGGCCCCGTACCGAGGCTTCCAGGTCAACGTCGTCGGCACGATCAACGTCGTCGAGACCGCCCGGCTGGCCGACATCCCACGGATCGTCCATGCGAGCACGCTCGGCACGAACGACCTCTCCCAGCCGCAGGTTGGCCCGATCGACGAGCGGTTCCCGCTCGGCTCCGGCGGACGCGTCTACGGGGCCTCGAAGGTTGCCGCCGAGCAGGTCCTCCGGGCGTCGGCGCGAGCCTACGGTCTCCAGCTGGCCATGCTCCGTTTCGCGGGCGTGTACGGCCTGGGCCACTTCGCAGGAGGCTCCGGGGTCGGCACCGAGATCGATGGCTGGATCCGCGCCGCCCTGGCGGGACGACCGGGCACCTCCAGCGGCGGGATGCCATCACCCTACGAGCTCGTCCACGTGAAGGACGTCGCCGCGGCCGTGGTCGCCGCCTGCTCCGTGAAGGAGCTCCGGTACGACACGTACAACGTCGGATCGGGCGTGCTCGTCACACCCGAGGAGGTGGCCGCCGCCATCGCTCGACTCGTGCGAGGCTTCCGCCTCGAGGCGGGGATCACGACCCGGCCGGACCCGTTCCCGCGGCGGTTCCCCTTCGATCTCGCCCGGGCGCGAGAGGATCTCGGCTGGGAGCCCCGGTTCGATCTCGACGCCGGGCTGCAGGATCTCGTCACTGAGATCCGGGCCACTTCCTGAGGCCGGCCACCCCCAGACCGGTATGCTCCCCCGCCGAGGGTCCGGGATCGCCGACGCGGCCTACCAGCCGGCCCAGCGCTCCAGGAAGACGTGCAGTCGCTCCGCGAAGCGGGCGTTGAAGGAGCCCGGCGCATCGGGCTCGGTCTCGAAGTACCAGTAGTGCGGCGCCCCCACGATCGGAGCGTGGCGGACGACGGCTCCCGCGAGCTTCAGGTGCCGAGACAGCGCGAGCGACTGCGTCTCGGGTGGCGTCACGTCATCCTCGGTCCCCCAGGCGAGGAGCCATCGCGTGCCTCGGGCGTTGGCCTCGGAGGCATGGAACACGGGCGACGCCTCGTAGTAGCGCCGTCGCTGCGACATCGGCGTCCCGCCGAGCAGCAGCTCGGCGGAGCTGTCGTCGGGCGTCCGATCGAGGCGGTCGTGCACCCAACGCTCGATCATGTCGTACGTTCCCGCGAGCCCGATCACGACCGGGGCGGCGGCCGAGACGTCAGCGAACGGGTCAGGGTACGGGTTGCGCCAGACGGGATCGCCGGCGGTCAGTGCTGCGAGGGCGGCCAGGTGCGCACCGGCTGATCCGCCGAGCATCCCGATGCGGTTCCCGTCGACCTCGAATCCGAGGTGTCCCGCCCGGAGAGCCTGGATCGCGCCCTTCACGTCCCAGAGGCTCTCCGGGAACGCCGAACGTCCCGGGGTGGCCAACCGGTAGTCGATGGCGACCGCGGCGATGCCCCGCCCGGCCAGATAGCGGCCCCACTCAGCGTAGGCGTGCCTCGATCCCTTCGTCCAGGCGCCGCCATGGAGGAGGATCAGGGCCGGCGGTCGGGCGGCGCCCACCGGCAACCAGGCGTCGGCGGACAGGGTCTCGCCATCGTGCACCGCGACGACGAGATCCGGTCGATGGGCTACCGCGTCCGAGGTCATCGTTCCGATCGTACGCTCGCCGGCGGCCCCGTGCCGAGCCGGGCGCCCCGACGTCGTCGAGTGGGCCGTCAAGCGGCGACGACGATTCGCTACCGGGATGGGCTGACGCCACGTCCGCGGGTGCCAGTGACCCATGGCCCATTCGGCCCCGCTCGCCGGTCAGCCCTCCGGCACGGGGACCGTGAGCCGGGCGCCCCCGAAGCCGTGGACGAGGTCGCGAGCCTCGATCGTCACCTCCGTGATCCCTTCGGGGATGGTGAGGCCCGTCTGGGTCCGGGTGAACGGCTGTTCACCGGCATGGTCGTGGAGAAGCTCGTGCGACCCCAGCACGGTCCCGTCCGGCCCGAGCACACGCCAACCGTCCGCGTATCGCCCTGGCGTGTCGTACGGCGAGGAGATCGTGACCGCGACGTCGAAGACGCGCTCGCCACGCGAAACGAGCCGGACGTCCAGGACGTCCGGGAAGCGCTGATCCGGCGCCTGAGCGGTTGCCTCGGGCTCCGGGGATGGGGGAGTCCCGGGCACACCGCAGGCCACGACGGCGAGGACCGCCGTCACGACCAGGGTGATCCACCGATGGGCGATCGACCGAGTCAGCATTGCCCCTCGATGCTACGACGGGTGGAGGGCAGGGAGCCCGCACGGATCCCCGGGATCGGCGCGATGGTCGCGGTCGTCGCCGGGGACGCCGCAGTGGCCGTGTCGTTGCATCCACGGAGCTTCACGCCGACGAGGGGGTCACGGCCGCCACCGCTGACAGGCGGGACGCGAGGTTGCATCGTGCCGGTAGGGTGGGGAGGTCAAGGCGGTGCGCCCAGACACCGGGCGTCCGTCACTGACCGGGCCTGGCCGTGACCCCAGCGGCGGCCGCGCCCCAAGCAAGGGAGGACCGAATGGACCTGTGGGATACGCTCGTCGAAGCCTTCAACGAGGCGCTCGGGGATCTCGTCAACGCGTTGCCGACGGTCATCGGTGCGCTGCTCATCCTGCTGATCGGCTGGATCGTGGGCCGCATCGTCGGCGGCCTGGTGACGCGTCTGCTCGCGACCGCCAACGCTGACCACTTGTTCGCGCGATACGCGGGCTCGATCTACGGTGAGGAGCCCGGCAAGACCAAGCCCAGCCAGTACATCGGCATCCTGGCCCGCTGGCTGATCTACCTGGTGTTCTTCCTGGCGGCGGCCAACTTCCTCGGCTGGAGCCAGGTCAGCATCCTCATCAACGACTTCCTGGCCTGGCTGCCCAACCTGATCGTCGCGATCATCATCGTCCTCGCGGCGCCGGTCCTGGGGCGACTCCTGCGGACGGCGATCGAGGCATCGGGCGGCGGCCTTGGGCTGTCGAACACTACCTTCCTCGGTCGGTTGGCGGAGTTCGCCGTGGTGGCCTTCGGCGTCATCGTCGCCCTCTACCAGGTCGGCATCGCCTCCGACCTGGTGAACATCCTGTTCATCGGCGTGGTCGGCGCCATGGCTCTCGCCATCGGGCTCGCTTTCGGGCTCGGTGGGCGTGAGGTCGCGGCCGAGATCGCCCGGAACTGGTACAGCAGGACCGGCGACATGGCTGCGCGGATCGGCGAAGCATCCGACGCGCCGGCGGCCCCGACCGCCGCGCCATCCGGCGGGGCCCAGGGTGGCGCCGCGTCCGGCGGTGGCCCGCCGCAGGGCAGCCCCGGCGCCTGACGACGACCACGCCCGGCCCCGACGCTTCGGCGTCGGGGCCGGGAGCACCCTGCCGGCTCGCCGGGCCGCCACACGCGGTCCCGGCGTGGCATCATCGGGGCCGCCACCGATCGTGGTGAGCGCCGCCACGAGGAGGACCCCATCGCGTGCCCCCGATCAGCGAGCTGACCCGCATCGAGCCGGTCCACCTCGATCGCCTCGAGAAGCAGGGCGTCTTCACCACCGGCATCCTCCTCGAGGTGTCCGAGACCCCGACCCGCCGGCAGTCCCTTGCCGACCACGTCGATGCCTCCACGAACGACGTCGCCGTGTGGCGCGACGAGGCGCTCCTGCTGAACCTCGCCGGCTTCGGCCCGGAGGAGCACCGGCTCTTCATCCAGGCCGGCATCGACGGCGTCCGCGACGTGATCGGGCTCTCCCTCGACGACTTCCGGGCACGGCTCGCGCAAGCGGCCGGCGAGCTCGGGGACGGACCGCCGAGCGACCTCGCCGTGCAGGGCTGGTGGGACCAGGCCAAGACCCTCGAGGAAGAGTAGGGGCGTGGCCTCCGGCGCCGCCGTCGGGCCGTCCTCCGGTGGCCTCGGTGGATGGGTCGCCAGCGGGATCGTCGCGGTCGCGACGATCGTCCTGCTCGTCGCCCTGGCGCTGCTTCCCTTCCTGAACCCGATCTGGGTCGGCTTCGGCCAGGAGCGCGCTGAGGCCGACGCCTGGACCGGCTGGACGATGGCCACGGTCCACGAGGTGACCGATTCGGTCCTCGTGGACCTCATCCTGGGCCCGCCCGATTTCGACCAGGTCGTCGATGGGGAGCCGGTCTTCAACGAACGCGAGGTCGGCCACCTCCAGGACGTTCGGGCCGTCCTGATCGCCTTCGCGGTCGCCGTGGCGGTCGCGGCGGCGTCCATCGTCGTCGCCTGGCGGCTGACGGGATCGTCCCCGACCTGGCGGGGGATCCGGGTCGGGGCGACCGCGCTCATCGCCGGAGTGGTGGCCCTCGGGATCCTGTCGGTCGTCGCCTTCGAGACCGTGTTCGAGATCTTCCACCGGATCTTCTTCGCTTCCGGTACGTACGCGTTCGACCCGGCGACGGAGCGACTCGTGCAGCTGTTCCCCATGCAGTTCTGGTTCGAAACATCGATCGCGCTCGGGGTGGTCCTTGTCGTCCTCGGGGCCCTTACCCTGATCCTGGCCGAGCGACGTGGTCGACGGGTCGCGCTCGGGACGGCGGTCCCGCCAGCGACGTCCCAGGACCCCCTGGCGACCGAACGGTGACCAGCCTCCTGTCGGTCGAGGCCGCCCGGGATGCCGTGCTGGCGGCAGTGGAGGGCCCGCTGCCGCCCGAGTCCGTGCCGGTCGCCAGCGGACTCGGCCGGGTCCTGGCGCGCCCGGTGCTCGCGACCACCGACCTGCCGCCATGGGACAACAGCGCCATGGACGGCTACGCCGTCCGGGCGACCGACATCGCCGGGGCCGAGGAGGAGCAGCCGATCGCCCTGCCCGTCGTGGGCGAGGTCGCGGCGGGTACCGCGCCTGGGCGGGCTCTGGAGCCGGGAACGGCCATCCGGATCGCCACCGGTGCGCCGATCCCGGCCGGGTCGGACGCGGTGGTGCCGGTGGAGCTGACGACCCCGCTCGACGCGTCGTCCCGGCCGAGCGGCCCGCGCGGCCGGGACGCCACGGGCCCGCTGCCGGACGCCTGTCTCGTCCACGCTGCCGTCGCACGAGGCGCGAACATCCGATCGCGAGGCGACGACCTGCGGGCCGGCAGCACGATCCTGGATGCGGGGATGGTGCTCGGACCGGCCGGGATCGCGGTCGCGGCTGGAGCTGGCGTCGCCCAGCTCGACGTCCACGTCCGGCCCAGGGTCGCGGTCCTGGCGACCGGCGACGAGGTGGTCCCCGCCGGCGAACCACTCGGGCCGGCCGGCATCCCCGACGCCAACGGGCCGGGCATCCGCGCCCTGGTGGCGACGATGGGCGCAGAGCCGGTCGACCTCGGGATCGCCCCGGACCGTCTCGATGTCGTCCTGGATCGGATCGCGAGCGTGCTGTCGGCGGTCGATGCCGTCGTCGTCTCGGGCGGGGTGTCGGTCGGTCCGTACGACGTCGTCCGGGATGCCTTCGCCGAGCTCGGACGGGTCGAGCTGTGGCGGGTCGCCGTGCAGCCGGGCAAGCCCTTCGCCTTCGGGATCGTGCCACGCTCCGATGCGGTCGCCGGGCGCTCCCGATCCGTCCTGCTCTTCGGGTTGCCGGGCAACCCGGTCTCCGGCTTCGTGACCTTCGACCTGTTCGTCCGCCCGGCCATCCGACGACTCGCCGGCCGTCGAGACGTCGTGGAGCCGGCGGACCGGGCGGTGCTCCTCGACGCGGCCTCGAAGGGCGCCGCACGCCGGGCCTTCCTCCGTGTCGTGGCCGAGCGGCACAACGACGGCGGGATCGTCCGCGACGAGGCCGGTCGGGTCCGGGTCCGTCTCGCCGGGGGGCAGGGCAGTCATGTCCTCTCGGCACTCGCTCTCGCGGATGGCTACGCTGTCATCCCGGAGGACGTCGACCGGGTCGAAGCCGGGACACCCGTCGAGCTTCGCTGGATCGAACGATGAGCGCGGACGAGGGACGATCGATGGACCGACCACCCGCCGATGGGGCGACGCGTCGCGAGCGGCGTCGCCTCACCCACGTCGACCGAAGCGGGCGACCCCGCATGGTCGACGTGTCGGAGAAGCTGGCCTCAGCCCGCCGGGCGGTCGCGGAGGCCCTGGTCACGGTGGAGCCGGAGACGCTGAGCCTCGTCATCGACGGCACGGGGCCCAAGGGCGATGTCCTCACCGTAGCCGAGCTGGCAGGGGTCATGGCCGCCAAGCGGACGGCGGAGCTGATCCCGCTGTGTCACCCACTGCCGCTTACCGATCTGCTCGTCCAGATCACCCCGGACCGGTCGGCGGGCGTGCTCCGGATCCGGGCCGAGGCGGCCACCACGGCGCCGACCGGTGTCGAGATGGAGGCGCTCACAGCAGCATCCGTGGCCGCCCTGACCGTGTACGACATGGTCAAGGGTGTCGAGCGCGGGGTGGAGATCCGGAGCGTCCGCCTGGTCTCGAAGACCGGCGGCAAGAGCGGGGAGTGGACCCGGCCGCCCGACGGGCCGCCTGACCATGACGCGCGCCGTAGCAAGGGCGGTCGCGCCGCTGGCCGGATCCGATCGCAGCGGCGGAGCTGAGGAGGGTCGGGTCGGTGACAGCGACTGCCCGGTCCGCCTTCGTCCTGACCTGCAGCGACGGAGTCGCGGCCGGCGTTCGCGATGACGAGTCCGGCGCCTCGCTCGCTCGACGACTCGCTGAACTCGGCTTCCACGTGGAGCGCGGGGTCGTCCCCGACGAGGCCGAGGCGATCGCAGCGGCGATCGTCGGGGCCGCGTCCCGGCACGGTCTCGTCCTCACGACAGGCGGGACCGGGCTCACGCCGCGGGACGTCACCCCCCAGGCGACGATGACGGTACTTGCCTACGAGGTCCCAGGGCTCGCCGAGGCCATCCGGGCCGAGGGCCGGCGCAGCACTCCGATGGCCGACCTGTCACGCGGGGTGGCCGGCGTCTGCGGCCGCAGCCTCGTCGTGAACCTGCCCGGGAGCCCACGCGGGGCGCTCGAGTCGCTGGCGGCCATCGAGGCGCTCCTCGACCACGCGCTCGAGACCCTGGCCGGGCCGTTCGACCACGCCGGCGTAGAAGGAGGGTAGCCAGGATGCTCGAGGCCTACGCTGAGGTCCCCGCCTACCCGCTCGTCTTCCCGGTCTTCTGGGGCGCCTTCGTGCTCTTTGCGCTCGTCGTCGCCCGGCACCTGCGGATCTTCGCCCAGGCGCGGGCGGAGGGCCCCAGCGCCATCGCCCAGATCCCCCGGCGGGCCGGCGGTGTCATCCGCTACGCGATCGTCCAGAGCCGGATGTTCCAGGACCCCCGCACGGGGGTCATGCACTACACCCTCTTCCTGGGCTCGACGCTCCTGCTCATCGGCAACATCGACATCGTCACCGGTGGGCTGCCCCGGGCGATCGTCGGCTGGCCGCTCGACGGGGTCCTCTGGGCCGCCCTCCTGGCCGTCCAGAACGTGCTCGCCGTCCTCGTCCTCGGGGCGGTGATCTGGGCGACCGCCCGGCGGATCGTCCGCCGACCGGCCCGGCTCCACACGACCCGGACCTCCTACCTGATCCTCGCCTTCATCTTCGCCGTCGTCGCGACCGAGCTCGTCGCCCAGGCCTTCGAGGCCGCCGCCTACGGCGAGATCCCGGGCGCGATCGTCGCCAACGCGCTCGCGGTGCCGCTCGGGACGCTGGACCCCGCGGTGAGCGAGACGGCCTTCGCCGTCCTCTGGTGGGCCCACGTGCTCTTCCTGTCGGCCTTCCTCGTCTACATCCCCTTCAACAAGCACTTCCACGTCTACACGTCGTTCGTCAACGTCTACCTCCGCAAGCTCGCGCCGCGCGGTCGCCTGCCGTCGCTCGATCTGGAGCGCGAGGACGCGACCTTCGGGGTCAGGACCCTCGAGGACCTGTCCTGGAAGGACGTCCTCGACGGCTTCACCTGCACCGAGTGCGGCCGCTGCACCGACGCCTGCCCGGCCAACCGGACCGGCAAGGTCCTCGACCCGCGGTCGATGATCATGGGCCTGCGGCGGATGTCCGAGGATGCCGAGCGTGGCGTCGACCTCATCCCCGATGGCCCCGATGTCCGGCTGCTCCGAGGGGTCGACGATCGCCGGCCGGACCCGACCCGGATGGCCGCCCCGATCGTGGACGACGCGATCCCGTACGAGGGCGTCTGGGACTGCGTCACCTGCGGCGCCTGCGTCGAAGCGTGCCCGGTCCTCATCGAGCACGTCGACAAGATCGTCGGGCTGCGCCGCAACCTCGTCCTCGAGGACAGCCGCTTCCCGACCGAGGTGACCGCCGCCTTCCGGGGGATGGAGGTCCAGGGCAATCCGTGGGGCCAGCCGGCATCGGCCCGCCTCGACTGGGCGAAGGGCTTGCCGTTCGCCGTCCCGATCGCTGCCGAGGTGGCCGCCGAGGGTCGGCTCGACGATCTCGAGGTCATCTACTGGGTCGGCTGCGCGGCCGCCTTCGACCAGCGCAACCGCAAGGTCGCCCGCGCCGTCGCGACCTGCCTCCATGCGGCCGGCGTCCGCTTCGCCGTGCTCGGCCAGGAGGAGTCCTGCACCGGCGATCCGGCCCGCCGGATGGGCAACGAGTACGTCTTCCAGATGCTGGCGATGGCCAACGTCGAGACGCTCGACCGCTACGGGGCCCCGGCCAGGACGATCGTGACCGCCTGCCCCCACTGCTTCAACAGCCTCGGCAACGAGTACGCGGAGTTCGGCGGCCGCTACCGGGTGGTCCACCACTCGGCCTACCTCGCCGGCCTGCTCCGGTCCGGTCGCCTCCGGACGATCCCGGCCGATGCGGAGGCCGGACGGTCGAACGGCGACCATGCCCCGGGCACCGTCACCGTCCACGACAGCTGCTACCTCGCCCGCTACAACGGGATCGTGGGCGCGCCGCGATCGATCCTCGGCGCGGCCGGGGTGCCGGTCGTCGAGATGGAGCGGTCCGGGCGCCAGACGTTCTGCTGCGGGGCCGGCGGTGGCCGGATGTGGATGGAGGAGACGAGCGGGACCCGGATCAATGCCGAGCGGACCCGCCAGGCTCTCGCCACGGGGGCCACGACGGTCGCCACGGCCTGTCCCTTCTGCATGGTGATGATGAAGGACGGCCTCGATGCGGCCCAGGACGGCGACGGCCGGGTCGTCTCCATGGACGTCAGCGAGATCCTCGCCGAGCGGATTGCCGCCGGGGCCGACCGCCAGCTGCCGGTCGTCTAGGCGGCTTCGGGCAGGGCCGGTGCGAGGGCCGCTCAGCCGGGGAGCTTCGCTCCGCAGGCGACGCAGCGGTCCTCGGTCCAGAGGTTGCCCATCCCGCAGCTGGCGCAGCGCTTCTCGCCCTCGGAGCTCGCCGCGAAGCGGTCCGCCCGCTGCGCCTCCCCAGCCTGCCGGCGTGACCGCTCGAGCATCAGGACGATGGCGACGATCCCGACGACCGCGGCCCCGACCAGGATCAGGATGAGGGTCTGGTCCATGCGCTCTCCCCGATAGCCGGGGTCGCGAGTCGCCGCGCCCGGGACCTCCGTCTATCCGGAGGGTAGCGGGCCCGCGGCCGGCCGGCCAGTACCGGGTGCTACGATTCTGCTCGTGGAGGCGAGCGGGCCCTATCGGCTGACCGAGGAGCAGCGGCTCCTGCGTGACACCGTCGCCGCCCTGGCTGACGAGCGGGTCGCCCCTCGGGCCGCCGAGGTGGACCGGGCGGGCGAGTTCCCGGCGGACCTCAAGGACCTTCTCGCGGAATACGAGATCCTGGGCCTGCCGTTCCCCGAATCCCACGGCGGCGTGGGGGCGGACCTCCTCACCGTCTGCCTGGCGATCGAGCAGCTCAGCCGGGCCTGTGCCACCACCGGGCTCATCCTGGCGGTCCAGGAGCTCGGGGCGCTGCCCCTCCTGCTGGCCGGCGAGGAGGAGCAGCGTGCTCGTTGGTTCCCCGACCTGGCGACCGGCCGCAAGCTCATCGCCTTCGCCCTCACCGAGGCCGAGGCTGGCTCCGACGCCGCGGCCATCCGGACCCGGGCCGTCGCCGAGGGCGAGGAGTACGTGATCACCGGGACGAAGCGCTTCATCAGCCACGGGTCGGTGGCCGACCTGGTGACGGTGTTCGCCGTCACCGACCCTGGCGCCGAGCGGCACGCCCGGATCTCGTGCTTCATCGTCGAGACCGACCGACCCGGCTTCGCGGTGCTGCGGACCGAGCACAAGATGGGCATCCGGGGGAGCCCGACGGCCGAGCTTGCCTTCGACGGCGTCCGCGTCCCGACCGCGAACCGGATCGGAGCCGAGGGCGAAGGGTTCTCGCTCGCGATGCGGACCCTCGACCGGTCGCGGCCCGGCATCGCGGCCCAGGCCGTCGGGCATCGCCCAGGGTGCCCTGGACGCTGCCGCGGCATATGCTCGCGAGCGGCGCCAGTTCGGCCGCCCGATCGGCGAGTTCCAGATGATCCAGGCGATGCTGGCCGACATGGACGCGGCCACGGAGGCCGCTCGACAGCTCCTCTACGCGGCGTGCGTGGCCATCGACACCGGCGAGCGCGATGCCAGCCGCTGGTCGGCGCTGTGCAAGCTCGTGGCGGGCGATGCGGCGATGCGCGTGACCACGGACGCGGTCCAGGTCCTTGGCGGCTACGGCTACATCGACGAATATCCCGTCGAGCGGATGATGCGCGACGCCAAGATCACCCAGCTCTACGAGGGCACCCAGCAGATCCAACGGCTGGTCGTGGCCCGCGCCCTCCTGGGACGCGGCTGAGGCGACCGGCGAGCGAACAGCAGGAGGTACGTCCGGCGTGCGAATCGTGGTCCTGACCAAGCCGGTCCCCGACCCGGCGTCGGGGGGAGAGCGCCTGGGTCCCGACGGCCGACTCGTCCGAGCCGGGCTACCGACCGTCATCAACGGCAACGACGAGTACGCGCTCGAGGCGGCCCTCAAGCTGACCGAGGCCCAGGGCGGGGAGGTCACCTTGCTGGCCATGGCCCCGACGACGGCGCCGGAGACGCTCCGCAAGGGCCTCGCGATGGGTGCCCACCGTGCCGTGCTGGTCACCGACCCGGCGCTCGAGGGATCGTGCATCGTGACGACGACCCGGGTCCTGGCCGCCGCGCTCCGGACGATCGAGTACGACATGATCTTCGCCGGCATCGACACGTCCGACGGCAACGGCGGCGTCGTCGCGGCAGGGATCGCTACGCTGCTCGGCCTCCCGTACCTCAGCTACGCCGGTCGCATCGAGCCCGATCCAGACGCCCGGCGCGTCCGGGTCCGCCGGCTCTCGCCGGTCGGCTACGACCTGCTGGAGGCGCCGTGGCCGGCCTTCGTCGGCTGTACCCAGGTCCTGGGCGAGCCCCGCTATCCGTCGTTGAAGGGGATCATGGGCGCCCGCTCCAAGGAGATCAGGACCCTCTCCCTGGCCGACCTGGACCTCGGCGGCGTCCCGGTCGGCGGCGCCGTGGCGACGACCCGGCTCGACGACGCCCGGCCGCCCGAGTCGCGCGGCGAGACCATGGTCTTCGAGGGTCCACCACAGGAGGCGGCCAAGGCGATCGTCGACCTGCTGGTCGAGCGGAGGGTCATCTGATGGGCGGTCGCTTCATCGTCGTCGGCGAGATCGCGGCCGACGGATCGCTGGCCCGTATCTCCACCGAGGTCGCCACCCTCGCCCGAACGCTCTCGGAGGCCTCCGGGCGCGAGGCCGTCGGCGTGGTCGTGGGGGCGGACCCTGGTCGAGCGGCAACGGAGCTTGCCGAGTACCTGCCACGAGTCATCCAGGGCACCGAGCCGCTGGCTGCTGAGCACGCCGTCGCTGTCCCCGTCGCCGAGCGGGTCGCGGCCCTGGTGGATCCGGACGAGCCGTCGCACCTCCTGATCGGGGCAAGCCCGGACGGTCGCGATGTCGCCGGCATCCTCTCGGTGCGGCTCGGTTGGGGCGTCCTCGTCAATGCCCTCGAGGCTGCCTGGGGTCTCGATGGCCTCCAGGTCGGCTCGGCCATCCTGGGCGGGTCGGTCCTCACGACGAGCTCGCTCACGTCCGATCGCGGGATCGTCACGGTCCGGCAGAACGCGGTGACGGCCGCACCCAGCGGCTCGGCCGGTACGGTCGAGGCGGCGAGCGTCGAGGCACCGCTCGCGCTGCCGGTCGTGCCCGTCGGCGACCGGGTGGCCGAGGTGGGCGACGAGGTGCCGATCGAGGAGGCCCGCGTCATCGTCGCCGGCGGCCGGGGCGTCGGCGGGCCGGAGGGCTTCGGCCTCGTGCGGGAGCTGGCGGCGGAGCTTGGTGGCGCGGTCGGCGCAAGCCGGGCGGCCGTCGACTCCGGCTGGATCGCCTTCGCCCAGCAGATCGGCCAGACGGGCAAGATCGTGAAGCCGAGCCTGTACCTCGCGCTGGGCATCTCCGGGGCGATCCAGCACAAGGTGGGGATGCAGACGTCGGAGACGATCGTGGCGGTGAACCGCGACTCAGACGCGCCGATCGCCGAGTTCGCCGACCTCGTGGTCATCGGCGACCTGTTCGAGGTCGGGCCGGCGCTTCTCGACGAGCTTCGGGCCCGGAAGGGCTGACGGGCGACCGGCGGTGCTGGAGGCGGGGCTCCTGGCGCTACCGATCGCCCTGGCGGCCGCCCTCGCTGCGGCCGTCTTCCTGTTCGTCCGCCGGGCTCGCGAGATCGTGCTCGCCACCAGGGAGGCCGACGCCGGTCGGCGGGTCGTTGCCGATCTCGCCGCCCGCGCGGATGACGCCCTTGCACGGGCGATCGGTCCGATCGACCGGGTCAGGCGCGGCCTCGTGGAGGCACAGGCGATCGACACGGACCTCGAGGGCGTTGCCGAGGAGCTGGCGGGTCTCGATGCCGAGGCCGGGGAGCTGAGGGTCCCTGACGGCCTCATGCCGGTGCTCGGCATCATCCGCGAGGAGCTCGGCCGGTCGCAGCGAGCCATGTCCATGGCCGAGCACGGCCGTACCATCCTGACCTCGGCCCGGGTCCGGGGTCGAGAGTTGGAGGCCGGTACGTCGGTGAAGCGGGGGTACCTCAATCTCCTCCACGCCCGCGAGGCCATCGGCGAGGCGGCCGCCCGGGCGGTCGCCTGGCGGAGTCCCGAGGAATCACGCCGTCGCTGATCGCTTGGGAAGCGTCGCGCACCCCTACATGTCGTGGTAGCCTAGTGGCGCACCACAAGGTGTAGTGGTCGAGGAGCGACGAGCGCGATGCGATGCCCACAGTGTGACGCCCGGGACAGCCGGGTCGTCGACTCCCGGGACCTCGACGATGCCGCGACCGTGCGACGCCGCCGCGAGTGCACGGTCTGCGGCACGCGATACACGACCTACGAGCGGGTCGAGGCGGCCCGGCTGGTCGTGGTGAAGCGGGACGGCGTCCGCCAGGAGTTCGACCGGGACAAGCTGGCGGCAGGTCTCCGCAAGGCGCTGACCCGGCGGCCGGTGCCCGAGGACGCCGCCGAGCGGGCCGCCGACGACATCGAGGCCGAGCTCCGCAGCGCCGGCGTGTCCGAGGTGCCCAGCTCCCGGATCGGCGAGCTTGCCCAGGCCCGGCTGCGCGATCTCGACCAGATCGCCTACATCCGGTTCGCCAGCGTCTACCAGAGCTTCGAGGACCTCGAGGACCTCAAGCGCGAGGTCGACTCCCTGTTCGAGGAGCGAGGCGCCGGAGCGCGCGTCTAGTGAGCGCGCGGCAGGGGAAGCGCCGGTGAGCGTCCTCGCCGACCGCGACATCCGGGCCGAGCTCGAGGCCGGCCGGGTGGTCATCCGCCCCTATCAGCCGGCCGATCTCCAGCCGTCGTCGGTCGACCTGCATCTCGACCGCAGCTTCCGGGTCTTCCGCAACAACCGCTACGCATACATCGACGTCCGCCAGCCCCAGCCGGACCTCACCGAGCTGCTGACGATCGCCGACGACGAGCCCTTCGTGCTCCATCCCGGGGAGTTCGTCCTCGGCCAGACGCTCGAGTGGGTGGAGCTGCCGGACGATCTCGTGGCGAGGCTCGAAGGGAAGTCGAGTCTGGGGCGCCTCGGCCTCCTCATCCACTCCACGGCCGGCTACGTCGACCCGGGCTGGAAGGGCAACCTGACGCTCGAGCTCTCGAACGTCGCCAACCTGCCGATCGCCCTCTACCACGGGATGCGGATCGGCCAGATCAGCTTCTTCCGGATGAGCAGCCCGGTCGAGCGGCCCTATGGCAGCCCGGAGCTGCGGTCGCGCTACCAGGGCCAGGCCGAGCCGACCGCGTCGGCCTTCCACAGGGACTTCGACGCAGGCCCCCGGCCCGAACCCGGGAAGGAGGGCTGAGCCGACCGATGGGCATCAGCGCATCCGTAGACTGGCGGCGCGACCTCGGCGGGGGCACGACGGTCGCCCTCGTCCAGGCCGGGGTCTTCCGGACCGACGCCGGGGCCGTCTTCGGGCCGGTGCCGCGGCTGCTCTGGGATCGCCTCGTCGCCGATGAGATCGACCACGATCATCGCCTGACCCAGGCCCTCAACTGCCTGCTCGTGGAGACGCCCGCCGGCCGGGTCCTCGTCGAGACCGGCATCGGCGAGCGGCTCAGCGACAAGTCCCGGGCGATGCGCGGCTACGAGGGCAAGCCCGTGGCGCCCGCGCTGCGGGCGGCCGGCTTCGACCCGGTCACGGTCGACCTTGTCCTGCTCAGCCACCTCCACTTCGATCACGCGGGTGGGCTGCTGCTGGCCGACGGATCGCGGGCGTTCCCGCGGGCCAGGATCGTCGCCCAGCGGGCCGAATGGGAGATCGCCTTCAGCGACAACAGCCGGATCGTGGCCAGCTACGACCAGCCCGAGCTGGCCCTGGCCCGCGACTGGGGGGCCGAGGGCTGGGTCGAGGGGGAGCGCGAGCTGCTGCCGGGCGTCTCGGTCATGCCGTCGGGCGGCCACTCGGCCGGCCACCAGGCCATCGTCGTCCGGGGCGCCCGCGAGACCGTGGCCTTCTTCGGCGACCTGGCGATGCGACCCTGGTCGGCCCACCCGCGCTGGGTCGCGTCCTTCGACGACTTCCCGCTCGACTCGGTCGAGTGGAAGAGCCGGGCCTTCGGGATGGCCGCGGAGGGCGGCTGGACCGTGGTCCTCTCGCACGAGCCGCGCCAGCCGATCGGGCGCCTCGTGGCGGACCGCGACCGCTTCCGCTTCGAGGCCGAGTAGGGCTGCAGGGCCGCTTCGACGGGTCGGCCGGCCGCCGTCAGGGAAGCAGCGACTCGATCAGCGCCGCCGCCGACTCCGTCTCCAGCGGCCCATTCACGACCTCGACGACCCGGCCGTCGGCTCCGATGAAGAACTGGGTCGGCAGGGCGAAGACCTTGTAGGTCCGGAAGACGTCGCCCGCCAGGTCGGCGGCGATCGTGTAGTCCAGGTCGTAGCGCGAGGCGTAGGCCCGGACGTCGTCCTCGGAGGTCTCCTGGACGCTGATCCCAACGACGCTGAGGCCCTGGTCGCCGTAGCGTTGGGCCATCTCGCGCAGGACCGGGGTCTCGGCCTGGCAGGGTGGGCACCAGCTGGCCCAGAAGTTCAGCCAGACCAGCCGACCGGCAAGCTCGGCGAGGCGGACCGGCTGCCCGTCGAGGTCGGTGATGGGCATGGGCGCCCCGTCCGGGCCGATGACCTCGAGCTCCGGGGCCAGGGAGCCTGGGCGGACGCCCTCGGTCGGCGGGGAAGCGAGGAGATACGGCGTCGCCCGGGGGTCGACCGCAGTCGGGTCGGCTCCAGCCGGGGCGATCGGCGCGGTGGCGACCAGGACGATCACCGCGACGGCCAGCACCGCAGCGGCAGCCGACGCGATCTGGCGGCCGCTGAACGGCCCGACCAGGCCGCGACGCCGAGCGGGAAGCGGGGCGGTCGGTTCCGGGGCCGACGGTGCCGGCTCGATAGGCGCGCCCGGTCCGGGCGCGGATCCGTCCGCGGGACGCTCCTCAGTCACCTCAGATCGAGGTGTTGAACGGGATGTAGCGAGGCAGGAGCGCGAGCCAGTCGAAGAGCATCGCCACACCGATGGCGACCACGAGCAGGCCGCCGATGAGCGAGACGATCCGGCCGTGCCGGATGAGCGGGCGCATCAGGGCGGGTGCCCGGTCGTAGAGGAGGCCCATGAGGAGGAAGGGGATGCCCAGGCCCAGGGTGTAGGTGACGAGGAGGAGGCCGCCCTGGAGAACCGTGCCCGAGCTGGCCGCCAGCGTCAGGATGCCGCCGAGGATGACGCCGATACAGGGTGTCCAGCCGACGGCGAAGATGGCGCCCAGCCCGAACGAGGCGAGGAAGCCGCTGCCCCCGACCAGCCTGCCGCCGACGCGGTCGAGGGTCGAGGAGCCGCCGCCGGTCCCGGCCAGCGCCATCGTCCCCGACGCCGAAGCGAGCGAGGCCTGGGCGCCGGCGTCGAGTGGTCGCCAGGTGCGCTCCAGGACCGGGATCTTGATCAGGCCGGCGAGGCTCAGGCCGAGGAGGATCAGGACGAGCCCGCCGATCCGCCGGAGCCACGGCAGGTAGTCGACCAGCGGGCCGGCGGCGAACGTGGCCGTCACCCCGAGGACCGTGAAGACGGCCCCGAAGCCGAGGACGAATGCGGCCGCGTGACGCATCGCCAGCCAGCGCGATGGTGGCCGCCCATCCTCGTGGGCGCGGACGGCGATCGCGGTGAGCTGCCCGAGGTACGCGGGCACGAGGGGCAGTACGCAGGGCGAGAGGAAGCTGATGACGCCGGCGAAGAATGCGACGGCGATCGTGATGTCGCCGCTCATGCGCCGGCCTCGCTCGATGGGACCTGCCCGCCGAAGGCAGGGCCGAGGGCGTCCAGCGTCGCCGTCAGGAAGCGTCCGATCGCCGCGGCCGAGGTCGCCAGCTCGAGCCGCTGCTCGCCCCAGGCGATCACCGGGATGACGTCGTGGAAGGCATCGTGGGCGGCTGCGTCCAGGTCGATATCGACGATCCGGACCGGCGGCGCGGACAGGCCTGCTGCGCCCCGTCGCTCCAGGAGTGCCTCCAAGACGGCGTGCGCGTCCTCGCACAGGTGGCAGCCGTCCCGGCTGTACAGAAGGAGCGCCTTCGCGGGCTGAAGGTCGGTCATCAGGGTCGATGCTACCGCGAACCGGCGTCGCGGCTGCGCCGGCGTGCCGTCAGCGTGTCTGCGGGGACCGGCCAACGTCACCGGATCGAGGCCGAACGCTGAAGTGGGTCGGGCTGCCTGGCCTGCGCCCCGGTGGCCGCTGTGCCCGCGGTACCATGGCCGTGGGCCCCCGTAGCTCAGTGGATAGAGCGGCACCGTCCTAAGGTGCGCGTCGGCGGTTCGAGTCCGTCCGGGGGCGCCAGAAGCAGATCATCTGCGTCTGCGCAGGACGGCCGTGCTGCCTTTGGTTCGGCCGAGCCCCGCGATCGAGCGAGCCCACCGCAGGGGAGTGCTTGGCGGTCCTTGAGCCTCCGCCGAGCCCCCGCAACCTACCTCGACCCGTGCGATGCTTGGGGGCGTGGCTGGTTCCGCAGGGAAGGACGAGACCCGCATCGACCGCTGGCTGTGCGCGGTACGCCTCGTCAAGACGCGCCCGGCGGCCACGCAGCTGTGTGACGCCGGCCACGTCCTCGTGAACGGGAACGCCGCGAAGCCGTCGACGAAGGTCCAGCCCGGCGACCGGGTCGCCGCGCTGATCGGCGGCCGCGAGCGCATCGTGGAGGTCGTGCGGCCGATCGAATCGCGGGTCGGGGCACCGGTCGCGGTGACCTGCTACGTGGATCACAGCCCGCCGCCGGTGGTGAGGGAAGTCCGGCCGGGGATCATGGCCGTGCGGGGCGAGGGCCGGCCGAGCAAGCGCCTGCGGCGCGAGCTCGAGCGCATTCGGCGGGCCGGTGGCGCATAGGCTTCAGGGACGACCCCGGCCGACCCCCAGCGCCGCCGACGGGTGGGGCTTCCTGGGCAGCGCCTCCAGGGCGGACGACTGCGCGGACACGTCGTTGGATGTCCGGTGAAGCCGGAGGAGGCCTGGTGCCGGCACGCACCACCGATCGCGCCCTTCGAGCGCTCTCGCCCTGTCAGCTGCAAGGTTCGCGGTGAATGATGCGAGCATGAAGGCATCGAGACACGGCACCGCCGTTGCGGCGGGGATCGCTCTCCTGGCGATCGGCATCCCGGTGCTGGCGGCGTCACCGGCACCGTCCGCGTCGCCGTCCACGGCCTCGCCGGCGCCATCTTCGGCTCCATCCCCGACGGTCGACGCCTCCGCCTCGCCTACGACGTCGCCCGCGCCCGCCGCATCGGCAGTCGCGTCGGCCGATCCGACAGCCGTGCCGGTCACGCCCGATGCGACGGCGAAGCCCGGCAGGACGGCCAAGCCCGACAAGGGCCCGGAGACCGCCATGTCGCTCACGGGCACCGTCCGGAAGGCCGTCGAAGACGATGGCCGGGTCACCTACACGATGGCCGTCGAAGGGAAGACCTGGGATCTTTCGGCCGGGCCGCCGTGGTTCTGGGGTGACGCGAACCCCCTGAACGCCTACGTGGGGAAGTCGGTCACGGTCGCCGGCACGACGCGTACGGATTCGTCCGAGATCGACGTCGAGGCGGTCGATGGCACGGCCCTTCGCGCGCCTGGGAAGCCGCCCTGGGCTGGCGGGCCCTGGGTCGTTGGCTCGACGCATCCGGGCTGGAAGGACTGGATGGCCGACGGCAAGCCCGGCAGGGGCCATGGCCGTGATGGCGCGCCCGGTCAGCTGAAGAAGGAAACGCCAGCTCCCTGACCGACCTCGGCGACGGTCGGGCCGGCGGCCCGGCTGGCCACCGAGCCCCTGTCGACGCTGGGAGCCGCGACTCGCACGAGGAGCTCCGCGACGACCACGCCCGGGCGGTGTCCGCGCTTTGACCGTCAGGCGTCGGGCCGTGCCTCCACCCGGCGCACGAGCGAGATCGGCCCCGGCCAGCGCCATCGCGTGTCGGCGACCAGTCTGAGCGCCGAGCCATCGACGTGGTGCGCCGGCCCCTGGGCGAGCCCATGCAGCGGCACGTGGGCGCCGCCGAAGTCGAAGATGAGCGCACGCCCGTCTCGTGCCAGGACGCGTGCGATCTCGTCGAGTCCGCCTCGATGGTCCGCCCAGTGGTGCATCGAGAGCGTCGAGACGACGAGGTCGAACGAGCCATCGGGGAAGGGCAGCGAGGCTACATCGGCCGCGACGAGATCAGCCCGGCCGCCGTGGCGTCGCGCGGCCCGCTCGATCATGGCCGGGTCGAGGTCGATCCCGCTCACGGTCATGCCGCGTTCGACGAGGCGCCCGACGAGATGGCCAGGCCCACACCCGACGTCGAGGACCCGGGCGCCCGGGCCGGCGGTCGCCGCCACGTCGTCGGCGATGCCCATGTAGAACGACCCAAGGAGCCAGCCGGTCAGCCGGTCGTACAGAGGTGCGTCGGCGATGAGGATGCCGCCGCCGGCAGGCACGGCCTGGGTCCGCGCTCGGTGGAGCATCGCGGCGCCTGCTGCGAGGACGACCACGAGCACGACAAGGCGACGGAGCGACCTGACCATGAGCGGCATGGTACGGCGGTGCGCGGCCGTGGATCGTCGAGATGACCTGCGAGAGCGAGCGTCAAGGGCCGCCCATCGGATCCGCCGGATGCTAGCCGAGCACGGCGCAGAGGGACTCGTCGAGGTCGGCCCAGAGGTCCTCGACGTTCTCGATGCCGACCGAGAGGCGACAGAGCGTGGGGCCGACGATCGCGGCGTCGCCCGGGTACCGCGCCCGTCGCTCGATCAGCGACTCCACGCCGCCGAGGCTGGTGGCGTGCGTGACGAGGCGCAGCCGCGCGAGGAACGCCTCGGTCTGCTCGACGGACCCGGCCACCTCGAACGAGAGCATGGACCCCGACCCGTTCGGCAGCACGCGCGAGGCTCGCTCGTGCTGCGGATCGCCGGGCAGGCCCGGGTAGTGGACCCGCGCGACGTGGGCGTGCGACTGCAACCGGCGGGCGAGCTCGGCAGCCGACGACTCGGCCCGGTCGAGACGGACGGCGAGCGTGCGCAGCCCGCGCAGGGCGAGGAAGGCCTCGAGGCCCCCGGGGATCGCGCCGTGATCGTGGCGATACCGCGCCACCTGGCCGGCGTGCACGTCGTCCCGACAGACAACCGCGCCCAGCAGGAGGTCCGAGTGCCCGCCGATGAGCTTAGTCGCGGAATGCAGGACGACGTCCGCGCCGAGCGCGAGCGGGCGCTGGCGGAGCGGCGTGGCGAACGTCGCGTCGACCACGGTGATCGCGCCGCGATCGCGGGCTCCCGCCGCGATCGCCGGAACGTCGGCGACCACCAGGAGCGGGTTGGCGATCGACTCGACCCACACCATGTCCGCCCCGTCGGCGGCCGCGAGGACGGTGGCCGTGTCGTCGGCCGCGGCCATGCGGACGTGCAGGCGTCCTCGCGCCTGCATCCGCTCGAAGATGTCCCTGACGCCGTGATACGTCACCGTGGAGAGCACGACGCTCCCGCCGGCCGGCACGAGGTCGGCGATCGCGGTGGTCGCGGCGAGGCCCGACGCGAAGGTGACGGCCCGGCCACCCTCGAGCGTGCCGATCGCCGCCTCGAGCGCTCCCCAACCGGCGTTGCCGTCGCGGGCGTACTCGATCGTCGCGTCGTGGACGTAGGTGGAGCTCAGGATCATCGGCGGGTTCATGGGCGCGCCAGGCGTACGTGCGGGCCGGCCGGCCTGCACGGCAACCGTGTCGGCCTTCCAGTCGGGGCCCATGGTCAGCGGCGGGGGGTACGGCGTGTCGGCCATCGGGTGGTCCTCCCTCGGACGCGGAGCGCTGGGAGCCGGCGCCGCGCCGCGTCAAGGGTGCACCACGAGGTGCCTCCCGCGCGCGCCGCGTGATCATCTCGACCGGCGGGGCGTGTGCGGTCGGGCTCCACGGCCCTCGACCCGGCCCTCGGATGAGGGCACAGTCGACAGGCGCCGCCCGAGCACTTCGACAATTCGTGGGACAGGACGGGGGCGACGCGACATCTCAAGGGCATGAGCAGCCTCGCGACGGACCTCGCGACCGCAACCACCGTGGAGCGCGCTGCTGCCGGTGACGAGGTCGCGTTCGCCCGGATCGTCGCGACGCACCGAGCCGAGATGGTCCGGGTCGCGTACGTCGTGTCCGGGGACTGGGACCTTGCCCAGGACGCCGCGCAGGCGGCCCTCGTCAACGCCTGGCGCAAGCTCCCGTCGCTGCGCGACCCGACCTCGCTCCGACCGTGGCTCATGGCCGTCGCGGCCAACGAGGCACGGGCGATCGTGCGGCGCGAACGTCGGCGCCCGGTCGTCGAGCTGTCGCTCGCCGGCGATCCGGCAGGAAGCGACGGACTGACCGACGGGATCGACCAGATCGATCTGGGCAACGCCCTGCGGCGACTGAGCACCGACGACCGAGCGCTGGTCGCCCTGCGGTACGTCGCCGATCTGGACTCCTGCGAGATCGGGCTCGTGACCGGGCGCTCCGCGTCCGGCGTCCGCACGCGGCTGGCTCGCGTCCTGGATCGCCTCCGGAAGGACCTCGACCATGGCTGAGCAGGAGATCTTCGAGGCCCGCCTGCGGACCGCCCTCGCCCGGCGGGTGGCCGACGGCCCGACCGACTTCGACGCGCTCGAGTTCGCCCGATCCGTTGCGGCTGCCGAGCCCCGTCGCCATGGCCGCCCGACGCCCAGGGCGGGTTCGCTGGTCGGCTTCCCGACCGGCCGGAGCCCGGCGGCCCGGATGGCCTGGGCGCTCGCCGCAGCGGCGCTGCTGATCGTGGCGACGGTCACGGCGGTGTTCGTGGGCAGCGAGCTCCTGCGCCGCAGCAGTGAGCTGACGGTCGTGCCGCCACCGGCGGTCGACCTGACGATCACCGTCACGACCGGTGAGCTGTCGTCGATCGCATGGAGTCCCGACGGCGCCCACCTGGCGGCCGCAGCCAGCGACGGGACCGTGAAGGTCCTTGACACAACGACCGGGGAGGAGACGCTCATCCTGCAGCACGACCTGTCGCCGGATCCCCCGAATGCGGCGCCGTTGTCCGTTGAGTACAGCCCCGACGGAACCGGCCTGGCAGTAGGGTCGACGGTGTACGACGCAGCTACCGGCGAGGTGCTTGTCGACCTAAGGGACGCATTCCGCGATGCCGACCCGGGTGGCGTCATGGCCTACAGCCCCGATGGCACTCGCATCGGCGTCTTGGTCGATCTCGCATGGGGGGTGCACGTCCAGATCCACGACGCGGTCACCGGGGACGAGCTCCTATGGGTAGGAAGGATCTGGGGTCCATCGGCTTGCGTTTGGTGGTCGATGGCGTGGAGCCCGGACGGCACCCGCCTCGCGGTCGCCTGCGGGATGGACATCGAGGTCTGGGACGCCACGACGTCCGAGAGCAAGCAGTACGAGATCAGCAGCTGGTTCGTCGTGACCGACGTTGGGTGGAGCCCGGATGGCGCCCGGATCGCCGCCACCGGGGGGCAGGACACCGGGGTCTGGGACGCCACCCCCGGCGGCGAAGTGGTTGCGATCGGCCGGGTGCCCCTCAGGGCGACGGATGTCGCGTGGAATCCGGACGGAACCCGCATCGCCACCGCGGGTCATGACGGAATGGCCAGGATCCTTGACGCGGCGACCGGCGGCGAGCTCGTGACCCTGGCCGGCCATACTGGCCCGCTGAACGACGTCGCCTGGAGCCCGGACGGCGCCCGGATCGCCACCGCTGGCTCCGACGGGACCGTCAGGGTCTGGGCGGTCACGCTCGCCGTTGCGCCGACTCCGAGTGTCACTCCGACACCGAGCGCCTCGCCCTCGCCGTCGCCCTCGCCGACGCCGACGCCCGCCACCGTGCGGATCGTCGAGGGTACCGACATCCTGGCCACGACGAAGGCCAGGCCGCTCCCGGTCCAGGCGACCTGCCCACCGGGAAGCGACCCGGATGCGCTCGGTCCGTCCGGCCAGGAGGGTCCCATCCGCGGGGACGGAGCGATGGCGTTCGACCGCCACGCCGGGCGGATCGTCGCCCTGGCCAATGATGACCAGCCGGGGCGACGCACCTACACCTTCGACGTCTGCACGAACACCTGGCAGTGGATGGAACCGTGGGGGGCCGAGCAGCCGCTCTGGGATGACCCGGTCAGGCTCGTCTACGATGCCGACTCCGACCGGACCCTGGCGTTCGAGGCCGACCGCGTCTGGAGCTACGACCTCGCAGCCGACCGCTGGACGATGGAAGGTCGGTTCGCGAGTCCGATCCGCGGCATCGCGGGGTGGGGATCCGGCGACAGGACCGCAGCCGTGTACCACGAGCCGTCGGGGCTGGTCATCGTCTACGACGGCGAGTCCATGTGGGCCTACGACGTCGACACGAACAGCATGACGACGGTCCGCCAGCTGCCGGACGTCTCGCCGCCGACCGGCTCTGGCGTGCCGGAGGGTGTCACGGCCGTCGTCTACGACCGCGACCGCGACCTTCTCATCGCCGCCGCGGCCACGCCGGACGAGCTCCGTAGCCGCGACGCCAGCTTCCTCCGGAGCGATTCTCGCCCCTACTGGGCGTGGGTGGAGACCGCCGCCCTCGAGATCTGGGCCTTCGATCCGGGGACGAGCCGCTGGCGCCTGATGCCCTCGCAGGTCCCGGCCGGCGTCTTGTGGCAGGACAGCGGGTACTTCGTTGGGCCAGCCAATCGGGTGTCGTTCGACGAGGCGAGCGGGGTGACGCTGTTCATGTCCTCGGATGGATGGACCGAGGTCTACGACGGACAACGCGGGTGGCGCGCCCACCCGTCAGCCGGCAACCGCAGCTGGTGCGACAGCCTCGATCCGGTGTACGACCCCATCAACGGCCGCATCGTCTGCCGGGCCGGGTCGCTGGGTGGCGTCGCGGCCTTCTCGACGGCCACCGGCCAGTGGCGCTGGCTGGTGGAGCCGTGGCCATAGCGCAGGCGTCCTGGAAGGGGGACAGGGGATGACCCGCTCAGTCGTCGTCCTCGCTGTCGTGGTGGTGCTGGCAGGTTCGCTCGCATCCTGCGGCGCCAGCGGGGCGACGCTCACACCGTCCGTGACAGCAACGCCGACACCCACTGCCGCGCCATCGGCTACGGCGGCGCTCTCGAGCTCAGGTGGCGAGGCGTCCCCCTCGGCTGAGCCGGTCGACCTGGTGGTCGTGGCTGCCTCGGGTGGCGCGGGCGTCTCCGAGCGGTACGCGCCCCTCCTTGCGGCCGCGCTCGGCCGCGAGGTGCGGACCCACAGCAAGATCGGCGCGCTGCCTTCCGAGCTCCTGAGCGGGACAGAGGGCTTCTATGCCGACATCGTGGCCGGGGCCGAAGTGATCCTCTTCTACTTCCCACCCGCCGACTACGAGCCACCGGAGTTCCTGCCCTGCCTCGAGGCGCTCGAAGTCTTCGATCCGGACTACCCGGGTGGGACGTTCGCCCCTGGGCAGACGTGGGATCCACCGCCCAAGGCGACCACCGTCGAGGACTGGCAGGCATGGCGGGACGCGCTCGACCGGGAGTACGAGGCGATCTGGACGCTGCGGGAGGGCCGGCCGACGGTCATCCGGGGCTATGGCGGCTGGAACCCGTGGATCCCCGTCTGGCGCCGGCTGGGGATCGAGACCGAGTGCACGGCTGGCGAGGAGGCCATCGACCAGGTGATGCGCGAGGCGGCCGAGGCGGCCGGGGCGGTCTACGTGTCGATGCTCGACGTCTTCACCGGCCCAGGGCACGACCAGGACCCGGCCGAGCAGGGCTGGATCCTCGACGACGCGATGCACCTCACTGGTCCGGGTGTCGACGTCCTCGTCGAGGCGCTCGCGGCGGCTGGGTTCGAGGCGAGCGAGCCGCCTCGCTGAGGCGGGATCAACGCCGGACCGTCAGCTGGGATCGACTGAGCGGGAGATCGGAGGGCCATGGGGGAGTCGGGCCACACAGGAAGCGAGAGGAGCTCGTGATGTTGCGGTTCCTTCGCGTCCTGTTCGTCGTCGCGGCCCTCCTGGCGTTGAGCACGAGCTCGGTGCTGGCCGGCGGACCCGGCAAGGCTGTCCCGATCCGGGGAACCTTGCTGGGCGAAGGTGCGCCCGACGTGACCGCCCCCGGCTGCGGGGAGGGCGCGATCTGGCGCTTCCATGGGTGGGGCACTGGCCAGATGTCGCATCTGGGCCCGGTCGACTACACATTCACGCACTGCACGTACCCGGACTTCAGCATCACCCCGGGAACCTTCACCTTCGTGGCCGACAACGGCGACGAGCTGGTGATCGCCCATGTCGGCACGTACGCGGTGATCGGGGCCATGGAGGGCTTCACCGGGGAGGGCACCTGGACGGCGGTCGGCGGGACGGGCCGCTTCGCGAGCGCCACGGGCTCCGGCTCGTGGGAGACCGTCGGCGACGTTCCCGGTGGCGACGCGCTGTTCGGCCTGCCGGACGGATACATGACGTTCACCTTCGGCGGCATGGTCGCCTACGACGCGTCGGATCGCTCCCGCTAGGAGGACGCGGCGATCAGCCGACGTAGTCCGCCAGGTGCTGGCCGGTGAGCGTGTCGCGGGCAGCGACGAGGTCCGCGGGCAGGCCCTCGAAGACGATCCGGCCGCCATCGTGCCCAGCACCCGGGCCGAGGTCGATGATCCAGTCGGCGTGCGCCATCACCGCCAGGTGGTGCTCGATGACGATCACCGACTTGCCCGCGTCCACCAGCCGGTCGAGCAGCCCGAGGAGGTGCTCGACGTCCGCGAGGTGGAGGCCCGCGGTCGGCTCGTCCAGGACGTAGATGCCGCCGTCGGTCGCCATCTGGATCGCCAGCTTGAGGCGCTGCCGCTCGCCGCCGGAGAGGGTGGTGAGCGGCTGGCCCAGGCGCAGGTAACCGAGCCCCACGTCCTCCATCCGACCCAGGATCGTGCGAGCTGCGGGCGTCCTCGCCTCGCCGCTGCCGAAGAACTCGAGCGCCTGGCTGACCGACATCGCGAGCACCTCGCTGATGTCCCGCCCGCCGAGCCGGTGCTCCAGCACGCTGGCTTGGTACCGCTTGCCGTCGCACTCCTCGCAGATGCTGGCGACCTCGGCCAGGACCCCCAGGTCGGTGTAGATGACGCCGTTGCCGTTGCAGCCGGGGCAGGCGCCCTCCGAGTTCGCGCTGAACAAGGCCGGCTTGACCCCGTTCGCCTTGGCGAAGGCCGTCCGGATGGGGTCCAGCAGGCCGGTGTACGTCGCCGGGTTGCTGCGCCTGGACCCGCGGATGGGCGCCTGGTCGATCGACACGACCCCGGCGTCCTTCGGCATCGACCCGTGGATCAGCGAGCTCTTGCCCGATCCGGCCACGCCGGTCACGACGCAGAGCACGCCGAGGGGGACGTCCACGTCGACGCCCTTGAGGTTGTGCTCCGTGGCATCGCGGATCGGCAGCACGCCGAGGGGCCGGCGGGTGGCCGGCTTGAGCCGGGCCCGATAGCCGAGATGGCGGCCGGTGAGCGTCCCGCTCGCCCGCAGACCCTCGACCGTGCCCTCGAAGCAGACGGTCCCTCCGTCGGGACCGGCACCGGGACCCAGGTCCACGACATGGTCGGCGATCCCGATCACCTCGGGGTCGTGCTCGACCACCAGCACGGTGTTGCCCTTGTCGCGCAGCTGGACGAGCAGCCGGTTCATCCGCTCGACGTCGTGCGGATGCAGACCCACGGTGGGCTCGTCGAAGATGTACGACACGTCGGTGAGCCCGGAGCCCAGGTGGCGGATCATCTTCGTTCGCTGCGCCTCGCCGCCCGAGAGCGTGCCCGACGGGCGGTCGAGCGAGAGGTAGCCCAGCCCGATCTCGACGAACGCGTCGAGCGTCCCGAGCAGCGTGGCGAGCAGCGGCGCCACCGACGGCTCGTCCAGGCTGCGGACCCACTCGGCCAGGTCGCTGACCTGCATCCCGCAGGCCTCGGCGATGTTGATCCCCCTGATCCGCGACGACCTGGCCCCCTCGTTGAGCCGGGTGCCGCCGCACGCGGGGCAGGCCGTGAACGTGACGGCCCGCTCGACGAACGCCCGGACGTGCGGCTGCATCGCGTCGACGTCCTTCGAGAGGAAGGACTTCTGGATCCGCGGGATCAGCCCCTCGTAGGTGAGGTTGATGCCGCCCAGCTTCACCTTCGTCGGCTCGCGGCGGAGGAAGTCGTGGAGCTCGGACTCGGTGTAGTCGCGAATCGCCTTGTGGGGGTCGAGGAAGCCGGACTCGGTGAAGAGCCGGACGCTCCAGCCGTCGGCGGTGTAGCCGGGGATGGTGATCGCCCCCTCGGCCAGCGACTTCGTCTCGTCGTAGAGCTGGGCGAGGTCGACGTCGGTGACGCTGCCCATGCCCTCGCAGCGAGGGCACATGCCGCCGATCGCCGTGAAGGTCTTGCGGACGGCCTTGCCATCCCCGCGCTCTGCCGTGATCGCCCCGGCCCCGCGGACCGACGGGACGTTGAACGAGAAGGCCCTGGGCGAGCCGATGTGGGGCTGCCCGAGCCGACTGAAGATGATCCGCAGCAAGGCGTTGGCGTCGGTGGCGGTGCCGACGGTGGATCGGGCGTTGGCGCCCATCCGCTCCTGGTCGACGATGATCGCCGTCGTCAGTCCCTCGAGCAGGTCGACGTCGGGACGCGCCATGCTGGGCATCAGGCCCTGGAGGAAGGCGCTGTAGGTCTCGTTGATGAGGCGCTGCGATTCGGCGGCGATCGTCGCGAAGACCAGCGAGCTCTTCCCTGAGCCCGAGACGCCGGTGAAGACCGTCAGCCGGCGCTTCGGGATGGCGACGGAGACGTCCTTGAGGTTGTTCTCGCGGGCGCCATGGACCCGGATGAGATCGTGGCGATCGGCGGCTCGCACCGCGCCACGGTAGCAGCCGCCCGGAGATCGCCGCAGGCGCCCGGCGGCCTCGCCCACGGCAGGCGGCGGCAGCGCCTGAAGGGCCGCGGGGCGGCCGGGTCAGGAGCCCCAGTGCCGGCGGCGCTGGAGGACGTACAGGACCACGTAGACGGCCACGGTCAGCACGCCACCGGCGAGCATCAGCACGCCGCGCACGTCCTCCGGGGAGACCGCCCAGATCACGACGACGACGAAGACGACGGCCACCACCAGGACGAGGAGCGCGGACCCGGCCGAGCGAGACCAAGGTTGCATGGCGACCCTCCGCCCCCAGTATCGGGAACCGGAGGCAGCCCGCCAGAGCCTCTCGGCACGACGTCGATGCGTTCCTCGGGCGTCAGGCGCCGGGTGGTCCGATCTGCTGCTGCAGGTCGATGAGCGGCTGCTGGTTGACCTCCAGGAAGCCGTCGCGAGGTCGGTCCAGGTCCACCACGAGCGTGATCACCGCCCCGAGGACGGCGATCATCACGACCGCGGTCAGCGGACTGCGCCGCCGTGTCAGGCCGGCGCTGTAGCCCAGCATCCCCAGCGTCAGGGCCGAGCCGACGATGAGGAGCACCAGGACCGTCTCCGGCACGCGAGCGTACAGGCCGGCAGTGACGCGCGACTCGTTCAGGTCGATGGTCTCGTTCAGGGAATCGATGTAGAGGGCCAGCACGTCGGACGACCGGTCCCGGGCCAGGTCCTCGGCGATCGTCCAAAGCTCGTCCTGGATCTCGACCGAACGGGCGATGCGCTCCTGGATGTCAGCCAGGTCGTTGCCGACGATGCGCAGGGGCACGTACTCGCGGAGCAGGTCCCGGCTGTCGCTGGCTGCCGGTTCGGGCAGGTAGCCGGCCCGGAGGTACGTCGTGCCGATGGAGTTCGCCTCCTGGAGCACGAGCCCCCGTCGTGCGTGCTGGTTGTTCTTGCTGTCGGAGGTGTTCGTCGAGAGTCTCGAGCTGGTGTGCGACCCGCAGACGGCACCGATGGGTTCGGTCGGGCCGCTTCATCGGCGGCGAACCTCGTGTCCGCTGCCTGGCGCACGTGCGGCGCCGCGAGGCCATCCGCCTCTGGTGCCGGCCTCTCTGGACGAGCACGCTGACCTCGGCAGACGGCCGGTGAGCACGTGCACGAGGCATCGGACCCCAGATCGCGGGCCGGCCGTCGCCGTGGAGGAGGCGGGCCATGCAGGACGTCGAGCTGTTCCTCTCGCTGGCCGAGATCGCCGGCATCTTCGTCGGCTTCGGGGCGCTCATCGCCATCCGAGGCGGCGACAGGGGCGACGTGTACGACTTGACCGGCGTCGGCATGATCGTCTGGCTGGCGATCGTGGTGGTCGTCCTTGCGCTCGTCCCGGTCGTCATGGGCCGCTTCGGCGTCGGCGGCCACGAGCTCTGGCTGACGTGCAGTCTCTGCGCGCTCGTCCTCTTCTGGGCCGGCGACGAGGTCTTCATCCGCATCTTCCCGGAGCGCCGGGCGTACATGGCCGCCCAGCCGCTCGGGGCCCGTTGGAGGATGGAGGTGACCGGAGCGGTCTTCTGGGTGCCCATGACCATCGCCCTGGTCGTGGTCGTCCTCGGCCTGCTCCCGGAGCACGAGGCTGCGCTCTACCTCGGCTCGATCGTGCTCGTGCTCTTCATGGACGCCTGGCTGCTCCTCCTGGTGGTCACCCGGGCCTTCCGGCCGCGGATCGCACCCGGCGCCGCGGACGGCCCGTCAGAGCCGGCCTGACGCGACCGGCGGGCGGCACGGTGCGGGTCGCCTCGGTACCCTTGGGCCATGCCCGCCGAGTTCATCTACACGACCTACAAGCTGGCCCGCCACTACCCGCCGGATCGGACGGTCCTCGAGGACATCTCGCTGTCCTTCTTCCCGGGCGCCAAGATCGGCGTCATCGGGCCGAATGGGGCAGGGAAGTCGAGCCTCCTGCGGATCATGGCCGGGCTGGACGACGGGTTCGTCGGCGAGGCGCGCCTCACGCCGGGCTTCACCGTCGGGTTCCTGAGCCAGGAGCCCCGCCTCGACCCCTTGAAGGACGTCCGGGGCAACGTGCTCGACGGGGTCCGCCCGGTCCAGGACCTCCTCGACCAGTACAACGCCGTGATGGCGAAGTGGGCGGAGCCGGAGGCCGACTACGAGGCGATCGGCGCGGAGCAGGCGTCCCTGGAGGACCGGATCAACGCCATCGACGCCTGGAACCTGGACCGAAACGTCGAGATCGCCATGGATGCGCTCCGCTGCCCGCCGGACGACGCCGCCGTCGAGACGCTGTCGGGTGGTGAGCGGCGGAGGGTCGCCCTCGCCCGGTTGCTGCTCCAGCATCCCGACCTGCTCCTGCTCGACGAGCCGACGAACCACCTGGACGCCGAATCGGTCGAGTGGCTCGAGCGGTTCCTCCAGGAGTACTCGGGGACGGTGGTCGCCGTCACCCACGACCGCTACTTCCTCGACAACGTCGCCCAGTGGATCCTGGAGCTCGACCGCGGCCGCGGGGTCCCGTTCTCCGGCAACTACTCCGGCTGGCTCGAGCAGAAGCTCGAGCGGCTGGCACGGGAGCAGAAGACGGCCGACGCCCGGGCGCGGACGCTGGCCCGGGAGCTCGAGTGGGTGCGGATGGCGCCCAGGGCCCGCCAGGCGAAGGGCAAGGCCCGGCTCTCGGCCTACGAGCAGCTGCTGGCCGAGGCCCAGGGCGACGGAGGCAGCGCCCGCGAGCTCGAGATCGCGATCCCGCCGGGGCCGCGGCTGGGCGACCAGGTCATCGAGGTCGAGCACCTTCGGAAGGGCTACGGCGACCGCCTGCTCATCGAGGACCTGACCTTCTCACTGCCGCGCGCCGGCATCGTCGGCATCATCGGCCCCAACGGCGCCGGCAAGACGACGTTGTTCCGGATGCTCGTTGGCGAGGAGGCGCCGGACGGCGGTTCGATCCGGATCGGCGACACGGTCCAGCTCAGCTACGTCGACCAGGACCGCGACGCCCTCCGCCCGGATCGGACCGTCTTCGAGGAGATCACCGACGGCGTGGAGGTGGTCCGCTCCGGCAAGCGGGAGATCCCTGCGCGGGCCTACGTCTCGAGCTTCAACTTCCGCGGGCCCGACCACCAGAAGCTCGTCGGGACCCTGTCGGGTGGTGAGCGGAACCGGGTCCACCTGGCCAGGCTGCTCCAGTCGAACGGCAACGTGCTCCTCCTCGACGAGCCCACGAACGACCTCGACGTCGACACCCTTCGGGCCCTCGAGACCGGGCTCGAGTCGTTCCCCGGCTGCGTCGTGGTCATCAGCCACGACCGCTGGTTCCTGGATCGGATCGCCACCCACGTCCTGGCCTTCGAGGGCGACAGCCAGGTCCGCTTCTTCCAGGGCAACGTCAGCGACTACGAGGCGTTCCGGCGCAAGGAGCTCGGTGCGGCGGCCGACCAGCCCCACCGGATCAGGTACAAGCGCCTGGCTGGCTAAGCGACCAGCGCCGGCCAGCGGTCCCGGCTACGGGATCGAGGCCCCCGGTCTGACCGCTCCGATCCCCGCGTCGAGGGCCCGCAGATCCCCCTGCATGGCCTCGGTCATGACATCGAGGTCCGGGAACGTGTCCGCGTCGGCGCGGACGGCGATCACGAGTCGCCCGGCGTAGGACAGGCCGACGACCGAGAGCCCCAGGTTCCCGGCCAACGGCGCGACCGGGACCAGCTCGAGGACCTCGGTGCCGAGCGCCCGGATGGGCCTCGGCGGGCCGGGCAGGAAGGTCTCGTGGAGGTTGACCAGGCGCTGGTGCTCCATCGAGCGCCCGCCGCCGAGCCGGCGGATCCAGGCGCGGAAGGTCGGTTCGATCGCGATCATCGGGTCTCGACCGGCTCGGTCGGTCGCCACCGCGATGCGGGCCAGCCGGGCCCGCGGGTCGGCCTCGGCCACCGGCAACGGGAGCAGCATCGTGCCGATGTCGTTGCCGGGTCGGTCGCCGCGGCCAGCGCTGAACAGGGCCACCGCGATGCCGACGCGTGGCTTCAGCCGTTCCACGCGCTCGCCACGGCCCTGGAGCAGCGACCGCAGCCCTCCCGCGACCAGGCAGAGGATGAGGTCGTTGACCGAGGCACCCTCGGACCGAGCGATCCGCCTGGCGGCCGTTCCTTCCAGCCGCAGCACGGTGAGGCGCCGTCTGGGGCCGACCGGGGCGTTGAGCGAGGACGGCTCGAGAGCGACGCCCGAGGGCGATGACTCGGCGACCGTAGCGGACGACCTCGGCGAACTGCCGCCAGGTGGCCGGGCGGGCGAGCTGCCGGACCGAGGCTCCCGTCGCTCTGACGCGATCCCCGACGAGGACTCGCCATGGCGGTGGGGGAGCGACCTTCGTCGGCGTCGGCGCCGCGGGCTCGGACGATGCGTCGTCACCCTCCAGCAGCGAGCGGACCATCCGCATCGCGGTCCGCCCATCGGCGAGCGCGTGATGGAGCACGACGAGTGCCCCGACGCGACCCCCCTCCAGGCCACCGATGAGCCACATCCGCCACAGTGGGCGGCTCCGGTCGAGCGGCGGGGCGACCAGGCGCTCCACGAGCGCCAGCAGGGTCGCCTCGTCACCGGGAGGCGGCAGGTCGACGGCGACCACCTGCTCCTCGATCCGGAACGCGGGGTCGTCGACCCAGATGGGTCCGCCGGCCAGGGGTCCGGGGTCGTGGACGACCTGGCGGAGCTGGGGCACCTCGGCCAGGCGGCGCTCGATGGACGAGCGGGCGGCATCGACGCGCAGCCGACCGGTCCGGTCGAGCAGCCCACCGCCCTCGAGGACGGCCAGCACCCCGAGCTGGAGCGGCCGGGCGGGGGTCTCGACGCGGAGACAGTGCTGGTCGTACGTCGTGAGCCGCCGGATCGCCGGGCGCACGTCGTCGCTCGGGTCGCTAGAGGAGGAGGCCATCCCAGATGGCCCGCTCGACGGCTCGAGGGTCGTCGAGGACCCGCGACTCGACCTCGAAGCGCATGGTGGGTCGTCGGATCCCGTCGTAGCGCGGCCAACCGGGATCGCCGGTGCTCGCGAACGACGTCCAGGCGCCGTGCATCGCGTCGGCCAGGGCCTGGGGCGGAGCGTCGCCGAGAAGGGATCCCTGCATCTGTCGGGGCCCGAGGTCGAGCGTGTCGAAGACGAACGGGATCTCGAGGGCGTGGCAGGCACCGAACACCCCGCCGAATGCGGGCGATGGCCATCCGAACTCGTAGACGTACGTACCGCCAGACGACCGCGCCCGGGCATCGGCGAGCCGCTGGGCCGGGATGCGACACCACCAATCGGACTGGATCTCCGCGAGGAGCTCGCCGGGTCTCGCCGCCGGGAAGACCGCCCCATAGGCAGCGACCGCATCAGGGCCCAGGCCGTAGGCGGCGGCGGTCTCGAACCCATGCTCGCGGACCGGGCCCGTCAGGGACACCTCGGTCACTCGGTCGAGCGAGCCGTTGGAGATGGTCAGTAGACGCCAGTCGTCGGCGTTCCAGCCGACGATGACGTCGAGCTCGGCACCGGCGCCGGCGGCGATCCGGTCGACGGGTCGAGCCGGTACCACCGCACCGTCCACGACCGGCTGCCAGGGCAGCGCGCTGGCGACGACGTCGAGGCTCCAGCGATCGGGATCCGGATCTTCCAGCATCTCCGCCTTGAGCGCCGTCGCCGCCCCGAGCAGACGGGCCGGGTCCACCTCTGCCACCACGTCCCGGCGCGCCGCGATCCCCAGTCGGTCGGCCAGGAGCGTGCCGACCCGTCGCGCCGTGTCGGCCGGGACGACCCGGTGGGCCGCACCGCTCTCACAGATGGCCCGCCGGAAGAGGCCGTCGGCTCGTGGCATCGAGAGCAGCGTGCCGATGCTCATCGCCCCGGCCGACTCGCCGAAGACCGTGATGTTGTCGGGATCGCCGCCGAACGCCGCGATGTGGTCACGGACCCACTCGAGCGCGGCGACCTGGTCGAGAAGGCCGAGGTTCGGGTCCCCGTCGTCCAGGAAGAGGAACCCTTCGGCGCCGACGCGATAGTTGATCGTCACGCAGACGACGCCGTCGCGGGCGAAGCGGCTGCCGTCATAGGTCGCCCCGCTTCCGACCTCGAACATGCCACCGGGGATCCAGACCATCACCGGCAGACCCGACGTCGCCGGGTCAGGCGTCCAGACGTTGAGGTTCAGGCAGTCCTCGCCGGGGATGGCCGGGTCCCAGACCATCGCCGCGGCGGGATGGTCGGCGGGCACCCTGGGTTGCGGCGGCTCCGGGCCGAACGCGAGCGCCTCCCGGACGCCGTCCCACGGGACGACCCTGCGCGGTGGTCGCAGGTGACCCGGGCCGAAGGGCGGCTGGGCATACGGGACACCCAGGAACCGATGGACGCCCCGCTCGACATCCCCGCGCAGCCGACCGAGCCGGCTCTGGATGACGCTCTCGGTCATCGCCGATGGACTGACCACAGCATCCCTCCAAGGGTGTGTCGGGGCGTCCGCCAGCTGATCGGGCAGCGGGCCGGCGACGCCGATGGCACGGATGCTGGCAGCACCCCCCCGTCCACCCAAGGGCCGAAGGTCGACCGGCTCCGTGCCTCGAGGTTCGGGTCCGGTGCGCGGCGGATCGCTCGATGGTCGATGATGCGTCCGTGGTCACGAGGCCGGTCGTCATCGTCCTGGGTACGCTCGACACGAAGGGGCCCGAGCATGCCTTCGTCCGCGATCGGCTTCGCGAGGCCGGCGTAGAGGCGACCCTGGTCGATGTCGGCATCCTCGACCGCCCGACCGTGGAGGCCGACGTGGCGGCCCATGACGTCGCCCGGGCTGCCGGGACCACGATCGAGGAGCTGCGGGCTGCCGGGATGGAGGCCGGCCACCGGGCGATCGCTCTTGAGGCGATGGCCCGCGGAGCCACCGAGCTGGTGACCGGATGGCGTGCCAGCGGTCGCTGCGACGGCGTCATGGGCCTCGGTGGCAGCGGCGGCTCGACGATCGTCTCGGCGGTCCTGCGGTCGCTCCCGCTCGGCGTCCCGAAGCTCCTCGTGTCGACGATGACGTCGGGCGACATGCGGCCCTACGTCGGGTCGAGCGATCTGACGCTCGTCAACTCGGTGACGGACATCCAGGGGCTCAATCGGGTCTCGCGCCGGGTCCTCGCCAACGCCGCCAATGCCATGGCCGGCATGGTGCTCCGGGCGGCGACCGTGATGGAGACGGACGCCCCGCTCGTCGCGATCTCGATGATGGGCGTGACGACCGCGGGTGCGCGGGCGGTCCAGGCCCGGTTGGAGGCAGCCGGCTTCGAGACGATCGTCTTCCACGCCAACGGCTCCGGTGGCATGGCGATGGAGCAGCTCATCGGGGCGGGCGCGATCGACGGGGTCGTCGACCTCACGACCAACGAGCTCACCTCGGAGCTCTACGGAGGGATCCTCTCGGCCGGACCCGAGCGCCTGACGACGGCGGGTCTCCAGGGGCTCCCGCAGGTCGTGGCCCCCGGTGCCCTGGAGGTCGTCAACTTCGGACCGCGGGCGAGCGTCCCGGAGCGGTTCGCCGGCTCGGACCGGTGCATCGTTATCCACAGTCCGTCCGTCACCTCGGTCCGGGCGGACCCATCCGAGGCGGCCGAGATCGGCACTCGCTTCGCCGAGCGGGTCAACGTGGCGACCGGCCCGACGACGGTCCTCCTGCCGCTGGGCGGCTGCTCGACGTTCTCGCGGGTCGGCGGGCCGTTCGCCGACCCTGCTGCCGACGAGGTCCTGTTCGAGGCGATCCGCGCGCGCCTTCGGCCCGACATCCGGTGCCTGACCGTGGGGGCGAACATCAACGACGACGACTTCGCCGACGCCGCGGTCGAGGCGTTCCAGGAACTCTGGGAGCAGGCCCGATCCGGCAGTCCTGGGCCGACACCGACCGCGAGTGCCGAGCGATGAGCGGCGACGCCAGGGATCTCCCCGGCCTCACGCCTGACGCCGCCCGCAACCGGGCCATGTGGGATGCCTACAGCGACGAGTACCAGGCGAAGCACGCGGAGACGCTCGCGGCGGACGACGGGCTCCACTGGGGCACCAGCGGGATCCGTGAGTCGGAGCTGCCGGTCCTTGGCGACGTGGCGGGCAAGGACGTCCTGGAGCTCGGTTGCGGCGCGGCGCAGTGGTCGATCGGGCTGGCTCGGGTCGGTGCCCGCCCAGTGGGCTTGGACCTGTCGGCTCGGCAGCTCGATCATGCGAGACGGCTGATGGCGGAAGCCGGCGTCGAGTTCCCGCTCGTACACGCCAGCGCCGAGGCCGTGCCGCTCCCGGATCGCTCCTTCGACATCGTGTTCTGCGATCACGGGGCGATGACCTTCGCCGACCCGTACCGGACCGTCCCCGAGGTCGCTCGGCTGCTCCGTCCCGGTGGCCTCTTCGCGTTCAGCCACCACTCGCCGATCGAGACGATCTGCTGGCCGCTGGATGCCGACAAGGTCGGCGACCGGCTGGCCCTCGACTACTTCGACCTCCATCGGATCGACGACGGCGAGGACGTCTTCTACCAGCTGCCGTACGGCGAGTGGATCCGACTGTTCCGGGCGAACGGGTTCGTGGTCGAGGACCTGATCGAGCCCCGCCCGCCTCCCGACGCCACCACCACGTTCCGGGACGCTGACGAGCTCGCCTGGGCGAGGCGGTGGCCGGCCGAGTGCATCTGGCGCCTCCGCCGCGGGTGATCCGCACCGGTCCGTAGGCAAACGAAGACCCCCGGGCCGGACGATCGTCCGACCCGGGGGCGGTCCATCCCGAGGGATGGTGCGCTACGGCAGCTCGTTCACCCGGTCGGTGCTCGGCGGGGCGACGGGGCTGAAGGTGCCCAGGTAGTTGACCAGGGCCTGCAGGTCGTTGCCACCGTCCAGGCGCGGGGAGGTGATGGTCCCGAAGGTGGTGAAGTTGTCGCCGCCGTCGGCAAGGAAGTTGTTGACCGTCACGTCGTACGTCGCGGTCGGGTCGAGCGCGACGCCGTTGAGCATGACGTTGCTGATGGTGACCGCGGTGCAGGTGCCCGCGACGATCGTCTTCGAGAGGTCGTAGGTGAAGCCCTCCGACACGCCGAGGTGGAGGAACGGGCGGCTGGAACCGGCCGGCTGGCACTGCTCCTCGAGGACGGAGAGGATCTGGGCCCCGGTCATCCCGTACGTCACGAGCGTGTTGCCGAAGGGCTGGAAGGTGAACGCCTCGCCGAAGGTGACGACGCCGTCGCCCTCACCGGCCGACTGGGCGTACATCAGGTCGGAGCGGACGCCACCGGGGTTCATGAAGGCCACGTCGGCGCCGGCGGCCGAGGTGTTCCACAGCTGCGCGTCGGCGACGAGGTTGGAAGCAGCGGATTCGACGCCGCGGTCGGATCCGGGCGGCGTGCCGCCCCGGTTGATGTCGGTGGTGATCGTCCCGACCGGCGTGCTGCCGGCCGCGTCGTAGAGCGGCTGCCACTTGGCGATGATCGCGGTCTGCGTCGCGTCCGGGGTCAGGGCCGCCTGGTCCACGAGGTGGTTGGCCGCCGTGCTGAGGTCGCGGCGGACGTCGTGGGTCCGCTTGTCGAGGACGAGGTCCAGCTCCGAGACGACGCGGCCGTACGAGTAGGCGCTCGTCACGATGCGCGGCTGGCCGGCGGCGTCGGGCAGGACGCAGTTGTACGGCAGGTGGGTGTGGCCGGTGATCATCACGTCGATCGCGGGATCGAGCGCGTCGTTGATCGCGACCACCGGACCGGAGATGCCGACGCAGGCGTCGATGGCGCCCGGAGGCGGCGTCTGCGAACCGCCCTCGTGCAACAGGACGACGATGGCCTCCACACCCTGGGCCTGGAGGATCGGCACGAGCGCGTTCGCCGTCTCGGCCTCGTCGAGGAAGTCCCAGCCCTGGATGCCGACGGCCGCAACGAGGGTGTCGGTCG
Organism: uncultured Chloroflexia bacterium; assembly: GCA_963707215.1. Taxonomy (GTDB): domain Bacteria; phylum Chloroflexota; class Limnocylindria; order Limnocylindrales; family CSP1-4; genus DATHYZ01. Next base: position 109,163 of record CAVPPB010000003.1, on the reverse strand, counting down.
CCTCGAGGGTCATCCCGATGAAGCCGACCTTGACGTTGTTGAAGCGCTCGATCCAGTACGGCGGGAGGGGGGTCTCGCCGGTGCCCTCGTTGACGACGTTGGCGGCGAGCCACTGGAAGTCGGCCCCGGCGTAGGGCGCCTCGGGGAAGTAGCAGCCGTCGACCGGGTGACAGCCACCGTCCTGCATCCGCAGGAGCTCGGTGACCCCTTCGTCGAACTCATGGTTGCCGACGCTCGAGACGTCCAGGCCCATCGCGTTCAGCGATTCGACCGACGGCTCGTCGTGGAAGAGGCCGGAGAAGGCCGGGGAGCCTCCGATCAGGTCGCCGGCGGCCACGGTCAGGCTGAACTTGTTGCCCGCGCGCAGCTCGGCGAGCTTCGCCGCGAGGTACTCCGCTCCACCGGCGGCGGTCCCGTCGATCATCCCTGGGGTGCTCGACTCGAGGTGGCCGTGGTAGTCGTTGAAGGCCAGGAGCTGGACCGGGATCAGCTGACCGCTCGGGTCAGGCTGGGCGCCGGTGGCGGAGACGGCCATGGTCGCGGTCAGCACGAGGGCTGCGCCGAGCGCGATCAACCGCCGGGGGGTAGGGGTCATGGGCACGATGTCCTCCATCTGGTCGCTGGGGGGCTCCGGGGGCGTCCGCAGCAGAGTGGCTATGTTAGCCGGGGACCGCGGATGTGCGGCAGCTCGAGACATCGACATGGTGACGGCTGTCAACGCTGTCTGTCGTCACCGTGCGCTCGTGAGGCTGCTCGGGGCACAGGAGTCCAGGGAGCCGCACCGTCGCTGCGGTGGAACGCCCGCGGGTCGGTCGGGACCGGCGGGCTTGGCTCGGGTCGGATGGCTCCAGGCCCGGTGGTCAGGCGGAAGTGGGCCGGTCGGCCCTCCGGTCGCGGATTCCCATGGCTGACGATGGTCCCTGGAGCACCGCCCGCCGAGCGATGCGCGGGCGATGGTGCCGCGTCGGCGAGGACGGGCTGGATGGACCGAACGACCATGGTCTCCCTGCGGGTCAACGGAGCCGAGCACCGCGTCGACGTCCAGTGCGGTCGGCGACTCCTCGAGCTGCTCCGGGATAGCCTCGGCCTGACCGGGACGAAGGAAGGCTGCGACGACGGCACCTGCGGGACCTGTGCCGTGCTGCTCGACGGGCGCGTGGTCCGCGCCTGTCGCATGTCGGCGAGCGACGCGGCCGGGCGGAGCGTGCTGACGATCGAGGGCCTGGGCAGCCCCGAGCACCCGCATCCACTCCAGCAAGCCTTCGTCGAGGCCGACGCGGTCCAGTGCGGGTTCTGCACTCCGGGGATGATCATGGCCGCGGCCGCGCTCCTCGAGCGCGAGCCGGATCCGGATCGCGAACGGATCGTTCGTTGGCTCGGCAGCAACCTCTGTCGGTGTACCGGGTACCAGGCGATCGTGGACGCGGTCGAATGGGTGGCCCATGGGCAGCCGGGCGCGCCACGCGCCCTGCCTGCGAGCCCGACCGGCGGGCGGGACGGCTCGGTCGAGCCCGGGCGACGCGTCCGGCCGGAGGCCCTGGCCAAGGCGACCGGGCGCGCCCTCTACGCGGCCGACCTGTCGGTCGCAGGGATGCTCCACGCCCGAGCGCTGCGTAGCCCCCATGCCCACGCCGATGTCAAGGCCATCGATCCAGAGCGCGCCCGCCGGCACCCTGGGGTCGTGGCGGTCCTCACGGCCGGCGACGTCCCCGGCGTGAACCGCCACGGCCGAAGGCTCAAGGACCAGCCGGTCCTGGCCGACGACCGGGTCCGTCAGGTCGGGGATCCGGTCGCGCTCGTGGTGGCCACGACGGCCGCGGCGGCGTCAGAGGCTCTCGACCTGATCGAGGTCACCTACCGGTCGCTGCCGGCCGTCTTCACGCCCGACGAGGCGCTTGCCGACGCGGCAACGGCGATCCAGCCGGACGGCAACCTGCTGGCCGAGAACCGGCTCCGTTGGGGTGACCTGGAGGAGGGGTTCGCCCACGCGGACGTCATCGTCGAGGAGACATACGCGACGCCGTGGAATGAGCACGCCTACCTTGAGCCGGAGGCGACCCTCGCGGAGTGGGACGGGGAGACCCTGGTCGTCCGGACGGCGACCCAGTACCCCCACTATCACCGCGCCGAGGTCGCACGGGTGCTGGGGCTGCCGGCGGAACGCGTCCGGGTCGCCCCGACGGTCGTCGGCGGCGCATTCGGTGGCAAGACGGATGTCTCGTGCCAATGCCTGGCGGCGCTGGCCGCGTGGCGAACGGGCCGGCCGGTGCGGATCGTGTACAGCCGCAAGGAATCGTTCGCCTCGACGACGAAGCGCCACCCCTACCGGATCCGCTGTCGCAGCGGCGCGACCTCGGCCGGAGACCTCGTCGCGCTGGACGTCGACATCCTCGCCGACACCGGGGCCTACGCGTCGTTCGGCCCCGGCCTCATGGTCAAGACCTTCGCCTCGGCCACCGGACCCTACCGATGGCCGAACGTCGAGCTCCGCGGCCGGGTGGTCCACACGAACAACCCGACGGCCGGCTGCATGCGTGGACCCGGGACGACGCAGGTCGCCTTCGCGATCGAGTCGCAGATGGATCGGCTCGCCCAGCGGCTGGGCGTGGACCCGCTGGATCTTCGGGCCCGCAACCGCCTGCGGCAAGGCGACCGGGTGCTGTCCGGCCAGGTCCTCCAACATGAGCCGGCCTATCTCAGCACCATCGAGGCGATCCGGCCGCACTGGCTGGAGGCGAGGGAGCGGGCAGGTCGGTCGGTCCCCGGTCGACCCAACGTCCGCCGGGGCGCCGGGGTCGCGTCCATCTGGTACGGCATCGGTGGTGGAGGGGGCGGGCCCGCCCCGGGTCAGGACCCTGCCCTGACCGTCGGCCGCGGACCCGGTCGCGCAACGCTCGAACTCCTTGCCGACGGGTCCTTCTCGCTCCGCACAGGGGCGATGGACCTCGGGCAGGGAAGCGCCACCGCGCTCGGCCTGGTAGCTGCCCAGGAGCTGGGCGTGACGCAGGACCGGATCCAGGTGGAGATGGGCGACACGGCCACCTGCGGCGACGCGGGACCGACCGTCGGCAGCCGGGTGACGTTCTTCGTCGGCAACGCCGTGGCGAACGCGGCCGCCGATCTGCGCGAGGCGATCCTCGGCTCGGCTGGCGCCATGCTCGCTCGCCCGTTCGTCGAGCTCGAGCTGGTCGACGATCGGGTCGCGCCCCGTGAAGCCCTCGACAAGGGGGTCTCCCTCGCAGAGGTCGCCGCGGCGAGGACCGCAGCCGGCCAGGCGAACCGCTTCGAGGGGTCGTTCGACGCCGACGTCCCGGCCTTTGACCCACGTAGCGGCCTCGGCGAGCCGTACGCGATGTACGTCACCGGCACCCAGATGGCCGAGGTCGAGGTCGACACCCTGTCCGGCGAGGTGCGGGTCCTCCGAGTCGTCGCCGCCCACGACGTGGGACGCCCAGCCTTCCCGGAGGGCGTCGTCGGACAGATCGAGGGCGGCATCGCGATGGGCCTTGGCTTCGCGCTCCACGAGGACTTCATCCCGGGCGTGACGCAGGGGTTCAGGGAGTACCGGATCCCGCGCAGTCGAGACATGCCCGAGATGGAGACGATCCTCGTCGGCGACCCGGCAGAGCCCCCGCCCCTCCAGCTTCGTGGCGTGGCCGAGTGCTCGAACATGGTCGTCGCGCCGGCCGTCGCGAACGCGATCGCCGACGCCACGGGGGAGCGTCTCGCCGATCTGCCGCTCAGAGCGGGCGGCGTTCGACTGGTCCAGCCAGAGTAGGGCGTCCGAGCGCCCGGTGCGCTAGCAGGGCGATCCCGTCGCGATGACGATGGGCCCGACCGTTCAGGCGGAACGGGCCCTCGCCCGGTGCCCGGTGATGCCCCGAGCATCATGCGCGCCAGGTGCCCGCTTCGGTCTGCAGGCGCCGAAGCTCCGGCCAGTACGCGAGGAGGCTCATGACCACGACCTCGGGGATCATCATCACCCTGGCCCTCGTCTCGTACTCCGTCGGCGTCTGGAGTGAGCGCCTACAGGGACGCCTCAAGCCCTGGCACCTGGCCTTCTTCTGGCTCGGCCTGCTCTTCGACACCTGGGGCACCGGCCTGATGCTGGACATGGCCGGGGGCCTCACTGCCGACGTCCACGGCGTGACCGGCGTCCTGGCCATCCTGCTGATGCTGGTCCACGCGGTCTGGGCGACGATCGTGCTGGCCCGTCATGACGAACGGTGGATCCGCGACTTCCACAAGTTCAGCGTGGTCGTCTGGGCGATCTGGCTCGTTCCGTACTTCAGCCCGATGTTCATCGCCATCGGGGGCTGACGGGCCCCGGCGGCGACGAGCGTAGCAGGCGCAGGGGCGGCCCCCTGGGTGGGCATCCCGCACCTGGACTGCCCTCGGATTGACCGGAGAGGCCTCTTGGGGGCTTCCCGCAGCCATCTTGCCGGTGAGAGCCGATTGGTACGTCCGGGCGTCCGTCAGGGTCGCACGGTGACCTGCTGCTTGAGCTGATCGGCCAGGCGGACCGCGAGAGCCACGACCGTCAGGGTCGGGTTCATCCAGCCTCCGGTCGGGAACACGGATGCTCCGGCCACATAGAGGTTCCGGACCCCGTGAACACGGCAGTCGACGTCCACGACGCCGTCGCGCGGATCCGCTGCCATCTTCGTGGTGCCCATATGGTGATGATCGCCCTCGAACACGACGGGCGGGTCTTCGTCCCCGAGCATCCGCTCGAGGTGGCCGAGGCCGCTGGCTCGCAGGTCCACATCGAGAATCCGCTGGGCGCGACGGATCGAATCGATGTCAGAGTCACTGACCTTCCAGGCAAGGACCGGACGTGGGACGCCATAGCGGTCGCGCGCCCGACCGAGACGGATCCGGGACTCACGGTGCGGGGCCTGTTCCGCCTGGGCTCGGACCGCCAGTACCGTATCGGGCTGGGTTTCGGGGCCGAATCGGAAGGCGATCGTCCGTGCGACCGATCCGGCATCGGCAAGGACGTTTCTCACGTGTCTTGCGGCGTTCCCGGCGATCGGCCGCCGGTAGGTCGAGGTGATCAGAGCCTTCAGGGATCGGACGCCCTCGGAAACGAACGCCTCGGTTCGTGGCACAAGGAAGAAGGCGACGTTCAGGAGGCGCTCTGCTCGCAGGACCTCGGGGCGGGGCATCAGCGCGGCCTGGATGAAGATCGATCCCTCCGGGTGGCTGTCGTAGAGTCCGCCGGAGCTGACGAGGCCGCGGTCTGCTGGACGGACGTAGCCGATCCGGCCAGCGAGATGCTCCATGAAGAAACGGCCGACGAGATCATTGCCGTTACCGAGACCGTCTGGCTGCTGCCCGACGCTCGCCAGCAACAGGCGGGGGTTCTCGATCCCGCCGGCCGCCAGAACGAACGTCCGGGCGGTGACTTCGAACCGGCGATCGGCCGTCGTGGCGGCGACGACCCGCTCGACCGCGGGGGGCTCGCCCGCGGAAACGATGTCGACCACCGTCGCGTGGTGGAGGACCGTCACGTCAGGCATGATGGCGAACTCGTCTCGGAACCGGGAGAACTTGGCCATCCCGCGCTGGAGGATGGTCGTCTCGAAGTGGGAGCCCCGGAGCGGTAGCCGCTGCATCCCAGGACGCTCCCAGTCGTCGGCTGCGAACGTGTCCGGCCCAAGGTCGGAGATCGAATGAGCTCTCCGGTAGTACGGCTCGAGATCCCGGTAGGCGATGGGCCAGCCACTCCAGGGGAGGCCGGGCCGCGACTCGAAATCGATCGGGTCAAGCGGACGGGCCATCCAGCCTTCGTCGCCATGCGTGTGCATGTGCCACCGACTGCTCGTACCGCCGAAGGCGCGGGCGCGGGTGAACATGAGGTTGTAGTACGGGTGGCCGACGCTCGAGCCGATGTCGAGGTACTTCCGGCGGATCTGGGGCTCGATGGCGCCACTCTCGACCAGTAGGACCCGCAGGCCTCGACCGGTCAATTCGAGAGCGAGCGTGATCGCCGCCGGGCCTGCGCCCACGATGCAGAGATCGGCATGCAGGGTGGCGCCATCGGGGAGGGACCGAGCGTCGACGAACATGTGGGCCCTCGCGTGATTTCTGGCAGACCAGTATCCCAGAAGCGGCGCTCGGACCCGCAGCTAGGACTCGACGAGGTCCCCGAGGACGACCATCTCAAAGACCGTCAGGCCCCCGGACGCTGAGCTGGAGACGATGACCCGGCCCCGATAGCGACGGTCACCGGCAGCCATGTCGATCCCCCGGGTGCCGTCACGGAGTCGCTCGTCCTTCGTCCTCCCGCGGATCTCCCACTCGACCTGCGCCGGCTCATCCCCAGCCCAGTGCTGGATCCTGCACAGCTCGGCTGAGGTGATCTCCAGGGGTTCTCCGTCGAGCGCCAGGCTGGTGAGACGGACGTACTCTCGGGTGGGTCGGTCGGGCATGGGCGGGCTCCGGGCGGTGGGCCCTAGGGTACCGCGAGTGGCCGGGACGCCGGCGGGGCGAACCGGGGCCGCGCGAGCGCGGGAACGGAGACACGCGGGTCTCCGCGGATCGACGCGGGTCCAGGGGCCGGGCGGGATCTACGAGGCGAGAGTCGGCGGGCGGCCCGGCGCCGGACGACCGCGGGAGCGGTCCGCGTACATGCGCTCGGTGGCGATCCTCGCGGCTGCTCTGACGTCCCCACCGGGTCCCGCGCTGGCCCAACCGATGGCCAGCCGAACGGCGACCGCGGACGCCTCCAGCCACGTGTCGCACGTCTCCCGGAGACGCTCGACGAAGTTGATCGCGCGGATCTCATCGGTCTCCGGCATCAGGACGCGGAAGACCGCATGATCGGTCCGGGCCACCACGTCCGCGGCACGGGATGACCGGCGGATCGTCTCGGCGACCGCCGGGATGAGTCGGTCGGCGATGTCACTGCCAAGCCGCTCGGCGAGGGCGTCGAGACGGTCGAGCTCCACCACCACGACCGTGGCCGGTCGCCCGTACCGCGAGAGTCGACGCTCCTCGAGCAGCAGCACCTGCTCCCAGCCGACCGCCGTGGCGAGTCCGGTCAGCGGGTCGAGGAAATCGGGGAGGTCGTTACTGGGCGAGTCCACATCGGTCTCCTGGACGGGCGACTCCGGTCGGTCGATCGGCGGCGGGGCGGGCTCCGGCACGAAATCGAGGCTCGGCGTGGGGGCGGGCTCCGGGGACGGCCCCGGAGGGGGCCCACCCGGGCCGGGCGCGACCATCGCCGGGGCCGGCTCGTCGGCGGTCCGGCGACTTCGGGCATAGACGATCGCGCCGACGATCAGGATCACGTTGGCGACGACGGCGACGACGATGACGAGGACCAGCAGGTCGTTCATCAGGGTCTGGCTGCACCTCGACGGGCGTCGGAGAGGTCTGGTCTGGCTGAATCTACGCCCAGTGGTGCGTCCGAGCGACGGTACGAGAGTCATGGCTGTTGCCCCTGACGCACGGCGACCCGCACCGAGCGCCGCGACGCCAGGCCCGTGGCCCGGCGTGAGGGCGTAGGATTTTCTCGATCGTCGGATGATCGGTACTGTCCCTGCCTCCCGAACCTGGCGCGCTGTCGAGTCGGCCGCCCGAGTACCGGAGGCGACCAAGGAGGTTGACATGCGATTCGCGTTCGGGTTCCTCGCTGGCGTCCTCGTCGGCGCCGCCGGTGCCGTGCTCTATTCCGTCCAGACCGGCCGCGACCTGCGGGAGGAGTACGAGCAGGTCCGCAACGACATCCAGAACCGCGACATGGATGCCCTCGGAGCGCGCCTGGAGAGCCGCTTCAAGGAGCTCCAGTCGGTCGTGGAGGAGCGGATCGCCCAGGCGCGTGAGGCGGCCGAGGGTGAGGCCGAAGCGGCGACCGAGGCAGCCGAGGAAGCGCTCGGAGCTGCCGAGGAGACGATCCAGGAGGCGGCCGAGGAGGCTCGCGAGAGCTGACCCCGGACGTCGGGGCGACCCAGGCAGGTCGCCCCGCGCGCTTCAGTCCCAGCGGCGTGCCGTGTAGGCGACCACCTCATCGGTGAGGAGCTTGCGGGTCGTGTTGCCGATCCGGAGGTGGAAGTCAGCCGTCCTGGGCCCTTTGCCCTCGTTGACATAGGCAGGCGCTGCGGCTGGCGGGACGTCCACCCGGCAGACGTCGCGCCCGTCGAGGGACTCGAAGGTGACGGCCACGTCGGCGGTGGCAGGCCGGCCGATGCGGCTCGCCAGGGCGTCGCGCAGCCAGAGCTCGAAGCCATCACGGTCGGGCCGGGGCATGAGCTCGAGCTCGTCTTCCACGCCGAGGATCGAGCCGTCATCGGCCACGCCGATCAGGAGTGTCCCGCCCGTCGCGTTCATGAAGCCGGCGACGGTGATCACCACCTCCGCCTCGATCCGGTCGTCGCGCGCCCGCGTGTGCAGGTTCCGTCGAGCCGTGGACTTGAACTCGACCCGGTCTCCCTCGCCCTGGGCGATCAGACGGGCGGTGGGCACGCCGGGTACCCCTCGACCACGGCGCCGCTCCTGGACGATCTTCAGCGAGTCCGCGACGCCTACGGCGCCCACGGCGGCCAGTACCGGGCCGAGCAGCCAGGTGACTGATCGCTCCTCGACGCCGAAGAGCTCCAGGGCAAGGCCCACGGTCGAAGCGCCGAGGACCGCCACCACGACGGTGGCGGCCCAGGTCAGGCGTCGAGGGCGGGGCAGGATGAGGTGGGCGAGCCCACCGAGCAGGGCCCCGACGGCGAGCACGATGAGGCTGAGGGCCGAGATCGGGAGGTCGCTCATCCGCGTAGGGTCGGGCGCTTCGTCGGGCGGGCCATGGCTCGAATGCAGGGTACCCCCCGTGTCCGCGGCGCGCCGACGCAACGGCCGGGCAGGTAGCATCGGAGCATGAGCCAGGACGCCCCGACCACTCCGTCCCTCTACGAGGAGGTCGGCGGGATGCCGTTCTTCGAGGCGCTCGTCGCATCGTTCTACGCCGGCGTCGAAGCTGATGAGGTGCTCCGCCCCCTGTACCCAGAAGCCGACCTCGGCGGCGCTCGTCGCCGGCTCGGCCTGTTCCTGGCCCAGTACTGGGGAGGTCCCCCGACCTACAGCCTCGAGCGTGGCCACCCCCGTCTGCGCGCCCGGCACTTCCCGTTCTGGATCGGGCCGACCGCGCGCGAGCGTTGGCTCTGGCACATGCGCCGCGCCGTCGAGGCGAGCGATGCGCCGACCTCGGCCCGCGAGCGACTGCTCGAGTACTTCCGCGGGGCGGCCGTGGCCCTGCAGAACCGGGATGAAGATCGAGGCCCGTCGGGGCGGGTCGGACCGAGCGACGAGGGGGTGCCGCATGAGCGAGCCGGCTAGCCCTCGCTCGAAAGGATCGACGGAGATCCCCGACGACGTTCGGGCGCTTGCAGACGAGCGGGCCCTCGCCCGCGCGGGCAAGGAGTGGGAGGCCGCCGATCGCCTGCGATCCGAGCTCGAGGCGCGCGGGTGGCGGGTCGTCGACCAGGGGCTCTCATACCGGCTGGAGACGGTCCATCCGCCGGATGTCGCAGACGGTGCCCTCGTCCGGTACGGTCGGAGTGAGAGCGTCCCCTCGCGGCTCGACGAGGCACCGATGACAGCGGCCACGGTCGTCCTGTTGGCGACCGACTGGCCGGCCGACCTCGAGCGCTGCCTCGCTGGCCTGCGGCGCCATGTGCCGCCCGACACACAGCTGGTGATCGTGGCCGACGACCCCTCCCCGGAGCAGGTCGTGGCCCTGGACGCCATCGACCTGGATGGCCCACCGGTCGTCGAGATCCTCCGGACGTCGGCGCGGCTGGGCCACGGTGCAGCGACCAACGGCGGCATCCGACGGGCTACAGGAGAGATGGTCGTCCTGCTCGACACGAGCCTCGAACCAGAGGGTGACTTCCTGGCGCCGCTCCGCGATGCCCTTGTCGACCCGACCGTGGCGGTCGCCGGTGGCTGGGGGATCGTCTCCGACGACCTTCGGCGGTTCGAGGACGCGCCGCCAGGTGACGTCGACGCGATCGAGGGCTACTGCCAGGCGTTCCGACGGAGCGACGCTGCCGAGCGGGGACCTCTCGATGAGCGGTTCCGCTTCTACCGCAACCTGGACATCTGGTGGAGCCTGGTCCTCCGCGACGAGGGCCCTGAGCGGCCGCCGCGGCGCGCGGTCCGATTGGTCCTGCCGTTGGCCCGCCATGAGCACCGGGGCTACACGAGCCTCCCTGAGGACGAGCGGGAGCGCCTCAGTCGCCGGAACTTCTACCGCATCCTCGACCGCTTCAGGGGACGGAGCGACCTCTTGATCGCGAGCCGGCGATCCTGATCACGGGAGCCTAGCCTCGACGGGCGCTCGAGGTGCCGTCCGAGCGATCCTCCACGAGCCAACCCTCGTCGGCCAACTCGTCGCGGATCGCGTCGGCCTCGGCGTAGTCGTGGGTGGCTCGGGCGATCGCCCGTCGCCGGAGGAGCTCCCGGACCGCCGCGGGCGTGTCAGCGTCGCTGGGCGGCGCCGGGGACCGATGGAGGTCGAGACCGAGGATCAGGTCGGCGTCGAGAACGAGCCAACGGGCCTCGTCGGGACCGAGTCCAGCCCTCGGCATGTCGCGAACGACCGCGAGAGCCGCTGGCGTGTCCAGATCGTCGTCGATGGCGGTCACGAAGCGACGGTGCAGCTCTGCCCCGGTCGGGGAGAAGGGGAGCGCCGGGAGCAGCGATCGGTCGCGGACCGGCGGCGCCGTCCCGCGACCGTGGCCGGTGGGCCCTTCGGCGAGACCCACCGGATGGCCGGGGGCGCGGCCCGCGATGACGGGGGCATCGGGAGTCCACGGTCCGGTCATCGGAGCCGGCCCGAGGTCGGCGACCGCAGACCGCAGCGACCGCAACCCGGCCGCGGCTGCCCGGATGGACTCGGTCGAGTACTCGAGCTTGCGACCGTAGCGAGCGGTGAGGCAGAGGTAGCGGAACGCCAGGGGGTCGAGGCCCTCGTCCAGGAGCTCGGTGATCCGCTGGAAGTTGCCCGCCGACTTGGCCATCTTGCGGCCGGCCATGAGCAGGAACTCACCGTGGACCCAGTGGGCGGCCGGCACGATCCCGGTCAGCGCCGACGACTGGGCGATCTCGTCCTCATGGTGGGGGAAGACGTTGTCGATGCCGCCGGTGTGGATCTCGAAGCGGTCGCCCAGGTAGCGGAGCGCCATCGCCGAGCACTCGATGTGCCAACCCGGAAAGCCCTCGCCGTAGCGCGTGGTCGGCCACTTCAGCAGACGACCCTCGCCGGCGGCCTTCCAGAGGGCGAAGTCGGCCGGGTCACGCTTGTCGCTCTCGATCTGGCCGCGGTGGCCGGCTCGGAGTTCGTCGAGGCTGTTGCCCGAGAGCCGCCCGTAGCCGGCCGCCCGTGCGACGGCGAAGTAGACGTTTCCCGCTTCCGACCGATAGGCGGCTCCCGCGTCCTCGAGCTGTTCGACGATCTCGACCATCTCGGGGATGTGCTCAGTGGCCCGCGGGAACACATGGGCAGGAAGGATGTTGACCAGCGCCTCGTCGGCGTGGAAGGCCGCCTCGTAGGCATGGGCGATCTCGGCAGGGCTCCTTCCCTCGAGGCCGGCCTGGACGAGCATCCGGTCCTCACCCTGATCGAGCCGTTCGTCGCGCAGGTGGCCGACATCGGTGATGTTCTTGACATGGCGTACGTGGTGACCGTGGTAGAGGAGGGCCCTGCGGATCAGGTCCGCGAGAAGGTAGCTGCGCAGGTTGCCGACGTGAGCGTAGCGGTAGACGGTGGGCCCGCAGGTGTACATGCGGACGGGGCCGTCCGGGATCTCGACCGGCTCGACCGATCGTCGCAGGGTGTCACGGAGGCGAAGCTGCGCGGACATCGTGCCGTCGATGCTACCGCCCTCGGCCCGGTGGGGGCCGCCGCCGGCGCTCCCGTCGAGAAGTCGCGAGCCCCTCCCCCCTAACGATGCTGGCGCCTCCTTCGTTCTACCCGGCGAGGCCCCGTCACATGACATCGTTCCCCCGGCGGTGTGGTCCGACGGGGCCTCAATCCTGCCCGGACCTGCCGACGGGGCATTCCGCCGGACGAACCTATACTCGGCCCATGCGCCGCTGGGTCTGCATCGCCGCTCTACTTGCTGTCTTCGGCGGCGAAGCATCCGATGCCACCCGGGCGCGGATGCGCCAGCCCGTCCCCATCGAGCGTCCGCTCCACCGCTTCCGAGGCCAGGACCGTGACGGCCTGCCGGTGACGGCCGCGTGGTATCTCCGACCTTGAGCCGGAGGATCGTCCCCGCGATGGCTCGCGCGGCGCTCCTCTTCGGCGTCATCGGCATCGTCCTCGCGGGCGGCTTGCTGGGCGCTGACCCCGGGCGGGCCGCCGCGGAAGCGCGGATCGCCGTCGGCGAGCCGGCCACGCTCGACCCGGCTGCCGCCGGCGATGCCGGCTCGGCCGCCTTCATCGCCCAGCTCTTCGAGTCCCTGACGGCCTTCGATCCTTCGCTGGAGCTTCGACCCGCGCTCGCTGAGCGTTGGGACGTCTCGCCCGACGCGCGGCGGATCACCTTCGTCCTGAGGCCTGGCCTGACCTTCTCCGACGGTTCGGCCCTCGGTGCGGCCGACGTCGTCCGGAGCTGGCTCCGGGTCGTGGACCCGGCGTCGCCCTCGCCGCTGGCCTCGCTCATGGACGACGTGGTCGGCGTCGAGGCCTACCGGCGTGGCGAGGGTGACGCATCTTCGGTCGGCCTCCGAGCTGTCGATGAGCTGCGGGTTGAGGTCGACCTCGTTCGGCCCACCGGCGACTTCCCGGCCATCGTCTCAGGGCCGAGCTTCGGGATCGTCCCCCCCGGCTTCGACGGGACGGAGGACCCAACACGACAGGCGGTGAGTGGCGGCTATCGCGTCGAGAGCATCGACATGGACGGGTTCGACCTCGTCGCCAACGAGCGGTACTGGGCCGGTGCTCCGGCGATCGACCGGATCCGCCTGGTGACCGATCTCGGCGGGAAGAGCGCCGTCGAGGCGTTCGAGGACGGGGAGCTCGACTACACCCCGATCAGCGTCTATGACGCCAGCTGGATCCGCTACGACCCGGGGCTCGGGCCACAGCTTCGCGAGGTCCCCTCGCTGGCCGTTTCCTATCTCGGCTTCGATGCGTCTCGGCCGCCATTCGACGACGTCCGGGTGCGTCAGGCCTTCGGCCACGCCGTCGACTGGCGTCGCATCGTCGAGCTGGCATCGGATGGAACGGCGGTGCCCGCCACAAGCATGGTCCCGCCCGGGATCCCGGGTCGGTCCGAGCGTGACTTCATGCCGGTCCACGACCCGGAGGCGGCCAGGACCCTGCTCGCCGAGGCTGGGTTCCCGGACGGGGTCGGTTTCCCGGCCGTCACCATGGTCACGGCGGTCGGTCACGACGAGGCTGTGGCGACCCAGATCCGCGAGGAGCTGGGGGTCGACGTGGCTGTCGAGGCGATGGACTTCGGTACCTACACGGCCCGCCTGGATAGGGACCCGCCCGCGATCTGGGGGCTCGGCTGGGTCGCCGACTACCCGGGCCGCAACGACTTCCTCGGGATCCTGCTCGGGACGGGACGGACGAGCAACTACGGGCGCTGGTCCTCACCCGAGTTCGACGACGCCATCGGGCGGGCGCTCGAGGCATCCGACCCGGCCGCTGCCCAGACAGCCTTCGACGAAGCCGAGACCATCGTCCAGCGTGATGTGCCGGTGGTGCCCCTGGAGTACTCGACCTCCTGGGCGCTGTCGCGCGCGGGTCTCCTCGGGGCCGGCCAGAACGGCCTGTCGATCATCCGGATGGCGGGGCTGGCATGGGAGTGAGCCGCCAGGCCGGACTCGTCGTGGCCATGGTCGTCGCCGTCCTGGCCCTGGCCGCCCCGCCGCCGGCCCGGGCGGTCGCCGTCGTCGACTTCGGCACACCGACGGCCGAGAGTCGGTTCGGGGTGGGCCTCGAGTTCCGCCAGCCGGTCGAGCTGGGAACCGCCGTCGATCGGGTGGAGCTCCTCCTCACCTTCCCTTCGTCCATCGGGCCGCTGGTCATCGAGACCCCGGTCCCGGGCCGTGCGGGTTCCAACGTCCTCGAGCACCGATTCGACCTCTCGGCCGACGGCCATCTTCTCCCGAACACGCTGGTCGAGGCCCGGTGGAGGCTGCGATCGGCGGACGGCACGAGCCACCTGGGGCCCGCGGTCGAGGTCCGCTACGAGGACGATCGCTTCTCCTGGCGGACCGTCGTCGGCGACATCGTGAGCGTCCACTGGTACGAGGGCTCCGAGGCGTTCGCCCTCCGGGCGCTGGACATCGGGGAGGCGGCTGTCGGAGAGGCAGAAGCGCTGCTTGGCGTCACCGAGACGGACCCGATCGACTTCTTCGTCTACGCCGACCAGGCGTCCTTCTACGACGCCCTCGGGCCGGGGACCCGAGAGAACGTCGGAGGGCAGGCCAACGCCGAGATCCGGACGCTCTTCGCGCTCATCACGCCCGACGAGATCGACGATCCCTGGGTCGGGGTCGTCGTACCCCATGAGCTCGTCCATCTCGTCTTCGACACGGCCGTCTCGAACCCGTACCACTTCCCACCAAGGTGGCTCAACGAAGGGCTCGCCAGCTACCTGTCCGAGGGCTACAAGCCAAGCGATCGACGCGCCGTCGAGGCTGCGGCCCAGGATGGCTCGCTCATCCCGCTCGACGGGCTCGTCGGCCAGTTCCCCACGACCCGCGAGGGCTTCTTCCTCGCCTACGCCGAGAGCGTTTCGGCGCTCGACCACCTGATCTCGCAGTACGGCGAGGACGCGATGGTCGGCCTCATCCGGTCCTACCAGGACGGGGTCACCGACGACGAGGCCTTCCGGGCCGCGATCGGGATGGACGTGGCCGCCTTCAATGCCGAGTGGTTCGCGTCCCTCGGTGCCGAGGTCCCGGACCCTGTCGGCCCGCAGCCCGATCCACCTGGACCACTGCCGGCGGGCTGGACGGCGCTCAAGGACCCGGTCGCCCCGACGGCATCGGCGACCCCGGGAGCGCCGACCTCCGGCGACGGGGGTGCCACCGACGCCGGGCTCGGGAGGTGGCTGGGGCCGCTGGTCCTTGGACTCACGATCGGGGCCGGAGCGGGTCTGGTCCTGGCGCTGGTCCGTGGCCGTCGTCGTCGCGTCACGGAAGGATCGCCGTCGTCGTCTGAGCACCCGGACCCATGACCAGCTTGCCGGCGCGCGTCCGCGCTATCCCGACCTGGCAGATCACGCTCGCGCTGGCGCTGCTGACGCTCGGGTTCCTGGTTGCGGCCCAGCTGACGTCAGAGGCACCCCGGGTCCGCTACACCTCCCAGGAGCGGCCGCCGCTCGTCCAGACCGCCCTGGACCTCCAGGCGACGCAGGACGAGCTCAAGGTACGGGTCCTGGAACTGGACGAGGAGATCCGTCGGCTCCAGATGGAGAGCGAGGGATCGGCAGCCCTGGTCAACGAGCTCAATGACCGGCTCGAAGAGGCCCGTATCGCCGCCGGTCTCGTACCGCTCGAGGGCACCGGGATCGTCCTCCAGCTCGACGACGCAGCCGTCTCGATCCCACCGGGCGGCAATGACACCGACTATCTGGTCACCGGCCTCGACGTCCGGACCGTCGCGGAGGAGCTATGGCTCGCCGGGGCCGAGGCGATCGCCGTCAACGGTGAGCGGCTGACGGCCTCGAGCGCGATCCTGGACATCGGTGGTTCGATCCTGGTGAACTCCGCGTACCTGACGCCTCCATATCGGATCACCGCGATCGGTTCCGAAGAGCTGTTCGATCGCCTGTCGGCCTCCAGTGGCTTCGTCGACTTCCTCCGAGCCCGCAGCGAGGCCTTCGGCATCGGGGTGTCGGTGGCCGAGCCGGACTCGGTGATCGTCCCGGCCTTCGCCGGCTCGGTCACGATCCGCTATGCCAGGCCGATCGAGTCACCAGCGCCGTCACCCTCCGCGGGAGCGGACTCCTGATGCGGCGACCGGCGGCACAGCTGGCCCTCACCGCGGTGGCCATCGTGCTTGGGTTCCTGGTGGTGCTGCAGCTCCGATCGACCGACCCCGGAGCGGACCTCGCCGGCCGGACCGCCCAGGAGCTGACGGTCATCATCGCCAACCTGAACCTGCGCAACGACCAGTTGCGCGGTGAGATCGCCAGCAAGGAGCGTGACTTGCGCGATCTCCAGGGTTCCCGGGCACGGGGCGAGTCCACCCTCGGCGCCCTGGAGGACGACCTGGACCGGATCCGTGCCTGGAGCGGCCTCGAGCCGGTGGAGGGGCGCGGCGTCCGACTCACCGTGGCCGGCCCACTCGACGGCGAGGCGGCCATGGACCTCCTCAACGAGCTCCGCAACGCCGGGGCCGAGGCGATGGCCATCGGCGGCGTCCGGATCATCGGTTCCACGGTCGTCGCCGGCGCGGCGGGCGACCTCTCGGTCGAGGATCGCCCGCTCCAGTCGCCCCTCTTGATCGACGCCGTGGGATCCCCCGACGGCCTCACCGGGGCCCTGACCCGTCCGGGCGGGATCGTCACCCTCCTCGAGGCGACCCGCCCCGAGGTGGAGGTCACCGTGACCCCGATCGACCGCCTCTCCCTGCCGGCCACCTCGCGGCCCGCGATCCCGGCTCACGGTCAGCCGACGCTCTGATACCCTCGGCCCGATGGCCGACCGACCCGTCCTGCCGCTGACCCTGGGCGATGTCCTGCGCCTTCGGCGAGCCCATCCGTGCGGGGCGGACACCTGGACCGTCGATCGCCTGGGAGCGGACATCGGCCTTCGCTGCAGTGGCTGCGGGCGCCACGTCCTCGTCGAGCGCGGGCGCCTGGAACGACGGTTGACCGGCTTCGTCGCGCGTGGCCCAGGGATGATGAGCCCGGACCCGGCGATCCCGTCCGCCCGGGTCACGGCTACGGACCGGTGAGCACGGAACCGTCTACGGCTCCGTCGTCGTCGCCCGGCGCACCGGACGGGAACGCGATCGAGGTCTTCCGGAACCGACCGTTCCTGCTGCTCTGGCTCTCCCAGCTGGCGACACAGGTCGGCGGCAACATGGTCCTCTTCGGGCTCACCATCATCGTCTCGGACGCGACCGGGTCGAGCACCGCGGTCAGCCTCCTGATCATCAGCTACCTGGCTCCGGCCGTGCTCTTCTCCGCGGCGGCCGGCGTCTACGTCGATCGCTACGACCGACGAGTGATCCTCCTCGTCACCAACATCGCCCGGGCCGGCGTCTATGCGGCGACGTTCTTCATCGCCCTCCAGCTGGTCCCGCCGGTCGCCGTCCTGAGCCTTGGTGTGCTCGCGCTGCTGACGATGAACGTCACCGTCTCCACGCTGACCGTCTTCTTCGCCCCGGCCGAAGCCGCCATGATCCCGTCGCTCGTGCCGCGCGGCCAGCTCCTCGCGGCCAACGGGATCTTCGTCTTCACCCTTAATGCCTCGTTCGCGATCGGCTTCGCCCTCCTCGGCCCGCTGGTGGTCAACATCGCCTCGCCGGAAGCGGTCATCGTCGTCGTCGCCGTCCTGTACCTCATCGCGGCCGCGTTCTGCTTCGCCCTCCCGGCGTCACCGCCCGTCGTGTCGGCGGCCACCGGGGAGGGCCGCGACGGGGCCCGCGAGGCGGTCGGTCGGACGGTCGCCGAGCTGCGCGAAGGCCTCGGCTACATCCGGGCGCACCGGAGCATCTCCTGGTCGCTCCTCTACCTGGCGATCGGGGCGTCGCTGATCGGCGTCCTCGGGGTGCTCGGCCCCGACTTCGCCAAGGACGTCCTGGGACTGGAGTCCAAGGACTTCGTGGTCGTCGTCCTGCCGCTTGGGGTCGGCGTCGTGCTCGGCATCCTCCTGCTGAACACGTACGGCCGCTTCCTCGCCCGCAGACGGATCATCGAGGTCGGGCTGGTGGCCCTCGGCGTCCTGCTCGGGCTGCTTGCAGTCTCGGCCCCGATCGCCCGGTTCGTGACCCAGGCCGGAGCGGGCCAGGACGTGGTCGAGTTCTCGGCCGGGACGTCGCTCCTCGTGGTGGTCATCGCGATCGGCTTCCTGGCAGGGATCGCCTACGCATTCCTGTTCGTGACCTCGCAGACGCAGCTCCAGGAGGAGCTCCCAGAGGAGGTCCGAGGCCGGGTCTTCGGCGTGCTGAACATGCTCATCTCGGTGGCCAGCTTCCTGCCGATCCTGATCGTTGGGCCGATCAGCGACCTCGTCGGGACGACGTTCGTGATCACGGCCATCGGCATCCTCGTCGTGTGCTTCGGGATCGCCTCGGTCTTCCTGCGCGGTCCGCTTCGACCCGAGGAGCTCGGCCAGCGGGAGGACCTCGAGGCATCGCCGCCCGGTGCGTTCGACACGGCGGCCGTGGCCGCCTCCTCGGAGATCCACATCGCCTCGGCCGAAGCGCTGTCCTCGGCTCGCCAGCGCGCGATGGGCGTCACACCCGGCGCGGCCGGTGATTTAGGACCCTGGGCCGAGGGCGCCGACCTTGATGCCGGCGTCCCGGTCGAGCCGGCTCCCGACCAACCCGGGCCTGGATCGACCAGCGACCGCGAAGACTGACGATGGCCCGGGTCGTCGTCGCCTTCACCGGCGGGACCATCAGCATGACGGTGGACCCGGAGGCCGGTGGCCACGTCCCGACGCTCGACGCCCACGCGCTCCTTGCGCGCGTCGATGGCCTGGATCGCGTCGCGGACATCCGCCCGATCGATCTCGGCCGGACGCCCGCCAGCCACTTCCGCCTGACGACGTTGCTGGGGATCGCGGACGTGGTCCGCGCGGCCCTCGAGGACCCGGAGACGGTCGGCGCCGTGATCGTCCAGGGCACCGACACGATCGAGGAGACGAGCTTCCTGTTCGACCTCGTGATCGACTCGCCGAAGCCCGTCGTGGTTACCGGTGCGATGCGGAGTGCGTCGCAGCCGGGCTACGACGGCCCGGCCAACCTGCTCGACGCGGTCCGTTGCGCGGCCGAGCCGGCCCTGGCCGGGACGGGAACGGTCGTCGTGATGGCCGGGTCGATCCACCCGGCCGACGATGTCGTCAAGACCCATTCCACGTCGCTGACGACCTTCCAGAGCCCGAACCTCGGGCCGGTCGGTGTCATCGACGGGGACCGGGTGGTCGTGAGCCGCAGAAGATCCGCCCGCCGGTCCATCGCGGTCGAGCGGGCCGCCGAACGAGTCCACCTCATCACCGCGACCGTCGGCATGGACGGCGCGCTCCTCGAGGCGGCGCTGCGAGTCGGTGCCGATGGCTTCGTGATCGCCGCGACCGGTTCCGGGAACACGTCGGCCGAGCTGCTCTGGGCGGGGACGCTGGCCATCGCCGAGGGGCTGCCCGTCGTGCTCGCCTCCCGCTGCCTGGCCGGTCGGGCCGGCACGGCGTATGCGTTCGACGGCGGCGGGGCGACCTGGGTCCGCGCGGGGGCGCTCCTCGCCGGCTCGCTCTCGGGGCCCAAGGCGCGAGTGGCGCTGGCCCTCGGTCTCGGCGCGGGCCTCGGCCGGGACGGCCTGGCCGAACTGCTCGCTGATCCCGCTTGAGCGACGGCAGGCTGGCCGGGCTCGGGACCCCGTCGCTGGTCATCACCGGACGAATCGCGACCCTCCGCGGGCCGACCGGGATGGGCTGGGTCGAGGCTGTCGCGATCTCCGGCGACCGGATCGTCGCCGCCGGCGGTAGGAGCGAGGTCGAGTCCCTGACCGGCCGCCGCACGAGGCACATCGACCTGCCGCCTGACCTGGCTGCGATGCCCGGCCTGACGGACGCTCATCTCCACCTTGCCGATGCGGCCATCGCCGCTGAGCACGTCGACCTCTCCGAGGCGGTCGACATCGAGGATGGCCTTCAGCGGCTCCGGGCACACGCGGTCGACAGTCCCCCGAGCCTCTGGCTGGAGGGACACGGCTGGGACGCCGATCGATGGGGCGGCTGGCCGACGGCCGACGCTCTGGAACGCGTCGCGCCCCGGCGCCTCGTTGCGATCTGGGCCCACGACCACCACGCGCTGTGGGTGAGTCACGCCGCGTTGGACGCCGCTGGCGTGAGCGAGGGCACCGGCGACCCGGCCGGCGGCCTGATCCGCCGGGGGCCCCACGGCCGCCCGAGCGGGGTCCTCCACGAGACTGCCGCCAGGCTCGTCTCGACCCTCATCCCACCACCGACCGTCGATCGGCTCGTGGAGGCGATCGAGCGCCTGTCAGGGCGACTCCTGGAGGCGGGGATCGTCGCCGTCCAGGACCCTGGAAGCGTCGTGCCGGACGCCGACCTCGAGATCGGCCTGCCGGCCTACCGGCGGCTTGCCGAGATCGGTCGGACCGGGATCCGGATCGACGTCTCCGTCCGCCAGGAAGCACTCGAGTCGGCCATCGACCTCGGTCTCCGAAGCGGCGCGGCCATCGGACCCGGCGAGGCCGGTGTGCGGGTCGGCTGGCTCAAGCTGTTCGCTGACGGGACGCTCGGCTCGCGGACCGCAGCCATGCTCGAGCCCTTTGACAGCGCTGCGGGCGGGCTGGCTGCCCCGGGTGACGGGCGCGGGATCTTCCTGACCCCCCCGGGGGAGCTCAAGCGCCTGGCCGCCCGAGCTGCCGACGCAGGGATCGCGTCGCAGATCCATGCCATCGGCGATGGTGCGATCCGGGCTGCGCTCGACGCGCTGGAGCCGACGGCCGGGACCAGCCCGGTCCAGCCGCGCGTCGAACACGTCCAGCTGGTCCACCCTGCCGACCTCGGGAGGTTCGCGGCCTCGGGCATCGCCGCCTCGGTGCAGCCGATCCACCTTCGCTCCGATCTGCCGACCGCGGCGGCAGCCTGGGGCGTCCGGGCCGAGCGATCCGGCTACCCGTGGCGAGCGCTCGCCGACAGCGGCGCCCTGCTGCCCTTCGGGAGCGATGCCCCGGTCGAGCCCTGGGAGCCCTGGCCCGGCATCGAGATCGCGGTCACCCGGGCCGCCGTCGGCGATGGTCTGCGTCCGGAGGGCGGCTGGCCGAGCCTCGGGCCCGGACAGGGCCTCGACCTGCCCAGGGCCTTCCGGGCGGCCTGCGTCGATGCGCCCATGAGCGCCGGAGAGGTGGACCGAGGCTCCCTTGCGCCGGGGATGCGGGCCGACATCATCGTCGTTCCGGTCGAGGCGCTGGCGCCGGATGTCGTGCCGGCCGGACCGCTCGGACGCTGTCGCCCCCGGCTCGTGATCGTCGCCGGGCGCGTGGTCATCGAGCACTGACCGTTCGCCGCACCAGCCGACCGGGGCCTACCCTGCCAGTCGCCGCCGGGCCTCGGTGAAGAGCCCGTTGAAGATGCGCGATGTCGACGGGAAGGCGTGGATCGTGTCCGCGAGGACCTCCATCGGGACCCGGGCCCTGATGGCGAGGACGCACTCGTGGAGCGCGGCCGCCCCGTCGGGCGCCGCGATGGCGGCCCCGGCCAGCGTCCGGGTGGAACGATCCACGATGATGCTGGCGTGGCCGAGCTGCGCCTCGATGGTGGAGCCGCGAGCGCTGGCGGCCAGGTCCGCGGAGACCTCGAAAGCGTCGAGCCCCGCATCGCGGGCCTGGTCGAGGGTCAGGCCGACGAAGGCAAGCTCCGGATCGGTGTACGTAGCACGCGGGAGGGCTCGGTAGTCCGGCCGGACACCTTCGCCGAGGGCCATCCGCACCAGCATCTCGCCTTGGTAGTGACCCTGGTGGGTGTGGAGCTCCGGACCGGCGACGTCGCCGGCCACCCAGAGGCCGTCGGCCAGGTTCAATGTCCCATCACGAGGCAGGCCCGCTTTCCCCATCGGGTCGAGGCCGTAGTTCTCGAGCCCGAGGTCCTCGACCGGGAGGTCGCGGCCGATGGCGAGCAGGATCTCGTGCCCCTCGACGGTGGAGCCGTCGGCGAGGGTGACCCGGTGGGCGCCCCCGGCACCGGCTCGCGCGGCCACAGCCTCGGCCCGCGCACCGAGGCGCACATCGACCCCGTCGCCTCGCAGGGCCTCGAGGGCGACGTCGGCATTGCGTGGATGATCGCTGGGCAGCAGGCGATCGCGAGACTGGGCCAGTGCGACGGGCACACCGAACCGGGCGAAGACCTGGGCGAGCTCGCAGGCCGTGGGACCCCCGCCCAGGACGACGAGGCTTCGCGGCAGGCTGCGGGCCAGGGTCGCCTCGCAATTCGTCCATGGCGCCGCGTCCGCCAGGCCGGGGATGGCAGGGATGCTCGAGGTCGAACCGACGGCGACGACGACATTGCGAGCACCGATCCGGAGCGGCCCGTCCGGCGCCGCGACCTCGATGACGCCCCGGCCAGTGATCCGAGCCGAGCCCCGGACGACCGTGGCGCCGGCCCGCTGCAGGGCATCGACGTGCGGTGCATCGTCCGGCTCCTGGGCGTCCGGCGGCCGGTTGACCATCCAGTCGCGGAACCGTGACGCCCGGCTCCAGTCGTACCCGGCCGGATCAGCTTGATGTCGCGATGCGGCATGGACGAGCGCCTTCGAGGGCATGCAGCCGATGTGCGGGCACGACCCGCCGAACCAGCCCCGGTCGACGATGGCGACCGATGCCCTGAGCTCGCGGGCCATGTGCGCGGCGGCCTCTCCGGCGGGTCCAGCGCCGATGATCGCGAAGTCATAGGCGTCCATCGACGACCTCCGTGTGATGGGCAGGGCCGGTCCTGGCTTGCCTGGTGTCATGTCACTCACGCGTCGACGCCGGGGCCCGTGCGGCGTCGCGCTGGCGACGAGCTTCGTACAGGAGCACGGCGGCCGCGACCGAGACGTTGAGGCTGTCCACGATCCCGTGCATGGGGAGACGGACCGACGTGACGCCGGGATCGTGCCACACGCTTGACAGGCCGACGTCCTCGGCCCCGAGGACGATGGCGATCGGGCCGCGGAGGTCGATGGCGGTGTACACGACCTCTGCGTCGACCCGTGCGGCGATGGGGCGGATCCGACGTTCGTGGAGCCAGGCCAGGACCGTCCTGCTCGGGGCGATCGCCAGCGGGAGGGTGAGGACCGAGCCAAGGCTGGCCCGGATCGCGTTCGGGTTGAAGGGATCGGTCCGCGGGTCGGCCGCGATCACGGCGTCGGCCCCGGCGGCGTCCGCACTGCGCGTGATCGCTCCGAGGTTGCCCGGCTTCTCGACAGCCTCGGCGACGACGATGAGGGCAGGGGAGGGGGGCTCGAGGCGACCGAGGTCCGTGGGCGGCGTCGCCACCACGGCGACGAGGCCGCTGTCGCGCTCGCCATAGCCGATCCGGGCGCCGATGGCCTCCGAGATGGCGACCAGTGGCAAGCCGGCGCGGACCAGCTCGGCGACCAACGACGGATCGGCCCGGGGCGAGACCAGGATCTCGCGGAAGGCCAGGCCGCTCTCCGAGGGCCCGGCGGATCTCATGTGGGCCGTCGAGCAGGGTCAGGCCGGTGCGATTCCGCTCGCGTCGCTCCCGCAGTCGGGCCACGGCACGGACCCGCGGATTGGCCGCGCTGGAGATCGGCCCGGCGGTCACCCGCGTCTCGTCGTGCGAGCGAATGCGCCGAGCTGGAGCCGTGCGCCGCTGCGGGCGCGGATATCCAGGACGCCGCCCTCGAGGGTCGCGTGCTCACCGAGGGCGTGGCCCGTCAGGCGGCTGAGCCGATCGGCGGTCAGGCCCGGTGTGTGCGAGGTGACGAGAAGCGCGCCGTCGGGCCCCAGCAGGGCGGCGACTAGGGCCAGGAGCTCACCGAGGTCGTCCTCGATGCGGCGGCCACGTCCCGTCGGCCCGTGGCCGTAGCTGGGTGGGTCGAGCACGACGATGGCGTATCGACGGCCTCGTCGGACCTCGCGGCGGCAGAACGCCCTCGCGTCCTCCACGATCCAGCGGATCGACCGGTCGGCGAGGCCGGAGGCGGTGGCGTTCGACCGGGCCCAGCGGACCGTCGGGCGGGAGGCGTCGACGTGGACGACGGCGGCGCCGGCGCGAGCGAGGGCGAGGGTCGCCAGCCCCGTCGAGGCGAAGAGGTTGAGGACCTCCGGTGTCCCACCGTGCCGCACGATGGCCTCCGAGGTCCGGTCGGCGAGCCAGGGCAGCGACGCCAGATGGTCCGGGAAGATGCCCACCTGGCCGGACGCGGTCGGTCGCAGCTCGAGGGTGAGACCCTCGAGTCGCACCGTCCATGGCTCGATCGGTCCGTCGTTCAGCGACACCCAGCCGGAGTCCCGATCGAACCTGAGATCGGAGTCGAGCCAGGCGTCGGGACGGAGGACGGGCGCCGTCGCGGTCGTCGCGGGCCGGTCCACCAGGTAGCGGCCGAAGCGCTCCAGGCGTCGGCCCGCCCCAGCGTCGATCAGCTCATAGCCCGTGCCCGGCGCGACCACCGCGGCGGCGCCGGAGGGAGACTCCCAGGTGGGTGCTTGGCGAGCCGGGCGGATCGGCGCCATCCTCAGCTGTCGAACCCGATGCCGAGGGCGTCGAGGACGCGGAGCGCGAGACTGCGTCGTCCCGTCTCGTCGGCCCGCGCCAGGTCGCGCTGGACCCAGCGGATGCCGATCGATCGGATGGGTTCCGGCGGCCACGGGAAGGGTCGGCGTCGGACGAACCTGAGACGGAGCAGCTCGGAGTCCGGCCGCAGGAGCATGTCGCGAACGATCCCCCCGGCCCACCGCGAGGCACCCACACCGAGCCCGGTGTAGCCGATCGCGTAGATGAGACGGTCGCCAAGACCACGACCGAAGGTCACGTGGAACCGGGCGCTGGTGTCGATTGCCCCGCCCCATCGGTAGGGGAACCGCAGGTCGGCGAGCTGGGGGAACATCGTCCGGAAGTTCGACTCGAGGGTCGCGAACGTAGCCGGGCGCTGGTCGAGCTCCGGATCGACCCGGCTGCCGAAGTGGTAGATCGCGTCGTAGCCACCCCACAGGATCCGGTCGTCGGCCGTGAGCCGGAAGTAGTGGAAGCGGTTGCCGGAGTCGGACGCCCCCTCGCGGCCCCTCCAGCCGATCTCCTGCATCTGGTCGGGGGTCAGCGGATCGGACACGATGACGTAGTCGTACACGGGGACGGCGACCCGCCGGAGTGGGGGATACCAGCCGACGTAGGCCGACGTGGCGGCGACGACCCGATCGGCCACGATGCTGCCCTGGGTGCCGTGTACGTCGGAGGTGATGAGGCGCGCCGTCTCGTCGGTCGCACCCACGCCGGTGACGGTCGTGCCCTCGAAGATGGTCGCCCCCATCTCCGTCGCCACTCTGGCCAGACCGCGACACAGGGCGGCCGGATCGACCATGACGGTGTGGCTGGGCGGGAAGCGGATGCCGGCGAGGTAGGTCGGCGAGTCGAGGGCGGCCCGAACAGCGTCGCGATCGAGGAACACCGGCGAGTCACCGTAGCGGGCGGCCGCCTCGGCAGCCTCGTGGAGGTGTTCGACCTGCCACGGCTGGGTGGCGACATCCAGGGTCCCGGTCTCTTCGAGGTGGCAGTCGACCCCGTGATCCCGGACGAATGCGACCAGCTCGCGAAGGTTCCGTCGCCCTTCGGCCTCCAGGATCGCGATCTCGTCGGGGAAGTGACGGAGGCCATTGGCGAGCCCGTGGGTGAGGCTGGCAGCACAGAAGCCACCATTCCGGCCCGAGGCACCGAAGCCGACCGTTCCCTGCTCGACGACGACGACTCGCAGAGAAGGATCGGTCTCGAGGAGGTGGATGGCGGTCCAGAGACCGGTGAACCCTGCCCCGACGATCGCGACGTCCGCCGCGACGGTACCGACCAGGGCCGGTCGCCGGTCGGCGGGCGCCCGCGACAGCCAGTAGACGTGGTCCGTCGTGACGGGATCGGTCGAGCCCGCTCGCCGACCGTTCGTGGCGCTCATCGGCCAAGCCTAGCGCCCCACGATCGACCGGGGGCGCCGGGTTTCGGATCGGCGTTCGAGGTCCGGCGGCCACGGGGCCACCCACACGCCTGCGCTATACTGCCGCCCGCACGTGGGCGGTTAGCTCAGTTGGTTAGAGCGCATGCTTGACATGCATGAGGTCACAGGTTCAAGTCCTGTACCGCCCACCACGAAGAGCGAACGCGTCGATCGGGACGCGCCGATCGCGAGGAGCCGACAGAGAGCCGGGCCAAGGCTGCAAGCCCGGCGGCACCACCCGCGGGATCGGCACCACCCGTGAGCGGCCGGCGAACCGGCCCGGGCGTCGCCCGTTAGCGCGACCGAACGAGCGCGCCGCCCCATGGCGGCGAAGGCGGGTGGGACCGCGGGAGTCGACCTCTCGTCCTGTCGGGCGGGAGGTCGTGTGATTCTCGAGAGCGGCGCAGGAGGCGTGATGAACTCGGAAGGCGAGGCACCGGCGGTGGCGTCCGGTGGCGGTGGGTCTGTCAATGGTGTCGACTCGGTGGAGGTCCTCGAGGATGCATCCGAGCGCGGCAGCGCCGAGGAGCTCCTCGATGCCGGCGCGACCGACGAGCTCGGACCCATGCGCCACTCGGCGGCTCACGTCATGGCCGAGGCGGTGCTCGACCTGTTCCCGGGTGCCCGCCTCGGGATCGGGCCGGCCATCATGGACGGGTTCTACTACGACTTCGACCTGCCACGTCCGCTGACGCCGGACGACCTGTCGGCGATCGAGGCACGGATGGCGGACAGCGTGGGTGCGGACCATCCCTTCGTCCGCCGAGAGGTACCGTTCGACGAGGCCAGGTCCCTCGTCGATGCGGCCGGCCAGTCGCTCAAGGTCGAGATCCTGGACGACCTGGCGGCCCGGGCCCACGAAGAAGGTACAGCCCCGCCGATCACGACCTTCTACGAGCACGGTCTGTTCATCGATCTCTGCAAGGGACCCCACATCGCCTCCACGGGCCAGCTCGGCCCGTTCAAGCTCCTGTCGGTCGCCGGGGCGTACTGGCGCGGCGACGAGACCCGCCCGATGCTCCAGCGGATCTACGGAACGGTCTGGCGAACGCAGGAGGAGCTCGACCTCTACCTCTGGCGTCGGGAGGAGGCGAGGAAGCGAGACCACCGGCGGCTCGGGGTCCAGCTCGACCTGTACAGCTTCCACGACGTCGCGCCGGGCTCGGCCTTCTGGCACCCGAAGGGCCAGCGGATCTGGCGGACGCTCGAGACGGCGATGCGCGAGCTGCAGGACCGCCGCGGCTACCAGGAGGTGAGCACCCCGATCTTGGTCCATCGACGGCTCTGGGAGCAGTCGGGCCACTGGGGCCACTACGACGACAACATGTTCCGGGTAGAGGTCGAGGGACAGACCTTCAGCCTGAAGCCCATGAACTGCCCGGAATCGACGTTCATCTACCGATCCAGGCTGCGCTCCTATCGCGACCTTCCCCTCCGCCTCAGCGAGTACGGCCGCCTGCACCGGAACGAGCGCTCCGGGGTCCTGTCGGGCCTCACCCGCGTCCGCCAGTTCATCCAGGACGATGCCCACGTCTTCGTCCGTCCGGACCAGCTCGGCGACGAGATCGAGGCCCTGCTCGGAGAGGTGCGCGAAGCCTACGGTTGGGTCGGCCTTGCGCCGCGCCTGGCCTTCGCGACCCGGCCCGACAAGGCGGTCGGCGACGTCGAGCTCTGGGATCGCGCCGAGGCGTACATCCACGAGGCGCTCGACCGAACGGGGTTGCCCTACGTCGTCAAGCCGAAGGACGGGACCTTCTATGCCCCGAAGATCGACATCTACGTGGATGACGCCCTCGGTCGGGAGTGGCAATGCGCGACCATCCAGGCCGATCTCACGATGCTCCCGGAGCGGTTCGACCTGACCTACATCGACGAGGAGGGCAAGGAGCAGCGACCCATCGCGATCCACCGCGCCATCTATGGATCGCTCGAGCGCTTCATCGGCATCCTCGTCGAGCACTTCGGCGGGGCGTTCCCCCTCTGGCTGGCTCCGGTCCAGGCCGTCGTGATCCCGATCGCCGACCGCCACCTGGAGCCGGCCGGACAGCTGGCTGAGTTGCTGCGTCAGCGGGGCCTGCGTGTCGAGGTCGATTCCTCAGACGGGCGGATGCAGAACAAGATCCGCCTGGCCCAGGAGCAGAAGGTCCCGCTGATGCTCGTCCTCGGCGACAGAGAGGTCGAGGCGCGGACGGTGGCGGTCCGACGCCGAAGCGGCAGCCAGGAGCCCGGCGTGGCCTGGGAGACGCTCGCCGACGAGCTCGCGGAGGAGGTCCGGGACCGGCGTCTGGAGCCTGCCGCCGGCTGACGAGACCGGCACTGCCATGCTATAGTCCCGCGGCGGTCACGGGCCCGCAGGCCCGAGGTCGTCCGTGAGTCTGGAACACGCTCGAAGGGGTCAAACCATCAGTCGAGACCTGCGCGTCAACCAGATGATCCGTATCCCGACGGTGCGGGTCGTCGATGAGAACGGGAGCCAGTTGGGTGTCATGCCCACGGCCCGGGCCATGGAGATGGCGCAGGAGCGAGGCTACGACCTCGTCGAGGTCGCTCCGATGTCGTCGCCGCCGGTCGTCCGCTTCCTCGACTACGGCCAGTACAAGTACGAGTTGGCCAAGCGGGAGAAGGAAGCGAAGCGCCGGTCGCGGGCGGCCGAGTTCAAGGAGGTCCGCCTGCGGCCGAAGATCGGCAGCGGCGACTTCGAGACGAAGGTCCATCGAGCGACGGAGTTCCTCGAAGAGGGTGACCGGATCAAGGTCACGGTCCAGTTCCGGGGCAGGGAGCTCACCCACCCGGAGATCGGTCGTCGGCTCCTCGATCGCTTCGTCGAGCGGATCCAGGAGCACGGGGCTGTCGAGCGGGGCGCGACCTTCGAGGGGCGGACGATGCACATCATCGTCGCCTCGACGCACAAACCGAAGACACACGAGGCCGGCGGGGCCACCAAGGGGCGCGAGGAAGGCGCCGCCGAGGCCGCCCCGCCACCCAGCGAGCCCGAGGCCCCAGCGGCGCCTCCGGCGGGAGACTGACAACACCGTGCCGAAGATGAAGACCCACAAGGCCGCCGCCAAGCGCCTCGGCGTCACCGGGAGCGGCAAGGTCATCCGGGTGAAGTCCTGGCGTGGCCACCATCTCGAGATCAAGTCGTCGCGCCGGACCCGGCGCTACGCGGGCAAGGCGATCCTGGATCCGTCCGATGCCCGCCGGGTCCGCAAGATGCTGCCGTACCTGTAGGAGCCCCAGCCCATGACCCGAGTCAAGCGCGGCGTCACCGCGCACAAGCGGCACAAGCGGCTCCTCGAGGCGGCTGAGGGCAAACGTGGCACGCGGTCGAAGCTGGTCAAGCCGGCTCGCGAGGCGCAACTCCACGCAATGGCCTACGCCACGCGCGATCGGAAGCAGCGCAAGCGGCAGATGCGCTCGCTGTGGATCATCCGGGTCAATGCCGCCGCAAGGCAGCACGGGATGACCTACGGCCAGCTGGTTGCGGGCCTGCGCCGTGCCGACGTGGCCATCGATCGGAAGATCCTCGCCGATCTCGCCGTTCGCGATGGGGCGACGTTCGGGCGGATCGTGGAGGTGGCTCGCTCCGCCTGACGAGCCGGGGACGACCCGGGCCCGCGGCACGACGAGCCCTCGACACCGTCGAGGGCTCCTGACTGCCCGAGGACCCGTGAAGGAGACACGTGGACCGCTCGGAGCTGATCGCCCGTCTCGAGGCACTTCGCGTCGACGGCGCCGCCGCTGCCGACGCGGCGACCGACCTCGCGACGATCGAAGCGACCGGCGTCGAGTACCTCGGCAAGAAGGGTCGCCTGACCGAGATCCTCCGAGGGATCGGTTCGCTGCCTCCGGACGATCGGCCCGTGGTCGGGGCCGCTGCCAACGAGATCCGTGAGGCGATCGAGGCAGCCTTCGAGGAGCGGCGCTCCGCGCTGCGAGCTCGGGAGCTGGAGGCCCGGCTGTCGACGGAGGCGATCGATGTCACGACCCCCGGTCGCCCGGTCGCCCGCGGGACCCTCCATCCTGTCATGGAGACGATGCGGGCGATAGCCGAGGTCTTCGGCCGGTTCGGGTTCACGGTCTTCGAAAGCCCCGAGGTCGAGGACGACCTGCGCAACTTCCAGATGCTCAACATCCCGCCGGACCATCCGGCCCGAGACCTCTGGGACACTCTCTACGTCGACGTGCCCGGCCATCTGCTGCGCACCCACACCTCGCCCGGCCAGATCGAGGTCATGCACCGGGAGCGACCGCCCATCAGGGCGCTCCTGCCCGGCCGCTGCTTCCGGTACGAGGCGGTCGACGCATCCCACGGCTTCGAGTTCTTCCAGGTCGAGGGCCTGATGATCGACGAGGGGACGACCCTGGCAGACCTCAAGGGCCTGCTCGACGAATTCGCGCACGCGATGTTCGGCGCCGGGCGCCGGACGCGGTTCCGCCCTGGCTACTACCCCTTCACCGAGCCGTCGGTCGCCTTCGACGTCGAGTGCGTCGTCTGCGACGGCGTCGGCTGCCCTGCCTGCAGCCGCACCGGCTGGATGACGATCCTGGGGGCCGGGATGGTCCATCCGGTCGTGCTCCGGTACGGTGATCTCGACCCGGAGCGCTACCAGGGCTTTGCCTTCGGGATGGGCGTCGAGCGGATCGCCAACCTCCGCCACGCCGTCGGCGACCTGCGGCTCTACTTGGAGAACGACCTCCGCTTCCTGGAGCAGTTCCGATGAGGGTTCCGCTCTCCTGGCTCCGTGAGTACGTCGAGGTCGAGCTCGAACCGGAGCGACTCGCCGAGCGGCTCACGCTGCTGGGGATGGAGGTCCAGTCCGTCGAACGCTGGGGTGCCGACTGGCGATCCGTGGTCGTGGGCGAGCTGCTCGAGGTCCGTCCGCACCCCAACGCCGACCGCCTCTCCCTGGCCCGGGTGACCGTGGGTGCAGAGGCGCTGGACATCGTCTGCGGGGCGACCAACATCGCGGCCGGCCAGCGGGTGCCGGTCGCCCTGCCGGGAGCCATCCTGCCCGGTGACCGGGCCATCGAGCGGACCGAGAAGATGGGCGTCGTGAGCAACGGCATGCTCTGTTCGGGCGACGAGCTCGGCCTCACTTCCGACGCGGAGGGGATCCTGGTCCTGCCGTCAGGGACCCCGGTCGGTGCCCGGCTGGTCGACCTGTACGGCGACATCGTCCTCGACATCGACGTGAAGCCGAACCGCGGTGATGCCCTCTGCCTGGTGGGCCTGGCCCGCGAGGTCGGCGCCGTCACCGGGGCACCGCTCCGGTGGCCTGACACGACGGTCGAGGAGGGAGATGGGCCCGTCGAGCGCGGTCTGGCTGTCGAGGTCGTGGACGCGGGATTGTGCCCGCGCTTCGTCGGGCGGCGGATCTTCGGGGTGTCGGTCGGACCCTCACCCGACCTGGTCCAGATGCGCCTGATGGCCGCAGGGATGCGCCCGATCAGCAACGTCGTCGACGCCTCCAACTACGTCATGCTCGAGCTGGGCAAGCCGATCCACACCTTCGATGCGGCGGCCGTCGCCGACGGTCGCATCCTCGTCCGGCTGGCCCGGCCCGGCGAGCGTCTCGAGACCCTCGACCACGTCGAGCGCGAGCTGACCCCTGACACGCTGCTCATCGCCGATCCAGCCGGGCCGCTGGCGATCGCCGGGGTCATGGGCGGGGCCGCCTCGGAGGTCGGTCCGGAGACCCGGGACGTCATCGTCGAGTCGGCCATCTTCGATCCTGTGTCGATCCGCCGGACGGCCTTCCGCTACGCCCTACGCTCCGAGGCCAGCCTTCGTTTCGAGAAGGGCCAGGAGACGCGACTTGCCCGGCTCGGCGCCGACCGGACGGCTCGCCTGGTCCGGGAGTGGGCCGGTGGGACCGTGGCCGCCGGCCGGCTGGATTCTTCGCCCGGTGAGCCGACGGAGGCGCGCGTCGCCTTCCGCCCCGCTCGCGTGGACCGTCTCCTGGGCGCCTCGATGACGGCGGACGAGCAGCGGGCCCTCCTTGCCCGGGTCGGGATCGAGACGGAGGCCGCCCCCGGTACCGTCGTCATCCCCGTCGCCGCCGTCCCGGAGCCGCTCTCCGTGGCCGCCGCCGACGGCGAGGCACTGATCGCCATCGTCCCGACGTGGCGGCGCGACATCGTCATCGAGGCGGACATCGCCGAGGAGGTCGCCCGCGTGCGCGGCTACGAGCTCGTTCCGTCGCTGACGCCGGACACGGCGATGCCGTCCTACCTGCCCGACCCGCTGGCGGTCCGACACCGCGTGCGGGAGGTGCTCGCCGGGGCGGGTCTGACGGAGGTCGTCACCCACGCCCTGGTGTCTCCGGGGCTGGACGCGCGGTTCGGGCCTCTCGACGATGGTGCTGCCCCGGAGGGCGAGATCGTCGCCCGAGGTGAGCGGATCGTCGTGACGAACCCGCTCTCTCGCGAGCACTCGGTGCTGCGCCGTTCGCTCATGGGCAGCCTCCTTGAGGCGGTGGGCGCCAACCTACGGCACGGACGGTCTGACGTGGCGATCTTCGAGATCGGCAAGGGCTACGGCAGGGACGAGACAGGTATCCGGGAGTGGTGGCGCCTGGGAGTGGCCCTCGTCGGCGCGGCCCGGCCGGCCTTCTGGGCCGACCAGTCCCGGCAGGTCGACCTGGACGATGCCAAGGGTCTCCTGGAGCTGCTTGGCCGGGCGCTCGGCTTCGGCCCGGTCGTCTATGCCCCGATCGGGGACGCCCCGGACCTTCATCCGGGCCGGACCGCTCGTGTGTGGTCCGGCGGTGGCGGATCGGCCGACCTGGTCGGACGGGTGGGGGAGCTGCACCCCGGAGCCATCGACAGCCTGGGGCTGCGGACCGACCGGGTCATCGTCGCGGAACTGGCCGTTCGCGGACTCACCGAGGGCGAGCCGCGACCTGTCGTCGCTGCAGCCCCGCCGCGATATCCGGCGGTCGAGCGAGACCTCGCCATCGTCGTGCCCGAGGCCGTGCCCGCTGCCGAGGCGATGGGACTCGTCCGGGACGCGGCCGGCCAGCTGCTCGTCGGCCACCGCCTCTTCGATGTCTATCGCGGGGCTCCGCTCCCGGACGACGACAAGAGCCTCGCGATCCACCTCGAGTTCCGTGCCGCGGACCGGACGCTGACGGAGGATGACGTGGAGATGGGCATGGCCGCCATCCTGCGAGCCATCGACGACCGAGGCTGGTCGGTCCGGGCCTGACCCAGGTCGGCGGTCGGCGCCGCTCCGGGGACGTCCGGACCGGTTGCTACGCCCGGAAGCGCACTGCTACGCTGTGCGGAGGCCCGATCGACGTGGCGCCGGGGGCCGCTAGCGTGTGCCAGGGAGAGAGGACGCGGTGGACATCGAGGGCTTCCTCAGCTCGCTGAACCTCTTCGACATCGCGGCCTTCCTGTTCCTCTTCGGCATGTTCGTCCTGGGCTTCGCCCAGGGCTCGATCCGCCGAGTCCTGGGCCTCGCCGCGATCCTCTTCTCGTTCTTCCTCGCCGGCCAGCTGCGAGACCCCCTGGGCAACTTCCTTGCCCAGGGTTGGACCCAGTTCCCCAAGCAGTACAGCCTGATGCTGGCCTACCTGTTCGTCTTCGCCTTCAGCGCCATCCTGTTCTCGATCATCATCCAGAGCTTCTACAAGCATCAGCCGCTGTTCGAGAAGGCCACCGCCGTGGACGAGATCATCGGGGGTCTCATCGGGGTCTTCCAGGGTCTCGTCCTCGTCGGCTCGATGATCGTCATCCTTGACTCGTTCTTCCTCCTCCCGGTCGGGGCCGTCGAGGGACCGAACGAGCTGCCCTTCCTGCGGGACATCTTCGATCTATACGACCCCTCGTGGACCGCCAGCGTCTTCCGAGACACGCTCCTGCCCGTCTTCTTCGCCCTCGTCGGAGCCCTCGTCCCCGAGGACGTCCGGGCCCTGTACGAGACCAGCGCCCCGTCCACCTGACGACGCTGGAGCGCCGGCTCCTCGCCGACCCGACCCTGTCGGCGGCGAGAGCGCTCCTGGGGGCGCTCCTCGTTCGCGAGGCCGATCCGCTCGGCACAGGGCAACGCAGGGTCGGGCGGATCGTGGAGGTCGAGGCCTACATCGGTCAGGACGATCGCGCCTCCCACGCACGGTTCGGTCGGACGGCCCGCAACGCCGTCATGTTCGGTCCACCGGGCCTCGCCTACGTCTATCTTGTCTACGGGATGCATGACTGTCTCAACGTCGTGACCGAGCCGGAGGGGCGCCCCGCGGCCCTCCTGGTCCGTGCCGTCGCGCCGGTCGAGGGCATCGAGGCGATGCGGCGGGCTCGACTCGAGGCGGCTGAGCGACGCCGGTCGGTGCGGGTCGCTCCGCGACGCGAGGCCGAGCGTCTCGCCCGGACGCCGGACGACCGTCTGGCCAGCGGACCGGGCCTCGTGGCGGCGGCCTTCTCGATCGACCGGTCCGACAGTGGCCGGGATCTCTGCGACCCGGCCTCGGCGCTACGGCTGGAGGCGGGCAGCACGGGTTCCTGGCGGATGGCGACCGCGCCGCGGGTCGGGATCGGCTATGCGGGACCGCCCTGGACCGAGGTCCCATGGCGGCTGTACGTCGAGGGCCACCCGTCGGTGTCGTCGATCCCGCGGCCGGCCGGTCCGAGCTGATGGACGATCGGAGCCTCCTGGTCCTCGAGTACCCCCAGGTCCGCGAACGGCTTGCCGCGGCCACGTCGTTCGAGCCGGGTCGTCGCCTGGCCGAGGCCCTGCTCCCCAGCGACGATCCGGTCATCGTGACCCGTGGCCTCGACGAGACCGACCAGGCCCGGCAGCTCCTCGAGGAACGGTCGACGGTCGGCATCGGCTCGGCCCATGACATCGGGCCGTGGGTCGCCCGAGCCGTCCGGGGTGGGCGTCTCGATCCCCCTGCCCTCGTCGAGGTCCTCGAGACGCTCGACGCTGCTGCCAAGCTGCAGACGGCCCTGGCGGACGACCGGCGACCCCTCCTGCGTGACCTCGCCCGCGACCTGCACGGCCTGCCGGCGCTCCGGGCCTCGCTCGCGCGGAGCTTCGATCCGGCCGGCGCCATGCTCGACACGGCCTCGCCCAGGCTGGGGGCTCTCCGCGGCGCGGTCCGGGTCGCCTACGACCGCCTCCGCCGTCGCCTGGACACCCTCGTGCACTCCGAGATCGCCGGCTCGCTCCAGGAGCCGATCATCACGATGAGGAACGGTCGCTATGTCGTCCCGGTCCGCTCGGACGCTCGAAGTCGGGTGAAGGGCATCGTCCATGACGCTTCCGGCAGTGGCCAGACGCTCTTCATCGAGCCGCTCGTCATCGTCGAGCTCGGGAATGCCTGGCGCGAGGCGACGGCCGCCGAGGAGGAGGAGGTCGGGCGGATCCTGGACGAGCTGTCGGCCCTGGTCGGCGCGAACGGGACCCTGCTCCGCGAGACGCTCGACACGCTGGCGCGCTTCGATCTCTGGTCTGCCAAGGCCAAGCTCTCCGCCGAGATGGACGGGGTTCGGGCCGCGACCGCCGAGCGAACCGAGATCATCCTGCTGGGCGCCCGGCATCCGGGGCTCGTCGGGCGGGTCGTGCCGATCGACGTCCATCTTGGTGACGGCTTCAGCGCCCTGGTGGTGACCGGACCGAACACCGGTGGCAAGACGGTGACCCTGAGGACCATCGGCCTCCTGGCTCTCATGCACCAGGCCGGCCTGCACGTCCCGGCGGATCCCGGGAGCCGACTGCCCGTCCTCCGGGACGTCTTCGCGGACATCGGTGACGAGCAGTCGATCGCGCAGTCGCTCTCGACCTTCTCCGGCCATCTTCGACGGATCATCCGCATCGTGGGCGAGGCCGGTCCCAACACTCTCGTCCTCCTCGATGAGCTGGGCGCCGGGACCGACCCGACCGAGGGCTCGGCCCTCGCCCAGGCGCTCCTCGACCACTTCATCCGGTCTGGCAGCCTGGTTGCGGCGACCACCCACTATGCCGAGCTCAAAGCCTACGCGCACACGTCACCGGGGGCGATGAACGCGGCCGTCGACTTCGACCTCGAGACGCTCAGCCCCACCTTCCACCTGACGATCGGCCTGCCGGGCGGGAGCCAGGCCTTCGCCATCGCCGAACGGCTGGGTCTCGATCCGCTGATCGTGGGCGACGCTCGGACCAGGCTCACCGAGTCGCAGCAGGCATTCGAACGGACCCTGGCGTCGATCCGCGAAGCCGAGGGCGCCACCGCCGAGGCCCTGGAGCAAGCCCGAGCCGATCGAGCTCGCGCCACCGAAGAGCGTCGTGTCGCCGAGGAGGAGCGCCGGCGGGCCCGCCGGGAGCGCGTCCAGGCGATCCAAGCCGCACAGGAGGAAGCCGCGCGCCTGCTCGACGAGGTCCGCGACGCAGTACGACAGACGCAGCGGATCCTCGAACGCGAGACCGTCACGGCCCCGGCCCTTGACGCCGCGGTCGAGGCAGCCGAGCAAGCCCTCGCTCGTTTCCCCGTCGTCGAGGAGGCGCCGCGCCCGGCACCTCCGGTGCGTCGGACATGGCGCGTGGGCGAGCATGCTCGGAGCCGGTCCGGGGGCTGGGAGGGCCGGATCGCATCGCTCGACCGGCGGGGCCGTCGGGCCACGCTCGAGGCGTCGGGGATGCGGGTCTCGGTGACCCTCGATGACCTCGAGCCAGCCAGCTCCGGCGCCAGACCCGCTGGCGAGGTGCCCGCCGCGGCCGGGAGCACGACCGCGCTCCAGCTGGGACGCGCCCGGGCGATCGCCGCGTCGCTCGACCTTCGCGGTGCGCGCGTCGAGGAGGCCCTGGAGGCGTTGGCCCGGTACCTGGACGACGCGTCGCTGGCCGGGCTGGACCGGGTCACCATCGTCCATGGGCTTGGAACGGGAGCGCTTCGTGACGCCGTGCGGGCGGAAGCCGCTTCCAGCCCGCTGGTCCGCTCGGTCCGGCCGGGCGAGCGTGGTGAGGGAGGCGACGGGGCGACGATCGTCGAGCTCTGAGAGCGGGCCGCGGAGACTCCCGGCCCTCGTGAGCCTGTGCCCGGCGGAGAGGGAAGGTCTCGGCCTTGGAGGCCTACGGGATGGGAGCCGCGGCCGGGCTCGGATCGGGTGTCGGCGACGGCTGCGGCGACGGCTTGGGCTTCGGGGTCGGCGACGGAGCCGGGGTCGGCGACGGCTTCCCGGGCTTCGGCGTCGCCGTCGGGTCCGGTGACGGAGTGGGTGTCGGGATGCAGGGCGTGGGCGTCGCAGACGGATCGAATGACGCGTTCGGGTCCGGCGTCCAGAACGGATCGCACGGTGGTGGCGATGCCGGAGGCTCGCATGTCTCGGTCGGCGCGAAGGGGGCGCCCCACGACTTGCCGAACGGGGCGAAGGACCCGTTGTAGAAGTACACGGTCTTCGTCTTCGTCTTCGCCGGCCCGCCGGCGACTCCGACGCCCTTGGCGGCTCGTGCGACCCAGCCATCCGTGTACGGCCGCCACTCGGGAAATGCCGGCTCGACCCCTGAGAAGTCGAGATACCCCTGCGTGACGGCAGGTCCGGCGCAGCCTTCCTGCCAGAGGTCACCGGTCGCCTTGTCGACCTGGACGGCGACCTTGATCGTGTCCCTCTCGCGCGGGACCGCGTCGCTGATGAACCACTCGCCGACCGTTCGGCTGGTGTACGGCCCCGGCAGCATCCCGCTGTGAGCGTCGACCTCAGCCCGGGTGACACCGCCGGGCCGGGCGTCGGCGAAGCTCGCAAGGGGAAGCCCTCGACTGACGTCGCGCATGATCCGGGACCACAGCGGCGCTGCCGAGTCGAGCGAGAGGCTGCCCGTGGGGTCGGTGTTGCTGTTGCCCATCCAGACGCCCACGACCAACTGGGCCGCATCAGGGTCTGACGGCGGGGCGAGGAAGCCGTACGCTGCCACGTCGACCGTGTCCTCGGTCGTTCCCGTCTTGTAGCCGGCTTCGCGTCGCTGCTTGCCATCGAACACGGCCCACTCGGCCCAGTACGGGTTCTGGCTCTTGTCGGTGTTCCCGGCGAGGATGTCGGAGATGATCCAGGCCGCCTGTGGGCTGATGACCTGCTCGGGCGTGGGAGTGCTCTCTGGGGCCGGCCAGACGACCTCGCCCGCGCTGTCAGTGACCTGGAGGATCATCGTCCGCGGTATCTGGGCGCCGCCGTTGGCGATCGTGCCGTAGGCCGTCAGCATCGAGATGGGCTTCGTCTCGATCGTCCCGATACTCATCGAGATGACCGGCGAGGAACCGGGGATGAAGTCAACCCCGAGGTCCTGGGAGCGCTCGTATTGGTGCTCCAGCCCATTGATGAAGCCGCTCTTGATCGCCGGGACGTTGAGCGAGAACTGGAGCGCCGAACGCAAGCGGACCGGCCCACGCTCGAGCCCATCGGCCTGGGTCGGCGTGTAGGGATCGCGGTTCGGGGTGAAGTCCGTGACCACGTCCATGAAGAGCGTTGATGCCGTCATGGTCTTGTCGTCGATGCCGATGACGTAGTCGATCGGCTTGATGGCCGATCCCGGCTGTCGGTAGCCGTCGGACAGGACGTCGAACTGGGGCTGGAACTTCTCGTTGCCCGCGGCGCTGTAGCCGGCGCTGCCGCCATAGGCGAGGACCTCGCCGGTCCGGGCGTCCATCACGGCGCCGGCGGCGTTATTGATGTTCTTGCCCCGCAGCTCTCGGATCCATCCCCAGTCGCCCTTGGGGATGCTGAGGCCCTCGAGGATGCCGTCGGTGCCCTTGAGGTTCGGAGCGCGGGCGCTCGCGTAGAGCCATCGTTCCACGACCTGCTGCTTGTCCCAGTCGAGGGTCGTGGTCACCCGGTACCCACCGGTGTCCACGAGATCGCAGACATCCGCGTTCTCGGACCCACAGAGGATCGCGCCGAGCTGACGGTGGACCTGCCAGACGAAGTGGGCGGCCTTCCACGGCTGGACCTTCTGGGGGGCCAGGATGACGGGCTCCTGCTTGGCCGCCTCGTACTCGGCGACCGTGTGGCGCTCGCCGGACAGCCAGCTGCGGGTCTTCATCAACTCGAGGATGTAGTTCCGCCGCTGCACGATCTCGCGATCGGCGGGCACGACCAGCGCTATCTGGTCGGCGGGGCAGTCGGCTCCCTCGGCAGTCTCCACGAGACACGTGGCTTCGGCGTTGCGGACCAGGTCGTAGATGGTCGGCGAAGGCAGGATCCCGGCGAGGATGGCGGCCTCGGCAAGGGTCAGCTCTTCGAGATCCTTGTCGAAGTAGCTGCGGGCCGCGGCCTTCACGCCGTAGCTCTGGTTGCCATAGAAGTTGCCGTTGAGGTAGGCCTCCATGACCTTCTCCTTGCCTTCCTCGCCGGGGAAGGCCTGGGTCAGGCGGACCGACTGGATGATCTCGCGGATCTTTCGGTCGTAGACCGTGCCCTCGAAAGCCCAGGCAGGCAGGAGCTCGTTGCGGACCAGCTGCTGGGTGATGGTCGAGGCGCCGCGCTCGCGGCCGCGGAGGGTGTCCACCGCAGCCGAGGCGATACCGATGGGATCGAAGCCGACGTTCTCCCAGAAGGTGTTGTCCTCGATCGCCGTGGTAGCGTCGATCACCTCCGGTGGGATCTCCTCGAAGGTCGCCAGTTCGCGCTTGATCTCACCCAGCGTGGCCAGCTCCACGACCCCGGTCCGGTCGTAGACCTTGGTCGGCTGGTCGAAGGTGATCTCCTCGAACAGCGACTTGGGGTCCGGCAGCCCCTCGGCATACCCGTTGTAGGCCGAAACGACCGTGGCAAAGCCGAGGAAGCCGCCCAGAGCCAGGGTCGCGAAGAGGAAGAGGGGGATGATGATGGCAACGGCGCCCACGGCGCCGATGCCCCCGGAGCCCCCGCGACGGTCGTTGCGCTGTCGGCGCCGCCGTCGGGCCAGGCTGGTCTGCATACTGAAGGTCACGATAGCATAGGGCCCAGGAAGCACTGTTTCCCCTGGGTCGCCGCGGTCGAGACGGCTCGCACCGCGGACGTGTGACGCGTGGAACCGAGGTGACCGAGATCGACCTGCAGCCGCGCCCGGTCGAGGGCCTGCTCGATGAGCTGCGCTGGCGAGGCATGCTCCACGAGCACACGCCGGGTCTCCCGGAGCGCCTCGCGTCGGGGCGGCCGATCGCCGGGTACACGGGCTTCGACCCGTCAGGCCCCTCGCTCCACATCGGCCACCTGATCCCGATCTTCGGGCTCATCCAGCTCCAGCGCCACGGCGGCCGTCCCGTCGCCCTGGTCGGCGGAGCGACCGGGATGGTCGGGGACCCGTCGGGGCGCTCCAGCGAGCGGAACCTGCTCGACCGCGATGCCCTCGAGGCGAACGTCACGGCCGTCCGTGGCCAGCTCGAGCGGTACCTCGACTTCGGGGCGGGTCCGGGCGGCGCCGTGCTGGTGAACAACCTCGACTGGACCGGCGAGGTCCGACTCCTCGACTTCCTGCGCGACGTCGGGAAGCACTTCACCGTGCCGTACATGCTGGGCAAGGACTCCGTCCAGGGTCGCCTGGAGCGGGGGCTCTCCTTCACCGAGTTCAGCTACATGCTCCTGCAGGCGGCCGACTTCGCCCATCTCCACCGAACCATGGGCGTCGAGCTCCAGATGGGCGGCGCCGACCAGTGGGGGAACATCACCGCCGGACTGGAGCTGATCCGGCGTTCCGCACCACCGTCGGAGGGCGAGGCGGCCCACGCCCTTGCCTATCCGCTGCTCACCAACCCGTCCGGCGAGAAGTTCGGCAAGACGGCCGAAGGTACGTCGGTCTGGCTCGACCCTGCGCTGACCAGCCCCTTCGCCTTCTACCAGCACTGGCTCCAGGCGGCCGACGCCGACGTCCCCGTCCACCTGCGCTTCTTCACCCTGATGGAGCGCGGGGAGATCGAGGCGCTCGAGGTGGACCTGGCCGCCCGACCCGAGCAGCGATCCGCGCAGCGGGCACTGGCGAAGGACCTGACAGCCCGGACCCACGGCGACGAGGTGACCCGCCGGGTCATCGACGCCAGCGAGGCCGCATTCGCCCGCGAGCCGGTCGACGATCCGGCCGTCCTCGAGATGCTCCACCGGGAGCTCGACCACTTCGAGATCCCGGCTGCCACGGTCGCCGCCGGAGTGGTCGACCTCATGGTCGCCGCGGGTATCGCCCCGTCCAGGAGCGAGGCTCGAAGGCTGATCGCGGGTGGCGCGGTCACGATCAACGGCCGACGGATCGCGGGCGTCGACGATACCGTGCCGGACCCGACCGCCGGGACCTGGCTCCAGGTCTGGGTGGGCAAGCGACGGCGCTGGGTCGGAAGGATCGATCCCTAGCTTCCCTCGCCGTGGCGGCGGCGGAGGACGGTCACGACCTCGGACGGGGAGATGCCCCGCTCCGCCGCCAGGACGAGGAGGTGGTAGAGCAGATCGGCAGACTCCTCGGCCAGGGCGCGTCGCGTCGTCGTCCGTGCGGCTCCCGACCGTTCGGCCTCGGCGTCGTCGCGAGCTGCCAGGAGGACCTCGGTCGCCTCCTCGGTGACCTTCCGACCGACGGCGTCGACCCCACCTGCCAGGAGGCGCGCAGTGTAGGAGTCCGCCGGGCGATCTCGGGCCCGCCGCTCGATGGTCGACCAAAGGACCTCGAGCCAGGCAAGCCGTTCCTCGGGTGCGACCGCCTCGCGGTGGGCTCCGTCCGTACTCACGGCTCCGGCCACTTCACCGTCGTCGGCTGTCCCCGACGGCGGCGGGTCGAAGCAGCTCCGCGAGCCGCGATGGCAGGTCGGCCCGATGGGATCGACGGTGACGAGCAGGGCGTCACCGTCGCAGTCGACGGCCATGGACCGCAGTCGAAGCACGTTGCCGCTCGTCTCACCCTTGCGCCAGAGGCGTCCTCGCGAGCGCGAGTGGAAGTGGACCTCGCCGGTCCGCAGCGTCGCCTCCACGGCCTCAGGATCCATCCAGGCCTGCATGAGGACCCGCCCATCGGCCGCGTCCTGGACGATCGCCGGGACGAGCCCGTCCGCACCGAAGCGGATCCCATCGGGAAGCACCTGGCCGGTCATGCGACAGCCTCGGGCGCCGCCCGGACCGGCAGGCCGGCCGCGGCCATCGCCTGCTTCACAGCGGCGATCGAGTGGAGCCGCCGATGGAAGATGGAGGCCGCCAGCACCGCATCAGCGCCGCCGTCACGGACCGCCGAGACGAAGTCGGCCGGCCCGGCGGCGCCGCCCGAGGCGATGACCGGGACGGTGATCCGGTCCGAGATCGACCGGAGCAGCTCGACGTCGAAGCCCGCCCGGGTCCCGTCACGGTCCATCGAGGTGACGAGCAGCTCGCCGGCGCCAAGCTCGACGGCTCGCTGGGCCCAGGCCACTGCGTCGATGCCGGTCGGCTCTCGGCCGCCCTTCACGACGACCTCCCAGTGCGGGCCATCGGGGCCGTCCGCCTGGCGTCGCGCATCGATGGCCACCACGACGGCCTGGGCTCCGAAGCGCCGCGCACAGCGCTGGACGAGGGCCGGATCGGCGACGGCGGCCGTGTTCAGGCTCACCCTGTCGGCCCCGGCCCGCAGCACCGCGCGCATCTCGGCCACGCTCCGCACGCCGCCACCCACCGTCAGTGGCACGAACGCGCGCCGGGCGGTGCGCTCGACGATGTCCAGCAGGGTGGCCCGGCCGTCGGGCGCGGCGGCGATGTCGAGAAAGACGAGTTCGTCGGCGCCCTCGCGAGCGTAGCGCTCGGCGAGCTCGGGAGGATCGCCCTCGTCGACGAGGTCCACGAATCGGACGCCCTTGACGACCCGGCCGTGGGCCACGTCGAGGCAGGGGATGACGCGACGGCGAAGCATCAGACGGTACCCGCTGGTTGGCGGGAAGGAGCGGCGGGCTGCGGCGAGGCGCCGGCGATGGCCACGAAGTTGGCGAGGATCCGCAGGCCATCGTCCGCGCTCCGCTCGGGGTGGAACTGGACCCCCAGGAGCGGACCCCTGGCGATCGCGCTTGCGAAGGCGCCGCCGTGGTCGGTGGTCGCCAGGACGATACCGTCGGCGACCGCGGGATCGGGCACCCCGGCGTAGGAGTGGACGAAGTAGAGGTCGGTCCCGTCGGCGATCCCGTCGAAGAGCGGATGGTTTCGAGCCAGCTGGACCTGGTTCCAGCCGATATGGGGGAGGGTCGGGGCGTCGACCAGTCGCTGCACGCTCCCCGGGATCACGCCCATCATGGT
The DNA here is from genome assembly GCA_963707215.1 of uncultured Chloroflexia bacterium. Taxonomy (GTDB): domain Bacteria; phylum Chloroflexota; class Limnocylindria; order Limnocylindrales; family CSP1-4; genus DATHYZ01. The sequence continues at coordinate 66,130 of CAVPPB010000003.1, read as the reverse complement.
CGCCCCGTCCTCCTCGCTGTGCTCGAACAGGAGCTGGAGGCCAAGACAGATGCCGAGGTACGGGCGGTCGGCCTCGATCCACGACCGCACGGCCGGCAGCAGCCCGTACCGGGCCAGACGTCGCATCGCGGGCCGGGCAGCGCCGACCCCGGGCACCACCAGGGCATCCATCGCGACCAGGTCCGACGCGGCCCGTGCCACGACGACCCGGGCGCCGGCAGCCGCGAGACCCTGCTCGATGCTGACGAGGTTACCCGCGCCGTAGTCGACGACCGCGACGCGCGGGCCGGTAGGACGATGGACCGCGGTCACCCGAGCGAGCCCTTGGTGGAGGCGACCCCCGCGCGGCGCGGGTCTGTCGAGATCGCCGCCCGCAGAGCCCGACCGAGGGCCTTGAAGGCCGCCTCGGCGAGATGATGGTCGTTGACGCCTGATCCACGGAGATGCAGCGTCACGCCGCTCATCCGGGCGAAGGCCTCCAGGGCGTGCGGAACGAGCTGCAGGGGCAGCGAACCCATTCGCTCGCCCCGGAACGGGAGGTCGAGGACGGCGTATGGCCGCCCGCCGACGTCGACGATGGCCGTCGCCAAGGCCTCGTCCATCGGGACCGAAGCGTCGCCGAAGCGGGCGATGCCGGACCGACCGCCGAGCGCCCCGGCCAGGGCGGCGCCAAGGACGAGACCCACGTCCTCGACAGTGTGGTGTTCATCCACATGGAGATCGCCGGTGGCCTCGATCCGAAGGTCGAGCAGGCCGTGATGGGCCATCGATGACAGCAGGTGATCGTAGGCGCCGATGCCGGTCGTCACCTCGGCCAGGCCGGTCCCGTCAAGATCGAGTTCGACCTCGACAGTCGTTTCGCGGGTGACGCGGCGCACGAGGGCGACCCGTCCGGGCCGGATCTCAGTGTCGAACGTGCCGTCTGGTGTTGTCATGATCGATCCTCGGAGAGGGCCGCGGCGGCCGCGGCGAGCAGGCGATCGTCATCTTCCGGCGTCCTGACCGTGAGACGCAGGTACCCAGCAAGCGGATGGTCGGCCGCGAAGGTCCGCGGGACGAGGCCCCGGCGCAGCAGTCCCTCGGCGGCTGCAGCGGCCGATGCAGGAGCGCCGAGATCGACGAGGAGGAAGTTGGTGGCCGAGGGGAGCACGGTCCATCCGAGCCTGCCCAGGCCGTCTGCGAAGCGCTCGCGCTCGGCCCGGACGCGGCGACGGTTCGCCTCTGGGATCGTCGAGTCACGGAGGAGCTCGGCGACGACCGTCACGGAGACCGTCGAGACGGAACCGGGCGGGCGGTACGGCTCGATCCGCTCAAGGACCTCTCGACGGGCGATCCCGAACCCGACCCGCAACCCGGCGGCGGCAAAGGCCTTCGAAACGGTCCGGATGACGATGAGGTCCGGGTAGTCGGCGGGCAGCTCGACGGTGTCGCGGCCGACGAACTCGGCATACGCCTCGTCGACGACGACGAGCGGGGCCGGGCGAGCGGCCTCCCGCGCATCGACAGCCAGGCCGCGGAGGAGTGTCGCGAGCCCTCCGGGCGGCTCGATGGTCCCGGTCGGGTTGTTCGGGTCACAGACCCAGACCAGGTCGGCCCCGGCGGCGGCCTTGCGAGTCGCCTCGATGTCGAGCGCGAAGCCCTCGCCGGGCGGACGGCGTTGCACGACGATCGGCTCGGCCCCGCGCTGCTCGGTGAGGACGCGGTACATGGCATAGGTCGGCGACGGCAGGACAGCGGCGCGGCCGGGGCCCAGGTACGCCTTGGCGACCAGATCGAGGATCTCGTCGGCGCCGGCGCCGACGACGATCCGGTCGGATCCCACTCCGTACCGGGACGCGGCCGCCTCCACGAGGCGGCGATAGTCGGCCGGCGGGTATTCGCACAGCGGAGCGTGCCAGCCGCCGGCCGCCAGGAGCCCATCGAGGCCGGCCGGTGGTGCCGGCGACGTGTTGAGATCGAAGCGGAGGACTTCGGCCGGATCGAGCCCATAGCGCGCCGCGACGGCTTCGGTGGTCGCCTCCCAGGCATAGGCCGACGGGGCATTCGGGTCCTGGAACGAGACGGGCGTCGGACTCATGGTGCGGACCCGGTCGAGCCCCTGGCCGGTGCGTCGTCGGTCGTGGCCATGTCGGCGGCCTCGGACCGAGCCGAGTCGAACCGGATCTCAACGGCTGCTCGGTGGGCGAGAAGCCCCTCGGCCGTGGCCAGCGTGCTGATGGCGGCACGGAGCCGTCCGAGGCCCTCCCGGTCGATCCGTTGGACCTGGACGTACTTGCCGTACGCAGCCATGTCCAGGGCCCCGCAGCTCCTGGCGAGCCCGCCGGTCGGAAGGACATGGTTCGCACCCGAGGCGTAGTCGCCGGCCGACTCGGGTGCCCATGGGCCCACGAAGACCGATCCGGCATTGCGGATCCGCCCTACCGTCGTCTCCAGATCCGCGGTCTCCACGGACAGGTGCTCCGGGCCGTAGTCGTTGACGAAGTCGATGGCGGTCCCGATGTCCGGCGCCAGCACCAGGACCCCGTGGTCGACGAGGGCACGTTCAAGGATCGCTCGCCGGGGCTGTCGGACGAGCTGACGGCCGATCTCCGCCTCGACGGCGTCGATGAGCCAGGCGTCGGTCGTGACCAGGAGGGCAGGGGAGTCGGGTCCATGCTCCGCCTGGGTGATGAGGTCGGCGGCGACGACCCGCGGATCTGCCGTGGCGTCGGCGAGGACCATCCCCTCGGACGGTCCGGCCGGCAGGTCGATGCCCACGTCACCGAAGGCCTCGAGCTTGGCCGCCGTCACCCAGGCGTTTCCCGGGCCGACGATGCGGTCGACAGGAGGGACGCCCTCCGACGGCAGCCCGTAGGCCATCGCCCCGACCGCCTGGGCGCCACCCGCGACGATGAACGCGTCCACCTCGAGCAGGCCCGCGACGCCGGCCAGGACGGCATCGACGGCGCCGTCTACTGCGGCCGGGGAGGCGACGACGACCGTGCCCACGCCGGCGACAGCAGCCGGGGCGACCGTCATCACCAGCGATGACGGGTACGGGGCGGTGCCACCCGGCACATAGGCCCCGAGGCGAGCGAGCGGCACCCAGCGTCGCTCCAGCTCGACCCCGGGCTCGATCGTCGTGACGGTCGTGGACGGTCGTTGCGCCTCGGCGAACCGCCGGACGTTGGCGATGGCCTGGTCGAGCGCGGCCCGGACGGCTGGACCGAGGGCGTCGCGGGCGGCCGCGAGCTCCCTCCGCTCGAGGATGAGCCGGCCATCAGGGAGACCGCCACCGAACCGCTCGTTGGCGGCCCGCACCGCGTCCGCTCCACCGTCCCGGACGTCCCCAAGGATGGCCCGAGCCCCATCACGGACCCGGCCGTCCGGCACGGCGCCCCGGCGGACCAGGGAGTCACGCCGGGTCGCCACGAGCTGATCCTTGCCCAGCCGACCGAGATCGAGACGCGACAGCCGCAGCGGCGGACGGGACTGGGGACGCGGGTGCATCGTCATGGCACGAGCTTCTCGATCGGCAGCACCAGGATGCCGCTGGCGCCGCTCGCCTTCAGGCGCGGGAGGAGGCCCCAGACCTCGTCGGCACCCACGACCGAGTGGACGGCGACCATGCCCTCATGGCTGAGCGGGATGACGGTCGGTGACTCGAGGGCCGGAAGCAGCGCCGTGACCTCCTCCAGGCGGGAGAGGGGAGCGTTCATCATCAGGTACTTTCGGCCCCGCGCCGCGATCACTGCGCTCAGCATGGTGTCGATGGCGGCCAGGTCACCGGCCCTCCGCCCGACTGCCTCGCGGTTGCCGACCAGGATCGCTTCCGAGGCGAGGACGTCGGCGATCGGCCGCAGGCCGTTCATCACCAGGGTCGATCCGGTGGAGACGAGGTCGACGATCGCCTCGGCAAGGCCGAGACGCGGGGCCACCTCCACCGCGCCGGAGATCGGGATCACCTCGACGGGCACCGCGGCTCGCTCGAAGAAGTCGCGCGTCGAGCGCGGGTGCGCTGTGGCCACCCGGAGCCCGGCCAGGTCCTCGACGGCCCGGAACGAGGTGTCGTTGGGGACCGCCGCCGCGAGGCGGCAGTGACCGTATCCCAGGTTCCGCAGACGCGGCAGATCGGCGCCTGACTCTGCCAGGAGGTCGATGCCCGTGACGCCGAGATCTGCGACCCCATCGCCGACGAACTCGATGACGTCATTCGTCCGCACGAACAGGATGTCGAGGTCGTAGTTCTGGACCCGCGCCACGAGGCTGCGGTCGTGCTCCTCGAAGACGAGACCCGCGTCGTGCAGCAGGGCGAGGGTCGGTTCCACCAGCCGTCCCTTGTTCGGCACGGCGAGTCGCAGACGGTCTCGCATCACGAGCGTGTCGGGTTGCCCGCGCTCGGCGCCGTGCGGACGCGGTCGAGCATGAGGCGGTAGCCACCCTCGCCGTGGTGCAACCAGGCGGCGATCCGCGTGATCGTCGCCGTGCTCGCTCCGGTCAGGCGCGAGATCTCGGCGTAATGGAGCCCGTCGTCGAGCATCCTGGCGACCGCCCAACGCTGGGCCATGGCCTGGAGTTCGCCGACGGTGCAGAGGTCCCGAATGAACCGGGCGGCGTCGTCGGTCGAGTCGAGGCTGACGAGTGCCCGTAGGAGGGCGTCAACGGCCGGCGTCCGCCAATCATCATCTGCGGGCAGCATCGTGGACCTCGCTGGCTGGGGCAGTCCCATCGATCGGTGGCGTGCTATCGTAGTAACGTGCTACAACGCTAGCAGGAGAGCGGATCCGGTGTCAATCACTCCGGTCCCGGACGACGGGTCCTTCCAGATCATGCCGGCCATCGACCTCCAAGGCGGCCGCGTGGTCCGCCTGCGACGGGGTCGACTCGAGCAGCCGACCGTCTACGGCGACGACCCCTTGGCCGTCGCGACCTCCTTCGCCGAGGCGGGGACGGGCTGGATCCATGTCGTCGATCTCGACGGTGCGTCCGGGTCGCCAGTCCAGACGGGCGTCGTCCAGGACATCGTTCGCCAGGTCGGGGCCTCCGTCGCCTGCCAGGTCGCGGGGGGGCTGCGGGACGTGGACGCAGTCGCGGGCATGCTGGAGGCCGGCGCCGCCCGCGCCGTCATCGGGACCGCGGCCTTGCAAGACCCGGGGTTCGCCGGCGTCCTGGTCCAGCGCTTCGGGGCGTCCCGCATCGTGGCCGCGATCGATGTGCGACATGGGCTGGCCCTGGGCGACGCCTGGCGGTCCGACGCCCTTGGTGTGCCGATGGGCGAGGCGATGCAACGCCTCGCCGAGGCCGGCGTCGGGATCTTCGCCGTGACGGCGATCGACCGAGACGGGGTGCTCCGGGGCCCCGACCTGGCCCTGCTGCGCTCGGCCGTCGACCTCGGCGCCGGCATGATCCTGGCCTCAGGCGGGATCAGCTCGATCGAGGACCTGCTGGCGACACGAGCGGCCGGGGCGAGCGGGGCGATCGTCGGACGAGCCCTGTATGAGGGGCGGATCGACCTGGCTGCGGCCCTGGCGAGCATCGGGTGACCATGGCGCCCACCGGCGCCGAGGATCCTGGGCGTCCCTCGGCGGGGACGCCGGTCGACCCGAGGACGGCCCTCGCTCGAGAGCGTGCGCGTGGGATCGACCCGCCGTCAGTGCCCGGCGTCGGCGTCCTTGTGGCCGGCCTCGACGATCTTCTGGGTGAGGTGGGCGGGGACCTCTTCGTAGTGATCCAGCTCGGCCTCGAAGGACCCTCGGCCACCGGTCAGCGAGCGCAGCTCCGTCGCGTAGCTGAAGATCTCTGCCTGGGGGACATGGGCCGTGATGACCTGGATGCCGTCGCCGGCCGAGTCGAGACCCAGGACGCGCCCGCGGCGTCCGTTGAGGTCCCGGTTGACGTCGCCCATGTAGGCCTCCGGGATCCGAACGGTGACCGACATGATCGGCTCGAGGAGGACCGGCTTGGCCTGCTGGACGCCGTCCTTGAGGGCCATCGAAGCAGCGATCTTGAACGAGAGCTCGTTCGAATCCACCGTGTGGAAGGAGCCGTCGTACAGCGTCGCCTTGAAGTCGCTCAGGGGATAGCCGGCCACGACACCCTCGGCTGCCGTCTCCCTGATGCCCTTCTCGACGCCGGGGAAGAACTGCCGCGGCACCGAGCCTCCGACGACCCGCTCGGTGAACTCCACACCGCCCGCGGGGTTCGGCTCGAGCTCGATCCAGACATCGCCGAACATCCCGTGGCCGCCCGTCTGCTTCTTGTAGCGCCCGTGGGCCTGGGCCTTGCCGCGAATGGTCTCCCGATATGGGACCTTCGGCGTGTGGGTGACGATGGCGGCGCCGAACTTGCGCTTGAGCCGCTCAAGGATGACCGCGCTGTGGGCTTCGCCCATGGTGACGAGCAGCTGCTCGCCGACCTCGCTCCGCTCGACCCGGGCCGCCGGCTCCTCCTCCTGCATCCGCTGGAGGGCAGCCCCCATCTTGTCGAGGTCGGCCTTCGTCTCGGGCTCGATCGCCTGGATCAGCGTCGGCAACGGGAACTCGATGGGCGGCAAGGTGACCGGGCGGTCCTTCGAGGCGAGCGTGTCGCCGGTACGGGTGACTGCGAGCTTGGCGACCGCCCCGATCTCACCGGCCTTCAGCTCACCGACCGGCTCCTGCTCCTTGGCGTGGAGCAGCAGTAGCTGACCGAGCCGCTCGTCCTGGCCCTGGTTGACGTTGAGGACCGACCCCTGGCCCTTCAGGGTCCCCGACAGCACCCGCAGGTAGCTGAGCTTGCCGACATACGGGTCAGCCGCCGTCTTGAAGACCCGGACCACGAGGGGCCCGTCCGGGTCGGGGGTGACCTCGATGGCAGTCCCGGCGCGATCCGAGGCCCGGGCCGCGGCTTCTTCGTCGGGGGACGGCAGGTAGCGCGTGACCGCGTCGGACACGCCTCGGATGCCGATCCCCTTTGCGGCACTAGCGACGAGGACCGGTGCGAGGATGGCGTCGCGGACGCCGCGATGGAGGCAGCTCTCGAGTTCGGCGTCGGAGATCTCCTCACCCTCGAGGTACTTCGTCAGGACGTCGTCGTCGGCCTCGGCCGCGGCCTCCAGCAGCTGGTCCCGGCGCAGGGCGACCTCGTCGGCGAGCCCGTCGGGGACGGGGATCTCGACATCCTGCTTGCCATCCCAGCGGTAGGCCTTGCGGTGGACGAGGTCCACGTATCCCTCGAACGAATCACCCGCGCCGATCGCGATCTGGAGCGGCGCGACCTTGTTGCCGAACGAGGCCCGGAGCGCATCGAGGGCAGCGCCGGGGTCGGCGTTCTCCCGGTCGCACTTGTTGATGACGAAGCAGGCCGCCCGGCCGAGACCGCGGGCCTGGTCGACGGCGGTCTCCAGACCGGCCTCGACGCCACCGCTGGCGTCCATGACGAGAAGCGCGGCGTCGGCCGCGTGCATGCCGGAGACCATCTCGGCGACGAAGTCGAGGTAGCCGGGCGTGTCGACGAGGGTGATGCGGTAGCCATCGTGCTCGAAGGTCGCCACCGCTACGCCGAGCGACTCCTTCCGCCGTTGCTCCTCGGGCTCGAAGTCTAGGCTCGCCGTGCCGTCGTCGACCCGACCGAGCCGGGAGATGGCGCCGGCACGGAAGAGGAGCTGCTCCGCGAGCGTCGTCTTGCCGGAGCCGGCATGGCCGGCCAGGACGACGGTGCGGATGTGGGGGAGGTCTACGCTCTTGGTCGGCATCGGCTCGTCGTTCCTCACGGTGGTGGGTCGGGGGGACGCGCACAGGAGCGCGGCCGCAAGGCGGCGACCGCGGGTCCGGTCATGATAGTCCGGTATACTCCCGCGCGATGTCCGGACACTCCAAATGGTCGACGATCAAGCGCCAGAAGGGCGCCAACGACGCGAAGCGCGGAGCGCTCTTCACGAAGATCGCCCGTGAGATCTCGGTCGCCGCTCGCCAGGGCGGCGGCGATCCCGACGCCAACTACCGGCTCCGGCTTGCGGTCGACAAGGCCCGATCGGTCAACATGCCGGCCGACAACATCAAGCGGGCCATCGAGCGGGCGACCGGGGCCGGTGATGCCGCCGAGTTCGAGGAGGTCGTCTACGAAGGCTACGGTCCCGGCGGCATCGCCATCCTCGTCGAGGCCCAGACCGACAACCGCAACCGGACGGCGGCCGAGGTCCGGGCCGTGTTCAGCAAAGCCGGTGGCCAACTGGCCGGTTCCGGCGCCGTCGCCTGGCAATTCGAGCCGCGCGGGGTCGTGACGGTCCCGGCTGCCGGGGTCGATACCGACGAGATCGCCCTCGCGGCGATCGATGCCGGGGCCGACGACGTGGACACCGACGATCCGGAACGGATGTACGTCTACACGACGCCGGGAGAGCTCCAGACCGTTCGGTCCTCGCTCGAGGCCGCTGCCATCTCGATCGAGTCGGCGGAATCGACGATGATCGCCAGGCAGACGGTGGACCTCGATCCCGACCACGCGCGCAAGGCGCTCCGTCTCGTCGAGAACCTCGAGGACCTCGACGACGTCTCCCGGGTCACTGCGAACTTCGACATCCCGGAAGAACTCTTCGCCGAGGTCGCCGGGTGATCATCCTGGGCATCGACCCGGGGACCGCCGCTCTCGGCTACGGCGTCGTCGAACGGAACGGCCGGCTGCGCGCGGTCGACCACGGCTGCCTGTCGACGACGGCGAGCACACCGCTCCCGGACCGCCTGGATGCCATCCATCGGCAGGTGGTCGAGCTCATCGAGCTGCATCGGCCGGATCTGGTGGCCGTCGAGCGCATCTTCTATTCCCGCAACGCCCAGACCGCCTTCGCGGTCGGGCAGGCGAGGGGTGTCGTCCTCCTCGCAGCCGCCCAGCACCGCCTGCCGGTCCGCGAGGCCACCCCGTCCGAGGTCAAGGTCGCCGTGACCGGCCACGGTCGTTCCGGGAAGCAGGAGGTGGCCCGGATGGTCCGCCTGGTGCTCGGCATGGACGTGACCCCCACGCCCGACGATGCCGCTGATGCTCTCGCCATCGCCATCTGGGCGGCCCACCGCGAGCGGGTGGGCGAGCAGCCGACGGCTGCCGTGCTCGATCGGGCCGCCGTGGCGCCGATCGCCGAGGGCCGCTCCTCCTACGACCGCGCCGTCCGAGAGGCCCTGGCTCGTGACGAGGCGAGGGCTCGGAGCTCAGGACGCCGGTGATCGCCTCTGTCGACGGGACCGTCGCGTCGATCGGGACCGACGCGCTCGTCATCGAGGTCGGCGGCATCGGGTACCGGGTCAACGCCGCCCCGGCCGTCCTCGCCGTGGCGCGGATCGGCGAGCGACTGCGACTTCACACGCACCACCTGGTCCGCGAGGATCAGCAGGCGCTCTTCGGGTTCCGGACGCCGGAAGAGCTCGGGTTCTTCGAGCTCCTCCTCACCGTCAACGGCGTCGGCCCCCGGATCGCTCTTCCGATCGTCGGCAGCCGCCCTCCGGCCGACCTCCAGCTGGCCATCCTGCAACAGGATCAGGCCGTCCTCACCGCCATCCCGGGGATCGGTCGCAAGCTGGCCGAACGGATCATCTTCGAGCTCAAGGAGAAGGTCGCGGCCGCGGGCGCCTCGGTGGCACCGGCCGTCGGACCGGCCGGCGAGGACGAGGTCGTCGCCGCACTCCAGGCCCTGGGGTATTCCGCCACCGAGGCGCGCGATGCGTCACGCGCTGCGCTCGTCGATGGCGCCTCCGCGAGCGACCTCGAGGACCGGGTCAAGGCTGCCCTGCGGACCCTCGTACCCGCCTGACCCGGGCGTCGGTCGACGACTCGGCCAGGCTGGCGAACTCTGCGGCGACGCGGGCATAGACCGGCCGCTTGAACGAGACCCCCATCCCCGGGAGCTCCTCGAGTGACGCCCAGCGCCAGTCGGAGAATTCGGGGTGCTCGGTAGCCAGATCGATCTCGTCAGCGTTCCCGATGAAGCGGAGGGCCACCCAGCACTGGCGCTGGCCCCGGTAGCGGGCGGCCCAGCGGGGCGGATCCGGGAGTCCCGCAGGCAGCTCATAGGTGTACCAGCCGGCACTCACGGCCAGGGACTCGACCGAGACGATACTCGTCTCCTCCTCGAGCTCACGCAGGGCCGCCTCGAGCGGTGTCTCGCCGGGATCGATGCCGCCCTGCGGGGGTTGCCAGGTCCCGACCGCGCCACGCAGGCGCCGGCCGACGAAGACCCGTCCGTCGGAGTCGAAGAGGAGGATGCCGACGGAGGGCCGGTAGGGGAGACCGACCTCCGTCCCGGAGCCCGTCCCCGTCGACGGGGCATCGACGCCGCGCGGTCCGGTCACGGACGGCGGCCGGCCAGGGCGTCAGCGTGCAGGCCCCGCGGATCGAGCGATGGCTGACCGCTGCGGGCCCTGAGGTCTGCCAGGGTCTCCCGGTCGAGGATCGCGAGCATCGAGTCGCGAACCTCGATCATCAGGTCGCGGAGGCGACAGGTCGACTCGTCCGGGCAGGTGCACGGCTCGTAGTACCGAAGGCTTACGCAGCCGATCGGGGCGAGCGCCCCATCGAGAAGCCGGATGACCCGCCCCACCGTGACCTGGGCCGGGTCGACGGCCATGGCGTAGCCGCCGTGGGCGCCGAGCGTCGTGCGGACGATGCCGGCATGTTTGAGGGCCGCGAGGATCTGCTCGAGGAACTTGCCGGGCAGGCGATTGCGCTCGGCAAGGGCGGCTAGTGGCACCGGACCCGCATCCACATGGTCGACCAGATCGACCAGGGCTCGCAGGCCGTACTCCGAGCGTCGCGAGAGCCGCATGCGGGCATTCTGCCAGAACCCCTAGCCCGAGGGTCGTACTTCGCCGACGGGACCAAGAGACACTCGTCGGCGCATCGAACATCTGTGCGAAACGGGGTCCTGCGTGCTAGACTCGCGACCATGTCGGACGACCCCCGGTTCCTTGCCGCCGACCTCCTCGACGAGACCGATCTGGGCGTGGAGACGACCCTTCGGCCGCACACCCTCGACGAGTACGTCGGCCAGCGCGAGGTGAAGGCCAGCCTCTCGGTCCTGCTGCGAGCGGCCCGGGGCAGGGGAGAGGCCGCGGACCACATCCTCCTGTACGGCCCGCCCGGTCTCGGCAAGACCACGCTCGCCTCGATCGTCGCCCGGGAGCTCGAGGTGAACATCCGGTTCACCTCGGGGCCGGCCGTCGAACGTCCCGGCGACCTGGCCGCCATCCTGACCTCGCTCGACGAGCACGATGTCCTCTTCATCGACGAGATCCACCGGCTGTCGCGGGCGGTCGAGGAGATCCTCTACCCGGCCATGGAGGACTTCGCCCTCGACGTCATGATCGGCAAGGGCCCGTCGGCGCGCTCGCTCCGGCTCAGCCTCAAGCCCTTCACGGTCGTCGGCGCGACGACCCGGGCCGGCCGCATCAGCAGCCCGCTCCGCGACCGCTTCGGGGCGACCTATCGCCTCGACTTCTACGACGAGACCGATCTCACCGCGATCGTCCAGCGATCGGCCGGGATCCTCGGGGTCGAGGTCGTCGGGGACGCGGCGGCCTCGATCGCCCGGCGCGGTCGAGGAACGCCCCGGATCGTCAACCGTCTTCTGAAGCGGGTCCGGGATCACGCCGAGGTCCACTTCGACGGCAGGGTCGACGACAGGGCGGTCCAGGAGGCGATGGCCACCCTCGAGATCGACGATCTCGGCCTCGATGCGACCGATCGCAAGCTCCTGGCGGCGATCGTCCAGAAGTTCGGATCGGGGCCCGTCGGGGTCGCGGCGCTGGCGGCGGTCCTGGCCGAGGAGACCGAGACAATCGAGGACGTCTACGAGCCCTACCTGCTGCGCCTCGGCTTCCTCGATCGGACGCCCCAGGGTCGCGTCGCCACCGACAATGCCAGGGCTCACCTCGCCGCGCTCGGCTATGAGGTCCCGGCGCCTCGGCGCGCAGAACCCGAGATGGCCGCGCTCTGGGAGTCCACCCTGGGCGCCGGGCCGACCGGCTGAGTCGGCGGAGGGATCAGCGCCCGTGCCCGGCGCCGCCCGCTTCGAGGTGCTGGTCGGACCGCCCGCCGACGCTTCGACCCGGGCGCGGCTCGGGCGGCTGCACCTGCCCCACGGAACGGTCGACACACCGCAGTTCATGCCGGTCGGCACGAACGCCACGGTGAAGGCGCTCGACCCCGACGACCTCGACTCGGTCGGGGCGTCGATCATCCTTGCGAACACGTATCACCTGTATCTCCGGCCGGGACACGAGCGGATCGCCCGCCTCGGTGGGCTCCACCGCTTCATGGCCTGGGACCGTCCGATCCTGACCGATTCCGGGGGCTTCCAGGTGGTCTCGCTCGACGACCTCCGCCGGGTCGACGACGACGGCGTGACGTTCCGGAGCCACCACGATGGCAGTCTCCATCGCTTCGACCCCGAGCAGGCGATCGCCGTCCAGGAGGCCCTGGGGGCCGACGTCGCGGTCGCTTTCGACCAGCCGGTCCCGCCACACAGCTCGACGCGCGAGACCGTGGCGATCGCCACGGAGCGGACCCACCGCTGGGCGGAGCGCTCACTCGCCGCTCACCGGCGGACCGACCAAGCGCTCTTCGGGATCGTCCAGGGCGGTCTCGAGGTCGACCTCCGCGAGGCCTCCGTGGACCTCATCGCGGGGCTGCCGTTCGATGGCATCTGCATCGGCGGGTTGGCCGGGGACGAGACCCCCGCGGAGCGGGCCGCGGTCCTCGACGTCGTCGTTCCGCGGCTGGGTCTCGACCCACGGGTCCGCTACCTTATGGGCCTCGGGACGCCGGCAGACCTGCTGGTGGCGGTCCACCAGGGGATCGACCTCTTCGACTCGGTCCTGCCGGCGCGGGTCGCCCGGAACGGCCAGCTGTGGGTGCCCGGCGGGCGCCTGAACCTGCGGAACGCCAGGTTCCTCGACGATCCGGCTCCCGCCCAGGACGACTGCCCATGTCGCCTCTGTACGCGGTTCTCGCGCGCATATCTGGCTCATCTGTTCCGGGCCAAGGAGCTCCTCGCGTACCGTCTGGCGACTTGTCACAACCTGACCTTCACCCTAGACTTCATGGCCAGGATCCGCTCGGCGCTGCGGGCCGGTATCTTCCCTCAGAGCCTCCCGGACCTCCTCGCGCGCGCCGGTGCTCGTTCCGGCGAAGTCGCGGTGATGTCGCAGTGAAGGCCCCAGACCTATCCTCTCGCTCAAGCCGGAGGCCACGACATGGGTTCTCGAGATCGACCACACCGCGAGCCCAAGAAGAAGGCCAAGGACAAGGCCGGGCAGCCCAAGCTGCAGCCCCTCACCGAACCGCCGATGCAGGTCGAGGTGATCCGCAAGCCGCGGAAGCCGAAGCCGGAGCCGGTCGAGGAGGAGACCGAGGAGACCTGATCGGTCGGGAGGAGCGCCCTCGGTGCTCGCTCCTGGTGGCCGGTCGCTGAGCGACGAACAGGAGCGGACACCCATGGCGATCACCGGAGAGCGGACCACGGACGGGCGGGACGGCGAGCGGACCAAGGCCGTCGACCAGGCCATCCTCGCGATCGAGAAGCAGTTCGGTCGCGGGGCGATCATGAAGCTCGGCTCGGCGGAGCACCAGCAGGTCGACGCCATCCCGAGCGGGTCGATCGCCCTCGACCTGGCGCTCGGCGTCGGCGGCATCCCGCGCGGCCGGATCACCGAGGTGTTCGGGCCGGAGTCGTCCGGCAAGACGACCCTCTGCCAGCACATCATCGCCGAGGCCCAGCAGCGCGGAGGCGTCGCCGCCTTCATCGACGTCGAGCATGCCCTCGACCCGGCCTACGCGCGCGCCTGCGGGGTCGACCTCGACGAGCTCCTCGTCTCGCAGCCGGACACGGGCGAGCAAGCCCTTGAGATCACCGAGACGCTGATCCGCTCGGGCGGGGTCGACTGCGTCGTCGTCGACTCGGTGGCCGCTCTCGTCCCGCGGGCCGAGATCGAGGGCGAGATGGGCGACAGCTTCGTCGGGATCCAGGCCCGCTTGATGAGCCAGGCCCTTCGCAAGCTCACCGGTGCCGTCAGCCGGTCGAACACCGCCCTGATCTTCACGAACCAGCTGCGCGAGAAGATCGGCGTCATGTTCGGGAACCCGGAGACGACCCCGGGAGGCCGTGCGCTGAAGTTCTACGCCTCGATCCGGCTCGACATCCGGCGCATCGAGACCATCAAGAGCGGGACCGAGTCGATCGGCAACCGGGTCCGGGTCAAGGTCGTCAAGAACAAGGTCGCGCCACCCTTCCGTGTCGCCGAGTTCGATGTCATGTACGGCGAGGGCGTCAGTCGCGAGGGTGGCCTGCTCGACGTCGGTGTGGCCATGGACGTCGTGACCAAGACAGGCGCCTGGTTCACCTTCGGCGAGACCCGCCTTGGGCAGGGTCGCGAGGCCTCCAAGGAATTCCTGCGCGGCAATCCGGATATCGCGACGACCATCGAGAGCCAGATCCGGGGCCGGGTGGACGAGGTCGTCGTTCCGGTCGAGGGCATCGAGGAGGCCGACTGACGGCGTCGCGTCGCCGGCGTTCGACCCCGGCCGAGCGTCGCGAGCGCGCAGCGTCGGTCGATGATCCTGCCATCGTCCTAGACGCGGCCGCGCGCTTCCTCGAAGTCCGCCCCAGGACCGTTTCCGAGGTCCGTCGACGGCTCACCGGGGCGGGCTACGGGGACGAACTGGTCGAAGGAGCGATCGCGCGGTTGATCGCCCTCGGCTACCTCGACGACGCGGCGTTCGCCCGCGCCTGGATCGAGTCGCGCGACCGCGCCCACCCCCGTGGCGCCAACGCCCTCCGGCGCGAGCTGCGCCTGAAGGGGGTCGCCGACGAGATAGCGATCGAGGCCATTGCAGAGCGCGACCAGGCCGACCAGACGGCGACAGCGTCTGGCCGCTCGGCCGACGCGCTGGCTGCTGCCAGGCTCCTCGAGCGGCGCACCCAGTCGCTGCTGCGCGAGAGGGACCCACGACGGCGACGAGAGCGCGCCTACGCGCTCCTGGCCCGCAACGGCTTCGACCCGGCGACCGCCGCCGCGGCGTTGACGGCATGGATCCGGAGCTCGGAAACGGCGGCCGACCGGCCGGACCTCGACGACGAGGTGCCGACCGACCCCTGACGGTCGGGCGTAGTAGGCTAGGACGAACGCGTCCCTCCGGGACGCCGCGACGCAGAGAAAGCCGGCGAGGGTCGCTCCCGCGCTGCCCAGCGCGCCTGGACCGTCCACCCCTCGCCAAGACCTCCGACCGTGGCCGGAGGGGAGGACGAACGAACTTGAACGAGCCCATCATCGCCCTCGTGGCGGCGGTCGTGGCTGCCGTCGTGGGGGCAGTCATCGGATTCGTGGTGGCCGGCCGGGTCTGGTCGCCGCAGATCATCAAGAATGCCCAGGCCGAAGCGCAGCGCATCGTGGCCGACGCCCGAACCCGGCAGAAGGACCTCATCCTCGAGGCGAAAGACGAGAAGCTGCGGTTCCAGCGTGAAGCCGAAGAGGAGGCCCGCCGGAAGCGCTCCGAGCTCTCTTCGCTGGAGATGCGACTCCTCCAGCGAGACGAGCAACTCGATGAGCGGACCGACCTCCTCGAGCAGCGTGACCGTCGGCTCATGGACCGCGAGCGAGAGCTGGAGCGGAGCCGCGAGGAGCTCGATCGGCTCCATGGCGAGCAGGTCGTGGCCCTCGAGCGCGTCTCGGGCCTCTCGGCCGAGGACGCCCGAGCCATGCTGGTCGAGGCGGTCCGCGAGGAGGCCGAGCACGATGCCGTCAAGCTCGCCCGGTCCATCGAGCGGCGGGCTCGCGAGGAGGCCCAGGATCGGGCCCGCGAGGTCATCGTGACCGCCATGCAGCGGGTCGCCGCCGACCACACGGCCGAGCACACCGTCACCGCAGTCCATCTGCCATCCGACGAGATGAAGGGTCGGATCATCGGCCGTGAAGGACGGAACATCAGGGCCCTGGAGCAGGCGACCGGCGTCGACCTCATCATCGACGACACGCCGGAGACGGTCGTCATCTCGGGCTTCGACCCGGTCCGTCGGGAGATCGCCCGGATCGCCCTCACCAAGCTCATCGCCGACGGGCGGATCCACCCCGGTCGGATCGAGGAGGTCGTCGGCAAGGCGAGTGCCGAGGTCGAGCTCGTCATCCGCCAGGCGGGCGACCAAGCGGCCTACGACGCCGGCGTCCCCGGTCTGCCCGCCGAGGTCGTCCGGCTTCTCGGCCGACTCCGGTTCCGGACCAGCTACGGCCAGAACGTGCTCGTCCACTCCATCGAGACGGCGCGGCTGGCATCGATCATCGCCGCCGAGCTGGGAGCCGACGTGACGGCTGCCAAGATGGGCGGCCTGCTCCACGACATCGGCAAGGCCGTCGACCACGAGGTGGAGGGGCCGCACGCCGCCATCGGCGCCCAGATCGCCCAGCGGAACGAGCTCCCGTTCAAGGTCGTCAACGGCATCGCCGCCCACCACCAGGAGGTCGAGTTCGCCTGCCTCGAGGCTCCGATCGTCCAGGTCGCCGACGCTATCAGCGCCTCACGGCCGGGCGCGCGAGGTGAGTCCGTCGAGACGTACATCAAGCGGCTCGAGGACCTCCAGGCCATCGCCGGCGGCTTCGCCGGCGTCGAGCGGACCTTCGCCGTCCAGGCCGGCCGCGAGGTCCGCATCCTGGTCCGCCCCGAGGAGATCGACGATCTGACCGCCGGGCGCCTCGCCCGCGACATCGTGAAGAAGATCGAGGAGCAGCTGACCTACCCGGGCCAGATCAAGGTGACGGTGATCCGCGAGACCCGGGCCGTGGAGTTTGCCAAGTGAGCGACGGGGGTCAGCCGTAGACGCCGCTGACGCCGGCCGGACGCTGCTCGGTCGGCCCGTCAACAGTGACCCGGAGCGCCCGCGCGGATCGATCAGGGTGCTGCTCATCGGGGACGTCATCGGCAAGCCGGGGCGGATCGCTGTCGAGCACGTGCTGCCGGGTCTTCGCGCAGACCGGGGGATCGACCTGGTCACCGCCAACGGCGAGAACCTTGCCGGAGGCATGGGTCTCACGGAGTCCACCGCCGCCGCCCTCTTCGACGCCGGCGTCGACGTCATCACGTCGGGCAACCACATCTGGGACAAGCGCGAGATCTACCCCGTCCTCGAGCGGGAGGAGCGCATCCTGCGCCCGCTCAACTACGGCTCCCACGAGGTGCCGGGGCGAGGCTGGGGTGTCTTCCACGCGACGGACGGCACCGAGATCGCCGTGATCAACCTCCAGGGCCGGACGTATATGCAGCCGATCGACAACCCGTTCACGGAGGCAGATCGCCTGCTCGACGTGGGTTCCGAGCCCCTGCCGACGATCCGCCTGGTGGACTTCCACTGCGAGATCACCTCGGAGAAGACGGCGATGGGGCTCTACCTCGACGGCCGGGCAAGCGTGGTGGTCGGCACGCATACCCATGTGGTCACCGGGGACGAGCGGATCCTTCCCGGCGGAACCGCCTACCAGTCCGACCTGGGGATGACCGGGCCGCTCCACAGCGTCATCGGGTTCGAGCCACGGACCGTCCTGCCCCGCTTCGTCAACGCGCTGCCGACCCGGTTCGAGGTGGGCCAGGGACCGGTCGTCGTCCAGGCGACCCAGGTCGACGTGGATCCGGCCACGGGTCGAGCCCTGGCGATCGTCCGGATCCAGCAGGTCGTCGAGGCCTGACCCCAGTGCCACCCACGGCGGGCCGCCACGGTCCCGCCCCGGGAAGACTCGACCCGGGCCGCGGAGCCCCGGAGGTCGACCTCCACACCCACACGAGCCGCTCGGACGGCTTGCTTGCCCCCGACGAGCTCGTTCGCCAGGCGGCCACGGCGGGCATCCGGACCCTCGCCATCACCGACCACGACACGCTCGCCGGGATCCATGACCTGTGCGGCACAGGCGGATCCGCGGGCGCGGCATCGCTCGACCTGGTCGTCGGCGTCGAGATCAACGCGGTCGGACCCGGCGTCGATGGTGGGGAAGGGGAGGGCGAGCTCCACATCCTCGGCTACGGCATGGATCCCGACGACGACCGCTTCGAGGCGACCCTGTCGGCGCAGCGGTCCGGACGTCGCCGGCGCTTCGAGGCGATCGTGGCGCGGCTGCGGGAACTCGGCCTCCCCGTCGACCGAGAGCTCGAGGGGCTGGTGCCCGACGACGAGGACGCCCTCGGGCGACCCACGGCCGCCAGGGCGCTGGTGGCGGCGGGCCACGCCAGCAGCGTCGAGGATGCCTTCTCCCGCGTCCTGGCACGAGGCCGGCCGGGCTATCTGCCTCGCCAGGGCCTCGGACCTGTCGAAGCCATCGCGGCGATCCGCGCCGCAGGCGGCATCGCGGTGCTGGCCCACTTCGCCGAAGCACCGCGGCGCCTGGACGTCCTGGCCGAGCTCCGCGAGGCGGGCCTCGCCGGGCTTGAGGTCCACTACCGCTCCTTCGACGACGCGACCATCGCCGATCTCGCCCGGACCGCGGCCGACCTCGGACTCCTGGCCACCGGCGGGACCGACTACCATGGCGATGACGGATCCTACGCCGATCGCCTGGCCGATCTCCGCATCCCCGCCACGGTGGGCGCCGACCTGGCCCGCCGCGTCGCCGCCGACCACCGATGACCCAGAGCCCTTCCGGCCCTCGCCCCGCCCTCCCCGTCCTCGACCTCCCCTCGGCCTGGGGCCAGGTAGCGCCGCGGGCGCCGTTCGTCGCTCCCGACGCACGGCTCCACGAGTTCCGACCCGACGCCCGAGCGTTGCCGTCCTTCTGGATCTGGACCCTCGGCTGCCAGATGAACCGGTCCGATTCGGAGGAGATGGCCGGCCGCCTGCTCGCGGCCGGCTGTCCGGAAGCTTCCACGATGGACGCGGCGGAGCTGGTCGTCATCAACACATGCGCCATCCGGGAGGCGGCCGAGGCCAAGGTCATCGGCCGCCAGGGACATCTCGCCCGGCTCAAGGCCGCCCGGCCGGGACTGCGCGTCGTCCTCACCGGCTGCGCTGTCAGGGAGCGTGACCGGCCGGGCCTCGCCCGACGCTTCCCGTCCGTCGACCTGTTCCTCCGGCCCGACGAGGAGCCTGAGCTCGTCGATCGCCTCGGGCTCGACTCCGCCCAGGCGGCCGTCGGGGGGCCACTCGGCGTGGCCGCCACGACGACGGTCGGCCGGGTCCCGGTCTCGGACGCCATCAATCTCGCCGGGTCCAGGGCGACCGCCGTGGCCGGCGGCGGGATCGCCCGGGAGTCCTCCATCTCGGCCTGGCTGCCGATCGTCTACGGCTGCGACAAGACCTGCACCTACTGCATCGTCCCCTTCAGTCGGGGACCGGAGCGATCGCGCCCCTACGACGAGGTCCTGGCCGAGGCGGCGACCCTCGCCGAGGCCGGCTACCGCGAGGTCACCCTGCTCGGCCAGAACGTCAACAGCTACGGGCACGACCTGCCCGCCGAGGTACGGTTCGCTCACATAGGGGAGGCCCGACGGACCGGGCGACGCCTCGACCGCGATGGCCGGCCGGACCTGGCCGCGCTCATCCTCGGCATCGACGCGCTCGTCGACACCGAGGGACGGCCGGCGATCCCGAGGCTCCGCTTCGTGACCTCCCATCCCTGGGATCTCTCTGACCGGCTCATCGGGGCGCTGGCGACCGCCCGAAGCGTCTGCGAGCACCTCCACCTGCCGGTCCAGTCCGGGTCGGACGGGATGCTCCGGAGGATGGGCCGGCAGTACACCATCGACCACTACCTCGAGCGACTCGAGTCGATCCGCCTGGCCGTCCCTGGCATCGCCGTCTCGACCGACGTCATCGTCGGGTTCTGCGGCGAGACCGCGGCCGAGTTCGAGGCGACGCTGGAGCTCCTCGGCGTGGTGGGCTTCGACCAGGTCTTCGCCGCCGCCTACTCGGAGCGCCCGGGCACGCCGGCGACCCGCCTGGTGGACGACGTCCCGCCGGCCGAGAAGCGTCGGCGACTCAACGAGCTGCTAGCGGTCCAGGAGCGGATCGGCCACGACCGGAACCGAGCCTGGCTCGGCCGCACCGTCGAGGTCCTCGTCGATGCCGTGACCCGCGATCCGTCCCACGAGCACGACGATGGCGACGGGCCGTCGGACGACGCCGGCCCGGCCCGGACCGCCATGGCGCCGGGTCAGGTCCGCCTGGCCGGGCGGACCCGCCACAACAAGCTCGTCCATCTCGCGGGGGAGCCCGGGCTGCTGGGTCGGTTCGTCGACGTCCGGATCGACCACGCTGGCCCGTACTCGCTCCGGGGCACGGCGCTGGCCGATCAGCCGGCGTGACCGGCGCGGGAGGCCACACGCCCGGAGCCATCGATCCGTCGCCACCGCTGCTGGTGATCGCCGGGCCCACGGCGACCGGCAAGACCGGTCTTTCGCTGCGGCTCGTCGAGGCGCTCGCCACCGAGGGCGCCGACGCCGAGGTCGTCTCCGCCGATGCTCGGCAGGTGTACCGGGGGCTCGACATCGGCACCGCGAAGGTCGATCGGGCGACCCGAGCCAGCGTCCGTCACCATGGCCTGGACCTCGTCGATCCCGACATTCGCTTCAGCGTGGCCAACTATGCCGAGCATGTCGCGACCGCCCTGGCCGGGATCGCCGAACGAGGTGCGCTGGCCCTGCTGGTGGGCGGCACCGGCCTCTACCTCCGGGCCATCGCCCGCGGCTTAGCGCTCGACGCCCTGCCGTCCGATGCCGGGCTCCGCAAGGAGCTCGAGCGGGACCTGGCCGAGCAAGGCCCGGAGGCCCAGGTCGCACGGCTCCGCGCGGCGGCCCCGTCCCTTGCCTCGCGGACGGACCTGCGCAACCCGCGTCGCGTCACGCGTGCCCTCGAGATCGCGCTCCTCCGCGGCGACGGCCCGCTCCCGGTCCCGTACGGCTATCCGGGTCGCAGCGCTTGGATCGGCCTGGATGCGCCGCCCGCGGTCCATCGGGAGTGGATCGCGACGCGGGCCCGCGGGCAGTTCGAGCACGGTCTCGTGGACGAGGCGCGAGCCCTCCGGGAGCGGTGGGACCCGGACCTGCCCGCCTTCAGCGCCATCGGCTATCGGGAAGCGTTCGCGCTCCTCGACGGTCGGGTGGACCTGGACCAGGCGGTCGACCTGGATGCGAGGCGCAATGTCGCCTTCGCTCGCCGTCAGCGGACCTGGTTCCGAAGCGAGCCGGACATCGTGTGGCTCGATCCTACCGCGGACCCGCTGCCGGCCGCCCTGGCCTCCGTTCGCCGGCTCATGGCCCGGCGCCGCGGGCCGGCCCGGGTATCCTGAGCCCATGGGTCGTGAACGGCTGATCGAGCTCGAGCCGCCCCGGGAGAAGGCCTTCCTCGTCGCCGTCGACACCGGGTCGGCGGAGGGCTGGTCGGCCCCGGAGTCCCTCGCTGAGCTGGCGAGCCTCGCCGACACCGCGGGGGCCGAGGTCGTCGGCGCAGAGTGGCAGAACCGTCGTCACGTCGATCCGAACTGGTACGTGGGCAAGGGCAAGGCGGAGGAGCTCCTGGCCGCCAAGCGGGAGACCGGCTTCGACGTCCTGGTCGCCGACGACGAGCTGAGCCCCGCCCAGCAGCGAGCCCTCGAGGAGCTCCTCAAGGTCAAGGTCATCGACCGCAGCCGCCTCATCCTGGACATCTTCGCCCTGCATGCCCGGACCCACGAAGGGCGGCTCCAGGTCGAGCTCGCCCAGCTCGAGTACCAGCTGCCCAGGCTCACGCGCATGTGGACCCACCTGTCGCGGACCGGCGGAGGGATCGGGACCCGGGGGCCGGGCGAGTCCCAGCTCGAGACCGACCGGCGGATCATCCGCGAGCGGATCAAGAAGATGCGGGAGCGGGTGGAGCAGGTCCGCCAGCAGCGGGCCACCGCGAGCCGCGGACGCGACCGACGACGGATCCCCACCGTGTCGATCGTCGGCTACACGAACGCGGGCAAGAGCACCCTCCTCAACTCCATGGTCGGCAGCGACGTCGCCCTGGCCGAGGATCGACTCTTCGCGACGCTCGACCCCACGAGCCGACTCGTCCGGCTCGGCGAGGGCCAGTCGGTGATCCTCACGGACACCGTCGGCTTCATCCACAAGCTGCCGCACCAGCTGGTCGACGCCTTCCGGGCGACGCTCGAAGAGGTCAATCGGGCGGACATCCTCCTGGAGGTCGTGGACGCCGCCGACCCCCACTTCACCGAACACCGCGCGACGGTCCAGACCGTCCTCGACGAGCTCGGCGCCGGCGACAAGCCGAGGCTCGTCGTCTTCAACAAGGTCGACCTGCTCGACGCTGCGGCTTCCGACGGCACGACCCCGGCCCCCGCCATCGCCGGATCCGTGCTCGTCTCCGCCTTGACGGGCTATGGCCTCGAGACCCTCCGCGGTGAGATCGCGGCGCTGCTGGCATCGATCTGGGTCGACGTCGACGCGGCCGTGCCATACACCGCCGGCGAGCTCCTGGCCCGCGTTCGCGAACGGGGCACGGTCGACCTGGACTACCGGGCCCGCGACGTCCGGGTCCGTGGGCGCGTGCCCCCGGAGCTCGCAGCCGAGCTGCTCGCGGCGGCCGGACGCGCGACGGCGACCCTCGACGTACCGGAGGACGTCGGGATCGAGGCCGACCGACCTTCTCGGACCCCCGGCGATGCCTGACCAGGTCTGGCTGCGACAGGCCGGCCACGGCCTGTCGGTGGACGGCCGGCGGGCGTGGTGGTCGGTGGCCGAAGGGTCGCGAGGCCGACGCTGGCGCGAGGTCCGGGAGGTCGCCGGTGGGACGCTCGGGATCCTGCTCGAGCTCGATCCGCTCGGCCGCTGGTCGAGGCTCGAGATGACGTCAGCGAGCGGCCTCCTGACGCTTCATCCCGAGCGCGCCGAGGACGCGGTCCACGGCAACGTCGCGACCGCCGACGGCCTGCGCCATGTGGCCGTGGAGTGGAGCTCCCGGCACGGCCTCCTCGTCCCGGGCTCCATCGTGGTCCTGGCGGCCCTGGCGCGCAGCCTCGAGACCACCTCGAGGGTGGGGGAGGCCGCGGTCGTGCCCGGGTTGGCCGTCGACCCCTACCTGCACGTCGACCCGGTCATGATCCGGGTCTCCCGGCGGGCCCACGACACCTGGAGCCTCGGTGTCGTCGGGGCCGAGCCCGAGATCGTGCGGCTCGATCCCGATGGATGGCCGGTCGTGCCCGACGCCAGCACCTGGGCGCTGGAGCTCGACGGGCCGGACGGGCGCTACCTCGACCGCCCGGATGTGGACGCCGTGTGGACAACACCGTCGGATCCCGCCGGTTCATCCGAAACTCGTGGATAACCCTCTTCCCCTGGACCCTCGGCTCGCGTAGATTCGGTTTTGCCCGAAGGGGCCACTGGAACGACGGCGGTGCTGCAGGGGCTTGCTCTTGTGGGGCCGGTGACGGACCTGAGGTTCCTTCGGGCGCTTCGTTGTGCCCGCCGCGT
The DNA here is from genome assembly GCA_963707215.1 of uncultured Chloroflexia bacterium. Lineage (GTDB taxonomy): Bacteria > Chloroflexota > Limnocylindria > Limnocylindrales > CSP1-4 > DATHYZ01. The sequence continues at coordinate 42,706 of CAVPPB010000003.1, read as the reverse complement.
CGAGGACGTGGCTCGCCAGCGACCCCTCCCTGGGACGGGCCGGCCCCGCGATCCCGGGCCCGTCGCTCCGGCCCTTGCGGTCGAGCCGTCACGGACCCACGCTCCGCTCGATGCGCGACGATCGCCTCCCGCCGCGTCCCGCGCTCCTGGCCGTCATTCCGCTCGCCTTGCTGGCACTCATCGCGGTGGTCCGCCCGGTCGCCCCCCTCGGCCTCGCGGTCCTGGCGACGGGCTTCGTGGTCCTCCGGGCGCGTGGACGGCACCCGGAGGCCGGGGCGTGGGCTGCTGGGATCCCGGTAGCCGTCAGCCTGGTGTGGAGCCTGGTCGACCTGCCGGCCACGGCCACGGATGGGTCGACCTGTGCCTCGATCGATGCGCCCTTCGCGACCTGGCGCTTCGTCGAGGCGATCCTCACGTTGGGGGCGGTCGCCGTCCTCTTGCCGCTCGTAGGGGGTGGGGCAGGCGAGCTGGGGCTTCGGCGGCCGTCCCGTCGGGTCGGGCTGATCGCCACGCTCGCCTTCGTCGCCGCTGGGCCTACGGGCCTGCTCCTCGGCCCGCCGCTCGCCGAGCCGTTCTTCGGGCCCATCGATCTGCGGCTGGATGATCCGATCGCCTTGCTGCCCGCCACGGTGTTCGCGGTCAGCAACGGCCTCATGGAGGAAGTCGCCTATCGGGGCAGTCTCCAGGCGTGGACGACGCGGGTGCTCGGCGCGCCGGTCGCCATCGTCGGCCAGGCCGTCGTGTTCGGTCTCGCCCATGCGGCAGGACCCGACGTGGGCGGACCATCCGCTCTCCTGTGGGTCGCGATGACCGGTGGGGGACTCCTGGCCGGGCTCATCGTCCTGCGGACCGGCTCGCTCGCGATCCCCATCGCAGCCCACATCGGCTTCGACCTGCCGCTCTACTACGGGAACGCCTGCCGTGCGTGATGCAACGCGAGGACCCGCCGTGCGTCGGAGAGGTCAGGGGAGCGACGCCATGGAACCGCCTGCGATGGGATCGACGCCGGACCAGCCGACGCGCCCGACCGCCGCCCTGTCGGCGGTCCAGCTGTTCCAGATCAGCATCTTCTGGTTCGCCCTGAACTCGATCTGGGGCGGGTTCGAGGTGTTCCAGCAGGAACGGACCCAGCAGCTCGGCGGAGACGAAGGGGAGCTGATCCTCATCGTCATGGAGCTCGTTGCGATGCCGGTCGCCGCCCTCACGATGCCCGTGGCCGGCTCCGTGAGCGACCACGTGACGACGCGGTGGGGCAAACGGAAGCCCTTCATCGTGGCTGGCTCCGCCGCGACCTTCCTGGCGATGGCGGGCCTGGCCATGGCCGACTCCGTGGTCGCCCTCATCGGCTTCTTCGTCCTCCTCCAGCTCACGTCGAACATCGCCAGGGGACCGTTCGCCGGCCTCGTCCCGGACCTAGTCCCCGAGCGCCAGGTCGGCATCGCCAGCGGGTTGATGGGCCTGATGATCACGCTCGGCCTGGTCGGTGGCTACCTGATCATGACCCTCGGATACCTACCAGCATTCGACGAGGACTTCACGGTCCCGATGCTCCTGCTGGGTACCATCATCCTCGCGACCGGGATCGGCACGGCCCTCTGGGTCCCGAGCGGCCCGCCAGGCAAGGCTCGAGCGGGGAGGTCGTGGACACGCATCGGCCTCGAGACCTTCGGCCGGGACATCCTCCGCGAGCGCGACTACGTCTATCTCCTGGCGTCGAGGTTCTGCATCCTGATGGCCGTTGGCTTCTTCATGAACCTGAACATCTACTACATGGCGCGCGTCTTCGACATCGGCGGCCAGGAACGGGGTATGTGGATCCTCATCACGCTGGCAGCGTCCGTCACGGCGACCGTCGTCGGGACGCTTCCTGGAGCCCGGCTCTCGGACAGGATCGGGCGGAAGCCGGTGATCTTCATGGCAGCCGGCGCGGGAGCCGTCGGGATGACCATCGTCGGACTGGCTCCCAGCATGCCGATTGCCGTGGCCGGGGTAGCCATCGTCGGACTGGGTGGTGGCGCCTTCCTCGCCGTGGATTGGGCCTTGATGACCGAGATCATCCCCAAGGCGTCCGCAGGTCGCTACATGGGGATGAGCAACATCGTCGAGGCGACGAACGGACCCATCGCCACCGCGATCGGCGGCGCCATCATGTTCGTCGCCGGAGCGGCGGTCAGCCAGGCCGTCGGCGCTCGAGCAGCGATGCTCGCCGCGCTCGTCCTGTTCGCGCTGGGTGCGCTGCTCCTGACCCAGGTCCACGAGCCTCGCCACGAACCGCGCCAGGGGCGGGCGCCGGACACGGCACTGGCCTGACGCTGCGACGAGCCGCGATCCTCGGTGCCAGGGAGGCCCTTCAGGTCCGCTGGCTCACTACCGATAAGGTAAGTTATGTCCTGCAGCGACGCACACCAGGTGCGGATGTGCGTCGTCAGCCTGTGCCGGCTTCCTGGGCGCGTCAGCTGACGCAGGCCCGCATCACGCGTAGGAAGGACCGGCCTCTGGCGGTCTCGGCGGGCCGCGGGGGCCGTGATGCCGCGTATCCAGCCGGGTCGTGGCGCTGACGGAAGCGCCCTGAAGCGCCCTGAAGCGACGGGCGAGCTCTGGAGTCGCCTAGCCCAGCCGAAGCAGGCCGAACGCGGCTCCCTGCGGGTCCTGCACGATGGCGAACCGGCCGCCCGGCATGTCACTCGGGGACACGAGCTCCGTGGCGCCCAGACCGATCGCGCGCTCGAAGCTGTCCTCCACGCTCTCGACGTTGAAGTACGGCATCCAGTAGCTGGGCACCTCGGGCGGGACCATCGGCATCATCTCCATGCCGCCGACGACGCTCTCGCCGCCTACCGAGAACTCGACGTAGTCGGGCTGGCCCTCCCCCATCGGGCTCGACGTGCTGGTCCAGCCGAAGACCGCCTCGTAGAACGCCCGCGCCTTGTCCATCCCGCGCGCGCTGATCTCCGCCCAGCCCAAGGTGCCCGGCTCGCCCGTCCGGAAGCTGCGCATGCTGCCAGCCTGCCAGGCCGAGATCACGGCCCCCGTCGGATCGGCAAGGACCGCCATCCGGCCCATCTCGCCGACATCGAAGGCGGGTGCGAGGACGCTGCCGCCCGCGGCCGTGACCGCTGCGCTGAGGGCATCGGCGTCATCGGTGCCGATGTAGAGGTTCCAGGCCGTCGGCGCCTCGGACATCATCTTGGCCGTGATGCCCGCGACATCCCCCTCGCCACCGGGGAGCCGAGCCATGCCGTAGCCGCCGTACTGTGGATCGGGATCGACCTGGACCTGCCAGCCGAACAGCTTCGCATAGAAGTCGCGTGCGGCTGCTGGATCATCCGTGGCGAGCTCCACCCAGGCCGGGCGTGCGGCGGTGCTGGTCATCGCGGTCACTCCCGCTCCTTTCACGTCGTGGCCTCAGCCGGGTCGCGCGGTCCCTGCGGGCGGCGGTCCTACTCCTGTGCACGAAGTGTCCCACGAATTGACGGAGCGGGCCGACGATCGCCAGGGTCGGTCGCAGTGCGGCCAGATCTCCAGTCCCCGAGTGCAACCGCCCCGCTGCAGCCAGGAGGCGGGCGTGGCGAGCCCGACGGTCACCAGGATCGCTCGGGACGGTCGGGTCGATGGCATCGCGGACGACTTCGGCGATGACGGTCGACGGCTTATCCGGTCTCATCGACCAGTGGGCAGCAGAATCCCGGCGGCGCTGTCTGATTATCGACCTGTGGTCACGAACCCGACGGTCTGCGGGCGCCGTGAGCCAGTTCGTCGGTCAAGTCCGTGACCGGTACGCATGGGATGGCCGTGGCGGCATCGATCCTCATGCCCCGTGGTCAATCCGCCGCCCAGGCAAGGCTCGATCCGCGCCGCCGATGCGAGCGCGCACGGTGCGCCACGAAGCGCGGACGGCGTCCGCGTGGCGGGATTGCCGATTGCCGGTCGCGGTCGTGGACCCTAGGCTTCCTTACGATCCACCCCGCCACCAGGAGCTCCGTTCATGGCCATGGAGTACGTCCCCCTGCCCGGTGAGACCGCTCCGCCCGTTCCCGACGGGCCGAAGCTGTGCAACGGCGACGACATGCGCATCCTGCACAACGCGTTCCTGTGGGGATACGAACAGGCGCCCGGGATGGTGCGCGGCGCCCCCGCCGGCGACACGGCACGCAGCGAATTCCTCGGCCAGTGGCTCGCCGATCTCGACACGACGCTGCACACGCATCACGAGAGCGAAGACGAGTTCCTGTGGGACAAGCTCGAGCAGCGCGCCCCGGCCTGCGCGCTCCACGTCGGCCAGATGCGGGCGCACCACGCGCAGGTCGCGGCATTGCTCGCGGAGGCGGAGCCGCTCCTCGCCCGATGGCGCGCGACGGCCGACCCGGCGATCGGCGAACAGCTGGCCGATGCCTACGTGCGGATGCTCGAGGTGCTGAAGGTCCACCTGCGCCGTGAAGTGGTGGAGGTCGTCCCGGTGGCCGAGCGGGTGGTCACCACGGAGGAGTGGACGGCGATGGGCGACCACAGCGTCGACGCGATCCCGAAGAGTCGCCTCCTGCCGCAGCTCGGGATGCTGCTCGCGAACTCCACGCCCGCCGAGCGCAAGCTCTTCTACGCGGGCATGCCCCTCTCCGTGAAGGTGCTCTGGCGCCTCGTGGGCAAGCGCCAGTACGCGAAGCAGTTCAGGCTGCTGTTCCCGGGCAGGCCCGTCCCACCGACCATCTGACATGTGCACGTATAGGCCTCGACGACCTGATCGGTTCCGGCGAGATCCGACGCGGATGGCGCGTCCTGTACGTGCACGACCGACTCGCCAGGCGACGCTCCATGGCCGCTCCGCATCGCAAGGAGCTCGGGTCGTCTACCTGCGACCCTTGTCGTCCGGCTTCCCGCCACGGCTCTGGGGCCGTGCCGCGAGATCCCGTTTCGCCATCCGGTCGAAGAAGACAGCGACGAATGGGATCATGAAGAGGCCCCCGACGAACAGAGGCAGGAAGAGCGCCAGGATGCCCTGCACGGGCTCGGGGAACCCGACGGCCTCGACGATGCGGGCGCCGAGCGCGTAGCCCAGGGCGCCCGCCGGCAGCGACAGGACGAGCAGGATCGCCGAGAGGTAGCGCACGAGCCGCATCGTAGCCCGCCGCGGCCTGCCGCGTCCGTCGGGCGCGATCAGGGCCTGATGATGACCTTGCCCCGGGCGTGACCGTCATCGACGTAGCGCAGTGCTTCCGCGACCTCATCCAGGCCGAAGCTTCGGTCGATCGCCGGCCTGACCTGTTCGTCGGCCACGAGCGCGGTCAGGGTCGTCATGTCCTCGGCCGCGAACGGTCGCCACCACAGCAAGAGGCCGGACCAGCGGTCGCTCCTCAGCGACATCAGGGGGCCCAGGGTCAGCGCGCCCAGGATGAGCCACGCTCCCCCACCCAGGGTCACGTAGGTGCCGCCTGGCCGCAGTGCCCGCCGGACCGCGGGGATCCCGTGATGCGACTCGACGTCGACGATCCAGTCGTACCGGGCGCCGCTCGTCGTGTAGTCCTCCTTCGTGTAGTCGATGACGTGATCGGCGCCGAGGGACCGGACGAACTCCGTCTTCGCCGTGCTGCACACACCGGTGACCTCCGCCCCGAGCGACTTCGCGACCTGGACGGCGAACGGCCCGACGTTGCCCGATGCCCCCACGACAAGGACCCTGTCGCCCGGACGGACCGTATTCCCGCCACGGCGACGGAGGCCCTGGACCGCCAGGATCCCGGCGTGCGGAAGGGTGGCTGCCACCTCGAAGCTCAGGCCCGAGGGGATCGGCAGGAGGGCGCGTTCGGGCACGGCCTTGTACTCGGCGAACGAGCCGAGCCCGAACGGGTACATGTCCCCGAAAACGCGATCACCCGGCCGGAACCTCCTGGCCGTGGGGCCGACGGCCTCGACCACACCGGCGAGATCACAGCCGATCCCGGGGGCCCGCGGCGCCCGCACCCCCAGGAACAGGCGAACGAAGCCCGGCTTCGGGTAGATGAGGTCGAGGTCGGCGCGGTTCACCGAGGCGGCCTGCATACGGACGAGGACCTCGTCGCCGACCGGCTCCGGCCGGGCCACGTCGGCGACCTCGACGACATCCGGTGGACCGTACCGCGTACGCAGGGCGGCCTTCATGCGAGCGCCAGCTCCAGGAAGGCGAGGACGTCGGCGCGTTCGTCGATCAGCTTGCTGATCGGCTTGCCCAGCCCGTGGCCCGCGTCGGTGTCGACCCGGATCAGGATCGGCGCATCGCCGGCCTGGGCGGCCTGGAGCGCCGCAGCGAACTTGAACGAGTGCCCGGGCACGACCCGGTCGTCGTGGTCGCCGGTCGTCACCAGGGTCGGCGGGTAGGCCACCCCATCCCGGATGTTGTGGAGCGGCGAGTAGGCGGCGAGCACGTGGAACTGCTCCGGGTCGTCGGGCGATCCGTAGTCGCTCGTCCAGGCATGGCCGATCGTAAAGCGGTGGAACCGGAGCATGTCCATCACGCCGACCTCGGCGACGGCCGCCCCGACCAGCTCCGGGTGCTGGGTCAGGCTCGCCCCCACCAGGAGGCCGCCGTTCGAACGACCCGTGATGCCGATCCGACCGGGCCGGGTCCAGCCGGATGCTGCCAGCCAGCGGGCGCACGCGGCGAAGTCGTCGAACACGTTCTGCTTGCCTGCCAGGCGACCGGCATCGTGCCAGGACTTGCCGTACTCCCCTCCCCCACGGAGCGAGGCCACGGCGAGGAGGCCGCCACGTTCCATCCAGGCGAGCCACTCGGGCTTGAACGTCGGTCCGACTGCGATCTGGAAGCCGCCGTACCCGTAGAGCAGGGTCGGGATGTCGCCCGTCGGCGTCACGTCCCGCCGACGGGCCAGGAACAGCGGGACCCTGGTGCCGTCCCTGGAAGCCACGAAGACCTGCTCGCTCACGTAGACGGCCGGATCCCACGAGAGCGCCGGGCGGCTCACCACGCGAACGGCGCCGGTCGTCATCCGCACGGCCACGACCACCGCTGGTTCGAAGAAGGTCGCGAGGGTCAGGTACAGCTCCTCGTCGTGGCGGCGGCCCGCCATGTCAACGATGGTCCCGATCCCCGGGAGCGCGACGTCGGTCACGTGCCGACCGTCACGCTCGTGGATGGCCAGACGGTGGTGGGCATGGTGAAGGTATGCCAGCGCGAGGCGGTCGCCGACGAGCTCGGCCCGCTCCAGGGCGTCTTCCCTCTCCGGCACGATCTCCCGGATCGACGTCGGCTGATCGACGTCGACGGCGATGACCCGGCCGAGTGGGGCATCGAGATCGGTCCGCAGGTACAGGGTCCCATCGACGGCGCCGATCGGCTCGTACAGGGCGTCCCCCTGGTCCAGGACCGGTCGCACCACGGCGCCCTCGATCCCGGCTGAGAGGTCGGCGGCATGGATCCGACTCTCGGGGTCGGTCCCCCGTGAGATCGTCACGACGAGGAGGTGGCCATCGTCGGTCACGAGGGGCTCGAACCCCAACTCGGGCTGATCCGGCGTCGCGAACACGAGCCGATCTCGAGCCACATCCGTCCCGACTCGGTGGTAGCGGAGCTCCATGTCGGTGTTCGGAGCGTCGTCCGCCGCGCCTCTTGGCGGCTCCGGGTAGCGCGCGTAGAAGAAGCCTGCGTCGTCCTCCGTCCAGGCAGCCGACGAGAACTTGCTCCAGGGGACCCGGTCCGCCATCTCCTCCCCGGTGGCGACCCGCCGGACAGTCCAGGTCCGCCAGTCCGAGCCCGCCTCGCTCGTCGCGCAGGCGACGAGCCTGCCGCTGTCTGCCACGGCAACCGCCGCGAGCGTCGTCGTGCCCTCGGTGCCGAGCGCATTCGGGTCGAGCAGGACCGTTCCGTTCGCTCCCGGCTCGTCGGTGGTCCACAGGACGTCCTGGTCCTGGAGCCCCGAGTTACGGAGCTGGAACCAGCGGTCGCCGCGTCGCCAGGGCGCGCCGGCGCGCGGATGGTCCCATAGCTCGGCCAGGCGCCGCCGGATGGCCGGACGGGTCGGCTGCCCGGAGAGGATCCGTTCAGTCAGCGAATTCTCGGCGGCGATCCAGGAGCGGGTCGCTGGAGCGTCCGCATCCTCGAGAGGTCGATATGGGTCCGCGATCGGCGTGCCGTGATGATCGTCGACCTGATCGGTGGCGGGGGCGACCGGATACGAGGGACGGGCCATCGGATCTAGCGGACGAGCAGCCGCTGGTGGCAGCGAATCAGCGGATTCGGGTGGTACGGGCCGAACTGAGGGATCGGCCGGAACCCTGCATGCGCCTCGGCGGCGATGGTGATGACCGCCGGGACACGACCGAGGGCGGTCGGCTCCCTGGCCGACGGCTCGCTCACTCCGCCGGGCCCTCGTAGGCGAGCCGGAGGGTCTCGACGTCGAGCCTGCCCATCGCGAGCATCGCCGTCATGGCCCGCGCCGCGCCCTCCGGGTCGGGGCCGCCAAGGTAGTCGGCCGCCCTCCGCGGCACGACCTGCCACGAAAGCCCGAAGCGGTCCTTGAGCCAGCCGCACTGCCCGTGATCCCCTCCCCCTCCGCCGAGGGCGTCCCAGTAGCGGTCGACCTCGGCCTGATCCTCGCAGTCGATCTCGAACGAGACCGCCTCGGTGAACGGGAATCGAGGGCCGCCGTTGATGCCGACGAACGGCATCCCGTCGAGCGTGAAGCGGACCAGGAGGACCTCGCCGACAGCGGTGCTCGGGTTGTCCGCCGGGGCCCGGGTGACGGCCTCGATCCGGCTGTTCGGGAAGATCGAGGTGTAGAAGGCGGCTGCCTCCTCCGCACGGCCATCGAACCACAGGTTCGGGGTGATCGTCGGCATCGCGGTCTCCGTGCGCGGTCAGGCTGGGGCTGCAGAGCCTAGCAGGCGGCCACGAGCGTGGCAGGGTCCTTGGATGAGTCTGGCGGGGCGATCGGGTGGCTCACCGCCCGAGTGACACGTTCCAGCCGATCAGCTCGCAGCCGAGGTAGTGGGCCCCGGCTTCGCCCGGCGTGCAGCCGGCGCAGCCCCAGCGGGTGAGCCCGCCATCGTCCGGCAGGAAGTCCAGGTCGCAGCTGGTCTGGGTCGGGTCGCAGTCGCGTCCGTGACAGGCGCAGTCACAGTGGATCGAGTGCTCACACGAACACCGGGCGGACGGGGCGGGCGCTCGGAGGACGCTCGCAGGGAACAGGGTCGGCGAGGGCATGGGACGCCTCCAGCACCGGCCACCCGGGCCACCCGGGCGGCCGTGGACCGATGCTCGCACACCGGTCAAGAGCCGGCCCGGGAGGGTCGCCAGTGTCAGACGGCGCGCATCCGGTTGTTGCGAGGCTCGTGAGTGAGCTCGGCCAGCCCGAGAACCTCCAGCAACGGCGGCACGTACATCCCGAACCGGCCTCGGTAGCCCTTGCGAAGACCGTACCAGCCCCCGACCGGGTTGTCGGCCGAACGCCCCCACGCCTCGACGGTGCCCCCGGCTGCAGCTCTCTGCTCGTCGGCCGCCCCGAGCGGCATCCATCCGCCGTCGGCCCGGAGCATCGCGTGCAGATCCTCGATCGCCCGGAGGCGGTAGCGGAGCTGGGTGGTGCCCACCTGGCAGACGAGCGCCGGGGGATCGGCGTCTTCGTCACGCCACATGGCGTACTCCGAGGTGCCCGGTGGGGTGCGCAGCACCCAGGGATCATCGGGTGTGCCGGAACCTGTCGTCATCGCTTCGACCTCCACGGCTGCGGTCCGATCCCGGTGATCGTCACTTGACCGGCAGGGAACCCGCGAATGAGGCTCCGCGCTCGACCCAGCGTTCGAGATCGGCATCGCTCGCGACCCCGGCAGGAGCGACGAACACCATCCCCCGCATCGGGCGCCCGTTGAAGTCCATCGGTCGCGCGTGAGCCTCGGACAGGGCCGAGTCATGGGCGTCGGGACCGACCCGGACCATGAGATCCCTCCCGATGACCCCGCAGGCCATGTTCCCGTTGATCATGAAGGCGATCCCGCCGAACATCTTCCGCTCCATGGCAGCGGGCTGCGACCCCACGACGCGGCGGATCCGCTCCGCGAGTCCTTCGTCGTATGCCACGGCGTGCTCCTCTGCGTGTCGAGGGCGGGTCAGTCGGCGTGCGACGCCCGCGACTCCACCAAGGTGGTCGGCGCGCCGTGGACGGCCGGGACGGAGCCGAGGCGACCCGCCTGGTAGTCCTCGATGGCCTGGATGATCTCGTCTCGGGTGTTCATGACGAACGGGCCGTACCACGCCACCGGCTCGCGGATCGGCCGGCCGCCGAGGAGCACGACCTCAAGACTCGGGCTCCGGCTCTCCTGGACCTCGGCCGCCGTGAAGGTCAGCGTGTCGCCGGCGCCGAAGACGACGAGCTGGCCGGTCCGCACCGGTCGTTGATCGGGCCCCACGGTGCCGTGGCCGGACAGGACGTAGAGAAGGGCGTTCTGGTCGGCTCGCCACGGCAGATCCACCTGGCCGCCAGCGCTGACGGTGGCATGGACCATCGTCATCGGCGTGTACGTGGAGCCCGGGCCGCGGTGTCCTCCGAGATCGCCGGCGATGACCCGGAGGAGCGCCCCGCCGTCCTCGGAGGCGAGGAGGGCGACCTCCGAGGCGCGGAGATCCTGGTAGCGCGGTGCCGCCCACTTCTGCGCGCGCGGCAGGTTCACCCAGAGCTGGAGCCCGTGGAAGAGGCCGCCGCTGACGACGAGCGCCTCTGGCGGCTTCTCGATGTGGAGGATCCCGGCCCCCGCGGTCATCCACTGCGTGTCGCCGTTGGTGATGACCCCTCCCCCACCGTTCGAATCGCTGTGCTCGAACGTCCCGTCCATCATGTAGGTCACGGTCTCGAAGCCGCGATGCGGATGCCACGGCGTGCCCTTGGGCTCACCCGGGGCGTACTCCACCTCGCCCATCTGATCGAGGTGGACGAACGGATCCAGATCGGCGAGATCGACGCCGGCGAACGCTCGCCTGACCGGGAATCCCTCGCCCTCGAACGCACTGGGAGCGACCGTCACGCTCCGGACCGGACGCTGCACGGCCGCCATGGGGTCCGGCCTCGCGACACGAGGCAGCACGGTGATATCGGGGACGCTGACGGCGGGCATGTTCGGACTCCTTTGGGGACCCCAGCATGGCAGAATATCGTTGCGCCGGCAACCACTGAACCGGCTCGAAGGCGTCCTCAGCCGGGCAGGTCGTTGACGCTCGTCCATGCCCGGTCAAGGGGCAGGTGCAGGACCGTCGGGCCGCCTGCCCGCAGCGCGGTACGGAGCGCAGCCTCGAAGTCCTCGTCGCGGTCGATACGAACGCCCTGGGCCCCGAACCCCCGGGCGACGGCGGCGAAGTCGATCGGACCCAGATCGGTTGCCACGCCCCGACCGCCCGGCCGCAGATCCTGGTGGGACCGGATCATCCCGTAGCGCTCGTTGTCGAGGACGACGGCGATCACGTTCAGCTTCTCGCGGACCGCGGTCTCCAGCTCCGCCATCGTCATCGCGAACCCGCCGTCGCCGGTCCAGGCGACCGCTGGACGGTCGCGGTGGACGAGCGCCGCCGCGATGGCAGCCGGGAGCCCGTATCCCATCGCACCCGAGGTCGGGCCGAGGAACGTGCCCGGTCGGCGGAACCGGAACCCACGGGCGAGCCATCCAGCGAAGCTGCCGGCGTCGGTCGTCACGATGGCATCCTCCGGGAGGACTCGGCCCAGAGACGCGACGATCCTCCCCGGGTGCACGCCCGGGCCGCTCCAGGTGGCCCCGTCGACCAACGAGGCCGCCTCGTATGCCGCCCGATCGGTCGCATTGCCCGCAGCCCGCCGGTCCGCGACGGCGACCTCCAGGACCGCCCCATCGAGGCGGCGCAGGGCCGTCCGGAGGAAGGCCCTGGCATCGGCGGCCAGGGCGAGGTCGGGCGGGGACGGGTCGTCGCTCCCACCACGTGGCTCGAGATCGACGTGCGCCCAACGGATACCCGGACGTGGGACGCGGTAGCCGAATGTGGTGATCTCGTTAAGCCGCGACCCGAGCACGAGGACCGCATCGGCAGCCTCGAGCCGCTGCTGCACCGTGGCGGGAGCCCCGAATCCCGTCATGCCCAGGTACAACGGGTGCTCGTTCGGGACGACATCGCCTCGTCGCCACGAGGCGATGATCGGCACCCGGAGGGCCTCGGCGAGACGAAGCAGGTCGGTCGAGCAACGAGCCCGGAGGACGCCCGCACCGGCCAGGATCACCGGTCGCTCGGCACCGGCCAGCAGGTGGAGGATCGACCGAACGACCTCCGGGTCCGGCCGGGCAGCCGGGGCCGCACCGTTCTCGAGGGACCCATCCCACCCCTCTGCCGGCTCGTCGAGGAGGTCTTCTGGGAAGGCCAGGAGCACCGGTCCCGGTCGACCGCCGAGCGCCCGGGCAAGCGCCTCGGAGGTCGCCGCCCGAGCCTCGGACGGCGATGTCGGCTCGGCCGCATACGTCGCGAGGGCTCCGACGGATCCGACGAGATCGGCTTCCTGGAATGCCTCGCGACCGCGCACGGCCCGCTCGACCTGGCCGACGAGGGCGACCAGAGGGGTCGAGTCCGCCCGAGCGGTGTGCAGCCCGATGGCCAGGTTGGAGGCGCCGACGGCCCGCGTCGCGAGGACCGCCGCCGGCCGGCCGGTGAGCTGTGCGACGGCCTCTGCCATGAACGCCGCGCCGCCCTCGTGTCGGGTCGCGACGACGCGGATCCCGCTGTCGGTGAGCGCCTCGAGCAGGCCGAGGAAGCTTTCGCCCGCGACGGTGAACGCCCAGCGCATACCGGCCCCCCGCAGGGCCGTGGCGACTGCCTGCGCGACGGTCAGGTCAGGGCCACCGGCGGAGGCCCCGCGGGGCACCGCGGGCTGCGTGGCGTCGATCCGGTCCTGGGTCTCCACCGGCGCCTCCTCCTCCTCGACGGGGAGTGCGGTGGGATCAGGAGGTGGCTGGACGACCGGTGGCGATCCGGCCGGGGGTCCAGGCTCGGTCTCGCCGGCCGGTGAGGTTGCCGACTCGATGCCCGGCGACCCGGTCTCGGAGGCGAGCTCCGTGACGGCTTCGTCGGATGGACCCTGCAGCGGCGTCTCGAGCGTCACCGGCAGCGCGTCAGGGCTCGGCACGAGCGGATCGGCAGGACCCGAGCCCTCGAGCGGTGTGCCCCGATCCCCCTCGGTGGGCGGCCCCTCGATGGCGGCCGACCCCGCGTCGATCCCGCTCGGCTCCATCTCCGTCGTGTCGTGCTCGTCGGCCATCACGGACTCGGAAGCGTGGACACGACGAGACCCAGGACGACGAGGACCATGACGATCACCATCACGACCCGCATGTAGCGGCTGCCGGGCATCATCGTTCCGCCTCCCCTCCCCTACCGGTAGTTCTCGAACTGGAGCGGCACCTCGAGATCGAGGTCCCGCAGGTAGGCGATCACCCGCTGGAGCTCGTCCTTGCTCTTGCCGACCACGCGGATGGCATCGCCCTGGACCCGCGGCTGGACCTTGGGAAAGGACTGGCGGATGTCCTTGACCAGGCGCCTCGAGAGCTCATCGGGGAGGCCGCGACGCAGGGTGATGACCTGGCGCACACGATGACCTCCGGCCGGGTCGATCGACCCCCAGTCGAAGATCTTCAGCGAGAGCCCGCGTCGGAGCGCCTTCGACTCGATGAGATCGCGGATGGCCTTGGCACGGTATTCGTCGTCGGTCACCAGGACGATCTCATCCGCGCCCTGCTGGAGGTCGACCGTGACACCCTTGAAGTCGTACCGGGCCGTCGTCTCGCGCCGGACCTGGTCAAGGGCGTTGCGAAGCTCCTGGGCGTCGAAGTCGCTGACGACGTCGAACGAGACCTCTCCGGCCAAACGGTCCACCTCCATCGTGTCCGCGTCGCGCGCCGTTGCCGATCGCCGATGACGCGACCGGCCGCGGCTCGTGCTGGATAGCGACAAGTATGCCGCCTGACGGCGTTCCATGGGTCGGGAAGGCCGGCTGCCTCGAAGCGACGATCCGCCTCCGGGGTCGCTGGTGATCGAGGCTCAGCTCGCGAGCGCCGCGACCAGGAGCTCGGCGATCCGATAGCTCCGTCCCCCGCCCATGACCAGCACCACGTCCCCGGGCACGACGGCGCTGGCCAGGAAGGCCGCGGTCGATTCCACGGATCCAGGAGCATGGACCGGGCGGTCCGGAGCCCGGGTCCGGACGGCATCAGCAAGGGCCGCCGCCGAGGTCACGGTCAGGTCCGGGTCCCTCCCGGCCCAGATGTCGGCGATCGCTATGGCGTCGGCCGTGGCCAGGACGTCGGCGAACGCGTCGAGGAGGGCAGCGGTGCGATGGTAGGTGAGCGGCTCGTAGATGGCCCAGACGCGTCGACCAGGCTCGCGCTGACGGACCGCCGCAAGGGTCTCCCGGATCGCCGTGGGGTGGTGCCCGTAGTCATCGTAGACAGCGACCCCGCCCGCGGAGCCCTTGAGCTCGAGCCGGCGGCCCACGCCGTGGAAGGACCCGAGCTCGTCGAGGATCCGCGCGAGTGGCACGCCCAGGTCCAGGGCTCCGCGGATGACGGCGAGGGCGTCAGCGGCATTGTGGCGGCCTGCGGTCGCCAGGACCACCCGACCCAGCTCACGCCCATCCAGGCGCAGGCCCAGCGTCGTCCCCGAGGGGGTGGCCTCCACGATATCCCCCACGAGGACGCCTCCGGGATCCGGCCGGTCGGACCCACCGGAGGCGTCGGCGGTCCCTGCCCGTGGTTCATCGCCGAGGGCGTAGCGTCGGATGGTGATCCCCGGGTCGTCGAGGCGAGCCTCGAGCTCACGCGATCCGGCATCCCCGACGTTCATGATGACCGTGGGCCCAGGGCCGGCGGTCGCCGCTCTCCGGATCCATGACTCGAACGCGTCGACGACGTCGGCTCGATCGGCGAAGACGTCGGGGTGGTCCCAGTCGATGTTCGTGAGGACGACCTGGTCGGGGCGGTACGGGTCGAAGTTGCCCGCGTACTCGTCGGCCTCGACCACGAGCACGCCACCCCCGCCGATCCGAGCCGTCGCCGGAGGGCCACCGACGACGCCTGCAGGCAGCAGCGCCCCGACGAAGGCAGAAGGATCCAGGCCTGCGCCGGTGAGGACATGGACAAGCCACCCGGCGGTCGTGCTCTTGCCATGCGTGCCAGCCACGGCCACGAGGCGGCGATCGGTCGCGGCGTCGGCCACGACCTGTTGCCACGCCTCGACCGGGATCCCGGCAGCCCGAGCAGCGACCAGCTCCGGATGGTCCGGATCGATCGCCGTCAGCGCCTTGGTGACCGCCAGCCGGCTCGGCGGCGGCTGCGTGGACACATGGGCTGCGTCGTGGGCCCAGGTGAGTGGGATCCCGGCAGCTTCCAGCGCCGCTGTGTAGGGCGACGGCCCGCCCGGGTCGCAGCCCGTCACCGTCGCCCCGGCAGCAGCCGCCAGCAGCGCGGCTGCGCTGGCACCGGCCCCGGCGACCCCCACGACATGGATCCGCTCGCCACGGACGATCTTCCGTGCCCTTCGGGCCGGCTCGAGGCCGGCCCCGATGGCGCCGCGACGCGCAGCCGTCATCGATCGACCGGATCGGCGGCTCCGGTGGCGTCGAGGAGCATCTCCAGGGCCGCCGCGGCGGCCGCGTCCCTGATGGCGACCCGGTCGCCGTCGAAATGGAACCGTCGGACCGCGGTCCCACCGATGCCGCTCGTGGCGATATAGGTGGTGCCGACCGGTTTCTCGGCGCTGCCTCCGGCCGGACCGGCGATCCCGGTCACGGCGACGGCCAGATCGGCCCCCAGGCGCTCAACGGCACCGGCGGCCATGGCGACCGCGACCTGGGCGCTCACGGCACCGTGCGCTCCGAGGGTGTCGGTCGGCACCCCGAGTAGCTCGACCTTGATCCGGTCGGCATACGCGACGACGCCCCCGACGACGTAGCCCGAGGATCCGGGCACCGCTGTGAGGGCGTGAGCCGCGAGGCCGCCGGTGCAGGATTCGGCCGTTGCCACCGTCCACGCCCCGGCCAGGCACCGGGCCTGGAGGCGCTCGGCAAGGTCGACGAGGTCGCGGCCAGCCACGCCGCTCAGCGACGGTTCGTCTGGACCGGCGGATCGGGCGGCGCGAACAGCCAGGTCTCCGGGATCCCGCTCCGGCCGAGGGCACCGAGCGCCTCACCGTTCAGG
Source organism: uncultured Chloroflexia bacterium (assembly GCA_963707215.1). Classification (GTDB taxonomy): domain Bacteria; phylum Chloroflexota; class Limnocylindria; order Limnocylindrales; family CSP1-4; genus DATHYZ01. The sequence goes on along the minus strand of CAVPPB010000003.1, from coordinate 26,524 downwards.
GTGAAGAGGGTCCCGCCGGAGTTCCCGGTCCGTACCTCGACCGAGTCGTCGCCGGTGAAGGTCAGGGAGCGACCTGGGCGCACGGTCTGCCCGGCCCCGCCGATCGTCGGGTCGAGCGCTCCGTCGACCCAGACCTTCAGCCACGCGGCGCTGCCCTCGATGGTCACGACGAGCGTGACGCCGGTGTAGCTGATCGTGACGGCACGGTCGAGCGAGACCGTCTTGCCCTCGGCCGACGTAGCCGTGACCACGATCCGCCACTGGCCACTGGTGAGCTCGAGCGGGACCGAGAAGCTGCCGTCGGTCTCCGGTTCGACGGTCGTCCCGCCGGGTTCGGCCCCGTCCGGTGTGGACGAGGCATCCGGCACCGGCGACGGCGAAGGACCGGCGCTGGGGTCGGGGGCGGCCCCGACGCTCGGCGACGGCGCCGCCGATGGGGACGGCGGCGGGGACGGGCTGGCCACGGGTGACGGGATGGGCTCGCCCGGGGGGGCCAGATAGATGGCCTGGACGGTGACGGACGACGCATTCGTCGTCCGCCCGGTGACCGGGATAGCACCGTTCTCGAAGGTCGCGCCATCCTCAGGTGAGTCGACGGTCAGTGTCGGGGCAAGGATCTCCGGGAACGGGACGACGATGACCCGCTGGACCGGCGTCTCCGCGATCTTGCCGGTCTCGGGGTCCTTGGCATTCACCTCGAACTGGTTCTGGCCACGGGAGACGTCCACGACGGCGGTCCAGGCGCCGTCGTCATCGGCCGAGACCCGGTACGGCTGCTCGCGACCCGTCGCGGCGATCTCGACCGTGGCCCCCGGGATCGAGGTCCCCCGGAAGGTGTACTCGGTGGTCGTCTCGTCCACCTCGGTGACGGCGGCGGCTGGCACGCTCACGGCGATCGTGGGGGGCTTGGCGAAGCGCAGCAGCTGGACACCCAGGTAGCCGAAGAAGGCGACGACAGCGATGGTCATGAGGACCGCCACGAGGATGCCCGGCGAGAACGTGAGTCCCGGTCGCGGCGCTGAGAGCGGCCGAGGCCCGGCGATCTCGGCCAGCGGGGCCCGAGGATCGCCGTGCTCGGCGTGCCACTGGGCCAGGACCTCGTCGGGGTCGAGTCCAAGGTAGATCGCGTAGTTGCGCAGGAAGCCCTTCGTGTACACCGTACCCGGCAGGTCCCGCTCGTCGCCCCGTTCGAGGGCGGCGAGATACCGCGCCCGGATCTTCGTGTCCCGCTCGGCACGGTAGAGATCGACCCCTTTCCGCTCGCGCGCGGCAGCGAGTCGCTCCGGCAGGGCCGGTCCGTCGAAGCCTGGCGGCGGACCTCCGTTCGAACGTCGGCTCGACGTCCGATCGCGGACGGGACGGGCGTGGTTACGGGTCGTCATGGTCGCTCGTCTTCCAGCGCGTCGACCGCGGCCGGGGTCTCGTCCCGCCGGAGCACCTGGCGGGCGTTCGAGCCGTCGAACGGTCCGACGTAGCCGCGGGCCTCCAGCTGGTCGATGATGCGGGCCGCCCGGGCGTACCCGATCCGGAGTCGCCGCTGGAGGAGCGACGCCGAGGCCCGATCGTACTCCCGGATCACCTCGACCGCATCCGGCAGCAATCGGTCGGCATCCTCGTCGGTCAGATCGTCCCCGCCGGCGGCATCGGCCTCGTCGGAGGCGACGATGCCGAGATCGTAGTGGTGGTCCCACGAGCGCCAGTACTCGGTGATCGCCCGGATCTCCATGTCCGAGACGAAGACACCCTGGAGGCGCATCGGCCGCGGCAGGTCGGCCGGCTGGAAGAGCATGTCGCCGCGCCCGATGAGGTCCTCGGCGCCGGGGGCGTCGAGGATGGTCCGCGAGTCGATCTGCGAAGCCATCGCGAAGGCGATCCGGCTCGGGAAGTTCGCCTTGATGAGGCCAGTGACGACATTGACCGACGGACGCTGGGTCGCCAGGACCAGGTGGATGCCGGTGGCCCGGGCCTTCTGGGCCAGGCGAACGATCGGGTCCTCGACGTTCTTGCCCTCGCGCATCATGAGGTCGGCGAGCTCGTCGATGATGATGACGATGTACGGCAGCCGGTCGGCCGGGTCGGCCCGGCTCTCGTTGTAGGTGGTGATGTTCCGGGCCGTCGCCCCGGCGAAGCGGCGGTAGCGGCTCTCCATCTCGGCGACCGTCCACTTGAGCGCAGCCTTGGCTCGGTCCGGCTCGGTGATGACCGGCACGAGGAGGTGGGGCAGCTCGTTGTAGGACGCCAGCTCCACTCGCTTGAGATCCATCAGGATGAGCCGGACCTCATCGGGCGTGGCATGCATCAGCAGGCTGGCGATCAGCGCATTGACCATGACGCTCTTGCCCGAGCCGGTGGCCCCGGCGATGAGCATGTGCGGCATCTTCGAGAGATCCGCAGCCCGGGCGTGGCCCGCCACGTCCCGACCGAGGGCGAAGGTCAGCCTGGAGCCGGAGCCATCGAAGTCGACCTCCTCGAGGATCCGCCGCAGGGCGACGACGTTGAAGTCGATATTCGGGATCTCGATGCCGACGACGCTCTTGCCGGGGATCGGCGCCTCGATGCGGATGGTCCGTGCGGCCAGGGCCATCGAGAGGTCGTCGGAGAGGCCCTCGATCCGGCTGACCTTGATCGACGGATCAGGCTCGACCTCGTACTGGGTCACGACGGGCCCGGCGTTCCAGCGGATGACACGGGCCGGGATGTTGAAGCTGGCCAGCTTGCCGACGATGATCGCGGCATTGCGCTCATGATCCATGGACGCCCCCCCGGTCGGCAGGGCTACGTCCTCGAGGAGGGTCAGCGGCGGCAGCGCGTAGGGCGGTTCGTCGATCGCCGGCGGCGCATCGCCCGCTTCGGTCACATCGTCGGGGTCGCGGTGCACCATCGCCGGAACCGGCGGGACGACCGGCTCCGGTCGGACGGCCGTGGCCGCCGGGGCGAAGGTCGACGAGACCGGGCCGGCCGAAGGCACCGCGACCGGGATCGCCCCCGGGCGCGTCGCCTCTCCCTCCGGACCCCAGACCGCGGCCTGACCCGGCGATGGCGACTTCGAGACCGGTCCGGCGCCACCGCTGCCGGTCGTCGCCGACGCACCCTGCCGGGCACCCCGGGGGGTCGAGCCGTCGGTCGCGGGCGCCTCGGTTCGCATCGACGCCCGGAGGGTGCCGCCCAGCCCCCTGGCGCGGTCCCAGGCCGGCCCGAGGACACTGCCGAGGCTGCGATCCAGGATGACGAGCACCGAGGCAACGGTGACGGCGACCAGGACGACCATCGCTCCCGGGGTGCTGACGAGGCTCGCCAGCAGGTCGCCGACGAAGGCGCCGATGCGACCGCCGCTCCGGTCCGGCAGATCGACCAGGTGAAGGAGCCCGAGTCCGGCGATGTAGATGACGGCCAGGCAGACGAGGATGGTTCCCCAGCGGCTGCCTGAGCTGCCTGCCCGACCGGCATAGAACTCGACGTAGACGCCGGCGGCCAGGAGCAGGAAGGGCAGCGCCCAACGACCCGTACCGAACCAGGGAGCGAAGAAGTCCCGCCACCACGTCGTGAGCGTCCCCTCGCCCGGCAAGGCCAGCGCGATGAGGGTGATCACGCCCAGGACGAGCAGGCCCAGACCCACCAGCGAGCGGACGACGTCCGGCTGGACCCGGGGAGTGCTCCTCGAGCGGGTGCTCCTGCGTGTCCCCGCGCGGCGCGATCGACTCGTCCGTGCCACCCGGTCAGACCTCGACCACGACCGGGAAGACCATCGGCCGACGCTTCGTCTGCTCGTACAGGAAGCGACTGACGCCGTCCTTGATCTGGCTCTTGAGGAGGCCGATCTCACTGATATGGTCGCCGGGGTTCTCGATCGCGGCGATGACCCGGTCCGCAGCCTCTTCGATGAGCGGATCCCGCTCGTTCATCGGCACGAAGCCCCGGGTGATGATCTCCGGCCGGCCGATGACAGCGCCGGTCTGCTTGTCCACCGTGACCACGACCATGAACATGCCGTCGTTCGCGAGCGCCCGCCGATCGCGCAGGACGATCTCGCCGACATCCCCGATGCTGATGCCATCGACGAGGACGTAGCCGGCTGTGACCGGGGTCCCGCGGCGCGCGGAGCCGTCGGCCAGGATCTCGATCGGCATCCCGTTCTCGATGATGTAGACGTTCTCCGGGGCAACGCCGGTCTCGACGGCCAGCCGTCCGTGCTGGACCTGCATCCGGAACTCACCGTGCATCGGGATGAAGTGCTTCGGCTTGGTCAAGCCGAGCATCAGCTTCAGCTCCTCCTGGCTGGCGTGGCCGGAAACGTGGGCACGCTTGATGGTGTGGTAGTACACGTTCGCGCCGGCCTTGAACAGGTTGTCGATGGTCCGGGCGACATACTCCTCGTTGCCGGGGATCGGGCTAGCGGAGACGATGACCGTGTCGCCTGGCTGGATCTCGACGAACCGGTGATCCCGGTTCGCCATCCTGGCGAGCCCGGCCATGGGCTCACCCTGGGCGCCGGTGGTGGCGATGACGAGTCGGTCGTCGGGTACGTCCTTGATCCGGTCCTTGGCGACGATCCGTGAGGGCTCGTACTTGAGGTAGCCGAGGTCGGTGGCGATGCGGAAGTTCTGCTCCATCGAGCGACCGATCACCGTCACCTTGCGGTCCATCGCGGCGGCCGCGTCGAGGACCTGTTGGACACGGGCGATGTTGCTCGCGAAGGTGGCGACGATCACCCGCCCGTCGAGCGGCTCCATGATCTCCCGGAAGGCCTCGCCGACGGTCCGCTCGGACGGTGTGTAGCCGGGGTTCTCCGCCCGGGTCGAGTCCGACAACAGGCAGATGACGCCCTCGGCGCCCAGGCGAGCCAGGGTCGCGAAGTCGGACAGCTTGCCGTCGACCGGGGTGTGATCGAACTTGAAGTCGCCGGTGTGGACGACGATCCCCACGGGGGTCCGCAGCGCGATACCCATGGCGTCGGGGATCGAGTGGCCGATGCGGAACGGGATGGCCGTGAACGGGCCGATCTCCAGTTCGTCGCCCGGGTCGAGCGCCAGGAGGGGGTTGGCGTGGAGCTTGTGCTCCTTGATCTTGTTCCCCAATAGGCCCCGAGCCAGGGTCGACGCATAGATCGGGACCCCGGGGAAGTCCGGCAGGATGTAGGGCAGCCCGCCGACATGGTCCTCGTGGGCGTGGGTGATCAGGAAGGCCCGGACGTGGTCACGACGCTCGCGGAGATACGTCACGTCGGGGACGACGAGGTCGATCCCGAACATCTCCTCGTCGGGGAACATCAGGCCGCAATCGACGATGACGATGTCATCGCCGTACTCGAAGACGTACATGTTCTTGCCGATCTCCCCCACCCCACCGAGCGGGATGATCCGGAGCGGCGTCGTCGTGTCAGTCATGAGCCTCGTTCACAATAGCGGTCCGCCTCAGCGGAACATCATCATCTGGTCGTCGTCGATCGCCGTAGCGACCGGCTCGTCTGGCTGCGCCTGGGGGGCGGGCAGGCGATCGTCGGCCGTCTGGATCTCGGGGTTGCGGTCGGTGGATCCGGGACCGTCGGCCGCCGCCGGTCCGGCCAGCCTCGCACCGCGCTCGACTGGACCGGCCTCCTCGGTAGCATCCGTTCCAGCCTCGCTACCCACGGAGGCTGCGGTCACTGCCGCCGGTGCCTCCGACGGGGTTGATGGGGCAGCCTCGGGCGTCGGCCCGATCGGCTCCGACGAGACCCGGGCGGCCCGGGCATCGACGAGAGCGCCCGGGACCCGGGCCATGTCCTCGAGCAGCGTGGCCTTGAGCGACCCCTGGTGGAGCGCCGCCGCTGGGTGGTACATGGCGAAGATATCGGTGCCCTCCGCCGGCGAGCCTTCCGGCGCGGGTCGCACGGTCCCGTGGACCTGCCCGATCCTGGCTCCAGGCAGGAACCGGGCCATGGAGTGGCGGCCCAGCGTCACGACGAGGGTCGGCTCGAGGATCTCGAACTGCCGCTGCAGGAAGGGCGCACAGGCGGCGATCTCGTCGGCCTCCGGGTCGCGGTTCTGCGGTGGGCGGCACTTCACGACGTTGGTGATGTAGACCTCGTCACGGCGCCAGCCGACGGAGCCGAGGAGCTCGTCAAGGAACTGGCCGGCGGCGCCGACGAAGGGCCGACCCTGTCGATCCTCGTTGAGGCCAGGCGCCTCGCCGATGAACAGGACCTCCGTCGACGGGTGGCCCTCGCCCGGCACCGCCTGCGCACGGCCTTCATGGAGCCGACACGCAGTGCAGGCGCGGACTTCATCGGCGATCCGCTCGAGCGCCGCCCGGCGCTCGGCCTCCGTCACCGAGCCGGTCCGCCGTCGACGCCGTCCGGCTGACGTCGCGCCGCGGCCTGGACCCAGTCCCGCTCCCGGAGAACCTCGGCGATCTGGACGGCGTTGCTGGCAGCTCCCTTGCGGAGGTTGTCGCTGACGACCCAGAACACGAGACCCCGGGCATCGGGGATCGAGACGTCCTGGCGGACTCGGCCGACGAATACGTCGTCTACCCCGGCGGCCTTCGTCGCCAGCGGGTAGAGGTGCGACCCGGGATCGTCCTGCACCACTACGCCGGGCGTCGCTGCGAACAACGCACGGGCATGGTCCGGGTCGATCGGATCGACGGTCTCGACGTGGACCGCCTCGGAATGCCCCACGAAGACCGGCACCCTGACCGCAGTGCACGAGACGCGAAGCTCGGGAAGGTGGAGGATCTTGCGCGTCTCCGTGACGACCTTCCATTCCTCCTTCGTATAGCCGTTGTCGAGGAAGACGTCGATCTCGGGCAGCACGTTGAAGGCGATCTGGTGCGGGTAGACCGAGACGACCGGCTCCTGGCCGGCCGCGTATGCACGGACCTGCCCCTCGAGCTCGGCGATGGCCTTGGAACCGGTACCCGAGACCGACTGGTAAGTGTCGACCACCACCCGCTCGAGGCCCACGGCGTCCCTGAGAGCGCCAAGGACCGGCATGAGCTGCATCGTCGAGCAGTTGGGGTTGGCGACGATCCCTTCGTGCCAGGCGCCGTCCTCCGGGTTGACCTGGCTGACGATGAGCGGGACGGTCGGGTCCATCCGCCAGGCGGAGGAGTTGTCGATGACCGTCGCACCTCGAGCCGCCGCCTCCGGGGCAAGCGCCTTCGAGGTCCCGCCACCGGCGCTGAAGAGAGCGACGTCGACCCCCTCGAACGCGTCCGGGGTCGCCTCCTCGACCGGGTAGGACACTTCGTCGAGGGTCAGGGTCGACCCGGCCGACCGGGCCGACGCCAGGAGCCGCAGCTCGCGCATCGGGAAGCCACGTTCGAGAAGCACGCGGATCATCGTCCGGCCGACGACGCCGGTAGCGCCGACGACCGCGACCGAGAGGGGCGTCGTCGTGTCGGAGGGCATACCTCTCCCGTTATCAGGAACGATCAGGGCACCGGCCGAGTATAGCAGCGCACCCCCGGGATCCCGGGGGTGCGCCTCTCGGGACGGAGGTGCCTCAGGAGCGGCCCTGAGCGAGATGACGCTGCATCGCCGCCTTGCGGGAGAGATTGACCCGCCCCTGGCGGTCGACCTCGGTGACGACGACCATCACCTCGTCGCCGACGGACACGACGTCCTCGACGCTCGGCACGTGGTAGTCGGCGAGCTCACCGATGCGGACGAGGCCTTCCTTGCCGGGAAGGATCTCGACGAACGCTCCGAAGCCCATGATCCGGGTCACCTTGCCCATGTACAGGGCACCGATCTCCACCTCGCGGGTGAGGCTCTCGATCCACTGGATCGCCTTGCGGGAGTTGTCGGAGTTGACGGCGGCGATCTCGACCGTGCCGTCGTCCTCGACGTTGATCTCCGTCTCGGTCTCCTCCTGGATCTTGCGGATCATGCTGCCGCCCTTGCCGATGATCTCCCGGATCTTCTCCGGGTTGATCTTCATCGTGATGATCCGGGGGGCGAACGGGTTGATCTCCGCGCGGGCCTCGGGCAGCACCGAGGTCATCTTCTCGAGGATCGCCAGGCGGGCCTTGAGCGCCTTGGCCAGGCCCTCGCGGATGACCCGCTCGTCGATGCCCTTGACCTTGATGTCCATCTGGAGGGCCGTGATGCCCTCGCTGGTGCCGGTGACCTTGAAGTCCATGTCACCGAAGGCATCCTCCTTGCCGAGGATGTCGGTCAGCACGGCGAAGCTGCCGTCGGCCTCGAGGACGAGCCCCATGGCCGCTCCGGCGACCGGGGCCTTGATCGGCACGCCGGCGTCCATCAGGGCGAGCGTCGAGCCACAGGTCGAGGCCATCGACGTCGAACCGTTCGACGTCACGCACTCGCTGACGAGCCGGATGACGTACGGGAACTCGGTGGCGTCGGGGAGGACAGGGATGAGCGCCCGCTCGGCCAGGTTGCCGTGGCCGATGTCGCGGCGGCTCGGGCCGCGCATGGGCTTGTTCTCGCCCGTGCTATACGGGGGCATGTTGTAGTGGTGGAGGTACCGCTTCTCGGTCTCCGGGCTGATGGTGTCGATGCGCTGCACGTCCGAGGACGGCCCGAGCGTCGCGATCGTCAGGGCCTGGGTCTCGCCACGGGTGAAGAGGCCCGAGCCGTGGGCGCGCGGCAGCAGGCCGACCTCCACGTCGATCGGCCTGATCTCGTCGAGGCCCCGGCCGTCCATCCGGATCCCCTCGTCGACGACGAGCCGCCGGACGACCTTCTTGTGGACGAGGCCGAAGAGGCCCTTGCCGACGCGGGCCTCACGACGGGCCCGCTCGAGGAGGGCGGCCGCGTCGCCGCCACTGCGATGAGCCCTGATGGCGTCGGCGATGCCGGCCTTGAGGGCGTCGAGGCGGACCTGCAGGTCGGTCCCGAAGCGGATCAACAGCCCGGCCGTCGCCTCGGCATCGGGGAGGGCACGATGGGCCTGGGACAGGTCGACCCCGAAGAAGGCCGCGAGATCGCCGAGCCGATACGACTCGGCGCCGGGATAGCCCTCCCGGGCGATGACCAGCGTGTCGGCGTAGCGGCCGGGTTCGAAGCGCGTCCCGTCTCCGAGCGCCTCCTCGATGAAGGCCAGGTCGAAGCCGACCGAGTGGCCGACGATCGTGGCGTCGCCGGCATACTCGACGAATCGGCGAGCGGCGTCGGCTGGGCTTGGCGCCCCCGCCAGATCGGCATCGGTGATGCCGTGCATCTGGTTGCCGACGATGGGACGTCCTGGATCGACGAGGGTCGACCAACGATCGACGATGGCGCCGCCCTGGATCCTGACCGCCGCAAGCTCGACGAGCTCGGCCGTCCGCGGGTCCGTGCCCGTCGTCTCGACGTCGACGACGACGAAGGTCTCACCGGCGTTGAAGCGGTCCACGAAGTCGACGACGGAGCCGACCGCCGGCTCGATGTACGGCAGACGCTTCGCCTTCCCGACCGCTCGCTGCAGCTCCTCCTCCAGGTCGATGATCGGCTGGAGCGCTCGGTGGCCGAAGAGGATGGCCTCGGCCATGACGTCTTCCGGCAGGATCTTCGACCCAGCCTCCACCATCATGATGGCGTCGCGGGTGCCCGAGACGACGAGGTCGAGTTCGGATGCCTCGAGGTCGCTGGTAGACGGGTTGACGACGAACTCGCCGTCGATACGGCCCACCCGGACGGCCGCGACGGGCCCCTGGAAGGGGATCTCGCTGATCGTCAGGGCGGCCGAGGCGGCGATCGTGCCGAGGATGTCCGGGTCGTTCTCCTGATCCGTCGAGAGGACCGTGATAACGACCTGGACGTCGTCCTTGTAGCCCTCCGGGAACAGCGGCCGGATCGGCCGGTCGGTCAACCGTGCGGCCAGGATGGCGGCCTCTGACGGACGCGACTCGCGCTTGATGAATCCGCCAGGGATCTTCCCTGCCGCGTACATCCGCTCCTCGAAGTCGACGGTGAGCGGGAAGAAGTCGAGCCCCGGGCGGGGTTCCGAGCGGTTGGCGGTCCCGAGGACCATGGTGTCACCGTAGCGGACGGTGACGGAGCCGCCGGCGAGCCTGGCGAGCTTGCCGGTCTCGATGGTCAGGGTGCGACCACCGAGGGTCGTCTCGAAGACGTGAGACACGGGTAGTGTTTCCTCCTGTCGTGGAGGAGGCATCGACCTGGCCTGGGGGCCGGCCGCCGGCGCCGATACGGTCGGGCCCCGGGCGGTCGGCCCGAGGTCCCCGTCGCGGCTGGCTAGCGGCGCAGGCCGAGCCGTCCGATGACGGCCCGGTAGCGGGCGTCGTCGGTCTTCACCAGGTAGGCGAGAAGGCGACGTCGCTGGCCCACGAGCTTGAGGAGGCCGCGTCGCGAGTGGTTGTCCTTCGGGAACCGCCGGAGATGCTCGGTGAGGCCCTTGATCCGCTCGGTAAGGAGCGCGATCTGGACCTCTGGCGAGCCGGTGTCGCCCTCGGCGACGGCGTATCCGGCGATGACCTCTTGTTTCGTTTCCCGCGCGAGCGGCACTCGGTCCTCCGACACGAACTGCTGATCTGTTCCAAACCTCTACAAACCGCCGCAGGATAGCAGGCCGGCCGACCGACGGCAAACGTCGAGCCCGTGGCGGACGCTACCGACCGTCCGAGAAGATCTCGCTGGATCAGGCCAGGGTCACCCGGAGGCCGCCGGGATGCCGTCTGGCGACACGCTCGGGAACGAGCAGTCGCCCACCATCGACGATGGCCCGGAACGGGGCGCTCCGTCCACCACCAGGTCCGAAGGCCGTCCACGGCGCACAGCCGACCGCCCGGTAGGCGCCGTCGGGTGGCAAGGCCATCGGCACGGTCGGGCGGACCTCCTGGAGACCGTCGACGACTGCGACGGGCCGGCCGACTACCGCCAGGCGCCTGCCCAGGAGTCGCCGGGCCTCGGCGAGGTCGCCGGTCTCCACCAGGCCCCGGATCCGGTTGCTGCGGACCGGACCCCCGTCCAGCTCGTACGGCTCGACGACGACGACCGTGAAGTCGCGCACTCGGCCCAGGGCGGCGAGCGCTTCCGGGGTGCCCCGGCGCTCATGTCCGAAGGCGGCCTCGGGTGTCATGACGAAGCCGGCGAGGCTCGCGCGTGCAGCCAGCGCGGCCACGAACGCGTCATAGGTCGTCCGCCGGAGCGCGTCGTCGAAGTGCTGGACCACGACCGTCGAGATCCCGGCACGGGCCAACCGGCCGAGGCGCTCCTCCGGGTCGAGCAGCAGCGGCGGAGCGTGGCCCCGAACGACCGCGTCGGGGTGGGCATCGAAGGTGACCACAGCCGGGTGCGCGCCGAGTCGACGGGCCGCCCGGCGCAGTCGGCCCAGGAGGTAGCGGTGACCTCGATGGAGCCCGTCGAAGACGCCGACGGTGAGCAGCAGCCGCTCGCCCTCGGCCGCAAGCTGGTCGACGCCGAGGACGAGGCGGATCGGGCTGGTCGGACCGTCAGCCATCGTCGCCCGCCGGGACGGCCGTTCGGTCACGGAGCAGGACCTTCCTCGGGGCGATCCGGCCGTCGCTGATCTCGCCGATGGCCAAGAGGCGTCCCCTGCCATCCTGGATCCGAACGGGTCCTCCGCCAGCTTCGGGAGGTCGGTCGAGCGGTGGTGGGACGGCCTGGCCCTGGAGCAGACGCGGCACGGACTCGTCCGCGATGGCGACGGCTCGCATCCACTCCAATCCGGCATCGACCGGCCGGAGGAGGGTCGCCACACCCTGCGGACCGGCGGCCGCCGCCTCGCGGATCGCGTCGACCGCGAGGGCCCCCTCGATGTCGAAGTCGCCGCTCGCGGTGCGCACGAGGGACCCGAGGTAGGCCGCGCTCCCGGTCGCTGCCCCGAGGTCGCGGGCGAGCGCGCGGACGTAGGTCCCGGCCGAGCAGATCACGTCCATGGTGGCGATCGGCCGCGTGGGATCGGCCGCGTTCCAGTCGATGACCTCGAGGTGATGGATCGTCACGGTGCGGGGACGCAGATCGGGTGTCAGTCCTGCCCTGGCCATCGCGTAGGCTCGCCTGCCCCCGATCTTGATCGCGCTGAAAGCCGGTGGTCGCTGCTCGATCGAACCCAGGAGCCCCGCCAGAGCGGCTTCCACGGCCGACCGGTCCGGGGAGCGGTCGGAGGGGGTGAGCTCCCCCTCGAGATCGTCGGTCGTCGATGAGGCGCCGAAGCAGACCGTCGCCCGGTAGCGTCTTCTCGTCGCCCGAGGTGGTACTCGGCCAGGCGGGTGGCGCGAGCCGAGGAAGATCGGCAGCACGCCGCTGGCGAAGGGTCCAGCGTCCCGCCGTGGCCGACGCGCGGCGTGAGCCGGCCAGTCGGCGAACGAGGCCGACGACGTCGTGGGAGGTCGGGCCGGCCGGCTTGGCGACGACGAGCACGCCGTCCAGCCGTCCGAGCGCGGTCGCCTCGGCATCGTCAGGCGGACCGGCGGTCGACCGCGGCCGCCAGCCGCGCTGCCTCGACGAGCACCACCGGCCGCGCTTCGTCGATCGGGAGCTCGACCGTCGCACCGGCGGCCCGGGCGTGGCCTCCGCCGCCGAAGCGCCCCGTCAGCACCGTGGCGTCGACGCCGCCGGGCTGGGTCCGGACGCTGATCCGGGTCGTGCCGTGCCCTGCTCCTTGAACAGGAGTCGCGACCTCGGCCGTCTCGGACTGGCGCCAGCAGATCGATGATGCCCCTCCGAGTGGGCGGCATCCGTGCCGGTGGCCACAGGTCGGCCTCGAGGAGCGACGAGTGGACGACCGGCCGTCGTCGCTCGTCTGCAGCCGATCGAGCACCCGTCCGAACAGGCGGAGCTGGGCATCGGGCTTCGTGCGGTAGAGACGGCGTGAGATGTCCGAGCAGCGGTGCCCCGGCCTCGACAGCGCGGCCGACACCGCCAGCGTCCTCGGCGTCGCGTTCGGGTGCGCGAACGTCGCGGTATCCATGACGACGCCGGCCATCAGCTCGGTAGCCAGGGCGCCATCGCCATCGGTCGACGAGACGCCGAGGCGGACGGCCAGCAGCGTCGACCATCTCGCAGGTCGCGGCCGCACCGGGTCGATCCAATCGGCCGCCCGAGCGGTTCGTTGCGGGCGTGATGATCGAGCACGACCCGCGGCAGCGACCCGAGGAGGCTCGGCGTGGCGGACGCCGACACCGGCCGATCCGCTCGAGCGAGCCGCAGTCCGACGACGACGAGGAGGTCGTAGGCCATCCCGGGTCGGGATCGTCCGGAAACGGGCTCGCCTCGGGCATGAAGTCGTACAGCGACGGCACCGGATCGGTGCAGACGGCCGTCGCCGTCCACCGTGTGCCTCGACGAGCCGACAGACGGCCAGCGTCGCCCCGAGCGTGTCGGCGTCCGGGTGCTCGTGCCCGACCGCCAGCACGGTCCGGGCACCCAGGAGGCGCTCGACGACGGCGCCGGGCACCGTGTCGGCGAACTGACGCGATCCACAGTCACCGGCGATGCCTTCCCTGACCACGGCCGGACCGCGAGCGCCGCGTCCCGCCTCCGGCCGGCGACCCGCCGGGGCGGCGGCCGCGCGGGGATCCCTTGCGGGGCGCGGCGGACCAGCGTCGGGTCGAGGCTCGCCGGCCGCCGACGCATCATCGGTCGTCGCCGACGCGTCATCGGTCGTCGCCGGGGTGTCACCGGTCGTCGCCGGGTTATCGTCGGCGTCCTCGCGCTCATCGCCGTGGCGGATCCGGGGCACCGGCGTGGGCAGCGTCTCGCCCGACGGCAGGTCCTCGGCCTCGAGACCGGAGTCGATCTCCGCCAGGAGCCGCAGACCCGCGTGCTCCGCTCGGCCGTGTCGTCCAGGCGCACGTGGAGGGCCGGGATCCGCTTGAGGCGCAGCCGATGCCCGAGCTCGCGCCGGACGTAGCCCATGGCACGCTGGAGCGCGCTGACCGTCTCATCGCGCTCGGGGTCCGGCCCGATGACGCTGACCCAGACCTTCGCGTGCCGCAGGTCGGGCGTGGTCTCCACGTCGGTGACGTCGCGAAACCGATGCCGAGGATCGGCGATCTCGCGGGCCAGGATCGCCGCCGATCTCCTCGCGAAGGAGCTGGTCGACGCGGTGCGTGCGCTGGGTCATCGTCGGCTTTCTCGTCGCTCAGGGCACGCTGGCGTAGGCGCGCCGCCGGCGGCCGGTCAGCCGGCCGGACGCGACTGACCGTCTGGGTGGTGAAGCACTCGATGATGTCGCCCTCGGCGACGATCGGGAAGTTGGCGAGCCCGATGCCGCACTCGAACCCCGTCGCCACCTCGCGCACGTCGTCGCGGAAGCGGCGGAGGGACTCGATCCTGTCGGTCGCGATCACCTTGCCGCCCCGCCAGATGCGGGCACCGCCGCGGACGATGCGCCCGTCGGTGACGTAGGAGCCGGCGATGACCTGGATCTTGCCGACGCGGAAGACCTGGCGGACCTCGGCGCGACCCTCGACGACCTCGACGATCTCGGGCTCGAGCAGGCCCTTGAGTGCCGCCTCGATGTCGTCGGTCAGCTTGTAGATGATGTCGTAGCGGCGGACGTCGACGCCTTCCGCCTCGGCGGCTCGGCGCGCCGTGTCGGTGATCCCGGTGTTGAAGCCGACGACGATCGCATCCGAGGCGGTCGCCAGCATGATGTCGTTGTCGGTGATGTCACCGGCGGCCTCGAGGAGGACGTTGATCCGGACCTCGTCGGTCGCCCAGCTGCTCGAGCGCGTGGCGGATGGCCCCGAGCGAGCCAGAGACGTCGGCCTTGAGGATGATCCGGAGTTCCTTGGCCTGACCGGCCTGGATCTGGCGGTACAGGTCCTCCAGCGTCGCCCGGCCGGTCCCCTCGCCGCCGCGTGGCCGTGCTCTCGGTCCGACGCCGCTCGATCGAGGTGCGGGCCTCGCTTCTCGTCGGTCACGACGCGCAGGACGTCGCCTGCCTCGGGCACGTCGGACAGGCCGAGCACGACCGCCGCGGTCGCCGGACCGGCCTTCGGTGATCCGCTTGCCGTAGACGTTCTCGAGCGCCTTGACCCGGCCGCATCGTCGTGCCGGCGACGATCGTGTCGCCGACCCGCAGGGTGCCGGTCTGGACGACCACCGTGGCGACCGGGCCGCGACCCTTGTCCAGCTGTGCCTCGATGACCGTGCCGACTGGCCGGCCGCTTGGGGTTGGCCTTGAGCTCCTGGAGGTCGGCGACGAGGAGGATCATCTCCATCAGGTCGTCGATGCCGGTCCTCGCCTTGGCCGACACGGGCACCATCGGCGTGTCGCCGCCGTAATCCTCGATGATGACGCCGGCCTCGGACAGCTCGGTCTTGACCCGATCCGGGTTGGCAGTCCGGCTTGTCGATCTTGTTGAGCGCGATGACGATCGGCACCTTGGCCGCCTTGGCGTGGCTGATCGCCTCGAGCGTCTGGGGCATCACCCCGTCGTCCGCGGCCACGACCACGATCGCGATGTCGGTCACCCGGGCCCCGCGGGCGCGCATGGCGGTGAACGCCTCGTGACCCGGGGTATCGAGGAAGACGATCCGCCTTGCCGTCCTTGGTGCGACCTCGGACGCACCGATGTGCTGGGTGATCCCACCGCGCTCGCCGGCGGCGACCGTCGTGCTGCGGATCGCGTCGAGCAGGCTCGTCTTGCCGTGATCGACATGACCCATGACCGTCACGATCGGGGCGCGCGGCTGAAGGAGCGACGGGATCGTCCTCCTCGAAGAGCGGCTCCTTGGTCGGCCTCCGGCGCCGGCCTCCTCGCCCTCTCCGGTGCTCCGCGGATGCCGCCTCGGCGACGGCCTCGGCGACCTCGTAGCCGAGCTCGCCGGCGACGAGCGAGGCCGTGTCGCGGTCGATCAGCTGGTTGATGGTCGCGAAGATGCCGCTCTTGATGAGCTCGCGGATGACGTCGGCGACGTTCACGCCGAGCAGCTCGGCGAGCTCCTTGACCGTGAGCGTCGTCGGGCAGCTCGATGGCCCCGCTCACGCGAGGCTCGACGACCGCTGACCGCGGCCGGCTCGCGCGCGTCACGGCGCGGCGGCTTGCGGGGCCCGCGTCGGCCGCGGGTGCCGCTCCTACTCCTGGCCACGGGATCCTCCTTCGGTCATGCTTCGGTGTCGGGTAGTCGACACCGCCAGCTCGGCCTCGAGGTCGGGTGGTGAGCTGGGTCCGCGAGCGCTCGGTCGAGCGCTCCTTGCGCGAGGGCGTTCCGCCGGCAGGCCGGCTCGGCGCACAGGTAGGCGCCGCGACCGGCTGCCGGCCGCCGGGATCGAGCGACGACGCGCCCGTCCGCGAGTCCGCACGATCCGGAGCAGCTCCCGCTTGGGGCGCGCTGGTCCGGCAGGCGACGCAGGTCCGCGACGGGCGGCCGGCGCACCCGGGCGGCGCGCCGCTGCCGGCCGCCGCTACGACGACACCTCCTCGTCGGACTGCCGCCTTCGGCTTGCGGCGGCGCTCGCTTCGGCTTCACCGCGCGGTCACGACCGCTGCCGTCGACGTGGCGACGTCGGGCGCCGGCTCGGCCGCCGGGGCCTTGCCTCGGCTCGCCGTGTCGTGCTTGGGGCTGCTGTCACCGGCTCGGCGTCGGCGGCTCGCGGTGGCTGTCCGACGGCGACCTCCACCTCGGCGAGCTCGGCGGGCTCGACGTCTGCGCTGCGGCGGGGTCGCTTCGGGCTCGGGCGCCAGGCGCTTCGAGCCGGGCGTCTGGCCGCCTCGGGCTCGGGCGTCTGGCGCAGGCTCCTCGGCCACCGGCGCGTCGCTCCGGATGTCGATGCGCCAGCCGGTCAGCCGGGCGGCCAGTCGGGCATTCTGGCCCTCCGCGGCCGATGGCCAGCGAGAGCATCCGCTCGGGCACGGTCACGCTGGCGATGCGGTTCTCCTCGTCGATGTCGACGCCAGGACCTGGGCCGGCGACTGAGAGCCTTGGCGACGAACACGCCGGGTCGTCACTCCAGGGGATGACGTCGATCTTCTCGCCACCCAGCTCCGCGACGACCGCCTGGACGCGGGCGCCGCGCTGGCCGACGGTCGCCCCGACCGGGTCGAGCCCCTCCTGGCGGGAGGCGACGGCGACCTTCGAGCGGCTGCCGGGCTTCGCGGGCGATGGCCTTGATCTCGACCGTGCCGGCGTGGATCTCGGGCACCTCGAGCTCGAACAGCCGACGCAGGAAGCCCTTGTGGGTCCGGCTGACGTAGATCTGTGGGCCGCGGGTCGCGCGCCGGACCTCGAGCACGTAGGCCTTGACGTTCTGGCCGATCCGGTAGTGCTCGAGCGGGCACTGCTCGGCTGGTCGCCAGGATCGCCTCGACGCCCTTGCCGACGTCGAGGATGATCGCCCGCGGCTCGACCCGGTTGACGGTGCCCGTGATGAGATCGCCCTCGCGGCTGGCGAACTGGTCGAACACGACGTCGCGCTCCGCCTCGCGCAGTCGCTGGAGGACGACCTGCTTGGCGGTCTGGGCGTGGATCCGCCCGAATGCCTCCGGCGTCGAGCTGCTCGTACTCGACGAGCTCGCCGAGCTCGGCCTTCGGGCTCGTGCGTGCGCGCCTCCTCGAGGGTGAACTCGGTCAGTTCGTCCTCGACCTCCGACGACGACGTGCGGGCGCGGAAGACCCGGATCTTGCCGGTCTCGCCGTCGATCCTGGACGTGGATGTCCTCGTCGCCGTCGACGCGACGGTACGCGGACTGGATGGCCTCCTCGACGGTCCGGATCAGCTGCTCGCGGGGGACCTGCTTCTCGGCGTTGAGCTGCAGGAGGGCGCCGACGAAATCCCGACTCACGTTGCTCCTCCTCGTGCTCATCGACCGATCGGCCTGACATGAAGAAACGTGGGGGTCACCCACGTTCGGAGGCGGCCATCGGATGTCGGCGGAGTATACACCGCACGTCCCGCCCACGCCATCGAGCCAGCCGGAGCAGGGCGAGCGCGCCGCGCGCGGCCCGGGCCGAAGCCCGGCGGATGGGGACCGCGGTCCTAGGCCGTCGCCGTCGGGGTCGGGTCGCTGGCCGGGTACCGCTTCGCCACGTAGGCCTCCAGGATGGCGATGAACTCGTCGACCAGCCCGTCCCCGCGGAGGGTCCGATCCAGCCGACCGTCGACGAAGACCGGGGCTACCGGCTCCTCGAAGGTGCCGGGCAGGCTGATGCCGATGTCCGCGTGCTTGCTCTCGCCCGGCCCGTTGACGACGCAGCCCATCACCGCGACCTTGAGGTCCTCGACGCCGGGATGCTGCTCTCGCCACTCCGGCATCCGGTCCGAAGGTGCTGCTGGATGTCCCGGGCCATCTCCTGGAAGAACGTCGATGTCGTCCGGCCGCAGCCGGGGCACGCCGTGACCTGGGGAAGGAACGACCGGAGGCCCATCGACTGGAGGACCTGCTGGGCGACCTCGACCTCAAGAGCGCGGTCGCCGTCGGGCTCGGGGGTCAGCGAGACCCGGATCGTGTCCCCGATCCCTTCGTTCAGGAGGATCGAGAGGCCGGCCGTCGAGGCCACGATCCCCTTCATGCCCATGCCTGCCTCGGTGAGACCGAGGTGGAGCGGGTAGTCACATCGGGCCGCCAGCCGGCGGTACACATCGACGAGGTCCCGGACGCCGGAGACCTTCGCCGAGAGGATGATCCGGTCGTGACGCATCCCGGTCCCCTCGGCCAGCTCAGCCGATCGCAGGGCCGACTGGATCATCGCCTCGATCATCACGTCCCGGCTGTCGGCGGGGTCGGTGGACCGCGCATTGACGTCCATGAGCTCGGTCAGCAGCTGCTGGTCCAGAGAGCCCCAGTTGACGCCGATCCGGACCGGCTTGTCGTTATCGACAGCGACCCGCACGATCGTCTGGAAGTTGAGGTCCCGATGCTTCGTCCCGACGTTGCCCGGGTTGATCCGGTACTTGGCAAGCAGCCGGGCGGTCTCCGGATGGTCGACCAGGAGCTTGTGGCCGTTGTAGTGGAAGTCGCCCACGACCGGGACCTCGACGCCGAGGTCCTGGAGCTTGCGCATCATCTCCGGGACGGCCGCGGCAGCGGCGTCAGTGTTGACCGTCACCCTGACGAGTTGCGATCCGGCGTGGGCCAGCCGGGCGACCTGGAGCGCGGTGGCATCCGGGTCGGCGGTGTCCGTGTTCGTCATGGACTGGACGACCACCGGGTGGGCCGACCCCACCAGGACCCCACCCACATCGACCGAAGCGGTCGGCCGCCGGCGCGGCCGCAAGGCCGCCGGGTCGGTCACTGGACGGCGCCCCCCAGGCGGGCTACGTCGAAGACCGTGATCCAGATGAGGAAGCCGAAGAGGAACATGAAGCCGACCACGTAGGTCAGCTGCTCGGCCCGGACGCTGACCCGGGTGCCGGCGGCCCGCTTGACGGCCAGCATCAACATCCGTCCGCCATCGAGCGGCGGGAAGGGCAGGAAGTTGACCAGCGCGAGGTTGGCCGAGAGCAGGCCGGCCAGGTAGATGGTGGCCACGATCCCTGCCTGCCAGAAGACGTCGGAGATCGACACGGCGATACCGACGGGGCCGGTCACCGGCGGAGGCTCGGTCGGCCGCGTGGCGATCGAGGTGACCAGTTGACCAAGGCCGTCGAGGATGAGGCCGAAGGCGGCCATGGTCCGCTCGGCCCCCGTGGCCAAGGCGTCCACCGGCGAACGGGTGAACGTCTCGTCGAGAAGGCTCGCCTCGAGGGTGACGATGCCGAGGGCACCCTTGTCGGGCCCGAGCTCCTCGGGCTCCCGGAGGGTGACGGCGACCTCCTGGCGGCTGCCCGTCGGAGTGATGACGACCAGGTCGACCGGCTCGCCCGCGCTCGCCCGAAGGTCGTCGACCATGGCCTGGGGCGTGTCGAAGGCGTCGTAGTAGCGACCGTCGATGGCGATGAGCTGGCTCCCGCCGACGAGGCCCGCCTCTGCGGCCGGCGACTCCGGTTGGACGGTCTCGAAGCCCAGCGCCAGGACCCGCTGGGGGATCCAGGCGACACCGATCATCAGGACGAGGGCAAGGAGCAGGTTCATGACGACACCGGCGATCAGGATCACCTGCTTCGTCAGGAAGGGTGCCCGGGTGAACGAGCGCGGGTCGTCCGAGTCGC
Organism: uncultured Chloroflexia bacterium; assembly: GCA_963707215.1. Taxonomy (GTDB): domain Bacteria; phylum Chloroflexota; class Limnocylindria; order Limnocylindrales; family CSP1-4; genus DATHYZ01. Next base: position 6,521 of record CAVPPB010000003.1, on the reverse strand, counting down.
CGTCCTCGCCCTCCAGCTTGACGAAGCCGCCGATCGGCAGCCAGTTCAGGGTGTACAGGGTCTCGCCGTCGGAACGGAGGACCTTCGCCCTGGGCGGGAACCCGATCCCGAACTCGTGGACCCGGACGCCGGCTCGACGGGCCATGAAGAAGTGACCGATCTCGTGGACGAGCACCAGGAGCCCCAGGATCAGGATGAACAGGCCGATCCCGACGACACCCTGGAGGATCGCGACGATGTCCATCAGGCGGTCCCGGACTCGGTCGCCAGGGCCGCCCTGACCTCGGCGTCGAGCTCCTCGACGGCAGCGAGGTCCGGCGCCTGATCGGTGCCGGAGCCGAACCGCCCGACGGCCGTTTCGAGGAGTCGGGCGATGCCCGGGAAGTCCAGCGAGCCGGCAAGGAACCGTCCGACCGCCACCTCGTCGGCCGCGATGAGCGCGGTCGTCGCCCGGGACCCGAGCCCACCAGCCTCCCGGGCGATGCGGAGGGCCGGGAAGCGGGTCTCGTCGGGAGCCAGGAATTCGAGAGGGCCGGCCGTCAGCAGGTCCGGCGGGGCAGCCGGCGACGGCAGCCGCTCGGGGTAGGTCATGGCGAACTGGATCGGAAGATGCATGTCCGGCGTTCCGAGCTGGGCCTTCAGCGAGCCGTCCACGAACCGGACGGCCGAATGGACCAGGCTCTGGGGATGGATGACGACATCGATGTGGTCGTAGGGCCGATCGTACAGCCAGTGGGCCTCGATCACCTCGAGACCCTTGTTGACGAGGGTCGCCGAGTCGACCGTGATCTTGGCGCCCATGGTCCAGGTGGGGTGGCGGAGCGCCTGCTCGGGTGTCGCGCGGGCCAGCTCGCTCTCCGACAGGTCGCGGAACGGCCCGCCGGAGGCAGTCAGGACGAGGCGCTCGATCCCTGCCATCCCTTCGCCGACGAGGCACTGCCAGATGGCCGAGTGCTCCGAGTCGATCGGGCGAAGCCAGCCGAGCGCGTTGCCGAGCGGATCCCATGGACGCTCGGACGCGATCGCACCCGCGAGCCGACGAGCCGCCGCCATGACCAGGTGGCCACCGGCGACGAGCGTCTCCTTGTTGGCGGTCGCGACGACCTTCTCGGCGCCGAGCGCCGCGAGGACCGGTCGGAGGCTCACGATCCCACCGGTCCCGACGACGACGAGGTCGACGTCGTCCCGGACCGCCAGCTCCGTCAGCGCGGCGTCATCATCGCGGACGATCACCCCGTCAGGAACCTCCGGGGCGGCGGATCCGGGCCCCACCGCGACGACCCGTGGCCGGAGCGACCGGGCCTGCTCGCCGAGCAGCCGCGCGTTCCGCCCGGCCGCCAGGGCGACCACCCGGAAGCGGCCGGGATGCAACTCGAGGATGTCGACCGCCTGCCGGCCGATCGAGCCCGTCGAACCCAGCAGCGCCACCCCGAGCGGGCCACCGGCGCGGGCCTCAGCCGAGGAAGGCCAGGACATACAGGGTCACGACGGGCGCCGCGAAGAGGAAGGAGTCGATCCGGTCGAGGATGCCACCGTGGCCGGGGATCAGGTTCGATGAGTCCTTGGCTCCGGCCGCCCGCTTGATGACCGACTCTGCCAGGTCCCCGGCCTGGGCAGCCAGCGCCAGCAGCGGTCCGAGGAAGACGGCATGTACGACCGGTGCGCCCACGGCCCATAGACCCAGGGCGACGATCACGGTGGCAGCGACGAACCCGCCGACCAGGCCGGCATACGTCTTCGAGGGCGAGATGTGGGTCAGGAACTTCGGGCCGCCCACGCGACTGCCCACAAGGTAGGCACCGGTGTCGTACGACCAGACGCCCAGGACGAGGATGATGACCCAAGCTTGCGACGCGCTCAGCATGTCCAGTGGGGCATCCGCCCCGATCGGCGGCGCGACCTGGCCCAGGCGAACGACGAAGCCGAGCTGGGAAACGTAGAGCGCCCCGAACACGGTCGTCATCCAGGCTGCCAAACCATCCCTCGGGTCGGGACGTGCGAAAGAACCGACCGCGGCGAGGATGACCCCGATCGCACCCAGCAGGACGCCAGCGCCGGCCAGGGCCGGATCCACGTCGGCCCGGAAGGCGATGCCGATGGAGAGGCTGACGACCACCGCCAGGGCGATCCCCAGGGCGAGCTGGGTCGGGTAGCCGGCACCCCGAAAGAGCCGAAGGACCTCGAGAGCGGCGACGCCCACGACGACCGTGACAAGGACGGCGATCCAGGGTTCCCCGAGCAGGATCGCTACGACGAGCGGGGGGACGACGACGAGGGCGCCGAGCGCTCGCCGGCGGAGGACCTCCACCCTAGCGGCCGAACCGGCGGGTCCGCTGCGCGAATTCGAGGAGCGCAGCGTCGAACGCCTCCGGTCCGAAGTCGGGCCAGAGGGCCGGGCAGGTGTAGAGCTCGGCATAGGCCGACTGCCAGATCAGGAAGTTGCTCAGCCGCTGCTCTCCTCCGGTCCGGATCACCAGGTCCGGATCGGGCAGCCCGCGCGTGTACAGGGCGTCGGCGATCGTGCTCTCGTCGATCGACTCCGGGGGGGTACCACTCGCGATGATCCGACGGATGGCATCGACCAGCTCCGTGCGACCAGCGTAGTTGAAGGCGATGTTGAGGGTCAGGCGACCGCCACCGCTGGTGGCATCGAGGGCGCTTTCGATCGACCGTCGGGTGTCGGCAGGGAGCTCCTCGAGACGACCCAGGAGCCGGACCTGGACACCCTGCTCGCGAAGCTCGGCGGTCTCATCACGGATCGCCTGCTCCAGCAGCGCGAACAACCCGACGACCTCGTCGTCGGAACGGGCCCAGTTCTCGCGGCTGAAGGCGTAAAGGGTGAGCACCGCGATCCCACGTCTGACCGCGTGACGGAGGACCACCCGGATAGCCGCCACGCCAGCGGCGTGGCCCTCGAGCTCGGGGACCCCTCGAGCGCGCGCCCAGCGGCGGTTGCCGTCCATGATGATCGCGACATGCCGCGGTAGCTCGCCGGGCGCCAGGGCGAGCGCCTCGCCCCCGTCGAGGGGCTCCGGCGACGGTCCCTGGTGTGCCGACGGCGGGGCGTCGGTGGGTCTGGCCAGTGGGACTCGCGCCACTAGACCTCGAGGACCTCCTGTTCCTTGGCATCGCCGACCCGGTCGACCTCGGCGATGTACTGGTCGGTCAGCCGCTGGACCGCGTCGAGCTCACGATGCGCCTCATCGGCACCCATGTCCCCGTCGCGCTCCTCCTTCTTGAGGTCGTCCACCGCCTCGCGACGGAGGTTCCGGACCTCGACCCGGGCCTCCTCCATCCGCTTGTGGACGAGCCGGACCAGATCCTTCCGGCGCTCCTCGGTGAGCGGCGGGATGTTGAGTCGCACGACGGTTCCGTCCACGTTCGGCACGAGGCCGATGTCGCTCTTGATGATGGCCTTCTCGATGGCGCCGAGGACACCGCGGTCCCACGGCTGGATGACGATCTGGTGGGGATCGGGAACGCTGATGCCGGCCAGCTGGTTCAGGGGCGTCTGGGTCCCGTAGTACTCGACGGTGATCCGCTCGACCAGGGCGGTCGACGCCCGGCCCGTCCGGACTCCGGAGAGGTCGCGCTCGAGTGCTTCGACCGCGCGCCTCATCTTCTGCTCGGCGGCGCTGAGGACCTCGCTGCTCATCGGCGTTCATCTCCCCTTGGCTCCGCGGCGATCCAGGTCCCGACCGGCTCACCGAGGGCGACCCGAGTGATGTTGTCAGGCTGGTTGAGGTCGAAGACCACGATCGGCAGGTCGTTCTCCATGCACAGCGACACCGCGGCGGCATCGAGGACCTTGAGTTGATCGCGCAGGAGGTCCCCGTAGCCCAGCTCAGCGTACCGCCGAGCCCCCGGGTTCGTCACCGGATCGGCATCGTAGACGCCGTCGACCTTGGTCGCCTTCAGGAGGACCTCGGCGCCGATCTCCACCGCCCGAAGGGCCGCCGCGGTGTCGGTCGTGAAGTACGGGTTACCCGTCCCGGCGACGAAGATGGTCACTAGCCCACGCTCGAGGTGGCGGATCGCCCGGCGACGGATGTAGGGCTCGGCCACTTCGTTCATGGCGATCGCGGTCATCACCCGCGTCGGCACGCCGACGCGCTCGAGGGCGTCCTGGAGAGCGAGGCCGTTCATCACCGTCGCGAGCATGCCGATGTAGTCGCCGGTGGCCCGGTCCATCCCCCGGGCGGCTGCGGCCAGACCCCGGAAGATGTTGCCGCCGCCGACGACGATCCCGACCTCCGTCCCGAGCCGGCTGACCTCGGCGACCTGGCGGGCGATGAAGGCGCAGAACTCAGGGTCGACCCCGTATTGGCGGTCGCCCAGCAACGCCTCCCCGGACAGCTTGAGGAGGATCCGCCGATACCGCGGACTGTGGGCCGACGGCTCGGTGGAGGGCGGCTGGGGTCTGGCGACGGCTTCGCTCACAGCTCCTCGCCTAGCGCGTAGCGGGTGAACCGGCGGACGACGATGTTCTCGCCGATGGTGGCGATCCGGTCGGTGATGAGCTCGCCGACGGTCCGCTCCTCGTCCCGGAACGGCTGCTCGAGAAGGACGGTCTCCCTGAACCACTTCTTGAGCTGTCCGTCGAGGATCTTCTCCTGGATGTCGGCCGGCTTCGAGGAGACCGCGGGATCCTCACGGAGCTGCCCCCGCTTCGCCTGGAGATCAGCCTCCGGGATGCCTTCGACCGACACGTACAGCGGTGCCAGGCCGGCGACCTGGATGGCCAGATCCCGGACGAGGCGCTGGAACTCGTCGGTCCGGGCGACGAAGTCCGTCTCGCAGCTGACCTCGATCAGCACGCCGACCTTGCCGCCGGTGTGGATGTAGCTGCCGACGAGCCCCTCCCGGGCATCGCGACCGGCCTTCTTGGCGGCTGCCGCGAGACCGCGCTCGCGAAGCAGGGCCACCGCCGCGTCGACGTCGCCGTCGGCCTCCTCGAGAGCGCGCTTGCAGTCCATGAAGCCTGCGCCGGTGCGCTCGCGAAGCATCTTGACCGCGTCGGCAGTGATGGTCGCCATGTCGTACTCCTGGGTCGTGCGGGCATCGGGCCCGCGGGGATCTGCGGGATCAGGCGGTCGGGGCGTCCTCGGCCCCGGCGGGCTCCGCCGGTTCGGACGGCGCGGCAGGCTCCGGGGTCTCGGTCGCCTCCTCGCCTTCGGCGCCTCCAGAGGCCGTGGTGGCGTCAGTGGCTCCGGCAGCCGTGGCGGCGTCGGCGCTGGAGGCATCCTCGGCAGCGTCCGGGATCCGGGCGCCGGGGAGGAGCTCATCGTCCTCATCCGGCTCGAATGTCAGAGCGCCACCACCGGCCAGGGCGGCGACCAGCTCGTCGGAGGCGCCGATCTCCACGTCGGGCTCGGCGACGTTGATCTCCACCTCGGGCTCGGGCTCGACGGCGGCCCGGGCGCCGCGCTCCTGAGCGCCCTCGATGCAGGCGTCGGCGACGAGCGAGGCCAGAAGGCGGATCGCCCGGATGGCATCGTCGTTGGCCGGGATGATGTAGTCGAGCTCATCGGGGTCGACGTTCGTGTCCCCGGTCCCGACGACCGGGACCTCGAGCTTGTTGGCCTCGGTCACGGCGATCCGCTCGCGGTGCGGATCGATGACGAAGACTGCCCCGGGGACCCGCTTCATCCGGCGGATCCCGCCCAGCATCGCGTTGAGGCGGTCAAGCTCATCCTGGAGCTTCGCCGCCTCCTTCTTCGGGAGGCGCTCGAACTCGCCGGACTGCTGGCGGGCCTCGAGCTGGTCGAGCAGGCCGATCCGCTTCTTGATCGTGACGAAGTTGGTCAGCATGCCACCGAGCCAGCGCTTGGTGACGTAGGGCATCCCGGCCCGGGTGGCCTCCTCGGCGACCGGTTCCTGGGCCTGCTTCTTGGTGCCTACGAAGAGGACGGTCTCGCCGTTGGCGACCGTCTCGCGGACGAAATCGAGGGCCGTGTCGAGACGCTGGACCGTCTGGGCCAGGTCGATGATGTGGATCCCATTGCGCTCGGCGAAGATGTACGGGCGCATCTTCGGGTTCCAGCGCCGGGTCTGGTGGCCGAAGTGGACCCCGGCCTCCAGCAGCTGCCGCATCGATACGGACGGCACGTCGGACCTCCTGTTCGGTTCTTCCGCCGCGGACCCCTGCGTCGAGGACCGCCCCGCGACTCGTCGTCGCAAGGTCGGCACCGCCCCGGACGGACAGGTCCGCGTGTGGGCTCCGGCCGGATGGCCGGGCGTGATCGAGGCCGCGCCCTCGCGGCCCGGCGGAGTGTATCAGGGCCTTCCCTGCCGCGCACCCGGACGCTCCTCGCCGCCGCTGGGCGAACCTGTCGCATCGGCCGGTCCGGGTGGCGTATCGTCGGCGGCGATGGTCGAGCTGACCCGGATCTCCGTCACGCCCCTCAAGGGCTGCGCCCTCCAGCATCCTGAGGGCGTCGACCTGACGCTGGACGGGATCCCGTGGAATCGCCGTCTCTTCCTCGTCGACGATCGAGGCCGCCTCATCAGCGGGGGCGACC
>CAVPPB010000002.1:0-479490 GCA_963707215.1 uncultured Chloroflexia bacterium | reverse complement strand
TCGAACCGGACCAAGGAGGTCGCCATGAAGGCCCTGTCCTCGGCCACGGGGGTCGTGCGCCACACGCTGGGCGCCGCCGCCGAGGCCATCCTCCTCGCCGCGATCATCGCGGCCCTGCTCCTCGCCCTCTCGCCGATCTACGCGCCGGCCGGGTTCCTCTCCGGGACCCAGGGCGTGGACGCGGGCCGGGGCGGCAACGGCAATTCGATCGTCGTCGCCAGTGCCGCCACCGCCCGGGTGGCCGCGAGCTATGGCGGCAGCGTCACCACGCTGTCGACGCTGGGCAAGGACTACTTCCTGGTCTATGTGCGGGTCGTCTGCACCCAGGATGGCCAGTGGGTCTACGAGGACTGGGAGAACATCAAGACCGGGACATGGTCCACGGACGGCTACGCGACGTTCAAGCTGGCCGGCTCCAGCTGGAGTGGCGGCTCGGCGAGCTGCGACGCCGACCTCCTCAATGCCGTGATGAAGGGCGGACACCGCGTGTACAAGGAGCTTGCGACGACCTCGTTCTTCGTCAGTGGCTAAGGGATCGTCGAGTCCACTGCAGAAATCGAAGGGCCGGCCCCTCGGGGGCCGGCCCTTCGGCGCTCGGCTAGAGCCAGGGCTCAGTGGGCAGCTGACGTCTGGTCCTCGTCGCAGTGGCCGGGGCCGATGTAGCCCTCGTTGTACTGGGCGAGCGTGGACATCGTCGCAAGGAAGTCCTTGCGCAGGCCATTGTTGCCCTTGAGGTCGTCAATCTCCGCGGGCGTCATTCCTCGAAGAGCTCTTCGGCATGCGCGATCGCAGCCGTCACCTCAGCCGGAGCCGACGCCTCGTTGAGGACGTTCAGCACAGCGGCTTGGTAGTGGTGGGCCAACTGGTAGTAGACGTTGCCCTTGGGCGCCATCCAGAAGACCTGGAACCAGCTGAACCCGGTGTTCGGGGCAAGACTCGTCTGCGCCGTCCTTGTTCCCGTCGGGCGCCCAGACGAGCGGCTCGCCTGAGCCCTCGAGGGCATCCAGCAGACTCCAGGCGTCGTCATAGGCGCCGGGCCGTACTCGCTGTGGGTCTTCCAGTAGCCCGGGGTGAGGGTGCAGCCACCGCACGGGATGTCGATGTAGACGATCCAGTCGTCCTGTCCCGTGGCCCCGGTGTCGTTGGTGACGAACGAGGCGATGTTCCGGAACTCGTACGTCGCGCAGACGGGGTACGGGCCCACGTACATGCTGTAGGTGATGGTCTTGGGTGACTCGTCGGCGCAGACCGTCCCGAGGTTGCCGTACTGGCTGTCCGTCAGGTCGATGCACTCATCGGTCTCCTCGTCGAGCGAGAAGCCGAAGTCGTCCGTCGCCGTGAAGTCGATGCTGTTGAAGGTGACCGTCGCCGTGTTCGTCGTCTCCGACGGCATCGTGTCGCCGAAGTCCACGAAATACGTGCAATAGGCGGTGACGCCCGTGGCGACCGACAGGGTCGTGTCGCCGGGTCCGCCGCCGCAGTCGATGACCGCATCAATCGTGCCGATCTTGTCGGCGACGTCTACGGCCATCGAGCCGGGCGAGCCGGTCGGGTTCTCGACGTAGATATTGCCGGTGACCTCGTAGTCCGAGTCAGCGCTGGTGGCCGTCACGGTCACCGAGTAGTTGACGAGGAACTGCTGGCCGACGGCGAGCTCCAGGTTCGTCTGGTCGCCCGTCTTGTCGATCTCCCAGGTCCAATCGCGGTCGAACGTTCCGTCAGCGGTCTTGCTCACCACCGGGGCGTAGCAGTTGACGGTGACGGTGGCCGTATCAGACGCACCGGTCTCGTCGATCGAGGCCGCGTTGGTCACCGAGTAGCTGTAATAGCCGTCGGTGTAGTCGGCCGGGTTCGACGAGCAGGTGAAGTCGGCGTCGTACGGGAACGTGGCGTCATCTGACGCCGAGCCGAGCGACCCTTCGATGTCGTCGGTGACGTTGATCGTCGGGTAGCCGTACTCGGTGAAGCTGAAGGTGTAGCCGTCGGTCGCCGGGAAGTCGATCCCGTTGAACGCGACCGTGGCCGTGTTCGTGCCGGGGTCGGCATTGGCCGGCTCGGCCGAGTAGGTGCAGACGAGGCTGTCGGCTGCCGGGACCGAGGTGGCCCCACCGCAGTCGACGGTCGCCGTCTCACCCGAGGAGAGCGCGTCGGTGACCGAGGTCAGCGACATCGCGGCGGTCGGGTGCGGGTTCTCGATGGTGATCGAGCCGGTGACCTCGAAGTTCGAGTCGGTGGTCGTCTTGTCGACGGTCACGAGGTAGTCGTGGGTCGTCGCCGGATCGCCGATGAACTTCGAGTACGTGCCGTCGTACTCCTTGTCGATCGTCCAGGTGTAGGTCCGATCGAACGCGCCGTCGGCCGTCTTGCTCACCACCGGGGCGTAGCAGTTGACGGTGACGGTGGCCGTATCGACGCACCGGTCTCGTCGATCGAGGCCGTGTTGGTCACCGAGTAGCTGTAATAGCCGTCGGTGTAGTCGGCCGGGTTCGACGAGCAGGTGAAGTCGGCGTCGTACGGGAACGTGGCGTCATCTGACGCCGAGCCGAGCGACCCTTCGATGTCGTCGGTGACGTTGATCGTCGGGTAGCCGTACTCGGTGAAGCTGAAGGTGTAGCCGTCGGTCGCCGGGAAGTCGATCCCGTTGAACGCGACCGTGGCCGGTTCGTGCCGGGGTCGGCATTGGCCGGCTCGGCCGAGTAGGTGCAGACGAGGCTGTCGGCTGCCGGGACCGAGGTGGCCCCACCGCAGTCGACGGTCGCCGTCTCACCCGAGGAGAGCGCGTCGGTGACCGAGGTCAGCGACATCGCGGCGGTCGGGTGCGGGTTCTCGATGGTGATCGAGCCGGTGACCTCGAAGTTCGAGTCGGTGGTCGTCTTGTCGACGGTCACGAGGTAGTCGTGGGTCGTCGCCGGATCGCCGATGAACTTCGAGTACGTGCCGTCGTACTCCTTGTCGATCGTCCAGGTGTAGGTCCGATCGAACGCGCCGTCGGCCGTCTTGCTCACCACCGGGGCGTAGCAGTTGACGGTGACGGTGGCCGTATCAGACGCACCGGTCTCGTCGATCGAGGCCGTGTTGGTCACCGAGTAGCTGTAATAGCCGTCGGTGTAGTCGGCCGGTTCGACGAGCAGGTGAAGTCCTTGTTGTAGGTCCAGGTGGTGTCACCTGAGACCGGACCCCACGCCTGCCCATTCGTGTCGGTGACGTTGATCGAGGTGTAGCCGATCGAGTTCTCCGTGCACGTGGTCACGTCGGCCGTGGCCTCGAACGGCGTCGGGTTGTCCTCGATTCTCGACACGACACCGTGTTCGTCCCAGGGGTCGCCGTCGGCGGTGTCAGGCTGTAGGTGCAGACGACGGGATCGCCCGCCTGGACCGTGAACGGGAACAGGTCCGGACACGTGACCGTCCCGGTCGTCGGCCCGACGTCGAAGACGTCCTCGATACTCGTAACGACGGCATCCGGCGCGTTCTTCTCGCCGTCCGGGAGCTTGTCAGGGACAGTGAGGGTGATCTCGCCGGTGACCTCGGCGTTCGAGTCGGTCGTCGTCAGGTCGACGGAGACCTCGTAGCCGTGGCTGGTCGCCGAATCGCCGATGAACTTCGAGTACGTGCCGTCGAAGTCCTTGGTGATGTCCCAGTCGTACTCGCGGTCGAAGGTGCCTTCGGCCGTCTTCTCGACCTGGACGAACGGCAGGACCTGCGTGGCCCATTCCTCGAAGCCGTCGTTGTTCGGGTATTGGATGCCGAAGTGGTTGTACATGTACAACCAGGTGGTGCATCCGGCCTGCCCGTAGTCGCAGTTCTCAGCACCAGCGAAGACCGACTCGGAACGAGCATGGACATGTCGGAGTCGCCGGAGCCTGCCTCGAGCGCGGTTCAGGTGGATCCACGCATCGCCCAACTCCCAGTACCGGCGTGTATGGGACGCCCCCGAACGTGTTCGCCGCCGGATCGAAGTTGGTGAGCGTGGGGCTGTTCGCAAGGAAGAGCGGAGCTCGTCCAGCGACAGCCGGGACGCTGTTCACCTGGTTGATGTCCAGGAGAAAGACTCGATAGAGGCCCCCGTTGTACTCGATCGTCGGAACGGTGCTCAGGAGGAGCGACTCCGTCCAGGGACTGTCTTCCTGGTACTGCAGCGGCCGGTAGTCAGTGTTGTAGCCCTTCACCTCATCCAGATTGCGCTGATCCGAAGGAACGGATCGAGCACGCCGGTGCCGGCCGAGGTGGGCAACGGACCCTGCTGGAAGATGGCTCCGTTTGGTCCGCGGTCGCTCCAGCGGTCGTCATGCTGATCACGGTCGTGCCGAACACGCCCGGCACGAGCCCGACATCAGCATGGCGGCGCCGAAGGCCGCCCGCAAGCCCGAAGCGGCGAGACGACGCGGCCCGCCGCGCCCTTGCGCGCTTCGGGACGGCTGTTCTGGTTTCGAGCTCCTGAAGGAGCTCGCCCGGCGACACCAATCGGGTGCCACCGGTTGACGTTGATCGCTCGGTCATATCAGCCCTCCCTGGCTACTCGAGCGTCATTCCCGATACGAGCCGAGAGCGGCGGGAGCCCCGCGTTCGGGGGACACGGGGCTCCACGCCCGGTCTCGGGGACCGGCGAATCGAAAGCGGCCCGGCCAGATGGCCGAGCCGTACAGCGCCTTCCGACGGGCGCGTGAATGCCGAGAGATCGACGTGCGATGGCCCCCGCCATCGGATGTCCAGCGGATCCTCACCTTCCCCCGGTCGGACACTCCCGCCGCCAGTTGCGACGGGGCCTGTCTCGATACGGCCTCCTGAAACACGCTGACGCGACGCCGTGGCCCCCGCCGGGGCGTCAGTGGGGTGGAGTCTGGTCCTGTCCCGGGCCCTTGGTCAAGGGACATCCGGCGCCGACCGTCGTCAGCGCTCGGTCGACGTTCCACCCCGTGGCGTTGCCAGGACGCACCAGGCAACCTCGACCTGGGACCAGCCCCTATCGACGCTGCTCGCCAAGCGGTCATCCGCGAGCGCATGAGGGTGGTCCGGTGCCCTCGCCGAGGGTGCGGCCCGGTCCGGTCGGGGTACCGACGCGCCCCCCGGGCCTGCCCACCGACCCATGGCGCCGGGTTCGCTGCGGGCCTAGCCTCGGATGCGTCGGAACAGGTCGATCTGGCCTGGCCGACGCCTCGGACCGGATCGGTGCGGGGCGCTCCGATCAAGGCAAACCCGTCGCGAGGCGGGGACGCAAAGCCACGGGACTGGCGGCCGATGGCCTTCCCAGTCAGCCGGGTTGCCGGGGAGGTACGCCATGTCCTACTGGGATGGCACGCACTGGGAGCGCGAGGATGCCGCGCCACCGCCGAAGGCTCGACCGAGTCGCCGGCGTCACGCCCTCGAGGTCGTCGCCGAGGGCACGATCATCGCCCTGCTGACGGTCGGCCTCATCGCGGGCACGGCGTTCGCCGGCAAGGGAGGGAACGGCGGCAAGGGGGCGGCAAGGGAGCGGCAAGCAGACGGGCACCTGACGCCACCGTCTGCTCGACGGTTCCGACCAGGTCGCCAACCACGGCGAGCGCCTCACGTTCGAGGTCACGACCTCGGCGACGGACTGGCCCTTCGTCAGCCTCTGGTGCTGGCAGGGACGAATGCGTCTGCAGCTTGTCAATCGGGACCTTCGGGAGCTACTTGTCGACCCCTCGTTCACGCTCGACTCGACGTACTGGGTTGATGGAGCAGAAGCGAACTGCACCGCACGTCTGTACCAGCATACGACAAGCGCGGCAATTCAGAAGCTGCTGGCAACACTCGACCTGATGGTGGCGCCCTAACGAACGCGGCTGCAGGAATCGCGACAACAGAAGAGGCCCCGGCTCGGCGAGCCGGGGCCTCTTGGCGCGAGGCGACGGGTTCCGCCCCTACTGGACTCGAGGGATAGTGATGGAGGCGGCGTAGGTGCCCTGCTCGAGACCACCGTAGACGGCACCGCCGTCGCCGGGCTCGGGCTCGAGACCGCAGATGTCCGCCTCGGTGACACCGAGGTTCGCGAGCGCCGCCGGGACATCACCGACCGTCACGGTGGCGTTGTCGCCGTCGAGCGTCACGTCGCTTGGCTCCAGGGTCTGGAGCAATTCATTGCAGACGAAGACGATGATCTTGTACAGCCGCTCGTTCTCGAACGCGAACTCCGCAGAGCCGTCCGGGCTCAGCAGGGTCAAGTCGACTTCCTGCGTGTACTCATCGTCGAATGCGTAGCCGGGAGGCGCCGCGGTCTCACGGATCGTCCACTTGCCGAGGAGCAGGTCCTCGAGCAGGAACTTGCCGTCATCGCCGTCGACGTCTGGAGCCGAGCCGTCGGTGACGGACTGGCACTCGTCGTCGATGTCAGTTCCGAAGCGATCTTCGACGCGGCAGACCTCGAAGGTCGTCCCGCCAAGAAACTCGCCGCTGGTGGAATCGATCTTGGTCCAGGCCAGAGAACCGTCGATCCACGTCTTCACGTTGAGGACGAGGCCGTTGCCGTAGCCGTTGGTGGCCACGTCGATGCCACCGGCAAGGCCGGTGATCGGGACGTTGGCCGAGGCATTGACGATGGCTTGACCTGCGGTGACCGAGTAGACCACGACCGTGCACTGCCCGGCAGCGTCGGTGTCGCCACCGGTGTTGTCGCAGGTGCCGCCGGTGATCGAGCCGGCCGTGGAGGTCCCGTCGAGGACGGCGAGGACGTCGACGCCCTGGACCGGGACGAAGCCCGAGCCGTCACCGTAGTCGGCCTTGACCGTCACGGTGAACGTGTGCTCCTCCGTGATCCCGTTCAACTCGCTCGTCGCGATGCTGATCTGGGCGTCGGCCCAGGTCTTCCTGTTCTCGTTGGTGAGGACGCCGTAGCCGTTCGTCGCGACGTCGATGCCGCCGGCAGGGCCGGTGACGGGACGTTGGCCGAGGCATTGACGTAGGCGATGCCGGTCGCGTCGGAGTCGACGATCACCGTGCACTGGCCGGCCGCGTCGGTGTCGCGACCGGTGTTGTCGCAGGTGCCGCCGGTGATCGAGCCGGCCGTGACCCGTCGAGGACGGCGTGGACGTCGACGCCCGGCCGGGACGAAGCCCGAGCCGTCACCGTAGTCGGCCTTGACCGTCACGGTGAAGGTGTGCTGGTCACCGACCTTGTTGACCGCGTCGGTCGCGATGCTGATCTGGGCGTCGGCCCAGGTCTTGCTGTTCTCGTTGGTGAGGACGCCGTAGCCGTTGGTGGCCACGTCGATGCCCACGGCGAGGCCGGTGATCGGGACGGTGGCCGAGGCATTGACGTAGGCGATGCCGGTCGCGTCGGAGTCGACGACCACCGTGCACTGCCCGGCAGCGTCGGTGCGCCACCGGTGTTGTCGCAGGTGCCGCCGGTGATCGAGCCGGCCGTGGAGGTCCCGTCGAGGACGGCGAGGACGTCGACGCCCTGGACCGGGACGAAGCCCGAGCCGTCACCGTAGTCGGCCTTGACCGTCACGGTGAAGGTGTGCTCGTCACCGACCTTGTTGACCGCGTCGGTCGCGATGCTGATCTGGGCGTCGGCCCAGGTCTTGCTGTTCTCGTTGGTGAGGACGCCGTAGCCGTTGGTGGCCACGTCGATGCCACCGGCAAGGCCGGTGATCGGGACGTTGGCCGAGGCGTTGACGTAGGCGATGCCGGTCGCGTCGGAGTCGACGACGACCGTGCACTGCCCGGCAGCGTCGGTGTCGCCCCGGTGTTGTCGCAGGTGCCGCCGGTGATCGAGCCGGCCGTGGAGGTCCCGTCGAGGACGGCGAGGACGTCGACGCCCTGGACCGGGACGAAGCCCGAGCCGTCACCGTAGTCGGCCTTGACCGTCACGGTGAAGGTGTGCTCGTCACCGACCTTGTTGACCGCGTCGGTCGCGATGCTGATCTGGGCGTCGGCCCAGGTCTTGCTGTTCTCGTTGGTGAGGACGCCGTAGCCGTTGGTGGCCACGTCGATGCCACCGGCAAGGCCGGTGATCGGGACGTTGGCCGAGGCATTGACGTAGGCGATGCCGGTCGCGTCGGAGTCGACGACGACCGTGCACTGCCCGGCAGCGTCGGTGTCGCCACCGGTGTTGTCGCAGGTGCCGCCGGTGATCGAGCCGGCCGTGGAGGTCCCGTCGAGGACGGCGAGGACGTCGACGCCCTGGACCGGGACGAAGCCCGAGCCGTCACCGTAGTCGGCCTTGACCGTCACGGTGAAGGTGTGCTCGTCACCGACCTTGTTGACCGCGTCGGTCGCGATGCTGATCTGGGCGTCGACGACCTTGACCGTCTCCGATGCATCGGAGCAGTCGGTGTTGTGCGACTTCCCGCTGGTGTTCGGCGAGCTGCCGCTGTACGAAGCCACCCAGTGGTAGGTGCCAGTCGAGGCCGGTGTGTAGCTCACCGGATCCTGCGAGACCGTGGGGTACGTCCCGTCACCGGACACGGCCCTGGCCGTTTCGCTGGCGTCAATCGCCACACAGCTGTCGTTCCGGAGCGTGAAGGTGATCGAACCGCCGGCGGCCGCGCCGTTGGTGGCGTTGATGGTCGGGTAGGTGGCGTTGGGCCCGTCGGTGCCGGGCTGGGTGGCGGTGCCGCCCAAGGTGGCCGTGTCGGTCACGGCCGAGCCGACCTTGACCGTCGGGCCGGCCGTCGTCGATAGCGTCGGCGTGACCGGGGTGACCTCGAAGCACTCGCCGGTGCTCTTGGGCGGGCCAAGGGTCTCGGTGGTGCCGTCGGAGGCGTCGGGGACACCCTCGGTCGTCGAGTCGAAGAAGGCGTACCAGCAGTAGCGCCCGACCGAGGTCACGGTCATCGCATCCGAGAGGTAGGTGTCGTTCGTCGTCACCGTGGACGAGCCGGCAGGGACGCCGTTCTCGTCGCAGGCACCGTTGGGGATCGGGCCACAGAGGTAGAAGGACAGGGTGCCGGTGAAGGAGGCGATGCCCTTGACGTCGAGGACGGCCGAGTCCTTGACCTGGACCGAGCCGGTCCCGGTCGAGATCTCCTCGAGGGCGTCGTTGTCGCTGTCGGCGGTCAGCCCGCCGCCGGCCCCGGTCTTGGGGGTCGTGGTCAGCTCGGTGTCGCAGGACTCGAAGTCACCGAGGGTGAAGTCCTTGAGGATGGCGGTGATCTCGGGCGACGAGCGGGTCTCGGCGAGGAAGCTGCTGAAGCAGCCTTCGAGGCCGAGCTCGGTCAGGTTGATGCCGCCCTCGAAGAAGCCGCCGGCGGGGACCCAGTTGCCGGTCGCGGCGCCCTTGAACTGGTACTCCCAGGGCACCTCGATCGTCGTGTCGTTGACGGTCCCACAAAGCGGGTCGTCGGTCAGCGGCGGGTCCTGGACGCAGTCGCCGGCGCCGGCGTCGGGGCCGTTGATCGTGCCCGACTCGTTGCCGCCGGCGCCGACCCAGCGGAAGACCCGGATGTTCGTCGCCGCGCCGCCCTGGGTGAAGGTGGCGAGGGCGAGGATGTCGTTGTCGGCCGGACTCGAGTCGAGCGTCCCCTGGTGCTCGCCGGTGAAGGTCCCGTCGGGGTTGGCGACGACCGGACCGCGGAAGAACCAGAAGCCGATGTCGGTCGAGCCGTCGACGGCGTAGCGGTCCATCCCGAAGTAGAGGATCTCGTCATCGTTCTCGTCGATGGCCTTGGCGGCATAGGCGTTGAGGATCTCGGCCTTGTCGGGCGAGGCGCCGCTGGTGTGCTGCCAGCCGTCGATCGGCAGGTGGTCCTTGGAGGCCCCGCCGATGAACGTCGACGGGCCGATGCCGTCATTGACGTACGAGCACTCGACGAGGTCAGGGACGGTGGCGCACTTGTCATCCCCGCTCATGATCGCGGCATAGACCTGGTCCCAGTCGGGCCCGTTCCTTCGGTCGCGGTCTCGATGAGGCTGACGATCCCGTCGACGCCGCCCTTGGCCTGGGCGATCGCGGTCGTGCCGTCGAAGCCGCGGGTGACCGTGTAGGTCCGCTTGGTGCCACCGCAGTTGCCGCCGAAGTTGCCGTTGACGGCTCGGCACGTCGACCGAGCATCCGCTCGCAGCGGATGAGGATCGTGAAGTCGGTACTCGGCTCGCTCGTCGCGGTCCGACAGACGTTGATCGAGGTCGCCGTGGCGTTGACGTTGGCGCCGAGGTCGCCGAGCTTGGTGACGTTCGTGTTGTTGCTGGCGTTCTTGTCGAGCTCGAACTCGCCGACGTCGTGGACGGCGAGCACGGCTCCGGCCGCCAGCGCCGTGATGATGGCGACGACGGCGATGAGGCCCGCCCACCTGCGCCGCGCGCGTGGGCGATCCATCCCGAGGGTCATCCGATACTTCCTCCCGGTTCAGTACGTGGGACGCTGCTGTGTCGGCTGGCGGCCGGTCTCGCCCGATCGGGCCCGGGCCGGCGGGCAGGCGTCAACGCCCGGCCTCCGCCGCTCGGCGATGGGTGGGACCCTGTGACATGCGCGCTCACCTCCCGATACGTGAGGGCGCGGATGTCCGGGGCGATGGGTCGTCCTGGGCACGCGCGACCTGTTCTCCACTCCCCTATTGGTCGCGCGACGTGGCCCCCGCCGGGCGCGACCAGTGGACCGACGAGTCTGACCGGGCCATAGGTCCCGGTCAATGGAGGTACGAAGGTCCTACTGCAGTTCGGTGTCGTCCAGAGCCGTTCGTCGCCATGTTCGCGTTGACCGCGCGCAACGGTCGGCAACCAGGGGTGCCTCAGCGCCCCGCCGCCACCTCGTCCAGCGCCGCCTCGAAGGCGGCCAGCGAGTCCGCCGAGAAGAGCACGAACGTCGCCCGCTCGACAGGCGTGTCCTCCGCGAGCGCCCCGGCGACGGCCCGGATCGCGACCCTGGCCGCCTGGTCGACCGGGTAGCCGTAGACGCCGGAGCTGATGGCCGGGAGGGTCACGGTCCGGGCGCCGGCCGACGCCGCAAGACCCATCGCGGTCCGATAGGCGGCCGCCAGGTCGGACGCCTCGCCCGACCGGCCGCCGTGCCAGACGGGACCGACGGCGTGGATGACCCAGGTCGCGGGCAGGTAACCGGCGGCCGTCACGACCGCCGAGCCGGTCGGGCAGTGGCGTATGCCGATCGGGCCGTACCGCGCCTCCAGGTCCGCCATGACGGCCGGACCACCGGCCCGGTGGATCGCCCCGTCCACGCCGCCGCCGCCACGCAGCCCCTCGTTGGCCGCGTTGACGATGGCATCCGCCGGGACTCGCGTGATGTCGCCCTGCACGAGGGCCAGGGTCGCCTCGCCGATCCGCAGCTCGCGCATGCCCCAAGCGTAGCGCCGCCGGCCGGGACACCGACAGCCCACGCCTCGGTCGCTCGGCTACGATCGAGCCCCGAAAGGAGCGTGCATGAACCTGCTGACCGCCGCCGGCTGGACCGTCCGGGTCTCCGGCCTCGTCGTCCTCGTCCTGGGGTTGATCGTCTGGACCGACGCCTACCCGGTCGCGACGCCGATCCACATGCTGGCCGGGATCGTCCTGGTCGTGGGCCTCTGGGCGGTCGCCCTGCTGGCCGCGCGGGCCGGTGCCTCCACCTCGCTCGTCGCCATCGCCATCGGCTGGGGCCTGCTGACCGTCGCCTTCGGGCTGACCCAGGACCAGATCCTGCCCGGCGACGGCCACGTCGTCGTGGAGATCGCCCATCTGCTGGTGGGGCTGGTGGCCATCGGGCTCGGCGAAGCGCTGACCGCTCGGGCACGCCGGGGGACGGCGACCGCCTGACGTCGGGCCCCGATCAGGCCCCGGTCAGGGGTGCCGTACCGCCACCTCGGCGAGGACCAGGCGGGGGCGCCCGGGAACGGGCTGCAGGATCGGCTCGAGCACGAGCGTCAGGGCCACGGCGAGCGCCCCGAAGGCGGCGCCCAGGACGACGACGAAGGCGAGGACGTCGAGCACGAGCCAGACGAGCCAGTGACCGAACCGCTCGTCCAGGACCGGATGAGCGGGATCCTCCAGCGGCATGCCCGTACGGTGCCCGGCGGCACCACGGCCCCACAAGTGCCGAAGGGCGGATCGATGGCCGCGCCGGCCCGTCGCCGCTCGGCTACGCCGACCCTCGCCGCTCCGCTACGCTGGCCGCCATGGAGCTCGAGACCGGCCGGCTGACCGACCGCTGCCCGCCCTTCCGCTACTCGGCGCTGGCCCGGGTCTGGTTCAGCGACACCGACGCCCAGGGTGTCGTCTACTACGGCCGCTACCTCCCCTACCTGGACCACGCCCGCCACGAGTACCTGCGGCACCTGGGCCTGCTGGGTCGCTGGAAGGGCGAGCGCGAGTTCGTCATGCGCTCGGTCGAGGTCGAGTACGAGGCCCCGGCCGTCTGGGACGACCTCCTGGAGATCTTCATCCGGACCTCGCGGCTGGGCAGGACGAGCGCGACGAGCGAGGCCGAGGTCCGCCGGGTCGCCGACGACCGGGTCATGTGCCGGGCCCGGATGACGGTCGTCATGGTCGACCACGTCTCGCGCCGACCCACGCCGATTCCCGACGAGTGGCGCGAGGCGGTCATCGGTTTCGAGGGCGACGCGCTCGAGGTGGGCTCCCGGGGCTGAGGCGGCTCGGGCGGTGGCTCGCGGGGCCGCCGGGCGGCGGTCGTCGGGTCCCTAGCCGGCCTTCAGCGCTTCCGCGATCGATCGGGCCCAGTCGTGGATGGCGTCCCAGTCCCGGAAGTCGCCCTGGCGATGCGTCTGCAGGAGCTTGGGGTCGAGGCCCGGCGTCCCCTCCGCGAGACGCCCTCCGAAGGTCCGGTGCTCGCGGGCGCCGATGGCGTTCGTGGCCTGCGCGACGTGCGGCGCGACGGGCAGGTCGCCGGCGTCCGCCGAGCGGTCGAGGGGGCCGCTGCTGAAGAGCCAGACCGGCAGGGCCCGGAGTGCGTCGGCGTGGTCGCGCGCGAACCGGTTGGCCTCGCGCAGCCAGGTCGCCGAGTACAGCGCGCTGCCCAGCACGACGGCGCCGTACGGACCCAGGTCCTCGACCTCGCCGGCCGGAAGGACGTCGGCCTCAAGGCCCTCGGCCCGGATCGTCTCGCCGATGGTCTCGGCGATGTCGCGGGTCGAGCCGAGCTTGGACGCGTACGCGACCAGGACCCGCGGGACGGTCGGAGCGGGACCGGACCCTGGTGCCGGCTGGGTCATGGCCGGAGTCTAGCGAGCGCGTCGAGCCCGGTGGACCTGCCATGCAGACCCTTGTGCCGATGGGGCGCCCCCCGTGGGCGATGCGTCGACGGTCATACACGGGTGGTTCGGCGGCGCCGTTCGCCCGCCGCGGTGGCGAGCCCGGGCCCATGCCCCGGGGGGCATGGCGAGCGAGAGGGCACCTTGGTTCCCCAGTCAGGTCTGGGCATACCCGCATGGGGTTGTCGGCTGGGCTATGCGGTTGTGCCCTGACTCGACTAGCGGACGGGAGGTCGCATCCTCCTCCCCTCCTCCTCGTCCTCGCCCGATGCCGTCGGGCCCCTCGGCGGGGTGATCGAGCTCGGGTAGCCGACCGTGTCGTAGGCGACGATCACGTTCCGGTCGAGCCCCTCGACGACCAGCTTCGACTCCAGGGCCTGCCCGACGAGGAGCGCCGTCGAGCGACGCGCCTCAATCCGGCGTCTCGAGCTTCCCGAGCCGCTGGGTCAGGCGGACGTTCTCCGCGTAGTCGATCGGCACCTCGACCAGCGACGGGCCTCGGACGTCGAGGGCGCGCCGCAGGGTCGGCAGCAGGTCGGCCGCCGTCTCGGGCCGGAAGCCGGGCACCCCGAACGACCTGGCGTAGCCAAGGAAGTCGGGGTTCCCGAACTCGACCGCGTACGGCCGGTCGAACTCGTTGCGCTGCTTCCAATCGATGAGCCCGTAGCCATCGTCGCGCCAGATCACGATCGTGATGTCGACGTCCAGGCGGACCGCGGTCTCGAGCTCCTGGCTGTTCATGAGGAAGCCGCCGTCGCCGGTGAGCGCGACCACCTTTCGCTCCGGGTGGACCAGGCTTGCCGCGATCGCCCCGGGGACCGCGATGCCCATCGCCGCGAACCCATTGCTGATGATCACGGTGTTGGGCTCGTAGGCCTGGAACAGGCGGGCGACCCAGACCTTGTGTGCGCCGACGTCGCTGACGACGATGTCGGCCGGGCCCAGGGCCTCGCGGAGGTCGGCGATCGCCCGTGGTGGGGTGATCGGCCAGCCGTCGTCGGCGGCCCCGACCCGCAGGTCCTCGAGCAGGGCGGTCCGCAGGTCGGCGTGGACGAGAGCCTCCCGGGCCTCGTGCCGCTCGGAAGCGTCGCGGCCGGCGATCCCGCTCGGCAGGACGGCGGCGAGCAGGCGCCGGAGGGACTTGTCGATGTCGCCGACCAGCTCGACCTCGGTCCGGTAGGACGCATCGACCTCGGCCGGGGTCGTGTCGACGTGGACGATCCGCTTGTGCCCGTCCGGGTTCCAGCGCGACGGACCGTACTCGACGAGGTCGTAGCCGACCGCGATGACGAGGTCGGCGCGATCGAACCCGGCCAGGACATGGTCGCGCGCCTGGAGCCCGACGGCCATCAGCGACAGGTGGCTGCGGTCGTCGATCGATCCCTTGCCCATGAAGGTCGTCGCCACGGGGATGTGCAGCCCGCGAGCGAAGCCTCGCAGCGCGTCAGCGGCGCGGCGCCGGATGACGCCGTTGCCGGCCAGGATGAGCGGTCGCTGCGACGACGCGAGGAGACGCGCGGCGTGCTCGATCGCCTCGTCGGTCGGCTCGGGGAAGTAGGTCCGCAGGCGCGGCAGCGGCTCGACGGCGTTCGGTCCGGAGGCCGGCAGCTCGGTCGCGGCGATGTCCTCGGAGAGCTCGACGTGGGTCGGGCCGGGCTTCTCGAACTGGGCGACCCGGAACGCCTTGCGGACGATCTCGGGGATCGCTGCCGGACGCTGGACCCGGGTGTTCCACTTCGTGATCGGCTCGAGCATCGCGACGACGTCGACGACCTGGTGGGCCTCCTTGTGGAGCTTGTCGATGGCCGCCTGGCCGGTGATGGCGACGAGCGGTGCGCGGTCGAGGAAGGCGTCGGCCACGCCGGTGACGAGGTTCGTCGCACCCGGCCCGAGGGTCGCCATCGCGACGGCCGCGCGGCCGGTCAGGCGACCGTAGACGTCGGCCATGAAGGCGGCCCCCTGCTCGTGGCGGGTCGTGACGTGACGGACGGAGCCGGGCGTGCCCGGCTCGCGGTCGCTCCCGGGGGTGTCCTCGGCGGTCTCGGCCCGGTTGGCCATCGCCTCGAGGATGTCCATGGTCTCCTCGCCAGGGACCGAGAAGACGTACTCGCAGCCCTCGGCCTCCAGGCAGGCGACCAGCAGGTCGGCGGCGGTCCGCGTGGTGGAGTCCCGGCGGGACGATCGGCTCATGGGCCGAGTCTACCCGGGGCGTCGGGCCCTACGGCAGCGTGATCGAGCTCGGGTGGTCGGCCGTGTCGTAGGCGATGGTGACGTTCCGGTTGAACCCCTCGACGACCAGCTTCAGCTCCAGGGCCTGTCCGGCGAGGAGCATCGTCGAGACCGGGAACGAGAAGGTGACCGGGGCCAGAACCTGGGACGGCATCGAGACCCGGGCCGAGCCGAGCTCCACGTGGCCGACCCCGTCCCACGCCCGCAGGTAGGCGACGAGCGTCGGGGTCCGCCCCTGGGGGTTCGACTTGGCGGCCCAGATCGTCGCCGTCACGACGCCGGTGAGCTCGGTGTCCTCGGTCGCCGGGGCCAGCCGCCAGTCGACGTACCGGCAGACGTCCGTCTCGGTGGGCAGGGCCGAGCCGCGGGTGATCCGCCGACCGGGCTTGCCGTCACAGTCGGTCGCCAGGTTGAACAGGGTGGTCGCCGTGGGAGCAGCGAAGCCGACCGGCAGGTCGACCTGGGCCAGCGTGTCGGCGGTCGCCGGGGACGGTCGATGCTGGAGGTAGCGGGTCGTGGACCACGAGCCGGCGGTGACGGTGCCCTCGGCCGACGAGGTGTCGACGAAGATCGCGCCCGAGGTCGCGAAGCCCCCGGTGGAGGCCGCGGCGAGGAGCGCACCGAGGGCGAGGAGCGGGAGCGCCGTTCGCAGGTCACGCCCCATCAGGCGAGCCCTCCGGCCCGGGACGAGCGACGCCGTCGGGCGCGGTGCTCGTAGGCTCGGCGGGCGGCCGGGGAGAGGCCGGCGCTCGGGTCGCGGGCCACGGACGGCTCGACGAGCGGGATCGGACGCGACCAGGGTGCGGGGTCGGGGTTCATGACGGCCGCGGTCGGGGCGGTCGGGGCGGCCGTGCCTCCGGCGGCGACGAGGAACGTCGGCGGCGGCACCGGGTCCGGGTCACCGGACGCGGCCGGGGCCCAGGTGGCTGCCGGCCGGGGCTCGAAGCCGGGACTGCGTGGCGAGCCCTGCCCGTTGCCCGGCTCGGCGGTGGTCGATGGGATGGCTGGCAGCGGCACGAAGCCGCTCGCCGCAGCGCGCGCTCGCGCCCGATGGCCCCGGCCCAGCTCCCACTCGAGCTCCTCGACCAGGCGGGCCGAGGCGTACAGGGCGATCGAGAACGCCAACACGAACAGGACCCCCTGCGGCGCCGAGAGCAGCCGCATGAGGTAGCCGAGCGCCGGGATCCAGGCGATGACCCGACCCTCGAGGTCGGCAGCCGGCAGGAGGGCGGGGTCGGGGGTCGGGTTGGCGTCGCCCTTGGTCCTGAGCCAGGTGGCCCCCTCGACCTCGGTGACGTCGAGGATCCGGTGGGTGACGTGGGAGCCGCTCGTCGGGAGGCGGACCGTGACGACGTCACCGACCCGCAGGGCCGATGAGTCCACGGGCTCGAGGACGACGACCGCTCCCTTGGGGATCGCCGGCTCCATCGAGCCGCCGGTCAGGGTCAGCGTGGGGTGCCCGTACGCGGGCAGCCCCCGTGCGACCACGAGGGCGAGAAGGACGCCGAGGACGAGTGCGACCAGCCCCAGGTCGAAGACCCAGCGAAGAAAGGCGAGGCCGTGGATCGGTCGCATCGTTCTCGATCGCGGTGCGGCTGCGAC
This sequence comes from uncultured Chloroflexia bacterium, assembly GCA_963707215.1. Lineage (GTDB taxonomy): Bacteria > Chloroflexota > Limnocylindria > Limnocylindrales > CSP1-4 > DATHYZ01. The sequence continues at coordinate 462,501 of CAVPPB010000002.1, read as the reverse complement.
CCGCCGAGGGCGAGCCGCAGCCGGCGGTCTGCTTGGGTGGGTGACTAGTTGTTGGCGGTCTGCTCGGCGTCGAAGGTGAAGGTGGCCGTCGCCGCGGCGTCCTGGTACTCGTCGCCAGCACCCAGCGGCAGGTCGACGACGAAGCAGAAGTCCTCGTCAGCGCCGGCGAGGAGGGCGCGATCGCCGGACTGCGCGCCGGTCGCCGCACTCCCGAAGCCGTATCCGTTCAGGGCGGCCCTGCCGAGGCTCGTGCCCTTGTCCGCACACGTGCCCTCGTAGACGGTCAGCGCCAGGCCCGGAGCCAGCGCCCCGCTGGCCGCGGTCGACATCGCGTAGCGGAGGTCGCCCGTGCCCGTGTTGGCGACATTGACGTCGGCCTCGGTCTCGTCGCCCGGCATGAGCGGGTCGACGTCGAACTCGAGCTCCGCCGGCGTAGCGTCGATGATGACCGTCCCGGCATTGAACGTGCCGCCGACGGCGTCGGAGTCCGTGAACAGCGCCATCGACATGGTGCCGGCGCCGATCATCGTGACGATGGATCCGGTGAGGAGCAGGACGAGCAGGCCACGCCGTCGTCGGCGGGGCGCTTCCTCGGTCTCGTACGGAGTCGATCCCATGGGTGCGGTACTCCCTGTGCGGCCGAGGCGGCCGGCGCTCGCCGGTCGTGGGCCGATCCGTTGGCGGGGGCGGTGCCTGACCGCACTACCCCTCGTTGACGGATGACACCAGTCCGCACCGGAACCGCCCATCGCACGGTCGGCGGGGCCCGGCCGGTACCTTGGTCAGCGACGGGGAGCGGTCGGGTGCGGTCGGGTGGGGTCCTGCCGAGTGCCGCCGCGCACCGCGCCCGGTGCGTCGGCGCACCAGGATCGACCGCTATCCCTCCCGGCGTCCTCGCTCGGCCAGCCGCTCCCCGTAGCGGGCGTCCCGCCAGGCCAGGGCGGCCTTCATGCCCGTCGCGCCGGACGATCGCGTCGAACTCGCGCTGCTCGGGCAGGTCGTTGATGAGCGAGCCCAGGTCGATGCCCGGCCTCGACCGCGGTCAGGAACCCCTGGGCCTCCTGGACCCGGTTCAGCATCCGCTTCGTCGGCGTGAGGACCTCGGGGCTGGCCCGGGCGATCCGGTCGGCCAGCGCATCGACCTCCGCCTCCAGCCGGTCCGGCTCCACGGCGCGGTTGACCAGCCCGATCCGGGCCGCCTCCTCGCCGTCCACCAGGTCGCCGGTGAGCAGCAGCTCGCGGGTCTTCTTCTGGCCGACGAGATACGGCATGAGCAGCGTCACCGGCGCCGACCCGAAGCGGATCTCCGGCTCGCCCAGCTGCGCGTCCGTCGGCCGCCACGACGAGGTCGCAGGCCATCGCCAGCTCCAGGCCGCCGGCCAGGCAGTAGCCGTGGACCTGGGCGATGACCGGCTTGGGCGAGCCCCAGATCCGGAGGGTCTGGCGGACGTCGCGCCGAGCAGCTCGCGCCAGGCCGCGGCCGTCGGGACCTCCTCGCCGGAGTCGAGGTCGAAGCCGGCGCAGAAGGCTCGCCCGGAGCCGCGGATGACGACGACCCGGACCTCGGGTCGCGGCCGGCCGCCTCGACGGCGTCGACGAGCGCGTCGAGCAGCTCGTTCGACAGCGCGTTGAGCTTGCCCGGCCGGTTGAGGGTCAGGCGGACGCCCCACGCGGTGGGCTCGGACAGGAGGACGGGCTCCGGCGTGGCTCGGGAGCGGGCTCCTCGGCTCGATCGCTCATCGGCGCTCCTCCAGGACCACGAGCCCGTCGACCGCCAACGCCCCCTCGGGCGTGGCGATGACCGGGTTCAGGTCGACCTCGGCGATGTCCGGCCGCTCCATCGCCAGGCGGCCCAGCTCCACGAGCAGGTCCGCGATGGGCCGGCGGGCGACCGGCGCGGCGCCGCGCACACCCCGCAGGAGCGCCCCGCCGCGGAGCGAGTCGAGCATCTCCAGCGCCTCCTCGGGGTCGATCGGGGCGAGACGGATCGACACGTCGGCCAGCACCTCGGCCAGGATCCCGCCGATCCCGACCAGGACGACCGGCCCGAAGAGCGGATCGCGCTTGACGCCGGCGATGAGCTCGACGCCCGGCGCGGCCATCGGCTCGACGAGCACGCCGCGGACCTCCAGCCCGGACGGCCCGACCCGCCTGCACCGCGGCCGCGGCCGCGGCACGGACCGCGTAGGCGTCGGCCAGGCCGAGGTGGACCCCACCGACGTCGCTCTTGTGGGCGAACCCGACGGCGTCGAGCTTCACGGCGACCGGGAAGCCCAGCTCGCCGGCGATGTGGGCGGCCTCGGCCGGCTCGGCCGCGAAGCGGGCCTCGACCATCGGCAGCCCGGCCTCGCGGAGCAGCTCGAGGCTCTCGCGCTCGGCGAGGACCCGGCGGACCGGCTCGGGCGCCGCCTCCGGCTCGCTCACGTCGACCTCGGCCACGCCGTCCGCGTGCCGCCGGTCGTAGCCGTACGGGATCCGTTCGTCAGCCAGGGCGGGCCACTCCGGGCGGCGCGGGCCGACCTCCAGCCGGTGCTGCCGACGCGCCTCCCAGGTGGCGGCCCGGGCGATGGCCGAGAACGCCTCGACGGCGCCCCGGAGGACGGGCACGCCGCCGTCGCCGGCGAGAGCGTCGAGGATCTCCGGGCTCGGCTCGTTCGAGGTCAGCGAGACGTAGACGGGCAGGATCCCGGGTCGATCAGTCGTGGCTGCCACCAGGGCCCTGGCGACCGACATCGCGCCCTCGACCTCGGCCGGCAGCGAACGGTACGGGAAGTCGTAGACGCCGACGAGCACGTCGAGGACGCCCGAGTCGGCGAACGCCTCGAAGCAGGCCGGATAGGCGACGTCCGGGTCGTCGGCGCCCCACGGGTCGAGCGGGTTGCCGACGTAGCCCATCGTCGGCAGGGCCTCGACGATCCGCTCCCGGGTGGCCTCGGGGACGGTCGGCAGGTCGAGGCCCGTCTCGAGGGCGAGGTCGGCGATCAGCGAGGCCTCGCCGGTCGAGGCGGTGACGACCCCGGTCCGACCACGCCCGACCGAGCGGCCCATCCGGTGGGCTCCGGCCAGCAGCTCGGCCGTCTCGTGGAGCTCATCGAGATCACGGCAGCGGATGACCCCGACCGCGTCAAGGGCGGCATCGGTGACGGCTCCCTCTCCGGCCAGCGAGCCGCTGTGGGCGAGCGCGGCGACCTGGGCCTGGGCCGAGCGACCGACCTTGACCACGGCGATGGGCTTGCCCAGCTCGAGGGCACGGTCGGCCAGGGCGAGGAAGCGCTCCGGCCGCTTGAAGCCCTCGACGAAGAGGAGGACGACCCGGGTCTCGGGGTCGTCGAGCGAGTGGGCCAGGTAGTCGCAGATGTCGAGGACGACCTCGGCGCCGCAGCTGACGATGCGGCTGAAGCCGATCCGGTTCCCGGAGTGGATGAAGGCATCGGTCACCGAGCCGCTCTGGGCGATGGCCGCCACCGGGCCGCGGGGTAGCCACGGGTTGACGTCGCCGATGTAGGTCGCGCAGCGGGTCGTCCAGTCGATGAGGCCCATGCAGTTCGGGCCCAGCAGGGCGATCCCATGGTCCAGGGCGATCCGGCGGACCTCGGCCTGCATGTGGCGGGCGGCGTCACCGCCCTCCACGACCCCGCCGCCGGGGATGATCAGGGCCCGGGCGCCGACCCGGGCGGCATCGGCGGCGATGGGGGCGGCCCGGAGCGGGTTGACGGCCAGGACGACCGAATCCGGCACCTCGGGCAGCGCGTCGAGCGACGGGTAGCAGCGCTCGCCGAGGAGCTCCTCGTAGCGCGGGTTGACGAAGCGGACCGGGGCGTCGCTGCCGATGATCCGGGCGTTGTCGCGAAGGACCTTGGCGATGTCCGAGCGCGGCGAGGCCCCGACGACCGCGACGCTCCGTGGAGCGAAGAGGGCCTGGAGGTCGATCGAGGGCCGCTCGGCTGCCGGGGCCGGTCCGGTGGGCTCGGTCGGCCGGGCGGGCTCGTCAGGGTCAGCGGGCTCAGCGGGCTCGGCGGGCTCGTCAGGGTCGGCGGGCTCGTCAGGGTCGGCGGGCTCGTCAGGGTCGGCCCTCGGTCGCTCGGTCGCCTCGGTCATGCCGTCATCCGACGACCCGACCGACGCCCCGCTTCTCCAGGGCACGAGCGATGACGACGCGCTGGATCTCCGAGGTCCCCTCCCAGATCCGGTCGACCCGCAGCTCTCGAAGGAAGCGCTCCGGGGCGAAGTCGCGCATGTAGCCGCGGCCGCCGAAGACCTGGACGACCCGATCGGCGCAGCGGATAGGCCGCCTCCGAGGCGAACAGCTTGCAGAGCGACGCCTTGGCGTGGACGACCTTGGGGTCGGCGCCGCTGTCGAAGAGACAGGCCGTCTCGCGGGTCAGCAGTCGGGCCGCCGAGGCGTCGGCCGCCGAGTCGGCCAGCGGGAAGCTCACCCCCTGGAAGTCGTAGATCCGCTGCCCGAACTGCTCCCGGCTCGTGGCGTGCCGGACGCCGAGGTCCAGCAGTCGCTCCATGGCGCCGGAGCAGCGCGCGCCGATGTGGATCCGCTCTTCGACGAACCACTCGTTGGTCAACTCGTCAGCCCGGCCGACCCCGCCGAGGATCGCCGAGGCCGGCACGCGCACGTCCTCCAGCACGAACTGGGGATGACGGTCGGCGAACGTGTGGGTGTAGTCGGGGTCGTAGGCCATCCGCAGGCCGGGTCGCGTCGTAGTCGACCAGGAAGAGGGTCGGCTTGCGCTCGCCGTCCTCCAGGACGTGGCAGTGGAAGATCATGAAGTCGGTGATCTCGACGCCGGTCACGAACCACTTCTCGCCGTTGAGGACGTAGTCGCCGCTGGCCGGTTCGCGGACCGCGGTGGCGTTGAGGCTCCGGGCGTCGGAGCCGGCTCCGGGCTCGGTGATGGCGTACGACCCGAAGCGCTCGCCGCGGAGGCTGGGTTCCAGGTACCGGCGGCGCTGCTCGTCGTCGCAGTGGATCAGCGCGTTGTAGGCGCCCGGGATGTACGACCACAGGCCGCCCGTGGCCTGGCCCAGCTGCTCGTGGACGAGGACCTGCTCGAGCATGGTCCAGCCCTGGCCGCCCATCGCCTTCGGGAAGCTGCCGCCATGCAGGTCGAGCGCGATCGCAGCGTCGCGGAGCTCGGTGACCGTCGCGGGCGGGAGGCGTCCGCCGCCACGCTCGAACTCGATCTCGAGGGGCCAGAGGTGCTCTTCGACGTAGCGGCGCGCCCGGGCCTGGAGCTCGAGCTGGCCGGGGCTGAGGGTCAGGTCCATGGCGCCGGAGTGTGGCCGCAGTCCTCGGGCAGGCGCGTCGTCGTCCCGTCAGGCGGTCGAGCGACGCCCGGGCACCCGACGAGAGGCCGTTGTGCGGCGGCGGACGGCTCGGTCTGGGCCGGGCGCGGTGCGGCCGGGCTCGGTGCGGGCCCGGGGAGCCCGGGGAGCCCGGTGCGGGCCCGGGGAGCCCGGGGAGCCCGGTGCGGGCCCGGGGAGCCCGGGGAGCCCGGGGAGCCCGGTGCGGGCCCGGGGAGCCCGGGGAGCCCGGTGCGGGCCCGGGGAGCCCGAGGATCTGTCGCATACCAGCCCTACTGGTGCTATTCCGGGTCTCAAGCGTGGACGACGCGATGCCGCGACCTGGCCGCGCTTGGGGCCGACGTCGGTTCCGGGATGCGACCAGTCAGGCTGGTAGCGCACACGATCTCCCGTGATAGCACCAGCCACGCTGGTAGGAGCGAAGATCCACCACTGAGTCGCGAGGGACGTTTGGGGGCCGGTTCCGGGACCGAGAGGCTGTCGCCCGGGCCGGCGGTGCAGGCCGGCCGGTGCAGGCGGGCCGCCATCGCCTCGTCGACCGCGTCGGCGGTGCAGGCCGGCCGGTGCGGGATGGCCGCCATCGCCTCGTCGGCCGCCCTCGCCTCGTCGGCCGCGTCAGCGGTGCGGAATGGCCGCCACCGCCTCGATCGCCCGGTCGATGTCCTCGACGGTGTTGAACGCCCCGAGACTGAAGCGGACCGCGCCCCGCTCGATCGTGCCCAGATCGCGGTGGACGAGCGGCGCGCAGTGCACGCCGACCCGAACGGCGATCCCGAAGTCGCCGTCGAGGATCGCCCCGACGTCCTGCGGGTGGACGCCGTCCACGTTGGCGGTCAGGACGGGGAGGTGACCGGCCAGGTCGTCGGCGCAGTAGGTGACCACCCCGGGGATGGCCGCCAGGCCGTCGCGCAGCCGTTGCGTGAGGGCCATCTCGCGGGCATGGAGGGCCGCGATCCCCTGCTCCTCGACGAAGTCCAGGCCGAGCGCGAGACCGATCACGCCCAGCAGGTTCAGCGTCCCCAGCTCCAGGCGCAGCGGGTAGGCCTGGCTGTGGACCAGGCTGGCCGAGTCCATGCCGGTCCCGCCGAAACGAGTGGTCGCCACGTCCAGGTCGGGCCGGAGCACGAGTCCGCCGATCCCGGACGGGCCGTAGAGGGACTTGTGCCCGGTGAACGCGACGGCGGCCACCCCGAGGACCCGCATGTCGACCGGTACCTGGCCCGCCGACTGGGCGGCATCGATGACGACCGGTACCCCTCGCTCCGCGCAGCCTCGGGCGATCTCGGCGACCGGCTGGACCGTGCCAAGGACGTTCGAGGCGTGGGTCATGACGACCAGCCGCGTGCTTGGGCGAAGCAGCGCGACGACCGCGTCCGGGTCCACGTAGCCGCGGCCATCGAACGGCGCGAGGTCGTAGGTGATGGTCCCGCGCTCGGCCAGGTGGTGGAGCGGGCGCAGGATCGAGTTGTGGTCGAGGCGGGTCGCCACGACGTGGTCGCCCGGGCGGACGAGCCCGAGGATCGCGGTGTTGAGGGCGTCCGACGCGTTCGCCCCGAAGATCACCCGGGTCGCGTCCGGCGCCCCGAAGAAGCCGGCCACCCGGGCCCGGACCTCCTCGACGAGCTGCCCGGCCTGGGCCGCCAGGTCGTGGCTGCTCCGACCGGGCGAGGCCCCCAGCCGACCGTATGTCTCGACCATCCCCCGGAGCATCTCGGGTGGCTTGGGGAAGGTCGTGGCGGCGTTGTCCAGGTAGACGAGACGATCGGTCATGCCATGCCTCGATCTAGTCCAGGCAGGTCTTGGGGTTCGGCAGCCCGGCGAGGCGACGGGCGCCCTGTCGGATGCCGTCGGGGAAGAGGCGCTCCAGCTCCACGAGGCTGAGCTCGGTCCCGGCCTTCAGCTCGCGGTTCATCGGCGCCCGCCCGTTGCGCAGGTAGTAGCCGCGGAGGAAGCGGAGCACCCGCCAGTGGATGTCGTCGAGGTCGGTCATCCCGCTCTCGCGGGCGAGCTCGCTGGCGACGTCCTCGCTCCAGTCGTCCGGCTCCCAGATGAACCCCTCGGAGTCGAACCAGACCTCGCGACCGGCGATCGACCGGAGCTCGCGGGTCCGGACCGGCTCCGTCGTCACCGCTGGCGCCACGTGCGAGCCCGCCCGGCGGCCGCGGGACGCTCAGGCCCCGCTGCCCACGAGCGGCCGCTCGGCCACCGCGAGGGCGGCCTTGACCCTCTCCGGGGTGGCCGGCAGCTCGAAGACCATGGCCCCGCAGGCGTCCCGGATGGCGTTCACGATGGCCGGGGCCGTCGAGACCATGGCCATCTCGCCGACGCCGACCGAGCCGAGCGTGCCCAGCTCGCGGGGCGTCTCGACGATGATCGACTCCAGGTCCATGGCGTGGCGGATGTTCGGGAACTTGAAGGTGACGTAGTCCCGCGTCTTGCCGGCCACGTACTCCTCGCGGAGCGCGAAGCCGGCACCCATGTCCATGCCGCCCTCGAGCTGGCCCTCGACGTTGAGCGGGTGGATGACCCGGCCCGGATCGGCCGCCGAGGTGAGGCGGACCACCTTGACCTCGCCCGTCGAGGTGTCCACCTCGACCTCGGCCATCTGGATCGAGAAGACCTGGACCTCGAACGAGGGTCCCTGGCCGGTCTCGGGGTCGAGCGGCGCCGTCTCGAGCGTCGTCCGCCGGCCGACGTAGCGGGTCTCCCGCTCGGCCGCCACGAAGGCCGCATGGGTCCGTGCGCCGAGATCGTCCATGGCCGCCCGCAGCTGCTGGGCCGCGTCCACGGCGGCGCCGCCGATCATGTAGGTGACCCGGCTGCCCGAGGCGGGCCCCGAGGCCGTGGTGTCGGCCGTGCTGCGGGTCCGCAGGCGGACCTTGCCCAGCGGCAGGTCCAGGACGTGGGCGACGAGCTGGCTGAGCATCGAGTCGTTGCCCTCGCCGGGGTCGGCCGCCGCCACGTAGACGGTCACCCCGTCGTCGGGATCGAGCTCGATGGCGGCCATCGACTTGTCGCCCGGCATGGCGATGCCGAAGGCCGCCGCCCCGAACCCGACGCCCCGGCGGAAGCCGTTCGACGCCTCGGCGTTCGCGTGGGCGGCCTCCGCGCGGGCCGTCTCGTAGGCAGGCTGGATGGCGTCGACGAGACCGGGGAAGGGCCACTCGGTCGCGACGTGTCCGGTGGCCTTCGTCTCGCCCGGCTTGAGCGCGTTGCGGCGCCGGAACTCGAGCGGGTCGATGCCCATCTTCTCGGCCAGCATGTCGATCGCGCACTCGACCGCGTAGTGGGCCTGGGGCGGCCCGGCGCCCCGGGCGGCGCTGCCCCACGGGTTGTTCGTGTAGACGAGGCGGGAGGTGACCTCGATGTTCGGGACGTAGTACGAGCTGGTGAGCATGTGGAGGGCTCGGCGGAGGATCACGATGCCGAGCGACATGTAGGCGCCGTTGTCGACGGTGATGTCCATGCCCAGGGCCGTGAGCCGGCCGTCCTCGTCGGCGGCCAGGCGGATGTCCATGTCGAACGGGTGGCGCTTGGAGGTCGCCAGCATCGATTCGGCCATGCTGGGCACGTAGCGGACCGCCTGTCCGAAGTGGAGAGCGGCGGCGGCGGCGATCGGCTCCGTGATGACTTCGACCTTGATGCCGAACTGGCCGCCCGAGAAGGGCTCCTCGTAGCGGATCGCCTCCCAACCGAGGGCCGTCTGGAGGCTGTCCATGGCCAGGTGGATGTTGATGCTCCGCCCGATGACGACGAGCTCGGCGTCCTCGCCTTCGCCGTCCATGTAGGCCAGGCTCACCTCCGGCTCGAGCGGCGCCTGGTGGACGATCTGGGTCTTGAAGCGGCCCTCGACGACGGCGGCCGCGCTGGCGAATGCGCTCGCAGCGTCGCCCTTGATGACCGGCTGGCGGTGACAGAGGTTCGGGGTGTCCGGGTGGATCTGCGGGGCGTCGTCGGCCAGCGCCGCGTCGGGCGAGAGGAGCGCCGGCAGCGGCTCGTAGTCGACGACCACGGCGTCGGCGGCCGCCAGGGCCTGGTCGCGGGTGGCCGCGGCGACGATGGCGACGGGATCGCCGAGCGTGCGGACCTTGTCGTCGCAGAGGACCGGTCGGTCGGCGACCGTGTACTTGATGCGGTTGGTGCCCCGGATGTCCTGCGCCGTCATCACCCCGGCTACGCCGGGCATGCTCGCAGCGGCAGAGGTGTCGACGCCGAGGATCCGGGCGTGGTGGTGCGGGCTGCGGACGACCGCGAGCTCGAGCGCACCGGGCATCCGGATGTCCGCCCCGAAGCGGGCCGTGCCACAGGCCTTGGCCATGGCGCTGGGCCGCGGGTGGGAGACACCAAGCGCCGGGGCGTCGGCAGCGGGCAGCAGGTCGGCCGGGGCGATCTCGCCGCGGATGAAGCGGCCGGCGAGCTGGATCGCGTCGATGATCTTCTTGTAGCCCGTGCAGCGGCAGAGGTTGCGGCGCAGCGCACGGCGGATCTCGGCCCGGGTCGGGCTGGGGTTCGCCTCGAGCAGCTCCGTCGCGGTGACGATCATGCCCGGGATGCAGAAGCCGCACTGGACCGCGCCCGACAGGACGAAGGCCTGCTGGACGAGGTTCGGGCGGTCCGGAGTCCCGAGGCCCTCGATCGTGGCGACGTCGGCCCCCTCGAGGGCCGCCACCTTCGTGATGCACGAGAGGACGGCCTTGCCGTCGACCAGGACCATGCAGGTGCCGCACTGACCCTTGCGGTCACAGGACTGCTTCGTCCCGGTCAGGCCGAGGTCCTCGCGGACCAGGTCGAGCAGGACGGTCTGCTTCTCGTCGGCGACGACTTCGACGGGGCGACCGTTGACGGTGAGGGCGACCTTCTTCACGAGACGCCGGGCCTCCGCATGCGCTTGCCCGCCGGCGATGCCTCTGCCGGCTCGGGCGGGTCCGATGACCCACGCTCACCCTTGCGGGCCCAGGCGGGCCGCCCTAGTGCCGCTCGGCCCGAAACCGACGGCCCTCTCGGCGTGGCCGGGGCGGGCGCGGGGACGGGGGCGGGGCGGCAGCCATCGTGCCCGCTCGTTGGTCGTCGTGCCCATGCCCGCTGTGTCGTGCCCGTGCCCGCTGCACTGGGGATGACCAGCAACGAAGCCGCAGCGAAGCTTGCGGCAGGACCATCGCCGCAGTGGACGACCAGCGCGTCGGTCAGGTCATCCGAGCCCTCCGTCGTCGGCGACGCTGGCGCCAGGCGGATGTGGCCGTGCGAGCTCGCGTCAGCCAGCAGACGGTGTCGGTGATCGAGCTGGGCCGCCTCGACGAAGTCGACCTCGCCACGCTCCGCCGGGTCGCGGTCGCGCTTGACGCTTCGCTCGAGCTGCAGCCGCGCTGGCGCGGGCCCGAGCTGCCGAGGCTGCTCGACGCAGACCACGCCGCTCTCGTGGACACGGTACTGGCGGCGCTCCACGCCACCGGCTGGGAGACGGTCGCCGAGTGGACCTTCAACCACTTCGGCGAGCGAGGGGCGATCGACGTGCTCGGCTGGCGAGGAGACGCCAGGGCCTTGCTCGTCATCGAGGTCAAGTCACGGGTGGTGGAGGTCGGCCAGCTGCTCGCCGGCGTCGATCGGAAGGTACGGGTCGCCACCCGCCTCCTCCCCGACGAGCGAGGCTGGCGGCCCCGGACCGTCGGCGGGGTCGTGGTCCTGCCGGGAGACGCCGCGGCCTACGCTCTGGTCCGTCGTCACGCCGCGGTGTTCGATTCGGCGTTCCCGGCCCGGACCGTTGCAGTCCGTCGCTGGCTTCATCACCCGGCGGCGCCGCTCCGCGGCCTCTGGTTCCTCGCGCCCACCAGCGTGACTGGTGCAACACCGGGTCCGGCACCGTCCCGACGCCAGCGGATCCGCCGCCCACGCTCGACCCGACGCTCGACTCCTGGATAGCACCAGCCCGACTGGTGGCCCGCAAGATCGGCCGTGACAGCACCAGTCACACTGGTATGACGCCAGAAACGCAGCGCCCGCCCCGCCCGCGCCCGCCGCGCCGACTCCGGCGCCCCTACTGCGGCCAGGCGAAGACGAGGATCTTGATCTCCGTCATATCGTCGATGGCGTAGCGCAGGCCCTCGCGGCCGTGGCCCGAGTCCTTGACGCCGCCGTACGGCATGTGATCGATCCGGTAGGTGGGGATGTCGTTGAGAACGACGCCGCCGACCTCCAGCTCCTCGAACGCCGCCCAGGCGTTCCGCAGATCGTTGGTGAAGACGCCCGTCTGGAGCCCGAACGACGAGTCGTTGATCTGGTGGACGGCGTCGTCGAAGTCTCGGAACCGGGAGACCACGACGAGCGGCGCGAAGGCCTCACTCGAGCAGACCTGGGCGGTGACCGGCGTGTCGGTGAGGATCGTCGGCGGGAAGAAGTTGCCGTCCGCGCGTGCCGCCCAGAAGCACCTTGCCGCCCAGCTGGACGGCCTCGTCGACCCAGCGCTGGGTCCGCGAGGCGGCGTTGGCGTCGACCATCGGGCCCAGGTCGGTCTCCGGGTCGAGGGGGTCGCCGACCCTGAGTGCCGCCGAGCCGGCGACGAACCGCTCCATGAACGGCTCCCAGACGTCCTCGTGGACGTACATCCGCTGGACGCTGATGCAGACCTGGCCGGCGTACGTGAAGGCACCCACCAGGATCCGCTTCACGGCCCAGTCGAGATCGGCCGTGGCGTCGACCATCACGCCGGCGTTCCCGCCCAGCTCCAGGACGACCTTCTTGCGACCGGCCCGGGCCTTCATCCGCCAGCCGACCGACGGGCTGCCCGTGAAGGTGAGGAGCTTGAAGCGGTCGTCCTCGACCATCCGGTCGCCCAGCTCGCGGGTCATCGGCAGGATGCTGACCATCCCCTCGGGCACGCCGACCTCGTCGATGATCTCGGCCACCGCCAGCATCACCAGCGGGTCCTTGGACGGGGGCTTGAGGACGATCGGGTTGCCCGAGGCGATCGCCGGGGCGACCTTGTGGGCGGCCAGGTTGAGCGGGAAGTTGAAGGGGCTGATGGCGGCGATCGGACCGATCGGGAAGCGGCGGGTCATCGCGGTCCGGCCCTTCGACGACTCCAGGAGGTCGAGGGGCATGACCTCGCCGCCGATCCGCTCGGCCTCCTCGGCGCCGAGCCGGAAGGTGAACACCGCCCGGTCGACCTCGACCATGGCGTCGCGGATGGGCTTGCCGGCTTCCAGGGCGATGAGGTTCCCGAGCTCCTCGCGGCGGGCTCGGATCCCGTCGCTGATGGCCCGCAGGATGCGGCTCCGCTCGTACGCCGGCAGCTTCCTGGTGACCTTGAAGGCGGCCTCGGCGGCCCGGACCGCCTCCTCGTACTGCTCGGGCGTGGCGTTGTAGGTCGCCCCGGTGACCTCGCCCGCGCCGGCAGGGTTCACGACCTCGAGGACATCCGGCGATTCGACCCAGCGGCCGGCGAGGTAGATCGGATGCGGGGTGACGGCGGTGGCGGTTGCCATGACTCTCCTTGGCGGTCGGTCGCGAGGGTGGCCCGGGTCGCGGGCAGGGAGCACCGGGCCCCGGGGACGCTCCCTCCGATTCTACGGTCGCTCAGCCCTCACCGAGGAGCTCGTCGCGGGCGGCGAGCAGCTCTGCCCTGGCATCGTCGCTCACCGTCGGGAACTGCGGGTCGATGGACATGAGCGCCTCGATGATGACCGCTGCCGCTCCCAGGCGAAGGAACCACTTGCGGTCGGCGGGGATGACGTGCCAGGGGGCCCACTCCGTGCTGGTGCTCGAGAGGACGTCCGAGAAGGCCGCCTGGTAGTCCTCCCAGTAGCGACGCTCCCGGATGTCGTTGGCAGAGAACTTCCAGTTCTTCTCCGGCTCGTCGATGCGGGCCAGGAACCGGCGCCGCTGCTCCTCGTACGAGAGATGGAGGAACAGCTTGACGATGCGGATGCCGTTGTCGGAGAGATACCGCTCCCAGTCGTTGATCTCCCGGAAGCGGCGCTGCCAGATCCCCCGGCCCTTCATCCCGAGCGGCAGCTTCTGGCTCTCGAGGATCGCCGGGTGCACCCGGACGACCAGGACCTCCTCGTAGTGGCTGCGGTTGAAGATGCCGATCATCCCGCGCGCCGGCAGCCGCTGTGCGTAGCGCCACAGGTAATCGTGGTCGAGTTCCTCCGGCGACGGCGCCTTGAAGCTGCTGACGCTGACGCCCTGCGGGTTGACGCCGCTCATGACGTGGCGGATCGTCCCGTCCTTGCCCGCGGCGTCCATCGCCTGGAGCACGACGAGCAGGGCGTAGGTGTCCTGTGCCGCGAGCTTGGCCTGGTACTCGCTGAGCTCCTCGACCCCTTGCTGGAGCAGCGCCGCGGCATCGCCCTTCTTGACGAAGTCGGCCTTGTAGCCGGGATCGAAGTCGCGGCCGAGCCTGACCTTCCGCCCGGGCTCGACCCGGAACGGCGAGATGAACTCCTTGAGGCGGGGTCGGCGGTCGTCGGGCATGGCGGACCTCCCTGTCGGGCCCATCTTGCCGCGTCGTCGGCCGGAAGGCATCGGTCGGACTCCTCGACCGGACCGACCACGACCGGACCGACCACGACCACACCCTGAGCCACCCGGTCAGGTCCGGACCGTACTTCAGGGTCATGGTCCAGGGGCCCTCACGAGGTCGACCATCGGGCATGCGGACGCATCCGTCCGCCGCCGCCGGGGAAGGCAACGAGGACGACCGACCCTTGATCCGAGCTCGCGCCGCGCTCGCCGTGGCGATGATGACCGTCATCGCGTTCGCGCTCCAGGTGAGCGCGCCGGAAGCCCATGCCGTGAGCTGCAAGGGGCCGAACCACGTCGTCACCCTCTCAGCGGGCGGAGCTACCCCCGGAGCGGGAACGACGACGACCCCGATCACCTTCTCGGTCACCTACGCCAGCAACGCCGGCTGCGTCCCGACGACCATCGTCGTCTCCATCGGCGGCGTCGGCGACGTCGCGCTCGCGACGACGGGCACGGACTTCAAGAACGGGGTCGTCTACACCGCCACGCGGACCCTGCCGACCGGCAACCGGGCGTACGGGTTCCGGGCGACGGCAGGGGACGGCAACGGCCAGGAGACGGTGACGCTGACGGCGGTGACGCCGCGGTTCGTGGCCATCACCGCCCCGACACCGACACCGACGCCGACACCCAAGCCGACCCCGACGCCGACGCCCAAGCCGACGCCCAAGCCGACGCCCAAGCCGACGCCCGTGCCGACGCCCGTGCCGACGCCGAAGCCGACGCCGAAGCCGACGCCTGCTCCCACCCCGACCCCCAAGGCTGCGGCTCCTGCCCCGGCCGCGACACCGACCCCGGTACCGTCCCCGTCGCCGTCCCCGGCAGTGGTCGTCCCGCCGCCCGCCGGCTCACCGTCGGCAGCGCCCAGCCCCTCGCCGCGCCCGTCGACAAGCCCGGGCGACACGGCAGTGGTGGTCCCGGGACGCGGCGGCGGGAGCGGCACCACCGGTCGATCGACCGGCACGAGTGGCCTGCCGGGGCAGGACCCCGACCCCGTCGCGTTCCTGCCGGTCGCGGTGATCGTCGCAGGGGCCGGCGCGCTGACCCTGTTCTTCGTCGCTGCGTCGCGGCGACGCCGCGACCTCGATCCGGCCCTGGCGGATGCCTCCGGCGCCAGGGCGGGTCCGAGCGGCGCAGCCCTCGGCGGCACCGTCCTGAGCGGCGCCACGGCCAGTGGGGCGATGGTCGCCGCCGGGGCGGCCGGCATGGCGACCTCGTACGTCGAGAGCCGGGGCCTGGCGATGACCCAGCTGCCGCCCGACACGCCACTCGAGGAGGCGATGATCCCGCGCTGGCGGCGCCCGTCCCTGCGCGAGGCGCGCGCGAGATCGGAGCGTGACGTGGGGAGCTACCGGGAGCCGCTGCGCTTCCGCGAGCCGCCCGGCCCGGACGTCGACCGGCGGATCGTCAGCTACAACCTGGTCCGACTGGCCAGCGAGCCGGACGAGTACCTGGGCCAGGAGGTCGGCATGCTCGACCGTGGCGACGAGGTCGAGGTCCTCCGCCAGGAGGCCAGCTTCGTTCTGGTCCTTACCCCGGACGAGGCGGTCGGCTGGGTCCATCGGACGACGCTGCGCTCCGTCGAGACCGACTGACCGAGATCCCGGGTCGGCAGACCCGCGCCGCGCGGGACCTCCCGGCGGTCGATGCGCCCGCCTATCATCCGTGAATGGTCACCTTCGCCATCTCTCGGGCCGGAGGTCGACCGTGAGAGCCGACTCGATCGAGGGCATCGGACCGACACTCGGCGAGCGCCTCCGCGCGGTCGGCATCTTCACGGTCGAGGATCTGCTCGAGAAGGGCGCCTCGCGGGCCGGCCGGGCCGCCCTGGCCCGGATGGTCGGGGTGGGCGACGCGACGATGCTCGGCTGGGTCGGCTCGGCGGATCTCATGCGCGTGCCGGGCGTCGGGCCCGAGTACGCTGAGCTGCTCCGGGCTGCCGGGGTCGCGTCACCCACCGAGCTGGCGACGCGCAACCCCGGGCACCTGGCCGCGACGGTGGCGGACGCCGCTGCCGCGAACCCAGGCACGGTGCGTCGGGTGCCGTCCGCCCAGGAGATCGGCGACTGGATCGCCGCAGCCGCGACCCTGCCAGCCGCGGTCGATCACTAGCCCCGCAGGACCGGGTCGTGACGTCGACCCGGGTCGATGAGCGCGAGGAAGAGGAGGAGGGTTCGATGAGTGGGTTCCGCGAGTTCCTGACCAAGACGAACGCCCTGGCCCTGGCCATCGGCGTGATCATCGGCACGGCCCTCGGCGCCGTCGTCAACTCGCTGGTCAACGACATCATCATGCCGCCGATCGGGTGGGCCCTTGGCGGCGTGGACTTCGCCGAGCTCAAGATCGTGCTCGGGACCGACTCCGCGGGGGCCGAGGTCGCGATCAGCTATGGCCTGTTCATCAACTCGGTCATCAGCTTCGTGGTCGTCGCCTTCGTCGTCTACCTGATCGCTCGGCAGTTCATCAAGGACGCACCGCCTGCGCCGACGAAGGAGTGCCCCTTCTGCAAGGAGGCCAACGCCGAGGGCGCCACGAAGTGCCGGGCATGCGCCAGCGCGATCTGATCACCTCGCCCGGGCCGCGGGTGATCCCGGGGGTCGCGTCGGGACCAGCCGAAGCCCTCGGCTAGCCGGGCTCGGCGGCCCGCGGGTACGAGCCGAGCAGCCGGACCATCGTGGTGACCGGACCGAGCGCCTCCAGCGCTTCACCGAAGGCCCGGTCGGTCGCCGCCACGTCGAGGTCGATCCAGAAGACGTACTCCCAGGCCCGGTCGACGCGCGGTCGCGACTCCAGCTTGGAGAGGTTGATGCCGCGCTCGGCGAAGATCCGGAGGACCGCCAGGAGCGTCCCGGGCTCGTTGGTGACCGAGATGACCAGGGTCGTCCGGTGGGCGGCGGCCTCGCCGACCCGGGCCGCCACGACCGCGTCCGGCCGGGCCAGCACGAGGAAGCGGGTCCGATTGTCGGGGACCGCCTGGATGCCGTCCGCGAGGACCTCGAGGTCGAGGAGGGCAGCGGCCCGGGGCGACAGGACGGCAGCCGCCCCGCGCTCCCCGCGCTCGACGATCGACCTGCCGGCGCCGGCGGTGTTGTACGTCGTCAGGAGCGTCCACGGACGGGTCCGCAGGAAGACCTCGGCCTGGCCGAGGGCCTGGACGTGCGAATAGACCCGCTCGATCGACTCGAGCGGCTGACCCGGCAACGCGGCCAGGCAGAGACGGACCGGAACCACCGCCTCCCCGACGATCCGCAGGTCGTGCTCCAGCAGCAGATCGTAGTTCTCTCGAACGGTCCCGTTGACGAGGTTCTCGATGGGAACGACGCCGGCGCTGGCCCGGCGATCCTCGACGGCCGCGAAGACGTCCCGGAAGCTCCCGACGGGGACCCTCGGGATCTCGCCGAAGTAGGCCAGGACGGCGTCCTCGGCGAAGGCGCCGGGCTCGCCAGCGTAGGCGATCGGCGGTTCGGTCGGCATCGTCTCGAGTCTAGCGGTCGTCAGCGCTGGTCCGGTCAGCGGTTGAACCAGTCCGTCGTGTCGATCCCGCCCGCGTTCTCGTCGAGCTCGGTCCGCTCGGCGCCGCGGTCCGGGCTGGGCCGGCCCCGCCGGTCCGCGGCCGCCTCGGCGGCTCCCGCCCAGGGCGCCTGGCCCAGCAGCGCCTCGAGGGCCTGGATGTAGGCCTCGATCGAGGCGGCCACGATGTTCGTGCTCCGGGCGACACCGGTGAACGTGCCGGCCGCGCGCTCCCCGGCGGCCTCGGCCGGAGGGCCGATCTCGACCCGCACCTCGCCCTCGGCGTCGGGCCCCTCGGCCAGGGCGTGGATGTCGTAGGCGAGCAGCCTCGGATGGCCGGCCAGGATGTCGGCGATCGCCCGGTCGACGGCGTTGAAGAGGGCGTCGATCGGGCCGTTGCCCTCGGCAGCCGCCTCCCATCGATGCTCGGCGGCACGGAGCACGACCGCGCCACGGCTCTGCGTGCTGCTGCCCGAGGTGACGGTCCAGCGGACCAGCCGCAGGGCCGCCCCGGGGGTCGCGCTGCCGGTCGTCGTGTCCACGGTCACCTCCCTGGCCCGCCCGGATCGGCGGCCTCGACGGCCGAGGTCGCCTCCGGACCCGGCACCGCGGCCTCCGACGCGATCGCCGGGAGCGCCTCGAGATGCCGCTCGTCGCGACGCCGCAACTCGGCCCCGCGCTTCCAGATCGCGTACTCCAGCGAGTCGGCGAGGGCCGCCGCCGACGCCGCGATGATGTTCGTGTCGCTGCCCATCGTGGACCACTCCAGGGCCCCGTCGGTCGAGTCGATGATGACCCGGGTCCTGGCCGCCGTGGCGGCGGTGCCGTCGAGGATGCGGACCTTGTAGTCGACGAGGTGGACCTGGTCCAGCCCGGGGTAGAACGCCCCGAGGGCCTTGCGCAGCGCGGCGTCGAGCGCATTCACCGGGCCGTTGCCGTCGGCGGCGGTATGGAGGACCTCGCCGGCCACCTCGACCTTGACGGTGGCCTCGGCGAGGAGCTCGCGACCGTCGCGCTGCTCCACGAGGGTCGTGTAGTCGAGGACCCGGAAGGGCCGCTCGTAGTCGGCGCCGTGGCGGCGGATCAGCAGCTCGAACGATGCCTCGGCACCTTCGAAGGCAAGACCCTGCGCCTCCAGCTCCTTGATGAGCTGCGAGAGGACCTTCGGATCGACGACGCCGTCGAGCTGGTGGCCGAGCTGCTCGGCCCGGATGCGGGTGTTGGCCTTGCCGCCGAGCTCCGAGACGACCAGCCGCCCTTCGTTGCCGACCGCGGCCGGGTCGACGTGCTGGTAGCTGCGCTCGACCTTGGCGACGGCGGCCCCGTGGACCCCGCCCTTGTGCGCGAAGGCCGAGCGACCGACGAACGGCTGGTAGTCGTTGGGGACCACGTTGGCGATCTCCGCCACGCTCCGGGAGAGGAGGGTCAGGTCGGCCAGGTCGCCGCCACCGGCCGGCACCAGGGGGTGGTCCGTCTTGAGGGCCAGGTTGGCCATGACGCTGACCATGTTCGCGTTGCCGCAGCGCTCGCCGTAGCCGTTGATCGTGGCCTGGACGTGGCGGGCCCCGGCCTGCACCGCGGCGATCGAGTTGGCGACGGCCAGCTCGGCGTCGTTGTGGGTGTGGATGCCCCAGGTGACCGCGGGCGCACCCGGGTCGGCTTCCAGGGCGGTCCGGGTCTCGTCGAGGACGCGGACCAGGTCGCCGGTCAGCGTGCCGCCGTTGGTGTCGCAGAGCACGAGCGTCCGGGCCCCGGCGTCGCGGGCGGCCCGCAGGGTGGCGACGGCGTAGGCGGGGTCGGCCCGGTAGCCGTCGAAGTAGTGCTCCGCGTCGTAGACGACCTCGCGGCCGTGCTCGGCGATGAAGGCGACCGATTCGGCGACCATGTCGAGGTTCTCGGCCGGGGTCGCTCCCAGGACCTCGGTGACGTGGAGCAGCCAGCTCTTGCCGAAGATCGTGACGACAGGCGTCTCGGCGGCCACCAGCTCGCGCAGGTTGGGGTCGTCCCCCGGACGGTTGGCCCGGTGGCGTGTCGAGCCGAAGGCGGCCAGCTTCGCGGTGGCCCAGGTCATCCCCTTGGCTGCCGCGAAGAACTCGATGTCCTTGGGGTTGGAGCCCGGCCAGCCGCCCTCGATGAAGGGCATGCCGTACTCGTCGAGCATCCGGGCGATGCGCAGCTTGTCGGCCAGGGAGAGGGTGATGTTCTCGCCCTGGGTCCCGTCCCGGAGGGTGGTGTCGTAGAGGATGACCGGTGCGTCGGTCGGTGGTCGGCTCATGGCGGGGTCGGCTCCCACGGATCGTCGGATGGTCGCATCGTGGCTCGGCCGGTCACCGGTCGCCCGGCACCGGCCGGGGGATCGCGATGCGGTCGACGATCGCCCGGGTCATGTCCGTCGTCCCGACGAGTCGGAGCCCGTCGGCCTCGGCCGCGTCCTCGCGACCCGGGATGAGCAGGTCACGGGTCCGGAAGCCGTCGTCGAGGGCCTGCCCCACGGCGGCTTCGACGGCGGCCGCGGCAGCCTCCCGGCCGAGCGACCAGCGCAGGAGCATGGCGGCTGACAGGACGGTCCCGATCGGGTTTGCCAGGTCGCGGCCCGCGATGTCCGGCGCCGACCCGTGGATGGGTTCGTAGAGGCCGAAGCGACCGTGGGCGGTCTCGCGCGTCCCCAGCGAGGCGGACGGCAGCATCCCCAGCGAGCCGGCCAGGACGCTGGCCTCGTCGGACAGGATGTCGCCGAAGAGGTTCTCGGTGACGAGGACGTCGAAGGCTGCCGGCCGAGTCACCAGGAGCATCGCCGCGGCGTCCACCAGGCGGTGCTCCAGCTCGACGTCCGGGAAGTCGGCCCGGGTCTCCTCGGCGACCTTGCGCCAGAGTCGCGACGAGGCGAGGACGTTGGCCTTGTCGACCTGGGTCACCCGGCCGCGTCGGCCCCGGGCCAGCTCGAAGGCGAGCCGGATGACCCGCCGGATCTCGCCCTCGCTGTACCAGAGCGTGTCGACGGCGACGCGGCCCTGGGGCGTCGCTCGCTCCTCGCTCGGGCGCCCGAAGTAGAGCCCCCCGGTCAGCTCGCGGACGATGAGGACGTCGACGCCCTGGAGGCGCTCCGGGCGGAGCGGCGACGCGGGGACAAGGGCCGGGTGGACGGCGACCGGGCGCAGGTTCGCGTAGAGCTCGAACCCGCCGCGGAGGGCGAAGAGGGCCTGCTCCGGGCGGACGCTGGCGTTCGGGTCGTCCCACCGGGGCCCGCCAACCGCGCCCAGGAGGATGGCGTCGGAGGCTCCGCAGGCGGCCAGGTCCTCGTCGCGGATCGGCACCCCGAAGGTGTCGATGGCGATGCCGCCGACGAGGTGTTCCGACCAGGCGACGACGAACCCGTCGGCGGCCGCCACCGAGTCGACGACGGCGCGGGCGGCCGCCACCACGTCCGGCCCGACCCCGTCGCCCGGGATCGTGGCGATGCGATAGGTCGGGGCCGCCTCGGCCGGAGCGCCGGCCGCGCCTCGGGCGAGATCGGCCTCGGTGTCGCTCACGGCAGCCCCTCGGCGGAGCGCTGGGCGGCGAAGGCCCCGGCGACCGGCTCGATCTCCGCCCCGCGGAGCTTGTTGACGGCCACGAGGTAGGCGTCGAGCGAGGCCTCGATGATGTCCGTCGAGAGGCCCTGGCCGGTGACGACGAGCGCCCCTGGCCCGTCGTCGGTCGAGCGACGGCAGTGGATGACCACCTGTCCCTGGGCGTCCTCGCCGGCAGAGACGGCCTTGATCTCGTACTCGGTCAGCGTCGGATGCCAGCCGAAGACCGGGTCGACGGCCTCGTCGACCGAGCGGTAGAGCGCGTTGACCGGGCCGTTGCCGATCGCCTCCGCCGACCGTTCCTCGCCGCTGACGAGCAGCGAGACCGAGCCGGTGGCCTTGCCGCCCTTGGAGCTGGTGACGCTCCAGCCGAGCAGCTCGGCCGACGCCGGGACGTCCGAGGACTGCTGCTCGACGAGCGCGAGCAGGTCGGCCTCGGTGACCTCCTTCTTGCGGTCGGCCAGCTCGATCGCCGAGCGATAGAGCGCATCGAGCCGGTCGCCGTCCATGTCGTAGCCGAGGGCCTTGAGCTTGGCCTGGAGCCCCTTTCGACCCGACAGCTTGCCGATCGTGAGCTGGCTGCCGGTCAGGCCGACCGACTGGGGGGTCATGATCTCGTAGGTCAGCGGGTTCTTGATGACCCCGTCCTGGTGGATCCCGGATTCGTGGGCGAAGGCGTTGCCGCCGACGATCGCCTTGTTGGGCTGGATGTTGAAGCCGGTCAGGTAGCTCACCAGCCGGCTGGCCGCCGTGATCTGCTCGGTCTGGACCCGACTGCCCAGATCGGGGAACTGGGTGGGCCGCGTCCGGAGGGCCATGACGACCTCCTCGAGCGACGCGTTGCCGGCCCGCTCGCCGAGACCGTTGATGGTGACCTCCACCTGGCGGGCGCCGGCCTGGACGGCGGCCAGCGTGTTGGCCGTGGCCAATCCGAGGTCGTTGTGGCAGTGGACGCTGACGGTAGCGTCGCGACCGACCAGGTCGACGACCCGGCCGACGAGCTGGCCGAACTCCTCGGGGATCGCGTAGCCGACCGTGTCGGGGATGTTGACCGTCGACGCGCCGGCGTCCACGACTGCCTCGTAGACCTGCATGAGGTACTCGACGTCGGTCCGCGAGGCATCCTCGGCGCTGAACTCGATCTCGGCGTCACGGCCGAGCTGCTCGCGACCGTGGCGGACCCAGCGGACCGCCTCGGCCAGGGCCTCGTCGCGGGAGAGCCGGAGCTTGTGCTTCAGGTGGATGTCCGAGGTCGCGATGAAGACGTGGAGGTGCGGCCGCTCGGTGACCTTGATGGCGTCGATGGCTCGCTGTGGGTCGCCGTCACGGCAGCGGGCCAGGGCGGCGACCGCGACGTCCCTGGCCTCCTGGGCGATCCGCCGGACCGCCTCGAAATCGCCCGGCGAGGCGGCCGGGAAGCCGGCCTCGATGACGTCGACCTTGAGGCGCATGAGCTGGCGGGCGACCTCCAGCTTCTCGGCCGCGGTCAGGCCGGCGCCCGGTGCCTGCTCGCCGTCGCGGAGGGTCGTGTCGAAGATGCGGACGCTGCCGGGGGCCACGAACGGCCCGGCCGGACGGGGAGTGGGCGTCGGCATCAGCGGGTCTCCCGCCGGCCGGCGGCCGCCTGGGCCTGACCGGCCTCGACGACGACCGGGTCGAGGAACGGCATGGCGGCCCGCAGCTCCCGGCCGACCTGCTCGATGCGGTGGTCGCGGTCACGCGCCCGGAGGGCCTCGAACTCGGGCCGACCGGCCTCGTTCTCGGCGATCCAGCGCTCGGCGAAGGTGCCGTCCTGGATCTCCCCCAGGACCTGCCGCATCGTGGTCCTGACGTCCTCGTCGATGATCCGCGGTCCCGACACGTAGTCGCCGTACTCCGCGGTGTCGCTGACGCTGAAGCGCATGAAGTTGAGGCCGCCCCGGTACATCAGGTCGACGATGAGCTTGAGCTCGTGCATCGTCTCGAAGTAGGCCAGCTCCGGCTGGTAGCCCGCCTCGACCAGGGTCTCGAAGGCCATCTTGACGAGGGCCGCGGTCCCACCGCACAGGACCGCCTGCTCGCCGAAGAGGTCGGTCTCGGTCTCCTCGGCGAAGGTCGTCTCCAGGACCCCGGCCCGGGTGCAGCCAAGGCCCCGGGCATAGGCCAGGACCCGGTCGCGGGCCGTGCCGCTGGCATCCTGGTGGACGGCGAAGAGGGCCGGCACGCCGCCGCCCGCCTGGTACACGGAGCGGACCAGGTGGCCGGGGCCCTTGGGGGCGACCATCCCGACGTCGACGTCGGCGGGTGGCTCGATGCGGCCGAAGCGGATGTTGAAGCCGTGGGCGAAGAGGAGCAGCTGGCCGGCCCGCAGGCTCGGGGCGATGTCGGCGTCGTAGACGGCCTTCTGGGCGGTGTCCGGGACGACGAGCATCACGACGTCCGCCTCGCGGACCGCATCGGCCACGTCGAGCACCCGAAGGCCCGATTCCTCGGCGAGGGTTCGGCTCCGCGAGCCCGGCTGGAGGCCGACGACGACCGAGACCCCCGACTCCTGGAGGTTCTGGGCGTGGGCATGGCCCTGGCTGCCATAGCCGACGATCGCGACCGTCTGGCCGGCCAGGGCGGACGGGTCCGTGTCGGCGTCGTAGTACATCCTGGCCGTCATCGCTTGATCGCCTCCTCGATGGATCCCGAGCCCCGCGACATGACCACGGTCCCGGTCCGGATGAGCTCCTTGATGCCGAAGCCGCGGAGGAGCGCGATGGCCGCGTCCACCTCGGCTTCCGTTCCGGTCACCTCGACGATGACCGAGTCCGGCGAGAGGTCCACGACCCGGCCCTTCGAGAGCTCGACGACCTTGAGGACCTCGGCCCGGGCCCGGTCGGTGGCCCGGACCTTGACGAGCGCCAGCTCGTGCTCGACGGTCGGGTCGCTGGTGACGTCCTGGACCTTGAGCACGTCGATGAGCCGGTAGAGCTGCTTGGTCGCCTGCTCTACGGCCACGTCGTCGCCGTAGAGGGTGATCGTCATCCGGCTGATCTCGGGATCATCGGTGTGGTTCACCGCCAGCGACTCGATGTTGAAGTTGCGGGCCCGCATCAGCGAGGCGACGCGGTTCAGGACGCCGGGCCGGTTCATGACCACGGTCACCAGGACGTGGCGGTGGTGCTCGCCCGTGCCGGGGACGGCCCGCGAGGGCGGCGCGCTGTGGGCCGGCGCCGGGGTCGGCGCGGCGGTCGGGCCGGATGCGGTGGTGGCGGGATCGCCGCCGGATCGTCCGCTCATTCCTCGGGCTCGTTCCACTTCTCGATGAGGTCGGAGAGGCCCTTGCCGGCCGGCATCATCGGGTAGACGTTCTGCGACTCGGCGGTCTCGAACCAGACGAGCGCCGGGCCGTCGGCCGCCTGGGCGGCCCGGATGGCCGGGTCGACCTCCTCGGGCGTCGAGGCCTTGAAGCCCGGGATGCCGTAGGCGTCGGCCAGCTTGAGGTAGTCGGGCCCCAGCATGTTCGACGAGTGATAGTTGCCCGCGTAGACGATCTCCTGCCACTGGCGGATCATCCCGAGCTTCTTGTTGTCCATCAGGGCGATCTTCACCGGGATGTCGTCCTGGACCAGGGTGGCCAGCTCCTGGAGGGTCATCTGGAAGCCCCCGTCGCCACAGATGGCCCAGGTCTCCTTGTCCGGTCGGCCCAGGGCTGCGCCCATCGCCGCCGGCATGCTGTAGCCCATCGTCCCGAGGCCGCCCGACGAGAGGTGCGAGCCGGGCCGCCGGAAGCCGCAGTAGCGAGCCAGCCACATCTGGTGCTGGCCGACGTCGGCGACGTACGTCGCGTCATGGTCGGTCAGCTCACCGAGTCGCTCGATCACGTAGTCGGCCGAGAGGTAGCCGTCGCGCCAGGCGCCCGAGCCGTGCCAGCTGGTGCCCTCGGACTCCTCACGCCACTCGGCCAGCTCGGCCAGGTAGGCCTCGCGCTCGGCGGGATCGACCTCGTCGATCATCGGGATCATGGCCTTCAGGACGCGCTTGACGTCGCCGACGATGGGGACCTCGACGGCCACGTTCTTGCCGATCTCGGAGGGGTCGAGATCGACATGGATGATCCTGGCGTGCGGGGCGTACGTCTTGACGTTGCCGGTCACCCGGTCGTCGAAGCGCATCCCCAGGGCGATGAGCAGGTCGGCCGACTGGATGGCGCGGTTGACGTGCTTCCAGCCGTGCATGCCCATGTAGCCGTAGGCGAGCGGGTGGGTCTCGTCCACGGCGCCGATCCCCAGGAGGGTCCAGGTGATCGGGATGCGGGCCTTCTCGGCCAGCTCGAGGAGCTCGGCCTCGGCCCCGGCGATCAGGATGCCGTGACCGGCCAGGATGACCGGCCGGCGGGCCGAGGCGACCTCCCGGGCCGCCACCTTGATCTGGCGGGGATGGCCGTCGAAGGTCGGCCGGAAGCCGGGCAGGCCCGCCTTGACCTCCTCGATCGTCGGGTGCGGAGCCGCCGTCTCCTGCTGGAGGGCGTCCTTGGTGATGTCGACGTGGACCGGGCCGGGTCGGCCGGTGCGGGCGATGTGGAAGGCCTCGGCGAGGACGCGCGGCAGGTCCTCCGCGTCGCGGACCAGGTAGTTGTGCTTCGTCATCGGCAGGGTGATGCCGGTGATGTCGATCTCCTGGAAGGCGTCCTTGCCGATGAGGGCCCCCGGCACGTTGCCGGTGATGGCGACCATCGGCACCGAGTCGAGCATCGCCGTGGCCAGGCCGGTGACCAGGTTGGTGGCGCCGGGGCCCGATGTGCCCATGCAGACGCCGACCCTGCCGGTGGCCCGGGCGTAGCCGTCGGCGGCGTGGGCGCCGCCCTGCTCGTGACGGACGAGGACGTGGCGGAGTTCCGGGTAGTCGCCGAGGACGTCGTAGAGGGGCAGGATGACGCCGCCCGGGTAGCTGAAGAAGACGTCGACGCCCTGGCCGATCAGGGCCTCGCAGACGACGTCCGCGCCGATCCGGGTCCGTTTCCGGGGAGCAGCCTCGTGGAGCATGTCGCGCTGGGCCTTCTCGACCGCCGCCGCATGGGCCGTCCCGGCCGCTGGGACGTGGCTGCGGCGCTCGCCGCCGGTCGCCGTCGACGGGGCATCCGGCGGCGCCGGACTTGCCGCTCCTTCGCCCTTCGTCATCGTGATCACCCGCCCTCTCGATCCGCTCCGGGGCCCCGCCCCGTCCCGGTCGACCCGCCGAGCCGTTCGGCGCCGTCTCCCGGCATGCAAAAGACCCTCGCCTCCCGGCGAGGGTCCCTTCGGTCTTCGGTCTCCGTCCGCGCTAGCGGCCCGTCTTCCGCGTCCCTCCGTTCTCCCGCCGGGAGCCGGTGATGAGCCCGAGAAGGCTCTCGAGCCCGAGAAGGAGCGAGCCGACGATGGGGAGGTCGATCAGGCCTGAGTCGGTGGGCATCGGCACGCGCCGGCCGTCGCTGGTCACGACGATGGCGACATGGCGGCGATCCCGGTCCGAGAAGTGACCCAAGCCCCTGGTCTCCGTAGCGCGGCCTCCGCGGTCTCCCCGCGGTGGTCTGCGCAGTCTAGCAGGGGAACGCGGGTGAGCGTCAAATCGGACCTCCCGGCTCAGGCCGTCGCCGAGCCGACGGCGCCGATGGAAGCATCGATGACCGCCGCCGGAGCGGGGCGGGCGAGGAAGTAGCCCTGGCCCAGCTGGCACCCGAGGCCGCGCAGCCGCTCGACCTGGCGCGACTGCTCGATGCCCTCCGCCACGACCTGGAGCTGGAGGGTCCGGGCCAGTGCGACGATCGCCGCCGCGAAGGCCCAGGCGTCGTCTTCGGCGTCGGCGTCGACGACGAAGTCGCGGGCGATCTTGAGGATGTCGACCGGGAACCGGCGGAGATGGCTGAGCGATGCATAGCCGGTGCCGAAGTCGTCCAGGGCGACCCGCACACCCACCTCGCGGAGCGCCTCGAGCTTCGCGCCGACGGTGACCGGGTCCTGGAACATCGCCGTCTCGGTCACTTCGAGGACGAGCCGCTCGGGCGGAAGGCTGGTCTCGCGGAGCACTCCCAGGACAAGGTCCACGAACTCCGGGTCCTGGAGCTGGCGCGGCGAGACGTTGACGCTGATCGAGAGCCGATCGTCCATGCCGGGCAGGGCCGACCAGGCCGTGGCCTGCCCACAGGCCTCCCGGAGGACCCAGGCCCCGATGTCGACGATGGAGCCCGTCTCCTCGGCCACCCGGATGAAGTCGTCGGGGGTGATCAGACCGCGCTGCGGGTGATGCCAGCGCAGCAGCGCCTCGTAGCCCGAGATCGATCCCGTCCCGAGCACGACGATCGGCTGGTAGTAGAGCTCGAACTGGTTCTGCAGGAGCCCCCGGGTCAGGTCCGTCCCGAGGGCATGGCGGGCGACGATGGCGGCATGGATCGTCGGGTCGAAGAGCGCCACCCGGCCCTTGCCATCGGTCTTGGCCTTGTACATCGCGATGTCCGCGTTGCGGAGCAGCTCGTCGGCGCCGACGCCCTTCGAGGCGGCGGCGATCCCGATGCTGACGTCGACCACCGTCTCGCTGCCACCCAGGCGGACGGGACGATGGAGCTCCTCGCGGAGCCGACCGGCCAGGGCCAGTGCGACCCGGAGATCGGGCTGGTCGTGGACCAGGACCGCGAACTCGTCGCCACCCAGGCGGGCCGCCACATCGGTCTCGCGGACGCTCCGGGAGATGCGCTCGGCGACGACGCCCAGGAGCCGGTCCCCGACGGCATGACCCATCGTGTCGTTGACCATCTTGAAGTCGTCGAGGTCCAGGAACAGGACGACGGTCTCCAGGTCCGAGGCCACGGCCAGACTCTGTTCGACGGCCTCGGCGAAGAGGACCCGGTTGCCCAGCCTTGTCAGGGAGTCGTGATAGGCCTGGTGACGGAGCTCGTCCTTCAGCCGGGACAGCTCCGTGAGTGACTGCTCCAGCTGGCCGTTCTGGAGGGCGACGGCCACCTGCCCGGCGAGCGTCTCGAGGAGGCGAAGGTCGTCGACCCCGTAGGAGGAGGCCTCCCCCAGCCGGTTGGCGACGATGAGGTGGCCGATCGGCCGGTCCTCGCCGGCCAGCGGAGCGACCATCGCCTGGCGGATCCCGGAGCCCGGTGCCTCCGGCCGGTAGATGAAGGCGTCGCTCCGCTGCTGGAGCACGGCCGAGAGCTCGTCGTCCGGACCCTCGGGCTGGGCCTCCATGACGATCGGCTCGACATCGAGCAGCGAGCGGGTCAGCAGGACGGGCCCCCCGGCCGCCGGCACGAGACGGCAGTCGACCCGCTCGGACCGGAACATGTCGCGGGCGTGGTCGAGCAAGGCGATCAGCGCCGCGTCGAGCTCGGGCGTGTGCTGGAGGATGCGGCTCGACTGGTAGAGCAGCTCCAGGCGTTCCTTCTTCTCACGCTCCGAGACGTAGGCCCGGTAGGCAAGGAAGACCGCGGCGATGGGCACGATCAGGAGCCAGATGCCGGCCGGGTCGACGCTGACGACCGCGAGGGCAAGGAGACCGATGCTGGTGTTGGCGAGCGCCACGAGACCGCCGAACTGGAGCATCTCCGGCATCTTCTGGAACTGCGGCGCCCCGCCCGACAGGGTGATGACCGAGGCGATGGTCAGGCTGCTGATGACCGTGGAGACGAGCATCGCCACGAAGGCCGCCAGCCAGGCCTGGGCGCCCGGCTGGCCGACGACGCCGCCGGGCGCCAGGATCTGGAAGGTGACCAGCGAGACCGAGGCGATGAGAAGGTAGTTGACGGCGTTGAAGGCCGCCTTGATGAAGGGCTGACGGGCCGGGTAGACGAAGGCCAGGGTCGGTCCGATCGTCGCCGCCAGCACGTAGTCCATGGGGCTCAGGAGGAAGAGTCCGATGACGGCCGGGATCTCGCTCAGCGAGAAGGAGTGGCTCTCGCGACGGAAGTGGACGACGACGACCTTGACCTCGGCCAGGTACATCCCCAGGGCGATGAGCGGCCAGGGGATCGCCGACGTCGCCCGTCCGGACAGGAAGCCGCCGGACAGCGCGAGCACGAGCGTCGCCGCTACGGCCAGGCCGATGGTCAGCAGCCAGACGCGTTGCGACGGCTCGAGCCTGGGGCGGCGAGCCAGGACGACGGACAGCCCGATCGCGCGCGCTCGGATGACCCGGTTCGGGGTCACAGGCACTCCCTTGGTACGGCAGGCTCGGGGCAGGTCGTCCGGACCGCCCCGGAGGGCTCGAGACTAGCCCGCAGCGAGCCCCGGGAGACTGGCCCGAAGGTACGGACCGGTCCCAGCCCCTGAATCGCTCGACCGCCGGGCATGACGCCCGGCGGTCGCTCGATGCGGGCCGCCGCGACCGGTCGTCGCGATCAGCTCCACCGATGACCGGCCATCGGACCAACGGCCGGCACCCGATCCTCGAGGGGGATGTTCAGCGTGTCCATGGTCGTCTCCCTTGTCGTTCCCGTCTAGGGAGCTACCACCAGCGCATCCCCGCGCCAAGGGTGAGGGCCATCGACGCCAGGAGCGCGACGGCCGTGGTGAAGCGCGCCAGGTTCGCCTTCACGTGTCTGTACCTCTCGTTCCCCGAGACCTCACCGTAGGTCCGGCAACCGGGCGGTCTTCGTTGGTCCTTGAAGATCCCTGGCTTTGCGTCCCCGCCTCGCGACGGGTTTGCCCTGGACGGCCTTGCGGCGGAAGGCGGACGTCGCCCTCGGGGGCGACCGCTACGTGACGGCCGGATCGCGGCCACTGGCTCATGGGTACCGGGGGGCCCGATCCGATTCGCCGGTGCACCGGGGCGCCACGACCGCTCGAGGGAGGGTCGGTCGGTGCCCCTAGGGGACGAGGACCCCCGGAGGGGCCGCCGCCCCGGGCGGCACCGGATCGGCGTCCGGCCGGCGCATCGTGGCGACCACGGCGATCGCGATGCCGAGCCCGATCAGCACGTCGCCGATGCTGAAGACGTTGGCGAAGGGCAGCCAGGCCGGCATGGCGAAGATGTCGGTCAGCGGCCAGAGCATCGGCGAGATCGGCACCGAGCTGTTCGAGTAGGTCTCCGGAGGCAGCTTGCCGAGGGCCGCCAGGGCCTCAGGCGTGGTCGGCATGTACCCGCCGTTGGCGACGATGGCGGTCATGTTCGAAACGGCACCGGCGATCACCAGGGGGATGCCCGGGATCCGCCGGTTGACGCTGACGGCAGCAAGGACCGCCAGCGTCGAGAGGATGTAGAGGGGCGGCCCGGCGTCGCCCACGACCCGGGTCACGGGCTCGGAGAAGAGGATCAGCTGGGCGGCGAGTCCGCCGGCGATGACCCATGGCCAGCGGATCTCCAGCGAGCCGAGGCGGGCCGGTCGGCCCCCCGTCAGCGCTCCGACGACGAGCCCGACCAGGAGCGCATAGAGGATGAACACGGTGTCTCCTTCGAGCCGGGATGCTCGGGGGGTTCGTACACCGCCGGTGGGGAGCGGCGATGTGGCCCGAGGGTACCGGCCGGCGGACACCATCGAGCCATCGGGGGGCGCGGTCGGATAGCCGACCGGGCAGCGATCGGGTCGACGTCAGGGGCCCCGGCCCGCCGACGAGAGCTCGGCACGACGTCCGCGCGGGAGCCGCCGGCGATGCCATCCGGAGGGCCACCAGGACAGGTCCCCGAAGACCGCGATCAGGGCCGGCACGAGGAGACTGCGGACGACGAAGGTGTCGAGCAGGACGCCGAGGGCGACTGCCGCGCCCACCTGGAAGAGCAGCTCCAGGGGCGCCGTCATCAGGGCCGCGAAGGTCCCGGCCAGGATGATCCCGGCCGAGGTGATGACCGTGCCGGTCCGGGCCGCACCCACCCGGATGCCGTCGCGGATGGGCCGGTGGGCGCTCTCTTCGCGGATGCGGCTGACCACGAAGATGTTGTAGTCCGAGCCGAGGGCGACCAGGAGGACGAAGACGAGCAGGGGCAGGAAGTAGTTCATGCCGCCATGACCCAGCACGCCCTCGAACAGGCCGCCAGCGACGTGGAGGGTCGTGCCGTAGGACAGCAGGACCGTGGCGACCAGGAAGATCGGGGCCACCAGGCTCCGCAGGAGCACGACAAGGACGAGCAGGACGCCGATGACCGTGACCACGGCCACCGAGCGGAAGTCGCCGTCCATCGTCGTCCGAATGTCGGTGAACTCGGCGGTCGAGCCGCCGACCAGCACGGTCGTCTCCTCGGGCATACCCTCGATCTGCCCGCTCACGGCGTCGCGCAGCCGGTCGACCGTCTCGAAGGCGACCGTCGAGTAGGGGTCGTCTGCGGCGACGACGTAGATCCGCCCGACCGACCCGTCCGGACCGACGAACTCGCCGACGAGGCGGTCGAGCTCTTCCCCGGCGTCGCCCCCCGAGACATCGGGGAGGTAGAGGTCGCGGCGGGGATCGCCGGCCAGCTCCACGCCAGCCGAGCGGAGGGCCGCTGCAGCCCGCCCGGCGGCCTGGGACGCCTCGCCGGCCAGGGCGGCAGCCGTCGCCGGGTCGTCGGCGGCCGCTAGTCGCTCCATCGCGGCGGTCAGGGTCACGAGGTCGGCACGGAGCGAGCCGGCCCCGGGCAGCGCACGGAACGCGGGCACGTCATCGGCCCTGGCCTCCAGCCAGCCCAGTCCCGTGCGCAGTCCGGCCACGGCGCCGGGATCGGCCAGGGCGAGCTGGACCGCCGCTGGACCAGCCCCCAGGCGCTCGAGCCCATCGGCCAGCTCGAGCAGGCGCGGCGAGATCCGCATCTCGTCCGGGGTGCCCTCACCGGTCGGGCTGACGAGGCTGCGGACCGAATCCACGCCGTCTACCGCGGCCAGGCGATCGCCGAGGGCCGCGATCGCGGTCAGGCCGTCGGGCGAGGTCAGGTCGGTCGCCGGCGTCCGAATGGCGACGATGATCGGCATGAGCCGCCCCTTGTCCATGTGGTCGGCCACGACGTCGAAGCCCATCCGGGCGTCCGACTCGGCCGGCAGCTCGGCCAGCGTGTCGAAGTCGGTCCGGGCGCCGGGGATGAGCAGGATCGGCAGGGCCATGGCGGCGATGACGACCAGGGAGACGACCAGCGGCCGACGGACGATGCCGGCAGCCACGCGGTCCCAGACGCCGGCACCCGTCTCCTGGCCGACGGGCCTGGGGTGACGTGGCCAGAACAGCGCCGGCCCGAAGAGGACGAGCAGCGCCGGCGCCAAGGTCAGGCCCGCCGCCAGGGCCACGACGATAGCGATGGCCAGTGCGGGGCCGGTCGTCTGGATCATCCCGAACCGGGCGATGACCATGGCGCTGAGACCGACGACCACGGTGGCCGCGGAGGCGGTGATCACGGCACCGATCCGGGTCACGGTCACCCGGGCGGCGATCCCTCGGCCCGCCGCGTCCCGCGAACCTGCGCCGACCCGGCCCAGCTCCTCGCGGTAGCGGCTGATGAGGAAGATGGTGTAGTCGGTTCCGACGCCGAAGACGAGGACGACGACGAAGGAGTCGATCAGGGTGCTCAGCGACCAGCCGGCCTGGGCCAGCCACCCGAGGAGCCCACGGGCGACGAGGAAGGCGGCGCCGATCGTCAGGAGCGGTACCAGGGCGGCGAGCGGAGCCCGGTAGATCGCCAGCAGGATGACGATGACCAGGGCGATCGTCACGACCGTCGTCCGGTCGGTCCCGTCGACGATGGCCCGGAGGTAGTCGGCGCCGATGGCGGCCTGACCGGTGACGTGGACGCGCAGGCCGTCGGGGGCCGTCCCGGCGATCCGCGCTCTCAGCGCCGCGACCACCTCGTTGGCGCGCTCCTGGAACGCCGGCACGGTCAGCTCGATCGTCGCGATCTCGGTCGTGCCGTCCTCGCTCCTCAGGAGCGCCGCGCGTTCCGGCCGGGTCGCGGCCGTCACGACCATCTTGACGGCGCCATCCAGGGCCGGGTCCGAAGCGGGGTCGGTCAGCCACGCCGCCAGCTCGTCGAGGTAGGCACGATCGGCGTCGGTCAGGGGGCCGGGCTCGCGGACGAGGACCAGGGTCGCCGTGCCGACCGCGTCGTCCTCCGGAAAGCCCCTGGCCAGCAGCTCACGGGCCGCGACCGATCCGACGTCGCGCGGCAGGAAGCTGGACTCGTCGGCCGTGCCGACGTCCTGCAGCGACGGGGCGAAGAAGAGGATCGCGGCAGCGACCAGCCAGGCGACGACGATGGGGAGGCGGAGGCGAACGACGAGGCGACCAAGCAGCTCGAACACGGGAGCTCCACCAGGAAGCGACCGCGGGGCGCGGCGACGGCACGGACGTCGCGACGGCCGGCTGCTACGGCTCCAGCCAAGCGCAGCCCGGGCCGCGGGCCAAGGGCCGGACGGGCCGCCCCCGGGAGCCGGACGGAGCCGGGGGACCTGCCGCTCGGACCGCCTCTGCTACCCTCTAGGCTCCTTCGAACCGCAGCGAGTCGCCCCGCCGTGTCCGACACCCGACCGCGAACCCTCGTCGAGAAGATCTGGGACGACCATGTCGTCGCCCAGGACCCAGGTGCACCGACGGTCCTGGCGATCGACCTGCACCTCGTCCACGAGGTCACCAGCCCCCAGGCCTTTGCCGGTCTCCGGGCCCGCGGCCTGCGCGTCCGCCACCCCGAACGAACGGTCGCCACCGCCGACCACTCGATCCCGACCCACGACCGCAGCCTGCCGATCCTGGACACCATGGCGGCGGCCCAGGTCGCCCAGCTCGAGGCCAACTGCCGTGAGTTCGGGATCCCGCTCCACGGGATGGGCTCCCCTCACCAGGGCATCGTCCACGTCATCGGGCCGGAGCTGGGGCTGACCCAGCCGGGGATGACGATCGTCTGCGGCGACAGTCACACCAGCACGCACGGCGCCTTCGGGGCGCTGGCCTTCGGCATCGGGACCAGCGAGGTCGAGATGGTCCTCGCCACCCAGACCCTGCTGCAGCGCCGGCCGAGGACCTACGAGGTCCGGGTCGACGGGCGGCTGAAGCCAGGCGTAAGCGCCAAGGACATCATCCTCGCCCTCATCGCCCGGATCGGCATCGGCGGCGGGACCGGGCACGTCTTCGAGTACCGCGGCGAGGCCATCCGCGCGCTGACCATGGAGCAGCGGATGACGATCTGCAACATGAGCATCGAGGGCGGGGCCCGGGCCGGACTGGTCGCACCGGACGACACGACGTTCGAGTTCATCGCCGGGCGGCCCCACGCCCCACAGGGCACCGCCTGGGACGCCGCGATCGAGTCGTGGCGAGCCCTCCCGACCGACGAGGACGCCGAGTTCGACCGCTCGATCGTCATCGACGCGGCAGCCCTCGAGCCGATGGTCACCTACGGCACGAACCCCGGCATGGGGATCCCGATCAGCGCCGCGGTCCCCTCCCCGGACGAGCAGGAGGACGCCGCCGCTCGGCGGGCGCTCGAGCGCTCCCTCGAGTACATGGACCTGCGCCCCGGCCAGCCGATCCTGGGGCAGAAGGTCGACGTCGTCTTCATCGGCTCGTGCACCAACGGCCGCATCTCCGACCTCCGCCTGGCGGCCGAGGTCCTCCGCGGGCGTCGGGTCGCCGAGGGCGTCCGGGTCATGGTCGTGCCCGGCTCGACCGAGGTGAAGAAGCAGGCCGAGCTGGAGGGCCTCGCCGAGGTCTTCCGGGCGGCCGGTGCGGAGTGGCGCGAGGCCGGCTGCTCGATGTGCATCGCCATGAACGGCGACCAGCTGTCGCCCGGGCAGTACGCCATCAGCACCAGCAACCGCAACTTCGAGGGCCGCCAGGGCAAGGGCGGGCGAACGCTCCTGGCCTCGCCGCTGACGGCCGCGGCGAGTGCCGTCCACGGCGTCGTCAGTGATCCGCGGACGCTGCCCGGCATCGAGTCGACCGCCGGGATCGGGGGGAGCTGAGCGATGGCCGAGCCGTACGGGGCGTTCACCAGCCGGGTCGTGGCCATCCGGGCCGAGAACGTCGACACCGACCAGATCGTCCCGGCCCGTTACCTCAAGGTCACCGACAAGGCCGGCCTGGCCGAGGCCCTCTTCCGCGACTGGCGGTTCGAGGAGGATGGTTCGCTGAAGGATCCGCCGTTCGTGCTCGACCGACCCGGGATGGCCGGTCGCCGGGTCCTCCTCGTCGGCGACAACTTCGGCGCCGGGTCATCGCGCGAGCACGCGCCGTGGGCGCTCGCTTCGTGGGGGATCCGGGCGATCCTGTCGACGTCGTTCGCCGACATCTTCCGCAACAACTCGCTGAAGAACGGGGTGCTGCCGATCGTCGTCGACCCGGCGACCCACGCCCGCCTCTTCGCGATGGTCGAGGCGGACCCTGACGCCGAGCTGACGGTGGACCTGTCCGAGCAGGGTGTCCTCCTGCCCGACGGAGCGACGTTCGAGTTCGAGGTCGATCCGTTCGCCCGGATGATGCTGCTGGCCGGCACCGACGAGCTCGGCTACCTGCTCGACAAGACGTCCCTCATCGACGCCTGGGAGGCGCAGCACCCGGCCCGGGTCGACACCCTCGCCGAGGTCGGCTGACCGGGAACCTCGAGCCGCCGACCCGCGTCGGGGGCCCATGAACGGACGACGAGCCCCCGCCGCCGTCGCAGGCTTCCTCCTGGCGATCGCCATCGTCGTGACCGCCTGCACGGCTCTCGCTTCGCCGGACCCGCTCACCTGGCCTGCCGACGGGACAGGGGCCCGGCCCGGCGGAGGGGCCGAGGACCGCGGCCCCTCCAGCGACGGCGGCGCGGGCTGCAGCCAGCCCGGGTCGCCCGACGGTGAGCCGGCGGCACCGGATCCGTCAGCCCCGATCTGCGAGCCCGTGGAGCCGGGACCGGGCGGGCCGGACGCCGTCGTCACCAGCCCGCCAGTCGCCCCCGGGGCATCGATCCCGAGTGAGCCGCAGGCCGGGCTCGTGGAGCCGGTACCGGGCGTCATCGATCCCCACCGGGTGGCCGTGAACACGATCAGCGCGACGGTCGAGGACGGCCAGCTCGTCGTCCGGCTCGAATGGATCAGCGGCGTCGAGCCCTGCTACTCCCTCGCAACGGTCATCGTGGAGCGGGACGGCCCGATCTTCACCCTGACCCCGCTCGAGGGATCCGCGGCCCGCGACGTCGCCTGCATCGACATCGCGGTGTACAAGGCGACCCTCGTCGACCTCGGCAGCCTGCCAGCCGGCGGGTACACCGTTCGGGCGGGCGAGGGCGACGCCGACCCGGTGAGCGTCGTCATCCCCTGAGGCACCGGCCCTCACCGCGCCCGGACCGACGTTCGACCCGGCCCCACGACGCGCCCCGCCGACCCGTGCGACCATCGGGATCGTGAACGCGATCGACCTGCTGGCCCTGCTCGTGCTCGCGCTCGCCGCGATCGCCGGGTTCCGCTCGGGGGCGCTGCCCCAGCTGGGCGGGCTCGGTGGCGCGGTCCTCGGGCTCGTGGCGGCGCTGTGGGCCCTCCCGTGGGCGCTGGTCCCGCTGGCCGACGTCGATCCCCTGATCCGGGCGCTCCTGGTGTTCACCGGGATCATCCTCGCCGTCGGGCTCGGGGAGGTCGTCGGGGCCCGGTCCGGGATGGCCGTGGGGCGTGCCCTCGGCGACGGCCTGCTCGGCGCTACCGAGAAGGTGGTCGGGGCCGGCGTCGGCGTCATCCAGGGTGTCCTGGTCATCTGGCTCGTGGTCGGCCTGCTCATCGTCGCCCCGTTCCCGCGCCTTGCCGAGCAGGCCGCCGGGTCGGCCGCCTCCAGGCTCACCGGCCTGCTCCTGCCGCCGCCGCCGGAGGTCGCCGGAGATCTGGCCCGGGCCCTGGACGAGACCGGCCTGCCCGATGTCTTCGTCGGCCTCGAGCCACTGCCCGCGCCGCCGGTCGAGCGACCAAGCGACCCGGAGGCCGCCCGCATCGGCGCGGCGGGTGAGGCCTCGACCCCCAAGGTCAGCAGCAACGCCTGCGGCACCGTGCTCGTGGGGAGCGGCATCGTCATCGCCGACGGCTTCGTCGTGACCAACGCCCACGTGGTCGCCGGCGCGAGCGCGACGAGGCTCCGGCTCGGTGGGGCGACCGTGGACGCAGTGCCCGTGCTGTTCGATCCGGCCCTCGACGTGGCCCTGCTCCACGCGCCGGGCCTTGATGCCCCGGCACTCCGGTTCGCCGCCGACGATCCCGATCGGGGTGTCCAGGGCGCGACCCTGGGCTACCCGGGTGGTGGCGGCCTCGTCATCGAGGCAGCCGCCGTCGCCCGACGGCTGGCCGCGACCGGCCGGGACATCTATGACGACCGGGTCGTGACCCGTCAGGTCCTGGAGCTGCGGGCGATCGTCGACCAGGGCGACAGCGGCGGCCCGTTCATGCTGGCCGACGGGACCGTAGGCGGGCTCGTCTTCGCGGAGGCGAAGCGCGACGCGGGGATCGGCTACGCACTCGCACCGACCGACGTCGCGGCGGCGATCGCTCCGGCGATCGGATCTACCGCGGCGGTCGACACGGGGCCCTGTACCCGCTGAGGCGTCGGGTCACCCCGCTACCGGCACGCGTCGGTAGACCCGCCGGCGATCAGATGCCGAGCTCGGTCCGGGTGAAGAGCGAGGTGAGCTCGAACCCGGCCTCGACCATCGCCGCCTGGCCTCCCTCCTCGCGGTCGACGACGGCGACGATCCGAGCGACCTCGGCCCCGGCCTCCAGGAGGTGCCGGGCGGCCTTGATCGCCTGGGCCCCGGATGTCACGACGTCCTCGACGAGGACGACCCGATCACCGGCCGCCAGCTCCCCTTCGATCATCCGCTCCGTGCTGTACGGCTTGGCGGCCTTGCGGACGATGACGAACGGCAGGTCGCATGCGAGAGCGAGCGCGGTGGCCAGGGCGACCGCCCCGAGCTCGGTACCGGCGATGCGGTCGATGTCCCGGGGCACGAGGTCGGCCAATCCCTTGGCGATGCGTCGCAGGACCTCGGGTCGGGTCTCGAAACGGTACTTGTCGAGGTAGTAATCGCTCCTGGCCCCGGAGCTCAGGACGAAATCGCCCCGCAGCAGCGCAGCGTCGAGAAGGTCGCGACCCAGCTGCGCCCTGGCGTCATCGCTCCCGGTCGTGGCTGCGGCATTCGTCACGGGTCGGACCTCTCCTGACTTGCGGGTTCCGGCGCGCCCACGATATTCGAGCGCCGGGCTCCCTATCGCTCGAACTCGGGGAGCACCTCGTCCGCGAGACGCTCGACCGCCTTCACGGAGGTCATCACCGGGACCAGGTGGAGCACGTCGACGCCCGCGGCCTCGTAGGCGTGGGCCGTTTCCGCGATGAGCCGTCCGGATCCGGTCGCGACCATCTCGCGGAACGGCTTCCGAAGCGAGCCGTAGTAGCGGAGGAGGAGGCGCTCGCCCTCGGCGACCTCGGCCGGATCCTCCGACGGGAGGACGTAGGCGAGGCCGGCGACCGGGAGGGGTTCGCGACCGGCGGCGGCTGCAGCCTCCCGGATGACCGGGATCCGCTCCCGCATCATCTCGACGCCCGGGGCGCCGAACAGGAAGCCGTCGCCGAAGCGCACGGCTCGCTCGATCGCCGCGGGGACGTAGCCCCCCACCCAGAGGCGAGGATGGGGCTGTTGGGCCGGCGCCGGACCCATGGCCGCACCTGACTCGGCGGTCGCCTGCGCTGCCGCCCAGAGCTCGTGGAGCCGCTCGAGCTGGGAGGCGAAGCGGTCACCGCGCCCGGCCATGGTCCGACCCAGGAGCTCGAAGTCGTCGGCCCGCCCGCCCACGGCGACCCCCAGGTCGACCCTCCCGCCCGACAGCCGGTCGATCACGGCCGCCTGCTTGGCCACGAGCGCCTCATCACGGGGCGGCAGGAGCAGGGCGGCGGTGACGAGTCGGACGCGCTCCGTGACGGGGGCGATGGCGGCCAGGGTCGCCAGCGGATCCCACGTGTCGTGGTTCGGCTTGTCGTGGACCGCCACCGCGTGGAACCCGACCGCGTCAGCGGCCCTGGCCCAGGCGAGGAGCGCATCGGGCTCGATCAGGTTCCCGGTCCAGGTGGGCAGGCCGATGCCGAGCTTCATCGTGGTGATCCTCCGTGCCGGCTCGCCGGCGCTGGCGGGTTCAGGACCGTGGCCTGACCGAGTAGTCGTCGAACAACCGCCGTGACGGGCGGTCGGTGAGGAACGGCTGGGCGATCTCGCGGATCCGGAACATGGACTCGCTGGACATGTACGCGTCGAGGGCTTCGCGACTCTCCCAGACCTGGAGGTAGTAGTGGGTCCCGCTCTCGAAGTCTCCGAAGAAGCGGATCTCGATGATCCCGGGGATCCGCTCGAACGCCTCGGTCGTGTCGGCTGCCAGCCGTCGGGCGGCCTCGGGGTTCATGGCGGGCGCATGCCATTCGACCAGGGAGATCACGGGCAGGCCCGTGGCCAGCCCGTGGGACGAGGATCGTTCGCTCATCGGCACCTCCTTGGGCGGTCGCTGGCCGGGCCTCCGGCAGTATACAATCGCATCCCAAGCTGGGCCGCCCTGGGGCAGGACCGGGAGACAGAGGAAGAGCATGGCTGGCGAAACGACCGACTGCGAGGCACTCCGAACCGAGATCGATGGCCTCCAGGCCGAGTTCGAGGGACTGTGGATCAAGGTGAGCGCTGGAGCGACGCCGACCCCGCGCTACCGCGAGCTGCGCCGGATCATCGACGAGAAGCGGGCGATCTACGCTCGCGAGTGTGGGACGCCCAGCGAGAGCTCCTCGCTGCCGAGATCGATCACCTCCGACTGGCGCGCCGGCTGAGCCCGGCGAGGCCCCACGCGGACCCTCGGCGCGTGCCACGATAGGCCCCCATGCCGACGATCGACCTCAACGGGATCAGGCTTCGCAACCGGCTGCTGACGTCGGCCAGCCTGCTCGGCTACGGCGCCTCGAAGCGCCGGCTGATCCTGTACGGCATGAGCCCGATCGCCCAGTGGGTCCCCCTGGAGCGCTTCGGGGCGGTGACGACGCGGACCCTGACGACCGAGCCGCGCGAGGGACACTTCAGCCTTCGAGAGGACTGGTCGCTGACCGAGTTCCCGGCGATGCTGCGCTTGTACGGCCGGGCCCTCCGCAAGGTCGACGCCGGCTGGATGAACGCCTTCGGCTGGTGCAACATCGGCATCGAGGCCTACCTCGACGAGTACTTCCCGAGGACCTCGAACCTCAACCGGATCATCTCGCTCGGTGGCTTCTCGGCGGTCGAGTTCGAGCAGCTCGTCGACACCGTCAACCGACGCGTGGCGCCCGGCAAGATCGCCGCGGTCGAGTTCAACGTCTCGTGCCACAACGTGAACTTCCCCTTCGACACGATCCTCGATGACGTCCTCCGCCGGGCCGTTCCCCAGAGTCGTCATCCGGTCATCCTCAAGCTGTCGCCTGACGAGGACTACGTCGCCCAGGCGC
Source organism: uncultured Chloroflexia bacterium (assembly GCA_963707215.1). Taxonomy (GTDB): domain Bacteria; phylum Chloroflexota; class Limnocylindria; order Limnocylindrales; family CSP1-4; genus DATHYZ01. Next base: position 422,234 of record CAVPPB010000002.1, on the reverse strand, counting down.
GTGCCGCCGAGCGCAACGGGGTCGCTGCGGTGACGGCCATCAACGCCGTCAAGGGGCTCCGGCTCGACCCGGAGACCGGCGAGCCGTGGATGCGCAATCGCTTCGGGAGCATCTCCGGCCGGGCCATCAAGCCGATCGGCCTGCGGGTCGTGGCGGAGCTACGCGACGCCGGCATCCGGCTGCCGATCATCGCGACGGCCGGGATCCGGACGTTCGACGACTGCCGGGAGTTCTTCTGGGCCGGCGCGGACGCCGTGTCGCTCGGCAGCGCCGTCTGGCTCACCCCGATGCCGCTCTACGCCCTGGGGCCGCTGGAGGGACTCCGGATCCGACGGCTGATCGGTCGCATGGTCCGCTACCGACCCCCGGAGAGCGCACCCCACTGGCGACCGACCGCGCCCGGGTCTGATGCGGCATCGGCCACGCCAGCGTCGTCCATCGGTGCTCCCATCCCCGTCGGGACCGAGCCGGCCGGCTGACCGCGCGTAGCCGCCCCCGACCGGGTCCTCCGGCTCGGGCATGGACCACTCAGGCGAAGCGGTCGGGTCGATACGGCTCCAGGAGCTCGTTCGCTCCGTCGAGGAGCTCGCCGGCGACCAGGCGCCCCAGCAGGGGGGTCAGGGTCACCCCGCTGTGCGAAACGAGCAGGTAGAGGCCGGCCACATCGGGCGCGGGCCCGGCGACCGGCAGGCCGTCTTCGGCGACGGAACGCCGGCCGATGCGGACCTCGCCGATCCGCGTGTCGGCAAGACCGGGCAGCAGCCGACGGGCGAGATCGAGCAGGGCCGAGCATTCCGGACCGTCCAGCGCCACCGTGCTCGCCTCCCTGTCGAGCTGACCGTCGATGCTCCGTGACGCCAGCATGATCCGACCACCGGGCTCCGGACGAAGCGACAGCTGACCGGCGTGGATGACCCGACCGACGGTCGCGGCCGTGGGAGTCGTGATGGCCAGGAGTCCGGGGGTCGGCGACGTCGGCAACCGGACCCCGGCCAGCGCGGCGATCCGTTCCGAGTCCGGTCCGGCAGCCAGGAGGACCTGGTCGGCGGTCAGCCGGGCGCCCGACCGTAGGCGGACGCCCTCGATGCGCTGCGGCGACCGGTCGAACGCCACCACCGCATCGCCCGTGAGGAGACGTGCGCCCAGGCCGACCGCGGCGTCCACGAGCCGGCGAGCCAGGACGTCGGCCTCGACCCAGGCCTCCTCGGGGTACAGGAAGATCGCATGGTCGAGCGCCGTGTCGAGCCGGATGTTCGGCTCGAGATCCTCGAGCTCCCCCGGGTCGACGGTCCTGACCGCATAGCCCAGCGCTTCGTGTCGGGCCGCTCGATCGGCAGCGCCGGCCGCTGCCGGGCCGACCCCGATGGCGAGGTCGCCGCCCGGGTGATACCAGCTGTCGTCACCCAGCTCGTCGCGGATCGCCGCGTACGCCCGCATGCCGGCCCGGTTCAGGTCGAAGTAGTGAGCGGGTGACTTCTCCTGGGCATTGAGCCAGGCGAAGGTCCGACCCGAGGTCCCGGATCCGGGTTCAGCGGCCTCGACGATCGTCACGTCCGCTCCTGCGGAACTGAGTCGATGCGCGGTCGCGGCCCCGAGCAGACCCCCACCGATGACGACGAAACTGCTCATGATCCCCTCCGGCTATCGTCCGGGACGGATCCTGGATCGGAGGATCCGTCCGACACCTACTCGTAGACGGTGACCGAGGGCTCGTAGCGGCAGCGGCAGCCAGCAAGACGGTCGCAGCCCTCGATCGGCAACCGTGGCAGCCGCGTCGGAAGGTAGAGTCGGTCGCTCACGACAAGGCAGGCCGGGCAGGCCTCGGCGTCCGCCGCCACCAGGGCCACGCCCTCGATGACGCCGGCGAGGTAGAGCTCCTGGAAGCGTTCGATCTCCGTCCGGTCATCGCCAGGGCCAGTCATCGACGTCCCTCGTTCCGGCGACCGCCTCCGGACCCACCCCCGTCGGGAAACGGTGTACACCGTAGTATACGGGCCGGGACGGTAGCCCGGCCGGCCGGCGCAGCGACGCCCCGGGTCCACCGGTCCACCGGCCCCCGGGCCGTTCGGCCCGATGGCCGTTCGACAGATGCCTGGTGGCCGGTCCGGACGGCCCTCGCGAGACGCAGGCGACGCAGGCGACGATGGCTGCGACGGATCAGAGGTGTGCGATGTACGTCCGCGACGCGATGACGAGCCAGGTCCTGACGGTGGGCCCCGAGACATCCCTGAAGGAGGTCGCACGGCTCCTGGTCGAGCACCGCATAAGCGGCGTCCCCGTCATCGACTCGGACGGGCGGCTCCTCGGCGTGGTCTCGGAGGCGGACTTCCTGACCAAGGATGCCGGCTCGCCGGAGCGCCGCCGACGACCACTCGCCTTCCTGAGCGCCCACGAAGACGCTGCGGTGGTCAACCGGGTCCGGGCGAGGAACGCCGGTGAGGCCATGACCTCGCCGGTCGTCAGCATCGCCCCGGATCGGCCGCTCGGCGAAGCGGCGAGCCGGATGGAGAAGGGGCGGATCAACCGACTGCCCGTCGTCGAGGATGGGCGGCTCATCGGGATCGTGACCCGCGCCGACATCGTCCGGGCCTACGCCCGCGATGACGCCGAGCTCGCCGGCATCGTCCGCGAGAGCCTGCGGGCCGTGGACGGGCTGCGGGTCGTGGCGGTCCAGGATGGGGTCGTCGTGCTGGCCGGCACGGTCGCCCACCAGTCGCTTGCCGAGACAGCTCGCCGCGTGGCCGAGCGGATCGACGGGGTCGTGGCCGTCGATGACACGGACGTCGCCTGGCTCCAGCCTCGGCCCGACGCCGAGACCTGGCAGGGGTCGGCTCCCCCACCGATGCCCGGCTGATCCCGGGTCCGCTGCCGGGCGACGACGGAACGAGGAAGGCCGCCGGGGCATCCCGGCGGCCTTCCTGCTTCGTCGGGCCGGGGCTCAGCCCATCGGCTCGTTGAAGAGCGCCTCCGTCGTGGTGGCGCGCTTCAGGAGCTGACCCGGCCGGACCCGCTCGACGACGTCCGGGGGGACCCGGCAGGCGGGCGGGAATGTCACCGGCGGGGCCGGCTTCGTGCAGTCCAGGATCATCTTCGTCTCCTGTGGGCCCTTCTCCTCCCGGTGCCAGCCGTAGGTCACCGGGTTGAGGTGGCCGCCAAGGAAGTTGGGCATGACGATCAGGTCGCGGTCGCCCTGGAACCGGGTCGTGAAGGCCCACATGACCTGGTCGCTGTCGAAGACGTCGATGTCGTCGTCGACGATGAAGATGTGCTTCAGGATCGGATCGACCGCGAAGGCCGCGCTGGCCGCGATCTTGGGCTCACCCTCGACCCGCTTCTTCATGGCGATGAAGAGGGTGCTCCGGATGCCCATGAGCGGCAGGTTGACCGCGGTGACGGTCGGCATCGCGTCGCGGACGCGGCGAAGGATCGAGCCCATGCGGGGCAGGGCGCCCAGGACGAGGTGCTCTCGATGGGCATTGAAGACGTCGACGTAGATCGGCTGGCGGCGCATGGTGACCGCGGTGACCTTCACCCACGGCATCGGGCCGAGGCGCGTGTAGTAGAGCGGGTACTCACCGAAGGGTCCTTCGTTCTGGACCTTGTCCGGGTCGGTGTCGACGATGCCCTCGATCACGATCTCGGCGCGGGCCGGGACCTCGAGGTCGACCGTCTTGGCCTTGACGACCTCGACCGACTCGCCGAGGAGGCCGCCCATGACCTCGAGCTCCCCGCCGATGCCCGGCAGCTTCGAGACCGCCGACATGAGCATCGCCGGGTGGTGGCCGATGACCAGGGCGACCTGCATCGGCTGGCCTGCCTCCCGGTTCGCCCGGAGGATGTACGAGGTGTGGTGGGCCGGGTTGGTCATGAAGCCGACCTGTCCGGGGCCCTGGATCTGGTGCCGGAAGATGCCCGAGTTGAGGCGGCCGGAGTCGGGGTCCCGGGAGATCGTCGCGGCCGAGGTGATGTACTTGCCCGCGTCGAGCTCCTGGTGGACGAGGAACGGGAACTTGGTGATGTCGATCTGGTCGCCGGTCCAGACGACCTCGTGGACCGGCGCCTGGTCGCTCTCGACCAGCGTCGTCGGGATGGGGCTACCTTCGCGGCGAGCGTACTCGTCGACCATCCCGTGGACGTCGGCGCCGATGCTCAGGGCGACCCGGTCGTAGGTGCCGTGGAGGTTGAGCATCAGCGGGACCGGCGAGCCCTTGACGTTCTTGAAGAGCACGGCCGGGAACCGGGGGTAGGCCGGGTCGTTGAGGATCTTGTGGACGATCGCGGTCGCCTCGAACTCCGGGTCGACCTCGTCCTCGACGACGTAGACGCCATCTGGGTCCGCAGCGAGAAGCGCATCGAGATATGTCCGTAGGTCCTGTGCCATTCGCGTCTCCCATGATTCGTGTGGCTTGTGGTCGGTCTCCGGATCGGCCCGGGTAGACGACCGGAAGCTAGAGCGCGATCACCCCGAGCACCACGGCGACGGCGCCGAGGACGATCCGCCAGGTCAGCTGCTCCTTTCCCCGCAGGAGGATCGCGGTGAACGCCAGCGTGAACAGCGGTGCGCTGGCGGTGACCGGGTAGACGACGCTCACCTCACCTCCCGAGAGGCCGAAACTGAGCGCCAGGAACCCGAGTGCCTGCAGGAGCCCGGATGCGACGAACAGGCCGAACGCGGGCTCACGGTGCGCATGCAGGAGGCCCGTTCGGTCGCCGAACGACAGCGCGTATACGAGCGCGGCGATCGCGCCGACAAAGGCAGCCGTGACCGGCAGATCGGCAGCCTCGAGGCCGAACTTGAGGAACAGGGGTCGGACGCCGTACGAGAGCGCTGCGCCGATCGCAGCGAGCACACCGATGTCGATCCAGCGTTTGACCCCGGAGCCGGGCTTCCAGGTCACCAGGACCACGCCGAGGACGATCGCTCCGACGGCCGCCCAGCGGAGCGGGGTGACCGGCTCGGCGTAGACGATGGCTGCCAGCATCGTCGTGATGACCGGCGCCGAGTTCTTGATGGCGGTCGCCGGGGAGGCGCCGATCCGATCGATCGCGATGTAGAGCCAACGCCGGCCGATCCCGGTCCCGAACAGGCCGCCCAGGATGTACCCGAAGAGCGCCGCCGCCGTCACCAGCTCCCACTGGAGCCCGCCGGCCAGCGGCAGGATCAAGAGGTAGGCCGGGACGGCGATGAAGAGCCCCAGGATCATCGCCGTGTCGGGTCGACCGCCCTTCCCGAATCCCAGCTTCAGGGTGACCGGGTTCAGCCCGAACGAGATCGCCGTCACGAGCGCGATCAGCTTGGGATCGATCGGCGGCATCGGCGGCCGTCAGCGAGGCGCCGGGGGCGGCAGCAGACGCTGCGAGCGGATGCCACTCGTCGGTCCGGGTCGCATGGTCGCCGGGTCGTGCACCGGCCATCCGGAGGGTCGTCCGCACGGGATGGCTGGTCCTCCTCCGCACCTGGAGCGCCCTCCCTTGGGCGGCTCATCCTCCCTGCGTCAGGCGGGCCCGAGACCCGTCCGTCGGCGTCGGTATGCGCTGGTATCCTACTGCATGGAGCATCGCCGACGCAACGGATCCCGGGGGCTGCGCAGGCTCCCCGGAAGGGAGGAACCGTGACGATCTGGATCGGACGGATCGAGCCGAGCATGTGGATGGAAGGCGTCTGGTGGCACGAGATCCTGCCACCCGATGTCCGGCTGGCTGTCTTCTCGCTCGGGGTCCGACGGCTGCGCGACGAGGATCTCGAACGGGCCCATGCCCAGATCCTGGAGAAGGTCGAGCAGCTCGACGACGAGGGGGTCGACGTCATCAACGTCGGCGGGAGCCCGGTCGTGACGCTGTACGGCAAGGCGGGCCACGAGCGGTTGCTCGCCGAGATCGGGGCTCGGACATCGCGCCCGTACGTGACATCGCTGCAGGCCGAGCTGGAGGCGATCGACGCGGTCGACGGCACCCGGGTCCTGATCGCCAGCCCCTACCCGGTCAAGCAGACGGAGCGGAGGGTCACGACGCTCCAGGACGAGGGGCTCGCGGTCGTCGGCCATGACAGCCTGGACATCGAGCGGAACCGGGACATCGCCCAGCTGGACCCGGACCTCATCGCCCGTCAGGCCATCGACCTGGCCTCCGCCCACCCGGACGGCAACGTCATCTACCTGCCCTGTGGATCCCTCCCCGTGACCTCGGTGATCGACCGGATCGAGACCGAGACGGGGCTCCCGGTCGTCACCAACGTGCAGGCCCAGGTCCGGGCCTGCCTGGCCCGGGCCGGCTACGACCGCCCGATCGACGGGTACGGGCGGCTCCTCCGCGACATGGGAGTCGCTTCGGGGGGATGACGCGTCTCCGAGGCGGGCCGGGGCAGGTCCCGACCGGTCGCGCGTGCCGCGCCGTGGCCGGAGGACCGAGCGCCGCCGGCTAGTTCGACTTCGGGAAGATCGCCAGCAGGCCACCGTCGCAGACCAGGTCGGCGCCGGTCACGAACCCGGCCTCGTCCGAGGCGAGGAAGAGCGCGGCCGCGGCCTGGTCCCCCGGCTGCCCGAACCGGCCGATCGGGATGCCCTTGGCCTCGCCGGCACGTTCGGCGGAGAAGTCCTCGTCGGCCATGCCGACCGGACTGCCGGTCTGCGTCGGGGTCAACGTGTTGACCCGGATGCCGTGGGGTGCCAGCTCCATGGCCATCGCCCGGGTGAGGTTGTTGACGCCGCCCTTCGCGGCTGCGTAGGCGACCTTGTTGCGGATGCCCCGGTGGCCGCTCGTCGATCCGACGTTGACGATCGCGCCCTTCACCGCGCCATCGACCATCGCTCGGGCCACGTGCTTGCCGCAAAGGAAGGCGGAGCGAAGGGTGATCGCCTGGACCCGGTCCCACTCTTCGAGGGTCGTGTCCAGGAGACCCTTGTTCGTGGTGGCGGCGACATTGTTGACGAGGACGTCGATGCGACCCCACTCCTGGAGGACCCGGGCGACCATCGCCTCGACCGAGGGTTCGTCGGTGACGTCTGCGACGACCGGGATCGCCCGGCCGCCCTCGTCGGCGATCTCAGCGGCGACGCGGGACGCGCGTCCCTCGTCGAGATCCACGACCGCGACGGCCGCGCCCTCCGCGGCGAAGCGCAGGGCCGTCGCCCGGCCGATGTTCTGCCCGGCGCCGGTGACGATGGCGACCTTGCCGGCGAGCCGCTCGCTCACGTGCCGCGCCTGCGCCGCGTCCGGGCGGTGGACGGGAGCCAGCTGGTGGCCCGCGCGTCAAGGAGCTGGACGAGCTTCACGAGGACCATCGCCACGACGATGATCACGATGAGGACGGCGAGCACGGACGCGGCGTCGAAGCGCTTGCCGGAGTTCTGGACGACGGCCCCCAGGCCGACGACCGCGATGAACATCTCGCCGTTGATCATCCCCTTCACCGCCCGGGCCATCCCGAGCCGCAACCCCGCGAAGATGAGCGGCAGCGCAGCCGGCAGGATGATCCGGCGGAAGAGCTGGCGGTCGGTGGCACAGTAGGCGCGCCCCATCTCGATGAGCGCCGGCGACGTTCCCTTGATCGCTGCCGTCGTGTTCACGATGATGATGAAGATCGAGTACAGGACGATGACCCCGATGACCGCGAAGCGGATCCCATCGATCCCGAACACGGCCAGCAGGATCGGCGCGAAGACGAGGGACGGGGCCGTCAGCAACGCGTAGACGTAGACGTCGAGGGCCATGTCGACCCGGCGGTAGGCGCCCATCAGCATCCCGATCCCGACGCCGACGACGACCGAGAAGCCGAAGCCGAGGGCAAGGTTCAGGAGGCTGTTGGCAAGGCTCTCGATGATCAGCCCGTCCCCGATCATCTCCACGAGGCGGCCAAGAACGACCGAGAGCGGCGGGAAGAAGGCGACGTCCCAGACCCGGGCCGCGACCTCCCACAGGATCGCACCGACGCCCAGGGAGACGATCGCCGGCAGTGCGTTCTCGATGGCGTCGCGGAGGCCCTGGCCGGGGCGCGGTGAGGGGGGATGGGCCCGGCGGACGCCGGCCGTCGCGACGCTGCTCACGCGGCCGTGCCCTCGGTCTCGTCGGTCTTGCGCCGGAAGGTCTGCATCTCACGGAGCCGAGCCCAGAGGTCGGCCGTGATCGAGGCGAACTCGGCCGAGCCCTCGATGCTGTCGACCGCGGACGCCCGCGGGCGGTCCAGGGGAACGTGGACGGTATCGACGATCCGGCCCGGCCGCGGGCTCATCAGGATGACCCGATCGCCCAGCAGGACCGCCTCCTCCATCGAGTGGGTGATGAAGATGACCGTCTTGTTCGTCGCCTCCCAGATCGCCAGCAGCTCTTCCTGGAGGAGCCGGCGAGTCTGCTCGTCCAGCGCCCCGAACGGCTCGTCCATCAGCAGGATGTCGGGGTCCACGGCCAGCGCTCGAGCGAGTCCGACGCGCTGCTGCATGCCGCCAGAGAGCTCGCCCGGGAGCCGTCGCTCGAAGCCCCTGAGGCCGACCATCTGGACCAGCTCCTCTGCCTTGGCCTCGCGGACCGACTTGGACGAGCCGCGAAGCTCGAGGCCGAAGGCGACGTTGGTCAGGATGTCCGCCCAGGGCATCAGAGCGAAACTCTGGAAGACCATGGCCCGCTCGGGTCCCGGCCCGGTGATCCGGTTGCCGTCCACGAGGACCTGGCCGTCGTCATAGGGGATCAGCCCGGCGATGATCCGCAGGAGCGTCGTCTTGCCGCAGCCGGACGGCCCCAGGATCGTCAGGAACTCGCTGTCCTCGACCGTCAGGTCCACGTCGCGGAGGGCCTCGACCGGTGCGTCCTTCCCCTTCGCGGGGAAGACCTTCGTCAGGCCCTTGATCTCGATCATCGCAGTCCCCTATTCGCTCAGCGCAGAATCTCGAGCCCACGGAGCCAGGCGGCGCTCGATCCAGCGGACGATCGAGACCAGGATCAGCGCCTCGATGACGACGAGGACGACGGTGCCGTAGAGCTCGCCGGCCCGGAAGAAGCCGCGGGCCTCGAGGATGATGTTGCCGATGCCGATGGAGACCATCAGCAGCTCCACGATGACCATGCCGGTGACAGCACGGCCGACGCCCAGGCGAACGCCGGTCATGATCGCCGGCAGGGCTCCGGGGAGGAGGATCCGGCGCCAGATCTGGCGCTCGTTGGCACCGTAGCTGGTCGCCATCTCGATCAGGGCGGGATCGACCTGGCGGATGCCGGCTCGGGCATTCACGATGATGACCGGGATGCTGAAGACGACCACCAGCAGCACGCGGGACTCGAGCCCCAGCCCCAGGGACATGAACAGGATCGGGATCAGGGCGGCCATCGGCGTGACCAGCAGGATGTTCAGGTAGGGGTCGATGAACCCCTCGACGTTGCGGTAGCGGGCCGCGGCGAGCCCCATCAGGATCCCGAGGACGAGCGAGATGGCGAACCCGAAGAACAGCGCCTGGTTGCTCTTGAGGAAGGCCTCGTAGGTCTCCGGGTTCGTCACCAGCGTGACGATGCCCTCGATCGTCTCGGTGAACGTCGGGATCAGCAGGTTGTCGACGGCGACGGCATAGGCCTGCCAGATCACGGCGACGACCGCCAGGACCAGCAGCCGCCACGTCCAGGCAGAGTCTCCGATCCGGTCAGTGAAAGACCGGGGGCGGCTCGCCGAGCCGCCCCCGGTGCTCAGCGTCCTGCTACTGGACGCCGAGCTCATTCAGGACTTCCTTGAGGAACGACAGGTCCGAGAACTCGTCGAGCTCGAGGACGCGATCGACGCTGCCGGTCCCGTCCGGCCCGAAGAACTCGGCCGTGTAGGTGAGGTTGTCGTCGTTCAGGCCACCGTTGACCGGGAACATCTTGAGGTCCACGTACTTCTGGGCGATCTCGTCGACGGTGGCGGCATCGACGGAATCGGGCGCGTACTTGACGGCGATCTCGGCCAGGTACGCTGGATCGTCGGCGACCAGGCGGAACTGCTCGATGACGGCCTTGACCACCGCGTAGACGGTGCCCGGGTTCTCCTCGGCGAAGTCGCCGCTGACGTACACGGACGTGGTCTGGAGGCTCGGCAGGTCCTCGGCGAAGCTGGCCAGCAGGCTGAACCGATCCGAGGCCTCGTTGTCGACGACGAGGGAGTCACCCAGCTCGAGCGGGCTGGCGTCGATCTGATCGGCCAGGAGTGCCGCCAACCGGTTCTCGGAGCCGGGGATGACGACGTACTCGGGCTCGGTGCCCGGGCAGTTCTCCTCGATGTAGTTCTTGACCATCGCCGTGCTGACGGCGCCCTCGCTGTGGATGGCCAGCTTGCGGCCGGCAAGCCCCGCGCACTCGGTGATGTCGTTGCGCGCGTACAGGGTCCATTCGTTGGCGACCCGGGCGACGTTGACCTTGAGATTGGCCCCCTGCGAGATCGCGTTCATGACGCTGTTGTTGGCGCCCGATCCGAAGGCGAAGTCGCCCGCGGCGGTGCCGGCGGTGACGAGCTCGGACTCGGCCAGCTCCGGTGTGTCGATCGTGTAGCCCTGGTCACGCAGGCTGTCCAGGGCGGCCAGGAACGGCGTGCTGGAGAAGCCGATCGACGTGAAGCCGACCTTGAATTCCTTCGTACCGGGCATCTCCGTCGGTGTCGGCGACGGAGCCTCGGAAGGCGCCCCCGAGGCCGGGGCCTCGGAGGGCTCCGGCGATGGGGTCGCCCCCGATGAGCACGCCGCGAGGGCGATCGCCCCGGCGGCGGCGATGGCGAGCCATCGGTGGGTCAGGATTCGCCGCATGAATGCCTCCTCCAAGCTGCTCTCCATCGCCCGCCTGTGCCGGAGCATCTAGGTCGATCTCCGGTGGCGCGGTCGCAACGATGGAGCGCGACTGTATGCCGCGGCATTCTAAAGGTGCACCGATGCCCGGTCAATGCAGGAACGACGACCGCGCGATGCCATGGCCAAATCGGGCTGGCACTCCGACCCCACGTTCCCTATACTCGCGCGAACGCAGTTGTATGCGATGAGATGCCGAAGACGACAAGCACCGCCAGATCGACCCGCGCCCCCCGTTCCGGCAGCGACGGCCTGCCCAGCAGCGAGCTGGTCTACCGGAAGCTGAAGGAGCGGATCATCTCCGGCGAGCTCGCGCCGGACACCCGGCTCATCGAGCTGTCGATCGCCGCCGAGTTCGGGGTCAGCCGGACTCCGGTCCGCGAGGCGCTGAAGCGGCTGGCGGCGGAGAACCTCGTCCTTGCCGACCCGGCCCGCGGGATCGTCGTCCACGCCCCGGAGCCCAGCGAGATCGAGGACGTCTTCATCCTCCGCGAGGCCCTGGACTCCCTGGCGGCCCGGTTGGCGGCCCACCGCATCACCCCATCCGAGCTCGCTCGGCTGCACCTCATCGTCGAATCGATGCGCGAGGCGACCGAGACCGACCGACGCGAGCAGATCATCCTCGCCAACGCGCGGTTCCACGACGTCATCTACGGCGCCGCGGGGAACCGGATGCTGGCCAGGGTCGCCCGTGATCTGCGCGACTTCGTGCGTCGCTTCAGCACCCTGCCGTTCGCCAGCCCGGACCGGGTCCACCATGTCCTCGACGAGCACCTGGCGATCCTCGAGGCGCTCGAGAACCACGATCCCGAGGCGGCTGAGCGGGCTTCGAAGGGGCACCTGATGGCGGCGCGCGAGTACGTGGTCCGGATGCAACTCCAGGAGTACGCCGAGACGGCGCTCCGCTAGACCGGCCGCTGCGGCCGATGGGGTCCGACGAACCGACCACCCGGCCGCGGCTCGACGGACGGTCCATCCCCATCTATGGGGCCGTCCTCCTGGCCCAGGCCAGCTCGGCCGCCGCCCTGCCGATCCTCCCCGAGCTCCAGTCGGCGTTCGGCATCTCCGCCGTGATGGTGGCCCTCACGACGACGACCTGGGGCCTCGCCCGGCTGCTCACCGACCTCCCCGGTGGGGTCCTGACGGAGCGCATCCGACCTGCGCGGATGCTGGTGAGCGGGGCGCTCCTGGCGGCGGTCGGCTCGCTCGGGTCCGCCCTGGCCCCGACGTTCATCGTGCTGCTGGTCGGCCAGGCGGTAGCCGGGGTCGGTTCCGCGCTGATGGCCGTTGCCGCGGTCATCAGCCTGATGGCCGCGACGGATCCCCGCCACCGGGGACGCACCCTCGGCCTGTACAACGCCTCGCTCCAGGCAGGGTCGACCCTGAGTCCTGCCGTCGCCGGGATCGCCAGTGCGGTGTGGGGCTGGCAGGCGGCCTTCATGGTGGCGGCGGGCCTGTCGCTGTCCGGGGCGCTGTTCTTCGTCGTGTCGGAGGGCCGGGCCGCGTCCGGGCGACCGCCTGCCGCGGCGGCATCCGCCGCCGGCCGATCGTCACCCGTCGGCGACCGCGCCGAGTCGTCCGGGGACCCGGTACGCCCGAGCCGATCGCTCGTCGCGGCGGTGGACGGGTCGACCTTCGCCCTCTTCTTCGTCACCGGTGCCGCCGTCCAGACGGCCGTACCCCTGTTCGCCGGCACCGCCATCGGGCTCGGCCCGGCGGTCATCGGCATGGTCCTGGGGTTCGCGACGCTCCTCCGCTTCGCCATCAGCCTGGTCGGATCCGAGCTGTCCGACCGCTACGGCCGACGCCGGATCCTGGTCCCGGGGCTGCTGTCCTGCGCGGTGGCCCTTGTGGCCTTCCCGGCCGTCGATGCCCTGGCCGGGTTCGTCCTGGTGACCTCGCTGCTCGCCATGGGGCGCGTCGGCAACGGGGTGCCGCTGGCGCTGCTGGGAGACCACCTCGGCGTCGCCGGGCTGGGTCGGGCAGTCGGTCGGAATCGCTTCGTGGCCGACCTGGCCCTGGTCATCGGCCCGCTCGCGGCCGGTCTCCTGATCGAGCGAGCCGGCTTCGCTGTCGCGTTCCCGGCGATCGCCGTCGTCGTGCTGGCGGCGGTCGCGATCGTCGGGATCCAGTGGGCCACCAGCCGATCAGCGGATGATCCGCCGGGCAACGGAGCGCGACGGGATACCATTGTCGACAGTGACCGGGAGCTCGCGTCCCGGACACGGACCGACGAGCGGAGGTGAGCGGATGGACGGAAGGGCGCGGGTGGCGCTGATCCTCACGGGAGGCACGATCGATTCGGTCGGGACGGACCGGCTGGACCTGGCCTGGTACCTGGAGGCGAACCAGCGGCTGGCCGACGGCGAACTGGTGGCCCGGGTCCCGGAGCTCGCCGACATCGCGACGGTCGAGGAGATCCCGTTCCGGCGGCTGCCGAGCCAGGCGATCAAGGACGGCGACCTCGTCGAGCTCGTCCGCACCATCCACGGGCTCTTCGAGGAGGATCGCGCCGACGGCGTCGTCATCACCCACGGCACCAACACCCTCGAAGAGACCGCCTACTTCCTCCACCTGGCCCTCAAGACGGACCGGCCGGTCGTCCTCGTCGGGGCGATGCGACCCTCGTCCGCGGTCAGCGCCGACGGGTACCTGAACCTCCTGAACGGCGTCCGGGTCGCGGCCGACCCGGCCTCTCGGGGCATGGGCGTGCTCGTCGTCCTGAATGACACGATCCTCGGCGCCCGCGACGTGACCAAGACCGCCACCTACCGGGTCGAGACGTTCCAGGCCCGAGACCTCGGGCCGCTCGGCTACGCCGACAACGATGGCCGGGTGGTCTTCTACCACGCCCCGGCGCGACCCCACACGACCGCCACGGAGTTCGACCTCGAGACCCTGGGCGAGCTGCCCCGGGTGGACATCGTCGTCTCGTACCTCGGGGCCGACGGGACGATGATCGACGCGGCGGTCGCGGCGGGAGCACGGGGCATCGTCAGCGCCGGGACAGGGGCTGGCCGGCCGACGCCCGATGAGATCGCCGCGCTGGACCGCGCCGCCGCGGCCGGGGTGCTCGTCTGCCAGGGCACCCGGGTCGGGTCCGGCCGGGCGGTGCGCAGCCCTGGGCTGATCCGCAAGGGCTGGGTCGCCTCCGACAACCTCCAGCCGTGGAAGGCACGGATCCTGCTGAGGCTGGGCCTCGCGGCGACCAGCGACCCCGACCGGATCCAGGGGATGTTCGACCGCTACTAGGCCCCGCCCTCGACGGCTCGACGGCGGACCCAGACCGTCCCGTCGAGGATGTGACGGGCCGTCCGCGCCACCGCCACCCCGTGGATCGTCGGCGGGTCGGTCGTCACGTCGGCGCGGATCACGGTGCCCATGACCCCATAGGGGTGCCCGATCCGCAGGCCATCGTGCTCGGGCCGCTGGGCGACCGGGCGGGCCGCCTCGTGGACCAGCGTCCCCGAAACGACGGCGGCTGCCGCCGTGGCGATGGCCCCGGTCGCCATGTACGAGCGGTGGGCCGTCTGCATGGACATGAGTCGACCGACGACGTCCAGCGCCCCGGCAGACAGGTCCGAGCCCTCGGTGGTCCGGTAGTCGGCCGGCGGGGCCACGAAGCCGACCTTGGGCAGGCCTGGCGAGCGGCGCGTCGCCTCGCTCCGGTCGTCGACGATGCCGAGCCACTCGGCCACGATCCCACGGACCTCCTCGAGCCGTGCCGTCGCATCCGTCCGGGCCTCGATCTCGGCCGGCAGCTCCGTGCCGGCGAAGCCCAGGTCGCTCGCCCGCAGGAAGACGACCGGGTTGGCGGCGTCCACGACGGAGACCTCGAGCAGGCGTCCGTCGGCCAGCTCCACCTCGTCGCGGGGCCGGCCGGTCGGCAGCAGGCGGCCGGTCACCGAGCCGGCCGGATCGGTGAACTCGAGCAGGATCCGGGGAGCGGTCCCCGGAACGCCGGGGATGGCCAGGTCGCCGACCACCCGAGCCCGGCCGTCGTCGGTCGGCACGTGGGCCACGATGATCTTGTCCGTGTTGGTGTTGTGGATCCGGACCACGGTGCTGTCCCCGGTCGCCGCGACGAAGCCCTCGTCGATGGCGAACGGCCCGACGGCCGACGAGATGTTGCCGCAGTTGCCACCCCAGTCGACCAGCGCGTCGACGACCGAGACCTGGGCGAAGGTGTAATCGATGTCGGCGTCGGGCCGGCTGGGTGGCCCGACGATCGCCGCCTTGCTCGTCTGCGACGTCGCCCCGCCGAGACCGTCGATCTGGCGGACGTCCGGGCTGCCGAAGACGTCGAGCAGGATCCGCTCGATGGCAGCTCGGTCGGTCGGCAGCGCATCGTGGCGGAAGAAGACGCCCTTGCTGGTGCCGCCCCGGAGGATGGAGCAGGGGACAGGAACGACGTCGGTCATCGGGGACCCTCCAAGCGGCGTGTTGACTCAGCCATCGGGGTAGCGCGCCTCCAGGGCCTCGATCTCCGGCAGCCCGACGAGCGCCTGACGGTCATCCCAGCCGAGGACCCGGTCGGCCAGGCGATCGGGGTCGCCGGTCGCCCGGAGCTCGCGCAGCCCGTCGAGGGCGGCCCGGGTCGCCAGCCGAAGGGCGGTGTTGGCGAAGAGGGCGATCCGGTAGCCGAGGGCCTCGAGCTCCGAGGCCGGCAGGACCGGCGTGCGCCCGCCCTCGACGACGTTGACCAGGAGCGGCGCCGGGATGCGCCGAGGGAGCTCGGCCAGCTGCTCGCGCGTCGTCGGCGCCTCGACGAAGACGACGTCGGCGCCGGCCTCGACGAACGCGAGCGCCCGATCGATCGACGCCTCGAAGCCCTCGACCGCGAGGGCATCCGTCCGGGCCACGACGACCAGGGCCGGGTCGGCCCTGGCGTCCAGGACGGCCCGCAGCTTTGCCAGCATCGCCGCCGGCGGGACCACCTCCTTGCCGGCGAAGTGCCCGCAGCGCTTGGGGAACGTCTGGTCCTCGATCTGGATGCCTGCGGCGCCGGCCCGCTCCACCGCCCGGACGGCCCGTCGGGCGTTGAGGGCATTCCCGAAGCCGGTGTCGATGTCGACCAGGACGGGGACCTCGACGACATCGCAGATGCGGGCGACCTGATCGGCCAGCTCGGTCAACGTCACCAGCCCGACGTCGGGCCGACCAAGCAGGGTGTTGGCGATGCCGGCACCGGTCGCATACACGGCCTCGAATCCGGCCGCCACCGCGACCCGGGCCATGAGGGCGTCGGCCGTGCCGGGCAGCAGCAGGATCCCGGGCCGCTCGAGCAGCGCCCGGAGCCGGGCCCCGGGGCTCTGGGTCGTCGTCACCAGACCACCCCGGCGATCCGGCGGACTCCTGTCCACGCATGCATGCAGGAGGCAAGGTAGCACGGTCGACGGGGCCGACCAAGGGCATCGCGATGCTACGATGGCGACCACGGTATGCAAGCGTGTGCGAGGCCCGGAGCGGCGCTGCGCCGGGACCGTGACCCAGCAGACGGAGGATCCCGACGATGACCGAGCGACCCTGGGACCGCTTCCTGACGGACCAGGACCGCGCCAGGCTGGCGGCCCAGCCGGCGGTCAGGAAGGGCACCGGCCAACGACCGGCCCTGCTGCTGGTCGACCTGTACCGGTGGGTCTTCGGAGACCGTCCCGAGCCACTCCTGGAGACGCTGGCGACCTGGCCCGGGTCGTGCGGCCTGGCCGGCTGGGAGGCACTCCCCCACATCGCCCGGCTGCTCGAGACGACCCGCGAGCTGGCGCTCCCGGTGATCCACGTGACCGGCCTCGAGGGGATGCCTGGCTGGCGCGATCCGCGTGGCCCCGGCGACGACTCGCCCGAGGCCCGCGACCGCCGGCGACGCCGCTACGAGATCGTCGACGAGGTCGCTCCGATCGACGGCGAGGTGGTCCTCCGCAAGACCGCGCCGAGCGCGTTCTGGGGCACGCCGCTGGCCGGGCTGCTCACCGGGCTGGGCGTCGACACGGTGGTCGTGGCCGGCGAATCGACCAGCGGCTGCGTCCGGGCGACGGTCGTCGACGCCAAGGCCTATCGGTACAAGGTCGTCGTGCCCGAGCCCTGCGTGTTCGACCGAGACGAGGCCTCGCACGCGATCAACCTCTTCGACATCGACCAGAAGTACGCCGACGTCGTGCCCCTCGAGGAGGTCCTCGACTACCTGCGGTCGGCCGCCGGCTCGTCTCGATAGACCAGACCTGGCCGGAGCCTGGACGTCAGCCTGGACCGTCACGGATCACCCGACGCCAGCCGGTCAGGAGAGCGCCTGGAGCAGTCCCTCCAGCCCACGGCCCAGCAGCAGCGCGCTGGCCACCAGGAGGACGACGAGGATGGCCCGCTGGAAGAGCTCCGCCCGGAGCCGGCCCTGCATCCAGAAGCCGGTCCGCTGGCCGACCCATGATGGGACCACCAGCACGAGGGCCGCGACGACGATCGGGACGGTGTATTGCCCGAGCGCGCCGAGCAGGCTGACGCGGGCCAGGCTCATGGCGAAGAAGATGATCGAGATGCCAGCCACGAAATCCTGGCGGCGAAGCCCGATCGCGGTGAGGTAGCTGCCGAGCACCGGGCCGGAGGCGCCGATCGTCCCGTTGGAGATGCCGGCGACCAGCCCGACGGCGGGCGCCAGCCGTCGCTCCACGGCAGCCCGGATGGGTGGGCGTTCGCGTCGCAGGGCGCCGATCACGTACCAGACGGTGAAGCCGCCGAGGGCCAGCGAGATCGCCCAGCCGGGCAGGACGACGAGCAGCTGGGTGCCGATGACCGAGCCCACCAGCGCCCCGGCCAGCAGCCAGCGAAGCCGTGACCAGATCCCGACCCGATCGCGGAACCGCCAGAGCTGCATCCCGCTCATCACCGGGGTGAGCAGGCTCATGACGATCACGCCCTCCTTGGCGCCCAGGGCGATGCCCAGGGCGACCACCGCGAGGAGGGCGAACCCGAAGCCGAAGATCCCGTTGACGAAGGCCGCACCGAAGACCGCGAGCACGAGCAGCGCGATGATCGGGGCGGCCAGGTCCACGTGGTCCTCGATGCGTACGGCGAGGCGGCCGGGCTGACTCCCGCCGCTGACATGACGGCCGTGCGCCGTTGACCCAGCGTACGGAGAACCGTAAGATACCGCTGCATACAAGCGCACCCCATGGCGCTCCCGAGCGGACGCCGGGACCACCCTACCCGAGAGGCTGCCGTGGCCATCACCGACCTACCCGACGCGGCGTCCGGCGAGCGCCTACCCCCGTGGCGGGATACCCGCGAGTGGATCGAGCGGGTCCAGGCGCTCGGCGAACTGCGAGTCGTCAGGGGCGTGGACTGGCAGGCGGGCATCGGCGAGGTCACCGAGGTCCTCGATCATGCCGAGGGCTCGCCCTGCGTCATCTTCGATGACATCCCGGGCTACCCGTCCGGGCACCGAGTCATCGTCAACTGCGACGGCACCCCGGGCCGCCAGGCGGTGACCCTCGGGCTGCCCGCCAGCGAAGGGACCCACGAAGGGCTGTCCCGTTTCTGGCGGGGCATCCTCGGCGACCTTGACCCGATCGAGCCCGTCGAGGTGGAGCGTGGGCCGATCTTCGAGAACGTCCTCGAGGGCGACGCGATCGACCTCGAGGCCTTCCCCACTCCACTCTGGCATCCGCTCGATGGTGGCCGCTACATCGGGACCGCGAGCATGAACATCCTCAAGGATCCCGGCTCGGACTGGGTGAACGTGGGGACCTACCGCAATCAGATCTTCAGCCGCGACGAGCTGGGCATCTACATCAGCCCCGGGAAGCACGGGAAGCTGATCCGCGAGCAGTGGTTCGATCGCGGGGAGCGCTGCCCGGTCGTCGTGGTCGCCGGTGCCGACCCGCTGTTGTTCATGGCCTCCTGCGCCGAGGGCATCCCCTACGGTGTCAGCGAGCTGGCCTGGGCCGGTGGCGTCCGCGGTGAGCCGATCCAGGTCGTGCGCGGTCGCAAGACCGGGCTGCCGATCCCGGCCAATGCCGAGATCGCCATCGAGGGCTGGATGTACCCGGACGAGGTCCACGACGAGGGGCCCTACGGCGAGTGGATGGGCTACTACGCCAGTGGCGAGCATCGCACGCCGATCATCCACGTCGAGGCGATCTACCACCGGGACGACCCCATCCTGCTGGGCTGCCCGCAGGGCAAGCCACCTCACGAGGACAACCGCTTCCTGGCCTACCTGAAGTCAGCGCTCATCGAGGATCAGCTTCGGAAGGCCGGGGTGCCCCGGGTGACGGGCGTCTGGTGCCCGCCCGAGTCGGGCAACCGGATGATGACCGTCATCGCGATCGACCAGGCCTACCCCGGTCACGCGACACAGGCCCTGATGGTGGGCGGTCAGACCGGGACCTCGGCCTATGCGGGCCGGATCGTCGTCGTGGTCGATCCCGACATCGACATCACCAGCCTCACCGACGTCATGTGGGCGGTGATGACCCGGGCCGACCCGGCCCGCGACGTCTCCATCGTCCGGCGGGCCTGGAGCGGGCCCCTCGACCCGGCCATCCATCCCGACGAGCGGGGCTTCAACTCCCGCCTGCTCATCGATGCCACCATCCCCTGGGAATGGCGGGATCGCTTCGCGCCGCCGGTCGTCACAGCCGATGACATGCGCGCCAGCCGTGAGCGGTGGGGCTGGATCCTCGACCCGGCTGCCGCTGATCCAAGGGGGTGAGGGGGGACCAACGACCGCGCCTCCGATGACCGGGCCGGCGACTGCCGACCCGAGCCTTCCCCGTCGAGCCCGACGATGGAGAAGGCCGACCACCATCCCGGGCCCAAGAGGAGCAACGAGCACGAGATGTCGCAAGCCGTCGATCTGATCGTCAAGGGTGGAACCGTCGTCACGTCGAACGCCACCTTCCCGGCCGACCTGGCCATGAAGGATGGCAAGTTCGTCGCCATCGCGGCCCCCGGCCAGCTCGGCCTGACCGCGGCCGAGGAATTCGATGCGACCGGCTTGCACGTGCTGCCGGGCGTCATCGACGGTCACGTCCACTTCCGTGAGCCGGGCCTCGAGTACAAGGAGGACTGGCGGACCGGTTCCACCGCGGCCGCGTTCGGTGGCGTCACGACCGTCGTCGAGATGCCCAACACGAACCCCAAGACCGACACCGTCGCGGGCGTCGAGCTCAAGCGGAAGCTGGCCGAGGAGAAGTCATACGTCGACTTCGGGATCATCGGCCTGCTGGTCCAGGACAGCGTCCCGGCCCTCCGGTCACTGGCCGAGGCCGGGGTCGTGGGCTACAAGTGCTTCCTGGGCGAGACGATCGGGAACATCCCCGCCCCGGACGACGGGATGATGCTCGACGGCCTGCGCGAGATCCAGGCCACCGGCCTTCGGATCGGCTTCCACGCCGAGAACAACGAGATCATGCAGCACCTCATCCGCCAGTTCAAGGCGGCGGGGCGCAACGATCCGCTCGCTCATGTCGACTCGCGTCCGCCCCTGGCGGAGGTCGAGTCGATCCAGCGGATGGGCCTCTACGCTCGGCACACCGGGACGAAGATCCACATCTTCCACCTCTCGAGCCGCGACGGCCTCGACATGATCGACGAGTGGCGGGGCAAGGGCGTCGACATCACCTGCGAGACCGGCGCTCACTACGTCTTCAAGAAGGCCGAGGACATGGCCACGCTCGGTCCTCGACTGCGGATGAACCCGCCGATCCGCTACGGCAGCGAGGGCCATGGCGACTACCTGCTCGAGGGTCTCCGTGACGGCCGGGTGAGCCAGATCGCGACCGACCACTCGCCACACACGGCCGAGGAGAAGCTCAACGACGACATCTGGAAGGCGATCTCCGGCTTCCCTGGCGTCGAGACGAGCGTCAGCTACTTCCTGACCCATGGCGTCAACGCTGGCCGGATGACGCTGCAGGAGTTCGTTCGCGCCTCGTCCGAGGGGCCGGCCAAGACCTGGGACATGTACCCCCAGAAGGGCGCCATCCGGCTCGGCTCCGACGGCGACCTGACCATCGTCGACCTGCAGAAGGAGGGGGTCATCCGGGACGACGAGCTCCACAGCAAGAACCACGTCACCCCCTTCGACGGCGACAAGACCAAGGGCGCACCCGTCGCCACCATCATCCGGGGCCGCATGATCATGCGTGATGGCTCGCTGGTCGGCGAGCCCGGGGGCCGCATGGTCCGACCCAGCGTCGGGCCGGCGGCCGGATCCGGCGCCTGAGTCCGGAGCCCGATCTCGCAGCTCCTCCTCCACTGCGAACGACCCGCCGCGTCAGCGCGGCGGGTCGTTCGTGCATCTGGCGGCGGAGGGATCCGCGATCGCCCGGCCGGATCCCCGGTCGGTGATCCGCGGGACCCTGCGACGACCGAGCCTCAGCCGGCCTCGATCGCCTTCGACATGTTCTTGGCGAAGTCGCCCACGACCTGGTCGGCCTTGCGCCGCATGACGGCCTGGCCGAACTCGCCGAGCTTGCCCAGGATCGACGCCTCGGTGTGGATCGTCAGATCGGTCGCGTCGTCGCCGCTCGGCACGAGCGTGAGCGTCGTCTTGGCATTGACCGTGCTGGCGATCCGCTTCTCTGCAGCCGTGACGTCGAACACCGAGCGGAGCTGCTCGCGGTCGCGCTCCACGACGACGACGCGGCCCTGGAGCCGGACGCCGATCGGCCCGACGCGGACCTTCATCGCTCCCTGGAACGTGTCCGCATCGACGGCGTCGAACGATTCGACACCGGGAACGCAACGACTGACGGCGGGAATGTCCATGATGAAGTCCCACACCCGGTCGACGGGCGCGGGGATCGTCACCTGCTGGTCAAGGATCATCCGGTCAGGCTCCCTGCACGTGTTGCATACCGAAGTGTACCAAGCCTCCCGTGGCGCCGGACCGCAGCGTGCGGACCCAGCGAGCGTCGTTCGTGGCACCGGGCACCCGAGCGCCCGTCACGATCCCGGGCGGCGGACGATGGTCGATGGCTGAGGTCGGCTCGCCAGCCCCCGGGCCGACCGGCGAGGCCGAGGCTGGCGAGGGAGAGACCCCGGCGCGGAGCGGGATGAGCTCCCGGGTCGATCCGCATTGGGCGCGCTGGTTCGCCCTCCAACTGGCGATCGCGGCCCTGTCGGTCACGGCGATCCAGGCGACCCGCCCGATGGTCACCTACCGAGCCATCGGCCTCGGAGCGGGTCCGCTCGAGATCGGCCTGGTGCAGTCGGCCTTCTCGATCCTCCCGGTCTTCACCGCCGTCGCGCTCGGTCGCTGGGTCGACCGCATCGGCGAGGCTCGGTTCCTGATCGCCGGGATGGCGATCATCAGCGTCGGGAGCCTGGTGGCGACCACGGCGGGCACCCTCGTGGTCCTCGCCATCAGCCAGTCGATCATGGGCTTCGGCCAGATCACCAACCTGGTGGCCGGCCAGACGATGATCGCCAACCGGGGCCCGAGGGAGGGCCGCGAGCAGCGCTACGGCTGGTACTCCACGGTCGCGTCGCTGGGCCAGCTGGCAGGACCGGCGATCGCTGCCTTCCTCGTTGGCGGGACCATCGCCGCAGGGGCAGTGGCGACGGATCCGGATGGACCGCTGTCGGGGATCTTCGCCGACAACCCGGAGGCGCCCGTCTTCCTCTTCTCGGCCACGGTCACCGGCATCGCCTTCGTCCTGGCCCTCTTCCTGCCGCGGCGCCGCCCGCGCCCGCCCGACCCGGGCACGACGACCGGCCGAACACCCAGCATCCTCTCGGCGGCGGCCACGGTGCTCCGTCGACCGGGCATGGCCGCCGCCATGCTGGTCAGCATCACGGTGATCTCCTCGGTCGACGTCCTGATCGCGTACCTGCCCGTCTACGGCGAAGCGACCGGGTTGCCGGTGGAGACCGTCGGGCTGCTGCTGTCGGTCCGCGCGGCTTCGTCGATGGTCTCGCGCCTCTTCATGGCCCAGCTGATCGCCCTGCTCGGCCGGAACCGGCTCCTGGCCGCGAGCATGCTGATGGCGGGCGCCGGGATCCTGTCGCTGCCGTTCATCGGCTCCGTCCCCGTCCTCTTCGGCGTCATGATCCTCATCGGGCTCGGTCTCGGACTCGGCCAGCCGATGACGATCGCCTGGGTGGCCAACCGCTCGCCGCGGCAGGAGCGCGCGCTCGCCCTGGGTGTCCGCCTCACCGGCAATCGGGGCGCCCTGCTGATCGTCCCCTCGCTCATGGGCGCCATCGCCGGCGTGACCGGGGTCATGGCGATCTGGGGCGTCATGGCGATCGTGCTGGGCGCCGGGGCTGTCGTCGCTGCACGGACGCCGTTCGACGCGCTCGTCCGTCGACCGCGCGGCGAGGGGTCCGGCGGCACGACCTGAGGCGACGGGCTCCGGTCGTCGGGGGCCGGCGCCGGGACGCCGTCAGTCGGTGGCGGAGAGGCGCTCCCTGGCGTCCATGGTGGCGTCGAGGATCTTGACGTAGCTTCCGCAGCGGCAGAGGTTGCCGGCGAGGTACCGCTTCGCCTCGTCACGGGACACGTCCGGCTGCTCGTCCAGCAGGGCCTTGGTGGCCAGGATGAACCCGGGGGTGCAGTAGGAGCACTGGAAGGCCGTGTGGTCCACGTAGGCCTGCTGGATCGGGTGGAGCGAGCCGTCCGGTTGCTCCAGGCCCTCGACGGTGACGATGTCGACCCCCTCGGCCAACCCGGCGAGGAGCAGGCAGCCGCTGACCGGTCGGCCGTCGACCAGGACCGTGCAGGCTCCACACATGCCGATCCCGCAGCCCTCCCTCGGGCCGGTCAGCCCGAGCTCGTTGCGGAGGACCTCGAGGAGCGTGTGGTGGGGCCGCGCCCGGACGACGTGCTCACGGCCGTTGACCCGAAGGGTCAGAGAGAGCTTGCCCTCGGCGTCCACGGGGCTCGGGGCGGGCCCGCCGACATCTCCGGTCATGGTCATGGGGTCTCGCCCTCCTGCCTGGCGGCACGGTCGCGGAGGCCGCGCAGGATCTTCTCGGGAGTGATCGGCAGGTCGACGATCCGGACGCCGGTCGCCCGGTAGACGGCGTTGCCGATGGCCGGGGCGACCGGCGGCAGCGACGTCTCGCCGATGCCGTGGATGTCGTTCGCCTCGAGGTGCTCGAGGACGCCAGAGGCAACCTCCGGCAGATCCTCGATGCTGCAGATCATGTAGTCGCCAAGATTGCCGTTCTGGAGCTGGCCGCCGTCGAAGACCATCTCCTCGAACAGAGCCTGGCCGATCCCGAAGGCGACGTTGCCCTCGGTCTGGAGCTCCGCCTGGATCGGGTTGATGATCCGGCCGGCATAGACGCCGGCGTGATAGCGGAGGACGTCGACCTTGCCCGTCTCGAGGTCGACCTCGACCTCGGCGGCCCCGGCGGCCTGGTGCCAGTGGACCGAGCCGATGCCCTGGCCCGTCTCGGGGTCGAGCCCGCCCTCCGAGCGGAAGGTCGAGCTGCCGAGCAGGTTGCCCGAGCGGCTCCGCCGGACCAGCTCGCCCACTGCGATCGCCCGGGCCGGCGAGCCGACCGGCCGGACCGTCCCCGCGGCGATCTCGAGGTCAGCCGGAGCGATCTCCAACTCTTCGGCCGCAAGCTCCAGGAGCTGGCGTCGGATCTCGTCGACCGCCCCG
The DNA here is from genome assembly GCA_963707215.1 of uncultured Chloroflexia bacterium. Classification (GTDB taxonomy): domain Bacteria; phylum Chloroflexota; class Limnocylindria; order Limnocylindrales; family CSP1-4; genus DATHYZ01. The sequence goes on along the minus strand of CAVPPB010000002.1, from coordinate 397,831 downwards.
CGCACGGCCGTTCCCATGGCGTGGGTGGTCCGGCTCGAGCTCGTCTGCTGGTCGTACGGCGTGACGTCGGTGTCCGGGGTGGTCACGTTGACCGCGTCGACCGGGATGTCGAGCCGCTCCGCAGCCAGGATGGCCATCGACGCCTGCATCCCCTGGCCCATCTCGACCGAGCTGGTCAGGACGTCGAGGCTGCCGTCCTCGTTGAGCTTGGCCGAGGCGGTCGAGGTGGACGGGGTGACCGTGCCCTTGATGATGCAGGAGAGGCCCTTGGCGCGGGCCTTCGATCCCTCGACGTGACGGGTCTCGGCGGGGGCCCAGCCGATCCAACGTGCGGCGTTGCCGAGGAGCTCGCGGAAGTGGGCGTCGAACATCGCCTCGCCGGTCATGACGGTGTCGCCGTCCTCGAGGAGGTTCCGCATCCGTAGCTCGAGCGGATCGATGCCCAGGCGCTCGGCGATCACGTCCATCTGGGTCTCGTAGGCCCAGGCCGCCTGGTTGACCCCGTAGCCGCGGAAGGCGCCCGCGGGGACGATGTTCGTGTAGACGGCGTACGAGTCGACCCAGACGTTCGGGATCGCGTGCGGCCCGCCGGTCGCGAAGCCACCGTTCTTGATCAACCGCGGGCCGATGTCTCCGTAGGCACCGGTGTTGAAGTGGCACTCGCTCTGCCGGGCCACGATGCGGCCGTCGCGCGTCACCCCGGTCCTGAGCCGGATCCGCACGCCGTGCTTGGTGATGGTGACGAACTCCTCCTCGCGGCTGAGGTGGAGGCGGACCGGCTTGCGGGTCACCAGCGACAAGGCGGCGGTCACCGGCTCGAGCTTCGGGTAGCACTTGGCCCCGTAGCCGCCGCCCAGGGTCGGGACGATGACCCTGACCCTCGTCTGGGGGATGCCGAAGATCTCGGCCATCTGCGAGCGGAGCACGAACGGGATCTGGGCACTGTCCCAGAGGGTGACCTGGCCGTCCCGGACGTCGGCGACGCAGACGTGCGTCTCCATCGGGACGTGCTGGACGGGCGGGCTCGTGTAGACGTCCTCGAAGATCTCGTCGGCCTCGGCGAAGCCGGCCTCGACGTCGCCCTTGCGGAGCTTGAAATGGTTGCAGACGTTCGTGCCGCCCTGCGCGTCGATGATGAGATCGGCGAAGGTCTGGCCGGTCCGCGGTGGCTCCTCGTGGACGAGCGCTGCGCCGTCCGCCAGGGCGTCCTCCACCGTGAACACCGCCGGGAGCTCCTCGTACTCGACCTCGATCAGGTCGAGTGCTTCCTGGGCCGCATCGAGGTCGACCGCCGCCACGGCGACCACCGGCTCGCCGACATAGCGGACCTTGTCGATGGCCAGGATCGGCTGGTCACGGAAGACCGGGCCGTACCAGACCTGGAGGTCGCCGCGCGCCTGGAGGTCGGCTCCGGTGACGACAGCTGCCACGCCGGGGACCCGACGGGCCGCCGCGACGTCGATCGAGCGGATGCGAGCATGGGGCATCGTGCTGCGGAGGAGCCGCGCCTGGAGCATCCCGGGCAGGCGGACGTCCATCGCATAGGCGACACGGCCGGTCACTCGCTCGACGGCGTCGACCATCCCCCCGCGGCCGGGGTCGATGGAGGCCCGATGTGAGGTGAGGGTCATCGCGAAGCCGCCTCGGGCCCGGCCGACCGGCCGGCGTCGGCGGCGGCGTGCTCGATGGCTCGGCGGACCCAGACGCGGGTGACCTCTCGACGGTACCAAGCCGACCCGCGCATGTCGTCGAGCGGATCGATCCGCTCGGCGTAGCCGTCGGCGATCCCCGCGATCAGGTCGTCGCTCAAGGGCTTGCCCGCGGCCTCGGCCTCCAGGTCGGGGTAGCGCTGGGGCGTCTCGGCGGCGGCTCCCACGGCGACCCGAAGCTCGCGGCAGCCACCGTCGGCATCGAGCCCCACGAGGGCCGCCACGCCGACGCAGGGTCGATCCTCCGAGGAGCGGGTGACGAACTTCTCGTACACGGCGGCAGCTTCGGTCGCCAGGGCCGGCACCCGGACGCCGGTCACCAGCTCGTCGGGCTCGATGGCCGTCTCGTAGAAGGCGACGAAGAACTCGCTCGCCGGGATGGTCCGGGTCCCGCCGGGACCACGGACCTCGACCTCGGCATCCAGGAGGACGAAGACGGCCGGCGGGTCCGACGCGTAGTCGGACTCGGCGAGGACGCCGCCGACGGTCGCGGCATTGCGGACCCGGACGTTGCCGACAAGCCCGAACGCCCGTGCCAGGACCGGCCATCGCTCGCCGACGATCCCGCTGTGCTCGACGTCACGGTGGCGGGCAAGCGCCCCGATCCGGAGCCCGCCCTCCTCTGCCTCGATCGCATCGAGGTCGGGCAGGCGACCGATGCTGATCAGGGCTGTCGGCGCGATGAGCCGCTGCCGGAGCATGATCGTCAGCGCCGTGCCGCCGGCGATGACCTTGGCCTCGTCACCCAGATCGGCAAGCAGGTCGACCGCCTCGTCGAGCGAGGTGGGCTGGTACAGCGCGAGGGGTTCGGGCATCGAGCGACCTCACTCGCCGAGGGGGACCGGCCGTCTGCCGGAGATGACGGTATACAACGGCATTCTACGAACCATGGTCCGGCCGTGCAACGCGACCGGGATGGTCAGGCCATCTGGTCGGCCCGCATGCTCACCCGACGAAGGCCGATCGACAGGAGCACGGTGATCGTCAGGACGATGACGCCGACCGCTCCGGCCCCGGCCGTGTTGGCCCGGTCCCAGAACTGGTAGATGAGCGTCGAGAGCACCACCCCGTCCGGCGAGATGAGGATGAGCGCGAGGGTGAGGTTCTTGATCGCCTGGAGGAAGACGAGCAGGAAGCCGTTCAGCACGGCCGGCCAGACGAGCGGCCGGACGATGAGTCGGATCGTCGCCAGCCAGGAGGCCCCGCTGGCCTCGCCAGCCTCCTCGAGCTCGAGCTTGACCTGGGCGATACCGGCGGTCATCAGCCTGGTCGAGAGGCTCAGGTACTGGGTGGTCAGGGCCACCACGATGATCCAGAGCGTGCCGTAGATCGGGATCGGGACGTAGAGGTAGATGAGCAGGATGCTGATCCCGATGATGACGCCGGGCATCGCGTGCGGCAGGAACGCCAGGAAGTCGAGGCCGACCCGGGCCCGGCTCCGGGTCCGGACCAGGATCCACGAGACGACGGTCCCCAGGACCAGCGTCAGGAAGCCGACGGCCAGGCCGAGGATGACCGTGTTGAGGGCGGCCTGCTGGAAGGTGTCGCTGGAAAGCAGCTCCGCGTACGCCTCGAAGGTGATCCGCCCGAAGGCATCCCAGCTGGGCACCGCGTAGTACGGCTGGATGCTGGCCCACAGCAAGGTGAGGGCCGGCATGATGAAGCTGACCAGGGCGAAGGCCAGGCCGAAGAGGATGGCCGGGATCTTCCAGCGACGAAGGTCGATCCGGCGCGGCTGATAGCCACGCCCGGTGATCGTGGCGTAGCGCTCGCTCTGGCCGATGACGCGGTTGTAGAAGAGCAGCGGCAGCAGCACGACGACCAGCAACAGGATGCTGTAGGTGCTCGCCAGGCCGTAGTCGGGCAGGCCACCCGGCGGTCTCGCGGTGATGTAGATCTGGGTGCTCAGGACCGGGATCCCGCCGCGCAGCCCGATGATCAACGGGATGTCGAACGACTCGATGACCGTCACGAACTGGTAGACGAATGCCGACAGGAGCGCCGGCAGCAGGAGCGGCAGGGTGATCCGCCGGGCGATCGTCCGGAAGTCAGCGCCCGACGTCGCGCCGGCGTCCTCCAGCGAGATGTCGATGGCTCGGAAGGCCGCGGCCACCAGCAGGTAGGTGATGGGCACGAGGCTGATCCCCTGGACGAAGATCAGGCCCGGCAGGGTGAAGACGTTGAGTGGCCCCTGGCCCTCCCACCCGATCAGCTCGCGGATGCCCAGGTTCACCAGCCCGTTGACCGGGTTGAGGATGAGCTCCCAGGCGATGCCCAGAACGACGTTGGGGATGCCGATCGAGGCGACGACCAGGACGAACAGCACGTTCCGGAACGGCATGTTCGTGCGCTCGGTCAGCCAGGCCAGCGAGATGGCCAGGGTGAAGCTCATCGCCAGCGAGCCGAAGGAGAAGAACAGCGTCGTCAGGAGCAGGCGCCAGGTGGATTCCGAGAGGAAGACCTCAGCGTAGTTCTGGAGCGTCCAGGTCGCGTCGGGGCTGAACGGCAGGTTCCCCTCGGTCAGGCGGAAGCTCGAGAAGAGGAGCATCGCCAGGGGGCCGAGCACGAGGTAGACGACGATGAGGACGGTGATGACGACTGCGATCGTCCGACCGGTGATCGGGGAGCGGCGGGCGACCCGCCGAGGGCGGGCGGGGGCGGTCTCGGCTGGCGCCGTCATCGGGCGGCGGCGTTCGCGCCCTGGGCCTCGCCCTCGATCCGGAAGGCGTGGACCGCGTCCGGCGGGAACTCGACCCCGACCCGGTCCCCGGGCCGCAGGTCGATCCGCGAGTTGACTCGCGCCTGCATCAGGACGCCCTCGACCTTCACGTGGTACTCGACCGAGGTGCCGATGAAGAGGCCGATCTCGATCTCACCCGTGAGGACGTCAGCTCGGCCGGCAACGTCGCCGCCATGCCGCTCGCCACGGTGGAGGACGATGTCCTCGGGGCGGATCGCCACGACCGCCGGCTCCCCGGCGGAGAGCCCGGCGGCCTCGGCCCGGAGCAGCCCGACCTGCGTCTGGAGCGACGCCAGGCCGGTGGCGGCATCGCGGGCCCCGACCGTGCCTTGGAGGAGGTTCGTGGAGCCGATGAAGCCGGCCACGAACTCGCTGGCCGGCGAGTGGTAGATGTCCCGTGGGGGACCCTCCTGGATGATCCTGCCGCGGTCCATCACCGCGATCGTCTCGGACATGGAGAGCGCCTCGACCTGATCGTGGGTCACGAACAGCGTCGTGATGCCGACGCGGCGCTGGATGAGCAGGAGCTCGCTCCGCATCCGCTCACGGAGCTTGGCGTCGAGATTCGACAGCGGCTCGTCGAGCAGCAGGACGTCGGGCTCGCGGACCAGTGCCCGGGCGACCGAGAGGCGCTGCTGCTGCCCGCCCGAGAGCTGGGTCGCCATGCGCCGCTCGAATCCGGCCAGGCCAACGAGTGCCAGAGCGTCGAGGACCTTCTCCTCGACGTCGGACCTGGGCACCTTCCGGCCGCCGACCTTCAGCGGGAAGGCGACGTTGTCGAAGACGGTCATGTGGGGCCAGACCGCGTAGCTCTGGAAGACCATCCCGATGTCCCGGCGGTTCGTCGGGATGTAGACGGAATCGGAGACGACCACCGTCTCGCCCAGCTGGATCCGCCCGGCCTCGGGCCGCTCGAGCCCGGCGATGCAGCGGAGGGTCGTCGTCTTGCCGCAGCCACTGGGGCCGAGCAGGGTGTAGAAGCCACCCTGCGGGACCGTGAAGCTCACCCCGTCCACGGCGGGAACCTTCTGGTTCGGGTATGTCTTCGAGAGATCGTCGACTTGGATCACGGCCCTGGGTCTCGCTCCCTAGACACGATGGGGCGGGCCTGGCGGCCCACCCCATCGCGATGGTCGAGCACCGACGTCCCGGCAGGCGTCGGTCGGAGGATCAGCCGCCGGTGCCGGCGAAGATCGCGCCGATCTCCTCGCCGATGGCACCGACCGCCTCGGCGTCCTCGGTCGTCACCACGTCGGAGAACTCGGCGCCTTCCGGCGTGCCCGGCGGGACGGTGACGTTGGCCTTGAACTCGGCCTCGTCGTGGATGGCCTGGCCGTCGGTGGCTAGCCACGAGACCATGCAGATCGCCGCCTTGGGATGGGCGACGTCCTTCGGCACCATGTTGAACGTGTCGAGGGTCGTGATGACGTCGAGGTACTTGATGTCGAGCGGGGCACCGGCGTCCTGCTGCTCGAGCGTCTCGGCCGAGCGGCCACCGGTCGTGATGGCCGCCTGCTCCGAGGCGACGGCCAGCATGCCGGCGGTGCCGCCCCTGATGACGATGGGCTTCAGATCGTTCAGCCGGGTGACGTAGTCGATGGTCTCGTCATGGCCCCAGATCAGGGACAGCTGGTCGAACGGCCGGCCGCGCGGGTCGACGACGATCTGGTTCTCCCACTGCGGGTCGATGAGCTCTTCCCAGGTATCGGGGAGATCCTCGGGGCTGTGATTGTTGGTGTTGTAGACGATCCCGCCGGCGATCCGGTAGAGGCGGACGACATTGGCCGGGGGCGGGATGAGCTCCTCAGGGACCCCATAGGACACCCAGTCGATGGAGTCGTCGATGGCACCCAGATCGATGAGCGGCTTCAGGACGTTCAGCTCGCCGTACATGATGTCGGCGCTCGGAGAGCGTCCAGCCGACAGCTCGGTCAGCATCGCCTGGACGAAGTCATCCGGGTGGTTGGCCAGGTCCTGGACCTCGATCCCCGGGTACTGCTCGCTGAACGCATCGAGGATGGGGTCGGGGTTGGCGAAGTTGCTCCAGTAGACGAGCTCGCCCTCCTCGGCCGCCGCCTCCGCGCAGATCTGGTCGCGGGCGGCCTTCGGGTCGGCGCTCGGCTCCGCGCTCGGCTCGGACGACGCCGGAGCGGTCGAAGGCTCAGGGGACGGCTCCGGGGTGGCGCCCCCGGTGCAGGCGGCGACCGCAAGTCCCGCGACCGCGACGATGGCCAGCCACCTGGACCGGCCGAACCGATCGAGCATGAGACGCTCCTCCTCGTCCGGACGAAGGTCGACGCGATCGAGCGATGGGTCCCTTCCCCGCCGCCCGAGGATCGGCCGACGGCCGGAGTTCCTCGCGGGCACGGCGGACGCAGTCGAATCGCAGCGCTGCATACCGTCGCACTCGTCAGCGCACCATGTGTACCATGGAGCCTTGCCGGCTGGCAACCGGCAAATGCGGGTCCCTACCGGTGGATCGGCCACCAGCGGCCGCGCAGGTTCGTGTGTGGACGGATAGGATCGAGACATGCCCGAGGAGAAGCCCCGACCAGCGAGCCGCCCGATGGCTCGACACACCCGTGGTCCGCTCGAGCCGTTCCGCCTCGTCGTCGGGATGTCCGGCGCCAGCGGCGTCGTCTACGGCATCCGCCTCCTGGAGACGCTCGCCGAGCTCGAGGACGTCGAGACGCACCTCGTCCTGAGCGCAGCCGCCCGCCAGACGATCCAGCTCGAGACCGACCGCGATCCAGGTGACGTGGAAGCCCTGGCCTCGGTCAGCTACCGCTTCGGGGACATCGCCGCGTCGATCTCCAGCGGCTCGTTCCCGATCGACGCGATGATCGTGGTCCCCTGCTCCATGGGCACGTTGTCCGGGATCGCCCTGTCGACGAGCGACAACCTGATCGAACGCGCCGCCGACGTCACCCTCAAGGAACGGCGCCCGCTGGTGCTCGTGCCCCGGGAAGCCCCGCTCCACCTCGGACATCTTCGGCTGATGGTCCAGGCGTGCGAGATCGGGGCGACGATCTTCCCGCCTGCGCCGGCCTTCTACAATCGCCCGACCTCGATCGACCAGCTGATCGACCACACGGTCGCTCGGTTGATCGACACCCTTGGGATCCGGACCGACCATCGGATGGCACCACGCTGGGAGGGTCCGGAGCAGCGGCGGCGCTCCCGGCGAACGAAGGACAGCGAGGGCTGATCGTCGGGACCGGCACGGGACGCCTGCCGCCGGCCGGCGCCGGCCGCGTCAGTGGCGCCCGGACTCCCGAAGCGCCCGGTGGACCCGCTCGGCGCTGATCGGCAGGTCGACGATGCGGACCCCGATGGCGTCGGCAACGGCATTGGCGATCGCCGGCGCCACCGGCGCATTGGTCAGCTCGCCGGCCATCTTGGCGCCGAACGCCCCTGGCCCGATGGTCGTCGGCAACTCCACCACGCGGAGGGGCGGCACGTCCCCGATCGACGGGATCTTCATGTCGGCGAGGCTGAGGGTCGTCACGGCTCCACCATCCATGACGAGCTCCTCCATGAGCGCGCCGCCGAGACCGAAGATGAACCCACCCTCCAGCTGCCCTCGGTGCGCGACCGGGTTGATGATCGTCCCGACGTCGGCGACCAGGAGCGCATCGATGACACGGACCTCGCCCGTCGCGCGGTCCACGTGGACGACGACCGCGCACGCCCCGAAGTCATAGTCGCCGCCCTCGTCCTCGCCGTGGGCTTCGGTCACGTAGGTCGCCGAGAGCCGGACCGGCTCGTCGGGACGGACGACCAGGGCCACGACCTCGTCGAAGGTCGCGAGGGTGGTGCCCGTCGTCCGGTCGACGAAGCGCTCACCGCGCAGGACGACCCCATCCCGCGCGCCCGGGAGCGCCGCCGGAAGACGCTCGTCCAACCACTCGCGGAGCTGGTCGGCGAGGAGCTCCGCCGAGCGGCTCGCGATGTGCGTGACCCGGCTCCCGCCGATCCCGGGATCGAAGGGTGACTCGCTGGTCGGAACGTGACGGACGGTGATCCGAGCCTCGTCAAGCGATAGCGAGGCGGCCAGCACGCGCTCGATGACCGTCCAGGCACCGCCACCCTGGTCAGCCAGCCCGGTCAGGACCTCGATGCGGCCGTCGGCCGAGAGGACGAGGGCCAGGGGCATCTTCCCGCCACCGACGTGACGGGCACTCAGGGCGACGCCTCGGCCGTGGTCCGGCGGCAGCGGCCGATCCCAGGGCAGCGCATCCCGCACGGCCTCCAGGACCTCGACCGCGCGCGCCTCCCGGAAGCGCTGGCCGCCGGCACCCTCGTCGCCGGTCGTGACCGCATTGCGCAGGCGGAAGGCCAGCGGGTCCTCGCCCCGGGCCCGGGCGATCCCGTCGAGATGAGACTCCCCTGCGAAGAGCGCCTGCACCTCGCCGGGGGTCCGCATGTGGCCGCCGGGGACGGTGTTCGTGTAGACGGTCCGGACGTCGATCCGGGCATTCGGGACCCGATACGCGGCCAGGCTGGCGATGGCGCCGGCCAGGGCCAGGTGGGGCAGCGGCTTGGCGGAGGCGTACGCTCCGCCGTCGAGGATCACAACGGCCTCGTGAGCCAGGAGGCGACCGTCGGCATCGAGCGCCGTCCGCAGGCGGATCTCCGAGGCGTGCCGCACGTTGAGGGCGCCGAGCTCATCGGCGTAGCGGGTGATCGATCGGACCGGCCGCCCGGTCGCCCTGGCCAGGGCCCAGCAACCGTACTCGTCGATCGAGTAGCCCTTGCCGCCGAAGTCGCCCCCGATGTACTCGGCGTCGACGATGATCCGGTCAGCCGGCAGGTCGAGCGCCGCGGCCATCTGCTTGCGGAGGGTGTACGGCGCCTTGTTCGTGGTGATGACGTGGACGACCCCGTCCCCATCGATCCAGACCGCCGTTGCGTGCGGCTCGATGTAGGCGGCGTGCTGGCGCGGCGTTGAGAAGCGATGCTCGTGGATCTCCGCCGCGCCGGCGAAGACGGCGTCGAGGTCCTCGGCTCCGCGGTCGACGGTCAGGCGTCCCTGGACGTTGGGATGCGGCACCGCGGGCCGCTCACCGTCGAGGTAGCGGTACTCGGCAGCCTCCGGGTGGAGTACCGGGGCGTCGTCGTCCTGTGCGTCACGGAGGTCGAGGATAGGCGGCAGCTCCTCGAGATCGACCTCGATCTCGGCAAGGGCGGCCTCGGCCTGCTCCGGCGTTTCCGCCGCGACCGCGGCCAGCCGGTCCCCGACGAACAGGACACGGTCCCAGGCGAGCAGCGGGCGGTCCTGCAGTCGGCGTCCGAACCGGATGCCCCGGAGATCCTCGCCGGTCAGGACGGCGTGGACGCCCGGCATGGCCCGGGCGCGGCTCGCGTCGATCGACCGGATGCGGGCATGGGGCAGCGGGCTGCCCATGAACCGGGCCCACAGGGCGCCCGCCGGGAGGCGATCGGCAGCGTAGCGCGCCGCGCCGGTCACCTTCGCCCGGCCCTCGATCCGTTCCTCGGGGCGACGGAGGGCCTCCAGGGTCCCGGCATCCGGCGCCGGTCGGGACGTGCTCACGCCGGGTTCTCCGAGCACAGTGAACCCACCAGCCGGACCGCCCAGACCGCCGCCATCTCGCGCTTGTAGTCAGCCGAACCGCGAACGTCGTCGACCGGATCGACGGATCCGATGACGAGCGGGCCGACGATCGCCGGATCGAGGTCGGCGACCCGAGCGCCGCGCACGGCATCCTCTGCGGCGGTCGCCCGGATCGGCGTCGGTCCGACCGCCCCGAGGAACAGGCGGGCGTCGCTGATCGTGCCGTCGGGATCGACGTCCAGCCGACCGGCCACGCTGACCGTGGCGTAGTCGTCCACGGTCCGCGGCAGGAACTTGCGGTAGCCGAGCCGGCTCCCGGGCGGCGGGAGGGGAACCCGGATCGCGGTGACGATCTCACCGGGCTCGACGACCGTCTCGAAGACGTCGACGAAGAACCCATGGAGCGGCAGGATCCGCTCACCGGTCGGGCCCCGGACGACCACGGAAGCATCGAGGGTCAGCAGTACCGGTGGCGGGTCCTGGGCCGGATCGGCGTGGACGAGGTTCCCGCCGATGGTGGCCTGGTTGCGGATGCGGATCGTGGCGACCCGGGCCACCGTCCGGGCGAGGACCGGCAGGGCCGAGCCGAGGAGCTCGTCGGTCTCGATCTCGCGGAGGCTGCAGAGCGCTCCGACCTCGACCGACCCGTCATCGAGTCGCCGGATGCCACGAAGGGACTCGACGCCGGCCAGGTCGACGACCACCTCCGGGTCGATCAGGCCCTGGCGGTACAGGAGCATGAACGACGTCCCACCCGCCAGCAGGTGCGCTTCGTCACCGTGACGTTCCAGGAGCCCGAGTGCTGCCTCCAGGTCTCCGGGGCGCTCGTAGCGGAAGCCGCTCACCCAGCCGCCCTCTCATCCGTCGACGGATCCCGGGGCGCGACAGGTCCTGGCGGCCGGAGCGACGGCTGGGGTGGCAGCCCGGCGGCGGCACGGATCGAGGCGACGATGCCGTAGTAGCCGGTGCAGCGGCAGAGGTTGCCGGTCATCCACTCGCGGATCCGATCGTCATCCGGGGTCGGGTCCTCGGCGAGGAGGGCCGAGGCGGCCATCACCTGGCCCGGCGTGCAGATCCCGCACTGGAAGCCGCCGTGGCGGATGAAGGCGGCCTGGACCGGGGTCAGCGTCCCGTCCTCCGCGCGGAGTCCCTCGATCGTGGCAAGCCGACGCCCATCCACCTGGACGGCCAGGAGCAGACATGCCGAGACCGGCTGGCCATCGAGGAGGACGGTGCAGGCGCCGCAGACACCGACCGCGCAACCCTCCTTGGTCCCGGTCAGCTCTAGATCGTCGCGCAGGAGGTCGATGAGGCGCAGGTCGGTCGGCACGGTCCGCTCGACCGCCTGTCCGTTGACCTCGATCGCTATCTGGATGTGCCGCTGCGGCGTCGGTCGCATGACCGCGCCATGGTAGCGTATGCAGCGGTACACCAACCGTCCGAACGAGGGCCTCGACCGCCATGGAACCCGACGCCCCGCGATACGGATCCGACGTGATGGTCGACCTTCTCGCCGGCCAGGGGATCCGCTACGTGGCCCTGAACCCGGGAGCCAGCTTCCGGGGGCTTCACGACTCCCTCGTCAACCGCGCCGGTGCCCCCGAGATGATCCTGGTCCCCCACGAGAAGCTGGCCGTCAACATCGCCCACGGCTACGCCAAGGCGGCGCATGAGCCGATGGCGGCGATCCTCCACGACACGGTCGGGCTGCTCCACGGGACGCTGGGCATCTTCACGGCCTACCTGGACCGCGCCCCGGTGCTCGTCCTGGGCGGCGCGGGCCCCATGGACACGGCCCGACGTCGACCGTGGATCGACTGGATCCACACCACCAACATCCAGGGGTCGGCGGTCCGGGAGTACACCAAGTGGGATGACCAGCCGGCCTCGATCGAGGCGATGCCGGCCGCCTTCGCTCGGGCCCGCTCGCTCGCCCTGGCCGAGCCGACGGGGCCCGTCTACCTGGCCCTCGACGCGGACCTCCAGGAGCGCCCCCTCGATGGCCCGGTCCCGGCGGTCGACTGGGGTCGACAGGGCCCCGCGAGGCCCATCGGGGTCGACCCGGCCGCCCTCGAGGAGCTGGCGACCCTGCTCGTCGGCGCCAGCCGACCGATCATCGTGTCCGGGTTCGCCGGCCGCGATCCGGCCGTCTTCGAGCTGCTCCCCCGCCTGGCGGAGACGCTCGGCGCGGGCCTGATCGACACGAACGACCGCCTGAGCGTCCCGAGCACCCATCGCCTGAACGTGACCGGGACGGACGCCATCGGCGAGGCCGATCTGGTCCTGCTGCTCGACATGCGCGACGTGTCACGCGTCCTGCTGACCACCGACCCGCCCGCCCGTGAGTCGAGGTCGAGGCTCCACCCCGACGCCAGGGTCGTGAGCCTCGGCTTCGACGACCTCCAGGTCTCCTCGTGGGTCCACGACGTGGGTCCCGCCGTCCCGATGGACCTGAGGCTGATCGCCGACAGCTCGATCGCGCTGCCTGCACTGGCCGAGTCGGTCGCAGCACGGATCGCCGCCGAGGGCGAACGCCGGGCCGCCGAACGCGAAGCCCGTCGGGTGGCCCTGGCCGACCTCCATGCGACTGCGCGGGCGGGATGGGCGGCCACGGCCCGGCGCCGCTGGGACGAGCGACCGGTCTCCCCACCGCGCCTGGCAGCCGAGACCTGGGAGGCGATCCGGGAGCATGACTGGGTCCTCACGGCCGGCACCGCCAGCGAGTGGGCGCTTCGACTCTGGGACGTCGATCGGAGCTACCGCCACGCCGGGCGGAGCCAGGGGACGGCGACCCAGATCGGGATCTCGCTCGGCGTCGCGCTCGCCCACAAGGGCAGCGGTCGACTGGTCGTCGACCTCCAGCCCGACGGCGACCTGATGTTCGACGTCGGGGCTCTTTGGGTGGCCTCGGCCCACCGGATCCCGATGCTCGTCGTGATGTACGACAACCGCGCCTACTTCAACGACTGGGAGCACCAGATCCGGATGGCCCGGGCCCGCGGCACCGACCTCGCCAGGGCCCACGTCGGGGTCGCCATCGACGATCCGGCCCCCGACTTCGCCACGATCGCCCGTGGCTTCGATTGGTATGCCGAGGGACCGATCGAGGGGCCCGATGCCATCGGCGATGCCATCCGACGAGCCGCCCGGGTGGTCCTGGAGGAGCAGCGACCAGCGCTGGTCGATGTCGTCTGCGCTCACCGCTGACGAGAGGCCCGGGGCCGGCCACCGGGAGCCGGGGCGGCCCGGGCTCAGACGTATGCCGGGAGATCCTCGCGGGTCGTTGGGGTGAAGAGCGACTCGGGCTCGAACCTTGCGGCGATCAGGCCCTGCTCGGCCGCCCAGCGGATCATCGTCTCGAGCGCCCGTCGGTTCGGACGCAGTCCATAGGCCCATGGGTCCGGACCCAGGACCCGCCGCTGCTCCTCGAGCGCCTCCCGCAGCCATGCCAGGCTGACCCGACGCGGATCCCCCATCCTTTCGAACGCCCGGTCCTTGGAGGTGACGAAAGCGGCCAGGAGCTCGCGGGCTACCCACGGGTGGGCCTCGTCCAGCTCCCGGCGCAGGACGACGGTGTGCATGAGCGGGAAGAACCCGGTCCGACGGGCGTATTCCATCTCGACCTGCTTGGCGTCCGGGAAGAGTGGGACCACCCGGTCCCCGAGCGCGCGCGGGTCCGGCATGTCCGGGTAGATGAGCGCGTCCAGCTCCCCGGCGACGACCAGCTCGGTGACGGTCCGGCCGGCCGGGGCCCGGACGATCCGGAAGCCACCGGCATGCTCGAGGGCGATGTCCTCCTCGTCCTGGGCCACCCACTCGATCGACCGGAGGTCGACGTCGTGGTCGTCCTGGAGGATCCCCCGCATCCAGAGGCCCGCCGTCGTCTGCCAGGTCCTGATGCCGATCCGGCGACCCTCGAGGTCCTTCGGCCGGTCGATCCCGGCGTCGGCGTTGACCAGGACGTAGCCGTGGCGGAACCGGCGATGCGGGAAGGCCGGGATGGCGGTCAGTGCCGGTTCGCCTCGCCCGTGGATCACCAGGTACGAGGCGAGCGAGAACTCGCAGACATCGAACTCCAGGTCACGGGCCATGCGCCAGTGGCGCTGGGGTGACGGATAGGTCAGGACGGTCAGGTCGACGCCCTGCGGGATGACGTCGCCGTCGATGAGGCCGCGATTGACGTCGTAGTCCCCGCAGGCGAGCGTGAGGGGCAGACGCGTCGGCATCGTCAGCTGGCCTCGGAGCCGATTCCACCGCCGGGCCGACGATCGTCCCCGGGCCGGACCTCGCCACCCTGCGACGACCCCGAGCCGGACGACCCCTCCCGTTCGCGGATGCCCCGGAGGATCTTCTCCGCGGTGATCGGCAGGTCCAGGATCCGGACGCCGGTCGCCCTCGCGACGGCACTGGCGATGGCGGGCATCACGGCCGGGAGCGACGTCTCGCCGACACCATGGATCTCGCGCGTCTCGTGGTTCTCCATGACACTGACCGTGAGCTCGCGCGGCATGTCCTCGGCACTCGCGATCATGTAGTCGCCGAGATTGCCGTTCTGCAGCTGCCCGCCGTCGAAGACCATCTCCTCCAGGAGCGCGTGGCCGATGCCGAAGGCGACGTTGCCCTCGGTCTGGAGCTCGCACTGGACCGGATTGAGGATGCGCCCGGCGTAGACCGCCGCGTGGTACCGGAGCACATCCACCTTGCCGGTCTCGAGGTCCACCTCGACCTCGGCCGCTCCGGCCGCCTGGTGCCAATGCGGGCTGGCGATCCCCTGGCCGGTCTCCGGGTCCAGGCCGCCGTACGTCTGGTGGCGGCCCTCGCCGACGAGGTTGGCGGAGCGCGTCCTGCGGATCAGCTCGCCGAACTCGATCCGTCGGTCCGGGGACCCCTTCACCACCACGGCTCCGTCGGCCAGCTCGAGGTCGTCGACACCGATCTCCAGCTCATCGGCCGCGAGTCTCAACAGCTTCTTGCGGATCTCGCCGGCGGCGGCCTCGACGGCCCCGCCCATGGCGAAGGCCGAGCGAGACGAGCTCGTCTGCTGGTCGTAGGGCGTGAACTCGGTGTCGGGCGTGGTGACCGACACGGTCTCGACCCGGATCCCGAGGGCCTCGGCGGCGACCACGGCCATCGCCGAGCGAAGCCCCTGGCCCATCTCGACCGAGCTGGTCAGGACCTGGACCGTGGCGTCGTCGTTCATCTTCGCCACGGCGGTCGAGGTCGACGGCGTGATCGAGCCCTTGATGATGCAGGAGAGCCCCTTGGCCCGGACCTTGCTGCCCTCGCGCTCGACCTCGGCCGGCCAGGACCAGCCGACCCGTCCGGCGACCTCCTCGAGCATCTCGGTGAAGTGGGCGTCGGTCATGACGTCACCGGTCGCGAAGGCCTCGCCGTTGCGCAGGAGGTTCTGCATCCGGAACTCGTAGGGGTCCCAACCCATCCGCTCGGCGATGAGGTCCATCTGGGTCTCGTAGGCCCAGGCGGCCTGGCTGATCCCGTAGCCGCGGTAGGCTCCGGCCGGGGGTAGGTTCGTGTAGACAGCGTGAGAGTCGACCCAGACATGCGGCACGTGGTGCGGGCCGCCGGTCCCGTAGCCGCCGTTCTTGATCAGCCGCGGGCCGATGTCGGCGTAGGCGCCGGTGTTGAACCAGCCCGTCGCCCTGCGAGCCACGATCCGCCCGTCGCGCATGACCCCGGTCGCCATCCGGATCTGCACGCCGTGCTTGGTGATGGTGATGAACTCCTCCTCGCGGCTGATGTGAAGGCGGACGGGCCGCCGGGAAGCGAGAGCCAACGCGACCGCGATCGGCTCGATGCTGGGGTAGCACTTGGCGCCATAGCCGCCACCCAGCGTGTTCACGATCACCCGGACCTTCGAGGCCGGCAGGTCCAGGATCTCGGCCAGCTGCGACCGCAGCATGAAGGGGATCTGGCTGGTGGCCCAGACCGTGACGCCATCGCCGTCGATCCGCGCGACGCAGGCATGTGTCTCGAGCGGGACATGCTGGACCGCCGGGCTGCTCACCACATCCTCGAAGACCTCGTCGGCCTCGGCGAAGCCGGCCTCGACGTCCCCGTGCCGGAGGCGGAACGTATTGCAGATGTTGGTGCCGCCGGAGGCATTGACGATGACGTCGGCGAAGGTCGCGCCGGCGGAGGGCGGCTCCTCATGGACCAGCGGCGCACCATCGGCGATGGCAGCGTCGATGTCGAGGACCGCCGGCAGCTCCTCGTACTCGACGTCGATCAGCGAGATCGCCTCGAGGGCCGTGTCCCGGTCGACCGCCGCGACCGCGGCGACCGGGTCGCCGATGTAGCGGACCTTGTCGAAGGCCAGGATCGGGCGATCGCGGAAGACCGGGCCGAAGCGGGGCCGCAGATCGCCGCGGGCCAGGATGTCGGCCCCGGTCAGGACCGCGGCGACTCCCGGGAGCGCACGGGCCCGGCTCGCGTCGACGCTCACGACGCGGGCGTGCGGCAGGTGACTGCGCAGGACGGCCGCCTCGAGCATCCCCGGCAGGCGGACATCGATGGTGTACGGGATCCGACCCGTCACCCGGTCGCGGGCGTCGATCATGCCGCTCCATCGACCGGGATCGGCGGTTCCCCGGTGCGCCCAACCCACCGTCACGTCATGGCCTCCTGGCTCGATGTCCCGGCAGCCCAGCCGCGGGACGCTTGCATACTAGTGTACGCATCGCTGACCGCCGACCGCCCGCCGGTCCGTGGGTACCGCCAGCCGGCCGAGGCCCGCCGCCGCATCCCGTGTCGGCCTAGACTCTGGTCGACCGATCACGCGAGGCGTCGCCTGTCGATCGACCCCGCTGCCGCGAGGATCCCGATGTCCGACCACTGGCTGCCCTACGACCGCCCCACCGACGTCGGCAAGCGCAAGAGCCATGCCCTGACCGACGGCCCCGACCGCGCCCCGGCGCGGGCCATGCTCAAGGCGATCGGCTTCACCGACGACGACCTGGCCAAGCCCATTCTCGGCGTGGCCACGACCTGGATCGAGACGATGCCCTGCAACTACAACCAGCGCCGGCTCGCCGAGCTGGTCAAGGAGGGCATCCGGGCCGCCGGCGGGACACCGATGGAGTTCAACACCGTCGCCGTCTCGGACGGGGTCTCGATGGGGACCGAGGGGATGAAGGCCTCGCTGGTCAGCCGCGAGGTCATCGCCGACTCGATCGAGCTCGTCGCCCGTGGCCACCTCTTCGACGGGCTGGTCTGCCTCGTCGGCTGCGACAAGACCATCCCGGCCGCCGCCATGGCTCTCGGCCGGCTCGACATCCCGGGGCTCGTCCTCTACAACGGCACCATCTACCCGGGGGTCTACAAGGGCAAGCGCGACGCGACCATCGTCACCGTCTTCGAGGCGGTCGGCGCCTACCGGGCCGGGAAGATCTCACTCGAGGAGCTCTACGAGGTCGAGAACGCCGCCTGCCCGGGTGCGGGCGCCTGCGGCGGCCAGTTCACCGCCAACACGATGTCGACCGCGCTCGAGTTCCTGGGCCTCAGCCCGGCCGGGCTCAACGGCATCCCGGCCGAGCATCCTGAGAAGGAGACGGCCGCCCGGCGGTCCGGCGAGCTCGCCATGACGCTCGTCCGCCACGACATCCGGCCGTCGTCGATCGTGACCCGTGAGGCCCTCGAGAACGCCGTCGCGTCGGTCGCGGCGACGGGCGGCAGCACGAACGGCGTCCTGCATCTGCTGGCCATCGCCCACGAGTTCGGGATCCCCTTCGAGCTCGACGAGTTCGGGGCGATCGCCGACCGGACGCCGATCGTCGCCGACATGCAGCCGGGCGGCCGTTACACCGCCGCCGACATGTACGAGGCCGGCGGTGTCGCCCTCGTCGTGCGCGAGCTGCTGAAGCGCGGACTGCTCCACGGCAGGTCCCGGACCGTCGACGGCAGGACGATCGACCGGATCGCCGTCGAGGCCGTCGAGGCGTCCGGCCAGCAGGTCGTCGTCTCGATCGAGACCCCCATCAAGCCCGTCGGCGGGCTGACGATCCTGCGTGGCTCGCTGGCGCCGGACGGCTGCGTCGTCAAGCTGGCCGGCCACGAGCGCCGCCGGCACGAGGGCGCGGCGCGGGTCTTCGAATCGGAGGCGGCCTGCTTCGAGGCGGTCAAGGCCCAGCGGATCGTCCCGGGCGACGTCGTCGTCATCCGCAACGAGGGCCCGGTCGGCGGCCCGGGCATGCAGGAGATGCTGAGCGTCACCGCGGCGCTCGTCGGGGAGGGGCTCGGCAACTCGGTCGCACTGCTCACCGACGGCCGCTTCTCCGGCGGCACCCATGGGCTGATGATCGGCCATGTCGCGCCGGAAGCGGCGCTCGGAGGGCCGATCGCGCTCGTCGCGGAGGGCGACCGGATCGTCATCGACGTCGATGCGAAGCGACTCGACCTCGACGTGGAGGACGAGGAGCTCGAGCGGCGCCGGGCCGCGTGGTCGGCACCCGAGCCTCGCTACCGGACGGGCGTCCTGGCCAAGTACGCGGCCCTGGTCAGCTCGGCGTCGGAGGGGGCGGTGACGACGGGGTCCCGACTGGCCGCCGAGCTCGTCCGATCGTGACCGGACCGGCCCGGGTGGCCGAGCGCGGTGAGGCGCCCGCCATCCGGATCCGCCGGGCGGACGGCACCGACGCGGACTTCGAGTCGGCCGCCCGGGTCCTCGCCGCGGTCGACCCCGACGACGCCCGGGGCGCCGCCTGGCTGCGCTGGGCCTACGCCCTCTATCCGGGCGGCGCCTTCTTCCTCGCCGAGGACGGGGCCGGGAGTGCCGTCGGCATGGCCGACGTGGGCCGGATCTTCGTCCTGCCGGCCGAGTACGACGCGTACTGGATGTCCGTGGCCGTCCTCCCGGACGCGCGGCGGCAGGGCATCGGCTCCCGGCTCCTCGCGGCCGTGTCCGCCGTGGCCCGGGTCGCCGGCAAGCTCGCCCTCGAGACCCAGGTCCGGGCGGATCGGCCGGAGAGCATGGAGTTCCTCCGGCACCGGGACTTCGAGGTCATCGAGACCTCGAAGGCGGTCCGCCTCGACCTGGCCGGACGGACGGCGCCGGCCGTGACGCTGCCTACCGGCATCCGGATGGTCACGCTCGCGGACCGTCCCGACCTGCTGTCCGGGATCCACGCCGTCGCGATCGAGGCGTTCCCCGACATCCCCGGCTCCGAGCCGATGGCCGCGGGCGATCTCGACGAGTTCCGGGCCCGCGACGTCGACTCGCCCGGCAACCGGCCGGACGCGTTCTTCGTCGCCCTCGACGCGGCCGACCGGGTGGTGGGCTACGCCAACGTCACCGTGTCCGACGAACGGCCCGACGTGGGCATCCACGACATGACCGCGGTCGCCCGCTCGGCACGAGGCCGGGGGATCGCCTCGGCCCTGAAGCGAGCGACCGTCGCCTGGGCCATCGGGGCGGGCCTCGTCGCCCTCGAGACGACCAACGACACCGAGAATGCCCCGATGCGCTCGATCAACGGCCGGCTCGGCTACCGGCCGCTCCCCGACCGCCATCTCATGCGCGGCCCGCTGACGCATCCGACCACGGAGGCGGCGGGGTGAGCGTCCGGCTCTGGTTCAAGACCTCGCCGCAGCAGGTCGACTGGGCGACCCTCGAGGCGACCTGGGTCGCGGCCGGAGAGCTGCCGGTCCTCGACGGCGGCTGGATGAACGACCACCTGACGGACATGGCCCCCGACCGGAGCGGCCCGAGCCTGGAGGCGCTCACCGCGATGGCCGCGCTGGCCCACCACGTCCCGGGCAAGTGGCTCGGCCACGGCGTCCTGTCGAACACCTTCCGCCACCCGGCCGTCCTGGCCAAGGCCGCCACCGTCCTCGACCTGGCCAGCGGCGGCCGCTTCGTCGTCGGTCTGGGGGCCGGCTGGCACGAAGGCGAGCACCGGGCGTTCGGCCTCGAGCTGCCCCCGATCGGCGAGCGGATCGACCGGCTCGAGAGCGCCGTCGGCGTGCTCCGGGCGCTCTTCTCGGCAGAGGCGGCCGCGCCGCCGGGTGTCACCCGACCCGACCCCTTCTACCCGCTGGTGGAGGCGACCAACGAGCCCGGTCCGACCCGGCCCGGCGGCCCGCCGATCTACCTCGGCGGCCAGAAGCGGCGAGGCATCGCCCTTGCGGCACGTTCCGCCGACGGCTGGATCCTGCCAGGCGACCGGGCGGACGACGTCGAGTACTTCGTCGACCGCCGCGACGCGCTGCTCGGGGCGCTGGAGGACGAGGGTCGCGATCCGTCCCGGTTCGCCTTCGTCGGCCAGGTCGCGACCGGGACCGACGCCGCCGCCCACCGGCGCTCGGTCGAGATCGGCGCCGCCCTCGCTCGAGCCGGCGCGACCGAGCTGGTCCTGGCGCTGCGTTCGAGCCTGGGCCCCGACGGCCTCCGGGTCCTCGCCCGCGAGGTGGCCGAGCCGCTGCGTGAGACGCTCGGGTGACGTCGGGGGCGCGGCCGGCGGCCGATCCGATGGTGGGGCATGATGACCCGGTGAGCGACGAGCGGACCCCAGCGCCCACCGACGAGGACGCGAGCACCGACGGCGCACGGGCGACGACGCGACGGGCGCGGTCCCGCCGACCGACGGACCCGGGCAGCTCGCAACGCCCAGGCCGGCGCCCCCGCCACAGGCCTACACGGCCCGCGCCGCGATCGCTCGCGACAAGGGCCTGCCCGGCCTGTACATCGCCGGTGGCGAGGACCCAGACCTCCAGCGAACGGTCGAGGGCGAGCGACGCTACGTCCGCCTGCTCGTGGCGATGGTCGTCGGCATCGTCCTCGGCGGGTTCGTCCTGGGGATCATCGGCGTCATCGTCGGCGAGCTGCTGGGCGTCTGAGGATGGGCTCGGGCCCCGGCCGGCCGTCCGATGCCCTCGAGCCGGGGGCCTGGGCGCGGGCCCACGATGAGCTGGTCGAGCTCCTGCGGGAGCTGATCCGGATCCCCTCCGTCAACCCGCCCGAGCCGCCGGGCGACGGTGAGCTCCGGGCCGCCCGGCTCGTCGCCGATCGACTGGCGGCGGAAGGGCTGCGCCCCGAGGTCGTCGAGCCGTTCCCGGGCCGGGGATCGGTCGCCGCCCGGCTCCGCGGCGACGGATCCGGCGGCGGGCCCCTGCTGCTGCTGTCCCACGTCGACGTCGTCCCCGCGCCCCCCGACGGCTGGACCCACGACCCCTTCGGCGCGGACATCGACGACGGTTACGTGTGGGGCCGCGGTGCCGTCGACATGAAGGGCATGGTGGCGATGGAGCTCGCCGTCATGCTGGCTCTTGCCAGGGAGGCGCGGACCGCCGGGCTCGATCCGGCCAGCGATCCCATCCCCGGCCTGCGGCGGGACGTGCTCTTCGCGGCGACCGCCGACGAGGAGGCCGGCGGTCACGCCGGGGCCGGCTGGATCGTGGAGCACCGGCCGGACTGGCTGCGCGCGGACGGCGCCCTCAACGAGTGCGGTGGTGTCTCGGTCACGGTCGCCGGGCGACGCCTCTACCCGATCGGCGTGGCCGAGAAGGGCTACGCCGTCTACCGGATCACGGTCCAGGGAACCTGGGGGCACGCCTCGATGCCCCGGCCGGACAACGCGGCCGTCCGGGCGGCTGCCATCGTGACCCGGCTCGCCGACCCGGAGCCGGCCCGGGTGACCCCGGTGATGGCCCGGTTCCTGCACACGGCCGCCGACGCGACGGGCGGGTCTACGGCGGAGCTCCTGCGGGGTCTGGCCGACGGCGACCCGGCTGCCGACGCGGCACTCGACCGAGCCTGCGATCCGAGCCTGACCCGCGCGGCGCGCGCTCTCCTGCGCGACACGATCAGCCCCGACATCGTCGCGGCCGGCGTGAAGTACAACGTGATCCCGGGCAGCGCCGAGATCCATGTCGATTGCAGGACCCTGCCGGGCACCACCGAGGCGGCGCTGCGCGAGCGGATCCGGGCCAGGCTCGGTGACGAGCTGGCAGCCGTCTGCGAGATCGAGCCGTACCTGGTGGCACCGGCGGTCGAGGCCCCGGCCGAGGGCGAGCTCTACCGGATCATGGCGGACACCCTGGTCGACCACGACCCCGAGGCGGTCCCGGCGCCGGCGATGGCCCCGTTCGCGACCGACGCCAAGCACACGATCAAGCTGGGCGTCCCCACCTACGGCTTCAGCCCGCTCCGCCTGGACCCCGACGAGCGCTTCCTGGAACGGTTCCACGGGACCGACGAGCGGGTCTCGCTCGAGGCCCTGCGCTTCGGCTTGCCGGTCCTCTACGACGTCGTCCGCCGCTACTGCGGCTGACCCGTCGCCGCGAAGCACGAAACCTTTCGGGCTCCGGCCGCCTCATGACCATCGACGGGCCATGCGGCCCGCTTCGGCGCCTGCCCCGACGGGGCGCTGATCGGCAGGGGAGGACCTCGGATGCCCTCGACCACCCTGGACGGTGCGACTTGATCGCCCGGGCCCTCCGCGTCGGAGGCACCCTCGCCATCGTCGGTTTCCTCCTCGCGTCGGGCCTCGATGTCCCGGTCGCCGACGCGGCCACGGCGACCATCCGGATCACCGACCGCCTCGAGCCTGCCGAGCTCGCCATCACGCCGGGAACGACCGTGACCTGGGTCAACGAGTCCGGCAATCGCCACCGCGTCCGGTCGACGAGCGGGCCGACGGAGTTCGACTCCGGTGACCTCGAGCCCGGCCAGACCTTCACCTTGGTCTTCGACGCGCTCGGCACGACCGCCTACCGGGATGAGCGCAACAAGGACGATCCAGCGTTCCAGGGTTCGGTCGTCGTGTCAGCGAACCCGACGCCGCCCCCCAGCTCGGCCCCCGGGCCCGGCGCGACGCCGACCCCGCCCCCGTCGGTGGCGACGGTCGGGATGGCCGGCCGGGTGTTCCGCCCGACGAGCGTCACGATCGCGCCCGGCGGCTCCGTGACCTGGCGCAACGACGACTCGCGCGACCACACGGTGACCGCCGCCGACGACGCCTGGGACAGCGGGACGATGGCGCCGGGGGCGACCTACCGGCGCTCCTTCCCGTCCGCCGGCACCTTCCGCTATCTCTGCGTCCTCCACCCGGACATGACCGGGACCGTCATCGTCACGGCGCCGGGGACCACCCCGCCGCCCGCCCCGAGCCCGACCCCGGCGCCGACGCCGCCACCGGCGCCGACGCCGCCACTGGGCGGCGTGACGATCCTTGACTTCCGCTACGCGCCCGCGTCCCTGACCGTCCCGGCCGGCGCCCGGGTGACCTGGGTCAACGCGGGACGGGCGCCCCACACGGCCACCGCGGCCGATGGCTCGTTCGACAGCGGCACCCTGGCCGGCGGCGGTTCGTGGAGCCGGACGTTCCCGGTGCCGGGCACGTTCCCGTACCTCTGCACGATCCACCCGGAGATGACCGCCACGCTCGTGGTCACCGGCTCCGACGGCTCGGCCCCTGCGCCGGCATCGCCGCGGCCATCCCCGCCGGGCGCGCCGGCGCCGGGCCCCGGCGGTGTCACGATGATCGATTTCGGCTACCGGCCGGGCTCGATCACCGTCCGACCGGGCGCCACGGTCACCTGGGTCAACGCCGGCCGGGCGCCGCACACCGTCACCGACCAGGCGGGGCGCTTCGACAGCGGCTTCGTGGCCGCCGGCGGGCGCTGGTCGCGCCGCTTCGACGCGCCCGGTACCTATCGCTACTTCTGCACCCTGCATCCCCAGATGACCGGGGTCGTCGTCGTGCCGGACGCAAGCGGAGCAGCGCCGCCGGCGCCGCCGGACGCTCCGTTCGCATCGGGATCGCCCGCGACCGGAGCGACGGATGATCCCGGCACGCCCGGGGCGTCCCCGACCGCCGAGCCGGGAGCCGGATCCGGGGATCCGGCCGGTGGCGCAGGCGAGGCCGAAGGAGGCGGCGGGGGCGGAGGAGGTAGCGGCTCCGGTCTCGTGGCCAGCCCGGCTGAGGCGGCGGCCGGCGGCTTCACGATCAGCGCGGCCACACTCCCGGCCATCGTGGTCGGCCTGGTCGCCGTCATGGCCGCCGTCGGGCTCTTCGGCCTGGCGATCCGGGGATCCCTGACGCCCCGCTAGCGCCGACCTCGGACGAGTCGGCCGCGATCCGAGATGGCGCTCGTCGCCAGCGCCGCGACACCCATCGCGATGAGCCGTCGCTCGTCCGACGGGAGCGCCCGGACCGCGCCCAGGAACTGCTCGGCCCGCCCTCGGTCGACGACCCGCAGGATCGCCTGACCTCGGGGAGTCAGGCGGAGCGTTCGCAGGCGCCGGTCCTCGGCCTCGCCGCGCCGCTCGACGAGCCGGCGCTGGACCAGTCCCTCGACGAGCCGGCTCGTGGCCGACGGCGAGCGTCCGATGGCGTCCGCCAGGTCGGTGACGGTCGTCGTCCTTCCCTCGGCCAGGACGTAGAGGGCCGCCAGCTGGGTGAAGCCCAGGCGGAGCTCGGCGAGCTGGGTCGCGAACCCTGTGACGAGCTCGCGCCACAGGGCCCGGCCCATGGCGATCCGCTCGGAGATCTGGCGGGGGTTGGAGACGCGTCCGCTGGCCGCCAGGACCGGAGCCGAGAGGTCCGCCTCGAAGACACGGGCGATGGTCCGGGTCCGGGCCGGCCGGCGGGCAGGCCGACGGGGCGGTCGCGGTGCCACGGGCTCGGTCTTCGACGTCGCGTCCATGCCGGCAGCGTATCTGGCGCGACCGATCCATGCAATCGTGCAACGACCTGTGCCTCCCGGAGGGGGACGTAGCGTACGCTGCGACGGTCCCGTCTCCCCTCCACGGAGGTACCGTGCCCACCGTCGCCTTCGTATTCCCCGGCCAGGGCTCACAGTCCGTCGGCATGGGCCGCGCGCTGGCCGAGGCGTCGCCGGCGGCCGCCGCCGTGTTCGTCGCCGCCGATGCCGCCCTCGGCGAGCCGATCAGCCGGCTCGCCTGGGAGGGCCCGGAGGAGGAGCTCAACCGGACGGAGAACGCCCAACCGGCCCTTCTGGCAACGTCCATCGCCTATCTGGCCGCGCTGCGCGAGCGCTGGGTCGCCCTCGGCATCGATCCTCCGACGCCGGCCTTCTCGGCCGGTCATTCGATGGGCCAGTACACCGCCCTGATCGCGGCCGGCTCGCTCGACCTCGACGACGGGGTCCGGCTCGTCCGCGAGCGGGGGCTCCAGATGCAGGCGTCAGGGGCGGGTCGCGACGGGCGGATGGCCGCCGTCATCGGTCTCGACGACGCGCGCGTCCCGGAGCTGCTCGCCGAGGCCCGCGTCCACGGGATCGTCGGCGTCGCCAACCGGAACTCGCCCGGCCAGGTCGTCCTCTCCGGGGAGGCCGCGGCGATCGAGGCGGCGATCGGGCTGGCAAGGGGGTTCGGGGCCAAGCGGGCGCTCGAGCTGCCGGTCTCGGTCGCCGCCCACTCACCGCTGATGGCCGAGGCGGCCGAGGGGATGCGCGCCGTGCTCGCGGGGATCGAGTTCGCCGATCCGCACCCGCCGCTCCTGGCCAACGCCGACGCCCGGCTCATCGAGACCGCGGACGCCGCCCGGGCCGAGCTCGTCGACCACCTGACGACCGGCGTCGATTGGGTCGCCGCCGTCGAGCGGATGACCGCCGATGGGGTCACGACCTTCGTCGAGGTCGGGCCTGGCCGTGTCCTGACCGGACTCATCAAGCGGATCGCCCCCGGGACCGAGACGCTCGCGACCGACGACCCCGCCGCTCCCGACCGCCTGGCCGTTCCCTTCGCCGCCCCCGCCAGCTGACCCACGACCCGAGGAGACCTGACCGTGCGCAGACCCGACTACGACCGCCGCGTCGTCATCACCGGCCTCGGCCTCATCAGCCCGGTCGGCAACGACAAGGCGACGGCCTGGGACAACCTCGTCAACGGCCGAAGCGGGATCCGCCAGATCACCCGCTTCGACACGGACCCGTACGCGGGCAAAGCCGGCGGCGAGGTCGACGGCTTCGTGCCGACCGACTGGCTCGACGCCAAGACGGTCCGCCGGACCGGCCGCGAGCTCCAGATGGGCGTGGCCTCGGCCAAGCTCGCCCTGGCCGACTCCGGCCTCGAGATCAGCGACCAGAACCGGACCGATGTCGGCGTCATCTACGGCTCCGGCAGCGGCGGCCAGGAGATGATGAACGAGCAGTTGCTGGTGCTCAAGGAGCGCGGGCCCGACCGGGTCTCGCCGACCTTCATCGCCAACTCGCTGGTGGACTCGACCTCGGGGATGATCGCCATCGAGACCGGCGCCATCGGCCACAACATGTGCGTCGTGACCGCGTGCTCGACCGGGACGTCCTGCGTGGGCGAGGCGGCCGAGACGATCCGCCGCGGTGACTGCACGACGATCATCGCCGGCTCCACGGAGAACGCGCTGCTGGAGATCGGCCATGCCGGCTTCTCCAACATGCGCGGCGTCGGTGCGCCCCGACCGGGCTTCCCGATCACCGATGTGTCACGGCCGTACGACCGGACCCGCAACGGCTTCATCCTCGGCGAGGGCGCGGCCGCCCTGATCCTCGAGGACCTGGAGCTTGCCAAGGCCCGCGGTGCCCGGATCTACGCGGAGGTCGTCGGCTACGGCTCGGCGGCCGACGGCTGGGACATGATCCAGCCCATCGAGGGTGGGGTCGGCGTGGCCCGGGCCATCCGGATGGCGCTCGAGCGACGAGGGGTCGCCGCCGACGAGATCGACATGATCAACCCGCACGGGACCTCGACACCGGTCGGCGACAAGCGCGAGGCCGACGCATTCTGGTCGGTCTGGGGCGACCACACGAAGTCCGTCGCCGTCAGCGCGACCAAGTCGATGACCGGCCACATGATGGGCGCGGCCGGCGCCTTCGAGGCCTTCGCGACCGCGATGTCGGTCGCCGAGCAGACGGTCCCAGGAACGCTCAACTACCTCGAGCCCGATCCGGACTGCGACCTGTTCGTGCTGCCAGAGACGCGCGAGATGCCGGTCCGCCACGCGGTGTCGTGCAACGTCGGCCTCGGCGGGCACAACGCCGCGGTCATCTTCAAACGCTACGACGGCGACTGAGGGCCGCGCGACCCGTCCCCTAGAATGGCGCCCAGCCAGCGCCACGTCAGCGAGGTAGCCAGGTGCCGCCAAGCCAGGACCCCGACCGCCGTGCCGTGATCACCGGCATGGGTGCGGTCATGCCGATCGGCAACGACTTCGAGACCTACTGGTCGAACCTGCGGGCCGGCGTCACGGGCACCCGCCTCATCGAGAGCTTCCCGACCGACGGGATGGAGGTTCGCATCGCCGCCGAGGTCAGGGACTTCGACCCGGCCACCGGCATGGACCCCAAGATGGCCCGTCGGATGAGCCGCTTCATCCACTTCGCGATGGCCGCCGGCGCCGAAGCCCTGGCGTCTGCGGGACTCGACTTCGAGGCGATGACGCCCGAGCAGCGCAACCGCGTCGGCGTGGTCATCAACACCGGCGGCGGTGGCCTCGAGCAGGTCATCGACGGGACCCACGCCTTCGACCAGAAGGGCGCGCGCTTCGTGTCGGCGTTCGCCATCCCGGCCCTGTCCGGCTCGATGGCCGGTTGCATGCTGGCCATGAAGTACGACCTCCACGGACCGGTCATGGCCCAGACCGCGGCCTGCGCTACGTCCGTGCTCGCCTTCCAGGACGCCCTGCGACTCATCCAGACCGGCGCCGCCGACGTCGTCCTGACCGGCGGTTCCGAAGCGCCGGTGCTGCCGATGGGCGTGGCTGCCCTGTCGAACATGGGCGCCCTCTCGAAGCGGAACGACGACCCGGAGCACGCCTCTCGGCCGTTCGACCGGGACCGCGACGGCTTCGTCATCGGCGAGGGCGGTGGCGTGGTCGTCGTCGAATTGCTGGCCCACGCCCGCGAGCGCGGGGCCACCCCCATCGCTGAGGTCATCGGTGGCGGCCTCACGACCGATGCCTTCCACATCAGCGCGCCCGAACCGACCGGTCGCTTCGCCGCCGCTTCGATGCAGGCGGCCTTGCGAGACGCGGGCGTGGCGCCCGATGAGATCGACTGGATCGTCGCCCACGGCACCTCGACGCCGCTCAACGACGTCACCGAGACGCGAGCCATCAAGACGGCCTTCGGTTCGGCCGCCGCCGGGCGCGCCATCAGCTCGCCGAAGTCGATGGTCGGCCACCTCGTCGGCGCGGCCGGGATCGCCAGCGGGCTGGCCGCGCTCGGTGGCATCCGCGACCAGTTCATAAGCCCGACAGCGAACCTGGAGAACCCCGACCTGCCCGAGTGCGACCTCGACTACGTCCCGCTCGTGGGCCGCGAGGCGAGGGTCGACACGGTCATGGTCAATGGGTTCGGCTTCGGCGGCCAGAACGCCGTCGCCGTCCTCCGTCGCTACCAGGACTAGACGCTCGTCAGGCGGTCCCGACGGCCCCCCGCAGGTGCTCGAGCGTCGCCCGGTCGATCCAGCCCGGCGCCACAACCCGGCCCTCGAGGTTCTCCATCCCCATCCACGCGATGAGCCTGGCCTGCCAGGCATCGTCCCAGCCAGCCGGGTACGGCCGCGGTGCGATGGCCGCACCCGACGGGAAGAGCGCCTCCAACTCGGCGGGGAGGGGCGCCTCGTAGACTTCCGTCCTCGTCCGGGCCTCGCCCCTGACGTCCTCTAGGAGCCCGCGCAGCTCCGTCGCCAGCGCGACGTCGAGCGGGACCAGGTCCGCCTCGTCGACCGGCTCCCAGAGCAGGCGATGAAGACCGCGCAGGCGGATCAGCTCGACGACCGGGTCCGGGTGATCGTCGACCCGCAGGTCGAGCCATCGATCGTCGCCCCCCATGTAGCCACCACCCGCGCGGACGACGAGCAGGGCCGCGGATTGGCGACCACGGCGGTCGCCGCCGCCCCGATCGGCCGCCAGCAAGCCGGCCAGCAGGCGGTCGGCGAACGCACCCGAGGCGCCCACGTAGGCGTCGACGAGGGCCTCCGCGACCTCCGGCCCGGCCAGGATGTTGCCC
The DNA here is from genome assembly GCA_963707215.1 of uncultured Chloroflexia bacterium. Classification (GTDB taxonomy): domain Bacteria; phylum Chloroflexota; class Limnocylindria; order Limnocylindrales; family CSP1-4; genus DATHYZ01. The sequence goes on along the minus strand of CAVPPB010000002.1, from coordinate 368,841 downwards.
TGGGCCGCGGCGCCCGGGCCGGTCCGTCCGCCGGCCCAGCCCGAGCAGGCGGACCCGGTGAACGAGGCGGCGCCGCCATCGCGGTCGACCACGCCCACCTGGCGGTGATCGCGATGCTGGTCCAGCGTCGTGAGGCGGGCGACGACGTCGGTCGCGCCGATGCCGTCGGCCAGCAGCGCCAGACCGTCCGGCCCGTAGGCGACGTTGGCCAGGGCCTGGGTGGCGACCGCGCCGGTGCCGGCCCGGGCGTGGGGCACGACCGAGCCGACCGCGAGGAAGCGCGACGCGACCGCCACGCCGAGGTCGCCGGTGGCCGGATCGCGAGCGACCAGGGAGAAGGTCATGGGCGGAGACTAGCGCGCCGGCTGGACGCGGGATGGGCGATCGGCACCGGCCCGCCCGCCGACCCGGGCGCGTCGCGGGTCGAGGTGTCAGCCAGACGACAGGCGCCATGTCGCTGGAGGACTGGTCGTAGGCCTGCGTCGCGCCTAGAGTGCTGGGGCACGGGACGACAGGCGACCCGACCATGAGGTGGCTGGAGATGAGCGCGCTGCGACTGAAGCTCGCGGACGGGACAGAGGTCGAAGGGGCGATCGAGGGGGCGATCAGCGGGCAGCTCCGTGATCTCCTCGCGACCGGTTATGCCGGCAACAAGATGCGGATCGCGGCAGACGAGAGCGCCGACGTCGAGGGCCACGGCCTGTCCACGACCGTCACCCTGCGACTGTTCGATGAGGACGACGTCGAGGGCCACGCCCTCTCGCTGCGGCTGCCGAACGCCGAGGCGGCCCGCGACCTGCAGCGCAAGCTCCTGGCGGCGGGGATCGCCGGTGTCATCGTTGTTGGGGCAGCGACGACCTCGATGCTGGTCTCTGATCTGACAGCCCCGACCGCCGGTAGCCAGACGCAGGCCGCGTCCATCCCGGTCCCTGACATGGCACCCGGCCTTGCCGCCGAGATCGCGGGCGGAGACCTCGCGGGGTCGCGGGCGATCCCCGCCCCCGCCGTGGCGCCGGGCTTGGCCGCGGAGATCCGGGCCGGCGACCTGGCGAAGACACCGCCGGCTCCGGCCTGGGTCGATCCGATGGTCCGCGATGCCACCCCGGACGAGGCGGTCAGCCGGACGGCCGTGCAGGCCCCGGACTCGGCCAACCCCGCCGTCCGCGACCGAGATGGCGGGCCGGCGGGGCCGCTGGCTCCGAAGGACGCCGCCGACGACATGGTCGGGCGCCCCGGGGAGCCTCGGGCCCAGTAGCGCCACACAGCCAACGAAGCGGGCGCCGGGGGGCGCCCGCTTCTTCATGTCCGCTGCAGCGGCTGGCCCGCGAGCCGTCCCGGTCGGGCCTACTCGACGATGAGCATCCCGACCATGCCGGCCTCGGCGTGGCCCTCGTACGAGCAGATGAACTCGTAGGTCCCGGGCTGGTCGATGACGAACCGGTCGCTCGCCGTGGCGCCGGGCCTGGCGATGACCTCGACGTTGGCAACACCCTCGACCATCCAGTCATGGAGGACCGGGTCCTCGTTGACCAGCGTCACGGTGAACAGCTCGCCGGCCCGGACCCGGATCTCGTCGGTCGAGAAGGCGACGTCCCGGGCCACCAGGTCGACCTGGGTCGACCCGGCCGCGACGGCCCGGTCGGCAGCGATGACCCCGGCCACCAGCCCGCCGGCGAGGAGGGCGATGACCGCCAGGAAGGATGCGTCCGCGATCCGCGCGCCCAGGCCCCGCCCCTCCGCGCGGACCTCGTCCGGGCGGATGCGGACCGAGCGCAGCCGGAGCGAGTTCGTGACCACCGACACCGACGAGAGGGCCATCGCTCCGGCCGCCATCGCCGGCGCGAGGGTGATCCCGAAGGTCGGGTACAGGGCGCCCATCGCCACCGGGATGAGCAGGACGTTGTAGGCGAACGCCCAGAAGAGGTTCTGGCGGATCACCCGCATCGTCCGCCGGGAGAGGACCAGGCCCGAGACGACCCCACGGGGATCGCCGCCGACGAGCGTGATATCCGACGCCTCGATCGCGACGTCCGCCCCGGTGCCGATGGCGATGCCGAGGTCGGCCTGCGCGAGCGCGGGCGCGTCGTTGATCCCGTCACCGACCATCGCGACCGTCCGGCCCTCGGCCTGGAGACGCTCGACCGCTGCGGCCTTGTCGCCGGGCAGGACCTCCGCGAGCACCCGGTCCGAGGGGATGCCGACCTGGCGGGCGACCGCCTCGGCCGTCGTCCGCCGGTCGCCGGTGATCATCCAGGCGTCGACGGCCATGCCGGCGAGCTGCCGGATCGCCTGCGCGGACTCGGCCTTGACCGGATCGGCGATCGTGACGACCCCGGCCGGCTGGCCGTCGACGGCGACGAAGACCGGGGTGCGCCCGTTCGCGGCCTCGGCCGCCGCGACATCCTCCAGCCGCTCGATCGCGACCGCGTGCTCGGCAAGCAGCCGGGCGTTGCCGACCAGGACGCGCCGGCCGTCGACCGTCGCCACCACCCCGTGACCGGCAACGGCCTCGAACCCGTCGACGGCCCGGAAGCCGAGCTCATCCTGCTGCGCTCTGGCGACGATCGCTTCCGCCAGCGGGTGCTCGCTGCCCTTCTCGGCCGACGCGGCGAGGTCCAGGATCTCGCCCGCCGACCAGCCATCGGCCGGGACGACCCCGGCCACGGCCGGGCGGCCCAGGGTCAGGGTCCCGGTCTTGTCGAACAGGACGGCGTCGACCTTGTGCGCGATCTCGAGCGCCTCGCCCCCACGGACCAGGACGCCGGCCTCGGCCCCCTTGCCGGTCCCGACCATGATCGCGGTGGGCGTGGCGAGGCCCATGGCACACGGACAGGCGATGACGACGACCGCGATGAAGGCGGTGAGCGCCAGGGTCAGGCGGGGCTCCGGCCCACCCAGGAACCAGATGGCGAAGGTGATGGCGCCGACGATGAGGACGAACGGGACGAACCAGGCCGAGATCCGATCTGCGAGGCGCTGGATGGGGGCCTTGGAGCCCTGCGCACGCTGGACCATCTCGACGATCCGGGCGAGGGCGGTCTCGCGACCGACCCGGGTCGCCCGCATGACGAACGACCCGGTCGTGTTGATGGTCGCCCCGATGACCTCGTCGCCGATGGCCTTGGACACCGGGATGGCCTCGCCCGTGAGCATCGACTCGTCGACGGCCGACCCGCCCTCGACGAGCACCCCGTCCACCGGGACCTTGTCGCCGGGGCGGACCCGCAGCAGGTCGCCGGTCACGACCTGGGCGAGTGGGACGTCGACCTCTTCGTCGCCGCGGACGAGCCGGGCGGTCGTCGCCTGGAGACCCATCAGGCGTCGGATCGCGCCGGTCGTCTGGCCTCGGGCGCGCAGCTCGAGCCAGCGACCCAGCAGGACGAGGCCGATGATGATCGCCGAGGACTCGAAGTAGGTCTCGGGGTGCAGGCCCGCCGCGTGGATGACCTCGGGCCACATGGTGACGAAGACCGAGTAGACCCAGGCGGCGCTGGTCCCGGCTACGACCAGGGTGTCCATCGTGGCTCCGCCGTGACGGAGCGCTCGCCAGGCCGCCCGGTAGAAACGGCCGCCGGCCCAGAACTGGACGATCGTGGCGGGCCAGAGGATGAGCTTGTTGAGCTCCTCCATCGGGACGACCGTCTGCGGCCAGAACATGAGGACCATGGCGACCAGGGCGACGGCGACGGCGACGATCGACTGGGTCAGCATCAGGCGCAGCTCGCGCGCCCGTTCGACCTCCTCGGCCGCCTGGGCCGCCTCGAGCGCGTCGGCGGCGGATGCCCCGTCGTCCGCGGCCGGCTCCACGAGGGCCGACGGCTTGACCTCGTAGCCAGCCGCCTCGATCGCGCCGACGAGGTCGCTGCGGCCCGCGAGGTTCGGCAGGTACCGGATGGTCGCCATCTCGGTGGCGAGGTTGACCGTCGCCTCCTCGACCCCCGGGGTCTTGTTGAGGAACCGCTCGATGCGGTTGACGCACGAGGCGCAGGTCATCCCGGCCACGGGCAGCTGGACTTCCAGCGGTGCGCTGCCGGCTGGCGGGGTCGGGGACGCGGTGGTGATGTCCATCGATACTCCCCCCGAGTATAGCAGTCGGCCGTCCTGAACGGCAAGACTTGCGACATGCCGGGAGACGAGACCGAGCCCCCGACGGCCGCGCTGGTCGACCGTGCGCAGGAAGCGCCCGCCGGGGCGGCGACGACCGCGATCGCGGTCCTCGACGGTCCCCTGGGCCCCGTGCGGTTGGCCGTCACCACGCAGGCCGTCGTGGCGCTCGAGCTCCGATCGACCGACGATGCCTTCGCATCTCACCTGGTGCGGCGGACGCACCGTGATCCGATCGCAGGCCGTCGTGCCGGAGCGGCCCGACGAGCCCTGATCGACCGGCTCGCGCGACACCTGGACCGCTTCTGGGCAGGGGAGCCCGAGAGGCTGTCGTTGCCCATCGACCTGCGGGGGCTATCCGCCTGGGACCGCCGGGTGCTCGAGGCCGTCCGGAGCGTCCCGTGGGGTCGCGTGACCAGCTATGGACGGGTCGCGACGGCGATCGGTGCACACGGGGCCGCCCGGGCGACCGGCGGGGCCGTCGGCCGGAACCCGATCGGCCTGATCGTGCCCTGCCACCGGGTCATCGCCGGCGATGGGACGCTCGGTGGCTACGGCGGGTCCTGGTTCGGGACCCGCGAGGAGCTCCTCGAGCTCAAGCGAGAGCTGCTCTCGCTCGAGGGCACGGTCCTGCCGACTGCCGCCCTGGCGATGCCCGGGGAGGGCGGCTGAGGGGTCCAGCCAGGCCTACGGCCTGGTGTACCGCGCGAGGGCCGCCTTGACCGCGTCGGTCACGACGCCGGTCGCCGCCGAGGACGACGATCCGAGCGGGCTTGAGGCGGCCGAGCTCGGTCGCGGTGGCGGTCGGGATGGTGTCCCTCGTGACGAGCAGGACCGGGGCCCCGGCGCTGCCGGCGGCGGCGCTGCCGGCGAGGGCGTCGGGGAAGTTCGCCCCGGTGGCCACGTAGGCGACGGCGACCCCCGGGCCGAAGGAGGCCGCGCTGATCGCCGCGGCGGTCGCGTAGCGGTCGGCCCCGGCGAGGCGGCTGACCGAGCCGGCGGTGTACCGCGCGAGGGCCGCCTTGACCGCGTCGGTCACGACGGAGGCGCCGCCGAGGACGACGATCCGAGCGGGCTTGAGGCGGCCGAGCTCGGTCGCGGTGGCGGTCGGGATGGTGTCCCTCGTGACGAGCAGGACCGGGGCCCCGGCGCTGCCGGCGGCGGCGCTGCCGGCGAGGGCGTCGGGGAAGTTCGCCCCGGTGGCCACGTAGGCGACGGCGACCCCCGGGCCGAAGGAGGCCGCGCTGATCGCCGCGGCGGTCGCGTAGCGGTCGGCCCCGGCGAGGCGGCTGACCGAGCCGGCGGTGTACCGCGCGAGGGCCGCCTTGACCGCGTCGGTCACGACGGAGGCGCCGCCGAGGACGACGATCCGACCCGGCTTGAGGCGGCCGAGCTCGGTCGCGGTGGCGGTCGGGATGGTGTCCCTCGTGACGAGCAGGACCGGGGCCCCGGCGCTGCCGGCGGCGGCGCTGCCGGCGAGGGCGTCGGGGAAGTTCGCCCCGGTGGCCACGTAGGCGACGGCGACCCCCGGGCCGAAGGAGGCCGCGCTGATCGCCGCGGCGGTCGCGTAGCGGTCGGCCCCGGCGAGGCGGACCGCGGCTGGCTCGACGTCGAGGGTCAGGGTCGTGGTCCGGACGATGTCCTTGTAGGTCGCCCGGATCGTCACCGGGATCTCGGCGGGGTCGATGCCGGGAGCGGCGGTCAGGGTCATGGTCGTCCCGGTGACCCCGAAGCCCATGAGGCGCGGCTTGTCGAATGTCGCGGTGATGCCGTCGGGCGTCTCGGCCGCCAGGGACACCGGCTCGAAGAAGGTGGTCGATCGGACGAGGGCGACCGTGGCGGTGACCGTCGTCTCGGCGCTGTCATCACCGCCGGTGCCGGAGGACTCGGGCAGGACAGCCATCGAGAACGATCCCAGGGGGCCGAGCCGTGACACGTCGAGGAGCGGCTCGTGCCAGGGATCCGGATCCGTCCAGGTCTTCCAATCCGAGGTCCCCAGGAACCGCAGGGCCTCCTTGATCTCGGCCGGAGTGGCCTCCGGTCGGGACGCCTTGTACAGGGCGACGGCGCCGGTGACGTGCGGTGCCGCCATCGATGTCCCCGACGAGTAGCCGTAGCGGTTCCCCCGGAGGGTCGACCAGATGCACTTGCCGGGCGCGATGATGTCGACGTCGGCGCCGTAGTTCGAGAAGTCGGCGAACGTGTCGTCGGCGTCGTACGAGCCGCAGAGCTGGGGCCCCTTCCCGCCGGGGAGCCCGTCCATGTCGGCCAGCGCCGAGACCGTGATGACCTCGTCGTACGAGGCCGGCACGCGCAGTGCGGCGTCCTTGCTGTCGTTGGCGGCCGCCGCGACGACGGTGACCCCGCTGCCGACGAGCCGGCAGATGGCCTGGTGGAGGATGTCGCCGTTGCGGTCCCCGCAGGCCTGGTCGTCGCTCCCCGATTTGGTGACGCTCATGTTGACCGCTTCGAAGAGCGGCCGGTCAGGGTCGGACGGGTCGCGCTGGGCGGCGATCCAGTCGAGCCCGCAGACGTACCAGGACAGCAGGCCGTCGCCCTGGTCGTTGAGGATCTTGACCGCCCACAGCCGGGCGCCGGGGGCGACGCCGACGACCCCGCTCGACTTGTCGATGGCCGCGGCCGTGCCGGCGACGTGGGTCCCGTGGCCGTGCACGTCACGCCAGGCGTTCGGATCGCTCGTCGAGCAGTTGATGCCGCCGACGACGTCGAGGTCAGGGTGGGTCCGATCGATCCCGGTATCCACGATCGCGATGTCGGCATCGACCCGGGCGTCGTCGATGGCGTCGATGTCGGCGAGCGGCGAGCTCGGGGCGTTGACCCTGCGGATCCCGGTCGGGCGCACCCAGGCGAGCTCGATGACCTCGTCGGGGATCACCGCTGCGACGTCCGGGTCGCGGGCGAGGCGGTCGCGGACCGCGTCCGGCAGCGTCGCCGAGAAGCCCCGGACCGCCCGGCTGAACACGCGATCGGGCTGGAACCCCCAGCGACGACCGAGCGAGCTCGCCAGCGCGGAGGTCGAGCCGTCGCGAAGCAGGACGATGTACCGGCCCCTGGCCGAGAGTGGCTCGGCTGCGACGTCGGGCGCGCCGACGGGTCCGGCGGCTGCCGGGACTTGCTCGACCTCGGGAGCGGCGACGACAGGGTCGGGCGGGAGCGGGGACACGCTCGGTTCGACGGGTGGGCTGGATGCTGCGGGTGACGGGACCGGCTCGGCGGCCGAGGTCCCTCCCGTGGACACGACGACGAGGAGCAGCGCTGCGAGCAGCGCTCGGCGAACGTTGATGGGGAGCCTCCCGCTTTCCTTGACCCAGACGCGGTCGCGCCGACGACCTCGCTAGCCTGCCCGCCGCCCGGAGCGCAGACCACCCTTCGATGGTCCTGTCCGCACCCCGACGACCGGCGCGAGCGGCGGGACGAGCCGTACACTCCCCCGATGGCGGAGGGGTCGAGCACGCGGACGTGGGCGCCGTAGCGATGGGCGCGATGGCGACCTACCGCGCGCTGCTGTCGAACCGACCGGTGACACGGCTCCTGGCCGGCGAGTTCGTCTCGTCGATCGGCGACTGGCTCTACCTCGTCGCCCTGCTCGTCGTCGTCTACCGCGAGAGCAACGACGCCTTCCTTCTCGGTCTCGTCGGGGCCGCCCGGGTGCTGCCCTACGTGGTCCTCTCGCTACCGGCCGGGCTGGCCGCCGACCGCTTCGACCGCCGGCTCGTGCTCTTCACGACCGACCTCGCGCGGGGCCTCTGCATGGTGGTCCTGGCCTGGCTGGTCCTCACAGACGGTCCCCTCGTCGGGATCGTCCTCGTGGCCATCGTGGCGACCTGCTTCTCGGCGTTCTTCGGGCCGGCCATCGGGTCCTACCTGCCGACCCTGGTCCGCGACGAGCGCGAGCTCGGGCCGGCCAACAGCGCCTGGGCCGGGCTCGACAACCTGGCCTTCATCGTCGGACCGGGCCTGGCCGGGCTGCTGCTGGCGGTCGCCGACCTGGGACTGGCGTTCATCCTCAACGCGATCACGTTCGGGATCGTCGCGATCGTCCTCTGGACGCTGCCGTCATCGAAGGGCACGGTCAGCCGCGACGACGCCGGGACGCCCGCGCCCGGTGGCGACGCCCCAGCCAAGAACGATGCCCCGTCCGAGACCGCTGCCTCGCTGCTCCGGCCCGTCCTGCGCCCCTTGATCGGGCTGGGCACGCTCGACGTCGTGGGCGGGTTCGCGTTCGGCGGGCTGGGCGTCCTGACGGTCCTGCTGGCGAGCGACCAGCTCGGGGCCGGCGAGGAGGTGACCGGCTACCTCAATGCGGCGATCGGGGTGGGCGGGCTCATCGGCGCGGTCGGCAGCGGCGCACTCGTGCTCCGTCCGTCGCTCGCCGGGCCGCTCCTCGGTGGGGCGGTGCTGCTGGGCATCGGGCTCGCCGTACTCGGGGCGGCCGACATCGTCGCGCTCGCCCTCGTGGCGATGGCCGCGACGGCGACCGGCAGCCTGATCGTCGAGGTCGTCGGGACGACCGTCTTCCAACGGCTCGTCCCGGATGCCATCCGCGGACGGGCCCTCGGCGGGATCCTGACCGTCTCCACGCTGGCGTACGCCGCGGGCTCGCTGGTGGTCCCGGTGCTGGCCGACAGCCTCGGGCCGCTGCCGGTCCTCGCTGCGACCGGTGCGGCGGTCGTGGTCGCCGCGGTCGTCGCCGTCGCGCTCGTCGGCCCTGACCTGAGTATGGCCCCGGATGGGCCGTCGGCGACGCTGCGGCGGGTCGCCGGCCTTCCGCTCTTCGCAGGCGTGCCCCCGGCGGCCATGGAGGCGGCCGTCGCCCGCCTCGAGCCCCTGACGGTCGCGGCCGGCCAGGTCGTCGTGCGGGAGGGCGAGCCGGCCGACCGCTTCTACGTCATCGAGGATGGCCGGTTCGCCGTGGACCAGGCGGACGCCGACGGGCAGCCGGTGCGACTCCGGGAGCTCGGCCCGGACCGAGTCTTCGGCGAGCTCGGCCTGCTCCGCGAGACGCCCCGGACCGCGACCGTGACCGCCCTGTCCGAGGGCCGACTCCTCGTCCTCGACGGCTCCGACTTCCTCGCGCTCGTGGGTGCCGGACCTGGCCTGTCGGTCCGCCTCATGGAGTTGTATCGGGGACCGGGCGTCCGCCGTCCCTAGGTCGGTGCCGTCGCCTGCGGTGTCGGCTCGGCGACAGCGGAGCGGTCACCACGCCGCTACGCCGAGTCTCGACACGCACGGTAGTCTGCCCTGGTAGCCGCGGGCGATCGGCCCGCCGACCGGCTCCCAGCGGAGGAACGACATGGTCAACGAGAACGAGGGCTTCATGCGTACGCGGGAGTCCGACGACGAGGACGTCGAGGGCCACGGCTTCGGCCAGCCCCGCGAGGCCGGATTGCCCCGTGAGGCCGGGGTGCCGCGCGAGGCGGGGATCCCGCGCGAAGGCGCCGTCCCCCGGGCCACCGGTGACGAGGACGTCGAGGGCCACGGCTTCGGCCAGCCCCGCGAGGCCGGATTGCCCCGTGAGGCAGGGGTGCCGCGCGAGGCGGGCATCCCGCGCGAGGCGGGCATCCCGCGCGAGGCGGGCATCCCGCGCGAGGGCGCCGTCCCGACCGAAGACGACGTCGAGGGCCACGGCTTCGGCCAGCCCCGCGAGGCCGGATTGCCCCGTGAGGCAGGGGTGCCGCGCGAGGCGGGGATCCCGCGCGAGGGCGCAGTGCCGAAGGCCACCGAGGACGACGACGTCGAGGGCCACGGCTTCCGGACTGCCCGGAACAGCGGGGAGTGAGACCGACCACCTGATCGGACGGGTCCCGCCGGGCCTCGCTCCCACGACCCGGCTCCCGTTCCTCAGCACCGCCGCCCGCCCCCGGCCCAGCGTCGGATCCGGCGGGCGGCGACGCGTGTCCCGGGTCCGCCTCGGCCGACCGGTCAGGTGCTGATCAGCCGACCGGGGCGCGGGCGTTGTCGGCGGTCGCCGCGAGGATCGCCTTCACCTCGAACGGGGACGCCTCCGGGTGCTTGGAACGGATCAGCGCCGCGTACCCGGCGATGTGCGGGGCCGCGAAGCTGTTGCCCGTGGCGACCATCCGGCGTACCGCCCCGCCAGGCGACCTCGACGTCGACGCCGTGGGCTCCGAACTCGACGGGCGGATCCGGGTTGTAGAGGTAGACGGCCGGATCGGCGAGATCGTGGGCGGCGACCGAGACCACCGCGGCGAAGAGCGACGGGTACGACGCACCCGGGTAGTTGTTGGCGGCCGAGACCAGCAGAGTGTTCGCAAAGTAGGCCCGATCGGCGAGGTCGTGGAAGACCCCGAACAGGGCCTCGCTCTTCGACGACAGGCTCAGGTTGACGACGCTGGCACCGGCCTCGATCGCCCAGTCCAGGCCGGCGGCGAAGACCGCGCCCTTGCCGCGGTTGTCGGGGCCGAGCACGCGGATGGACAGGATGTCCGCCCCCGGGGCAAGCGCATGGACGATCCCGGCGCAGGCCGTGCCGTGTCCCACGACGTCGCGAGCCTCGGGGTCGTCGCGGACGACCGGCTCGCCCTCCGCGTCGAGCTCGACGACGACGCTCCGGAGCAACCGACCGCCGACGTCGGGGTGATCGGGCTCGATCCCCGAGTCGATGATCGCGACCGTGCAGCCGCTGCCGTCGGACCCTCCCCAGGCCCAGTCGCGCCCGAGCCGTCCGAATGGCGGCAGGTGGCTCAGCCTGGTCCGTCGCTCGCCGGCGAACGGCTCGCTCCAGGCGGGCAGGAGCGCCTCGTCGGTCATCGCGGCTCAGGCGCGACGGGCCCGGCGACCGGCTCGGCCGCGCCCGGCGTGATCGGCCAGCACGGCGAGCAGGTCCGTGACGAGGGCGAGCTGATCCGGATCGGCCCGGCGGACCCGGGCGACCTGCTCGACGAGCGCCCAGAGGGCTCCCGTGTCGTCGCGGGCGAGATCATCGACGGCCGCGGCCACCAGGACATCGACGGTCCGGTCGTCGACCTGGTCGCCGAGGGTCGCCCGGAGCACCTCCTCCAGGAGGAGGGCAGACTCACGCTCCACCCGCGATGAGCGGATGGCGACGGCCGCCTGGCGGGCGAAGACCGAGGTGAGCTCGATGTCGCGCAGGCTGAAGGCCGTCGCGTCGCGCTTGTCGAGGACCTCGAGGACCCCGACGGTGCCCTGCTCGTCAAGGAGCGGCACCGCGACGATCGACCGGGGGATGTAGGCCGTCTTCTCGGCGAAGGAGCGCCCGAATCTGGGGTCCCGCTGGACATCCGACAGGGCCAGCGGCTGACCGGTCTGGAACACGTAGCCGACGAGACCCTGATCGGGCCCGATCGACAGGCCAACGACGCCCTGGCCCTGGTCGCCGGCGGCGACCAGGAACACCAGCCGATCCGCGCTCGGGTCGTAGAGCGCGATCGACGCGGCCTCGGCGTCGAAGAGGGAGACGGCCGCCTCCACGACCGACCGCAGGACGGCCTCGCCGCTCCCGAGCTCGAGCCGCCGGGCAGCCTCGGCCCTGAGGGCCACCGCCCGGAGTGCCTCGAGGGCGCGCTCGAGGTCGGAGGCTTCTGGCGGGCCCTGGCTCGTCATCGGCCGCGCCGGATCCCGCGACCGGCGTTCAACGCTCGGCCGCCCGGGAGAGGCGCTCGAGGTCCGTGATGACCAGCCGGTCGGGCTCGAACCGGATGAGGTCCTGGGCGACCAGGTCGGCGAGCAGCCGGTTCACGGTCTGCCGCGTCCCCCCGATCATGGCGGCCAGCTCCGACTGGGTGAACGGCCAGGCGAGCACGACCTCGCCGCTGGCAGCCGGGTCCTGTTCCTGGGCCATCCGGACGAGCCGGCTCGCGAGCCGGCCTGGCAGGTCCAGGAAGTGGAGCTCCTCGACGTGACCGGTCAGGCGCCGCAGTTCGGCTGCGAGACCAGCCAGGAGCGCGTGGCGCAGGCCGGGGTCACTGTCGATGAGGGCGGCGAACGGCTCTCGCCGCAGCACCAGCGTCTCGGACGCCTCGACCGCGACGGCCGTGGCCGAGCGGTAGGCCCCATCGAGGAGCGCCAGCTCACCGAAGAAGTCGCCGCGACCCAGGGTCGCGATGATGGCTGCCTCCTCGCCCTCGGGTGACGGGAGGACGATCTTGACCGAGCCGTCCTGGATGATGAACAGCGAGTCTCCCGGATCGCCCTGGTGGAAGATGGTCTCGCCGCGGCGGAAGCGTCTCGTCCGCAGCTGGGCTGCGCAGGAACGGAGCGTCGCCTCGTCGGCCTGGGCGAAGAGCGCGCACCGGCGGAGCGCCTCCAGCGCGAAGCCGTCGTCCTCCGACATGCCAACCTCTCCTGCCGCCGGGCCCGAGGCAAACGAACGGACCGGCCCGCGAGTCATGCTACGCGGGCCGGTCCGGGAGTGACAACCCGGCACTCCGGGCGGGAGGGGAACGATCGAGGACGGCGAGATCCTAGCGAGCGCCTGCCGGGCGAGCGGTCCGGTCGCCGGCGCCAAGGGCGCCGACCGCCGCGACGAGGCGATCGAGAAGCGATGGCCCCCGCTGGACCCGCGTCGAGACCTTGAGCTGGTCCTCGCCGGCGCGGGCCTCGCGAAGGACGTGAGCTCGACGGACCTCGGCGAGGCGGTCGTCGATCGTCCGGCTGGCGACGATGTAGCGGCTGTTCGTGTCGAGCATCGGTCGGTCCCCTTCCTGACCCTCGCGGCTGGTGCTGCTCGGGTCCGTTCAATCGATGCCCTCATGGTGCCCCGGTCGTCCCACCGGGGCGATCCCCTGGACGACGTCTGGGCTGTCGACGGGCCGGCCGCCGAGCCGTCGCGCCGGCGCCCTCCGTCCTGTCGCCCAGGCGACTCCGACGGAGCGCCACGACCGAACGGGTCCCGAGTCGTGCCGGGGACCCGGACCGGTCCGGCGGGACCAAGCTCATGTCGGGCGTGACGCACACGAAGAAGCGGCGCCCCGGGGGACGCCGCTCGTCGTGGCCGGCGGTCGGTCAGCGCTTGTGCGGTCGAGCCTCATGCTCGCGCTGGCGCCGGGCGAGGTCGCTGCGGATCTCGCGCTCGCGCGCGCCCGCCAGATGGCGAGCAGACGACGGGTCGAGCGGCATCATGTTGTGCCCTTCGACGTCGTCCTCGTCCTCGGCGACGCGGGGGGCCGCGTCGTCCGGTTCGATCGGCTTCTGCTGCTTCGTCATGGTCTCGAACCCCACTGCGGCGACGGGTCGCTCGTCGCGTCCGCTCCATCTTGGCGGCAGCCGCCCACTGCGTCCAGCCGCCCTGACGACGCCCCTCCTGTCGTCCAGCCGACAGCGAAGGGTGCGGTCAGGACCGCACCACGGGGCGCATCGCGTAGACGCCGATGACGAGCGGGCAGGTCGGGTCCAACAGGAGCTCGTAGCCCACCTCGCCGGTCCGGATCAGCTCGCCGACGAAGCCCGCCTCGCGCTCGGGAAGGCCGACGTAGAGGTACCGGCCGCCGATGTCGATCGAGTGCACTTCGTCAGCCTCGCAGTCCAGGCTGAAGCGGCGTCGAAGCTCGTGCATCGGCATGTAGGGGCGGCTCTTGATGAACCTGCGGAGCTGGGCGAGTGTGGCGCCGCTCCGGCCCTGGCCATCCGCACCGTTGGCGCCGGGTTCGCCGTCAGGCTCGCGTCGAGGGGTCACGGCCGTGCCGAGCGCCCGGTCGGCCGCCGGCTCGGGTCGCTCCAGGTGCGGGAGGTTGCCGTTGCCGGTCGGCCCGTCCGCAGGAACCCGGGCCGGACCGTCGGCACGGGCGGCCGATGGAGGCAGCGCACGCTGGCCTGGGGCGGGCGCAGCCGACGCCGAGGTCGCCTCGCCGTCCTCGGGTCGGGCACTGGGGCCGGGCGCGGGCGCCGGGCCCCGGACGGCGCTGCTGGCGGGGCCCGAGGAGCGGCGTCCGGGACGTCCCCGGTGGCCGCGTCGACTCATCGGACCCTCCCCCGAGGGGCGACGACGAGCATGGCGGCGAATGGGGCGACGCCGGGGCGTCGCGGTTCGATCAAGGTCATCTCTCGGCCGTCAGGCGGGCGAACCTCCTGGCTGCCCATCGGCCGATGATACCCCGGGTCTGCCGGCATCGCCCCAGGCGTTCCGGTGGGCCGGCGGCCGACCGGGTGACGTCAGCCGTCGACGACGAGCAGGTCGAGCGGAGCCCGGTTGAGGATGATCGGGCCGGTATCACCGCAGACGACGATGTCCTCGAGGCGGCAGCCATAGCGGCCCTCGAGGTAGATCCCGGGCTCGATCGAGAAGGCCATGCCTGGCTCGAGGAGCGTCCCGTTCCCGTCGACCAGGTACGGCTCCTCGTGGCCCTCCAGGCCGATGCCATGGCCGACGCGGTGGATGAACCGGTCGCCGTAGCCGCCGCGGTCGATGACCGCCCGGGCGACACCGTCGATCCCCTCGGCCGCGACACCCGGCCGGACGGCTCGGGTGGCTTCAGCCTGGGCCTCTCGGACCAGGGCGTGGATGGCCACGAACTCGTCGTCCGGCCCATGCGCGGGGTCGCCCCCGGTCACCCACAGGGTCCGGGTGATGTCGGAGCCGTAGCCACCGAGCGGACCACCGATGTCGAGGACGATCGGGTCGCCGGGGCCGATGACCCGGTCACCGGCGTGATGGTGGGGCGAGGCCGAGTTCGGGCCCGAGGCGACGATGGCGAACTCGGCGCTGTCGTGGCCCTCGGCGATGAGCCGGTCCCGGACCTCCCGGGCGACATCGGCCTCGGTGCGCCCGAGGAGCGGGCCTGCGGCGATCGCCAGGACCACCCGATCAGCTGCCTCTGCGGCGGTCCGAAGTAGGTCCACCTCGGAGGGATCCTTCCGGATCCGCAGCTCGCCCAGCACGGCCGAGGCCAGGCCGAATCGTGCCGACGGGAGCGCATCCTGGAGGCGGAGCAGGAACGCCGCCGGGAGCCGATCGGACACCGCGAATCGGTCGATCAGCTCGGCCGGGTGGTCGGTCGATGGCCTGACCAGGTCGGCCACGACGGCGAACGGATCGTCGGTCTCGTCCCAGGGAACGACCTGGACGAGTCCTGCCAGGGAGGCCGGGCAGGTCCCGGCCGGGAGCGCCTCCAGCCGCGGGACCACCAGGCGGACCGGTCCGGTGACCGGCAGCACGAGCAGCGTCAGTCGCTCCAGGGGCAGGGCGGTATAGCCGGTCAGGTAGCGCAGATCGGCCCCGACCCCGATGAGCAGGCCCGAGATCCCCTGTGCCTCGGCCAGCCTCCGGGCAGCGGCGATCCGTTCGGCGAGCGTCTCGGCCGACGGAGCCGGCGGGGGCTCAGCCACCGACAGGATCCTCGTCACGGGCACGAGCACGGCCCTCGGGCGGCGGCGCGGCGGGGGCGTCCCGACCCGTCTGACCCCCGAAGACCCCGGCCCACTCGAGCCACCGCTCGATGGCATCCGCTCCCGCCTCGGCCAGCGCGCGATAGGCGAGGACGCGGCCGGCTCCGCTGGCGCGAGCCTGCGCGCGTACCGCGTCGGCGTCGTGGGGGCCCACGGCGAGCGTCGGGCTCGACGCCTCGGACGCACGGCCGATGGCAGCCTGCGGGTCGAACGACCGAGCCGACAGGTCCACGACGACGGCATCGACCTGCAGCAGGGCGGCCTCGAGCTCGGGCAGCGATCGACACAGCGAGACCTGGGCTCCGGCGCCCGTCACCAGGCGGCGCAGCCGCTCGGCCCAGATCAGGTCATCAGCGACCACCGCGACCGTCGGAACGGTCATACCTCCGGGACGATCGCGAGGACCTGACGGAAGACGTCCTTGGCCGAGATGACCCCGACAGGCACGTCGTCCTCCACGACCGGGATGTGCCGGAAGCCGCCGACCGCCATCTTGTGGATCGCAACGGCGAGCGTCTCTTCCGGGTGGAGCACGACCGGGTCCGCCGTCATCACCTCGCGGACGAGCGTCCGCGTCCCGAGATGGGCGTGTCGGAGGACGCGGGTGACCCGGCGGCGGACCGCCCCGATGGTCAGCCGTCGGTCAGTCAGCTTGAGGACCGCGTCGCGCTCCGTGAAGACCCCGACCAGGCGTCCTCGGGCCATCACCAGGAGGCAGTCGACCCCGGCATCCCGCATGATGTTGAGGGCCCCGCCGACCGGCACGGTGCCCTCGATCATGGCCGGCTGGCCGAGGCCGAGGTCCCCGAGCCGTCGCTCGATGACCGACCCGATCGGGCCGCCGGGCGCCTCGTCCGACGAGCCCTCGACCAGGGCGGCGCCGCAGTTGGCGCACTCATCCTCGCCGGGCAGGTTGGCGTGTCCGCAAGATGGGCAGTCCACGGATCGTTCCCTCCTACTCGACGGTCCAGGTGTCGCCCGACCGCAGCTGGGCAGCCAGGTCGCCGTCACCGCCGCGGGCCTTGGCCTCGACGATCTGATCGGCCATCAGCTGGTCGTGAGCCGGTCGCTCGACCGACCGGATGATGCCGACCGGTACCGGGAAGTCCGGCCACCACATCCGACTGAGCATCAGGGCGAGGTAGGGGTCCTCGGCCTTCTCGTCGTGGACCAGCAGGTCGTCCTCGCTGATCCCGTTGCCGAGGGTGACCACCTCCGGCTGCAGGCCGTTGAGGCGGATGCCCTTGTCCCGGTCCTTGCCGAAGACCATCGGCTGGCCGTCCTCGAGGACGAGCATGCGGTCCTCGCGGACGTCGCGCTCGGTGAACTCGCGCCACGCCCCGTCGTTGAAGATGTTGCAGTTCTGGAGGACCTCGACGAACACGGAACCTCGGTGGAAGCCGGCTCGATCGAGGGTCCCCTGGAGGTGCTCGGTGTGCGTATCGACCGAGCGGGCCACGAACGAGGCCTCGGCCGCGAGCGCCACCGTCAGCGGGGAGATCGGGCGGTCGACGGAGCCGACCGGCGTCGACTTGGTCCGTTTGCCGAACTCGGACGTCGGCGACACCTGGCCCTTGGTCAGCCCGTAGATGCGGTTGTTGAACATGATCATCTTGATGTCGACGTTCCGCCGCATCGCGTGGAGCAGGTGGTTGCCTCCGATGGAGAGAGCATCGCCGTCGCCGGTGATGACCCAGACCATGAGATCCGGCCGAGCTGCCTTGAGACCCGTCGCCAGCGTCGCGGCCCGACCGTGGATCGAGTGGAACCCGTACGTGTTCATGTAGTACGGGAGCCGCCCGGAGCAGCCGATACCGGAGATGAAGACGATGTTCTCCCGCGGGTACCCGAAGTCGGGCATCACCTTCTGCGTCTGCGCCAGGATCGAGTAGTCCCCGCAGCCGGGGCACCAGCGCGGGTCCTGGTCGGAGACGAAGTCCTTGCGGGTGAGCTTGATCGGCTGGACCTCGGGATTCGTGGTGGTCTCGGTCATGGCGTTCCTCGCATGGCGCCGAGGAGCTCCGCGGCGCGGCGCTGGATGTCGCTGATCCGGAAGGGCTTGCCCCGGACGAGGTTGTAGCCCTCGGCGTCGACGAGATAGGCAGCGCGGATCAGCAGGCGTAGCTGCCCCAGGTTCAGCTCGGGGATGAGGACCCGCCGGTACGATCGGAGGACCGCCTCCGTGTTGGCCGGCATCGGGTTGAGGTGGCGGATATGGGCGTGGGCGACCGCATGCCCTGCCGTCTGGAGCTGCTCGACGGCGCTGCGGATCGCCCCGTAGGTGGAACCCCAGCCGAGCAGCAGCAGGTCGCCCTCGGCCGGGCCGAAGACCTCGAGGTCGCGGATGTCGTCGGCGATGCCGGCGACCTTCCCGGCCCGCAAGTGGGTCATCCGGTCGTGGTTGTCGGGGTCGTAACTGACGTTGCCGGTGACATCGGCCTTCTCGAGGCCGCCGATCCGATGCTCGAGGCCGGGCGTGCCCGGGACCGCCCACGGTCGAGCCAGGGTCTCGGGATCCCGGGCGTACGGCCGGTACGTCACCGGGTCGGTGTGGTTCGGGCGGCTGATGTCCGGGAGGTCTCCCGCATCGGGGATGCGCCATGGCTCGGCCCCGTTGCCCAGGAATCCGTCGGTCAGGTAGACGACCGGGGTCATGTACTTGAGGGCCAGCCGGCTGGCCTCGATGGCGAGGTCGAAACACTCGCCCGGGGTCGCCGGGGCGATGATCGGGAGCGGCGCCTCCCCGTTGCGGCCGAACATGGCCTGGAGGAGGTCGGCCTGCTCGGTCTTGGTCGGCAGGCCCGTCGACGGACCGCCCCGCTGGACGTTGACGACGACGAGCGGGAGCTCGGTCATGACCGCCAGCCCCAGCGCTTCGCTCTTGAGGGCGAGCCCCGGCCCCGACGTCCCGGTCAGGGCGAGCGACCCGCCGTAGGCCGCCCCGATGGTCGCGCCGATGGCGGCGATCTCGTCCTCGGCCTGGAACGTCTTGACGCCGAAGGCCTTGTAGCCGGAGAGCTGGTGGAGGATGTCCGTTGCGGGAGTGATCGGGTAGGAGCCGTAGAACAGGTCGCGCTTGGCGGCGATCGAGGCCGCCAGGAAACCCAGGGCCGTCGCCTCGTTGCCGGTGATGTTCCGGTAGGTGCCGGGAGGGAGCTTCGCCGGCCGGACCCGGTAGTGGGTCTGGAACATCTCGGTCGTCTCGCCGAAGGCATAGCCGGCCTTGAGCGCCCGCCCGTTCGCCTCGGCGATCGTCGGCCGGGCCGAGAACTTCGAGTCGATCCAGCGGAGCGTCGGCTCCATGCTGCGCTCGTAGAGCCAGAACACGAGCCCGAGGGTGAAGAAGTTCTTCGTCAGGTCGACCTGCTTGGACGTCAGGTCGAGCCCCTCGGCCGACGCAGCATTGAGCGTCGAGATCGGGACCTGGAAGACCCGGTACGCCGACAGTGAGCCGTCGCTGAGCGGGTTGTCGGCATAGGCGGCCTTGGCCAGGTTCTGGGGAGTGAAGGCGTCGCTGTTGACGATGATGACCGCGCCGGGCGGGAGCTCCGGCAGGACCGCCTTGAGGGCGGCGGGGTTCATCGCTACGAGCACATCGGGCTCGTCGCCGGGCGTGTGGATGTCGGTCGAGCTGAAGCTGATCTGGAACCCGGAGACACCCGGCAGCGAGCCGGCCGGGGCACGGATCTCGGCCGGGAAGTCCGGGAACGTGCTGATGTCGTTGCCGAAGGCGGCAGCGGTCCGGGTGAACTGCGAACCCGTCAGCTGCATGCCGTCGCCGGAATCGCCGGCGAACCGGATGGTGACCCGCTCGAGCTCCGTTACCGACGTCTCGCGGGGCTTGGCCTGGGTCATGCCCCCTCCGCCCGGCGGGCGGGCTCGTGGGGCCGCGGCGGGAGGTTGAGGATCTCCTGCGGGAAGGACTCGGCCAGGATGCGCATGACGTCGGCCTGGCGGACGATCCCGGCCAGCTTGCCGTCCTCGTCGAGGAGGGGGATGTTGCGGTAGCGGCCGTCCTGCATCAGGAGCATGGCATCGCGGACGGTCTGGTCCGCCCGCAGGGTCCGGGGCTCGATCGTCAGGATCGTCTCGACCGGAGCGTCGAGCTCCGCGTCGGTCCCGACGAGGCGGCCGAACACGTCGCGCTCGGTGAGGACGCCGACGAGGTGGCCCCCGGGGGTCACGACGAGCACCGAGTCGCCGGTGCCGGAGCGCTTGATCACCCGGAGGCACTCGCGGAGCGAGGTGCCCGGCGGGACGGTCAGCGGTTCACGACGACCGAGGGTCCGGAGCGGGGTGGCGAGCACCGTCGTCATCCGGTCGGCGACGGGTCGCTGCTCAGTGGTGGTCACGACCGCCAGTGTACGACCGAAGCGCCCCGACGGCCTGACCGGACGGCCCGAACGCGGCCGAGGGCGGACCAGCCGGGCGGACGGCCGTGCCCGCTGCTAGCCTCGCGGCCGTGGACCGCATCCGGCTCCTGGGAGTCATCCTCGTCCTGGTCTCCGCATGCGGCTTCGGATCGGGCGCCCTCTTCGGCAAACCCGTCTACGCGACCGGCGTCGGATGGCTGACGCTCCTGGCCTGGCGGTTCCTCATCGGAGCGGCCCTCTCATGGGGCTGGCTGCTGGTCTCGGCGTCACGGCGCGGCGGGCTCAGAGCGATGGACCGCCGGGCCCTGGGGGTCTCCCTCGCCCTCGGCGTGCTCTACGTCGGGAACTCGGCGACCTACTTCGCGGCCCTCGAGACGGTCCCAGCCTCGCTGGCCGGCCTCATCGTCTACATCTACCCGGCCCTGGTGGCCGTCCTGTCGCTGTGGATCGGGGTGCCCCTGGAGGGTCGCCGCGCCTGGGGCGCCCTGGGCCTGGCCCTCGTCGGGGTCGTCCTCGCGGTCGGCGGGATACCCGAGACCGAGGTCCCGCCGCTGTCGGGGCTCCTCCTGGTCCTCGCCTCGCCGTTCATCTACGCCGTCTGGATCGTCCTGGCGGCGCGGCTCTCCGGCGAGCGGTCCGGCCGGGGTGCCATCGAACCTGCGGATGGCGACCGGTCCGCCCCGGAGCGTAGCGAGGGAGCCGCCACCCACGCTGCGGCGGCGGTCATGATGACCGCGACCGCTGGATCCTTCTGGCTCATGGCCGCGGCCACGGCCACCCCGTCACTACCGTCGGCGATCCCGGGCGAGGCCTGGCCCGGTCTCGTGGGGGTCGGGGTCGTCGCGACCTTCCTGGCGATCCAGACCTTCTACGCCGGGGCCAAGCGGGTCGGCGCTGCCCAGGCGTCCCTCATCTCGACCGTCGAGCCGGTCTACACCGCCGTCATGGCAGCGATGCTGTTCGGCGAGCGCCTGACCCCGATCCAGCTGACCGGCGGGGCGTTGATCCTCGCCGCGGTCGTCCTCGCCCAGACCTCTCCGCGAGGCGCCGTCAGGGCACTCCGGACACGCATCCGCATCGCCGACGAGTAGCGCCCCCACGCCCTGCACCACGAGCGCACGCTCAGGCGGTGATGGCGCTCCGGAACCGCCAGACCCCGATCGTCAGCAGCCCGGCCGCGAAGGCGAGCAGGACCAGGATCTGGGGCAGCACGTCGACGACCCCGCTGCCCGGAACGAGGAGCGCGCGGAAGCCCTCGATGGCCCAGGCGTGCGGCGACAGGTGGGCGAGGGTCTGCATGACAGGCGGGAAGATCTCGATCGGGACCATGGCCCCGCCGAAGGCGCCCAGCGCCATCCCGGCCATGATGCCGAGGGAGCTGGCCTGGTCGGGGTTGTCCGACACCGCCCCGACGACCATCGCCGCGCCGGTCCCCACGAGGGCGAAGGCGACGACGAGCAGGCTGGCCGCCAGGGGATCACCCCAGGCCACCCCGAAAGCGACCATCGAGACGATGACGATGAAGAGCCCCTGGACCATGGCCACGCCGAACCGGCCCAGGGTCTCACCCAGCAGGATCGTCCGGACCGGCGTGGGCCCGGCCAGCATCCGCCGCGAGACGCCCAGCTGGCGGGTAAGGATGAGCTGGGTCGCTGCGGTCATGGAGGTCAGGAACATGAAGAGGACGAGCTGCGATTGGGCGCCGATCGAGAACGCTCCGGTCGTCTCGGGGAAGATCCCCTCCCCGACCGTCTCGACGACGACCGTGACCCCGGCCAGTTCGGCCTGGGCTTCCGCGGCAGCGGCATAGGCCTCGTCGAAGTCGCTGGACCCGTGGTCGAGCGCCAGACGGGCCGCCCGGATCCTCCCGGACTGCTCGGCGACAGCGGTCTCGACGGCCCGGCGCAGGGCGGTGAGGACGCTCGTCGCCTGGCCCCGGACGGTCAGGGTGGCGGTCCCGCTCTGCTCGACGGTCGCGGTGTAGTCGGCCGGGATCTCCAGCCCGATCTCGACGAGGCCGCGCTCGACGGCGTCGCGGAGCTCGTCCGGTGTCTCGTACGACCGCTCCTCGAGGGCCAGGCTTCCGGCGCGGATGGTCTCGAGGAGATCGCTCGCCAGCGCTCCGTCGTCGGCCTGGACGATGCCGAGCCGCGGGGCGGTCCGTCCGCCGTACATCAGGCCGAGGACGAGGATGATGACGACCGGCAGGAGGAACACGAAGAACAGGCCGAGGCGATCCCGGGTCAGCCGGACGACCGCGATGCGGGCGATCTCGAGCGTGCTCATCAGCCGCGGACCACGGCGCGGGCCCGGAGCAGGCCGAGCCCGCCGGTGACGAGGCCGATGGCCAGGAGGACTCCGAGCGCGGGCGCGATCGCGGTGAAGCCGCCCCCGCCCGACAGTTCTGCCACGCCGGACAGGAACCAGGCGTGCGGCGTCAGGTTGCTGAGCCGCGTCAGGATCTCGGGGGCCTGGGTGATCGGGAAGAACGAGCCGCCCAGGACGGCCAGGGTCATCGCCACGATGGCCGTCAGGCCGCCGGCCTGATCCTCGGTCCTGGCGAAGCCGACGACGAGCATCGAGATCCCACTGGCGGCGATCGAGATCGCGACGATGAGGGCGGCCAGCGGAAGCGGGTCGCCCCACTCGGCGCCCAGGGCCAGCGTCGAGACCACGACGATGACCGTCATCGAGACGATGCACATGACGATGCTGACGAGGACCTTCCCGAGGAGCACCGTCGACGGGGCGATCGGGGCGGCCAGCATCCGGGCCAGGGTCCCCTCGCGGCGCTCCCCGAGGATGCTGACCACGCCGAATTGGGCCGCGAAGAAGACGAACAGCACCGCCATCGCAGCGGCGTAGTAGGTCGCGCTCGACGCCTCGCGAGCCGCCTGCGCGGCCTCGTCGCGGATGGCGATCGGGGCTTCGAGGGCGATCGCCTGGGTGGCGAGCTGCTCCAGGGTGGCCGGATCGGGCGCCAGCCCGGTTACCGCGAGGGTGGTCGTCACGGAGAGCTGGATCGCCTCGACCTGGTGAGCGTAGCCCTCGACGACCGAGCGGGCCAGCTGGGCGGAGAGGGCCGCCTCGGGCGTGCCGATGACGGTGATCTCGGCGCCCTGCCCGGCGGTCACGGCGACGGTCAGGCCAGCCGGGATGACGATGGCCGCGTCGACCTCCCCGTCGGCCACCATCGAGTCGGCCTGTGCCGCGCTCGTCGCGGTCGTCAGCGTCGCGACGTCCGCCGCCTCCAGGCCGGCCAGCGGCCCCTCGACGAGGCCGACCGCCACCGGCCCGCCGTCGAGGTCGACGACGGCGAGATCGGCGTGGAAGCCGCCGTCCTCCGAGGGCAGGAGGAGCGCGAACATCGTCGCCAGGATGAGCGGCGCCCCGAGCGAAACGATGAGCGCGGAGCGGTCGCGGACGCGAAGGCGGAGGTCCTTGGCGGCGATGGTCAGGGCAGCTCGCATGGCGTCGGTCAGTCCCGCAGGGCCTTGCCGGTGAGGTGGAGGAAGACCGCCTCGAGATCAGGCTCGACGATCTCCACGCTGCGGACCTCCGCCCCGGTCGCCCCGGCGACCTCGAGGACGAGCGGCAGCAGGCTGCGTGCCTCGCTGACGACGAGCTCGATCCGACCGTCCGAGGCGGTCGCTTCGTCGACCCGTTCGAGGCGTCCCAGTGCCTCGGCGACGGGGCCCAGCGGGCCACCGGCCACGAGGGTGAGGCGGTCCCGCTGGCCGATCAGGCCGACCAGCTCGCGACGGGTCCCCTCGGCGATGATCCGGCCCTGGTCGATGATCCCGATGCGGTCGCAGAGCCGCTCGGCCTCCTCCATGTAGTGGGTCGTGTAGAGGATCGCCAGGCCCTCGCGGCCCAGTTCGTCGACGCTGCTGAGGATCGCGTTCCGGCTCTGCGGGTCGACGCCTACGGTCGGCTCGTCGAGGACCAGCAGCTTGGGTCGGTGGAGCAGCCCGATGCCGATGTTCAGGCGGCGCTTCATGCCGCCGGAGAATGAATCGACGCGGTCGTTGGCCCGGTCCGCGAGGCCGATGAGCTCAAGGACCTCGGCGACCCGGCCGGCGAGGTCCTTCCCCGAGAGCCGCTGGAGGCGGCCGAAGAAGCGGAGGTTCTCGCGGGCCGACAGGTCTGGGTAGAGGGCCAGGTCCTGGGGCACGTAGCCGATGACCGCCTTGACCGCGGTCGCCCCGATGTCCACCGGCCGCCCGTCCACCGTGACCTCGCCGCCGTCCCGGCGCAGCAGGCCGCAGACCATCGAGATCGAGGTCGTCTTGCCCGCCCCGTTGGGCCCGAGCAGGCCGTAGGTCTCACCGGCGTCGATGTGGAAGCTCACCCCGTCGACGGCGACGCGGTCCCCGAAGCGCTTCCGCAGGTCACGGCAATCCAGCAGGTGCGAGGTCATGGTCCGTCTCCGAATGCCGGTTGCAGTGGTACGACGCGGTGGCGGTCAGCGGCCGGGGCACAGCGCGACACCCGCGTACCTTCGCCCGCTCGGCCGGTCGTGGACAGGGCCGAATGGCGGGCCGTGGGAGGGACCCAGGGTCGGTCGGCTTCCCGACCTGACCGGAGCCGACGAGGTCGCACGGCTCAGCCGCCCAGGCGTTCCCGGGCGGCCGCCACGGCCGTCGCCGCGCCGTCGCTGACGAAGGCGCCGTCCGAGCCGAGCCCCACGAAGGTGAACCCCAGGGCGAGGTAACGATCGAGATCGCCGAGCCGGCGGAGGAGGATGCCCGGCGCCTTGCCGTTGGCCCGGCAGGCGGCCACGACGGTCCGCAGCGCCTCGCCGAAGACCGGGTCGTCGAAACGACCCGGGACCCCGAGGGCGTGGGACAGGTCGGTCGGTCCCACGAAGAGGACGTCGACCCCGTCGATCGCCGCGATCTCGGCGGACGCCTCGACGGCGGCGCCGCTCTCCACCTGGACGACACCGAGGATCCGGTCGTTCAGGTCGCGGACCCCGCCGTGGGCGACCTCACCCTGCTCGGCGCCGCGGGTGCCCAGGGCCAGCCCTCGGACCCCGGCCGGCGGCCAGCGCAGCCAGGAGACGACCCGGCGGACCTCGTCGACGGTCTCGAGCCGGGGGACCATGATCCCCTCCGCTCCGAGATCGAGGGCGCGGCCGATGCCCAGGCGGGTCCCTTCCTGGGGTCGGACCAGGGCCGCGGTGATACGCCCGCCCAGGTCGCCGGTCGACTCGATCGCGTAGAGCTGGCCCAGCAGGTCGGCCTCGGTCCCGGCGCCGTGCTCCAGATCGACGATCAGCCAGTCGAAGCCCGCCCGGGCCAGCAGTTCGGCGCTCATCGGCGCGGCCAGGTTGACGAAGGCTCCGACGGTCGTCTCGCCGGCCAGGACCCGCCGGCGGATGCGGCTCCGGCCCGCGACGAATGGGTGGATGGTCGCTTGCGGCTCGCTCACTGGATCCTCCTGGCTGGGCGTCGGGTCGATGATGCGCCACCGGCGCCACGGGAGCAGCCCCGTGCGACACTGCGGCCGTGTTCATCCTCTACGCGGTCCTCGCGGGCCTGATCGCCGGCCGCCTCGCCGGCGGCCGCCTGGGCCGGTTGGCCGATCTTCGGATCCGCTGGTTGCCGCTCGCCCTCCTCGGGCTGGGCGGTCAGGTGGTCCTGTTCAGCGATCTCGGCGCGTCGCTCGTCGAAGACCTGGTGTCGATCCTCTACGTCGGCTCGACAGCGCTCGTTCTCGTCGTCGTGCTGGTCAACGTCCGCATCCCCGGGCTTGCCCTCGTCGCTGTCGGCGCGGGGCTCAACCTGGCCGCGATCCTGGCCAACGGCGGGGCGATGCCGGCCGACCCGGACGCCCTGGCGGCGCTCGGCAGACCGGCCGAGGACGCCGCCAACAGCATCGTCGTCGCGGATCCGGCCCTCTGGTTCCTCACCGACGTGTTCGCGATGCCGTCATGGCTGCCGCTGGCCAACGTGTTCTCGGTCGGCGACGTGCTCATCGGGGTCGGCATCGCCGTCGCCATCGTGGCCGGGATGCGGCAGCCGACCAGCGGGCAGCCATCAGCCGACACGGCCGGCCCCGGGGCCGCCTGACAGGACCATCCGCGGGTCACGGTGCGCGGCTGCACCGGACCTGCGTCCTGGGGGGTACCGGTACCTCCGGGCCATGGGCAGATGCCGTATCGCCTCGTACGTTGTCCCCCTAGCGCCTCCGACCGTGCCCACTCACGGAGGCGCCGAAGGGAGCGACGATGAAGCGGATCAAGCTCGAGACCGTCCGGGTGGTCCTGGTCCTCTCGGCGCTGGCGTCGATGGCGCTCGCGCTCGAGGCCGGCCGGCGCTGGTTCTAGCGCACCCGGTGGCCGCCTGACGGCCGCCACTCGCCGACCCGGAACGCCGCTGGGGCCCTCCTCCCCGGCGGCGTTCGTCTGCCCGCCGGACCGGACCGCCATGGGTCGGCTCAGTCAGGCCGACCCACCTCTCCGCCGCGACCCTCGCGGAGGACGCTCCGCAGCAGGAAGGCCACGTTGGCCGGGCGCTCGGCCAGGCGGCGCATGAAGTACGGGTACCACTCGCGGCCGAACGGCACGTACACGCGGACGGTCCAGCCGTCGGCCACCAGGCGCTCCTGGAGGTCGCGGCGGACGCCGTAGAGCATCTGGAACTCGAACCGCTCCGGGCCGATGCCCTCCCGCCCGGCGAGGGCGATGGCCCGCCGGATGATCCGCGGGTCATGGGTGGCGACGGCGGGGTAGGTCCCCTCGACGAGGAGGCGGTCCATAAGGTCGACGTACGCTCGGTCCACCTCGGCCTTCTCCTGGAACGCCACGGCGGCCGGCTCCTTGTAGGCCCCCTTGCAGAGCCGGACGCGGGCCCCCTCGCCGATGAGCCGGTCGACATCGTCGGCGCTCCGTCGAAGGGCCGACTGGACGACGACGCCGCTGGCGGGGTTTACCGCCCTCAGATCGCGCCACAGAGCCAGCGTGGCGTCGGTCCTGGTGTGATCCTCCATGTCGATCCGGACGAAGGCCCCGAGCTCGGCGGCCCGGCGGAAGATCCGTTCGACGTTGGCCCGACAGACGGTCAGGTCCACGTCGAGGCCCATCTGGGTCAGCTTCAGCGACACGTTCGGGTCGATCCCGCGCTCGGCGATCGCCTCGAGCAGGACGATGTACCGGTCCGCCGCGGCATCGGCCGCCTCGGCCGAGTCGACGGATTCACCGAGCACGTCGACCGTCGTGGCGAGGCCACCGGCGGCGATCCGCTCGAGCGCCGGGAGCGCCTCCTCGAGGCGCTCGCCCGACACGAAACGTCGGACCATCTCGCGGGTCACCGGCAGCCGCGTCGCCAGGCGCCCGAGGGAGCGCCGCCGCGAGAGCGACAGCAACGCCGATCGCATGCCTCGCTCGGCCAGGGCCGGCAGCCCGTTCGACGGCACGCTCAGGCCTTGAGGCGGTAGCTGGTCTCGAGGGCGTCGAGGAGTCGCCGCTCATCGGGCCGCCGGAGGAAGGTCCAGAGGAGGTAGGCCACGATCGCGCCGGTCCAGACGAGGGCCACCGGCACGGCGAAGGCCATCAAGCCAGGCTCCACCAGCGACCCGACGAGGTCGGCCAGGCCGACGATCCCGGCGACCCACAGCAGTAGCGCGCCGACCGAGTAGCCGACGGTCATCGCCGACGTGTAGCCGAACGGGCGGCGGAGGCTGAGGGCGGCGACCTTCGGGGCGTCGGGCTCGTAGAAGTAGGCCGCCTCGAGTCGATGGGCAGCGAGGACCTCGCGGCCGGCCCGATCGTTGATGGCCTGCTCGAGACGCTCCGCGTGTCGCCGGGCGAAGACCGTGTAGTAGAAGAGATAGCCGGTCTCGAGGAAGGCGAACGGCACGATGAACGGCACCGGGGCGATCGCGGCCGGGACCAGCCCGCTTCCGCCCAGGACCAGGAGCGCGATCGACACGATCGTCCAGTCGCGGATCCGGGCGAAGAACATCGACGAGTAGCCGAAGAGCATCGCCCGCATCCGCTCGAGCTGGGCGGCCAGCAGGTCCAGCTCCAGGCGCGGGTCCGGCACGCTGGCTCCGGGCTCGGGATCGGGCGTCGTCATGCCGGATCGGCCGGTGGCCAGTCGATGCGCGCACACCACGGGCCGATCATGGCGAGGTGGGATCGGACATGACCGTGCAGGCACTCGTAGGACCAGGACCAGCCATCCTCGCTCAGCAGGGTCTCCGTCGGTAGTGCGGCGACCAGCTCCAGCAGGCGTTGGCGCGAGGCGGAGAACCGCTCGAGGACGGCCGTCGGCGTCTCATCCCGGTGCCGCTCGAGCGCCCGCTCGTTCCAGGCGTCGAAGCCCTCCTCGGGTCCGTCGCGCCAGGGGCTCCCACGGAGATGGTCCTCGATGGCCGCCGCACCCTCGGCGAACCAGTCGGCCAGGTGGGCGACGTGATCCCGGAGCGTCCAGCCCGGCGTGACCGGCGACTCGGTCCAGCGCTCGGTCGGGATATCAGCGAGCAGGTCCTGCCATAGGGCCATCGCCGAGGCCTCGGCCGCCAGGAACCCGGCCAGCGGGTCCTCGCCGGGGCCGGGCCGCGGGTCGGCCACGAAGGGGTCGTGGCCAGCCTGTCGCTCGCGGAGGCGCTCCGCCCACGGCTCGATGATGCCGAGATGGTCGAGCTGGTGACCGTGGAGGGTCATGAAGATCCAGCCCCAGGCCTCGTCGGAGCGGACCACCGTCGGGTCGAGCCGCCGCACCGCCTCGAGGAGGCGATCGTGCCCGGCGATCAGCCGCGTCCGGACCTCGCCCGGGGACAGGCCCTCCCAGGGCGTCCGCATCCGCTCGTTGTAGCGGTCGAAATCGCCGCCGTCGAAGTCCTCGTCGGATGGCCACCGACCGGTCCGCTCGGCCTCGGCGACGTAGCCGATGGCGACCTCCTGCCAGTGCGCCGTGTGAGCGACGTGATCGAGGAGCGACCAATCCGGCCCGCCGGCGTCCGACGGGGCCGCCCCGGCCAGCCGCCAGGCTGCGTCGTCGAGACCTGCCCACGAGGCCGCGAAGCGATCCCAGATGGCTCGCTCGTCGGCCCACAGATCCCGGTCGGGAGAGCGCAGGTCGAGGCTCCTGATGACCTGCAGCGGGGCTCGCCGGAGGTCGATCCCAGGGCTCGAGCCGGAGGTCGTCATCGCGATCGGTTCGTCGGGTCGCGCGCCTCGTCGTCCGACGGAAGGGCCGAGCGCTCGAGCTGGTCACCCAGCTCGACGGTTCGGTGGAAGGCGGCCCAGACGGCCTCGGAGAGGACCGTGCGAAGGCGGCCGGACTCCAACTCGTGCAGGGCGGCCGCGCTCGTCCCGCCCGGCGAGGTGACCATGTTCCGGAGCTCGGCCGGATGCATCCCGCTCTGCTTCGCGAAGAGCGTGCTGCCCTCGAGCGTCTCGATGACCAGGTCGTGGGCGATGTGGCGCGGGAACCCGAGGTGGACCGCCGCGTCGATGAGGGCTTCCATGACGAGGAAGACATAGGTCGGGCCGGTCCCCGACACCGCCGTCGCCATCGCCACGAACTTCTCGTCGTCGACCTCCAGCTCGGCGCCCAAGGCTCGCAGCAACGCGGCGGCCTGGGCCCGCTGCTCAGCGGTCGTCGCCGGCGTGGCGTACCAGACGGTCATGCCGTGCCCCAGACGGGCCGGCGTGTTGGGCATGCTCCGGACGACCTGGTCGTGACCCAGGACCGCGGTCATGGCCGCCGTCGTGGCCCCGGCCAGCACCGACAGGACGAGCTGGCCGCGTCGGAGGTGCGGTCCGATCTCGCGGCCGACCCGGACGAGCATCTGGGGCTTGATGGCGAGGAGGACGATGTCGGCCCCCTCGACGGCCTCGACGTTGGTGCCGACGGCACGGATGCCGTACTCGCGCTCGAGGTGCTCGCGCCGCTCGGGTCGTGCGTGGCTGGCGACCACCTGCGGCGGCTCGACGAGGCCGGCGCGCAGGAGCCCCGCGATGATGGCCTCGGCCATCACCCCGGTGCCGACCGTCGCGATGGTCCGGTCCTGGAGGGGCGACATCGCCGGGAGTATACGGGCGGGCCCCGGCCCGGGCGCGACCCACGGCCCGGGGGCCCGGCACGCGGGACGGCGGCCACCTGGACCCGGGCCCACGTGCTCCTGCGGGCTACGGCCCGGGAGGATCCCGGCGGTCGTCGGATGCTTCGACCTTGCCCGGGCCGGCCTCGCCCGATCCGGCCCGTCCCAGGACGAAGAAACGGCTCGTCGTCCGCACGTCGACGTCCTCGAAACCGGCCCGTCGCAGCTCCCCGGCCAGGGTCTCCGGGTCGTGGTAGAGCTTCGGGATGCGGAAGGTCCGCCCGTCGGCAAGACGCCGGGTGGAGATCCCGGTCGCGTCCGGCGGCGACTGGTCGGGCGCACCGGACTCCGGGTCCGGCCGTGAGTCGATGAAGGCGTACCTGCCACCAGGCCGCAGCCAACGCCGGGCAAGGGCCAGGAACGCCGGCAGGCGGTCGGGCCTGACATGGCTCAGCCAGAACCCGGTGAACAGGCCGTCGGCCGGCTCGTCCGGCTCCGCCCAGGCGTCGCGGACGTGGAGATGGGCTCGGAGGCCGTGGGCCAGGAGTCGGTCGCGGGCGCGATCCAGGGGCGCCGCGGCGGCATCGAAGCACCACAGCTCACCTCGGGAGGCGAGGATCGGCGACCACCAGCCGGTCCCGGCGGCCAATTCGACGATCCGCCCGCCCCACGGGAGTCCGTCGAGCCAGCGAGTCGCTTCGTCGAGGTCGGCCTGCCAGGCCACGGTGGCGATGGGCCCGCGATCGTAGCGGCCGCGCCGCAGGTACCAGTCGTCGTACTCGGCGGCGCGGGCCTCGTAGTAGGCGGCGAGGTCGGACGCCTCGTGCTCCTCGCGGCTCGGCGCCGCGACCGGTCGGTCGGCGGCCCGCGATGCCGCCCGCTCGTCGATGGCGGTCCGCAGGCGGAAACGCAGGAAGGGGTTGTCGCCCACGCGCCCCAGGCAGGTCGGGCAGAGCTGCGCCCAGCCCTCCAGATCCCCGGGTCCGCGGACCGCATGCGGCGCACCGCACCAGAGGCAGTCGAAGGTCTCCCGAAACGGCATCGCGGCGAGCCTAGTCCACCGGGACCCAGGCGGCCGGCGACGCGACGTCGACGAAGGCCTCCGGGTCCAGGATCTCGGCCAGCAGCTCGATCCCGTCGAGGACCGCCGGTCCGGGATGGGCCAGCAGGCGCGAGTCGAGGACCATGACCTGGCCTCGCCGCACCGCCTCCAGCCGACCCCAGGCCGCCGGTCGCCGGATGCGAGCCCACTCCGCCGCCGCCCCCCGGGTGTCGAAGCCGCGCGGGGCCAGGAAGAGCAGCTCGGGATCGACCTCGGCGACCGCCCGCCAGGTCGTCGCGACGGACGGCTCGCCCTCCCGCCCGAGCACCTCCCATCCACCGGCCCGGCGGACCAGCTCGGGGACCCAGCGACCCGAAGCCCGCAGCGGATCGAGCCACTCCAGGATCACGACCCGGGGAGGGCGGTGGCCGGCCTCGCGGCGCCGCAGGACCCGGCGCTCGATCCTGCCCAGACGACCGCGGAGCCGGGCGACGACGCGCAGCGCCGCCGGCTCCACCTCGGCATGCGCCCCGACCGTCGTGATCGCGTGGAGGATGCCCTCGACGCTGGTCGGGATCGAGCTGGAGCAGCGTCGGCCGACGGTCCGCCCGGTGGACCGCGGCCCGGACCTCGTCGACGTCAGGCCCCAGCGGGTCCCCCGGCTCGGTGCCGACGATCAGATCGGGCCGGAGGGCCACCAGGCCGGGGATGTCGACCCGGACGAGCGACCGGCCGGCGGCCACGGCTGCCGTCGAGGCTCGATGGATCGTCCGGCTCCGGCGACCGTCGAGCCGCCGCTCCGGCTTCGCGATGCGTCGCACCGGGCGGGCGGCCGGCGCGCTGTCGGGATGACCCACCCCGACGATGCGCGGACCCAGGCCCAGGGCGCGCGCGATCTCGGTCGCCGTCGGCGTGAGCGACACGATGCGCATGGGGCGAGTCTAGGCCGTGCGACTGCACGCGCCCGTATCCAGGCGACGGACGGACGACGGGGGTGGGCCGGACCGGCGCCCTGGTGCGCGGGCTCGGTGCGGGAGTCGTGGACGGGAGATCGGGGCAGCCTCGCCGCCCGGCGTCAGCCGGCGGGCTTGAGCTGCTCGATCATCGCCCGGGCGGCCGCCTTGTCGGTGAACCAGACGGCATTGGCCTCGGTGTAGCCGCTCCACTCGGGCGGCAGCGACTCCTCGGGGAAGATCGCATTGACCGGGCACTCGGGTTCGCAGGCGCCGCAGTCGATGCACTCGTCGGGATCGATGAAGAGGCTCCGATCGACCCCCTCTTCGAAGTGGATGCAGTCGACGGGGCAGACCGCCACGCACGACTGGTCCATGACGTCGACGCACGGCTCGGCGATGACGTAGGTCATGTCTTCTGCTCTCCTGCGAACTTGATGGTCTCGTCGGCGTCACCGGGACCCAGCGGTGAACCCATCGCCAGCGTAGCAAATCGGATGCCGGGCGCGAGGTCCGTCCCGACCGCGGTCGGGGGCCATGCGACCGGGCTCAGGGGGCCGAGACGACCCGGACCTCGGCCTTCATCCCGCGGGCGTAGTGACCGGGGATGTGGCAGCCGACGATCAGCCGGGCCACCTCCGCCGGATCGCTGGGCACGTTCCAGACGACGTCCGCTCGCCCACCGGACGAGACGACGACGCGGAGCCCACCGGTGCCCGGCGGGACACTCACGGCGGGGGTCGGACCGGGCGGGGCCCCGACGGTTGCCGCCTCGGCGACCTCCCAGGCGTCCTGGACGGCCTGGTCGCCGATGACGACCTCGTGCCAGTCGAGTCCGCCGTTCACCACCTGGAGGCGGACCGTCTCGCCCGGGACCAGATCGACGGGGTCGGGCGCGAACAGGTAGTCGCGCATGACGATGTTGACCTCGCGCGGCCGCTCGGTGGTGCCCGGCTCCGGTCGCGGGGTCGTCGTAGGCTCGCCCGCCTCGCAGCCGGCGACCAGGGCGCCGAACAGGACGAGGGCGATGAGCGGGACGGATGGACCGGGCGGACGACACGTGCACGGCCGGGAGTCTACGGGCAGAGACCGAACCGGGTGGGGTCGGCCACCTTGACATCGCGGGCCGCGGAGCGTCACAGTGCGCGCCATCCCGCGGCCCGCGGCCCGCGAGGCGCGGGTCCCCGACCGCGGAGCCGTCCGCCCCCGAACGCGCCGCCGCCCGATCCGAGGACCTGTGTGACGATCACCGCAGCCGATCCAGTCGAGAGGACCGCCCGGACCGAGCCGGCGGTCCGGCTCATCGCGGTCACGAAGCGCTTCGGCGATGTCGAGGCGGTCGCCGGGATCGACCTCGACATCGCCGACGGCGAGTTCTTCTCGATGCTCGGCCCGTCGGGATCGGGCAAGACGACGACGCTGCGGATGATCGCCGGCTTCGAGCTGCCGACGGAGGGCCGCATCGAGCTCCACGGCCAGGACGTCACCAGCGTGCCGCCGTTCGACCGCGACGTGAACACGGTCTTCCAGGACTACGCCCTGTTCCCGCACATGACCGTCGGCGACAACGTCGGCTACGGCCTGATGGTCCGCAAGGTGCCCGAGGCCGGAGCGGCAGCGCGCGTGACCGACGCCCTCCGAGATGGTCCGGCTGGAGGGCTACGAGGACCGCAAGCCAGGGCAGCTGTCCGGCGGCCAGCGCCAGCGGGTCGCGCTCGCGCGCGCGCTCGTGAACCGACCGCGCGTCCTGCTCCTCGACGAGCCGCTGGGCGCGCTCGACCTGAAGCTCCGCGAGGAGATGCAGATCGAGCTGAAGCGGATCCAGCAGGAGGTCGGGATCACCTTCATCTACGTGACCCACGACCAGGAGGAGGCGCTCACGATGAGCGACCGCCTGGCCGTCTTCAACAAGGGCCGGATCGAGCAGGTCGGCGCCCCGCCGAGGTCTACGAGCGGCCGCGACCGCGGTTCGTCGCGGGCTTCGTCGGGACGTCGAACCTGCTCATCGGCGACGTCGCGGGAGCGATCGTCGGCCGGCGACGGGACGTTCACCGTCCGGCCGGAGAAGATCCACCTGGCGCGATCCAGGACAGCGTGCCGGGGCCGGACGACGTCGGCGCCCGGGGCGGATCCGGGATGTCGTCTACGTCGGGCCCGACACGCGCTACATCGTCGCGCTCGACGCGGGCGGCGAGCTCGTCGTGACCCAGCAGAACCTGCACACGTCCTCGACCGAGGCGCTCGCCGCGCAGGGCCGGGCGGTCCGGCTCATCTGGAAGCGACAGCACTGCCTCCCCATCGTGGATGGGGCAGAGCACGCGGAGGAGGAGATCAACGGCATGACGATCCGCAGGATCCTGACGATCGCTGCCACGGCGGCGTTCGTCGTCGCGGCGTGCAGCAGCGGAAGCACAGCCCGTCGCCGGCGCCGGAGCCTGCCCACCGAGCTCGGCGAGGACGAGGGTCAGGCGATCAACGTGCTGGCCTGGCCGGGCTACGTCGAGGACGGCTCGACCGACCCGGCCGTCGACTGGGTGACCCCCTTCGAGAGGAGACCGGCTGCGACGATCACCGTCCAGATCTTCGGGACCTCCGACGAGGCGTACACGCCTGTTCCCGACCAATCCGGAGCAGTTCGACGTCATCTCCGCCTCGGGCGACGCCAGCCTTCGGCTCGGTCGCCGGCGGGCTTCGTCCAGCCGGTCAACGTCGACCTCATCCCGAACTACGCCGAGATCTTCGAGCGACCTCAAGAACAAGCCGTACAACACGGTCGACGGCGTCCACTACGGCGTCCCGCACGGCCGCGGAGCTCGAACCTCCTGATGTGGCGGACCGACGAGGTCACGCCCGGCACCGACGAAGCTGGGTCCGAGATGTTCGACCCGGCTCGCCGTACAACGGCAAGTTCTCCGTCTATGACGCCCCGATCTACATCGCCGACGCAGCCGTCGTCCTGATGACGACGAAGCCCGACCTCGGCATCGAGAACCCGTACGCGCTCGACGACACGCAGTTCGCGGCCGCGGTCGACCTGCTCAAGCAGCAGAAGCCGGCGGTCGGTGAGTACTGGGCGCGACTACCCAAGCAGATGGACGTCGTTCCGGAGCGGCAACACGATCCTCGGGACGACCTGGCAGGTCATCACGAACCTCCTCCAGGGCGAGGATCCGACGGTGCCGGTCGAGGTCGTCAAGCCCAAGGAGGGCGCGACGGGCTGGTCCGACACCTGGATGATCAACTCGAAGACCAAGAACCCGAACTGCGCCTACGCCTTCGTCAACCACATGACCTCGCCCGCGATCAACGTCCGATCGCCGAGTGGTTCGGCGAGGCGCCGGGCAACTCGAAGTCCTGCGAGCTCACCGCCGACCCCGACCACTGCGACATCTTCCACGCGGCGAGACGCGTTCTGGACCGGACGTCTGGTACTGGCAGACGCCGGTGGCGGAGTGCGTCGACGGGCGGACGGACGTGAAGTGCAAGGGCTTCGACGATTGGATCCAGAAGCCTGGCACGAGATCAGGGCTGGCTGACGGCCTCCCGACCACAGCAGAGCCGTCGGCCGGGGCCCCCGCACCGTGGGTCCCGGGCCGACGCTTCTAGAGTCACGGAGACGATGACGACCCAGGTGAGCCGGATCCAGGCCCCCGGCCGACGCCGGCTCGACGGCTTGCGAGCTGGCTCCACCGGCACGCCTCGGTCCGGCTGGCAGCCTTGCTGGCGCCTGCCGATGGGTTGGCTCGTCATCGTCTACCTCGGGCTCGCTCGCTGATCCTGTTCCTCAACGCCTTCTGGACGCGGGACCCTTCACCGGCCTGATCGTCTACGAGCTCACCCTCGACAACTTCGTCGCGCTGATCAGACGGCCGCTACCCCGTCGATCACCCTCCGGACGCGTGCTCATGGCCGATCGCGCGTCACCGCTGACCTGCGCGATCCTGGCCCTGCCGATCGCCTACTACATGGCCAGGGTCGCCTCGCCGCGGATGCGCAACGCGATCCTGGTGGTCGCGGTCATCGATGCCGCTCTGGGCGAGCTACCTCATCAAGGTCTACTCGTGGCGGCTGATCCTGGCCGAGGACGGCGTCCTCAACTGGGTCCTCGAGCCGCTCGGCCTGAGCGGTCCCGGCTTCGGCGACGTCGCCGTCTGGCTCGTCTTCGTCTACCTCTGGCTGCCGTACATGATCCTGCCGGTCTATCGCCGGCCTCGAGCGCATCCCCGGCTCGCTGCTCGAGGCGTCGGCCGACCTCGGTGGGCAGTCCTGGATCACCTTCCGGCGGGTCATCCTGCCGCTGACCTTCCCGGCTCGTCGTCGCCGGATCGATCTTCACCTTCTCGCTGACGCTCGGTGACTACATCGTGCCGACCACCGTGTCGACGACGATCAGTTCATCGGCAACTCATCTACGTCAACTTCGGCGCCGGAACTTCCCGCTGGCGGCCGCCTACGTCGCTGGTGCCCCTGGCGATCATGCTCGCTCTACCTGCTGCTCGCGCGGCGGCTCGGCGCGTTCGAGGCCCTCTGATGGACGGCCAGCCGCGGGACCCGGATCGCGCCTCCGCGATGGCGACCGGGCTGATCCTCATGTTCATCTACTTCCCGATCGCCCTGATCTGGTCATCTACGCCTTCAACCCGGCGGCACGGCCGCCTGGCCGCCGTCCGGCTTCACCCTGCGACTGGTTCGCCGAGACGCGCTGCGCAACACCGGCCTCCAGCAGGCCTTCCTGACTTCGCTCGACGGTCGCGCTGGGGGCGACCCTGGTCGCCCTCCTGCTCGGATCGCTGGCGGCGCTGGCGGTCGCCCGCTACCGCTTCTTCGGTCGCGAGACGATCTCGTTCGTGGTCATCTTCCCGATCGCCCTGCCGGGCATCGTCACCGGCATGGCCCTCAGCGCCACGTTCGCCCACGATCGGCTTCCCCCTCGGGCTGGTTCACGATCGTCGTCGGCCACGCGACCTTCTGCGTCGTGCTCGTCTACAACAACGCGATCGCCCGCCTGCGTCGGACGTCGACGCTCGTTCGAGGAGGCTTCGGCCGACCTGGGGGCGCACACCTGTCCAGACCTTCCGGCGGATCACCTTCCCAGCGCTCCGCTCGGCGATGCTGGCCGGAGCCCTCCTGGCCTTCGCCCTCTCGTTCGACGAGATCATCGTGACGATCTTCACGGCAGGCGGCGTCAAGACGCTGCCGATCTGGATCTTCCAGAGCTTCCGGCTGGCGAACCAGGTCCCCCTGGTCAACGTGGCCGGCGTCATCGCCATCCTGCTCTCGGTGATCCCGGTGTACCTGGCCACCCGCCTGACCGCCGACTCGGGCGCGGTCGCCGGGGCGCGCGGCTAGCCGGAGCTCAGTGCCAGCGCATCCCCGCCTGCAGGGACAGGGCGATCGCCGTGAGTGCCACCAGGGTCAGGGCCGTCCGGATCGGAAGCCAGCGTCGGGACCTGTCCATCATCGCCTCCCGTCGGCGTCCGCCGACCTGTCGGCGACCGACTCGGAGCGGCGGGAGCCCCGGTCGACGTCGCCGTGGGGCCACCGTAGGCGCCCCTGATCGACCGGCGCTTGTCGATCGGTTCTTCTCCGCTTATGGCTCGCTTACGCGAGACGAGATGCGAGCGGGCCGACGCGCGGAGTCGCAGCGCGGGCCGCGGCCTCGCCGACCGGACGGATCACATCGACGGGACGTAGTCGGGATCGAGGTACTTCTCGGGATCGTCCTTGAACTCCAGCAGGCAGCCCTTGCCGCAGAACCAGTACGTCGTGCCCTCGTACTCGTAGGAAAGCTGGGACGTGGCAGTGTCGACGTCCATCCCGCAGACGGGGTCCTTCTCGATGGCCATGGCGCCTCCCTCTCGGTGCTCGATCCAGGTCGTAGTGGGCCCAAGGATACCGACGACGCTTCCAGCAGGTCGCCGGGCACGCTAGCATGGCCGCCATGGACGACTCGACCCTGGCCACCGCCCGCGCCGCTCTCGAGGCCGAGCGGGACCGGGTGCTCGCCGAGCTGAGCGAGGAGATCGAGTCGCCGGGTCAGATGACCTACGGCTCGCAGGCGGCGGCGGCGACCCACGTCTTCGAGCAGCAGCGCGACCTGGCACTGCGCGAGAAG
Source organism: uncultured Chloroflexia bacterium (assembly GCA_963707215.1). GTDB lineage: Bacteria > Chloroflexota > Limnocylindria > Limnocylindrales > CSP1-4 > DATHYZ01. Next base: position 330,816 of record CAVPPB010000002.1, on the reverse strand, counting down.
GCCGAGCACCACCTGGCCGACATCCGGGCCGCGCTCGAACGGATCGACGCCGGGGTCTATGGAACGTGCACCGAGTGCGGCCAGCCGATCGCCGAGGAGCGCCTGGAGGCGCTCCCGTGGGCCGCCCACTGCATCGACTGCCAGCGGCGGCTGGGCCCGGGGCGTTGACCGCGCCCACCGAGGTGGAGCCGCTGGTCGGGCTCGAGGCGATCCGGGCCGCTGGCCGCATCCTCGACGGCGTCGCCGCGGTCACTCCCCTGGTGCCCTTCGGGCGACCCGAGGCACGGCAGCTCCTGAAGGCCGAGTCGCTGCAGCCGATCGGCGCCTTCAAGATCCGTGGGGCCTACCATCTCGCCGCGACGCTGCCCCCGGACGCGCGAGCTCGCGGATTGATCACCTACTCGTCCGGCAACCACGCTCAGGGCGTCGCCCGGGCGGCCCGGCTCCTGGGCGTGCCCGGCGTGGTCGTCATGCCCGACGACGCACCCGCCGATCAAGCGGGCTCGGGTCGCCGCGGACGGTGCTGAGATCGTCACCGTGGGGCCGGCCAGCGAGGAGCGACGCATGGTCGCCGAACGGCTCGCCGCCGAGCGCGGCCTGGCCGTCGTGCCGCCGTACGACGACGACCGGATCATCGCCGGCCAGGGAACCTGTGGGCTGGAGATCGGCGAGGCGGTGCCGGACCTCGCCGCCGTCCTGGTCCCGATCGGCGGCGGCGGCCTGGCCAGCGGCGTGGCGGCCGCCGTGCGGGCACTCCATCCGCGAGCCCGGATCGTCGGGGTCGAACCGGAGCTGGCGGCCGATGCCCGGGAGTCACTGGAGACCGGTCGCATCGTCGAGTGGCCGGCCGAGCTCGTCTCCCGGACGATCGCCGACGGGACCCGGACCCAATCGCTGGGTCGACGGACCTTCGCCCACCTCTCGGCCCTGCTCGACACGGTCGTCACGGTCAGCGAGGCGGAGATCGCCGCCGGCGTGCGGCTCGCAGCGGAGGAGAGCCGGCTCGTGGTGGAGCCGTCGGGCGCCCTGACGGTGGCGGCCCTGCGATTCCGCTCCGCTGAGGCCGGACTGGACGGCCTCGACGGACCGATCGTCGCCGTGGTCAGCGGCGGGAACGTGGACCCTGATCGCTACCGGGCCTACCTCGGAGCCCCGCTCCCCTCGGCCTGACCTGCAACGGCCCCGGAGGCGGCGGCACCAGCGGGGGCCGCATCGCGCCCATCGGGCGTCCCGCTCGTCGCGGCCTCCCGCTCCGCCGCCAGCCGAGCGGCCAGGGCGACCTCGCGCTCCCGGATCGCCTGGAGGGCCGGGTCCGGCCGGCCCTCGGTCCTGGCCGCTCGCCGCTCCTCGTCGCGCCACCAGGCGGCGACCATCAGAAGCCCGGCCACGAGGAAGACCAGGTCGCCGAATACCCACATGATCGCCCCGGCGGCCTGCTGGTCGAGCAGCGGGCTCGGGCCCCAGGTCCGCCCGCTCGTGACGTAGTGCGGGTACCAGGGCGAGGTCGCCGAGTAGACGAGGACGGCCAGGAAGGTGTTGGTCGGCATCTGGAGCAGCAGGTAGAGGATCCGGGCCGGGTACGACATCCGGTACGGGCTCGGGTCGATGCCGACGACCGGCCACCAGAAGAGCATCGCCGTCGACAGGTAGAGGGCGTGCTCGAGCCGATGGAGCGGCTCGCTCTCGAGGGCTGCGTCGAAGAGCGGCGTCAGGTGGCTCCCCCACATGACGGCCGTGAACAGGATCCAGGCCACGAGTGGGTGGCCGAGGAACCGGACCAGCCGGCTGTGGAGGATCGGCAGGATCCAGCGTCGCCGGACGGCGGGTGAGGCGACCCGCAGGACGAGGGTGAGCGGCGCCCCCAGGACCAGCAGCGGGGCCGCCACGAGGGTCAGCAGGATGTGCTGGACCATGTGCACGGAGAAGAGCGTCGTGTCGTAGCGCTCGATCCCGGAGGCCAGGGCCAGCTCGAGGGCGACGATGCCGCCCAGCCAGGCCAGCGTCCGGGAGCGGGGGACCGGGTTGCCGGGATGGGCCCGGTCGACCGCCCGGACCGCCAGGAGGTAGAGGACGGCGAGCCCGAGCAGCAGACCCTGGGTCAGCGGGTCGAACGACCAGTCGGTCAGGACGAAGAACGGACCCGGCTCGTCGGGGTTGGGCCCACCGTGGGCAAGCGCAGGCGGAACGAACGCCAGCACGCCTGCCGAGGCGAGCACGAGCTCGATCAGTCCTCGGGTGAAAGCGGGCGGCCGAGCGGCTGGCCATCGGGAGGCCCGGGTGCTCACGGCGTCAATCGTCCCACGGAACGGGAGCATCCATCGAATGCTTACCTGCTCGGTAGACGAAACCGCCACCGGTTCGGCTATCATGCGCCGGGTCCGCCCCGCGTCCCGGACGGGCTCAAGGTACGCCGTCGGCCGCGGCCCCTCCACGTGGGCGCTGGTCGACACCCTCCGACAGCTCGAGGATCGTCGATGACATCGCCCCGCAGACCTGGCCTCTCCCCCGCCGTCATCCTGACGGTCGCGGCCGTGGCCACCGTCGCGGTCTTCCTGGGGATCCTGGCCCTTCGCGGCAACGACATCGTGGCCCAGCTCGGGGTCGTCTGGGCGTCCTTCTTCCCGCCGGTGCCGACGACCGAGCAGGGCAAGGCCATCCACGATCTCTACACGATCATCTTCATCATCGCCGCGATCGTCTTCCTCCTGGTCGAGGGGGCGATCATCTGGGCGGTCGTGCGCTACCGGCGAAAGCCCGGTGACAGCGAGCTTCCGCCGCAGATCCACGGGAACAACCTGCTGGAGGTGATCTGGACGGTCATCCCGACGATCGTCGTGGCGGCGCTCTTCGTCATCAGCTGGCAGACCCTCAACTCGGTCAACGCCGCCACCGCAGATGAGGGCGAGGTCCGGATCCGGGCCATCGGCGCCCGCTACCAGTGGACCTTCGAGTACCTGACCGCCGACGGCTCGACCGTCGAGTTCACCCAGTTCGCCCCGGAGATGGTCGTGCCGGCCGGCGAGACGGTCCACCTGACCCTCCGAAGCCCCGACGTGATCCACGCCTTCTACGTCCCGCAGTTCCTCTTCAAGCGCGACGTGATCCCCGGCAAGGAGAACGCCTTCGAGTTCGACATCCCGGCCGACTTCGCGGGCCAGACGTTCCGCGGCCAGTGCGCCGAGCTCTGCGGCGCCCAGCACTGGGCGATGCAGTTCACCGTCAAGGCGCTCGCCCCGGCCGAGTTCGACGCCTGGCTGGCCGACCAGATCGCCAACGCCCCGCCGCCGCAGCCGAGCGCCGAGCCCCAGCCCAGCGGTGAGCCGGCGCCGAGCGCGCAGCCCCAGCCGAGCGGCGAGCCCCAGCCGAGCCAGGCCCCCTCCGGCGCCGTACTGGAGATCTCGGCCCAGAACATCGAGTACGACACCGCCCAGCTGACGGCCTCCGCCGACCAGCCGTTCACGATCCGCTTCGCCAACAACGACGCCGGGGTCCCCCACAACGTCGAGATCAAGGACGGATCCGGTGCGACGGTCTTCCTGGGCGAGATCTTCAACGGCGTCGACACCCGCGACTACGCCGTGCCGGCGCTGCCGGCCGGGACCTACACCTTCGTCTGCACGGTCCACCCGAACATGACCGGCACCCTGACGGTCGAGTAAGGGAGTCTCCGCGATGGCCACCACCGCCCTGAATCCCGCCATCCCCGCCCGCCGGAGCGCCATCTACGAGTGGGTGACGACGACCGATCACAAGAAGATCGGGATCCTCTACGTCATCAACTCGTTCATCTTCTTCTTCCTGGGCGGCCTGCTCGCCCTGGGGGTGCGGGCCGAGCTGGCCCAGCCGGGGCTGCAGATCCTCGGCGAAGAGGCCTACAACCAGGCCTTCACGATGCACGCGAGCCTGATGCTCTTCCTGTTCGTGATCCCGATGCTGGCCGGCTTCGGCAACTACGCCGTGCCGCTGATGATCGGCGCCCCGGACATGGCCTTCCCGCGGATCAACGCCCTGAGCTTCTGGATGCTGCCGCTGGCCGGCATCCTCATGTGCGCCGGCTTCTTCGTCGACGGCGGCGCCGCGGCCGCTGGGTGGACCTCCTACCCGCCGCTCTCGGGGGCGGCCTTCTCCGGCACCGGCGTCGACCTCTGGCTGATGGCCGTGACCCTCATCGGGACGAGCTCCATCCTGGGCGCCGTCAACTTCCTGGTGACGATCTTCAAGATGCGGGCGCCGGGCATGACCCTCTTCCGGATGCCGATCATGGTCTGGACGGTCCTGGTGACCAGCGTCCTGGTCCTCATGGCCACGCCGGTCCTGACGAGCGGCCTGATCATGCTCTTCATCGACCGCAACTACGGCGGTCACTTCTTCGACCCGGCCCTGGGCGGCAGCGCGGTGCTGTGGCAGAACGTGTTCTGGTTCTACTCGCACCCGGCCGTCTACATCATGATCCTGCCGGCGATGGGGATCATCAGCGAGGTCCTGCCGGTCTTCAGCCGCAAACCCCTCTTCGGCTACAAGGCCTTCGTCTTCGCGACCGCGGGCATCGGGGCCCTGGGCTTCTCGGTCTGGGCCCACCACATGTTCACGACCGGTTCGGTCTTCCTGCCGTTCTTCTCGTTCATGACCTTCCTGATCGCCATCCCCACCGGCGTCAAGATGTTCAACTGGATCGCCACGATGTTCCGCGGCCAGCTGAGCTTCACCACGCCGATGCTCTACGCCCTGGGCTTCCTGACGATGTTCCTCATCGGCGGGATCAACGGCGCCTTCCACGCCTCGGTGCCGGTGGACTTCGCCCTCCACGACACGTACTACGTCGTGGCCCACATCCACTACGTGCTCTTCGGCGGGTCCGTCTTCGCGGTCTTCGCCGGGATCTTCTACTGGTTCCCCAAGATGACCGGCCGGATGCTCAACGAGACAATGGGCAAGTTCCAGTTCGTCCTGCTGTTCATCGGCTTCAACCTGACCTTCTTCCCGATGCACCAGCTGGGCCTGGCCGGGATGCCCCGGCGCATCGCCGACTACAGCGCGAGCGCCGGCTGGAACGACCTGAACCTCGTGGCCACGATCGGCGGCTTCGTCATCGCCCTCGGGATCCTGCCCTTCCTGTTCAACGTCTTCGTCTCGCTGCGCGGCGGCAAGCACGCCGGCGATGACCCGTGGGAGGGCAACACCCTCGAGTGGGCGACCGCCTCGCCGCCGCCTGCCTACAACTTCGACCACCTGCCGGAGATCCGCTCGGAGCGGCCCGTCTTCGATGCCCGGCACGGCCAGGCCGCCGGCCACTGACCCGCGCGAACGACCGACGGAGGAGCATCTGACGTGACCGCCGAACCGCAGGCCCTGACCACGACCGAGCACAGCCCGGTCGGCGGCCTGGCCCACGACACCCGCGGCGGGATCAGCAACCCGATCCTGGGGATGATCCTGTTCATCGCCTCCGAGGTGATGTTCTTCGCGGGCCTGTTCGCGGCCTACTTCAACGTCCGGACGGCGGCCCCCGAGTGGCCCCCGGCGGAGTTCGCCGACGTCCTCCACGTCCTGCCCTTCGCCGGGCCGGCGACGATCCTGCTGGTCCTGAGCTCGTTCACCTGCCAGTTCGCGGTCTGGGCGATCCGCAAGGGCGACCGGACCGGGTTCGTCCGCAACATCGCGGTGACGCTGGCCCTCGGCATCGTCTTCCTCGTCATCCAGTTCACCGACTACATCGTCCTCTGGAGCGACGGCGTGACCCTCGACTCGGGAGCGTTCGGCAGCACCTTCTACACGCTGACCGGCTTCCACGGCGCCCACGTCCTGGGCGGGGTCGTCATGCTGAGCGTCGTGCTCTACCGCGGCATGGCCGGCCAGTTCTCAGCCCGCCACCACGATGCCGTCGAGGCGACGTCCCTCTACTGGCACTTCGTCGACGTCGTCTGGATCGCCCTGTTCACGATCCTCTACATCCTGCCCGGCACGAGCGGAGGCGCCTGATGCACATCCTGCGCCACCCTCGGAACGCGCTCCTCGTGGGGGTCGTGTTCGCCGTCATCGCCGTCGTCTACGTGGCGGTGCCCATCATCTTCGGGGGCGTCGTCGACGTCGCCGGCTTCACGATGCTGCTCGCCCTCGGCCTCGCCATGAGCCTGATGGCCTACGTCCTCGCGGCCGGCTCCCCGCGCGGCGACTGAGTCCAGGGCCGGACCCGACGTGGAGCCTGTCTGGGAGTTCATCCAGGGGATCTGGGAGTCGATCCTCGAGCTGACCCAGGTCTTCGTGATGCCCGACTGGGGCGAGCTGGTGTCGCTCATCCCGGTCATCCTGCTCGTCCTGGTCGTCGCCTTCCTGGCCTGGTTCGCCCGGCGCTGGATGTCGGCCGGTCCCACCCGGCGCGGCTACCAGCGAAGACCATCGGCGCCGCCGCCGGGGATCCACATGCCCGGGCCCTCGCTGGCGCCGTTCCTGGCCGCGTTCGGGGCGTTCCTCGCGTTCGCCGGTCTCGTCCTGGGCGGCTGGGTCCTCATCGTCGGCCTGAGCGTGCTGGCCCTGACGCTCCTGTACTGGCTCCGCGAAGCCATGACCGACTACGAGCACGCGGCGCCCGACGAGCACGAGGCGAGCGCAGCCCAGCTGCCGGCTGTGGTGCCGTCCGGCCCGCCGCCCGGCGTCCACGTCCCCGGGCCGTCGTACCGGCCGTTCCTCGTCGCCCTGTCCGCCGCGGTCCTCTTCCTGGGGGTCGTCTTCGGCGGCGCGCTACTCGTCGCCGGCCTCATCGTCGTCGTCTGGGCGCTGCTGGGGTGGCTGCGCGACGCCCGCCGGGAGTACAACGCGACCGTGGAGGCCGACCGGACCGGCCACCTCGACAACGGTCCCGACCCACGGTTCCCGACCGGCTCGTTCGCGGCCGCGGCGGTGCTGGTGGTGGTCGCCGTCGCCATCAACGCCGGCGTCCTGCCGCCCGCCAGCGCCGGCGACGGCGGCGGCGGGGCATCGCCGTCGCCCGGCGCCTCGGGTGCGCCCGGCGCCTCGGCCGAACCGGGAGCCTCCGCCGCCCCCGAGATCCCCCAGGCCGACGTGACGATCACGGCCCAGGGCATCGCGTTCCTCGAGACCGACGTGGCGATCCCCGCGGACCGGCCCTTCACCATCGCCTTCGTCAATCTCGACGCCGGCGTGCCCCACAACGTCGAGATCAGGGACGAGAGTGGTGCGACCGTCTTCCTCGGCGACATCTTCAACGGCGTCGAGACCCGGGTCTACGAGGTCCCGGCCCTGCCCGCCGGGACCTACCCGTTCATCTGTACCGTCCATCCGAACATGGTCGGGACGATGACGGCGGGCGGCTAGGACGACGGACCTGCCAGCGTCGCCGTTGCCTCGACGGGGCCCAGCGACGAGGATGGACCGATGACCAGCGATCCAGGCCGGGCGGCCCCTCCTCGTTCCCGAGCTGTGACGCGACCCCGCTTGCTCGCCGCGATCCTGGCGTCGCTCCTGGTCGTTGCCGGCTGCGGCTCCGACGGGAGCCAGGGCGGCTCGATCGGCTCCTCGGCCCCCGCCATCGCCGGCTCGACGCTCGATGGGGCCGCGTTCGACCTGGCGGACCTGCGCGGACGACCCGTCGTCGTCAACTTCTGGGCGTCCTGGTGCACGCCGTGCCGCAACGAGTTCCCGGTCCTGGACGAGGCGCTGGACGCCCACGAGGCCGACGGGATGGCCCTGGTCGGGGTCCTGTTCAAGGACGACCCGGCACCGGCCCAGGCGTTCGTGACCGAGTTCGGGGCGACCTGGCCGACCGTCGACGACCCGGACGATGCCTTCGCCGAAGCGTACCGGGTCGTCGCCCCGCCGCAGACCTACTTCATCGATGCCGCCGGGATCGTCCAGGGGATCCACATCGGCGAGCTGCTGCCGGAGGACTTCGACCAGCAGTGGGCGAAGATCGCCCCGTGACGACCTCGGCCGCGGGGCCGGCTGTCCGGATCGAGGGCCTGGTCAAGCGGTACGACGGACGAGCCGTCGTCGACGGCCTCGACCTCACCGTGGCGCGGAGCTCGATCACGGCACTCCTCGGGCCGAACGGCGCGGGCAAGACGACGACGGTCGAGATCGTCGAAGGCTACCGACGGGCCGATGGAGGCAGCGCCATGGTCCTGGGCCTCGACCCGTGGGGTCAGGGCCGGGCGCTTCGCGAGCGCCTTGGTCTGATGCTCCAGGAGGGCGGCGTCCAGCCGCTGGCCAGGCCCCGGGAGCTGCTCCGCCTGTACGCCCGCTTCTGGGTCGATCCACTCGACCCGGACCAGCTGCTCAGCGAGCTGGGCCTGGAAGCGGTCGCCACGACCCCCTGGCGACGCCTCTCGGGCGGCGAGCGCCAGCGCCTGTCCCTGGGGCTCGCTCTGGTCGGCCGACCAGAGCTCCTGATCCTCGACGAACCGACCGCGGGGATGGATCCGGCTGCCAAGGTCGCCGCGCGGGAGCGGCTCCGGGCGCTGCGCGACGCCGGAGCGACGGTCCTCCTGACGTCCCACGAGCTACCCGACGTGGAGCGGCTGGCCGACCGCATCGCCATCATCGATCACGGTCGGCTGGTGGCGTCGGGCACGCCGGCCGAGCTCCTGGCGGGAGCGGGCCCGCGGCTCCGCCTGCGCCTGGAGCGCCCGCTCTCCGCCGACGAGCGGGGATCCCTGGAGGCGGCCATCGCACCGGTCGGGGCAAGCCGCGTGGCGGTCCTGGACGAACCGCGCTCGCTCGTCGTCGAGGACGTGGAGCCGTCCCCGGCCCTCACGGCTGCGGTCGCGACGTGGCTGGCAGAGCAGGACGTCCACGCCCTCGAGCTGCGGGCGATCGGCCCATCGCTGGAGGAGCGCTACCTGGAGCTCGTCGGTCCTGATGCGAACGATGGTGGCGAGACCGCCGGCGAGGTCGGAGAGCCCGGGGCCACCGACCCGGCCGAGCCGGAGTGGACGCCGTGAGCCGGCCGGCGTCGGTCCCAGGGGCCGTGAGCGCCCTCGCCTCGTGGGAGCTGCGGGTGACCGCGCGCCGGCCCGAGAACCTCCTCGTGACCCTCATCATCCCGGTCGCGATCCTGGTCTTCTTCACCGCGGTCCCGGTCATCGATCTCGGCGCCGAGGATCCGGTCGCGCTGCTCCTGCCGGGGACGATCTCGCTCGCCGTCATCGCGACCGGGCTCGTGAGCCTGGCCATCTCGACCGGGTACGAGCGCGGCTACGGGGTCCTCAAGCGGCTGGCCGGTTCGCCGCTCCCCCGGGGCGGCATCGTCACGGCGAAGGCGATCGCGGTCGCCGTCACGGTCACCCTGCAAGCGGCGCTGCTCGTCGCCGTGGCGGTCGGGCTGGGCTGGCGGCCCGGGCCGGAGACGTCGCCGATCGTCGTCCTCTCGGCACTCGTCCTGGGCGCCCTCGCCTTCTCGGCCCTGGGCCTGGCGATGGCCGGTCGGCTCCGCCCGGAAGCCACGATGGCGGCCGCGAACGGCCTCTTCCTGGCCTGCCTCCTGGTCGGCGGGATCATCGTCCCGCTCGACCGGCTCCCGGCCGCGGTGCCCGTCCTCGCGGAGCTGCTGCCACCCGCGGCCCTCACCGAGGCGCTGCGGGCCGGGCTGGACGGCGGCGATGCCGCCCAGCCGCTCATCGTGCTGGCGGCCTGGGCCGTCGGCGCGACCCTCCTGACGGCCCGGACCTTCCGCTGGGAGTAGGCGCGGTGGACGGCCGACCTCCCGGGGACTGCCGGTTTCCTCGCTACTCGGACCCTAGGGCCCGAGGTAGCTCGCCAGCGAGGTCATGACCCCGTTCGAGACGACGCTCGGGCCACCGAGGACGTCGAACTCGGGCGGAGCCAGGAACTCGAGCACCTCATCGATCGGAGCCGGGATCGAGATACCGGGCACGAGGACGAGCGGACTCCCAAGTCGCCCAGCGAGCGCTCCTCCGGCGAGCGCATCCGGGAAATTGAGGCCGGTGGCCACGAAGCCGACCGCCGGGTGCTCGCCGAACCACACCCACGAGATCGCTGCGGCCGTCTCGTATCGGTCAGCTCCGGACACCCGGAAGATCCCCCCGTCGGTGTACTTCCGAAGGGCGCTGACCAACGCCGGGCCGACGACCCCCTCCCCGCCCAGGATCACGATCCTGTGCGGCTTCAGACGAGCCAACTCGGCGGCGGTCGCGCTGGGGACGGTCGTGCGGGTGACGAGCAGCAACGGCGCACCATCTCGAGCCGCGATGGCGGTGCCCGCCAGGGCATCCGGGAAGTTGAGCCCGGTCGCGATCAGCACCTCGTTGACGCCGGGCTCATACGTCGCGGCCGAGATCGCCGCGGCCGTCGCGTAGCGGTCCGGTCCAGCCAGCCGCGACACCGAGGCCGCCCCACCGGGAACGTAGGCGGCCAGCGCGGTCCGGACGGGGTTTGACACGACGCCGGTGCCGCCCAGGATCACGATCCGCTCAGGCTTGAGAGAGGTGAGCGCCTGGGCCGTCGCGGCCGGGATTCGATCGGCGGTGACGAGCAGGACCGGGGCGCCCTCGAAGCCGGCTGCCCCGGCACCTGCCAGGGCGTCGGGGAAGTTGAGACCCGTGGCGACGTAGACGGCCGGGACGCCAGGGGCGTAGTTCGTTCGTGCGACGGCCGCCGCGGTCGCATAGCGGTCGGCTCCGTAGATGCGGATGACGGCCGGCGGGCCCGCGTAGCGGATCACGGCACTCTGGACGGACGACCAGGCACCCGCGCCATCACCCCATTGGAAGTAGACGCGCCGATCGCCCGTGGCGGTCGAGCCGCCGTAGGCCGGGTCGGCCAGGTCCCACAGGATGTCGGGCGACGGCTCGAGGTCCAGCGCATGCGACAGCTTCCCGGCAGCCGTGGCGTTGGAGCTCGAGAGCAGGATCCGGGACCCGCTGGCCGGGACGGCGGAGAGCCGGACATCGAGGGCGTGGGTCGTGGGTCGCCCGGACTCGATCGAGAGCAAGCCTGCCGGGGCCTCCGGCACGCCCGTCCGGAGCTGCGAGACCCAGGTCGACCAGCCGCCGCCGGGGCGGCCGCCGTAGGCGTCGGCCTGCCAGACCGCATGTGGGTCGCTCGGGTCGGGCGCGAGCCTGCTGACGCCGCCGAGGACGTCGCCCGACGGCAGGTAGGCACCCCGAGCGATCAGCGTCGGGGGGCTGACCGTCCCGGCCGGCGCGGTCTTGGCCTGGTGGACGGCCCAGGTCGATGCACCGACGCCAGCCTGCGGGCTCGATGGGCGGGCGCTGAACGTCACGTGCAGCGTCCCGTCGCCGGCCACCTCGACAGCGCCCTGGGACACGTCCTGACCCTCGATCCCGATCGTGAAGTCCTGCAGCCAGCTCGTGCCGCTCGTCGACACCGAGGAGATGCGCACGCACGGAGCGGTCCCGTCGAGGGCCGGGTCGCAGAGATCGCCTGGCGACCATGAAGAGCTCGGTTCCCCGCCGAACGACGTCGGGTCGGGCCGGACCAATCGGGGGTCGGGGCGGCGCAACGCCCCACGAGCTCGTCGACCGACACACGATGCCCGACGCCACCGTCCCGTGATCGTCGCGAGCTCGATGCCGTCGGCGTCGCGAGCGACCGCATAGGCCGGCGCGGCCGGCTGCCCGGATCGTTCAGGGCCGGTCGCCACGGCCACCGATCCCCCGGATGCTGCTGGACCCGTTCAGTAGAAGTCGAGGTCCCGGGCGGGATCAGCGACGACCAGTCCACACGACGAGGGCTAGTGCTGTGCGTCCCCTGCCCAGTCGAAGCAGGAGCCCGAGCCGGTGATCGGCGCACCGTAGTAGCCGACGACCACCTTGTTGCTCGAGCTGCCCAACGTCGGCACGATCGGGAGGGATGTCCCCGGTAGAGAGGAGCCAGTACGACCAGAACCACTGTGGGTCCGTGGTCTCGGAGACCGCGATCATGAGGTAGCCCTCGGGCCACCAGCCGCACCGCACCGCGGTCGCCACGGCGATCCAGCGCTCATGTTCCGCGTCCCAGGCGACTCGCCCGTCGAGCGCGACCGAGATCTGGCTCGAGCCGAGGAAGTCCGTGTAGGTCACCTCCCAGGCGCCGCGACCTGCTCGATCCGAGAAACGGAACCCGGAGCTCGTCGTCTGGACGACGTCGTACGGGCCGACGGCGACGCCCGACCACCCGGGGTTCTCAGCCCACCCGGCCGGGAGGCTGCTCGAGTCGAGTCCGGCGAAGCCGACGGACGCGAGATCCGCCGGCCCAGTGACGGTGGCGACGGGGGGTGCCGCCGAGGGCTCGACCGGGGCCGTCAGCGCGCTCACCGGGCCGGCCGGGAGCGGTAGTGACGGGCCGACGCTCGTGGGCTCCCTGAGGCCCAGCCCCGCCGCAGCTCGCGCGTTGACGCGGCCAGCAGGCGCGGCGGTCTCGATGACGCCCTCGAGGGTCTGGACGGCGGGCCCGGCTGAAGGCTCGGCGGCCGCGACGCTGCCCGTGGGCAGCGCGAGGGCGATGACGACGGCCGCACCGCAGAGGAACGTACCGAGTCGGCTGAGGATGGTCCGTCCGGGCATGGCATACCTCCGATCCCCCTGGCGCGCGAAGGCGCGCGACGGCGGTCTGTGCAGGTGGACGCTGGTCATCCGCTCTCGTTGCGTCGCGTTCCGCCGAGCGCGACTCGAGGCCGGCTCGTGCGGTCCGAGCGCCGTCCTCGGTTCTCATGTATGGTTCGCACCTCGTGCTCGATGGGCGCTCCGGTCAGCGCCCCGGTCCTGAACACCGCCGATCCCGATCCATCCAACGCCCTGACCGGGCCCCGTGACTCGCGGGAGGGCCCTCGTCAGGAGCTTCCTGTGTCCTTCGATGCTCTCGGGCTGACGCCCGAGCTTGTCCGCGCTGTCGCGGACCAGGGGTACGAACACCCCACCCCCGTCCAGCGCGAGGCGATCCCCTTCGTCCTCGCCGGTCGCGACCTGCTGGCCGGCGCCCAGACCGGCACCGGCAAGACGGCCGCCTTCGTGCTGCCGGTCATCCAGCACCTCCACGCGACCCGCCGCCCGCACGACCCCCGCGAGAAGCGGCGGCAGCCCGTCCGGGTGCTGGTCCTCACCCCCACCCGCGAGCTGGCGATCCAGGTCGAGCAATCCGTCCGCACCTACGGCGCGCACCGCCCGGTCCGCTCGATGACGATCTTCGGGGGCGTGCCCTACGGGCCCCAGATCAAGGCCATCCGGGCCGGGGCCGAGGTCGTCGTCGCGACGCCGGGCCGCCTGCTCGACCACCTCGACCAGCGGGCGATCGACCTCTCGACGGTCGAGGTCCTGATCCTCGACGAGGCCGACCGGATGCTCGACATGGGCTTCATCCACGACATCCGGCGGATCCTCGCCGTCCTGCCGCCGCGACGCCAGAACCTGCTCTTCTCGGCGACCTTCTCCGACGAGATCCGGCGCCTTGCCGACGGCCTCCTCGATCAGCCCGCCTCGGTCCAGGTGACGCCGCGGAACAGCTCTGCCGAGCTTGTCCGCCAGGTCGTCCACCCGATCGATCGAGGGCGCAAGCGAGCCCTCTTGAGCCACCTCGTGCGCTCCGGCCGGATCGACCATGCGCTGGTCTTCACCCGCACCAAGCACGGCGCCGACCGGCTGGCCGAGCAACTCTTCCGTGACGGCATCGCCGCGGCCGCCATCCACGGCAACAAGAGCCAGTCCCAGCGGATCCGCGCCCTCGGCGACTTCAAGGCGCGGCGTGTCTCGGTCCTCGTGGCGACCGACATCGCCGCCCGCGGCCTCGACATCGACGCCCTGCCCCACGTCGTCAACTTCGAGCTGCCGCACGTGCCCGAGGACTACATCCATCGCATCGGCCGCACCGGCCGGGCCGGAATGGAAGGCGACGCCGTCTCGCTGGTCGGCGCGGACGAGGCCCCGCTCCTGTGGGCCATCGAGGACCTCCTGAGGCGACCGATCGCCAGCGAGGTCGTTGACGGCTTCGCACCAGGCGAGGCGCTCCCGCCCAGGCCGGCCCGTCCCGTGAGCGGCGTGCCATCCCGCGGTCGGGGCCGAGCCGGCGTCCGTGGGAGCGGGCATCGAGGCGGCGGCTTCCGCCAGGACCGCAGTGGCGGCTTCCGCCAGGACCGCAGTGGCGGCTTCCGCCAGGACCGTGCGCCCGGCCAACGTCCCGATCGTGCGCCCAGCTACCGCCCGGATGGCGGACCCGGTCAGCGTGCCGATCGGGGACCGGGCCAGCGTTCCGCCCGAACGCCCGACCGCCACCCGGACCATACGGTCGAGCATCGGACCAGGGACCGCGGCCGACATCCGTCGGCGCCGAGGAACGGCGGTCAGCCCTACGCAGGCCGCCATGGACAGGCGGGTCCGGGCCAGCGAGACCAGGCGCGCCCGACCCGCCGGGATCGCGACCAGCGGCACTCGCCTTCGTGGCAGGCCGACGGGGTCGCTGCCCCGCCCCGCTACGAGGTCATGCCCGGCGAGCGGATCGCCCATCACGATCGGTCGCATCGCCCCGACTAGACGCCCGACCCGGTCCGGCTAGACTCCCGGTCCATGAGGATCGAGGCGCTCGCCCCGGCCGACTGGCCGGCCGTCCGGGCCATCTACGAGCAGGGCATCGCCACCGGCAACGCCACGCTCGAGGCAGGGGCGCCGTCGTGGGAGGCCTGGGACGAGGAGCATCGACCGTACGGCCGGTTCGTCGCCCGCGACGACGAGCACGTTCTGGGCTGGGTCGCCCTCACGCCGGCTTCCGGGCGCTGCGTCTACGAGGGCGTCGCGGAAGTCTCCGTGTACGTCGCGGAAGACGCTCGCGGGCGCGGCGTGGGGCGAGCCCTCATGGCGGCGCTCATCGAGGCGTCCGAGGCGGTCGGCATCTGGACGCTCCAGGCCGGCATCCACCCGGAGAACGAGGCCAGTCTCGCCCTCCACCGACACGCCGGCTTCCGGGTCATCGGGGTCCGCGAGCGGTTGGGCAAGGACCCGTCCGGTCGCTGGCGAGACGTGGTCATCCTGGAGCGTCGCAGCCGCCTGGTCGGCGCCGACGACGAGCGGGCCTAGCCCGGAAGTCATCCCCACGCCCGCCGGACGCGGTCGGACCCCGGGTGGTCCACCCGGGGTCCGGATCCGCGGGACGTCTTGAGCGTCGCCGACGCGGCGCCCGGGGATCGCTACCGGACGATGACGCCCGTGTAGTGGTCCTCGATGTCGACGGCTCGGTCGAAGTAGCCGACGAGGTTGCCGCCGCCTCGAGCACCGGCCCAATCGCCGGTCCCGGCGATGACCGACCAGCCGCCCTGGTCCTGCGGGGCCCCGTTGGCGGTGGCGGCGTCGACGTTGATCACCAGGGTGCCCGAGCCGTCGGCGCAGTCGAGGGTCTTGACGAGGTGGTACGTGCCGGCCCGGCCGCCGCCGGCGAAGAAGAAGCCGCTCGAGAGCGCGGTGCCGGCCGAGCAGAAGCCCCCTTCGGCATCGAAGGTCTCGGAGCCGTTGTCCACGTAGAGGATGATCTCGACCTTCGAGCCCCCTGCGTCGACGGGCATCGCGAAGGCGAGGGCCAGGAGCCCGGCCGCGGCCAGGCGGAGGAACGGGACGCGCATGGGACGGACCTCCAGGTCTCGACCGGCGGGCCGGGCGGACATCGCCCGGCTCACGCCGCGGATCGCCGATGGGATGTGGTGTCGCTGCCGCACCGGGCCGTTCATTCGGGGAACTCGAAGGACTCGACGGTCGGCATCGCGGCGGCAACGAGCTCGTCGAAGCGCGACGGCGTGGACGTGTCGTCGAGGGCGATGTGCAGGACGTTGGCGGGCTCGAGCTCGACGAGGATGACCCGCTGCCGCTCGGTGTTCCCGGGCCAGCCGATCCCCCAGCCCCAGCCCGAATCCGCCGCCGTGTCAGCCTCCCGGAACAGGGTCACGACGGGATGGCCGCCGACCGCATCGGGGCAGGTCTGGGTCCAGTCCGGGGCGATGGCGATGTCGGTCATCGTGGCCCGGCGACCGCCGATCGTCAGCTCGACCGGGTTCGAGACCTCCAGCCCGGGACGCTCCCGGAGGAAGGTCGTCAGCGCGTCGAGCGTCCGGGGCACGCCGGGCTGCTCGAAGTCGTTGCACTGCTCGTCCTGGAGCGCGGCGGACGCCCGCGTGTTGACGTAGATGCCGTGCCAGGTCGTCTTGTCACCGGAGGCGGGGTTCTCGGCCACGGTTCCGAGCGGCTCGAGGGCGTATTCCTGGGGCCAGTCCCCGCTGTTGGCCCAGCCGTCCGGGACGGTGAAGCGCAGGCGGCCGAAGTCGCCGCGGGGCGGTCTCTCACCGCCCGGCGCCCGGTACGGATCGAGGAACGTCGAGACGTACGTCCCGGCGGGGACCTCGCCCAGGCAGTAGTCGTCCGGGTTCTTGCACTGCGACCGGGTCCAGTCGCCGCTGAAGGCGTCGGCGCGGTTCGCGCAGGCATCCTCGACGGTCTGGAGGGACAGGATCATGCCGTTCGGTGACAGCGAGTAGTCGTAGGTCCCGACGTCGCCGGTGGAGCAGCCGGCGTCGCCGATGGCCGTCTCGAAGCGCAGCTGACCCACCGCCGGGAGGGATGGATGCGAAGCGAAGATCGGCGATCCAAGGTCCACGTTGAGCTCGGCATACGGGCTCGTCCCGACGTCCGGATCGAGATCGAGGACGACCAGCGCCGGGGTGGTCATCCCGAGGGCCGCGAGCGGTCGCTCGCCGCCGATCCAGATGTGGCCGAGCTCGTCCGGCAGCGCGGCCGCCGGGCTCGGAGAGGGGCCGGGCGAGACGGCGGGTGACGGCTCCGGCGTCGGGCCGGGCGCGTCCGCGTCGAACGCACCCCCGACGACCGCCGCCCCTACCCCCAGGGTGAGAACGAGGACCGCGGCGACCGCCGCGACCCGGATGACAGGACGCATCTCGGAGAACCTCAGCTTGAGCCGGGCGAGGCGCCGCTGCGGGGTCCGGTCGACCCGATCGAGGACCGTCACGTAGAGCCGGTCGGGCATCTGCGTGGCGCCGTCGGTGAGCCAGGCGTCGAGGACGCGCTCGATGTCTCGTTCTCGCGTCACGCCGAGACTCCCCTGATCGTGGTCGAGCGGGCATCCGCGTCGAGCGCGGCGCGCATCGCCCGGTGGGCATGGTGGAGTCGGGATCGGACCGTGCCGGCGGGGATGCCGAGGGTCTCGGCGATCTCCGTCGGCTCGAGGCCGGCGAAGTGGCGGAGGACCAGCAGGGCCCGCTGCTCCGGAGGCAGGCGCCGGAAGCCGCGGTCGAGCTGGTCCCGGTCGGCGACGGACAGGTAGTCGTCCGCCGCCGCGGGCATGTCGAAGGGGAGGATCCGCACGTTCGCCGCCAGGCGGCGCTCGCGCTTGGCCTCGGTGATGCAGGAGCGAACGAGGAGACGGTGCAGCCAGGCGTCGAACCGGTCCGGATCGCGGAGCCCGGGCAGGTCGCGCCAGGCGATCACCAGCGCCTCCTGCACGGCATCCTCGGTCCGGTCGACGTCGCGCAGGATCCGCTGGGCGATCGCGAAGAGCCGGTCGCCACGGCTGCGGACCAGGTCGGCATACGCCTCCCTGTCCCCACCGCGGGCCGCCTCGACGAGATCGCGATCCACCTGCGCCGTCCCTCGCTGGCGCCCAGCGGGGACGCCTTCCGAGACACTATGGGGCCGGGCGCCGCGCCAGCGTTCGAAATATCGCGGCGACGAGCGGACGGTACCCTGTGCCGATGGCCGATCCGCGCGTTCCGACGGGTCCTCCAGAACCGGCGCCAGCCGACCCTCCCGATGCCGTCGCGGTCGCCAGGGCCTACGGCCTGGGCCGGCCGACGGGACTGATCGCCCTGGCGGCGCGGGGTGAGCTCGGCCGCATCTGGCGCCTGGAGACCTCGACCGGGCGATGGGCGGTCAAGGAGCTGCTGCGGCCCGCCGACGAGACAGCCGCCCGGGAGGACGTCGCGTTCCAGGAGGCGGCCCTCGCCGCGGGCGTCCCGATGCCCCGGCCGATCCCGGCTCCCGACGGCCGGGTCATCTCCGAGGTCCCGGCCCCGGACCGGCGGGTCGAGGTGCGGGTCTACACCTGGGTCGACCTGGCCGGACGTGAGGTCCGCCCAGCGATCGCGGATGCGGCGGCGATCCTGGGCCGGCTCCACGCGCTGGCATTCCCGGCCCGTGGGCCGGTCGACCCGTGGTTCACGGCCGCGCCGGGACCCGGGGACCTGGAGGGGCTCGTGGCCGCGGCCCGCGCCGCGCGGGCGAGCTGGGCCGACACGCTCGGCGGGCTCGTGCCGCTGCTCCGCGAGGGCGATGCCATCGTCGCGGCCGGGAGCCACGAGTCGACGATCCGCTGCCACCTCGACTTCAACCCGGAGAACGTGCTGGTCGACAGGCAGGGACACCCGGTCGTCGTCGACTGGGAGAACTCGGGCCCGGCCTCGGCCGAGCAGGAGCTGGCGTCGACGCTCGCCGAATTCGTGCCGGATGTGAGCGCGACCCGGGCCTTCCTGCGCGCCTACGGGCAAGCCGGCGGGCCGGCGATCCTCCGGGATCGCTCGTCCTTCGCCATGACCCTGGCCTTCCAGGCCAACCTCGTCGCCTGGTACGCGGAGCGAGCTCTCGACCCGTCAGCCTCCGCAGAGGACCGGGCTCGCTCGGAGCACTGGGTCCGGGACATCGCCGCGCACGTCTTCACGGTCGCGCGGATCGACGCCTGGCTGGCCGCGGCGCACGCCGCCGGCTGACCGCCCCGTCGGGCCTCGGGTCCACCAGGCCCGGCACGCCATTCGGTCCTTCCCACGACGCCGGCACGAGCCTATCGTTCGCGCGCGCCCGTCCCGAGCCGCGCCCGGCGGCCGGGAGCGGACGCCAGGCCATGGCCCACGGGAGGCGTCGTGGAGATCGCCCCGGACGTCCACGCGATCCATCTGACGTCGGTCCGCGTCCACGCCATCCTCGAGGACGAGATCACCCTGATCGACGCTGGGCTGCCCGGGTCGCGGCGTGGCATCGAGCGCTATCTCGCCCGGGTCGGGCGGTCGCTCGACGAGGTCCGCCGGGTCATCATCACTCACGGGCACCCGGACCACGCCGGTGGCGCCCGCGAGCTCGCCCGCCGCGGGGTCGAGCTGCTCATGCATCCGGCTGACGCCGAGGGACTGCGGGTCGGCCTCGCGGATGCGATCCGCCATCCGTCGCGGGGCCGCTTCTTCGCGGCGGTGACGCCGCGGCCGGCAGCGGTGACGCCCGTCGGCGACGGCGATGTCCTTCCGGTACTCGGCGGCCTTCGGGTCGTCCACACGCCCGGTCACACGCCAGGGAGCATCTGCCTCTACGGGATCCGTGACCGCATCCTGTTCACCGGCGACGTCCTCCAACGACGACGAGGTCGGGTGTCCTTCGCCAGCGGGCTCTACTCCGACGACCACGCTGCCGCACGTCGGAGCGTGCAACGTCTTGCCCGCCTCGACGTCCAGATGATCGTCTTCGCCCACTTCCCGACCCTGCGCGAGGACGCCAACGAGGTGCTGGCCGAGCTGGCCGCGACGACGGAGGCCGATGGATGACCGACCCGGGCGCCGCTCCCCGCCGCTCGCGCTCCGATCCAGCCCGCGTGGAGACGCTCGTCGACCTCGTCACGGTCGGCCGGGAGAGGTTCGCCAGGCGGCCGGCGCTGCTCATCCGGCCGTCGTTCCGGACACGTACCTGGCGGTACCGCGATCTGGCCCGGGAGGTGCCGCGGGCGGCCCGGGCGTTCGTCGAGGCCGGCGTCGTCCCGGGAGATCGGGTCATCATCTGGTCGGTCAATCGGCCGGAGTGGGGGCTGGCCTTCCTGGCGATCGCCCACGCCGGAGCAGTCTCGGTCCCGCTGGACGTCCGCCACACGGTCGAGTTCGGACGGAAGGTCGCCACCCGAACCGAGGCCCGCCTGGTGGTCGCCTGCCGCCAGACCGAGGCCCCAGCCAGCGAACTCGGGCTGCCGGTCCTGCTCGTCGAGTCGCTCCCCGACCTCGCCCGTCGCCTGGAGCCGCTCCCCGCGGCCGCGGTCGCGCCGGACGACCTGGCCGAGATCGTGTTCACGAGCGGAACGACCGGCGAGCCGAAGGGCGCGATGCTCTCGCACCGCAACCTGCTCGCCTGCGCGGCCTCGATGGCTTCCCTGCTGCCGTTCGGGGCGTCGGACCGACTCCTGTCCGTCCTGCCGCTGTCCCACCTGTACGAACAGGTCCTGGGCTTCATCGCGCCGCTGCTCAAGGGCGCAAGCGTGGTCTACCCCGTGAGCCGCCAACCGGCCGTGATCCTCCGGACGTTCCGCGACTATCGGGCGTCCCTGCTGCTGATCGTGCCCCAGGGGCTCAGGCTCCTCGACAACGCCATCGAGCGGAAGGTCGACCAGTCCGGTCGACGTGCGTCCTGGGAGCGCCTGCACCGCATCGCGCGACGATCCCCGCGATGGGTCCGCCGTCTCCTCTTCCGGTCCGTCCACGAGCAGTTCGGCGGACGTCTGAAGGCCATCGGCGTCGGCGCGTCGGCGATCGAGCTCGACGTCGCCCAGCGCTGGATGGACATGGGGATCGAGGTGCTCCAGGGCTACGGGGCGACGGAGATGGGGCCGGTCGCGACCTTCACCCGGCCCGAGCGGAACCGGCTCGATACCGTCGGCGAGCCGATCCCGGGCGTCGAGATCCGGCTGGCCGCTGACGGCGAGATCCTGGCCCGGGGCCCGAACCGCTTCATGGGCTACTGGCGCAACCCGGAGGCGACCGCTGCGGCCATCGATGCCGATGGCTGGTACCACTCCGGCGACCTCGGCGCGATGACGCCCGACGGCTTCCTCGTCTTCCGGGGCCGCAAGAAGGACATGCTGGCCCTGCCCGACGGCCAGAAGGTCTACGCCGAAGACGTCGAGGCGATCCTGCGCCAGGACGAGCGGGTCGAGGACGCGGCCATCGTCGGCTGGCCACCGGGCCCGGACCTGCGGGTCCACGCGGTGCTGCTCCTCGCCGACCCGGCCGTCGCCGACGACGTCGTCCGGGTCGCCAACGATCGGCTGGCGCCGCACCAGCGGATCCGGGGCACGACGGTCTGGCCGGATCCGGACCTGCCCCGGACGCACACCCTGAAGATCCGCAAACCCGACGTGCTCGCCCGGCTCGCCGAGCTCGACGGGGCGGAGACGCCAGTGGTCCCGGACACCCGCCGGATCGCAGCCCGCGCCGACGACGCCCCGGTCGACCCTGTCGTCGCGGTGGTCGCCTCGGTCGCCGGCCTTGGCCCGGACCGGATCACGCCTGCTGCCCGTCTGTCGGAGGACCTGGAGCTTGACTCGCTGCGTCGCGTCGAGCTCCTCGGGGTGATCGAGGAGGAGCTCGGGGTCTACGTGGACGACGACGCGCTCCAGCCCGGTGCCAGCGTCCGCGACCTGCAGGCGCTGGTCGAGGTGGCTCGCGGCGAGCGGCGGAAGCCGGGCTCGTGGTCGTGGCCCCTGCGCCCAGGCGTCCGGGCGGTCGGCCTTGCCTTCCAGACGCTCCTGATGTACCCGACCGTCGCCCTGTTCTACCGCGTTCGAACCAGCGGCCTCGAACGACTGGGGGCCCTGGACGGCCCGGTCCTGTTCACGCCCAACCACTGTCTCCACCTGGACAACGCGATCATCCTCAGCCGCCTGCCCCTCGGCATCCGCTGGAGGCTGTCCGTCGCCGCGGCCGCCGAGACCATCTATGACAACCCGGTCCAGGGCGTGCTGGCCTCGGTCCTCGCGAATGCCTTCCCGCTGGCCCGCGAGGGTTCCGTCCGGAAGAGCCTCGAGATGCTCGGCACCCGCCTCGATGCCGGCTTCAACGTCCTCATCTATCCGGAGGGGAAGCTGACCGTCGGCGGCCCGCTCCAGCCCTTCAAGGCCGGCGTCGGCCTGATCGCGGTCGAAGGGGCCACGCCGGTGGTCCCGGTCAAGGTCGTCATCCACCGGATGAGCATCATCGACCGGCGGCGGCTCCCGGCTCCGCTCCGCGGCGAGGTCGAGATCGTCGTCGGCCAACCGATCCGTTTCGACGCCACGACGGACCCGGCGAGCGCGACCACCAGGCTCGAGGCGACCGTCGCTGCGCTCTAGCCGTCGACGGGCCCTGGAATCACGAGGACCGGCCCGAGGGCCGGTCCTTGATCGTCCGTGTTGGTTGCGGGGGGCGGATTCGAACCGCCGACCTTTGGGTTATGAGCCCAACGAGCTGCCGCTGCTCCACCCCGCGAAAGAATCCTAGCCGCCGACCGGCGCGCCGTCAAACGCGCGGAGCGGCGGCCCATCCGGATCGAGCGACGCGGCCGGCCGCTCCAGCCGGGCGACGAGCGCGGCCCGCCAGGTCTCCAGGGCCGCCGGCCACCAGCCGTCGAGCGCCCGACGGCTGCCGTACCAGATCCCCCCGGGTCCGTGGTAGATGTCGTCGAAGACGATGGCCGGCGTGTCGTGGAGCAGGGCGCACTCGAGCGGCACCACCCCGTCGCCACGGATCTCGTCGGGCGCCCCGGGGCCGATGAGCCCGGCGTAGAAGCGGTGCTGGCGTCGCTCGCCGCGATCCCCGTGCCGATGGGCGACGTCCACACGCGAGCCCACCGTCAGGTATCCGGTCGTCGGCGCGAAGGCAGGCCCGGGGGCGACGCGGTCGAGGAACGTCGTCGCCACCGTCGACAGGCGCCCGCCGAAGTCGCCGGACGGGTGGACGTGATTGGGCGTTCCCAGGGTCACCAGCGCTCCGATCCTCCCGGCAGCTCCCAGACGCCGACCCTCGAACGGCTCCGGCGAGGTCAACAGCCGGGCCAGACCGCCACCGGCCGAGTGCCCGACGACGAGGACCGGGGCGCCACGGGATGCCGGCGAAGCGCCCGACCGCCGACCAGCCTCGAGCAGTGCCCGGCCGGCCCGGGTCACGAGCCGGCCGGCATCGTGGCGGTAGGCCGCCAGCAGCCAATCCGGCAGCCAGAGCGGGGCCACGACGACGTCGGCCGCGCCACGATCCAGGAGCCGTCGGCGGAAGCCGGCGTGCATCGGTGGTGAGGACAGGAAGCCGCCGATGACGAGGACGACCGGGGTCACGCGCATCGGGTCGTCGCTCCAGGACCGTGGACCCGCTCCCGGCATCGGCTCCAGCGCGGAGGGACGGGTCACGGCAGCGCCTCCCCGACGGCGGTGACGGGCTCCCCGGGAATGGCCGAGGCGGGATCCCGGTCGCCTGCGTTCGGTTGGATGGCGGCGATCGACCGACCGCCGATGGCGAGGCCGATGGCGAGGCTCACGAGCACGACCGCCGAGAACGCCCAGAACGGTAGCCGCAGGTCGATCTCCGCGAGGAACCCGGCCGACAGGGCGGCAACGATCGTGCCCATCGTCCCCGCGGCCCCGAAGATCCCCTGGGCGGTCGACGATCGGCCGACCGGGCTGCCCGCGGCCACGATGGCGAACAGGGCCGGGCCCAGGAAGGCGATCCCGGCCGACTCCATCAGGATGACCGGGACGACCATCCAGACCTCCGGGACGATCGTGTAGAGCACCCCCGCGATCGCCGCCACGACCGAGCCGAGAACGACGAAGCCGAGGGTCCCACGGCGATCGGCCAGGCGCCCCGCGTACGGCGAGAGGAGCAGGATCGGGACGCCGAACATCATGAAGGTCAGCCCGATCAGGTCGAGCCCGGCGCCCCGGGACTCGAGGAACAGGCTCCACATCACCTCGTATACGCCGGTCGCGTAGAGGCTCCCGAACTGGATGACGAGAGCCGCCAGGAGGATCCGGTTGCGGAGGCTGGGCGGCCGTCGCGCGGCATCGGACGGCAGCTCGGCGATCGGCTCGACCAGGCCGCGGCCGGCCGCCTCGGAGAGGACCGGCTCGTCGATGGGCAGGCCGGCGATCCCCGCTCCGGGCGGATGGCTCGCCGTCCGGGGAGCTCGGAGCTCCTTGACGAAGAGGCCGACCCCGATCGCGCCGACGACCGCGGCGACGGCACAGAAGCCGAAGACGAACTCGTAGCCGCCGAAGAGCCCGGCGCCGAGGGCGCCGATCGCGGGTCCCAGGAGCAGACCGCCCATCTGGGCGGCGCCGTAGATCCCGAAGGCCTCCGCGCGACGCTCCAGGGGCACGGCGTCGGCCAGGTAGCCGCGGGCAGCCGGGTCGTAGGCCGCCGAGGCGAGCCCGGCCACGGCACGCAGGACGAGGAAGGCCGCCGGACCGACGAAGACGAGCGGCAGGGCGGTCGCCGCCGCGAAGACGAGCAGGCCGGCCAGCATGAGCGGCACCCGCCGGGTCCGGTCGGCCAGCCAGCCGAAGGCCGGCTCGGCCGCCAGCCGCGCCGCCGGCCAGGCGGCGATGACGATCCCCATCGTGGCCAGGTCCACGCCGTGGTCACGGAAGTAGAGCGGCAGGACCGGCAGGAGCGCGCCGAAGCCGAGCCACACGACGAGCTCGGCGGCGAGGAGTGGCAGGACGGGGCGCCAGCGGACGATCCACGCCCGCGGTCGCCGGAGCAGCGTATCGATCATGATCGGGACCCCGACGGCCCGGGATGGCACCGGGATGGCCCTGGAACGGTCGCCTCCATCGTAGCCCAGCACCGTGAAGACGCCCGGGAAGGGACCAAGTGACAGGAGGTGCCCCGGACGGTCACCACCAGATGGGCCGACCGCGCCGCTCCGGCGCCCGGTCGGCCGGCTCGTCCGGCTGCGCCGGCCGCGATCCCCCTGCCCGTATCATCAGGGAAGTGTCGCCACTCATCCTGCTCGCGCTCGTCGGGATCCTGGCCCTCGTCATGGTCATCCCGACCCGCCGCCTCTACCTGGCCGGCTGGAGCCAGCAGGCGCTGCTTGCCTACTACGTGGCGATGCTCACCCTGGCCGTCGCGGCGGCCGTGGTCCGGGGGCCGGCCCGCTTCCTGGTCCCGATCCTCATCATCGGCTTCCTGGCCCCGTTCGTGACGCTGGGTCCGGGCCTGGACCGGCTCCTCGGGCGCAGATCGCCACCCCTGCCCGCCCAGCCCAGGATCAAGGACGTGACCCCGCCGTCCGAGGGGCCCGAGCCGTCCGGGGAGCCCACGGGATCCGACGGCGGCGAGGGCACCGAGCCGAAGCGCGGACGGTGAGCGGGCCGATCGGCCTGCACGGCGGCGGCGAGTTCGGACCTGACGACGGGCGCTTCCTGGGGGCGCTGCTCAAGGCAGCCTCAGCCTCGCGCGGGCCCCGCGACCGGGCCTGTGTGGGCACGGCCGGGGACGCCGACGGACTGGGGGTCGCGATCGTGCCGACGGCCGCCGCGCGGAGCCGACCGGACCTGGCCGTCGCCCACGGACGGACCGCCTTCGAGCAGGCGGCCGGCGAGACCGGCATCCCCGTGCGCGTCGAGGGGATCGGCGTCCTCGAGCGGGAGGATGCCGATCGGAGCGGCCCGGCCGGCCGGCTGGCTGGGGCCGACGTCGTCTACCTCGTCGGCGGGGACCCGAGCCACCTCCTCGACGTCCTCGAGGAGGGCCTCGCGTGGAGGGCCATCCTGGCTGCCCACGCTCGAGGGGCCGCGGTCGCCGGGGCCAGTGCCGGTGCCATGGTCCTGGGCGGCTGGACGTGGACGCAGGAGGGACCGCGTCGGGCCCTCGGCCTGATCCCCGGCGTGGCCGTGGTCCCCCACTTCGACGGCGGCCGGCAGGTCATCTGGGCAGCCTCCGTAGCCACGGCGGCCGGCCGGGATGCACCGGGCTGGCTGGGCCTCGACGAGGCGACCGGCATCATCCGCGAGCCCGTCGTCGAAGCGACGGAGCGGATGGAGGGACGCGATGGGGACCGCAGCCGCACCTGGCGGGTCCACGGGCCAGGATCGGTCCGCTGGCTGCCGGCCGGTGCCCCTCCCGTCGGACCACTCGGCGACGGCGAGGGGCTCTCACTGGGCTGAGCGGGGATCGGCGGGTTCGGTCGCCGACCGACCCACCGACGGATGCGTCGCGCCCCGCCCGAGCGCACGCGGCGTCCAGGGCCGGTCCCATACCCCCCCCAAAGGGAGGATGCGCGTCGTCGCGCCATCGGGTCTAGTGGCGACAGGCGTCCGGGCCTCATGGCCCGGAGTCGGCCCGGACCCGTGGGGTAGCATCTTCGGACACTGGCTCGAGACCGATCCCGGGGCCGGGGCCGGTGCGCATGAAGCGAGGGAGACGATGAGCGAGCAACCGGGGGCCCCTGCGGCGCCCACGACCGCCTGGCATGCCCTGTCCGTGGAGGAGGCGCTCGCAGCGCAGGGTGTCGATCCTGCGCGGGGCCTGAGCGCCGTCGAGGTCACGTCGCGACGCTCGACCTATGGACCCAACAAGTTCGCCGAGCAGGAGACCGAGCCGCGCTGGCGGGCCTTCCTGCGCCAGTACGCGGACCTGATGCAGATCGTCCTGCTGGTCGCCGGCATCGCCAGCATCTGGCCGGTCGGCCAGGTCTCGACCGGCGTGATGCTCATCGTGCTGACGGTCTTCAACGCCTACCTCGGCCTTAGCCAGGAGGGCAAGGCCGCGGCCGCCGTGGCCGCCCTCCAGCAGATGATGATCGTCAAGGCGCGGGTCCGTCGCGACGGCGAGTTGGTGGAGATCCCGGCCGAGGAGCTGGTCCCCGGCGACATCGTCGCCTTCGAGGCCGGGGACGTCATCACCGCTGACGGAAGGCTCATCAAGGCCGCGACCGTCGAGCTCGAGGAGGCCGCCCTGACCGGCGAGAGCCTGCCGGCATCGAAGCAGGTCGCTCCGGTCGCCGCCGATGCCGCGCTGGGCGACCGCGTCGACATGGCCTTCATGAACACGAACGTCACCCGCGGCTCCGGGGAGATGCTGGTCACCGCGACGGGCATGAGCACCGAGGTCGGCCACATCTCCGGGATGCTCCAGGAGGCCCCCGAGGAGGAGACCCCGCTCACCCGCCAGATCAACGTCCTGACCCAGCAGCTGCTGATCATCGCCGGTGTCGCCCTCATCGCCTCCATCGCGATCGGCTACTTCCGGTACGACCAGCCGTTCGACGTCCTGTTCGTCACCGCCATCGCCTTCGCCGTCTCGGCCATCCCGACGGGCCTGCCGGCCGTCATCACCACGATCCTCTCGTACGGCACGCAGACCCTCGCCAAGGCCCACGCCATCGTCAAGCAGCTGCGCTCCGTCGAGACCCTCGGGTCGACGTCGGCCATCAACTCGGACAAGACCGGCACCCTGACCCTCAACCAGATGACCGCCACCGAGCTGACGATCCCCGGTCGGCGCCACACGGTCTCGGGCACGGGCTATGGGTTCGAGGGCACCATCAGCAGGGTCGGCGGCGATGTCGACGTCCCGCTCGACCCGTTCCTCCTGCCCTGCGTCCTGGCCTCGGACGCCGTCGTCAAGGACGGCGAGCTGATCGGCGACCCGACGGAGGGAGCGCTGGTGGTCCTCGCCGAGAAGGGCGGGGTCAGCACCGTCGCCACCCGGGAGACCTACCCGCGGGTCGCGACGCTGCCGTTCGACGCCGAGTACAAGATGATGGCCACCTTCCACCGGATGACGGACGAGTCCGGCAACGAGGTCGTCCGCTGCTTCGTGAAGGGCGCACCCGACCAGCTCCTGGCCCGTGGCACGGAGGTAGTCACCCCCGACCTGTCCGGCACCCGGCTAGTGGACGACGACCTCCGCCAGCGCTACATGGACGAGAACGAGCGCCTGGGCGCCAAGGGTCTCCGGGTGATGGCGACCGGCCGCAAGGACTTCGACCCGTCCACCTTCGACCCGGACGCCGACCTCCTGCCCCTCCTCGACGGGATGACGCTGCTGGCCCTCGTCGGCATCGTCGACCCGCCGCGGACGGAGGCCAAGGCATCGATCAAGGAGGCCCACGCCGCCGGCATCCAGGTCCGGATGATCACTGGCGACCATGCCGTGACGGCGGGGGCGATCGCCAGCGAGCTCGGCATCCGGGGCCGGGCCATCACCGGCGCCGAGTTCCGGGCGATGAGCGACGACGAGGCCATGCGCGAGATCGACGGCATCGGTGTCATCGCCCGGGTGGCTCCCGAGGACAAGGTCCACCTGGTCGACATCCTGCGCAAGAAGGACCACATCGTGGCCATGACCGGCGACGGCGTGAACGACGCCCCGGCGCTGAAGCGCGCCGACATCGGCGTGGCCATGGGGATCACCGGCACGGAGGTCTCCAAGGAAGCCGCCAACATGATCCTGACCGACGACAACTTCGCGACGATCGTGAAGGCGGTCGAGCTGGGGCGCGGCCTCTACGACAACCTCAAGAAGTACATCCGGTTCCAGGTCGCCGTCCTGATCGGCTACATCGCGACGTTCCTGGGCTCCAGCCTCCTGAACGTCCTGGGCGGCGTCCCGTTCTACCCGGCCCAGACCCTGTTCATGAACTTCACCATCCAGGTCTTCCAGGCCATCGCCCTCGGCTTCGGCAAACCGGCCACAGGGCTGATGGAGCGCCTGCCGAGGCCTTCCAAGGAAGCGCTCCTCGACCGTCCGATGCTCATCTGGCTCGCCATCATGGGGCTGGTCATGGGCGGGGGCTCGCTGGCCGTCATCTACTGGGCGAGCCAGACCTACGACGACACGATCGCCCGGACCATGGGCATGGTCACCTTCTCGATCGGCAACCTGGCCTTCTCGCTGGCGACCAAGGACGAGCGCAACTCGGCCTTCAGCCTCGGCGTCCTGGCGGACCGCCCGTTCATCCTCGCCAGCCTGGCCTCGATGGCGACGATCCTGCTGATGACCGAGCTGGGCGTCCTCACTCGGTTGCTGAGCACGACCAGCCTGACCATCGAGCAGTGGGCTGTCTGCATCGTCGTCGGCCTGCTGGTGATCGTGGTCTCCGAGATCCGCAAGCTCGTCTGGCAGGTCGAACCGGTGGAGAAGACGGTCGCGGCCGAGCCGGAGGCGGTGGCCGTCACTGCGTAGTGCTACGGACCGAAGTCCCGGAGCCGCGCAGCGGCGGCGGACCGGCATAGCCGGCGCCGCCGAGCCAGCTCCCGGACGTCCAGGTGTCTGGCTGTGCCGCAGCCGGATCCGATATCGACGAGCCGAGTGGAGGACGAGAACGTGACCAAGAAGAGGGACAAGAAGGGTCGGAAGCCGCATGAGGACCAGGCGCCCCGCGACGTCCCGGGCGGCGAATCCGAGCCGTCCCCGGGCGGGCCCCCGCCGAAGATGAAGACCAAGGACTACGAGCGGGAGATGACCCGCCTCCACGGCGAGCTCGTGGCGATGCAGGAGTGGGTCAAGGCGACCGGGGCCAAGGTCTGCATCGTCTTCGAGGGCCGGGACACCGCCGGCAAGGGCGGCACCATCAAGCGGATCACCGAGCGGGTCAGCCCGCGGGTCTTCAAGGTCGTCGCCCTGTCCGCCCCGACCGAGCGCGAGAAGTCCCAGATGTACGTCCAGCGCTACCTGCCGCACTTCCCAGCGGGCGGCGAGGTCGTGATCTTCGACCGCAGCTGGTACAACCGGGCCGGGGTCGAGCGGGTCATGGGCTTCTGCACTCCCGAGGAGACCGAGAAGTTCCTCGAGCAGGCACCGGCCGTCGAGAGGGCGATGGTCGAGTCCGGGATCATCCTCCTCAAGTACTGGCTGGAGGTCAGCCCCGAGGAGCAGACCCGCCGCCTCGAGGGCCGCATCAACGACCCCCGCAAGGTCTGGAAGTTGACCGACATGGACC
Source organism: uncultured Chloroflexia bacterium (assembly GCA_963707215.1). Taxonomy (GTDB): domain Bacteria; phylum Chloroflexota; class Limnocylindria; order Limnocylindrales; family CSP1-4; genus DATHYZ01. The sequence continues at coordinate 301,132 of CAVPPB010000002.1, read as the reverse complement.
TCAAGTCGTACGGCCGCTGGGACGACTACTCGCGGGCCCGGGACGCCATGCTGGCGGCGACCGACACACCGTGGGCGCCCTGGTGGATCGCCCGCACCGACGACAAGAAGCGGGGGCGGCTCAACATCATCAGCCACCTGCTGAGCCAGGTCCCCTACGAGCCGCTCGAGCCTCGCGAGGTGGAGCTGCCAAAGCGCAGGGTGAGCGCTGGCCACACCTCGCCCGACCTGCCGCTCAAGTACATCCCGACGCCGTTCTGATCGATCGTCCCGCGCAGGGGCACGCGGCAGCTCACGAGCCGGCCCGATCGAGGTGCGGGACCCGCCCCTCCCTCAGACAGCGTCGCGGCTGATCGGGCAGGTCATGCAGTGCCCACCGCCGCGGCCCTTGCCCAGCTCGAAGCCCTCGATCGGGATGACCTCGACCCCGGCATCGCGCATCTTCGAGATGGTGAACGTGTTCCGCTCGTAAGCGACGACGACGCCAGGCTCGAGGGCGACGACGTTGTTGCCGTCGTCCCATTGCTCACGGGCCTGCTGGTAGGCGTCACCGCCGGTCTCGACCACGTGCAGCTTCGGCACGCCGAGGGCATCCGTGACCGCCGATAGGAGGTCCCTCTCGGGCCGGACGTCGAGGGTACCGGGCCGCTCGCCCGGCCGAAGACTGATCGCCCGGATCCCCTCGACGACCTTGGGATAGGCCGTCGCCTTGTCCAGGTCAAGGAGGGTGAACACGGTGTCGAGATGCATGTGGGCCCGGTCCCTGGTCATCACACAGGCGATGACGCGCTGGGCCGCCTCCCTGGCGAAGAGGGCCAGTGCGATCTCCTCGATCATCCGACCGGTGGTCCGCTCGGAGAGGCCGATGAGCACCGTGCCACGTCCCAGGACCTCGACGTCGCCGCCCTCCAATGAGGCCATGCCGAAGTCCTCGGCCCGGACCCGCTCGTCCTCCCCCATCGTCGGGTACCAGAACTCGAAGTCGGCCTCGCGGAACATCGGGTGGCCGCGGTAGATGGCGGCCATGTTGAACGCCTCGCGACGACGAGCCGGCCAGAACATCGGGTTGACTGAGACGCCGCCGTAGATCCAGCACGACGAGTCGCGCGTGAAGAGCGTGTTCGGGAGGGGCGGCAGGATGAACGTCGTGTCGTCTTCGATCGCCGCCGCGATCAGTGAGCCGCCGGCAAGGCGGCCCAGGTCGAGCCCCGATTCGCCGACGGTCAGGCCCCCGATGAGGTGAGCGGCCAGGACGTCCGGCGGGAATCCGGCCAGACACGCAGCGACCTCCTCCACGAGGGTCGGGCCCACGACGTGCTCGCGGGTCACGACCTCGATCAGGCGGAGCCGGACCTCGTCCTCGGCCAGCGCCTCCGTCAGGAGGTCCTCGACGTAGAAGACCTCGACACCGCGCTCGCGCATCCGGGCGACGAACTGGTCGTGCTCCCACTTGGCCCGCTCGACCCACAGGACGTCGTCGAAGAGCAGGTCGTCGTGGTTGCCGGGCGTGAGCCGCCTCAGGCTGAGGTCCGGCCGATGGACGATGACCTTGCGCAGCTTGCCGACCTCGGAGTGGACCCCGAACCCTGTCATGACACGTCGCTCCTTCAACGGCCCGGGCGGCCAGCGAGCCGACCCGTTTCCGATCCTGCCATGGCCCCACTGGCGGGGACGGTGGTCGTGCCGTCCGTGCCGTCGACGAGGCCCGGTCGTCGAGCGAGCCGATCGGCTCAGTCGCCGAGCGTCGCGACCATGACCGCCTTGATCGTGTGCATCCGGTTCTCGGCCTGGTCCCAGACGATCGAGCGCTCTGACTCGAACACGTCGTTGGTGACCTCCATGCCGTCGAGCCCGAAGCGCTCGTACATCTCCTCGCCGACCTTCGTCTCGCGGTCGTGGAAGGCCGGCAGGCAGTGCAGGAACTTGACGCCGGGGTTGCCGGACAGGGCGACCAGGTCCGCGTTGACCTGGTACGGCTTGAGGAGCCTGACCCGCTCCTCCCAGACCGACGGATCCTCGCCCATGGAGACCCAGACGTCCGTGTAGAGAAAATCGACGTCCTTGACGCCCTCGGCCGGATCCTCGGTCAGGGTGATCCGGGCGCCGGTCTCGGCGGCGATGCCCCGACAGGTCTCGACGAGGTCCTCGTGGGGCCAGAGCGCCCGTGGAGCGCAGAGCCGGACGTCCATCCCCAGCTTCGCCCCGCCGACCAGCAGCGAGTTGCCCATGTTGTTGCGGGCGTCGCCCAGGTAGCAGTACGAGATGCGCGTCAGCGGCTTGTCGCTGTGCTCGGTCATCGTCAGCACGTCGGCCAGGATCTGGGTCGGGTGGAATTCGTCGGTCAGCCCGTTCCAGACCGGGACGCCGGCGTAGGCCGCGAGCTCCTCCACGATCCCCTGCCCGAAGCCCCGGTACTCGATGCCGTCGAAGATGCGGCCGAGGACCCGGGCAGTGTCCTTCATCGACTCCTTGTGGCCGATCTGGGTCCCGCTCGGGCCGAGGTAGGTGACGTGGGCGCCCTGGTCGTAGGCGGCCACCTCGAAGGCCACCCGGGTCCGAGTGGAGGTCTTCTCGAAGATGAGGGCGATGTTCTTGCCCCGCAGCCGCCGCTGCTCGGTGCCGGCGTACTTGGCGGCCTTCAGGTCGGCGGCCAGGTCAAGCAGGAAGCGGATCTCCTTCGGAGAGTAGTCAAGCAGCTTGACGAAGCTGCGGTCCCTGAGATCGAAGCCCATCTGAGGACCTCCATGAAGGGCGATGGCGATGCTCCGACGGAGGACCGTCGACGGACGGACCGGCGCCAGGCGCCGGACCCTGCTCCGTCGCCGTGAGCATGGCGTATCCGGGGGATGAACAGGATGCGGTCCGGTCCGATCCGCGCCGAGGCGCAGCGTGGGACAGCGTGGTTCGTACGGCCATCATCGCCAAGGGTCCGATGGGCTGCGAGCCTCCGTCGCGCTGTGCGGTCGGTCCTCCTGACTCCGCCTGGACGTGGTCGTCGGCCTGGGGCATGGAGGGCCCGGTGGGATTCGAACCCACGACACGAGGATTAAAAGTCCCCTGCTCTGCCCCTGAGCTACGGGCCCGTCGCCGTGGCGACTCTACCCGACCGGGCCCCCAGCGGGCCGGGCTGTGTGGTGCCCGTGACGGCTGGCCGGGTCCGAGCAGTGGCCGCCGAAGGACCTGCCCGACGGACCATCCGGATCGAGGCTCTACAATCCTGCTCGTGACACGCTACTACACCATCGACGACGCCAACGCCCGCATCGCCGAGCTTCGCGAGGTCCTGGAGCGCCTGCGCGACCAGCGCGAGGCGCTCGTCGCGCTGCGCGATCTCGCCGTCGAGCGTCTCGCCGGGGTCCAATCCGCCGCGGGGCCGCCGGCCGGCCGCGCGCTGGACGACGAGACGCTCGCCGACCTCGCCGCCAGGGACCCCGAGCTCCGTCGGATCCGCCTGCGGATGCAGGGGCTCATCGACCAGATGCAGGCCGACGTCACCCGCCTGGACGAGGTCGAGGTCGTCCTGCGGGACATCCCCACGGGCCTGGTCGACCTGCCGGCGCTCGTCGCCGGTCGCCCCGTCTGGCTCTGCTGGCGACTCGGGGAGGGCGACATCGCCTGGTGGCACGATCACGACGACGGCTACGACGGCCGTCGCCCCCTTGCCGAGCTCGGCTGACCACGGCCAGCGACCCGCAGGAGCCCGATCGATGGATCCGACGTCGCTGCCCTTCGTCACCGTCCAGGACGCCAGCACGCACGCGGATGGCGGCGCCCTGATCGTGGACGTCCGGGAACCCGACGAGTTCGCCCAGGTCCGTGTCGCCGGGTCGGTCCTGCTGCCCCTCTCGGAGTTCGTCGCCCGCTGCAACGAGCTGCCGGCCGACCGGCCACTGCTGATGCTCTGCAAGAGTGGTGCGCGGTCCGCCTCGGCCACCGAGTACCTGCTCCGCCAGGGCTACCCCCGCGTGGCCAACGTCAGCGGGGGCATCGTGGCCTGGTACCAGGCCGGGCTGCCGGTGTCGACCGGGATCCCGGGGCCGGGCGAGGGGGACCTGCCGGCCTGACGCGCCGGGCGACCACCCTGCCGGCAGGGCCGGCAGGCCGGAAGCCGCCTAGCGGAAGACCCCGATGACCCGCCGGGCCAGGCCCTTCGTCCGCTCGGGATGGGCGAAGGCCACGCCGATCAGGAGCAGGATGATGAAGTTGACCGTGCCGACCCCGGCCGCGTTCAGGTAGCCGATCTGCTGGCCGATCTCGCCCTGGATCCCGAGGGCCGGGATCGTGATCCCCAGGAGGCCGACCTGGAGGTACGGGTTGCCGGGCGCCAGGCTGGCCCGCGCCGAGGACGCGAGCACACCGCCCTGGGTCTCGCCCCCGATCACGAACGCCGTCGAGCCCGAGACCGCACCGGCCGCCCCGACCAGCCCCTGGTCGGGGAGATCGGACGCCGTCAGCGTCGTCCAGTCGATGTCGCCGTCGCCGTCGGGCACGCCCCAGTAGACCTCGCCCTTCGGGGCCGATCCGTCGCTGCCGCCGACCAGGTAGACGATCCCGTTGGCCGTGAAGGTCGCCGCGTTGGTGCGCGCCACCGGCAGGTTCGCATCGGCGTTCGTCGCCCAGTCGCTCACGAAGGACGGGTCGGCGGTCGCGCCGGGCGGCGAGCCCTCGGGAACCTCGGGGACGGTCACGGTCCCGCGCAGGACGGTCGCCGTCGGCGCCTCGTCGGCTCCCGAGCCGCCGAAGACCCAGAGGTAGTCGCCGATGACGATCGCACCGTGGTCGTAGCGCGCCTCCGGCATCTCCGCGTTCGGCGCCCAGGCAGCCAGCTCGTCGCCATCGAGGTCACTCTTCCAGACCGACGTCACGGAGCCTGAGCCCGTCTGTCCGCCGACGAGGATCAGGCCGTCGGGGGCCACCGCGACGGCCGCTCGAGCCCGGGCCTCGGGCAGCGCGAGCTCCTCGACGGGGGTCCACTCGCCGAGTTCGCCCGTGTTGAGGTCGACCGTCATCCGATAGACCGTCGTCGTCGGCTCGCCGCCGGCGTCCGAGCCGCCGATGACGTAGGCCGAGCCGCCGAAGGCGACGACCGCCGCGCCGGCCCGGGGCTCCGGGAGCGCCGGCCCGGGCTCCCAGGCGTCGAAGGTGCTGCCGTCGACGAGTCGGGCGACGTAGGTGTCGGCGACGGGACCAGCCCCGTCGGTCCCACCGACGTAGACGAGCTTGCTACCCAGCTGGACGACCCCGCCGTCGGTCCGCCCGGCCGGCAGGGCGACCTCGGCAGGCGACGGCTCCCACGGGAGCATCGCGCCGGTCGGCACGGGGCAGGGCAGGTCGCCGTTCTCGGCCGGGCAGAGGTTGACCGGCGTGACGGCGCTGGCCGGCGGCTGGGCCGGGTCGAGCCCGATGCTGATCGTGCTGAATACCGTGAAATAGTAGGCGCGGTCGGGGATGTAGCCGAGCATCATGATCAGGACGATGAGCCAGAAGACGGCCTTGACCGCCGCCCATGACCAGCTGTCCGCGTCGAGCAGGCCGAAGAAGACCCGCTTCCGCGTCGCCCCGCTCTCGAGTGCCTGCTGGGCCATCGTCCTCCATCCCGACCGGAGCCGCCAGGCGGCCCGGAGCTACTTGACCGTGAGGGTCCCCACCATGTTCGGATGCACCGTGCAGATGAACGTGTAGGTGCCCGCCGGCAGGGCCGGCACGTCGTAGACCCGGGTCTCGACGCCATTGAAGATGTCGCCCTTCCAGATCGACGTCCGGGCCTCGTCAAGGATCTCCACGTTGTGGGGGATGCCGGCGTCGTTGTTGGCGAAGCGGATCTGGAAGGCCGTGTCAGCCGGAGCCTCCAGCGTGTCGGTGTCGAAGGCGATGTTCTGGGCGCTGATGTCGAGGACGGCACCGTCACCCGGCGCCTCCGATGGCGCCGCCGACGCTCCCGGCTCGGGACTGGCCCCCGGGGATGCGGGCGGCGGCGCCGCGAACTCGTCCTGCCAGCAATCCGGATACGGGGTCGCGCCCGGCTCCGGCGTGTAGTTCGGATCGACCCAGCCGGTGAAGGTCCGGGGCTCGCCGGTGGCGGGGTCGATGAGCGGCTCGAAGAGCTCGGGATCCCGGACGATGAAGGTCTCGTCCTTGGACGCCCGGATGAACTCGATCAGCTCATTGATCTGCTCGTAGTTGAGCGGTCCCGGCGGCGATCCCTCGTTCGACCAGAGGGGCATGAGGCTGTTCGGGTCGCCGCAGGCGTAGCGCCCGCCGACGAGCAGGATCGTGTGCAGGTACGCCTCGTCGAGGTGCTGGAACAGCTTGTCCTGGCGGTTGAGGACCGGGCCGATGCCGCCCTCGCCGTCCACGCCGTGACAGCGGGCGCAGTTGGCCTGGTAGATGTTGTAGCCCCGCTCGACCGCGGTGACCTGCTGGGCCGCCGCCTCGCTGTCCAGACGGCTCTCGGTCAGGCCGAAGGGCGCCAGCTCGTAGAAGTAGTAGCCGATCACGAAGAGCCCGACGACGAGGACGGCGAGGAAGCCGATGAGCCGGGAGTCACCGGAGGCCCGGACGATGCGCGACGCTCGCTCCGGCGTCAGCTCGAAGCTGTGCGCCTGAGGCGGCGCGGTGAACCGGTCGGCGCTCGGCGGCTCGGCCTCCGGTCGGCGCTCGGGCAGGCGCTGCTCCGGCTCGCGGCCGGGCTGATCGGTCATCGATCTCCTCGCAGGTCGGCGGTCGATGGCGGGCGGGCGGTCAGATGCATCCGGTCGGTGCCTTCGGTGGGATGACGCCGGGCTGGCCGAGAGCGATCGGCAGCGGCCCCAGGGTGATCCGGCCGGTGTCGAGGGTCAGGACCCCCTCACCGTCGACCTCGCTCGCGAAGCGGTCCATGCTCCGCGGCGCCGGGCCGTACTGCTCGCCGGCGACCTTGATGCCCAGGCGGTCGAAACGCGAGCCGTGGCAGGGGCACTCCATCCAGAAGTTCCGCTCGCACGGGTTCGGCCGGCAGCCGAGATGCGGGCAGCGCTGGTAGAGGCCCCGGACGTTGAGCGCCGTCCCGTCGCCGTCCTCGCTGGTCCCGGGCAGGAACTGCTGGACGGCGGGGTCGACCAGGACGACGTAGGCGCGGGCGTCCGGGTAGTAGCCGGGGAAGCCCTCCTCGATCGGGACCTCGGAGTTGGCCAGCTTGACGTCGTCGATGGTACCGATGCGGACCCGCCCCCCGAAGCCGCCGGCCAGGTTCGGCCAGAGGAAGCCGATCGAGCCGGCCGACACCTCGGCGATCCAGAGGAGCATCGCGCCGGCGATCGAGCCGCGCAGGATCTGGCGCCGCGAGAGGCCCTGGACCTGCTCCTGGCGCAGCGCCTTGATGGCCTCCTTCGAGATGGCCTGGGGCTTGCTGGCTGGTTCGACCTGGTAGTTGCTCATGGGACGTCTCGTTGGCTCACAGCGCGAAGTGGAAGCCGGCCGTGGTCACGTATGGGATCGCGAACGCGTAGCCGGGGCCGCGGAAGAAGACGCCGATGAAGGTCAGCGTCAGGCCAAGGATGCAGAGCAGGGTGAACAGCACGACCGCCGTCTTGCGGTCGGACGGCCGGTTGGCCAGCACGTTGCCCCGATCCACGTACGGCAGCAGGGCGGCACCCACGAGCACGAACGTCGGCGCCAGGACGCCCGAGACGGTCGGGTGGAAGTAAGCCAGGAGCTCCTGGAGGCCCAGGAAGTACCAGGGGGCCTTGGCCACCGCCGGCGTCACGTTCGGGTTCGCCAGCTCTTCGAGCGGGGCGTTCATGAAGAGGCCCATGAGAAGCAGGAAGATGCTGATCATGGCCGCCGCCAGGAACTCGATCGTCAGCAGGTGCGGCCAGGTCATGACCGTGTCGTCGGGCTCCTTCTGGACCCGGACGACGGCGTCCTGCTTGACGAGCGCGAGCAGCCGGTACGGGCGGGCCGCCATCGGCACGCGCTGCTTGTCGATCTCCGTCCGCCTGGTCGGATCGACCGGGAGGACGACGCGGCGCTCGGGCGGGGACTTGGTGTCGGTCATCGGATCCGTCCGCTACCTGGCGACGATCACAGCGGGCCGCTGATCCCGCCGTCCTTGCGGATCCGCCAGAAGTGGACCGCGAGGAAGACGGCTGCGACGAGCGGGAAGACCATGATGTGGAGCACGTAGAAGCGGAGCAGGGTGTTCTGGCTGACCTCCAGGCTGCCCAGCAGGAGCAGCTTGGAGGGCGTGTTGAAGAGCGGGGCGTAGCCGGCCATGTTGCCGCCGATGGTGATGGCCCAGTAGGCGATCTGGTCCCACGGCAGGAGATAGCCGGTGAAGCTCAGCATGATCGTCAGGAACAGCAGGACGACGCCGACGACCCAGTTGAACTCGCGGGGCGGCTTGTAGGCCCCGTGGTAGAAGACCCGCATCATGTGCAGGAAGACGAAGAAGACCATCAGGTGGGCGGCCCAGCGGTGGATGTTCCGGGTCAGCAGCCCGAAGGTCACCTCGCTCTGGATCTCCAGGATGTTCGCGTAGGCCTGGGACGCCGACGGCACGTAGTAGAACATCAGGTAGACGCCGGTCACCGTCAGGACCAGGAACAGGAAGAACGACAACCCGCCCAGGCAGAAGGTGTAGGCGAACTTCACCGCGTGCTGGCGTACCCGGACCGGGTGGATGTGCAGGAAGACGTTGTTCATGACCGCGTACGCCCGCGACCGCTCGTCGTTGGGGTACGGCTGGCGGAACAACGAGCGCCACACGGCGCTCCGGCGGATGCCCTGGTCCACCCGCTCGAGGAAACTCACCTGGCCCCTCCTGCGATGCCTGCCCAGCCGGCCAGCTGGGCGTCACGGTACGACTCCTTGTAGAGCCGGCCGTCGTCCGAGACTTCCTGCAGCTCGAACCGCTCCATCGTAATGGCGTCGAACGGGCACCGCTTGACGCAGAGTGCGCAGCGGATGCAGCGCTCCTCGTCGAGGATCATCGCCGCGCCGTTCTCCCAGCCGTAGGCCTCCTCGACCTCCGGCAGCAGGCCCTCGGTCTTGAGCTGGTTGATGTCGACCATGTGGATGACCCCCTCCGGGCAGACGTCCGCGCAGGCGCCGCAGAGGACGCAGCGGAAGGGGTCGAACCAGATGTTGTAGTTGCACATCAGGCAGCGGGTCGACTCGGCGACGGCCTGGGTCGCCGTGTAGCCCAGCTCGACCGGGGTCGTGAAGTTGACCTCCGGGTCGGTCGAGGGCATCCGAGCCTGGAGCGGGACCATGGGGATGTGCTGTCGCGGCAGCACGTCGTAGAACTCGGGCATGTCGTGGCGCCACGAGCTGGTGATGCGGACGTTGGCGGCCACGGCGACCTCCGCCTGGGCGCCCAGGTAACGGTCGATCGCGTAGGCGCATTTCTTGCCGTGCCCGGCCGCCTCGATGAGCGTCGTCGGGCCGGTCACGAAGTCGCCACAGGCGAAGACGCCGCGGACGTTCGTCGCGTAGGTCGCCGGATCGACCTTGACCCGGCCACGACCGACCTCGAAGTCCGACTCGACCGGCAGGAAGGTCAGGTCGGCCGCCTGGGAGACGGCCGGGATGACCGTGTCGGCCGGGACGATGAACTCGGAGCCCTCGATGGGGACCGGCGAGCGCCGCCCCGAGGCATCCGGCTCGCCGAGCCGGTTGCGGACGAACTTCACACCCGTGACCCGGCCGTCCTCGCCGAGGATCTCGACCGGGCTGGCGAGGAACTCCATCCGGACGCCCTCACGCTCGGTCTCGCCGAGCTCCTCCTCGTCGACCACCAGCTCCGACCGGGTCCGCCGGTAGGCGATCGTCACCCGCTCGGCACCGTGACGGAGGCTCGTCCGCGAGCAGTCCATCGCGGTGTAGCCGCCGCCGATGACGACGACGTCCTTGCCGACCGTCAGCTCCTGTCCCAGGTTGGCCTTCTTCATGAAGTCGACGCCGTACTGGACGCCCTCGAGCTCGGCCCCGGGCAGGTCGAGGACGACCGCGTTCATGGCGCCGGCGGTGATGGCGATGGCGTCGAAATCGCGCTGGAGGTCCTCGAACGGGACGTCCGCACCGATCGTCGTGTTGTAGCGGAAGGTCACCCCAAGCCGCTCGACGAGGCGGACGTCCATCTCGATCGCCTCGCGCGGCAGCCGGAACGCCGGGACGCCGATGAGCATCGTCCCGCCGCCGAACGGGAGGGAGTCGAAGACCGTGACCTGGTAGCCCTTGACGCCGAGCTCCCGGGCGACGGCCAGCCCAGCCGGCCCAGCGCCGATGACGGCGACCCGCTCGTCGCGGGGCGTGATCTCCGGCATGACGTCGGGGATGCCGGACGCCTCGTGCCATTCGACCAGGAAGCGCTTCATCGCCCGGATCGCCAGCGGCCGATCGATGTCGCCGCGGCGGCAGGCTCGCTCGCAGGGGGCAGAGCAGACGTACGAGCACATCGCCGCGACCGGGTTCGGCTCCCGGGAGAGGATGTAGCCCTCCTCGAAGCGCCCCTCGGCGGCCAGGTTGAGGTAGCCGCGGCAGTTCGTCCCCACCGGGCAGGCTTCCTGGCACTCGATGTTGCACTGGAGCCAGGAGGCGTCGACCGGCTGGACGAGGAACTCCTGGTTCGGGTCGATGGCCAACAGGCGTGCCTTTCCTCGTCGAGGCTCGTGAGTGGACAGGCTCGGGGCAGGAAGGGACGGCGGGACGCGGGGCCGAATCTACCACCCGGCTCAGGCGTGGCGCAAAAGCGCAGCGCGGCGGTGCGCGTTCGCACCTCCGACCATCGGGCCCAAGCTGGTGACCGTCGTCCGGGTTGACCCCCCCGCCGGGCGCAGCTACGCTCCGCCGCAGGTCGTGGTCGTCCGGAGATGGGTCGGTGCCCGTCGCCGGGCGCGAGAGGAGGACGACGGCGGTGACCGCGGGCGAGTTCGCCTTCCTGGCGCTGGGCCTGGTCCTCGGCGTGGCATCCGGCGCGGCCTTCGTCGCCGTCTACCGGACGCGGCCGCTGCCGCCCCGCGAGGTGCGGGTGACCGTCGCCCCCGACAGCGTGCCCCGGCGCGGGGTCACGCTCGCCAACGATCCCTTCGCGGCCGCGGTGGAGGGCCCGGCCCGGGGCGGGCCGGCCGATCGACGCGAGCTGGACCGCTCGATGCCACCGCCCCGTGCGCCGCTGGGCCTGCCGCTCGCCGTGGCTGGAGCCGTCGCGACGACGTCCGGGGGCGCGCGGTCTCGAACACCCGTTCCGTTGCTGGAGGGTCGCCCATGGGTCGCGGTTCCCGTCGTGGCCGATCCCGTCGGTGCCCGATCGGCCGCAGCCGCGCTGGGCGAGTCGCCCGTCCCGATGGCCGGGCCATCGTGGAGCGAGGATCCCTCACTCACTGGCACCGGTGCGGCGATCGCGAGCGCGACGGAGCAGGGCGGGGCCGCGACGGCGCTCGCCGCGGCTGACCCGGTCGCCGCCTCCGCCTGGCCCGTACCGACCGGGGACGCCTCGACGGCCCAGGGACAGGACGTGACCTCGTCAGATGACCCCTGTGGCACGCTGATCGCGGTCGCCGAGGATCGCTGCTCGGTCGCCGAGCGGGCACGCGCTACGGCGGAGGCTGCCGCGGCCACGCTCGGCGAAACGCGGCGCGCCTACGACGAGCACCTCGTCCGGGCCGAGGAAGCCGAGCGACGGACCGACCCGCGGCTCATCCGGGCGGCCAAGGAAGAGGCCCACGTCCGCTTCCGAGCCGCTCGCGACGGCGCGACTGATCGGGACGAGCTCGACGCGGCCGCCGCCGGCTGGCTCGAGGAGGTGAACCGGATCAACGCGGAGGCACGGCGGGCCGCGGTCGACATCGAGCGCGAGCGAGGCCTGGCAGCCGAGCTGGCCGGGACGCTGGAGCGCCGAACGGTCGAGGCGGACGCGGCCCGGATCGCGGCCGAGTCGGCGGCTGACGCCTGCCTCACGGCTCGGCAGGCGGTGGCCGATTGCCGGGAAGCCGTGGCCCGCCAGGCCGCCGAGGTCCCGGTCGCGGTGCCGCGTCTGGGCGACTACCCGGAGGACCGGCCGGAGCTGGAGCAGACGATCGCAGGGGCGGGGTCGCCGCGCATCCTTCGGCTCCTTCGGGGGGACGACCGGGCGATGAGCGACCTCGTGGCCGAGCTCGCGGGCGAGGACCAGGAGGCTCGGAGGGATTGGCAGCTGGCGCTTTCGGGTCTGGTCGACGCCATCATGGCCTCGGCCATCGACGCGTCGCTGCTCGACCTCCCGGACGATCATCCGTTCTGGGGCATGTTCACCGGGGCCGAGCGCCGCGAGATCGCCGCCGCCCTCGCGTCCCTCGGTTTCCGCTTCGATGGGCTCGGCGCATTCGTGGATGGTCGGGTGCCCAGCCAGCGCGACCTCTCGCTCGCGGTGGGCTACGCGGGCCAGGACCCGATGCGCATCCGGATCTGGCCGACGGAGGCGCGAGATGCCGGACCTGTTCGCCGGCTGCCGCGTCGCCGCCGACGACTACCTGATCGAGGCCGCTGGCGACCTTGGGCTCGGCGAGATGGTGGACCTGCTGGGCCGCCGTGCCGAGGGTCTGACCGCGGTCTGGAACGACTGGGGCCGGGTCCGTCCGGCGCTCCTGGCGACCGGCTGAGCCGGCAGGCGACCGCCCCCTCGGCGGGCACCGCTCTCCTATGGTCCCGCCTTCAGTCGGCCGCGTCGTCGTGCTCGGTCGCCGCCTGGCCGGTCGGGCCCTCGTCATCGTCATCCTCGATGACGATGACCCGGAAGGCCTCGCCGGCAGCCACGCCGATCGCCTCCCCCTCCTCGTGGGCCCACTCGCCGATCCAGCTGATCAGGCGCTCAGGGTCGCGGATCTGGCTGGCGTGGGCCCTGAGCGCGTCGAGCTTCCGATCCATCGTGGCCGTCACGTCGACCCAGGCGGTGGGGTGCTCCGACCAGAACAGGTAGAGCCGACGCACGATGTGGGCCTCGAGCCCGGCGCGGGCGAGGGCAGGAAAGGCCATCGGGTTGCGGGCGGCCGGGTACACGGCATCGACCGCGGCCATCCCGGCGGCGCGATGATCGGCGTGGTTGACCCCACCGCCGCGGTAGAAGATGACTTCGGGATCGGTGCAGAGGACCGCATCCGGCCTGAAGGTCCGGATCTCGCGGACCAGCTGTTCGCGCAGGGCGAGGTCGTTGGCAAGGGCGCCGTCAGGCTGGTGGAGGAACGCGACGCCCTCGTAGCCGATGATCGCGGCGGCCGCCGCCTGCTCCGACTCCCGGAGGGCGGCGAGCTCGAGGGGATCCTGGTCGGGGTCGGTGCCGCCGGCGTCGCCGCTCGTGCAGCAGACGAGCCGTCCCACCGAGCCCGCATCGATCCAGCGAGCGGCCGTGGCCGCCGGCCCGAAGTCGGCGTCGTCCGGATGCGCCGCGACGACCATGAAGCGCTCCGGCCGCCAGGCATGGTCCCGGTGGTCGACTTGAGACCCGAGCTCACCCACGGCGACGCCCTCTAGTAGGATTCGGAGCGTGGCCTCGCCCGTCTCCCCCCACGGGCGAGGCCGCCCTTCGCCTGGGACGGTCGCGCGCGACGGCAGTCGCCGCGCTCACGCGTCCACCCGCAAGCCGGGCCATGCGGCCGCCAGCTCGCGAAGCGTCTCCAGCACGCGATCGGCGTGGCCGTCCGCCTTGACCCGGGGCCAGACCCGGGCGATCCGCCCGTCGGGGTCGACGAGGAAGGTCGAACGGATGATCCCCTCATACTCGCGGCCGTAGTTCTTCTTCAGCCCCCACGCGCCGTATCGCTCGGCGACCGCGTGGTCCTCGTCGCTGAGCAGGACGAACGGGAGCTGGAACCGGGCCCGGAAGGCCGCGTGGCTGGCCGCCCCATCCGGACTGATGCCCCACACGTCGGCCGACTCGGCGGCGATATCGGCCCCGCGATCGCGGAACTGGCAGGCCTCGGTGGTGCAACCGGGCGTGTCGTCCTGCGGGTAGAAGTAGACGACCGTCCAGCGGCCGCGTTGATCGGCCAGCCGATGGGTCGTCCCCGTCTCATCGGGGAGCTCGATCGAGGGGGCGAGGTCGCCTGGCTGAAGCGTCGTCATGCTCCGAGCGTAGCAGGCGACTCCACGATGAGCAGGAGGCCACGCCGGATCGAGACCGCCGCGTCGTGGGCGACGCGGACGTTGGACAGCCCGCGGGCCGGACCGTACGGAAGCGGCTCGTCGTCCAGGGGATAGCGCATGCCGGTCGTGGTCACCCCATCGACCCCGCCGCCGACCGGCAGGAGCGAAACGATCGCACCGAGCGGGCCGGGAAGCGAGCGCCGGGCCCGCCCACCTCCAGGCGCCGGTCCACGCAGGAGCGCCATCCGGTTCCGCTCGTCGAGCAGGTCGACCGCCACCCGGTCCACGACCGGATGGGCCAGCAGGGCGATGTTGGCGAGCTCGTGGTCGAGGCGCCCACCACCGAAGGCGCCGAGGACCGTGATCCGATCGGCGCCGCGCCGGACCGCCGCCGCGAGAGCAAGCTCGAGGTCCGACTCGTCCTTGTCGACCGGCGCGACCTCGACCGCGATGCCGGACCGCTCGAGCCGCTCCCAACCGCCGGGCCCCAGCGAATCCCCGTCGCCGACGACCAGGTCGGGGGCGAGGCCGAGCGTCGGGCAGGCCGTCGCGCCGCCGTCGGCCGCGACGACGAGTCCCACGTCGTCGGCCCAGCCGGGCCAGGCGTCGTCGAGGGCGGCCCGGGTAGGCGTGTCCCCGTCGGCGACGACGATGACGTGCACGATCAGGCCACGGGGGCGGGCCGACCCAGCAGATCGGCGGTCCAGGCCGCGACGGACGCGACCACGGTCTCGGCTCCGGCGGCCCGCAGCTCGTCGGGGTCGCCGAGGATCGACCGGACGCCGATCGCCCGCGTCCCGACGGCCCGGGCCATCAGCATGTCGGGCACGGCGTCGCCGACGTAGATCGCGCTCGCTGGAGCACCGTCGTGCCCGAGCCGCCGGAGCGCCAGGCGCAACGGCTCCGGATCGGGCTTGTGGACGAGCAGGTCGTCGCCGTAGACCCGCGCCTCCAGGAGGTCGTCGAGGCCGAGCCTGGCGATGAGCGGCTCCGCGGAGTCGCGCTCGGTCGCGGTCACCAGGCCGAGGCGATAGCCGGCCGCCGCGAGCGCGACCAGCGCCTCGTCAGCACCGGGCAGGAGCCGGGCATCCTGAAGGGAGAAGCGCGCCCGCCAGAGCTCGTGGGCCTCGGGCAGTCGATCCTCGGGTACCCCGAGGGCCCGGTACTGGATCCGCCAGTCAGGGGCGTAGTGGAGCCGGTAGAGCTCTTCGTCGAAGGGCAGGCCGAATTGGTCCAGGACCCAGCGGTTGGCCTCGAAATAGGCCCCCAGCGAGTCGACGAGCGTGCCGTCCCAGTCGAAGAGGATCGACTTCACGCCCCGATGCTACCGCGAGCCCGGCCGCGCGCATCGCCGGTGCTAGACTCGGGCCGTGCCGCAGGATCCCGCGCATCCAGCCATCCAGCGGGTGCTCGAGGCGGCCGCCCGCAAGGGCGTGACGCTCGAGGTGACCACCTTCGACGAGTCGACCCACACGGCCGAGCAAGCGGCGGCCGCCCTCGGGGTCGAGCTCGGGCAGATCGTGAAGTCGCTGGTCTTCGTCGTCCCCGACGGCGATACGCTCGAGCCGATCCTCTGCCTCGTGGCGGGGGTCGATCGCGTCGACCTGGGCCGGCTGGCAGCGGTGGTCGGGAAGTCGGACGTGCGGCGAGCGACGGCCCGCGAGGCCGCCGAGCTGACCGGCTTCACCATCGGTGGGATCCCACCGATCGGCCATCAGCGGCTCATCCGGGCGTTCATGGACCCCGATCTCGGCCGGTACACGATCGTCTGGGCCGCCGCGGGCACGGCGACCGCCGTCTTCCCGGCCTCACCGGCGGCCCTGCGGATGCTCGCGAACGCGACGGTCGCGCCGATCGCCGAGACCCGACGTCCAGCCGACGTCGCCGCTGAGGCCGCCAACGACCGGCCGGCGTCATCGGTCGCCGACCCGGACCCCGTTGCGATCCTGACCGCGCCCGATCCGGCCGCCCACGGCGCCGGCGCCTGACCGGCGATCCCGGTGGCCGAGCCGCTCGATGCGGTCGTCCGGTTCCCGGGTGCGATCCGGGCACGCCTTCGATGGGGCGGGAGCGGCCAGGCGGCCGAGATCTTCGCCCTGACGGAAGCTGGCGGCGCCCTCCAGGATCACGGAAGCCTGGTCGCCGCCGAACCGGATCGCCTCTGTCGAGCCGAGCTGCGCGTCGACGCCCCCGGTGCCACCTGGGTCGCCCGGGTCGCCAGCGCTATCCACGATCGGCCCAGGGCCGTCTACTGGGACACGGCCGGGCTCCTCGTGGTGGCCTATGGCTTCCACACGTACGGGTTCGAGGCCCGGAGCGGCCAGCTGCGCTGGTGGCACCGGTCACACAGCCCGATCGTCGCGGTCCTCGGGTCCGCAAGACTCGACCACGTGCTCGTCCAGGCGGAGATCGAGACCTTCGCCATCGAGGCCGATGGCTCGGTGGCCTGGAGAGCGGCTCACTCCGACGTCGTCGCCTCGGCCGAGCTCGTCGGCGGCCGCCTCGTCCTGACCAGCTACGGCGGCATGATGTCGGCGCTCGACCCGGCGACCGGGCGGGCGACCGACTGAGCTCACGCCGGGACGCGAGTGACCGGCCGACTGTGGATGAGCGGTGGAAAAGTCGGATCTCGCGGCCTCGATTCGTGGATGAACTCGATTGACCGAGCCGCTCACGGCGCCTACCGTTCATCCCAGCCCGGAGGGGCCCAAGGACGCTAACGGCGGCGATCGCATCAACGCCCACGCGTCGGAGCGGTTCCTTCGGGCGTTCTCATGTCCGGCACCGGGGCTTCGGCCCGTGGCCGACCTTCTCGCCGCGGCTATCATCCGGCCGTGGACCCCCAGATCCTGATCGTCGCCGGCTTCGTCGCGCTCGCGGCCGGGGTGCTGACCCTGCTCAGCTTCGGATCCGGCTACCGGCTGGGCCGGCTGCTGGCAGCGACGCCGATCGTTCCGATCGCCGCGGCCGTCGAGGCGGCCGAGTCGGGGCGAGCCGGCTACGTCGCCGTCGAAGGGAGGATCGACAGCGAGACGGCGTTCACCGACGCGGCCGATCGGCCGTTGGTATGCCGCCGGACCCGGGTCGAGCTGCACCGTCGCGGCCGCTGGGTCACGGTCGAGGACGGCCGTGAGGCCGTCCCGTTCTCGCTCCGCGAGGGGCTCGAGGAGATCGCCGTCGACCAGGACGCGCTGGGACCGGGGCTCGTCGTGCTCCCCCGTGAATCCACCGGCATCGCCGGCGATCTGGCGGACCGCGTCCCTGCCGGCACCGCGCCCGACACCCGGGCCCGGATCGTCATCCAGCAGGTCTCCGCCGTGGAGCACGCCATCGCCCTGGGCGTGCCGACCCGACGGGCGAACGGCTCCATCGTGTTGACCGCCGGGACGGGGCGACCGCTCATCCTGTCGACCCTCGAGCGGGACGAGGCCATGCGGGTGCTCGCCGGAGGTGGACGGTGGCGCGCGACCTCGGTGGCCCTCCTGCTCGGCGCCGGCGTCGTCCTCGTGGTCGTCGGCCTGCTGATGGCATCCGCCCAGGCGCTCCTGGGGTGAGGAGGCCGCCGGGCGACGGATCCAGGCTCGCCGCGCGGCGAGCCGGCACCACGAGCGAGCGGCCGCGGCTGCACCCGGGGAGAGCCGCCCTGCTCGCGGCAGCACTGGGCGTCGCCCTGGCCGTGGCCGTCGGCCTCGGTCCGGCTGTCTCGGGCCGCCAGGACACCTCGGTCGCGGCTGCGGAGCCGACGCCGATGATCACGCCGGCAGGGTCGGTCGGAGCATCGGCCGATCCGGTCGGCGACCCCAGGGTCCCGTCCGGCACTCCCAGCGTGGTCGGCGAGCCCTGGCTTGCCGTCATGGCCGTCGCCGCGCTGGGGGCCGCGGCACTGGTAGCGACCCTTGGGTATGTGCGCCTGACCGGGCGCCCGGACGATCGCCCCTGACCTCGGACCCCGTACGAGGGTCCTATTGGCAGGAACTGTGAGCCTGCCTACGCTCGCCGGGCCGACTTACCAAATCCTCCAGCGAGCGACCCCTCGAGACGATGCGACCCCCCGACGCGACGCTCTCCGTGACCCGCGCGGCGCGGTTCCTCGGGGTGCACCCGAACACGGTGCGGGCCTGGAGCGACCAGGGGAGGCTGCGCTGCTATCGGATCAACGCCCGAGGCGACCGACGTTATCGACTCGGTGACCTGGAGCGCTTCATCAACTCGGGTCACGGTCCGGTCGAGGCGGGTGGCACGGCCTCGGAGCCTCGCCCGGCGGGTGCGAGCGCGGCGGGCAGGCACGCTTCGTCGTGGCCCGACCCCAGGGAGGGCGCTCACCCCGATCTCAGCCTGCTTGTGCTCCTGGCCGACGCCGTCGCGACCGGACGACCACTCGATGCCAGTCTCTCGGGTTGCGCCAGGATCCTGCGCGATGCCTGGGGACTGGAGGCCGTAGGGATCTGGGAGCGACTTGGTGGTCGCCTCGTGCCGAGGGCGATGGCAGGGGCGGGGCGGGCGGTCGAGCTTCCCGAGACCTTCGGCATCGCCGGTCGGTGCCTGGAGGCCCGGGCCGCCGTCGTGCTCGGGAGCCGGGAGCTCGACGGCGAGGCGATCCTGCCGGGACACGGGCCCGAGCTCGCGACGCCGATCCCCGGCGCTGACGAGGCCTGGGGGGTGCTCTGGCTGGCGGCCGGCGCCGACGGGACCCTTGGCGATCCCGAGGTGGAACCGGCCGAGGCCGCAGCCCGCGTCGTCGCTTCGGCCGTACGGTCCGGCCGCCGCGCGGAGGAGGTCGCCCATCGGCTACACCGAGCCGATGCCCTGCGGCGGGTCGCCAGCGACATCGGCAGCCGCCTCGACCTCGACCGGATCCTGGGGGGCCTGGCCGACCACCTCCTCGTCCTGTTCGAGGCTGATCGAGCAGCGCTCTTCCTCCGCCGGCCTGACGGCCGCGTAGCGGCAGAGGTCAGCCGGGGCCTCTCGACAGCGTACGTAGCCGCGACCCGGGAGTTCCGGAGTCCCTCCCTCGTGGCCGAGGTCCTGGAGACCCGGCGGACCACCTTCGCCGTCGGCTACCGCGACGATCCGCGCGGAGCCGCGCTCCGGGCGGCCGTGGTCCAGGAGGGCTTCGACACCATCTGCGTCGCTCCGTTGCTGTCCGGCGGCGACGTCCTCGGGGTCCTGGCCGTGTACCACGACCAACCTCACGCCTGGGGCCGCGAGGAGCTCGAGACGATCGAGGCCTTCAGCGCCCAGGCGAGCGTGGCGATCAAGGCCGCAGCCGACTACCAGCAGATGGCGACGTGGGCCGCGCAGCTCCAGTCGATCCAGGCGCTGGGCGCTCGGCTGAACCACCTCACGACCGTCCGAGAGATCGGCGAGGCGATCGCGAGCGAGCTCCGTGAGCTGATCGACAACCACAACGTCCGGGTGTATCGCGCGGACGGCGACGACCTCGTCCCGGTCGCCATCCGAGGCCAGGTGGGCGAGTACGAGGACGAAACGTTCGAACAGCTGCGCCTGAAGGTCGGGCAGGGCATCACCGGCTGGGTCGCCCGGCACGGGATCGCCCAGTACCTGTCCGACGCAGCGGCAGACCCGAGGTCGCACACGATCCCGGGCACCGAGGACGACCTGCCGGAGTCGATGCTCCTGGCCCCGATGATCCACGAGAACCAGGTCCTCGGCGTCCTGGTCCTCTCGAAGCTCGGCATCGACCGCTTCACGGCGGACGACCTCCGGATCCTCGAGATCTACGCCAGCCTGGCGGCCGGGGCGATGGCCAACGCCGATGCGACCGAGCGCCTGCGAGACCAGTCCGCGGCCCTGGAGCGGCAGCTCGATGGCCAGCGGGAGTTGCTGCGCCTCACGGAATCCCTGCTGACGACCCTCGACCCCGCCGCTGTCCTCGACCAGGTCGCCAGCCGGCTCGACGGCCTTGTCCGCCACGACAACCTCTGGCTCGAGCACTGGGACCGGGTAGCGGGAGTGCTCCGACCGCTGGCCGCTCGCGGCGTCGACGCGCCGGCCTACCTGGCCGATGCCCAGCCGGCGGACACCGGGATCGCCGGCTGGGTCCTCGCCAACGACGCTCCGGTCCTGGTGCCGGACGTCCGAGACGACCCGAGGATCAGGGCGGTCCCCGGGCTCGAGCTGCGCGAGGCCAGCCTGATCGTCGCGCCGCTGCGCGATCGGTCCGGCGTGTCCGGGGTCCTTCTCGTAGAGCGGCTAGGCGCCGAGCGGCCGTTCGCCCCCGACGAATTCGAGCTCGTCCGGCTGTTCGCCGCGCAGGTCTCCATCGCCCTCCAGAACGCGACCGTCCACGCCGCGGTCGAGGCCCGGGCCCTGACCGACGACCGGACCGGCCTCCTCAACCACGGGGCCTTCGTCGAGCACCTGGCCCGGGCCGTCGACGCCGGTGCGCCCTTCGGCCTGGTCATGGTGGACCTCGACCACTTCCGGACCGTGAACAACCGACTCGGCCACCAGGCCGGGGATCGCTTCCTCAGCGTCGTCGGCGGCGCGATCCTGGGGGTCGGCCGGGAGGGCGACCTTGCCTTCCGCTACGGCGGAGACGAATTCACCATGATCCTGTCGGGGGCCGACGAGACCGGCGCCCGATCCGTGGCGGAGCGGATCCGGGGAGCCGTCCGAGGGGCCAGCGCATCGGCGGAAGGCACCGACGGGACGGTCGTCGACTGCTCGGTCGGACTGGCGTCCTTCCCGGAGGACGGGGCCACCGCGGAAGAGATCCTCCTGGCCGCCGATCGGGCCTGCATCGCCGCCAAGCGGACGGGTCGTGGGCGTGTCGTCGGCGCCGCCGAGGGGCTGGCCCTGGTCGACGAGCTCGTGCTCTCGGAGCCCACCCCGATCGATCCGCCGACCCTGGTAGCCGCGCCGGCCGCCGTCCCGGTCACCACGGCCGGCGAGCGCCCGGTCGAGCGGCGCTAGCTGACCCCTGGGACCTGTCACCCCGAGACTGGAAGCCGGTCGAGGATGGCGGGCCCACCGCCGACGACATCGTGGCCGGTTCCTCAGGCGGGCACGCGGCGGCTCGGTCACCTGATGCGGGTCGGCGGCTCCTTCACGCTCGAGGCGCTGCGGCGGGTCGTCGACGGGCTCCGGGACCGCGGTCTCGAACCAGTCGCGCTGCGAACGAGGTCCGGCGGCTGACGCGCGGCTATGCTGCGTCCATGACGCGGCCGCGGATCGTCCTCACGGTAACGGTGCCGACCCGGCTCTCCGAGTCGGACCTTGCCGAGCGCAAGAACCGGCTCTACGCGGAGTCGGTCCGGCATGCCGGCGGCGATCCCGTCCTCGTCGACGGGTCGTCGAGCGCGGTCATGCGCGATTCGGCCTTCGCCCGGATGGACGGCCTGGTGCTGACGGGTGGGGCCGACGTCGACCCCGGTCGGTACGGCCAGAGCCCCGCCGGGGCGGTCGACGTCGAGACGGAGCGCGACGAACTCGAGGCGGCAGCCTGGCAGGAGGCCGAGGCCCGGGGCCTGCCCGTCCTGGGATTGTGCCGCGGGATGCACGAGATCAACGTGCTGATGGGCGGAACGCTCGCCCAGCACGTGGAGGGCCACCGGGGAGCGGCATACGGGCACGGGCCGGCGCTCATGCACCCGATCACGCTCGTGCCCGGGACGCGGCTCGCAGCGATCCTCCTGCCCGCGGGGCCCGAACAGACGCTCGAGGTCAACTCCTACCACCACCAGGCAGTGACCCCCGATGGGCTGGCTCCGGGCCTCCGGATCGCGGCGATGGCCGACACCGGCGGGCTCCGGGTGGTCGAAGGGCTCGAGGCGCCCGGCGAGCAATTCGTCGTCGGCGTCCAGTGCCACCCGGAGCGGATCGAGTCGACGCCGACGGTCTTCGAGCGGCTGTGGGCGGCGTTCGTCGAGGCCTGTCGGCGCGAGGAGCCGGCCCCGGGCTGACGGGCCACGGGCCGAGCCCGGGCGAACAGATGTCCGCTAGAGCCGCCCGGCGTCGATGATCCGCTGGAGGAAGCGTTGGGTCCGCTCCTCGCGAGGATCGCTGAAGATCCGGTCGGGCGGCCCCTCTTCGAGGATCCGGCCGGCGTCGAGGAAGCAGACTCTGTTGGCGATGTCGCGGGCGAAGCCCATCTCGTGGGTCGCGATGACCATCGTCATCCCGCCGGCGGCCAGCTCTCGGATGACGTCGAGGACCTCGGCCACGAGCTCGGGGTCGAGGGCGCTGGTGACCTCGTCGAGCAGCAGCAGGTCGGGCTGCATCGCCAGGGCCCGGACGATGGCGACGCGCTGCTGCTGGCCGCCCGAGAGTCGATCGGGGAACTCGGCCCGCTTGTCGGCCAGGCCGAACCGCTCGAGCAGGGCGAGCGCCTCGGCCTCGGCCTCCCTCCGCGGCTTGCGCAGCACCTTCCGGGGAGCCAGGGCGACGTTGTCCAGGACGCTCATGTGGGGGAACAGGTTGAAGGCCTGGAAGACGATGCCGATCCGCCGGCGGATCCGGTCGACGTCGACCTTCGGGGCCGTGATCTCCTCGCCCTCGACGACGATGCGACCCGCGTCGATCTCCTCGAGCAGGTTCACGCATCGCAGCAGGGTCGACTTGCCCGAGCCGGAGGCCCCGATCAGGCAGATGACCTCGTGCTCGGCGACCACGAGGTCGATTCCGCGCAGGACCTCCAACTCCCCGAAGGACTTGTGGAGGCCCTCGATCCTGAGGGCCTCGCCGGCTGGCGGCATCAGCGCGCTCCCGTCGCGGCCTTCGCCCGGTCCCGGGCAACGAGCCAATCGGTGAGTCGGGCGAGCGGGAAGGTCACGAGGATGAAGACGAGCGCGACCGCGAGGTAGGGGGTGAAGTTGAACGTCGCGGCCTGCTTGATCTGGGCGGTCCGGAAGATCTCGACGACGCCGATGAACGAGACGAGCACGGTGTCCTTCTGGAGCCCGATGAAGTCATTGAGCAGTGGCGGGACGACCCGCCGCACAGCCTGCGGCAGGATCACGTGGCGGAGCGCCTGGAAGCGGCTGAGGCCGAGCGACCGGGCGGCCGCCTCCTGGCTTGGGTGGACCGACTCGATGCCGGCCCGGTAGACCTCGGAGACGTAGGCCGAGTACAGGAGCGAGAGCGTCACGACGCCCCACAGGAACGGCTCCACCGGGACACCGGCGATGCCGAGCCCCGGGATCCCGAAGCCCAGCATGAAGATGACCAGGACGCCCGGGAGCGCTCGGAAGAGGTCGACGTAGACGGTGGCGAGCAGGCGGACCGGGAAGAAGACCGGCCCCGGCAGGCTCCGAAGGACGGCCAGCACCAGGCCGAAGGCCAGGATGATGACCTCGGCGATCATGAACAGGCGGATGTTGACCCAGAATGCCTCGACGACGTCGGGCAGCGAAGCCCAGAAGATCTCGGCGTCGAGGAACGACTCCTGGAACGCCGTCCAGCCCGGGGCATTGACCACGATCCAGCCGAGGGCCGAGAAGAAGACGACCGTGCTGACCGCGGCGACGACGAGCGAGCGCCACGACACGCGGCGTCGACGGCGCCGGACGCGGACCGGCCTGTCCGACGGGGGACCCACGGTGGGGCCGAGGTCGGACAGGCCGGGACCGGAGCTCACGACGGCTGGTCGGCGGTCGCTACTTGATGAACGGGACGTCCTCCTGGAACGGGAGCCACTCGGCGGCAAGGTCGTCGAGCGCGCCGGCATCGCGGAGCGAGCCGAGCGCCGCGTTGACGCAGTCCGTCAGCGCGCTGTCCTTCTCGATGACCAGGCTGAAGTACTCGGGGGTCCCGCCGAAGGGCTCGAGCTGGCCGACGATCGTCGCCGAGCCATCGTCGATCTGGACCCGGGTGATGAAGTCCGACGTCGGCAGGTCGACGACGATAGCGTCGATCTGCTTCGCCTTGAGCGCCTCGATCGCGGCGTCGTTCGTGTCGTAGACCGACGGGTCCGTTGCCGGCGCGATGACGTTGATGATCGCGTCGTAGCTGGTCGTCCCGACCTGGGCACCGAACTTGAACGCCTTCAGCTCGGCGAGCGTGGTCGCGGCGGCTGCCGGGTTGTCCTTGAGGGCGACGACGGCCTGGTTGAGCTCGTAGTAGCCCTCGGTCAGGTCGACGGCCTCGGCCCGCTCAGGCTTGTAGGAGACCTGGTTGATGACGAAGTCGAACTCCTTGGGTCCCGGGGCGAAGGCGTTGGCGAACGGCACGACGACCCAGCTGACCTCGTCGGCGCCGAAGCCGAGCTCCTCGGCCACGGCGTAGGCGACCGCGCTCTCGAAGCCCTTGCCGCTGCCCGGATCGCCGGTGAAGCCGAGGTCCTCCCACGGCTCGGTGAAGGGGCCGTCGCCGGCCTCGAAGTACGGCGGGTAGGCCGGGTTGTCGGTGCCGACGGTCAGCTGGCCGGCGGTCGCCACGGCCAGGTTCTCGATCGCGCAGGCGTCGAGGCTCGGCTCAGGCGACGGCTCTTCGGACGGGCTGGCCTCCGGCGACGCGCTGGCCTCGGCGCTGGCAGAAGCGGACGGCTCGGGAGTGGCGCCGCTCTCACCGTTCCCCTGGTTGAGCAGGAGCAGGGCAGCGATGACCGCGATGACGATGACGGCGAGGCCGAGGAGGAGCAGGGTGCGGTTGTCCCCGCCGGTCGGGCCGGCCGTCGTGGTCGTGGACGTGGGTGGCGTCGTGGGTGGCGGAGGGCTGCTCGGCGCAGGGGTACCTGCCCCGGCGGCTGCGCCGGTCGCGCCGGCGGCGGCCGTGGCGGCGGCCGCATCGCCTGCGGCCGAGGTGGGCTCGGTGGGGGTCGGCTCGGTGGGGGTCGGCTCGGTGGGGGTCGGCTCCGGGGCGGCCGGAGCGTCGCCCGACGGCTCCGGGGTCGCGCCCGGGTCCCCGGGTTCGCGTTCGGTCATGTCATCCTCACTCCGTTTCTGATCCGCCAGGCGGGCGGAGCGGCGATTCTAGCCCACCCGGCGCCCTCGTCCCAGGCGCGGCGCGACTGCCGATGCGGACCGCGAACACGCCGAAGCGGCGCGGGAGGAGGGATCGCGCCGCTTCGGGAGGGAGCCGACGCCACGGGGAGGGACCGGGGCGGCGGTGGCTTTTCGGTCCGGTGGGTCCAGGTCGATGGGACCCGGTCCGGTGTGGTGCGGTGACGATGGCATCGCCACCGGGTCACGTCGATGACCCATGGGTCCTGGGCGATGGGGGTACGGGCAGATGCGGCCGCTAGACTGGCGGCGATGCGCGTCAGACGCTTCGAGCTCCGCCTCCTGGCCGGGATCCTGACGATCGCCTGGGCGGCGGCTGCCGTCCTCGTCCTGGTCGGCTACCGGCCGGGCGGTCCGGCCGATCTCCTCGTCGGCCTGGCGGCTATCCCCGCGGTCATCGTCGCGGGCCTGGCCCTGGCCTGGCCGCCGGTCGCCCGCGGCGACCGGGCATTCGCCGTCGTGGCGTGGCTCGGGATCGGGGCCGCCCTCCTGCTCACCCCGTCGATCCTGGCGCTCGTCGAGCAGCTCACCTCGGGGGGCCCGCAGACGCTCCTGCCGTCGGTCGAGGCCGGCTACCCCTGGCTCCTCGCGATGGCTGGCACGGCCCTGTTCGCGGGCCTGGGCGTGGCCCGGCGGATCCTGGGCGAGTCGAGCCTGCGCCGTCCGCGCCTGACCCTGGGCTCGGGCATCGCCGCGGGCCTCCTCCTGGTGGCGGCGGTCCCGTTCGCCACGGCCGCGATCGCCAACGACCGGGCCGTCCGCGATCGACCCGCGGCGAGCTCGCCGTACGGTCCCACCGACCCCGAGCTCGAGCCGCCGCCATGCGACGGGCCGCTGGCTGCCGGGACGACCGCCCGCGTCCGACTCGAGCTCCGCTCGACCGTCGACCAGCGGGCCGCGGGCTGGGGCGAGGCCGAGGGCGTCCGGGACGGCTCCGACGTCCGCTGGTCCGGGTTCGCGGCATCGGGGATCGTCCTGGGCCCGCATGGGGTCGTCCGCCGGGGCGACCAGGGCTGGGTCCTGGCGCCCGGCAGCGGATGGACCCCGGTGGATCCCGCTTCGCTCGATCCGAGCCTGCTCGACCTCAACGTCGTGGCCACCGCCCTCACCGCCGGGAACCGGGTCGCGGCCGAGGATCGCGGCACGGACCTGGTGGAGGGCGCCCTCGCTCGACGCTGTCGGATCGCCGTCGACGGTCCGACCTTCCGGGCCGCCTTCCCGCAGATCGACTGGCTCGTCGACCCGGAGGCCGTCGAGCGCTGGCGCGGCGAGCTGGACTACTGGGTCTTCGCCGACAGCCAGCTGGGGCGGCTGGATGGCTATCTCAACGGCGAGGGTGCGGCGATGACGCCGGCCGGCGTCCTGGGAACGATCCGGGTGACCCTCGACGCGACGCGCCGGGGCGAGCCGGTCTCGATCCCGCGGCCGAACTGAAGGGGGAGGACGGATGCTCGAGGACGAACGCGGCGGCAAGCGCGACCGATTGGCCCGGTTCTACCGGGTCGTCCAGGTCCTCCAGGGCCACGGCGAGGCCGGGGTCCGCATCGACGAGATCGCCCGACGGGTCGGGGTCAGTCGACGGACGGTCTACCGCGACCTGCGGGCGCTCGAGGACGAGATCGGAGTCCCGGTCTGGAGCGACGGGGCCGGCCGCTGGGGCGTGGCGGGCGAGGGCTTCCTGCCGCCGCTCAAGCTGACCCTGCCGGAGGCGATGGCGGTCGTCCTGTCGTCACGCCTCATGGCCCGCTACGCGGACAGCTACGACCCCGACCTGGCAGCGGCCTTCCAGAAGCTGCGCGAGGTCCTGCCGCCGACGCTGGCCGCCCACGTGGAGCGGACCCTCCAGGGCATGGCCGAGCGGCCGCGGGACGAGCGATTCGAGCGGCACGTCCACCAGCTGACCAGGGCCTGGGCCGACCGACGGATCGTCGACCTGACCTATGAGCCGGGTCGCCTACGAGGGCCGCGACGCGACGCCCCGGCAGGCCAGGGTCCGCCCGTACCTCATCGAGCCGTCCCTGGTCACCCATGCGCTCTACCTCATCGGCTTCGACGAGTCACGCGGCGCCGTCAGGACGTTCAAGATCGAGCGGATCCGCGAGCTGACGGTCACGGCGGAGACCTTCGAGCCGACCGAGGCGACGGTCGAGGACTCGCTCCCGCTGGCCTGGGACATCATCGCCGACCAGCCGCCGACGGAGATCGTCCTGCGCTTCCGCCCCGCGGTCGCCGCCCGCGTCCAGGAGGCCACCTGGCATCCGAGCCAGCGGGTGGAGGCCGAGCCCGACGGCTCGATCGTCTGGCGGGCGATCGTCAGCGGGACCATCGAGGTCCGGCTCTGGATCCTGTCCTGGGGCGACGACGTCGAGGTGCTCGGACCGCCCGACCTTCGTGCCGACGTCGCCGCGACGGCCAGCCGGATGGCCGACCTCTACCCGAGCGACGGCGAGGACGGCTGATGCGCCGCCATCCGTTCAGTGCGGTGAACCTCATCTCGGATCCCATCCATGGCTACGTCGAGCTGACGAAGCGGCTCGGGCCCGACGAGGCGGCGGCGGCCGGGCTGGCCGCCGAGGACGTCGCCGAGGAGGACCTCCTCGACACGACCTGGCTCCAGCGCCTCCGCCGGATCAGCCAGCTCCAGAGCGGCCGCTGGGTC
This sequence comes from uncultured Chloroflexia bacterium, assembly GCA_963707215.1. Taxonomy (GTDB): domain Bacteria; phylum Chloroflexota; class Limnocylindria; order Limnocylindrales; family CSP1-4; genus DATHYZ01. The sequence goes on along the minus strand of CAVPPB010000002.1, from coordinate 273,416 downwards.
TTCCCGACCGCCGAGCACTCGCGGTTCACCCACGGCCTGGGCGTCATGCACGAGGCCGGCCTCTGGGGCCGCTCGCTGTATCCGTCGCTGCGGCAGGCACTCGCGGCGGTGGCGCCGACGGAGCTGATCCCCTCGGAGGGCCTCGTCGTCGAGACCCTCCGCGTCGCCGGGCTGCTCCACGACGTCGGCCATGGGCCGTTCGCCCACTTCTTCGACGAGCAGGTCCTGGCCGCCTACCCTGCCCCCGAGCGACCCGCGCCGGCCGGCCGGCAAGCCGCTCTCCCACGAGGATCTCTCGCAGCGGATCATCGAGGCCGAGCTGGCTGGGCTCATCCGGGCGCTGCGCCGGGCGCCGGGCGGACGCCCCGAGCTCGACGCCTTCGCGGACGGCGAGTCGATCGACCCGCGCTGGGTCGCCTTCCTCGTCTCCAAGCCGGCCCTGGCCGACCCAGCGATGCCACGCTGGGTGCGCTGGCTCCAGCCGCTCTTCTCGGGCGTCTTCACCGTCGACAACCTCGACTTCGTCCGCCGCGACGCCTACCTGACGGGGGTCGCCATCGGGCCGGTCGACGTCGAGCGCCTGCGCCGCTACACGTTCGTCTCGGAGCGTGGGCTGACGCTCTACGAGCCGGGCCTGGGGGCGCTCGAGATGTTCCTGACGGCCCGCCTGTTCATGTACCGGAACGTCTACTTCCACCGCACCGTGCGGGCCATCGACCTCGACCTGGCCGGGGTCTTCGGGCCGAGCGTCCGGGCCATCTTCGGCGAGGGTTCGCCGGCCGAGCGGCTGTCCGACTACGCCGACCTCGACGAGTACGCCCTGCTCCACCAGGCCGCCCTGTGGGCCCGCGGCGAGCGGCTGTCGTCGACGCCACGGCCGGGCGACGGGACGGTCGAACCGGTTGTGGCCGACGCCTGGCGGGCCATCCTGCTGCGCCGCCCGACCTGGCGCTCGGAGGCCGAGCTGCGGCTCGAGTACGAGGCCGGCAGGCGGCCGGACGACCGGATCGCGGAGCTCGGTGGGGCGGTTCCGGGCCAGGTCGCGATCGACCTGGCCGAGGTCGACGCCCGGCCGGCGGACGCGACGGCGACGGATCTGCTGCTGGCCGTCGAAGGACGCGACGGCCGCCCGGCCCCGCCGGTCAGCGAGGCGCTGGCGGCCCGGCTGCCGGCCTACGCGCTGATCGCCCGGCGGTATCGGAAGGCGGGCTGACCGGGGACGGAGAGCCGTCGCTCACCGGCCGCGCCGGCCTCAGTCGAGCCGAAGGGCCGGCAGGACCTCCGCGCCGAAGGCCTCGATGAACTCGGCCTGGTTGCGACCGACGTTGTGGACGTGGACCTCGTCGAAGCCCATGTCGATGTAGTGCTGGATGTGGGCCCGATGGGCATCGAGGTCGCTGGTCATCAGGACCCGGTTGACGAAGTCCTCCGGTCCGACCAGCTTGGCCATCGCGGCGAAGTCCTCGGGGTTCTTGATGTCCTGCTTGGGGAAGGGCATCCCGCCGTTGGGCCACTCCCGCACCGCCTGGTCGACCGCCTCCTCGTCCGTCCGGGCCCAGGAGACGTGGACCTGCAGGAGCTTCGGCGTACCGAGCGGCTTGTTCGCCTCGGCGCAGCCCTCGTCACACTTCTGCCAGAGCATCTTGATCTTCTCGTCGGCAGCCCCGACGGTGATCATCCCGTCGGCGTACCGGCCGGTGCGCTTCGCGTTGAGGGGTCCCGCGGTCGCCACGAAGATCGGGACCCGCTGGCCCTCCGGCGGGATCGTGTACAGCCGGGCGCTCTCGAGCTTGAAGTGCTCGCCGCGGTGGCGGACGACCTTGCCCGTGAACAGCTTGTCGATGACCTCGATGGCCTCGAAGAGCATCGAGCTGCGGACGCCGATCTCCGGCCACTCGCCGCCGAGGATGTGCTCGTTCAGCGCCTCGCCGGCGCCGAGGCCGAGCCAGAAGCGACCCGGGTACATCGCACCGAGGGTCGCCGCGGCATGGGCGATGACCGCCGGGTGATATCGGAACCCCGGGCAGGTGACGGCGCAGCCGAACGGCAGGCTGGTCCGTTGACCGAGCGCACCCATGAACGACCAGGCGAAGGCGCTCTGGCCCTGCTGCGGGGTCCAGGGGTGGAAGTGTTCGGAGACCATGAAGCCGGCCGAGAAGCCGGCCCCCTCGGCGGCCTCGCACCAGTCGAGCAGGTCGGTCGGGTGGAACTGCTCGAGCATCGCGGCGTAGCCGATCGTCGTCACGGTCGTTGTCTCCCTCCGTCGCTGGTCCGTTGAGCGTACCCTGCCAGCGAGATGCTGGGGCGATGGTGGATCGAGCGGGTCGGGTCAGCCGAGGCAGGCCCTCGGTGAGCGAGGCGTTCGACGTCGCCGTCATCGGCGGCGGCATCCTGGGGTTGGCGACGGCCCGCGAGCTGCTCGCCCGGTCGCCCGGTGGCCGGCTCGTCGTCCTCGAGAAGGAGGCCGAGCTGGCGACCCACCAGACCGGCCGCAATAGCGGGGTCGTCCACGCCGGGCTGTACTACGCCCCGGGATCGTTGAAGGCCCGGCTCTGCCGCGAAGGCAAGGCGGCCCTTGAGCGCCTCGCCGATGAGCGGGACATCCCGCTGGAGCGCTGCGGCAAGCTGGTGGTCGCCGTGACCGAGGCCGAGGTGCCGGGACTGGAGGCGCTCCGTGCCCGGGCCGAGCAGAACGGCGTGCCCGGGCTCGAGCTCGTCGGCCCCCAGCGGATGCGCGAGCTCGAGCCGCACGTCGTCGGGGTCCGCGGGCTGTGGAGCCCGACCACCGGGATCGTCGACTTCCGGCGGGTCGCCCAGGCCTGCGCCGAGGACGTCCGGGCGGCCGGCGGGGAGATCCGGACGGGCGCGCGCGTGGCCTCGATCGAGCAGCGGGACGCCGAGCTGATCGTCCGGACGGAGCGCGACGACGGCAGTCCCGGCGACGAGGTCCGGGCCCGTGGCGTCGTCGCCTGCGCAGGGCTGTGGGCCGACCGGGTCGCCGCGCTGACCGGCGACACCGGCCCGGAGCGGATCGTCCCGTTCCGCGGCGACTACTACACGCTCACCCCCGAAGCCCGCCACCTCGTCCGCGGGCTCGTCTACCCGGTACCGGACCCGCGGTTCCCGTTCCTGGGCGTCCACTTCACCAAGCGCATCGACGGCGAGGTCTGGGCCGGTCCGAACGCGGTCCTGGCGTTCGCCCGAGAGGGCTATCGGCGCCGTGACCTCGCCCCGCGCGAGCTGGCCGGAATCCTGGCCGACCGCGGCTTCCTGCGGCTGGCCCGGCGGTTCTGGCGGACCGGGCTCGGCGAGATGTGGCGCGACTGGCGCAAGCCGGCCTTCCTGGCCGAGCTCCAGCGGTTCGTCCCCGAGCTTCGCTCAGAGCATCTGGTCTTCGGGCCGTCGGGCGTGCGAGCCCAGGCGCTGGACCCCGACGGCTCGCTGGTCGACGACTTCCGCCTCGGCGGCACCGGCAGGGTCCTCCACGTTCGCAACGCCCCGTCGCCGGCGGCCACGGCCTCGCTGGCCATCGCCCGCGAGCTGGCCGATCGGGCCCAGCAGCGCTTCGACCTGCCGGCCCGAGGCTGACGACCCACCGCGTGCGACGGGCACCGCCGGGCACGACCGCCCTCGCTACGCTGCCGGCCGTGCGTGACTACCGCGACGTGTCCTTCTGGCTCGAGACGGCCGGCGACCTGACCCCGCGGCCGGCGCTGGATGGTTCGACCGATGTCGACGTGGCGATCCTCGGCGCCGGCTACTCGGGGCTTTGGACCGCCTACTACCTCCTTCGCCGTGAGCCGTCGCTGCGGGTCCTGGTCGTGGAGCGCGAGATCGCCGGCTTCGGAGCCTCCGGACGGAACGGCGCCTGGTGCGCCCCGGACCTCAACATCTCGATGTCGCGCCTCGAGCGCCTGCACGGCTTCACGGCGGCCCGGCGTACCCAGCAGGCGACCTACGACGCCGTGGACGAGGTCGGCAGGGTGGCCGCCGACGAGGGGCTCGACATCGGCTTCCACAAGGGCGGCAGCCTGATCGTCGCCCGCGGTGCCTACGGCGTGCCGTCGCTCGAGGAGGCCTACCGCGAGTACGAGCGGTTCGGGTTCGGCCATCGCTATGAGCTTCTCGACGCGGCCGCGGTCGCCGAGCGGGTCCGGATCGAGGGCGCCGTCCGCGGCCTGGCCTCCCCGACCGCCGCTGTCGTCCACCCCGGACGGCTGGCCCGGGGCCTGGGGTCGCTCGTGGAACGGCGGGGCGGCCGGATCGTCGAGCAGACCGAGGTCACCGACTGGCGGGGCCGCGACGCCTCGGGTCGGGCGACCCTCGTGACGCCGTGTGGCGAGGTCCGGGCCGAACAGGTGCTGCTGACCGGCGAGGCCTACCTCACCGGGCTGCCGCGGCTCCACCGCTCGCTCATCCCGGTCTGGTCGCTCATCGTCCTGACCGAGCCGCTGACCGCGGCCCAGTGGGAGCGGATCGGCTGGGCCGACCGCGAGGTCCTCGCCTCGACCCGGCTGACCGTCGACTACCTGTCGCGGACCGAAGACGATCGGATCCTGTTCGGCGGGCGGGGGGCGCCATACCGCTTCGGGTCGCCGATCCGTGACGAGTACGACCACCACGAGGTGACCCACGAGCGGCTGCGGCGGATGGCGAGGTCATGGTTCCCGGCCCTTCGCGAGGTGCGCTTCAGCCACGCCTGGGGCGGACCGCTGGGCATGCCCCGCGACTGGCACCCGACGGTCGCCTACGATCCGCGAACCGGGATCGGGACGGCTCGCGGCTACATCGGCCACGGGGTCTCGACGGCGAACCTGGCCGGGCGGACCCTGGCCGACCTCGTCCTGGGGACGCCGTCGGAGCTGACCGAGCTGCCGCTTGCCAACCACCGCTCCCGAGACTGGGAGCCCGAGCCGCTCCGCTACATCGGCGTCCGCTACGCGCAATGGGCGATCGGCAAGGTGGACGAGAAGGCCGAACAGACCGACCAGCCACCGAGCGGCCGATCCCTCGCCGAGCGCATCGCCAGCCACTGAGCCGGCCTGCCGACGGTCGTCGGCCCCGGGCCGTTGGTCTGCCCGCGCCCGCCGCATACCGCGCCAGCCGGCGCCCGCGGCTATCGGCGCCGACGATGGGATGGTGGCTCAGCGTGCCTGATGCGAGCCTGGATACGCCGGCTCTCGCTCACCGCCGCGCTCACTGACCCCGAACTGCATCGGTGACGCCGATACCTGGGCGAAGGAGGCCCGATGGCGTCGCGGATCGTGGCCCGAAGCCCGCGAATCCGGTGGCCGGCCCAAGCTACCATCGGCGTACCACCCGGAGGACCACGATGACCGAGACCACCATCCCCACCGCCGTCGCGGCACTCACCGACACCCTGTTCGGGGAGCTGGAGCCGACCGGCCCCCGGGCCGGCGCCGACCGCGGCCACCCCGAGACCTGGACCCGGGTCATCTTCCAGTCGCCGGACGGCGGGATCCAGGTCGGCATCTGGCAGTGCACGCCCGGCGGCTGGGCGATCGTCGATCGACCGGACACGGAGACCGTCCACATCCTGGAGGGTCGGGCTCGGATCACCGACGCCGACGGCCGCGTCCACGATCTCACCGAGGGTGACGCCATCGTGCTGCCGAAGGGCTGGTCGGGGCGCTGGGACATCGTCGAGACGGTCCGCAAGCTCTACGTGACCGTCGCGGGCTGAATCCCTCGCCGTCACCGGCTCGGGGCCTCCGGCTCCGGACCGCCGCTCAGGGGACGAGGACCAGGTCCTCGGCGTAGGTGCGGGTGCCCTCCTCGCCGACGCCGATCGCCTCGAGGACGTAGGCCAGCTTCGGGGAGACGCGCACGACGACAGCGTACCCGCCCTCGGTGGCCACGAAGTCGGCCTCGAGATCGCCGAATTGGGCGGGACCGAGCGGGGTCCCCTGGGGGAGACACGCCAGGTCACCGGCGGCGCCGGCGCAGAAGTTGCCCTCCCGCAGGAAGAGTGCTGCCCCGCCCGAGCGCTGATAGGCAACGAGCAGGCGGCCACCGTCGGTGCCCCGGTAGCTGCCGCTGGTCAACGTCCAGCCACCCGGCAGGGAACCACAGTAGACGTCGAACGGGAGCTGGTCCGCGGCCAGGCTGAAGAACTCGCGGTTCTCGTCGGAGCCCGTGCAGGCGGTGACAGGATCGACCCCGGGCGACGGACTCGCGACCGGGGTCGGGCTGGTGCCGGTGGTCGGCGAAGCGCTCGGCGCGGGACTGGGCTCGACGGTAGAGCTCGGGTCGGGCGACGGGCCGGCCGGCATGGGCGAGGTGCTCGGCGCCGGTGTGGCGGACGGGCTGGCGACGGCCGATCCGGACGGTGAGCCGGCCGGGGTCGGGGACGACGCCACGTCCCCGGGGCCGCTACCCAGGAAGGTGAGGGCTGCCAGGCCCAGAAGGGCGAGGAGGACCGCGCCGAGCACGACGACGATGAGCGGCCAGGGGTCCGATCGCGGTTCGCGCCGACGGTTCGAGCGGGTCATCGGACCCGGACTCTACACGGCATCCGGGCATCGGGCCGACGGGCCGCAGTCGGCTGCGGCGCCGGATGACCGTGGGCGCACACCGTCAGCGGCCCCGCGACGAGCTGCACGCCCCCCGCGCGCCGATCAGTCGCTCGACCGGCTCGCGAGGGCCTCCTCGATGGCCGCCGCAAGGCGCTCGCCGGTCGGCGAGCCGACGAGCGGGGTGACGCCATGGACCCCGGCCGTCTCGACCCAGGCCGGCTCCATGCCGGTCGCAAGGAGCACGATCGGCGTATCCGGGTGCGTGTCGCGCAGGCCCTCGATGAGGGCCTGGGCGCCATCGGGCTCACCGCTGGCCCAGGCGTCGTAGACCAGGACGTCGGCGTCCTCGGCCAGCCCGCACGACTGGCCGAACATGACCGGGCAGCCGGCCGAGGCGCCGATCGGCCCCGCGCACTGGGTCACTTCGTAGCCACGGCGTCGAAGGGAGTCGACCTCCTGGTCGGCAAGGTCGATGTCATGGTGGACGACGAGGACGCGGGTCATGGCCGTCTCCTTCGGCTGCCTAGGCGGGCAGTGTCGGCAGGTCCCACCATACGCCGACAGGGCCGCGGGTCATTCATCGGAGGGGGCGGACGGCCCTCGGCCGTCCGGCCGGACGCGGGTGCCACGGCCCGACACGGTCGGCAGATGCGGCAGCGAACGCGAGATCCCGTCCAGGATCGTCGCCATGACGGCGGCCGGCTCGAGCGACGGCGGTCCGCCGTCGTCGGGTCCGGACCCGGTCACCTCGACCACGGTGAGCGAGGCCGCATCGAGCATCGCCTCGAGGCCCGGCGCTCGATAGACCAGGCGACCGTCCCGTGCGACGATCCGATGGGTCGCGCCGTCGAAGCGGCCCTCGAGCGCGCCGCCGCCGGCCAGCAGGAAGGCGTTCGACGCCTCGGCCTCGAAATCGGCCCGGTCGAGGTAGAGGCGAGGCTTGTCGCGGTACGGCGTGCCGGCGGTCGGGCAGGCCGTGACGCAGTTCCCGCACTCGTTGCAGAGGTCGGTCAGGACGGCGACCTGGTAGCCCTGCTCGACACTGAACCGGGTCGATCCGGCGGCTTCCAGCCCGGTCCCGGCCACGGCCAGCACCGGGACGTCGAGGTGACCGGTGGCGACCTCGTAGGTGAGGATCGCCATGTTCGGGCAGACCCCGGCGCAGAGACTGCAGAGCGCGTCACAATCGAGGCATCGGCCGGCCTCGCGGGTCGCCTCGTCGACCGTGTACCCGAGGGTCGTCTCGGCGAACCCGGACCGCTCGTCCGGCGGCGTGGATCGGATCGGGACCCGGTACTCGCGGCGCGCCCGCCGGAGCACCAGGTCGTGGAGCTCCGCGGAGCCGGGGCTGCCAGGCACCGTGGTGGGCTCCCGGACGTCTCGCGGGCCCTCGCCCTCGGAGCCGAGCGAGGCCAGGATGGCTGCGGCCGCCCGCTTCCCGTCGGCAGCTGCGCGGACGATGGAGGCCGGGCCGTGAGCGGCCACGTCGCCGGCGGCGAAGACGCCCGGGATCGAGGTCGCCAGGGTCTCCGGGTCGGTGGCGATGAAGCCGTCCTCGGTCAGCTGGGGCGGGCGGTCGCCGAAGAGGTCGAGGACCGCGTCCTGGCTGACCGCCACGATCAAGGTGTCGAGCCCGATCCCCAGCTCCGAGCCGGCGGCATCGTGAGGGATCTTCCGACCGGCGTCGTCGCGATCACCCCGGTACTCGGTCCGGATGCAGGCCAGGCCGGTGAGCCGCCCGTCCTCGACGCTGAGACCCGTCGGGCGCGCCAGCTGCAGGACCTCGATGCCCTCCTCACCGAGTGCGTGGACCTCCTCGCGGTCGGCCGGCATCTGGTCGATCGTGCGCCGGTAGACGAGCGTCACCGATGCACCGAGGCGCCGCGCCGAGCGGGCGCAGTCCATGGCGGTGTCACCCGCGCCGATGACAGCCACCCGCGGCCCGATCGTCGGCGGTCGGCCTTCGCGGACGGCCCGCAGGAACGCCACCCCGTCGAGGACGCCGGTCGCATCCTCGCCGTCGAGACCGAGGGTCTTCGCCCGCTGGGCTCCGATGGCGACGAGGATCGCGGCGAACCCCTGGTCATGGAGGTCATCAAGAGTGACGTCGCGGCCGGCCCGCTGACCGTAGCGGAGCTCCACGCCAAGCCGCTCGAGCACGGCCAGGTCCTGGGCGACCCGGGCGCCGGGCAGGCGGTACACGGGGATCGCGCCACCGACCATGCCGCCGGGATAGGGATGCTCTTCCAGGATGGTGACCGAGACACCGGCCCGGGCCAGGGCCTCGGCGGCCGCCAGGCCGGCCGGGCCGGCGCCGACGACGGCGACCCGGGCGGTCGCCGGGGAGGCCGCGCTCGGCGGTGCGACCCCTACCGGGGTCCCTTCCACCTCGTGCTCCATGATGAAGCGCTTGAGGTGGCGGATGGCGAGCGGCTCGTCGAGGTGGGTGCGGACGCAGGTCCGCTCGCACAGGTGGTCGCAGACGCTCCCGAGGACGGACGCGAGGGGGTTGTCGATGCGGGTGATCCGGACCGCCTCGGCCAGGTCGCCGTCGCGGACCGCGCGCATGTAGCGGGGCACCTGCTGGTCGACCGGGCACTCGTCCAGGCAGGGAGCCTGGATGCAGTCGAACAGCCCCAGCGATCGAGACGGTCTTCGAGCGGTCCGTCCGGAACGTCTCCTTGCGGTAGCGCGCGTCGCCACGGGTCGTCGCGGCGTAGCGGCGTAGATTGAAGCGGGCGCAGGCGCCCAGGTCGGCATGCTCGGCGAAGCCGTGGGCCCGGGCCGTGCCCCGGATGAGGTCGGCGGTGTCCTCCGCCCCGACAGCGTCGAGCGCCGCGTCGATCCGCTCCGGGTACTGGCGCAGCCGGAGGTAGCCGCCGGTCTTGAGCAGGTCCGAGCAGACCGTGACCGTGGCGAGACCGCCTGCCAGCAAGTCGGCGACGTTGAACGCGTCAGCGCCGCCGGCGAAGGAGAGCGGGATCGCGGCCGCCGCACCGCCGACAGCCGCCAGGTCGTCGGCCAGGGTCGCCGCGAGGTTGACGGTCACCGGGTGGAGGGCACGCCCCGATAGGTACATCGTCTCGTCCCGGGCGAAGACCCCGCGCCAGTTGCGGACCTCGAGCGTGTTCGACAGCTTGAGCCCGAAGCGCAGGCCCCGGGCGGCCGCCACGCCGGCCAGCCGCTCGAACATCGGCAGGGCGTCCTCGTAGCGAAGGTCGTGGCCGAAGGCCTCGTCGGGGATCGGCACGTCCACGTAGCCCAGCTCGTCGTTGACGATGCCGCGGACCCGCTCGGCGCCCAGAAGGGTCGGGTTGCACTTGACCGCCGTGTGCAGCTCGCGCTCCTCCATGAGGTAGCCGGCGATCCGCTCGATCTCGTCGGGCGGGCAGCCGTGCATCGTCGAGAGGGTGACCGTCGAGGAGATCCGGGCCGGCACCGCGAGGTCGCGGAGCGCGGGCCAGCGATGGGCGACGACGGCCAGGTACGCCGGCAGATGCTCGGAGGCATCGGCCATCGCGTCCAGGTACCACTGGACGTTCGGCCGGCGGATGCCGGCAAGGTCGTAGCCGACGCTCATGTCGAAGACGACGCCGGGCCGCTCGCCGGGGAACCCGAGCAGCCGATGGAGGGCATGCACCAGGACCCAGGCCCGCGCGTACTCGTCGAACGACTCGTGGACCCGCAGCTCCTGGCTCCACTCGACGTTGTAGCCCTCGTCGGTCACGTCGATGCAGGGCTTGTGGACCTCGAGCTCGTCGAGGGTCTGGACCGTCTTGAGCTCGATGACCCTGGCGCCGCAGAGCCAGGCGGCGACGACGTTCTGGGCCATCTGGGTGTGCGGACCGGCAGCCACTCCGAACGGCGTCTCCAGCTCGACCCCGGCCATCCGCGCCCGGAAGCGGTCCTCGGGACGGGGGACGAAGAAGCCCTCCCGGGGGACGCCGAAGATCGAGCCGCGTTCGGCGAGCTCGACCGCCGCCCAGTCGACGAGCTGCTCGAAGGTCAGCGGATGGAAGCGGTCGGACATCGTCGGCCTCCCGGCGCCCGTCCCGGCCTTCAGAGCCGGGCGTGCAGGCGGGCGGCCTGCTCGCGGGCCCTGGCCCGGATCTCGGCCGCGTCGACCCGGGTGGGGCGACCACCGTCCAGGACGACCTCGCCGCCGACGACGACCCGGAGCGGCCGGATCCCCGGTGTGAAGGCGACGTGCCACGGGTCCATCGGGTCGTACGACCAGGTCACCTCGTCCTCGCGGGCCTCCGGGACGAGGTACCAGCCGTTCGCCAGCCACGACCAGGCGGTCTCCGGGCTGGCGGTCACGTCGACCGAACGCTGGAGGACGTAGGCCAACCGGAACGCCTCCACGACGTTGCCACCGATGCCGTCGGTCCCGAGCGCGACCGGGTTCGCGAAGCGGGCCGGATCCGCATAGCCGACGGCGTTGTTCAGGTTCGACATGGGGTTGTGGAGGATCGTCCCTTGCAGGTCGTGGTCCGTCGGCAGATGGACGGCATGGGCCAGCAGCCAGTCCTTGCGGGTCAGGCCAGCCAGCCGGGCCGGCGCATCGACGTCGCCCGGTCCCTCGCAGACGTGGACGTGGACGCCGACCCCGAGGTCGCGGGCCAAGCCAGCGGCCGCCTCCAGCGACGCGTCCGAGCAGGTGAATGCGGCATGGATCCCGATCAGGCCCCGGCCCCCGGCCCGCAGGAAGCGCTCGTTCTCGGACAGGCCGCGGCGAGCGCCGTCGGGCCCGTGACGGTCGGTGATGCCGTAGGCGAGGAGCGACCGGACGCCGACCTCGGCACAGGCCTCGGCGATGACGTCGAGGCTGCCCTCGATGGCGTTCGGCGACTCGTGATGGTCGACGATCGCCGTCGTCCCGGTCTCGAGCGCCTCGAGGGCGCCCAGCATCGCCGACCAACGGATCATCTCGAGATCGAGCGCGGCGTCGAGCCGCCACCAGACCAGCTCGAGGATCTCCTGGAAGGAGGTCGGGGTGCGGGGCGGTGCCGGCATCCCGCGGGCGAGGGTCGAGTACAGGTGGTGATGGGCGCAGACCAGGCCCGGCGTGACGGCGGTCATGGCGCTCCTCCGGTCCGGCCGGCGGCCGGCAGATGCTCGAGGCGCGGCAGGGCGGCCCGGGCGGCCGCTGAGTCGCGCATCGGGAGCTCCGTCCGCCAGCGGCCGTCGAACGCCCGCAGCGCGCCGGCCACGGCCGAGGCTGTCGGGACGAGAACGGCCTCCCCCATCCCCTTGGCGCCGTATGGACCCTCCGGCTGCGGCTCCTCGACGAGGATCGTCTCGACCGGGGGCATCCCGGCCGCGGGGATGATGCCGAGCGACTTCAGGGTCGTCGTCACCGGGATGCCGCCGTCCACCACGAAGGCCTCGGTCAGTGCCTGGCCCAGGCCCATGTGCACCCCGCCCTCGACCTGGCCCTCGAGCAGGGTCGGGTTGATGGCCCGTCCGACGTCGTGGGCGGCGACGACCCGCTCGATGCGCCCCTCGTCGTCGAGGATCACCACCTGGGTCGCCCAGCCGTAGCCGAAGTGCGTGACCGGCTCCTCGACGTCCGCTCCCATGGCGGTCGTCCGGTCCTCGACGACCTCGCCGCGGAATTCCCGCCCGGCCAGCCCCTCGAGCGCTTCGGGAGGCCGGTCACCGAGCGCCTCGCGGACTGCGCGGGCCGCCTCGATGACCGCCCGGCCCCCGAGCATCGTCGCCCGCGATGCGGTCGTCTCGCCGGTGTCGAGCTCCCGCGCGGTGTCGACCATGACCCTGACCAGGCCGGGGTCGATCCCCAGCTCCGCCGCGGCGATCTGGCCGAGCGCCGTGTGGACGCCCTGGCCCATCTCGGTCCACGAGTGGAGGAGGGTGACGGACCCGTCGAGCTCCGGGCGCAGGATCGCCCGGCCCCGCTCGGTGAGGCCGTTGCCGATCCCGGTGTTCTTGGCCCCGCAGGCGATCCCGACGTAGCGGGCCGATCGATAGGCGTCCCGGACGGCCAGCAGGGTCGCCTTGAGCCCCACGCCCGGACCCAGCCGCTGACCGGTCCCGAACCGATCGCCCGTCTCGAGGGCGTTGCGCCAGCGGATCTCCCAGCCATCGAGGCCGACCCGCTCGGCGAGCCGGTCGAGGCAGCCCTCGATGGCGAAGTTGGCCTGGTTCGCCCCGAACCCGCGCATCGCCCCGGCCGGCGGGCCGTTCGTGTAGACGGCGGTCGCCTCGACGTCGACGTTCGGGACGCGGTACGCCCCGCAGGCGTGGCCGGCGGCCCGCTCCAGGACCTTGCCACCGACGCTGGCGTAGGCCCCGTTGTCGCCGACGATCCGGGCCCGCACGGCCAGCAACACGCCGTCGGCGTCGCAGCCCACCGTGTAGGTCAGGCGGAACGGATGGCGCTTGACGTGGAAGCGGAGGCTCTCGGCCCGCGTCAGGGCCAGGAGGACCGGGCTCTCCGTCGCCAGGGCGAGGAGCGCCGCCTGGCCCTGGACGTTGAGGTCCTCCTTGCCGCCGAAGGCGCCGCCCGTCGAGACCTGGGTGACCCGGACCTCGGCCTCGGGCAGGCCGAGGAACGACGCTAGCTGGCGACGGTCCTCCCAGGCCCCCTGGCCCTGCGAGAAGACGTGGACCCGCGGCGGTGTCGCCGGGGGCACGGTCGCCGCGGCCTCGACGCCCTCGGGCAGCGGCGAGCCAACCGGCACGGCCAGGCACGATTCGGGCTCCAGGAAGGCGTGCTCGATGGCCTGGGTCCGGAACGACTCGGTGACGACGTGGACCGCGCCGGCCAGGGCCCCGTCGACGTCACCCCGGCGGACGCGGGAGACCTCGACGACGTTGCCGTCCTCGTGGAGCCGCGGCGCGTCGTCGCGGAGCGCCTCGAGCGGATCGGTCACCGGCTCGAGGACCTCGTACTCGACCTCGACCAGGGCCGCGGCGGCCCGGGCCTGGGCCCGTGTCTCGGCGGCCACGGCCGCCAGGACGTCGCCGACGTAGCGGGTCGTCTCGCCCTCGGCGACGAAGAGCGGCCAGTCGGCGACGATCAGCCCCTGCCGGCGACGGCCCGGGGAGTCGCGCCAGGTGACGACAGCGACGACGCCCGGGGCAGCGGCGGCCCGGCTCGTTTCGATCCGGAGGATCCGGGCCCGCGGGTGGTCGCTGAAGCGGATCGCCCCGTGGAGCATCCCTGGGACGACGAGGTCGGCGACGAACGGCTTCTCGCCGAGGGCCAGGGCACGGCCGTCGTAGCGGGGGATGCGGGCGCCGATCGGACCGTCGCCGGGGCGAACCCCGGCAGCCGAGGTTGTGGTGGCCCCCCCGGCATCGCCGCGCCGCGTCGCGGCGACGACCTCCACCGCGTCGACGATCGCCCGGTAGCCGGTGCAGCGGCAGAGGTTCCCGGCCAGCGCCCGGGCGATGGCCTCGCGGTCCGGTGCTGAGTGGCGGCGAAGCAGCGCTTCCATCTTCATGATCACGCCGGGCGAGCAGTAGCCGCACTGCGAGGCCCCGCTCGCCACGAACGTCTCCGCCCACAGGTCGCGGTGGCCGGTGGGCAGCCCCTCCAGCGTCTCGACCGCTCGCCCCGCGAAGCGCTCGGCCGGCTGGGCGCATGAGACCACGGCCCGTCCGTCGACCAGAACCGTGCAGGCGCCGCAGGAACCCTCCGGCGCGCAGCCATCCTTCATCGACCGCAGCCCGCAGGGGCCACGGAGGACCTGGAGCAGCGAGTCGCCGGGCTCCGCGGCGACGGAGACCGGACGGCCGTTGAGGGTGAGCTCCATCGGACCTTCCGGGCGGGCCGTCCCCGGGCCCTCTGGCCCTAGCAGGCGGCCGCGCGGACCTCAATCGTAGAGAGCCGGTCGACGAGGCGACCGTGCCGACTGACCCGCTGGTCGGACCCCATCGGGCCTACCACGACGGGTACCCGTCGGACGCAGCGGCGAGCCCGTCGGGCACGACGAGGAGGGACGATGCAGGGTCTCGGGTTGGACCGCGAGCTGGTCGACGCGACGGTCTACGAGCGAGCCGTGGAGAGGTTCCGGCGCGACCGCATCGCCCTGCCGACCTTCGCCCAGCTGGCCGAGCCGGAGCGCATCCCGGCCGGCATCGTCGAGGCCCTGGCAGACATCGACCCGGATGCCCCACACCCGCTCAACCTCTTCCGCGTCCACTGGTTCAACGACGCGACGCGGGCCGGCCGGGTCGACGTCCCGGAGCACGTCGTCCTGCCGTCGGAGCTGACCGGCGTCGATGCCCCCATCGTCACGCTGCTCGGCGACCGCTTCCCGATGATCCGCTCGCACAAGGTCATCGCGGCCTACGGCGTCCTGGCACCGCGGATCGTCACCGGCAGCTTCGACCCGACGATCCAGCGGGCGGTCTGGCCCTCGACCGGGAACTACTGCCGGGGCGGGGTGGCGATCTCCCGGATCATGGACAGTCGCGGCGTGGCGGTGCTTCCGGAGGGGATGAGCCGCGAGCGCTTCGAGTGGCTGGAGCACTGGGTCGCCGACCCGGCCGACGTGATCCGGACCCCCGGGACCGAGAGCAACGTCAAGGAGATCTATGACCGCTGCGCCGAGCTCGCCCGGGAGCCCGACACGGTCATCCTCAACCAGTTCGCTGAGTTCGGGAATCACGTGGCCCACTACGAGCTGACCGGCCGCGCCCTCGAGCGGACGTACGAGGCACTGCGGCAGGGGTGCCCGGACCTGCGACTCCGGGCGTTCGTCTCGGCGACCGGATCGGCCGGCACCATCGGCGCCGGCGACTACCTCAAGGAGCGCCACGGTTCGCTGACCGTAGCGGCCGAGGCGCTCGAGTGCCCGACCCTCCTGGCGAACGGCTACGGCGAACACAACATCCAGGGCATCGGCGACAAGCACGTCCCGCTGATCCACGACGTCATGGCGACCGACGTCGTCGTCGACGTCTCGGACCGGGCGACCGACGCCCTCTTCGTCGTCTTCAACACGGCGGAGGGCCGTGACTTCCTCGAACGGCGCATGGGCGTGGACGGGGACCTCGTCGCCCGGCTCGGCTCGCTTGGCTTCTCGTCGATCTGCAACGTCCTGGCGGCCATCAAGACGGCCAAGCAGCAGCGCCTGGGCCCGAACGACCTGCTGGTCACGGTGGCCACCGACGGCGCCGAGCTCTACGCGACCGAGGTCGACCGGCTGACCGCCCGGGACTTCCCGCGGGGGGTCGACGAGGCTGCCGTGGCCAAGGCCGTGGGACGCCACCTGCTGGGAGCCGACACGGACCACATGCTCGAGTGCACCCGGGCCGACCGGGACCGCATCTTCAACCTGGGCTACTACACCTGGGTCGAACAGCAGGGCGTGTCGCTGGAGGCGTTCGAGGCCCGACGCTCGCCCGACTTCTGGGCGGATCTGCGAAGCCTGCCCGCCTCCTGGGACCAGCGGATCGACGAGTTCAACGCCCGGACGGGCGCCCTGGGGGCCCGGTGACCGCCCCGGGCGAGGCTCTGCCGGCGGCCCACGCCGGTGGCCCGGAGCATCCGGTCGCCACCGGGCTCGTCTGTGCCGGATGCGGAGCGGTGCCCGCGCCGGACGACCCGTTCCCGGTCCGCTGCCCGGCCCGCCGACCCGGCGACGACATCGACCACGTCATGGTCCGGACGGTCGACCTGGGTGCCATCGACCCGGGCTTCGGCGACGATCCCGACCCGTTCGTCCGCTACCGGACCCTCTTCCGCGCCTACCACCTGGCCATCGCCGCCGGCTGGAGCGACGAACACTACGTGGAGCTGGTCGGCTCGCTCCAGGCCGCGCTCGAACGGGTCGACGGCCGCCGGCTTCTCGTGACGCCGTTCGGCCGGGCCGACGACCTCAGCGACCGGCTGGGCTTCGCGGCCCGGGGCGGCGTCTGGGTCAAGGACGAGACCGGCAACCCCGGCGGATCGCACAAGGTCCGCCACCTGCTGGGGGTCATGCTCGAGCTGCGGGTCGCCGAGGCCGTAGCGGGGCTCGACCCCGACCGTCCGCTGGCCATCGCGAGCTGCGGCAACGCGGCCCTGGCGGCCGCCGTGGTCGCTGCGGCTGCCGAGCGGCGCCTCCTCGTCTTCGTCCCCGAGTCCGCCGACCCCTGGGTCCTGGAGCGGCTCGACGAGCTCGGGGCGGAGGTGCGGGCCTGCCCGCGCCGGCCGGGCGAGGCAGGCGATCCGTCGTACCTGCGGCTGCAGGAGGCCCTGGCCGGTGGCGCCATCCCGTTCACCTGCCAGGGGCCCGAGGACGGCCTCGTCATCGAGGGCGGGGCGACCATCGGCTGGGAGATCGTCGACGGCCTCCGGGCCGCCGGGCAGCGGGCCGCCGGGCAAGGGGCCGACCGGATCGTCGTCCAGGTCGGTGGAGGTGCCTTCGCCTCGTCGATCGCCCTGGCCTTGAGCGAGGCCCTGGCGCTGGGCGTCGTGGAGCGCCTCCCGGTCCTCGACACCGTCCAGACCGAGGGTGGCTGGCCGCTGGCCAGGGCCTTCGAGCGGCTGCTCGACGACCTCGAGGCCACCGAGGGCGTGCCGGTCGCCCCCGGCGGCGTCCGCGACGCCATGGCGGCCGCCGCCCGACAGCGCTCGCGGTACATGTGGCCATGGGAGACCGAGCCCCACAGCATCGCCCACGGGATCCTCGACGACGAGACCTACGACTGGCTCGCGGTCGTCCGGGCGATGCTCGAGAGCGGCGGGCGACCGGTCGTCGTCGGCGAGGCCGCGCTCGAGGCGGCGAACCGCCTGGCCCACGACACCACCGGCATCGATGCTGATCACACCGGTACGGCCGGCCTCGCCGGCCTGATGCGGCTCATCGAGGACGGGCTCGTCGCACCCACGGAGATCGTCGTGGTCGTCTTCAGCGGCGCCCGTCGGCCGTCACCACCCATGCCAACCACGCACCAGTGACCACCTGCTCGAAGGAGAGGACGAGGGCATGAGAAGCTTCACCGGCCGCGACATCCTGTCGCTCAAGGACTTCAGCCGGGACGAGTTCTTCCGGGTCTTCCAGGTCGCCGACGACCTTCGGCCGTACGCTCGCGACCGTCGGAACGCGGACCTGCTCAAGCACAAGACCCTGCTGACGGCCTTCTACCAGCCGTCGACCCGGACGCGGCTCTCCCACGAGGCCGCGATGCACCGGCTCGGCGGCGCCGTCCTGGGGTTCTCGGACGCCAAGATGACCCGGGCGGGCGACTTCTACCAGGAGTCGATCAAGGACACCTTCCACATGCTGGAGTACTACGCGGACGTCATCGCCATCCGCCACTTCCAGCAGGGCGCACCGGCCGAGGCGGCGAAGTGGTCGTCCGTGCCGATCCTCAACTGCGGCGACGGCTGGGGCGAGCATCCGACCCAGGTCCTGACCGACCTGTACACGGTCCTCCACGAGAAGGGCACCCTCGACGGGCTCACCTACCTGCTGGTCGGCGACATGCGGATGCGGACGATGCACTCGATCCTCTACGCGCTGTCGCAGTTCGACGCCAAGGCCTACGTGGTCGGACCGCCGGAGATGAGCCTCCTGCCCGAGTTCAAGGCCGAGATCGACGCCCTCAACGTGGACTACGAGGAGGCGGGCGACGTCCGCGACGTCATCGGCGAGGCCGACGTCATCTACATGGAGCCGGTCGTCCAGGCCGACTACACCTCGTCGCGCGTCGAGCGCGGCGACCAGGTGGGGCTCACCCCGCCGGAGTACGTCGTCACCCGCGAGCTGCTCCGCGACAAGGCGAAGCGGTCGTCGATGATCCTCCACTCGCTGCCCCGGATGGACGAGCTCCCGGATGACGTCGATGCGACCCGCCACCAGCGCTACTGGGCGGAGGCCTTCAACGGCGTGGCGCTCAAGATGGGGCTCCTGGCCCTCATCCTCGGCGCCGCCGAGTAGGAGGTCGCAGATGCAGACCGACCTGCGGGGGCGCGACCTCATCACCCTCTCGGATTGGACGACCGAGGAGATCGAGACCGCCCTCGACGTCGCCTTCGACCTCAAGCGCAAGCGAGCCCTCGGCGAGCCGCACCCGTACCTGCGGGACCGGGTCCTGGCGATGCTCTTCTTCTACTCCAGCACCCGGACCCGGGCCTCGTTCGAAGCCGGGATGGCCCAGCTGGGCGGCCACGCCCAGTTCATCGAGAGCAAGAGCACCCAGATCGCGCACGGCGACACGGCCAAGGAGATCGGCGAGATCCTGGGCCGCTACAACGACGGGATCGCCATCCGGAACGTGGACTGGGGCATCGGCAACCGCTATATCCGGGAGGTCGCTGAGGCCAGCCGGGTGCCGGTCCTCAACATGCAGTGCGACATCTACCACCCGTTCCAGATCCTGGCCGACCTGATGACGATGCGGGAGAAGCTGGGCCCGCTGCGGGGCCGCCGGATCACCATCAGCTGGGCCTACGCCAAGAGCTACCAGAAGCCGATCAGCGTGCCCCAGGACCTGCTGCTCGCCGCGACCCGCTTCGGGATGGACGTTCGCCTGGTCCACCCGCCCGAGTTCGAGCTCATGCCCGATGTGGTGGACGAGGCCCGTGAGAACGCCCGCCACGCCGGCGGCAGCATCGAGCTGCTCGACGACTTCGAGAGTGGCTTCCGCCATGCCGAGGTCGTCTACGCCAAGAGCTGGGGCGCCCTGTTGCGGGCCGGGGACGAAGCCGAGGGCGCCGAGATCGCCGGTCGCTACACCGACTGGATCACCGACGAGCGGCGGATGGCGATGGCGGCCGGCCACGCCATCTACATGCACCCGCTGCCGGCCGACCGGAACATCGAGGTGACCGACGGGGTCATCGACGGGCCGCACTCGGTGGTCTACGACGAGGCCGAGAACCGGCTCCACGTCCAGAAGGCGGTGATGGCCCTCACGATGCGCTGACCGGCGGTCGGTACGCGTCGTCCCTGCCACATTCCGCCACGAGCCGCAGTACGTCCGGTCACGTCGACCAGGCGGTCCCCGATCGGCG
Source organism: uncultured Chloroflexia bacterium (assembly GCA_963707215.1). GTDB lineage: Bacteria > Chloroflexota > Limnocylindria > Limnocylindrales > CSP1-4 > DATHYZ01. Next base: position 253,907 of record CAVPPB010000002.1, on the reverse strand, counting down.
CCCGCGCCTTCGCTCGAGCATGGGCGACCATCTCGACCAGCCGTCCGGACCCCCACCGGCAGCCCGATCGACCGTAGTGCGCCTGGGCGCGGAGGATGGCAGGAAACGGGTCGCTGCGGCCTCGAGCTGGATCAGGCGGGCCGGTGCCGTCGCGCAGCAGCCGACGGACGTTTCGTGACCAACGACCGTGGACGGGCGGCCATGCGCCGCGCGACGATGGCTCGTCGGGCCGTGCGGCAGTGCCGATGCGTCCACGGTGGCCGGATGGCCGAGGCCATGCGTTCACGCGCAGATAAGCCACAGGGCACTGTCGTCAGGGACCATCGGGACCATGCGCTTCGTCGGTCATCGCCACACCATCGCCTTGCCGGCGATCTCGTGGGCACGCGTCGCCGCCGGATCGGCCGCCACCCCGGGACGGAGCGACCCGCGTCATGACCGCGTCCTTGCCACGCCCGCGCCGGAGCCCACCAGATGGGGGGGTGTCCCTGCTCTGCTCCGGGTCCACCATGGCCGTGGAGCTACCACCGCAGCGGAGCCGCAACGTGGACGCACGCCCACGGAGCCTGACGACGTGACCGCCGAGCGGGCCAGTGGGATCGCCTGGAGGATCCTGCGCCTCGAGCTCAAGGCGCTCCTTGCGATCGCCCTGGGCTACGGGCTGGTGCTCGGTGCCGCTCCGCTGACCGCCCCGGGAGCGCGGGCCGCCGAGCCCAAGGTGGTCGTCATCGTGGGGCCGGTCGGCTCGCTCACCGCCAAGTTCATCGCCGCCGGCGAGCGGGCCGCGGTGGAGGCCCGTCGGCACACCGGCGACGTCACCACGCTGTACTCCCCGAACGCCACCTGGCCGGCCGTCCGGGCGGCCCTCCAGGGCGCCTCGGTCGTCGTCTACCTCGGCCACGGCAATGGCTTCCCGAGCCAGTACACGACGGTCCTGCGGCCCGAGGTCCAGAACGGCTTCGGGCTCAACCCGGTGGCCGGCGTCGACGACGCCGCCCACCAGTACTTCGGCGAGGCCCGCATCGCACGTGACGTCGACCTGGCACCCGACGCGGTCGTCCTCCTCCACCGCCTCTGCTACGCCTCGGGCAACAGCGAGCCCGGGCTCCCCGAGGGCACCCTGGCGACCGGCCAGGCCCGGGTCGACAACTTCGCCGCCGGGTTCCTCGCCGCGGGGGCCTCGGCCGTCGTCGCCGACGCGTACGCGGACCCGGCCTGGTACGTCCGCCGCCTGATGACCGGCTCGGGGACGATCGAGGCGATCTGGCGGAGCGCCCCCACGAAGCACGGGCACGTCCTCGCCTTCCCGAGCACCCGGACCCCGGGCTACACGGCTCTGATGGACCCCACCGAGCCGAGGTCGGGCTTCATGCGATCGCTCGTCACCAAGGCCACCCTGCGAGCCGAGGAGGTCCGTCGCGGGGCCGGCCTCGTCCAGGCCGGGCCAGCGCTCGATCCGGGTGCCCCGGCCGGACCGGCCGTGACCGGGCTGACCCTCGACGGTATCCCGACCGTGGCGTCCGAGGTGACGCTCGCGCTCGACTTCGCCGATCCGGGGGCCGGATCGTCTGGCCTGGGCCTCGGGATCCGCTGGGACGAGCTCGCCGGCGAGCCCGACCAGGAGCTGCCGCCGGGGGCCGTGCCCGAGGCGAACCCCGCGCCGTCACCGTCGATCGAGCCCGGCGCCAGCGCGGCCCCGAGCCCGACGGTCGAGGCGTCGGCCGAGCCCTCCCCGAGCCCGAGCCCGGCGCCCGAGGCGTCGACACAGCCATCACCGAGCCCGGAGCCGAGTGCCGAGTCCGAGGCGCCCGACGTCTCGCTGGTCGCCGCGGAGGTCCCGGGGGCCGTCGTCCGGGTGTCCGCGACGAGTGTGACCGCCAGCGGTCTCGCCGCCACCGTCAGCGCTCCCGAGCACCCGGGGCTGTACCGCCTCGTCGTGACCCTCCACGATCCCGACGGCGTCGCTTTCGACGCGGCGACCCAGGAGGCCATCCCGGGCCTCGTCGTCCGGGTCACCCCGGCCCTCTCGGCGACGATCGGAGCGCCCGACCGCCTCGAGCTCGTCCCGGGGTCGACCGCCAGCATCCCGGTGGCCGTCCTCAACTCGGGGGAGATCCCCTGGTACGCCCCACTGCCCGACGGCGACCCCGGTGCCGTCGTCGAGCGCCTGAGCGAGGGCACCTGGGGTGCCCGGCTCGTCGGCCACTGGGTCTCGCTCGAGGTCGACACCGAGACTCTCGGGAGCGGCCCGATGCCCGACGTCGTCGTCGACATCAGCGCCTCGCCGGGCGAGACGACGAACGCCGAGCTGGCGGTCACCGCCCCGAGCGAGCCTGGCGCCTACCTGTTGGTGCTGGACGTCGTGAGCCCCCTCTACGGGTCGCTGACGATCCTCGGAGCACCGGAGCCGACGGCGGTCCGGGTCGAGGTCCTCGCGCCGTCCCAGGTGCCGGCCTCACTCGACTGACGGGCGGCCGGCCAGCTCGCGATCCAGCGGGACCCGGTACCTCGGGGCGATCCGGACCGGCCCGAGCCAGCCGGCAAGACGCTCCGCCTCCGCATCGACGGCCGCCTCGCCCTCGGCTCCAACGTCCTCCAGGAGGGCGACGGCGATCCGGCCGGAGCGTCGCTGGGCCCAGCCGCCGACGACCCGACCGTCCCACCAGATCGTGGGACCGGCGTTGCCGGCCCGATCGAAGAGCGACCGCCCATGGTCGCCCAGGTAGAAGCCGCGATCCGCCCAGCCCATGACCGTGGGGTCGAGGCTCGGCAGGAGCGCAGCCACCGGCGCGAGCGGTGCGGTCGCCGCGAGGTCGTCCGGGAGCACCCAGCCGATCCCCTCGTCCAGCGCGACCTCGACCGCCTCGAGCGCGGCGAGCGACCGACGGATCTCGCTCGCGGCCCAGCCGGTCCACCACCGCAGGTCACGCAGCGTCCCCGGCCCGAAGGCACGCAACCAGCGCCGGACGATCGCCGCACGGGCAACGGCCATCGGCATCTCCGGGTAGCCGCCAGGGATCACCGCCTCGAGCGGGAGCCAGCGGTACTGGCTGCTGACCCAGGTCCCGAGCGGTCGGCCACGGACGATCCGCCCTTCGAGCGCGAGGAGGTACAGGACCCGGCTCCCGACCCCGATGACGCCGGCGTATGGCTTGCCCTCGCCGAACGGGAGGCGCTCGCGGAGCCCCGACACGTCGCCGGTCAGCTGGGCGGTCGACGCCTCGCCCCGGGCCGCCAGCGCCGCGAGCGTCTCCGCCATGACCCGATCGAGCCAGCGATCGGGATCCTGGGCGATCCCCGCCCCGGTGAGCCATCCGGCGAGGCGACGACGCTCCGCCGCCGCGATCGCCGTGGCGGCCGCGGCGTGCATCTCAGGCGCCGTCCCGACCGGCACGACGAAGAGCGTCCTCCGGACACCGTGCATCCGGACGACCGTGCGCTCGTCGTAGAGCGCACGCTCTATCACGACCGGATCAGGCTCGGTCATCCGTGCCCGGGCCGCCAGGAAGACCGACACCGGATCGCTGGCGTGGAGCCCGACGACCGAGTCGGCGGCTTCGCCCAGCGTCGCGGCACGTGCGGTCGGCGCGAGGCGGTGGCGCACGACCAGCCGGGTGCGGCGCTCCGCGGTCGACAGGTGCAGCATCACCGAAGACCGTAGCCGACCGCTCCGCGATCGCGGAGCCCGACGACCGTCTGGCGCGATCGCCCACCTGTGGCAGGATGGCGTCACGCCGCCAGGACGCCAGCCGTCCGGCAGCCGTGGATCCCATGTCGATGTCCCCCCGTCCCAGCCCCCGACCCAGCCCCCGACTCGCGGCCATCGCACTGGCCGTGCTCGTCGTCGGCGGCCTGCTGACGGTCGGGGCGGTCGCGACCGACACGCTGGGGGCCGGCTACGCGTTCGGGCGCGCCGTGGCCCGGGTCGGCCTCTTCCTCGACCCGCCGCCGGACCGGCAGATCCCGGCCGTCGTCGTCGTCGATCCGCGGGCCAGCGCCTCCCCGTCGCCGGCGCCGTCGCCCTCGCCGAGCCCGACCGCCGAGCCGGGCGCATCCGCTTTGCCGAACCCGCCGCCCAGCCCGTCCCCATCGCCCTCTCCATCGCCATCGCCGGTCCGCGGGCCGGTCGACGTCCGCCTGGACCTCGACCCCGGCCGGGTGTTCGCCTCCCAGGCCACGAAGGACTGGTGCGCCGTGGCGGGCACGCAGATCGTCCTGGCCGCGCTCGGCCTCGCGGACAACTCCGAGGGGTTCCAGCGCCAGGTCGCCGGTCGCATCGGTGAGTGGGAGAGTCGCCAGGACAGCCTTGACGGCGGCTGGGGCCCGACGGCCATCGCCCTCGCCCTCGAGACGTACGGCGCCCCCGGCTACGAGGTCAGAGGGTACCGCCACCGGGCCGACGCGATGCGGGACTTCGCGGTCGCCATCGAGACGACCGGCATGCCGGTGGTCCTGATCTCCTGGTTCGGCGCTCACACCTGGGTCATGACCGGCTACCAGGCCGACGCCGACCCGCTGGTCTTCCCCGATGCCGACGTCCACTCGGCCTACATCTACGACCCGTGGTACCCGCGGGTCTCGTCGATCTGGGGTCGCTCGGACGGGCCAGGGGTGATCCAGGATCGGGCCGAGATGGAGCGCAACTACAAGCGCTGGATCCGGCCCGAAGGCAAGTACCCCGACCGCGACTACTTGTTCCTGGCCGTGGTGCCCACGGTGCCGGTCGGCGACGCTCCCCTGCCGCTCATCGGGGGCTGACCCCGCCGGTACCGCCAGGCCAGGGCGGCCGCGAGCAGGACGGCCTTGGCCCCGCTGCCCAGGGTGAACGAGAGCGGGATGGCGACGATCCCGACCTGGGGGGCGAGCACCAGGCAGCTGGCGACGATCACGGCCAGCCCGACCACCGATGCCCCGACCTGGAACAGCGTGTTGTGGGTCGCGTAGAGCCCGCGTGAGAGCGGGTAGGTCAGGGCCTCGAGCGGCACCGAGATGGCGAAGACCGACAGGACGAGTGCCGTCGTCTCGACGTCCTCGGCATCGAAGGCACCGCCTCCCAGCAGCACCTCGATGATCGTGCCGCCGAAGACGGCCAGGACCACGGCTGCCCCCAGGGTCAGGACCGCGATGACCGCCAGGTTGGTGACCAGGACGGAGCGGAACCGGGCCCGGTCGCCGGCCGCCCAGGCCGCCGAGAGGGTCGGGAAGACGGCCAGCGAGAAGGCGACCCCGATGAGGCTGACGGGGGCGCTCTGGAAGTTCCGGGCGAAGCTCACCGAGCTGACGCTGCCGGCCCCGATCGTCGTCGCGACCGCGGTGAAGAAGAGGAAGGTGATCGGCTCGATCGGGTGGCTGAGCATCTTGGGGATCATCAACCGGAAGAACTCGCGGAAGGCCGGTGTCCGGACGGCCAGACGGGGTCGGATGACGAAGCGCATCCGGGCGATGCCCACGAGGCGGATCGCGAGATGGAGGGCGGCCCCCAGGACCGCCCCGACGGCGGCGGCGTAGATGCCGATCGCGTCGGCGAGCAGGACGGTGCCGGCGACGATGCCGCCGTTGTAGAGGAGTGGCGCGACGCCGAACCAGAAGAAGCGCCGGCCGGCGACGAGCAGCTCGCCCAGGGCGATCGAGGCAGCGAAGAGCACGGCCGTGATGCACATGAGCCTGAAGAGCGAGACGTACAGCTCGCGGTCCTCCGGGCCGAACCCCGGGACGATGACGTCGGCCGTGAGCGGCGCGATGACGAAGAGGATCGCGGTCGTGATGCCCATGACCAGGACCGCCCCGGTCAGGACCGTCCGCCCGAAGTCGATGGCAGCGGCGTCGTCCTCGCGGCGGAGCGAGAGGAAGATCGGCACGAACGGGGCCGTGAGCCCGCTCGCCACGAGGACGTCGAGAAGCAACTCCGGCAGGACGAAGGCGGCGTTGTAGGCGTCGAGCTCGATGCCCGCGCCGTACGTCCGGGCGAACGTGCGGTCACGCAGCAGGCCCATCGCGTACCCGCCGAAGCTCAGCACGGACAGCAGCAGGGCGCCCTGCGGGACGAGCCGATCGAAGAGCCGGCGGAGGTCCGTCATGCCAAGCGCACGTGCATCCGGAGACGATACCCGGGGCGGTGCGCCAGCTCCGGGCTCGGTCGCTGCCGGGATCGGCGGGTCGCGCGGTATCATCTCCGGGCCGCGCGCCCGTAGCTCAGTGGATCAGAGCATCTGACTTCGGATCAGAGGGTCGGGGGTTCGAATCCCTCCGGGCGCGCCAGTGTCATGAGTCGCGACATGTGCGACACATGAGTCGCGACATCGGCGACACATGCGTCACCCGGTCGCTGGAGACCTCGGCCATCGGCCGGGGTCTCTTCGTTGGTTGCGCCAGTACCGGCGGTCCGGCTCGATGAGGTGGCTGGACAGGACCTCGCCGGTGTCGAGGGCGACGACCGTGACCTCGTGCTCGTCGACGATGGCCAGGACCCGCTGACGGGCATGAGCCGCGCCGATGTTGAGGTGGTGCAGGCGGCCGGCCCGGCGCAGGGTGATCGCGCCCTTCCCGTCGGTCACGTCGTAGCGGAGACGGAAGTGGCCGGCGCGGCTCCCGGCGACCATCGTCGTGGGCGTCGCCCGGTACGCCTCGCCGGGCGTCATCCGGCCGACCGCCCGGTGCGGCCGCTGCTCGTTGTAGGCGAGGCAGAAGGCGTCGAGCTGGGTCTGGAGCTCGCCCAGGGTCCGCGCCGCCGGCTGGTTCTCGAGCCAGCGCTTGAGGGTCTGGCGGAAGCGCTCGTTCTTGCCCTGGGTCTGGGGATGGCCCGGCGTCCCGTTCTTCTGGCGGATGCCGAGGTAGGCGAGCAGGTACTCGAAGCCGTTGCGGCCCCCGGTGAAGCGCGACGTGTAGACCGCGCCGGTGTCGGTGAGCGGGGCGGCGGGCCACCCGTGCTCCTCGCCTGCCGCGCTGAACGTGGCCACCACGTCGTCGCCGCCGTCCCGGTGGCCGGCTTGACATGCCAGGCGTAGGAGGCTAAAGTACTTTGACCTGCAAAGTACTCTTGAGGAGTGCGACCATGACACTCACCGATCTCGGACAGGCGGAGCGCAGGGCGTTCCGCAACGCCTACGACGACGGATTGTGGGACGTGTTGCTCGCCTGCTTCTTGGCGGGTTTCGCCCTCATCCTGCTGCTGAGCGAGTCGCTGGGCGACTTCTGGAGCTCGGCGATCCTGGTCCCTGTGGTGGGAGGTGCGTACCTGCTGATCAAGCTGGTCCGGAGTCGGCTGCTGGTCTCCCGAGTTGGCATCGTGCGCGTCGGCGACTACCGGCAGCGACGCCTTCGGACGTTCATGCTGCTCATGCTGGCGGTCAACGTCATCGCCCTCGGGGGAGGGTTGATCGCCTTCCTCCTGAGCCCGTCGGCCGGCTACGCGCCAACGATCATGTTCATGCTGATCTGGCTCGTGCTCTTCTCGACGGCGGCCTACTACCTGGACACGCCGCGGCTGTACCTCTATGGGCTCATGTTCGCGGCGGCGGTGGTCATCGGGGAATGGCTGTTCCGTGAGGGCTACGCCGCGCACCACGGCTGGCCGGTGACCTTCGGAGTGGCGGCCGTGGTGGTCGCGAGCATCGGCGTGACCCAATTCGCTCGCCTGCTGGCCAGAACGCATCGGGCGGCCCCAGAGGCGGCCGGAGAACTGCATGACCAGTAGCGATCCGGGCGCTCATCCGCTCGAGGAGATCGATCCCGTGATCCACTCGCCGGCACGATTGCGCCTGCTGATCGAGCTGGCCGTCCTGGATGCGGCCGACTTCACCTGGCTGATCAACCAGACCGGACTGACGTGGGGCAATCTGTCTACCAGTCTGACCAAGCTCGAGACCGCGGGCTACGTGGCGATCGAGAAGGGCTATAGGGGAAAGAAGCCGCACTCGATGGTTTCGCTCACCGACGAAGGGCGAGCTGCGTTCCGCCGCTACCGGACCGCGATGCACGAAGCGCTTGCGGGCCTGCCCGACTGAGCGAGTTCCCACGGCATCGTCGCCTGGGCCGCCGTCCACGACGCCGTCGCCCGGTGGGGACTTCTCTTGGCCACAGGCGGGGACCTTCAGATGGCCATCGGCACGTGTTCAGAGGTCATGTGGTCGTGGGGCCCTGGGGGCGAGCTCTGGAGATGACCGCCCAACCTGCACAACTACTGCGAAAGGAGGAATTGGCTTGAAGGCTCGGCGTAGAGCAGCGGTGATGTACTTGATCGCCGCACTGTGCTTTCTGATCGCGGGAGTCGCTGGATTCGTTGGCGACACTGGGGCCATCGCGGCCAACGCGGCGTTCATCGTCCTGTGCGTCGTCTTCGTCGTCCTTGGCCTCGGATTCTGGCAATCGGAGCAGGGCTCGGACGACAGCTAGCGACGTCGGGCCGGCTGGTCGATCTCGCGGTCCTGGGGCGGGTCCCGTTCCACCGCTTGAACCACCCGTCGCCACTGGCCGTCCAGACCCGAATATCAACCGAGCGGCTGACGGACAAGCGATCTGGGGTCTATCCCTATCAGAGCGGGCCACTCGGGAGGAGCAGGGGCCATCGTTGAACAGGAGCGTGGCCGTTGTTGTTCCTGCGTGCCCGATGCCCTCCGGGCGCGCCATTGTCATGCGTCGCGACAAAGCCGCCGGCCGGCACCTCCGCCTATCACGGGCCGCCAACCACTCTCCAGAGCATTGCCCGGTCGCGCCATGCATCCGTCGACCAGAGAGCCCACAGGACGAGAAGCGGCTGGAGGACCAGGCGGGCCGCTCGCGCCCCGTCGCTGGTGAGCCCGAAGGCGTCGACCTGGTTCACGTACTGGGCGATGTTCCCCGGGAAGATCGCGACGAGGAACGCTGCCGACAGCCAGCCCACGGCGACCCGATGGCGCGGCAGGGCGATGAGGGACGCGCCGAGTGCGAGCTCGACGACACCCGACCCGACGACGACGAGGTCGTCGGCCACCGGCAGCCAGTCCGGGACCTGCGCGGTGAACTCCTCGCGGCCGAAGGTGAGATGGGCGATGCCGGCGACCAGCAGGACCAACCCCAGGGCCACCCGTGCGATGGTCCGAGGAAGCGACGACCGGTGGGGCGCCGCGGTGCCACTCATGCGGCGACGGTAGCACCGCTCACGCTCCGCGGCCCTGCTGCGAGGCAGCCCGTCAGGCGGCGAGAGCGGTGCTGCTGCGAGCGCGACCGGCGAGCTCGGCGACCAGCTCGGCGACCTCGGTGCGAATCTCCGGGTCCCGCAGGGCCAGGTCGTCGTCGAACGCCTGCGCCGCGAACGGAACGGCGACGAGGTGACCGACCACCTCCGAACGCACGCGGGTCATGATCCGCACGACCGACTCGATCCCACCTCTCGCACCACTCGCCCCGGTCGACGCGCCCATGACCGCGACGGGCTTTCGGGCGAGGATCCTGTCGGGCCCGCGGGAGGCCCAGTCGAGGGCGTTCTTGAGGACCCCACTCGTGGCGCCGTTGTACTCGGGGGTCGCGAGGAGCAGCGCGTCGGCTTCCACGATCGCCCGCCGCAGCGCACTGACGCTCGCGGGCAGACCTTCGTCCTCGACGTCCCCGTCGTAGAACGGGAGGGCGCCGAGCCCATCGAACGTCGCGGTGGCCACGCCGCTCGGTGCGAGCTGCGCAGCAGCACGCGCCAGCGCCCGGTTGTACGAGCCCCGGCGGAGACTGCCCGCGAGGATCAGGATCTTGATCGTCTCACCCACCGTGGCACTCACCTTCACGTGTTCCGCTGGACCGAGCTTCGGGACATCGCCCCTGCTCGCCAGGCCACGACGCCCGGAGGGCGCCCGGCTGCTCTCGTCTGACCTTCGCCCTGGCGGAGTGCGTGGATGGGTCGGGGCGGGCGAACGGCCTCCGGTCGCGCACCCGCGACTCAGCGATCCCGGTCCGCGACGAACCCGGGGCGGTTCATCTCGTGCCGCGCCCCGGCGGGCCCGATCCGTCGCCCGTATTGCTCCTGCGCGCCTGACGCCGTGGGGCTCGAGCGACACCTGCGTCGCGACATCGGCGACACCTGGACGCGGTCAGGAGCCGTGCCATCGCGGGCAGCTGGTCGAGAGCGACAGCGCGATTGAGGCCCCTGACGATGCGTAACGCGACCGGGGGATGAGCCCTCGGTCCTGCGGCTTCATCGAGCGGTCCGATGCATCGTACGCGTCCCGCCCGTGAAGTTGAACGCCGCGAGGCCGTCAGGAAGGCCCAACGTCCCCGTCCGTCGGGGATGTCACCAGCCCCGTCCAGCGTGCCGTGTCCCGTCGCATGGGCGAACCGCCCCGTGCCGCCGACAGCATCCCACTCGCCCACGAGCGTGAAGCCCAGGGGGCCGGCGTCCCCGAACACCGTCTGGCTGAACATCGTGTGCTCGAGGCACAGCCTGTCGCCGTTGACGGGAGCTGCGCTCCCGGCGAGGGGCGAAGGTCGCGAGCTCGGGCCGAAGGGCCGCGCTCCGCGTCGGGTTGCGTGAGGCAGCGGCCTCGTCAGCCGCCGGAACCGAACGCGAGGGACACGACCAACGCTGCGGCCAATCCCCCGACGAAGCACGCGATCATGATCCCCAGCGTCCTCGAGTACCCGCTCGGGGTGATCTGACCGTCCCGGTCGAGACGAACGATCCCCGGGAACAGGCGCCAGAAGAACGAGAGGATCGAGAGGATCAGGGCCATGACCGCGAACGCCTTCGTCGTCTGGCTGCCCGTGAGGACGATCACGGCGAGCAGGCCCACGAAGATGAGCTTGGTGCCGGCCACCCAGTTGACCAGGTAGCGGACGAGCTCGCGCGTCTCCGGGTCGGCTTCCGACGTCCGATAGGCGTTGAACACGCCCATCCCGTTGCCCACGCGCGTGCCGGGACGGAAGTAGAGGATGCCGACGTTGAGCGTCTCGATGACGGCGAAGATGATGATCGCGGCCGAGAGGATGTCCACTGGGTCCCCCGTGAGGTGTGTCCGGGAGAGCATGCGCGGCGTGGCTACCCGCCGTGCGGTCCGGGGACATCGCAGGCGAGCGAGCGCAGCGTGAACTCGCCGTAGGTGAACGGGCCATCCGGACGGGCGTAGATGGTGCTGCCCCGCGTCGGCAGGCGGAGGCCGCCGACCTCGCGATGATCGCCGACGGGCGTGCTCCAGCGCATCGGCACGAAGCGGCCACTGCTGCTGTCGGGCCGATCGTCCGACCAGAAGTCGACCAGCTCGCCGTGTTCGCCGAAGAGGAGCGTTGCCGAGACACGGTGCGGGCCGTTCGTGAACGTCACGGCGGCGCTCCGGTCGTCGATCGGCTGCCAGCTGAGCCGGGGGTCGACGAGCGCGCCCGGCGCGAACACGCAGAGGTCGTTGAGGACGGTCACCGTCTCGGCCCGGCTGATCTCCGGGCCATGCTGGTCGACCATGTTCACCAGGGAGGCGACGCGAACAGTGAAGGTGGCCTCCTCGAGCCGGTAGACGTGGAGGGCCTGCACCGGCAGCGCGTGCATCCGGGCCGTCATGAAGAAGAGCCGCGCCGGCCGATCGAAGAAGTTGTACTGGACGGACGTCGCGGCCATCCCCTGATCGCCCGGCTTGCGCCGCATGACGGCATCGAACTCGATCCGGACGTTGCGCGGCCGCGGCCGGCCGACGGCACCGGAGGCGCGGACGTAGCGCTGGACGGGAGCGGGCAGGGGCGCCAGGTCCTCCTCGGCGAGCGTCGATGACGGCGTGAGCGGCTGGGCCGCGAACTCGGCCTCGACGAGCTCCCCGAATCGGGCCTTCGAGACGGGTCGTGCCATCACCGCCCTCCGCCGGTCGCCGGGGCAGTCACGCGCCCCCGGAATAGCGCCAGCCAGGCCGCAGCCGCGAGGATCGCCACGTTCACGACGATCCCGGCCACCGTCTCGGGCAGTCCGAGGACGCAGACGAGGAGGGACGCGATCGCGAGCGCGCCGGTCAGCCCGAGCGCCCACGCAGACCGGCGCCAGACACCGACCGCGGCGACGACGAAGCCGACCGCGATCGCGAGCCAGGCGAGGCCGACGAGCTGCGCTCCGATCGTGCCGAGCTCCACGCTCCCGCCGAGTGCCGTCGTCCGGTACGCGAAGCCCTCCACCTGGGCGATCTGCCAGGGCACGAGGAACCCAATCAGGTGGATGAGGCCGTGAGCCGCCAGCAGGGCGGCCGCCAGCAGTCGGACGATCATTTCGCTCCCTTCACTCGCGTGGCAACGTTCGGCATGGCGGCCACCGCGGCGAGCCAGCGCTGCAGGAGGTCGGCGAGGCTGGCCACGTCCTCCGCGGGGAGGCCACCGAAGGCGAACTCGAAGAACGCCGCCTCGCGGGCCTTCCACTCCGGTGTCGCGAACACCTCGAGGCGGGCGGTCGGCTCGAGCCGGGTGGCCCTGCCGTCGACCGCGTCGGGCACGAGCCGCAGGTAGCCCGCGGCCTCGAGGGCCCGCGCCATCGCCTTGACATTCTGGCGGGAGCTCCCATACGCGGCCGCCGCCTCGCTCAGCGTCGGGTGGTGCCCCGCGAAGGCCCGCTCGATGACGGCGAGCAGGAGCCACTGCTTGGTCGTGAGCCCGAGCGGGGCCAGGGCGACATCGCCGAGCAGGTCGAGGTGGTGCGCGACGATGAAGACGGTGCCGAAGGCGACGGGGCGCGGATCGGGCGATGGGTCCGTTGTCTCGTGCTGCATGCGTAATGTATTACTGAATATCGTGTGGCATGCGGCAGGGCCGGAAGTCCCGGGATCGTCATCCGGATGACCCGACCCCACGGCGGCGTCGGCGCCGATGAACCCGGTCATGCCGCTGTGCGTCGCGGCGCTCGTGCTCGAGGGCTGCTCGTCGCCGAGCGGAACGGTGCCCTCGCCGCGCGTGTCGTACGCGGTGGCACACGCTGCCGACCACGGGACCGACCCCGAGCGCTTGGTGCTCCTCGGCGAGCTTTACGACGGGAACGTGGCGCGCCTGGATTGTCACGCCTGCCCGAGCCATGCGTTCTCAAGCAGCGCTTGTTGGTCCTGCGCGTCCACAGCCCTCCGGGCGCGCCAATGGCCCCGTGTCCGTACCAGGTCCGCGAGAGGAGCGGCGGGTTCGAGGTTTCGCTGTTTCCCCGCTCCGGCCTCGACGAGATCGGCGTGCGACGCCGTCAGCCTGAGTCCGAGACGGGCTCGCGCCGCCGGGGCGCGCGCCACATCGTCCGGGCCATCGGCGCGCCGGGAATCATCTCCCAGCGCTCCCGGACCTCGAAGCCGAAGCCTCGGTAGAGGGCCTCCGTCCCGTCGCCGAGCGTCTCCGTGTAGCAGCCGACGCCAGCGGCGTCGGCCTGGCCCGTGACGAACCGCGCGAGCGCCGACGCGACACCCCGGCGGCGGAACGACGGGTGCACCCCCATCAACCACAAGTACCAGTGGGGCGTGTCACGCGGGTGGCGACCCTGGAGGTCGCCCAGCGGGCCGAAGAGGCGACGTGCCTGCGGGAATGCGACGAGCATGGGGAGCATCCCGAGGATCCCCCATACCCAGCCGCGTATCTCCTCACGGCGGGTGACCGGCCACCGCCCCGGTGGGTACCGAACGCCGACGCCCACCAGCCGGCCATCGAGTCTCGCCCCGTGGACCTCGATGGCGCCCGGATAGCTCCGGAACCCGGTCCAGAGGAACGGTCTGAGCACCCGCAGCCGGCGACGCGGAGTGCCTCCCAGGACGTGGCTGAACGCTGGCTCGTCCGTCCAGCTCAGGGCAAGAACGTCAAGGGCGTCTCGATAGCTCGATGGATCGAGTCGTGCGACTGTGATGCGGTCATCGAGCCCGCGAGCCGGGCCGTCGCCCCCGGCGCCGTCCGGCTCGCCCCCCGGCGACACCCCCGGTCCATCTGCTCGCTCCGTGTTCGCCCCCAACGCCGTCGTCGTCACGGCAGCCTCCTCCATCGAGGACGGACTGCCAGGCTGGCCAAGCCGCGTCGGCCGCGACCCGCTGCCGCGCCGAGGGCAACTCGGGCGGTGCGCGAGGGCCGGCCCGGAGCCGGTGAGCCCGGATCGTCCGCCTCGATGCGAACAGGTTCCGCCCCAAGACCCGTCCCGACCAGAGGCACAGGTCCTGTTGCCTCTGCGGGCCCGGCGCCCCTCCGGGCGCGCCAGAGCATCGGCCGGGAACGGCTTGCCCGTGAGCCGTGCTCGTGGGCGTCGCGAAGGAAGACGTCGAGCGCAGGAAGACTCGCGTGGAACCCTCTGACCAGGGGGCAACGACAGGACGGTGAGGCCCCATCCCGGAGGCGCCCCTGTGGGAGACTCGTCTCGTGGCACGCCTCCGCTATGACCCGGACGTCGTGGAGCGCTTCCCGGCGATCGTGGGAGGCGCCATCCACGCCACCGGCGTCCACAACGGCCCGACGCCGGCTCGACTCGCCGCAGCCTTCGACGAGGAGACGCTCGCGGTCCGCGCGCGGATCGCCGATACGCCTCTCAGCGAGATGCCCACGCTGGCAGCCTGGCGCAAGGTGTTCCGGGGATTCGGTGTCGATCCGACGCAGTACCGCTCGGCGGCCGAGGCACTCCTGCGGCGCCTGACCAAGCAGGGCGGACTGCCGTCCATCGGGACGCTGGTCGATCTCGCCAACCTGGTGAGCATCCGCTACGCGCTTCCGGTCGCGGTGTTCGATCAGCGCGGGGTCGCAGGCGGCACGACCGTCCGGTTCGCCCGCGGCGACGAACGCTGGGCCGACCTCGGCTCGAGCCAGACCGAGCAGCCGGAGCCCGGCGAGGTGATCTTCGCGGATCAAGCGGATGTCGTGAGCGCCCGACGCTGGTGCTGGCGGCAGAGCGCCCGGAGTTCGGCCCGAGCAGACACGACCGAGATCATCGTCACGGTCGAAGGCCATCACGAAACGGCCGAGCACGATGTCTCCCGGGCGCTCGCGGACCTGGAGGCTCTGCTCGCCGCGCACGCTTCGCCGGCCACGCTGCAGAGCGCCCTCCTGAGCGCCACGAACACAGCGTTCGAGTAGCGAGCCGGGCGACGGTGCCCCTCGTCGGCACCTGCCCCGCCTAGGACTCGATCGGGCGGGCCCCCTCAGGAGCCGCCTCGCCAGTCACCCCCCGGTGCGTCCGTCCCGACGGCGGACCCGCAGGGCCCGACTCTTCGACCGGTTCCCGCAGACTGCCATCGAGCACCAGATCCCGGAGCGGTTCCGTGACGCGTCGTAGAACGCCCATCGGCAGGCGTCGCTCCGGCAGACCTTGAGGCGGGGCCACGTGCCGGCGACCGACGCGGCCGAGATCTCACTCATGATCAGCCCGACGAGCCCGATGACGCCTGCCCGAGCCGGGCGCAACATCGGGCTGCCGTTGGCATCGAAGGCGACCGTCAAGGGGCTCAACCGGGAGGCTTCGTCGAGGAGCTCGAGCGCCTCGGGGGCTGGCTCCCCTCGCTCACGGCACGTGATGAGATCCCGGAGCGCTTCGCGGAAGGACTCCAGCCGCCGCCGCTCGTCCTCGGTCACCCCGCTCTCGTGGTCGGGAAGGCCTCGGGAGCGGAGCCACGCCTCGACCCCCGCGGTGGTGGCGAGCTCATCGGTGCCCTTCTCGATGTCGGACGAGTTGATGAACGCACGCACGAGCTCGAGCCCGCCCGGCGCTGGGTCTCGTCTCGCGGTCCGTGATGACGCCGTGACCGGCGGATCGGCCGGACTGAGAAGCCTCCGTGAATAACCAGCCATTCTGTTTGACAGGTTAGCACTCTGGACCTAGACTGCCAAGACGCTAACCATCAACGTCCTTACGCTGGTGAGCCATGAACAGCGCGGCGTTCCGGAATCTCTGGTTCGGCGAGACAGTCTCGCTGTTCGGATCGCAGGTCACGCTGCTGGCCCTGCCGCTGGCGGCGATCCTCGTCCTTCACGCCTCACCATTCGAGATGGGGCTGCTCGCCGCCGTGGAGTACGCCCCGTTCCTGTTCCTGACCCTGTTCGCTGGGGCCTGGATCGACCGGGTCCGGCGCCGGCCCGTGATGCTGGCCGCGAACCTGGCCCGCGCGGGACTGATCGGCTCGATCCCGCTTGCGACCGCCCTGGACGTGCTGTCGCTGCCACTCCTGGCCTTCGTGGCATTCGCCGCCGGTTGCGGTGCGGTGCTGTTCGAGGTGGCCTTCCTCGCCTACGTCCCGTCGCTGGTCGGCCGAGACCGGCTCGCGACCGCGAACGCACAGCTCTTCTCGAGCGCGTCGGCCGCCGAAGTGGCCGGTCCGGGGCTGGCGGGTGCCCTGGTGTCGCTCGTCGGCGCGCCGGTCGCCCTCGCCGCTGACGCCGTGAGCTACCTGGCGTCAGCGGGCAGCCTGGCCGCGATCCGGCAGCCGGAGCCCGTGCGGGCGGCCCCGGCCCGCCCCGACCTCCGGGCGGAGATCGGGGAGGGCCTGCGAACCACGTTCGGCCATCCCATCCTCCGCGCCTTCGCGCTCGAGGCCGCCACGTTCAACCTGTTCGCCGCCGCCCTCAACGCGGCCTTCCTCCTGTACCTCACCCGGGAGCTGGGCGTCGCGCCCGCGGTCGTCGGGTCGATCTTCGTCGTCGGTGCCGTCGGTTCGCTGGTCGGTTCCATGGTCGCCGGACGGCTCGCGAAACAATTCGGTCTTGGGACCACGATCACCGGCGCGATGATCGTCGCCTGCAGCGTCTACCTCGCGCTCCCGCTCATCGATGGCTCCTCCCCCATCGCGGTAGGCGTCATCGCCCTCATCCTCGCCCTGGCCGGTGCGTTCATCGCGATCACGGTCATCCACGTCATGACCATCCGGCAGACCGTCACCCCGGACCGCCTTCTGGCGCGGATGAACGCCAGCTACCGCACGCTCGGCTACGGCGTCATGCCCATCGGCGCGCTCCTCGGGGGCATCGTCGGCGAGGCATTCGGCCTTCGAGCCGCGCTGGCGGTCGGGGCGATCGGGATCGCCGGTGCGCCGCTCTGGGTGGTCTTCTCGCCCGTCCGCCGGGTCAGGCGCATCGAGGACGTGGAGTGCATGGCCCCAGCAGATGCGACTCCGCAGGGTTCAGGCGCGGGCCGGCTTCCGACGCGGTCCGAATCGATCTGAGTCGGGTCGGCCCGGCGCCGCCCGAGCTGTCCGCGCAGGACACGGGCCGAGGGCCGTCGGCGTGGCGTCCCGCTCATCCGAGCCGTCCACACCTGGTCTTCGGAAGTGCGAGTGGCATCGGCCGCTTCGATAGGCCACACTCGGCCGGTGAAACCGCCCGACGTCTCCTACGCGCGGAGCGGCGATGTGGCGATCGCCTACCAGGTCGTGGGCCAGGGACCGACGGACATCGTCTTCGTGCGCGGGATCGCCGGCGATCTCCTCTCGACCTGGGAGCAGCCGCTCCTCGCTCGCCACGTCGAGGGTCTTGCCGAGTCCGGTCGGGTGCTGATGCTGGACAAGCGCGGCACCGGCCTGTCCGACCGGGTCCGCGAGGTACAGTCGCTCGACACGGCGATGGACGACGTCCGGGCCGTCATGGATGCCGTGGGATCCGAACAGGCCGTCCTGTGGAGCGGCAGCACCAGCACCGGTCTCAGCCTGCTCTTCGCGGCAACGTATCCCGATCGCTGCCTGGGCCTCGTCCTGATCGATCCACGGATCAAGGGCACCCGTGCGCCCGACTACCCATGGGCTCCGACGCCGGACGAGTGGCGTCGGCGCCTGGCCGAGATCCGGGCCGGCTGGGGTGAGCGCGCCTATCTCGAGCGACTGGCTCGCGAGTGGGCCCCGGAGGTCGCCGAGGACGACGCCTTCCGCGACTGGTTCGTCTGGCACATGCGCCGCAGCCTGAGTCCCGGTGCTGCCCTGACCGCGTTCCGGGCGGAGATGGACCTCGACGTCACCGACGTCCTCGCCGCGGTCCGCGTGCCGACGCTGATCTTCCCGCGGTCGACACTGCCCGGGCCCGCCCACTACGCGGCCAAGCGGATCCGCGGAGCCGAGCTCCAGGAGCTGCCTGCCTTCCAGGGTGTCTACACCTGGGTCGACGACCGGGCCGCCGAGGCGACGATAGCCGCCACCGCCCGGTTCCTCTCGCGCCTTCAGGGTCGAACCGCCCCCGAACGGGTCCTCGCGACGATCCTGTTCACCGACATCGTCGGCTCGACCGAGCTGGCCGCGCGGCTCGGCGACGCCGCCTGGCGCGACCTGCTCGAGCGCCACCATTCGATCGTCCGGCGTGCGCTCGCCAGGTTCCACGGCCGCGAGCTCGATACCGCCGGCGATGGGTTCTTCGCGGCGTTCGACGGACCGGCCCGGGCCGTCCAGGCCGCGGCGGCCATCCGCGACCCGCTCGGCGAGATCGGGCTCGACGTGCGAGCCGGACTCCACACCGGCGAGTGCGAGATCAGCGACGGCAAGGTGGTCGGCATCGCCGTCTCGATCGGTGCCCGCATCGCCGCCCTGGCGGAGCCAGGAGAGGTGCTGGTGTCGAGGACGGTCAAGGATCTCGTGGCCGGTTCGGGGCTGGAGTTCGAGGATCGTGGTGAGCAGCAGCTCAAGGGGGTCCCGGACTCCTGGCGAGTCTTCGCGCTCGCCTCCACCTGAGCGCTCCCGTTCGCACCCGCGCGAGCCTCTCAGGGCGCCCGAGGCCCCCTCCCGGCTGCCCGCCGGGTCAACTTCGGGGAGCCACCGGGTCCGCGACCGCGTGAGGCCGAGCAGGCGACGACCGAGGCCAGAACGCCGCCAGCAGCTCGACGACGAGCGCGACGAGCGCCGCTGGGATGGCGACGATCCAGAGGACCTGCGAGTCCAGGTTGCCCGGCCGCGGCTGCGCCAACTGGTAGAAGGTGTCGATGGCCGGGACCAGAAGGACGAGGACGGTCGTGGCGACGAGCGCAAACCCTGCCACGTCGAGCCACCCGCTCCGGTCGCCTGATCGCGGCAGCAGGATCACCGCTCCGCCGACGAGCGCCGGCCAGGCGAACAGATAGCCGATCTCGGGCATGGTGAGCACGATCGGCGCGCCCACCAGGCACCAGGCAGCCACGACACCAACCGCAGTGGACGACGGATCCGATCGAGCTCCCACGAGGCGCTCGACCCCCGCGTGCACCGCCCAGGCGACCAGCACCAGGGCTGCCAGGTACAGGTAGCTCTCGGCGAGCCCCATGTCCTTCCTCGCTCCGGCCACCAGGGACCAGGCGACCACCGCACCGATCGTCGTCACGACCACCGTGATGGCGACCGCGGCCAGACCCCGCGAGGCACGACGCCAGCTGATCCGTGGCCCGGATCTGGCAGCCGTCATCGTCCCGAGGGCAAGCGCGATGCCCGCCAGCAGGAGGGCCCCGAGGGTGAGTGCCGCGGGATAGCGAACGACGTACCGACCGATCGTGAGAAAGACCGTCGACTCGGCCCGAGGCAGGCGACCCAGGTCCAGGTCGGCCATGTGGCGCGCGACCGCCAGGGTGCTCTCGCCCTGATGCTGGAGGCTGCTCATGCTCACCCGGCCCGGCGTGTCGGCCATCGTGTGGTAGATCGAGGACCCGTGCAGGTAGACCAGCTCGACCCCGGCCACGCCGGCGTCTCGGAACGTGGCGAAGTCGGTGTTCGACCCGCCGATCAGCTCGGTCGTCGCGGTGAGGTAGGAGAACGCCATCGGCTGCGGGACGGACCTGGCATAGCCGTCGACGGCCAGGCTGGCCGGCCCCGCGAAGGCGGTGAGTGCCGCGGGCCCATCGCCACCGAGTGCCTCGAGGTTGATGATGAAGTCCACGTCACCGGCCCAGGGGTGCTCCGCCACGAAGGCCGATGAGCCGAATCTCGGCGCCGGTTCCTCGCCGTCGGTGAACAGCAGGACCACGTCGTTGCGTGGCTGGGGCCCGGCAAGGATCGCCCGGGCCGACTCGAGGACCACTGCCACCGCGGACGCATCGTCGTTCGCGCCGGGCGACGTTGGGAACGTGTCGTAGTGGCCAACGAGTGCCACCGCTCCAGTGGACGAGCTGCCCGGGATCCGGGCCATAACGTTCACGACCTCGACCGGACCGCCCTCGATCCCATAGTAGTCCGGGGCCTCAATCGCCTGGAGCTCCGGGTCCAGGCCCATCTGCCGCAGCTCATCGACGATCACCTCGCGGGCCTGCTCGATCGCGGCACTGCCCATCGGTCGCGGCTCGATGGCGAGCTGCTCGACATGCCGCTGCGCCCGGCTGGCCGAGAAGTCAACGATCGCGGGGTCGGACGGGACGCCCGCCGGCAGGAGCGGTATCGCGGCGAGGGCCCCGGCCACGACCAGGACCAGCCAGCCCCCGATCGCCGACCGTCGTCCTGACGGACGGCGAAGCCTCGCACCAGCCTCCGGCATCGCTCGCCTCCACGTCGAATGAGGCTCCAACGCTGGTCGGACGTGCCGCCGTGAGCAAGAGCCGACCGGCAGGCGTGGGCCTGGCTACGGTCGACGCGACGAGGCCGGGGGCGGGAACCCCCGGCCTCGTCGTCCTCTCAGGACGTCAGATCGACGTCACGTCACGGGACGAAGACCAACCGGCCCTCGATCGCCGGACTGATGGGCCCGACCTGGGCGCTGACGTAGTCGATCACCGCGTCACGCACGTAGAACTGCGTGTCGGCCACGATCTGGTCGAGCGGCCAGACCGTGACACCGGCGTCGTTGAAGTTGCACGAGCCGGCCGCCAGGTAGTTCACCGTCGAGACGTTGTAGTACGTGCTCGCGTCGGTGAAGTCCACCGGCACGCCGTCGATCGTCAACGACACCACATCGTCGCCGTCGGGCGGCATGAGCGGGCCACCGTCGTCGTACGTGATCTGCACGCCCGCGTTGGTCGTCAGCATGCAGGTCGTGTAGTGGGAGTAGCCGCCCCACGTGCCGGGGTCGTACGTGTACCACCAGTAGTTGCGGTACCCGCGCTCGAGCACCTGCTTGATCTCGGGTCCGTTCATCTCCATGACGAGCAGCGAGTTCTCGTACGGCATCAACGTGTACATGTCGTTGACGGTGAGCGTCACCGGGCTCGCCGGCGTCGCGCCGTCCGCGACCTTGCGGTTCGACATCGCACCGGACAGGTGGAGGTCGACCGTGACACCGTTGGTCTCGAGCTCGTAGACGGCGGCGTCGGCCTGCAGGTTGGCGCCGTTCGTCTCCTGCGTATACGCCTGGAGCGCGTCGATCGGGGCCGTGGTCTGGCCGATCTCGGTGCTGGTGTAGGCGTCGAGCTCACCCACGAAGGGCTGCAGGTATGCCTCCATCTCGGGGTCGACCTGGGCCTCGGTGGCCGGGATCAGATAGCCCTCGCGGAGCACGACCTCACCGTCGATGAACCCGACGTTGACCTGCCCCAGGTTCAGGGCGTAGCGCCCGGACTGGGCGACGAGCGTCCCGTCCGGGTTGGTGGCGGACGTCACCATCACGGCCTGGTCCAGGAAGGTGTGGCTGTGCCCGCCGATGATCACGTCGATCCCGGCGACGCCCTCGGCCAGGAGCACGTCGCTGTCGATCTCGTCGCCGTAGGGCGAGTACCCCATGTGGGTGAGGCCGACCAGCAGGTCCGGGCTCTCCGCCGTCAGGATCTCGGGTACCGCCGCGAACCCGGTGTCCAGGCCCGAGTAGAACGTCAGGCCGGGGATGTTCGTGGGCAACTCGTAGCGGTAGACCCGCGGGTTGGTGAGCCCGAAGACCGTCACCTTCAGGCCGTCGACCTCGAGGTTGATGTAGTCCTGGACGTTCTCGTTGATGAAGCCGTAGGACCCGTCGTCGTCGAGGTTGATCGTCCCCAGGAGCGGCGCGTCGAGCTGGCCGAGCATGGTGGCGAACGTCGCCGGACCGAAGTTGAACTCGTGGTTGCCGATCGTCATCGCGTCGTAGCCGAGCAGGTTCATCCCACCGGCGATCGGGTTGGGATCGGCGTTGCGGAAGTACTGGGCGAAGGCATTGCCCTGGAACGTGTCACCGGCATCGAGCAGGAGAGCGTTCGGGTTGTGGGCCCGCTCCTTCGCGATCGTGTCGGCCAGGAACGCGAAGCCCTCGGGCGCGCCGTAGTAGTAGGTCTCCGGCCACGTGCCGTGGGTGTCGTTGGTGTGGAGCATCGTCACCACGTCATCGAGGCGGGCGATCCGATCCATCGGGATGTCCTCGGCGTCGATCACGTCGAGCATCTCGATGTACTCCACGAATCCCTGCTGCATGTCGTAGTACGTGTCCCAGCGGTTGGTGCCGTCGGCGAAGGTGACCCAGCCGTCCTGGCCACCGGCCAGGAAGTTGTTGGTCACCACCCGGTAGACCTCGTCACGGACGAGCGGCTCGTCGCCGATCTCCACCCCGTAGGCGCCCCACGCCGTCGGCGTGGCGCAGCCGCAGTCGTTGTACCAGTACCACTCGGCCCCCGACGTCTGCAGCATGCCCTTGTAGAGCGTGGCCGCCTGGTCGAGGATCTCCTGGATCTGGGCTCCGGTGAGGTCCATCAGGTACAGCGTGTTCCCGAACGGCAGCACGTCGAAGGTGTCGCCCCAGGTCACGGTGTACGGCAGGGCGGCCCCGTCGGGGATCGTGATGTCGGCCCGCAGCCCTCCCGGGTTGGTGAAGGCGACATCGACCGAGCCGTTGAGCTCGCCGTCGTCGTACGAGTCGGCCGACCACAGCATGGAGTCGCTGACGATGTCACCCATGACCGACTCGTCGTTGTAGTCGCGGACCAGGCTCACGTTGGTGTACCCGACCGGCTCGTTGACGATCGGGGCAACGACCTCGGCCCAGTAGTCCACGAGGTCGGCTACCGCCGGATCGGGCAGCGTGAACGCGAGCATCTCGGCACTGGCGATCAGAGCCTCCGCCGCCGAGGCATCGACCTTCTTCCCGCTGAGCGCCTCGAGCTGATTGACGAACGCGCTGAGCTTGTTGGCGGCCGCTTTCGTCTGGCCGCGCTCGATCGACGCCGTGGCAGTGTCGAGCTTCGCCATCAGGCTGTCGAAGATGCCCTCGTCGGCGATGGCGCCGCTCGCGTAGTAGCCCTCGACCGCGCTCTTCAGGGCGGCCGTCTTCCCGGTCCACTCGGTGATGGCGTGGAGCTTGTAGGAGCTGACGGTCAGATCCTTGGTCGACGGGTCGATCGACACGTCCACCTGGCCCAGCCAGCGCCCGTAGTAGCCGGCCGCAACGATCGCCGTGTCACCGACGTAGACGGGAGCGAACAGGGCCTGGTGCTGGTGGCCGCCGATCATGAGGTCGACCGGCTTCCCGGCATCGATCAGCTCCTGGGCCACCGACTCGAGCCCCTGGTACGGGCCGCTGTCGGCGGTGCCCATGTGGACGAGCACGACCATCGCGTCGGCCTCGGCCATCACGGTGTCGTAGTAGTGCAGGATCGTCTCGGTCAGGTCCTTGAAGATCAGGCCCTCGGTGGTGCCGAGCAGGGTGACCTCGGGGGTCTCCTCACCGGCGAGTCCGAGGACGCCAAGCGTGATCCCGCCGACCTCGAGCAGCGCATACGGCTCCGCCCACTCGGGCAGGTCCCAGTCCGTGCCTTCGAGCACGACGTTCGCACCCAGCCACGGGAACTGCGACTGGGCGACGCGTGTCGCGAGCTCCTCCTGACCCTTGTCGAACTCGTGGTTGCCGAAGGTGGCGACGTCGTAGCCCATCAGGTTGTAGACGTCGATGGTGCTCTCGCCCATCAGGAGCTGAGAGATGGCGGGCGCCGCGAAGTACACGTCCCCGGCGTCCAGCAGGGCGACGTTGTCCTCGCCGACGTCGGCTCTGATGCTCTCGACGACCCCGGCGATGTTCGCCGATCCTCCACGACCGGAGCTGTCCGCCTCGAGTCGTCCATGGAAGTCGTTGGTGTGCAGCAGCGTGACCTCGACGACGTCGTCGGCGGGCGTGGCTGCCGCTCCGATGGGTACGGCCATCGCCACCAGCGCGGCCATGACGATGGCCGCCATCACTTGCTTGATCCTCATCGGTGACATGCGCCCTCCAGGTGCTTCCATCCCGGTGGCCGGGGGCTGACCACCGTCGATCCGGTGTCGTATACGATCTGCTCCGCCGCGTCCTCCACTCACAGGAGCCCGTGGTCGCGCGCCCGGATGGCGGGCCGGCCATGGGCTGTCGGGGCCCACGGTCCTGCTCTCGCAAGGCGCGTGCTAGAGGACAACGTCCCGACTTCCCGCGCGGTCGACCAGCACGTGTCGTTCCTTCGCGCCCGACCGCCTCCGGGCGCGCCAGGTGCTCGCCCTTGACCGCCCACCGCGTCAGCCTCGGGGAGCCACCATCTCCGGGCCCGCAGGGGGTGGCCGTCGGATCAGCGAGCTGATCGGTCGCGGGCCGAAGCGAGGCCCGGCCGCCCCATCACCCCGAAGATCGCCGCGTCATCCAGTAGAAGGCCGACCTACCTCCCGGCCGGGACTCATCAAGCCGCTCGATCTCCCAGGCAGCCCCGAAGCTGGCTGCTACCTCGGCCGGCGAGACGCCGATACCCCCCATCCTGCTGGGTCCGCGGAGGCTCATCAGGGGGAGCTCGGCAGGATCCGCGGAGAAGCACCACAGGACCAGGACGGCCCCTGGTCGAGCCAGGCGGGTGAGGATCCGGGCGAGCTCCTGGCGACGGGCCGCCGGGAAGTCATCGAGCGTCCCGCCGTCGAAGATCAGGTCGTACTGCAGATCCGTGACCTGATCCGGGAGGGCGAACAGATCGGCCTGCACGAACGAGACGCCTGGGCGGTCCCCCGCGGCCGTCCTCGCCTTCTCCAGGGCGACGGTCGAGAAGTCCACCCCGACAGCATCGAAGCCATGATCGGACAGCAGGATCGTGTCTGCGCCCGAACCGCAGCCCACATCCAGCGCTCGGGGACCGCCCGCCACCACTGGCGACAGGCGACCAGACTCCAGCAGCTCGACGAGCTCCTTGCGGGGCGCGCCCTCCCATGGAGCCCCGCGACGGTAGATCCGGTCATAGGGCCAGGCGCCCATCCTGTGCCAGACAGTGGCCAAGGCCTCTCCGAGCAGGCTCATGGCCGGGGGCGTCCCCCGACCTGGACGCGCCGGTTCGCGACGGCAGAGCGCCCGGGGGCCACCGGGCGTGCAGCCGGCGCCTCGTGGGTCACACGTGAGGCCGGCGGCGCGGGCCCAAGGAGCGCCCGCATCGAGTCGGCAACCAGCGCTGGGTCGTCCATCCAGGGCAGGTGCCCCAGCCCGGGATGATGCTCGACCCGTGCTCCCATGACGGTCGCGGCTGCGTCGGCCTGGGCCGGGGTGGCGAACGGGTCGCGGCCTCCCCACACCAGGTCGACCGGCCGGGAGAGCCCAGCCAGGTCCCGGGGGGCGAGGGTCGCACGAGCCCGATAGCCGACCGGCGTCGCGATGGCGCGCACCTCGCGAGCGAGGTTCGGCAGGGTGTCCGTGTGGCGGAGCAGTGCGGAGTACCAGTCGAAGACGACCGGCGGTATCGCTCCGGCGCGAACGGACTCATCGTGCCCGATCTGGGCGAACATCTCGCGTGCGCCGCTCGAGTCGGGCCTGAGTGCCCTGGCGAGCAGGAACGCGGGAATGGGGAGCGACAGGCCGCGGATGACGGCCGGATAGGGCAGCGATGCAAGCCCTCCAGGCGAACCGATCAGCAACACGCGGCGCACCCGCTCCGGACGGGCGAGAGCGAGGTTGAGCACGTAGAGGCCGCCGAACGAGGACCCCACCGTGTCGACCTCGCGCACCTCGAGGTGGTCCAGGACCGCCGACTGGATCTGCACGGTCTGCGCCCGGTGATCCGTCCAGGGCATGGACGGACTGAGCCCGGCGCCGGGTCGCTCGAGCATGAGGCAGCGCCGATCCGGAAGCAGGGCCGCCAGCCCGAGCCAGGTGGCCGCGGCATTCGGGGAGCCATGCACGAAGAGCGTGGCCGGTCCCGAGCCGGTCTCCAGGACGCGCACGGTGTGACCGTCAGCACCAGTCGGGACGAGATGCTCGCGAACCTCGACACCGTAGTGGCCGATGAGCCGGTCTTCCGCCGGCCGGTACAGGCCTGGATCGTGTCGTGCCATCGCAGCCCTCCTGGGAATCGGAGCCGCGTGACGGCCCGAGCGCGTACGGGCCAGTCTAAGCACTGCTAAGATAGACGTCAATGGACCGGACACCCGACCCTGATCGCGGCAAGCCGGCCGGTCGGTACCACCATGGGAACCTCCGTGCCGCCGTCCTCGACAGCACGCGCGACTTGATCGACCAGGACGGACTGCACTCGGCAAGCCTGCGCGCCGTGGCGCGGCGGCTCGGCGTGTCAGACGCCGCTCTCTACCACCACTTCCCCACCAAGGAGGCCCTGCTCGCTGACCTTGCCGCGGAGGCATACCGAGCACTTCACTCGGCAGTGGGATCCGCGGCGGCGGCCGTCGGGCCAGAGCCGTTCGGACGCCTCGAAGCCATCATGCGGGCGTATGTCCGGTTCGGCCTTGGCAACCGGGGTCGCTACCGCGTGCTGTTCGGCGAGCACGCTCTGACCTTCACCGAGTACCCGGAGACCGTCGCTGCCGGTCGCGGCTCCTACACGTTCTTCAGCGACTGCGTCGCGGCATGTGCCATCCCTGCCGGACGCGACCCGGTCGATACGACCCGCGTCGGCTGGGCGCTGCTGCACGGGATCGTGACCCTGGTGCTGGAACGCGAGATCCGATTCGAGGACGACACCCACACCGCCGAGTCGCTCCTGGACACGGCAGTCGCCACGTTCGTGGGTGGACTCCGCGGACCCGGATCTCCCGCGGTGGAGCACCGGGCCTGACCCGACGGCTCCGCCGATGCCGCTCTCCGCGCGTCCACTGGATGGCAAGCCCGGGGACCGGGCATGGCGAATCGCAGCTCGGAGCACGAGCGGCATCCGGAGTCGCGCAGGCACCGGACCTGGGCTCGGGCCGGGCGGACCGGAGGTACAGGGCTAGCGCTCTCGGCGGGACGCGCTCACGGCCCCGATCAGGACCAGGGCGACTCCGACGACGGCGGACAGGGCGACGGACTCGCCGAGCAGGACCACGCCAAGGACGACGGCGACGAGCGGGACGAAGTAGATCGTGACTGCGGCTCGCGAGCCGCCGACGCGACCGGCGAGCGTGGCCATGGCCGCGTACGCGATGCCGGTGCCGAAGATGCCGAGCGGGAGCATGGCCAGCGCCGCGTCCCAGGCCCACGTCGACGCGGGGATGCCCAGCAGCCCGAGCGGCAGCACCATGACGAAGGCCGCGACCTGTGCCCGCAGGATCACGGGCAGGGCTCCGTACTTCTGCTGCAAGGGAACCGCCAGGTTCACGCCAAGACCGAAGAACGAGACAGCCAGGAGCGCGACCAGCGCCCCTCCAGCGGCGGACGGGCCACTCTGGAGCTCGGGCACGAAGACGAGGACGATGCCGACGAACCCGACGGCGATGCCGAGCACCTGGCGCCACCCTGGCGGACGGCGCAGCAGCAGCGTCGCCCACAGCGCCGCGAAGATCGGCATGGCTCCGTTGATCATCCCGGCGACCGACGAGTCGATCCACTGCTGGGCGATCGGATAGAGCGTGTAGGGGATGGCGACCCACGCGGCGCCCAGGAGAGCGATGCGACCGAGGTCGTCGCGGGCGACCGGCGCTCGTGCCCGTGCGGACAGTGCCAGGACCGCGGCGGCAAGCCCGATCCGCGCCATCGTGACCACGCCTGGCGCGAACGATCCGAGGCCGATCGCGATGAAGGAGAACGACGAGCCCCATCCGAGGGCGACGATCACCAGCAGCCCCCAGTCGACTGGGGTGAAGGCGCGGGTGCTCGTGCCGGCGGAGGTCGCGGGAAGGGACGACCGCGGCCGCGCCGCTCCAGGCATCCGTGGATGCTAGCAGGGGCACCCACTGACTGAGGCCAGGTCGTCGAACAGGGTGGGGGAGCACCCCCCTGCGGGCGCGCCAGTTCGCCGGCTATCGCGGCGGGCGGATCATGCCGGTGAGCGTGTACCCGTAGCAGTCCGCCTGGCCGATGATCTCGAACCCGCGCTTCCGGTAGAAGGCGATGTTGGAGTCCGTCCCGGTCTCGAGGTAGCAGGGCACACCGGCATCATCCGCCTGTGACGTCCCCAGCTCGACGAGCTGCGAGCCGAGCCCCTGCCCCTGCCTGGCCATCCGGGTCCCGATGGTCATGAGATACCAGTGCGGCCCCTCCACCTGCTTGTGGAAGCCTTCGGTGGCGGACATCGCCCTCGACATCCGGCCCATGCCCTGCAGCCCGAGGATGAAGGGCGCCCGCCACATGCCGACCCGGAGCATCCGGGGCATGGTCATCGGCCCACCCTCGGGATGGAGCCAGATCGCCACGGCGGACGCGTCGTCGTTCGCCCACACGCGGCCGTAGCGCAGGCCGTATGCCAGGAGGATGTCCATCATCGGCGGCCCGAGCTTCACCCGCCGCGCCTGGTCAGGGGCAAGGATCTCGAGCAGGGGGTCGTTCGCGAACGCCTCGGCGAGCGTCAGCGCAGCCGCGCGCTGCTGATCGGGACGCAGCGGTTCCACGTGGACACCTCGACTGGCCCCGGACGGAGGGTGCCGAGGGTCGCCGGACGGTACCAGACGCGGATCCAGGGCTCAGGGCAGCCGGCGGATGACCGTCGCCCGGAAGGGCCCCGCCAGCAACTCGAGCACCGGACCGTACGAACCGGCGGCCATGGCCTTCGCGAGGTGCGTCATCCGGGCTTCGGGCGACTCCCAGTCGGCGATGTCGATGAGCAGGTCGGGGTCGTCGAGCGACTCGTAGTAGGTGCTCCCGTGGTAGCCGCTCGGTCGATCGCGGGTGGCGAGCTGCTCGATGAGCGATCGCAGCTCGTCGCGTCGCCCTGGTTCGGCCTTCAGCTCGACGATGACCTTGACCGCCATGACGCTCCTTCGCCTGGACCCCGATCCGGCAGGCTCCGGCGATGCGGGGAGGCGATCGTAGCGAAGCGCCGGCGTGGCATGTTCGCTGCCGGCGCGGTCGAGGCACTCCGGCGTCAGGGCTCGCCCTGGATGCCCGCCACGTGAGCTTCGGAGAGCCACCATGTCCGGGGTCGCGACAGGCAGGGGAAGCGACGACCGACGCCAGATCGCTGCCAGCAGCTGGACGACGATACGACGAGTGCCGCTGGTATGGCGATGATCCAGCGGGGCTCCGAGTCCAGGTTGCGCGGCCGCGCCTGCGCCAGCTCGCAGAAGGGGCCGACGGCCGGGACCAGGACCAGGACCAGGACCACGAGGACGGTCGCGGCGATGAGCGCGAACCTGCCCATCCGGCAGGCATCGGGTTGCACTCTCGCGCGTCGCGCGGTTGTATGGGCGAGATGCGCTCCGCCCCGCTCTCAGCACTCCGTTGGACCGGACCCGCGGTCCTCGCCCTCGTCGGGCTGGTCGCAGCCTGTAACGGGGGAAGCGCGACCTATGCTCCGAGCACGGGGACGCCCGAGCCGAGCACGGGGACGCCCGAGCCGAGCACGGCGACGCCCGAACCGAGCACGGGGACGCCCGAGCCGAGCACGGCGACGCCCGAACCGAGCGGCGATCCGCTGATCCTGGCCCGCCCCTACGCATTGCGGGTGCCGAACGGCTATCGCGCCGGGACGCCGATGCCGCTGGTCATCGTGCTGCACGGCTACGGCACGGATGGTGTCGTGGCGGACGAGCTGTTCGGATTCGGCACGATCCTGGACGAGCGGGGATTCCTGCTGGCCCTGCCGAACGGCGTCCCCGGCGGGAACGGCCTCCGCTTCTGGAACGCAACCGATGCCTGCTGCGACTTCGGACGGACCGGTGTCGACGACGTCGCCTATCTCAGGGCGGTCATCGACGATGTCGGCGCCCGCTACACCATCGATCCGAAGCGGATCTTCGCCGTCGGCCATTCGAACGGCGGCTTCATGGCACATCGCCTCGCGTGTGACCTCTCGGACAGGATCGCCGCGATCGTCAGCCTTGCCGGCGCGGTCTGGGCGGACCCGGCCAGCTGCCGGCCCACGGAGCCCGTCTCCGTCGCCCAGCTCCACGGCACGGCCGACTTCCTGATCGCCTTCGATGGAGGGAAGCTGGCCGGGGTCCCTTATCCGGGGGCGGCCGAGACCGTCGCCATGTGGGCGGCGAAGGACGGCTGCGGGACGATCGCCGAGGACGCGCCGCAGCGCCTCGACCTCGACGCGAGGGTCGCCGGGGCCGAGACCACCGTCAGGCGCTACGACGACTGTCCGACCGGCGCTGCCGTCCAGCTCTGGACGCTCGACGGCAGCGGCCACAGCCCGACCCCGTCAAGCGACTGGACCGACACCCTCTACGGATTCCTGGAGGCCAATCCCAAGCCCTGACGGCGTGCCGCGGCCCGCGGCGTCCGACCGGCCGGCGGGGTCTCGCGTTCGCGGGGTGGCGCGCCGGTCGGGCCGGCATGCCCGGCTGTTGGGGGTCGTTTGTCGTTGACACTGCCGTGACCGGGTCGTAGCGTCCGACGCGGGTCAGACGACCGTCTGGCTGTCCGTGCGGCTGGCCGTCGTCGCCTGGCCCGCCGCACGGCGGGGAGCGTTGCGAGTGACCGGCCATCCGATGGCCCCACCCACCCTGACGCCGGGCCCCGCCCGTCCCAGCGAGGCCGATCTCATGGTGGCCGCCGCCGGGTGGGCCCCATGATCCCTCGCTTCCCCGCTGTCACGGTCCTGGGAGCCGGGACGATGGGCGCCCAGCTCGCCTGCCTCATCGCCGGTGCTGGCTCGCGGGTGACCCTCCTCGACGTCGACGCCGAGGTGGCGGCCAAGGGCCTCGAGCGCGCGACCCGGCTCAAGCCGTCCCCCCTCTACAGCAGGTCGGACCTGGTCCGGATCCGGACCGGCGGCCTGGGCGAGCTCGAGCCGGCCATCGCGATCGCGGACTGGGTGATCGAGGCGATCATCGAGCAGGCCGGGCCGAAGCACGAGCTCTTCGCCCGCGTCGACGCCGCCCTGCCCGCTGGGCGCGACCGCCCACTCGTGACGACCAACACGAGCGGCCTGTCGATCGCCGAGCTGACCGACGGACGGTCGGAGGCGTTCAGGGCGCGCTTCTTCGGCACCCACTTCTTCAACCCGCCCCGGTACGCCCGACTGCTGGAGCTCGTGCCGCACGCCGAGAGCGATCGGGGGCACATGGCCGAGCTTGCCGAGTACGCGTCGCTCCTCCTGGGCAAGGGAACGGTCGTCGCCCGTGACACGCCGGCCTTCATCGCCAACCGCCTGGGGGTCCACGGGCTGCTCGCGACGTTGCGCCTGGCGCTGGAGCTCGGCCTCGGACCGGACGAGGTCGACGAGCTGACGGGCGAGCTGATCGGGCGGCCGAAGAGCGCCACCTTCCGGACCCTGGACCTGGTCGGGATCGACGTCGCGCTCGCGGTGGCCGACCACTGTCACGCCGCCCTGGCCGACGATCCCGATCCCGAGGCGTTCGACGTCCCGCCGGTCATGCGTGGGCTCGTGGAGCACGGGGCGCTCGGCGCGAAGGCCGGGGTGGGCTTCTTCCGTCGCGAGCCCGACGGGGAGATCCTCGCGCTCGACTTCGACACCGGCGAGTACCGCTCGCGCCGTCGGGTCGCCTCACGGGTCGTCGAGGCTGCCCGGGCGGAGCCGGATCCATCGCGACGGCTGGGGCTCCTCCTCGCCGGAGCCGGGACCGGTGGGGACACGGCCGCCGAGTTCCTGGGCCGCCTGCTGGCCGGCGAGCTCCGCTACGCGGCGGCGGTCGCGCCCGGGCTCGCGGACGATGCGTGGAGCGTGGACGCGGCGATGCGCTGGGGCTTCGGCTGGAAGCTCGGGCCGCTCGAGACGATCGATGGGCTCGGTGATGCCGGCCGGGCGCTGCTCGCCGATGCGACCTCGGCCCCGCCGCCGCCCTACTACGACGACGGCCGAGCCTGGAGCTTCCGGCAGAACTCGCACGAACCGCCGCCCGCTGCACCGCCGCCCATCGACCTGGCGGCAGCCCGATCGGCGGGAGCCGTGGCGGGCCTGCCGTCGAACGCGGCGGCCTCGGTCGTCGAGCTCCCCGACGGCATCCTCGGCGTCGAGCTCCACGGCAAGCTGAACATCATCGGCCTGGACACGATGGACATCCTGCGCCGGGCTATTGACCTGGCGGCCGAGCGGTACGACGGGCTCGTCGTGGGCACCGCCGCGCCCGACTTCAGCGCCGGGGCCAACCTCGTCCTCCTTGTCGTCGAGGCGGAGGACGGCGAGTGGGACGAGCTCGATCGGGCGGTCCGTCGTTTCCAGGCCGTCACGACCGCCCTCCGCTACGCGCCGGTTCCGACCGTCGTAGCGCCGCGTGGCCGGACGCTCGGCGGCGGGGCGGAGCTGATGCTCGGAGCAGCCCGGATCCAGGCTCTCGCCGAGACGTACGTCGGCCTCGTCGAGGTCGGGGTCGGGCTGGTCCCGGCCGGCGGAGGCTCGGCGACCATGGCCCGTCGGGCGGCGCTCAGCGTCGCCCCGGGGGCCGGCACGGACGTGTTCCCCGCCTTCCAGCACGTGTTCCTCTCGATCGCGATGGCCCGCGTGGCGACGAGCGCCGTCGAGGCGCGCGAGATGTGGCTGCTCACCGAGGCCGACCGGATCACCGCGGACCCCGACCGCCAATGGCTCGACGCGGCCCGGACCGCGCGGACCCTCGCCGACGGTGGCTACCGCCCTCCGGCCGGAGCCCCTGTCCCAGTCCTTGGGCGCCGCGGGATCGCCGCCGCGGAGGCCCTGACCTTCAACGAGCTCAGTGCCGGCCGGATGAGCACGCACGATCGTCGGATCGTCCTGGAGCTGGCCGGGGTGATGTCGGGCGGGGATGTCGCCGAGGGCACCCTCGTGAGCGAGGACCATCTCCTCGACCTCGAGCGTGAGGCGTTCCTGCGGCTGCTCGGCGAGCCGCTGACCCGCGACCGCATGCGCCACATGCTCAAGACCGGGAAGCCATTGCGGAACTAGGAGCGCCGACCTCATGCGCGAAGCCGTCATCGTCTCGGGCGCCAGGACCGCCGTCGGGAAGGCACCCCGGGGCATGCTCCGAGAGACGCCGCCCGAGGTGCTCGCGACGACGGCGATCCGCGAGGCGCTCGCTCGGGCTCCCGGCCTCGGCCCGGCCGAGGTGGACGACGTGGTCCTGGGCTGCGCGATGCCCGAGGGTGCCCAGGGCCTGAATATCGCCCGCCAGGTCGCGCTCGGGTCCGGCATCCCGGACCACGTCAGCGCGATGACGATCAACCGCTTCTGCGCGTCGGGGCTCCAGGCGCTCGCCCTCGCCAGCGCCGCGATCCAGACCGGCGTCCACGACGTCGTCATCGCGGGTGGCCTCGAGTCGATGAGCTTCATCCCGATGACCGGCCACCACTTCGCACCCGGCCCCGCGCTCGCCGACAGCCGGCCGGAGGTCTACCTGTCGATGGGGATCACGGCCGAGCGCGTCGCGGAGCGCTACGACGTGAGCCGCGAGGACCAGGACGCCTGGGCGCTCCGTTCGCACCAGCGGGCATCTGCCGCGCAGCGAGAGGGCCGCTTCCGGGACGAGATCGTCCCCGTGACCGCGAAGGTCACGGAGGTCGGGGCCGACGGCCGACCGGCCGTCCGGGAGGTGGTGTTCGAGGCGGACGAGGGGATCCGCCACGACACGGATGCCGAGCGGATGGCTGCCCTCAAGCCAGCCTTCGCGACGGGCGGGACGGTCACCGCGGGCAACTCGAGCCAGATGAGCGACGGCGCCGCAGCACTCGTCGTCATGGAGCGCAGCCGCGCCGAGAGGCTCGGGCTCGAGCCGCTCGGCCGCCTGGTCAGCTTCGCGACCGTCGGGGTCCCGCCCGAGATCATGGGCATCGGACCGGTCGATGCCGTCCCGAAGGCACTCGACCGTGCCGGGATCGCGCTCGAGGACATCGCGGTCATCGAGCTCAACGAAGCGTTCGCCGCCCAGGCCGTCGCCGTCGCCCGGGCCCTCGGCCTCGACGAGGAGCGGACCAACCCGAACGGTGGCGCGATCGCCCTCGGCCACCCGCTCGGGGCGACCGGGGCGAAGCTCACCGTCCAGGTCCTGTCCGAGCTCGCCCGGCGCGAGGCCCGCTACGGCCTCGTGACGATGTGCGTCGGCGGCGGGCAGGGCGCGGCGGGGGTGATCGAGTGGCTCGGCGGTACCCAGCCGGTCCGGGCCGATGGAGGGGAGTCATGACCGTCCAGGCACCTGATCGGATCGAGAGCGTCGCCGGCGGCGCGTTCCTGACCGGGCCCGTCGGGCCAGGCGGGATCTTCACGATCGAGGATCTCGGCGACGAGCAGCGAGCGATCCGGGACGCCATCGGCGCCTTCCTCGAGCGTGAGCTCGGGCCCCGGCGGGACGCGATCGAGGCCCGCGACTACGCGG
Source organism: uncultured Chloroflexia bacterium (assembly GCA_963707215.1). Lineage (GTDB taxonomy): Bacteria > Chloroflexota > Limnocylindria > Limnocylindrales > CSP1-4 > DATHYZ01. The sequence continues at coordinate 219,543 of CAVPPB010000002.1, read as the reverse complement.
TCCATCGAGAGCTCCTCGAGGTGCTCGGGCGGGACGGCTACCTGGGCATCGACGTCCCCGAGGCCTACGGCGGCGCCGGTCTCGACCTCGTCACGTCCCTCGTGGCGACCGAGGCGATGGCCGGGGCCGGCTCGTTCGCCGTCACGTTCTCCGCCCACACCGGCATCGGCACGATGCCGCTCATCTTCTTCGGGACGGAGGACCAGAAGGAACGCTATCTGCCAGGCCTTGCAGCCGGCACGACCGTCGGAGCGTACGCCCTGACGGAGCCCTCGGCCGGGTCGGACGCGATGGCGATCCGGGCCCGGGCCGTGCGCGCCGAGGACGGCTCCTGGCGCCTGGACGGGAGCAAGCAGTTCATCTCGAACGCCGGCTTCGCCGACCTCTTCACCATCTACGCGAAGGTCGACGGCGAGCGGTTCAGCGCCTTCCTCGTCGAGCGCACCACCCCCGGGCTCAGCATCGGCCCGGAGGAGGACAAGCTCGGCCTCCACGGCGCGTCGACCTGCCCGGTCACCCTCGAGGGTGCGGTCGTCCCGGCGGACAACCTGCTCGGCGAAGAGGGCAAGGGCCATCGCGTCGCCTTCAACGTCCTCAACGTCGGGCGGTTCAAGCTCGCTGGTGGCTGCCTGGGCGGCATGCGACCCGCCGTCGGGATGGCAGCCGCCTACGCCGCCGAACGGTCGGCCTTCGGGCGCCACCTCGTCGACTTCCCGCTCATCGGGGCCAAGCTTGCAGGGATGACCGCCCGGACCTACGCGGTCGAGTCGGTCGTCTACCGGATCGCCGGGCTCCTCCAGGTCCGCTTGATGGCCGCCGAGGGTGCCGACTCGCACGAGGCGACGCGCAAGGCCCTGGAGGAGTACGCGGTCGAGTGCAGCCTCGCCAAGGTCCTGGCCAGCGAGGAGCTGGGGCACGTCGTCGACGAGCTGGTCCAGATCCACGGCGGCTACGGCTTCGTCGAGGCGTATCCGGCAGCGGTGGCGTACCGCGACGCCCGGATCCACCGGATCTGGGAGGGCACGAACGAGATCAACCGCCTCCTCGTCCCGGGCACCCTGCTGAAGCGCGCGATGACCGGCCGGCTCGACCTGCTGGGACCGGCTCGCCGGGCCGGGGACGCGCTGACGGCCGGCGATCTGCCGAGCTTCGAGGGCGCCCTGGCCGAGGAACGGGCCTCGGTCAGCGCGACCCGGACGGTGACCCTGCTGCTGGCGGGCTCGGCCGTGGAGCGGTTCGGGACGGGGCTCGAGGAGGAGCAGGAGGTCCTCGTCGGCCTGGCCGACCTCGCGATCGACCTGTTCGTGATGGAGAGCGTCGTCGAACGGGCGGCCAAGGTCACGGCCGGTTCGGGGGACGGATCGTCCGATGGGTCCGCGTCGGTCCACGAGGACCTCGCCCGACTCGTCGTCGCCGAACGGGCGACCGCGGTCGAGGGGCGGGCCCGGACCCTGGCGGCCCGGGTCGCGGAGGGGGACCAGGCCCGGACCCTGGTCGCCGGCATCCGCCGGCTGATGCGCGGCGAGCCGCGCGACCGGATCGCGGTATCGCGGCGGGTGGCTGCCGCCGTGACCGCCGCGGGCGGATACCCGGTCTGAAAGGGGGTCGAGATGGCGACCGCACAGCTGACCAGGACCGAGCGGCCCTGGCTCACCCACTACGACGCAGGCGTCCCGGCCGAGGTCGAGGTCCCGGCGATGCCGATCGACGGCCTCCTGCGCCGGAGCGCCGAGCGCCATCCCGATCGGGACGCGCTCATCTTCTTCGGGGCGAAGACGAGCTACGAGGAGCTCGATCGGTCGGTCGACCGGTTCGCCCTCGCCCTCCACCGGATGGGGGTGGAGAAGGGCGATCGGGTCAGTCTCCACCTGCCCACCTCGCCGGCCTTCGTGATCGCGTTCTTCGGGGCGCTCCGGGCCGGAGCCCTGGCCGTGCCGATGAATCCGCTCTACGTGGAGCGGGAGCTTGGGATCCTGTTCGGTCAGACCGAGCCGAAGGTCTCGGTCGCGCTCGACCTGCTGGTCCCGCGCTTCCACGCGCTCGAGGGCGCGGCCGACGCCGGCCGGCCGGGTCGGCTCGTCCTGACCGGCATCCAGGACTCGCTCCCGATCCCGATCAAGTGGCTGTATCCGCTGAAGGCCCGTCGCGAGGGTCGCTGGAACCCCCAGCCGCACACCGCCGAGACGCCGAACCTGTTCCGCCTCCTCGAGGAGACGCCATGGGAGCGGGTCGAGTCAGGAGCCGCGCCCAACGACCTCGCGATCCTCCAGCCGACGGGCGGCACGACCGGCATCCCGAAGGCGGCGATGCTCACGCACCGGAACCTCGTCGCCAACGCCACCCAGGTCTCGGCGTGGTTCCCCCGTGCCGGCGAGCGTGACCACACCACCGTCCTCTGCGCGCTGCCCTTCTTCCACATCTACGGGCTCACCGTCGCGATGGACTACGGGATCCTCCTGGGGGGGACCCTCATCCTCGTGCCCCGGTTCGATCCGGATGCGATCCTCAAGGGGATCGATCGGTACCGCCCCCAGCTCTTCCCCGGCGCCCCGATCATGTACGACACGATCGCCCGCCACCCCAAGGCCCCTCGGCACGATCTGACGAGCCTGGAGGCCTGCATCAGCGGCGCCGCGCCGCTGCCGGGAGAGATCCAGGGAGCCTTCGAGGAGATCACCGGCGCCCGGGTCTCGGAGGGCTACGGCCTGACCGAGGCGGCGCCGGTGACCCACTGCAACCCGATCGACGGCGACCGCCAGCTTGGCACGATCGGGCTGCCGTTCCCGTCGACCGATGCCCGGGTCATCGACCCAGAGACCGGCGTCGAGCGACCACCGGGCGAGGTCGGCGAGCTCGAGGTGTCCGGTCCGCAGGTCATGGCCGGCTACTGGCAGAACATGGACGAGACGGCGGCTGTCCTCCGCGACGGCTGGCTTCGGACGGGCGACATGGCGACCTGCGATGCCGATGGCTACTTCAGGATCGTCGATCGGGCCAAGGATCTCGTGATCGTCGGCGGGATGAACGTCTACCCGCGCGAGGTCGAGGAGGTCCTCCTGGGCCACCCGGCGGTCATCGATGCGGCCGTCATCGGTGTGCCCGACGCCCACTACGGCGAGGTGCCGCACGCCTTCGTCGTCCTGGCCGAGGGGTCGACGGCGACGATCGACGACCTGCTCGCGCACTGCCGGGCGAACCTCGCCCGGTTCAAGATCCCGACCGCGATCGAGGTCCGGGACTCGCTTCCCAAGACGATGGTCGGCAAGATCCTGCGGAAGGATCTGCGGGCCGAGGTCGCTGCGAGGACGTCGAGCGGCGACTGACGGATCGCGCGCCGGCGTCTCAGGGGGCCAGACCGTGGCGACGGCCCGTCGCCCGGCCGGTGAACCGTGCCCTCCAGCGGGCGATCCCGGTGTCTCCCTGTCCGACGCTTCGGGTCCGGCCGACGGGGATTTCAGGTCCGATGGCCGTCACCGACCGCGAGCGCTCGTCGCAGATTCGGGGGACGCGCAGGAGGTGACGCCGCGCCGCTGGTGACGGGCTTCGCTGCCGCACGGGGCCACGGCGCGATCACAGGTTCGGGCGACACGTGCACCCGTCGGACGAGCAGGCCGCCTTCCGAGGAACGATCCGGAGCGTTCGTTCCCGGGTCCAGGTCGCCGTGGTGGTCGCCGCGTCCGTGCTCGTCGTGGGCGTCGGGCTCCTGGCCAGCCTCGACGAGGGTGGCGATCCCGGAGCTTCGCCAGGACTCCCCGGCGCCAGCGGTCCGGTCGCGGAAGCGACCCCGCGACCCACGGCCCGGCCGACCCCCACGCCCACCCCCGAGCCCACGCTCGTACCCATGGCCGCCCCGGCCGCCACGGTGGAGCTCGTCCCGACCGGGATCCTCGTGGCCGACACCGGTGACCCGGCGACCGGGGACCTCGTCGCCGACGTCGACGGCACGATCTGGACGTCCCGCGCGGGCGCTGTCGTCAACGTCGACCCGCGGACCGGCCGGGCCCGCGAATGGACCCTTGCCGACGATCCGGCCTTCGCCTGGGACTACCTCGTCGCGGCACGACGTGGCGGGGTCTGGCTGGTGGGGCCGGAGGCGATCCGCCTGTTCGACGGCGAGGTATTCCGGGCGGTCATCCAGACGCCGGGGCAGGCGTGGTCCGTCGTCGAGGCCGCCGACGGCAGCCTATGGGCAGTGACCGATCGGTACGGCCTGATCCGTTGGGTCGACGGGGTCTGGTCCAGCGAGCCTCCGGGCCGCCAGGGCCTGGGCGTGGCCGAGCTCATCGTCGACGCCGAGGGCCGGGTGTGGACCGCCGACCTCGAGCGACGACAGGACTATGAGCGCCGGCTGGGCGTCTCCGTCTGGGACGGGTCGGCCTGGACGAGCTTCGGCAGGGAGGACCTGCGGGACGTGCGGGTCCTCTGGGATGGCTGGGGCAGATGGCTCTCCGCCTCCGCTGACGGCAGCGTCTGGGTCCGAGGGCTGGCGCACCTGGCGCGGTTCAGTGAGGGCCGCTGGATGGGCTACGGGGTCCCGGACCTCGAGAGGAGCGAGTCGCTCAGCGCTGTCGGGGACGACGGCCGCCTCTGGTTCGTCCGCGAGGACTGCGGTCCGGATCCGTGCGGCGTTCGGATCCACGCGTACGACGGGTCCACGCTGACCACCTGGGACGAGCTCGACGGACTGCCCTCGGCCGACGAGGTCAGCTGGCCGGGGGCGATCGTCCTGCCCCGAGCCGGCTCCGTGCTCGTGTCGACCGGGGCCGGGCTGTACCGGCTCGTGGATGGGAGGTGGCGGCGGCTCGCCGTGTCGACGCCGTCAGGATCGCCGCCGGCGGGATCGGGCCCGAAGGGCGATGTGGCGACGATCGCCGCGATCTCGCGCGATGAGGTCTGGGCGGTATCGGAGCCCGACGCCTGGGCCGCCGGCGCCCCCGAGCCCGGCGGGGTCTTCCGCTTCGACGGTGCTGCCTGGCACGCGGAGCGGTTGCCGGTCGAAGCGACCGTCGGGCAGGCGGCGGTCACCCCGGACGGAGCGATCTGGCTGGCCACCAGCTCCGGCCCGCTGGTCCGCCGCGATGGGGCCTGGATCGATCTTGGCGACGTGGTAGCGAGGGTGGCGCTCGCATCCATCGACGCCGACGCAGGCTGCGGCGGTGCCATCACCGTCGGCCCGGACGGGGTCGCGTATTACGCGGGACCGCGCTCGGCGAACCGACTGGTGGCGCTTCGACCGGCCGGGAGCGCATGGGAGGCGAGCCTCCTTCGTGCACCGCCGATCGCTGGTCCGTGCTGGTCGACGATCGCGGCCGCTGACGACGGGACGATCTGGCTCCTCGAGCGAAGCTGGGGCAATGCCCTGTCACGATCCGTCGGTGGGTCGTGGGAGGTCGTCGCCCTGCCGCCCGTGGACCAGCCTGACGCCAACGTCGATCCGGCAGCGATCGCCGTCGACCGAGACGGGGTGCTGTGGGTGGCGGTCCGGCAATGGCACGAGGCCGATGACGCACCGCGGACCACCGTCTGGCGGGTGATCGAAGGGCGGTGGGTGAACGATGGTGGTGGCGGCGACCCAGGCTACCTCCACGAGCTCGCGCTGCTCCCCGACGGCAGTCTGATCGCGGTCGGCGACGGCGTCGCGACGTTCGACGGAGGGCGATGGCACCGATCGGTGCCGGGTCTCTGGTCCAGCGACGTGTCGGTCGCCCCGGACGGCGCCGTGTGGGTCGCCGGCCCGAACGTGTACCGGCTCCTCAGTCCACCGTGAGCGTCTTCGAGAGGAGGCGCGGGAAGTCCGGGTCGTGGCCTCTGAGGACGATCAGCCGGGGTGGCCGAGGCGCATCTCTGGCCCGCCCGACGCCAGCCGGCCGTCGACGCGCTCGAGGTGGCCGCACGCGAGGCCCGCGCATCCGACGAGGCGGTCCGGGTCGTCATCGCGGCCGGTGCCCTCAGCCGGTCGGTGACGCGATCGCCCGCTTCGTCGGGGCCGGCGTCGCACTCGGAATGCCGCTCGAGATCCGGGACGGCATCGCCACCGGCTCCCTCGCCGCGCCGACCCAGAGCGGGGAGCAGAAGGCCGCCTCGGTCCGAGCCTTCGCGGCGGGAGGCGAGGTCCTCGCCGCCCTCGGCGACACCGCCGCCGACATCCCCCTGCTCGAGCTCGCCCGACGGGCGATCGCGGTGGCGCCGGATCGAGGCCTCTGACGCGCCGCGACCGCGGCCGGCTGGGAGGTCATCGAGGCGGACTGACCTGGGCACGCGGCCGTGGGTCCGATGGTGACAACTGCTCCCGAGTGGTCCACCCTGTGCACAACGTCGACGGGGGGATAGCCGAAGCCGCGGCCGCGGAGGGCGGCCGCCGCGTCCTTGGGAGGCTCACGATGTCGTCACCGAACCGCCTACGTGTCCTCATCGTCACTGGCGCCGCGATCGCCTTGCTCGCCGGGCTGGTGGCCGCACCATCGGCCGTCGGCAGATCCGACGCGACGATCCGGTTCGCGACCTTCAACGCGTCGCTGAACCGGAGCTCCGCCGGCCAGGCCCTGGCCGATCTCTCCGCGCCCGGGAACGCCCAGGCTGCAGCGGTGGCCGAGATCATCCAGCGCGTCCGACCGGATGTGCTGCTGATCAACGAGTTCGACTACTACGCCCCCACCGCCGAGCACCCCGATGGGCCACTTGTCGACGCGCTCCGCGACAACTACCTGGCCGTCGGGCAGAACGGCGCAGCACCCATCGAGTATCCGTACGCGTTCGTTGCCGAGTCCAACACCGGCATCCCGTCCGGCTTCGACCTCAACAACAATGGGGTCGTCGGCGGCCCCGACGACGCCTTCGGCTTCGGCTTCTTCCCGGGTCAGTTCGGGATGGCCGTCCTGTCGCGCTTCCCGATCGACCATGACGCCATCCGGACGTTCCAGCACTTCCTCTGGAAGGACATGCCTGGCGCACTGCTGCCCGACGACCCGGCAACGCCGGCCTCGGCCGACTGGTACTCGTCGGATGAGCTCGCGGTGTTCCGGCTCTCGTCCAAGAGCCATTGGGATGTGCCCGTCGACGTCGGCCATCGGGCGGTCCACTTCCTGGTCAGCCACCCGACGCCGCCGGTCTTCGACGGGCCCGAGGATCGCAACGGCACCCGCAACAGCGACGAGATCCGGTTCTGGGCCGACTACGTGACGCCCGGCCCGGCCTCCGCCTACATCTACGACGACGAGGGTGGCTGGGGTGGCCTCGCCCCGGGCGACCTGTTCGTCATCGCCGGTGACCAGAACAGCGATCCGCTCGACGGTGACAGCATCCCGGGCTCGATCCAGCAGCTCCTCGACCACCCACTCGTCAACGCGACGATCACGCCGGAGAGCGAGGGCGCCGTCGAGGCCTCAGCGCTCCAGGGCGGCGCGAATACGTCGCAACTGAGCGATCCGCGCTTCGACACCGCCGACTTCGCCGACGGCGCACCCGGCAACCTGCGAGCGGACTACGTGCTGCCACGCAGGAACATGCGGATCGTCGAGGCGGCGGTCTTCTGGCCGGTCCTGGCCGATCCGCTGTCCGCCCTCACCGGCGTGTTCCCCTTCCCGAGCTCGGACCATCGCCTCGTCTGGGTGGACGTCAACGTCCCTGGCTGACTTCGAGCTGGTGCGCTCTCGGCCTGGGGCGTGGCGGGCCGACGCGGCCATCGCGTCCCGGTGATGGTGGAGCGGTTCGCGGGACCACGACGCGGACCCGGACCAGGATGATCGGCAACGCGGCCACGACGACCGGCGACCTCGCGGGATCCGCTCGGCGCATGCGATAGTCAGGCATGCCTGTGCGCACGGTCGTGGAGCGAGGTCCCAAGGGGAAGCGGTCGGTCGCCTTCTGCCTCGACTGGCCCGGGTGGAGCCGGGGCGCGAAGACGGCCGAGCTCGCCCTGGAGACGCTCGAGTCGTATCGGGAGCGCTACCAGCCGGTCGCGAGCCTCGCCGGGCTGGACGAGGAGTTCGACGCCGCCGGGCCGCTCGCCGTCGTGGAGGACCGGACCGGGACGGGATCGACCGACTTCTGGGGCATCTCCTTCTCGCCCTGCGCGGCCGAGCGGGAGGCCATGAGCGACGCGGAGCTCGAGCGCGGCATCGTCCTGTTGCGAGCCTCCTGGGCGTACTTCGACGCCGTGGCGGCACGGGTCTCGGCCGGGATGCGCCGCGGGCCGCGCGGGGGAGGGCGCGACCGCGACCAGATCATCCGCCATACCATCCGCACCGAGAGCGAGTACTTCGCGAAGCAGGTGGGGTTGCGGACGCGCGAGGGCGCGGCACTCAGCCCGGACGGACTGCGCGCGCATCGGGAGGCCTACGTCGCGGCGATGCGCGCCTACCACGCCGGGGAGGTCAAGCGGCGCATGCGCTCATGGACCTTGCCGTTCCTGATCCGCCACTCGGGCTTCCACACGCTCGACCATGCGTGGGAGATGGAGGACAAGGACCTCTCGCCCGCGGACGAGGCCTGACACCCGACGACCGACTCAGAGCACTGCCCTCTTCACCAGCTCGGCGATCCTGGCCTCGTCGGCGTCCGTCAGCTCGGTCAGCGCCCAGGAGGTCGGCCACATGGTGCCGTCATCGAGGTTCGCATCGGGCTGGAAGCCGAACGTCGCGTAGCGGACCTTGAACTTCGAGGCGGCCTGGAAGAAGCAGATCACCTTGCCGTCCTTGGCGTAGGCGGGCATCCCGTACCAGGTCCGCGGTGACAGTGCCGGTGCGCTGGCCATGACGAGCGCATGGAGCCGCTCGGCCAAGGCCCGGTCCGCCTGCGGCATCTCGGCGATCTTCGCGAGCAGGTCGGCCTCACCGTCGGCCTTGGCCGCCTTGGGGCGCGGGCCGCGGCGCGCTTCCGCCTTCAGCTCCCGGGCGCGCTCCTGCATCGCCGCTCGTTCCTCGTCCGTGAACCCCTCGGACGGCTTGGCGGTGCCTTTGGCCGACTTCGGCGTGTCCTTCATCCCGGCCCTCTTCTCGCGTCGATCCTCTTGATGGTCGCCGACCTGGCACGTCACGTCGTGGTGCCTGCCGGCCCGATCAAGCGTACTGGCAGGTCCGCGGATGCATCGGTCGACCACGGGGCAGCCGAGACCTGGCGCGCATGCCATGCTCCTGTCGTCCATCGCTGGGGGCTATCCTTCCACCAGGATGACGTCCCCAGACCCGCGTCCCACGGATCCCCCGACGGGATCGCCTTCAGAAGACGACCCCGGGTCGGTCGCGCCTGGACCCGCCGATCTGCGCCTCGACGCCATGTGGAAGGGGGTCCTCGAGGGAACCGACCCCCGGTACCGGACCTGGCGAAGCTGGCTCCAACGGCTGCCCGCCACGCACCGCTGCCACCTCTGCGCCGCGCCGTTCGCCGGGCCGGTGGCTCCCTTCATGCGGCCGCTCGGCCGGAGCCCCTGGGAGCGCAACCCGAACTACTGCAAGCAGTGCTTCATCGCGATGGAGCAGCACGACGGCGGCGCGGAGATCGACTGCTCGCTCCTCTTCGCCGATGTCCGCGGGTCCACGAGCCTCGCCGAGGGGATGACCGCCTCGGAGTTCCGCCACCTCATGAGCCGCTTCTACAAGGTCTCCACCAGGATCCTGTTCGAGCACGACGGCATCATCGACAAGTTCGTCGGGGACGAGGTGGTGGCGATCTTCATCCCGGCGCTGGCGCAGGACGCCCACGCTGGGCGCGCCGTCGCTGCCGCTCGCGCCCTCCTCGCCGCGACCGGCCACGGCGACCCTGGCGGGCCCTGGCTCCCGGTCGGTGCCGGCATCGCGACGGGCGTGGCCTACGTGGGAGCGGTGGGGACTGCCGAGCACGTCGAGTTCACTGCGCTCGGTGACGTGGTCAACGTCGCCGCGCGCCTGGCGTCGGCCGCCGGGCCGGGCGAGATCCTCCTCACGACCTCGGCTCTGGAGCGGGCCGATGTCCCGGATCGAGGGCTCGAGCACCGCCGGCTCGAGCTCAGGGGCAGGTCCGCCGAGGTCGACGTCGCGGTGCTCCGGGCGGACGCCTAGGGCCGCGAGGCCCGCGCATCCGACGAGTCGGCCCGGGCCGGACCAGGAGCCCGATCCGCCCGGCGCGGCCGTCAGCGGGTCGACCAGCCGGCGAGCTCGGCCTGGGCGCGCGCGACCGGGTCTTCGATCCCGCGAACCCGCAGCACGGCGGCCCGCGATCCGGCCGCGTCGACCGGTTCGCTGCCGGCCTCGTACCGCAGCGGGAGGTCGCCGATCGCCCAGCCGGCAACGTCGTCGGCCGACGCCGCGAGCGGGACGGTCGGGCCGGGGCCCGGCCCATCGGGCGCTCCGATGACGATCGCGGCCGCCGCGATGGCGAGCGCCAGCGGGACCCGCCAGAAGGCGAGGCCCATGTAGTGGGGACGCGACCGGGTAGACGACATGCCCAGCTGGATGGACGCCTGCATCGTGCTCGACCTCGGTTTCGGCTCACCTGGGCCGAGGGGTCGGCCCTGCTGGTCGGACCGTAGGTGACGGGCGCATCGCGCGACGTCCGACGGCCGACGACTCGATCGGTCGCACCTTCGTCGCGGTCCGCTGGAGACCGATGACGTACGTGGGGGCCTGCGACCGCGATCCGCCCGAGGGGCTCAGCTGTCGTTCCCTGCGGCGGTCAGCGATCGTTGGTAAGGTTCCGGCGCATGGCGCCCCGGTCGATCGAGCGCGTCGCCTCGACCTGGCGCCACTGGGCCCACATCCAGGATGACCGACCAGCACACGATCCCCGAAGCTGCCAGCCGATCCCCGGGCGACCCGACGGCGCCGCCGCGCCCGCGGCACCGCGCCCTCCGCGTCGTGTTGACCGCCGTCGGTGGTGTCGTGCTCGTCGTCCTCGCCTTCGCCGCCTTCCTGCTCCTCAAGCCCATGGACGTGCCGACGGAGACGGCGGCGGCGGACCCGACCGCCTCGTACGACGAGGCCATCGCCCGGTTCGCCGAGGTCGAGCGGCGTGAAGCCGGCCAGGACCTCCTCCCCCCTGCCGGAGCCGGATCCTGGCTTCCGACGGGCGCGCGGAACGGTCGATCGTCCTCTTCCACGGCTACACCAACTGCCCCCAGATGTTCGAGCAGCTCGGCGAGGAGCTGGCGGCCCAGGGCTTCAACGTCTACATCCCCCTCGCTCCCGAGCACGGCGAGGCGGACCGCGAGCACAGCACCCTGGAGCACCTCTCCGCCGAGGAGCTCATCGCCTACGCCAACGAGGCCGTGGACATCGCCGCGGGTCTCGGCGACGAGGTGACCGTGCTGGGCCTGTCCGGCGGCGGCTCGGTCGCGGCCTACGCCGCCCAGTTCCGCGATGACGTCGACCTGGCGGTCCCGATCGCGCCGTTCTTCGGCCTCCTGCAGGTCCCGGCCCCCCTGACCTCGGCGCTCGTCAACCTGGCCGATATCCTGCCGCCGTTCGCCTGGGGCATCCCGGAGTCGGTGGCCTCGGGCGGCGAGTACGCGCCGTACGCCGGGCTGGACAACAACACCCGCTCGGCGGCCGCCTACATGCGCCTCGGTCGGATGGTCCTCGCCGATGCGGCCGACCACCCGCACCGGGCGGCACGGGTCGTGACCGTCGTCAACGACGGCGACGACACGGTGAACAACGACCTGACCGACGAGCTCACGAGCCGCTGGCTGGACCTGGCGACGGGAGCGACGAGCGAGTACCGGTTCGCCGCCTCCCTGGACCTGCCCCACGACCTCATCGGGCCGGATCGCGTCGACCAGCGCACGTCCGAGGTCTACCCGGTGCTCCTGGAGATCATCGGAGCCTCCTGACGATCCCGGGCGCGACGGGATGCCGGGCCGGGCGCATACTCCGGCGACCGAAGGGCAGGCGCGGGGGCACTCGAGCTCCCGCCAGCGCGGCGTCCCCACGCGGTCGCCTCGACCGTCGCGCTGGGCCAGTGGCGAGACCGGGCCCGCTCGGGTGGGCGCGATCTGCGCCCAGGAAGGGCAAGGGCTGCTGAGATGTCCACCGATCACGCGGCGACAGCGCGACGCCTGTACGACCTGATCAACGCCGGGGATATCGACGGGTTCGGCTGGCTCCTGGCCGACGACTTCGTCGAGCACGAGGAGACGCCCGGCCTCGCGCCGAACAAGGATGGGGTGCTCGCCTTCTTCCGGATGCAGCGGGCGGCCTTCCCGGACATGCACATGAAGGTGGAAGACATCGTCGCGGACGGCCAGAAGGTCGTCGCCCGCGTGCGGTACACGGGCACGCACCAGGGCGAGTTCCAGGGCATGCCCGCGTCCGGCAAGCGAGTCGACGCCCAGCTCATCGACATCTTCGGCTTCGGCGACGACGGCCTGCTGCACGAGCACTGGGGCGTGATGGATGCGCTGGCGATGATGCAGCAGATCGGTGCAGTGCCGGCGGGTCCTCCCGCCTGATCCCCGGGGGGGCGCCGCGCCTTCGTGCGCCGATTCCCGAACTGGCGCACACTCCGCCGTCACGTCCGGGGGGCATCCTCGGGCGGATGGCTGAGAGGGCGACATGGCAGCGCGGTATCACTTCCTGAGCGAGTACACCCTGACGAGCGATCGGGACGCCGTGTGGGCCGCGCTCAATGCCGTCGACGGGTGGTCGACGTGGTGGCGATGGATGAAGCGGATCGACGTCATCCGCGAGGCCGCGTCGGAGGATGGCGTGGGTGCCGTCTACGGCTGCCATGTCGGTACGCCCGGCGGGTACCGCATGGTCTACTCGACCGAGATCGCGGAGGTGGATCGCCCGGATCGGATCGACGTGCTCTCGTCTGGAGACATCGTCGGTCGTGGTCGGTTCCTCCTCTCCGATGCCCCGTCCGGCGGGACCGAGGTCTCGTTCCTCTGGCTCGTCGAGACGCCGAAGTGGTGGATGAACCTCCTCGCCCCGCTCGCCCGGCCGGCGTTCACCTGGAACCACGACAAGTTGATGACCGACTTCGGGAAGGGGCTCGCGACGGCGACCGGCGGCGAGCTCACCCTGGTCCGCAACAGCAGTCTGAAGCCCGGCGCGCCCGGCTTCCAGGTGATGCCCGCCCTCGGGGCCTGACGCAGCGCCGACGGGCGGCACGCCCGCCGTTCCGGGCCGGCCACGGACCCCGCTCCGACCACCTGATCGGTCAGTCGACGAGGGTCACGGCGATCCGATCCTCGAGGCCCGGGATGGGCAACGAGCCGGCCTCCGCCTCCACCGCCGCTCGCTCCGCGGTGGAGAGGCGACGCCACGGTCGGATCGCGACCTTCGACCCGGCTCGGCGCCAGGTCGCGACGAGCTCGCCATCGACGAGGAGGCCGCCGGGCCAGACCGTGCTCGGCGGCCAGAGCTCGCGTCGGCGAGCCGATTCCGGCACCAGCAGCTCTCGGTCTCCGGCCATGAGGTACGGGTCGCCGCTGGGCAGGAACCGGACGGGCGCCGGGGCCCCCGGGGCGGATCGGAGCTGCGGCTCGTCGCGAGCGAGGATCCAGGCATCGCCGAGCGGCGTCCGGACGGGGATGATCGTGCGACCCAGGTCGGCGAAGGCTTCGCGACCACGGCGCGGCGCGATCCCGGCCCAGACCGCGAAGGCCTGTGGCGTGCCGGGACCGACCACGTGCAGGTACCGGCGAGCGAGCTCGAGGCGTGCATCGCCCGGGTCGGCGTCGGGCGGTGGGACGGTCCACACGGTCGGCGGCCGGGCGCCGTCCCAGCGGATCAGGACCCGGCCGGTCGCCCCGGCGTAACGGAGCCGGTTGGGCTGCTCACCGAGGGCCCGTCCCGCCTTGGCGTAGGGCATCCTCGCGCCCCCGAGAAAGGTCTCGAGGCGCGACGCCAGGTCCTCGGCCCTCCGTCGACCCGCCTCGTCGTCCGGCAGCGTCCCGAGCGAGAAGACCGCCAGATCCCGCGCGGCCACGACGAAGACGCTGTAGCGGGGTCCCCAGAGCTGGACGAGCGACGGGTCCTCCCAGGCTGATGGGCCCGTGTCCGCGACCCGGGCGTGGATGGAGAGGAGAGCGGCCCGGGGCACGCTGTCCTGGAGACCCGCCCAGGCCGCCCGACGCAGCGAGGCCGGGCCGGACGCCAGCCGCTCGTCGAGCGCGCCGACGAACCGGCGGAAGGCAAGGATCCGCGAGCGATCGAGGACCGGACGGGCACTCACGGGGTAGCCCTCGCCAGCGGACCATCCGCGGCGGCTCGACCGCCCGCGACGATCGGGGCGTACTTCCGGCGGTAGGCCGCCGGCGTCAGGCCGGTCGTCCGCTTGAAGAGTCGCCGGAAGAACGTCGGATCTTCGTAGCCCACCGCGAACCCGACCTCGTTCACGCTGCTGTCGCCGGTCTCCAGGAGCTCCCGGGCGCGCTCGATCCGCAGGGCGTGGACATGGTCGATCGGCCGCTGGCCGGTCGCCGCCCGGAACCGCCGGGCGAACGTCCGCCGGTTGAGGCCGGATCGCTCGGCCATCGCCGTCACCGGCGTGGTCGACTCGTGGTGGTCCGCGATCCAGGCCAGGCAATCGGCGATGACCGCATCGCTCGTCGAAGCCGTTCGCGTCATCGCCGAGTACGGCCGCTGCCCGTCCTCGTGGCCGCCGAGCAGGTAGACCTTGGCGGTCCGCGCCGCGTGCTCCGGACCGCACAACCGGCCGATGAGGTGGAGCGCGAGGTCCTGCCACGACGTCACGCCGCCGGCCGTGATGAGGCCGGCATCCTCGCTCGTGAGGTCCAGGATCTCGCCCGGCCCGAAGCGGACCCTCGGATAGGCGGATCGGAACAGGTCGCGGTACGCCCAGTGCCCGGCGCAGGATCGTCCGTCGAGCAGACCGGCTTCCGCGAGCAGCAGCGAACCGGAGCAGACCGAGGCCAGCAGCGCGCCGCCGGCATGGACTCGGCGCAGCCATTCGATCTCGACCGGATAGCGTCCGCGCGGCGGCGTGTGGATCGGGGCGTACATGTCGCAGACGACGACCGCATCCATCGCGTCCACGTCGGCGACCGCGGCGTGCGGTTCGACCAGGATGTTGCCGAAGCAGCGGAACGGTTCGGCCGTCGCGGCCACGATCGAGACGTCGAGCAGCGCATCCGCGGTCTGGGCTGCCGTCATGTCCGGCCACATCGGGCCGACCGAGAGCAGGACGTCGTAGAGCCCGTAGAGGACCGACGCGGAGGTCTCCGGCGCGGCGAGCAGGGCGATCCGCGGTCTGGGGCTCGGTGTCATATTCGACCCGTTGCGGTTGATTCCGCCTCTTCCAGCATGGCAGGACACGGCCGACACTGTCGAGGGGTCGACACGACCATCCCACTGAGGCCGACGCGTCCCGAGCGGGACCACTCCGTGACACGAGGGACGAGATGATGAGCGACACCGGGGCCGTCGAGCGACTGCGCGCGGCCGTCCAGGGGCAGGTCCTGGCGCCAGGCGATGCCGCCTACGAAGAGGCCCGGCGCGTCTGGAACGGGATGATCGACAAGCGACCGGGCGTCATCGTCCGGGCCTCCGGCGTCGAGGACGTCGCCCCGACCATCGCCGTCGCCCGGGAGACCCGGCTGCCCCTGGCGATCCGCGGGGGCGGCCACAACGTCGCCGGCGACGGCACGGTGGACGGCGGCATCGTGCTCGACCTCGGTGGCATGACGTCGGTCGAGGTCGACCGTGAGGCGCGGGAGGTCCGTGTCGGCGCGGGCGCGACCCTGGGCGACATCGACCGGGCGACCGAGCCCTACGGCCTCGTGGTCCCGATCGGGGTCGTCTCCGGGACGGGCGTCGCAGGCCTGACCCTCGGCGGTGGCATCGGATGGCTCACCCGAACCTACGGCCTGACCCTCGACAACCTCGTCTCGGCCGATGTCGTCCTCGCGAATGGCGAGCTGGTCCGCGCAAGCGACGACGAGCACCCGGACCTGTTCTGGGGCCTGCGTGGTGGCGGCGGCAACTTCGGCGTCGTCACCTCGTTCACCTTCCGGGCGTATCCGCTGGGCCCGGAGGTCTTCGCCGGATCGCTCATCTACGAACGGGAGCACTGGGCCGATGCGTTGCGCGCCTACGTCGCCTGGACGGCCGACGTGCCCGATGACATCACGACGCTGATCACCTTCATGGTGCCCCCGGTCGACTGGGAGCTCGGCGAACGGGTCCTGATGTTCCTGGGGTTCGCCTGGGCGGGCGCCGACCGGGCCGAGGGCGTTGCCGTGGTCGACCAACTCCGAGCCGCCAGCCCGCCCGATGTCGCGGTCCTCGACCCGACCCGCTGGCTGACCTTCCAGTCGGCCTTCGACGCGGCCCTGCCCAAGGGCGTCCGCGCCTACTGGCGGAACGCATCGTTCGAACGGCTCGACGAGTCGATGATCGACACCCTGATCGAGCACTGCGGGGCGCAGGCCTGGGTCGGCACGGCCGCCGACCTGCACCACATGGGCGGCGCCTTCGGTCGCGTACCCGAGGACGCCACGGCGTTCCCGAACCGGGCGGCGCAGTTCTGGCTCAACATCTACGGCTTCTGGACCGAGCCTGCGGACGATCCGGCGCGGATCGCCTGGGTGAAAGGCTTCTCCGAGGCCATGCGGCCCCATGCGATGGCCGGCCAGTACGTCAACTTCCTGGGGCACGACGAGGACGATGCCCGGCGGAAGGCACTCGAGGCCTACGGACCGGCGAAGCTCGAGCGCCTGATGGACCTCAAGCGCCGCTACGATCCCGAGAACCTCTTCCGGATCAACCACAACATCCCGCCGGCCACCTGAGCGAGGAGGGTCGGCCCGGCGACCCGAATGCCGCGGACGGCAGGCCAGGCTATCTCAGCGCGAGCGGCTCCAGCAGCCGACGCGCGACGCTCGTCCAGCTCCACCGGTCGACCGCGGCCTGCCTTGCCGCGGCGCGGATCGCCGCTCGATCCGACGGGCCGAGCGCGACGAGCTCCCGGAGCTTCGCCCGGAGGTCGCCGACGTCGCCCGAGTCGAAGCCGGCGAGGTGGCGCAGCGCCGGCGGGTACGTCTCCGCGAGCCCTGCGGCGATCTCGGCAAGCCCGGAGTGGCGGGCGACGAGCGGCGGGCATCCGGCCGAGGCCGCCTCGGCGGCCACCATCCCGAACGCCTCCGGGAAGATCGACGGGACGGCGCAGGCATCGGCAAGGGCGAGCAGGTGGACGAGGTGTCGGTGCTCGAGCGGGCCGGTGAAGAGGACGTCGTCGCCGGCGAGACGCTCCAATCGCGCGCGCTCCTCCCCGAAGCCGACGATGACCGCCCGCGCATCGACGCCCTCGAGCGCCTCCAGCAGGACGTGCACGCCCTTGTTGCGGATGAGCTTCCCGAAGTAGACGACGGTCGGCCGCTCGTCGGCCAGGAAGCGGGCGAGCCGCTCGGCGTTCCCCTCGTCGGGCAGCCGCTCCTCGGCGTTGCCAGGGTTCGGCGGGTCGCGCCGGGCCTCGGCCAGGAGGGCCTCGAGGGCCACCGACCGCGCTTCCGGCTTCCAGGCGTCGATGTCGACCCCCGGCGGGACCTCGTGCACGCGGTCGACGTGGCCGCACACCTCGTCGAGGACCCGACGGATGTGCTCGGAACCGACGAAGGTCGCGGCGGCTTGCTGGAGACAGTCCCGTCCCCACGCCGCCAGGGCCGGGTGGCCCCGCATCGTGTACTCGAGCTCCGAGCCGTGCGCCTTCACCGCGAACGGGGCGCCGCTGGCCAGCCCCACCGGTCCCCCGAGCAGGACGTGGTTGCAGAAGACGAGGTCTGCCGGCAGGTGCGCGGCCAGGGCCCGGGCGTTCGCCTCGACCCACCGATCGAGCTCCGCGCGGGAGCAGTCCTGGACGAGCTTGACCTCGTAGCCCTCGTAGCGGTCGAGGACGAACACCGGCAGGAGACCTCCGACGTCCGGGCGGACGACCCGCGCCCCACCCAGGTCATGCTCGTCCGGCCGCGGATCCTGGCAGAAGACCGTGACGTCGTGACCCGCCTGCATCCAGGCGCGGGCCAGCTGCCGCGTGTAGACGTTGGAGCCGGTGCCGCCGAGCAGGTAGCCGTGCCAGAGCAGGATCCGCATGGCCCCATCCTGCCTGAGGAGAACGCGGCGGGCCGGACCGCCGGGCCGGCGCCGGCCGTGCGGCGACCGGCTCCCGGGTCCATGATGTCGGGGTCCCGATCCCGTCATCCCCAAGGCAGGCCGACTCATGCCCCGGTTGCAGACCAAGACCTTCGCCGCTCCCGATGCCGTCAGGGCGATGACGAGGGTGCGGTTCGAGGCCGTCAACCTCGACGAGACGACCGTCAGCCGCTGTCGCTTCGAGCCTGGCTGGCGCTGGTCGACCGACATCGGCTCGATGATGGGGATCACGTCCTGCCAGATCCGCCATCTCGGCTACACGATGTCGGGGGTCGTCCATGTCGCGATGGAGGACGGGCAGGAACTCGACATCGGACCCGAGACGGTCTTCGACATCCCGCCGGGCCACGACATGTGGGTGATCGGCGACGAGCCCTGGGTCTGCTTCGAGTGGGGGGCGAGCGGCCGGGCTCTCAGCGCGGCGCTCGGCGAGAGCGGGGCGCGGTCCTTCGCCACGGTCCTGTTCACGGACATCGTCGACTCGACGGCCAGGCTCCAGGCACTCGGCGATGCCGCATGGCACGACCTGCTGGTCGCCCACAACGCGCGCCTTCGCGAGGTGCTGAACGTCCAACGCGGCCGCGAGGTGAAGACGACCGGTGACGGGTTCCTGGCGATCTTCGACAGCCCGACCCGTGCCGCCCGGTGTGCCGCCGAGATGACGCGTGCCGTCCGGGCGATCGGTCTCGAGATCAGGGTCGGCCTCCACACCGGGGAGATCGAGCTCGTGGGCGACGACGTCCGAGGGATCGCCGTTCACACGGCCTCGCGGGTGCTCGCGATGGCCGGCCCGGGCGAGGTGCTCGTCTCGTCGACGACGGGTGGGCTCCTGGAGGGTTCGGAGCTGGTACTTCAGGATGCCGGCGTCCACGAGCTCAAGGGGTTGCCCGGGCAACGACAGCTCCTCCGGCTCGTCGTCGACGGGAGCCCCTAGCGACGGCGATCCGGACGCCCACAAGAAACGGCCCCCCGGAAGGACCGGGAGGCCGTCGGTCGTCGAGTGGTAGGTCGACTACCCCTCAGGCTCGGGGGGTGGGCCGCTGTTCGGGTTGCATGCCTGGCCGGGATGGGCCCCGATCGTGGCCAGGAAATTCCTGTCGGCCTTGGGGATCTGGCCCCAGGACTGGGCATGGCCCGGGTCTCCCTTGGAGCCCCCGGCCAGGAACTGGTCGTCCTCCTGGCCCGAGTAGGCGCAGAACGACCGAGCATGAAGCCCGGTGTCCCACTTGCCGCCGTCCTCGAGCTTGAGGACCTTGCCGTTCCCAGTGATCTCGCCGCCGAACACGGCGGGGACGCTGAGGCTCAGCACGACGGCCGCCAGGGTGACCGCGAGGCCGAGCCTCGTCATGACGTGGCGGATCATCCGCACGAACCTCCTTCGCCGAGGTCGGTCTCGCCATTGGCATCCGGCACGAGCAGGCGACCGATGCTGGGACGCCGTGCCGGGGAGCTCTCCCGATGCTCCCGCCTCCTCGATCGTCGGGGCATGCTGCGCTCGATGACGGCAAAGCGCCAGCACGTTAAGAAATCCATCTACCCTGGTGCGTGCGGTGACCACGGACCCTGTCTGCGAGGTCACCCGATCAGCCAGAAGTGACGGCGCCTCGACCCACCCGACGGCCGGGCGCTCGCGCCCTGGTAGCAGGGCGTGAGATGCTTCGGGGGATCCGGGCAACGTTCGACCCCGTGGTCGCCCCCATGGATCACCGGCAAGATCGGCCGATCACCGGCAGCCGCTGCCGATCCGGATGACCCAGCCGAGGGAAGGAGCAGCAGCACCTTGACCGAGCAGCGTCCCGAGATGGTGGCCCTCAACGCCGACGTGGTCGGCTACAGCCGACTCATCGCCGATGACCTCGAGGCGATGACGGCGACGATGGACGAGTACCGGGAGCTCGTCGAGCGGACGGTGTCGGAGAACGACGGGACGCTCGTCAACTTCGTCGGGGACAACTTCATGGCGGTCTTCGGCAGCGCCATGGAGGCGATGCGGACGGCGATCGCCATCACGTCCGAGATCGAGGCCAGGAACGCGACACGAGCCGACTCACGGAAGATCCGCTTCCGGATGGGTCTGGACCAGGGCCCGATCTCCATCTCCGGCGGCGAGTACTTCGGAGATGCCCTGAACATCGCCGCGCGCATCCAGGCGATCGCGCAGCCCGGCGGGATCAGCGTCACCGGGCGGGTCTACCAGGCCCTGGACGAACCCGCCCTTCGGTTCAGGCCCACGGGCCGGCACCGGCTCAAGGGGATCCCGGAGGAGGTGGAGGTCCACGAGTTCACCGACCTGCCGAGCGACGACCCAGCCGCTTCGGCGCATCGTCCACTGGCACTCGAGGCGCCAACGCTGGCCGTCCTGCCGATCCATGCCGAGATCCCGGACGAGGCCGTGCGGACCGTGGCCGGGGTCCTGCGGACCGACCTGATCCATCGGTTGACCCGGATCCCGCAACTGACCGTCATCGACGCGAAGGCCGAAGATCGCGGGGCGGCATCGGGCGCTGCCCGCTACATGATCGAGACCGGGGTCCACCTGATCGGCGAAAGCGTGCGGATCTACGCGAACCTTTTCGACGTGTCGACCATGAACGTCGTCAAGTCGTACAAGCAAACGGCTCCGGTGGCCGACCTGCTCGCGCTCTCGGATGCGTTCGCCGACGAGGTCGGCCGGGCGGTCGAGGTCGAGCTCGTCGTCGGCGAGCCGGCCGGCCTGTACGCGGACCTGGACGATCCGGAGGCGATCGAGCAGGTCTACCTCGGCTGGTACCAGCTGACCACGGGGACGCGCGAAGGGTGGTCGCGAGCTGTCGAGCACTTCGGCCGGGTGACCCGCTCGCATCCGGATCAGCCGTACGGGCACGTCCTCTCGGCGTTCGCCAACTGGTCGGGCGCCGACAGCGGGTGGGCCAGCGATCCGGAAGCGACGCTGGCCACGGCGCTGGAGCAGGCTCGGGCGGGGCTCGCGGTCGGCGATCCGACGGGCATGGCCCGGACCGTCGAGGCCGCCGTCCTGATGTCGCAGGGTCATGGCGAGCAGGCCCTGCAGATGATCGAGTCGGTCGAGATCGTCCGGCCCACCTGCGACGTCACCTTCGGCCTCGAGGGCAGCGTCCGGCGGTACCTCGGCCAGTGGGAGCGGGCCGTCGACCTCACGGACGTCGCGATGCGCCTCACCGCCGTCAACAAGCCCTGGTACCCGACGGTCAAGGCCTGCTCCCTCTACATGGGCGGGAGGGTCGAGCAGGCGGCGGGCGTGGCAGAGATGGTCCTGGAGCACCAGCCGAACAACCTGGAGGCGCTCCTCGTGCTGGCGGCGGCCCAGGTCGAGCTGGGGCTGGACCGGCGAGCCCGAGCGACCGCGGAGCTGATCCGGGAGCGCTTCCCGACGGTCGACGTCGAGGCATGGCTCGACCGCAACCCGTACAGCTCGCCGGAGATGGTCAGCCGCTGGAAGGACGACCTCGCCGCGGCAGGGGTGCTTGCCACCGATGGAGGCGAGCCCGCCGCTACGGCGACCCGATGATGCCCGCTCCGATCATCCTGGTCCCCGGCTTCTGGCTCGGCGCATGGGCCTGGGACGAGGTCGCCGCCGCGCTGCGTGCCGATGGCCACGACGTGACCGCGATCACCCTGCCCGGTCTCGAGTCGGCCGACGCCGACCGATCCTCGATCGGCTTCGCCGACCATGTCGAGGCGATCTGCGTGGCGGTCCGGGCGGCCGATGCTCCCGTCGTCCTGGCGGTCCACAGCGCCGCCGGCTTCTCGGGGTACGCGGCCAGCGACCGCGTCCCGGACCGGATCGCGGCCATGGCCTACGTCGACACCGCCCCCGGTGTGGGGGCGCTCGACCCCGACTTCACGGACGCCGACAAGCCGCTGGTCTGGGCCGACATCGAGGCGGAGGAGAACCTCGACGGGTTGACCGAGGCGCAGCTGGAGCGGTTCCGGGAACGGGCGGTCCCGGTGCCGGGCGGCGTCCTGCGCAAGACCGTGGAGCTGACCGACGACGCCCGCTGCGACATCCCCAGCACGATCGTCTGCACCGGTTTCCCGTCGGAGCAGATCCGGGCAGCCGCCCGGGACCACGACTGGGCATGGCTCGCCGGCCTGGCCGAGCTGCGGGACGTGACCTGGGTCGACCTGCCCACGAGCCACTGGCCGATGTGGTCGCGCCCCGACGAGCTGGCCGCGATCATCGGCGACATCGCGAAGGCGCACCCCAGGGGCGACTGACGCACCGGTCCCGCGAGGGTCCCTAGGCGGGCCCCCCGCTGGAGGGTCCGGCGGGCTCGACACCGATCCGCAGGGCCACGACCTCCACCGGCTCGCTGCGGCCGCGGGCCTCGACCGAGCGGCGTTCCAGGCCAGCGGTGTCCGTACCGGCCGCCGTGGCCGCCTCGACCGAGACGAGGAGCTCGCCGGCAGCCGCCTGGCCCGCGAGCCGTGCCGTCGTGTTGACGGTGTCCCCGAGCGCCGTGAAGTCGTTGACGACGTCGTCGGTCGCGGTGGAGCCGACGAAGGCCAGGCCGGTGTGCACCGCGGCGCCGATGGGGATCGGGCCGCTGGGTGTCGCGTCCAGGCGGCCGGCTCGCGAGAGGAGCTCGCGTCCGGCTGCGACCGCCGCGGCCGGATGGCGATCGCCGCTGACACCGCCGAAGAAGAGCCCGATGACCTCGTCGCCGACGAACTTGTCGACCACGCCGTCATTGGTGAGCACGGCCTGCGACGAGATCCGGTAGAAGCGGTCCAGGAAGGACCGGAACTCGGTGGGCGACAGGTGCTCGCCGATCGAGGTCGACCCCCGGATGTCGGCGAACAGGAGGCTCACCGGGATCTCCGCGCCCTGGACCCCGATCTTCTGAAGGTCCTTGATGCACCATCCACAGAGCGACGGGTTGCCGGGGAAGCGACCGAAGCCCACGTGGCGGAGGACCGCCCCTCCGGGCCCGGCGAACGGCGCCGCGCACATCTTGCAGTTGGGCCCGCTGGGCACCCGCATGAAGATCCGCCGCAGCCTGGTGCTCATCGGATTGTGGCCCGTCAGGAGCTCGTGCATCGTCTCCTGGGGCGTCATGTTGCCCATGGCCGCAGACTCTAGCGACACCCGGGCAGGCGGACAATGGGGACGATGACCGTCACGTCGGCGATCATCGGGCCGAGCGGCGCCGGCCGAGGATGAGCGCGGCGGCACCGAGCCCGAGAGCGGCGAGCGAACCCGCGGCCCACCGTCGTGGGTTCGTCCACGACGGCTGCCGCCGCAGGATCAGCGGCATCAGTTCGAGGGCGACCGACCTCGCTCCGCCGGGTCCGCGGCTGAACGCGACCCGGGTCGTCCCAAGGCCGAACGCGGACAGGTCCATCCGGTGGATGGTCGGATCCATCGGGTCGTCGGGATGGAGCGCGAAGCCGCGGTACATCGCCGGGATCGGCGTCAGGAACCGGAGCCTGATCCCGCCGTCCGCGGCGAAGATCTCGACCCCGGCACCCATCATGGCCCGCAGTCGCACGTCGCTCATGCCAGCGTCCAGCCGGTACCAGCCGCGCAGGTCGCCCCAGACGTCGGGGCGTGGCGCGATGCCGGAGCTGATCCCGTCACCGGGGAGATCCATCAGGCGCCGCATCAGCGTGGCCACCTCGGCGGGCAGCCAGAGCGCGGCGTCGCGGGCGCCGTTGGCGAAGGCCACCAGCCCGACGCCGTCGTCGGGCGCCAGGGCCATCTCGGAGTCGAAGCCGGGGATGACGCCCTGGTGACGGACCACGCGATGGCCGGCGAGGTCGGTCCGGAAGAAGCCGAGGCCGAAGCCGGGCAACCTCGGATCGGGCTGGTAGTGCGGCTCGAACATGCTCGACAACGTGGCCGACCGCAGCACGGAGCCGTGCTCGTTGGCACCGCCCCCGAGCAGGGCCGCCACGTACCGGGCCATGTCGCGCGGGGTCGAGTAGATGGAGGCGGCCCCGGTCGTCACCATGTCGCGCTCGGGAACGGCCCTGGGACCGCGGCGACCGATCGTGTACCCGGTCGCCAGGCGCGACACAACCCGGTCCGGACGGACGAGCGTCGTCTCCATCATCCCGAGCGGCTCGAAGATCCGCTCCCGGAAGACGCGGCCCAGCGACAGCTCGGTGACGTCCTCGACGAGCTGGCCGAGGGTCGCCGGCGAGTGGTTGCCGTAGACGAACCTGGTGCCCGGCTCGGCGCTCACTCGAAGGCGGCCGCCATAGAAGTCCGCCAGGGACGGCAGCAGTCGTCCGGCTGGCACGCTCTCGCCGAAGTCCGGCTGGAGTGCCCCCCTCGGATCGCGCACCTCGGGCAGGCCGGCGGTGTGGGTCAGGAGATGGCGCACGGTCGCGGGCCGCCAGCCGACGTTCGCCGGGACCAGCCGATAGGCCCGCAGGTACTCACTGACGGGCGCATCGAGGTCGACCAGCCCCTGCTCCCAGAGCTGCATCACCGCGATCGCCGTGAAGGTCTTGGTGATCGAGGCGATCCGGAAGACCGTGTCCTCGGTCACGGGCCGACCTGATGCGATGTCGGCAAGGCCGTAGCCCTGGAAGGCGTCGAGGCGTCCGTCGCGGACGACGCCCACCGCGAGCCCGACCATAGGGTGACGACCCGCGAGTTCCTCGACCCAGGTCTCGAGGGGCGACTCGGTCCCCGCGGACGCGATGGTGGATGACCCGGCGGCAGTGGTGTCCGGCACGGCTGCGACCTCCGCCGAGACGGTGCCTCCGCGGCTCGGCTGGCGGAAGGGGCGATCGGCCCGATCGGCCCGGCAGATGACGCAGCCGCGCCTCACGGACAAGCCGACGGCCCCCCGGATGGACCGGGAGGCCGTCAGGCGGCTGGTCGGATCCGGGTCGGCTACCCCTCTGGCTCCGGGGGCGGCCCGATGTTCGGGTTGCAGGCCTGGCCAGGATGGGCTCCGATCGACGCGAGGAAGGCCCGGAACTCCTTCGGGATCTCACCCCAGTTCTGGACCCGCGGGTACTCGGTGCTCACCTCGTGGTACTCGTCGTTCTGGCCGGAGAAGGCACAGAACGACCGGGCGTGCAGCCCCGTGTGCCACTTGCCCCCGTCCTCGACCTTGAGGCTCTTGCCGTTGCCGGTGATCTCACCGGCGAAGACGGCGGTAGCGCTCAGGCTCGCGACGATGGCGGCCACCGAGACCGCGACCGTGAGCCTGGAAACGACATGGCGGATCATCCGCACTCCTCCTCCGCCGGGGTCGGTCTCGCCATTGGCTTCCGGCACGAGTCGGGCGACCGCTCCGATTGGACGCCGTGCCGTGGAGCACCCCGCCGCTCCCGCCACCCCAGCGATCCGGGCATGATGCCCGAGGAGCGTCGTCCTGGCTAGGGGGGAGGGGGCAGCCACGTGGTGACAGCAAGCACCGGCGACGCGAGAGACGACCACGCGAGGGATGGCCTCGGGTCCCGGCCCAGCCCCCTACCGCGGCTCGAGGACCACGACCGCGGTCTGCCCCGGCCGCCGGGCAGCGAAGGCATCGAGATCCTTGTCGTAATGGGCCCAGCGGGCCCACAGCCGGTCCCGCTCCTCGCCGTCCGCGGCTCGGCCGTAGACAGCCCGGGGCCCGTCCTTCAGCTCGACGACCGTGTCGGGATGCGCCTGGAGGTTGAGCCACCAGGCGGGCTCGGGCTCCCCCCAGCCGTTCATGGCCATGGTCACCAGGTTCGGGCCGTCCTCGAAGTAGCCGAGGATCGCGACGCGCTCCCTGCCGCTGCGGCGCCCGACCGTCCTGAGCCGCATCATCCCCCACTGGTCGTCGGTCGCCCTGCGGAGACCGCGGCGGCCGGCGGTGATCGAGTAGATGGCGCGGTGCACCGCCCAGGCGGCGCGGATGAACCAGCGGGGCGGGAGGCGGGGCGAAGCGGTCGACGGTTGATCCTCGGTCATAGCTGCTGCGCTCCAGGCATCGGTGTCGCCGGATTCATCGTCGTCCTCCGGAACCGCCACCATCGCGACGGGCCATCGGGAAGTCAAGCCGGCACACCGTGCCGTCCCGCGCAGGAGCCACCGCCGGCCGATTGCTACATCGCCATCGCCTCGTAGATCCGAACGCTCGAGCCGAACGGGCAGCCCTCGAGCAGTCGCTCGGCCTCCTCGCGGCTCTCGGCCGAGAGGAGCGAGTAGCCCGTCGCGGCGCTGGCATCGCCCGCTAGCTCGCGGGAACCGTCGCGCGTCACCTCGAGGCCGTTGCCGAGCGGGTTGCCGCTGTCCACGAACCGGTCACCCACCCTGGCGAACCAGACCCCCCAGGCGTCCATGGTCTCCTGGGTCGGCTCCCAGCTGTCGTGGTAGAGGAGCAGGTACTTCTTCACGATCCCTTCCTTTCGACCGATGCTTCGCCGTCGAGGAACGTTCCGTAGTTCTCGAGGCTCTCCTTCTCGGTGCCCCAGTAGGCGTGGAACCGGCCAAGCCATGCCTGGAGCTGGAGGACGGACGCCCGGTCGAGCGTCAGGAACGTCGTCCGGCCCAGCTTCCGGCGGCGGACCAGGCCAGCCTCCTCCAGCACCCGGACGTGCTTGTGGATGGCTGGCAGCGATAGGCCGCGGATGGCCGCCAGGCGGCTGATGGACCACGGCTGGAGGGCCAGCAGGTCGACCATCTCGCGGCGATGTCGGTTGGCGAGGGCCGCGAACAGCGGATCAAGGTCGTCGGCGACCTCGGCCATGACTCGTCCCTCACGCAACAGTTAACCGATTGGTGAACTGTACGAGCGACGGCCTTCGCCGTCAAGAGGGACGGGACACGGAGAGCGCCCGGCGGCCTATGGCCGGTGCCCGGTCGGCCGGTCAGCTCGTCAGGAACGGAGGGTCGCCAGGAAGGCGGAGGTCCGCTCGAGCCCGGCCTGCAGCACCGCCGAGTGGTTCGCGTAGCCGATGCGCAGGTAGCCCTCGACGTCCATGGCGCCGCCCGGCGTGAACATGACGCCCTCGGCCTCCAGGAGGCGGACGCAGAGGTCGTCGGACGGCAGGTCGACCTCGTAGCGGAGGAGCGCGGTGCTCCCGGAGGCGGGCCGGACATAGTCGATGGCCAGCTCGCCGCCGACCCACGCGTCGAGGATGGCGAGGTTCCCTCGGACGATCGTCCGGTTCCGGGCCAGCAGCGCCTCGCTCGACTCGAGCGCGATCGCCGCCAGGAGATCGTCGACCATCCCGACGCTGATGACCGAGTAGTCGCGATGGCGGACGATCGCGGTCCGGATCTCCGGCGGGGCCACGACCCAGCCGAGCCGAAGCCCGGCGAGCGAGAAGGCCTTCGACATGCTGCCGACGCCGATCGTCCGCTCGTAGCGGTCGACGAACGATGGCGAGGTCCCCGGCCCGTCCTGGTCGAGCCCACGGTAGACCTCGTCGGCGAGGATCCAGGCCCCGTGCTCGCGGGCGACCTCGACGATGGCGGCGAACCGCTCCTCGTCGAGCAGCGATCCGGTCGGATTGTTCGGGTTGACCAGGGCGATGGCCCGGACCCCGTCCGCTGCCAGGCGACGGAGCTCGTCCATGTCGGGCAGCCAGCCGTCATCCTCGCGCAGGCGCAGCTCGCGGACCTCGGCACCCAGGCTCTCCGGGATCGCGGTGTGCTGCTGGTACGTCGGGACGAGCGAGATCACCACGTCGCCCGACTCGACGAGCGACTGCCAGGCCAGGGCGTTGGCCCCGATGGCCCCATGCATGACGAGGACGTCCTCGGCCCGCGCCGTCTCGTAGAGGTCGGCGATCGCCGCCCGCAGCCGCTCCGAACCCTCGATCGCCCCGTACGTCAGGCGCAGCGGGGCGAGCTCGGCGGTCAGCTCCTCGCGCGTGATGCCGGCCAGGTCCAGCAGCTCATCGACCGTGATCGAGGCCACGCACGTCTCTGCCAGGTTATGGGTGCAGCGGGTCTCCCAGCGGTTCATCCACTGCTCGACGCCGAAATCACGGATCCGCATGGGCCCATGATGCGCCCTCTCCGGGCGACGGTGGGTCAGCCCGATCGGCGAGCGACGCGGGAGGCGAACCCACGGACGGCTTCCGCCGTGCCGGGTCCGGTCAACGGGCGACCGTGGCCGCCGCCCAGGACCGTCGGTTCGAGCGCGGCGATCGCCTCGATCGACCGGGTCGCGGCCGCCCGATCCCAGGTCGTGTACCACGGTGGCGCGGACAAGCCCTGACGACCCGCCAGAGCACCGGCGACGGAGTTCACGGCCAGCGTCACCAGCGCATCGCCGGTGATGGCGATTCGATCCGCGACCCGGACGTATGAGACGTGACCGGGGGTGTGGCCAGGCGTGGGGATCCAGCGCCAGGCACCCAGGCCCGGGATCGCGCCGTCCGGCTCGAGGGCCGCCACCACCCCGGCCAGGCTGCCACGGGCGAGGATCGCCTCCCGGCGACGCCTCCCGATCGCCCGCATCGTCGGCAGGATCAGCCAGCGGTCGAGCGGGCCCGCGAAGCGCTGCATCACGGCGAAGTCGCCGGTGGCGATCGCCAGCTCGGCCGGGTGGACCAGCACCGGGCAGCCCCAGGCCTGCGCCAGCTCGCGGGCCGACCCCTCGTGGTCGGGGTGGACGTGGGTCAGCAGGATCGCCGCCGGCGTCGAGTCCGGGCCCAGCAGCGACCCGACGGCGGCGCGGATGCGGGACGCGTCGCCCGCCCAGCCCGCGTCGACCAGGGCCCACGACGATCCGTCGCGGACGAGGTAGACGTTGGTCTGAGTCCGGCCGTGCGGGCCGATGCAGAAGACGTCCGGGGCGATCTCGGTGGCGGCGACTCCCGGCCGCGCAGGCGCGGCGTCGCGACTCGACCTGGGTCTCACGCTCGCGTCAGCGCCCGAGCGGTCAGGCGCTGCCGGGGAGGCTCCGCGCCCAGGCATCGAAGCCCTTCCCTGCCCGACCGCCGCGGGCCTTGAACCGGCCGCTGACCCGGGCACCTCGGCCCTCCAGCCGGGTCGCCAGCTGATCCAGCATCGAGCCCACGGCCAGCTTGTACGTCGTGAAGACAGCGGCCGGCCTGCCCTCGAGCGGCGGCAGCCGGTCGATGAAGAGCATCGCCCGGTCGGTCGGATGCTGGGCCACGATGAAGAGGCCCTGGGTCCAGCAGCCGACGCAGATGGCATCGGCCGCGGCGACCGACGCGGCGTCGGCCTCGTGGATCGGGCCGACGCTGCAGTCGTGGCCGGCCGCCCGGACGATGTCGGCCATCGCCTCGGCCGCCCTCCGCGTCGTGCCCGTCTCGCTGTCGTAGACGATCGCCACTCTCACCGGCCGGCACCTCCACGGAAGACCATCGACGGTGACGACCCTAGCGAGCGGCCGACCGCCGTCGACAGGGCCAACCGACCCGTCGACGGCGGTCCCGTACGTCGCCCGCTATGACGCGGCCGGCGCCTCGGCGGGAGCAGATCCCGGGGTCGAGCTCGCCCGACCCCGGATCTCGGCCAGGCGCTCGAGCGGCAGACGCGTTTCCTGGAGCGGCAGGAGGATCACGAAGGCGGCCAGCACGGCCACGATCCCGATCCAGAACGCCGTTCCGGTGGCCAGGCTGAAGGCCTCGTGCATCGCCGTCACGATGCCGCCGATCAGCGGCTCGACGACCGCTCGGGCCTCGGTCGGAAGCGCGGCCAGGATGGAGGCGCCGAGGTCGCCGACGTTCGCCGATGCCTCCGAGGCCACGGCACCGGTTCCCGAGGTGAGGCCGGTGGCCAGCTCGCTCGGGACACCGTTCTCGGTCATCCGGACCGGCAGCAGGTCCCGGAACGCGGCCGAGAAGACCGAGCCGCTGATGGCCAGCCAGATCGATGCACCCAGCTGGCGGAAGAAGGTCAGGGTGCTGGTCGCGACGCCCATGACGGCCGCCGGCACCGTCGTCTGGACGACAGCCGTGAGCACCGACGAGATGGGACCGAGCCCGAGGCCGGTGAGGAACATCGCGGCCCAGACGAGCGGCATCGGTGTGTCGGCCCGGAGCTGCGAGAGCAGGAGCATGCCGCCCGTGCCGAGCGCCATCGCTCCGAGGAGCAGGACCTTCCAGCGCCCCGTCCTGGCCACGATCTGGCCGCAGCCGACCGCGCCCACGATCAGCCCGAGCAGCAGGGTCATGATCTGCCAGCCGGACTCGGTGGCACTGGCGCCGTGGACGAACTGGAAGTACCGCGGCATGAAGACGATCGAGACGAACAGCCCGGCCACCGCCAGGAGCACGACGATCGACGCCACCGCGAAGGTAGGGTCACGGAAGAGGCGGACCGGCACGATCGGCTCGGTCGCCCGCATCTCGGCGACCAGGAAGGCGGCCGCGAACCCGAGGCCCAGCAGCATGAGGCCGCCGACGGTCGGGTCCGCGATGGCGCCGTCCGGGAGGTTCCGGACGCCGATGAGGAAGGGCACGACCGCAGCCGTGAAGAGCACGACACCGAGCCGGTCGAAGGCCCGTCGCTCGACGGTGCTGCGGAGCGGCGGCATGAACCGACCCATGACCGCGAGGGCGACCAGGCCGACCGGGCAGGTTGATGTAGAAGACCCAGCGCCACCCGATGGTGTCCGTCAGGACGCCGCCCAGCGTGGGTCCGATGAGGAAGGCCAGCACGAAGAGCGAGCTGAAGGCGGCCTGCAGGCGCGCCCGGTCGGCGGGTGGGAACAGGTCGCCGATGGTCGCCAGAGAGATCGGCACGATGGCCCCGGCACCCAGGCCCTGGAGACCACGGAAGAGGATGAGCTGCCACATCTCCTGGCTCAGGCCGCAGAGCATCGACCCGGCGAGGAAGATGACGACCCCGATGAAGAGGACGGTCCGCCGCCCGAACCGGTCGGACAGCGAGCCCCAGACCGGCATCGTCGCCGTCATGGTCAGCAGGTAGATGGTGAAGACCCAGGCGTACAGCTCGTTGCCGTGCAGATCGGCCACGATCCGCGGCAGGGCGGTGCCGACCGCGGTCGAGTCGAGCGATGCCGCCAGCATCACCAGCGCAAGGCTGGCCAGGACGCCGCGCAGGGCCCGCGTGGGCAGCTCGACGTAGCGGTCGGCCAGCTCGGCAGCGGAGGGGCTGGGACGAGATGTCCGGAGCGCCATCACGGGCCTCCTTCGCACTGACGGACCCGTTGAGCGACGCACCGTCGTCGCGGCGACCTGTCCGCACCGGTGACCCGCGACGTCGTGGATGGTGGCACTCCGTGCCATATGCATCTAGTGCCAGTTGGCACATTGTGGCACTTGACACTCCCGGACACCGGCCGTACGGTCGGGGCATGGAGCCGATCCCCCGGGGACTCCGCGAGCGCAAGAAGATCGCGACCAGGCTCGCGCTGGCGCGGGCCGCGATGCGCCTCTTCGAGGAGCGGGGCTATGCGGCGACGACGATCGACGACATCGCCGCCGCGGCGAACGTCTCGCGGCGGACCTTCTTCCGCTACTTCGCCAGCAAGGAGGAGGTCTTCATCGTCGACCCCGAGGGCAAGCTCGCCGCGCTCCACGTCGCCCTCGCGGACGGCCCGCCCGAGGAGCCGACGATCGCCGCCCTGCGCCGCGGGGTCGTCGCCCTGGCGACCGCCTACTTCGAACCCGAGCTCGTTCGCGCCGAGGTTCGTGTCGGGCAGCTGGAGCCGGCGGTGGCGGCCGCGGCGTTCGCGTACCAGGTCCGCTGGGAGGATGCCCTGGCAGCCGAGGTCGCCACCGATCTTGGCGTCGACCTCGAGCAGGATCCGCGCCCCCGGATCGTCGCCCACGCCACGGTCGCAGTCCTGAGGGCGGGGATCGCGGCGTGGCTTGGCGGGGACGGTGAGGGTGACCCGGCCGAGGCCGTGGCGAGCACCTTCGACCGGGCCGTGCCGGCGCTCGAGGCTATCCTCGCGATGCCGCCGGCCTGATCGCGCCGGCGGCCGGTCTCGGGTCGGCCGCCGCGACGCTCCTGTCGGCGGGCCGCCCGCCTATGCGGCCCGGGCGGACGACGGTTCCCACGCGGTGGCGCCGGCCCGGTGGAGCCGGAGGCACTGGTCGACCCGGAAGAGACGGGCGCTCCGGATCTCGCTGGCCGGGAAGTGAGCCTCGACCGTCGCCATCGGGACGAGCTCGGGGTGGTCGACCTCGTAGGTCCGGCCCTCGGTGACCAGGGTCGCCGACCCGGCCGCGAGCACGTTCCGGAGCCACTGGGCGGACGTCCCATACGGCAGGGTGATGAGGAAGTCGTCATCGACGGCGAGGACGCCGACAGGAGTCTCGTAGGGCTTGCCCGATACCCGCCCACGGTGACGGATCACCGAGGCGTAGGCGCCGGGCGTGCCCGCCGTGCGCATCTGCATCGGGTTCATGAAGGCCCGGCTGAGCCAGATGACGGGCTTCATCACGAGCGGCGACTTCGCCCGCATCCCGAGCAGGAAGAGAGCGAGCGCGGCGGCGATCGCGACCAGCGCGGCGCCGGCGAGGACGAGCAGCTGGATGAACATCGGAGGCTTCTCCTGGTGCTATGAGGCGGTGGTGATGACGGTCGTCCCCTGGGCATGTCGCTCGGCGACGTAGAGCATGGCCCGGGCCCCCTCGACCAGGGGATAGGTGCGATCGATGACCGGCCTGACCCGGCCCGACTCAGCGAGCTCCTTCAGGTGGAAGAGGTCGGCAGCGGTCGGCGTCGACAAGAACGGGCGGCCCTGCTGGCGCACGAAGATCGACGAGACCATCGCCTTGATCGGGCGGCCGATCCCAACGAGCCAGCCGCCGACGTCGGACCCGTTGGCGAGCAGGATCCCGTCCGGGGCGAGGGCTCGACGAGTGGCCCTCAGCGAGTGGTTGCCGACGTTGTCGAGGATGACGTCGTACCGCTCGCCACCCTTGGTGAAATCCTGGCGCGTGTAGTCGATGACGCGGTCGGCGCCGAGGGACCGGACGAGATCCACGCTCCGGGTGCTGCACACGCCGGTGACCTCGGCACCGAGGGACTTGGCGATCTGCACCGCGAAGGTGCCGACGCCGCCGGCCGCCCCGTTGACCAGGATCTTCTGGCCCGGTCGGACCCCGGCCTGGTCACGGAGCGCCTGGAGCGCGGTCATCGCCGAGACTCCGAGCGCGGCAGCCTCCTCGAACGTGAGATCGGCCGGCATCAGCGCCAGCGCCTCCTCGGCGACCGCGACGTACTCCGCGAAAGCGCCGCTACACCAGCCGAACACGGTGTCCCCTGGCTTGAAGCGGCCTGCCTTCGGACCGACCGCCTCGACGGTCCCGGCGAGGTCCGTCCCCGGGATCCGCTGCTTGGGGCGGCGCAGCCCGTACGTGGGGCGGAACAGGTACGGGACGCCCTTCGCGACGAACACGTCGCCGACGTGGATGGACGCGGCGTGGACGCGGACCAGGACCTCGCTGTCGCCGACCGTGGGTCGATCGACCTCGGCGAGCTCGAGGACCCGGTCGAGCGGGCCGTAGCGGTCCTGGACGATGGCGGTCATGGTGGTCGGCATGTCGGCTCCCCTCGCATCGATGCGACCTGCCTGGTCCGGTAGCCGTCCCGCAGGTCAGGGTGTACACTGTAAGCGTACGGTGTAAGGTATATGTACACCGTAAGTTTGTCAAGCCCTATCCGAGGCCCACGCCGATGACGTCCACCGAGCAGGTTCCCGCCCCACGCGCCCCCCTGACCCGGGACCGGGTCCTTCGGACTGCGGTCGACCTTGCCGACGAACGCGGGATCGGGTCCCTCAGCATGCGCAGGCTCGGCCAGGCCCTCGGGGTCGAGGCGATGTCCCTCTACAACCACGTCCGGAACAAGGAGGACCTCCTCGACGGGGTGGCCGACCTGATCACGGCCGAGTTCGAGGTCCCCTCGTTCGAGACCTACTGGAGGACCGCCATCCGACGAAGCGCGATCTCGGCCCACGAGGTCCTCCGGCGGCACCCCTGGGCCAGCGGCCTGCTGGAGTCGCGGCTCCATCTGGGACCGGCCAGGCTCCGCTACGTCGATTCGGTGATCGGCGTGCTGGCCAAGGCGGGGTTCGCGATGCCGGTCATCGGGCGGGCATTCATGGCCCTCGACAGCCACACCTACGGCTTCACGCTCCAGGAGCAGAGCTGGTCGTACGACATGGAGGATGGCCCGGAGATGGCCGCGGCGATGGGCCGGGAGCTCCCGGCGGGCGAGTACCCCAACCTGGTCGCCATGATCGAGCTGGTCACCTCCGCCCCGCAGGCCCTCCGGATCGACTTCGAGTTCGGGCTCGACCTCATCCTCGACGGCCTCGAGCGCCTCCTGGAAGCGGATCGAGACCCCGGCGCCGGACCCGTCGAGCCGGGGAGGTCCTGAGGTGGATCGCCGAGCCTGGCTGGACGAGCGGCGGGCCGCGACCCGGGCGGCCTACGACGCGGAGGCCTCCGACCTTCGACGACGATCCCTACCCCGCCGAGATGCAGCGCGTCTTCGTGGACCGCCTCCTGGCCACGTGCCCAGCGGACGGGCTGGTCCTCGACGCACCGTGCGGCACCGGCCGGTACTTCCCGCTCGTGGCCGCGGCGGGACGTCGGGTCGTCGGCATCGACCAGTCGGCCCGGATGCTCGAGCAGGCGGCGCGCAAGGGGATCGCCCTTGACCTGCACCGGATCGGCCTCCAGGAGCTGGCCTTCGAGCGCGAGTTCGACGCGGTCATGACGATCGATGCGATGGAGAACGTCGCGCCCGAGGACTGGCCGCTCGTCCTTGCCAACGTCCACCGTGCCGTCCGGCCGGGCGGCCACCTCTACCTGACCGTCGAGGAGGTCGACGAGGCCGTGATCGACGAGGCGGTCGCGGAGCTCACTGGCCGGGGCCTGCCCGCGGTCCGCGGCGAGGTCGTCGAGGGCGACGTCGCCGGCTACCACTACTACCCGGGTCGCCAGCGGGTGACCCGCTGGCTCGAGACCGAGGGGCTCGAGATCGTCGACGCGGACAGCGAGGCCCAGGGCGGCTGGGCCTACTGGCACCTGCTGCTGCGCTCGGGCTGAACCGGCCGACTGCTGGCACCGGGAGACCGTCAGGCGGTCGGCCTCCCGGGACCGGCCGCGTTCCGAGCGGGGGCGCCGGGCTCGCCCGGGAGCTGGACCGGGAGGGCGTCGTGGGCGAGGTTGCCCGGACCGAGGTCACCGACCGTCTGCGCGCCCAGCAGCGACATCGCGATCCGCAGCTCGTCCTCCAGGATCTCGAGGATCCTCCCAAGGCCGGCAGCCCCACCGGCCGCCAGTCCGAAGCCCTGGAGGCGTCCGATGGCGACCGCTCGGGCACCGCAGGCCAGCGCCTTGACCATGTCGGTGCCTCGCGTGAACCCGCCGTCCACGATCACCTCGGCTCGGCCGTTCACCGCGGCCACGACCTCGGGCAGCACGTCGATCGTCCCCTCGGCGTGGTCGAGTGCGCGACCTCCGAGGTTGGAGACGTAGATCCCGGCACAGCCCTGGTCGATCGCCATCCGGGCATCCTCCCCACCCATCACCCCCTTGACCACGAGCGGGAGCGTGGTGCGCCCACGGACCTCCGCCACGACCCGCCAGACATCGCGGAGCCGTCGCGGTAGCGGCCGCGGTTCGCATGGCTCGCGCTCCCGTCGACCGGCCCGGTGCGGGACCAGGCTGAGGCACAGCGCCGCGTAGCCGCGGTCCGCTGCACGCTCGACGAGGTCGGACGACAGGGTGTCCGGGTCGTGGGCCGGGAGCTCCAGGATCGGACGCGGTGAGCCCGACGTGACGACGTGCGACCCGGCTCTCGCCCCGGGTCGAGCCTCTGCCCTCCGGGCCACGAACGGGATGCTTCCGGCCCCTGATGCGACCTCCATCACGGCCTCGTAGCCAGCCGGCGACAGGGCCTCCGGATCGCCGATGTTGGCGAGCAGGACCGGGATGCGGACGCGCTGCCCCAGGACGGTCGTTGACGGGTCCACGTCGGCCACCCCCACGAGCACGCGCGGCCGCAACGCGATGCAGTCCAGCGCCAGGCGGTTCCGGAGCGCCGTCGACTCGGACTCCGCGGCCCCGACGAGGCGATCCCACGCCACGTCGGAGAGCCTGGCGCGGGCCGCCGCGATCGCCTCCGCGCTGGTCGCGAAGTCCGGCTCGGTCGTGGTCAACGGCTCGCTCGTGCTCATCGGCTCGACTCCACCAGGGTCGGGAAGCCGCCGAGGTCGCGGGGGAAGCGGACCGGTCGGGCCGGCCGGAGATGCTCGGGGGTCAGTTCGACGAGGCCGGCGACCCCGAGCAGCTCCATGGCCGTCACGATCTCGTCCTCCAGGATCTCGAGCACGGAGACGAGTCCGGCTTCGCCGCCCGCCGCGAGGCCGATGCCCTCGAGCTTGCCGATGGTCGTCGCCCGGGCCCCAAGGGCCACGGCCTTGATCACGTCGGATCCCCGCATGACCCCGCCGTCCACCAGCACCTCGACCCGGCCGGAGACCGCGTCCACGACTTCGGGCAGGGCATCGATCGTCGCCTGGGCATGGTCGAGGGTCCGACCGCCGTGGTTCGAGACGCAGATCGCGTCGACGCCGTGGTCGAGCGCGATCCGCGCGTCCTCCCCCGTCGAGATGCCCTTGACGATCAGCGGAAGCTCTGCAAGATCGCGGATCCGGTCGACGTCGGCCCAGGTCAGCCCCGAGCGGAACGGGTCCTCGGGTGGCTTGGCCCGCCGCGCGCCGCCGGCCTGTCGCTCCATCCGCCCGAGTCGCGGGCTGCCGACCGTCAGGTTCACGGCGACGTAGCCGGAGGCCCGCGCCCGGGCCAACACGTCGGCGCACCAGTCGAATCCCTGGCGGATCGCCAGGTGGAGGATCCGGGGGCCCGCCACGTCGCGGGCGACCTCCTCGAAGTCCGGCCGCGAGGCGGTGCTGACGAAGGGCACGGTTCCGAACGCCGCGGCAGCCCGCGCGAGCGCGATCGGCCCATCGGGTGTCAGGCGTTGCGGCGAACCCAGCGGGCCCAGGAGGACGGGGATGCGCAGGGCGTGGCCCAGGAAGCTCGTCGATGGGTCGACGAGGGCATCCTGCGCCTGGACCCGAGGACGGAAGGCGAGCGCGTCGTACCCGAGCTGGTTCCGCCTGAGGGTCGTCTCGCTCTCGGCCCCCCCCATGAGGTCGTCCCACTCGGCCGGGTCGAGGTTCGCGCGGGCCGCCACGATAGCCTCCGCGGTCGTAGTGAACGTCGGTCCCGACATGAAAGGGTCTCTCGCTGCAGTGGCACCGGATCGGTCGGCCCGGGCCGACCTTCGGTTCGAGGCTACACCCGGCCGCGAGTATCGGACGTCATGGTTCGCCGGCACGGCGCGGGACGGAAGGACCCCGCGACGCCCCAAGGGTCCGGCCACCGTGGCGGGGGGACGCCACCCCGTGTAGGCTGAGCCGCGCTCGGTCCTCCTTAGCCGGGAGATCGAGTAGGACCGGCAGGTCGTCGGAACCGACCCGCCGGTCCGCTCGTGTCCGCGCCGGGTCGCGTCGGCCTTCGTCCCGCCGACCGTTCTTCCGTGTCAGCCCTTTAGCTCGAAGGCGACCCCACGCATCGCCCAGACATACGCAGCGAACGCGATCAACGCCGTCCCGATGGCGATCGCCAGGGCCGCGATGAACGGACCCGGCGAGGAGGCCCGGGCGGCGATCAGCTCCGCCAGCCCCGGCTGATCCGCGATCACGAGGGCGACACCGAGACCGCCTGCGACCACGGCCATGAGTCCGACGAGACCGATCACCTGGGCGGTCCGTCCGCCACGGCCGTGTCCCCAGGTCCGTCGGGGCATCCAGCCCTGGGCGACGACGAGGGCGCCGGCGACGAGCGAGGCCCAGGCGAGGGCGATCGCGATCGCACCGACGACGTCGGCGAGGCGATGCCAGCCGGCCACGATGGTGCTGGCCCCGATCACGGCGACGAGGACGGCCGCGAGGACCGCGGTCGGCGTCCGGAGGCGCCGGGGCACCACCAGCACGGCGGCCAGGCCGATCGACGCGGCAAGGGTGACCGTACCGCTCGGGAAGCTGTTGCCGAAGGCGTAGGCCACGCTGCCGAGCAGGTCCGGGCGCTCGAGGACGAGCTTCAGGCCGAGGCTCGTGAGGTTCGCGCCCGCGAGCAGGACCGTCATGGCGCCGACCAGCCCGAAGCCACCATGAGCAAGGGCGATGGTGGCCAGCCCCAGGCCGGCGATCACGGCCGAGGTCAGGCCCACGAGCGCCAGCGCGTCGTTGGCGGCCTCGAGGATCGAGAGATCGGCGGCGAAGCGGCCCCACAGGATGACGTCGGCGAGTCGCTGGCCGGTCAGCGTCTGGGTCGTGCCCACCCAGACGACGACGGCGATGACGACTGCGACGAGCCCGAGCCCGACGAGGCGCCCGGCGCTCTGGCGCGGGGTCGCCAGCGGGGTCGTGGCGCCGGTGAACCGGGGACGGCGGAGGCGCAGCTTGTACCGCCCGGTCATCGGATGATCAGGCTTGCGGCGGCGCCAGGAGGTCGCCCGTCCGGGTCGGCGACGGCGAACGGCATGGGGGGACGATACCGCGCCGTCGGCCCTCCCGACCGGCGCCCCCTCCCGGGTGGGTACGGCCGCTCGCGCGGTTTCGCGACGGACGCATCTGGACACCCTAGGTACGTGATCCCATCGCCTGTAGCGGCCGCGGGCGCTCGATCCCCGCGCCCCTCCGCGATGCCCTGAATCGCTTCGGTGGTCCAGCGGCATCTCTTGGGTGTCGTGAGCATGAGCCTGGATGTCGCCGCCGGTGCGTCCGTGGTCGAGCGTGCGGCCCACGGGACCAGGCGGCTGATGACCAGCGGCATGCTCGGCTGGATCGAGAAGAGCCACTAGGCGACCGGCTTCGGAGGGAGGGAACCGTGACGGGCGGCCCGCGGGCCGCCCGTCACGCATGTCCGCGGGCGCTGCGGCATCACACGGCAGTGGCGGGGTGCCGACGTCG
This sequence comes from uncultured Chloroflexia bacterium, assembly GCA_963707215.1. Lineage (GTDB taxonomy): Bacteria > Chloroflexota > Limnocylindria > Limnocylindrales > CSP1-4 > DATHYZ01. Next base: position 180,563 of record CAVPPB010000002.1, on the reverse strand, counting down.
GCCGGCTCCGGCCCGAGGCTTCCTCGCGTCCGTCCGATCGCCCATGATGCGCGGATGGCGTCCCGTCCCGAAGAGACATCCGTACCCTCGCGACCGGGCGAGCCGGTACTGCGGATGGCCGCTCCCGCGGACGCCGAGGCCATCGATGCCCTGATGAAGGCGTCGATCCGGGACATCTTCCCGGGCTTCTACGATGCGCGGCAGACCGAATCGAGCATCGTCCACATCTCCCACGTCGACCCGATGCTCATCGACGACGGGACCTACTTCGTCCTCGAGGCCGATGGCGCGATCGTCGCCTGTGGGGGCTGGAGCCGGCGGGACAAGCTCTTCAGCGGATCGGCCGACCAGGAGGGCCTGGTCCGGCTCCTCGATCCATCGTCCGAGGCCGCCCGGGTGCGGGCGATGTTCGTGCGTGCCGACTGGACACGCCGCGGCCTGGGAACGCGGATCCTCGACGCCTGCCGGGCAGCGGCTCGAAGCGAAGGCTTCCGCAAGCTCTCGCTGATGGCGACGTTGCCGGGTCTCCGGCTGTACGAGCGCTACGGCTTCCGGGCAGGAGCGCGCGTGGACATCGAGCTGCCGGACGGCGTCCGGGTCGAGTGCGTGACGATGGAGATGCCGATCGAGTAGCGGTCCAGGGCCGCCGTCAGCGCCGCACCGAGCCGTCCGTTCCGGCGCTGCCCAGCAGCCCGGCGAAGGCATCCTCGACGACAGCCATCGGCTCGACGAGCGAGGCCCGGATCGTCGGGTCGACCTCGAGCAGGGCCAGCCAGGCTCGTGCCCGGCGCGCCTCGGCCAGGTGCCTGCGCAGCTCGTCCGGATCGCGACCGTGTCCATAGGCGTCACGGATCGCCGAGGCGTACTGCTGGTAGACCATGTAGGCCATCAGGACGCCGCCGCCAGGCGCGACTCGATCGCCTCCAGCGTTCGCCGCTGGAACAGGGCGTTGTCGGCGTAGCACCAGATCCAGGCCTCGTCGGTCCTGATCGAGCGCATCAGCGGATGGCCGGTCTGCTCCCAGTGCGCCTTGGCGTGCTTGTTCGTCGACGTGTCGCAGCAGCCGACGTTGCCACACGTCAGGCACATCCGGAGCGCCGGCCAGATGTCGTCGGGACCGCAGTCGTCGCAGAGGTCGGCCGTAGGCCGGGTCACCCGCACGTCGGCAAGATGGGGACACGGCTTGTCGGCGACCTGGCCGGTGAAGAGGACCTTGACCATGAAGTCGTCGATCACGACCGGGTGTGCGGGGGGTAGGTGCATCTGGTCCGGCGGGTTCACCAGGTCCAGCTCGCGGAGGATCGCCAGGATGGCCGGGACGGCGAGGTCGAGGTTGACGGCGTAGCGTCCGTCGACGGGCCGGAACGTGACCGGGATCTCGAACCGGTGGCGGCGACCGCTCGGTGGAACGCCCCAGAGCGGCGCCGAGTGGGTGCCCGTCACGATCGCCGTCCCGTGGAGCCGGCCGTCCTCCCGGACGTCGAGGTCGGGGATCTCGACCCGCAGGTCCGGGGCGGCCGCCTTGAGATCGGCGGCGAACCGGGCGAAGACCTCGGTAGCCGTTTCCTCGCCGTCGCCGGGATCGTAGGTGAAGAACTCCCGGGCGATGAGCTCGCTCACCGCACCCGGGTCGCCTTCGCTGAAGCGAGCCAGGAGCTCGTGGATACGCTGAGTGTCGGTCACGGCCATGGGTGCCCTCCTCTCGGCCACCGGGACGCGGGCCGGTGCGGCCGAACCCCCAGCCTAGTCCGGGCCCGGCATCGAGGCAACGCCGGGCGGCGGTTCGAGCCGGACGACTCTGGTCGGCCCATTCCGCCGGCCCCAAGATGGACCGTCGGCCGGTGGGTCGAGTGACCGGACCGGCAAGGAGGCGTCACGTGGAGCACGAGGTCAAGGTCGGGCAGCGAGAAGCTGCCCTCGTCATGGCGAAGCGGGTCGCGGTCCGGCTCTCGGAGATCGGCCGGGTCATGGGAAGCGCGTTCGGCGAGGTCTACGGCCACCTGGGCGCCCGCGGCATCGAGCCGGCGGGCGAGCCGTTCGTCATCTACCACGGCATGCCGCAGGCCGACCTGCCGTTCGACATCGAGATCTGCGCCCCGATCGGCCGGGCGACCGACGAGGCGCCAGACGGCTGGTGTGTCCAGGAGCTCCCGGCCGGGACGTTCGCGACCCTCGTCCACGTCGGCCCCTACGACACGGTCGGGGCCTCCTACGAGACCATGGGGGCGTGGATCGAGGCGCACGGCCTCGAGGCCGCCGGACCACCCCGCGAGGTCTACCTCAGCCCGCCGGACACCCCGCCCGAGCGGATCAGGACGGTGATCGAGTTCCCCGTCGTCGAGATGGTGGCCCCCGTCACGGCCCGCTGACGGAGGACCCGCGAGGCCCTCGGGCTCAGGCGACCGCGCAGACGAGAGTCCATTCGCCATCCGCCAGCACCGCGTGGACCCGACCCATTCGGCCGTCCGGCATCCGGCAGGCGTAGCCGGTATCCGTGTGGTCGTGATCGGCGGCCGGGTATGCCTGTGCCCAGGCCGCCCAGGCTCCGTCTCTGATGGCGGGCAGCCCTCCCGTGTCGGGGAGGTGTGTCGGGTGCCCGCCGCGGGCCGACATCCAACCCAGGAGCGCGACGGCCCATCCGAGGCTCATGCCCTGCCCGCTCGCTTGCCGAGGCCACGCGTCGCGGCGACCGCCGCGCAGCCCGGAACGCCATCCATCGTCATCAAGGGAACCCCCGCCCCAGGGCATCTCGCAGCACGAGGGTGCCGTCGACGAGTGAGCCGGGGTCCGCCGAGTGTAGGTGCCCAGCGGCTTCCCGACAAACGGAACGGATGCGAGCGTCCGCGGGCCGCTAGGAGGTGGCAGCGCCCTTCGAGACCGGCGCGGGCGCCGCATCCGCCTCGACCGGGGCGGGCGGCTCGGTGACCGGGGCGGGCGCCGCATCCGCCTCGACCGGGGCGTCGGGCGCGCGCGGGGCCTCGGAACCCGGCGGCAGCGGCTCGAGGTCGATGGTCCTGGCACGCCTGGTCCGCCCGGCGTCCGTGCGGACCATCGCCGCGGGGATCACCCCGCTGGCGACCGTCTCGACCGTGGCGAGCTCGCCCTCGTAGAGGCCGCTCAGGATCCGGACCCGGTCTCCGAGACCGATCTCGGCCCGACCGAGCATGGCCTCGGTGTTGATGGAGACCACCGTTCGGTTCGCCGATGTCCGGGGATCGGCGGCCCCGAGAGGCGACGGCGCCTTCCTGGTGGCGGTCTTGGGCGGCGGGTAGGTGACCTTGCGGCGGCGCACGGGCTAGGACACGCGGCGCCGGTCGGCGCCGTCCCGATCGGGTAGCGGTAGCGTCATCGTCCCTCGATCCTGGTGGCCCGGGGTCTCCCGGGCGTCCGGGGGATGGTATGCGCGATCGCGGATCCGCGCGAGCCCAGGCCGTCCCGAGCGCCCGCCGGGCCCCCGGGGTATCCTCGCCGTCCCCGGCACGACCGACCCGTCCGGGACGCACGCCCGCCAGGATGCCCCGGCGGTCGACCAAGGAGGCCCCCGCCGATGCCCGATCCCACCGCCGTGCGGGCGCTCCCACCGACGCTGCCGCAGCTCCTCGAGGGCGCCGTCGCCACCGGCGGCACGGCGCCGTTCCTCGGGGTCCGCAGCTCCGCTGCCCGCGAGCAGTCGCTGTCCCTCGACGCCTTCGGCGTCGCCGTGGAGCATGCCGCCGCCCGCCTGGCCGCGGCCCTTCGACCCGGCGAACGAGTGCTGGTGCAGGGGGCACCTGGCCCAGGGTTCGCGGCCGCGCTGTTCGCCGCGGCTCGAGCGAACGTCGTCCTCGTCCCCCTCGACGCGCGGATGACGCCCGACACGGTCGAGCGGATCGCGGCGCTGACGGAACCCTCGGCGATCCTGCTGGGAACCGGGGCGACGCTGGAGCCGGTCACCAGTCCCAAGCTCGCGAACCTGCCGGTCCTCGACCTCGACGCGATCGTCGAGCCCGCCGGTCCCGAGGCGGTCCGGGCCCTGGCGTCCCGCCAGCCGGCCGGCCCCGACGAACCGATCGAGATCCTCTGCACGTCGGGCTCGACGGGCGATCCCAAGGGGGTCACGGTCACCCAGGCGATGCTCATCGCGTCGACCGAGCGCTGCCTGGTGACCATCCCGCCGAGCGGCCATCGGTTCGTCTCGATCCTGCCGCTCTCCCACATCATGGAACAGGTCGCCGGGCTGGTGTACGCGGTGGCGTCCGGCGCCGAGACCGAGTACATCACGACGCTTCGACCCGACGTCATCGCGGCCGCCATCAAGGGCCACCGGGCGACCGCCCTCGTCGTCGTCCCCCAGGTCCTCGAGCTCCTGTTCGGGGCGATCCGCCGGGAGGCCGAGCGAGCCGGCAGCGGCGCCACGTTCCAGCGGGCCTTGCGGATCGCCCCGTACCTGCCGGTGGCCGCGCGACGGCGGTTGTTCGCCAAGGTGCACGAGGCGCTGGGGGGCGAGCTGCGACTGGTGCTCTGCTCGGCCGCCCACCTGTCACCCACCCTCCAGCGCAGCTGGGAGGCGCTCGGGGTCGAGGTTGTCCAGGGGTACGGCTCCACCGAGGCCGGCCTGGTGACCACGAACTTCCGCGGCCGGACTCCGGTGGACCGGGTCGGCTGGACCCTGCCGCCCCTCGAGATGCGGATCGAACCGGATGGCGAGGTCGTCGTCCGGGGCCCTTCGGTCTTCACGGGCTATTGGCACGACCCCGTCGCGACGGCAGCTGCCTTCACGGCCGATGGCTGGTACCGGACCGGCGACATCGGCGAGCTCGATGCGTCCGGTGCCCTTCGCCTCATCGGGAGGGCGCGCTCGCTGATCGCGCTCCCCAACGGCATGAACGTCCACCCCGAGGATGTCGAGGCGGCCCTGGTGGCCGAGGGGCTCGTGGAGCCCGTCGTCTTCGAGGCCTCGGGCCGGATCGCGATGACCTACCGGGAGGGAGCGGCCTTCAGCGTCCCGCCCGCGGACGAGGCCGCCGGCCTGGCGACGGCGGTACGGGCCGCGAACCGCCGGCTGGCCGATCACCAGCGGATCGTGGGCCGGGCGCCCTTCCCGGAGCCCGACTATCCCCGGACCCACACCCGGAAGGTACGCCGGGACGCCATCGCCGAGCGGATGGCCGGGGTGCCGCTGGGTCGCTGACCGAGGGGCTCCTCCGACCGGACCGGGGCCCGGTTGACGGCGGTCCTACGATCGGCCAAAGGCAGCTCGCCCTGGCTGCGGCGCTCCGAACGGCGCGGCCTTCGCCCACCCGAGGGCTGCCGCCCGCGGAGGAAGGCGATGTCGTCCACCATCCCCCTGCTCCTGGCCGTGTTCTGCCTGGGCATCGACATGTACGTCGTGGCCGCCCTGATCCCGACGATCGCGACGGAGCTCGACGAGCAGGTCGCCGCGCTTGGCCTGCTCGTCAGCGCGTACGCCCTGCCGAACGCGCTCCTGGCGCCGGTCTTCGGGCCGCTGTCGGATCGGCTGGGGCGTCGCCTGGCGCTGCTCGGCGGGATGGGCTTCTTCGCGGTGACGGTCGCGGGCAGTGCGATCGCCCCGAACCTCCTGATCCTCGCCCTGATGCGGGTCCTCAACGGGCTCGGCGCGGCGGTCGTCATGCCGGCGGCCTTCGCCTACGCGGGCGACCTGCCGACGGCGACCCAGCGCTCGCGGGCGATGGGGAACCTGGCCATGGGCTTCCCGCTGGCCGCCCTGCTCGGCCTGCCGCTCGGCGCCTTCCTGGCCGGGCTCGTCAGCTGGCGGGCGACGTTCCTGGCGGTAGCCGTGCTCTCGGCCGTCGCGCTGATCCTGATCTGGCGCCTGCCGGCGGACCGCCCGAAGGGCTCCGCGGTCGTCGGCTACACGGAGGGCCTGCGCCTCGCGATCGGGGACCGAGCGGTCCTGTCGGTCCTCGTGGTCACCTTCGTCTGGTTCCTGGGCCCCTTCGGGATGTTCGTCTTCGTCGGGGAGTTCTTCCAGTCGTCGTACGGGCTGGACACGGCCCAGGTCGGCTTCGTGTTCATGGTCCTGGGGGCCATCGGCGTGATCTCGGCCCGAACGAGCGGTCGCCTGACGGCCCGGCTCGGCGCCCGCCAGGTGGTCCTCATCGCCATCGCCTGCTTCGGGACGGCGGTCTTCATCCTGCCGTCGACCCCGCCGTTCCTCGCCCTCTCGCTCCTGGTCTTCGGGGTCTGGGTCTTCGGGACCTGGTTCGGGCTGCCGGCCCAGCAGTCGATCGCGGCCGGGCTCAACCCGCGGGCCCGGGGGACGATCCTGGCCTTCAACAGCAGCGCCCTGAACCTGGCGGCGGTCATCTCGCCGACCATCGCGGGGGCGATCCTGGCCGCCGGCGACTTCAGGATCCTGGGGACCTACACGGCGATCATCGCCGTGCTCGCCTTCGTCGCCGCCTTCGTCCTGCTGCCACGGCAGCGGCCCGTGCCGGCTGCCGAGCCGGCCGTCGTGGGCCCGGAGGATTGCGTCGCCGAGTGCGCCCCGGTCTAGGGAGGGCTCGGAGGCGAGGGATCGGCTAGCCGGCCTGGACCAGGCCGACGACGTCGGTCATGGCGGCGATGGCCTCCGGCTTCCGGGCACCAGCTGCGAATGCGAGGTTGCAGCGGACCTCCTCGAAGCCCAGGTCGCGGTAGGCGAGGAGGCCCTCGGCGACCGCCCCGGGTGGACCGCCGAGGACGCCCTCGGCGGCCAGGTCGGACGTGTCGGCCCCCTCGGGCGGCGCGGCCACCGAGAACACGTCGATCGAACGCCGCAGGGTCGCCGGGTCACGGCCGACCTCCTGGCAGGCCCGACCCAGCTCGTCCACGATCGGCCGCAACGTGCCAGGATCGCCCGGTTCGCCGGTCCACCAGTTCCACTCGTCCCCGTACCGGGCCGCGAGGCGCAGCATCTTCGGCTTCGCCCCGGCGATGGCGATCGGCGGACCGGCCGGGCGGGGCCCGCGGAGCACCAGCTCGGCGCCGGGCGCCCGGTAGAACTCGCCCTCGAAGTCGACCCGGCCGTCGCGCAGGAGGCCGTGGATGATCCGGATGGCCTCGGCGAACCGCGAGTAGCGGCGGTCGTCGGCGAACCCGAACGGGCCGTAGTCGTCGGGGGTGTTGCCCAGGCCGATGCCGAGCGTGTAGCGACCACCGGAGATCTCGTCGAGCGTCTCGGCGGTCTTGGCCACCAGGGCCGGGTTCCGGTACGGGCTGTTGATGACCGCGTGTCCGATCCCGATCGTCGATGTCGCGGCCGCCAGGGCCGCCGCGACGGATACGCTCTCCCAGAGGCCGACGCTTCCGGCGTCATCCGGCATCCAGAGGGCGTCCTCGAGGACGACGATGTCGAAGCCGGCCGCCTCCGCGGCAAGCGCCTGTTCACGGATGTCCGCCCAGGTCGGTGCGGGCGTCGCCCCGCCGGGTCGTCCGTAGAGGCGGATGTACAGCCCGATCCGCATGCGTTCCTCCTATGGTCGGTCGCCGATGAGCTCGCTCTGCGTCTGGTGGATCGGGTCGTACCCCGACCAGAGCAGCCCGAGGACGGTGACCAGACCGATGTAGGCGATCGGACCGATGCCGCCGACGAGCGCCAGCGCCCGCGGGATCGCCGACCGGGTCATCCCCGCCGCACGTGCCCGGGACACGCCGTCTTCGGGCGGCGTCAACCGCCGAGCGCACTCCGCAGCGCCGCCGGGTCGCTGGCGGCGAGGGCGATCTGCATCTTGTCGCCGCTCATGCCGATCGGGACCGCCACTCGCAGGTCGACGCCCGCATCGGCGAGCCTGCGGAACAGCGCGGCACCGGTCCCGGGTCGGTTCTCGAGCTCGGTGACGACCATCTCGAGCGCCACGGCAGACAGGCCGGCATCGGCGATGGCCGCCTGGAGCCCGGCCTCGTCGTCCGAGCCCACGCAGAGGATCCCGGTCGCCCCATCGCTGAGCCCATACGCCGGGGAGACATTGACGCCCCGGGCGGCGGCGGCTTCGAGGAGCTGAGCGGCCAGGCCCGGTCGGTCCGTGGTCGAGATCAGATATCCGTTCATGGAACACCCTCCTCGGGCGGCGTCTGCCGCCCCACATCGAATCGTCGTAGCGGCGTCAAGGACCCGCGTGCCTGCCCGTCAGGGCTGCACGTGCTCGAGGATCCTGACCAGGTAGCGCGACCGGAACTGCTCCGTCGCGAGGACCTGCTTCGTCGGCGGCAGCCGGAGGATGACGCCGAGGACGGCTGCCATCGCCCGATGGCTCCAGAGGGCCCGGTTGTCGAAGATGCAGTCCTGGAGCTTGCCTCGCTCGATCGCCATGAGGACGGTCCGGTGGAGCGTGTCGACCGGCGTCATGACACGCTCGGCGCGGGCTGCGAGCCGGATGCCGTCGGTCGGGCAGACGCGGGTGCAGACGCCGCAGCCCAGGCAGCGCCGCGCGTCGAGGACCGCCCTGCGTTTGCGAGGCCGCCGAGGATCATTGGCCGAGACGAGCGTCATCGCCTCCACCGGACAGGCGTCGGCGCACTTGCCACAGCCGTTGCAGGCCTCGGCATCCACCCGCGGCTCGAAGTTCGTCGTCAGGACCGGCTGCAGGAGCCCGAAGCGACGGGCCGCGATCATCGCCTCGCAGCAGCAGCCGCAGCAGTTGCAGATGAAGGCGGGCTGCTGCTGGACGTTCTCGCCGAACTGGACGAGGTGGCTGTCATAGGCCTGCTGGAGGAGGTCCATCCCCTCCACCCGGTCCACCCGGCGAGCATAGCCATGGCGGATGAGCGAGTCGGCGGTGCCGCCGAAGGTCATGCAGATCGCCATCGGCGCGGGGCAGGCTCGGTCGATGGCCTCGACCTTCCGACGGCAGTAGCAGAGACCCACGCCCATGTGCTCGGCCGTCCGGACGACCTCGCTCGCCCGCTCGTAGTCGAGGACGCGGAGCGCGCTGCCGTCGGCCGATGAGGCACCGGCATCCACCGAGCGACTCGCCTCGAGGGCCGGCTCGTTGACGAAGACCCGGCCCAGCTGCGTCTCGCCGTTCGTGAAGAGGGCCAGGATGAAGTCGTCCTCGACGGTGATGTACTGGTAGAAGAGCTCGCTGAGCAGCTGCTGGTCGACGTCGTCGCGGACCCGCATCATCGAGAACTCGAAGAAGCCGGCCATCGGCGGGGGCAGGATGTAGACGGTCCCGCGTGGCGTCTCCATGTCGAGGAGGATCGCCCTCGAGGCCAGGCCGTCGAGGATCCGCTGCGCCTCGGCTCGGCCGATCCCCCATATCCGTGCGGCCTGACGAGCGTCGAAGGGTCGGATCGGGATCCGGGCGACGAGTTCCGCCTCCCGCTCGCTGAAGAGAAGCGCGAGGATCCGGAAGAGGAGGTCCGAAGCCGGCGCGCCCTGCGGGAAGCGGTCCAGGCGGTCGGCCAGCCTCCGGTAGGCACCCTGGGTCGTCGCGTGCGCCATGGTCCCCTCCACCCGGCGGTGTGGCCCGATCACCATCGGGGCAGTGCACCGGCCTGCCAAGGGCGCTTCCGACGCCCCGGGACCGGCCATCGGTCACCGATCCGGCGGACCCGCCGCATGCTCGGACGTCGTGTCGCCGGGCACCTAGAATCGAGCCGATGAGCGAGCATGCCAAACGAGCCCTGACGCAGGCACAGGTCGAGCGGATCCGGGCGGGACTTCGAACGCGCGAGGAGACCGCCGACCCGATCGGCATGCGAGGTATCGAGCGGATCGAGATCGAGGTCGTCGGAGGCCTTGCGTACGAGGCCCGGAACCCCCACGAGCCGGCAGGCCTGATGCGGATCGGCGAACCCGTGGAGCGCGGTGGCAGTGGAATCGGCTCCAGCCCGCTCTCGCACTTCCTCACCGGGACGGCGGCCTGCCTGCTCAACCAGTTCGTCCGGATCGCGGCTGCCGAGCGCTACGCCATGGACTTCACCGGAGCGACGGCCAGGGGCGAGTTCCGGCGCGAGTCGGGCGGGGGTTTCCAGCGGATCACCTGCGAGATCCACGCCCGCGGCGAGCTGTCGGACGAGCTGGCCCAGGGCCTGGTGGAGCGCGCCGAACGACTCTGCTACGTGCACTGCACGTTGAGCCGCGTCGTCGAGATGACGACGATCCTCGTGGTCGAGGATCGCGAGCGGGCGCGACGGCGGGCCGGGCCTACGGGCTGACCGTGGCGGGGCCGGAGGAGCCGCCGAGCCGGGCTACCGGATGGCGAAGAGGCGGCGGTCCCCTATCCCCCGGAGCTCGTGCTCCCCACGATCCTCGAGCCCGGTCCCGATGTCGCCGGCCAAGCCGGTCGTCTCGAGCGCGATGACCTCGTTCGGCGCAGCGAAGCTGCGGATGTAGCGCTCCATCGGCCCCTCCCCCCGCGATCGTAGGAGTCGAAGGACACGGCCGGCCTCGCCGGCGCCATGAACGGCCCACGTCAAGCGTGGGCCTCCCGACCCATCGACTCGACACGAGCGGCCCCATTGGGCGGCCCGCGGTACCGGAGGGCACGGACGGCCTACTCCATTCCGACGCGCGTGGGGGTCCATTCCGACGGCCGTCGTCGTCGCCTACCTGCGGTGTGGCTGCGTTTCCGACGACCGTCGTACCACTTCAGGCTCTCCGTGCCAGCCACCCCGCCCGGCCATGCCGTTCATCCGCCCATCCCGGACGCCTAGCCTCGACCCGAGACCCGGACCAGCCGGCCCGGGGATGAACGCAATGGGAACAGGGGACGACGATGGACACCACCATGGTGCAGCTGGCACTCATCGTGTCAGCCCTGCTGATGCTCGGAGCCGTGCTCGTCTTCGGGCCGCAGGTCAGCCGCAGCCACCGAACGAGCACGCTCGTCGTGACCTGGTTCGTGCTCTCCGCCGTGACCACGGGCGCGGCCTTCACGATCCTGTTCGTGGCGGTCCACGCGGTCCTGTTCACGCTCGGTGAGCCGGCCGCTGCCATCGCCTTCGTGGCGAGCCTGGTCGCCCTGGTCGCGATCCCGGTCGCCTGGGCCGTGGTGATCCGCGGCTGGGCGCATCGGCCGTCCGTCCACGCCTGATCGTCGCGTCCTGGATCCGCTGGTGACCGTGATGAACGAGAAGGCGACGAACGGGTCCGCGCCCGTCGGCGATCGGCTCCGGGTGCTCCTGGCGGTCTTCGACTTCCCGATGCTCACGACCGGGCTGCGCAGCGTCATCGACGCCGAGCCCGGGATGGCGGTCGTCGGCGAGGTCGTCGAGCGCGAGGGCCTGCGGGCGGCGATCGAGACGATCGCGACCGATGTCGTCATCACCGAGTGCCAGCCGATCACCGCCGCCGGCTGCGCGAGCTTCGAGTCGATCGAGACGATCCGCTCGCTCAAGCCGGCCGTCCGGATCATCGCCCTCGAGTGCCGCTGCGGGAGCGAGCAGTTCAGCCTCGCCCTCAAGGCCGGGGCCGACGGCTACCTGACCCGCGAGGCCCAGGCCGCCGACATCGTCGCTGCCCTCCGCTGCGTCGCCCGGGGCGAGACCTACGTGTCCCCGGCGATCGTGACCCGGATGGTCAACACCTACGTCCTGCGGACCCCGGGCGCCCCGATCGAGGACGCCTACGACACCCTGACCGAGCGCGAGAAGGAGGTCCTCCTCCTCGCCGCCGTCGGCCACACCAACCGCGAGATCGCAGGCCGGCTGGAGCGCTCGGAGCGGACGATCCATCATCTGCGCGCGAGCGGCATGGAAAAGCTCGGCTTCCACGACCGGGTCGAGCTCCTCAAGTACTCGCTGCGGCGCGGGGTCATCGGGGTGGCCGACCTGTGAAGCGACCGACCCTCCCCCACAGCGAGCGGATCCGGCAGCTCGGCGGCTCGGCCGCCTCCCGGCTCGAACGGTTCCGCCCCCGCACCCCGCGCGGCTACGCCCTCGCGGTCGCCGGCGGGCTGGCGATGGTCGCCGTGCTGACGATCGGCTCGTTCGCCGCCGCGCTCGCCGCGGTGACCTTCTACGAGGAGTACGGCTTCCACCCGGAAGCCGACGCCCGAGAGTGGGCCGCCCACGAGCCGGCCTTCGCCCAGGCGGGCATCTGCCAGACCTGCCACGCCGCCGAGTACGGACGCCAGGCGACCTCGCAGCATCGCTCGATCAGCTGCGAGAGCTGCCATGGACCCCTCGCGGCCCACTCGACCGACGCGGCGGTCGCGAAGCTCCCGCTGGAGATCCCCCCGGCTGGCATGTGTGCCCAGTGCCACGCAGCGACGAGCGGCCGCCCGATCGGCTTCCCCCAGGTGGACCTCTCGACGCACTTCCGCTCCGGCGAATGCCGAGCCTGCCATGACGCGCACTCGACGGCGGTCGTGCGGCCGCCCGTCGTGGTCCACCCGATGGTCAAGCTGCCAGCCTGCACGGTCTGCCACAAGCCCGAGGGCCTGAAGGAGTTGCCGACCGGGCACGAGGAGGCCGACGACGCGATCTGCCTCGGCTGCCACGCAGACGGAGCCGACGGACTCCATGGAGACGGCCGATGAACCCGACCCTCCCGACCTGCTCGCGCCGGGCGGTCCTCAAGGCCGGCGTCATGGCCCTGCCCGCGCTCGGCGGTGTCCACCTGCTCTCGGCCCTGCTCGCCTCGCCGGTCGATCCGACCGCCCAGGCAGCCGAGCCGCTGCCCGAGCCGTTGGCCTACGACCCGGCCAGCCACGACTGGGTCTTCGTGTGCGACGCCACGAAGTGCATCGGCTGCGGCCTCTGTGTCGAGGCCTGCAAGTTGGAGAACGAGGTCCCTCTCGAGCCCGAGTGCAACCGGACCTGGGTCGAGCGCCACACGGTCGCCGCGGACGGCGCGGTGGTCATCGACTCGCCGGATGGCGGCATCGAGGGCTTCCCGCCGGCGGTCGCGACCGACGGCGAGGTCGGCGATCGCGCCCACGAGGCGTACTTCGTGCCGCGCCTCTGCATGCAGTGCGACGACCCGCCGTGCGTCTCGGTCTGTCCGGTCAGCGCGACCTACAAGACGGAGGACGGCGTCGTCCTCGTCGACCCGGCCCGCTGCATCGGCTGCGGCTACTGCGTCGTCGCCTGCCCGTACGGCGCCCGCTACATCGTGCCGGCGGGCGACGAGATGCCGGGCGGCTACCCGGGCGTCGCCGACAAGTGCACGTTCTGCTACCACCGGACCACCCGCGGGCTCCAGCCAGCTTGCGTCGGTGTCTGCCCGGTCGGCGCCCGGAGCTTCGGTGACCGGGCCGATCCGGCGGCCCCGGTGAACGAGCTGCTCCAGGATCCGCGCATCCGGGTGATGAAGCCCGAGCAGGGTACCGAGCCGCGCGTCTACTACCTCGGTCTCGAGGGCGAGGTGAGCTGATGGCCGTCCATGTCACGACCCACGACCTGGCTACCCTGCCCCGCTCCGTCTACGGCGCGGTCCGCGGCGAGGTCCTCAGCCAGCCGTTCGCCCTCAAGCTCTGGTTCGCCTTCCTGACGGCCCTCTGCCTGCTCGGAGCGGCCGGCGCGCTCATCGCCTTGCCGCCCGGCTGGGAGGTCTTCGGGACGAGCCCGAGCTTCGAGTGGGGCATCCTGATCACCGGCTACGTCTTCTTCGCCGTCACCACGAGCGGGCTGTGCCTGGCCTCGTCCCTGGGGACGGTCTTCAACATCGAGCGCTTCCTGCCCTTCGAGAAGCGACACGCGGTCCTTGCCCTGCTCTCGCTCGTCACCGCCTTCGGGATCATCGCCCTCGACCTGCACTTCCCGGTGCGGATGGTCTTCGGGGCCGTCCTGAGTCCCAGCCCGTTCTCCCCGATGTGGTGGATGGGCGTCTTCTACGGGGCCTACCTGCTGTTCCTCGTCGTCGAGGTCGGCAGCATGTTCACCAACCACTACACGATCCACCGGATCTCCTGCGTCTGCTCCTCGGTCACGGCGGTCTTCGCGCCGCTGACCCTGGGCGCGGTGTTCGCGGTGCTGGCGGCCCATCCGTTCTGGCACGGCGCCCTGACCCCGCCGTACATGATCCTGTCGGCCTTCCTGTCCGGGACCGCCCTCCTGGGCATCGTCTTCTGGGGGGTCCACCGCTACCGCCTGGCCGACTTCGAGCGGGCCGCGACCATCGCCCTGCCGGCAGCCCGCTTCCTGCTCGTCATCGCCGTCGTGGCCACGCTCGTCCTCCTCGCCGCCAAGCTGGTTACCGACCTCCAGAGCACGACCCCGTACCTGGCCGAGTCGACGGCGACGCTGGTCGACGGGCCACTGGCCCTGCCGTTCTGGGTCGTCCGGGTCGGCCTGGGCCTGGTCGTCCCGCTCGTCCTGCTGGTCGTGCCGCGGACGCGGACGCCCGACGGCATCATGGCCGCCTCTGTCCTCGCCTTCATCGGCCTCATCGCCGACCGCGCGCTCTTCGTCCACGCCGGCCAGATCGTCCCCACCACGACGGCCTCGGGCGTCGTCTCGTCGCCGTTCGCCGAGTACATGCCGACGCTCGTGGAGATCAGCATCCTCGTCGGTGGTGGCGCCTTCATCGCGCTCATGTACACGCTCGCCGAGCGGTTCCTCGACATGCGCCCGCACCTGGGCCACCAGCAGCCGAGCGAGATCGAGGTCACGGTCTTCGCCCCGGCCGCGACCGAGGGGGTCCTCTGATGGCCTTCGTCCGACGGCACTCCCGCTGGCTGGCCGTCGGGGCCTGGTTCGGCTTCCTGGCGATCCTGGCCACGATCGCGATCGTGGCCTTCGGGCTGCGCGACCCGGGCGGCTACATCGATGCGGAGGCCTCGCCGAGCCCAAAGCCGTCGCTCCCCCTGATGGGCGGCGACCTGTCGATGGCCCTCGGCGACGACTGCCTCGGCTGCCACATGACCGCCGACGGGACGATCGGGACGAACCCCGTTCCGCCCCTGGCCCACCCACTCGAGGGCTGGGACGATTGCACCGAATGCCACTCCCCGCAGCGGCTGGTCCAGACGGCCCCGGGCCACGACGGCATCCATGCCGAGCAGTGCCTCTCGTGCCACAAGGAGAGCACCGCCCTCGCGCCCTCGCGCCCGCACCCTCCGACGCAGAGCCAGGACTGCCTCGACTGCCACGGCAGCAGCGCCCCGTTGCCGCCGGCCATGGCGGAGCGCCCCGAGTCGGCGTGCTTCGTCTGCCACCAGTCGGTGTCCTTCCAGGAGCCGCACTTCCTCCACCGGCTCTCACCGGACCAACCGTGCACCGACTGCCACGATCCCGGTGAGGCGGGTGCGCTGCCGGCCAGCCACGACGGCTGGACCGACGAGACGTGCATCTCCTGCCATGGCACGGTCGACGAGGCACCCGAGGCACCGCACGAGCTGGCCCGTCGCGAGGGGATGTGCGCCTTCTGCCACAGCGAGACGATCGCGTCGCAGTAGGGCGCACCTGCTTCCGGGACCGTTGCCGGCCGTCCCAGGTCGAGCACGCTGCCCACGCGGCACGGGCCCACTCGGCAGGGTCGGGCGGTACGAGCGACCCGCGGGAGCCGGGCCGGCGTGCCCGCCCACCGGGACGGATGGCCCATCCGGACACCACGGGCGTCGACGGATAGTTGCGTTGCGTCCCGCGGGTCGTCGTGGCCGATGACCCTCGGTGAACGGTGGTGACGTTATGAACGGGTCCGCGCCCGTCGGCGATCGGCTCCGGGTGCTCCTGGCGGTCTTCGACTTCCCGATGCTCACGACCGGGCTGCGCAGCGTCATCGACGCCGAGCCCGGGATGGCGGTCGTCGGCGAGGTCGTCGAGCGCGAGGGCCTGCGGGCGGCGATCGAGACGATCGCGACCGATGTCGTCATCACCGAGTGCCAGCCGATCACCGCCGCCGGCTGCGCGAGCTTCGAGTCGATCGAGACGATCCGCTCGCTCAAGCCGGCCGTCCGGATCATCGCCCTCGAGTGCCGCTGCGGGAGCGAGCAGTTCAGCCTCGCCCTCAAGGCCGGGGCCGACGGCTACCTGACCCGCGAGGCCCAGGCCGCCGACATCGTCGCTGCCCTCCGCTGCGTCGCCCGGGGCGAGACCTACGTGTCCCCGGCGATCGTGACCCGGATGGTCAACACCTACGTCCTGCGGACCCCGGGCGCCCCGATCGAGGACGCCTACGACACCCTGACCGAGCGCGAGAAGGAGGTCCTCCTCCTCGCCGCCGTCGGCCACACCAACCGCGAGATCGCCAAGGTCTTCCACCTGAGCGAGCAGACGATCCACAACTACCGGGCATCGGTCATGGAGAAGCTCGACCTCCACGACCGGATCGACCTGCTCAAGTTCGCGGTCCGCCGCGGCATCGTCGACGTCGCCGATCTCTGAGGGTCGCGGTCGACGACCGTGCCCCGCTGCTGCCGTGGGGCCGGGCGGACCTAGAGAGGGACCAGGAACGAGACCAGCACGACGGCGGCCGAGGCGGCGATCTCGACGATCCCCACCTGGACCGGGCGGAGCGGGCTCGGGGTCCCAGCGCGTCGGCGCTGGACGACCGGCAAGGCGACGGCCCGGGCGGTCAACCCTGCAGCGACGACCGTGTACGGCCAGGGCAGGAAGAGGACGGCCCCGACGACGGTCGCGAGATGGAAGCCGACGGAGATCGCGGCGAACCGGTCGTTGCCCCGCTCGCGGAGCACGGAACGGACGACGAGGACGGTCCCGATCAGGTACGCGGCAGCCACGGCGAGGTAGGCCGCGACCCGCTCGGACTCGAACGCCCCAGAGACATAGGCCGTCGCCGGCACCAGGACGAGCGCCTGGGCGACCTGGGCGAAGCTGTTGGCGAGGTCGCGCCGGGTCCCCGGTCGGGCTCCGCCGAAGACGACCAGCCCGGCCGGCACCACCACGAGCCCGGCCAGGAGCAGGGCTGGCCAGGCGAGGACCAGCAGACCGCCCAGCACGACGAACGTCACGCCGTAGACCAGGATCGGGACACGGTACTCCGGCGGCCGGCGGGCACGGGACCAGGCCTGGAACGCCGCGGAGCCGAGATACGCGGAGAGAGCCGCGCCGGCGAGGACGACCTGCCAGGCGTCGGGACGGCTCGCCGCGACACCCAGCAGGAGCGGCAGGGCGAGCATCGCCCAGGCGCCGTGCTGGCGGGGGACCCAGACCGAGTGGCCGCGTGCCGAGCGGGAACCGGCTGGAGGCTTCGGTCCGGTCGTCTCGGTCATGCCCCGTACGCTAGCAGGCGCCCAGGCCGACGGACGCGTTACGGGCGCGGTCGACGCCAGCGCGGCGACGTCACGCGGCGATCGAGAGGGGGCGGATCCGCACCACGCGGCCGCCGAGCCACCACAAGCCGGCGGCCGTGACTGCGCATACCCCGGCGGTGCCGAGCCAGAGACCCGGTCCGGGCGCCGCGTCGAGGACCACGCCGCCGACCACCGGGCCGATCGCCGTCCCAAGGCCCATCGCCGCGCCGAGCAGACCCTGATCACGACCGCGCTGCGAGGGCGGCGACAGCTCGGAGACGAAGGACGGTTCGATCGGGTAGATGCACATCTCGCCGATGGTCACCAGGACGACCGTGGCGGCGAGTGCCGGCGCAGCGATCGCGGCTCCCGGGATGAGCGCGACGAGGAGATAGCCGAGCGCATACCAGAGGGCGCCCACGGCCATGAACCGCGGACGGTTGCGGGTCTCGGCGGCGCTCGTGATCCGCAGCTGGAAGAGCAGGATCAGGACCCCGTTGACAGCGAACAGAAGACCCCAGGTAGCGGTCGAGAGCCCTAGATCGGCGTAGGCGTGGATCGGCAGGGTGACGACCCACTGGAACGCCGTCGCATGGATCGCCACGGCGAGCAGCAGGAAGACCCCGAAGATGAGCAGGCGCTCGCTGCTCAGCCCTCCGGGCGGGGCCGGCGGGTGCGCCCCGGCGGTGGCCGGCGGATCGGCGGTGACGCGGGCGGAGGCAGCATCGACCGGAGCCGGTTCGACCCCCGCGGCGGAGATCGACGCTCCCACCGGTCCCGGCCTGGTCTCCCGGAAGGCAACGATCAGGATGACTGCATAGGCGCCGACGATGATTCCCGAGGCCACGAACAGGAGGCCATAGCCCAGCCCCGAGAGCCCGGCACCCACGGACGGCCCGGCGATCCAGCCGATGCTGGCCGCCACTCCCAGCAGGCCATAGGCTCTCGGTCGCCTCGGCTCCGGCACCACGTCGGCCACGGCGGCCCTGGCAGCCGGGATGAACGGAGGATCCACCAGCCCGAGGACCAGCGTGAGGGCCGCCACCCAGGCAAGGTCGCGGACCATGCCCATCATCGCGATGACGATCGCGGTGAGCGTGATCGAGACGACCATCACGGCCTTGCGGCCGACCCGGTCGGCGAGCCAGCCGCCGACGGCGTTCGAGCCGATCGAGACGATCGAGTAGAGCCCCAGGATCAGACCAGCCTGGGCGGCCGATCCACCCAGCTCGGCGGTGAGGTAGATCGTCAGGAACGGGAAGATCAGGCTGAAGCCGAAGCTCGCGACGAGGTCGCCGAATGCGAGGACCCAGACGGCGCGGTCGAATTCGGCACGCAGCGCCCGAAGTCGCTGAAGCGGCGAGCCACCGACCAGCCGTCGGACCACGACGGGAGTATGCCGCGGTCGGGTCCGTCGGCGGGGTCCCTCGTCCCAGCGGCCCTCGTCGGGGCCCGCGAAACACGATCTGGGTTAGCCTTGCCGGTGAGTCCACCCCGCCGGTCGACGCCCTCCCAACGTCGGTCGGCGCCTCGATGGGAGCGCGATGTCCGCCACTTCCTTGCCGCTCGACGCCTCCCGTCGCAGCCGCGCTCGCCGCGGAGCCTTCGCCGTGCTAGGCCTGGTGACCGCGATGGGGGTCAGCCTCGCATCGTGGGTCCCCGGCGGACCGGGCGAGGCCACCATGGCCCCGGCCCTCGCCGCGTGTCCCTCATTCCAGGCCCTGGTCAGCGCCGCTCCGAGTGGCGGGACCATCACGGTGCCGGCGTGCGTCTACCGCGAGACCGTGACCATCTCCAAGCCGCTGACGGTGAATGCCCATGGGGCCACGATCGACGGCGAGAACACCCGCTCGCTCGGGTTGGCGATCACGGCCAACGACGTGACCGTCAACGGGCTCACCGTGACAAGGGTGAGCAGCGAGACCCACAAGGGCGCCGTCTGGACGACCGGCGTCTCCCGGTTCACCTTCCGCGACGGCATCGCCCGCGACAGCGCCACGATCTGCGTATCGCTCAATGGCGGGACCGGCCATCGGATCCTTGATAGCGAGCTCACCGGGTGCGGCAAGGAAGGCTACTTCGCCAACGGGGTCTCGGACACCCTGTTCGCCCGGAACCGCATCCACCACAACAACATGGCACTTCGGTTCGACCGGATGGTCGAGGCGGGCGGCGGCAAGGTCATGGCCAGCCAGAGGGTCACGTTCGAGGGGAACGAGGTCGACCACAACCGCGGCCCAGGGATCTGGTTCGACAACGACGTCCAGAACGCCATCGTTCGCGAGAACCGAGTCCACCACAATGACCGGGAGGGCATCTTCTTCGAGATCAGTCGTGGCGCGCAGATCCACGACAACGCGGTCTGGGAGAACGGCTGGTCGTTCGTCGCCTGGGGCTACGGGGCAGGCATCACCATCAGCTCGTCGGACGGGGCCGAGGTCCGGGACAACGTCGTGGCCTGGAACGGGCGCGGTATCAGCGTGATCAGCCAGGCCCGACAGCTCCAACCGCACGACCACAATGTCGTCCACGACAACATCGTCATCAGCAGCAGCGCGGATCGTGTCGCCGGTTGGTACGACGACCACGGTGGAACCCTGTTCGCCGCCGCGAACGGCAACCGGGGCTATGGCGGCCGCTACTGGATCGGAGCCCCGGAGCCCTCCTCGTACCGCTTCGAATGGTCGGGGGGCCGCAGCACGCTCGGCGCGTACAACGGAACGCCGGGAGAAGAGGGTGCTGTCTACCTGAGCCGGACCCAGCGTGATGCCGTCCTGGGTAGCTGGGGCATCCCACTCGACGACGGCTCGATGCTTCCTGACCCGAGCGTCGCCTCGTCCCGTCTCGCCGGCGGCGATCGCTACGCGACCGCGGCGGCCATCAGCCGGGCCGCCTTCCCATCCGGAGCTCCGGTCGCCTACCTCGCCACCGGGCTCGACTTCCCCGATGCCCTGGCCGGGACCGTCGCTGCGGCACGGGCCGGTGGTCCGGTGCTGCTGGTCGGTCGGACGACCCTCCCGTCCGCGACGGCGACCGAACTCGCCCGCCTCAAGCCATCGAAGGTGGTCGTTCTCGGCGGGACCGCGGTCGTGAGCGAGGCTGTCCGCACGGCCGCGGCGGCTGCCGCGGGCGGCGTCGCCTCGTCCCGTCTCGCCGGCGGCGATCGCTACGCGACCGCGGCGGCCATCAGCCGGGCCGCCTTCCCATCCGGAGCTCCGGTCGCCTACCTCGCCACCGGGCTCGACTTCCCCGATGCCCTGGCCGGGACCGTCGCTGCGGCACGGGCCGGTGGTCCGGTGCTGCTGGTCGGTCGGACGACCCTCCCGTCCGCGACGGCGACCGAACTCGCCCGCCTCAAGCCATCGAAGGTGGTCGTTCTCGGCGGGACCGCGGTCGTGAGCGAGGCTGTCCGCACGGCCGCGGCGGCTGCCGCGGGCGGCGTCGCCTCGTCCCGTCTCGCCGGCGGCGATCGCTACGCGACCGCGGCGGCCATCAGCCGGGCCGCCTTCCCATCCGGAGCTCCGGTCGCCTACCTCGCCACCGGGCTCGACTTCCCCGATGCCCTGGCCGGGACCGTCGCTGCGGCACGGGCCGGTGGTCCGGTGCTGCTGGTCGGTCGGACGACCCTCCCGTCCGCGACGGCGACCGAACTCGCCCGCCTCAAGCCATCGAAGGTGGTCGTTCTCGGCGGGACCGCGGTCGTGAGCGAGGCTGTCCGCACGGCCGCGGCGGCTGCCGCGGGCGGCTGAGGCCCATACCTGCGGTCAGACCCGACGGCCGGGTCGGATCCTGCGCTCGCGCGCTGCCGATGGATCGGGGGTTCGCCGGCCCCGCCCGACGGTGCTCGAGGTCAGGCCTCGACCGGGACCGGGTAGACCTCGGCTGCCGGATGGCCGGCCCGCTCGTGGATACGCCGCACGGCATCGGCGTCGGGGGCTTCGGAGACGCACCAGACCAGGCCAGACACGGGATCGGCCCAGGCATGCTGGAAGTCCACGCCCTCCTCGCCCTGGATCGCGAGATCCGCCTCGTGCGCCTCGCGCAACTGATCCGGGGTGACCCCCTTCATGCCGGTGTGGACGTCCATGGACTTCGGCACGACGCGCCTCCTTCGCCGTCGACGCTCGACGGCCTGCCGACGGGCGGTTTCGTCGTTCGGTCCGCTCGGTCTGGGTGGCCGACGCTGGGACGCGCGCGTCAGGTCTCCCGTCCGGACGGCCATGTTCGGCACGATGCGCCCGTACTGTCAACCGCGATCCGAACCGACCCAGCCAAGCCAGCGCGGTCGACCGTCGGATAGGTAGGCTGTCCCGATGGACGATACGAACCGACTGCCTGATGCGATCGCCGCCTGGGCGCGCCGGCCGCGCCGCGACCGTCTGGCCCGGATGGCCTCGACACCCGCCGACCTCGCGGCGCAGGTCGAGGGACGGTCCGAGGCCGATCTCACGACGCCATCGCCGGCCGAAGGCTGGGCGGCCGTCCACGTCATCGGCCACGTCCGCGACATCGAGGAGTTCTCCCTCGTCCGCTTCCGGATGATGCTCCGGATGGCCGATCCGTCCGTTCCGGCTGCCGGCATGCCGGTCGACCCGGTCGCCTGGGGGCTGATCGAGGACGGGGCCTGGCTGTTCGATCCGGAGCGCTGGGCCCAGGATCGTCAGTACGGCCGTGACGATCCCGCGGAGTCCATCACAGCATTCACCCGCAACCGGGTCCGGACACTGGCCTTCCTCGATCGGCTGGGCGCCGGGCAGTGGGCCCGCGGCAGCATCCATCCCCTCTACGGGCGGCTCACCTTCGATGACTGGACCGCCGTCCTTGCCTGGCACGACGACAACCATCTCGCCCAGCTGGCCCGGATCGTCGCGGGGCCGACCGGATGAGCGGCCGGTCGCTTCGGATCTACCTCGCCGGTCCGCTCTTCTCGGAGGCCGACCGGACCTTCCTCGATGACCTCGCGTCCCGCCTGCGAGCCCGCGGGCACGACGTGTTCGTCCCCCACGAGCAGTTCTCGGACGATCCGATCGACCTCGATCCGATCGAGGTGTTCCGTGTGGACGCGGACGGTGTGCGCAGCGCCGAGCTGCTCTTCGCATGGCTCGACGGACCGACGATCGATGACGGCACCGCCTGCGAGGTGGGTCTCTTCGCCGAGCTCGTCTCGTCGGGCGACCGTCGCTACGTGGGGATCGTCGGCCTGGTCACCGACTGGCGGGCCGTCCGTCGACGGGGCACGCCCGGCGAGGGCCTGAATCTCTTCGTGGCCGGAGCGGTCGCCGCCAGCGGCAAGCTCGCCTGGGGACTCGACGAGGCGATGGAAGCCGTCGACCGACTCGCCGGCGCCTGATCATCGGCGGGCGCTCCGGGGTTCCCCTCCGGCAGCGGTTCGCCTAGGATGGGTCGATGGGATCCCGCGGCGGAAGCCGCCCCCCAGCGTCCCCGGCAGCCGCCACGCCGCCGCCGCTAACGGGCGAGCAGATCCAGGCCATCAACCGCTTCCCGGACCAGAACCCGAACCCGGTGCTCCGGATCACCGAGGACGGGCGGTTGCTGTACGCCAATCCGGCCGCCGGACGGATCGTCGAGACCTGGGGCATCGCCGTGGGCGGCGCGGTCCCCCATGGAGCCCTCGAGGAGCTCCGGTCGCAGGTCGACACCGGCCGGCCCCACGAGGACCGGTACGGCGACCGGACCTACGCTCTGCTCGCCGTGGGCGTCCCGGAGCTCGGCTTCTTCAACGTTTACGGCACCGACGTCACCGTGGCCAGGATCGTCGACAAGCTGCCGGACCTGAACCCGAACCCGGTCCTGCGGGTAGCCGAAGATGGCCGGATCCTCTACGGGAACCCCGCCAGCCGGCGCCTGCTCGACGACCTGGGCCGGAGCGTCGGCGACCCGCTGCCCGATGCCATCCGCACCGCCATCTTCGACCGGCTGACCGGCGCTGCGGACGCGCCGATCGAGATCCTGTGCGACGGCCGGACCTTCGTCCTGACCCCGGTCCGGTCGGTCGAGCTCGAGCAGATCAACGTCTACGCGACCGACGTGACGGCCCAGAAGGCGATCGTCAAGTTCCCGGACCAGAATCCCCACCCCGTCTTCCGGATCGACTGGCAGGGGGCCCTGGTCTACGCCAACGCGGCCAGCGCCCTGCTCATCGACGGCCTGGGCTGCAGCCTCGGGCGGACGCTCGTACCGGAGCTGCTGGAGCCGCTCCTGGCCGCCGCCGCTACGGAGGAAGCCGAGACCGTCGAGATCACCAGCGGAGGCCGGCTCTACTCGCTCCTGGCGATCGACGTCCCGGAGTTCGGCTTCATCAACGTCTACGGCACCGACATCACGGCCGCCCGTGAGCTCGAACGGCTCCACCGCGAGAACGAGCGCCTCCTCCTCAACATCCTGCCCGGGCCGATCGCCGAGCGGCTCCGGCAGGGCGAGGGCCTGATCGCCGATCGCTACGACGACGTCACCCTGCTCTTCGCCGACATCGTCGAGTTCACCCGGATGTCGAGCGAGATGACGCCGGACGAGCTCGTCACCGTGCTGAACGAGGTCTTCACCGTCTTCGACCAGCTCGTCGACACGTACGGGCTGGAGAAGGTGAAGACCATCGGCGACGCATACATGGTCGTCGGCGGGCTCCCGGAGCGGTCCGACGACCACACCCAGCGGATGGCCGAGATGGCCCTCGACCTCGCCGAGCAGGTCGCCGGCATCGAGACCGCGTCGAGGCTCGGCGTCCGCTTCCGGATCGGCCTCCACAGCGGGCCGGTCGTGGCCGGGGTGATCGGGACGAAGAAGTTCATCTACGACGTCTGGGGCGACACGGTCAACCTGGCCAGCCGGATGGAGTCCCTCGGCGTGCCCGGCCGGATCCAGGTGACCGGCGCCGTCGAGGCCCGGCTCCGCGACCGCTTCGTCCTGGAGCCCCGGGGGCTGATCGAGGTCAAGGGCAAGGGCCCGATGCCGACCTGGTACCTCGTCGGGCGGCGGGCGCCCCGCACGCGACGGACGGGTACGGCGCCGGACCTCCGAGCGGCGCGACCCTGAGCCTGGTCGCGGTCAGCTCGCGGCGGACCCGACCAGGTCAGCGTACTCGGGGTGGCGCTGGATGTAGGCGGCGAAGAACGGGCACCGGGGTGTCACCCTCAGCCCCTCCCCCCGGGCGGCGTCGAGGGCGGCCCGGGCCAGCCGCCCACCGACCCCCCGGCCCTCGAACTCCGGGCCGACGACCGTGTGGATGAAGGTGATCCGGCCCGGGCTCCGGCGGTACTCGGCGAATCCGGCGACCTGCCCGCCCAGTCGGGCCTCGTAGCGGCGCGTGGCCGGCACGTCGACGACGATCAGCTGCTCGCCCGGCTCGGCCATCGCGCTCGATCCTCCCGGTCGTAGGCGGACCCGCCGCTCGGTGCCCGCCCTCCGACCCTACCATCCGGATAGGCTGTCGGCATGCCACGAGGGACCACCGACCGACCCACGGCCGAGGAGCTGGGCCTGATGACCGGCGCGCCGGTGCCGGCGGATCGACGGGTCAGCCTGGCCGACTGGCAGGAGCCGCCGGGCAACCGCTGGGCCTTCCAGCACGTCCGCGACCTCATCCCGACGGCGCGGATCGCCCGGGGCGACGGGCCGCCGATGCGGCTGCCTTCGGCGCCGCGGGCCGTCGGCGGGATCCGCTTCCGGTCGGCCGGCCGGTCGCTCTCCGTCGACCAGATGCTCGCGGAGACGTGGACCGACGGCTGGATCGTCGTCCATCGGGGTCGGGTCGTGGCCGAGGAATACCGCAACGGCCTGACGCCGAGCACGACGCACCTCCTGATGTCGGTCTCGAAGTCGCTGACCGCGACCCTGGCAGGGGCGCTGGTCGGCGCGGGCCACCTGGACATCGATGCGGAGGTGCCGACCGTCGTCCCGGAGCTCGCCGGCCCCTTCGGAGGCTGCACCGTCCGCGACCTCCTCGACATGCGGGCCGGCACCCGATTCGATGAGGACTACGAGGACCTCGACGCCGACGTCCGGGTCTACGAGCAGGTCTGGGGTTGGCGCCCGCGATCCCGGGCCGACCTGGCCGTCGATGGGTACGCGTACATGCTCGGCCTCGTCAACGGACGCACCCACGGCGGCCCGTTCGAGTACCGCTCGATCCTGACCGACGTGCTTGGCTGGGTCCTGGAGCGAGCCGGCGGCGAGCGGTTCGCGGATCTCTTCTCGCGCTACGTCTGGGCTCCGATGGGAGCCGAGCACGACGCCGAGATCACCGTCGACCCGCACGGCTGTCCGCTCCCGGACGGCGGCATCTGCGCGACGCTGCGCGACCTTGCCCGGGTCGGCCTGCTCCACCTGCGCGGGGGTCGGGCGGGCGGGCGCCAGGTCGTCGCGCGAACCTGGGTGCGGTCCATCGTCGATCCCGACCCGGACCTGCGGGCCGCCTTCGTGGCCGCCGCCGACGCCAGCGAGTTCCCGGGCTTCCCCGACGCCCGCTACCACCTCCAGTGGTGGGTCCTGGATCCGGGGCGCGGGATCTACGCCGGTGCCGGCATCAACGGCCAGCAGCTGCTGGTCCACGGGCCGTCGGGGACCGTCGTCGCCAAGCTCTCCACGTGGCCGACGGCCTGGGACGTCGGACTCGCCGACCTCCAGCGAGCCGGGGCGATCGCGGTGGCGGAGGCGCTGGCCGACGGCCGGGCCTGACCCTGGTCGGGGTCGATCATCGCGACGTCCGATCGCTCGCCGAGTCCGATCGCCCACCGGACGGCGTCCCGGCCCCGTGCGCGAGTGAGCCCGGGCGACGCAGACGCGCCACCCGGGCTCGAGTGAGCGGGGCTCAGTCGCGTACGAGGACCGGCTCGGGGACCAGCGCCGCCTCGCCACCGGGGACGAGCCGTCCGGAGCCGGGGAGCTCGATCGCGGCGACCCGACGGTGGGCCGGGATCGCCAGCGCCACCAGCGCACCGACCGCGACGACCGCTGCCCCGACCCAGATCGCCGGGACCATGCCGTCGACGAACGCCTGCGGCGACGCGTAGCTGCCGCTGGCCGAGAAGACCGAGGCCAGCACCGCCACCCCGAAGACGCCGCCGACCTCGCGGATCGTGTTGTTGGCGCCGGATGCCCGGCCCTCCTCGTCGCGGCGGACGGCCGAGAGCACGAGGTTCGCCGTCGGGGCGAAGAAGAGCGACATGCCGATCCCTGCCATGAGGAAGCCCGGCACCAGGACGAGGTACTCGACCGTCGGCGTGGCGAGGGCGGCGACCCAGGCCAGGCCAGCCGCCATCAGGCCCATCCCGGCGACAAGGAGCGGGCGCCCGCCGATCCGGTCCGAGAGCACCCCGGCGATCGGGGCGACGAAGATCGGCATGGCGGTCCACGGGAGCGTCCGCACTCCCGCCTCGAACGGCGAGTAGCCCTGGACGACCTGGAAGAACTGGGCCAGGAGGAAGATGGCCCCGAACACGCCGAACGACATCAGCAGGCTGACGACGTTGGCCGAGCTGAACTGGCGGCTGCGGAAGAAGCGCAGCGGGAGCATCGGGGAGCTCGTCCGCGCCTCCCAGGCGACGAAGGCGGCCAGGGCGACGCCGGCGACGGCGAGCGCGAGCAGGATCGGGGCGCTGGTCCAGCCGTCCTCGTTGCCGTTGATGAGCGCCCAGACGAGGGCGAACAGGCCGACCGATACAAGCCCCAGGCCCGCCAGATCGAGACGGCCGTCGGGGCCGCGAGACTCGCGGAGCCAGCGCGCGGCGAGCGGGACGGCGACGATCCCGATCGGCACGTTGAGCCAGAAGATCCACTGCCAGCTGAGGCCCTCGACGATGGCGCCACCGACCAGTGGGCCGAGAGCGATCGCGAGCCCTGAGATGGCACCCCAGGCGCCAAGGGCGACGCCGCGGCGCTCGGGCGGGACGGCCGCCGAGAGGATCGTCAGGGTGAGCGGCATCACGATCGCCGCGCCCGCCCCCTGGATGGCTCGGGCGAGCACCAGGGCGTCCCCGGTCGGGGCCATCGCCGCGAAGGCCGAGGCGGCCGTGAAGACGGCCAGGCCGACGATGAACACCCGCCGCCGACCGAACCGGTCGCCGAGCGCGGCGCCGGTCAGCAGGAGCACGGCGAAGGTCAGCGTGTAGGCGTTGACCGTCCACTCGAGCTGGGCCAGGGTGGCCCCGAGGTCGGCCCTGATGACCGGCAGGGCGGTCGTGACGACGAGGTTGTCGAGAGCGACCATGAAGAGGGCGATCGAGGTGATCGCAAAGGTCCAGATGGCGGTGCGTCGTTCGGTCATTGCTCCTTCTCCCTTCCGATCCCGGTCCCGGGATCCTTTCGATGCTCGGTCCGGGCCGGCCATGGTCTTGCTAGTTATCAGTCACTATCTACAGTCCGGAAAAGGGGGGACTCGCTCCTGGTCAGCCGGGCTCCTCCTCGCAGATCCGGTCCCAGGCCACGTCGGCCTCGGTGAGCTCCATGGCGGCCGCGACGTTCAGGAGCATGCCCTCGGCGAAGAACGCCCGCAGGTCCGCGGCGGCGACACCCGAGAGCCCACTCACCCGATGCACCAGCTCCGCGAACTCGCGGCGGACGAACGACCGGATCGCCGGATCGTCGCAGGCCGCGAACGCGTGGAGCTGGAGTCGGAGCAGCGACGTATCGGCGAGGAGGTCCCCGTAGGCTCGACCGATCCCGGCCAGGACCGGATCGACATCCGCGGGCAGGCCGGCGACCGGGTGACGGGCACCCTCCTCGAAGGCGAGCCGGATCCGCTCGAAGGCGCGACCAACCGCCGCGATGAACAGCTCCCGCTTGGTGCCGAAGAGCCGGAAGAGGTACGGCTGCGAGACGCCGGCGAGCCGGGCGATCTCCTCGGTCGAGGTGCCCGCATAGCCACCCGAGCCGAAGGCGCGCACGGCCGCCTCGATCACCTCGGCGCGGCGATCGTCGGCGCTCATGCGCGTCCGGCGGACGACGGTGGGGGTCGAGGCTGATCCGATGGCTGGCATGCTCAGAAGATAGTGACTACTAACTAGTCTGTCAAGCCGATGTTTCGGCATCCCGATGGGTGTCGCAGTGACCGGGCCGCGGCCGCGCTCTGCCGGCGGTCGTCGGGCCCGGCGGGCTCGCGGCCTAGAGCACCACCTCGTCGATCCAGCACCAGGCCCAGGTCTCGCCGGGCTCGTGGGAGCGGATGATCGGATGGCCGCTCGCCTCGAAGTGGGCCCGCGCGTGCCGGTTCGGCGAGGCATCGCAGCAGCCCACGCTGCCGCAGGCCAGACAGAGGCGCAGGTGGACCCACTCGCCACCGATCGCCAGGCACTCGCCGCAGCCGTCCGTCCGGGGATCGACGTTCCGGGCCTGGTCGAGATGGGAGCAGCCCGGGTCGGGTCCTCCCGCGAGGCCTCCCAGCCGTCGCAAGCTCGACCTGATCCGCTCCGTCATCGTCGCCCTCCTCGGCGTCCCCGCGAATGGAGACCCATCCTAACGGGCCGTCGAACCGCCGAGGGAAGCCGGGTACACTCCCACTCCCACCGTTCCCCGGAGGCCCGCGATCGACTCCAGCACCCCCGCCCCGACTACGAGACCGCCCATCCAGGCGCTCATCCCCGCCTACCAGGAAGGCGAGCGCGTCGCGGCCGTCGTGGCCGGGGCGATCGAGCACCTGCCCGTCCTCGTCGTGGACGACGGGTCATCCGACGATACGGCGGAGCGAGCCCAGGCGGCCGGTGCGACGGTCATCCGCCAGCGCCCGAACCAGGGCAAGGGTGCGGCGGTCCGGGCAGGCTTCCGGTGGGCCCTGGACCATGGCCTCGATGCGATCGTCATCCTGGATGCCGACGGCCAGCACGATCCGGCCGAGCTGGCCGCCTTCCTGCGGGCCTACGCGGAGCGGCGCGGCGACCTGATCATCGGCCGGCGGGACTTCGCCGGGATGCCGGCGATCCGACGGCTGTCCAACACCGTCGGCGGCTGGGTCTTCTCCTGGGCGGTCGGTCGTTCCATACCCGACAACCAATCGGGCTACCGCCTCCTCTCGAGGCGCCTGATGCAGCACCTCGTCGACGCCGAGGAGACCGGCTTCGAGTTCGACGTCGAGATGATCACGGTCTGCATCCGCGCCGGCTATCGGCTCGACTGGGTGCCGATCCAGACGATCTACGCCGGTGAGGGCAGTCACATCCGCCCGATCCAGCATCTCCGGGGCTTCGTCCGGGTCGTCCGCCGAGCCCGCCGCGACGTCCGCCGACCTCTGGACGGCAACGCAGGGGCCTAGGGCGAAGGGCTGTATCGGTCAGGCGCCGACGACCGGCGGCGCCACGCCGGTGGCCACCGGTGGCGTGCCGATCGAGGCACCCTCGCCGGCCAGCCAGGCCCGCAGGCTCGCTCGCCAGACCGCCCGCTCGTGGTAGGAGCCGTTGGGACGGACGCCGTCGAGACCGCCGGCATGGACGATCGCCTCGAGGATCGGTGCCAGCTGGGAGCCGTAGACGTGCATGCACGGCTCCGGCCGAACGCCCGGCCAGGAGTAGCAGGAGACGACGGTCCGTCGCTCCCCCGTCGGGATCTCCGGCGGCACCGCCCCCCAGGCCGGGTCGTCGGGCCCGAACTCCCACTGGTCCAGGTCACCCTGGGGGATGCCCTCGATGCCGCGGACGACCTTCGGGTCGGCGTCGAGGAGGTAGGGGTCGACGACGAGGTCGCAGATGACCGCGTGCTCCGGCATCAGCCCGATCCAGTCGTTCGGCACGAGC
The DNA here is from genome assembly GCA_963707215.1 of uncultured Chloroflexia bacterium. GTDB lineage: Bacteria > Chloroflexota > Limnocylindria > Limnocylindrales > CSP1-4 > DATHYZ01. The sequence continues at coordinate 150,682 of CAVPPB010000002.1, read as the reverse complement.
GGGACCGATGGATCGTGGCGCTGCGTGGCGTCGACCAGGATGTCGGTGGCCGTCAGTCGGGCACGCAGGTACTCCGGGTCGCGGGTCAGGTTGCGCCCGGTCGTGATGACCTCCACGCCGGCCAGGCCGAGCCGCATGAAGGACTCGTTGCGTGCGTCGTCGCCGTACTTGGTGGCGAACTCGACGGCGTGCTTGCCGATCGTCCCGGCGCCCATGATCGTCACCCGGACCGGCGGTCGACCGCGCACCGTCAGGGCCGGCCAGCGCCGCTCGAGGGCCTGGAAGGCCGATCCGACGCCGTTCCAGGCGACGCTGCGGAGGTTCTCGATGAGGCGCCGACCCTCGTCGTTGACGATGGTGTCCAGGCTGACCGCCTCGATGCCACCCTCGGCGAGCATCGCGACCCGCGCGGGGCGGGTCGGGAAGTGGAGCATCGAGACGAGGATGGCCCCCTTGCGGAGCTTCTCGTAGTGGCCCTCGGGAGCCCGGAGGACGACGACCATGTCCTGGGCGTAGGCGGTGTCCTCGTCGGTGACGTGGACGTGCGGCGACAGCGACGTGTAGTCGAGGTCGGTGTAGCCCATACCGGAGCCGATGCCTTCCTCGACGTAGATCTCCGCCCCGATCCCGGCCAGGAGCCCGATGAGCGGCGGCAGGAAGTCCCGGTGCTCCCCCGGCTCCTTGTGCATCCGGGGGAAGCCGACCGTGAGCCGACCCGACTCCGTGACCATCGGATACCTCCCTCGCGCGTCCCCAAACGGTACCGGCCACGGTCGACCGCGGACCGGGCCGGGAGTCCCGTCAGCATGACCCATCGGGCACCTCGGGTCCGGTCGGTCCCGTTCGGCAGGTGTCTGCCTGGATCGGAGGGCCTACACTCGGGCCGGTGCCCGCCCCGAGGGAACGATGACGACCGTCAGGGACCTCCTCGCCGACAACCCCAGCGGCATCTCGCGCCCTGGTCTGCTCGCCTGGTGCCGGCTGCGGATCGACCCGGCCATGACCGAGCAGCAGCTCGAGGACGAGGTGAAGCTGCTCGGCGACGAGGTGATCGAGCGCCAGGGCTTCCTCTACCTCCGCGGTGCCGGGCACGCGGCCTCCGAGCCGCTCGACGAGGGCGGCTGGCCCGTGGCATCGACCTCCGCCGACCGGCCGGCACCGGCCGTCGCCGGCTGGGCCGCCCCCGGCGGGGAGCCCGGTCAGACCTACGAGTCCGGGCTCCCGGGGTTGTCCCACGGCTCGCCCGCCGACGGGTCGACCGTCCCGACCGGCTGGGAGGAACCGGCCAGCGGCCACGGTCGGACCGTTCGGACCCTCATCGGGGTCATCGCCGCGGTCTTCGGGATCGGCCTGTTCCTCCTTGGGGTCCTTGGGGCTTCGAGCGAGGACGGCAGCACGGGAGACGCGGGAGGCGGCGTCGGCTCCCTCGTCGATCCCGACACCCTGGCCGTCGGCGACTGCTTCGAGGTGCCGCCGCTGGGCGAGTTCGAGGAGATCCGGGTCCTCGACTGCGGGGAACCCCACGGCGGCGAGGTCTTCCTCGTCCGCGACTTCGACGGCGACCCGGGCGGCTTCCCGACCGACGCGCTGTTCGAGCGCTGGGTCGAGGTCAACTGCGATCCCGCCTTCGACGACTACACCGGATCGGCCTGGGCCGATCAGGACCTCCTGGACATCGGCTGGTTCATGCCGGTGGAGGCCGGCTGGGCCGAGGGCGATCGGGGCATGGTCTGCTGGCTGGCCCTCGCCGACGGGTCGGAGGCCACGGTCTCCTACCGCGGGTCGAACCCCTAGTCGGCGGCCCTGCCGGGTCGCCCGTACGGTCGTCCGGCCGTGCGATCGAAGCGATCCTCCCGGTCGGGGCCGCGGTCCTCGCGCTACGATCGGCGTATGGCCCTGATCGACCTGCGCTCGGATACCGTCACCCGTCCCTCGGCCCAGATGCGCGCGGCGATGGCTGCGGCCGAGGTCGGCGACGACCAGTACGGCGAGGACCCCACCGTCAACCGCCTCCAGGAGCGGGTCGCCGACCTGCTCGGCAAGGAGGCCGCCCTCTGGCTGCCGACCGGCACGATGGCCAACCAGGTCGCCTTGCGGGTCTTCACTCGACCAGGCGACGACGTCATCGTCTCGCGCGAGAGTCATGCCATGTGGCACGAGACCGGGGCGGCGGCAGCGAACGCGGGCATCCAGTTCACCGAGGTCGGCTCGGGCGGGACGTTCACGGCCGCCGACTTCCTGGCGGCTCGCAAGCCCCACGGCCACCTGCTGTACCCGCCGACGACGCTGGTCCAGGTCGAGGACACCCACAACCGGGCCGGAGGGGTGGTCTTCCCGTCCGCGGACGCTGCGGCCATCGGCGCTGCCGCCCGCGAGGTGGGGGTCGCCTCGTACCTCGACGGCGCCCGGCTCTTCAACACCTCGATCGCCGGCGGGCGGACCCCCGCCGAGGTCGCGGCGCCCTTCGACCTCGTCACGATCGCCCTGTCGAAGGGGCTCGGCGCACCGGGCGGCTCGCTGCTGGCAGGGACCCGCGACCACATCGCGGAAGCCGTCCGGTATCGCCGGATGAGCGGCGGTGCCATGCGCCAGGTCGGCATCTTCGCCGCGGCCGGGCTCTACGCCCTCGACCACAACGTGGATCGCCTGGCCGATGACCACGCCAACGCCCGACGGATCGCCGACCGGGTCGCCGAGTGCCGCCACGTCGTCCTCGACCCGGCCTCGGTGCGGACGAACATCCTGGTCTTCCAGCTGGCTGACGACGGACCCGACGCCCCCACCGTCGTCGCCCGGGCCAGGGATCGAGGGGTCCTCGTCTTCGCCTTCGGCCCTCGTCTCGTCCGGGCCGTCACGCACCTCGACGTCTCGGCAGCGGAGTGCGGCCGCGCTGGGGCCCTCCTGCTCGAAGCGATCGAGGCGCCCGCCGCCTGATCGCCGCCGTCAGAACCCGACGTTCTGGGGCAGGCTGAACACGACGACCAGGGCGCTAGCGAACATGACTCCGGCCAGGCCGACCATCGCCCGCCGGATCCCGGCCGTCCTGAACCGTGTCCCGACGCCGGCGAAGAAGAGGACCGATGCGAAGAGGACGGCGGTCAAGACGAAGTTGTCGCTGGTCTGGTTGGCATCCTTGGCCGCGTCGAAGGCGGCAGTGGCTTCCTCGGATAGGCGGTCGGCCTCTTCCCAGGCCGCGATCCTCCACTCCGGACGCTGGAACGGCGTGTCCGTCGGGGGTGTCCCGATCGTCACGGTGCCGAACCAGGCCTCGAAGGCCGGCTTGAACTCGGCCCTGAACTGGTTCCGGTAGAAGTCGGCCAGGCGGGCCTCCCCCGTCACGTAGGCGTCCAGGAACGATGTGTAGAGGCCGATGTCGATCTGGGCCTGGGTGTTGCCGAGGTTCGACTGGCGGACCGACTCCTGCCGCAGCGATCCAGCCCGCCCGAACTCGGTCGCCTGGACGCCCGTCCAGCGGGTCGCCTGGTAGGCCGACCAGGCCGAGCTGATGGTCGCCAGGGCGAGCAGGACCGCCGCCAGGATCTCCAGGCGGTCGGTCTTCTCCATCCGATCGGCGATCTCGTCGCGCGCCGAGCCGGCCATACCGACGAAGCGGTCACGCTGGCGGCCGGCGAACCCGGGCTCGTCGTCAGCTTCCGCGCCGCCAAGCTCCTCCGGCCCGGCGTCGCTCGGGCGCGGCTCGTCCTGCACCGCTCATCCTCCTCCTCAGGTCTCCGCCCGGACATTGCCAGCGGCGGCCGATCTCGCAGCGAGTCTAGCGGGGCATCCGGACCGGCGGCGGGACTGGACCACGCCGCGGCGATCAGAACATCGTCGAGCAGCAGGCCGGCACGGTCGTCACGAAGAGCCGGTCAGCCCGTGCGAGCGTGCCCGGCCGAACCTCCACGACCCGGCCGGCCCGGGCCAGGTCGGCGAACCGGAAGGCCCCCAGGTAGACGGCCGCCAGATCCGCCACGTCGAGACGGAGATCGGGCTCGTCGTCGCTCCGGGCGACGGCGGCCCGGATGTCGGCAGGGTGGCCGTCCGGACCGGCGGCCCCGGCAGCGTCCGCAGACGCGGAGATCCGCCAGCGGCCGGCGTTGTCCGGCAGCGTCGCGTCGGTCAGCTCGATGACCAGCGACCCGGTATCGGCGTACGAGCGGGCGGCCAGGGCGGCGGGCACGTCCACGAGCCGCAGCCAGAGCCCGTCGCCGACCAGCAGGCCGAGGCGACGCGGGTCGGCCACCATCAGTTGCAGCGGGTGCGGGAGCGGCTGCCGGCCGGCCTGGATCGTGCCGATCAGGTCGAGGTCAAGGAGCCATGCCCACAAGGTCCGCTCGACGGCCGGGTCGGCAGCGAGGACCTCTCCGACGATCAGCCGGTTCCTGGCCCCGCGGGGCTCCCAGTCGGACTTCACCCGGTACATCGCGTAGCCGTCCGGCACGCCGTCGGTCTCGTGGAGAGCGAACGCCCTGGGGCCAGCGCCGTCCCGCCAGGCCGGCAGGTCGCTGACGCCGAGATGCTCCCACCAGGTCGCCGAGCGATCGATCATGCCCGGGGTCACCGCCTTGACGGCGTCGTGGATGGCCGGGAACGTCCGCAGCGCCTCGTCGGCCTCGACGAGGCGGATCCGCCCGGACCAGCGGACCGGTCGCAGCAGGCCGGCGTGGGCCCGCTCCACCTCGATCCGCCCCTGGACGGTCCCGGGGCCGTAGCCGAAGCGCTGGTAGATGGAGCCCTCCGAGGCCCACAGGATGGCCACCGGCTCGCCGCGATCGGCGACATCGGCCAGCTGGTGGAGCATCAGCGAGCGCAGGATCCCCTGGCGACGGTGGCTCGGCTTCACGCCGACGAGGGTCACGGCCGCCGCCGCGACCGTTCCGCCGGGGATCGTGAGGCACCGTGACAGCGCGCCGGCGCAGCCGACCGGCTCGTCACCGTCGAAGGCCGCGATGATCCGCTCCGGCTCCAGGATGGGCCGCTCGGCCTCGAACTCGGCATCGCTGAAGTCCTCGCCGAATGCCGGCCCCATCGGGGAGAGGAAGTGTCGGAGCTCGTCGGGCTCCGCCGACCGGATGGGATACGGGGGGCGGGCACCGCTCGACGGATCGCTCATGGCGCCATCGTGCCAGACGGTCGAACGACACGAGCGGCCCGTCGGGCATCCGGGCTCGCCGGTCCCGGCGCCTCCCGGGCTTCAGCCCTCGTGCGGACGCGTCCCGACGTGGATCGTCACCATCCCGAGGGTCATCGGGACCCAACGCACGTCCACGAGACCGGCCGACGCCATGATCGCGGCGATCCGCTCCGGCGGCGGGTAGTTGCGGACGCTCTCGACCAGGTAGGCGTACGCGTCGCCCTGGCCGGCCAGTCGCCCCAGGAACGGGACGGCGCCCTCGAACCAGACCCGGCTGAGCCGGGCGACCAGGTGGTCGGGCCGAGCGATCTCGAGGCAAACGACCCGCCCGCCCGGCCGGACGACGCGCCGCATCTCGGCGAATCCGTGCCCGTAGTCGGGCAGGTTGCGCATCCCGAAGGCGATGGTGGCCGCGTCGAAGGTCGCATCCTGGGCGGGCAGCTGCATCGCGTCGCCGACCAGGAACTCGACCCCGGGGCGGCGCCCGTAGGCCGCCCGGGCCCGGTCGATCATCCGGGGCGCGAGGTCGACGCCGAGCACGCGGCCCCCGGGGCCGACACGATCCTTGAGCGAGCGCGCCACCTTGCCCGTGCCGGTCGCGACGTCGATGGCCGTACCACCCGGCTCGAGACCGGTCAGGGCGACCGCCCGATGTCGCCAGCGGGGTTCCTGGAAGCCGCTGATGACGGCGTTCATGACGTCGTAGACGCCGGATATCCGGTCGAACATCGCCCCGACCTCGCGCTGCGAGGCGGCATTGCCCTGCTCGGAGGCGAGACCCGACGGGGTGGCGACGTCGTGCGGCTCGGATGGCGGGCGCTGGGGCTCGGTCACTGGTCGGACTCCCTGGCGGCGGCCGCTCGCACGAGGAGGTCGATGACGAGATCGGCGACGCGGGCGGGGTCGGTGATGGGCGCGGGATGGCGGAGGCCGTCGAGGTCGATCCGGGTGGCCGGACCGATGCGATCGGCCAGCGCGTCGGCGATCGGAGCATAGAACGGCTCGCTCGCGGACCCCGTCGCCAGGATCGTCGGGGCCACGATCCGTGCGAGGCCACCCGGATCCAGGCCCTCCATCGAAACGTCGGCCAGGGCGCCCGCGCCCCCCTCGGCGATGGCCGCCCGCTGTCGCGGGTGGAGACGATCCCAGGCGGCGGGCCCGGCGACGATGCCGAGGAAGGTCCGGGCCGCAGCCTCCGAGCCACCCTCCGCGTAGGCCTCGGCGACCCGGTCGGCGACGGCGTCCAGCGCCGCCCGGGCCACCCCGTCCGCGAGGGGCAGGTAGGGCGGCTCCCAGGCGAAGACGGCAGCGACCCGGTCGGGGTGGCGGGCCGCGACCTCCAGGGCGACGACCCCACCGAAGCTGTGGCCGACGAGCGCCACGCGACGAAGCCCGAGATCGTCGAGGACTCCCACGACGTCGGCGACATGGCGGTCGAGCGGGACCGGCCGCGGATCGGGCATCCGGCTCGCCCCGCTGCCACGACGGTCCACGAGGACCACCCCCGTGGTCTCGCTGAGTCGCCGAGCGAGGGGCAGGAGCTGGGCCGTGGACGAAAGCGTCGCGTGGAGGAGGACGACCGGAAGCCCGGAGTCGACGGGGCGGCCGGCCGGCCCGTCGACAGGCCCCGAGGGACCCGGTACGAGCCTCACCGCGATGCGCTGGCCGTCGTCGACGGTCACGGCGTGCGACCGCGTCGAACCGGGCGATCGGGCCTCGACCATGCTCGCCAGGCGGCGGCGGAGCAGCTTGCCGGACGGTGAGCGCGGCAGCTCGGCGACCCGGACGAAGCGGGCGGGCACCTTGTACGGGGCCAGCCGCAGCCGGACGTGGGCCGTCAGCTCCTCGTCCGTCGGCGCCGCACCGGGGCGGGGCACGACGTAGGCGACCGGGATCCGGTCCCACTCGGGGTCCGGAGCACCGACGACCCCGACCTCGAGCACCCCGGGATGGGACGCCAGGGCCGCTTCCACCTCGGCCGGGGCGACGTTCTCCCCGCCGGACACGATGAGGTCGTCGCGGCGGTCCACGACCCGGAGACGGCCAGCGGGATCGAGATCGCCGAGATCGCCGGTCCGGAGCCAGCCGTCGGGACCCAGGGACGCCGCCGTCGCCTCGGGGTCGTCGAGGTACCCCGCGAAGACGGAGGGACCACGGACCATGATCTCCGCCGGCTCGTCCGGCCGGGCGGGTCCGCCAGACGGCTCGTCGCAGTCGACCCGGAGCTCCGTCCCCGGCAGCGCCCGACCCGCGGACCAGGGAGACCGGCGGGCCTCCTCCGGCAACAGCGCGGCGACCCCGGACGCGGTCTCGGTCATCCCGTACGTGGGCACGATCGGCCAGCCGGCATCGAGCGCCCGGACGACCAGTTCCTCCGGGATCGGGCCGCCGCCGACCAGGACGGCCCGCAGCCCCTCCGGCAGGCCGGCGGAGCCGGCGTGGCCGATGAGCCGCTCGAGCTGGGTCGCGACGAGCGACAGATGGCTCACGATGACACCCCGGGCCCGAGCGCCTTGGATCGCCTCGAGGAGCGCTCGGCTGGCCGCGTCCCGGGGCACGACGACCGGCACGGCGCCGGCCGCCGCCCGGGCGACGACGCCGATCCCGGCGACGTGACCGAGACCCAGCGAGAGGAGCCAGGCCGTCGCCGGAGGGAGGAACGCGTTCCAGGCCTCCGCGCTGGCCCGGATCGCCCGGAGCGGCAGGCGGGCCAGCTTCGGACGTGCCGTCGTGCCGGAGGTTGGGACGATGAGCTCGCCGGCCGATGACGCACCGTCGACCCCGACCGAGGCTGGCCCTCCCTGGACCGAGACTTCGGTGAGCGGCACGTGGGCCACCCCCGTCGGGACCCGCTCGGCGGTCGGGTCGTCGGTCACCAGCAGGCGACAGCCGGCCATACGCAGGAGCGCGGCGATCTCCGGTCCGGCGAGCCGGGGATGGACGACGACGGGTACGACGGCGGCCCGGGGAAGGCCGTGGACAGCGGCCACACCGAGCGGCGACGCGGTGACCATGAGGCCGACCCGGTCGCCTGGAGCACCGCCGTACCCGGCGACGGCCGCAGCGACGGTGTCCGCGCGGGCGTCGAGCTGGGACCACGTCCAGATCTCGCGGTCGGCGAGGACGGCCGGCGCATGGGGTCGCCGGGAGGCGTTCCGGTGCACTGGATCGGTGGAGGGCGGCGGGGCCGCCACGCCGCTCATCGGATCGCCTCCACCCGCTCGATCGACCAGCGGTCGAGCGCGTTGCGATCCACCTTCACGCCCAGCCCCGGCCCGGCCGGCACGGTCATCCGCCCGCCGGCGACCGCGAGCGGCACCAGGAGCAGGTCGTCGACGAGGACCTCCGCGGTGGCCAGCCCGTGGGCCGGCGGACGGGGGGCACCTGTGGACCCGGAGGCAACGGTCGCGATGACCGCCGCCCGGAGCGCGGCGGCCAGCCCGACGCCGGTCTCGAGCAGGGTCGAGACGACGACCGGGACGCCGGCGGCTGCGGCGTCCTGGGCGATCTCCACGGCGCGGTCGATCCCGCCTACCCGCGTCGGCTTGACCACCAGGACGTCCGCTGCACAGGTCCGGATGAGGTCCCGGGCGGCCTGGATCGAGGTGACCAATTCATCGGCCGCGATCGCCACGGACGAATCGGCGCGTAGCGCGGCGAGATCGGCCGGGTCGCCCGGGGCGATCGGCTGCTCGACGTAAGCGAGGGCGACATCGCCGAGGGCGGCGAGCCGCTCCCGGGCGACGCCCGCGTCCCAGGCCCCGTTGACGTCGAGGCGAAGCTCGATGTCCGGCCCGACCGCCCCCCGGATAGCCCGCAGGCGCTCGACGAGGTCGGAGGTGGAACGCTCGGTGCCGCCCTTGAGCTTGATGCTGCCGAATCCCGCCGCCACGGCCTCCACCGCCGCCCTCACGGTCTCCTCCGGGTCCTCGGTGGCGATCGTCGCGTTGACGGGCACGGACTCGATCGCCTGGACGCCCGCGCCCCACGAGCCGGCTCGCGGCGACCCCAGGTCGACGAGCGCCGATGCGACCGCGGCGGCCACGGCCGCACGCGGGGCACCGTCGTCTCCGCCGGCCGCCCAGCGGTCCGGGCCTCCCGGCGAGAGCAGATCGGCGGTCGCGGCCCGGACGAGCTCGGCCAGCGGCTCCAGATCGTCGGGACCGGCGGACGGGTCCAGGCAGGCCTCGCCGAGCCCCTCGCGACCGGTCGAGTCGCGGAGGCGCAGCAGCCAGGTGTCGCGCCTTCGCCACGTCCCGGCAGCGGTCGAGAAGGGGCGACGGAAGGGGATCGCCAGCCGGTCGGCCGTCGCAGCCACGATCTCGATGGGAAGGCCCCCCGCCGCGGCGGTGGACGGCCTGGGACGGCCGGTCACGTCAGCCCCGAAGCCGCCAGCCCGATCGCCAGCAGGCCGGCGTAGGCCAGCGACAGGCGGGCCGTCGCCCGGAGCGCCGGGTTGAGCCGCCGTCGGTCGCTGCCGTCGGTGACACCCAGGACCTCCCGGGTCGGCGGAACGGCGAGCGGCAGGGCGAGGAGGGGCAGGAGAGCGCTCGATCCGGCCAGGTCCGCCAGGATCATCACGACCGGGGCCACCAGGCCCGCCGCGAGGAGCGCCAGGTACTCAGCCTTCGCAAAGCGGTCACCGAGGATGACAGCCAGGGTCCGCTTGCCGGCGGCCCGGTCGGTCGGTACGTCGCGGAGGTTGTTCACGACGAGGATCGCGGTCACCAGCGCTCCCACGGGCACGGCCGCGAGCCAGAACAGCGGCCGGAGGTCGAGCGCCTGGAGGTAGGCCGTCCCCACGACGGCGACCAGGCCGAAGAAGACGAAGACGAAGACCTCCCCGAGTCCGCGGTAGCCGTAGGGCCAGGGACCGCCCGTGTAGGCGAGCGCTGAGACCACCGCGAGGATCCCGAGGGCCAGCAGCACGAGCCCACCGATCGAGACCAGGTAGAGACCGACCAGCCCGGCAAGGGCGATGACCGCGGCGATGGCGATCTCGAGCCGCCGCGTCGTCACGAGCCCGGACGCCGCCACGCGGGTCGGGCCCACCCGGTCGGGGGTGTCGGCTCCTCGACGGAAGTCCGAGAGGTCGTTGGCGAGGTTGGCAGCGACCTGGAGGAGCAGGGCGACCGCGAGGCAGCCCAGCGCGGTGTCCAGCCGGAAGGGGTAGTCCAGGCCGATGGCGGCGCCGAGGCCGACGACCACCGGCGCGACCGCGGCCGGCAGGGTCGCCGGGCGGATGGCCAGCCACCAGGTGCCGAGCACCGAGGGCCGCCGCGGGGCCGACCCGCTCCCGGAAGGCCGGTCGGGCGTGGGCAGGTCGGGGGCCTGGGGTACCGGTCCCTGCTGCGACATGGGCTGGAGCAGGCGGGTCAGGGCCGACGCGGGTAGCGTCGGTAGTCGGGCTGGCGCTTCTCCAGGAACGCTCGCGAGCCCTCGTGGGCTTCCTCGGTCGTGTAGTAGAGCCCGGTCGCGTTGCCGGCGAACTCCTGGAGGCCGGCCAGGCCGTCGGTCGCGACGAGGAAGGCGGACTTGAGGAAGCGGATGGCCGTCGGACTCATGGCCAGGATCTCGTCGGCCCAGGCGACGCCCTCGGCCTCGAGCTCGGCCAAGGGCACGACCTTGTTCACGAGGCCCATGTCCAGCGCCTCCTGGGCCGTATAGCGGCGGCAGAGGAACCAGATCTCCTTGGCCTTCTTGTCGCCGACCAGGCGGGCCAGCAGGCCGATCCCGAAGCCGGCGTCGAAGCTGCCGACCCGCGGGCCGACCTGGCCGAAGATCGCGTTCTCCGAGGCGATCGACAGGTCGCAGACGACGTGCAGGACATGGCCGCCGCCGATCGCGAAGCCGTTGACAAGGGCGATGACCGGCACCGGCAACGAGCGGATCTGGCGCTGGAGGTCGAGGACGTTGAGCCGGGCGATCCCGTCGTCGCCGACGTAGCCGCCAGCGTCGCTCTTGTGGCGCTGGTCGCCGCCGGAGCAGAAGGCCATGTCGCCGGCGCCGGTCAGCAGGACGCAGCCGACCGTGGCGTCGTCGCGGACCCGGGCGAAGGCGTCGATCAGCTCCCGGACCGTCTCCGGGCGGAAGGCGTTGCGGACCTCCGGGCGGTCGATGGTGATCTTGGCGATGCCGGAGCCCGAGTGCTCGTAGCGGATGTCGTCGTACTCGACGACCGGGGTCCAGGTGACGTCGGTCATGCGTCGCTCCAGGTGGCGATCTGGTCGATGAGGAGGTCACGGAAGAGGACCGGGGCCTCACGGTGCGGGGCATGACCGTGGCCGTGCAGCACGATCAGGCGGGCCTGCGGGATCGCATCGTTGACGACCCGGGCCCGGGCAAGCCCGGTCTCGTCGGCAGACCCGGCGAGGATGACGGTCGGCACCTTGATCTCGCCCAGCCGGTCGTGGAGCGGGGTCATGACGCCCTGGCCGGCGCCCAGCAGGCTGGCGATGAGGCCCTCCGGCCGGTTCCGCAGGCGACCGGCATGGATCCGATCCCGGACCTCGGGCGGCAGGCGACCCTCGGGAGCGAAGAGCGGGGCCGACTCCCACGTCTCGATGAACGCCGGCAGGCCGTCGGCCTCGATGTGGCGGACCAGCTCCCGCTCGGCGGTCCGGCGCCTGGCGCGTTCCCGGGCCTCGGCGATCCCGGCCGAGGGGCTCGCGAGGAAGAGCATCCGGACGGCGTCGGGATGGTCGACCGCGAGCTGCAGAGCGACGCGAGCCCCGAAGGAGTAGCCGACGATCGCGGCCGGGACGGCGTCGAGCCGCCGCAGGATCTCGGCCAGGTCGGCCGCCTGGCGCTCCAGGGCGTGGCGGGCCGGGTCGGCGGGCGCATCGGAGTCGCCGTGGCCCAGGAGGTCGACCACGATCGCCCGGTTCGTCCGCCGGATGCCCCGGAGGAAGGGCGCCCAGTTCGAGCCGCGACCGGTGAAGCCGTGGATGAACAGCACGGCCGGCCCCTGGCCACCCTCCCGCACCTCGTAGCGAGCGCCGTCGACCAGCATCCTCGTCATGGAGTACCTCCTGTCGCCGCGACCAGCTCGGTGAGCGCGGCGCTGACGGCGGCCGACGCCGCCCGGTGCAGCTCGAGATTGCGCGCCCGGTCGGTCCGCAGCTCGAGCACGGATGGGCCGGGGCGATCGAGGGAGTCGCGGATCGCATCGGCCAGCGAGGCCCGGTCGACGCGGCGGTGCTCGAGGCCCAGGGCCTCGACGAGCGGGCCGATCTCGATGCCGTGCGGGGTGCCGAACAGCAGCTCGTAGCGCTCCGGCAGGCCGACGGCCTGGTCGTCGGTACGTGCCTGGGGCAGGAACGAGAAGATCCCGCCGCCGTCGTTGGCCACGAGGACGATGGTGAGGCCCACCCCGGTGAGGCGAGCGGTGACCAACCCGCCCAGGTCGTGGAGGAGCGAGACGTCGCCGACGACGAGAACGACCGGTCCGTCGGCCACCGCGGCCGACCCGAGCGCCGTCGAGACGACCCCGTCGATGCCGTTCGCCCCGCGGTTCGAGAGCAGTCGCAGGACCCGCGGGACGGATGGCAGCCAGCCGTCGAGATCACGGACGGGCATGGAGTTGCCGGCCCAGACGACAGAGCCGTCGGGGAGAGCGTCGGCGAGAACCGCGAACGGCAGGCCCTCGAACGGCTCGTCCAGGCTCGCCAGCCAGGAGGTCATGACGCGGTCGGCCACCGTGTCGGCGGCCAGCCAATCCCGTCCCCAGCCATCGTCGGTCGGCTCGGCCGCAACGTCGTCGGAGGCCCGAGCGGCGCCGACGGCAGCCGCCAGATCACGGGCCGTCACGATCTCGTGGGCATGGAGGAACGTCGCCGGGACCATCGCCGCCTCACGCCAACCGCCGTCGCCATCCACGACGTACAGCTCCGGCGCTGCCCCGGCGAGCAGCTCGACGAGCGGCTTCGAGGTCGGCATGGCCCCGAACCGGACGACCAGGTCCGGCCGATGGGCGTCGATCCAGGGCCCCGGCCGGACCAGCTGGTCGCCCCTGGCCAGGACCAGGGAGCGGTCGTGGGCTCCCGCCCGGAGCCCCGACAGCGGATCGGCCAGGATCGGGTAGCCGGTCGCCGCCGCGAGCTCGACGAGCGCGTCGGCGAGACCGGCGGCATCGATCGGGCCGGCGACGATGAGGCCCCGCGGCCGGGCAGCGAGCCGCGCGCCGACCGCCGCCGCGACGGCCGGGTCGAGGCGAGGGCCCGCGGCGGCAACCTCGACGAACCGCCCTGGCAGCTCCGGCCACGCTCCCAGCGGACCATCGGGAACGAGCGGCTCACGGTACGGCACATCGAGATGGACCGGTCCGGCGGGGGCGGCGGACGCGGTCGCCACCGCCCGCCCGGCGACGTACCGCAGGTGTGCGAGCGTCACCGGGTCATCCGCGGGGACGGGCAGCTCGGTCCACCACTTGGCGTGCCGGCCGAAGAGGTCGCGCTGGTCGATGGCCTGGGGGGCGCCGCGGTCACGCAGCTCGACCGGCCGGTCGGCCGTCACGACGATGAGCGGGGCCCGCACCGATGACGCCTCGACCACGGCGGGGGCGAAGTTCACGGCGGCCGTGCCGGAGGTGGACAGGAGCAGGACGGGGCGACCGGCGGTTCGGGCCATGCCGAGGGCGAAGTAGCCGGCCGACCGCTCGTCCAGCAGGACCGTGGCCCGGAGTCCCTCGTGAGCGGCGAGGGCAAGGGCCATCGGGGCGGACCGGGAGCCCGGGCAGATGACCGCCTCGCGGACGCCGGCCCGGACCAGTTCCTCGACGAAGGCCCGGATGGGGGCGGATGGCGTCACGGCTCATCTCCCGGTCGGCCCAGGGCCGAGGCGACGGCCCGGAGCTTCATCCGCGACTCCTCCCACTCGCGACCGGCATCGGAGTCGGCCACGATCCCACAGCCGGCGAAGAGGATGGCCCGGGTCCGTTCCACGAGTCCGCTCCGGAGCGCGACCATGAGCTCGCCGTCGCCGTCGGCACCGAGCCAGCCGATGGGGCCGGCGTACCAGCCACGGTCGAAGCCCTCGTGCTCGTCGATGAGGGCGAGCGCCAGGTCGCGCGGCTCACCGCCGACGGCCGGGGTGGGGTGGAGCCGCTCGGCCAGGGCCAGGAGGCTCTCGCGCTCGCGCAGGACGCCTTCGATCTCGGTAACAAGGTGCTGGACGTGCCGGAGGACCAGGACGCCGGGCTCGGGCTGGATGTCGAGTCGCTCGGCCACGGGGCCGAGGCGCTCGCGGATCGAGGCGACGACCACCTCGTGCTCCTCGCGCTCCTTGTCCGAGGCCAGCAGCTCGGCAGCAAGAGCGGCATCCTCTGCGGCATCGGACCCGCGCCCCGTCGAACCGGCGATGGCGACGGTCCGGAAGGCTCGTCCCGCGGTCCGGACCAGCCGCTCCGGGGTGGCGCCCAGGAAGGTCCGGTCGCCGCGTCGGAAGGCGAAGACCGTGCTCTCGGGAGCGCTGGCCGCCAGCCGCCGCAGCGCGTTCACCACGTCGAGCTCGATCGGGGCGACCAGGTCCACTCGTCGAGCCAGGACGACCTTGTCCAGCCGACCCCGGCCGACCGCCCCGGCGAAGAGGCCGACCGATCGGGTCCAGGCGTCGGCACCGGGCTGCTCGCCGACGATCGACAGGGGCGCCACGACCGGCCGGGCCACCAGCCCGCCTGGGGCCGGCGTCAGCTCACGGGCCCGGGCGGCGAGGCGCTCCCAGCGGCGGACGAGCTCCGCGGCGGTCGACGGATCGCTCGCCGCCCCGGTCAGCCAGTGACCGTCGGCGACGCGGGAAGCGACGAGCTCTGGCAGGACCAGGGAGGCGGCCCCGAACGGTGCCCACGCGTCGGCCTCGGCAGGGGGACGGCCCGTGAAGCCGAGTCCGCCGAGCAGGACCGGACCGACACCGCTCGGAAGCTCCCAGGCTTCGTCCCCAGTATCGAGCAGACCCGAGGATGCGACGAGGTCCCGCCAGGCCGCGTCGGCCGCCGCGAACCGGCCCGGGCCATCGGCGTCGACCGACCATGCCCGACCGATGCCGACGAGCGCGAGGTCGTCGGCCGGGCGGAACCAGAGGGCGGCCTCGAGGCCCAGTTCGACGGCGGCGGCGTAGAGACCGATCGGATCGACCGCGTCGATCGGGATCGTCGCCGCCCGGACGGCGGGTGATGACGCCGATGCGAGCCGCGCCCGCAGCGCTGCCGCCAGCTCGCCTGGGAGGGCCGCCGTGTCAGCCCGCTCGACGACGGTCATGCCGGGGGCTCCGGGAAGGTGCTCGGCTCGGTCGGCGCCGGCCGCTCGGCGATCCGCGCCTCGGGCACCCCGACGCTTCGGAGAAGGGCAGCCCGCAGCGCGGGGTAGGCGTCCTCGAGGCGCTCCGGGTGGTCGGCGAGGAGCCAGCGCCCGACGACCTCGTTGAGGGCGCCGAACCAGGCGATGCTCGTCACCCGCGTGTCGGTCGGCGGGATGACGCCGCCCTCGACGGCCTCGTCGAGGTAGCCCTGGATCAGCCGGGCGAAGCGCTCGTGGAGCCCGTTGGCCTCGGCCTGGAACACCCGCCCGGCCCCGACGACGTCGAGGAAGAGGAGGCGCGCCATCGTCCGGTGCCCGGCGAAGGTCCCCAGGACCGTCTGGAGCGCGATCTCGGCCCGGCTGATCGGGTCGGACTCGATCGCGACGGCACGCTCGACCTTGCCGACCAGCTTGTCCGCCGTCGTCCGCATGAGCTCGCGGAAGATCGAGTCCTTGGTCGGAAAGTGGAAGTAGACCCCGCCCTTCGAGGTCTCGGCGGCGGCCGCGATGTCGTCCATCGAGGCGTCCCGATAGCCGCGCCCGGCGAAGGTCGTGAAGGCGGCATCGAGGATGCGCTCCCGCCGGCCGCGGCTCTGCTCGCTCGGGTCGCTGCGCTCGCCTCTGGCCATCGATCCTCGCTCGGCATCCGGACCGACCGACCGGTCGGTCGGTTCATCCATCGTATCCCCCTTCGCCCGGCTCCGGGGCCCGGATGGCGGCATCGTCCCGGACCTCGGGCCGGACGGCATGGCCGGACGGCCCTACCGACCTCGCGGACCTCGGGGGCAGGCTGGGCTCCCCGGCCCCGCCTGGTGGTGCCGGGTCCTTCGAGACTTCGTTGCGAGGCAGGTGGATGAGCACGACCGCAGTGGCCGACCGAGGTTCCAGCAGCGCCGAGCCGACCGGGGGCGGACGCCTCGACCCGATCGTCGGCGACGGCGTCCGCATCGAGGTCCTCACTGCCGAGGACGTCGAGCGGATCCACGCCGCGACACTCGAGGTCCTGGAGACGGTCGGCGTCCGCTTCCCGTCGGCCAGGGCGCGGGCGATCCTGGCCGATCACGGGGCCACGGTCGACGAGGCCACCGAGGTCGTCCGGATCCCGGCTTCGCTCGTCGAGCTCGCCCTCGCGACGGCGCCCTCCGAGTACGTCCTGGGGGCCCGCGATCCCGAGCTGGACCTGCCGCTCGACGGTCGCCACGTCCACGTCGCGACCGACGGCTGCGGGATCGAGGTCCTCGACCCGCTGACCGGTGAGGCACACCGCTCGTCGCTGGCGGACGTGGCCGCCATCGCCCGGCTCGTCGATGCCCTCGATGAGCTCGCCTTCCACTGGGTGCCCGTCTCCGCCCAGGACCGCCCGGCCGCGACCCGGAGCCTCCACGAGCTGGTCGCCATCTGGAGCGCCTCCACGAAGCACGTCCAGACCGAGAGCGTCGTGACGGCGGCCGAGGCGGAGGTGGCCGTCGAGCTGGCGGCAGCGATCGCCGGCGGCCGTGACGCGCTGCGGGCCCGCCCGGTCCTCTCGCTGATGCACTGCACGATCAGCCCGCTGGCCCACGACGGCCACGCCCTGGACGCGGCCCTCGTCGGCGCCGCCGCGGGGATCCCGGTCGGCTTCATGACGATGGCCTCGTGCGCGTTCAGCGGCCCGGCGACGCCCGCCGGCACCCTGGTCGTCGGCAACGCCGAGGTCCTGAGCGCCCTGGTGCTCGTGCAGCTGGCCCATCCGGGCGCGCCCGTCTACTACGCCGCCGCCCAGACCGCGATGGACCTGCGGAGCGGCGCCTACACCGGCGGCGGGCCCGAGGACTTCCTCTTCGGGGCGGCGACGAACGCCCTGGCCGACCGCTACCGCGTGCCCCTGTCCATGGGGGCGTTCGCGACCGGGGCCAAGACGACCGACTGGCAGGCCGGGCTCGAGAACGCGATCTCGGCCCTGGCGGCCACGGCCAGCCGGGCCGACATGCTCCTGGGCGCCGGCCTGCTCGACGGCAGCCGGCGGTTCAGCTTCGAGCAGCTCATGTTCGACGCCGAGATCGTCGGGATCGTCCGGGCGATGCGCCGGGGCATCGCGACCGACGACGAGAGCCTCGCCGTCGAGGCGATCCGCCGGGTCGGGCCGGGCGGCGACTACCTGACCGACCCGCACACCCGCCGGCACATGCGGAGCCTCTGGCAGCCGCGCCTGCTCGACCGGCGTCCGATCAGCCAGTGGGAGGCCGATCCGGACCTGGCCCGCCGGACCGCCCGCGAGCGGGCGATCGGGCTGCTGGAGACGCACCATCCCGATCCGCTCGACGACGGGCTCAAGGCCGAGCTGGGTCGGCTGCTGGACGCCGCCGACCGGACGGCCGAGGCGACCGGGCGCGCCCGCTGACCCGCCCGAGGCCCGACGCCGCCATCCGCTGTCCCACTGCCACCGCCCACCCCGAGGAGACACCGATGCGACCCACCCTCGAGCTGCTGGACCCGACCCTCGTCGAGCGCGTGCTCGGCGAGGCATACGAGCTGCTGGAGGAGCCCGGCGTCCGGGTCCACGACGCCGAGGCGGTCGAGCTGCTGGCCGGCGCCGGGGCGCGGGTCGACGGGGCGACCGTCCGGATCCCGGCGAGCGTCGTGCGCGACGCCCTGGCGTCCGCCCCGCGGTCGTTCGACCTGTACGACCGCTCCGGCCGCCCGGCGGTCCGCTACGGACAGGGCGTCGTCCAGTTCGACCCCGGGTCGTCGGGCATCCACATCCTGGATCCCGAGACGCTGGAGCACCGCGACTCGATGGCCGCGGACCTGGTCCGGGTGGTCAAGGTCGCCGAAGGGCTCCCCCAGTACGAGGCCCAGTCGACCTCGATCGTCTGCAACGACGTGCCGCCCGAGATCGGCGACCTGTACCGACTCCTCCTCGTCCTTCTCTACTCCGCGAAGCCGGTCGTGACCGGGTCGTTCGCAGCGCCCACGCTCGGGGTCATGATCGACCTCCTGGCCATGGACACCGGCGGCCACGAGGCCCTCGCCGAGCGACCGCGGGCCGTCTTCGACGTCTGTCCCACCCCGCCGCTGACCTGGTCCGACCTGGGCGCCCGCAGCCTGATCGAGCTGGCCCGGGCGCGGGTCCCGGCCGAGCTCGTCTCGATGCCCCTGGCGGGAGCGGCGGCGCCGGTGACCCTCATCGGCTCGGTCGTCCAGCATGCGGCGGAGTGCCTCAGCGGCATCGCCATCCACCAGCTCGCCCGACCCGGCTCGCCGGTCGTCTGGGGCGGGGCTCCGGCGATCGTCGACATGCGCAGCGGGGCCACGCCCCTCGGGGCGATCGAGACGGCCATGATCGACGCCGCCTACGTCCAGGTCGGCCGGTCGCTCGGCCTGCCGACCCATGGCTACCTCGGCGGGAGTGACGCCAAGGTCGTCGATGCCCAGGCGGGCATGGAAGTCGGGGCGGCCGTGATGGTCGGCGCCCTGGCCGGGATCGACCTCATCAGCGGCGCCGGGATGCTCGACTTCCTGCGCTGCCAGAGTCCGGAGAAGCTGGTCCTCGACGCCGAGGCCATCGCCGCCGCCCAGCGGCTGGTCCGCGGGATCGGGACGCCGACCGAGACGCTCGCCACCGGGTCCTTCGCGGCGGCCGGGCCGGATGGGCGGTTCCTGGAGATCGTCGAGACGCGCAAGCTGTTCCGGAGCGAGCAGCACCTCCCATCGGACGTCATCGACCGGGCGTCGCTGGCCGCATGGCTTGGGGCCGGGGCAGTCGACGCGTTCGGCCGGGCCCGGCTGCGGGTCGACGGGCTCCTGGCAGCCTACGAGCGGCCCGGTCCGAGCGCCGACGTGGAGCGACAGCTGATCGACCGGGTCCGTCTCGAGGCGGCGCCGTACGGGCTGACCGAGCTCCCGGGCCTGCCTGACTAGCCGAGAGCGCGTCGCGGTCGCCGAGCCCGCCCTCGTCCTACTCGGCCGCGCACTCCCCGAACGCGGTCCGGGCCTCGGTCCGCAGGTCGGTCAGGGCCGTACCAAGAGTCGAGAGGCGGCCGCCGATCTCCTGGAGGGCACCGCCCAGGCTGCCCGAGCCGAGCGAGTCGAGGGTGCCCTGGAGGTCGTCGATCGCCCCCGTCAACGCATCGATCTGCCCGCTGAGCTGATCTCCCGCGGCGCACCGCAGGTCCGAGACCTCGCCGCGGATGACCACGACGGCATCGAGGTAGCCCTGCAGCCCTTCGTCGAGCGGATCCACTTCCTCGACGGCGTCGACCGAGGCCTGCAGGTCGTCGAGAGCGGCACAGACCGGGGAGGGCGTCGGCGTCGCCGCCGCGCTGCAGGCGGCGACCCCCAGCGCAAGGAGCGCAAGGAGCGCGATCAAGGGGGTGGCTCGCATGGAAGAGTCCTCCGGCGGGACGAGCACGCGCCTGGGGCCAGGTACGGCCACTTGGGGTGCGGTGCGCTGCGAGTGTAGTCCAGATCCCCGTCAGGCACCCAGCGAGCGTCAGGCTCCCAGGCGAGCGTCAGGCTCCCAGGCGGGCCATTGCCCGGGCGATGACCGCGTCGATCGTCTCCTGGGCAGCGGGCTCGAGGGGGACCGGTCGCTGGGCGGCCAGGAGCGCGTCGGCCCGGGCACTCGCCCGCTCGGCCATCGTCAGCCCGCCCCGCGACTGCCAGGCCTCGTAGTTGAACCGCTCGACGAGGTCGGGGTACCAGCGCTCGCGGTAGTGGGCCAGGGTGTGGTCGGCCTCCAGGAAGGAGCCGTCGATGCCGCGCTCGTCGACGAGGTCCAGGGCCAGGGTCTCGTCGTCGATCCGGATCGGCGCGATGGCCCGGCGGATCCAGGCCACGATCTCGTCGCAGATGACCAGCTGGGCGAGCGAGCCGGTCAGGCCGGATTCCAGGTACCCGCAGTCGTGGATGACGTTGCCGCGGGCGAGCGCGTCGACCAGGAGGGTCAGCGATGCCTCCATCGCCGCCTGCTGGTCCGGGACCTTGGCCTCACCACCGGCGGCGAGGCTGAACATCGGCAACCCGTAGTGGTGAGCCATCGCCTCGGCCATCCCGCGATGGTCGGGTTCGGCGTAGGGGTCGACCATGGTCCGGAGATCCAGAGCGTCGCCGCCGAACCCCGGGATGACGATCGGGGCTCCCTCGCGACGGAGCTGGGCGAGGACGACGCCGGCCAGGACGCCGGCCGTGTTGACGGCCACGTTCCCGGCCGAGGTCACCGGGCCGGTGGTGCCGCCCGAGGTCACCGGGATCCACAGCGCTGGGACGCCCCGGTCGACCAGGGTGAACAGCTTCCGGACCGAGTCGCCGCCCGCCAGGAGCCCCCGGGTCACGTTGATGTAGCAGGCCAGGAAGGGACGCTCGCGAAGGGCGTCGGCGCCCCCGGCGACCACCTCGGCCATGTCGAGGGCGTCGAGCAGCCCGTCGACCTCGTAGGTGACGAGGACGATCGGCTTGGTGGTCCGCTCCAGCATGACGGCCATCTGGTAGCGGTCGGCGATCCGCTGGTCGACGTCCGACGGCAGGAACATCGACATGGCGAAGCCCATCCCGTCGAGCGCGTCGACGAGCGAGATGCCCTCCGCCACGTCGGCGAGCACCGGCCGCCGACGCTCGCCGGTCCGGTGGTCGATCACGTTCAGGCAATCGGAGCCGGGCCCGAAGACGACCTCGTCGCCGCCCCAGGTCCAGGCCGGTCGGCCCAGCCGGTCGTACATGCCGAACGAGGACGGGGCGACGGATCGCGCCCACTCGACGAGCCGGGCCGGGATCCGCACGGTCGTCCCGTCGTCGGCGACCGACGCGCCGGCCTTCCGAAGCATCCCGACCGCTTCCTCGTCGAGGAAGCGGATGCCGGTCCGTTCCAGGATGGCGAGGGCGGCGGCATCGATCCGCTCGCAGTCGGCCGGGGTCAGGCGGGTCCAGCGTTGTCCGGCGGCGAGCGGTGGCATCCTGGCTCCTTCTCACGGTGGATGGGGCGCGCGTGCAGCATGGCCGAGCGGCTCTCGACCAAGGAGGCCGTTCCGGGCTACGGTTCGCGGACACGGACGACGGCGGCAGCCTGCCGCGGAGGTGACGACCATGGGGATCCGGAGGGTGATCGGGCTGGCAGCGCTCGCGGCGCTGGTCATCCCGCCCGTTGTGGCCGCAGTGGCCCGACGCAACCTCGTCGGCGAGAGCGACGAGTCGTCGGACGAGCTGAAGCTGTATGCCATCTTCGACGGCGTGCAGGGGGCCAGCCGGGCGACCGCCTTCCGGGGTGGCGATGCGATCGCCTGGTACGGCGGCCTGGACCTCGATCTGCGCGAGGCGGAGCTCGACCCCGGCGGTGCCTACCTCCGGGCGATGGCGATCTTCGGGGGCGCACGGATCGTCGTGCCGGAGGACTGGGCGGTCGAGGTCCACGGGCGGCCGATCCTGGGCGGGGTGACCGACGACACGGACCGGACGCTGGGCGACGGCCCCGGCCCCCGTCTGGTCGTCGATGCGACGGCCGTGTTCGGGGGCATCGAGATCACGACCCGGGGCGACCTGGAGGACGCGATCGAGAGCGTCGTCGAGGACGCGGCGTTCGCCCGCGCGGAGGTGGAGGCCGAGGTCGAGGCCGAGGTCGAGGCGGCGGGCCGAGCCGGCGGCGACGGCGGCGACGGCACGCCCTCGTGACGATGGCGGACACTGACCGTCGCCCCGATCGTTGAGGCAAGACCCACGACCATGACCGACGCCGCTGGAGCGCTCGCCCCTCTCCCGATCGAGGCGACCCTCTGGTACGACTACCAGTGCCCGTACAGCTACCGGGCGACCGCCTGGCTCGACGGTCTCGGCGGCGTTGTCGACGTCGCCTACCGCTGCTTCCCGCTGGAGCAGGTCAACCGCGACGCAGACGCGGACACGTGGCGGCTCTGGGAGCAGCCGCTCGACTACCAGCACGATCGCGGGCGACAGGATCGGCGTCCGCTGGCCGCCTACCTCCTCACGCTGGTCGCCGCGGAGCTCGCCGACGCCGACGCGATCCGCCGCCTCCGCCTGGCGATCTACGCCGCCCGCCACGACGAGCGGCGCGACATCGCCGACATGGAATCCCTCCTCGCCATCGCCGCCGGCGCCGGGCTGGGTCGGCTCGCCCTCGAGTCCGCCCTCGCCGATCCGGACGCGGTCGCCCGGGCACGACGTCGGCTGGCCGATGACTGGACCGACGCCCGCAGCGAGTACGCGATCTTCGGCGTGCCGACCATCTCCCTCGATGGCGGACGACCCTTCTACGTTCGACTGGCGCGCGCCCCGGGACCGGCGGACTCGGCCGGACTGCTCGATCGGCTGCTGGCGATCCAGGCCGGTGCGACCGAGGTCCTGGAGCTGAAGGCGCCGGAGCCAGTCGCCCGGAGCTGACCGGGCGTCGTCCGGCGATCCCCGCGTCGGCCGGTCGCGCCGGCCCAGGCGACAAGGGGCCCGACGGCCCTTGGGGGCCCCGCGACGCTGCCCATAGCATCGGGCGGCACGGAGGTCGCCCTCGCCGTGGAGTTCCGGGTCCTGGGCCCGGTCGAGGTCGCCGACCGCGATCGGGTCACGCCGATCTCGTCCCCGCATCAGCGGGCGCTCCTCGGCCTGCTCCTCGTCAACGCCGGCCGGCTCGTCTCGACCGAGCGGATCCTCGACGAACTCTGGGGCGACGAGCCGCGGACAGCCATGACCACCGCTCCCCTCCGCCGACCCTGTATCCTTCGCCGGTACCCCAACTCCCGGGCCTGCCCAGGCCCGATGACCCGACAAGGTGATGCCCATGAAGGTCGGTGTGGCCAGGGAGACCGCGCACGGCGAACGCCGCGTGGCCCTGGTACCCGAGGCGCTCGGCAAGCTCCAGGCGGCCGGGCTCGACGTCCTCGTCGAGCGCGGGGCCGGTGACGGCAGCCTGATCCCCGACAGTGCCTACGCCGACGCCGGCGCGACGGTCCTCCCGGCGGACGACCTGTACGCCCAGGCCGACGTCGTGCTCCGCGTCCAGAAGCCCTCCGCCGACGAGATCGCCCGCCTCCGAAGCGGCCAGGCCCTCGTCGGCCTGCTCCAGCCGCTCCTCGACCCGCAGCTCATGGCCGAGCTGGCCGGCAAGGGCGTGACGGCGGTCAGCCTCGACGCGATCCCCCGGACCCTGTCGCGAGCCCAGACGATGGACGCCCTCTCGTCGCAGGCCAACGTCGGCGGCTACAAGGCGGTCATCCTGGCCGCCAACGCCTACGGCCGCTACTTCCCGCTCCTCACGACGGCGGCCGGCACGGCCAAGCCGGCCAACGTCCTGATCCTGGGCATCGGCGTCGCCGGGCTCCAGGCCATCGGCACGGCCCGGCGCCTCGGCGCGGTCGTCAAGGCCTACGACGTCCGGCCGGAGACCAAGGAGCAGGCCGAGTCGCTGGGCGCCCAGTTCGTGACCCTCAAGACGGCCATCGACGCCACCGGCGCCGGCGGGTACGCCCGCGAGTTGACCGCCGAGGAGCGGGCCGCCCAGCAGGCCGAGCTCAACGCGGTCATCGCCGGCATGGACGTCGTCATCACGACGGCCCAGGTCCCCGGCCGCAAGCCGCCGGTCCTCGTCACCGCCGAGGCCGTCCAGGGGATGAAGCCGGGCTCGGTCGTCGTCGACATGGCGGCCGGCCCGCTCGGCGGCAACTGCGAGCTCTCGAAGGCCGGCGAGGAGGTCGTCACCCCGAACCAGGTGACGATCATCGCCCCCGAGAACCTGCCCGCCTCGATGCCCGCCGGGGCATCCCAGTTCTATGCCCGCAACATCTCGGCGCTGCTGCTCCAGCTGGTCAAGGACGGGGCGCTCCACCTCGACTTCGAGGAGGAGGTCACCGCGGCGACCGTCATCACCCACGACGGGGCGGTCGTCGCCGCGCCCGTGAAGCAGCTCCTCGAGCCCGCCACCGGAGGCGCCTCGTGAACCCCGAACTGCTCGACGCCGTGACGGTCTTCGTCCTGGCGATCCTCGTCGGCTTCGCCGTCATCTCGAAGGTCCCGGCGACGCTCCACACGCCCCTGATGTCCGGCGCCAACTCGATCCACGGCATCGTCCTGGTCGGCTCGATGATCATCGCCGCGACGGCCGACGACCCGCTGAGCATCGCGCTCAGCCTGGTCGCCGTAGCGTTCTCGACGATGAACGTCGTCGGCGGCTACGTCGTCACCGACCGGATGCTCCAGATGTTCAAGAAGAAGCCGGTCGCCCCCAAGGCCGAGAAGGCGGAGGGCTAGGCGATGGACTTCGAGACCGTCGAGGTCCTGGTCCGGCTGGCCTGGCTGCTGGCCGCCTCGTTCTTCGTCATCGGCCTGATGCGGATGAACTCGCCCGCGACGGCCCGCAACGGCAACCTCCTGAGCGCGGCCGGGATGGCCATCGCGGTCGCCGCCACGGCCGTCCTGCTGCTGGCCGGGGGCGAGGCGCCCCTCCAGGCCTGGATCATCATCGCCGTCGGCATCGCCATCGGCGGGGGCGCCGGTCTCTACACCGCCCGGACCGTGAAGATGACGGCGATGCCGCAGCTGGTGTCGCTCTTCAACGCGGTCGGCGGCGGCGCGGCGGCCCTCATCGCCATCGACGACTACCTCCGCTTCGCCAATGCCGGCGAGGCGGTCGCCCTGGAGACGACCATCTTCGTCGTCCTCGACGTGATCATCGGCAGCATCACCTTCACCGGCTCGCTCATCGCCTCCGGCAAGCTCCAGGGCATCATCGACGGCAAGCCGATCATCATCCCGGGCGGCCGGATCGTGACCGCTCGCCCTGGCGATCGCCACGGTCGTCGCGGCGATCTACCTGTTCGCCGGCAACGTCAGCGCACCGGTCCTGCTGATCATCATCGCGGCGGCCCTCATCTTCGGCGTCACGATGGTCCTGCCGATCGGCGGGGCCGACATGCCGGTCGTCATCAGCCTCCTGAACTCGTTCACCGGCACGGCCGTGGCGATGGCCGGCTTCGTCCTCGGCAACGACGTCCTGATCATCGCCGGCGCCCTGGTCGGCGCCTCGGGCGCGATCCTGACGAAGCTCATGGCCGACGCGATGAACCGTTCGGTCATCGAACATCATGATCGGCGGCTTCGGCGGCGGACGACGGCGCGGTCGGCGCGGCCGCCGGCCCCGGCGGCATCGGTCCGCGAGGTCTCGGCCGACGACGCGGCGATCCAGCTGGCCTACGCCGACTCGGTCATCGTCGTCCCCGGCTACGGCCTCGCCGTCGCCCAGGCCCAGCACGCCGTCCGCGAGCTGGCCGAGCTGCTGGAGGACCGCGGCGTCGACGTCAAGTACGCCATCCACCCGGTGGCCGGCCGGATGCCCGGGCCACATGAACGTCCTGCTCGCCGAGGCCAACGTCCCCTATCCCCAGCTCAAGGAGATGGAGGACATCAACCCCGAGTTCCACGCGCTGCGACGTCGCCCTCGTGGTCGGCGCCAACGACGTGACCAACCCGGCCGCCCGGCGGCCCGGGACCCCGGTCTCGGGGATGCCGATCCTCGACGTCGACCAGGCCAAGTCGATCATCGTCATCAAGCGCTCGATGGGCCGCGGCTATGCCGGCATCGACAACGAGCTGTACTCGAACCCGAAGACCGGGATGCTCTTCGCCGACGCCAAGGACGGCCTCGCCAGCCTGACGCAGGCGGTCAAGGCCCTCTAGCGGATCAGTCCGGGGTCGAGATCCGGATCGTCGCCGTCATGTTCCAGCGGACGCCCTCGGGGACCTCGCCGTCGGGCTCGACGACGACCGTGAAGCGGACGTCGCCCTGGAGCTCGGCGCCGTACTGACCGACCCGGGTCACGGTGGCCGGGATGTCGACGTCCGGGAGCCCGTCGAGGCGGACGGTGGCCGACGCCCCGACGACGATCTCGCCGACGACGGCCTCGTCGACCTCGGTCGTCTCGAAGGTCCAGTCGCCGGTGTCGGCGATCCGCACGACGACGAAGCCCGGGCTGACCAGCTGCCCCGTCTCGACGTGGACCGAAGCCACGATGCCGGCGAACGGAGCCACGAAGGCGTGGCGCTCGACCCCGACCCGGGCGCCATCGAGCGCCGCCTCGGCACGGGCCTGATCGGCCTGGGCGGCTCGGGCCGCGGCCTGGGCGACCTCCAGCTGGGCCCGGGCCCCGGCGACGGCGGCCTCGGCCACGTCGACCTGGGCCGCCGCCTGGCGCTTGGCCGCGGCCGAGGCGCCGGACGGTACCTGGTCCTCGGCGGCCTCGGCGCTCCGTAGCGAGGCCTCGGCCTGGTCCACCCCGGCCTCGGCCTGGCGGACCGCAGCCGCCGCCTGTTCGGCCCGGGCCGTCGCCGACTCGAGACCCGCCTGGGCGGCGTCGAGCTCGGCCGTCGCCGCCTCCGCATCGAGCCGCACGATGGTCGCTCCAGCGGCCACCTCGTCACCCACCTCCACCGCGACCTCGGCGACCGTGCCGGCGACGGTCGCCGCGAGCTCCGCGGCTCGCGTCGGCACGGCGCGACCCTCGACGGTCACCTCGTCGGGCACGGCGACCGGCGGCAGCGGCGTCGGGGTCGCCCCGACACCCGGCCCGCCGACGATCCCGGACGCGAGCACGACGAGGGCGATCGCGACCACGGCCACGATGGCGATGGCGGCGATGACGACCGGGCGGCGATCCATGCGACGTTCCTCACTCATAGGCCAGCACCTCGCGGACCGCCATCCGGGCAGCCCGCCAGGCGGGGGCGATGCTCCCCAGGACGGACAGGACCAGCACGACGGCCAGCCACATCGCGAACCCCTCGAGGGAGGGCGAGAAGGCCAGCGGCCGCTGGACGAAGACGTCGCCCAGCTGGTCCGAGATGAGCTTGCTCAGCGGCAGCGAGAGACCCGCGCCGATCCCCCAGGCGAGGAGTCCGATCATGACGCCCTCGGCGACGAAGATCAGGAGGACGGCCCGGCGGGTCGCCCCGATGGCCCGGATGATGCCGATCTCGCGGGCCCGCTCGACGACGTTCATCGTCATCGTCCCGGCGAGACCCAGGCCGCCGACGACGCCGAGCAGCACGGCCATGACCGAGACGAACAGGACGAGGGTGGTGAAGAGGGTGTCGATCGTGCCCATCACGTCGGACGTCGTGGTGGTCGCCGCGACCCCGATCCCTGCGGCCTCGAGCTGCTCGCGGACGGCCCGGGCGGCCGTCGCCTGCGCCTCCGGCCCATGGTCGTCGGTCTTGACCATGACGATCCCGGCCTCGCCGATCCGCCCGGTGACGCGGTCGAGCGGAGCCGAGCCCACGTAGAGGAACGGCGCCATCGTCGGCGACTGGACGATGCCGACGAGCGTCCAGGTCGCCTCGCGACCGTTGACCCGCAGGACGACCGGGTCGCCGAGCTCGAGGTCGGGCTCGTCACGGACGATGTTGGCGGTGGCCACGACGGCATTGCCCTCGCCGGGCAGCAGCCAGCGGCCGGCGACGATGATCGGGTCGACGGTCTGGGTGTCCTCCGGCAGCCCGAAGGTCACCAGCGAGCCGCTCTCGCTCCCGTCGGGCCGGACCCGGATCGAGCTGGCGAACCGCCAGGGCTCCGCCGCCACGACGCCGGGGACCCGGAGCGTCTCCTCGACGACCCGTTCGGATCGGGTCGGCTCGGCCAGCTCGACCTGGACGTCGTAGTCGAAGTAGCGGACGGTGTCGTCGAGGGTCGAGCTGAGCGACGAGCGGACGGTGAAGATCGTCATGAAGACGGCGCCGCCGATGGCGAGGGCGGCCAGGGTGAGCACCAGGCGACCCTTCCGCCGGAACGTGTTCCGGATCGAGAGCAGGACGGGCCGCGAGAGCCCCCGCAGCCGTCCGAGGAGCCGGTCGAGGGCGCCGTGGCCGAAGTGCTCGGCGACCCCCGGATCGGCCAGGGCGTCGTGGACGGTGACCCGGGCGCCGCGGAGGACCGGGACGAGCGCCGCGACGACCGGCACGAGGACGCCGATGGCCACTTCCAGGACGATGACGTGGAGCGGCACGAGGGCCCGGGTCACGTCGAAGTTGAGCAGGCCGGCGGCCAGCACGGCCAGCAGGTACGAGCCGATCGCGGCGAGGGGGATGGCGATCGCCAGGGCGACGAGGGCGTACGCCAGCACCAGGGCGAGGTACATCCCGGCGATCTGGCGACGGGTCCCCCCGACGGCCTTCATGATCCCGATCTGGCGGGTCTGCTGGGCCATGATGACGGCGATGGTGTTGACGACCAGGAACCCCCCGACGAGGAGCGAGAGGAAGCCGAGGAAGCCGAGGACCAGGAAGACCGCGCCGATCAGCTCCTGCGACGGGTGCTTGCCGGGCTCGGGGATGAGGGCGAAGGTCACCGGGGTCCCGGCCCGCTCGATCCGCTGGCGGACGTCGTCGGCCAGGGCGCGGATGTCGGCCTCGGCCGCCGTCGGATCGTCGGCCCGGATCCGGAGCTCGTCGAAGTCGTTCGTCCAGCCGAGGTCCTCGAGCGTCTCGAAGGTCACGTAGCCATTGAGGCGGCCGAAGTAGAAGGCCGGCGACGCTCCGGGCTCGTGGGCCAGCCCGGCGACGTCGAGCCCGTGCTCGTCGCCTCCCGGGGTCCGGATCGTGACCGCCTGGCCGGGCGCGATGTCGACGACCCGCTGGGCCGATCGCTCCAGGGCGATCTCTCCTCGGCGCGGAGGGAAGGCACCTGACTCGGCCTCGACGAGGTCGATCCGCTGGTCGGCGAAGTCAGGGATCGCGGTCAGCTGGAGCTCGCGGGAGCCGGCCTCCGCGCCGTCGACGGCGACGAGCCTGACGATGACGCTCCGTCGTCCCTCGGCCTCGGCCACCCCGGGCATCGTCTCGACGGCGTCGACCAGCTCCCGGTCGAAGCCGATGGCGGTGTAGAAGGTCGCGTTGGCCGGGCGGCTCGCCTCGGCCGCGGCGTCGAGGCTCTCGCCGAGGATGGCGTCGCTGCCGACGATCGCGCCCACGGCGAAGACGCCGGTGGCGATCGAGGCCACCACCAGCGCGGTCCGGGCCCGGTAGGCGAGCAGGTCGCCGACGACCTTGCGCCAGCGGACGCTATCCACCGGTCGCCTCCGAACCCGTGATCCGGCCGTCGGCCATGTGGACGATGCGCCGGGTCCGGGCCGCCAGGTCCACGTCGTGGGTCACCATGACGACCGTGGTGCCGCGATCGGCGAGATCATGGAAGAGCTCGAAGACGCTCTCGGCCGTCGCCGAGTCGAGGTTGCCGGTCGGCTCGTCGGCGACGAGGAGGGCGGGGTCGTTGGCCAGGGCTCGGGCGATGGCCACCCGCTGCTGCTGACCGCCGGAGGTCGAGAGCGGGAGCTTCTCGGCCTGGTCGACCATATCGACCTGCTCCAGCAGGTCCATGGCCCGCTCCCGCCGCTCGCGGCTGCCGTAGGCCCCCAGGAAATCCATCGGCAGCATGACGTTCTCGAGCACCGAGAGCGTCGGCAGGAGCTGGAAGAACTGGAAGACGACCCCGACGGTCCGGCCCCGCCAGCGGGCCAGGGCATCCTCGGAGAAGGCGGCCAGCTCGGAGCCGGCGACCCGGACCTGCCCGGACGTCGCCCGGTCGATCCCGGTGATCATGTTGAGGAGCGTCGACTTGCCGCAACCGGAGCGACCGACGATGGCCACGAACTCGCCCGGGTCGATCTCGAGGTCGACCCCGTCGAGCGCGCGGAAGGGCCCGGCGTCGGTCCGGTAGTCCTTGACGACGTCGCGCAGCTCGACGACGGGTCCCGGCGTGGCGGGCCGGTCGGGGATGGCGGGCTCGGCAGGCGCGGTCGCGGCGGCGTCGACCCCGTCGGCTGGGGTAGCGGTCATCGGATCGGGTCGGAGCTCCGTTCGGGCAGCGGGGCGCTCGGGAGCCCCGGCCGAGTGTAGCGGGGCCGGGGCTTGGACCCGGAGCGGCCGACCGGCCTGCCGGGGCGGGCCGATGCGCCCGTGACCGGGGCGATGCGCCCGTGACCAGGACGGGGTCAGACCTCCGGCCGATCCTGGTCGCCGCGTGCCCGTCGACGCAACCGGGGGATCAGGCCGTAGCGGTCCATGGCCCGCCCCAGGCCGGCGCCCATCGCGAACTCGACGGCGATCTCCTCGTTCGTCGGGTCGGTCGAGTGACCGAGCATCGCGGCGTACTGGCGGAGCTCCGGGATCATCGCCACGAAGTAGGTCCCGACGGCGAAGACGATGTAGGCCAGCGTCCACGGGTCGCCGCTGGAGAGCCCCATCCAGGGGATGAGCAGGATCATCCCGGCCCAGCGGAGGACCAGGATGTTGCCGACGACGAAGCCGAGGAGCGCGCCGATCAGGGTCGTTCCGACGATGGCCAGCGGGTCGATGACGACGACACCGCCGTAGAGAGCGGACTCGCCGCGGCCACCCCGGATCCGCCCCAGGAACGGCCAGTCGTGGCCGACGATGGCCGCGGCCGCGACGATCAGGTAGTAGGGCTGGTCCGGCGCCCAGAGACGGAAGGCCAGGGTCGGGACGGCGACCTTGGCCATGTCGAGGATCGCCGTGAGGCATCCGAAGCGCGGGCCGGCCTGCATCCGGACCGCGGTCGCGCTGACGCTGTCGCTGACGAAGGTCTCGCCGCCCGGCAGCTCGACCTCGATCGGCTCGAGCCGAGCCTCGGGCCGGACCGACCGCAGGACGATCCGGGCGAACGAGATCGAGCCCACGAGGTAGCCGATGACGACCGCAGCGATGGTCGGCAGCCAGTCCACGGGCACCTCCGTCCGACGGGTAGGAACGACGTGCGGCGACCATAGCGGGGCCGCGGGCGGCTGTCAGGGCGCCGGCGCCGCCGGCTCGGGTCAGGCGACCGGCTGGGCCGCGGGCGGACCCACGGCGGGTGCGCTCGGGCCCGGGACCGGCTCGCGCCGGTAGGTCCGCCAGCCGAGGAGCAGCAGCGACCCCAGGCCGAAGAGGCTGGCGACCAGCCCGGCGATCGAGCCGGCGACGGGGATGAGCCCGATCGCCCCGAGGAGGATCACCCCCAGGACCGCCGCCAGGTACGGCCGCTCGGCCTGGCGCCCCGAGGTGGTCCGGCCGAGCACCCAGTCGCCGAGCCAGATCGCCGCCACGATCCAGCCGAAGTAGGCGAGCGTCGGCAGGACCGAGAAGAGGAAGACGAGCCCGATCGGGGCGCCGATCACGGTGATCAGCGCCAGGACCCCCAGCAGCGGCAGGATGAAGACGCCGAGGAAGCCGAACAGGAGGCTGGGCCCGGGCTCGTTGCTGATGAGCCACTCGGCCGCCCGGACCTGGCGCGACGCCAGCGCGGCGATGAACAGGGCGACGACGATCGTCACCAGCGCAGCGCCGATCGCCAACAGCAGCAGGGCGGGGACCAGGATGATCCCCAGCGCGGCCAGCTCGGGACCGATGTCGCGGACCTCGCCGGCGACCGTCGCGCCGGGGTCGACGGTGGCGGTCCCGTTGACGGTCATGACGTCGCCCGACACCACGCTGCCCGCTCCGATCGTGGCCGTACCGCCGACGACGACGACGCTCGAGACGTCGGCCCCTTCGAGGACCACGTCGCCGTTGATCACGACCACGGTCTCCGTCGCGCCGCTGACCTCGGCGTCACCGTTGATGACTACCGCGGTCTCCGACGTCCCTGCGACCCCGGCAGAGGCGTTCACGGCGACCAGGACCTCGGTCCGCTCGCCCTCGGCCACCTCGACCGATCCGTTGATGGAGACGAGGACGTGGCCAAGGTCCTCCATCCCGTCCTGGGCAAGGGCGGCCGGGGCGAGACCCAGGAGCAGGAGGCCCGCGACGAGCGGGCCGAGCAGGCGCTTCATGGCGATGACTCCGTGGTGGACGGCGGCCGCTTCCCTCCGACGACCGCGGGGCGTGGGCGAGCGCAAGGGGGCTCGGGACGGCTCCAAGGATGACCCGCCCCGCCTCGCCGCACCCGGTCCGGCCGGACCGAAGCCGGGGGGCCGGCGGCCCTACGCGACGGGTCCACGAGGTCGGCCCGACCCTGCCGAGCGGCCGCCGGTCGCGAAGGGTTCGGCCGATCTTGTCGGTCGGAAGCCGGCCCGTCAGCCGATGTCGTGGCTCATCTGATCGACCACGATGGCGACCGCGACGACCATCGCGTCGTCCTGGTCCGGGGCGACCTCGATCCCGTACGTGTCACGGATCCGGAACCAGGCCTTGGAGACCTTGGCGATCCGGCCGGCGGGCCCGTCGATCTCGTACTCGTGGTCGACGATGTTGCCCTGGACCTTCCACTCCTTGCCGTCGGCGAACTCGACGTTGTAGCGCTCCCGGAGGGGCGAGATCAGGGCCTTCTTGACCGTCGCGGCCGGTTGGCCGTTCTTCTCGATCGTCATGACGTCGCGGATCGAGACGAGCTTCTCCTTGATCGTGAAGAGGACCGCGCCGCCGGGATCCTTGAGCTCGAGCGTCTCGCGGACCCGGAGCGCCTTGCCGTCGACGAGGAAGGCCCGCTGGCCGGCGCCGTCCTCGACCCAGAAATCGTCGCCGATCGAGAACATGCGCTCGCGCATCTTGTAGGCGTTGGTCGGTGCGTCACCGCCTCGTCGTCGCAACATTCGTTCATCTCCCAGTGGGTGCGGGCGACCGGGCCGTCTGGCCCCGCACCCGTGAACAGAGCGGTCTGGCGGTTCGCCTGGACGAGTATCGGCCGCCCGACGGACATCGTCGAGCGGCCGTCCTCGCGGCGATGGGTCAGCTGCTCTTGCTGGCCACGTACAGGGCGAAGAGCCGCATCGAATGGCCCAGGCCCGCGACGAGAAGGGCCAGGAAGATGGGGCCGGCGATCGCGCTCGCCGACAGGGCCAGGGCCTCCAGGAAGTTGAAGGCGTCCTTGCCCGCCAGGTCGATCCACCAGAAGACCCCGGCCACCAGGGCGTAGATCACGAAGAGCCAGCCGACCACGACGAAGAACGTGGCGACGCTGGCCAGCCGTCCGGCCTCGGTACGGATGTCCATTGATGCCTCCCTCGGACACATGTCGCTTGAACGGGCCGATCGTCCGACGGAACCCGAGAAGCAGGCAGGGCCGAAGGTCAGCATGGCCGCTCGAACGCGTCTGCCGGGTCGGTGACCGGGTCGCCGAGCACCGGATCCTCCCGGGCCCGGTATCATGACGGCCGCTTCGCGACCCCGGGGGGACCGCAGCCGTACATCCCACCAGGAGCTCACCGTTGACCCGTCTTCTCGCCGCGCTCGCGCTCGCCAGCGCCCTCCTTCTTGGCGCCTGCTCCCTGCCGGCTCTTCCCAGTGACGCCGCCGACGCGCTCTGCCGCGCCGTCCCGTCGCTCGAGTCCCTGCACGCCGAGCTGAGCGAGATCGCGGACGGCGACGCGCAGGCCATCGCGACCCCGGGCTCTCCCGAATCCGAGGCGGCCCTTGCGTCGCTCGACCGCCTGGACGCGCTGGTCGAGCAGGCCCGCCAGGCCGTCGCCGACCTGCCGGACATCCCGGAGGCACCGGGCCTGAAGGATCAGCTGAACCAGGCGCTCGATGCGATCGAGGCCGCATCGTCCGAGCTCCGGACGGCGATCGCGGCCGGTGACGTCGAGGCCGTCCAGGCGGCGCTCGATGCGATCGACCGAGCGGCCACGCTGCTCGGCGCCGCCCTGCTCGTGATCTCGCGGATCGAAGACCTGCCCTGCGACGTCGAGGTCCCGGGCCTGCTCCCGTCGCGTGAGCCGTCGCCGGAGCCCAGCCCGTCGCCGGAGCCCAGCCCGTCGCCGGAGCCCAGCCCGTCGCCGGAGGCGAGCCCGTCGCCGGAGGCGAGCCCGTCGCCCGAGGCGAGCCCAGCCCGTCGCCCGAGGCGAGCCCCAGCCCGTCGCCCGAGCCGCGCCCAGCCCGTCGCCGGAGCCGAGCCCGAGCCCCAGCCCCAGCCCGTCGCCCGAGCCGAGCCCCAGCCCGAGTCCGAGCCCCAGCCCGAGTCCGAGCCCCAGCCCCGAAGCATCCCCGGGACCGACCGAACCCGGTGGTGACGAGGGCATCTCCACGGGCCTGCTCGCGCTGCTGGTCGTCGCAGCCGCGGTCGTCGTGGGTGGCCTGGGCTACGTCGCCTACCGGCGCTCGAAGGACACCCCGGCCTAGTCGGTCGGACGGTCGGTCGGCCCCGTCCCCGGGGTCCCGTCGTCGGGAGGGACCTGATCGGGGGCCGGCGGGCCCACGTCCTCGCCCGGCGCGCCTCCGCCCCAGGCGTCGGCCCGACCGGCCTCGGCTGCCTCCTCCCAGTCGATCCAGTCGGTCCCCGTCGCCTCGACGTAGGCGTCGACGGCCGTCCCCATCGTCGGGTAGCAGCGGTCCTCCCCGATCCGCTCGAGCGTCCCGGT
Organism: uncultured Chloroflexia bacterium; assembly: GCA_963707215.1. Lineage (GTDB taxonomy): Bacteria > Chloroflexota > Limnocylindria > Limnocylindrales > CSP1-4 > DATHYZ01. Next base: position 115,943 of record CAVPPB010000002.1, on the reverse strand, counting down.
CGCCCGGAGGCGGTCCTTGACGAAGTCCTTGAGGCCGGCGAAGGCCAGCACGATCCCCCGCTGCTCCAGGTCGTCGAGCAGGAGGTCCAGCCTGGCCGCCGCGGTCGTGTCGACGTCCGTGACGGGCTCGGCTGCCACGACGACCCAGCGGACGGGCTCCGGTGCGCTCCGGATCCGGGCGAGGACCCGGTCCGCGAAGAGGTCCGCGTTGGCGAAGAACAGCGGGGCGTCGAACCGGTACAGGAGCAGCCCCGGGATCCGCCGGGCACTGGGGTAGTAGGCGAGATCGTGGTAGCCCTTGACGCCCTTGGCTCGGCCCAGGATGGCGTCGTGCGGTTGCCACGACCGGCGGACGAACGCCAGGAGCGACATCGCGACGGCCAGGAAGATCCCCTGGATGACGCCGAGGAAGACGACGCCGCCGAACGAGACGAGGGCCAGCAGGAACTCCGAGCGACGGACCCGATAAAGCCGGACCAGGGAGCGAAGGTCCACGAGCGAGGTCGCGGCGACGATGACCACGGCGGCCAGGGTCGCGCTCGGCAGCGCGGCCAGCAGCCCGGGAGCGAAGACGATGAGGCCGGTGACCGCGAGCGCCCCGACGACCCCGGTCAGCTGGGTCCGGGCGCCGGCTGCTTCGGCCACCGGGGTCCGCGACGAGCTGGACGAGATCGGGAAGCCGCTGAAGAATCCCGCCACTGCGTTGGCCGCCCCGAGGCCCACGAGCTCCTGGTCCGGGTCGACGTCGTCGCCGTGGCGGGCCGCGAAGGTGCGCGACAGGACGCTGGTGTCGGCGGCCGCGACGACGGCGATGCCGATGGCGGCCGGGGCCAGGTCGATGACCAGGCCCAGCTCGAGCGGCGGCACCGAGAAGCCTGGCAGACCGCTGGGCAGCACGCCGACGACCGAGATCCCGGCCGCCGCCTCCAGTCCGAGCACGGCCGACACCAATGTCGCGGCGACGACGGCCACGAGGATCCCCGGGATCGGGAAGCGGATGGCCCGGAGACCGTAGATGACCGCCAGCGATCCCACGCCAAGGGCGAGGGCGACCGGCTCGGTGAGGCCGTCGGCGATCCCGCCGACGAACGCCAGCAGGTCACCGATGAAGCCGACCGCGTCGACGGAGAAGCCGAACAGCTTCGGCAGCTGGGACACCACGACGGTCACCGCGATCCCGGTCAGGTAGCCGTTCCGGACGGGGTCCGAGAGGAGCTCGGTGATGAACCCGAGCCGGGCGATCCCGAGGACCGCGATGATGGCGCCGGTCATGAGGGCCAGGAGCCCGGCGACCGCGACGGCTCGCTCCGGATCGCCGGCCGCGAGCGGCAGCACGGCGGCCGCGATGAGGGCGACGAGCGACGAGTCCGGGCCGAGGACGAGGATGCGGGACGGTCCGACGAGCGCGTAGACGAGCAGCGGGACGATCGTGGCATAGAGGCCGGTGATCGCCGGCAGGCCGGATGCCTCCGCATAGCCCATGCCGGCCGGCACCAGGATCGCCGTGAGGACGAGGCCGGCCCCGATGTCGCGGGGAAGCCAGGACCGCTGGTACGAGATCAGGACGCCGATCCCGGGCAGGTATCGCGTAGCCGCGGCGAGGGCGCCGGATCGGTCGCGGGGCGCCGTGGCGCCGTCGCTCATGGCTCCCTCCTCGGTCGGGCCCACCGCTCGGGCGGCGACTCCCTCGGCTCGGACCCTACCGCACCGGATGGCCCCCCGTCATCGGTCCCGCGTCGTCACGGGACGGTCCGGCCAGCCCATGGGGATCGCCGTCGGGCTCGCTATCCTGAGGTTCGGCCGGCGTCGCCCGACGCCACCCGGACCCTCATGCTCACGGGAGGACCGATGTCCCGCTTCACCGACGCCCTCAACGGGCAGGTCGCCAACGAGTTCGGCGCCTCGCAGCAGTACGTGGCTATCGCCGTCTACTACGACGCCGAGACGCTCCCCCAGCTGGCCGGCTTCTTCTACCGCCAGGCCGTGGAGGAGCGGAACCACGCGATGATGCTTGTCCAGTACCTCCTCGACGCAGGCGAGGAGGTCGTCATCCCCGGTGTCGAAGCACCCAGGACCTCGTTCGGCGACGCGGCCGAGCCGGTGGCCCTGGCGCTGACCCAGGAGCGCACCGTCACCGAGCAGATCCAGGGACTCGTCCGGATCGCCCGCGAAGACGGAGACATGCTCGGCGAGCAGTTCCTTCAGTGGTTCCTCAAGGAGCAGGTCGAGGAGGTCGCCAGCATGTCGGCCCTCCTGCGGACGGTCGAGCGCGCCTCGGAGTCGAGCATCCTACTCGTCGAGGACTATCTGGCCCGGACCGCTGGCGCCGGTGGCGCCGCCGAAACGGAAGCCGACGCACCCGCCGCGGCCGGGGGCGCGCTCTAGCCCACGACCCGGACCTCGGCGCGGCAGGGCGGCCTCGGGGCTACGTGCCGGGATCGTCGGGAGCCGCGGGACCGGGAAGCAGGACGAGGAGCATCCGGAGTCGGGACGTCGCCCGGACGGCATGACGCAGCCCGGCCGGCATGTGGGCCCAGGCCCCGGGCCCCATCCGGTGGTGCGTGTCGCCCAGCAGGACGTCGGCCTCGCCGTCGAGGATCTCGATGATCGCCGGCATCGATGCGGTGTGCTCGCTGAGCTCCTGGCCGGCATCGAAGCCGAACACCACCACCCGGGCTCGCTCGGACGAGTGGACCGTCCGGGAGAGGATCCCGTCGGTCGGGATCTCGACCTCGGCCCGGATGTCGGGGATGACGGTGGCATCTGGCATGGCGGTCACCTCGGGTCTCACGCCGATGGTACGCGTCGGGCGGCCAGACCGGTGCTGGCCCTCCCGCGCGCTTGCCTGAGCGCGGGAACGGCTTCCCCGGTCCGATATCGTTCGGTCATGGCGACCAGGAAGTCGGAGATCCTGCAGGTCGGCGACCGCGAGGTGACCGTCACCAACCCCGACAAGGTCTACTTCCCGCGGGCCGGCTACACCAAGCTCGACCTGGTCGGCTACTACCTGGCCGTCGGCGACGGGGCGCTGCGGGGCGTCCGCGACCGCCCGATGGCCCTGAAGCGGTTCGTCGATGGCGTCGAGGGCGACTTCTTCTTCCAGAAGCGCGCACCGGAGAAGCGGCCGGACTTCATCCGGGTGGCGACCCTGTCGCTTCCCTTCGGGCCGGACCGCCGACGAGGTCGTCTTCGACGAGCCGGCCGGGCTGGCCTGGGTCGCCAACCTCGGTTGCATCGACCTGAACCCGCATCCGGTCCGCGCCGACGACCTGGACCACCCCGACGAGCTGCGGGTCGACCTCGACCCGGTCCCCGGCGTGCCCTGGTCGCAGATCCGCGAGGTCGCCCTGGTCGCCCGTGAGGCGCTCTGATGCCGTCGGCCTCGTCGGCTGGCCCAAGACCTCCGGGTCGCGGGGCATCCACGTCAACGTCCGGATCGAGCGCCGCTGGACCTACCGCGAGGTCCGGCGGGCCGCCCTCGCCCTCGCTCGCGACGTGGAGCGCCGCGCGCCGTCCATCGCCACCAGCAAGTGGTGGAAGGAGGAGCGTCACGGCGTCTTCCTCGACTACAACCAGAACGCCAAGGACCGGACGGTGGCCTCGGCCTACTCGGTCCGCCCGACGCCCGACGCCCGCGTCTCGATGCCGCTGACCTGGGACGAGGTAGCCGACGTCGAGCCCGAAGCCTTCACGCTGGCCACGGTGCCCGGGGATCGTACGCCGAGCGCGGCGATCCTGGCGCCGGGATCGACGATGCGGTCGGCTCGCTCGAGGCATCTGCTGGAGCTGTCCGCCCGCCACGAGGCGGAGGGCCTGGGCGATGCCCCCTGGCCGCCCCACTACGCGAAGCAGACCGGCGAGCCGCCGCGCGTGCAGCCGTCGAAGCGGCGGCGCGCTCCGGCTGAGTACGAGGGCCGCGGCGTCGATGGAGGGCCACCTCCCGAGGTCGCCGAGGCGCGACGCCGGGCGGTCGAGGCCGGGGACGCGGGGGCCGGGCTCGAAGGCTCGTCGCCGTGGGCCCGACCCAGCTGGAAGGGCACCCGCCCGACCCCGACCGGGCGTCGACGGAGCCAGGTCCCGGTGGTCGAGATCGCCCGCGCCGCCCGGAAGGAGGAGGCGTCGAGGGCCTCGACCGCTGGAAGACCCGCCATCCCGACGTCGTGCCGTACCCTCGAGCCCGCGGACGTCCTGGTCGACGCGATGCGCGGTCGCTCGACGACCTGGACCCGGATCCGGGTGAACCTGATCCACGTTCCCGAGGAGCTCCGCCCGACGCAGGAGCAGCTCGACCCCGACTACGACCCCTGGGCCGGCTTCGAGTGGCCCGATCACTCGGGCCAGGCGGAGCGAGGACGACGGAGGTCGGGCGACGACACGCCCTGACCGGTGCGACCGGCGGATCGCCGCTGTCGCACATGAGCGTGCTGTCCTGGTCCGGATCTCGCACGAGCCGGGGAGCCGGCTGCGCTGGCCGGCCTCCATCGGCCTCCCCGGCGCCGAGCGCTTGCCGTCCCCTCGGCTACGGCCCTGATCCAGGCGGTGCCGGGTCCAGCTCCTCGAGCGCTGCGTCGACGTCATAGCCGAGCGCTCGCGCCAGGTGCGGAGCGATCGCCACGACCCGATCGAGCCCGATGATCGGCGCGAGAGCAAGGAGCGACCCGACGATCTCGTCGAAGGTCAGTCCCGCGTCGAGGGCTTCGCCGACACGCCGCTGCCACATCGGGCTCACGGAACCGCCGGTGATCGACCAGCCGAGGCGAAGCAGCGCCACGCTGCGCGCGTCGAGCGGGGGAAGCGGGTCGTCCGCACCGCTCGACATGACGGTCCGGCAGTACGCTCGGTCCCCGACGGTCAGCCTCCGGAGGATTTCCTCGCTGGTGATCGTCCGCGACACACTGCACCCGGCTGCGATGACTGGTCCTCGCCACTCCATCACGCACCTGGTCCGGTCGCATCCTCCGTGATGGCGGAGGCCGCTGGTCTACCGCGGGAAGCGTTCAAGGAGGCCCGCCTGGACAGCCAGATCGACCGCCTCGCTCCGGGAGGAGGCGCCGAGCTTGCCGTAGATCGACAGCGCATGCGTCTTCACGGTGCTCGACCGGGTGCCGAGCCGCTGTCCGATCTCCTTGAAGGACAGGTAGTAGGGCAGCAGCGCCAGCACGCGGAGCTCGGCGGTCGTCAGGGTCGTGGCGCCACCGAGGGCGAACGGGCGCGCGGCGACTTCCGTGCGGAGCGCCGCTACCTCGTCGGGCAGGACCCCGAGGTCGGGACGCTGGCGGATCACGTGGCCGGCCTGTACCAGCAAAGCGCGCGCGCCGCCCGGGTCATCCACAACGAGATGGGCCCGGGCGAGGCTCATGAGCGACATGACGGCCAGCGCGGGCGCCGCGGCCGTCAGCAGCGGTCGCAGTCCCACGACCCCGGCAAGCTGCGCGCGCGCGGCCGCGATGTCGCCGCGGTCGACGGCGATCCTGATGGCGGCGGCGCGAGCGAGGACTGAGGAAAGGTAGCCATCCACGCTCCGGGACGCCCCGATCGAACGAGCTTCGGCCGCGAACGCAGCGCCAGCCGTTAGGTCGTGCCGCTCGATGGCCAGCAGCGAGCGGTGCCCGAGCAGGCAGTAGCAGAGCCCATCGTTGCCGGCCGATCGCGCGGCGGCGACTGCATCCGCGAGCGCCGCGTCCGCGCCCTCCTCGTCACCCAGGGTCCGCCGGGTCGTGGCCAGTGTCCAGAGCGCGAAGTCACGCCAGGGACTGCCGGCCGTCTCCAGCTCCGCCGCCCGGGTGGCATTCTCCAGCGCATCCGCCGCACCCCTGCGCACCATCACGGCCCGCAGCATCGCGCGCCCTGACTCGAACGAAGCGGTCCCGTCGGGGGGCCGTCCCTCGGACTTCCCGCGGTCGGCGATGTCCGCCAGCCGCTCGGTCGCAACGACGTCGCCAGCCGCGAGCTCCTCCCAGGCGGCGAGGACGGCGAGCCATGGCTGCCGCCCGAGGGCCTCGTCGTCGAACCGCGTGAACCACGATCTCACGGTTGCGCGCCGCCCCGACCAGTGGTATCGAGCCATCCCCTGGCCCGCCAGGTTCGCGGCGAGATCGGGATCGGCGGCCGCGAACGCGTGGTCGACCGCGAGATCAAGGGCGCCGTCGGCCTTGTACCATGCCGCGGCCCGGCGGTGCAGCTCGGCGACCCGATCCGGCTCGCGCTCCGCCAGCTCGGCGCGCAGGAAGTCGCGGAGAAGGCTGTGGTAGCGATAGGACGCGCCGTATTCGTCGATGAGCAGGGTCGATCGCGCGAGGCCGGCCAGGATGTCCGTAGATCCCGACAGGCCGGTGACCGTGGCGCAGACCGGGCCGGAAAGGCGCTCGAGGATCGAGGTGCGGGTCAGGAACTCGACCTCCGTTCCGGAGCGGGACTCGAGCACTTCGGACCGAAGGTAGTCGGTCATGTGCCGGCCTCGGGTCGGTTCGGTGCGGTCATCGCTGCCGCCATCGAGCCGCGGCGATCGGATGGCCTCCAGGGCGGCAAGCGCGAGCAGCGCTGGCCAACCCTCCGTATCCCGCGTCAACCGCGACACCGTTTCGGCTTCGAGCGCGAGCCCGAGGTGGCGGCCCAGGCTGGACGCCTCCGTCTCGTCCATCGCGAGGTCACGAGGGCCGATCTCGAGCATCGATCCGTCGATCTGCCAGCGAGGGAAGGGCAGGCCGGCTGGCCGCCGACCGGCGATCATCACCTGCCACCCGTCAGGCAGGTAGGTGATGAACTCGGCAAGGCCATCGAGGCAGGCGCGGTCGATGATCCGGTCCGCATCGTCGATCGCGACGATCGAGGGCTCGGCTCGTCCGGACATCGCGCCCAGAAGGCGTCCGACCGCAGCCCGCTCCGACAGGTGCGGAGACACGATCGCGTCGAAGACCCCTGCGTCCACGGGCACGATCCGGTCGATCGCTGACGCCAGATTCGTGAGGAACACGACAGGATCGTTGTCACCGTCGTCGGCCGTCAGCCAGGCGGTGGCGTCAGGGGCCTGGCGCGCCAGTTGGACCAGGAGGCTCGTCTTGCCGTAGCCGGCCGGGGCGACGATCGAGAGGACCCGCAGATCTCGAGCGACGCGGACTCGGCGGAGGAGCCTCGTCCGGCGCACCGTCCTTGCACGGGGGCGAGGCGGCGTGAGCTTGGCCTCCATGAGACCGGGGGCGCCGGAGCGGGGCTGCTCACCCGGGTCGAGCGCTATGGGACGGAGCATCTCCGGCTGAGGCACGGAGGCGTCAGGCAGCGTGCGCAAGCCGGATCCTCCGCAGGGTCCAGCACCGGGACACTCCATCCATCCCTGAGAAGGCTAGCCGAGCGAGGCGCGGTGGTCCAGAGCCGCCGACTCGGACGGGGATGGGCAGCTCCTCCCTCCGGGGGGATGCGCCGGCACGGACGTTGGGCGACTGTGCTCGCACGCGACCGTCCCCGGTCGGGAAGCCCGGTTCGCACTTGCGGGGTCGCCACTCGGGGCACCCGGAAGGGGTCGTGTCGACCATGAACGCTCGCAGCCGCAGGGCCCTGGTCGAGGGACGGGCTGCACAGGCAGGAGGCCATCCATGACACTCGGCCCGCTGGAATACATCGTCATCGGCTTCGAGGGCACCCAGTTCGACGGGAGCATCGCCCGGGAGCTCGGTGAGGTCGTCGACCAGGGCATCATCCGGCTCGTCGACGTCGTCTTCGTCGGGCGAGCGGCCGACGGCGGCGCGGTCATCCTCGAGCTCGACGCCAAGGACGACCCGCGCTTCGCCTCGTTCGCCCCGCTCCTCGACGGCCGGATGGGCCTCTTCACGCCGGAGGACCTCGAGGCGATCGCCCTCTCGCTGCCGCCGGACACCGCGGGGCTGGCCATGCTCTTCGAGCATCGCTGGGCCGTCGACCTCAAGGAGGCGATCGCGGCCAAGGGCGGCTTCCTCGTCGACCGGGTCGTCATCCCGCCCGAGGTCCTCGAGGAGGTCAGCGCCGAGCTCGAGGCCGCCGGCTGACCCGACCGGACCGGATCGTCCAGACCCCCCAGAGCAAGCCAAGGAGACCAGACCATCATGATGCGACGACGCGGACGACCTCTCGTCCGGGCGGCAGCGACGACGGCGGTGGTCGCCGGCACCGCCGGGGCCGTCAGCCACCACCAGCAGCAGAAGTACGCCAACCAGGCGGCCGAGCAGCAGGCCCAGCAGCAGGCCGCCTACGAGCAGCAGGCCGCCGCCGCGGCTCCCGCTCCTGCCCCGGCCGCGCCGGCAGCCGGGATCGACATGGAGCAGCTCAAGCAGCTCGGCGACCTGCACACCGCCGGCGTCCTCACCGACGAGGAGTTCGCGGCTGCCAAGGCCAAGCTCCTGGGCGGCTGACCGCCGGGAGTGGGCGGCCCTCTGACCCGGACCACCCTGTGGCGCTATGCCCGGAAGCTGCCGAAGAGGCGCTCGCCACCGTCCTCGCGGCTGAGGAAGCCGAGGCCGAGTCGGACTGAGAGCGCCCACCGCCCGGCTGAGCCGGCGTGTCCGGCCCCATCGGACCGAGCGCTCGGGCCCTGATGCCCGGGCGCTCGGATCCCGTTCGAGCGCCTGCACCCAGGGTGGGAGGCTGCCGCTCGGGCTCACGTAGACTCGGTCCGCGATCGTGTTGGCCCGACCCGCGACGAGGAGATGTGCCATGACTGACCGAGACGTCGCGGGCGACCGGAAGCGTCGTCCTGCCGACGCCCTACCGCTCGACCGCCTCGACGCCTTCTCCGATGGCGTCTTCGCGATCGCGATCACCCTGCTCGTCCTCGAGCTGACGGTCCCGGTGGGACCCGAGGCACTGCTCCCGACCCTCGTCGAGCAATGGCCGGAGTTCCTGGGCTATCTCATGAGCTTCGCGTTCATCGGCGGCAGCTGGGTCTCCCATGCGCGGACGACCAAGCTCATGCAGCGGAGTGACGGACTCGTGGCCGGGATCAACCTGCTGTTCCTGCTCCTCGTCGCCGTCATCCCGTTCACGACCAGTCTGATGGTGGGCAACCTCACCGGCCCCGACGTCGCGGTCGCCGTCCTCATCTACGGGATCAACGTGCTGGCTGCATCGCTGATGCTGACCTTCCTCATGGCCTATCTCGTCGGAGATCAGACGCTGCTGCTGGACGAGGTGGCCGACGAGACGCTCGCGGCGATGACCCGCCAGCGCAGGATCTCGAACGTTATCTGGATCGTCGCCATCGCCTTCGCATTGATCGCGCCGTTCGTCGCCGTCGGCCTCTACGTGGCGGCGACGGCACTGTTGCTGGCGCTCCCGCTCGTTCGCCTCGGCCGGACCCGGGGGGCCGCGTAGGAGAACGCTGGCCGCTGCAAGGCGACCGCTCAGTCGTGCTCGCTCCCGGCCACGAACGTCCGGCTCTGCCGAGGTGGCAGCTTCATCCGGCTGGGATCGATCTCGTACGTCCAGGGCAGCCCGGAGTTCTTCCAGCCGTTCTTCATCCGCACGCCGTCGAAGACGCTGTCGCGGTCCTCGATCTTGCTTCCCTCCATGCCATCGAGGACGTTGAAGAGGTTCGTGTAGCCGGCCGCCGCGAGCATGTCGATCGCCTTCGCGCTGCGGCCCCCCGACCGGCATGAGACGAGGAGGGTCTCATCGGTCCTGGCCCAAGCCTTCACCGCCGTCACGAAGTCCGGGTTGAGCTCCCAGCGCAGCGCACTCTGCTCGGGGTCCCATTCGTAGGTCTGGAGCGCGAAGGGGACGTTGGTGGCCATGGGCGCGTGGCCGACGAAGACGTACTCCTCCGGCGTGCGGACGTCGAGGATCCTGAGGCTGGGGTCCGCCTGCCACATGTCGTACGCCTCCTTGCTCGTGACGTACAGCCCAAGGCTGGTCCGCCGGGCCTCGGCGATCGTCTCGATCGGGTGATTCGAGCTCATCGATGACTCCCTTCCTGTGTCGGCGCGGGCCTCTCGGTGCTGGATCGGGTGGTGGTTGCTTGACCGGTCCGAGACGGTGCTTCGATCCGGTCGACGGCGGCTTGGATGGTCGGGAACAGGTGGTCCTCCCCGATCAGCTCAAGCAGGTTCGTCCGAGCCGCAAACCCCAGGACCGGCTGGCGGACATCGGCGAAGTCCACATCGATACCTCGCTTGCGCAACCGGCTGACGAGGCCCTTCAGCATGTCCGAGCCCGTGATGTCCAGGCCAGCCTGGGCCGCGGCGTCGATGAGGATGGCCCTGACCGGCGTGTCCGGATCCGCGACCAGACCCATGATCTCGTCACGCACCGTGAGGGCGTTCGCGTAGTAGAGCTGCGCGTCCAGACAGCTACGCGCCGTCCAGCCGAGAGCCGCGAGCGACCAGAGGTTCACCGCGTACGCCCCTGGGGGGGCACACGATCGATGCCTGCCGGCTCAGCCCAGTCGCACGCCTTCGGCCTCGAGCCCGCCGCCCTCGGGAAGCTTGCTCCAGCTCCGGCGCTCCCACTCCTCCTTGAGGACTTCCTCGAACGCCCTTTCCAGGAACTCCGGGCGGGCCCACTCATCCACGTCGAAGTCGTTCTTGATGTAGCCGTGGCTGAACATGAAGTCCTTGCCGATCTTGATCGTCTGCATGTTCATCGCACTCAGGCTCGGCACCATGTCGACGTGCTTGATGCCCTGGTACGTATCCTCGGCATCCAGATAGAACGTCTGGCGGTTGAGGATCGCGCCGGCGGCGCGCTTGTGCTCATTGGCCCAGCGCCCGACCTTGACCATGGCCTTCATGTAGGCGATGACGAGCTCGGGATGCTCGTCGGCCATCTCCCTGGTGCATGTGATCACCGCGGGGGTGTTGGCGACCTGGATGGTCCAGTCGGGGTACCGGGACAGGTCCTCGATCATCTTGAGCTGGCCCGTGGCCTCCTGGAGATGCTGGAAGGGCTTGCTCTGGGTGTAGATGGCGTCGACGACGCCGCCGAGCAGCGCCTTCTCGAGCGGGCGGAAGGCGAGGTCGTGCTTGTGGTCGCGCCGCATCCACAGCTCGGACGGGTTGTTCATCGGCGGGATGAGCATCTCGGGCTTGTCGTACCAGTCGTCGGGGTACGGGAACTCGACGAGCTCGATGTCGTCCATCGTCATGTCGTGGAGTTTGAGCATGTTCAGGATGCCCATGTGCTCCTGGATCCGCCACCAGTCGTTCTTGATGGTGTTCAGGCTCTTGCTGATGCCGATCTTCTTGCCCTTGAGGTCCGCCATCTTGAAGACGTCGTCACGGGCGCGGACCGCCATGCAGCCGCCTTCATAGACCCAGGTCGCTCCCAGCAGCACGGTGCGGCGGAGGTCGGCGTTCACGTGGATCGGCGGGTACAGGCCGCCGAAGCGGATGAGGTTGTCGAGGTTGTGGATGTAGTGCGGGTACCAGTTGTTCTCGGGTGCGTGGCGGAAGTAGGCGTACTCGACGCCGATCTTCTTGAACTCCTCGCGGCACCAGCCGAGCTCCTGGTCAACGTTGTTGGCGGACACCATGGGGCAATTGGTGAACCAGACCTCGTTCCAGTTCAGCGGCACCGTGGTGGAGACTCTCTGGACCTCGGTCATGTTCGTGCTCCTTGCCCGGATGCGCCCGGTTCTCGCGACCAGGACACCGCCTGGTACGTCGTCAGTCCAATCACACCATCCCGGCACGCCCACGGTCATCCCCCGCGCGGGTGGACGCTGCGATGGCTCGGGCGGCCACGGCACCCGCAGACGCCACACCGGACCCGCGAGCGGGGTGGCGTCCGCGGGCCGAGTCCTCCCGATGGGGGGAGGCGGGTGGGCTCGTATGGGAGCACCCTCTGAGAGGCTCGGGGACCAACTGTGCCGCCTCGACCACGACGTCGGCGAGGCTCGTTCTTCGAACCACCGAAGTGGAGGAGTCATGACAGACAGATCGCTCGACGAGCTCGGGCCCGTCGACTACCTGATCGTCGAGTTCCCAGCAGGGCAGCAGAACTTCACCGGCGAAGGCGCCGCCCAGCTCCTCCGTCTCCACGATGCCGGGATCATCCGACTCATGGACCTGCTCATCCTCCAGAAGGGGGAGGACGGGACGGTCATGGCCCAGGAGCTGGGTGATCTCGACGAGCTCGGTGAGCTCGCGCGGATCGAGACCGAGCTCGTCCAGACGCTGGCCGAAGAGGATGTCGATCACCTTGCGGCCGCGATGGATCCCGGCAGCGTTGCCGGCGTCCTCGTCTACGAGAACCTGTGGGCTGCGCCATTCGCATCGGCGATGCGCCGAGCGGGTGGTCAGCTGATCGCCAACGGCCGGATCCCGATCCAGGCCCTCATCGCCGCCGTCGAGGCCGACGCCGCGCTCGAAGCACAAGGAGCCTGACATGCCGCTCGGACCCGGTCGTCGAGGAGTAGGGGTGATCGGTGCGCCGGTCGCCAAGGCCGCCGTCGTGGGCGCGGCCGTGAAGCCAGGCCCGTCGCCGGTCGCCAAGGCCGCCGTCGTGGGCGCGGCCGTGAAGCCAGGCCCGTCGCCGGTCGCCAAGGCCGCCGTCGTGGGCGCGGCCGTCACGCCGGGACGTCGCCGGTTCTAGTCGCCGCCGACCGGGAGTCGACCGCGCGTTGACCCTGGACCGCCTCTGCCGCTGACCGGGCTCTGCGAGACCCATGCGGTGCAAGGAGCCCAGCCGGGTCGCTGGCGACTGGCATGATGGATGCGTGGTGATCCGCCGATGCTGACCACGCTCCGGACGCTCGTCCCCATCCTCGGCTGGCTGCCCGGGTATCGACGCGGCTGGCTCGTTCGGGACGCCCTCGCCGGGATCACGATCACGGCCCTCCTCGTGCCCGAGGGGATGGCCTACGCCCAGCTCGCCGGGGTCAGCCCGGAGGCCGCCTTCTACGCAGCGCCACCCGCGCTGCTCCTGTACGCGATCTTCGGCTCGTCGAGACGGCTGGTCGTCGTCGTCAGCTCCACCCAGGCGGTCTTCTCCGCGGCGACGATCGGCGCGCTCGTCCCCCAGGGCACCCTCGAGTACGTCACCCTCACGTCCGCGCTCGCGATCCTCGCCGGGCTCGTCTCGATCCTCGCGGGCCTCGCCCGGGCCGGTCGGCTGGCCCAGTTCTTCTCGGCCTCGGTCCTGGCCGGCTTCGTGTCGGGACTCGCCCTCGTCATCTCGGTCCGCCAGGTGCCGAAGATCCTGGGGATCGAGGGGTCGGGCGGAGACTTCTTCGTCCAGATCGCGACGATCGTCCAGGAGCTGCCCGAGGCTCACCTGCCGACGACCCTGGTCGGTCTGCTCGCCATCGGGCTGATGGTCGGGCTCGAGCGGCTCGACGAGCGGATCCCCGGACCGCTGGTCGCCCTCGTGCTCGGGATCGCAGCCTCGGTGATCCTCGGGCTCGAAGCCCGCGGGGTCGAGGTGGTCGGGGACCTGCCGTCCGGGCTGGCGGGCCCCAGGCTGCCCGAGATCCGGCTCGACGACCTCGCCCTGCTCCTCTCGGGTGCCGTCGGGCTCACCCTGCTCACCTTCGCCGAGGCCTACGGACCGGCGCGCGAGCTGGCCCGGGAGCACAACGAGCAGGTCGATGCGAACCAAGAGCTGATCGGCCTGGGCACGGCCAACGTCGGCGCGGGCGTCTTCCAGGGCTTCCCGATCGGCGGCAGCCTGTCGAAGACCGCTGCCGCCCAGCACGCCGGGATGCAGACCCAGCTCGCCGGCGTCGTCGCCGCCGGCATCACGATCGCCGTCGCGCTCTTCCTGACGCCGCTGTTCGAGCCGCTGCCGGAGGCCGTCCTGGGGGCGATCGTCGTCGTGGCGGTCGCCTCGATGTTCAAGCTGGCCACGCTCCGGCGGCTCTGGCACGTGGGCCCTGCCGACTTCTGGCTGGCGATGGTCGCCCTCGTCGGGGTCCTCGTGCTCGACGTCCTGCCGGGCCTCCTCCTCGCGGTCGCCCTGTCGCTGGCGCTGGTCATCTGGCGGGCCAGCTCGGCACGTCTGACCCCGCTGGCCGTGATCGGCGACACGCTCGTCGAAGCAGCCGAGGAGCCCGATGCCGGGATCCCCTCCGGGATCGTGATCCTGCGTCTCGAGGAGCCGCTGTTCTTCGCCAACGCCGACACCCTGCTCGCGTCGCTCGCGGCGCTGGCCCAGGGCGACACGGACGTGCACGCCGTGGTCATCGACATCGAGGCGACCGTCAGCCTCGACGTTCCCGGCGCGGACATGATCGCCCAGCTGGCCGGGCGACTCGACCAGCAAGGGGTCGCGCTCTACCTCGCCCGGGTCCACCCGGAGGTGGCCGCGGTCCTGGAGCGGACCGGTGCCGCCGCGGCGGTCGCCGGCACGTACCGGCGGACGATCGACGCGGTCCGGGCCGCTCGAGACGGGTGAACGCGGGCACGCCAGGGACTACGATGCTCGTCGAGCACGCATCCCCGACGGGATCGCCGGTCGGGCAGGGGTGAACCGTGACGCGAGATGGCAAAGGGGCGAGCGACGACCGTGCGGGAGGCTCGATGAGTAGCGGCGCACCACGCCGGACGCCGGCGATCGAGGTCGTCGGCCTGGATCATGTCCAGCTCGCGATGCCGAAGGGCGAGGAGGCGCTCGCCCGCCTCTTCTACGGCGAACTACTGGGCCTGCGGCCGGTCGCCAAGCCGCGTGCCCTCAAGATCCGGGGCGGCTGCTGGTTCCTGGGCCCGGGGGTGACCATCCACCTGGGGGTCGAGACGCCGTTCCGGGCGGGTCGCAGGGCGCACCCGGCCCTGCTGGTCGCCGACCTCGAGCGAGCCTGCCGGGCCGTCCAGGCAGCCGGCTATCCCGTCCACGACGACGAGAGCGGGTTGGCGATCCGACGGTGCTACGTCGACGATCCGTTCGGCAACCGGATCGAGCTGGTCGACGCACGGGACGCCGGGTTCACCGATCCCCGACGGCGCTAGGCGGCCGGCCCCGGATCGAGAGCCGGCCACGGGACCATCGGAGCGTCAGTCCTCGGAGAGGGCGACACCCAGGGCCGCGAGCTCCTCGAGGCCGACCGTCTGCCGGGCGAGGACGACGCCGCCCGCATCCCGGACCGCATCCCGGAGCGGGATGAGCCAGCGATGCTCGACCACCAGCACGAGGGCGGCGGTCCCGTCCGGCAGCTCGTCGAGGATGTCCTCGGCCAGGGCCCCGGCGACCCCGGTGCCCTCGGTCGCCATGGCGCCGGCCACCGCGCCGACCTCGGCACCCTCCTCGCCGCCGGCCACCAGGCCGACCACGGCCCCGACCGCCGCCCCGAGCATCTCGCGCTGCTCGTCATCGAGGTCGGAGACCTGCAGGAGCACAGCCTCGTCATCCTGCCGGGTGACGAAGACGGCGTTGATGATCCGGATGAGCCCGATGTCGCTCAGGAGCCCCAGCTCCTCCGCGATACGGCCTTCGAAGCGGTCAGTCGTCGGGAAGCCGATGACGACGGTCTGGATGGGTCCGATGCTCACGATCGATCTCCTGTGGTGAGGCCCCGGCGGGGGCTCCGGACGCCCGGACGATGGATCCCGGCGCGGGGGACCCGATCAGTATCGTCCCTGGACGACGTCGGCGCCGGCGACCGCTCGGCGGGCAGGACGGCGACCGGGCCGAACCTGCGCGAAGTCCCCACCGCGCGCCCCGCTGGGCGCTAGAGTCCGCTCCGGCGACGGGCACGGATCGATGGGACCGCAGCAGCGCCCTTGGGGACCTGATCCGATGACCCAGCCGAAGCTGCCCGACGCCCGGATGTCGCTCGGGCCCGCCGTGCTCGACGATCTCTTCCCGGAGGGGCCCGCCTTCCGGCGCTCTGTCCAGACCTTCGCCGTCCTGCTCACCCTGGCGGGCTTCATCGCCGCCTTCGGGCTCTACCAGGATTCCGTCGCCTCGATCATCGGCGCGATGGTCGTGGCACCCCTGGGCGGGGCGATCATGGCGATCGCGGCGGCGCTGGTGACCGGGCGGACCCGCTGGCAGCCGATCACCATCGCCCAGGTCGCGCTCGGCTCGATCTGGGTCGTCGCCATCGGCATCATCGTCTCGGCGATCATGCCGGACCCACTGGTCCTGACGCCATCGATCGATGCCCGGACGGCGCCCGGGCTCCTGGACCTCGGCGTGGCCCTGGCCGCCGGCGCCGCCGGCGCCTACGTCGCCGTCCGGCGGACGGGCACCGACGCCCTCCCCGGTGTCGCCATCGCCGTCTCGCTTGTCCCTCCACTGGCGACCATCGGGATCTGCATCGAGCTCGGGCGATGGGATGACGCGGCCGGCGCGACCGTCCTCTTCCTGACGAACCTGGCGGCCATCGTCGTCGCCGCCTCGATCGTCTTCATCGCCTTCCGGGCGACCCCCACGCCGACCCAGCTGCGCGAACGACGCCGACTCCGCAACGGCTTCATCGTGGCGATGATCGCGCTCGCGGTCATCACCATCCCGCTGGCCTGGCGGTCGGCGGAGCAGGTGGTCGAGGCGCTCCTGGCCCAGGAGGCCGTGCCGATCGTCCGGGCGTGGATCGGGGAGCGGGACCTGGAGGTGACGACCTACGACCTCGAGGGGACGACGCTCCGCCTCGACATCGTCGGACCCGACGAACCGGCGGCAGCCGCCGAGCTGGCCGCCGAGCTGCGGGCGGCCTGGGACCGACCGGTCGAGATCACGGTCTCCTGGACGCCCAGCAGCCTCGATCGAGCCGGGTCGCCGTAGCCGGCGCTAGCCGCCGCCGAAGATCCGGGCAAGCTCGAAGGCCGGCGTCACCTCCAGCTGGTCGTAGCGGCAGTCGCTCGGCGGCTTGTCGGGCCGCCAGCGCCGGAACGTGGTGGCGTGGCGGAAGCGGTCGCCCTGGAGGTGATCGTAGGCGACCTCGCAGACCCGCTCGATCCGGAGCGGCTCCCAGGAGAGGTCCTTTCCCCGGTTCCAGCGGCTCGTCGCACCCGGCAGGCGCTGCCCCGATGCGTCGGCGGTGCCGGAGCCGGCCCACTCGGCCCACTCCGCCCACGGATGGTCGTCGATCGCGCCGCTCGCGCAGCGGCGCCAGCTCGCCGACCAGCTCGGCCCGCCGCTCCCAGGTGAACGACGAGGTGACGCCGACGTGGTGGAGCTGGCCGTCGTCGTCGATAGAGGCCCAGCAGCAGCGACCCGACGTGGGTCCCCGGTCCGTTCTTGTGCCACCGGAAACCGGCCACGACGCAGTCGGCCGTTCGGGCGTGCTTGACCTTGAGCATCGCCCGCTTGCCCGGCTGGTAGGCCCGCGTCCAGCCGCTTGGCCACGACCCCGTCCAGCCCGGCGCCCTCGAACCGCTCGAACCAGTCGGCGGCGAGGCGCTCGATCGACCGTCGCCGGGGTGAGATGGACCGGTGGCGCGGCGGCGCCCAGGACCGTCTCCAGCCGCGCGCGGCGCTCGCCCTGCGGGACGGCCCGCAGGTCCTCGTCGCCGAGCGCCAGCAGGTCCCAGGCGACGAACGACGCCGGCGTCTCCGCCAGCCAGCAGCCGGACGCGCGACTCGGCGGGGTGGATGCGCAGCAACAGCGCCTCGAAGTCCAGTGCGCCGTCCCGGGCGATCACGATCTCGCCGTCCACGACGCACCGCTCCGGCAGGGCGGCCCGCAGCGGCTCGGCCAGCTCCGGGAAGTAGCGGTCCAGGGGCTTCAGGTCCCGGCTCTGGGTCAGGATCTCGTCGCCGTCCCGGAAGACGATCGCCCGGAAGCCGTCCCACTTCGGCTCGTACAGCCAGCCTTCGCCCTCGGGCAGCGCCGCGGCGGCCTTTGCCAGCATCGGCTCGAGCGGCGGCTGGAACGGCAGTCGCATCGCCGGAGTGTAGCCCCCCATGAGCGCGGTCCCGGCTGCCCAGGGGAACACAGGCCGGCGCCGGGACGTCAGGGCGGCACAGCACGGTCTGCCGAGACGACGAGGGAGACGAGCGGAGGCACACCATGGACCAACGGCAGTGGCACCGGGGCAAGTGGACGGGGAGGCCATGGATCGTGCTCGCGGCTGCCACGCTGGCCGTCCTCCTGGCGGCCTGCAGCGGCGAGGGCCAGATCCTCTCGAACGTCGGCAACGCGGTCGGCGACGGCTCCTACATCGACCCGGACGTCGCGGCGGTACCGGCCCCGGGCGAGCCGGCGAACGGCGAGTCGGACGGGACGCGGGACTTCGGCGGCGGAGGGGCGACCATCGCCCGGGACGATGCCCGGGTCGTGCGGACCGGCTGGCTGACCCTGCGGGTGACCGACATCGACCCGGCCGTCCGCTCCGCCGAGGCCCGCATCGCGGCCCTGGGCGGCTACGTCAGCGCCTCGAACCAGCTCAACGACGAAGCGATGGCCTCGGCCACCGTGACCTACCGCGTGCCCGTCGAGCGCTGGGAGGACGCGCTGGCGGCCCTCCGCGACGTGGCCTCCGAGGTCGTGGACGAGCGGACGGAGTCGGTCGAGGTCACTGCCCAGATCGTCGACCTCGAA
Organism: uncultured Chloroflexia bacterium; assembly: GCA_963707215.1. Lineage (GTDB taxonomy): Bacteria > Chloroflexota > Limnocylindria > Limnocylindrales > CSP1-4 > DATHYZ01. Next base: position 97,504 of record CAVPPB010000002.1, on the reverse strand, counting down.
GCCAGGATCCGGAACCTGCGGGCCAGCGAGGCTGCCCTGGTCGGCATCCTCGAGCAGGCTACGAAGATCGCCGACGTGCTCGAGGTCCAGCGCGAGCTGACCGCGACCCGGGAGCAGATCGAGCAGCTCGAGGCCCAGAAGGCGCTGGTCGAGGACCAGGCCGACCTCGCGACCGTGACCGCGACCTACGTCGTCGAGGTCGTCGCCGTCGCCCAGACGGCCAAGGGCTGGGATCCCGCGGCGATCGTCGACGAGGCTGCGGCCAGCCTCGTGGGCGCGCTCCAGGGCCTCGCCACCGCAGCCATCTGGTTCGTCATCGCGTGGCTGCCATTCCTGCTCGTCGGCGGCGTGATCGTCGTGCTCGTCGCCTTCGTCGTGCGGCGCAGCGGCGTCCTCCGGCGACCGGGCGCGCCGAGCGCGCCGCCGGCACCACCGGCGACGACCCTGCCGGCGGCGCCGGCCGACTGACCGGTCCGACCGCCGCACACCGACGAGCCCGGAGCGATCGCTCCGGGCTCCCTCGTGCCGCCGACCGGGCAGCCGACGCTAGTGGGTGACGATGACCGTCGAGTTGGTGTGCGTGACGACGTGCTCGGAGACGCTGCCCTGGAGCACCCGCTCGAGGGCACTGAGGCCGCGCGAGCCGAGGACGACGGTGTCGTACTCGTGCTCGCTGGCGATGAGCTCGATCGTCTTGGCCGGGTCTCCGGCCGGCTCGTACAGCTGCGGGTTCAGGCCGGCCGCGACGAGGCGCTCCTTGGCTTCGAGCAACTCGGCGGCGTGGAGCTCCCGATCGTCCCAGGGGTCGATGGGCGAACGACCGGGATGGTAGGGAACGACGCTGACGACGTCGACGGTGGCGTGGAACGCACGGGCGAGCTCGATGGCCGTCTCGAGCGCCCGCTTCGCCGGATCTCCGCCGTCGTAGGCCACGAGGATCCGTTGCATCTGAAGACCTCCAGGGGTGAGCGGCGCATCACCGCTGACCTTCCCGCCATGGTCGGCGCGGGCCCATCCGCTGCGAAGCGGCTGGGGAACCGAAGTCGCGGGCCGAACGGACCGAAGGCCGTCGGTGGCAGGATGGGCCCTGCGATGACGATCACGGCCCGCTACGACCGCCATGCCGCCGCCTACGACCAGCACTGGGCCCCGGTGCTCGCGCCGACCGCTCTGGCGATGCTCGACGCCCTGGCCGCCGAGCTCGGGGATCGGAGTCCGCGTCGGGTCCTCGACATCGGGGTCGGGACCGGGACCATGACCCGGGCGGCGGTCGATCGATGGCCTGCCGCCACGGTGACCGCCGTCGACGGGTCGGCGGGGATGCTGGCGACCGCCCGGACCATCAGCACCGGGGCACTACGCCCGGAGTCGCTGGCGCGCATCGAGTGGCGGGCGGCACTGGCCGAACGACTGCCGTACCCGGCGGGCAGCTTCGATCTCGTCGTTTCCTCGTTCGTCTACCAGCTGGTGCCCGATCGATCGGCCGCCCTGCGCGAGGCATACCGGGTCATCGAACCCGGTGGGACCCTCGCGCTGGTGACATGGCTCGCCGACGACACGGCGTTCGAGCCCGAGGCCGCCTTCGACGCGGCCCTCGAGGAGCTCGACCTGGGGGACGAGGAGGCGGAGGAGGCGCCCCGGAGCGGCGACCCCCCGTCGCCGGCGGCCCTCGCGTCCCAGCTGCGGCGAAACGGCTTCGTGCAGGTCCGGGCCCGGGCCGACACCCTGATCCATCGCTGGACGGCGAGCGGCTACCTCCGCTTCCTCGAGGCATACGATGCCGCCGACCTGTTCGGCTCCCTGGAGCCCGGTGACCGGCGGCGACTCCTGGCCGCGACCGAGCGCCGGATGGCCGGCCTGGCGGCGGACGCCTTCGAGTGGCGGACCCCCGTCGTCCGCGCCTTCGCGCGCCGCCCGGGCTGAGGATCAGGCCTCGGCGGCTTCGCTCGAGCCGGACTCGCCCTCGGCGCCGGCTTCGCCCTCGGCGGCCTCGCCCTCGGCGGCCTCGCCCTCCTCGAGGCCCTCTTCGATCGGGGCGGCTTCGACGCGCGGCGGCATGACCTTGGCCAGGACCTCGTCCGGGTCGGTCAGCAGGGTGGCATCAGCCGGGATCTCGAGGTCGCGGACGTGGAGCACGGCATCGAAATCCTCGAGGGACTCGACCGCCAACTGGAGCTGCTGGGGGATGTGGTCCGGCAGCGCCCTCATGCGAACGGTGTCGAGCATCTGGAGGTAGGTCCCCCCAAGCTCGACCGCAGGAGCCTCTCCGACCGCCACGACGGGCACGTCGACCGTCAGCTCCACGGTCATCTTGATCTGCAACAGATCGACGTGGAGTGGTCGCCGGGTCACCGGATGGACCTGGACCTGATGGATCAGCACGGGCGTGGACTTCTTGCCGTCGATCGAGAGGTCGACGATGGCGTTGGCGCTGACCCTGCGGCGCAGCAGGTCGAAGTCGTGAGCGTCGACGGTGAGCGACGCCGAGTCGACGCCGTGGCCGTAGACGACGGCCGGGAGCTTGCCGTCGCGACGCAGGTGGGCGACGGCCTTGCCCGTGATCTCACGGCTGTCGGCGGCGAGAGTTGGGCGGTCGGTGGTCATCGGGGCGATCCTTCGGTTGGGGCGGCGTAGTGGTGTTCGGCTGGATGGGCGCGCTGCACGGCGCGGGGGCGCCCGGGAACGCCGGGTCGTCGGGAGCGTAGAGGGTAGCACAGCACGAGGTCTTCCCCGCAGGACCCGGGTATCATCGGCGCGCCATGGCGGCCACCATCCTGATCGTCGAAGACGAGGCGCCCGTCGCTCGCGGCATCCAGTTCGCCCTCCAACAGGAGGGCTACGACGTCGCGGTCGCCGGCAGCGGGCCCGACGGCCTCGAGCTCGCCACCAGCCAGGCGCCAGACCTCGTCGTGCTCGACGTCCGGCTGCCGGACATGGACGGCTTCGAGGTCCTCCGCAGGCTGCGGGCCTCCGGGTCGAAGGCGCCGGTCCTCATGCTGACCGCCCGAGACGACGAGCTCGACAAGGTCGTCGGCCTCGAGCTGGGGGCCGACGACTACCTGACCAAGCCGTTCTCCCTGCGCGAGTTGCTGAGCCGCATCCGGGCTCTCCTTCGGCGTGCCTACGGTGACCTCGCGGACGCCTCCGGCGGTCGCGTCATCCGTCATCGCGACCTGATCATCGACCTCGAACGGCGACGCGTCGCCCGTGGGTCCCGGCGCATCTCCCTCACGACCACCGAGTTCGAGATCCTGCGCCACCTGGCGAGCCGGCCCGGCCGCGTCTTCAGCCGCCGCGAGTTGCTCGAGCTCCTCCGCGACTATGAGGCGCTCGACCAGGACGAGAAGACCATCAACGTCCACGTCAGCCACCTGCGCGACAAGGTCGAGGACGATCCCTCGCAGCCCGAGTTCGTGCTGACCGTCCGGGGAGCGGGCTACGCGTTCGCCGAGCGCTGAGCCTGGACCGGCTCCCGGGCAGCGCCGGGGTCCGCGCTTCATCGGACGGGCCCTGCCGCGGACCTTCCAGGGTCGTCTGACCCTCGGCTTCGTGGGCGTCACGACCCTCACCCTCGCCCTCGTCGCTGGCCTCGTCCTCAACCGCCTGGACGACTTCTTCCTCCAGCAGGAGCGCACCAGTCTGGCGAACCGGGCGGACAACGTGGCGGCGATCGTGGACGTCCGGGTCGACCTGGCCAGTGGGCGGAACCCGGTCGTGTCGGCGAGCAACGTCGTCAGCCCCGAGGTGGCTGCCGCCCTCGACTGGGGCCCCTTCCTGCAGACCTTGCTGGCCGACCAGATCGCCCTCGCCGATGTCGAGATCGTCGTCGGGCAGATCTTCCTCGACGGGGACGGGGACGTCGGCGTGGACGGGGCGGCGAACGGGACCTTCAGCGGGGAGCTGACCCGCGAAGCCCAGGCCGGCCAGACCCGCGAGGACCTCAGCCACACCGAGTCCTATCGCCTGTCGAACGAAGGGGGCTTCGAGTACGGCCTGAGGGTCACCCTTTCGGACCCGTACACGTTCCGTGCATCGACGGTCGCGAACGTCTCGGCGCTCTTCCTGGTCATCGGGGCGATCGGCCTCGCCGCCTCGGTCGTGGTGGCGGCCTTCCTCGCCGGTCGCTTCGCGACGCCGCTCCGCCGCCTCACGGAAGCGTCCCGGAGGATGGCCCAGGGCGACCTCTCGCGCCGGGTCTCGCAGGCGGAGGCATCGGCTGGCAGCGCCGAGATCGGCGAGCTGTCGCGCCAGTTCAACAAGATGGCCGGGCGACTCGAGGAGAGCATGGAGATCATCCGCGAGGACCGCGATCGGAGCCGGGAGTTCCTGGCCGACGTATCGCACGAGCTGCGGACCCCCATCGCCGCGCTGCGGACCTTCATCGAGCTGCTCCAGGGCCGGGCCGGCGACGACCCGGCGACGCGGGCGGAGTTCCTGGCGTCCGGCGCCCAGCAGCTCTCCCGTCTCGACTGGCTGGCCCAGAACCTGCTCGAGCTCTCCAAGCTCGACTCCGGGCTCGTCCTGCTGGAGCTCCGCCCCGACGATCTGCGAGCGGCGGTGGAATCGGGCGCGGAGCAGGTCGGCGCTGCCGCCGAGCGCCGCGGCGTCCGGCTCGACATCCGGGTGCCCGACCAGCCGGTCCGGGTCCACCACGACGCGCACCGGGTCGGCCAGATCGTCTCGAACCTCGTCGGCAACGCCGTGAAGTTCACCGCGACCGGCGGGGAGGTCGTGGTCAGCCTTCGGTCCGTGCCCGACGGGGCGTGCATCGAGGTTCGCGACACCGGCATCGGCATCGCTCCGGACGAGCTCCCCCACATCTTCGAGCGGTTCTACCGTGGGACCGGGGCCGCTGACGCCCGCAGCGCCGGGAGCGGCCTCGGCCTGGCCATCGTCAAGTCGATCGTGGACATGCACGGCGGCCGGCTGGCCGTGGAGAGTCGCCCCGGCGAAGGGTCGGTGTTCTCCGTGATCCTGCCCCGCGATCCTCGCGCCGTCCCCAGGGCGGACCAGCCTCCGGGAGCGGTCGGTTCCGAGGTTCAGAAGACTTCACCTGCAGATGGGCCGCCCCTGAACGGATCATCGGGCACCATCGGGGCAGGGATCGGGGCAGACCCGGACCCGACGACGACATCAGCAGCATCGGACCTGCCTCCCTCATGACCGACCCATCCGCCCCCCAGCCGAACCCGGAACCGGGCGACGCGAACACCGAGTCGAGCGCTGCGCCGGGGATCGATCCAAGTCCCGCCACCCCGGCCTCGCCGGAGGTCCCATGGGCCCCGGCGCCCACCGGCCGCTACTCGCCCGACCCGGCGCCGAGGCCGGATTGGGCTCGCCCCACCTACCAGGCTCCGCCGGAGCCTTCGTGGTTCGATCCCAAGCCGACGACCGCGCCCATCGCGCCGCCCCGCGGCAACGGCCGGGGAGCCGGCGTCGGGACCGTCCTGGCCGCGGCGCTCATCTCCGCCGTCCTCGCATCCGGCGGGACGGTCATCGCCCTGCAGGCGACCGGTACGCTCCAGGCTCCGGCGCCGACGATCGCCGCCCCGTCCGCGGAGCCAGCCGCCACCCGGCAGCCCGTGGCGATCGACGAGTCCTCGGCGGTCATCGACGTCGCGGCCAGCGCCGGTCCGGCCGTCGTCCGGATCTCCTCTACGACCGGTGCGGTCATCACCGACCCGCTCTCCATCCCGGCGCAGGGCGTCGGCTCAGGCTTCGTCTACGACCCCGCCGGCTGGATCCTCACGAACCGTCACGTCGTCGAGGGCAGTGACGCCCTCACCGTCGAGCTGGCCGATGGCCGCCAGTTCGAGGGGACGATCTACGGCATCGACACCCTGACCGACCTCGCCATCGTGAAGATCGAGGCCGACGGCCTGCCGACGGTCCCGCTCGGGGAGTCGGACGAGCTCAAGGTCGGGCAGCTCACGATCGCCATCGGCAGCCCGCTGGGCACCTATAGCAACTCGGTCACTGCCGGGATCCTTTCAGCCAGCGGCCGGCAGATCCAGGTGGACGGCGGGCAGCTCAACAACCTCCTCCAGACCGATACCGCCATCAACCCCGGCAACAGCGGCGGGCCGCTCCTCGACGCCGGCGGCAACGTCATCGGCATCAACACCGCCATCGCCACCTCGGCCGAGGGCATCGGCTTCGCCATCCCGATCGACCTGGCCAAGCCGATCATGCGCCAGGCGGTCGCCGGCGAATCCCTCGCCCGCCCCTACATCGGGGTCCGCTTCGAGACGATCGACCTTCGGGTCGTCGAGCGCGATGGGCTCGATGTCCAGGACGGGGCGCTCGTCGCCGAGGACACCGAGAATCCGAACGGCGGGACAGTCTACGGGGTCGTGCCCGGCGGGCCCGCCGACCAGGCCGGGATCGAGCCCGGCGACATCATCGTCACCGTCGGCGGGATCACCCTCGACCGCGATCACCCGCTTGATGCGGTCGTCAGCCAGTTCTCCCCGGGGGAGACGGTCGACATGGTCGTGATCCGTGGCGGCGAGGAGGTGACCGTGCCCCTCGTCCTCGGGACCAGGCCGGCGGACCTCTAGGCGTCCACGTCCCGTCTCCTGGCCCGTCGGATCTCGACACCGGCGGACCCGAACGGACCGTCCAGGCGGACCGCCGGCTTGGCGATCCGGACAGCGACCTCGTCGGCCGGGAAGCCGGCCAGGAGAGCGCCGGCGATCGCCTCGGCCAGGGCTTCGAGGAGCCGGAAGCTGGTCGTCGCCACGACCCGCCGCACCTCGCGATCGATGGCCGCGTAGTCGGCGGTCCGCTCGAGATCGTCCGAGCGGCCGGCCGGCCCGAGGTCGAGCGCGAGCTCCACGTCGACCGCGAAGGGCTGCGCCTCGGCGCGCTCGGCAGCCTCCGACCCGTGGTGGCCGTCCACGAGGATCCCCCGCACGAAGACCCGGTCCATCAGCGACTTCCCTCCGTCTCGAGCGGGTGGCCGCCCCGGACGATCGCGTCGGCGACCCGGGCGACCCGGACGTTCGGGCCGACTTCATGGACCCGGACGAGGTCGACGCCGGCGGCGACCGCCAGTGCCGTGGTGGCGAGGGTCGCCTCAAGGCGGTCCTCGGGCGGCAGGTCCAGGATCTTGCCCAGCGTCGACTTGCGCGAGGTCCCGAGGACGAGGGGTCGTCGCAGCACCCGCAGGAGGGGCAGCTCCCGGAGCAGCACGAGGTTCTGGGCCGGGGTCTTGCCGAATCCGAAGCCGGGGTCGACCAGGATCCGCTCCCAGGCGACCCCCGCATACAGGGCCCGCTCGATGGCTCGCTCCAGGTCGGAGACGACCTCGGCGACCATGTTGACGTAGCGTGCCTCGGACCGATCGTGCATGAGCACGACCGGGACCTGGCGCTCGGCGGCGACCCGCAGCAGCTCGGTGGAAGGGGACGTCGCGGCCACGTCGTTGACCAGGTCGGCGCCCGCGTCGATCGCTGCTTCGGCCACGGACGCCTTGGTCGTGTCGACCGAGATCGGCAGGTCGGGCAGGCTCGCCCGCACGGCCCGGATGACGGGTACCACCCGGGCGGCCTCGGCTTGCGCATCGACCGGGGCGTGGCCGGGCCGCGTCGACTCGCCGCCGACGTCGATGATGTCCGCCCCGTCGGCCGCCATCCGGTCGGCGAGGGTCCGAGCCGCGGCAACGGGCTGGCCGTCCTCGCCGAGCAGGCCGTCGCCGGAGAACGAGTCGGGCGTGACGTTGAGGATGCCCATGACGTACGTCCGGCTGCCCCATTCGAACGAGCGGCGTCCGACGGCGGTCGGGGCCGCCTGCCCGGGCAGGCCCGGGAGCGCCCCGGCGGGCAGGGCGAAGGATGGCGTGGCCGCGCCGCCGCCGAGATCGGGCCGCGCGCTCACCACACCGGAGGCCGGCCGATCAGCAGCGACCGTGTCGGCGGCGTCGGCGGCGTCGGCCGAGGGGCGGGGCTGCTCGGGTCCCTTGGTCATGCCGGGCTCCCAGCGATGGCCGGATCGGGCTCGATCGGTCCGTCGACGAGCCGGCCGCGGATCTCGCCGACGAGGTAGAGGGAGCCTGCCACGACGACGGGCCCGGGCGCCAGAGCCAGGGCGCGGTCGAGGGCCGCTCCCGGGTCCTCGATGATCTCGATCAGGGCGGTGGGGTCGAGGCGGGCCCAGCCCGCAGCGAGGTCGGCGGGTGCCAAGGCGCGCGGACCACTCGGCCTCGTGGCGACGACCAGGGCGCCCCGGAGGGCCGGGGACGTCGCGAGGGCGGCCGCCATGCCAGCGACGTCCTTGTCGGCCATCGAGCCGATGAGCAGCGTCGGCGATACGGGGGGGCGGCCGAACGCGAGCGACGGGCCGAGATCCTCGAGAGCCGCAGCGAGGGCCCGAGCGCCGGACGGATTGTGGGCACCGTCGAGCAGGATCCGACGCGGACCGTCCGGCCCGACGACCTCGATGAGTTCGAGGCGCCCTGGCCAGCGGGCGTCGGAGAAGCCGGCTCGCCGTGCCGCGGGCGGGGTGTCGGCGATGCCGGCGGCGGCGAGCGCGTCGAGGGTCGCGTCGGCGACGGCGACGTTGGCGGCCTGGTGGCGACCCAGCAGGCCGACCCGCGCGGCCCCGAGCGAGCCGAGCTCGACGAGCAGGCCGTCGACGTCATGGGCCAGGACCGGAGCCGGACGGACGACCTCGAGCGGCACGCCAAGGCGAGCGGCGCGCCGCCGGACGACGGCCAGGGCATCGCCCTCGGCGCCCGTCACCGCCAGGTTGCCGCGCTCGATGATGGCCGCCTTCTCGCGGGCGATGGCCGCGATCGTCGCGCCGAGTCGATCCGTGTGGTCGAGCTCCACGTTCGTCACCACGGCGACCCCGCCATCCCAGGCGTGGGTCGCGTCGAGGCGCCCGCCCAGGCCGACCTCCACGATGGCGATCTCGACGCCCATCTCCGCGAACCAGCGGAAGACCATCGCCGTCAGGAGCTCGAACTCGGTCGGCGGGCCGTGCCGGCGGGCGACCCGCTCGGCGATCGGCAGGACCTCCCCGACGAGGCGGGCGAAGGTCGCTGGATCGACCGGGACGCCATCCACCTGGAGCCGCTCCCGGTACGAGACGAGGTGAGGCTTGGGGGTCGCCCCGACCCGGTGGCCGGCCGCCCGAAGGGCCGCGTCGCAGAGGGCCAGGACGCTGCCCTTGCCATTGGTACCGGCGATGAGGGCACCCCGGACCGCGGCTTCCGGCGATCCCAGCTCACGGAGCAACGCACGGGTCCGACCAAGGCCGAGGCGGATGCCGAAGCGACCGCGTTCGGCGAGTGCCTCAAGGGCCTCCGGGTAGGAGAGGGTCATGGCGTCGGCACGGATCCGTGTCGTGGTGGGAGCACGGTCAATCGCCGGTGAGGTCGTCCTCGTAGAAGACGCACTGGTTGAAGCGCGGCGAGAGGCAGACGTCGTTGACGTAGCCCTGCTCCAAGTGGACGCCGCCCCGGAGCTGGCAGCGAGAGACGTTGCGGTCCTGGCGGACCAGCGCCTTGAGGAGGTGGGGGGCCTGGATGGGGATCGCCCCCCGGGCACCGGTCATGTAGAAGTGCGGGCAGACGTTGCGCCTGAGGTTGGGCAGCCCGAAGGCGGGCCGGACCGGCATGGCCGGCTGGTCGGGCTCCCGGGTCGCGGTCGCCATCCGAGCGATCGGCCCATGGCCGAAGGCGGGTGGACGCGAGGCCGGGCGCACGCCACCGCGCTTGCGGGCGACGTCGTCCGACTCGCTCGCGGACGCGCGACGCATCCGGTCGCCGGGGTCTCGGCGCTCCACCGCTCTCCTCGGTCGTGCGCGCGCAGGGACAGACGGCGCGCTCGGCCGCCAGAGTACTACGAGCGGCAAGGACCATCGGGGCGGCCCCGGGTCGCGGGACAGGCCGGGCCGACGGGGACATGCGACAATCCGGCGCGTGTCGAACCGGCGCCAGACCCGCCCCTCGCAGGTCCGGCCGAGACCTCCCTCGGGCGGGCGCTCCCCGTCCCCCGCCCCCTCCAAGCGCAAGCGCAGCTCGACGAGCGGCCGGATCCCCGCCCGAGCGCCGGCACGGGGACGTCGACTGCCCCTCCCGGCGAGCGCCCTCCTCGCGATCGCGGTCGTCGGCCTGGCCGCATCCGTCGTCCTCTTCGCCGGCGGCGGCCTGGGCTGGGCCGGAGACGCCCTGGGCGGGGCCTTCGGTGGCCTCTTCGGCCGGATCACGGCAACGCCCGAGCCGGAGCCGACGCCGCTCCCGTTCCTGGTCGCCCCGATCCTCGATGCCCCGACGAACCCGTACACGAACCAGCCCCAGGTCACCCTGACCGGCAGCATCCCGGCCGAGTTCGCCGGCGACCCGGACGTCACCGTCCGGCTCTACGTGGCTGTCGGCAGCGGGGCCCCGAGCGAGGTCAAGGAGGTGGCGGTCCCGCCCACGGCGCTCTTCACGATCACGGCCGTCCCGCTCGTCGACGGTGTCAACGACTTCACGGCGACCCTCGTCGCCCCCGGCACCGAGAGCGACCCGTCGCCGGTCGTGAGCTACGTCCTCGACAGCGCGCCCCCCGAGATCGCCATCCAGTCCCCGGACGACGGAGCGACCGTCAATCGCGACGTCGTCGAGATCCTGGGCGTCACCCAGGAGCTGAGCGAGGTCGTCGCTCGCAACGAGGCGAACGGGTCGACGGCCCAGGCGACCGCCGAGGGTGACGGTTCGTTCAGCGTCACGGTCCCGCTGGCCGCCGGCATCAACGGCATCACGATCAGCGTCACCGACCCGGCGGGCAATGCCGGCAGCGCGGTCCTGAGCGTATTGCAGGGCTCGGGGGAGCTCGCCGCCACCATCACCGCGTCGGACTACCGGATCTCGGTCAAGTCCCTCCCCCAGGCCTTGACCGTGCGGATCGCCGTGACCGACCCGAACGGCCGGCCGCTGGCCGGGGCGACCGTGCTCTTCAACCTCACGGTGCCCGGGCTGCCGCCCATCGTCCCCGGCGAGCTGACCACGGACGACTCCGGGAGTGCGTCATACCGGACGGTCATCCCGACGGGCGCGACCACCGGCAGCGGCCTGATCACCGCCCTGGTGACCACCGAGCTCGACGGAGAGGTCACCGCCAAGCGGGGGATCCTGGTCGTCGAGTGAACGCGCGGGTCGCGGGACGGGCCGAGTCGGAGTACGCGCCGGGCCGTGGCCCGCCTGCCGGCGCTCGGCGCAGCCGCACGGTCCGCCTCGACAGGCACCGTGAGCGCAGCTACCATCCCGCCATGCCGATGTGGCGGTGCCCCCACTGCGGCACGCCCCAGCCCGAGGCCGATCGGTGCTGGGTCTGTCGGCGTTCCTCGACCTGCTGCGCGACCTGCCGCGACTACCGCCAGGCCGTCGCTGCGGGGCTCGGCTACTGCGGCCTCGACCGTCGGCGCCGCCCGCTGACAGGCCACGAGACCCGGCCCTGCTGGACCGCGGTCGCCGCGACGACCGGCGACCCCGGCGACGCCGGGGAGGCCGGCCAGGGGTCGGGGGGACCACGCCCGGCTCGAACGGGCGTTCGCAATCGCCGCGAGTTCGTCCCCCTGTCCCTGACCGAGTCAGCGGACCGCGGCACCGCCCGAACGGCCGTGGCACGGGCAGGAGGAGCGACGAGCGGCGGTCGCGATGGCGCCACCGAACCTGCGGCAGTCGGCACGCCGCCGTCCGGCTGGAGCCTCTTCCCCGAGCTGGACCGCTAGGTCGCCCGAGCGTCCGGGTCGACGCGCGCTGCGGTCATCCGCTCCGCTCCCCAGGCCGCCGGGCCTACGCTACGCGCTGGGCTCCGGGCTCGGGCTCGGGCTCGGTGGCGGCGGGGTCGGCGTCGGGGCCGGCGTGGGGGTCGGCGTCGGAGCCGGCGTCGGTGTGGGGGTCGGCGTCGGGGTCGGGGTGGGACTGGGACTCGGCGAAGGACTCGGGCTCGGCTCGGGGCCCTTCGAGACGACGTAGTCGATCGGCGTGAGCTTTGCGACCTGGATGCCGGCCCGCGGGTCGGTCGAGACGATCGCCCCGACGGGCACGATCTCGTCGAACTCCTCGGTGCGGGCGCCGATGGTCAGATCGGCGTCACGCAGCGTGTTGAGCGCCTGGGCCTCCGGTTGCGCGCGGACGTCGGGGACCTCGACGACGCCCGGACCCACGACGATCGTGAGCCGGATCGACGTGCCCTCGGCGACCATCTCCCCGGCCGCCGGATCCTGCTCGGCGATGTCGCCCTCCTCGAGGTCGCTCCCGTCCGGCAGGTCACTGCTCTGGATGGTCGAGTCCGGCAGCACCTCGAGGCCGACAGCTCCCGCGACGGTCGTGGCCTGCTCGACGGACAACCCGATCAGCGACGGGACCTCGACCTCCCCTGGCTCGGGCGTGGCTCCCGGGCCGCCCCCGCCGCCCAGCAGCTGGATGGCCAGGAAGCCGATGACGACGAGGATGGCGAGACCGAGCAGGCCCGCGATCCAGGTCCAGGCGCTGGTGCCGCCCTTGTCCTGGCCGTCGTCGGGCGGGTACTGGGCACCACCGGCCGGCGGGGCGCCGCCGGCGTCCCCGCCAGCGTACGCGTCGGGGCTGTAGGGGATGCCGGACGAACGGCTCGGTGAGGCGACGCCGGAGACGACCCCGGCGGCCGCGGCGCCAGCGGCCGCACCCGCGGCCAGCCCGACGACCCCGGTCGTGTCATCGCGCCCGGCGCCCTCGGCGAGGAAGACGTCGAGGGCGTCGGCCATCGCGGCCGCGCTGGAGAAACGGTCCCCAGGCTCGGGGGCGAGGGCCTTGCGGTCGATCGCCTCCACGGCCGGTGGGATACCCGACCGATGGGCCGACGGCGTGGGGACCGGCCCGGAAAGTCGGGCGACGGCGATCGCCGCGGCGCTGTCGCCCTCCCACGGTCGCCGCCCAGTGAGCATCTCGAAGAGGACGATGCCGAGAGCGTAGACGTCCGAGGAAGGCGATGTCGCCTCGCCACGGGCCTGCTCGGGGCTGAAGTAGTGGACCGATCCCAGCGTCGTGCCCGGGAGGGTGAGCTGGGATTCGGCGACGGCCCGGGCGATCCCGAAGTCGGTCACCTTCACCCGGCCATCGCTCGAGACCATGATGTTGCCCGGCTTCACGTCGCGGTGGACGACGCCGCGATCGTGGGCGGCCTGGAGGGCGCGGGCGGTCGCAGCCGTGATGCGGGCAGCCTGGCGCGCGGACAGGGCTCCGTTCTGGCGCAGGATCGTCGAAAGGTCCTGGCCCTGGACCAGCTCCATGACCAGGTACGGGCCGGCCGGGTCCTGGCCGAAGTCGTAGACCGCGACGACGTCGGGATGGTTCAGCCCGGCGGCGGCCTGGGCCTCGTGGCGGAAACGGGCCAGGAAGTCGGGGTCGCGCCCGTACTCGGGGCGCAGGACCTTGACCGCGACGTCCCGCTCCAGCTGGGTGTCGCGGGCACGGAAGACCGAGGCCATGCCGCCCTCGGCGAGCAGCTCCATGAGGCGGTAACGACCGCCCAGCATAGTGCCGATATCGGCCACCGGACTCGTCCTCCAACGTCGGCGCAGGGGGGCCGCCGGAGGCGGCACCGTCGCGCATCGTACCGCAGGGGCGCTTGATGGCCCCTGGCGTCCCGCTACAGGGGCAGCTCCCGCAGGTAGGCTCGGAAGTCGGCGGCCAGGTCAGGACGCTGGAGCGCGAGCTCGACCGAGGCCTGGAGCCAGCCCATCGTGGTGCCGGCGTCGTATCGCACGCCCTCGAACTCGTAGCCGTAGACGTGCTGGTCCTCCATGAGGGCCTCGATCGCGTCGGTCAGCTGGATCTCGCCGCCGGTCCCGCGTTGCGTCTGCTCGAGCTTGTCGAAGATCTTCGGCGTCAGGACGTAGCGGCCGATGATGGCCAGGTCGGACGGGGCGTCGGCCGGGTCGGGCTTCTCGACGAGCCGACCGACGCGCCGGAGACGCCCACCCTCGCGGGCCTCCTCGCCCTCGTCGACGCCGATGATCCCGTACCGCCCGGTCTCCTCGTGCGGCACCGGCATGGTCGCCACGACCGACCCGTGGGTCTGGTGGTAGGCGTGGATGAGCTGGCCGATGCAGGGCCGCTCGCCAACGACGACGTCGTCGGAGAGGATCACCGCGAACGGCTCGTGCCCGATGAGCTCCTTGGCCATGAGGACCGCATGGCCAAGGCCCAGCTGTTCCTTCTGGCGGACGTAGGCCACCTGGGCGAGGTCGCTGATGTGGCGGATGCGGCGGAGCATGTCGACGTCGCCCCGCTCCTCGAGCAGGTGCTCGAGCTCGTAGTTGAGGTCGAAGTGGTCCTCGATCGCCCGCTTCTGGCTCGAGGTCACGATGATGATCTGGTCGATGCCGGCAGCGACGGCCTCCTCGACCGCGTACTGGATGACCGGCTTGTCGACCAGGGGCAGCATCTCCTTCGGCTGCGCCTTGGTGGCGGGGAGGAAGCGGGTCCCCCAGCCGGCGGCAGGGAGGACGGCCTTTCGAACGCGCATCGGACCTCGCGGTGCGTCTGGGGACCCGAGGAGTATACCGGGGCGGGCCCATCCGCCCCCTCGGCGCCCATCTCGGCCGCCCGGCGCAGGGGCACTCCGGGCGAACGGTGCCGGCTGCATCGACTCCGCGGGATGACCCTACGACGGGCCGACGATCCCTTTCTCGACGGCCCAGAGGGCGGCCTGGGTGCGGCTCTGGAGGCCGAGCTTGCCGAGGATGTTGCTGACGTGTGTCCGGGCCGTCCGCTCGGTGATCCCGAGCTCGTAGGCGATCTCCTTGTTCGCCAGGCCCCGCCCGACGAGCGCCAGGACCTCGCGCTCGCGCTCGGTCAGCGGCTCGACCGGCTCGTCGCGGTCGCGGCGCTCGCGCATCCGCTGGGCCAGCAGCCGGGCCACCGCCGGGTCGAGGTGGACCTCGCCGGCGTGGGCGGCCCGGATGGCCGCAGCGACGGCGTCTGCCTCGGCATCCTTGAGCAAGTACCCGGCCGCCCCGGCCTCGAGGGCCGCCGTGACCTTCGACTCTTCGATGAAGCTCGTGAGAGCGACGATCTCGATCCCGGGTCGCTCGGCCTTGATAGCCGAGATCGCGCCGATGCCGTCCAGCTGCGGCATGACGAGGTCCATCAGGATGACGTCGGGCTCCAGGCTCACGGCGGCTTCGACGGCCGCTCGGCCGTCTTCCGCCTCCCCCACGATCTCGATGTCGTCGAGCAGCTCGAGGAACCCCCGGAGCCCGCGCCGGACCACGCCATGGTCATCGACGAGCAGGACGCGGATCCGGTCGTCCGAGGATCGGGGCTCGGTCACGCCGCCAGCATAGCCGCCGCACGGCCCCGCGGCGTGACGAACTTCGGCGGCCTCAGGCGATCGAGGCCTCGGATGGACCCTCGTCGGTCCCACCCTCGACCGTGGCCCGGGGGACCGCCACGGGCGCGCGCCCCGACAGCTGAAGGATGGCCGCGGCCAGCAGCACCAGAGCACCTCCCACGATCTGCAGCGGCCCGAGTGGCTCGGCCAGCAGGGCGGCAGCCAGGATCGCGCCCATGACGGGCTCCCAGAGCATCAGGATCCCCGTCCTGGTCCCCCCGATCCGCCGAATGGAGCCCAGGAACAGCAGCGACGGGAAGCCGGCGCCGATGACCCCCGCGACCAGGATGAACGGCCAGGGCTCGACGTCGCCGAGCGGCGCGAGCAGCTCGGGCAGCAGTCCGGACGCGACCGCCAGGATGGCCCCCAGGACCGCGGACCCCAGGAGGATCGCCAGGGTCGCGGCGTCGGATCGGACGGCCCGGTAGCCGGATCGGCTGACGGTGATGAAGACGGTCTGGCTGGCGGCGGCGCCGAGACCCAGGAGGACGCCGACCGGGTCCAGCTCCGCGCCAGCGACGTCCAGGCCCCCGAGCAGGACCAGGCCCACCCCCGTCGTGGCCGCGACCAGGGCGGCGAGCTTGGCCGGACCGAGGCGGTCGTGGCCGGTGAGGACCCCGACCAGGGCGACCATCACCGGGTAGGTGTAGAAGAGCATCAGGGCGATCGCGATCGGGATCCGGGCGAAGGCCAGGAAGATCGACAGGTTCAGGGTGAAGCCCATCGCCACGGCGACCGCGAGCGACAGGCGTCCACGGCGGTCGAGCGACCGGAACGAGGCCGTGGCCACGGGCGCCGAGCCGCGCGCGACGATGGCCGCCCACAGCGCGACGGCGCCGACCGCCGCCCTCCAGGCGACGAAGGCCAAGGCGCCGAGCCCCGCCTCGGCGGCGAACCTCGAGAGCGGTCCGAGCGTCGCGAAGCAGGAGGCGGCCACCAGGGCAGCGGCCGTTCCGATCAGGAGCTCTCGGTCGCGTGACATGTGGTCGCGGCGGGACGGGCCTCGGGGCTCAGCCCCGGGGCTGCGCCCCTTCCTCGACGAGGGCGGCCGGGTGCTCTCGCCGTCCGGTGGCGAAGCGGATCCCGGTGAAGGGGATCCGGATCTCCCGGAAGACCTCGATGGAGACCAGGAAGCCGGCGAAGATCAGCAGCAGGGCGACGAGCTTGGAGAGCTCGAACAGCCCCGTGTAGCCGAGCTTGATGAAGGCGTCGACGCCGCTGGCCAGGAAGCCTCCGGCGGCGATCAGCAGGGTCGCCGGGACCCGGCTGTTGAGCTGTCCGGCGAAGAGCGCCCGGACGGCGCCCGGCAGCGAGGCGACGAGGTTGACCAGGATGGCGACCGGTGAGATCGCCAGGTTGAAGAGGAACTGGTCGCCCGGCTGGGTGGGGTCGAGGGAGTAGTCGAGGACCCGTCGTTTGGGCATGAAGACGTACGCCGAGAAGAGGGCCCCGAAGGCAAGGGTGAGACCGCCGGTGATGTTGAGGAACGGCGAGAGGAGCCGCACGGAGCCCGGGACGACCGCCAGGTCGGGCAGGCCGTCGGAGCCGGCCGTGACGGGCCCCAGGAGCGGGGAGGTCGCCATGAGGACGATCGACAGGACCGTCGCCCCACCCACCGCCACCGCGGCCAGCCGCGGCCAGCGCTCGTTCTGGAAGTAGGTCTCCACGGCCACGGCGAGGGCCAGGACCGCGGCCCCGATGAAGTAAAGCAGCGGCAGCGAGCCGACGCCCTCGAACTCGTTCCGGCGCTGGTAGCCGATCGTCGCGATCCCGGCGATGACGAGGGTGGCGGCCACGGTGTAGCCGAACCTCGTTCGCCCCAGGAGGTAGGCGGTCCCGAGGCCCAGCCAGGCTGCCGTCCAGAGCGCTCCGGTGAGGTACCAGAGCCGGAAGACGGGCTCGCTCCAGCCGGCGGCGTAGCCGATGGCCGAGCAGACCGAGGCGACGCCGTAGAAGGCCGACCCGGCCGCCCAGACCAGCTGGTAGGCGCGCCGCCGCTCGAGCCACTGGTCCAGCAGGGCGACGGCCAGGACGAAGGCGACGAGGGCGGTCAGGGCAGGCAGCAGGGCGTCGAAGGTCAAGGCTCGATCCTCGGCCGCGGGCGGCCGACCGGCTCAGGCCGGGATGAACTCGTGGGCGTCGCGATGCAGCCCGTCGCAGACGCCCCATCGCGGCGTGTCGCCGGGGATGAGCACGGGGCGCATGATCTCGCGGACCTGACCGAGCCGACAGAAGAGGATGTCGCGCTCCCTCAGCCAGGCCCGGACGTGCGACGGGTCGGCGTGGAACTGGAACGGGCCCGGGTTGAGGGCCGGCCGCTCGGACCAGCTGGCCGGGGCCTCGGCGGCGACGACGTCGAGCAGGCTGACCCGCCACGGGGTGCCGACGATGACCTCGCCGCAGCCGTCGCATCGGCTTGCGACGTTGTCGTGGATGATGGTCGGGATCCGGATCCCCATGATCTCCATCGCCCCGGATGGTAGCAGCGGGCCGCCTTGCGCGCGTGCCCGGGCGCCGGTCTCCGACCAGTTCGGGTCGGGTCGGGCCGAGGGATGGTGCCCCCAAGGGGATTCGAACCCCTGATCTCCACCTTGAAAGGGTGGCGTCCTAGGCCTCTAGACGATGGGGGCCATGGGCGGCGAGTGTAGCAGGGCGCCCTGCCAGGACTCGGAGGCGTCAGCTGACCGTGCCGGTCCCGCCCCAGATCTGCGCCAGGACCGTGGCGACGGCCAGCGACCCGGCCGCGATCAGCGCCGCGAGGCCCCCGAGCAGGGCTGCGGCAAGGGCCGTGCCGCTCCTCCCGTCTCGGGCGGAGCGATACGCCGTGAACGCTCCGGCCACGGCTACGGCGCCGAAGGAGATCGCGACGACGAGCGAGCCGGCGGCGAGCATCGGGACCTGTGCCTCGTCACGGATGGTGAGGGCGTAGAGGCTGAAGACGACCGAACCGACGACGGCGACGACCAGGATCGACCACAGCGGCGAGATCCGACGGCGGCGCCTGCGGGCCGTCCCGGGCGGCGAGGCGGCCGTGGCCTGGGAGCGCCGCGGCGTGGCCTGGGAGCGGTCGCCCCCGCGAGGACGAGGGTCCCGAGGGGGCGTGGTCACGGGATCGCCGTCCGGTCGCGGTGGTAGACGGCCAGGTTCCACGAGAGACGGGGTCGCCGCAGCTCGGCGGCCAGGGCGGCGCCGCGCTCCCCGAACGATGCGGCCAGAAGCTCGCCGGCCTGCTCGACCGAGTCGAACGTCCACCAGGCGTGGATGACCCGGACCCTGAAGCCGGCCAGCAGGAAGGGGCCGTCGCGCCGTCCCCAGGACGCGTACTCGGGAAGGTCCGGGTCGGCCAGTCGCGACACATCGTCGCGGCCGTAGTCGTGGAGCACCAGGATCCGGCCCTCCGGGCGAAGGACCCGGTCCGCCTCGGCCATCTCGTCGGGGTCCACGCCGCGATAGGCGGACCAGCAGCCGACGATGACATCGGCCGACGCCGACGGCAGGCCGAGGTCGGCGGGCTCGCCGCTCCGGGCAGCCGGGCCCCTGTCGTCGCCGGCGCGACCCGCAGCAGGCGACACGGCGGACGCGGGGACGCTCGACCGTGGCGCCGCCCGGTCGACCACGGTCAGGCGTGCGCCGGTGGCGATCAGAGCGGCCGCCATCCTTCCGCCACCGCCGTCGACGAGCACGACGTCGCGACCGGCGACCGGTCCCAGCGCCTCGAGCGCGCGGACGACCTTCCCGGCGGCATCGAGGTGCGGCTCGAGCCGGGTCGCAGCGGTCGGGTCGAGGAGCAGGGGATGATCGGCCACGGGCACCGAAGGATAGCCCCGTCAGGCGAGACGGACGATCGCGCCGGCGCGACCGGGCAGGCCGAGTGTCGCCGCCCCCTCCGCCGACAGTCGTCCGGGTGTCGACGACGACTCCATGCCCGGCACCGGGACGACTGCCAGGGGTCGTCCGCCGTGCGGCTGCCCGAGGTGGACCCCGAGATCGACTGGATCGTCGGCGGCGTTGGCGAGGATCAACAGGCGCTCGCCGTCGAGAGCCCGCTCGATGGCCACCGCGCCGCCGGAGGCGCCGACCACCCGGGTGGTCCCGTGCCGCAGCGCCGGCACCGCGTGCCTGAGGCGGGCGAGCGAGCCGGTCAGCTCGAGGAGCTCGCGGTCCCAGCGATCCTCCTCCCAGGGGAACGCTCGTCGGCAATCCGGGTCCGGACCGCCCTCCAGGCCGATCTCGTCGCCGTAGTAGATGCACGGAACCCCGGGCAGGGTGAGGAGCAGGAGCAGGGCCAGGCGGAGGGCGGCCCGGTCTCCCCCACTGAAGGTCAGGAACCGCGGCGTGTCGTGGCTGTCGATGAGGTTGAGCTGGACCGCCGTGACCTCGGGAGGGTAGAGCTGGAGGATGCGCTCGAGCTCCTGCCCGAACTCCGGCCCGGTCAGCGGCCGGACCCGCTCGCGGTACTCCTCGTGGAAGTCGAGGACCGCGCGATCGAGGTGGCGCCCGCTGGCGAAGCCCAGCAGCGCCTCCGCCAGCGGGTAATCCATGACCGCGTCGAACCGGTCGCCCTGGAGCCACTCGGGAGCCTCGCGCCAGATCTCGCCGACGAGGTAGGCGTCACCTCGGATCGCCCGGCAGCGCCGGCGGAACTCGGCCCAGAACGCCCCGTCGTCGATCTCCGTGCGGGACGTCGAGACGCCAGCCGTCGATGCCGAAGCGAAGCCAGTGCTCGGCCACCCCGAACAGGATACTCGCGGACCGCGGGTTCGTTCGTGTCGAGCTTGGGCAGCGCCGGCAGGTCCCACCAGGCCCGGTAGCCGAGGCGGGTGAGGGAGCCGCCGTCGCCGCCATGGACCTCGTGGACGACCGCCGGGTACGGGTCCAGGGGACGGCCCGCGGCGAGGCGGTCGCGGTCGAGGTGGAACCAGCCTGCATACGGCGAGTCAAGGCCGTTCTCGACGACGTGGTGGAAGGGCCAGAAGCCACGGCCAGTGTGGTTGAAGACACCGTCGAGGACGACCCGCATCCCTCGGTCGTGCGACGCGTCGAGCAGCTCCCGCAGCGCCGCATCGCCACCGAGGAGCGGATCGACATGGAGGTAGTCGTAGGTGTGATAGCGGTGGTTCGAGGCCGAGGCGAAGATCGGGGTCAGGTAGAGAGCGGTGACGCCGATCGACTCCAGGTAGGGCAGCCGCTCGACGATCCCCAGGAGGTCACCGCCCTTGAAGCCGTGCCGCGTCGGTGCTGCGTCCCACGGCTCGAGGGGGCCGGGCTTGGGGACCCGCGCGCTGGCCGCGAAGCGGTCCGGGAAGATCTGGTAGAAGACCGCGTCACGGACCCAGGCCGGCGTGTCGATCGGCATCGGTCGAGTGTAGGGCGAGCCCGGCGCGCCCGCGGTACGCTCCGCGGATGCGACCATTCCGCCGCGCCGGCCTGCTCGTCCTGGCGCTGGTCCTCGTCGGCTGCGGCTCGGCTGCCCCGTCGACGGAGGCCCAGCCGTCGACGCCGTCGTCGGCCGCGTCGGCGACGCCCTCATCGTCCGGCGATTCCCGCCGCCTGCATCGCCCCGCAGCCGACCCCCGAGCTGGGCTGGTGGAACGACCGGGTCTTCTACGAGATCTTCGTCCGAAGCTTCCAGGACTCCGACGGCGACGGTATCGGCGACCTGCGCGGCCTGATCGACCGGCTCGATTACCTGAACGACGGCGACCCGGCGACGACCGACCGACCTCGGCGTGACGGGGATCTGGCTGATGCCGGTCTTCGAGGCCGCCAGCTACCACGGCTACGACACGGTCGACTACGGGGCGATCGAGCGTGACTACGGCTCCACGGAGGACCTCCTCGCGCTCGTCGCGCCGCCCACGAGCGCGGGATCGCGGTCATCGTCGACCTGGTCCTCAACCACACCTCGACCGAGCACCCCTGGTTCCGGCGTCCCGCGATCCGACGTCCGACCGGGCCGACTGGTACGTCTGGGCCGACGAGCAGCCGGGCTGGGCCGGGCCGGCAGGGCAGCCGGTCTGGCACCCCCTCGATGGTCGGTTCTACTACGGCCTGTTCTGGGAGGGGATGCCGGACCTTGCGCTCACCCAGCCTGACATCACCGCCGAGCTGGAGGCGATCGCCGGGTCGTGGCTGGCGGCCGGCGTGGACGGCTATCGCCTCGACGCCGTCAAGCACTACGTCGAGGAGGGACCCGAACAGGAGAACACGCCGGCGACCTTCGCCTGGGCCCGTGACTTCCGGACCACGGTCAAGTCGGCCTCCCCTGACGCGTTCCTCGTCGGCGAGATCTGGGATGCCTCGGTCACGGCGGCCCGCTACGTCACCGAGGGCGCCGTCGACGTAGCCTTCGAGTTCGAGTTGGCTGACGCGATGGTCCGGGCGGCCGACCTGGAGGACACCGCCCCGATCGCGGCCCTCCGCGAGCAGCTCCTCGACCTCTACCCGCCCGGCACGTATGCGGCCTTCCTGACGAATCACGATCAGAACCGGGTCGCCAGCGAGCTCCGCAGCGACCCGGGGGCGCTGCGGGTGGCGGCCTCGCTGCTGCTGACCGACCCGGGCGTCCCGTTCGTCTACTACGGAGAGGAGATCGGGCTGACGGGCCGCAAGCCCGACGAGCGGATCCGGACGCCGATGCCCTGGGATCCGGGAGAGCCAGGCAACGGCTTCACCTCGGGGGAGCCGTGGCAGGCCTTCGGCGACGACCCACCGGAGACGAGCGTGGCAGCCCAGGTGGACGACGCCGCCTCGCTGCTCGCCCACTACCGGGCCTTGATCGGCCTCCGGAACGAGGAGGCGGCACTCCGGGTCGGCTCGACGATCCCGCTCCAGACGTCATCGTCGGCCGTGAGCGCGGTCATCCGTTCCACGCCCACGGAGACGCTCCTGGTCATGGTGAACCTCTCCGGGGCGCCCGTGGCCGACGTCGGCCTGAGCCTCGACAGCGGCCTGCCGTGCGGCCCGGGCACGCCGGACGTGATCTTCGCCGACGGCTGGGACGCCGGCGCCGCGCCGACCCAGGCCACGCCCCCGGTGCTGACCCTGACCGGCGGGGTCGAGGGCTGGGTGCCCCTCGCCGAGCTGCCGGCCCGCTCCACCGTCGTCCTCCGCCTGGGCTCCTGAGGCGAGGACAGGGCGGTGGCGGCCTGGGGTCAGCCCTTGACGGCGCCGACCGCGAGGCCCGAGGTGATGTAGCGCTGGGCGAAGAAGTACACGATCGCCGGAGGCAGGGCGAACATGATCGCGAAGGCCGAGAACGTCGACCATGGCGTGTTGGTGAACTGGCCCTGCATCGAGTAGAGGGCCATGGCCAGGGTCTGGTCCTCGACCTTGTTGAGGAACATCCAGGAGAAGTAGAACTCCGTCCAGCCGGCCACGAAGCCGAGGAAGGCCGTGACGGCCAGGGCCGGCGTCGCCAGGGGCAGGATGATCCGCAGGAACGTCTGGTTCTGGGTCGCCCCGTCCACCGCCGCGGCCTCCTCGAGGTCGCGGGGGATCGTGTCGAGGTAGCCCTTGAGGTTCCAGATCGCGAACGGCAGAAGCCCCGAGATGATGGCCAGGCCCACCCCCAGCAGCGAGTTCCTGAGGTTGAACTCGCCGATGATGGGCAGGCTGATCTGGACCCCGTTCAATAGGGTGAACAGGGGCGCCAGCGTCGCGACCGCCGGGAGCATGAGCACGCCGAGAATGGCGAGCATGAGCACCTCACGGCCTCGGAACTTGAGCCGCGAGAACGCGTAGGCCGCCAGGACCCCGATGGCTACGCTGATGACCGACGCGCCGACGGCGATCTTCAGGCTGTTGGCGGTCAGCTCCAGGAAGGTGATCGGGTTGTTCGTGGGCTGCTCGATGGCCTGGCGGTAGGACTCCAGGGTCGCGTTTGTCGGGATGAGGCTCAGGCCTTCGGGGCGCGAGCGGTTGAGCGGGTCCAGGGACAGCGAGAAGACCCACAGGATCGGGAACATCACGGTGAACAGCAGGCCGATGGCGATCGCCTGCATCCCGGCCTGCTTGACCAGCGAGGGCTGGTCACGGCGGCTCCGGTAGAGGGCAGGCCGACGCCAGCGTGGGCCCTTGGGAAGGTTGCGGCGGCGGCTCATGGCGTCGAGGACGCCGGCTCCGTAGGCGCTCATCGCATCTCCCTCACAGGTCCGCGTAGCTCTTCGTCGCCCTGGCCATCCGGTTGGTGATCAGGGTGATGGTGAGCAGGATGAAGAACATGACGACGGCGAACGACGCCGCGACCCCGTACAGCTGCTGGTCATTGACCAGGCGGTAGGCCTGGGTGACCAGGAGCTCGGTCCTGCCGAACGGACCTCCGGCCGACATGAAGTAGGCGAGGTGGAACAGGTTGAAGGTGATGACGAAGCCGTAGATGGCGTATGGCAGCATGGCCGGCCGCAGGTAGACCATCGTCACGTTGCGGAACTTCTGCCACGAGCCCGCGCCGTCGATCTCGGCCGCCTCGTAGAGCTCGTTCGGGATGCTCTGGAGCGCCCCGGTCGCCACGACCGCGTTCAGCGGCCAGCCCAGCCACGTGTTGGTGACGAGCATGGCGAAGAAGGCGAGCGGCAGCGGGATGAACGGGATGGGGTCCTCGACCTGGCGCAGCCAGTCGATCTGGAAGGCGGACTGCTCGATCCCGAAAAAGCCGCCGAGGAGCATGAGCAGCTGGTTGATGGCGCCGTAGTTGGCGTCGTACATGTTCTTCCAGACCGTCGCCACGATGAGCGGCGGGATGACGACGGGGAGGATGAACAGCGAGCGGTAGAGCCGCTTGAACCAGAGGCCCTTGGTGTGCATCAGCAGGGCGATCGCAACGCCGAGCACGACATGGATCGCCACGTTGCTGAAGGCCCAGAACATGTTGTACAGGATCAGCCGGACGAAGTAGTAGTTGGGGATCTCCAGCTGGCTGGTCAGGACGTTGACGTAGTTGTCGATGCCCACGAAGTTGGCCGGAGGGGAGTCGAAGCGGAGGTTCTGGATCCCGTAGTCGGTGAACGACATCCAGACCTGGTACAGCAGGGGGTAGAGCGTGATCACGCCCATGACCAGGAGCGCGGGCACCAGGTACAGATAGGCGGATCCGCCTCGGCGCCAGCGGCGCGACGCCGCCTTCGCCGTCTGAGCTTCGGTTGCCGCAGCGGTCATCGGCGCTCCCTCTCCTCAGGCCCCGGGCCTCGGGCACCCCTCGGGCTGTGCCGTGGATGGTAGCGGGGCGGACGGCCGGTCGACCGGCCGCCCGCCCCGCCGACGCCCGTCAGGTGACGGGCGCGTGCGCGACTAGAAGCCGTTGGCGGCGTCCATGGCCGCGCAGGCCTCCTCGACGGCGGCGACGGGGTCGGCGTCCGCAGTGAGGACCTGGCTCCAGGCGTTGTCGAAATTGCCCCAGTAGTTGTTCATCGCCTCACCCTGCGGCCGGGCGTAGCCCTGGTCGATGGCCTCCGCGAACGAAGCGACAAGCGGGTCGATGATCTCGATGTTCTTGTTGGCGGGAACGTGGCCGGCCACGTCGACGTAGATCGTCTGGGCGTCCTGGGAGACCATCGCGGCAGCCGCGGCGATCGCCAGGTCGACGTTCTTCGACGAGGTGTTGATGTACCAGCCGTCGACACCGGCCATGGTCGCAGCCGGGCCACCGGGGCCGGCCGGGACCGGAGCCACCGCAACGGCGGGGCGGGCGGCGCGGTAGTCGCCGAGCGTCCAGTTGCCGTTGAGCATGACGTCGATCTCGCCGTTGAGGAACGCGTCGTTGACCTTGCCGTAGTCGGCGTCGACGAGCGCGCCGGCGTCCTTCAGCTCCTTGACGAAGGCCAGGGCGTCGGCGACGCCGCTGTTGGCGGTCGCCTGGCAGGTGGTCTGCGTCTCGTCGAAGATGTCGCCGCCGAAGGCGCTGTAGAAACCCCAACCGAAGTAGGCGCCGCTGATGAGGCCGACCTTGCCGCCCGCCTTCACGTAGGTGAGGAGGTCGTCGGTGGTGGCCGGTGCCTCGGGGACGATCTCGGTGTCGTAGTACATGGCCACGGCCTTGAGGGACTCGGGGACCATGAAGAGGTTCTCGCCGACCTTGCTGCCGTTGACCGAGACGTCGCTGGAGTTGGCGATGACGTCGTCGATCTTGCCGTCGAGGTTGACGAGGAAGTTGCCGCGGGCCTGCGAGCCCAGGCTGTCGTTGGGGGCGATGAAGAGATCGGGGCCGCCGCCGGTGGCCGACTCGGTCTCGAACTTCTTGTAGATGTCGTTGAAGGGGACCTCGAGGATGGTCAGCTTGAGGTCCGGGTTGGCGGCTTGGATGCCCTGGATGATCCGGGTGAAGGCCTTGAACTCGGCGTTGCCGCCGGACGAGCCGTAGGCGTGCCAGAGGGTCAGCTCGCCGCTGAGTCCCGCGGGCTCCAGCGACGGAGCCGGCTCGGAGCTGGCGGGAGCCTCCGACGGGGCGGTGGTCGGCGCCGTGGTGGCGCCGCTGGAGCACGCCGCGAGCGCGATGACCGCGACGGCGGCCAGGGCGCCGAGGCGCAGATGCTTCTTCATCGTGGTGGATCTCTCCTTGCTGTTCCTTCGACGACCGAACGGTCGTCGCTCTGTCGATCGGTGGCCGGCGATCCCGGCCTCGGTCGCCGCGACGCGGCGGACCATGTCGTTCGGTGCGGACTGGGAGCGGCCGCACCGAGCGGACAGCTCGCCTCGCAAGACCTCAGTCGTGGACCCCGATCACCTCCAGTCCCTTGCCCGGTGCCCCGGTGGACGCCCGGACGATGAGCCTGGTCTCCAGTCGATGATGCTCGGCCGGCTCGCGGGACTCCCGCTGGATGAGGGACATGAGGAGGCGCGCGGCCTCCTCTCCCTTGCGCCGGATCGGCTGGCGGACCGTGGTCAGCGTGGGATCGGTCAGCTGGGCGAGGTCGATGTCGTCGAAGCCGACGACGCTGACGTCACCCGGAACGGTCAGCCGCAGATCGCGGCACGCGCGCATCGCGCCGATCGCCATCGCGTCGCTCATGGCCAGGACGGCCGTCGGTCGGAGACCGTCCTCCCATGACCGGTGGAATGCCGCCCGCCCCCCGTCCACCGTCGCCGGTCCGACGACGATCGCCTCGTCGAGGAGCTCGACTCCGGCCGGCTCGAGGGCGGAACGGTAGCCCCGCAGCCGACGCGCGTAGACGCCGTCCGCCTCGACGTCGCGTCCCGGCGGGGTCGGTTCGACGCCGATCACCAGGAACGAGCGATGACCGAGGTCGAGAAGGTAGCTGGCGGCCGCCTGCGCGCCTCCCTCGTCGTCCACCTCCACGGAAGTGACGGCCGGCATCGGGACCGAATCGACGAGCACGACGGGCACACCCGACCGCTCGATCGCCTCGACCTCTGGATGCTCGGCCGAGAGGCCGACCGCGACGACGCCGTCGACCGTCGCCCGGCCCATGGCCTGGGCCAGCGAGCCATGCTCCGGCGAGATGAAGTGGAGGGCGTACCCGGAGTCCTCGGTCGCCAGGGCGACGCCCTCGGCGAAGGCTGGGAAGAACGGGTTGGCGAAGGCCGTCGAGAGCGCCTGGGGAGTCAGGATGCCGATCGCCTGGGTCCGTCGCTGGCCCAGCATCCGGGCCACCGGGTGGGGTCGGTAGCCGAGACCGTCGGCGACCTCTCGGATGCGGCTGGCCGTCTCCGGGCTGAGCCGGTCGGGGTTGTTGAAGGCGAAGGAGACGGCGGTCTTGGAGACCCCGGCTTCGCGGGCGACGTCGGCGATACGCGGGCGCGTGGGGCGAGTCTGCACTCGGTCTCCGTCGTTCCCGGCCGTCGGGCAGGCCGCAGCTCTGCGTCGACGCCTGGACGGTGGGGTCGCGACCCGGGACGGAGGTCGCGCAAACCGGTTTAGCAAACCGGTTTAGCGAAACGTACCCACGTTCGGACATCGTGTCAAGCGCTCGTCCGGCAGCCATCGCGTCCGTGGCAGAATCGGCAGGTGATCGAGCGGATCCGGGCGATGCCGCCGGGCATCGTCATCTTCCTGGGCTACGCCATGCTCGTCCTCGGGAGCATCGGCCTGTCGCTGCGCTTCGTGATCGACCTCTCCATCTCGGCGCCGCTGTCGCTTCCCGGGGTCGTGGTGATGGTCCTGCTCGCCTACACCATCTTCACCGTGACCCTGGTCCTCCAGCGCAAGGAGGCGGCACGCACGCTGGCCCTCGGGCTGACGACCCTGACGGTGCCAGCCGTCCCCCTGCTGCTCCTGGGCGGCCTCCTGGTCCCGGCGATCGCGGTCGCGATCCTCGCGGTCATCCTCTTCAGGGGCCTGACCCGACCGTCGGTCCGGGCCTACCTGAGCGAGGCCTGAGCGGCCGAGCGGCCCAGCCCGCCCGGCGCCTCGCTCGCGTCATCGGGCCACCCGCGATACCCTTCCCCGACGACCGCGATCTGCGCGGTCGCAGCTGTCCTGTCCACCGCGAGCGACGCTCGTCTTCCGCGGGGGATCCACTTCCGATGAGGGAAACGCGTGAGCAAGACCGAGCGGCGCCGGGCTGGCGCCACCGACCCGAAACCGTCAGGTCGCCGGGCAGGGCGCGCTGATCGACGAGCCCCCACCGAGGTGAGCTTCTTCGAGCGCTATCGGACCCTGCTCCTGGGAGCGGCCGTCGTGGCGGTCGTGGTCGTGGTCGGCGCGATCCTCTTCGTCGGCGCCTCATCACCCACCTATGCCTGCTCCAGCGAGTGGCAGCCGGCGGGCGCCCAGGACCCCGATCGGCTCGGGGCGCCCCAGGACGACATGGCCCGCGACCACGTCCAGGCCGGTGAGTTCGTCCGCTACACCTACTGCCCGCCGGCGTCCGGCGCCCACGTCAACCGCGCCGGCCAGGGGCCGATCGACGCCCGCTACTACGGGCCCGGCGACCAGGCCCCACCGCAGGGCTGGATCCACAACCTCGAGCATGGCGGCATGGTCGTCCTGTACCGCTGTGGTGACGGGTCGTGCGACGAGGCTGCGCAAGATGCCCTGCGGGCCATGCTCGCCAGCTTCCCGATCAGCCCGGTCTGCGGGCTGCCCGCCGGGGTGCAGGGGCCGGTCATCGCCAGGTTCGAGGAGATGCCGCACGACTACGCCGCGCTGCTCTGGGGTCGCGTCCTGTACCAGGACGACCTCGACACCGCGGAGATGCTCGAGTTCTTCGACACCGAGGCCGAGAAGGGTGCACCGGAACCCCAGTGCGCGCCCAGCCCGTCGCCCTCGGCGAGCCCGGGCTGAGGACGGGGGGTCCGCATGCGCCTCCACGCCTACCTCGACCGTTTCGGGGATCCGCGCTGGGGCGTCCTCCTCGACGGCAGGCTGCTGACCGGCGCCCAGCTCGAGAAGCGGGGTGGGCTGCAGCTGCCGACCCATCTCGGTCTCGTCCAGCACCTCCGCCTCGACGAGCGCTGGGAGCGCAGCGTCCGCCGCGCCGTGAAGCGGGCGCTTGCCGCCGGGGCCAGGCCGATCGACCCGACCGAGCGGGCGCCGCGGCCGGCCATCGAACCCGAAGATGCCGGGAAGATCGTCTGCATCGGCCTCAACTACCGCGACCACTGCGCGGAGCAGGGCATCGACGCCCCTGATCGGCCGACGCTCTTCGCCAAATTCGCCAACAGCATCGTCGGCGACGGGGAGCCCATCGTCCGACCGCCCGGAACGGCGGCGCTCGATCTCGAAGTCGAGCTAGGCGTCGTCATCGGGCGGGCGGCCAGCCGGGTCCCCGCCGAACGAGCGATGGAGCACGTCGCCGGCTACGTCGTCTGCAACGACGTCACCGCCCGCGACTGGCAGGGCAACAAGGCGGCGCTGGCGCCCGGGCAGCGCGGTGACGGTCAGTGGCTCCGGGCCAAGGGCTCCGACACCTTCCTGCCGATCGGCCCGGTCATGGTGACACCGGAGGACCTGCCTGACCCGAACCGCCTGGCGCTACGATCCTGGCGGATCCCGGGGTCCGGTCCCGATGCCGGACGCGAGGTCCCGATGCAGGTCGGCACGACCGCCGACATGATCTTCCGGATCCCCGAGCTGATCGCGTACGTCAGCGCGGTCATCTCCCTCGAGCCCGGCGACCTCCTGGTCACCGGGACCCCGGCGGGCGTCGGCGTCTTCCGCGACCCGCCGGTCTTCCTGGGGCCGGGCGACCGCGTGGTCGTGGAGGCGGAGGGGATCGGGCGGGTCGGCAACCCGGTCGTGGAGCTGCTCGCCTGAGGTTCACAGGAGGCGGTCTGATGCTCGCGCTCGTGAAGACGGCCGCAGGGCCCGGCCTCCGGCTCGAGGAGGTCCCGCGGCCGGAGATCGGCATCAACGACGTCCTGGTGCAGGTTCACAAGACGGGGATCTGCGGGACCGACCTCCACATCGAGGCCTGGGACCCCTGGGCTGCGAAGACGATCGAGCCGCCGCTCATCGTGGGCCACGAGTTCGTCGGTGAGATCGTCGACGTCGGGGCCAACGTCAGCGACTTCCGGGCAGGCGACCTGGTCAGTGGCGAGGGCCACGTGGTCTGCGGGCGCTGTCGCCACTGCCTTGCCGGTCGTCGGCACCTGTGCGCTCATTCCATCGGTCTGGGCGTCGGCCGCGACGGCGCCTTCGCCGAGTTCGTGGTCCTGCCGATGACGAACGTCTGGCACCACTGGGCGGGCATCGACGAGGAGGTCGCGGCGATCTTCGACCCGTTCGGGAACGCGGTGCACACGGCGCTCGCCTTCCCGGTCCTCGGCGAGGACGTCCTCGTGTCGGGCGCCGGTCCGATCGGCCTCATGGCGACGGCGGTGGTCCGTCACGCCGGAGCGCGCCATGTCGTGGTCAGCGAACCGAACCCCTTCCGCCGGGAGCTGGCCCTGCGCATGGGGGCGTCGGTCGCGGTCGATCCCCGCGAGACCGACCTCGGCGACGTCCAGCGCGAGCTGGGGATGGTCGAGGGGTTCGACGTCGTCCTCGAGATGTCGGGGGTGTCGGAGGCGATCCGGACGGCCATCGCCAACATGGCCCACGGGGGTAGCCTGGCCCAGCTCGGCATCCCGACCGAGGAGCTCTCGCTGGACCTCGACGAGGTCATCTTCAAGATGCTCACCCTGAAGGGCATCTACGGTCGTGAGATGTATGAGACCTGGTACAAGATGACGGTCATGGTCCAGTCCGGCCTGGACATCCGGCCGGCGATCACCCACCGCTTCCCGTTCAGGGAGTTCGAGGCGGCCTTCGCGGCCGCCCGCTCCGGCGAGTCCGGCAAGGTCATCATGGATTGGAGCGCGTGATGGGCACGCAGGGGACCCGAAGGGACCCCCTCGCCTTCCTGGCCGACGAGGTCGATGGGCTGCGCGAGCAGCACCTCTATCGCCCGCTGCGGGTCATGAGCTCGGCCCAGGGCCCTGTCTGCGTGGTCGAGGGCCGCGAGGTCATCAGCCTCTCCTCGAACGACTACCTCGGGCTCACCCACCATCCGCGCCTTCGTGAGGCGGCGCTGCGAGCGGTCCGGGAGTACGGGGCGGGATCCGGGGCCGTCCGGACGATCGCCGGCACGATGACCCTCCACGAGAAGCTCGAGGCTGAGCTGGCCGAGTTCAAGGGCGTCGAGGCGACGCTGACCTTCCAGTCCGGCTTCACGGCCAACACCGGCGTCATCCCGACGCTCACCGGCGAACAGGATCTCATCGTCAGCGACGCCCTGAACCACGCCTCGATCATCGACGGCATGCGGCTCTCGAAGGCACCCCGGCGGATCTACCCGCACAAGGACGTCGCCGCGCTGCGGGAGATCCTGCGGGAGGCGGCGGAGCTGGGTCGACCGGAGACAGGCGAGCCCTACCGGCTGGTCCTCGTGGTGACCGACGGCGTCTTCAGCATGGACGGCGACATCGCGCCGCTGCCCGGCATCGTCGAGGCCGCCGAGGCGTACGGGGCGGCCGTCTTCGTGGACGACGCCCATGCCTCGGGCGTCCTCGGGCGGAACGGACGGGGCACGACCGACCATTTCGACCTTCACGGTCGGGTGGACGTCCAGGTCGGTACGCTGTCCAAGGCTGTCGGCGTGCTCGGCGGCTACGTGGCCGGCCCGGCGGTCATGCGCGACCTCCTGACGCAGCGGGCCCGCCCGTTCCTCTTCTCGACCTCGCACCCACCGGCCGTCGCGGC
This sequence comes from uncultured Chloroflexia bacterium, assembly GCA_963707215.1. Classification (GTDB taxonomy): domain Bacteria; phylum Chloroflexota; class Limnocylindria; order Limnocylindrales; family CSP1-4; genus DATHYZ01. The sequence continues at coordinate 66,001 of CAVPPB010000002.1, read as the reverse complement.
GGCCTGCCTCGAGGCGATCCACGTCTTCCTCGAGGAGCCCGAGCTCCTCGATCGGCTCTGGGCCAACACCCGCCGCTTCAAGGCGGAGCTTGGTCGCCTGGGCTTCGACACCGGCGTCTCGGAGACCCCGATCACCCCGGTCATCGTCGGCGATTCCGGGACGGCGATCCGCTTCAGCGACCGCCTCTTCGAGGAGGGGATCTTCGCGACCTCGGTCGTCTACCCCACGGTCGCCCTCGACGGGGCCCGCCTGCGGACGATCGTCACGGCCGCCCACACCGACGAGCATCTCGAGCGAGCGTTGGCGGCCTTCGACCGGGTCGGTCGAGAGCTCGGCGTCATCGGCGGGTGACGGCCGGCTCGCGCCCGGGCGACCGGGACCTGCCCCTCGACGCCCACCTCCACACCAAGCTGTCGCCCGACGCCGACGCCGACCTCGACGTCTATGCGGCCATGGCGATCGAGCGCGGGGTCGCCGAGCTGGCCATCACCGACCACCTCGACTTCGAGCCGGGCGCCCCGGCCTATGGGTTCGCCACCTTCTCCGAGCGCGAGCACGTCGTCCGGGAGGCGGCCGCGCGATGGGCCGACCGTGTTGCCATCCGCTTCGGGGTCGAGATCACCTACCAGGCGCGCCACGAGAGGGACATCCGGGAGCACCTCGCCGGGCACGCGTACGACTTCGTCATCGGCTCGGTCCACGTGATGGCAGGCTCCCCCTACGAGGCGTCGCGGGTCGCGGCCTTCGTGGCCGGACGGTCCCTCCCCGAGATCCTGGAGCCGTACTTCGGCGAGGTCCTGGCGGCGGCCCGGAGCGGGATGTTCGATGCCCTCGGCCACCTCGACTTCGTGAAGCGCTATCTCGTGCCGCACGTGGAGCCGGCACAGCTGGCGTCGGCGCCCGAGCTGTACGAGCCGATCCTGGAGGCGCTCGTGGAGGTCGGGACCGGCCTCGAGATCAACACCAGCGGGCTCCGCCAGGTGGCCCACGAGACCTACCCGGCTCCCTGGGCCGTGGCTCGCTTCCGCGAGCTCGGGGGCCAGCGGATCACGATCGGCTCGGATGCCCACCGGCTCCATAGCTTCGGCGCGTTCCTCGGCGACGGCTACCGCCTGGCCGCATCGGCCGGCTTCGAAGAACTCCACTTCCGCCGCGGGGACGAGTCGGTGCGGCTCCCCCTTGCGACACGGAACGCCTAACGCCGGGGGGGCGGGTTCGTTATGTCCATCGACGACGCCGCGATCCAGCGGCTCGTGGAGCAGGCGCAGGCTGGCGACGCCGAGGCGTTCGGCAGGATCTTCGACCACTACCACGACCCCCTCTATCGCTTCGTCGCCAGCCGCGTCGGACGCCCGGCGGACGCGGAGGACCTGACGCAGCTCGTCTTCGTCAAGGCCCTGGAGGCGCTGCCACGCTACGAGGCTCGCGGCGCTCCCTTCGGGGGCTGGCTGTTCCGGCTGGCCAGGAACACGATCATCGACCACGCGCGCACCAGGCGTGACCACGTCGACCTGGAGGCGCTGGCCGAACGGCCCGGCGACGATGACGGGCCGGACGACATCGCGGCGATGCGTGAGGCGCTCGACGACGTGGCCCGAGCGCTCACCGAGTTGACGGACGAGCAGCGCGACGCCATCGCCCTGCGGTTCTTCGCGGGCCTCTCGGCCCGGGAGGCCGCGGTCGCGATGGGCAAGCAGGAAGGGACGATCCGGGGGTTGCAGTTCCGGGGGATCGCCGCCCTACGGCGGCGACTGGGGCTGGACGTGCCGACCGGCGAGGAGCCGGGCGGCGGGATCGAACGGACGGGCGAGCGATGAACGACGGAGCGGGCGACCGCATCCCTGACGACCGGGAGGTCGAGGAGCTGCTCGAGCTGTACGCCGAGAGGCGTCTGCGGCCCGACCCGTCTGCCGCGCGCATGGTCCGGGCCCGACTCGTGGCACGCGCGGCCGGCATGGAGCACCAGACCCCCGACGCTGTCCTCGCCAGCGCCTCCACGGTCCGGTGGGGGCAGCGGCGACGCATCTCCGCGACCCTGCTCGGGGTCGCCGCCGTCCTCGTCATCGCTGGCGGCGCCCTCGCCGCGACGGCGCCGGGTGGCCCGCTCTACGGCGCTCGACTCTGGGTCGAGGAGGCGCTGGTGCCGGCCGATCCCGGGCTGCGCGCCGAGGCCCAGCTGGACCAGCTCGACGACCGGTTCGACGAGATGCTCGCCGCCCTCGTGGTCCGCAACGAGGGTGCCGCGGTGGCGATCCTGGATGCCTATGTCGACGAGCTCGATGACGCGCTGGGCGCTGCCGAGGCCGACCCTGGGTCCCTGGCCGCGATCGAGGCGAGCGTGGCGGCCCACCTGGCCGTCCTGGAGGGCCTCCTGGACGCGGCGCCGCAAGCTGCCCTGCCGGGTCTCCGCAACGCCATCGAGCGCTCGGGCCAGGTCCTCGACCGGCTCCGCGAGGTCGAGCCCGGCAAGCCGTCGCAGCCGCCCGGCAAGCCGTCGGAACCCCCGGGCAAGCCGTCGCAGCCGCCCGGCAAGCCGTCGGAACCCCCGGGCAAGCCGTCGCAGCCGCCCGGCAAGCCGTCGGAACCCCCGGGCAAGCCGTCGGAAGTCCCCGTCCCGTAGCGGCGACGCGATCCGGTCGGCGCCGGACCATCCACCCGACGCCTCCGACCTGCGGTAGTCTGCCGCCCATGGATCCGACGCCGGCATGGAGCTGATCGTCATCGGGGCCGGTCCCGCCTACACGGACCGCCCGGGTGCCCTCGGCTCCGCCTACCTGCTCCAGGCCGCCGGCGCCTCCATCGTCCTGGACTTCGGACAGGGGATCCTGCCGACCCTGTTCGGGCTGGTCGAGCCGAGCCGACTCGATGGCGTGGTCATCAGCCACCTTCACCCCGACCACCACATCGACCTGGTGTCGCTCCGCCACTACCTCTGCTACGAGTTCAAGCCCTCGCGTCGACTCACGATCCACGGACCGGTCGACCTCGATCGGCGAATCGACGCGCTCCACGCGAGCGACGGTTTCTTCGCCGCCTCTCTCGACCTCGAGCCCCTGCGGGTGGGGCAGTGGTCGATCGGGCCGTTCCGTCTCGATGCGGTCCGGGTCACCCACACACCCGACAGCCACGCCTTCCGTGTCACGGTGGACGGAGCGGACGGCCCCGGGCTCGTCTACTCGGGCGACTGCGGTCAGGCGATGGACCTCGCCCCGCTGGTCCGGCCGGGCGACACGCTGCTGACCGAGGTGTCATTCGGACCGGGACCGGTGCCGGTGGACGAGCTCCATCTCGACGGCGGGGCGATCGGCGAGCTGGCGGCGAGGACCGACCCAGGCCGGATCCTCCTGACCCACCTTCAGATGGGCTACGACCCCGACGCGACGATCGCCGCGGTCCGCGAGCGCTGGGACGGCAACGTCCGCTTCGTCTGGCCAGGGGACCGGATCACGGTCTAGCGTCCCGGGCCGGCGCCAAGGTCCGCGGGGCCAGCGGATCGCCTGGCGACCAGCTCATCCGGTCTGACGGGAACGTCGGCGAATCGCGACCGCAAGGGCGGCGAGGGAGGCCAGCCCGACGGCAAGGGCGGCAAGCCAGGCGGGCGACCGATCCGGCGTGCCGATGATGATCACGTCGTCCGTGGGCGGCGGCGTGACGGCAGGCGACACGACCGCCGGCAGGACCCCGCCGGTCGGGCTCGGGCTCGGCGAAGCTGGCGCCTCGGGTGATCCGACGGGTCCGCTGCTGGCCTCGGGCGATGGGCTCGGGCTCGCTCCGGGGGAGGCGCTCGGCTGGAGGCTGGCCTCGGGCGATGGGCTCGGGCTCGCTCCGGGGGAGGCGCTCGGCTGGAGGCTGGCCTCGGGCGATGGGCTCGGGCTCGGCGCTCCCGTATCCCAGCAGAAGTCGACGTGGCTGACGCCGGTCGGCGACAGTGACCTGAGGCCGGTGTCGCCGAGCGATTCGACGGAAGCCGCGGTCGGCGCGTAGACGTACAGGGTGTTGAATCCGCCGTTGCCCTGGCCGGCCTTGAAGAGCACTGCGTCGACCCCGAACGTCGAGGTCCAGTCGAGCGTGCCGGTCGTCGGATCCCAGCCGCTGATCGTGATCGACCTGCCGGCTCCGAACTCGTAGGTGCCGGGCGCGGGCTCCCGGTCGATCTTCGCGCCGGACCAGCTCTGCCCGCCGCCGTACCACGCGGCGATCTCGGCGCAGGTCGGGTTCCCGGCAAGCCGGTCGTCCTGGAGCGAGGTCACCGGCTCGACCGATGCGGCCAGCGCTTCTGCCGGACCGACCAGCGACAGGCTCAGCAGACCGATCGAAACGAGGAGCAGCGCGACGCGGCCGAGGAAAGGCCCTCGGCTGGGCCGCCTGTCCACGGTGCCCCGTGTCATGCGACGGTCCCTCCGGATCCGAAGCCAGCCGATCCACGGCAGGCCCGGCCAGTCGCGGCGTCGTGCGACGCCGACGAGTCCCCTCGGAGACGATGGGCATCGACCCCGAGACCGGTGGCCGGATCGAACGCGCTCGGCCCGGTCCCGCGGCCGGCGACGATGGCCGCGGACCAGCATGCTACCTCTCGGGACGCCCCTGGACCAGTGCGAACCAGACCGAACCGCCTTTCCGTATCCGCGGGACGTACGAGGACCGGGGTGCGGACGACCCGCACCCCGGTCTCGAGCACTCGGAACAGCGCTCGTGCGCTCGGACTCAGGACGGGGCACGCCGCGGGGGCGGCGCGCCCCGTCCGGGTCTCGGGGACCCCTGGGTTCACCGGGCCCGGCGACGGAGCGCCGGGCCCTGCTGGTGGGAGCTCGGGCCTAGCGGCCGTCCTCCCGGGTGTTGCGGATCCGGGCCGGGACCGGGGTCACGAACCCCGTCAGGACCGCGGCGCCGGCGAGCAGGAGCAGGATCAGCATCAGGACGAACCCGACGTTGCTGCCGCCCTGCGGAGCCTCTCCGAACGTGTCGGTCGGCGGCGGGGTGAGGACCTGCGGAGGCGGGTTGACGAAGACATTCGACGTCGCGCCGTCGGGCGGCGTCTGCTTGGAGCTGATCTCGGCCACGTTGACGAGCGGCTGGGCGAGCTCGGCCGCGCCGTCCTGGACGACGACGTCGTAGCTCACGGTGCCGTTCTGGGTGACCGTGGCCGCCTCCCAGAGCAGGGTCCGGGTCGCCGCGTCATAGCTGACGAAGCTGAACTCGTCGTTGCCCTGGGCGGTGCCGTCGACGTACTCCACGCCGACCGGCAGGACGTCGGTGAGGACGCCGTCGGTGACCGGCCCGTCGACCAGTGTGTAGTCGAGGGTGTAGGTGACCGTGTCGCCCTCGCCGGCGGTCGGCAGCTCGATGACGTTGCCGTCGCCGAGGTCGATCGTCTCGACCGGGGCGTCGTTCTCCTTGTCGAGGGTGAGCACCGGGCAGACGACCGTGAGCGAGGCGCTCGCGGAGTCCGACCCGTCGTTGGTCGTGGTGACGGTGGCCGTGTTGTCCACGACGCCACAGTCTTCACGGGTGGTCGGGGCGGTGACGTGGACCGTGACCGAAGCTCCCGCGGCCAGGGAGACGCCTTCGGCGCCGCCATAGCTCAGGGTGCCGTCGGCGATGGTCCAGCCATCGTCGCTATTGGCGGCATCGATGGACCAGGTCACGCCCGCAGGCAGCGGGTCGCTCACCTTGACCCCGTACGCGGTGCCGGCGCCGGTGTTGGTGACCGTCACGACGAAGCCGATCGGGTCGCCGGCCAGGACGCTTGCAGCGTCGGCCGTCTTGGTGATGCCGATGATCGACAGGTCGCAGGTGATGACCGCGTCGTCGTCGACGTCGGGGTGGTTGCTGGCGGAAGCCGTGGCCGTGTTGTCGTAGACGGAGCAGGCCTCGGCGCTGGTGGTGGCACCGACATGGACCTCGGCGCTGGCGCCCGCGGCGAGATCGCCGAAGTCGCAGGTCAGGTCGCCGTCGGTGATCGAGCAGTCGGCCGCGTCCGCGCCGCCGTCGACCGTCCAGGTGACGCCCGCGGGCAGCGGGTCGTTCAACTCGACGTCCTTGGCGACGCCGGGGCCGGCGTTGCTGACGGTGATGGTGAAGCCGATGGCGTCGCCGGCGTTGACCGTCTCGGCATCGGCCGTCTTGACGATCGAGAGGACCGGGCACTCGATGGTGACCGCGGCCGAGTCGTCGGCCACGAATTCACCGTCGAGGTAGATGGAGGCCGTGTTCGGCACGAGGCCGCAGGCCTCGTAGGCCGTGTCGGCCACGATGTGGACCGAGGAGGTGGCGCCAGCGGCCAGGTCGGCCGGGCCCCAGGTCAGGTTGCCACCGGCGATCGACCAGCCGCCGTCCTGGGACTCGATGGTCCAGGCGAAGCCGGCGGGCAGGGTGTCGTCGACGCTGACGTCGAAGGCCGTACCCTCGCCGTTGTTGGCGATCATGACCGTGAACCCGATCGGGTCGCCGGCGCTGACGGCCTGGGCATCAGCCGTCTTGGAGATGCCCAGATCGGGGCAGTTCACGATGACCGAGGCGTCATCGGTGTTGTTCCCGAGGGCCGCCTGTGGCTCGTTGGTGGCCGAGACCTCGGCGAGGTTGTCGAGCGACCCGCAGTCCTCGAGGTCGGTCTCGCCAGCCACCTGGATGAAGACGCTGTTCTCGCCGCGGCCTGGCGCGAGGTCGCCCAGGTTGCAGGAGAGAGTGCCGTCGATGATGGAGCAGTCGAGGCCGGCCGGATCGGTCGCGTCGATCGTCCAGGCCACACCGGTCGGCAGATCGTCGGTCAGGGTGACGCCATAGGCCATGCCCGGGCCGTCGTTCCAGACCTCGATGGTGAACGAAGCCGCCTCGCCCGCGCTGACCGGGCTGGTGTCAGCCGTCTTCTCGACGACGACGTCCGGGCAGTTGACGGTGAGCGAGTCGTTGGCGCTGTTGTTGCCCTGGGCAGCCACCGGCTCGTTGCCGGCGGTGACCTGGACGGTGTTCTCGACGAGGCCACAGTCCTCGGCGGTCGTGTCGCGAACGACGTGGACCGACGAGCTGGCGCCCGCGATGAGATCCTGCGGGCCGAATTCGAGCATGTCCCCGACGAGGGTCCAGCCGCCGTCCTGGGACTCGATGCTCCAGCCGCTGCCGGGCAGCGGGTCAGCGGCGAACGCGGTGTACGCCGTGCCCGCGCCGATGTTGCTGATGGTGACCGTGAAGCCGATCTCGTCACCGGCGCTGAACGGGCCCTCGTCGGCGGTCTTGGTGACCGTGACGTCCGGGCAGTTCACGACGATGGCGTCGTTGTCGCTGTTGTTGCCGGTAGCCGAGCTCGGCTCGTTGGTGGCGGCGACGGTCGCCGTGTTCGGGATCGTCGCGCAGTCCTCGGCGTCGGTGGAGGCGCTGACGGTGACCGTCCGCGTCTCACCGGCGGCAAGGTCGCCGAAGTCGCAGGACAGGACGCCGGCCGCGATCTCGCAGTCGTCGCTGTCCTCGCTCCAGGTGAAGCCACCCGGGAGCGTGTCGCTGAGGGTCACCCCGTAGGCGACGCCCGGGCCGAGGTTCTCGACCTCGATGGCGAAGGCGATCTCGTCACCGGCGTTGACCGGCGTCGTCTCGGCGGTCTTGGTGACCGTCACGTCCGGGCAGTTGACGGTGAGCGAGTCGTTGGCGCTGTTGTTGCCCTGGGCAGCCACCGGCTCGTTGCCGGCGGTGACCTGGACGGTGTTCTCGACGAGGCCACAGTCCTCGGCGGTCGTGTCGCGAACGACGTGGACCGACGAGCTGGCGCCCGCGATGAGATCCTGCGGGCCGAATTCGAGCATGTCCCCGACGAGGGTCCAGCCGCCGTCCTGGGACTCGATGCTCCAGCCGCTGCCGGGCAGCGGGTCAGCGGCGAACGCGGTGTACGCCGTGCCCGCGCCGATGTTGCTGATGGTGACCGTGAAGCCGATCTCGTCACCGGCGCTGAACGGGCCCTCGTCGGCGGTCTTGGTGACCGTGACGTCCGGGCAGTTCACGACGATGGCGTCGTTGTCGCTGTTGTTGCCGGTAGCCGAGCTCGGCTCGTTGGTGGCGGCGACGGTCGCCGTGTTCGGGATCGTCGCGCAGTCCTCGGCGTCGGTGGAGGCGCTGACGGTGACCGTCCGCGTCTCACCGGCGGCAAGGTCGCCGAAGTCGCAGGACAGGACGCCGGCCGCGATCTCGCAGTCGTCGCTGTCCTCGCTCCAGGTGAAGCCACCCGGGAGCGTGTCGCTGAGGGTCACCCCGTAGGCGACGCCCGGGCCGAGGTTCTCGACCTCGATGGCGAAGGCGATCTCGTCACCGGCGTTGACCGGCGTCGTCTCGGCGGTCTTGGTGACCGTCACGTCCGGGCAGTTGACGGTGATCTGCGCACTGGACTGGGCGGTGCCGTCGTTCAGGGAGGTGATCTCGCCGGTGTTGTCGACGATCCCGCAGGCATCGGGGCTGGTGGCGGAGGAGACCGTGACCGTCCCGCTCTCCGCGGTGTTGCCGGGGATCGTCCCGACGTTGCAGCTCAGGACGTTGTCGACGATCGAGCAGGTGCTGCCGGTGCCGGTGAAGCCGTCGATCGTCCAGTCCAGGCCGCCGGTCGTCGGCAGCGTGTCGGTGACGACGACGCCTGTCGCGGTTCCCGGGCCGCTGTTGCCCCACGAGAGCGTGAAGCTGATGTCGTCACCGGCGTTCACCGGGCTTGACCCGGCGGTCTTGAGGATCGTGACCTGGGCCGGGATGACCTGGAAGCACTCGGTGGTCTGGTTGGTGTGGGACCCGGCGAGGTACTTGCTGCCCTGCGCCGGCGTGTACTCGGCGCGGTAGCAGTAGAACCCGACATCGGAGGGCGAGTCGGCCGTGAACGGGCTGGAGACACCCTGCCCGCCAGCGAGAACGCTCGAGCCGGCCGCCGTGCCTCCGGTCGAACAGTCAGGCACGCTCTGGGCGGGGCCGCAGAGGAAGAAGTCGACCGTGCCACTGGCCAGCCCCAGCGGGCCGCCGACGGTGACCCGATCGGAGACCGTCTCGCCGACGTTGATCGTGCCGAGCGAGCCGAGCGAGGCACCCTGATCGTCGATGACCTGGGTCTCGATGGTCGGCGGCTGACAGGTGTTGAAGTTGCCGAGCGCGAAGTCGGACAGGGTGGCGTCCACCGACTGCGACGAGCGCGTCTCGGCGACGATGCCGGTGAAGCACGCATCGTCGAGGCCCAGGGCGGTCAGGTTGATGCCACCCTCGAAGAACGTGCCGGGCGGGAACTGCCCTGCGGCCTCGTTGCGGCCCTGGAACGGCCACGGCGCCGTTTCGTAGTCGGCATTGGTCGTTCCGCAGGCCTCGTCGGCGCCGGGCAGGTCGCAGGGGACGCCCAAATCGATGAGGTTCAGCGTCCCGTTCACGGAACCGCCGGAGCCGACCCACTCGAAGATCTCGAAGTCGGCGATGGCACCGCCGTTGGTGTAGTTGGCGAGAACAAGGACGTCACCGACGCTGTGGTTCCCGCTGAACGGGGAGCCGGGGGGCGTACCCGCTCCGGACTTGCCGATGGCGTTCTTCAGGAACCAGAAGCCGACGAAATTGTCGCCGCTGGCCTCCCACTTGGTGAGGCCGAAGTAGGCGTAGGTGTTGCCGCCCTGGGTGTACGCGGCGGCGAAGGCGTTGACGATGTCGTTCTTCGCCTGGCTGGCCTTGGCCTCCTTCCAGAGCCAACCGCTGATCGGCAGGTCGTCCTTCGTGGACCCGCCCGTGAACGAATCATCGTTCTGGTCATCGACCGGATCGTTGACGAAGAACGTGTCGTCGGCACTCGAAGTGCCGTTGTAGACGAGGTCCCAGTCGTCTCCGGGCGACCCACTGTTCGTGGCATCGCCATCGAGCTCGAACAGGCCCTCGTCGTGCACGGCGAGCACGCTCGCCGGCGATGCGAGGTTGAGGTACTGCAACCCCAACGAGAACACGAAGAGCGCGCTCCAGACGAAGACGACGCTTCGCCGGGTCCGCGCGCTCATGTAGCGCCAGAGACCGCCTGACATTCGATCTGCCCTCCCGAGTCCCCGAGACCGGGTCTGTCGATTTCGACCGACCTCACGATGTGCGAGCGTCATACGACGCCGACGATTCCTTCAGGGGGGACGGATCACATGGCCGGCCCCCGAGACCGACGACCACGACCCGGGTCATGCCCGGGACTGGTACCGCAGGACCGATGCTAGGCCGAGCGGACCGCGGATGGTACTGCTCAGGTCCGCACCGGACCAGTAGGGAACCGCCCCTACCTCCCCTACCCTGTCCCTTGCTCGGCGGGGATTCCGGTGCGCAAGGGCACCGACGGTCCTGGTACGTCCGTCCTGATCGGGGGTCGCCGACTCGCAGGCGACGGATTCAGCCGGCAGCCAGGCCCAGCAGGCGCGGGACGATCTTCAGGGCGACGGCCTGCACGGCCACCAGCAGGAGCAGCGCGAGGCGCCACGCCCACTCGGTCGGCGACGCCGGGCCGGAGGGGATGTCGGTCGCCGGAGGCGTAGCACTCGGCGGGAAGGTGATCCCGCCGACCTCCCCGGTGGGGCTCGGAGAGGGACTGGGGGCCACGCTCGCGGTCGGGCTCGGCGGAACGCTCGGGCTCGCCGACGGCTGGATGCTCGCCGACGGGCTCGGGCTCGGGGCGACGCTCGGGCTCGGGGCGACGCTCGGGCTCGCCGACGGGCTCGGGCTCGGGGCGACGCTCGGGCTCGCCGACGGCTGGTTGCTCGCCGACGGGCTCGGGCTGGGCGACGGGCTCGGGCTCGGCGGCACGCTCGGGCTGGGCGACGGGCTCGGGCTCGGGCTCGGGCTCGGGGCGACGCTCGGGCTCGCCGACGGCTGGTTGCTCGCCGACGGGCTCGGGCTCGGGCTCGGGCTCGGGCTCGGCGGCACGCTCGGGCTGGGCGACGGGCTCGGGCTCGGGCTCGGGCTCGGGCTCGGGGCGACGCTCGGGCTCGCCGACGGCTGGATGCTCGCCGACGGGCTCGGGCTCGGCGGAACGCTCGGGCTCGGGGCGACGCTCGGGCAGGGCTCGTGGCTCGGGGATGGGCTCGGTGCCATGCTCGGGCTCGGGCAGGGCTTGTGGCTCGGGCTGGCCGACGGTCCGATGCTGGCGCTGGGAGACGGGCTGGGGTGCGGCACGTCCTGGTCCCAGCAGAAGTCGACGTGGCTGACACCACGTGGGCCGAGGGACGTCAGCTCCGTGTCGCCGAATGACTCGAGCGACCCGCTCGTCGGGGCGTAGACGTACAGGGTGTTGAAGCCGCCGTTCCCCTGGCCGGCCTTGATGAAGACCGCGTCGATCCCGAACGTCGACGTCCAGTCGAAGGTCCGGGTCCCTGGATCCCAGTTCGAGATCGTGATGATCCGGCCGTTGCCGAATCCATAGCTGCCGTCGCGAGGCTCGGCGTCGATCTTGGCGTCGGTCCACGTCTGGCCGTTCCCGTACCAGTCATCGATCGAGGCGCACTTGGGGTTCCCGGCGAGCCTCCCGTCCTGGACCGAGGTGACCGGCTCGACCGAGGCGGCGAGGCTTGGGCCACCGAGCGGCAGGAACGCCGCCACCAGGAGCACGGCGACGTTGATCCAGGCGAGTCGGATCAGGATCGCTGGCCGAATTCGAGACCGGGCTGTCCCTGCGCGCACGTGTCCACCTCCACTCGGGCCTCCAATCCTCGCCCGCCGTCACGGACGCGTCCAGACCCGAGCGGACCCCTCCAGGTGGGCACCGAGCGTGGGCCACCGTCCCGGACCGCACCTTGTGGTGCGCAGCCGCACCGTTCCGCCCACGCCGCGGGATCCTTCGGCCGCTCGCTACCATGGCGCTACCACCCTGAGATCGACCAGCAAGAACCTGCCCCAGGAGACCCGAGTGCCCGACGCCGGACAGCCCATCCTCTCGCTGCGTGCCCGCGTCCGGGTCGGGATCGAGGACGCCTGGAGGGATGCAGTCGCGGCCGGCGCCCTTCCCGATCCGGGGTCTGACACCGAGCGGCCACCCATCGAGGTGGAGCGACCGGCGAGCCCCGAGCACGGCGATCTCGCCACCAACCTCGCCCTGAAGCTCGCCCGCCCGTACCGGCGTGCCCCGCTCGAGATCGCCCAGGCCCTGGCGGACGCCCTGGTGGCCCGCGCGGGCGTCCGACCTCTCCGGTCGCCTCGGTCGAGGTCGCCCCGCCGGGGTTCGTCAATCTCCGCCTCTCGGACGGGGCGCTGGCCGGCACGGTCGATCAGCTCCTCCGCCGCCCGGATGACTGGGGGCGGGTCGCGGCGACCCGAGCCGCGCCACGTCAACGTCGAGTTCGTGTCGGCCAACCCGACTGGCCCGCTCCACATCGGCAACGCTCGTGGAGCGTTCGTCGGCGACCTCCTGGACGCGTCCTCGAGGCCGGCGGCCATCGCGTCACCCGCGAGTACTACTTCAACGACTTCGGCACCCAGGTGCGCAACCTCGGCCTGTCCGTGCTCGCGATCCGCGAGGGCACCGAGCTGCCCGAGGACGGCTACCACGGTGACTACGTCCAGACCTGCGCCGGCCATCCCGCCCGAGCCGTCGGCGCACGAGGCGCCGCAGCCGAGCGACGCGGCCTGGATCCTCGGCGTCTGGGCGTCGGAGCAGCGTGCGGTCCGGCATCGAAGCGAGCCTCGAGCACCTGGGTGTCCACTTCGACGTCTGGAAGAGCGAGAGCTCGCTGCATCGCGACGGCTGGGTCGAGCGGGCGATCGAACGGTTGACCGCGAGCGGCCACACATACGAGCGGGACGGCGCGCTCTGGTTCCGCTCGACCGTGTTCGGCGACGACAAGGACCGGGTGATCCTGCGCTCGAATGGCGAACCGACCTACTTCGCTGCCGACATCGGCTACGTCGTCGAGAAGTTCAGCCGCGGTTTCGACGAGCTGATCTACATCTGGGGCGCCGACCACCACGGGACCGTCGCTCGGGTGCGCAACGCCGCCCAGGCCATGGGCTACGACAAGGCAGCGGTCCGGATGCTGCTGACGGCCTGGGTTCGTTTCGTCCGCGACGGCGAGGAGATCTCGATGAGCAAGCGGGCCGGCACCTTCATCACCCTCGACGAGCTGCTGGCCGAGGTCGGGGTCGACGCGGCCCGCTGGTTCTTCGGTTCACGGGCGGCGACATCGGGCATCGACTTCGACATCGAGCTGGCCAAGAAGCAGTCGAACGAGAACCCCGTCTACTACGTCCAGTACGCCCACGCCCGGATCGCCTCGATCGTGCGCAAGGCCGGCCGAAGTCGGCATCCAGCCGGCTTCCTCGATGGCCGGGGGCCTCGACGGCGGGCCCGAGGCCGCGCTGATCCGCGAGATGCTGCGCTTCCCCGAGGTCGTCGAGGACGCCGCGGCGGCCGAGGAGACCCACGGCATCACGGCCTACGCGACCGAGCTGGCGACGGCCTTCCACGCCTACTACCGTGACGCCCGAGTCGTCGATCCCGATGAGCCAGAGCGATCGTCGCGACGCCTCGCGCTGTTCCGGGCGCCCGCAGCTGACCATCGCCCGATCGCTGACCCTGCTGGGGATCTCGGCACCCGAAGTGATGTAGCCCCGATCAGAGGGGCAGACTCGAAGGCGGCGACCGCTGCATCGAGCACGGCGCCATCGCTGGCCACGATGACGAGGATCTCGCGATCGGATACCCGGAACGGGTGCCGGTCCGGCGGACATCGGCGACGACACGCGAGGCGGCGTCCTGGAAGCGGTCGGCGGCGGCCGGGTCGTCCCAGGTCGTCCGCATCACGACCGCCTCGGCCCCGTTCGGACCCGTCAGGTAGCCGATCCGTCACCGCCCCAGCCCTCGGCCGTGGTATCCGGCGATCACATCGGGCTCGCGGTCGCCAGCGGTCTGGAGCCAGATCCGCGGCTGAGAACTCGCCGAAGGTGTCCTGAGCGGCACGGACCAGCCGGCGCCGATCCGATCGCCAGGTCGGACGGCAGATCGACCGCGATCGGGCTGCTCGTGCGACGCGTACTTCTCCGGGTGGATCACCTGCTCGGTGGAGGCCGGGGGACGGTCGTAGGCGGCGTCCACGGCGCCCCAGCCCCCGTCGGAGCGAAGACCCAGGGCCAGCGACAGGCCCGCTTCGTAGGGGAACACGAGCCCGTCCCGCAAGATGGGCGGGGCCTCCGCCAGGACGGCGGCCTGCTCCGGGTCCTGGGCGTCCTCGATGAGCTCGAGCGCCTCCTGGGGGGTCAGGTTCGTGCTCGCCCAGATGGTCATCACCAGGGTGGCGTCACCCTCGATCAGCGAGAGCGCGCCGAGCGCCTGGTCGCCCTGGTCACGGCCCTCCGGGACGACGGTGCGAAGCGTGAAGTGCTGGTCCTGGAGGGCGTGGTCGATCTCGTGGGCCAGGGTGACCTTCTCGGTGCCGCCGAGGCCGCCCTCGCGAGCGACGACGTACAGCTTGCGGGTCTCGTCGTCGTAGAGCCCCAGCACCTGCGAGCCGAGGAGCTCGATGTAGGTGTCGGCGAGCTCGTCCTCGGCCGGGAAGAGGCCCAGGCGGGTGAGCAGGCGGTCGTAGGCGGCGACGTACTCGGCCGGGTTCTCCTCGGCGAACTGCGCCTCGACGAAGGCCACGAGCCCGGCCTCATCGAGGACCTCGACCTCGATCGGCTCCTGGAGCTCGAGCTCGCGGATCTCGGCGACCTGGCTCGGCGATCTCAGCCGTCAGCGGCCTTCGATCTCGGTCGCGTCGAGCCGGCGCCGACGGAGCGGCGGCGCTCGGCGACGGCGAGTCGGGGGCCGTGGTGGCCGGAGCCGGCGTGGCTCCGGAGCCGCAGGCGGCCAGCACGAGGGTGCCGGCGAACAGGACGGCGAGGAGGCGCGCCGACACGGCGGAGTCGAGCGGCCGGAGCCCGGTACCCGGCGGCCGGAGGCGTTTCGGGGGCGTCGATGGATGATCACGGGGCGATGCTCGCATGAGTGGCCGCGGGATGCATGCGGGACGAACGTCCTGCCGCCGTGCGGGTCATCCCGGGACGCAGGGCGCGGCCGATGCGTGGCGGGCGGCCGTCCATCCGCGACACCGAATGTGCGTTTCTTAACCATCTGCCCGCTCGTGGTTGAACCCACGGTCGCCTACCGTTCGTGACGGACGAACCTAACGGTTCCATCCTCCCTCCCTCCGACCGGGGGCGCCGATGGGCAGGCGCCTCCGGTCTTCTCGTCTCCTGTCAGAATCCGGCCATGGAGCTGACCTGGTACGGGCGGACCTGCATCCGCCTCCGCGGCAAGGACGCCGTCGTCGTCACCGACCCCTATCCGGCGATCGTCGGGCCGACGGGCCGAGGCATCACCGGGGACGTCGTCACCATCAGCCACCCGGACGACGAGCCGCTGGCCCAAACCGAAGGGCCGGCGGTCGCGGGACGGGGGGACCTACCTGCCGACCAGCCTCGACGAGGCCTTCGTCCTCGACGGACCCGGCGAGTACGAGGTCAGGCACGTCCTGATCACCGGGGTGCGGACGTTCCGCGACGACCGCCGCGGCGAGGAGCGCGGCCGGCAGACGGCCTTCAGCATCGAGCTCGACGGGATCCACACCATCCACCTCGGCGACATCGGGCACCTGCTGCCACAGGAGCGCCTGTCGGAGCTCGGTGAGGTGGACGTCGTCTGCGTCCCGATCGGCGGCGCCATGTCGGCGACCAAGGTCGCCGAGCTCGTCGCCCAGCTCGACCCGCGGATCGTCGTGCCGATGCCCGTCTGCCCGGAGGGCGCTCCCTGCGACGAGGCGCTCCGCCGGTTCCTCCACGAGATGGGCGCCGAGCCCCAGGCCCAGGCCCGGCTCTCGGTCACCTCCAGCGGCCTCCCGTCCGAGACGACGACGGTCCTCCTGGAGCAGCGCGGCCGACAGCCCTAGGTCGGGCTAGGACCGCTCTCGGACGACGGCCCCGCGCTTCACGACGATCCGGGCCAGGTCGGCGCCGGGCCAGTAGGGCAGCTGGTCGACGTTGGGGACCCGCCAGATCACGAAGTCGGCCGCCCGCCCCGGCTCCAGCGATCCGACCTCGTCGCCGAGGCCGATGGCATGGGCCGCGTTCACCGTCACGGCGCTGAGCGCCTCGGTCGGGGTCAGGCCCGAGCTGGAGGACCGCCAGCGTCAGGACCAGTGGCAGGATCGGCGTCGGCGAGGTGCCGGGGTTGAAGTCGGTGCCCAGGGCGACCGGCACGCCACGATCGACGAGCCGGCGGGCCGGCGCGTGCACGTCCTTCATGAGGAACCAGGTCGTCGTCGGCAGCAGCGTGGCGACGACGGGTCGCTCGCCCTCCGCCGCGGCCGCGAGTGCGTCGATGCCCGCCTCGGAGGGGGCGCCGAGATGATCCGCCGACCAGGCCTCGAGCTCGGCCGCCAGCTCGGCCCCGCCGGACGGAGCGAGCTCGTCGGCGTGGAGCCGTGGCTCGAGGCCCAGGGGTCGGGCTGCGTCGAGGATCCGGCGGGACTGCTCCGCGGAGAACACGCCGACTTCACAGAAGACGTCGCAGAAGCGGGCCCGGCCCTGCGCGGCGACCCCCGGGAGCTGGACGTCGATCACGTGCCGGACGTACGCCTCCGTACCGTCCGGACGCTCGCGGAACTCCGGCGGGACCGCGTGGGCGCCGAGGAACGTCGGCACGACGTCGACCGGGCCCTCGACGCCGAGGCGATGGGCGACCTCGAGCAGCCGCAGCTCGGTCGGCAGGTCGAGCCCATAGCCTGACTTGGCCTCGATGGTGGTCGTGCCGTGGTCGAGCATCTCGTCGAGCCATCGCCGGCCGTGCTCAAGGAGCGCCTCCTCGGAGGCCGCCCGGGTCGCGGCGACGGTCGACAGGATCCCACCGCCGCGCCTCGAGGATCTCGAGGTAGCTGGCACCTCGCTGGCGTGCCCGCAGCTCGGACTCGCGCGTGCCGGCGAAGAGCAGGTGGGTGTGGGGATCGACGAGCCCGGGCGTGACGAGACCTCCCCGGGCGTCGATCCTGGCGAAACGGGCGATCGGCAGGCCAGCCGCCTCGAGCGCCGACTCCACCGCGGCCCTCGGGCCGACCGCCGCGATGCGACCTTCCCAGCGGCGAGGACCGGTGCATCGGGCGAGCCCGGCCCTCCCGCGGCCGCGGCGTCGAACAGGCCGACGTCATCCTGGTCACTGCCCCGCCGGAGCCCACCGGCCATCGAGGCGATGGCAGCGGCACCGGTCACCAGGAGCCCGTTGACGGCGCCGGCGTCGCGACCGCCCTCGATGACGCGGAGGTTCATCGGTCGCGTGGGGCGTCGTCGTCGGGGGCGGCGGCCAGGCGCAGCTCGAGGGCCATGCCGGGGTCGGCGTCCATGAGCCTGAGGTAGCTGGCCGCGGCCGCGAAGCGGGCCTCGATCGGAGCGTCCGTGGCCGCGCCGGCGCGATCGGCCGTGTCGAGGAACGCCCGGAGGGGCGCCAGGCCGATGAGCTCGGAGGCGACCGGCTCGACGCCCCTCGGTGGCCGCCAGGTCGGCGACCTCGTCCCAGACGAGCCACATCGGGGTGACCCCGACGTCGAGCAGGTTCATCGACACCTGCGCCCGGCCGCGCTCGGCGATCCAGAAGCCGCTCGCCTGGACCCTGGGCAAGCCACCGCCGGACTCGCGGACCCGCCGGGCGATCCGCTTGGCGACCTCGACGTCGTCCGTCCCGAGGTCGATGTTCCAGGCGATGAGGAAGGGACGGGCCCCGACCGCGACCGCTCCGCCGGTCGGATGCATCCGCGACGGGCCCGCGTCGGGCTCGCGACCGCGGGTCGCGATCTCGCTCTTGAGGCCCTCGTACTGGCCGCGGCGGACGTCGGCGAGGCGGACCCGGTCGGACCGGCCCGCCGCCTCGGCGTAGAAGTAGACCGGCAGGTCGAACCGCTCGGCCAGGCGCTGACCGAAGGTTCGGGCGACGTCCACCGCTTCGGCCATCGTCGTGTCCCCGAGCGGCACGAACGGGATCACGTCGACCGCGCCGATCCGGGGATGCTCACCCTCCTGGCGTTCCATGTCGATCTCGCGGAGGGCGACAGCCACCATCTCCTCGAGCGCATCGCACACGGCCGGAGCTTCACCCGCCATCGTCAGGACGCTTCGGTTGTGCGACGCGTCGCTGGTCCGGTCGAGCAGCCGGGCACCGGGCAGCGCCCGCACCGCAGCGGCAAGCAGGTCGATCACCTCGAGGCGACGACCCTCGGAAACGTTGGGGACCAATTCGACGAGCCCGGCGGCCATCGTCCATATCGTGACAGGTCGATGGGTCCCGGGGGTGGCATCCGGCGCGGGTTCACGGCGCGTCGCCTCCCGCTCCTGTCAGCGCCCCCCGGCGGGCTGGACTTCCCCCGCGCTAGACTCCGCCGGGTCACCGACGACGCCCGACGCCGCCGCCGCTGGCCCTCGCGGAGCTCCCGTGACCATGTCCGGTGTCCCGGCCCCGACCCGCAGCCTCTGGCGCCACGCCGACTTCCTGAAGTTCTGGTCGGCCGAGACGATCAGCCAGTTCGGCTCGCAGATCAGCCTGCTGGCCCTGCCTCTGGTCGCCATCAACATCCTCGAGGCGTCACCGTTCGAGGTGGCGCTCCTGAGCACGATCGAGTTCCTCCCCTTCATCCTCTTCAGCCTGCCGGCCGGGGCCTGGATCGACCGCCTCCGCCGACGCCCGATCCTCATCGCCGGCGACGTCGGCCGGGCCCTCGCCCTGGGCTCGATCCCGGTGGCCTTCGCCCTCGGTGGGCTGACGATCTGGCAGCTCTACGTCGTCGGGTTCTTGGTCGGCACCCTGACCGTCCTCTTCGACATCTCGTACCAGGCCTACGTCCCCTCGCTCGTCGACCGGGACCAGCTCGTGGAGGCCAACTCGAAGCTCGAGATCAGCCGGACGGTCGCCCAGGCGGCCGGCCCCGCGATCGCCGGCGTGATCATCCAGGTGCTGCGGGCGCCGCTGGCCATCCTCCTCGATGCGGTCAGCTTCGCCTGGTCCGGCATCTTCGTCCTGCTGATCCGCCGCGAGGAACCGACCCCGGACCGCCACACCGACGAGCACGGTCGCCCGCGGGGCAGCATGCGCTCGGAGGTGGCGGCCGGCCTGCGCTACGTGCTCGGCAACCGCTACCTGCGCGGCATCGCAGCCTCGACCGGGATCTCCAACCTCTTCACCAGCATCGGGTTCGCGACGCTCCTGGTCTTCCTGGTCCGCGAGCTCGGCTTGGGAGCCGGCGCCATCGGCGTAGCCTTCGGCCTCGGCAACATCGGGGCCATCGTCGGGGCCCTGACGGCCGGCCGGTTCTCGCGTCGCCTCGGCGTCGGTCCCGCGATCGTGGTCTCCATGGCCGTCAGCGCACCGGCCCTCTTCCTCGTCGCCCTCGCGCCGGCGGACGTGGCGTTCCCGTTCCTGGTCGCCTCGGGCATGCTCACCGGCTTCTCGTCGGTCGTCTACAACGTCAACCAGGTGAGCTTCCGCCAGGCGATCACCCCGGAACGGCTCCAGGGCCGGATGAACGCGACGATGCGCTTCATCGTGTGGGGCACGATCCCGATCGGGCAGATCGTCGGCGGCCTCATCGCCCAGGGCCTGACCGACGCCGGGGTCGGCCTGCGACCGGTCATCCTCCTCGGCGGGATCGGCGCCAGCTTCGCCATCCTGCCGCTGGTGCTCACACCCGTCCGGACGATCCGCGAGATGCCGCGCGGGCCCGAGGACGTCGGCGAGCCGAGCGGACCGGGTGGAGCGGCGCCGCCGGGGCACGGGCCCCGCGAGCTCGAGCCGCCCGAGCCCATCGCGACCCCGCTCGGCCCGGCAGAGCCGGTGCTCGTCGAGACCGACGAGCCCGAGCCCTAGACGGAAGGCCGCTGGGCTGATGCCCAGCGGCCTTGATCGCGGTCGTCAGCCGGTCTGCTACTTGAAGTCCACGTGAAGCAGCCGATAGGTGCCGTCGACGAAGTGGAGCTCGATGGTCTGGCAGCTGCCGGACCAGGTCTTGTCGGTCTTCCAGTCCAGCTGGTACCGGTCGGCGTCGGCGTCATAGGCAAGTGGGTCGGCGACCGCATCGACAGACGGACCGAAAGGCCAGTCGCCGCACGCGTAGACCTGTGGCGTCCCGAAGATGACGTCCAGGCCACGGTCACCGCCGAGTGAGAACTTGAGCGGGATCCGCGAACCGGCCCTGGCCACGTAGGCCTCGCCGGTGTCCTTGATCGGTGCGTAGAACCCGTCGAACGCGTAGGCCTCGAGATCGAGCCCCACGATGACCGGATCGTGATCCGAGCTCCGGTAGGCGTTCGGCTCGTAGAGGGCGTCCTGCTCCGGTGGTTTGAAGCTGGTGTCGTAGTCGAGCAGGTCGGGCTCGTCGGCGTTGATATGCCAGTCGGCAGCACCGGTCACCTGGGCGGCCAGGCTCGCGCTCGCCAGGGCGTGATCGAGGTAGCCGGCCTGCCCGTCGAACACGTAGGAGTAGGCATCGGCGCCCTGGTAGGCAGCGATCAGGTTGACGTAGTCGTCCGCCGTGCCCGGGACGTCGTCCGGGCCGGCCTTGACGGCGTCGATCGGGTCCTCCATGGCGTACGAGTTGAGGTCGCCGACGATCAGGAAGTCGCGGTCACCGCTCCCGGTCGGGTCGGTCTGGAGCCAGTCGACGAGCGCCTCGGCGGCCGCCTTCCTGGTGAGGTTGCAGTTGCCCTGGCCGTCGCCGGTGTCCGGATCGCCGACGGCGTCGCATGCGGAGCCCTTCGACTTGAGGTGGTTGACCGCGACCGTGAAGCGGGCCCCGGTCGCGTTCTCCTCGAACGTCTGGGCCAGGACCGGGCGGTTGAAGGTGTCGAGGAAGCGGGCGTCGACGCTGGAGTCCAGGATCTCGAAGGCGCCGACGGGCGTCACCGCGGCGGGCCGGTAGATCAGCCCGACCTTGATCGCATCGGTTCCGATGGTGCCGCTGTCGATGTAGGCGTACGTGCCCGCGCCGAGCGAAGCGTCAAGACCGGCTACGAGGTCGGCAAGCGGCTCGACGCCGGTCGTGTTCTCCAGTTCGTTGAGACCGACGATGTCGGCGTCGAGGCCGACGAGGGTCGCCAGCAACTTGTCCCGCTGGCGGGTCAGCTCATCCGGCTGGTCGAAGTCCCAGCCGCGGCACTCCATGTCGAGGTCCGGGCCGCAGGCGTTGTCGAGGGGGTCGCTGGACGCGTAGTCCGCGGTGAGGAAGTAGTTGAGGGTGTTGAGCGAGGCGACCCGAAGATCGCCGCCGACCGGCGCCGGAGCGGCCGGTCGCGGGTTGACGGCCGTGTAGGTCGGCCGCGGCCGTCGGCTGGATCCGGTAGAGCCCGAAGTAGTAGGTCAGGACGCCGACCGTGTTCGGCGACCGTGTCGCCGCCACGGAATCGGTTGTCGAGCGCGAAGGGATCACCGTTCGGGTGACGGACGACGGACGGGTTCTGGCTGTTGAGCCCATCGTCGAGCGTGATCCGGCGGAGGCTGTTGGCGAGCGTCCGGGCCTGGGCCGGCGCACCGGGCTCCTCGACCGAGGTCGGCGGTGAAGGCGCGGCTCTCGCCGTCGAGCGGCAGGGCCAGGACCATCTCGCCGAAGCGGTCGTAGTTGAAGTACTCGGAGATGACGAGCGCCTGGGGCAGGCGTGACGAGCATGCCCTCGTACCGCTCGGGGAAGTCGAGGGTCTCGAAGGGCAGCGTCACCTCGGTCGGGGTAACGCTTGCGCCCGTCGAGCAGGTCAGGACCAGGGCCACGGACCCGAGCTCGGTGAGTCCATTGAACTCGGTCACGGTCCCGCGCACCCGGACCAGGTCGCCGGCATCCACCGGGAAGCTCGTGCTGAAGACGAAGATCCCCTCCGACGTGGCCGGGTCGCCGTCCGCGTCCGCGTCCTCTTCCTGGACGTAGAAGCCGGAGAACTGCCCGGCCCCCTGGTAGTCGCCCACCACGACGCCCTCGACGGCGACCTCGGTGCCGGTGATCGGGCTCGAGGCGCCCGAGCCCTGGATGTCGTGGATGGCGGTCGTCGGGTCGCCGCAGGCCTCGGGCGGCGGCACGAACGCCTCGTTGGTGGCGCCGGGCGTGTTGTAGGCCTCGCCGAGGACCGGCGTGCCCGTGAAGCCGGGGATCCCGGCCAGGTCGAAGTCGTTGCGGACCCAGTCGACCGCCGTGCCGGTGTCTGTGCCATCGGGGATGCGCGAGGCGCCGCCGGGGGCGAACGAGCTTACGCCATCGTAGTTCGGGCCCAGGACCGGGGTGTCGTAGGTGCTGTCACCAGTCCCGCCATCGTCCACCGCGACCGCATCGACGATCGCCGTCCACGGCGTGACATCGAAGCTTCCGTCGTTGTCAGTGTCCAGATCATCGTTCAGGGCACCGGTGAACCCGCTGACCAGCAGGAGGGTGATCGTGCCGTTCTCGAGGGCATTGGCCGGCAGGCTGGCGAGCCAGAACCCGGCCGCGTCCGTGGTGCCGACGGCGATGACTTCGTCGACGATCCCGGCTCCCGTCGTGTCGCCCTCGATCTCCAGGATCGTGTAGGCGGAGAGGTCGGTGGTGGCGGCGCCGAGGATCTCGACGTACTCGACGTCGGTCCCGGTCGTGCTGGCCGAGAACTCGTTGATGACCGGGGTCACCTCGCCGCAGGCGCCCACGGTGTGAGCCCCGAGCCCATCGAATGTGTTCTGGGCGAAGCCGTCCCACTCGGTCGTCGGATCGAAGGCGTCGGAGCCGTCCGGGTCGCCGGCGCAGATCGAGGCCATCCGCCGCAGGGTGTTGTCCTGGGTGCTGACGAGCCCGGTCCCCCATTCGGTGCCGGGGTCGGAACCGACCTGGCCGATGACGTCGACGGGCGAGGTGCCCTTGCGGAGGACGACCGCGTCGTCGCCGTTGAACCAGCCCGCGCCGTTCGTCAGGTCGGCCTGGGCGAGGATCGCCGGGTCGGCCGAGGCCTGGGCGAGGACGTACACGTCGCCGTCGGCAACGGTCCCGGTCAAGCTGAGCGTCAGGCCTGCCGACGTGCTGCCGTTGAAGAACATCTGGACGCTGTAGCCGCCGGCCGCCAGGTCGACGGCCGCACCGGTGCCGTTGTAGATCTCGAGGGCCTTGTTGTTGCTCGAGCCCTCGATGTACTCGGAGAGGAACAGCTCCGAGACCCCGGGGACGGCACGCGCCCCCTGGAGCCCAGCCCAGGGCAGCAGGGTCGCGGCCAGCGCGAGGGAAGCGAGCGCGACGACGGACCGTCGCAGCGGGGCGATCGTGGGCACGGTGGACACCTCCGGACGCATCGGCGCAGCGGGCGCGGCGGCCACCGAATCGTCCGGCAGCCCGCCCGGGATCAGGCTCGGCCCGCTCGGCCTACGCCAGAGTAACGCCGGGATAAGCGCCGGTGAAGCCTCGTGACCACGGTTCGGACCGCGGATCGAGGCGCCGGGCGACCGGGACCGCAGGAGCGGTGCGCCGACGCACCACGGCGGGGCGATCGGGTCGCCCGGATCAGCCCTCGGCGTCGAGCATCGGGATCTGGACGCCGCGCTCACGGGCGACCTCGATCGCCCGCTCGTAGCCCGCGTCGACGTGGCGGACGACGCCCATCCCGGGGTCGGTCGTGAGCACCCGCTCCAGCTTCCGGGCGGCGAGGTCCGTGCCGTCGGCGACGACGACCATGCCGGCGTGCTGGCTGTAGCCGATGCCCGACGCCGCCGCCGTGGTGGATCGAGACCCAGGTCGCGCCGGCCGCCGTGTTGACGAGCGCGTTGAGCAGCGGCCAGTCGGCGATCGCGTCCGAGCCGTCGCGCATCGCCTCGGTCTCGCGGTTCGGCGAGGCGACCGAGCCCGCAGTCGAGGTGGTCGCGGCCGATGACGATCGGCGCGGTCACCTCGCCCGCTGCGGACCAGCTCGTTGAAGGCCAGGCCGGCCCGGGCCCGCTCGCCGTAGCCCAGCCAGCAGATCCGCGCGGCAGGCCCTGGAAGGGCACCTTCGCCTCGGCCATCTCGATCCAGCGGCGCAGGGCCGCGTCCTCGGGGAAGAGCTCGAGGATCGCCCGGTCGGTCCGCAGGATGTCGGCCGGATCGCCGGACAGCGCCGACCCAGCGGAACGGGCCCCTTGCCCTCGCAGAAGAGCGGCCGGATGAAGGCCGGCACGAAGCCCGGGAAGTCGAAGGCGTTGGCGACGCCGGCCTCGAGCGCCTGGGCGCGGATGTTGTTGCCGTAGTCGAAGGTCGACCGCACCGGCCGCCTGGAAGGCGAGCATCGCCCGGACGTGGTCGGCCATCGAGGCCATCGAGCGCCGGACGTACTCCGTGCGGATCGCGCGCCCGCAGCCGGACGGCGTCGTCCAGGGTCATGCCGGCGGGCACGTAGCCATTCAGCGCATCGTGGGCCGAGGTCTGGTCGGTCGCCGACGTCGAAGCGCTCGCCGCGGCGGACCAGCTCGGGCTCGAGTCTCGGCGGCGTTGCCGACCAGGGCGATCGAGACGGCCTCGCCCGCGGCGGCAGCCGCCCGCGCCCAGGCCAGCGCCTCGTCGAGCGGAGTGCGTCAGCCGGTCGACGTAGCCGATCTCGAGTCGGCGGCGGGCCCGCGCCTCATCGACCTCGACGCAGAGGCGACGCCCTCGTTCATCGTCACCGCGAGCGGCTGGGCGCCGCCCATGCCGCCGAGGCCGGCGGTCAGCACGACCCGCCCGCGCAGCGTCCCACCGAAATGCTGGCGGGCGCAGCTCGGCGAACGTCTCGTAGGTGCCCTGGAGGATGCCCTGGGTGCCGATGTAGATCCACGAGCCGGCGGTCATCTGGCCGTACATCATCAGGCCGGCCCGCTCGAGCTCCCGGAAGTCGTCCCAGGTGGCCCAGCGCCCCGACCAGGTTGGAGTTCGCGATGAGCACCCGCGGGGCCCACTCGTGCGTTCGGAAGACGGCGACCGGCTTGCCCGACTGGACCAGCAGCGTCTCGTCGTCGTCCAGGCGGCGGAGCTCGCGGACGATCGCGTCGAACGCCTCCCAGCTGCGCGCGGCCCGGCCGGTGCCCCCGTAGACGACGAGGGCGTCGGGGTGCTCGGCGACCTCCGGGTCGAGGTTGTTCATGAGCATCCGGAGCGCGGCCTCCTGCTGCCAGCCGCGACAGGACGGCTGGTCGCCACGGGGGGCGCGAACGGGACGGGCACCCGGCAGCATCGCGCGCTGCGATCGAGGCTCGGTCGTGGTCATCGTCGTCCTCCGGCTCGGGGCTCCAGTGTGCTCCGCGGCATCGCGCCCGTCACCCCTCGAGAGCCTCGGGCGGTCGGCTTGGTACGCCAGGGCGATCGGCTCAGCCGAGCTCGCGGCGGACCACCGGGAATCGCTGGTCGTCGACGGCGACGGCGAACCCACAGGCCAGCCAGAAGGCCACCGTGGCTGCACTCGTGGCATCGGCCAGAGCGCCGACCTCCGGGTAGGCCTCGACGGCGCTGAAGCCGCGCCCCTCGAGATCGCCGCAAACGGCCTCGACGAGTCGTGTGCCGTGGCCCTCCCCCCGGGTCCCGGCGGTGGTCGCGATGCAGGTGATGACCGCCGGCAGGGGTGCCTCGGGCAGCTGCGGGTACAGCTCGCGTAGGTGCAGGGCCCGCGGGTACGCCGACAGCGGCCCGAACTGGGCATAGGCGACGGGCTCGTCGTCGAGGAGCAGGACCTTGGCGTAGCTGCCGAAGACCGCGAGCCCCCGGGTGAGCAGCCGAAGCTTGCGCGGGGCGTCGCGATCCAGCTTCGGCCCCGTCGGCCGTCGCGGCGCGAACGGGTTGTCGTCGAGGGCATCGCCCGAGGGAGCGAAGGGGTTCGAGGGCGCCGCGCCCGCCGGGGCGAACGGGTTCGGCGCAGCATCCTCGAGGTCGGCCAGGAACGGGTTGGACGGCCGGGTCGCGGGCGCGACGGGCGGTGTCGCGCTCGGCTCGAGCCAGGCAGCGCGGGCGGCCTTGGAGCCCCGGTCGGCGTCCTCCCAGTGGTCACAGGTCCGGTGGTCGAAGCCGGCGTCGGCACAGGGCGGGACCAGGTCGAACGAGGCCTCGTCGATGACGTCGACGATGCGGACGGCGGGCATGCCCCGAGTGTACGGGTCCGACCAGTACGGATGTCATGGCCGAGCCCGTTGACGCCGCCACTACCCTTGGGCCCAAGCCTGACCGGGCGACCGCGACCAGGGGACGAGGATGATCGAGGCGCGCGACCCGTACGACGTGCTTAGGGTTGCCCCGGATGCCGACCAGGAGGCGATCCGGTCGGCCTATCGCGCCCTTGCCCGTCGCTTCCACCCGGACCGCGCCGGCACCGCCGGCCACTACCGGATGAGCGAGATCAACGCCGCCTGGGAGGTCCTTGGCGATCCTGGCCGACGAGCTGCCTGGGACCGGGCCCGTGCCGCCGAGGCCGCCGACCCGCGCTCCAGCCGGCCGGCCGGCCGCGAGCCGTCCTGGGTCGGTGCCGCCGGCCCACCGCCCGGCCGACCGAGCGGCAGCGTCCTGACCTTCGGGCGCCACAAGGGCTGGTCGATCGGCGAGATCGCCCGCGTGGACCCCGGCTATCTCGACTGGCTCGAGCTCCGCCCTGAGGGGCGGCCCTTCGTCGAGGAGATCGACCAGACGCTTCGACGGACCGGCTTCCGCACGACGAAGCCCTCGTCGTCGATGGGC
Source organism: uncultured Chloroflexia bacterium (assembly GCA_963707215.1). Classification (GTDB taxonomy): domain Bacteria; phylum Chloroflexota; class Limnocylindria; order Limnocylindrales; family CSP1-4; genus DATHYZ01. The sequence continues at coordinate 39,360 of CAVPPB010000002.1, read as the reverse complement.
CGCCAGCCGCGCCGCCGGTTCGGCTTCGGCTGAGACCGACCGGCGGTCGCGAAGGATCGATCGCCCGCGTCAGCCGCCCGCGTCAGCCGCCCGCGATCGTCTCCCGCCCGGGCCCCGCGAGGTCGGCGAGCGAGCCACCGACGACCAGCTCGGTCAGGGCCGCCATGTCCGGCCCAGGCTCGCGGTCGCCGGCCAGCCGTGGGACGACGGCCCGGATGCGGCGATGTGCCTCGGCGACCCCCTCCCCCGGGGCAGGGCCAGGCGAGCCCGACGCCTCGTCGGCGAGCGCCTCGATCCGCAGGTCGAGCGCCTGGGCGGCGCAAAGGAGCTCGATCGCGACGATCCGCTGGACGTTCTCGAGGACGGTCCTCGCGTGCCGGCCGGCCGTCGCCCCCATGGAGACGTGGTCCTCCTGGTTCGCGCTCGTGGGGATCGAGTCGGCCGACGACGGGTGCGCCAGGACCTTGTCCTCCGAGGCGAGCGCGGCCGCGGTGTACTGGACGAGCATCAGCCCGGAATCGAGCCCCGAGCGGCCTGCCAGGAACGGGGGAAGGCCGCCATTGAGGCTGGGGTCGAGAAGCAGCGCGGTGCGCCGCTCCGAGATCGATCCGAGCTCGGCCAGGGCCAGCTTGGCGAAGTCGATGGCGAGGGCGATCGGCTCGCCGTGGAAGTTGCCGCCGCTGATGACACGACCGCCGCCGGTGGCGATGGTTCCGTCTGGCGCCGCGCCGCCCCCCGGGAAGACCAGTGGGTTGTCGGTCGCACTGTTGAGCTCGATCTCCAGGACCCGGTCCAGGTGACCGAGGGCATCCCGGACGGCCCCGTGGACCTGGGGAACGCAGCGCAGCGAGTACGGGTCCTGGACCTTGTGGGCACGGCCGTGGTGGCTCGCCTGGAGCCCCGAGCCCCGGAGCAGCCAGCGCAGCTCGCCCGCCGTCTCGACCTGGCCGGGATGGGGTCGAGCCAGCTGGTACGGCGCGGCGTAGGCGACCTCGGTTCCGAGCAGCGCCTCCACGCTCATGGCCGCGGCCACGCTGGCGGTCCGGACCAGGCGCTCCGCGTCGGCGGCCAGGAGGGCCGCCAGGGCGCCCATGAGCTGGGTCCCGTTCAGCAGCGCCAGCCCCTCCTTGGGCTCCAGGGCCAGCGGCTCGAGGCCGACCTCCCTGAGGGCGAGCAGCGCCGGCATGACGTGGCCGCCCGAGCTCGACCTCGCCACGACCGATCATCGGCAGGGCCAGGTGGGCGAGCGGTGCGAGGTCGCCCGACGCCCCGACGCTGCCCTGCTCGGGGACGACCGGGTGGAGCCCCAGCTCCAGGAACCGGCAGATGCGGTCGACGAGTTCGGGGCGGCAGCCGGAGTGCCCCAGGGCCAGGGTGTTGGCCCGCAGGACGAGCATCGCCCGGACGACCTCGCGGGGGAACGGCCGCCCGACGCCGGCGGCGTGACTGACCAGGAGGTGCTCCTGGAGCAGGGCGGCATCGGACGCCTCGATCGTCCGATCGGCGAGCGACCCGAACCCGGTCGTCACGCCGTAGACCACCTCGCCGGTCTCGACGAGGCGGACGATGACGTCGCGGGCCTCCTGCATCCGGGCCCGGGCGTGGATGTCGAGGGCGACCGGGACGCCGTGCCGGGCGACGGCCTCGACGTCGGCGACCCAGAGGTCGGCGCCGGTCAGGACGACGGCCGAGGACGCCGTCGCCAGCCGGGTGGCGGACGCACGATGGCCCATCGCCGGGATCGGCGCGGTTCGTGATGCGGCCCGGACGGATGGGACCCCTGGCTCGACGACTCGGACATCGGGTCCAGCATACGGCGCGGGGAAGGCCGGTAGACTCCGCCCGTGTTCGACTTCCTCGACGGGCCCGTCCGCGAGCTCGTGACCTCTGTCTACAACGCCGTCGGCTACCTCGGGGTGGCCCTCTGGGTGGCCGATCGAGAGCGTCATCATCCCGATCCCCTCGGAGCTGGTCCTGCCGTTCGCCGGCTTCCTGACCGCCTTCCCCGAGAACATCGAGCCACTGACCGGCTCGCCCTGGAACCATCTGGCTGACGATCCTCGCCGGGACGGTCGGGGCCACGCTCGGCGCCCTCGTCGCCTACGCGATCGGCTTCTACGGCGGACGACCGCTCCTCGTGCGCTGGGGCCGCTACCTGCTCATCGACCCGGAGGACCTGGCCAAGACGGAGGCCTGGTTCGACCGCTACGGCTCCGTGGCCGCCTTCTTCGGCCGGATGGTGCCGGTCGTCCGCTCGCTCATCTCGTTCGCCGCCGGTATCGCCCGGATGCCGCTGCTGCCGTTCGTGGTCTTCACCTTCCTCGGCTCGTTGCCGTGGACGGCCCTGCTCGTCGGCGCCGGCTACCTCCTCGGCGACAACTGGGGGGTCATCGGCGCCTGGCTGAGCCGCTTCGAGTACCTCGTCCTGGGCATCCTTGCCCTCGGGGTGCTCGCCTTCATCTGGTGGCAGCTGGGGCATCCGGGCTGGGCCCGGGTCCGAGCGAAGGTCGGCCGGCCGAGCGCCGAGACCGGCTCGAGCGCCGAGGCGAGCTCGGTCGCCGACGCCGGTCCCACGCCAAAGGGCTGACGCTCGACCGGGGGGCCGCCGCGGCCCGGGGAGTCGCCGCGGGCCGGGCACCGGGGGACGCCGCCGCCGCCGGCCGTGCGACAATGCCGGCGGAGGTGGATGACCCCACGATGAGCGACGCAGGCGACCCCAGGGACCCCGCCCAGCCCCTCACCGCCGGCGAGGCCGAGGCGGCCGCGGCCCAGGAAGCGGCGACCGAGGTCGCCGAGGCCGAGGCGGCGGCGGCAGCCCATCCTGACGACCATCAGCCCGGTGCCGGTCACGAGGGAGCGCACGCGGACGCCGACCACGACGCGCACGACGGCCACGGTGGCCACGATGACGAGGAACCCCTCGGGCCGATCGACCTGCGGGCCTGGGCGGCGAGCGTCGTCGGGGTGGCGGCCGCAGCCGCGGTCGTCGCCGCCTTCGCGGTCGCCGACGGCCTGATCTGACCGCCGCGGACCCGCCTAGGCGGATCGTCCCCGGCCCTCGCCAGCGACCTCCTCGGGAGCCGGGCGGGCCCGGAACAGCGCCCACAGGCTGAGGTCGTAGACGATCTTCAGGCTGCCGGCGATGACGAACGGCAGACCCGCCAACCCGGCCGACGCGATGAGCGGCGCCGCCACGAGCGGGGCGGCGGCCTGGCCGGTGGTCCGGGCGATGCCGGTGACACCGGCGGCAGCAGACCGTTCGTCGGGAGCGACGACGGCCATCGTGTACGACTGCCGCGTCGGCACGTCCATCTGGCTGATCGAGGCCCGGGCCAGCAGCATGAGGACGGCCAGGGGCGCCACCGGCATGAGCGGGACGAGGATCAGGAGCACGTTCGACGGCAGGTGGGTGTAGACCATGGTCCGGATCAGCCCGATCCGCCGGGCGATCCACACCGCCGCCAGGGCCGAGACGGCCGCCAGCAGGTTGGCCGCGAAGAAGACCGCGCCGATGAGGGCCGGCTCCAGGCCGAACCGCTGCACAAGCCAGAAGGCCACCAGGCTGTCCATGACGAAGCCGCCGGCGAACGCGTCGAGGGCGAAGAGGCCGGACAGCTGGAAGACGACCCGGCGTGACCGGTGAAGCCCCAGCCGGGTGGCGACGCTGGTCCGCTCCGGGTGGGGGACCTCGATGCCGTCGGACAGGCCGAGGAACACGAGGGCCATGAGCAGCCCGACGGCGCCGTAGCCGACGACGACGGCCCGCTCGGCGTCGACGTCGGTCACGCCCAGGGCGAGCAGCTGCTGGACGGCCAGCCCGGCCAGCAGCGCGCCGATCGCGACGGCGACCGATCCCACGAGGTTGTACCAGGCGAACACGGACGTCCGTCGGGCATCGGGGACCAGGCGGGTGAGGGACGCCTGCTCGACGGCCAGGAACGGCCCGACCTCCTTGCCGCTGGGGCTCATCACGCCGATCGTGGCGGCGACCAGCAGGAGCGGCGCCAGGTCGGTCGCCGCGAAGACGAGGGCCGCGCCGGCCATCAGCAGCGACCCGACGACCAGGACCCGCCGTCGACCGACGCGATCCGCGTTCGTGGTGAGCCAGAGCGAGATGGCCGTGTCGCCGAGCAGGGTCAGGGTCAGGAGGACGCCGATGGTGGCGGCATCGAGCCCGATCCGGTCGAGATAGACGACCAGGACGACGGCGAGCCCGCCGTAGGCGACCATCCGCAGGGTCCGGCCGGCGAACAGCCGGATCGCGTCCCCGCGGCCGATCGGGCGGAGGTCGGACGGCCCCGTCATCGTCGTGCTGGTGCGCGGCCCGGGCGCCGGGCCGCGCGTGCTAGAAGAGGCCGACGACGTTGCCGTCGGCGTCGATGTCGATGTTCTCGCCGGCCGGCCTCGACGGGAGCCCCGGCATCGTCCGCATGTCGCCCGCGAGCGGGTAGATGAAGCCTGCACCGGCGGCGAGCTTGACGTCGCGGATCGGGAAGCGGAAGCCGCTCGGTCGGCCCTTGAGGTTGGGGTCGTGGCTCAGCGAGAGGTGGGTCTTGGCCACGCAGACCGGCAGGTGCCCGTAGCCCAGGCGCTCGTACTCGGCGAGGGCCTTGGTCGCTGCTGGCGCGAAGTCCACCCCGTCGGCCCCGTAGACCTTCGCCGCGATCGTCTCGATCTTCTCGCGGAGGGGCAGCTCGTCCGGGTAGAGGAGCCGGAAATCGCCGGCGTCGCTGGACGCCGCCTCCCATACCGATGCGGCGAGCGCCTCGGCTCCGGCCCCGCCGTCGGCCCAGTTGGTGGTCACCACGGCGTCCACCGCGCCAGCCTCGAGAGCGACCTGGCGGACCGCCTCGAACTCGGCCTCCGTGTCGGTCGGGAAGGCGTTGATGGCCACGACCACGGGGACGCCGTAGGAGCGGACGAGCTCGACCTGGGCGGCGAGGTTGGCGCCGCCGGTCCGGACCGCCTCGACGTTCTCGGTCGTCAGGGCCGGGTCCAGCGGCTTGCCGGCGACGATCCGGCCGACCCCGCCGTGCATCTTGAGGGCCCGGATCGTGGCCACGACGACGGCTGCGTCGGGACGGAGCCCCGAGGCCCGGCACTTGATGTCGAAGAACTTCTCCGCCCCCATGTCGGCGCCGAAGCCGGCCTCGGTGACGACGATGTCGCTCGTCTGCAGGGCCACCCGGTCGGCGATGATCGAGCTGTTGCCGTGGGCGATGTTGGCGAACGGCCCGCAGTGGACGTAGGCCGGACCGCCCTCGAGGGTCTGGAGCAGGTTCGGCTTGATGGCGTCGCGGAGGAGGACGGTCATCGCGCCGGCGACCTTGAGATCCTCGGCGGTGACGGCCTTGCCGTCGCGATCGGTGGCCAGGACGATCCGGCCGAGCCGCTCCCGCAGGTCGAAGATGTCCTTCGAGAGGGCCAGGATGGCCATGACCTCGGAGGCGACCGTGATGACCCACTCCGACTCGCGGGGGACGCCATTCTCCTTGCCCCCGAGTCCGATCACGACCCTGCGGATGGCCCGGTCGCTGATGTCGACGACCCGCGGCCAACGGATCGAGAAGGGATCGATCCCCAGCTGGTTGCCGTGGTGCAGGTGGTTGTCGAGGAAGGCCGAGGCCAGATTGTGGGCCGCCCCGATGGCGTGGATGTCGCCCGTCAGGTGGAGGTTGAAGTCCTCCATCGGGATGATCTGGGAGTAGCCGCCGCCGGCCGCCCCGCCCTTGATCCCGAAGACCGGACCCAGCGACGGCTGGCGGATGGCCACCGAGGCCTTGCGGCCGATCCGGTTCAGGCCCTGGGCGAGCCCGACCGTCGTGGTCGTCTTGCCCTCGCCGAGCGGGGTCGGGGTGATCGCCGTGACGACGACGTACCGCCCGCGAGGTCGCTCGACCTCGACACGCTCGACGCCGGCCAGGGTCACCTTGGCCTTGGTCGGGCCGTACAGCTCGATCTCGTCGTCGCGGAGGCCGAGCTCGGCGGCCACGTCGACGATGGGGCGGGGGGGCACGGAACGGGCGATCTCGAGATCGGACGGGAAGGTCATCGGGTACCTCGCATGGCCGGGCTGTGGGCGGCCGATTCGACGATGGCCGGGCCGCGCCCCTCGACCTGCGCGAGGGCGGCCCGGACGAGATGGGACAGGAGGAGCGCATTGGTCAGCGGCCCGACGCCGCCCGGGACCGGGGTGATGGCCGAGGCGACTTCGACCGCGGAGTCGAAGTCGACGTCGCCGACGAGCTTCCCCTCGACCACGTTGATGCCGACGTCGACCACGACCGCACCCGGCTTGAGCATCGCGCCGGTGACCAGGCCGGGCCGGCCGGCCGCAACGACGACGATGTCGGCCCGACCGACGTGGGCCGCAAGGTCGCGCGTCCTCGAGTGGCAGACGGTGACGGTTGCGTCCTCGCGGACGAGCAGGAAGGCAGCCGGCTGGCCGACGACCGGCGAGCGACCGATGACGACGGCATCGCGGCCGGCCATCGGGATGTCCGAGCGGCGGAGGACCTCGATGGCCGCGTGGGCCGTGGCCGGAAGGAAGCCGTCGTAGCCCAGCCGCAGGAGTCCGGCATTCAGGGGATGGATCCCATCGATGTCCTTGGCGGGATCGATGGCCTCGATCACCGACCGGAGGCGGACCTCGGGCGGCAGCGGCATCTGGACGATGATGCCGTGGACGTCGGGATCGTCCCCGAGCTCCCGGATCGCCCGGACAACGCTGGCCTCGACGCCCTCGCCGCCGAGCTCCACCTCGACGAAACGGCCCTCGATCCCGACCTTGGCGCAGCCGCGGAGGATCTGCTCGAGGTAGACGGTCGACGGCGCGTCACGCCCGACGAGGACGACCGCCAGGCCTGGTGCCCGCCCGTGGCGTTCCCGGAAGCCGGCCACGTCCGCCTCGACGCCGGCCCGGATGTCGGCCGCGATGGGCGCACCCAGGAGGAGCCGGGCCGCTCCGTTCTGGACCGCCGAGTCCCCGGATGCCGTCATGCGGGCTCGGACACCGGGGCGCGGGTATCACCGCGGCGGACCGTCTCCCGCGTCGCGACGGCGAGCCGCTCGACTTCGGCGAGACGATCGTCGACCCGGGCCGAGAACTCACCGGCCAGCTGGTCGTCGCCCAGCGCCGGCAGGTTGACCAGGACGTTCACGGCGGCCCCTCGGGCAGCGGCCTCGGCAAGGAGTGCCGCGACGACCAGGTCGGAGGCGGCGTTGACGTTGCTCCGGCCCGCCAGGGCCTCGGAGCCCCGGACGATCTCGACGCACGTCTCGACGCAGCGGAGCGGCACCTCGGCGGCGATCCGGGCGGCGGCACGAAGCGCCTCGGCCCGTTCCTCGCGCTCGGCGTCCGATTCGCGCGGCATCTTCATCGCTGCTGCGAATCGGCCGTAGGCGACCGCATCGTCATCCGCGAGCCGGAGGCAGCGGTGGGCCAGCTCGCGCCCAGCACCGATCCAGTGGGCCGCAAGGGCCGCGTGACCGGCATAGCGCTCGCGACCCTCGGTCAGGGCGGCGACCATGGCCACAAGACCAGCGGCTATCGAGGCGGCCACGGCCGCCGCGCTGCCCCCGCCGGGTACGGGCGCCGCAGTCGCCAATCGCGAGATGAACGCGTCGAGGGTGAGGTCCTCGAATCGTTCTGCTCCATCCTCCACGGGATCGATTGTAGGGACCGGCGGACGGGGCGACCGGGCCGGTCGACCGAGTCCACGGGGGCCGCTCGGCAGGTCAGCCCGGGCCGACCGGCGGACGGGGCGAGCGTGGTACCGGCACGCCCGCCCCGTGCCTCTCCGTGTCGATCCGGCGAGGAGGACGCGGGACCGACGGGTCCTTCGGTCCGGTCAGGCGGCGCGGTCCATGCCCTCGACGGCCCAGCGGCGACCCCGCGGCCGGTAGCTGAGGGTCAGCCGGGCACGGGGGGTCTCGACCTCGAAGACGATCCGAGGGCCAGTCGCTACGGGATAGGCCGAGGTCTCATCGCGGATGACCGCGAGACCCAGCACCGGCAGCCGCTGACCGGCCAGCGTGATCTCCCTGGGGCGACCGTCGAACCAGCCCGTGCGGACGCGGACGGGGACCGGATCGACCTGCATCATGGCCATCGTGGCTCTCCTTTCCGTCACGCGACCGGAGCACTCGGTCGAGTAGAACACCTGTTCGACGATGCCGACTATACCGAACGGGTGTTCGATGTCAAGCGTCGTGGTCGAGATCGTCGACGTGCCCTGTGTCAGCTTCGCTGTCACGGTCCTCCGGGGCTGCCGCTGGACCGGAGCGAGGGCTCCCCGTCCCTTCCTGCGGCGAGTGCGGCTCGCTCCCGAGCCGGCGCTCCGGGGCGGTCATCGGGTCCCGCTCGAAGGGCGTCGGGATCCGCGTGCCGACGAGGCGTCCGCGGGTGACCGAGCGCAGCCCGTAGCGGCGCCGGATGTCGTCGGCCGCCAGCTCGGCCCGGCGCCGCCGGTCGTCGTCGACGCCGAAGAGGGCCATCTGCTGGGGGGCGCCCAGGTGCGACACGCTGACACCGATGAGGCGGACCCGGATCCCCCGCACCTCCGGCTCGGCCAGCTCGAGCGCCGTCCGCCAGATCGGCTCGGTCAGGTCGGTGGGCTCGGCGAGGGTCCGCTGGCGGGTCACGGTGTGGAAGTCGCTCGAGCGGATCTTGACCGTCACGGTCCCCGCCCGCAGGCCCGCCGAGCGGAGCCGGCCGCTCACCCCGTCGGCCATGGCCAGCAGGGTCCGCTCGATCGTCTCCCGGTCGTTCGTGTCGACGTCGAAGGTGTGCTCGTGGCCGATCGACTTGGCCGCCTCGGGGTCGTCGACCGGGTCCGGGTCGATGCCGAGCGCGCGGTCGTGGAGGGTCGCGCCGTGCCGGCCGAGCCGTCGGACGAGATGGTCCACCGGCAGAGCGGCGAGATCGCCGATCGTCGCCACGCCCAGCTCCCGGAGGATCGTCGCAGTCCGCGGGCCGACCCCCCAGAGGCGGGTCACCTCGAGCGGGGCCAGGAAGGCGGCCTCCTCCCCCGGCGGCACGACGACGAGCCCATCCGGCTTGCGCAGGTCGGAGGCGATCTTGGCGACCAGCTTCGTCGTCGCCACCCCGACGGAGATGGTCAGGCGGACCTCGTCATGGACGGCCGACTTGATCCGGCCGGCGATGGCCGGGCCGTCACCGAAGAGCGCCCTCGAAGCCGAGACGTCGAGGAAGGCCTCGTCGATGGAGACCGGCTCGACGAGCGGGGTGAAGCGGCGAAGGATGGCCATGACCTCGCGGCTGACCGCCGTGTACTTCCGTCCGTCGACGGGCAGGAAGACGGCGTCGGGGCAGAGGGCACCGGCCGTCCGCAGCGGCATCGCCGAGCGGATGCCGAAGCGGCGCGCCTCGTAGCTCGCCGTAGAGACCACGCCGCGGTCGTGCGGCCCACCGCCGCCGACGATGACCGGGCGGCCGCGGAGCTCGGGCCGGTCACGCTGCTCGACGGCGGCGAAGAAGGCGTCTAGGTCGACGTGGAGGATGGTGCGGGGGTCGGAGGCTGCCACGGCGGTATCATCGCGCGGCCGTGCCAGCCCTACTGTCTCTCGTCTGGCTCGCCGCGCTCGCCGCGTTCGGCGTCGCCGCCCTCTACCGCGTCGCGCCGTTCCTGTCGCGACTCGAACGGGTCGCCTACGGCATCGTCCTGGGCCTCGTCGTCGGGACGCTCGCGCTGCTGCCCCTGGCGACGCTGGCGGGCGGCCTGAGCCCGGCGATCGTCGTCGGGGTCGGCGTGGTCTCGGCCGGCCTGGCCGCGGCGCTCTGGTTCGGCCCCGGCGGGCCCGGCCTGACGAGCGCCCGGAGCGTCGACGACCTCCGTGAGCGCTGGTGGTCCTGGGTCTTCGGGCTTGACCCCTGGGGGACCGTCCTGATCGGCGTCCTTTCGGCTCGCTGGGTCTTCCTCTGGTCGGGCGCGATCCAGCGGCTGGAGGACGGCCTCTGGGCCGGCCACGAGTACCTCTGGAGCGACTGGCCCACCCACATCGGCATCGTCACCCGGTTCGCCTGGGGCGAGAACTTCCCGCCCCAGAACACGCTCTACGCCGGCTTGCCGCTGAGCTACCACCACCTGAGCGACCTGACCCCCGCCGGGATGGTCGTCCTGGGCATGGATCCGGTCGTGGCCCTTCCGCTCCACTCGTTCCTGCTCTCGATCGTGGCGACCCTGGCCATCTGGGCGTTGATCCGGCGCCTGGCTATCGCCCCGTCGATCGCGACCCTCGGCACCCTGCTCTTCATCATGGGCGCCGGGCTGGGCTGGTTCGCCACCCTCGGGACCCTCCAGGAGTACGGGGACCTGGCTCGCGTCCTGGTCGACAAGCCCTGGGACGAGCAGGCCGTCCGCGAGCTGAACATCCGCTTCTACAATCCGTACCTCGCGTTCCTGATGTCGCAGCGGGCGTACCTGTACGGACTGCCCCTGGCGATGCTCATGCTGACGACCCTCGTCTCGGCGGTCCGCCGCCGGGACCTGGGCCGGTTCGCGTTGGCCGGGGTCGTCGGCGGCCTGTTGCCCCTCGCCCACCTGCCGACGCTGCTGGCGATGGCCATGACGACGCCGTTCCTGGTCCTTCTGCTCACCCCGCGGTCCTGGCGCGACCCTCTCCATCGCATCCCCTGGGTCGGCTGGATCCTCTTCCACGCCGTCTGGATCGCGGTCGCCATGCCCCAGCTCCTGGTCCAGCTCGGCGGCGGGGCCGGGGCCCTGTCGTCATTCCGCATCCAGCTCGGCTGGGTGGCGGACCCCGATCCGTGGTGGTGGTTCTGGATCAAGAACGCCGGTCTCTTCATACCGGTCGCCGTCATCGGCCTCCTGGGCCGGCGCGTCCTGCCGCCCTCGTCGAGGGGCGTCGTGCTCGCCCTCATGCCGATCTTCGTGGTCGCCAACGTGGCGGTCTTCCAGCCCTGGGACTGGGACAACCACAAGATCCTGGTCTACTGGTTCCTGGGGGCAGCGATCGTCGTGGCGGCGGTCATCGTGCGAGGCTGGCGCTCCAGCCGACGGTCCGTCGTCCGCTTCGTCCTTGCCGCCGCGGTCGTGACCATGATCCTGAGCGCCTCGCTCGAGAACCTCGACCAGTTCGAGGGGCACATGCGCTACCGGATGATCACCAGCGAGCAGATCAGGGTTGCCGAGCTGGTCCGCGAGGTCAGCGAGCCCGACGCGATCATCGTGACGGGCATGCAGAGCCACGACCCGGTCATGATGCTGAGCGGACGGCAGCTCCTGATGGGCTACTGGGGCCAGCTGTGGGTGAGCGGCATCCCCTACGAGGAGCGTCAGGCGGAGGTGGTCGAGATCCTCCAGCTCGGTCCCCGGGCCGACGAGCTCATCGCCCGGCACGGCGTCCACTTCGTCGTCATCGGGCCGTTGGAGCGGGCCGATCAGCAGGCCGACGAGGCCGCCTACGCGGCCAGGTTCCCGGTCGCTGCTGCGACCGGCGAGTGGCGGATCTACGACGTGCGCTCGGTCTCCGGGGGCGCCTGACCCGCGGAGGCGCGGGCAGGGTCCCGGTCAGCCCTTGGGCTCGACGACGACGGTGACCTCGGAGGTCATCCCCGAGTAGACCTTGATGGCGACCTTGTAGGTCCCCAGGGTCTTGAGAGGCTCGTCCAGCTCGATCTTGTGGCGGTCGATCTCGATGCCGCGGCGGGCCAGGGCGTCGGCGATGTCCTTGCTGGTGATCGAGCCGTAGAGCTTGCCGCCCTCGCCGACCTTGACCCCCATCGTGAGGGTCGTGCTGGAGATGCGGGTGGCGGCGATCTCCGCCTCAGCCCGCTCGCGCTGGCGCTTCTCCTCGCGACTGGCGATGTCGTGCTGCCAGGCCCGGTAGGACCCACCGGCGGCCGGGACGGCCAGGCTCTTCGGGATCAGGTAGTTGGTGGCGTACCCGTCGGCGACGACCTTCATCTCGCCGCTCTTGCCGAGCTTGGGCACGTCCTGGGTCAGGATGACCTTCACGCGAGTGGATCCTCCTTGGTGAGTGATGACCGGACACGGTCGGCGACTCCGAGCTCGCCGGCGATCCCGACGATCGCCTCGGCGGCTCTGGGCAGGTCTCGGACCGCCCGGCGGATGGGGATCGGGACGATCCGTCGGATCTGGCCGACGTCCCGGTGGTAGGAGATGGGGTCGATCCCGAGCTCATCGAGCTTCTCGTCCACGATCTCGGCCGGCACGCCGTCGAGGAAGAGGTTCACCGCCAGGACCACGACGACCAGGTCGTCGAGCCCACCGATGAACGGGGCCGAATTGGGGATGAGGTCGCGGCCCAGGAGCAGGTAGCCGGCGCCGGCCGCCAGGACCGCCTTCCGGCTGGCCGGGACGCGCTCGTCGCGGACCAGGGCCCAGACGAGCCGTGAGTACGTCGGGGCTCGGCTCGCCACGGGCAGGAACGCCAACAGGGAGAGGGCTCGACCAAGGATCGCGGCGCCGGCGGATCGCCGGTTCCGGGCGCGTCGACGGAACATGACCGGCAGAGGAACGACCTCAGGTCCAGGGACGCGCAGCGGCTCGAGGCGCGTCCGGGAGCGAGAGTCTAGCACCGCGACGACCGACCGGGGCCGGGCGGCCCGGTCCAGCGGGCGACGAGTGCCGCTTGACATCGAACGCCTGTTCGGTATGATGCGTTCGATAGGAGGCGCCAGGTGACTAGGCACGACGCCGAACGCAAGCAGCGGATCCTCGACTTCATCGCCGCGACGCTGCGCGCGCGCGGCTATCCGCCGTCGGTACGGGAGATCATGCAGGCGGTCGGCCTGTCGTCGACCTCGGCCGTCCACCACCACCTCCAGGCCCTCGAGCGCGACGGTTATCTCGAGCGCGGCGAGGCGAAGTCGCGTGCCCTTCGCCTGACGCCGACCGCGGCGATCCGGCTCGGCCTGTCGTCGGAGCTCGTCCCCCAGGCGGCGATGACCGACCGGCACATCGTGCCCATCGTCGGCGAGATCGCCGCCGGCGGACCCATCGAGGCCTACCAGGACGCATCGGAGACGATGACCGTGCCCGACGTCCTCGCGCCGTCCGGCGACGCCTACGTCCTGAAGGTCCGGGGCGACTCGATGATCGAGGCCGCCATCATGGATGGCGACTTCGTGGTCATCCGCCCTCAGTCGACCGCGCGCAACGGCGACATCGTCGTCGCCCAGGTCGAGGAGAACTCGGTCACCCTCAAGCGGTTCTTCAAGGAGAAGGACCGGGTCCGCCTCCAGCCGGCCAACCCGAGTTACCCGAGCCAGTACTACGACGACGTCCGGATCCAGGGCAAGTTGATCGGGGTCATCCGCCGCCTCGACTGAGCAGCCACGCCGGACCGCGGGCCATAGCTCGTCCACAGTCTTTCCACAGGCGGACGGTCTTCTTCCACGGGTCGCCGCCGCCCGGCCGGACAAGTCGTCGATAAGCCTCTGGTAACCGGCAGTCGGACCGGCGACCGTAGGCGGGTCCCTGTCCGCCGGAGCATGCCGTGATCGACCGTCTGCCCCCCCAGAGCCTCGAGGCCGAGCAATCGGTCCTCGGCTCGGTCCTGATCGACCGTGACGCGATCGTCGAGGTCGCCGAGTTCCTCCGCCCTGCCGACTTCTATCGCGAGGCGAACGGGCGGGTCTACGCGGCGATGCTGGAGCTCTTCGAGCAGCGCGAGCCGGTCGACATCGTCACCGTCGCCGAGGTCCTCGAGCGGGCCGAGGCGCTGGAATCGGTCGGTGGACGGACGTACCTGTCGACCCTCACGAACCAGACGCCGACGGCGGTCCACGCGGTCCAGTACGCCCGGATCGTCGAGCGCAAGGCCGTCCTCCGCAACCTGATCGGGGCGGCCGGGCGGATCGCCTCGATCGGCTACGAGGACCCGGCCGAGATCCAGGAGGCGATCGATCGGGCCGAGGCGGAGCTGTTCGCAGTCAGCGAGCGGCGGGTGAGTGCCGGCTTCTCCGAGCTGAAGTCGCTCCTCCACGAAGCCTTCGACCGTCTCGACTACCTCCATTCGCACCGCGGCGAGATCTCCGGTATCCGCAGTGGCTTCGCCGAGCTCGATGCCATGACGACCGGGTTCCAGCGCAGCGACCTGGTCATCGTGGCGGCTCGGCCATCGGTCGGGAAGACGAGCTTCGCCCTCAACATCGCCGAGCACGCTGCCGTTCGCGACGGCAAGTCGGTCGGCGTCTTCAGCCTCGAGATGAGCAAGGAACAGCTGGTCCTCCGACTGCTCAGCTCGGTGGGCGACATCGACTCGCAGCGCCTCCGCACCGGCTTCCTCGAGGACCTCGACTTCAACCGGGTCGCCAACGCGATGACCCAGCTCTCGGAGGCGAGCGTCTACATCGACGACACGCCGAACATCAGCACCATGGAGCTGCGGACCAAGGCTCGGCGTCTCCAGGCCGAGGCCGGGCTCGACCTCGTCATCGTGGACTACCTGCAGCTCATGCAGGCCACGACGACCTCGCGCGACGCCAATCGTGTCCAGGAGGTCTCGGAGATCTCGCGCGGCCTCAAGGCACTCGCCCGGGAGCTCTCCGTGCCGGTCATCGCGCTGAGCCAGCTGTCCCGCCAGCCGGAGATGCGCGAGTCGAAGGAGCCACGCCTGTCGGACCTCCGCGAGTCAGGCGCCATCGAGCAGGACGCGGACCTGGTGGTCTTCCTGTGGCGGGAGCGGGAGCGTGGCCAGGAGGACCAGGACGGCGACGTCGAAGAGATCAACGTCCATCTCGCCAAGCACCGAAATGGTCCGACGGGCCGCCTCAAGCTCATGTTCAAGAAGCGCCAGACCCGCTTCTACCCGGCGGCCATCGGGGAGCGCTACGCGGAATCGCTGTCCTGAGCGCGCATCCGCCCTTGACGCTGGGCCGTATCCTCCCGCCTATCAGTCTTCGGGCCGATCCGAGCTGACCGGTTCGCATTCCGAATCGACGAACCTGCTGCCGGTCGGCATCGCACCGGGGATCGACGGGAGGACAGGGTGTACGAGGACCGGGACCTGACGTGTCGCGATTGCGGCGAGTCGTTCGTCTTCACCGCCGGCGAGCAGGAGTTCTTCGCCAGCAAGGGCCTGCAGAACGTTCCGGGACGCTGCGCGTCGTGCCGGGCGGCCTTCAAGCGATCCCGCGGAGACGGAGGCCAGCGCGAGTACCACGCGGCCGTCTGCGCTCGGTGCGGCGGCCAGGCGATGGTCCCGTTCGCCCCGCGGAGCGACAAGCCCGTGTACTGCAGCTCATGCTTCGACCTGGTTCGGGCCGAGACCTCGCCCACCCATCCCTGAGGCGAGCGAGCGGCCAGGCATCGAGGGGGCGCGATGCGGGTGACAGCCTCCAGCGTGACGTCGACCGCCGACGCGATCAGGCGGGCCGTCGCCGCGGTCGCCCGACAGCACGACGAGATCCGCGGAGTGCTCGTCCTGGAGCGGATCGCGGAGTCGCTTCCCGGCCCGGGTGAAGCACACCGGGTCGTCATCGACGTCGACGTAGGACCGCAGGTCCGACGGATCCAGTCGGCTCGCTCCTCGGCCGATCGGGACGACCAGGCCGAGGCCGCCGGGCGATAAGCGACCGATGAGTGCCCGTCCGCACGATGCCGCGCCATGGCGACGATGCGTTCCCCCCACTCCGCCCGGCCGTCAGGGTCCCCGCCGATCCGGCCCCGCCAGCCGCTCGCGGTCGGCCCGGGACGTCCCCCAGGCGCGATGAACGAGCTGGGCGTCACCGCCGAGACAGCCCGCTTCCCGGTCCAGGCCGAGAAGTTGGAGGCCCCGCCCCTGCGCGACGGGATCCTGCATCGAGAACGGCTCCTTGGGTGGCTGGACCGCCGGATCCACCACCGCGTCGTGACGGTGGTCGCGGAGGCCGGCTACGGGAAGACGACCCTGCTGGCAGACTTCGCGAGCCGGACCCGCCTGGCGACGCTCTGGTACCGCCTCGACGAGGAGGATCGGGATCCCGTCGCCTTCCTGAACTATCTGGTCGCCGCGGGCCGGCGGCTGGTCCCGACGTTCGCGCCAACGACGGCGGCGATGCTCCGCGACCTGGGCAGCGGGGGCCACTCGCACGACGTCCTCGTTCGCACGCTCGTGCGGGAGCTGCGCGAGCTCGGCGACGGCCCGATCGTCCTGATCCTGGACGACCTGCAGCTCGTCGACGACGTGCCGGAGATCCGCACGGTCCTACGCGACATGGTCGCCCAGGCGCCCGAGCGGCTGACGTTCGTCCTGTCGAGCCGGCGCCAGCCGACGCTGGCGCTCTCGAGACTTCGCGCCCGCGGGGAGCTCGAGGAGCTGACGACCGAGGATCTGCGGTTCCGCGCGGACGAGACCGACCGCCTGTTCCGCGACGCATACGACCACCCGCTCGCGATCGAGCTCTCGAGCGAGCTCACGGACCGGACACAGGGCTGGGCTGCCACGCTCCAGCTCGTCCGGACGGCTGTCCGCGATCGGGATGCCGCCGCCACGCGGGCATTCATCCTGGGTCTCGACGGACGCTCTGACGATCTCCACGACTTCCTCGCCGAGGAGGTCGTGGGAGAGCTGCAGCCTGACCTGCGCCGGATGCTCATGAGAAGCGCGCTCCTCCAGATCGTGACCCCGGAGCTCGCAGGGGTCGCAGCCGGGGTCGATGAGACCGAAGCCCGCAGACGGATCGAGGAGGCGGACCGCCTTGGACTGCTGTCACGCCGAGGCGGTTCGCGGTGGCGGCATCGGTACCACCCGCTCGTTCGGGACTTCCTCGTCGAGCGACTCGTCCGGGAAGTCGGGAGCGAGGGCGTTCGGGCACTCCATCGGTCGATCGCGCGCCACGTCGACGGATCTGACTGGCGCCAGGCCGCCTACCACTGGGCACAGGCCGACGAGGCTGCCGACCTCCACCGCGTCCTGGCCGCTTCCGTCGGGACCATCATGGGAACGGGCGAGTTCGCGCTCGCCGACGGATACCTGGCGACCCATCCACCCGGAATGCCGACCCCCGCCTTCGAGATCGTCCTGTCACGCCTGGACTTCTACCGCAACCGCGTCGACGCCGCCCTCGAGCGCGCGCGCTGGGCCGCCTCCGCCGCCGGCCCGCAGGAGATCGAGGTCGCCCTGGCAAATCAGGCGTCACTCGAGTTCATGGCCGGGTTCCTCGAGACAGCCTCCTCGACGGCAGACCGATTGGCCGAAGCCGCAACCAATGACGTTCACAGATCGATTGCGGCCGGGCTGAAGCTAGGGGTAGAGGTCTCGCTTGGAGGGTCTCTGCGTGAGGCGGCGGCCTACCTTCGGGAGATCGCCGCGCTCCATAGCGCACGAGGCCTTACGCACTTCCACGGGATCACACTCAACAACCTGGTGAGCGTTCTCCTTGCCCAAGGGCAGTTTGATGAGGCGATCTCGACCGCGCAGGCGGCCGAAGGATCCCTCGCTTCCTCTGGCATGACTCACGAGTTGGCAGGGCTGAGGGCGATGGCCGCCGCGGCGCTCGCCCTTTCAGGCAGCGCGTACGAGGCCGCCCGTGCCTTCTCCGCGGCACGGCAGACAAGCAGCCAGATCGCGATTGCCGAAGTCCTCATCGCGCAAGCGGACATCGAGACCTGGATAGGCTCGGCCGACGCGGCGCGGTCACTGATGCAGGAAGCTGCTCCGCTTCCGATGGGGCCCGACCTCACGGAACAGCTTGAAGTTTCGTCGTGGGCGCTCGCCCTCCGAATTGGCCAGCCGTTGCCGCCGGGTTCGGAAGCCATGTCTGTGGGCACCCGGAGATCCTCACGGCCTGCCGAGACAACGCGAGCTCTGGTGCAGATTGCCCACAACCTGACCTTGCTTGGCCGCCCTGAAGCTGCCGATGCTTCTCGGGCCGCAGCCAACCATGCAGGCCGGCAAGGAGCGACAGTGTGGGAGCGCTGTGCTCGCCTGCTTGAGGCCCTCAACCAAGGCGGCGGGGAACTCGACTCGGCGCTTCGAGCGCTGGGCGAGCAGAACTCCACCGAGGTCAGCATGCTCGCCGAACTCCTCATCCAACACATGGAAGACGTTGGCGAGGAAGCCGTCAGTGTCATGGCTGCTGAAGCGTTGAGGCACCCACGGCGGTGGCTCGCACCACTGCGCGCAGTCGTCGCAGATGGGCCGCCGGCCCGTGCGGCACTCGCGGGCGAACTGCTGGAGCGAATCGGTGAACCCGCCGACATCAGGCTGCTCAACAAGGCGGCGCGTCGAGGGAGGCTCCATAGCGTCGACAAGTCGCCTGGCCGGCGACTTGCGAAGCGCCTCGCCGAGCGGGTATGGATCGAGGATCAGGGACGGCTGGTGATCTACGTGGGAGACAGGATCGTTGAGGGGACAGCCGTCCGCAGGAAGGCACTCGCGCTCCTTGCCTTCCTGCTGACGAGGCCCGAGTTCTCCGCAACGCGAGATCAGGTCATTGATGCCCTCTGGCCTGACGGCGACCCATCGGATGGCCACAACTCGCTTCACCAGACGCTGTACTTCGTGCGCCGCATTTTTGAGCCTGAATTCAACGAGGAGACATCGCCCGGCTACGTCACATTCGCCTCCGATGTCGTCTGGCTCGACGCCGAACTCATTTCAAGCAGGAGCGCGCGGTGCCGTCGCACGCTGGCGAACCTGCGACGACGGTGGGTGTCGGAGCTTGTCGATGAAGCTGGCGCGCGAGTACCAGCGGACCGCTTCGGCCTCGAGTTCGCGTACGAGGAGTGGGCCGCGAGCTACCGCGACTTCCTGCACGCCTCCTACCTGGAAGCCGTCGAGCGGGAGGTTCGCCTGCGATCGGGTAGGGGTGAGGTTCCCGGCGCACTTCGTTTGGCGCAGGCCGCGCTTGAAGCCGACCCAGACGCGGATGAAGTCGACGCTGAGCGTCCTTCGCTTGTATCGAACAGCCGGGGCACACGCCGCAGCTGCCGAGCAGTACGCGCATTACGCACGAGCTTTGAGGGACATGGGCGAGAGTCCCCTTCCCCTGAGCGAGATCTAGGGGTGGTGTGGATAGGTAAGGTGCCGTATTGACCGTACCGTCGACCGCTGCCTATAGTCCGGCCCGTTGGTAGTACATCGGTACTGGCCAGCCAGTCCCGATACGCTCGGATGCGCCGACGCTCCACCTGAATTGGGCACTTAGGGTGGTGCGGAGCGAGTAGTGCAACCGACCGACCCAGAGTCAGGTCGGTTTCCGTGTCCGTCGGACACGAGGGCCGCAAGGAGGTACGAGCGTGAAGCCCGGAAGCCGGAAGCAAGGCCTGGTAAGAGCCGAAGAGGACCGATCGATGAAAGATCGACGTGCTCAGGCTCGCCACCGCTCTGGCCGCCATCGCGGCCGTAGCTCTCGCTGGAGGAGCGTCGCTGAAGGGCTTCTAGTACGTTCGTCCCATTCCGGGCGCGGCCGTCAGGACTTAGAGTTCAACGGGAGACGCGGACGGGACCGCGATGCCTAGGTCCCTGAAGCTCTATATCGCCGGGCTCGTGACCTTCAGTGCACTCGCACTGGTTGCCGCGAGCCTTGGCTGTCCCACGACGCCCGACCGGTCGTCCTCGGCTTACCCGACCATCTCGACGACCCCGGCAGCGATGACCGTCGACATCTCTGCTGGGCGTCGGCCTTCTGGATCCTCATCACGCGCTGGCGTCGGCCCTGCCGGTGCGGATGCCCCGTGGAGCCATGTGTCGCCGTCTCGATTGCTCCGATCGTCGCCGCGATCGTGCTCGGAGGGCCTGCGGCCGCTGGATGGGTGGCGGCCCTGGGCACGACCGAGGTCCGGGAGCTCCGAGGGCGCGTCCCCTGGTACGGGACCCTGTTCAACCACGCAGGTCTCGTCATCCCTGCGGTCTTCGCTGGCCTTGCATACGTCGCCGTCACTCGGTGCTCTTCGGCCGATGCGCCCCTCGGCGTGGGCTTCTTGGGGACGATGCTAGCGGCCGCCGTCTTCCACCTCTGCAACGTCGGGCTTGCCAGTGCCCTTGTCGCGCTGCGCCGGGCAATCTGACTTCCGGTTCTGCGTTCGGCGACACCCGGGACTGCACTGCAACCTCTTCGCCCTCGCGCCACTTGCCTGGCTCATGGCTCAGATCTACCTCGTTGCATGGTGGGCCACGCTCCTGTTCGCACTCCCGCTCTACACGACACGGGTCATGAACCGGCAGTTCGTAGAGATGCGGGAGATGTTCACGCAGACCATCGGCGCGCTGGCGGAGGCCGTCGACAAGCGCGATCCCTACACGAGCAAGCACAGCCTCCGGGTCAAGGAGATCGCCGTCGACATCGGGAGGGAGATGCGCGTCAACGAGAAGGAGCTCGAAGCGCTGGAGTGGGGCGGACTGCTCCACGACGTCGGCAAGATCGGCGTCCCGGATGCGGTGCTCCTGAAGCAGGACCGGCTGAACAAGGAAGAGCGAGCGACGATGAACTCGCACCCGGTCCTCGGCGCCCAGATCATCCAGCCGGTCCGGCGCCTATCCGCCGAGCTGCCGATCATCCGCAACCACCACGAGTGGTACAACGGCTCGGGCTATCCGGACCGCCTCATCGGTGACGAGATCCCGAAGCTCGCGCGGATCCTGCACGTCGCCGACGCCTTCGAAGCGATGACGGCACAGCGCCCCTATCGGATGGTGCCGCTGACCCCGGCCCAGGCGCTCGCCGAGCTCCGGAAGTTCGCGGGTATCCAGTTCGACCCGTCGGTCGTCGATGCGTTCGTCCGCACGAAGTGGGTCGAGGGTGTCGAGGATCCCAGCCGTGGCGCGGTCCCGATCCAGATGAAGCCGCGCACGGTGCCGTTCATCGGCGCGTCGCTGGCCCGGGCCGGAGCGGCCGCCGCGGACGCGCTCGGAGGCTCCGCCCCCGAGCGGCCGAACTGACCGGCGACCGATCGCGATCAAGGCCGTGGAACGGCGGCCCGAGCCGGTCCACGCCACCGAGGCACCATCCCGCCGACCCGGCTCCGCTGCCCTGACGCCGCCCACCCGACCGCCATCGCGGACCCCTCGCACCGTACCCTGAGCAGGTGCTGCTCGCCGGCGTCGCCCTCGGTCTGATCGCGGGTCTCCTGGCAGGGGGTCGACTCGACCACCTCGCGGGCGTCCGTCTGCGCTGGGCCGGGCTGCTCTTCGGGGCCGTCGTCGTCCGGTTCGGCACCGAGGTCGCCCTCAACGCCGAGGTCCAGGCGGCCGTCACCCTGCAGCTCCCCCTGATGGCCACGGCATTCGGGATCCTCGCCCTTGGGCTGTGGGCGAACCGGCGCTACCCGGGACTGCTGATCGCCTTCATCGGCGTGGCCCTCAACGGCCTCGTCGTCGTCGTGAACGGCGGACGGATGCCGATCTGGGAGTCGAGTCTCCAGGCGATCGGCCTGACCGCTGCCGACGTCACCTCGCCCTTCCACGTCGTCCTGAGCACGGAGCTCGACGCGGAGTTCCTGGCGGCCCTGGGTCCGCTCGCCGACATCATCCCGATGCCGATCATCCAGAACGTCGCATCCATCGGGGACGTCTTCCTCGCGGTCGGCCTCGGATTCTTCCTGTTCGCCTCGCTCGTCCGCCGTCCCGATGAGCCGCTGGAGCTCGATGGACCCTTCGCCGGGCTGGCTGCTGCGGCACGGCTGCCGCGCGGCGTCGCCTCGGTCATGGGGCGTGGTCGGGTGCGGGCGGAGACGGGCCTCTACCCGGGCCTTGCCGATGCAGCCGCGCTGGAACGCCCCCTGGTCCTCGCCGGGACGGCACCGGGCCTGGCCGCCCCGGCGCTGGCCCCCCTGCCGCTCGACCCGGAGGCGGTCCGGGCCGGCGATGCGGCCGTCGTCCGGAGGGCCGAGGCGCCGAGCGTCGTCGAGCGGGCGATGCGGCATCCGTACGTCAGCCTCGCGCTCGACGGCCGCTTCCTGTCGCTCTGGGTCGGCCAGGTCATCTCGCTGTTCGGGGATCGGATCCACCAGGTGGCGATGGCCTTCCTGGTCCTGGAAGCCACGGGGTCGGCGGCCGCAGTCGGGCTCGTGTTCGTCGCTGCGACGCTCCCGAACCTGCTCTTCGGGCCGATCGCCGGCACGCTCGTCGACCGCTGGGACCAGCGCCAGGTCATGGTCGTCTCGGACCTCCTGCGAGCTGCCGCGGTCGTGATCATCCCCGTCGCGGCCTCGGTCAACCTGGCCCTCGTCTACCCGCTGGTCTTCGTCATCACGACGATCTCGATCTTCTTCCGCCCGGCCAGGACGGCGATCATCCCGCGCATCGTCCGCGAGCGGGACCTGGTGACGGCGAACTCGGCGACCTGGCTCGGGGAGACGATGGCCGACATCATCGGATACCCCCTGGCCGGCATCTTCGTGGCCTTCCTCGGTGCCTCGCTCCCGCTTGCCTTCTGGCTCGACGGCATCACCTACGTCGCCTCGGCGGTGCTGATCGCCTCCGTCAGCGTCCCGCCGGTCGTCCGGAGCGCACCGGTCGCGGCCGGTATCCGCGGCATCGCCTCGGAGCTGATGATCGGCTGGCGGTTCCTCCGCCGGGAGACGGTCCTGCTGGCGAACACGTTCCAGGGGGTCGCCGGACAGTTCGCGGCCGGCGTGATGATCGCCATCACCCCGATCTACGCGGCCCAGGCCATCCAGGGCACGCTCGAGCCGACCGCGGTCTATGGCCTGCTGGAGACCGGCTTCGGGATCGGCAACCTCGTCGGCGGGTTCGTCATCGGGCTCATCGGAGCGCGGATCGCCAAGGGTCGCCTGGTGATCGTGGGGTACACGCTGGCCGGGCTGACGACGATCGGCCTCGCGCTGACCGGCGACCTGGGGGTGGCCATCGGGCTGCTGGTCGGCGGCGGCATCGCCAACATGGTCTACATCATCCCCAGCCAGACGATGTTCCAGGAGCGGACCCCGCCCGACATGATCGGACGCGTCGTCGGCTTCCGGTTCGCCCTCGTCTACGGGGCCCTGACCATGGCCATGGCCATCGGCGGTTTCGCGGTCGAAGCGGTCGGGCTCAGCAGTGTGCTGATCCTCGGTGGACTGCTGACGCTGGGGGCAGGGCTGGCCGGGTTGCTCGTGCCCGCCGTTCGGGACGTGCGCTGACGAGCGGGTCGCGGCACAGGTGAGGCGACCCATTGGGTACACTGGCCGCCGCGCCCGACGGACCGGGTCTCACGGCCTGCCCCGGGCGGCGGATCCGACGTAACGAGAACAGGAGCGCGACCGACTCGATGACCGAGCGCGAGCAGGAGCCGACCGAGCCGCAGGGCGAGCCGGCGTCGGACGAAGACCAGGCCACCGAGCCCGAGCCGGCGCCAGAGCCTGAGCCGGAGCCCGAGGCCGAGCCCGAGCCCGAGCCCGAGCCCGAGGCCGAGGCCGAGGCCGAGCCCGAGCCGGAAGCGGCGGTCGCAGCCGCGGCCGTGGCCGCAGGCAGGCCCGCGCGGGGAGCCTCGAAGCGAGGTCGGGCCCCATCGTCCACCTCAGCCGCCCCCTCGCCGTCCGAGCTGGCGGTCCACGTCGACGACCGTGTCTCGGCCGTGTACGTCGTCATCGCGATCGTCGTGTTCGCCGGCATCCTGCTCTACGGCATCTTCCTGGGCACGGGCGGCCTGATCACCGGCACGCCGTCACCGGAGCCGAGCCCAACGCCCGCGGTCAGCTCGACGCCCGCGCCCTCCCCGAGCGCGGAGACGAGCCCCAGCGCGGAGCCCAGCGCCGAGGCGTCGCCGAGCGCCGAGCCGACCGAGTCGCCCGAGGCGAGCGAGTCGGCCGAGCCGAGTGGATCGCCGGACGCGAGCCCGTCCCCGGAGCCGTCGCCCAGCTGAGAAGCGGCGCTCGCTCGGGCTGGGTGGCCGGGGGTATCCTCGCCGGGTGAGCCGGGACGACCCGACCAGGTCGGAGCTCGATCGCGTCGCGATGGTCGATCGCCAGCTGCGAGCCCGCGGCGTCCACGATGCGCGGGTGCTGGACGCGATGGGCACGGTGCCTCGCGAGGCGTTCGTCCCCGACGAGTACCGCGGCCTCGCCTACGGCGACGGCGCTCTGCCGATCGCGGGGGGCCAGACGATCAGCCAGCCGTACATCGTCGCCCGGATGACCGAGCTCCTTGATCCACGACCCGGCGACCGTGTCCTCGAGATCGGTGGGGGCTCCGGCTACCAGGCGGCGATCCTCGCCGAGATGGGCTGCCTGGTGACCAGCATCGAGCGGATGGAGGACCTGGCCATCGCGGCTCGCGACCGCCTCGGTGACCTCGGCTACGGCGACCGCGTCGAGGTCCGCGTCGGCGACGGGAGTCTCGGCGATCCCGCGAGCGCCCCCTGGCCGCGGATCATCGTCGCGGCGGCGGCGCCCCGGATCCCGGTGTCGCTGCGCGAGCAGCTCGACCCGGACGGTGGGCGACTCGTCATCCCGGTCGGCGGTCGCTGGGAGCAGGAGCTGCTGCTCGTCGTCCGCCGTGGTCAGGAGTGGCTCGAGTCGTCGGACGGCGCGTGCGTGTTCGTGCCGCTGCTCGGGGCCGAGGGGTTCCCGGCCGACTGACGACGCCGGGAGGCCAGGCCCCGCCCCGCCGCCGGCCCCGCCCGTCCCGCGAGCGCGTGCTGGGCGCCGCTATACTCGCCGGGCCATGGCCCATGTCTTCGTAGCGCCCCACCCCGACGACGTCGCGCTCTCCTGCGGCGGCCTCATCGCCAGCCTCCGCGAGCTCGGCCAGAACGTCACCATCGTGACCGTCTTCTCCGGGACGGGCGGCCCGGATGAGCTGACCCCGTACCAGCGCGAGGCGCTCGGCTTCGGGACGAAGGCCCTGTGGCCCGCCAGCGAGGCGTTCAACCGGGCGAACATCGGCGCCGACGTGGCGGCGGACACCGATCCGGCCGTGCTGCCGCCGTGGGCGGCGACCGACGAGCACCTCGACGCCACGCAAGCCGAGGCGGACGCGGCCGCCAAGCGGTTCTGGCAGCGCTCGTCGTGGTACCGCCGCGCCAGCATCCGCAACCAGCCGCTGGCCGGCCAGCCGCTCATCGACGACCTGCCGACCCAGGGCGCCGTGCTGACCGCCGAGGTGACCGAGGCCGCCGCGGCCGGCGACCTGATGGCCCAGCGACGGGTCGAGGACGAGCGGTTCGCCTACTTCGCCGAGGCATCGGTGGTCTTCCTGGACCTGCCCGACGCGGTCTTCCGAGGCTACGCCGGCGACGATGAGCTGCTGGGGTCACCACGGGCCGACGACACGGCGCCGTACGAGCGGCTGCTGGCCGAGATCTCGCGGCTGGAGCCGCAGCGGGTCTACCTGCCGCTGGGCTTGGGCGGCCACGTCGACCACGCCCTCGTGCGCGACGTCGGGATGCGCCTCCTGGCCGAGGTCCCGACCTGGATCATGCGCGGCAACGACTGGGCCGGCCGGGTGGTCTTCTACGAGGACTTCCCCTACGCCTGGTGGAACGGCTTCCGATCGCTCGGCGATCTGCCGCCCGACCACCTGGAGCTGCTGCCCTCGGGCGTCTCGCTGTACCCGGAGTACGCCGACGTGACCGACCAGCTCGAGCGCAAGATCACCGGCATCTCGCTCTACCAGAGCCAGCTCGACCGGCTGTTCGAGGGCGAGAAGCAGATGGCCGCCGAGGTCCGCTCGTACGGCAAGTCGGTCGCCTCGCTGGGTGGCGTCCCGGGCGTCGCCGAGCGCTACTGGGTCACGAACCGGACCTGACCGTCCAGGACCCGGCTGCTGCGCCGAGCGTCCGTGACGAACCGTCGGCGGCGGCCGTGGCGCGTCTTCAGCCGCCGGCCATCTCCGAACGCTCGAGCCAGCGGGCCGTCAGCTCCAGCCCTCGGTCCAGGCCCACCTGCGGGGCCCAGCGGAGCATCCGGCGGGCCTTCTCGATGTTGACGACGCGGCGGCGGATGTTGTCGATGTCGCGGCGGTCGATGTGCTCGATCTCGACGTCGCGCCCGACGGCCGCCCCGATCCGCCGGGCCAGCTCGTTGACCGAGGTCTCGATGCCCGTGCCGACGTTGAAGACCTCGCCCTCGGCCCGGGGGGCGACCGCGGCCAGGAGCGTCGCGTCGACCGCGTCGTCGACGTAGGTGAAGTCGCGCGTCTGCTCCCCGTCGCCGTGGACGGCCAGCGGGCGGCCCTCGTAGGCCGAGGCGAAGAACTTCGACACGACCCCGCAGTACGGGTTGTCGGGCCGCTGGCCCTCGCCGAAGACATTGCTGTAGCGGACGACGGCGACCGGCGTCCCGTAGCTCTCGGCGAAGGCCAGGCAGTAGTTCTCCCCACCCAGCTTGCTCACCGCGTACGGGCTCAGCAGGACGATGGGGTCGTCCTCGTTGATCGGGATCGAGCGGGGGTTGCCGTAGACCGAGGTCGAGCCGGTGTAGACGACCCGGGCCGTGCCCGGCCGCGCGGGCGGCCATCAGGACGTTGAGGGTGCCCCCGATGTTCGTGGCGAAGTCGTCGCGCGGGTTCTTCGTGCTGGCGATGATGTTCCGGGCCGCCATGTGGAAGACGAGCTCGACCTCGCCGACCAGCCGATCGACGAGGTCCTGGTCGGTCACCGAACCCTCCACGAAGCGGACCTCCGCGGGGACCGTCTCGGGCCGGCCGGTGAAGAGGTCGTCGAGGACCGTCACCCGGGCGCCTGCCCCGACGAGCCGCCGGACGACACCACCGCCCACGAAGCCGGCCCCGCCGGTCACGAGGACGGCCCGGTCGGTGAAGGCGCTCTCGAAGGGTTCGGTCACGTTCGCTCCGTCGCTGCTGGACGCTGATGCCGTGCGTGCTCGACGCGGTCAGTGCTTGAGGCCGGTCCGCAGGAGCAGCGCCGGCCGGAAGAGGCGCCACCAGTCGCGGATCCCGCGCATCTTCGTGTAGCCCTCGCGGGCATGGTAGCGGACGGTGCACGGGTGCTCGATGACCCGATGGCCGCCACGGATCGCCCGGTAGAGGACGTAGGGCTCCAGGTCGTACGACTCGAGCCACGGCTGGGTGATGTCGATCCGGGGATCGCGGAGCAGGTCCGAGCGGAACACCCGGAAGCCGTTCGTCGCGTCGGTGACGCGGCGACCCGACAGGACGCTGAACACCAGCGAGTAGATGCGCGTGCCCAGCCCGCGCGGGCCGGTGTCGCCCTCGCGCCGGCCGCCGGTCATCCAGCGGGAGCCCTGGAGGTAGTCGGCCTGGGCGGCGAGCAGCGCGTCGAGCGCCCCCACGAGCTCGGCCGGCTCGTGCTGGTCGTCACCGGACAGGAGGGCCAGGTACGGGCGACCCCGCTCGACCCCGGCCAGCCAGCCGTCGCGGATCGCCGCCCCGACCCCCATCCGCTGCTCGTGGCGGATGACCAGCGCGGCGCCGTGCTCGCGGGCCTCGTCGCCGGTGCCGTCGTCGGAGCCGTCGTCCACGACGATCGCCTCGAAGCGACCGTCCCGGGGCAGCTTGTCAAGGACGCGGCCGATCTTCCCTCGCTCGTTGAGCGCGGGGATGACGACGGCGACGAGGGGAGACGTCTCGGTCACGGGAGGTCGGATTGTACGGGCGCACGCCGCGAGTGGTGCGGCCGCTCGCATGGAGCAGCGCGCGACGGTCCGCTACGGGCGATCGGACCGCACGAGCACGACCCCGTCCTCGTCCTCGTGGAGCGGGCGCCAGCCCGGCTCTGCCACGATCGCCTCGATGAGCGCCGCCTGCTGCTCCCGTCCCAGGGCCAGGATCGTCGGGCCGATCGCCGTGAGCCGCTCCCGCCAGCCCGGCTCGGCGGCTGAGATCGAGCGGTAGTCGCGCCAGGCCTCGTCGGGGATGACCTCGATCCTCGAATCCACGAAGACCGGGATCCCCGGCAGTGCCCACTCGAACCACGACCCCCAGAGCTGGGCGTTGAAGACCCTGTCGTCAGAGGTGGCGACGGCGCGAACGGCCTCGGTGATGCCCTCGGGGGCATGATCGAGGAGGCCCGGAGGCCCGTAGACCGGGTCGCCGCCCCGCCAGCCTGGCCAAGCGGCGACGCCGACCAGGAGGATGGCGGCGAGGATCGCGACGTTGAGGCGGGGCCGGCCGACTGGTGCGGGCCGGACTTGCGCGTCGCCACCGGGCGCCTCGCGGGCCTGCGCGGTCGATCGCCGAGCCTGGAGCGCCAGGATCGCCGGGACGATGACCGACGGTGCGCCGATCGCCCATAGGACGATGCCCCGCTGGGTGATGAGCGCCAGGGCGGCAAGGCCGGCCAGCCAGAGCAGCCACGGCCAGCGGATCGCCGTCCGCGTCGCGACGATGAGAGCGGCGGCGCCGGCCACCGACGCCCAGGCGATCAGCCCAGTGAGCTCGAGGGGTGAGGTTGGCCGCCACTCGGAGACGAAGTCGCGGATCGCCGGGTCCACTGGGAGCGCCAGGACGTAGCGCCAGACCTCGATGCCCCAGGGGCTCAGCAGCGTCGCCGCTAGGGTCAGGCCGAGGACGCCGAGCAGCCGGTGGGCGCCGGGGCGGCGAGCCGTGGCGTCGTCGAGCCAGGCGATGCCGACGAGGACGGGTGCGAGGACGAACGTGCCGTGCACGTTGGCCCAGGCCACGGTCATGACCGGGATGAGCCAGGGGGTCCAGCGGGAGCGATCGCGGGCCATGATCGCGACGATCGCCCAGGCCAGCAGGACCAGCCCCAGGAGCTGCGGGCGCAGCGACAGCGCCGGCGCGCCGACCACGAAGGTCGCGACCGCGAGCAGCGCCGCCAGCCGCGGCCCGGCGCCGGCGAGCCGGCAGGCAACGAGGACGCCGGCCATGATCGCCGCGATGGACGTGGCGCGGACGAGCGCCAGCCCGGCCCACCCGGCGGCCTCGAACTTGAGCGCCAGCAGGACCTGGGCCAGCCACTGCTGGTTCAACCACGGATCGCCGGCCGCGCTGAAGGTGAAGGGATCGGATCGGAGGACCTGCCCGCTCTGCAGCATCAGGTCACCAGCCCGGACCTGGTAGGCCAGGTCGACCGTGGACATCGAGGCCAGCAGGGAGGCGACCGCCGGCAGCACGACGGCGAGGGCCATCCAGAGGGTGCCGAGGGTCATCCGACCGATGGTACGGGCCCGGTGCGCCCGCGCACCACTCCCCCGATGGTCCTATGGGTACCGGTCCGTCCGGGTAGCCGACGTTACGCCCGATCGGCGCCACGATTCCGGATCGTGAGCACCCTGACCACCGTCCGCCCAAGCGTCGTCGGCATGCCCCACCGCCACGTCGGCCCCGACGTGGAGGACGAGGCCCCGCGGACGATCCAGATCCCGCGCACTGCCGCTCGCCTCGACGGCTACGTTCGCGCGGTCACCATCGGCTCGGGCGCCCTGATGACGGTCGGGCTCATCGCCGCCCAGCTCCTGGGCACGGGCTAACCGACCACGGCTCGAGCCGACGCCCGGTGCTAGGCTCGTCCCCCATGGAGCAGGCGACCCAGCTGGCCGATGCCGGTGCGCCCGCGGTCGAGCGGACCGCCCGGCGACCCCGAGTGGTCGTCGTCCTCGCCGTCGGGGGATCGCTGGCGCTCCTCCTGACCCTCCTCGGCTACGGGATGCTCGTCTTCAACATGGGTCCGGCCGACGCCCTGACGTACCTCGCCGCCGGCGATCGCCTGAACCACGGCAACCCGCTCTACGCGGTCTCGCCCGACGACACCTACATCCTGGGTTCGAAGCCGCCGTACTGGACGGTTCCCCTGCTCTCGCCACCCTTCATCGCCGTCGTCTGGCGACCGCTGGCGGCCATGGGCTTCGCCGTCCCGGTCGCCATCTGGTGGGCCGGCGCGATGGTGGCCATCGGTCTCGTGCTGGCCGCCATGCTGCGGTCGCGGCCGATCCTCGCGAGCGCGGCGATCGTCGTCTTCTCGATCCCGCTGACCTTCCAGATCCCGACCGGCAACGTCAACGGGTACCTCCTCCTGGCGGCGGTGGCAACCTGGTGGTTCTTCCGCGAGCGCCGGGACCTGGAGGCCGGCGTCATCGTCGCCGTGGCCACCGGCCTGAAGCTGACGCCGGCCGTCCTCTTCATCTGGCTGCTGACCCAGCGACGGTGGGGATCCGTGAAGGCGTTCGCCGTGACCGCCGTCGTCGTGGCGGGGTCGAGTCTCCTGGGAGCAGGCTGGGACAACCATCTCGCCTACCTCGACGTCATCCGCGACACCAACGCGATCGGCACCTCCGAGCTGAGCCTGGCCGGCTTCCTCCGCGGCGTCGGTGTCCCGGGAGAGGTCGCTCGCTTCGCGCCATGGGCACTGCTCGCGGTCGGGGTGGCGGTCATGGCCTGGCAGCGGGCCCGTCCCGGGCTCACGTTCTCGCTCGCCGTGCTGCTGATGGTCTGGGCCTCGCCGGTCGTCAACCTGGACTGGCTGGTCCTGATGCTCGCGGCCCTGGCGCCGCTGATGTGGCCGCCGCGTCGGGAGGAGGCGCTTCAGCTCGCGCCGCCGGCGATGGCCCCTAGCGCTCGCGACCGACCGCGCACGACCTCGTAGCCGCTGACATTGCCCACCGTCTAGCTCGTACGTGATCGGGATGGCGAGGACCAGCGCGGCGAGCGCGGTGGTCGCCGGACGACGACGTGCCAGCGCGACCAGCACGCCGAGGATGGCGGCGACGGAGCCGAGCCACCAGAGGTAGACCCCGACGTCGGACGGCAGGACCGCCAGGGGTCGCCAGATCGACGGCGATGAACGGCGGCGTCAGGAGCGGCACCGTCCGGTACGGCGGGTGCAGGTCCACCGGCCGATCGCCCGGTCCCAGCGCGTACAGGATCGTGACCCGCGTTCAGGAGCTCCCCGGCGGCCAGGTAGGTGAAGGCATCGCCGGGCACCAGCCCGCGATCGAGGTACGCGATGTACGAGGCCACCAAGAGCGCACCGGCAAGGCCGAGGAGCGCCAGCGTCGCGACGCTCCGAGCGGCGATCCGGCGATCCGGCGGTTCAGTGGTCGGGGTCGCAGTCGTCATGCCGGCCCGATGGTACGACTACGACCCGCATCGATTGGTGCCGATTCCGCCCTGTCTAGCCCGCCGCCGGCGCCGCTGTACGGACCGAGGTCGCGCCCTCGTCGTAGATCGCCTCGATCGCGTGGACCATCAGCTCGACGCAGAAGCGATCGTGGACCATGTCGTGGGCATTGCGGGCGAGGACGTCCGCGTACGGGTGGTCGACGAGCAGCCGGGTGATGGCCGCTGCCAGGGCGTCCGCGTGGTGGGGTGGGACGAGCAGCCCGGAGACACCGTCCTCGATCATCTCGGGGATGCCACCGACCGCGGAGGCGACGACGGGCCGGGACAAAGCCATCGCCTCGAGGATCGTCAGCCCCTGGGCCTCTCGGTAGGAGGGCAACACGGCCACGTCCAGCGCCGCGGTGACCGCCGGCATGTCGTCGCGACGGCCGGTGAAGACGACCCGGCCGGTGATGCCGAGCTCGGCCGCCTGGGCGACGAGCTCCTCGTGACGGGAGCCCTCCCCGACGACGAGCAGATAGGCGTTCGGAACCGCCTCGGCGACGGCCGGCCAAGCCTCGAGCAGGGTGGCGTGCCCCTTCTCGGCCTCCAGGCGAGCGACGACCCCGACGAGCTGGGCGTCGGCCGGCAGCCCGTACTCCTCGCGGAGCGTGCAGCAGGGCTCCTGGTGGTCGTAGCGCTGGAGGTCGACGCCGTTGTAGATGAGGTCCACCGGGGGCCCGATGCGGCCCTCGTCCTCGATCTTCTCGACGATCGCCTGCGACACGGCGATGAGGCGGTCCATGTGCGGGGTCAGCCGGCAGACCTCCTCGCGGTCCTCGACGCTGCGGACCCGCGACGAGTGGACCGTCGAGACGAGGTACGGCCGAGGCATGCCGCTGGCGGCCAGCGCGAGGGCGGCCCGCGTCCCCACGATCTCCGCCCGGTACATGTGGGCGTGGAGGACGTCAGGGCGGGCATCCGCCAGGAGGTCCGCCAGCTCGTGGACGGCAGCGGCATCGTCGTGCTCGTGGATGACGTGGACCGGGATCCCGGCCTGCTCGATCTTGCGAGCTCCCGGCCCGGGCGAGAGTGAGACGACACGCACGTCGTAGCGATCGCGGTCCATCCGGCTGACCAGGTTGAAGAGGTGCTCCTGGGCGCCGCCGTTGGTGCCGGTCGCCAGCAGCTCGACGACCCGGACGCGCTGGTCGCCGGGCAGCTCCAGGCGCATGGGCGGGACGGAGCAGGGACCGCCGGGCAGGGGTGGCGTCATCTCAGCTGCCTGTTCGTCTGACCAGGAGGCGTTGGATCGGTTCGTCCACCGCGCCCCAGTCGTACTTGTACGACTCGTCGCCGCGGAGGAAGTCCATCCGTCGACGGCCGAGGGCCAGGGCCTGCTCGACGTAGCGGGCGATCAGGACCACGCCCGGCGAGAGCTCGCGGGCGTCGGGGTCCACGCCGGCGTTGTAGTAGTAGAACGCCTCGCCGTCGTCGAAGTGGACGCCGGCCGCGATCCGCCGCCCGCCCACGGTGAGGAACGAGAGGCGGGCCGCGCCGTCGGGCCCGAAGGCCTCGAACAGGCGGCGGAAGAAGACCCGGCTCTGGGCCCCTCCAGCGGTGTCGGGGAAGAGGCCAAGGTCGCCCCAGCGGCGCTGGTGGAGGTCGATGAAGGCCTCCAGGTCGCCGAGCGGGATCGACGGATGGCTCCAGGCGGACCTCGCCGGCCGCCTCCGCCCGGCGGACCTTGCGACGGATCTCGTGACGGACCTTCTTGCCCAGGGTCGAGAGGTACTCGTCGAGGGTCGCCTCCGACGGCAGGAGCGCCACCGGGCAGACGTCCTCGCGCTCGACGTTGAGCGTCCAGCGGCAGTCGATCTCGCGCGCCCCGAAGGCGCCCGCCAGGGCGTCGGCCGCGGGGTCGCCGCAGCGCAGGCGCCGCAGGTCCACGACGTCCCAGGGCTCCGGGTGCTCGTCGTCATCGGCCGGCGGCGAGGCCAGGTAGGCGGCCACCGCGTCCGCCACGGCCGGGAGGTCGTCCGGCGCCGACAGCACGGTCGCGTAGTCGGCGTGGTAGCTGGCGCCCATGAAGACCGCCTTGGCGTGCGGCGAGACCGGGGTCAGCTCCTCGCGCGGATCGGCCCGCATGTGGGTCGAGGTGACCGCGTCGCTCAGCTCGACCTCGTGGCGGTGCATGAGCGGGACGATCGCGACCGGGGGAGCGTCCGGCGGGGCGTCGGCGGGCACGACCACCAGGGTCTGCTCGTGGGCGTTGTCGCCGTAGGCGTCCCACCAGGCCCGGTGGAAGGCCCAGCGGCTGAACGGGGTCGCCCAGGGGGTCCGGTCGGCGAGCGCGTCCCAGGCTGCCGGGTCGATCAGGTCGAGTGGTCGGCGGACGGCGCGCAGCGACGGCGGGTCCGCCGTCGGGCCGGTCGAGGGCGCGCGATCATCCGGCGAGCCGGACGGGGCGCTGGTCGGGAGGTCGATCGACTCCGGACAGGCCGGCTCCACGCTCAAGGTGGGGCTGGTCATCGGGCGGAGGATAGCACCGGGCGCGGCGGCCGGTGGTTGCGGGCTCAACCGCCGGGTGGAACAGCCCCGGCAGTCCAGGACGGTCCGGGCAGCGACGGGCTCATCCGGTCTATGAGCAGCGGCGCGACGAGCAGCACCCAGAACGCCACCGGGTAGGCGACCGCCGGCGTGATCCCGACGACCGGCCAAGCGAGAGCCAGCGGAACGATCGCCGCCCACCATTGCCGCCGCTCCAGGAGCCAGGCGACCGGCAGGAGCAGCAGCATCGCGTAGTGGTCCCAGAGGAGCGGCGAGACGAGCTGGCTCGCCACGACCGTGACGATGAGCGAGACCTCCGCCGGCGCCCGGAACCATGCCCAGATGGTCACCACTGCGGTCGCCGCCACCGAGGCCCACTGGAGGATGGTCGCCGCGGTCTCGTCGAGACCCGGCTTGGTAGGCGATCGCCCCGGGCGTGAAGTTGTGCGGTGTCGTGACCGGCGCGCTGACCCGGCCCAGTAGCTCGAGGTAGTCGGCCCAGACGCCGACACCGAGAAGGACCGTCGCGACGACCACGGCGATGACGAGGGCGGCCACCGCGACCCCGACCGCCCGCCAACGCCTCGTCCGGCGGCCCAGCCCAGCAGGAGGATCGGCTGGACCTTGATGAGCGCTCCGACAGCCAGCGACAGTCCGAGCCGAACCGGCTCATCGAGCCACCGCCAACCGACCGCGAAGGCAAGGTAGAGCAGCGGGCCGACCTGGCCGAGCTTGACCGAGTAGAGCAGTGGCCACATCAGCCCGCCGAGCAGGACGATCAGCCACCGGGTCGTGGACGAGACCGGGAGGCGTGGCTGTCCCGGCCAGGAAGGCGGCGACGAGGACGGTCGTCCAGGCCCACAGGCCGACGGGCTCGGGCAGGAGGGCGAACGGAACGAACGCGAGTGCGAAGGGCGGCGGGTACAGGTAGATCGCGAACCCGCCGGCCACGTCGACGCTCGCGTCGTAGAGCGGCTCACCGTCGAGGATCCGCTGGGCCGCCCCCACGTACGCCTGGAAGTCGTAGCCCCAGGTGTCGCCGGCGACGGCCAGGACGATGACGAGGCCGAGGATCAGCACGGCGAGGGCGACTGGCGGGAGCCAGCGGCCGAACCGCGTGGCAGGGGCGTCGCTACGTTCGACGGCCTGCTCAGCCCCCATCGGTCGGGACGGCTGGACGCGCTGCCGCGAGTGGCCGCACGCCCCGGTGGAGGAACGGGATCCGGAAGAGGTCCCAGGCCACCTGTGCACCGAGTCGCAGCGCCCGGGTGCATCCGCGAACCCCGCCGGTCGGACCACTGGATCGGCACCACGGCCATCCGGTAGTCGCGCCGGCGGGCCAGGTAGATGAGCTCGACATCGAAGACGATGCTGGTCACCTGCTGCTGGGAGAACAGGTCGCGGGCGACGTCGCGCCGAAAGCCCTTGAACCCGCACTGCGTGTCCTGGACTGGGCCGACGACCCACGCCGAGGCCAGCGCGTGGAAGATCCTGCCGAGGAACCGGCGGAACAGCGGCTGGCTGCGGCGCATGTCCGATCCATCCGGCTGGATGCGGGAGCCGAGGGCGACGTCAGCCACCCGGAGGGCCGCCACGAGGAGGCTGAGCTCGTCCGGCGGCGTCGCCATGTCGGCGTCGGCGAAGACGAGCAGGTCTGCGTCTACCTCCATCATCCCGGCGCGGACCGCCGCGCCCTTGCCGCCGTGCGGGACCTGGAGGAGCCGCAGGGTCACCGCGGCGCCGTCCTCGGAGGCGAACTCCGGCCTCGCCCGGACGAGGTCGGCCGTCCCGTCGCTGCTGCCATCGTCCACGACGAGGACCCGGACGTGCTCTGGCAGGTAGGCCGCGCCGGGGACACCGTCGCGCGCCCGCTCACCGCGGCGGCGCAGGTACCCGAACAGCTCGTCGAGCGCCGGGCCCAGGCGGGCCTCCTCGTTGTACGCGGGCAGGACGATGCCCAGCGAACGCGGCTCCATGGCCGGTCAGTGTAGGGTGCCCGGTGTCAACGGGTCGAGCCTACCCGTTGGTACTACCAACGAAGCGTGAAGCGGCAGTTCGGGTCCCTACACTGCCACTTGAGATGTGTCCCACGGTCAAGTCGACCTTGTCCGCCTGTACTTCGAACTTGCATCGGGGCCGCGTCGCCGCCTTCTTGCCAGCTACCACCTCATGGCGACCGGGGCGGCCGTCCTCGGGGCTGCGATCCTGGTCCTCGGTAGCAAGCAACTGAGTCGCTTGCTGTTCGGCTCGGAGGATGAAGCGAGCGCGATCACCAGCGCGAGCTTGACGTGTCGTCGGGATCTGGCAAGTAGTCGCACTGGCCATCCTCCATGCAAGGTGCTGCGCTCCGCTATGCGACGGTCAGTACCGCGGGTCTCCTCCCTGCATGCGGTCCTCACGGCACTTGGCCCGGCTGGCCGGTGCAGCCACGGCTGTCGTGCGAGCCCTGGCCGCATCCGGGTCCTCGCAACGGACGGGACGCTCAGCGCCGATCCCTGACCGGAGCCGAGTCCGGGCGCCGCGCCACGAAATCGGCGTCAGACGCCGGGGGCGGGCCTCGGAGCTCGTCGGTCGGCGACGGTGAGGCGCGCGCCGTCGTCGCGGTGCAAGACGTTGGTCTTGGTCCACGCACGTCCCGGGCTCTGAACCCCAGTCACCGACGCCGTCTGTGGACCCGTGTAGACCGGGTCGCTCGGCTCAGGGCCGCCTCCGTCCATGTCGCAGGTCAGGAAGACGTGGGCGGTCCAGGCCTGGACCGTCGACCAGCCACCGAGCAGCGAGCAGACCGAACCGGCCGGCATGACCTCGAGCCCGACCTGGCGCATCGTGTAGCCGTGCGAAGTGACGGTCGTGCCGTCCTGGCTGGCGCCTTCGGCGACCTGCTAGCCGATGGTCGTATCCGGTGGGTCCTTGCGTGTCACGGCCATCCCGTAGCCGGTCCCGTCGCCGCCTCCCGTGCACAGCTCGCCGAAGCGGACCTCGCCGGCATTGGCCTGGGCCACGTCGATCGTCGCCCACAGGGCCCACGGGTGACCCATGGTCGCGACCTCGGCGTCGGTCGGGATGCAGATGCCCGGCTGGGCCGGCGGCGAGGCATACGGCTTGGACCCGCCGGAGATCGTGTAGTCGTAGCAGGTCTGCGGTGGGGGTGGCGGGGGCGGAGGTGGCTCCCAGCCACCAGCCATCGCGGCCGCCCGCAGAGTGTTGACCGGGGGCTCGGCGATGCCGTCTGGGTCGCCGCCCCACTGGCCATGTCCGGCGCAGCCCGTCGCGCCCGTGTCGGCCCACGTGCCGTCCGGGCACTCTCCCGAGCTCGTGAGGAGCTGGGCCACCTCCGGCGGGATTGGCGCAGGGTTGGCCGCGCGGATCAGGGCAACGACGCCGGCGGCGTGCGGTGATGCCATGCTCGCCCCGTCGGCGTTCTGGTAGCCGCCGCCTTGCCAGGTCGAGTAGACGAGGGCACCCGGCGCGGTCACGTCGACGACCGAGCCGTAGTTGCTGAAGAACGCCAGCTGATCGTCGCAGTAGAGGATGAAGAGCGCACAACCACCTTGACCGCCCGGCTCCCCGTCAAGGTCGGTGATCGCCGACACGGCGATCACGTCGGGGTAGTTGGCCGGGTAGAACGATGCGGCGTCCGTCGTGCTGTTGCCAGCCGCGGCGACGTAGGTAGAGCGCCGGGCCCTAGGCGGGCCTTCTCGTCATAGGCTGGCAGGACGATCCCCAACCAGCACGGCTCCATTGCGGCCAAGCTTCGATGCTCGGACGTTTCGGGCAAGCCCACTCGTAGCTACTACGACTCGCCTGGTGACGCCGGTCTGGAATCGTGCTCCGAGGGACGCCCGGTACTCCAGGCGGAAAGAGCCGTCCACCACGGCGACGACACGGCCTATCACCCGACAGGGGCTGCCCACGGCCACCGAGTATGGAGGGATTCCCGGTTGACGTAGGAATTCGCCCCGACGACGCAGTGGTCGCCGATCGATACCCCCCTCGCCACGACCGTGGATGCGCCGATGTACGTGCACTCCGCGATGCGGACGGGTGAGCGGACGGGCTCCGCCAGGCCTCCTGAGAGGGTTCGCTGCACGGTGTCGTGCGTGTAGATGTGGACGCCAGCGCCGTCGTGCAGTGGTCGCCGATAGCAAGGCCGCCACTCGCGTCGATGACCGTGAAAGGGCCGATCCAGACGCCCCGGCCGCGTCAGGGCGACCATAGATGAGCGATAGGCGGTAGATCGAACTGCCGTCGCCGAACCCGAGGGAGCGGGCGAAGTCCGAACCATCCGACAGCGTCTCCTCGAGTGGCAGGTCGCGATCCCAAGCGCCTCCCGCATATCCTCGCGAAGCGACGAATCGAGGAGGCGGCGCCCCTTGGCGAAGCCTGGATCCGGCTTCACCGGATAGGCCCCCAGGCACGAATCGCATCGATGACCCGACGCTGGTCATCCTCACCGAGCAAGGGAAAGATGGGGAGCGCCAAGGATGTCCGATCGGCAGTTCGTCGCGTTCGGGAACGCTGCGTCCGTGAGATCGAAGCGCCGGCGGTAGTAGCCGAGTCGGACCGGAGCGTGGGTGCCCGGTCGGGTTGCGATGCCAGCGGCGGCGAGGTGGCCATGAGCCTCATCTCGCATCCGGGCTGCAACGTCGAGCTGGTCGTCGACGACGCGCACGACGTACGACTGACAGCGTGGTCCAGGCCATTCGGGACCTTGGGGGTCACAAGCCACGGCAGACCGGTCAGGACAGTGTCGTAGCGCGCCGCGATCGCCCGTCGCATGACGATGATGGTTCGCGCCCGATCGAGCTGTGCCAGCCCCGAGCGCCCCCTGGATGTGGGTCAGTCGATGTTGAAGCCGACAGCGTCGAAGGTCGGCATCGCTCCCTGGACAGGGTCACCAGGGCGGCCTCGGCTCGCGCCGTGATCGCGGAGCGACCGGGGCTGCGCCGCGAGCCCACCATTTCGGTCACGAGCAAGCCGCCCTCGCCGGTCGTGATCGATTTCCGCGGATGGAAGCTGAAGCAACCGAGCCGGCCGAGCCGCCCGGCATGGCGTCCGAGATCGAGCGACCCGAGGGCGCAGGCCGCGTCCTCGACGACCCAGAGGCCGCGCTGCCGCGCGACCTCGAGGATCGGGTCCATCTCCGCCATGAGCCCGAACAGGTGGACGGGAAGGATGCCCACGGTCCTCGGGCCGATCGCATTGGCGATGGCCTCTGCGGTCGTGTCGAAGGTCGCCAGGTCGACGTCGACGAAGACCGGCGTCCCCGATTGGAACACGACGGCATTCGGCGTGGCGACCCACGTGAACGCCGGGACGATGACCTCGTCGCCCGGCCCGACCCCGAGTGCTGCCATCGCGAGATGGAGCGCGGCCGTGCCGGGCTGCAGGCGACCGCATGAGGCGAGCCACCCATCGGCGAACGCCATCCGAACGCCTCGACCTTTGGGCCCTGGATCACCCAGCCTGTCTCGAGTGGCCCTCGGACTGCGGCCTCCTCCGCCGCCCCGAACCACGGCTTCGAGATGGGGATCGGCGGTGGGGCCACGTCGTCACTCATCGGCGCAAGAATAGAGCGGAGGAGCGGCCCGACATCCGATCCAGAACCGCCGACCGGGTGTCGAGAGCATCGTCAGCTGGAGGCTGCCCGGGCCGGCCTCCTCGACGATCCGGGTCAGGCCGGCTTGTAGCGTCGCTGCCGACATCCCATAGCCGTGGGTCCCGACCG
Source organism: uncultured Chloroflexia bacterium (assembly GCA_963707215.1). Lineage (GTDB taxonomy): Bacteria > Chloroflexota > Limnocylindria > Limnocylindrales > CSP1-4 > DATHYZ01. The sequence continues at coordinate 173 of CAVPPB010000002.1, read as the reverse complement.
CGGCGGACGGAGAGCACCACCAGGCAGCCGGTTCCTTGCCGGCAGCGATCCGAAGCATTCGGGTCGCGACGGCGCGCGGCTGCCAGCTCTCGTGGACGAATGTCTGCAGTTCGGGCACCGAGGTCGGCCCTGCCAGCCCCGTCGACGATGAGCGCCTCGACGGTGGCCTCGAC
>CAVPPB010000001.1:0-912779 GCA_963707215.1 uncultured Chloroflexia bacterium | reverse complement strand
GTCGTCGACCACACGAGCCGTACCGAAGAGGACGACCGACCGGTAGTTCAGCGAGTTGTGGAAGGCGGCTCGGGCAACAACCAGACCGTCGACAATCGTTGCATTGACGCTCACCTCGAGACCTCGCTTCATGGCGCGCAGCATGCGGCTTGCCGGTGAACCGTGGAAGTAGAGGACGTCACCAACTCGGGCGTGGATCGTCGGAATCACCACCGCAGCGCCGTCGGCGATGAAGCTGACCTGGCAAATGAGCGCCTCATCGAGGATTGCGTTCACGACGTCTCGGTCGTACACGGCACGCTCGGGCAGTCGGCGGACGGTGGCGCGGTCGCTTGGGGCATCGGTCATGCGCCGAAGATAGCGCTCCGACCGGCTGGTTCTGCGGAGACGCCCGCCGGCGCCAACTACGCTGGTGCCGCCATGAGTAGCCCGCACCATCCGCTCTTCGCCCGGATGTACGACATCGTGATGATGCCCAGCGACCGCATGGGCATTCGCCGCCAGCGCAAGCACCTGTGCCGAAGGGCCGCCGGTGCTGTGCTCGAACTCGGGGTCGGCACCGGCCTCAATCTCCCCCACTACGAACGCGCCGACTCGGTCGTCGCCGTCGATCACGACCTCGCCATGCTCAGACGCGCCGACAAACGGGCGCGCGAGGCCATCGTCGATGTCCACCTCATCGCGGCCGATGCCCACGATCTGCCGTTTCCCGCCAACACGTTCGCCACCATCGTCGTCGGACTCTCGCTGTGCACGATTCCCGATCCAGACCGAGCCTTGGTCGAAGCCTTGCGGGTGGCGACGCCCGACGGCGAGCTGCACTTCCTCGAGCATGTCAGGGCTACCCATTCGCAACGGGTGGCGCACTTCGAGGACCGGATCTCCGGCCTGTGGGGGAAGGTGGCCGGCGGCTGCCGCCCCAACCAAGACACGGCTCAGATCATCGCCGACGCCGGCTGGGAAATCTCAACGTTGTGGCAATCGGACCGTGGCGGCCTCATTCAGGGCACCGCAGTACCGAAGGCCCCCCGCTAGAGCAAGCCTTCGAGCACCTCGACCACGGCAGGGTCGGTGGTGGCGTGGGGCGAGAGCCGGACCCAGCCTTCCCGCTCGGAGACCGTGAGACCGGCCTCCCCCAGACGCGATGCCGTCTCGGTGGGATCCTCATCCGGCATTCGGAAGCACACCCGCCCGTTCCGTCTCGGAGCGCCACGGAGCGAGCACTTCGGCCCCCACCCGGCTCACCGTCTCCTCGACGGCAAGAACCAATGTCTTGACGACAGCCTCGATCGCCGTGATCCCGGCGACCTCGATGGCATCGATCGCCGCCGCATAGGCCACGGCGCCGTAGATACTCGGCGACCCCGATCGCATTCGCTCGGCGTCTTCCGGCGGTCGTGGGGAACGGGGATGGCCAAGTCGAGGAAGTCCTCGACCCCAAACCAGCCGGTGAGCGTTGGCTCGAGACGGTCGAGCGCCCGTGGGCGACACGGCAGCATGCCGCGCCGCCCCGACCCCGCCCGCATCCACTTGACGCCGCCCCCAACCATCACATCGGCCGGCGCCAGGCCTTGGCCCACGGCACCGAGACCTTGGATGGCGTCGACCACCAGAAGGGCGTCATCGGCGAGTTCGCGCAACTCGTCGAGGTCGGCTCGATAGCCGCTGCAATAGTCGACCAGACGACGACCACGGCTTGCGTCTCGTCGTCGACGGCGTCGGAAAGAGACGCCGCAGTCACCCGACGATCGGGGATGTCGACCCTGCGCACTCGGGGACCACCAATGGCCTCGATGAAAGGAAGGTACGAGACCCCGGCGCTGTCGGCGCGGCACCTCCCCTGAATCATGCGCGCGCGACCGCCGTCGGGGCCGTGGCAGAACTCGTACAGCAGACGACTCTTGCCGGCACCCGCCTCGCCCTCGACAGTGACCAGGCGGCCGGCCCCCGCCGCCGCTTCGTTGAACAATTCGCGCAGGGTATCGAGCTCGGCCTCGCGGCCCGTGTATTCGGTCAGGCCTAACTGGGCGGCGCTCTCCAGGCGGCTACGGCGGCTCGAAACGCCGGTCACCCGGTACGACGACAGGGCCTCTTTGCTCCCGCGCAGAGCGATGGGCTCCTGTTCCTCGACCTCGAAGAACGGCCCGGCGACGCGGTGACACTCGGCGCTGATCAGGATCTCGTCGGGCGCCGCCTCGGCACAAAGGCGGTCGGCAAGCTGCACCGGGGAACCCGTGATGCTGTAGCGTTCGTCGTCCGACTGCGATGCGTGCGCGACGACGGTGCCCGAATGCACCGCGGTTTGCAGTCCGATAGTTTCTCCCACTCGCCGCGCGACGTCTTCGGTGAGTGCACGGACGCGCCGGTGTAACTCGAGGGCGGCGCGGACGGCGCGTGGTGCATCGTCTTCGCTGGCGGTGGGAACACCGAACAGCGCCGAAAAGGCGTCCGCTCCGGTGCGATTGATGATGCCGCCATGGCTCTCGACGACTTGCCGGGCTGCGGCCTGAATATCGTTCAGCAATGCCTCGGCGTCGCTGGGGGCGAGATGTTCGATCAGGGTTCCGGACCCGGCGATCGAAGAGGTCAACAACGTCACCTGGCGCCGCTCGCCCCGTGTGAGGCCCTCGTGGCGCCCGACCTCCGCGGAAGCTCGACCCTCGACGGCGGCCGGTGGCGCGTCGGGCAAAGCGACGGCGCCCGGAGCCGGTTGCGTCAGCACCTCGCCGGTCGGTTTGCTGCCGCTGAGGGCCTCTTCGAGCTCCAGACGAAGGTCCCAAAGATCTCGGGCCCGTCGGTCTGCATCCTTCTGCAGGCAGCGTCGCAGCACACGCTCGACGCCGCGCGGGGCGTCGGCGGGTAGCGTGTCCCACCTGGGCTCGTGCTCGAGGATAGCGGCCAGTGTGTCCGCCACCGTTTCGCGGCTGAAAGGCGCCGATCCGGTCAACGCTTCGAACATGAGGCAGCCGAATGCCCACACGTCGGTGCGGCGGTCCACCGCGCGGGCACGAATCTGCTCCGGGCTCATGTAGGGCGCCGTGCCGATCAGGGCGCCGGTCTCGGTGAGGTCGGCGGCGTGCGTCCCCCGGCTCGTCGCCTCGTGGTCGCCGCCGTGAAAGGTCTTGGCGATGCCGAAGTCGAGGACCTTGACGACGTCCCTGGGGCACAACATCACATTCGAAGGCTTGAGGTCGCGGTGAACGATATCTTTCTCGTGCGCCGCCTCGACCGCACGCGCAACCTGGATACCCATGCGCAGGGCCTCATCGGCGGCGAGAGGCCCGTCTCGCAGGCGGCGATCGAGCGTCTGCCCCTCGAGGTACTCCAGCACGAGGTAGGGCACCCCGCCTGCGTCTTCGAAGCCGAAGATGGTGGCGATGTTGGGATGGTTGATCGAGGCCAGTATCTTCGCCTCGCGCTCGAAACGGGCGAGAAACGTGGGATCACCAGTGAGGTCGCCAAGGAGCACCTTGATCGCGACCTCACGGCCAAGCTTGGTGTCGCGGGCGCGGTAGACACTGCCCATACCGCCCCTACCGAGCAGTCCGACGATCTCGTAAGTCCCCAGAACGGCACCTGGCTGCACCACTCCTCCATATCTTCAGATCATCAGACCGAGAATCGGATCACCAGGATGTCGCCGTCCTGCACCTTGTAGTCCTTGCCCTCGAGGCGGACCAGGCCGAGATCCTTGAGCGCTTTTTCGGTGCGGTGCTCGACGATCTCGTCGTAGGTGAAGCGCTCGGCGCGGATGAAGCCGCGGGCCAGGTCCGTGTGTATGGCGCCGGCGGCGGCGACGGCGTCGTCGCCGAGTCGAACGTTCCAGGCGTGGACTTCCTTCGGGCCGGCGGTGAAGAAGCTGATGTAGCCGACTACTTCGTGCGCCAACCGGGTAAGCCGCGAGAGCGCCGACGACTCGATGCCCATGTCTTCACGGAACGCCAGCGCCTCTTCTTCGTCGAGCTGGGCGAGCTCCATCTCGAAGGAGCCGGCGAGCTCGATGACGCGGTGCTTCTTGCCGATCTCGTCGACGACTTGTTGGTTCTGGCCGAAGGAGGACTCCGCCGAGTTGACGATCACCAACACCGGTTTCTGGGTGAGGAACTGAAAGCCCCTGATGGCGGTGGCCTCGTCCTTTGTCAGCTCTACGTCGCGGATCGCGCCCCCCGCCTCGAGCTGCTCGTGTACACGACGCAGAGCCTTGCCCTGCATCTTCACCTCGTGGGTGGCGATGGCCTTGCGTTCCGCTTCGGCAATGCGTTCGAGGCGCTTCTCGGCGACGATGAGGTCGGCGAGCAGCAGCTCATCGTCGAGACTCTCGACGTCGCGCAGAGGGTCGGGGTCGCCTTGGCTCGGATCGGGGAAATTCCGTACCACGTAGGCGAGCGCGTCGACGTTCTTGACCCGCCCCATGGTCTCGGCCGAGAACAGCTCCCCGCCCGAAGACTCGTCGCGCGCCACACCGGCAAAATCGATGAACGTCACCGTGGCGTAGACGGTCTTCTTGGGCGCGTAGATCTCGGCGAGACGGTCGACGCGTGGGTCGTCGACCTCGACGATGGCGACGTTGGGCTCTGCCTTGCGGTTCGAGTAGCCGGAGACGGCGACGTCGGCTCGCGTGATGGCGTTGAAGACGGTGGTCTTGCCGGAGTTCGGCAAGCCAATGAGACCGAGTTCCATGATTACAGCTCAGGAGTTGCGGTGCCGCACGAGGTCGGAGCACCCGAAGGCGAGAATCTAACCCGGCACGGCGTTCGGATCGACTCGTGAGGTCAGGTCACGGACTCCGTCTCCGGCACGCGGGCCACCCTCGCGACGCGCATCGGCACGCGCTCGCTGGCCTGCCAGCGCCAGTAACGCGGTAGCGAGCCGACGTAGTACGAGGGTTCCAGGGTAATCGCCGCGCCGGCGAACCGGCTGTCTTCATGCAGCGCGTGGACCCACGCATCTTCCACGTTGAGGGGGACAAGGGGCCAGGCGACGTAGTCGGGATGGGGGTCCCCGATTTGCAGGATCCTCACCTCGCGGCCGTCGGCGACGGGGATAAACCCATAGGAAAGGTCGCTGTAAGTCGCCGCTGCCTCATCGAGGTCGATGAAGACAGATCCGGGTCTCAGCCGCTGCGGGGCGTTGGGATCGACGCTCACGCTCGCTCGCAGAAAATCTCCACCGTACTGCCGGACCTCTACTTCGCAGGCGTGACCACTCCCCGTCATCGTCTCGGTGCCGCGGGCCGCCAGTACGTCGGCGCCGGACACTTGCTTCTCAATCTGTCCGGGCTCGAAATCGAACGCCGTGACCACGTTGGCGATGCGCCGCAGCCAGCCCGGGTCGATGATCAGGCGGGCGAAGTAAACACCCTTCGTCACGCCGGTCACGGCCGAGTCGTACTCCACCAGGATGCGCAATCCGCACAGCTCGTAGTCGACCGCCGGAAAGCGTGTCACCGCTGGTCGCAGGCGCTTGATGCACGGCAGCACGATCGACGGCAAGCCGCGCCCGCGCTTCTGCAGGACGCGCAAAGGCGCCGGCACGAGCCGTGCGAGACGCGAGGCGTCGACGGAGAAGTTGATCATGTAGAGGTGGTCGAGGTCGGCGTAGACGTCGAATTGCACGTTCAGTTCTCGTCGACGAGTCCCCAGGTGATGGGGGTCGTGAACTCGAGGCAGTTGCCGGCGGGATCGCGAAAGAAGATCGAACGACCGCCCTCCGGCCAGTTGATCTCGGACTCGATCTCTACCCCGTGCTCGAGCAGGTGCCGTTTCCACTGGTCGAGCTCCACTTCAGGGGCGCGAAAAGCGACGTGCCCGGCGCCGGTGGTGCCGTGCAACGGCATGCGAGCGCCGGCCACCTCAGTGACATTGAGGGACGTGTGTTGTGGGTTGAATAGCAAGAACATAGCGTCCCCGCAGCGGAAGAAGAGATGGCGGCCTTCGTCCTTCGCGAACACGTCGAAGCCGAGAACGTCGGTGTAGAAAGCTTCGGCGGCGTCGAGGTCGGGACAGCCAAGAGTCGTCTCGATGATGCCGCGTACCTGCAACCTCTCGCATTCCCCGGCCATGGCTCAGGGTCTCTTGTAGATCTCGCCGCCTTTCATGACGAGGCGGACGCTGCGAAGGGAGGAGATGTCGGTTGTCGGGTCACCTTCGACGGCGATCAGGTCGGCGAGCATCCCGGCGCGCACGGCGCCGACGCGGTCGGCGATGTCGAAGAAGCGTGCGTTTTGGCTGGTCGCCGCGCGTACGGCCGCACCGGCCTCCATGCCGTACTCGACCATGAGCTCCAGCTCGCGGACGTTGTCTCCATGCGGGTAGACGCCGACGTCTCCGCCGAAGCAGATCGGTACGCCGACCTCGAGCGCCAGGGCGAAGCTTTCGCGCTTTCTGCGGATGCGCACCGGTTCCGGGTCTACCCCGGGACGCCAGCCGCCGTACTGGGTCGTCGCGTGACCGGCGGCCAGGGTCGGGCACAGAGGAACACCGCGATCGGCCATCAGCTCGAAGATCTCCCGCGTGCCGCCGTCGCCGTGATCGATCGTCCGTACGCCCGCCTCGATGGCTCGGCGCATTCCCTCTGTGGTGGACGCGTGAGCGACCACGTAGCGGCCGGAGCTGGCCGCCACCTCGACGATGGTTCGCAGCTCTTGCTCGGTAAACGTGGGCTGAGCGGAGCCGTCTGCCCCCCAACGGTAGTCGGCATAAACCTTGATCCAGTCGGCGCCGTGGCCGATCTGATCACGCGTCACCCGCACCAGGTCGTCGTAACCGTCCGCGGCTTCCGCTCCCTTGGGAAAGGTGAACTCCGGCGCGCCCGTGGGGCCGTAGCTACCGGTGGCGACGATGGCGCGCGTGGTGACGATCATCCGCGGGCCGGGAATCACCCCCTTCTCGATCGCTGCCTTGATGCCGACGTCGGCGTAGCCTGCTCCCTCGGTTCCGAGATCACGGATCGTCGTGACCCCCGCCATCAGCGTGTCGCGCACGTGATTGACGGCGCGCGCCGTGCGCTCAGCGAGAGACTCGTGCAGAACCTGGTCGTTCCACGGCGTCTCGTCGTAGGGGTGCAGAAGGACGTGGGAGTGGCCCTCGATGAGACCGGGCAAGAGCGTCAGACCCCGCAGGACGATCTCCTCGGCGCCGTTGGGGACGTCGACATCGGCCTCCGGCCCAGCGGCGGTTATACGGTCTCCGGAAACCACCACGACCCAGCCGGGGTGCAGGGCTTCACCGTCGAAGACACGATCCGGGCGCAACACGGTGGTGGTTTGCTGTGCAGTGGCCGTCGCGGCGAGCAGAGCCGCGCCGGAGATGACGATCAACGGAGCAACGTGGCGGATTCTCATACCGACAGCAAACTCCATGCGGCCGGGATCATCAAGTCGATGACCCGGGACGGTATTTGTCTCTTTCTTCTCTGCCGACGCAACCTGAAGGGGCGCCCGTGCGTCGTAAGGATATACGCGCTTCCCGCCAGGATCGGCCGGCAGCCCGGCCGGAAGGACCCGACGCCATGACGGATATTGAACGCCAAAAGGTCGTAATGATGGCCACGACGGCAATCGCCGCTCTCGTTTGGGTGATCGCCAACCTCTCCTAGCGCGCGGCAGGGCGCCGCTTCGTTTCAGAAGAGCTCCGCTTCGGCTCAGGTCACCACCAGCAGGTAGGCGGCGCCGGCCGCGACCATCGACACCAATCCGCCCGCGAGCCACCAGGCCATGCTGCGGGTTCCGTTGGCCAGCGCCAGTAACCACTTGGTCAGAGCGTTTGCGGCGATCGCGAGCAGCAGGACGCCGGCGGCGCCTGTGGGGGTCAGCGACGCGCTTGCCGCGAGCGGTGGCAACGACAGGGCAACGACGCTGACGTTGACCAAGCCGGTCAATCCTGCGGCGAGCTGTACGCCGGTTTCGCCCCAGAAAGAGAGCGCCAGGCGCGAAAGCAACGAAAAGGCAACGAGAAAAGCACCGAAGCGCAGCGCCGGAAGAAACGAGAACGGGTTGCGTAGCTGCATCTCGAAGCCGGAGTCGCCCTGCTGATCCCGCCACGCCGTCCCGACGATCCAGGCGCCGACGGTCCCGACTCCGAACATCAGCAACAGCATCGGGGCGATCAGCGCCGCGAGTGACTCGTCAACGACGAGCAGAAGCAGCAGCAATCGTGGGAACTGCATGGTGTTGCCGAGCACCGCGGCGGCCGAGATCAAGCGCGAGTGCTCGGGGTTCTTACGCGCGTGCTGCGCCATCGCCACCGTGACCGCCGGTGTCGATGCCAAACCGCCCATGAGCGCGGATCCGAACAGGCCGCGCCCGGCGCCGAACATGCGGATGAGGAGATATCCGGCGTAGCCGATGGCCGAAAAGAGGACGACGAATGTCCACGCCTGACGAGGGTTGAAGAAATCGTACGGCCCCATCCACCGATCGGGCAGCAGCGGGTAGATGACGAACACCACGGCGAGGAACTTGAGCGTATCGAAGAACTCGATATCGCTGATCTTGCCCTTGACGAAATCGTGCATCGGACGCTTCGAAGCCAGCAGTATCGCCAGCACGATGCCGGTGCCGATTGCCGCAGTCTCGTAGCTGCGGGCCAGATAGCCGAGCCAGAAGGTGAGCAGCGCCGCGACCTCGGTGGTGAGCCCGACGTGCTCCCTGGACTCGCGACCGTAAGCGATAGCGATCAGCACGGCAATGGCGGCGAAGGTAATGACGGCGACGGCGACGTGGTCGACGGCGGCGCAAACCCCACCGAGCAGTCCGATAGCGGCGAAGGTGCGCACGCCGGCGGGCGACTGTTCACCGGGCGAGCGCCCACGATAGCGCTCGGCGCCGACGAGCACGCCGATGGCGAGCGCCTCGCCGATAGTGCGGGCAATTTCGAGGTCCATGGCCGTCGCTCTCGTGTCGACCCACATACCGTAGGAGAGACTGGCGAGAGCTTACCAGCGGCCCGCGTCGATGGCTCGGGATTCCGACAGCTCGGCGTGGGCCCGCGCCACCGCCGGTTTCACGAACCACTCGTTGAAGTAGTACAGGCCGAGGGGATCCTTGCCGACGAACCGCTCGGCCCAGCCGGCGAACGTGATGTCCCAGGCGGCGCTGTCGGCGTCGCGCCCCGAGCGCACGGTATCGCGCACCGCATCGATCTCGAACTCGACCAGGTCGATGACCTTGCCGACGTAGTCTTTGTCTACGAGCCGCCCACCGTGCCCCGGGATGACGTCGTCGTAGTCGAGCTCCCGCAGTCGCTCGAGCGACTTCAACCATTCGGTTTGCAGCCGCGCAAACCCGTAGGGGATGGGGTAGGTGACGACGTCGCCGGCAATCACGAGCCGGTCCTCCGGCAGCAAGACGACGACGTCCGAGCCTGACTTACCGAAGCCGAGGTCGAGCAACTCGATCGTGCGGCCCGGGCGTTCGAGCACCATCCGCCCTTCGAAGACGCGTTGCGGCGGGGTGACGCGCACGCCCCGATACTCGTTGCGAACCGCGTAGATGTCCTGCTCGTAGTAGCGACGGAGATTCTCGGCCACCTGGTCGTCGCCGTTGAGGCCACGGCGCGTAACCCGCGCGATCTCCCTCCGTCCCGCCTCCTGGGCAGAATCCATCTCGCGCGCGAAACTGCGCACGCGCATTCGCACCGGGCCGCTGTCGAGATACTCACGGGTCCCGGGACGCGAAACGATCTGCAGCTCCGGGTAGACCTCGGCGAAGATCTGGTTGCCGAGTATGTGATCTTCGTGCCCGTGGGTGTTGATCAGCGTGCTGACCGGCAGGTCGGTGAGCGTGCGGATCTTGTCGATGATCTTGCGGGCGGCGCGCGGCGAAGACCCCGCGTCCACCACGACGACGTCCTGCTGCGTGATGATGATGGTGACGTTGCCGAACACCGGCGAGCGATAGGGATCCGGTCGATAGACCATCCACACGCCGTCCCGGACCTCGTCGAAGGCGAGATCGTAGGGGCCGTCGCCGCTCTGCGGCGACAGCAACAGGATAAAGGCAAGCAGGTAGTGGACCACAGGAACCTGGTTGGCCGGGCGCGCCTACTCCGAGGCGATCTCCAGCACGGACCGGAAGCGAACGCTGCCGTCCATCATCTTGCCATAAGCAGGTGTTGGCATCTTCGAACGGAAACCGAGTTACCTGCCGCCGTGCTCCGCCACCAACGGGTCCTCGCGTACGGTGATGCTGCCCTCGTAGGCCTGGCCGTCCACGGTGAGCGTGACGCGATAGGTTCCCGCCGCCGCCGTTGTGGAACCGATCTGCGGACCGAACAGCGTCCTGCCGTCGGCGTAGCCGTTGAAGCCGGCGGCCAGCTCGTCGCGGACGCGGTTGAGGGCGCCGTCGTTGTCGGCGTCGCCGAGCAGCACCCGCATGCGCCCGAGCTGCTGCCGTTTGTCTTCTTCGATGACTCGGTCGTCGAGGAAATTGACGGCGTTGACGAGGCGCTCGTTCATGGCGGCGCGCTCGTCTTCGGTCGAAGCAAACTGGAAGTTCCAGTAGGCGCGGGTAATGCCGGCCTGCGGGCCCCCAGGGCCGGTACCACCCCGGCCGCCCGCAACACCACCGCCCCGGCCGCCGCCGGCACTACCGCGGCCGCCGCGGCCGCCGCGGAAGCCCCCGCCGCCGCCGAGACGCACCTCGGCGACGCGATCGCCGACGAGCTCCGAGACCTCGAGGGTGACGTCGCCTTGCGGCGCCTCGCGCAGCCAGAAGTTGATCGCCGCACCCGCGGGGGGGTTGGCGCCGCGGAACAGGAAGCTTGTCTGCTTGCGACCCAAGTTGATGCTTACCCACTTGGTCGCGGTCTTGTTGTCGAACAAGTGGACCGCCGAGCTCGACACCTCGCGCGTCATCTGCCTTAGCGGGGTGATGTCGTCGAGGATCCAGATGGCGCGGCCGTGGGTGCCGGCGACGAGGTCGGCCTCGCGCGGGTGGATCAGCAGGTCGCGCACGGCGACGTCGGGCATGCCGGATGACAGCTTGAACCAGTCGATGCCGCCGTCGATCGCTGGCGTAGACGCCGAACTCGGTACCGACGAACAGCAGGTTCGCGTTCACCGGGTCCTCGTTGATCACGTAGGAGCCGATGCCGTCGGGCAGGTTGCCGGTGATGTCTCTGAAGCTGGCGCCGAAGTCGTTGGTAACGAAAACGTGCGGGTCCATGTCGTCGAGGCGATGGTTGTCGAGCACCACGTAGGCGGTGGCGCCGTCATGGTGCGACGGCTCGACGCGGTTGACCCAGACCTCGCCGGAAACCCCCGGCAGGTTGTCGCGCACATTGGTCCAGCTGGCGCCGCCGTCGCGCGTGATCTGCACGTTGCCGTCATCGGTGCCGACCCACACCAGCGCAGGATCGAGCGGCGACTCGCGCACCGTGAAGATCGTGAAGTGGTTCTCACCGCCGGTGACCTCCACCGTGAGACCGCCCTGCCCGGACGGATTGCGTAGCTCGGGGTCGTTGGTGGTGAGGTCGGGGCTGATGATGCGCCAGCTGTCGCCGCGATCGACCGACTTGAAAAGGTGGTTGCCGCCGAAGTACAGCGTGCGCGGGTTGGAAGGCGACATGGTCAGCGGGCTGTTCCAGTTGAAGCGGAACTGCGCCGGCAGCAGCGGCCGCAGCGGCCGGCCGTAACGGAACCAGTGCTCGCCCGGATCGATGGTGTAGTCGATCTGGGTCTCCTCGTAGCCGGGATCGGAGAAGTCGGCGAAGTTCACCACCGTCTCGGGCGTCGGCGTGATGAACGTCGATTCACGCGTCTCGACGTTGAGGCGCATGGCGAAGCCGACGTGGTTCACCAGATAGATCACCCGGTAATCGGTCGGGTCGACGAGAAAGGCGAAGCCGTCGCCCTCGCCCAACCAGGTGTTGTGCATGTTGAGGATGCCGCGGGTCTCGCGCGAGTTGCTCGGACCCATCCACAGCGCGTTGTCCTGCAGGCCGCCGACCACCCAGTAAGGATCGCGCATGTCGACGCCGACCTTGTAGTACTGGCCGATCGCCATGTTGTCGAACGACAGCACGTTGGCGCCGTCATCGACGGTGAGATACACGCCCTGGTCGGTAGCGGTGTAGAAGATCGTCGAGTCGTAAGGGGCCATCCAGAAGTCGTGGTCGTCGCCGCCGCCGCCCCACCACTTGTTGCGCCAGGTCTCACCGCCGTCGAGCGTCACCTGGAAGGTGCGGCCCACCGAGAAGATACGGTCGGGGTCGTTGGGGTCGATGTGCACCTGGCCGTGGTAGAAGGGCCGGTTGTTGGTGCGCAGGATCCACCTCCACGACTCGCCGGCGTCCTCCGAGATGTAGATGCCGGTGCCCGGCGTCTGCTCCCAGGTGGGCACCGACGCGTCGTAGGGAATGTTCTCGTCGGCCTCGTAGGCGGCCACCACGATGTCGGGGTTCGCCAGGTGGATCGAGATGTCGATCATGCCGGACTCACCGGCGGCCAGGCCGTTGGTGAGCTTGCGCCAGGTGGCGCCGCCGTCGGCGCTCTTGAAAATGCCGCCGTTCGGGCCGCCCGAGTACATCGTCGCCGGCTGGCGCAGGCGGTGGTACATGCCGGCGTAGAGAATGTCGGGATCGCGGGGATCCATGATGATCTCGGTAGCGCCGGTGCGGCCGTCGTCGGGAAGCCCGCCTGTCTGGCCGCCCTCTCCGACAGGCGCGTCGGTGCCCAGCTTCGTCCAGGTAGCCCCGCCGTCGCTGGTCTTGAACAGGCCACGGTCGCCGGAGTACCCCCACAGGTGGCCGGGCGAGGCGACGTAGGCGATGTCGGGATCGGTCGGATGCAGGGCGATCTCGGCGATGTGGTGCGTGTCGGCGAGGCCGAGGTGCTGCCAGGTGCGTCCGCCGTCGGTGGTTTTGAACACGCCGTTGCCCCAGCCGCTGGAATTGCGGTTGACCGCCTCGCCAGTGCCCACCCAGATGATGTCGGGATCGGGCTCGAACATCGCCACCGCGCCGATCGAGCCGGCGCCGCCCGAGTTGTCGAAGATCGCTTCCCAGGTGATGCCGGCGTTGGTCGACTTGAAGACCCCACCCGACGCCGACGCCACCAGCACGTGGCGGTGGTCGGTGGACAGTGCCTCGACCGCAGCGATGCGCCCGGTCATGTTGGCCGGGCCGATGTTGCGCCAGCGCAGATCGCGGGCGAGGGGATTGTCGCTGGTGGGCGCCTGCGCGACGGTGCGAGTGGCGGCAGCCCGAGGCGCGAACAGGGCCCCGGCAGCCGTTTCGATCCCGCCCCCAGGGGTTGCAGCGACGCCGATACCGCCGACCGAGAGGAGACAGACCAGCAGGACGATCTTCTTCATGTTGCACAGCTCCCTGGGGATGGAGTCCGGTACCGTCGGTCGGCGCGGAGCGCGCGCCAGACGGCTTGCTCACGCGGCTGTGAGTGTACCCCCTGGCCACGGGGTCTCGCCCCCTGGCGCCCGGGCCGTCGCCCCCTGGTGCTCGGACCGTCGCCCCGTGGCGCCCGGACCCTGGCTCCCTGACCGCCCGGACCGCTGACCGTAGCTCGCTGACACCCGGACCGCCATCGGTCTTCAGCGAATCAGCTCGACCTCGACGCCGGCATCGAGGCGTGTCCAGTCGCGATCGGCAGTGAGAGCGACCGCTGATTGACTGCTTGCCAGCGCCAGGCAGGCGCGATCGCCGAGCGCGAGCCGGCGGCCACCCTCGATGCGGCGCAGCTCGCCCGCGCGGTAGGCGGAGTCGGCGTCGAAATCGACCAATGTGAGACCGAGTCCGGCGAGGAGCTCGCTGATCTCGGCCGCCGGGATGCCGCGATCGGCGAGCTTGGCGACGACCTCCGACAGGTTGACCGTGCTGACCACGGCGCGCGGCAGCACTTCGGCGACGCGCTCCCATCCGGGCTCGGCGCCGACGAGGGCCAGAAGGGCCGATGCGTCGAGAACCATGCGTCAGTCGCCAGCGGCTTCGGCGCGGCGCTCGTCGAGAAGATCGTCCACCAGGCTGCCCTCGCCGCCCGTGTACTGGCGCACGTGCTCCTGGGCGCGGGCGATCGCTCGCCCGCGGCGGATCAGTGGGTGCGCGCGGGATCAGGCGCGAAATCCGCCATCTTCCACAGGGGCTCGCAGGCGTACATGACGCCGTTGACGACGACCCAGCGGCCGCTGCGGATGGCGGAGATGCCGGCGAGAGGGTCGCCTTCGAGCACCAGCATGTCGGCCCGCTTGCCCACTTCGATGGTTCCGGAGTCGTCCGCCAAGCCCATGACCTGCGCCGGGATCACCGTCGCCGCGCGGATGGCCTCGAGCGGCGTCAGCCCGGCCATGACGTAGAGCTCGAGCTCGCGGTGCAGGCTGTGCGCCGGCACGCCGTAGTCGGTGCCGGCGAGGATGGGGACGCCGGCGTCGTACAGCGCGCGCACGCCGGCCAGGCTGCCGCGCAGGCGCGCGCCGACAGCCTCGGGAGTGGCCTCGTTGCGGACGCTGTCGTAGGCCGCTGCGATGGGCCAAGGGGCGCCCAGGATGCCGGGTTGGAAGTCGGCGATCGGAGTGTCCTGAGAGCGGCCGAGCAGCTCGCCCCAGGATGCCGTCGGGTCGACGGCGGCGCCGTGGCGAAGCAGCGCTTCGATGATCTGCTCCGCTTGGGGTGACGCCGGGTCGCCGCGCAGCGGCAGATGCGCCACCTGGTCCATGCCGGCGTCGAGAGCTTCCGTGAGCGACAGGGCGCGTGGAACGTGTCCGGTCACCGTCATGCCGAGCTCGTGGGCGCGCGCGGTGATGGCGCGCACGACGTCGGGCTGCAGGTAGGTATAGAGCTTCATCTGCCCGAAGCCGGCGGCGTGGTAGCGATCGACGAGGGCGCGACCCTCCTCGGGGGTGGCGGCCGTTACCTCACCGAAGGCGTTGTCGTTGTCGCCGTCGACGAGGCCTGCCAGCAGCAGGCGCGGGCCGAGGCCGCGACCGCTCGCCAGGGTGTCGCGAAAGGCGGTGAGAAAGGCGAAACCGCCGCCCATATCGCGCACCGTGGTAACACCCGCGGCGAGGTAAGCCGGCGCCCACTCGATCTGCGCGGCGTGCGCGTGCATGTCCCAGAGGCCGGGCACGATGGTCGCTCCGGAGGCGTCGACGATCTCGACGTCGTCGGGCGGGGGAGTGCTTGCGCGAGGGCCGGCTGCGACGATGCGACCGTCGCGCACGACGACAGTGGCGTCTTCGAGCGCTCCCCGCTCGCTGCCGTCGATCAGTCGGGCGCCGACCAGCGCGAAGGCGCCGCTCGTCACCGGCTCGATGGTCGACGACATGCGCGCGAGCTCGTCCATGTACGTGCCCACGGCGAGCGCTTCGAGCTGCGGCCGTGCATCCATGAGGTCCGCGCGGATGCCATCGAGTGGCAGGATGTTGGCGCGCGTGAAGATGGCCGCGAGGTGCCCGTTGTCGTCGAGCCACACGACCTCGCGCCCCCAGGCGACGCCGCGTACCAGGTAGCGACGCAGCTCCAGGGTCGTCCCCGCGAGCGCGATAACGTCGGAGCCGCGTGCCTCGATTGAAACGCTGCCGGTCGGTGCGCCCGGGACGATGGTCACCAATGCCGGCCTGCCGTGGCGCTCCCAATACTCGATCAGAAGGGGTCGCGCCGCGAGCGGCGCGTAGCCCGGCACCGCGAAAAACGGCGACGCCAGCGGCACGCTCCGTGTCTCGCCCAGGTTCGTCACCGTGGCAACGCCGTCTCCGATCTCGACCTCGACGTCTACTTGGAGAAAGCGATACGTGCGGCCGACGGCGCGCAGGCGCCGCGGCGTGTAATCCGGCGCCATCTCGAGCGTGCTCTCGAGCGCCACCTCCCCTCCGCGGTCGACGTAGGAGAAGGAGTCCGTCAGCAGCAGGTTGTCGCCGTCCCGGCGCAGCTCGAAATGCTCGGCGCCGATCTTGCGCCCGAGGAGCTGTAGGCTGATGACGCCGCGTTCGACCGCGCCCGCGTTCTGCGGCGCCGCGAGGGCGACGATCGAAGACGCACAGACGACCACAGCGACGCCCGCGATCAACAAGGGCATGACCCCGCGCGCCGACGCCCTCATCGCCGTGCCGGCCCACGACCGCATCGTCGCGCCCCGCATAGCACGTCGGTGTGCGTTCAGGCGTCACCCTCCTGCCGCCAGGCAGCCATCTGGTGGAGCATCACCGGGTTGCCGTTGGGGTCGGCAACGATCGCCATCTTGCAGATCTCGCGGCCCTCGTGTTCGTTCGTCCACACGTCCTTCGCCACTTTTACGCCGGCTTCCTTGAGCCGCGCCATGTCGGCCTCGATGTCATCGGACTCGAGGGCGACGTAGGGCTTGCCGTCGGGCAACTGTCCGGAGTGCGGGTCGAGCGCCAAGGTCTTGCCCTCCGGCGTGACGAACTCGCACCACATGTCGCCGTAGTCATGGCTCAGCTCGAGACCGAGGTGCTGGCCGTAGAACTGCTTCATCTCGTCCATGTTCTTGGTCGGTTGGGCGACGAATGCGACCTTGGTGATCATTGGTGGTTCTCCCTCCTCGGGCTTACTCGGCCCCGTAGCGGTTTGGCGCCTGCACGGCGTCGCGCGCGTCGGCGCGTTCCGTGCTCTGCCGGTTCAGTGGCCGAGCGCGCGGGCTACGAAGGCCGCCATATCGGCTTTCATCTTCGCCAGCGACTGCTCGTTGATGTACATCATGTGGCCGGATTCGTAAGTCTCGATGGTGACGCGCTCGCGCAGGCCGGAAAAATCGAACTGCGAAAATGTGAACTCGGGCCAGAAGTAGAGCTTGTCGTAGTAACCGTCGGCGATCATCACGTACAGATGTGGGTTCTGCGCCATCGAGCTGCGTAGGGTCTCGAGCAGGTTCATGCCGGGAGGAGGATCGTTCCAGGGCCGCACGTTGCCCGAGACCGCGTAGTCGAGGTCGGAGTGGTAGCCGAGCTCATCGCGCACGTAGCTGTTGAAGGTCTGGGTGAAGGGTCCACGGATGGCGGCCATCGAGGCGTCGTACTCGTAGGTCTCTCCCCCCGAGTCGTAGTCGTTGCCGGTGAAGCGGGAGTCCAGTCGACCGACGGTCAGGCCCTGGTCGCGCAGCAGCTCCTTGCGGAAGCGATCGAGGTTGATGCGGAAGTGGACGGCGTCGACATACTCCTCCGACAGGCCGGTGTAACGAGCTACCTCGGCGACAATCTCGGCGCGCTCTTGTTCGGTGAGCTTGTTGCCTTGCAGCAGCGCCAGGGCGAAGTCGTCGAGGGCGAACGCCTCGACCTCGTCGAGGAGCCCGCGCAGGGGTCTCGACTGCAGATCCGCCGGCAGCTTTCCGTGGTACCAGGCCGTGGCGGCGGCGTGGGGGAGGTTGATGGCGTACTCCAGGATGCCGAAGTTGCCGAACTGCTCGCCGATCGAGCCCGCCGACACGAGGATGAGGCCGTTCAGGTCCATCCCCATGCCGCCCTGCAGCGCCGCCGACAAACCCGCGGCGCGGCGCGTGCCATAGCTCTCGCCGATGATGAACTTGGGCGAGTCCCAACGCTCGTTGCGTGACACATACAGGCGAATGAACTCACCGACCGCGGCGATGTCCTCCGCGAAGCCGTGGAACCGGCCGGCGTCGACCCCGGGTAGCGCGCGGCTGTAGCCCGTCGATACCGGGTCGATGAACACCAGGTCGGCGAGGTCCAGCAGGGAGTATTCGTTGTCGATCATCTCGGCCGGCGGCGCCAGGCGGGCGGGCGAATGATCGCGATGCACGCCGCCGCCATCGCCGAGCCGGACACGGCGCGGACCGACCAGGCCGATGTGCATCCACATCGAAGCCGAGCCCGGGCCGCCGTTGAACGAGAACAGCAGCGGCCGCTCGGAGAGGTCAGTGACGCCGTTCTTCGTGTAGGAGATGTAGAAGACGTTCGCCAAAGTGTTGCCGGCCTCGTCTGCGAGCGGCAAGGTGCCGGCGCGCGCCGTGTACTCGACGGTCTCGCCACCAATCGTGACACTGCTCTGAGTTACCGCGTCGCCGGGAAAGTGCTGCGCATCCGCGGCCGCCGCGTTGCCGTCTGCCTGCTGGCCGATCACCGCGGCGGGCGCGGCTGCCGCGATCGCCGCGATCGCTGCGACCGCCACAACAAATGGCCTTACGGCTTGGCCCGTAGACACGACCTTCCTCGACAGGGCGCGTGTCGAGGCGGTCAGGGCGGCTCGGGGCGACACGGCGGTGGGGGTTCTTCTCATCGCTTCCTCCGGGTTACGTCAGCGTCATCGCGGCTATGATCTCACGACAGTTCGAGAAGCCACAGATGAAAGGGGAGCGAACATGAGCATGCCGATCGATATCAGTGGATCCGCGGTGGAGACCTTCGACCTTAAAGCGGTTGCCGCCGCCCTGCGGGCCAGCCCCGAATACGCCAACAACGGGCGCAGCGCGCAGACGCTCGCCAAGGCCCCCGAAATGAACGTCTTGCTGACGGTCATCAACGAGGGGGTGTCGCTCGACGAGCACGAGGCGCCGGGTTCGGTAACCCTCACCGTGATCGAGGGCAAGGTCGTGTTCATCAGCGGCGACGCCGAGCGCGAAGTGGAGGCCGGTTGTTCCGTCGTCTTCGCCCCCGGAGTTCGACATTCCGTGCGCGGCGTCGACGCGGCGGCCTTCTTGCTGGTGATCGCCAAGGCGCGTTGACCCGGCGTCTCTATGACTGAATTCCTCGCGGCCGTTGCGCAGGTATCCGTTTTGGTCTTCCTCGTTTCGAGCATGTCCGAGATCGGCCTGGGGCTGAGGCTGCCACAAATCGTGGCGCCGCTCCGAAACGCCAGGCTGAGTTTCCCGGCTGCGTTGATCGTGAGCACGCAGAACTTTACCGACCCCAATGTGTCGGTGATGGTCATTGTCACCACACTCACGGCGCTCATCGTCCTGCTGCCCGCTGCGGGGCTGATGCGAAAGCAAGTCTCCGACCGGGGCGAGGCCGCGCGTCCCGGCCGCTAGCAGGCCGTGGTCCCCAGTGCCCGGAGGTCGCTTGCCGCCTGCGCCACGCGGGCGGCCATCGCCGCCTCGGCCAGCGCCAGGTACGAGCGTGGATCGTAGAACTTCTTGTTCCCGACCTCGCCGTCGACCCGCAAGCACACCGTCGTAATACCTGAACATGTGATCAGCGATGGCGCGGGTGAACGTGTACTGCATGTCGGTGTCGACGTTCATCTTCACCACCCCGTAGTCGACAGCGGCGTGGATCTCGTGCAGGGCGGAGCCGGAGCCTCCATGAAACACGAAGTAGAAGCGTGCGGCCTCGCCGTACGCCTTCACGACCTCATTCTGACACGTCCCGCAGCACCTCGGGCTTCAGCGCCACGCGTCCCGGCTTGTAGACGCCGTGCACGTTGCCGAAGGTCGCCGCCAGCAGATAGCGTCCCCCAGTCACGGCGTTGAGACGCCGCGCCACCTCCAAGGTGTCCTCCGGAGTCGTGTACAGCTTGTCGGGGGCGTTGCCGACAACGCCATCCTCTTCGCCGCCCACCACGCCCGCCTCGACTTCGAGAACGAGCTCGTTCTCGCGAAACCGCTCGAGCAGCGGCACCGCGATGTCGAGGTTCTCCTGCAGGGAGAGGTTGCTGCCGTCGAACATGTGCAGGTTGAAGAGATTCGGCCGCCCGGTGGCCCGGCGCTTCTCGGTTTCTTCCACTAGCGGGACGACGAACCGATCGAGCTTGTCAGCGAGGCAGTGGTCGGTCGCCAGCGCTACGTAGATGGGATAGCGCTCGGCGACCCTATGGACGTGCTCGGCGATCGAGATTGCGCCGAGGGCCATGTCCTTGACGGACGAGCCCGACGCAAAGGCGCCCCCGCCGGTCGAGACCTGGATGATCCCGTCGCTCCGGCTCTCCGCCAGACCGCGCAAGACGGCATTCGCGGTTGTCAGCGACGTGACGTTGATGGCCGGATAGGCGAACCGTTGCTCGCGGGCACGGTCCAGCATCCGGCAGAAGATCTCATGATTGGCGACTGGCATCGTGTGCTCCTGCGCTCCAGTGTATGAGACGCGCTCGTCTCACGGTTCAATTAGGTATCCGCCGAGGGTCGCTCAGGCATGCGTCGGCCACGGGCACGCGGCGGCAGCTGACTGCGGCAGTCCACTTGTTCGCCGGCAGACCCATGCGATCGGCTCCATTCCGCGCGTCACTCGCCGAGGCAGATGCCGAGCGCTCGGGCACCGCGCGCGAACCCGCCGTCGAGCGGAACCGTCCGCAGCCGCCCGATCGCGTCGGCCAGCGGCACGCTGCTGATCTGCGTCGCCGGTGTAGGTCACCATGCGGCCGAACCGGCCCTCGGCCGCCAGCTCCACCGCCGTGGTCCCGAAGAGCGAGCAGAGCGCGCGGTCGAAGTTGGTGGGACCGCCGCCGCGCTGCAGATGGCCGAGCACCACGGCGCGCGTCTCCTTGCCCGTGCGACGCTCGAGCTCGGCCGCCACCTGCGCGCCGATGCCACCCAGGCGCGCCTCGCGGTCCGCGGGCTGGTCGCCGGTGGTCACGAACGCGCCGCCCTCCGGCCGGGCGCCCTCGGCCACCACCACAATGCTGAAGTGACGGCCCGCCTGTTCGCGCTCGGCGATCTTCGCCGCAGATCCGGCATCGTAGCGAAACGGAATCTCGGGGATGAGAATCACGTCGGCGCCGCCGGCGATGCCCGCGTAGATGGCGATCCACCCCGCGTATCGCCCCATCACCTCCAGGACCATGACGCGCTCGTGGCTCTCGGCCGTGCTGTGCAGCCGGTCCAGCGCGTCGGTCGCGCAGGCCACGGCCGAGTCGAAGCCGAAGGTC
The DNA here is from genome assembly GCA_963707215.1 of uncultured Chloroflexia bacterium. Lineage (GTDB taxonomy): Bacteria > Chloroflexota > Limnocylindria > Limnocylindrales > CSP1-4 > DATHYZ01. The sequence goes on along the minus strand of CAVPPB010000001.1, from coordinate 891,999 downwards.
ATCACGGTCGCCGCCAGGTCGTTGTCGATGGTCTTGGGCACGCCGACGATCGGGCAGGCCGTGCTCGAACAGCTGCTGCGCGATGCTCAGTGACCCGTCGCCGCCAATCGCGATCAAGGCCGACAGTCCGAGCGCCTCGCATCCGCGCTTCGCGTCGTCGAGCACCTCGGTCGGGATCCGTTGCGTGTCGCCGTGCCCCACCTTGGCGGCGAAGCGGCCGCGGTTGCTGGTGCCGAGGATCGTGCCGCCGCGGGTGAGCAGGCCGCCCAGCTCGCGGTAGTCGAGCGTGCGGGAGCGCAGGGGCTCGAGCAGCCCCTCGTAGCCTCCGAGAATGCCCACCGTTTCCCAGCCGTGCCGGTTGGCCGCCTTGGCGACCGCGCGAATGACCGCGTTGAGTCCTGGGCAATCGCCGCCGCCGGTCAGAACTCCAATACGTCGATTCACACCCACCTCCCGTGCTCATGCCGTGTCGAGCAACGTTTCGCGACAACGCGCCGCGCGGCGGCCGCGTGGGGCTTCACTCCAGGATGATTCCGGACCGCAGGCAGGTTCCAGATCTCGCTCGCAGTACTCCCGGATCGCGCGGTCCGACGAGAACTTGCCGGCGCGCGCGGCGTTGAGGATCGACATGCGGGTCCAGCGCTCCGGATCCGTCCACGCCTCGCTCACGCGCTCCTGGCAGGCCACGTACGCCGGCATAGTCGGCCAGCACCAGGAACGGATCCGCGTGCAGGAGGTTCTCGACCAGCGGTCGGAACACGCTCGCGCGTCGCCTCTCGAGAAATGGCCACCGGCAATCATGTCCAGCACGCCGCGCAGCTCCTGATTGGCGTCGGCCACCGCGTCCGGACGGTACCCCTGGCCCTTGACGCGCGCCACCTCGTCCACCGTGAGGCCGAAGAGGAAGAAGTTCTCGGCGCCCGACCTCCTCGCGAATCTCGACGTTGGCGCCGTCCAGGGTGCCGATCGTGAGCGCGCCGTTCAGCGTGAACTTCATGTTGCCGGTGCCCGAGGCCTCCTTGCCAGCCATCGAGATCTGCTCGGACAGGTCGGCCGCCGGATATATCAGCTGCGCGCTCCGCACGTCGAAATTCGGGAGGAACGCCACGCGCATCCGGGTGTTCACGTCCGGGTCCGCGTTCACCGTCTCGGCCACGGCGTTGATGAGCTTGATGATGCGCTTGGCGAGGAAATAGCCCGGCGCCGCCTTGCCGCCGAAGATGAACGCCCGCGGCGGCGGGTCGAACGCCGGATCGTCCTTCAGCCGGCGGTACAGGGTCACGATGTGCAGCACGTTGAGGTGCTGCCGCTTGTACTCGTGAATGCGCTTCACCTGGATGTCGAAGAGCCAGCTCGGGTCGAGATCGACACCGGTGCGACGGCGGACGAGCTCGGCCAGCCGCGCCTTGTTGGCGCGCTTCACCGCGCGCCACTCCTCGCGGAACGCGGCGTCGGCGGCACACGGCTCGAGCCGCCTGAGCTCGTCGAGGTGGGCTATCCAGCGATCGCCGATCGTGCGCGTGATCAGCTCACGCAAGCCGGGGTTCGCCAGGGCGACGAAGCGGCGCGGTGTCACACCGTTGGTCTTGTTGCTGAACCGTTCCGGCCACATCTCGTGGAAGTCCGCGCAGCACGCTGCCCTTGAGCAGCTCCGTGTGCAGGGCGGCCACGCCGTTGACGGCGTGGCTGCCGACCGTGGCGAGGTGGGCCATGCGGATGCACTTCTCGCCGTCCTCGCCGATGATGGACATGCGCTCGAGGCGCGCGTCGTCTCCGGGGAAGCGTGCCCGCACCTCCGTCCAGGAAGCCGGCGTTGATCTCGTAGATGATCTCCAGGTGTCGCGGCAGCAGCTGCGGCGAACATGGGCAGCGGCCAGGTCTCGAGCGCCTCGGGCAGCAGCGTGTGATTCGTGTAGGCCAGCGTGCGCACGGTGATGTCCCAGGCCTCGTCCCACGCCAGCCCGTGCTCGTCCAGCAGCAGCCGCATCAGCTCGGCCACCGCAATCGCCGGATGGGTGTCGTTGAGCTGCACAGCGAAGCGCTCGGGGAGCCGGGACAGTGGCTCGCCCGACACCGCTCAGCAGGCGCAACACGTCCTGCAGCGAGCACGACACGAAGAAATACTGCTGCGCGAGCCGAAGACGCTTGCCGGCCTGCGGCTCGTCGTTCGGATAGAGCACCTTGCAGACCGTCTCCGACTGCGACCTTGTCGTCCACCGCCGCGTAGTAATCGCCGGTGTTGAAGGCCTCGAAGTCGAACGAGTCGACCGCCTCCGCGCTCCAGAGCCGCAGCGTGTTGCACGTGTGGACGCGGTAGCCCTGGATCGGCGTGTCGTAGGCGGTGCCCTTCACCACCCGGAACGGGATCCAGCGCACGCGGTGCCGGCCCTGCTCGTCGCGATCGTGCTCCGTGTGGCCGCCCCAATTGACCGGTAGGTGATTTCGGGCTTGGCAATCTCCCACGGATTGCCCCGATGCAGCCACTTGTCGGTGACCTCGACCTGCCAGCCGTCGCGAATCTCCTGGTTGAAGATGCCGAACTCGTAACGGATGCCGTAGCCGATGGTCGGCCGCTCGAGCGTCGCCGCCGAATCGAGATAGCAGGCGGCCAGCCGCCCCAGCCCGCCGTTGCCGAGGCCTGGCTCCTCCTCCTCCGCCAGCAGAGGCGTCGAGATCCTCGCCCGAGGGTGGCCATCGCGTCGCGCGTGGCCTCCTCGATGCCGAGGTTCACGAGGTTGTTGCCCAGGTGCGGACCGAGCAGGAACTCGGCCGAGAGATAGCAGGCGACCTTGACGCCCGACCGCAGATAGGCCTCGCTGGTGTGCGCCCATCGGTGCTGGAGCCGATCGCGCACCGCGAGCGCGAGCGCCACGTAGCGCTCGTGCGCAGTGGCGTCGGCCGGCAGCCGGCCGAGGGAGTAGCGCAGGTGAGCCGACACGGCCCCGGCCAGCGAGGCGGCGTCGAGACCAGTGCGCTCGTCGCCGGCGACCGCCGAGGCGCCCTCTCCGGTCGTCTCACTCATGGTCGGTCCTTTGCAGAAGCCCGGTCGGCATCGCGACCAGCCCCGCACATGGTGTTCACCGTTTCATCAGGGCCGGTCACGTACCCTCGGCGTCTGCGAGCGCTCCATGACCTCGTGGTATCGCTCGCGAGAAGCATACATCGAATGAAGCGGCTGACCCCTGGGCGAAGCCGCGGGCAAAGATGCCGCAGTCCAGGTAGCGGTTGACCGCCGACTGCGTGCCGGGCGGAAGCGGCCGGCGGAGCAGGTAGGCGATCGTCGACGCTCACTGCGGCCGCCCGCCACAGGGCATCGGCGCGTCGTGGCTAGAGCTAGAACGTGTAGTTGAACCCCACCATGAATCGTGGCACCCAACGCGGCTGCTTGATGGCCGCGTCGGCGTCCTCGAAGGTGTAATTGCGTCGCGCGTTGGTATCGTCGCCGGAAGGCGTGTACACGGTGTCGTGTCCCTTCAACGGGGCATCGAAGAAATAATCGACGCCGCCGCCGATGACGAGCGCGCCGGAGCGACCCATGCCGAAGTGACCCTCGAGCCCGGTGCCGAGCCCCCACTGGCCGGAGGTCACGTCGAAGTCCTCGTTGCCGCCGACGAAGCGGAAGTTGCCGCGGAAGCTCGAGTATCGCGGCCCGGCGTAGAAATAGGCCGGGGTCGCGGATTCCGAGGTCATGCGAAACATGGCGTCGAAGCGGAGGTCGAGTATGCGACCGGACTTCTCGGGCTGGCCGTTTCTTGCGTCGTTGATGAAGATGCGGCGAGCGTCCGCCGCCGATCCCGGGTCGACGACGGCGTAGCCGAGGGCAAAGCGTGCCGCCATCGGCAAGCCGCGGGCGAAGTTCTCGAACGTACCGTTGAACTCGACGCCGAAGCCGGAGTAGTAGCCGGCGGACGCGCCGGCGGAGAACGTCGTCCGGGGCTCGACCGGCGTGGTGGGGGACTGAGCCTGCGCCGAAGCGCACAAAAGAGTCGTGAGCAGACCTGTCAGGAGGATGCTCCGGGTCACCTTGACCTCCCTAACCTAGCGAGTTGGGTTCTCTTGCTGCGTAACCGGCTGGGCTATGAAGGTAGATAACACCCTTTCGTCGCCGTTTCCAGCTCGATTCAGATGGAGCCTGTGTAAAAGACCAATAAAACTGTGCATATCTACGTAAAAGTGATCAAAACTCTTCTCGAGAATGCAGACGCGTCGAGCCGGGCCAGAGCTTCCTCGCGGAGTCGCCGGGGTGGATCTCCGCGCGGCGCAGCCGCGCACGATCAGGTGCCCTCAGCGACCGTTCCCGACGACCTGAGCGATCGGTGGCGCCGCCTCGGGAACCGCGGCCCGGTAGTCGAGGCCGAGGAGCGCCGCGACGGTGGCCGCCACCTGCGACTGCGTCAGCCCCGCCGTATCGGCGCGCTCGCCGAGTGCGGCGGTGCCGGGCCCCATCGCGGCCAGCCACATCAGCTCCGAACCGACGACGTCCTCGCCGTGGCTGCGCCACTCGTCCGGGGGATCGCCGCGGCCGTGGTCGGTGGTGAGGATCAAGGTCGTCTTGCCGGCGTACTGCTCCATCGATTGCAGCTTCTCCCAGAGCATTCGGAGGTATTCGTCGCCGAGACGGGCCGAGCGCAGGTAGCGGTCGTACCTCCGCGAGTGGGCATCGGTGTCGGTGCCATCGAACGAGATGTAGAGAACCCGTGGTTGCGCCTGCTCGAGGTACTCGAGTGCGGCGAAGAAGGTGAGCTCGTCGTGGCGCACGCCGTCGCCGTCTCGTCGGCTGGTACGAATCAGGTCGTTGAGTAGCTGGAGTCGCGGGGTCGTCGGCAGGTCGTCGATAGGCTCCCAGCCGGCGTTGACCGGTATGCCGGCGCGTGGCTCGTTGAGGATGAAGGGGAACACGTCCCAGGAAGCGAACGCGGCGACGCGACCCTCGAAACCGGGCTGCGCCGCGATCCACTCGAGCACGTTGGGATTGGGATTGAGGCGCTTGTCGTTGCTGTCGATGCGATCGTCGGGAAAGCCTCCGAGGATTTCCTGATACCCCGGATAGGAGAAGTTGCGGCCATTGGTAACCCGCACCTCGCTGCCGCGCCAGGCGTTGCCGAACAGTTGCCCCGAGGGAACGATGATGTTCCACAGAAACGGCATCAGCACGCTGCGGCGCTGCTCCGGAGCCGGCCGCCAGAATTCTTCGCGCAGCGCGTCGACGTCATCGACGCCGCCCGCCTCTTCGGTCAGCAGAGCTTCATCCGCGCCGGCGAAAACCTCCTGCCAGCGCAGCCCATCGAGGGTCAACAAGACGACGTTCTCGGTCTCCTGCGCGGCGGGCAACGGCAGCCACACCGACGGAAGAACGGCAATGATCAACGTTACGGCGAGCGCCAGCTTCACGGTCGATTCTCCAACGTAACTGAGGGAGCCTGCGGGCAATCATAACGCCCTCACCGATTGGCTGCGGGAGGCCGGCGATCGTCCGGCGTCCTGGCGTTCAGGCTACTTCCGGGCCTTCGTCATCCGACCGCGTGTGCCGCCGCAGAAACAACACCACGCCGATGGCGCGGCCGTCATCGTGTCACGCACGTACTGCTGGATCCGCTGACCGGCCATGTAGCCGGTCGAGGCGAGCGTGACCCGGCGGCCCCGCCGGCCCAGCAGCTCGGCGATGCCCAGGCCGACCCAGTCGCACCGCCAGTCGGCGACGACGACCCGGCCGTCGGGGACGTCGGCCCCGCCCAGGACCTCCCAGGCGTCGAGGACGAGCGGCTCGCCGACCAGTTCGAGCGGCGGCCTCCGTGGCGTGGCCCCGGTCGCCACGATGACGGCGTCGGGCGCAAGCCCGTGGATCGTCGCGGCATCCACCCGCACGCTCGTCTCGATGGCGACCCCGGCCCGTCGCGCCTCGCCGAGCAGGTTGATGGCCACTCCGCCGAACTCGGCTCGACCGGGCAGCTTCTCGGCCAGGAGGACCTGGCCGCCGACCCGGCGGGCCGCCTCGAAGAGGGTCACCCGATGCCCGCGCTCGGCGGCCACGGCCGCCGCCTTGAGCCCTCCCGGACCGCCACCGACGACGACGACGTCCCGCGCCGGTCGTGCCGGCACCCGACGACCGTACTCGAGCTCACGGCCGGACTCCGGGTACTGGATGCAGGAGATGGGGTAGCCGGCGTGGAAGTGGCCGATGCAGGCCTGGTCGCAGCCCACGCAGGCGCGGATGTCGTCGAGCCGGCCCTCCAGGGCCTTCCGCGGCAGGAGCGGATCGCTGATGAGCGCCCGGGTCATGGCCACCGCATCGGCCTGGCCGGCCGCCAGGATCGCCTCGGCCTCCTGGGGCTGATTGACCCGCCCGGCGACGATCACCGGGACGGACACGGCCGCCCGGACCCGTGCCGCCAGCGGAGCCGTGTAGGCGTTCGGCTCGCTCATCGGCGGGACGATGTGGACCGAGCCGGCGAGGGTCGCCGAGGAGCCGGCCGCGACGCTGACGTAGCTCAGTCCGCCATCGCGGTCGAGGGCGGTCACGGCGGCCAGGAACTCTTCGGCGGTCAGGCCGTCGTGGCCGATCTCGTCGAGCGAGACCCGCAGGCCGACGACGAGCTCGTCGCCGACCACCCCGCGCACCGCGGCGATCGTCTCGCGGAGGAACCGCAGGCGGCCCTCGTCGTCGCCGCCGTAGCGGTCGGTCCGCAGGTTGACCCGCGGGTTGAGGAACTGGGCCGGCAGGTAGCCGTGGCTGGCGATGATCTCGACCCCGTCCAGGCCGGCGACCTGGAGCCGGCCGGCGGCCGCGGCGTAGCCGGCGACGATCTCCTCGATCAGCGGGATCGGCATCGCCATGGGGATGACGTGGAAGCGCTCGCTCGGCACGGCCGACGGGGCGACGGCGAGCGCGAGCGACCCGTCCTCGGAGTCCATGACCTCGCGCCCCCCGTGGAAGATCTGGCCGAACACGGGCACCCCGTGGCCCTGGATCGCCCGGGCCAGCCGTCGGAAGCCCGGGATGCAGGCGTCGTCGTGGGCCATCAGGGCATGCGAGGTGTACTCGGCCGTCGGGTGGACCCCGGCCACCTGGATGACGATCAGCCCGACCCCGCCGGCCGCCCGGGCCTCCTGGTAGGCGACGAGCCGGTCGGTCACCAGGCCGTCCGCCGCCATGACGGTGTCGTGACCCGTCGAGACGATCCGGTTCGGCAGCGTCACACCGCCGATCCGGAGGGGCGCGAACAGGCGGGGGAAGGGGGGTGCCGAGGGTGCGCCGGCGGCCATGGCGGGCAGGATGGCCGAGCGCCGGGGGTCGCGGGCCGACGGGACCGGGGAGCGGGACGTCGCGCGGGGCGTCGAGCGAGACGTCGAGCGCCCGGCGCCCGGTCGCGGGACCGGCTGGGCCGGGTGGTGGTTGCCCGGGGATCGCCCCGGTGAGGGGCGGGACGATCCCCGGAGGACCGTTCGTCAGTGGGCCGGTCGTCCCGGCGCGTGCGGACCTCGAATGGGGCCGCCGGGGCGGAAGTGCTGCCAGAGCCAGGCCAGACCCAGCAGCGCCAGGCCGAGGAAGAAGAACGAGCCGGCCCGGTAGATGCCCTCGAGCGAGGCCGTGTCGAAGACGAACACCTTGACCGCGGCGAGCGCCAACAGCGCCAGTCCGCCGAGCCGCAGGTCGTCGCGACCGCGCCAGAGCCCGAGCATGAAGCTGATCGCGCCCAGGACCACCCACAGCACGCTCATCGCGAGCTGGGCCTGGGACCGAAGATCCTCGGTCGGGATCGCACCGCCGACCTGCGTCGCGAAGACGTCGACCGTGATCACGGAGAGGGCATAGACGAAGCCGACCGCGACAGCCACCTCGATGGCGCGGCCCCAGCGCTCGGTTAGCTCGTTCCAGGCGACCACGGCGCCCGCCAGGACGACCCAGCCCAGGGCCACCGCCGTCTCGACCGCGGCGCCGACGGTCAGGCCGCCCTCCGGCAGCAACAGCCGCACGGGTGGGGCCACGATGCCGACGGCGACCGCCGCCGCGGCCACCAGGATGGCGCCCGAGGCGATCCGGAAGGCGCCCGGATCGGACCGGTCGATCCGCGAGGCGACGACCGCCGCGACGGCCATGCCGGCCCAGATCGAGGCCACCGCCCAGGCGAAGACCTCGAACGGGACGAGGTAGGCGGCGGCGATCCCGGCCGCCAGGACGCCGGCTCGACGGGCGGTCGGGCCGCCGACCAGCAGGCCGATGGCGATCGCGCCGCCGGCCAGGATCGCGGCGGCCAGCGACCCGGTGTCGGCGAACGGCACGTCGGGCGGGTAGGCCCGGCCGAAGTCCCAGTACGGAAGCTCGTTGGTGATGACGTGGACGACGGCCAGGAAGCCGACGATGGCGGTCGCCCCGGGCAGGACCAGGCCGGACACCGGGAGACCACCCATGCTCGACGGGCGTCCGGCGCTCGGCCGTGTCGTCGCCGCGCTCGTCCCAGCCGCCTCGAGCGCCTCGCCGTAGCGGAGGCCGCGCCAGGCGGCGGTCGCCACGACGGCCAGGGCTGTCCAGGCCGCGACAAGGACGATGCCGTCGAGCTCCCACGCACAGGCCCAGCCGAGGACGAGGACCCCGAGCGCCGCGAGCGCCTGGCGGGTCGTCCAGGACCGCTCGATGACCCCGGCAGCCGCGAGGCCGACGAGGTAGAGGCCCAGGGCCCCTCCCGCGGCATCGAGGAACGGACGGTCGCCGGTCACGCTGGTCGCGGTGACGCCGACGACGAGGACCGTGGCGGCCCCACCGACCGCGAGGACGGCTGCCGGCAGGGTCGAGCGAGCGAGGTCTCGAAGCCCCGCCTCCTGCTCGTGGGCGATGACGATCCGGCCGCCGGAGGTCCAGGCGAGCCGGTGCTCCGGCAGCAGCGGCAGGGCCCGGCGGATCGCCGCGCCGGCGACGACCAGCACGGTCAGGCCGACGACGGCCCAGGTGCTCTCGGCGGCGACGCCGATCGACCAGGCGGTCACCAGCAGGCCGACCGTCGCGAGCACGCTCCAGGCCGAGCGGTCGCGGACGAGGGCTGCTCCCAGGACCAGCCCGGCGTCGAAGGCGACGAGGGCCAGCGGGGCGCCGGGGAAGGCCACGCCGTCCCAGGCGGCGGCGAACGGGAAGACGACCACCAGGAGGTAGGCAGCTGCCAGCCCATAGAGGATCGCTCCGACGATGGCGCTGTAGGCATGACTGCGTCGCGAGGCGAGCCAGGCGAGGGCGACGGCCTCGGCCGTCCAGGCGATCGGGACCGCGGGAGCCCCAAGACCGACCGGGGCGGCCAGCGTCAGGACCGCGACGCCGGTCCCGGCGACCAGGAGCCCGAACAGGCTCTGGTCGCCATCCCGGAGCAGGAACCAGGCGCCGAGGGCGAGGTTGGCGATGGCCGCGACGACGAGGAACGATCCCCGCCAGGACACGAGATCGCCGTCGAGCAGGACGAAGCCGCCCCAGACGAGGAAGGCCGCGTCGGCCAGGACGAGCGTCGCCGACGATGGGCTGAGGTCGAGCCGGCGGCGGCGGAACTCCTCGCCTCCGGCGGCGACCGCATTGAGGGTCCAGAAGGCGGCCAGTCCGACGAGGCCGAAGGCCACGTCGGTCTCGCCCATGAGCCAGTTCGCCGCCTGCGGAGCGGCCAGGACGAAGGCCACCGGCGGCAGCCACGACCAGGTCCTCCAGAGGGCGATGGCCGTCGTGCCCACGAGGGCCGTCCCGACGAAGGCGAGGGTCACCAGGTCCGGCGACGCGCCAAGGAGCGGCGGTGCCGCCAGGACGCTGACCAGGCCGAAGCCGGCCACGAGCTGGGAGTCGGCCCGGACGGCGATCAGGGCCGTCAGGGCGGCCGCGAACAGGGCGACCGCCAGCCCCACCGGCACCGGGAAGAGCTCGTAGAGCCTGGTCCCGGCGACGAGGGCGATCATGATGATGGCGAGGCCGACGGGGGTCAGGACGTGGCCCAGCAGGACGTTCCTGCGCTCCAGGAACCAGGCCCCCAGAGCGACGGCGGCGCTGCCAGCGACCAGGCCGATGAGGACCCGCCAGGGCTCGGTGATCATCCCGGTCTGGATGCCCCAGCCCAGGAAGACGATGGCGGCCACGACGACGGCCGTGCCGCCGACCCAGGCCAGCGCCCGGCCGGTGTTCTCCTGGATGAACCGACCCAGGGCCTCGCGGGAATCGAGCTCCGGCAGCCGGTCCCGGACCGCGGCCGGGAGGGCGAAGGACGGCCCGGGCGCCGGCGTCCAGGCCGGCGCCGTGTCCGGTCGGGGAGCGACCGGCGGCCGAGCGGCGGCGACGGGCGGCTGGGCGGCCGCGGCCGGCCTCTGATCGGCGGTCGGTGGTCTCGAGACTTTCGCGGCAGCGGCAGCCACCGGGCGCGCTATCGGGACGGCCGGCGTCGCAGCCGCCCGCTCGGGCGTCTCGGTCCCGGCTGCGTCCGCGCGTCGCGAGGCGGGGATCGGGCGCACGGCCGAGGGGGGCTGTCGCGGGAGGCTCCGCATCGCCGTCTCGAGCGTCCGGATCCGGCCGGCCAGCGAGCCTGGCGCGTCAGCGTCGGTCTCGGCCTCCAGGCGTCCGAGGCGCGTCTCGAGTGCCTCGATCCTGGCTTCGAGCCCGCTGTCGGCGGGCGGTCCTGCGCGTTCCATCGCTCGCTCCCTCACGCTCGGCGGCCGTCATCGTCGAGGTGCGGCCAGAGAGGGGACGCCGGAGAGGCGCGAGCGTTGCAGCCGGGGGCTACTCCTGGCGGCGGAAGGCCCAGACCGCGGCGCCGAGGAGCACCGAGCCGAGCGCGGCGACGACCAGGACGTCCTCGACGACGGTCATGGTGTGGCCGAAGACGGTCACCCCGAGACCGGCCTGGGCCGCCTCGGGGCCCAGCAGGACCTGGCGGATGGCGTCGACGCCGTAGGTCAGCGGGTTGAGCTTGGAGATGACCTCGAGCCAGAGGGGGACCGCGTTGACCGGGAAGAAGACCCCGGCCAGGAAGATCAACGGGAAGATGATGATCTGGATGAGCAGCTGGAAGCCCTGCTGGGACCGCATGAACGAGGCGACCAGGATCCCCAGGCCGGCGAGCCCGAGCGAGAGGATCGTGACGATCGGCACGAGGGCGACGATGGTCGCCAGGTCCAGGGGCACCCCCACGATCGGTGCCAGCACGAGCATGATCCCGACCTGGATGCCGGCGACCACCACGGCCCCGAAGGCCTTGCCCAGGGTGATGCCCGTCCGGCCCATCGGGGCGACCAGGACCTCCTTGAGGAACCCGAACTCGCGGTCCCAGACGACGCTGATGCCGGCGAAGAGCGAGGTCGTCAGGACGGTCATCGCGATGATGCCCGGGTACATGAACTGGACGAAGTCGACGCCCGGCGCGAGCGTGCCCATCGTCTGCGAGAAGCCGGCCCCGAAGATGACCAGGAAGAGCAGCGGGAAGGCGAACGACGAGACGAGCCGGGAGCGGTCGCGGACGAAGCGCAGCAGCTCGCGGTAGGCGACGACCCAGACGCCGCGCCAGTCCTCGGCCATCAGTGGGGTCCCCGGCCGCGGCGGAGCATCTGGTCGTAGCCCGACACTTCCTCGTCGCGGATCTCGTGGCCGGTCAGGGTCAGGAAGACGTCGTCGAGGGTCGGTCGCTGGAGACCGACCGAGGTCATCGGCTGGCCGAACGTGCGGACCAGCTCGGGCAGGAAGGTCTCGCCGTCGGGGACGTGGAAGCGGATGGTCCCGTCGGTCACCTGGGGATCGATCCCGTAGCGGGCCCGGATCTCGGCGACGGCCGCCTCCTCGTCGGCGGCCCGAAGGCTGATGAGGTCGCCCCCGACGGCGTCCTTGAGGGCTCGCGGCGTGTCGAGTCCCACGATCCCGCCGTGGTCGATGACCGCGATCCGGTCGCAGTACTCGGCCTCGTCCATGTAGTGGGTCGTCATGAAGATCGTCAGTCCCTCGCGCTCGCGGAGGTCCAGGAGGTACTGCCAGATCCGGCGGCGGGTCTGCGGGTCCAGGCCCAGGGTCGGCTCGTCGAGGAACAGCACCCGCGGGTGGTGGAGGAGTCCGCGGGCGATCTCCAGGCGGCGCTTCATCCCGCCGGAGTAGGTCCGGACGTCGCTCTTGCGACGGTCCCAGAGTTCGACCATCTCGAGGAGCTCGCGCATGCGAGGCTCGCGGACGTTCTTCGGCATGCCGTAGGCGTAGCCGTGGAAGCGCAGGTTCTGCTCAGCCGTGAGGTACTCGTCGAGGGTCGGCTGCTGGAAGACCAGGCCGATGGAGCGCCGGACGTCGCTTCGCTGGCGGACGATGTCGAAGCCATTGACGGTCGCCCCGCCCGAAGTGGGGGTGAGCAGCGTGCAGAGCATGTTGATCGTCGTCGTCTTGCCGGCGCCATTGGGGCCCAGGAACCCGAAGACCTCGCCCTCGGCGACGCCGAACGAGACGTCCTTGACCGCCTCCAGCTTGCCGAAGCGGCGCGACAGGGTCTGGACGTCGACGATCATCGTGGCCAAGCGTAGCCCGGATCGCGTCGGGCCGGCGCGCGCCCGGGGAGGCCGGTCCGGGCGCGGGGGGCATGCGAAGGCCGGCCGTCGGCTGGTACGGCCGGCCCGATCGCGCTTCGGTCCGGGGTCAGCTGCCCGGGGCCCGGTATTCCACCCGCCGCTTGACGGCCTCGTCCACGTCGGCCGGCGTGAGGAGCTGAACGGTCTCGACCCGGGCCGCACCACTGGCCCCGACGGTGAGGCTGGCCGAGGCGGCGGCCGCGGCATCCGGCACGTCGGCGACGAGGAAGAAGTCGTCCGCGCCGAGCGCCCAGTACATCGACTCGACGGTCCCGCCGACGCTGGCCACCAGGGCCTCGACCGCCTCCTTGCGGCCCGAGCCGCCGTCCTTGAGCAGACCGGCAGCGCCGGCGCTCGTGTATGCCGCCTTGAAGAGGTACTTGGGCATGGGTGGGCCCTCCGTCGCGCGGCCGACCCGTCGGACCAGGGGCGATCCGTCGGGGGGCGGCCGGTCCGTGCAGTGTCGCACCCCGGTGCAACGGCTCGGATCCGGGATCGCGCCCGGGCGGGGCTCAGCCGGGCGGCAGATCCGTCGGAGTACCCGGGGCGAGGTCGCCGAACTCGATGTCGACGGCGGCCCGCATCTGGATCAGGGTGGCGCCCTTGGCGAGCATGTCCTGGGCCATCAGGGCCGTCTCCACGCAGACGCCGCAGTAGGAGCCGTGCTCCTCGAAGACGACCGGCGCGCCCTCGGTGGGCTTGACGAAGCAGTCGAGGTTGCTCAGGTGGCCCATCGCCCCGCAGCCGCAGTAGCAGGGCAGCCACTGGACGACGTCGGGCCGGGCCACGGCGAAGGCGTAGGCCGCCTGGGTCTGCTGGTCCGCCCCCGAGACGAAGTCGGGGCGCATCGCCCAGGCCGCGGCGACCTCGTCCGCGGTCGGGACATCTCCGGCCTCGTCCGGGGCCATCGAGGCGTGGGCCTCGGGCGTGTGGCTCGGCATGGCGCTGACCGGCGGACCACTGCCGTCGTGCTGCGCCGAGCAGCCGGCGACGGCGCCGCCGAGGACGAGGACGAGGAAGATCGGCAACCAGGCGACGACAAGAGGTCGCCGACCGGTTCCGGGAGCAGACGGGGCGCGCATGGGACGACTCCTTCCTCGACCTCGCTCAGGGCGAGGTCGCGACGGGCAGGACGGCGAAGAGCGGCCACTCGAGGCCCGGCGGGCCCTTGGGCAGCGCGCCCGGATCGGCAGCGGTCCAGGGGGCGCTGCCGGGGAGCACCGGCTCCGTGTGGCAGCGCGAGCAGTAGGCCGGCTGGTGGCAGTAGGCGCAGGCCTCGCTGCCGGTCGGCGACTGCCGGATCGACTCGGCGTGGCTGATGAGCATCTGGTCGTGCTCCACGGTCACCGCGCCCGTCTCGTGGCAGTTGACGCAGTAGTCGCGGGCGTGGCACTCGCCGCAGGACGTCCCGCCCGGGTCCTCGGACGTCGCGTAGTCGCGGTGGCTGAAGACGTACTGGGTGTCGTCGTGGCTCTCCGGCGGGATGCCGATGGGCAGGCTGGCCACCGCCCCGCCGATCTGGGGGAAGGTGTGGCAGGTGTCGCAGCTCGACGGGATGGTCGTCCGGGTGACCGCCCCGTCGGCCACCAGGAAGTGGCCGCCGTCGTGGCAGCGGAAGCAACCCGGGTAGTCAGTGTGACCCAGCGAGTCGGGGTAGGTCTGCGCGGTGATCTTCATCTCGGGCGTCGCTGTCAGGCGATAGAGGAACTGGATCTGGTCGATCGCCGCATTGACCGCGAACGGCTTGGTCCGCATGACCTCGGGGTAGTAGAGAGCGTAGAAGTTGGAGAGCTTCTCGGCCTCGGCGTCGGCAGCCTCGACCGTCGGGTAGCTCGACCAGAGGATCCGCATCCCCTCGCGCTTGATGTACGGGAGGGATTGATCGATCCGCCCCGCGGACAACGAGGCATCGAGGCCCTCGCGCGGGTTCGGGATCGGATGGCCGACGCGATTGTGGCAGTCGTAGCAGCTCATCCGGACCTGGTCGAGGTCGGCCTTGAGCGCCTCGACGTCGGGGTCGGCGTCCTCGGCGACCATGATCCGGTCCTGGGCGATGAACGTCCGGGTGCTGCCGTCGGTCTGGGTCGCCTCCACGAGGTCGATGTCCTGGGCGAACGGATCGTCGGTCCAGTACTCGACGTCCTGGATGACGTGCCAGTGGACGCCCCGGCTGGTGTCGAAGACGTCGCTGCTGGCCGGCCGGACCATCAGGCCGACGAACTGACGGGTGTTCGGCTCGTCCTCGGTGTACTGGACCCGGGCGAGCATCCCCGACGGGTTCAGACGGGCGACCTCGTGGCAGTGCTGGCAGGTGCTCTCGGCGGGCGGCAGGGCGTCGTGCTCGGGAGGCGGGATGGGCTCGGGGAAGGTCCCCAGGATGATCTCGACCAGCTGGCGGGTGCCGTTCATCTTCGCAGCGATCCAGCCCTGGACGCCCGGCTCGACGTGGCACTCGCCGCAGGACACCTGCTGGTGGGGACCGGCTTCGTGGGCCGCCAGCTCGGGTCCCATCGTGTGGCAGCGGCCGCAGAAGTCGGCGGTCTCCGTCCAGTGGATGACCTGGTAGCCGCCGATCATGCCGACGATCCCGAAAGCGCCGCCGATCAGGATCAGCGCCCCGAGCGCGCGGCGAGACCGCGGCAGCCGGAAGAACCGGCGGATCCGGCTCCGGCGCGATGGCGGCGGGGCGGCGGCTCCGTCCGGAGCGGCATCGTCGGCGGCTGCGGCGGCCACGACCTGGTCGCCGTCCGCCTGGTCGCCGTCGGTTCCGGCGGTCGGACTCGCCTCACCGGCCGTCGCCTCGACCTCGGGCGTCGCCGCGGCGTCCTCGGCTGGAGCCGCCTCGCCGACGGGCGCGGCTTCGGGCGCAGTCTCCGGGACGGCCTCGGGCCCGGGCTGGATCGCCGGCGTCGAGGGCTCGGCCTCGACCGGCTGCCCTTCCTCGGGCTGCCCGGGCTCGCGCGGCGCGCCGCTCATCGTCATGCTCCGTCCCTACTGGACGATCGTCTGGACCAGGCTCTCCATCTCGGCCGGCGGCAGGCCGCCCAGGCGGACCTCCTCGATGTTCCCGTCGGGCGAGATGAAGTAGTGGGTCGGGACGCCGATGATCCGGTAACGGCCGGCGATGACCGTCCTTGGATCGGCGATCTGGGTGAAGGTCAGGCCGACCCGCTCGGCGTAGTCGCGGACCGCCTGCTCGTCCTCCTGGATCGAGACGGACAGGACCAGAGCCCCTGCGCCGCGTACTTCTCGTACGTGGCCTGGAGGTCCGGTGCCTCACCTCGGCAGTCCGCGGCACCAGCTCGCCCCGAAGGTCAGCCACACTGGCTGGCCCTGGTAGTCGCGACAGGCTGACCGGCGTGCCGTCGATCGTCGTCGTCTGGAAGTCCGGGGCCAGCGCGCCGACGGCCGGCGCGGCAGCCGCGGCGCCATCCGGCAGGGTCGACGCCGGTGAAGCCGTCGTCCGCCGGGCTGCTCGACGACGACGGCGACCCCGACGAGGGCGATCCCGACGACGAGCAGCACCGCGATCGTCCGCAGCCGCTCGCTGCCGAAGCGCCCGCCCCGCGAGGCCGGGGCCTGGATCCGCATCGCATCCATGTCAAGTCTCCTGGCGACCAGCAGTGCCGGGGCTCAGCCCAGCCCCGAGTAGCTGTGGAGGCCGCCGAACCAGAGGTTGCCGAAGTAGGTGAAGAGGGTCGCCCCGAAGCCCAGGAGGAGCAGGTAGGCGGACTTCTTGCCGCGCCAGTTGCGGACGACTCGGGCGTGAAGGTAGGCGCCGTAGATGAGCCAGGTGACGAGCGAGGCCGTCTCCTTGGGATCCCAGCTCCAGTAGCGGCCCCAGGCCACGTCGGCCCAGATGGCGCCCAGGACGATGACCGCGGTCAGGAAGGGGAAGCCCACGACGATGGCCTTGTAGCCGATCTCGTCGAGCACTTCGGGCTTGGGCAGGCCCCAGCGGCCGCCCTCTGGCTGGATGAGGTAGAGCAGGGCTGCCGCGGCGGCGATGGTGAACGAACCGTAGGCGACGATCGCGACCGCGACGTGGACCGACAGGAGCAGGTTGTTCTGGAGGGCCGGGACCAGCGGCTCCACGTCGGACGGGATCGTCATCGCGTAGAGCATCAGGGCCAGGGCGACCGGCAGGGCGAAGAGGCCCAGCATCCGCTGGTGGTAGCGGTGCTCGAACCAGTAGTAGGCGCCGAGGATGCCCCAGGCGAACGAAACGCTGAACTCGTACATGTTGGCGAAGGGGCCGTGACCGGTGGCGAACGTCCGGAAGACGAGCCAGGCCGTCAGGAAGGCGAAGCCCAGCCAGCCGAGGATCGTGGCGTAGCGCCCGAGGGCGGCGGTCCGGGGTCCCGCGGCGAAGGCCAGGACTCCCGTCCGCGTGCCGGTGCCGGCCGTCTGCATCCTGGCCGCCCGCAGCCCGGACAGGGCATAGGCGAGGTACAGAAGCAGCGCCAGGCCGGTGGCCAGGATCGCGGCGATGAACGCGTATTCCGACATCTTGTACATGGAACGCTCCTCAGCCTCCCGTCGGCGTGGTGGATGCCGCCCGGATCTCGGTGACCAGGTCGGTGAACTCGGTGTTCGAGCCGACGTCGCGTCGGCCTGCTCCGGCCAGGGAGAGGGTCCCGCGGCCACCCGGCCGGGTGACCAGGCGACCCCAGACCCGCCGGTGGGGGAACATCAGGACCAGGACGAAGCCAGCGATCATGAGACCGGAACCGAGCCAGATGAGCGGCGTGCCCGGGTCCCGGGCGACCGACAGGCCGGTGAACTGCATCTCCCGCTGGAAGGTGAAGCCATAGCCGGCCACCTCGACCGTGTCACCCTGGTCGATCGTCTCGCCGGCCACCGGGCTGCCGTCGCTGCCGTTGTAGACCTCGACGCGCATCTGGCCCGGGGCGACGACCGTGTCACCGGTCCCGGCGGTCCCGATGACCCAGACGGTCAGGTTCGCGCCGGGGATGACGAAGGTGCCGACGCGGCGTCCGGAGTCGCCATCGCTCCAGGCGAGCGGGACGCCGTCGGCGAAGACCTCGGTGCCCTCGGCGTCGGCGACGCTCATCGCCGCGGCCGGGCCGTAGAACGACTGGTAGAACGACAGGCCGCCGTAGCGGAGCGGCTCGTTGACGCGGACGGTATGGCGGGCGACCTCGGCACCGTCCTGGTAGACGACGACGTCGCTGGCGTAGTCGGCCGGGGCGCCGGTGTCGGTGTAGTAGGCGTCCTGGAACTGGATCAGCTCGACCGAGATGCCGTCATCCGTGGCGACCGGCACCGTCGAGCCCTCCGCCACCACGAAACCGTTGTCCCGGAAACCGAACATCGAGCCGACGATCGCGCCGGCCAGGATGACGACCAGGCTCAGGTGGCCGATGACCGTCCCGAAGGGCCCCCAGCGGAACTTGTCGGCGTAGAGGTGGGTCACCCCGTCGTCCTCGGTGACGACCCGGTAGTGGTGCTTCTTCATCACCGAGGTGACCCGCTGCTGGATCTCCTCCGGCGTCCCCTTGACCGAGATGAACTCATGCTGGGGGGCGTGGGTGAAGAACGCCTCGCCGATGGCGACGTGCGGCTTGGTGGCCGACTTCCAGAGACCCGGCAGCCGGTGCGACGAGCAGGCGATGAGGCTCGCCGTCAGGAGCGCCCCCAGGGCCCGGAACCAGATCGAGTCGAAGATGCTGAAGATCTGGAGCGCGTCGAAGGTGCCCGAGACGTCGCCGTAGCGGACCGTCGGGACCAGCGCTCCCACGATCGGGATCGACTGCAGGAACTCGATGCCGGGCAGGATCTTGGGGGCGATCTCGGCCAGCCAGTCGGCCTTGGCGGCCGGGTCGGCGGCGATCCCCGGTGGGGCCTGGATGATCATCGAGCCGATGAGCCCGAGGCCGGCCAGGATCAGGATGATGAACACCCCGAACTTCATCGAGGTGAGGAGGTGCCAGGCGCGCTCCAGGAGGTCGTCGATCCCGAACCCGGAATCGCGCTCGACCTCGGCCGGGGCCGGGGACGCGTCGCCCGGGAGGCGGCCGGTCCGTGCCTGCTGGGTCATCGCATGTCCTCCGGTCAGATGCCCAGCGGCGACGTCAGGGCCGCCAGCCGGGTCAGGGTGTCGGTGAGCATCAGGACGCCGATCGCGACGAGCGAGGCGCCGGTGATGATGGAAACGGCTCGGTGGTGACGCCCGACCCAGGTGAGCCGGTGGGCGACCCAGTCGGCACCGAGGGCCACGGCAAGGAAGGGGATCGCCAGTCCGGCCGCGTAGGCGACCAGGAGGACGGTCCCCTGGGCGACGCTGGCGGTCACCGTCGCGAGGCCGAGGATCCCGCCGAGGATGGGCCCGATGCACGGGCTCCAGCCGGCGGCGAAGAAGGTGCCGAAGGCGAGCGACCGCCCGTAGCCGGGAGCCGACGTCGTGGCCGTCCCCAGGCCGGGGCCGGCGGCCATCGCCGGCATCGGCCGAGTGTCGCGCCAGAGCGCCCGCAGGTTGATGACCCCGGCCACCTGGAGGCCGAGGACGACGAGCACGACCCCGCCGAGCCGCCGCAGGATCCAGGCCTGATCGGCCAGCACGTAGCCGACGAGCCCGATGGAGGCCCAGAAGGCCACGAATACGACCGAGAAGCCGAGGACGAAGGCTAGCCCGTGGAGGAGCGTGCGGCGCCGGGCGCCGGGTCCTTCCGTGGCCGTGCCGACCATGTAGCCCACGTAGGCGGGCACGAGCGGCAGGCAGCAGGGCGAAGCGAACGAGAGGATCCCGCCGAGGAACGCGACCAGGATCCCGACTTCGATCATGGCTCGACGGATCCTTCAGGCGAGGCACTCGGGGCCGTGCTGGCCGCCGGGCTCTCGAAGGCGTCGAGGTGGGCCTTGACCGTCTGGGCGACATCCGAGTCGGGGGCCAGCTCGACGACCTTGCCCCACTCGCGCTGGACGCCGTCCATGTCCGGCGGCTCCTGGTTCAGATAGAGGAAGCCGAGGTCGTAATGGGCCTCGACGTTGTCGGGCTCGCGCTCGACGACGGCGATCCAGGCCGCCTCGGCACCCTCCATATCGCCGGCGTTGAAGAGGGCGGCCCCCAGGGCGAGCTGGGCGTCGCTGTCGGTCGGGTCGACCGCCAGCGCCTTGCCGAACCAGGTGGCGGCCGCACCGAAGTCGCCGGCGACGTAGAAGACGTCACCCAGCTGCATCATCGAGGCGCTATCGGTCGGGTCGGCCTGGACCTTGGCCATCAGGTCGGAGACCCGGGCCTGGTCGACGCCGGCGCTCGCCTGCGGCTGCTGGCTCGCAGAGGCGATGCTGCCGGGCGAGTTCGACGCCGCGCCGAGCTGGTAGACCCCGGCGACCACGACGACCGCCGCGACGGCGACGGCGCCGATGATGCCGAAGCGCTTGACCCGGGAGCTGCCACCGGCCGGCTGGCCCGTCGCGACGGTGGCCGCGGCGACCGGGGCCGCCTCGGCGGCTCCCTTCCCCTTCGCCTTGGGCTTCGAGCCCTTCGGGGCCAGGCTCTCCCGGTGGGTGCCCGGGGTGACCTCGGCGAGGAGTTCCTCGAAGCTGACGTCCTCGTCCGCCTCGAGCTCCTCCGCCCCGTCGTCGATGGCGCCCTCGGCCGCGACAGCCGCGGCGGCCACGGCGGCCGCTTCCGGTGCGGGCGAGGGTGCCCGACGGGCCGGAGGTGTCGCCGGCCCGTCGGGCTGGACCGTCGCACGTCCCTTGGATCCCGAGAGGGCTCCGGGGATCCCGGGTGCGTCCGGGTCCGTGAGAAGAGCGAAGGCCTCGTCGGCCGCCTCGGCCTGGACACGGGCCCAGGCGCGGAGCGACCGCGGTGCGGTCGTCAGGAATGCCGACGAGCTCGTCATGGGTGACCTCGACGTCCTCGGGCGTGGCCCGGTCGTCGAGACCCAGACGAGCCAGCAGGACCTGCTGGTGGGAGTCGGATCGCGCGGTCGGAGCGGTCATGACCGACCGCTCCGGCGGGGACGCGCGGCGCGCGTCCGACCACCGCTTCGCATGGCTTCCATCGGATCGCCCTCTCTTCCTGCTCGCGATCGCGTCGCGAGCCCATTGACACCTGAGGCGATTGTCCGGAGGGCCAGGCCGCCGACCTATCCGTCAGCGGGCACATTTCGGGGGCCATTCGGCCGGCCGGGGGATGGAGGAACGGCCCGGGCCATGTATCCCTGGATATATGCGCAGGAGCGGGCGACAAGGCGGGGGCCAGGACGACGCTCCCGATCCCCGGGCTCCGCCACCATCGTCCGCCGACCTGGGTCAACGCTCGGGAGCGGTCGCCGCGGCGACGTGAGTGCTTGGGGTGCGCGTCATCAGGCGTGACGGCGACGGGGTTCCGTCGGCCCCGAGCCGCGACCGTGCACGCTGGCGTGCCTTCGCACCGATTCCCCTGATGGCGCGGGTGGGACCGTCCTGCTGGGCTCGCGGTGGTCAGATGCGCCGGGCAGGCCGCTCCATCTAGTAGTCGGCGTTCCGGTGAGGCTCGCCGTGGCAGGTCAGCGTGCAGGTCCCGCCCGCGCCGACCTTCTGCCACTCAAGCACCCCGTTGTTCGGCACGACATTGGGGGCGAAGTTCACCAGTCGGCTGTTGTCCCGGTCGCCATCGTTGACGGCCTGGGCGGTCGAATGGAGGCGGAAGTGGCACTCGGCGCAGACCGCGTAGCCCTGCCCGGCGCCGGGCGTGTCGATGTCCAGCCCGCCGCTGCCCCCCGGCAGGTCCGAAACGTGCAGGGCGTGGAAGTCGAACGCCGTGGCCCCCGTCCTGATGTTCAGGTACGGCGCCTCCGAGTGACAGACGTAGCAGAGAGCGAAGTCCGCGGCCGAATACGGCTCGCCGACGGGCTTGAGCGATCTGTCGCGGTATGGCTGGAGCAGGAGCCCCCGGTTCTGGCTCACGTGCGGGGCCAGGGCGCTGCCGGCTGTCGGCGGCTGGTCCGGGTCCAGGACCGCCGGATCGGCGTGGCAGTTGACGCAGCGGACCGTCCCTGCCGTCGTGAAGTCCCAGAGCTTGTAGGGCGAGGTGCCGGCCAGCCCGTTGGCCATGGCTGCCGTCTGGTTGGTGCCCGCGGCCTCGACCGGGTGGTAGGAGGCGTTGCCGGGGTTGAGCTCGAGGCCTTTGTCCAGGGCGTACCGGGACGGCGGCTGGCCGACGTTCGAGGGCAGGACGGTGTAGCCGGAGTGGCACTTGAGGCAGATCTCGTATTCGCGGGTCGGCTGGGCATTCGCGCTCCCGTCCAGGAAGGCGTATGTGGGGGCGGTCCCCGCCGGGCCGTTGGTCACGGCGACCCCGGAGAGGGCGGCCTGGCGGCCGGACACCGTCCAGCCGGTCGTCGTCTGCGTCGCATCGGTCGCCACCGAGTTGTGCGGGTTGTGGCAGTCGGCGCACTCGCTGTGGCGCTCGAGGAGCCCGCCGAACTCGTCGTCGCCGGCCAGCGTGTGGACCGACGGCGCCAGCGCGTCGTGGCGGTAGGTGGACCGAGTGGCCTCGTCGTTCGCGGGCACGTCCTGGTCGGCGTACCGCCCGGCCACGTCGATGTCCGAGCCGCTCCCGTCGTGGCATGACAGGCAGAGGGAGCTCTGGGGGTTCGGGTCGGGCAGCAGCATGGGTCCCTGTCCGGTGTGTGCGCTGTGGCATCGGGCGCAGGTGTCGGTCACCAGGGACGTATCCGGGACGTGGGGCGAATCGAAGGGGGCTGCGAGAGGTCCCGCGGCATCGGGCTCGGTGAGCTGGGCGATCGCGAGTCGGTAGCGCGGCAGCCCGGTCGCGACCGCACTCCGTGCGTCGACGATGCGGTCGGGCGGCAGCAGGGCGTGGTCGACGCCGCTCTGCCGAGCAGCGGTCGGCGACAGCGACGCCGGCGCGGCCCCGGCGTCGACCGGCGCCCCGACATCCAGGCCGTTGCGCTGACCGGGCGTCAGCACGAGCGGCGGCCTCGGGCCGGTCGCGAGCGAGGCGATGACGGCCGCCGCCACCGGTCGGCCGTCATCGACCAGCCGAAGCTCGAACGAGCGCCCGTACGGGGCGTCGATCGAAGCCCGAAGGGTGAACTCGATCTCCGTGTAGCTGTTCGCCGGCACGATGACCTCGGCCTCCGGGTCCGTGCCCATGAACCGGCGCCCCTGGGAAGGTCGCTGGGACGGGTCGTCCTTGACGTCGGCCTTGAGGTCGCCAGGCGGGATGGGTTCCGTGGGCGGACCTACGACCGTGCCGGTCTTCCCCTTGCCAGCCGGTCGCCACTCGGTCGCCAGGTAGAAGGGGACCCCACGCGCCGGGTCGCCGGCCGGCAAGGCGACGAAGCGAGCGTCACCTACGGCCCGGTACTCGAGGTCGGGGACGATCGTGACGGGGATGGAAT
The DNA here is from genome assembly GCA_963707215.1 of uncultured Chloroflexia bacterium. Lineage (GTDB taxonomy): Bacteria > Chloroflexota > Limnocylindria > Limnocylindrales > CSP1-4 > DATHYZ01. The sequence goes on along the minus strand of CAVPPB010000001.1, from coordinate 869,065 downwards.
CAGGGTTGCGGACCTGGAATCGGAGCCGGATCCGGTCGAAGGCTGCGACCGCGTCAAGGGCCTCGCCGGGGGTGAGGTAGGTCGGGACCTGGCTCAGGTCGTCGATGGTGGCGAACGTGGTCTCGGCGATGACGAGCTCCGGCGCGACGAGCAGGTCGAGCGGCGCGGCGAGGACCCGATCACTTCGCCCGACGAGCTTCGCCTCGAAGCGAGCATCGAGCACCGGGTCGCCGGCTCCGAGCGATGGCGCTCGAACGACGACCCTTCGCTCCCAGGTACTGCCGGCCACCAGGCTCGACACGGACCAGCGGACCGACCGCTCGGCCAGATCGTAGGTGCCGCCGGCCGCATCGACGACGAGCCAGCCGATGGGCACCTGCTCGACGAGCTCGGCGTCGGTGACCGGACCCGTGGCGAGGATCGTGAGGGTGATGGCGACGAGCGCGCCGGGGTCCACGCGGCGAGCCCCGACCTCAGGGGCATCCGCCGACTGGAGCACGACCGCATCGAGTGGAAGCGGGCTCGGCGATGGCTTGGGCGTCGGCGACGGCTGCGGCGACGGGGGGTCGCTCGGAACCGGGCTCGGCGTCGGCGAGGGGCTCGCCGACGGAGGCGACGTGGGGGCTGGTGACGGCGACGACGGCGGCGTCGGAACCGGGCTCGAGCTCGGGTCGGGCGACGGCGTGGGCGACGGTGTCGGGGAGGGGCCGGGGGACGGCGGATCGGTGGGGGTCGGGGCGGGTGCTGGCGTCGGCGAAGCAGGCTCGCTCGCGCTCGGCACCGGGGTCGGGTCGATGGCGCCGACCCGGGGCACGACCGGGGTGACGGACAGCAGCAGCGACGCGACCAGGAGGATCGCGGCGGCAGCTGGGCCGGTTCGGTGCGCCGGTGGGCGCTTCATCCGTCAGGACGCTCGACTTTCATCTGGTTCGTCGTGGTGGCCGCGGTCTCGGCCACGGCCACCACGATCGGTGAGCCGATCCTCTTGCTCGGTCCGGGGTGGGCCGAGTGGGGTTCGGATTACGGGACGAGCGGCACCGGGACCGGGCCCACGCTGTTGCTGGGGCCGAAGGTCCCTGTCGGGTCATGGCAGGCCTGGCAGGTGCCGCGGTTGTCGATCTTCAGGAGGCGGCTGTTCGCCGACACCCGCCCATCCGGGTAGGTGTACGTCGACGAGTAGGTGCCGTCCATCTGGGCGTTCGAGCCGTGGGACACGTGGCAGGTCGTGCAGGCCCGGTTGCTCTGGGTGTTGTGCTGGTACTTGAAGATGGTGTTCGGGGTCGGGTTGGTCCCGTCGTCCTCCGAGTAGTACCGCGTGTGGCAGGCGCTGCACCACGCAGTGATCTCGCTGTTGAAGCTGGTCAGCCCGTTCGGAGCGTCGTTGTTCGTCCGCGTGTTCCACGGCACGCCACGGTGGAAGTAGTCTCCCGCCGTCGGCGTGTAGCCGGGAACGCTCGGCACGTCGCTTGCCAGCAAGGTCGGCGCGCTCGCGACGGTCTGGATGACCGTGTAGTTGCGGGTGTCGCCGTGCCGGTGGCAGCGCGGCGTCGGTGACCAGAGCGCCCGGCGCCGCGACCGGGTAGAAGGCCCCGGCGGCCGTCGCGGCGGGGTCCGGGATCGGGTTGAGGATGCGGTACTGCCCGTTCCCATGCGGGTTGTGGCAGGACGCGCAGCTCAGCTCGACGCTCGGCCGGCACCCGACCCGTCCGGGCCGTTGCCCCAGGCGTTGCCCAGGATTGGTCAGGCCGTTGTCGGGCAGCTCGAGGTGGGACGACGTGACGTCCGCCGGAGTCGCCAGGACCGGCACCTTCGTCCGAAGGGAGCCGCTCGCGGTCGAGATCCGGTAGACCTCACTCGAGCCGATCCGGGCCTGGTCGAAGCCGCCGTTGCGGGCAGCACCAAGGATGGCACCACCGCGGAGGCCGTCTCCGCCCAGGGTGTACTGGACGCCGGTCATGACGTCGACGGTCGAGCCCGTGCCGGCCGCGCCGTGGCACGTCAGGCAGAGGGCCTCCTCGTCGGCGGCATTGATGAGGAATGGACCCTGTGCCGTGTGCGCACGGTGGCACCCGGCACAGCTGTCGGCGTTGATCCCCAGCGACCCGTTGTTGATCGTCGAGACGTGGGGTCCGCCGTCAGCGAGAGCGGGGAGTGCGGCAAGGAACAGCCAGATGGCGCCGCCTGTCATCAGGAGCGCCAGGCGTTTCACTGTCCTTACCTCCTTTCTCGCCTGAGATCACCGGAAGCCCCCGAGGGGGCCTCCGGTGACTGAGCTTCTACGGCACTCCCGCGGGTGGTCCGATGATCGTGCCAGCCGTGATGGTCCCTGTCGGATCGTGACAAGCCTGGCAGGTGCCACGGTTGTCGACCTTCAGGAGCCGGCTGCTGGCTGAGACCGTCCCATCCGGGTAGGTCGCGTTGACGCTGAACGTGCCATCCATCGTGGCGTTCGAGCCGTGCGAGACGTGGCAGACGTTGCACGTCCGGTTCGAGCGCGTCGGGTGGCGGTACGTGAAGATGGCGTCACCGGAGTCCGTCTCGTAGGGGTTGCCTGCGACCGGGGTGTTGCCATCGGCCAGGTACCGGGTATGGCACTGGCTGCACCAGGCGGTGATCGCGACGTTGAAGTCGGGGTCACCGTTCGGTGCATCATTGTTCGTATCGACCGGGCAATCCGGCCGCGGGAAGATCGTCGGGTCGCAGTTGACCGGGTCGACGATCTCGGGTGCCCACGGCACGTTCCGACGGAAGTAGTCGCCGTCGGTGGCGGCGAAGCCACCGGCCACGACGTCGCTCGCGAGAGAGCGTAGCCGCCGTCGGCGATCGAGTTCCTGGATGACCGTGTAGTTGCGCGTGTCACCAGCCGGCGGCAGGGCCGCGTCGGCGACTTCGACGCCGGTGGTGGCGCCCGACCCATTCGGGATCGGGTTGAGGATGCGGTACTGCCCGTTCCCATGCGGGTTGTGGCAGGACGCGCAGCTCAGTTCGAAGGCCGGCCCCGGATCCACCGCAGCCGTGAAGTCACCGTTGCCCCAGGCGATGCCCGGCATCGTCAGGCCGTTGTCGGGCAGGCTCGAGGTGCGCGGAGGTGACGTCCTCGCCCGCGCCCAGCACGCTGACCTTCGGGTGCTGCGACACGGCGGTCGCATTCCGCAGGTACGACGAGCGGGTCGCGTTCGAGCTGTCGATCCGGGCCTGGTCGAAGCCGCCGTTGCGGGCAGCACCAAGGATGGCACCACCGCGGAGGCCGTCTCCGCCCAGGGTGTACTGGACGCCGGTCATGACGTCGACGGTCGAGCCCGTGCCGGCCGCGCCGTGGCACGTCAGGCAGAGGGCCTCCTCGTCGGCGGCATTGATGAGGAATGGACCCTGTGCCGTGTGCGCACGGTGGCACCCGGCACAGCTGTCGGCGTTGATCCCCAGCGACCCGTTGTTGATCGTCGAGACGTGGGGTCCGCCGTCAGCGAGGGCAGGGAGTGCGGCAAGGAACAGCCAGATGGCGCCGCCTGTCATCAGGAGCGCCAGGCGTTTCACTGTCCTTACCTCCTTTCTCTCTGTCGTGTGCTGTGTGGGTAGCCGGCCCAGCCGGCGGATCGACGTTGGACGGGTCGCACCTCCCTCTCTACACATGAGCTAGTAGCTCCAGACTTGGACACGGCCGTTGGCCGTGTCGGCCACATAGACGCGGCCCCGGTCGTCGACGGCCGCGCCCATCGGGAACGCGAACTGGCCGTCGGAGAGCCCGTGACCGCCGAAGAACCCCACGTATTCGGGTCGCCGCTCGTCCTCGCCCAGCGTCCGGTACAGCAAGACGCCGTTCCCGCTGGTGTCGACGACGAAGACGCGACCCTGGCCATCGATGGCCAGGCCGCGGGGAAGCCCGAGATTGCCGGCGCCGGCGCCGCGGCCGATCTGGCCCGAGATCGAGCCATCGGGGCCGAAGATGAGCAGCCGGCCGTTGTTGCTGTCGGTGACGTAGACCAGGCCTGCGTCATCAACGGCCACCCCGTTGGGGAAGTCCAGGCCCGCGTCGGCTCCGATGGTCCGGACGACCGTGCCGGTGCGATCGAAGACCAGGACCTTCTGGGTCGCGCCACCCAGGTCGGTGACATAGAGGTTGCCGTTCGGGTCGAACGCCAGGCCGAGCGGCTGCCAGCCGGGGATCTCCTCGCCGGGGTTGAACTGGCGCTGGTACTTCCCGTCGCGGTCGAAGATGTGGATCGAGCCGGTCGGCCGATCGGAGACGTACACCTCGCTGGAGAGCGGGTCGATCGCGATGTACACCGGGACGTGCCCGGTACCCGTGTCGGCCGGGAACTCCATGGCCCCGACCTGGACGCCGCCGCCGTCGAAGATCTTGATCCCGTAGTCGCCGCCGGTCTCGGTGACGTAGATGCGGTCGCCGGCCGGCGTCACCGCGACACCGGCGGGGCTGGAGGCCCCGTAGACGCTGGTCGCATAGCCGGGCAGCTGAGCCTCCGGGATCGGCGGGACGATCGGCAGCGGCTGCCGGAACAGCAGGTACCAGAGCAGCAGGAGCAGGAGGATCCCCAGGAAGCCGAGGAGCAGGAAGAAGATGATGGCCTTGCGCCGTCGCCGCTTCTGCTCCTCTTCCGGGGAGAGCTCGGTCGGGGTGGGGGCGTCGGGGGCGGTGTCAGCCGCCGGCGGGACGGTGTCGGCCGTCATCTGCGGGGTCGTCATCAGCCCTGGCCGCCTTCCACGGCACCGGGCTCGGGCAGCTCGGGCAGTGGAGCCGCGCTGGCGGCTGGGTCGCTGACCCTGCCGAGACCGAGCCGGGCGGCCGCGTTCTCGGGATCGATCGCCAGCGCCTTCGTGTACCACTCCACCGCCGCTGGCCCATCGCCCTCGGTCTCGGCGATGAGCGCCAGGCCGATGGCGGCGTCGAGGGCCGTCTCGCCCTCGGTGATGGCGAGGAGCCGGGTCCTCGCCTCGTCGGGCTTGCCGGCGGAGAGATCGGCCATCGCGTTGGCCCACTCCGCCCGGGCCGGCTGGCCGAGCGCGGTGTAGGCCTCGGCCATCGTCACGTATGGCTCGACCCACCCGAGCGGCACGAAGGCGACGGCCTTCTGGAGGGCCTCGATGGCCTTGGCGGGCTCGCCGACGTCGACCAGGGCCGCCCCGAGGAGGTTCCACGAGTCGGCGTCAGCCCGCTTGATGTTGACCGCCGCCGTGAGGTGGGTGACCGCGTCGTCCGGGCGGCCCTGCTCGAGGGCGATCGCTCCGAGACCGAAGTAGGCGGCATTCAGGATCGGGTCGACGTGGGCCATCTCGCCTTCCTTGGCGATGCCCACGACCACCTCGAAGTCCGCGGCCGCGGCATCGAGCTGCCCGCTGGCCTGGTAGGCCTTGGCCCGCCCGAAGTGGGCCAGCTCGGTCTCCTTGCCGGTCTCGAGGATCGCCCCGTACTGGGCGATCGCATCCTCGTAGCGGCCGGCGGCCGTGTAGAGGTCGGCGAGCTGGCCCCGCGAGGTGATGTCGGCCGGGTCGGCCCGGACGACTTCCTCGAGGGCGATGATGTTGCGGTCGACCATCGTCGGGCCGGGATCGCGGTAGCGGTCGAAGACGTAGAACGCCACGAACGCCACGAGCGCGATCAGCGCCAGCGCCGCGATCCGCTTGATCCAGCGGTCGAGCTGCCGGTCCGACATCGCGGTCAGGGACGTGACCCGGAACATTCGTTTTCACCCCACTAGCGGACACGGTCGGCCACGTCGGGGACGGTCGACCGTGGATATCGTCGCGCGGAGCGTCCCGTGGACCCATCCGCCGGGCGATACATGTTCGGCACAGGCGGCGGTGCGTCCACGCACCGGGGGTATATCAGCCGATCAGGGCCAAGGGTCCTGGGCGGTCGCACCCCGCGGTGGGCAGCCGCCGAGCGACCGGGTTCCCAGCAACCGCTCGCTCAGCCTTCGGTCTTGGGCGCCTGCAGGTTCGAGGGGACCGTGAGGGTCACCGACGTCCCGCTGACGACCATCGGGAACCGAGCCAGCGGCCGTGGCGGCGGGCCGAACAAGACCTCGCCGTCCAGGGAGAAGGCGGCCTCGTGGCAGACGCAGGTGAACTGCGCCTGGGCCGGCTCCCAGGCGTACTCGCAAGCCTGGTGGGTGCAGCGCGGGTCGTAGGCAACGAGCGCGTCGTCGTCGCTGCGCAGGAACCAGGCCGAGCCCTGGCCGATCGACCCGTCGGGCTTCTCGAACTCGAAGCCGATGAGCGTCGGTTCGCCCACGGGCAGGCTTGCCGGGTCGAGCTCGAACGTCGTGTCCACCGGCACCGGCGGCTCGCAGCCGGCCAGGGCGAGGGGAGTGGCGCCGATGGCGGCGACGCTCGATCCGATGACGAGGAGCGCGCGGCGGCGGGGCATGCGGTGGCCGGAAGGAAGGCTCATCGGACCTAAGGATACCGAGGCGGCTCAGGCGGGGCGATACGCTCGGGGGGTCGGCGTCCGCTGGTCATCGGCCACCTCGATCGCGACCGGTCGTCGGCGCCCGCCCCGAACGGCGCGGGCCGCGGCGTCGGCGCGGCCCAGGCAGGTCGCCACGATCTCGTCGACGACATCACCGGAACGCTTGCGCAGGTCGTCGCGCCGAAGCGTCCAGACGTCGCCCGTGTGGAGGCTGACCGCGATGACGATCGGAGCACGGGTCCGCTCGAGGAGCTGCTCGAGGCCCAGCGGACCACCCTCCTCGAAGATGACCACGTCGGCATCCTGATCGGCGATCGGCGCGAGAGGAGCGGAGCAGGCCAGGTGGAGTGCCGTCACCGACAGTCGCGGCTCGGCGGTCAGCAGGCGCTCGAGCCCCTCGCCGAGAAGCGGGTTGACGTAGAGCAGCAGGACCGAGATCGGATCGGCCGCCAATTCGGCGCCCCCGTGCACGGGCCCGCCTTGGGCCCCACCCTCGGGATGCTAGGGGCCCGTCCACGAGGCCGACCATCCGCCCGACGGCACAATCCTGGGTCACGTCTCTATCGTCCGGCCTACGGCGATCCCGTGACCATCGGGGTGAAGCGAACCGGCATGTACCCCGTGGCGCACATCGGCTCGCTGACGCAGCGCCAGGAGTCAGCCAGCCGGCTCGGATCCCGTGCCGTCCCCGCGACCGTAGCCGTGGCGGACCGCGTAGGCCGCGGCCTGGACCCGGTTGGTCAGGTGGAGCTTCTCGAGGGCGTGGTGGACGTGGTTCTTGACCGTGCCCTCGGTGATCGTCAGGCGAGCGGCGATCTCCTTGTTGGACAGGCCGGCCGCGATCAGCTGGAGGATCTCCGCCTCGCGACGGGTCAGCGACATCTCCTCGGGCGTGGCGTCGGTGGCGACCCGGCTGGGCGCCACCCCGCCGTGGCGGAGTGCCTCGAGGAGCTTGCCGGCGACAGCGCCGGCGACCGGGGCCTCGCCCTTGGCCGCGCCGCGGATGCCTTCGAAGATCTGCTCCGGCCGCATGTTCTTGAGCAGGTAGCCGTTGGCGCCGGCCTGGACGGCCTCGAAGAGGTCGTCGTCCTCGTCGGAGATGGTGAGCATGACGATGGGGACGTCGATCCCGGCCGTCCGGATGGCCTTGACCCCGCCGATCCCGTCTACGCCGGGCATCTGGACGTCCATGACTACCAGGTCGGGTCGGAGGTTGCGGACCTGCTCCAGCGCCTCACGCCCGTCGCTGGCCTCGCCGACGACGTTGAGGTCGAACTGGCCGGAGATCAGGCTCGCGAGGGCCTTGCGGAAGAGGGGCTGGTCATCGACCAGCAGGATCCGGAGACGTGGTGGCTGGTGCGACACGAGGGTCCTCTGGCTGGAGGCGGACCACGATCCGGGTCCCCTCACCGGGGGCAGTATGCAGCTCGAGGGTACCGCCGACCTGCTCGACGCGCTCGCGCATCGAGGTCAGGCCGAACCCGCCGCTGAAGGACTTCTCCAGCCGCGAAGGGTCGAACCCGGCACCGTCGTCCTCGACCTCGACGATCGGCATCCCGCCGGGGCAGCGCATCCGGACGACGACCCGGGTCGCGCCGGCGTGCTTGCGGACGTTCGTCAGGGCCTCCTGGACGACGCGGAGCAGCTGGACCTCGGCCCGCGGCGGCAGCGCCGCCCGGGCGGTCTCGTCGCACACCAGGCTCGCCTTGATGCCCGTCTGGCGGGCGTACTTGGCGATGTACTCGCGGAGCGCTCCCTCCAATCCGCCCTCGGACGAGATCGTCTCGCGCAACCCCAGGATCGCCTCGCGGACGTCCCGGTAGGCCTCGTCGGCGACGCCGGCCAGGTCGGCCAGCTCGGCCCCGATGATCGGGGCGGCGCCGTCGAGCCGGGTCTCGATGTCGCGCAGCCGCAGGTGGATGTGGCCCAGGACCTGGGCCAGGCTGTCGTGCAGCTCGCGGGCGATACGGTCGCGCTCGGCGACGATCGTCCACTGCTGCTCGGCCTCCTTGAGGCGGGCCGTGGTGACGGCGATGGCGGCCATGTCGGCCAGGGCGGCCAGCAGCGACCGATCGGCGTCGGAGAAGGCCGGACCCTGCTCCCGCACCACGCAGAGCTCCCCGAGGTGACCGTCGGCGCTGCGGAGCGGTCGGGCCATCCACTGGCTCCCAGCGCGCTCCATCTGAACGGGGCACAGGGGGTTGCGGTGGCCGGGCTCGTCGCCAGCCTGGGCCAGCAGGCAGACGGAACCGTCGTCGGCGAGCGCCAGGCGCTCGGCCGCGTGCCGGGACCGGGTCGCCGCGTCGGGCTCGGCCAGGCAGACGACCGCGCGATCCGCCACCAGCAGTCCACGAGCATGCTCCGCGATCGAGTCGAGCGCCGGGCGCGTCTCGCTCCGCTCGGTGAGTTGGAGGGCGACCTCGTAGAGGGCGGCCCGCTCCCGCTCGCGCCGCCGGAGGTCCTCGACCAGGTGGTGGAGCCGGATGGCGGTGGCGAGCTCGTCGGCGATGTCGGACAGCGCCTCCTCGGAGAGATCGGGTCGTTGGGCGGGATGGAAGACAAGGCGCAGCGATCCCAGGCGCTGCCCCCGGGAGGCGAGCGGGAGGTCGAGAAGGGTCGTGTCCAACTCGCGTCGCTCGCTGTAGCGCGGGCCGTCGGCACGGGTCGACGCCGGCTCGTCGAGGAGCGCCCCGGCCCAGTCCAGGCCCGCCGGAACGGTCCGGGGCTGCCGCGTCACGAGCTCGCGACCGTCGTCCCCGGGCACCCGGATGACGCCGGCGACGGCGCCGGTCTCGCGGGCCAGCCCCTCCAGGGCCTCGGCGAGGGCCTCCGGCAGCGGGCGGTTCCCCCGGACGGCCTCGCTGACCGCGCGGGTGGCCGTCAAGTCGCGGTTCTGGCGGACGAGCTCGCGCTCGGTCCGGTCGATGAGGGCGGCCATCCCGATGCCGAACAGGACCACGGCACCGGCCATGACGAGCGCCGAGACGACGTGGGTCTCGGTGCCGCCGACGCTCTCCTCGACGACGAAGAAGCGGACGAGCTCGAAGACCCAGATGAAGACGATCGGCAGGATGACGCCGATCCACTTCAGGAGCTCCAGGTCGCGGGCCCAGCGGGGCAGGTGCATGCCCCGACCATGCGTATCCGCGAATATGTCGGACAGTGCCGTCCGGCCCGCCCCCCGCGGGACCGTGCGGCCCCGACGCACAGGCCGATCCGCCGGTCCGCGACGGGACCGTCGCTCGCCTTCGGGGACGCCTGCGTTGCGGTCCGGACCGGCCGACCCGGTGGCGACCCGAGGGTCGCTCCGCGGCCGACCCCGGGCCTATGGCGACGGCTCGGGCGGTGGGCCCTCGTTCGGGCTGTGCTCGATCCGGCGCAGGACGACGTAGAGGATGACGACGTTGACCAGGATGAGGGCGATGACGACGATCATCGCCAGCCGGCGGAAGTCGCTCTCGTCGAGCTTCGCCTGGGCCAGCTCCTCGGCCCGGGCCGCCTTGGCGACCGCCTCGTCGGTGTGGGCGGTGACGGTCGTCAGCTTGGTCGTGTGGACCGCGGCCTGGCCCTGGATATAGGCGGTCTTCGCCTCGGTGAGGGTCACCTCGGCGTCGCCGACGAGCATGCCCAGGCCGCGGGCCTTGGCGATCTTCTCCTCGGCCGAGGCCTGGGCTCCGCTGGCGCCGCCCAGGGCGTCATGGATGGCGACGACCTGCGGGTAGATCACCGATTCGGGGTGGTGGCAGGTGTCGCAGCGGCGATCGGCCTCGTTCGCGAACTGCTCGATGCTCAGCTTCAGGGTCATGTCGGGTGGCTCGTGGCAGGTCGTGCAGTCGTAGTCGGGCATCTCGCCCGCGGGGTGGAGGAATAGCGCCTCGCTCGACTTGGCCACGTCGTGCGTCCCGTGGCAGGTCCAGCACTTGGGCGCGACCGTCTCCAGCTCGGCATGCCGGCTCTCGAGGTAGAGGTCCTGGGTCGCGGTGTGGCACTTCCCGCAGACGTCGACGACCTCGGAGCTGCGCGGCGGCTGGGCGGAGTGCGAGCCATGGCACGACGTGCACGAGGGCGCCCGGACGTCCTGGTTCCCGATGAGCGCCTGGCCGTGGATGCTCTGCTCGTAGACGTCGTACTGGTCCGTCGGGATGCCGTACGGCTCCATGAGCGACGGATCCGAGTGGCACCGCGAGCACATCTGGGGGACGTTGAGCGGGTAGACGTCGGCCGTCGGGTCGGAAGCCTTCTTGACCGCGTGGGACCCGTGGCAGTCGATGCAGATGGCGACCCGGGTGTCGTCCGCCTCGAGGAGGCGCTGGCCGTGGACGCTGGTCCAGTACTTCGAGTACTGGTCCGTGGGGAGGCCGTACTGGCCCATCCGCTCCGGGTCGCTGTGGCAGCTGCCGCAGACCCCCACCGTCACGTCGCGTGACGGGATGCCGATGAAGCCGGCCTCCTCGGACATGGCAACGGTGATCTTGTCCGACCTCGGATCGCCGCCGTGGCAGTCGGCACAGCCGATGCCGCCGGCGCCGTGGATGCTCGCCTCCCACGCCTCGGAGATCGCCTGCTGCCGGTCGTCGAGCTCCACGTGGCAGGCGTAGCACTGGTCATCGCCGGAGTCACCCGGGTGGGCGATCGGCGTCGGTGCCGGCGGGCCCGGGATGAGGGTCGGCGTGGGCTCCGGATCCTGGGCCGCCGCCGGACCGCCGCCCAGGACGAGGACGAGCAGGATGATCGGGCCGGCGGGAACGGCCAGGCGGAGATGGCGGAGGCGGCGCTGCGTGTCCGACCCGATCCGCATCGTCTTCAGGACCTCAGCTCAGGTAGCCCCAGATCGTCAGGCCGATGAGGACGGCGATCGTGACGATCCCGAGGGCGATGGCGACCGGTCGCTTGCGGGCCTGGACGGCCGGGTTCCGGTCGAGGAAGGGCAGCAGCCCGATGATCGCAAGGAAGACGATGGGAGTGAGGATCCCGACGACCTTCCAGGGGATGTGCTTGAGGAGCTCGTAGACCCCCAGGAAGTACCACTCCGGCTTGGTGTGCTCGGGGGTCACCAGGGGGTTCGCCTCCTCCTCCAGGCCGGCCGGCCAGATCGAGGCCATCACGACGAGGATCGCCAGGAGGAACAGCCAGGCGATGACCTCCTCGAGGATGTAGTGAGGGAAGAAGGGCTTGGTCGGGCCGGTCGGCACGGCCGGTGGCCGCGGATCGGCTTCCTTGGGGTTGGCCAGGCCCTGCTGGTGGACGAAGACCAGGTGGATGGCGACGATCGCTCCCAGCATCAGCGGCAGGACCAGGACGTGGATGCCGAAGAACCGGCTGAGGGTCGCCTCGGAGACGTCGGCGCCGCCACGGAGGAGCTCCAGCAGGAAGTCACCCATGAACGGGATGCCTCCGGCGATCTCGGTGCCGACGACCGTCGCCCAGTAGGCCCGCTGGTCCCACGGCAGCAGATAGCCGGTGAAGCCGAAGCCCATGGTCACGGCCAGCAGACCCATGCCGACGAGCCAGGTCAGCTCGCGCGGGTACTTGTAGGCGGCCTGGAAGAAGATCCTGATCATGTGGAGGACCAGGAACAGGATCATCAGGTTGGCGGCCCAGTGGTGGACGCTGCGGATGAGCCAGCCGAAGTCCACGTCACTGGTGATGAAGACGACGCTGTCGTAGGCCGCCTCCGGGGTGGGCTTGTAGTAGAGCGCCAGCAGGGTCCCGGTCGCCACCTGCACGCCGAACAGGAAGAGCGTGATCCCGCCGAAGAAGAAGGTCTTGGCCTGCAGCGGGACCCGGACGTGGAGGAGGACGTCCATGAGCTGATGCCAGCGCAGGCGCTCCTCGAGCCACGCGTCGACGCGCCCCGCGGTGGTCGGCTTGCCGGTCGTGACGGGCGGGCTGTCGACGGCCATCGTCAAGCGCTCACGACGTAGATCTCTTCGCCCTCGACCGACACCTCGACCGGGGGCAGGCCGGACGGCGGAGGACCCGAGACGACGGCCCCCGACGTGGCGTTGAAGCGGCCGTCATGGCAGGGGCAGACGATGTTGGCGGCGCCCTGGTCCCAGGCGACGATGCAGCCCAGGTGGGTGCAGATGGCCGAGAAGCCCTTCACCCCCTGGTCCGTGTTGATGATGATCGCGGGGCTGCTGCCCACGGGCACGACCTTGCCCTGGCCCAGCGGGATGTCGGCGATCGTCCCGACCAGGATCTTGCCGCCGCCCCCACCGCCGGTGGTCTTGGGGGGCAGGAGGAAGCCCACGACCGGGGCCGCGATCATGGCCAGGGTCGAGACCACGGAGAAGCCGAGCAGGAAGCGCAGGAACCGTCGGCGGGGGACGCCGCCGCCCTGGTCGGTCGCGGGGATGGTCGCCATCGATCCTTCTCCGTCCACCGTAGCTCCGCCCGATCGGCCGCCCGCCGGCTCGGTCGAACACGCATCGGGTTCGTAGAGGTTCGACCGCTGAGGCGCCGGTGCGAAGGTGCCGATGGATACAGAGAGGGTAGATACGGGCGATGCGGACGCATCCGGGCTCGTGCGGCGGGCTCGGGTGGCGCGAGCTGACCCGGGGCGGGCATCCTACGTCCATGACGGGATCCCCGGAGCCCGAGGAAGTACCGCCCGAGCTGGCCCATCCCCCGGCCGCGTCGCTGCCGGTCCGGGCGGTCTGCGCGGTCGTCGGCACGGTCGCCCTCGGGTTCGGTCTCGCCGGGGTCGTGCTGCCGATCCTGCCGACGACCCCGTTCCTGCTGCTGGCCGCGGCCTGCTATGCCCGCGCCTCGACCCGCCTGTACGGATGGCTCCTGGGGCAGCCGGCGCTCGGCCCCATCATCGCCGAGTGGCGTCGCTCGCGGTCGCTGCCGCCAGGCGTCAAGGGCCGGGCGCTCGTCCTCGTCGCCCTGACCTTCGGGGTGTCCATCGTCCTCGTGGACCAGCTCGTGCTGCGGTTGGGACTAGCCGCGACGGCCGCGATCCTGCTCGTCTTCCTGTACCGGATCCCGACCCGCGGCTGACGGTGACGGCTGTGGGCCTCCGGCGGATACTGGGGGGGATGCAGGCAGGAGGTGCCCAGTGAACGCCGGCCTCGATAGCGGACCCATGGTCGATCTCTCCGAGCGGGTGGCGCTGGTGACCGGCGCCGCCGGGCCTGCCGGGCGAGCGGTCGTCGCCGCCCTGGCCGCTGCGGGAGCAAGGGTCGCGCTCATCGGCTCGACGCTGGAGCGGGTCGAGGCGGTGGCCCACGAGCTCGGTCTGGATCGCGACGGCTGGCTGGCGGTCGGGGCGGACCTTCGAGACGCGGCCCAGGCGCGTGATGCGGTCGGCGCCGTACTGGAGCGGTTCGGCCGGATCGACGTGCTGGCCCACCTCGTCGGGGGCTGGACGGGCGGGGTCCCGGCCAGCGAGACCCCCGACGACGCGTTCCGGTCGATGCTCGACCAGCACCTCTGGACGACCGTCAACGTGGCCCGGACCGTTGTCCCGGTGATGGTCGAGGCCGGGTTCGGCCGGATCGTGGCGGTCTCATCGCCGGTCGTAACGGAGACACCGGCCCGAACGGCCGCGTACACCGTCGGGAAGGCGGCTGAGGAAGCGATGATCGGCAGCCCTGGCCAGGGAGACGGCTGCGACCGGCGTGACGGTCAACGTCCTGCGGGTCCGGGCGATCGACGCCGACGGGGTCCGCGATCGCGAGCCCAGCGCCAGGACCGCGGGCTGGACGACCCCCGACGAGATCGCCGCAGCCGTCCTCTACCTCTGCTCGCCGGCGGCTGGCACGGTGACCGGGGCCCGGATCCCGCTCCACCGGACCTGAGCACCGAGGATCGGCGATGAGGACCCAGCCGGCGACGACGTTCGGGGCTCGACGCCTGTCGGTGGTCCGAGCCGGCGGCCCGCGGTCAGGGCCCCGGCACCTGGCCGCGCTCCTCGTGGCAGTGCTGCTCGTCATCGGAGCGGCCCCCGCCGTCGCTCCGCGGGTGGCGCTCGCCGCCGGGCCATCGGCCTGGACCGGCTCGGTCGACCTCTACCGTGACGGCGTCTTCAGCACCCAGCAGACCTGGCTCTGGTGCACCGCCGCCGACGTCCAGATCATCCGCAACATCGTCCACGACGAGGTCGACCATGGACGAGCCGGCCAGGCCCGCTACTTCGAGTGGATGCGCGGCCGCAACCGGTACGACCTGCCGGTCTCGGCCGGGGTGGATCCCCAGGGCTGGGAGGCCGGGCTCCGCCGCTTCGTCGACGAGCGCTACCGGCTCACGGTCAGCGCGACGTTCGACGGGGCGATCCGCCTTGCGGTCGAGCGGATCCGGCGCACCGGGCTCCCGGTCGGCCTGACCGTGGCGGACGGCGGCCACGCCTGGATCCTGACCGGGTTCTCGGCCACCGCCGACCCGGCGACGACGGATGACTTCACGGTGACCAGCGTCCGGGTCGTCGGGCCGCTCTGGGGCCTCCAGAGCCGCAACGGCTACGACATGCGGCCGAACACGCAGCTGACGCTCGACCAGCTCCGGCGCTTCTTCACGCCATGGAGGTACGACCCGCTGCCGATGGCCTGGGACGGCCGGTTCGTGTCCATCCAGCCGGTGCCGGTCCGGCAGCAGCCGCCGGCGCTCGCGGATCCAGTCGTGGGCCGGATCCCCTGGAACGCGCCGCGCCCGATCTGACCGATCAGCGATCCTCGGCGGGCGCCGCAAGATGGGCCATCCGGCCCCGTCCGAGCGGCTCTTGCGCCGGTCGGTGTGCCCGTGGACCGTGATGCGACGAGCGCCAGCCTGCCCGGAGCATGGGACAGGTGACTCCCGGAGGATGGGGCGTCGATAGAGTCAGCGACGCGTGTGGGGTGCCCCCGCATCCCGCGGCCGAGACGAGGATGCGTGGTGGCGATGTCGTCCGCGGCACCCGGCGTCCCAGGGGTCGAGGCGGGAGCCCTCACCCCGGCCAGCGATCCGCCCGGATCGGAGGTCCGCCTCGTCGAGCTGACGAAGCGGTTCGGTGACGTCATCGCGGTGGACGGGATCTCGCTCGAGATCGGGTCCGGCGAGTTCTTCTCGCTCCTGGGTCCCTCGGGCTGCGGCAAGACGACGACCCTCCGGATGATCGGCGGGTTCGAGCTGCCGACGGGCGGCAGGATCGAGCTGCGGGGCTCGGATATCACGACCGAGCCGCCGGAGCGCCGCCCGGTCAACATGGTCTTCCAGAATTACGCCCTCTTCCCCCACCTCTGCGTCTTCGACAACGTGGCGTTCGGGCTACGCCGGCGGAGCGTCCCCGACCCGGAGGTGAAGCGACGGGTGGGCCGGGCACTCGAACTCGTCCGGTTGCCCGGTTTCGACAAGCGGCGCCCCGATCAGCTCTCCGGCGGCCAGCAGCAGCGGGTCGCCCTTGCGCGAGCGCTGGTCAACGAGCCGACCGTCCTGCTCCTCGACGAGCCCCTCGGGGCGCTCGACCTCAAGCTGCGTCGCCAGCTCCAGGTCGAGCTCAAGCGGGTCCAGCTCGAGGTCGGGATCACGTTCATCTACGTGACCCATGACCAGGAGGAGGCCCTCGCGCTGTCCGACCGGATCGCCGTCATGGACCGCGGTCGGGTCGAGCAGCTCGGCGCGCCGGAGGAGCTCTACGACCGGCCCGCCACCCGGTTCGTCGCCGACTTCATCGGCACGACGAACCTGCTCGAAGGAGCGGTCGAAGCGGTCGACGGCGAGACGGTCCTCGTCCGGCTGTCGAGCGGCGAGCGCTGCCTGGCCGCCTCGACCGGCGTCCGGGTCGGCGATGCCGTCGATGTCTCGATCCGGCCGGAGGCCGTCGAGCTCGATGGCGATGACGGGACCGGGAGCGAGGGAGCGACAGGCGCTCCAGCGCTGCTCGGTCGTATCGGGCAATCGGCGTACCTCGGGACGTCGGTGAGTCACCAGATCCGGACCGAGGGCGGCCTCGCACTCAGCGTGGTCGTCCCCCGATCGGCGCCGCGATGGTCGGCCGGCGATCGGGTCCGGATCGGCTGGAGCCCGGCGAACGCGCTCGTCCTGGCGCGGTCGCGGGGCCGGGAGGAGGCAGGACCATGACCACCCGCAGGACGAGCCAGGACCCGGACGGGCAGCGCCAGCTGATCGTCCCGGAGCGACGACTGCTGCTGCCGGGGCCCCGCCGGATGAGCCGACGGACGGTGCTCCGCGGCATGGCGGCCGCCGGGGCCACGGTCGCCATCGGCCCGGCCCTCGCCGCCTGCTCGTCGGGCGCGACGCCGGAGCCCAGCCAGGCCGCTCCCAGCGCGGGCGCCTCGACCGCGCCGAGCTCCGCGCCGGAGCCCGAGGCCGAGCTGTTCGTCTACAACTGGGCCGACTACATCGGTGAGGAGACGATCGCCGGGTTCGAGGACGAGTACGGCGTCAAGGTCACCTACGACTTCTTCGACAGCGCCGAGACGATGACCGCCAAGATCAGCAGCGGCAACAGCGGCTACGACGTGACCTTCCCGACCTCGACCTACATCAAGGGCTTCCTCGAGCAGGGCCTGATCCAGCCGCTCGACCTGAGCCTCATCCCGAACGCCGTCAACCTGGGCGCCGAGTGGGCGGATCCGGGCTACGACCCGGGCAACGAGCACTCCATGCCCTACATGTGGTGGACCACCGGGGTCGCCTACGACACGGCCCAGATCGACGAGGAGCTGACCTCCTGGGCGGCCCTCTGGGACGAGCGCTGGGCCGGCAAGATGGCGATGCTGGACGACGTCCGCGAGGTCTTCGCGGCGGCGCTCATCCGCCTCGGCTACGACATCAACACCACCGACGATGGCGAGCTCGACGAGGCCCTCGCGCTGCTCGAGGAGCAGAAGCCGCTGCTGCGGACCTACACCACGGACGACATCGGGGTGCTCTCGACCGGCGACGTCTGGGTGATGCACGCCTGGGGCGCCGACGTCTACCAGGTCCAGGTCGAGCGCGACACCGTCGTCTACTACATCCCCGAGGAGGGTGGCGTCCGCGGCTCGGACACCATGGTCCTGCTGGCCAACGCGCAGCACCCCATCGCAGCCAACCTGTTCATCAACTACATGCTCGACGCCGAGGTGGCCGCGGCGAACACGAACTACATCGGCTACATGGGGCCGAACGAGGCCGCCAAGGAGTTCATCGACCCGGCCATCCTCGAGGATCCGACGGTGAACCCCGACCAGTCGGCCGTCGAGAAGCTCCAGGAGATCCTCGACCTCGGCGAGGACGAGGTGAAGTACAGCGAGCGCTACACGAAGCTTCGCGCCGGCGCCTGAGCGAGGGGCCAAGAGCGCGCGGCGATCGCGATGAAGCGCGAGCGAGCCCGGGAGGCGATCCTGCTCGTCCCCGGGCTCGGCTGGCTGCTGATCTTCTTCGCCGTGCCCCTGGCGATCATCTTCGTCGTCAGCCTGGGCACCCGCGACCAGTACGGCGGGGTCCTCTTCTCGCCCCTCGGCTTCCACAACTACGTCCGGGCCCTGGAGCCCGGCTTCCTGCCGACGGTCGCCAACTCGTTCAAGTACGCGGTGGCGACGACCGTCTTCTCGATCGCCATCGCCTATCCGGTCGCCTACTGGATCAGCCGCTACGGCGGTCGCCGCAAGGCCCTGCTGCTGGTCCTGGTGATGCTGCCGTTCTGGACCAGCTGGGTGATCCGGACCTACGCCTGGATGATCCTGCTCCGTGACAACGGCGTGGTGAACGGCATCCTCGGGGCCATCGGCTTCACCGAGCCCGTCCAGCTCCTGAACACGGACCTGGCGGTGATCATGGGGATGACCTACGGCTTCCTGCCGTTCGCCATCCTGCCCCTGTACGTCTCGATCGATCGCCTGGACCCGGCCCTGGCCCAGGCCGCCCGGGACCTCTACGCGAGCGGCCGGGCGGCCTTCCTGCACGTGACCCTGCCGCTGACCATGCCCGGGGTCATCGCGGCGGCCCTGCTGACGTTCATCCCGGCCATGGGCGATTTCGTGACGCCCGACCTGCTGGGCGGTGCCCAGACCACGACGATCGCCAAGGTGGTCCAGACGCTCTTCCTGCAGGCCCGTGACTGGCCGTTCGGCGCCGCCCTGGGCTTCCTGCTCATCGTCATGACGATCCTGGCGACCGTCGGCGGTCTGCGGATCCTGCGCCGCGAGGTCATCGGCTGATGCGCCGCGAGCGGAACCGCTGGCTCACGCTCTACGGCCTGGCTGTCTACGCGTTCCTGTTCGCCCCGATCGTCGTCCTGATCATCTTCAGCTTCAACGACAGCAAGCGGAACTTCATCTGGCGCGGCTTCACCCTGAAGTGGTACCCGGAGCTGTTCGGCAACGATGCGCTGCTGGCGGCCCTGGGCGTGTCGCTCCAGGTCGCCTTCATCTCGGTCGTCGTGACGACAGCCATCGGGACCCTGCTCGGGCTGGGCCTCGCGCGCCTCCGGTCGGGCCGGGCCGCCACCGCGTCGGACACCCTGATCCTGCTGCCGATGGTGACCCCCGAGGTGGTCATGGGCATCAGCCTGCTGCTGTTCTTCGCCCTGCTGTTCTCGGCGAACGGCTCGATGCTCCAGATCGCCATCGCCCACATCGCCTTCTCGATCTCGTACGTGGCGATCATCGTTCGGGCCCGGGCCGTGTCACTCGATCCCAGGATGGAGGAGGCTGCCCGCGACCTGGGGGCGTCGGCCCGGCAGGCGTTCCTCCACGTGACCCTGCCGCTCATCGCCCCGGCCGTGGCCGCCGGGGCCCTCATCTCGTTCGCCCTCTCGTTCGACGACCTGATCATCACCTCGTTCAACGCCGGCGTCGGGTCGTCCACGCTACCGCTCTACATCTACTCACGGATCCGTTTCGGGGTGACGCCGGAGATCAACGCGATCTCGACGATCATCGTCGTGACGACCGCGATCGCGATCCTCGTCTCCCTCC
Organism: uncultured Chloroflexia bacterium; assembly: GCA_963707215.1. Lineage (GTDB taxonomy): Bacteria > Chloroflexota > Limnocylindria > Limnocylindrales > CSP1-4 > DATHYZ01. Next base: position 849,736 of record CAVPPB010000001.1, on the reverse strand, counting down.
GGGTCAGCGCCCGCCGCCGGTCCCGCGGCGCGCCGGCCCCGGAGACGGAGCGCCCATGACCCGGACCACGCCAGCGAGCCCCCACATCGGAAGGAGCCGACCATGACCGTCGCCGTCGCCCGGCCGCCGCTGCAGCCCATCCGCTCGGACTACCGGGTGCGCTTCCTCGCCGACGAGCAGCTCGACCGTCTCCAGGACGCCACCCTGGAGGTGCTCGAGCGGGTCGGCGTCCGCTTCCCGTCGGAGAAGGCCCTGGCCATCCTGGCCGACCACGGCGCCCAGGTGGACCGCGAGTCCCAGGTCGTCCGCCTCCCCAGGGACCTGGTCCGCCGGGCCCTTGCCTCGGCGCCGCGCTACTTCACGATGGCGGCCCGCGACCCGGCCTACGACCTCCACCTGCAGGACGGGGTCAGCTACTTCACGACCGATGGGTGCGGCGTGGCGACGATCGACTGGGACACCCGCAAGGAACGCCCCTCGACCAAGGCCGACGTCGCCCAGATCGCCCGGATCGCCGACTACCTGCCGTCGATCGGCTTCATGTGGCCGACGGTGAGCGCCCAGGACCACGGCCGGACCTCCCAGCTCCACGAGATCGACGCGGCCTTCAACAACACGGTCAAGCACTTCCAGGGCATGGTCATGGGCGAGACGCAGGCCCGTCGCGCCGTCGAGATGGCGACCGTCATCGCCGGCAGCCGCGAGGCGCTGCGCGAGCGCCCCGTCTTCTCCGACCTGATCTGCTCCATCGCCCCGCTCGTCCAGGACGAGGCCGGCATCGAGGCGTCGCTCGTCTTCGCCGAGGCCGGCATCCCCGTCGGGTTCCTGGCCATGCCGACGATGGGGACGACCTCTCCGGCCACGTCGGCGGGCTCGCTGGTCGTCGGCGACGCGGAGGTCATCAGCGCGATCGTCCTGCTCCAGCTGGCCTATCCCGGGACGCCGGTCTTCCACTCGATCATGAAGGCCTGGGCGGACCCGCGGACCGGCGGCTACGTCGGCTACGCGCTCGACAACCGGGTCCGCTACGCCCCGGTCGAGATGGCCCACCACTGGGGCCTGCCGTCGATGGCGGCCTGCTTCGGGACGGACTCGAAGGAGGCCGGGACCTGGCAGGCGGGCGTCGAGGTGGCCCTCGACCCGTTCCTGGCCGGCCTGACCAGCCCGGAGATCGTCACCGGCCTGGGTCTCGACCGGACGTACACGCTGCTCTACCCGGAGGCGATCGTCCTCGACGACGACATCTACCAGCGGGCCCGCTACGCGCTGATGGCGGCCGAGGTCGACGACGAGACGCTGGCCGTGGACGTCATCGCGGCGGTCGGACCCGGCGGCCACTACCTGTACGAGCCGCACACCCGCACCCACATGCGGACGGCCATGACCCGGGCGCTCACCCACGAGCTCGGTGAGGGGACCGGCTACCGGGATCCCATCGAGGTCGCCCGCGAGCGGGTCGAGTGGATCCGGGCCAACCATCATCCGGAGCCGCTCGAGCCGGCCCAGCAGGCCGAGCTGACCCGGATCCTGGCGGCCGCCGACGAGGAGGCTCGCGGATGACCCGAGCCCCCGGGGCGTCGGGCGCTTCCCCCGGCGCGTCGTCCGTCTCCCCCAGCGCGACGCCGCCCCTGGCGCCGATCCGGCCGGCCTACCGGCTGCGGGTCCTCGACGACGGCCAGCTCGCCGACCTGCGAGCGGGGACCCTGGAGATCCTGGCCACGATCGGCGTCCACGTCCCATCGGCGAAGTGCCGGGAGCTGTTCCGGGAGCATGGGGCGGAGGTCGACGACGCGACCCAGGTCGTCCGCATCCCGCCCGATCTCGTCGAGGCGGCCATGGCCCGGGCGCCGCGCCACTACACGATGGGCGCCCGGACCCCGGCCCATGACGCCGTCCTCGACGGGACGGCCCTGTACGTCGCCACCGACGGCTGCGGCATCGCCACCATCGACCCGGATACCCGCGAGCGGCGGGCCTCGCTGACCCGGGACGTCGCCGACATGGCCCGCGTCGCCGACGCCCTGCCGGCGGTCGGCTTCTACTGGCCCATCGTCAGCGCCCAGGACCATCCGGCGACGGCCCCGCTCCACGAGCTCCTGGCGTCGTACGCCGGCACCGTGAAGCACGTCCAGACCGAGACGGTCATGGGCGAGCCCACGGCCCGCTACGCCGTCGAGATGGCCCGGGTCCTGGCCGGCGACGAGGCCACGATGCGGACCCGGCCGCCGCTGTCCGCCCTCATCTGCGCCATCGCCCCGCTGGCCCAGGACGCCGAGGGCCTCGAGGGGGCGCTGGTCATGGCCGAGGCCGGGCTGCCGGTCGGCTTCATGTCGATGGCCAACGCCGGCTCCACCGGACCGGCCTCGATCGCGGGGACCGTGGTCCAGGGCGACGCCGAGATCGTCGCCGCGCTCGTCCTCGTCCAGCTCGTCCACCCGGGCGCCCCCGTCTTCCACTCCCTCATGCCCGGGGTCATGGACCCACGGACCGGCGGCTTCCTGGCCACCGCCATCGCCGGGGACGTCGCCTACGCGGCCGGGGTCGAGCTCGCCCATGCCTGGGGAGTGCCGACGCTGGCCGGCGTCTTCGGCACCGACGCGATGGTGCCCGGCTGGCAGGTCCCCGCCGAGGCCGCCGTCGGCCTGACGCTCTGCTCCCTGCTGGGTGCCGAGACCGGCTCGGGGATGGGCCTGCTGGAGGGCTGCACCCTGCTCTACCCCGAGCAGCTGGTCCTCGACGCCGACCTCCACGAGCGGGTCCGGGTCGATCTGGCCGGACTCGACACGTCGCCCGAGGCGCTGGCCATCGAGGTCATCCGGTCGGTCGGCCCCCGCGGTCACTACCTGTACGAGCCGAGCACCCGGGACGGCCTGCGCCAGCTGCCCTTCTCGCTGCTGACCGGTCGGACCACCGTGGACGGGAGCGCGGTCGACCCGGTCGAGGTGGCCCGCCATTCCGTCGAGCGGATCCTGGCCGAGCACTGGCCGGAGCCCCTCGAGGACGCGGTGGCGACCGAGCTCGAGCGGATCGTCGCGGCGGCCGATCGCGAGCTGGGCGGCGGCGAGCCGGCGACCCGGACCGCCCACGGGAGCGCCCGACGGTGAGGACCCGCGTCCAGGTCCTCTCGGACGAGGACCGGAGCGCCGTCCACGAGCGGACCCTGGCCGTCCTCGGGACGACCGGCCTGCGGGTCGATTCGGCGCGGGCCAGGGCGATCCTGGCCGAGGCCGGCGCCCCGGTCGACGAGGCGACCCGGGTCGTCCGCTTCCCGCCCGAGCTGGTCGAGCGCTCGCTCGCTGCGGCCCCCCGCCGTTTCTCGCTGGGTGGCCGGCGGCCCGGCTGGTCGCTGGCGATGAACGCGGGCGGCTGCACCCTCTGCATCGACGGCCAGGCGATCCACGTCATCGACCCCGAGACCGGTCTCCGGCGGACCGCGACGAACGACGACTGGGAGCGGGCCACCCGGCTCATCGACGCGACCGACGCCGTCGGCGTCTACTGGGAGGCCGTGGAGGTCGGCCGCGGCGAGGTCGGGCCGGGGGTCGCCGTCCGGCGCTGGACCCAGGCGCTGGGGCTCTTCTCGAAGCACGTCCAGGACGGGACGACCGATCCGGCCGACGTCGGCTGGCTCCTCGAGGTGCTGGGCACCGTCTTCGGTGGGCGCGAGGCGGTCCGTCGCCAGCATCCCTTCTCGTTCCTCGTCTGCCCGCTCTCGCCGCTGGTCCTCGAGGGCCCCGACACGGACGCCTGCCTGGCGACCCTCGACTGGGGCCTGCCGATCGCCGTCATGCCCATGCCGGTCATGGGCCTCACCGCGCCGGTGGGGCTGCTCTCGACGGTGGTCCTCGGCAATGCCGAGATCCTGGCGATGCTCTGCCTGGTCCAGGCCGCGGCGCCCGGGACGCCGTTCATCTACGCCCCGGCGCTGGCGGTCATGGAGCCACGGACCGGGCGCTGGGCTGGCGGGGCCGTGGAGCACGGCCTCCTGGGCGCGGCCGCCGTCGAGGTCGCCCGGGGCTACGGGCTGCCGGTCATGGCCTCGACCGGCAGCAGCGACCATCACGTGCCGGGCATCCAGGCGGCCTACGAGCGGGCCACCGACTGGGTCCTGCCGGCGCTGGCCCGGCCCGACATCCTCGTGGGGCCGGGCTGCCTCAGCGGGTCGACCGTCCTGAGCCTCGAGCAGCTGGTCATCGACCTCGAGGTCTTCCGGCGCTGCGAACGGCTCCACCGGGGGATCGAGGACCTCGCCGGCGAGCCCGTCGAGGCCGCCATCGCCGATGTCGGGCCCGGCGGCGACTTCATCGCCCGGACCGCCACGCGGGACGCGGTCCACCGCGGCGAGTGGTCCATCGACACGATGGGCGTCCACGACACGTACGAGCGCTGGGACGCCGCCGGCCGACCGGAGCTGCTCGAGGAGGCGCGGTCGATCGTCGACGCGACGATCGCCGGCCACGAGCCGCTGCGGCTGGACGAGGCGACGACCCGTGAGCTCGAACGGATCGAGCAGGCAGCACGGAACGGAGCGACCCCGGGCGGGGTCGGATGACGATGCGGTACGAGGCAACCTTCCTGGCGGACACGGACCGGGACCGGATCCACGAGCAGAGCCTGCGGATCCTGGCCGAGGTCGGGGTCCGCTACCACGGTGACCTGGCGCTGCCGCTCCTCGAGGACGCCGGCGCGGAGGTCGACCGGGCGACCGGGGTCGCCCGGATCCCTCGCTCGCTCGTGGAATCGGCGCTGGCCTCGACCCCCGGCTCGTTCGTCCTGGGAGCCCGTGATCCCGAGCACGACTACCCCCTGCCGTCCCCGGGCACCCGGTTCGGGCTTGATGGCACGGCCGCCTTCGCCCGCGACTTCGAGACCGGCGAGCGTCGCTACGGCACCCGGCGCGACATCGAGCTGGGCTGCCGGATCTTCGCCACCGCCGACATGGGCGTCCTGGCCTGGCCGCCGGTCGCCGCCTCGGACATGCCGAGCGCCTCGCGGCCGCTCCACGAGTTCGCGACGATGCTGCGGGCCTGCGCCAAGCACGGCCAGCACGAGCTCCACACCCGCGAGCAGGCGCCCTTCCTGGCCGAGGTCCTGCGGGTCGTGTTCGGCGGCGAGCCCGCGGTCCGAGAGCGTCATCCGGCATCGGTCATCTACTGCCCGGTCGCCCCGCTGACGCACGACGGGCCGATGCTCGACGCCTACCTGGACCTGGGCGCCCTCGACGTCCCGGTGATGATCATGCCGATGCCGATCGCCGGCACCACGGGCCCGGCCGGCCTGTTCGCCAACGTCAGCCTGGCCAACGCCGAGGCCCTCTCGTCGATCGTCGTCTTCCAGCTCGCCCATCCTGGTCGGCCGCTCATGTACAGCAGCTGCGTCGCCTCGATGGACTTCCGGACCGGCGGCTTCCTCGGCGGGACACCGGAGGCCGGCATCCAGTCGGGCGTGCTCACGACGATGGGTCGCTCCTACGGCCTGCCGACGACCGCGTCGGGCTGCGCGTCCGACGCCCACGACGTCGGCGCCGAGGCGATCGTCGACAAGCTGATGACGATGCTGCCGCCGATGTCGGCCGGGGCGTCGATCGTCGTCGGGTTCGGCGAGATCGATGGCGACCAGACGCTCGTCCTGGAGCAGATCCTCGTGGACAACGAGCTCGCCCGGATGTGCGAGCGCCTCGTGGCGGGGATGGCCACCGGGCCCGAGGCCGGCCTGTTCGACGAGATCGCCGCGGTCGGACCCGGCGGCGACTTCCTGTTCAGCGAGACGACCCGCCGGGCCGCCCGGAGTGGCGAGTTCTTCCTGCCGACGATCTTTGGCCGGCAGTCGCGCGAGGCCTGGCTCGGGGCCGGCTCGCCGTCGATGTACGACCGGGCCCAGGACCGGGTCCGCGAGATCGTCGGGGCGCCGCTCGTCGACCCACTGCCCGATGATGTCCAGGCTGAGCTCGACCGGGTCCTCGCCGAGGCCGACCTCGCCCTCGGCCGGGCCACCACCGCCGATGCGTCGGCGCGCAGCCCGGCGGACGCCATGGCATGAACCGGATCCAGTCAGGTCATCTCGGCCGAGCCAGTCGTGCCCGGCCCCAGCCCAGGAGGCAGCATCCATGACCCAGGAGCTCTTCGACGCGATGCGCCAGAGCGTCATCGACGGCGATGCGACCGCGGCCGGCAAGCTGGCAGAGCAGGCCCTCGCCGAGGGCATCGATCCGCTCGTCGCCATCGACGAGGCCTTCGTCCCCGGGATCCGGCACGTCGGCGAGCAGTTCCGCTGCGGCGACCTGTTCCTGCCCGACATGATGCTGGCCGCCCGGGCGATGCAGACGGCGATCGGTGTCCTCGAGCCGGAGATGATGGCCCGGGCCTCCCAGCGCAAGATCGCGGGGCGGGTCGTCATCGGGACCGTCCAGGGCGACATCCACGAGATCGGCAAGAACCTCGTCGGGATGATGCTCACCGCGAACGGCTTCGAGGTCCACGACCTCGGCGTCGACGTCTCGCCGGAGCGGTTCGTCGAGAAGGCCCAGGAGGTCGGCGCCGACCTGGTCGGCGTGTCGGCCCTGCTCACGACCACGATGACCGGCCAGCGGACCGTCGTCGAGGCGCTCGCCTCGGCCGGTCTTCGGCCGAACGTCAAGGTCATGGTCGGCGGCGCGCCGGTGACCAAGGCCTGGGCCGACGAGATCGGAGCGGATGGCTACGGCGAGGACGCGGTGGGCGCGGTCGGGGTCGCCCAGGCACTGGTGGGTGCCAGCGTCTGACGCCCCGTCATCTGCCGCCGGCGCCGGCCGACGAACGGGCCGAACGGGCTGCCGTTCGTGACCGACGGCCCGTCGGGACACATGCACCCAGGGCGAATATGAGGACTGAGCGCAGGTAGCGCCCGATAGCGCACTCTGGTGGGGTCCATGTTCGGCTCCGTCGACGACATCGATGCGATCCAGGCCTCGATCCTCCGCACCCTGGCCAGCGGCCACCGCCTTCGCTTGATCCACGTCCTGGGCCGCGGGCCGATCGGCGTCTCCGACCTCGCCCGCGAGCTTGGGCTCAGCCAGTCGGCGACCTCCCAGCACCTGGCCGCCATGCGGGCGGCCGGGCTCGTCACCGCGGATCGGGCCGGCCGAACGGTCATCTATCGCTTGACCGACCCCGAGATCCTGTCCGCCTGCGGCCTTATGCGCGAGGTCCTCATCCGACGGCTCACTCGACTCGGGGGCCTCGCGGCGGTCGCCGGCGACCGACCGACCACCTCCCGTCCCGGCGGTCCCACCCGATGACAGGCCGTCGATCCGACTCCATCGACCTATCACGTCCCCGACATCCGCGGGCGCATCGGCCGACGCGCTCCTGCGGATGTCGTCCCCGCGCGGCTCCCGGGATCGGGGGTCCAGCGAACACGTCGGCCCGCCATACCGGAGGGTCGTCATGACGACCGCGCACGCCGCTCACGCCCAGCACGACGAGATGGTCGCCACGGTCGACCTGATGCCCGAGCTCGGCGACATGCTCCTCGCGGCGCCCGAGGAGGAGCTCCGGCCTCGCCTCGCCGACATGGACGAGTTCCTGAACGGGACCCTCCTGCCGCACATGGACGCGGCCGAGCCGGTGGTCTTCCCCGAGCTCGAACGCCTGATGCAGAACCGGCACTCGATGACGCCGCTGCGCCGTGAACATGCCCGGATCCGGCAGCTGGCAGCCGAGTATTCCCGCTTGTGGCCGCAGGTCCGTGACGCACATCACTCGCTCGGCAAGGCTCTGGCCGTCCGACGCGTCGTCTTCTCGTTGTACGCCCTGATGAAGGTGCACCTGGCCGAGGAGAACCTCTACATCGACATCATCGAGCGCGGTGCCGAGGCCAGGGCCGAGGAGGTCGCCCTGGGGATCGCCGGGCAGCCCGTCGACGCAGGCGCCTGACCCTCCCTCGGCGCCCGATCGCCGCCCGGATCGGCCATTCGCGCCGACCCCGCGGCGCGCCACTCGCACCCTCCGTAGACTGCGACGGTGCCGCCGGACGCCTGCTCCCACTTGGCGCCGCAGCCGGGAAGCGCCTACCTCGACTGGGCGACCTACGGCGTGCCGCCAGAGCTGACCGTCCGGGCGATGCGGGCGGCGCTGGTCGGATGGCCGACTTGGCGGCCGTGGTCTCGCGGGCCCGGGCCGTCGGCGCCCTGGTCCTGGTGGACGGCACCCAGGCCGTCCCGCAGGTGCCGCTCAACGACCTGATCGACGGGGTCGACTACCTCGTCGTCGCCGGCTACAAGCACCTGCTCTACCCGCGTGGGGTCGCCTTCCAGGTGGTCGGACCAGGGCGCACTCGTGGCACGGCGATCCGCTTCTCGACCCACGTGGGGAACGACGAGGCCGACATCGAGCGGGTGGTCGCGCTCGGCGGAACGTTGTGGCAACGCTGACCTGGGCCGCGAACGAACCGGGACCCGGGTCTTTGACAGGCTGGGAGGGCGGGGTCAGGGTGGTATGTCCAACCCGAAAGGGAGGTACCCCCTCATGCTGAAGATGACCCCAGCTGCTGCCATGGCGCTCACCGCGGCCCGTTCCGAGGTCGGGGCGCCGGATTCGTATGGCGTCCGTTTCTTCGCTCCCCGCGACCCGCAGGGTGGACGGTCCCGGTTCGGCTTCGATTTCGTGTCGAAGCCTGGGCCCGAGGATGCCGTGACCGAGGAGGCGGGGCTCAGGGCCTATGTCGCCCCGGAGGTCGTCGCGGTGGTCGGCGAGGCCACCCTCGACCTCGAGGAGGCCGGCGACGGGGCCCGGCTCGTGCTGCGTCGCGAAGGCGCAGACGACGGCACCGAGTAGCCGAGACCGGAGGGACCGATCGGCCCGGGGGCTGGTCGGCACTGCGACGAACCACGGAGGTCCCGTCGATGGATCGACAGCCATCCACCGCGGCCAGCCTCGGGATCGAGGAGGTCGAGGCGTATCCGATGACCCAGCGTGCCTGGCAGGACCTGGCTGAGGAAGAGCGGCGTCTCTCCAGCATCTCGCGGCAGGTGGGGCCGGACGGTGGGTCCGACGAGACGCCGGACTCGGCGGCGATCGCAGAATGGCTCCGGGACACCGACTCGCTCGATCGCCGGCTCGCGGCCCTGCGCGAGGCGGTCGCGGCAGCCGAGATCGTCGATGCCGGATCCTCGGCCGCGATCGGCCGCGAGGTCAAGGTCGCCGACGACGGCGAGATCGACGTCTTCCGGCTCGTGATCCCGGGCGCAGGCGACCCCGGCAGGGGTGCGATCTCGATCGCCTCGCCCCTCGGGAGTGCGCTGCTCGGGGCCGGCCCCGGGGACGAGGTCCGCTTCGAGACGCCGGCGGGCATCAGGACCGTGACTGTCGTGGAGGTCGGTTCCGAGGCGCCGCCCTTCTGAACTCGGGCTCCGGTGGCGTTCGCCCTGCCGGGTGAGCCACTCGGCCAACCGACTCGTCCAGCACCCCGACGACGACCCGGGCGACCACGGCATCGCTCGGGCCGAGCCGACAGGGAAGGGTCGCCCGCCGAACGGACAGCGTCGTCATCCAAGGATCTCGCCGAGCGAGGATCGGTCCGACGGCTCGCGCTTGACCTTGAAGTGACTCGAAGGTGTACGGTCCGGCCATGAAGGTCTCCCAGCTGGCCGAGCAGGCCGGCGTCGCCGCTTCCGCCGTTCGCTGGTACGAGTCGGTCGGGGTCCTGCCACGGCCCGCGCGCGGCGCCAACGGCTACCGGGAGTACGGCCCGGAGGATCTCGCTCGAGTCCGCCTGCTGGTCGCCCTTCGCCGGCTGGGACTCGGTCCCGAGGACGCCGGACGGCTGGCCCGGCAATGTCTCGAGCACGACACCGTCCACGCCGACCTCGCCCCGCTCCTCGCCGACCAGCGGGCGGCCATCGCCCGCCAGCGCGCCGACCTCGACCGTCTCGAGGCCGAGCTGCAAGATCTCGAGCTCACGATCTCCGCTGCGTCCCGTGCCAGGGCGGCCAGAAAGGATCTCCCCGTGTCCGATGCGCCCATCCGGGTCCTCTTCGTCTGCACCGGCAACTCGGCTCGCAGCCAGATCGGCGAGGCCCTGCTCGGTCGGATCGGGGGCCCGGACTTCGAGGTCTTCTCGGCCGGGACGGAGCCCAAGGGGGTCAACCCGTACGCGATCCGCGTCCTGGCCGAACACGGGATCGACTGGTCCGATGCGAGGAGCGAGTCGGTCGAGGCATACGTCGACCAGCCGTTCGACTACGTCATCACCGTCTGCGACCGAGCCCGCCAGAGCTGCCCGGTCTTCCCAGGCTCGTACGACTCGCTCCACTGGGGCCTCGAGGACCCGGCCGAGGTCGAGGGCACCGACCAGGAGAAGCTGGCGGCCTTCCGGCACACGGCGCTGGAGCTCACCCAGCGGATCCGGCCGTTCGTCGAGGTGTCGCTGAAGGCGGCCGGCCGGACGCGCCGGACCCCGGCGACCTGACCAGCGCCGCCGATCCCCGACCCATCGTGCGAGCCCACCTGGCGGAGGTCATCGGGACGTTCGCACTCGTCCTCTTCGGCTGCGGCGCGATCGCCGTGGGCAGCCTCGAGAGCGGTGGTGTGGCGCTGGTCTTCGGCCTCGTCGTGGCCGTGATGATCTACGCCCTGGGCCATGTCTCCGGCGCGCACTTCAACCCGGCGGTCTCGATCGGCTTCGCCGTCGGCCGGCACTTCCCGTGGCCCCGCGTCGCGACCTACGCGCTGGCCCAGTCGCTCGGCGCCGTGGCGGGAGCCCTCGTCCTGCGGCTCACCCTCGGCGACGTCACGCTCGGCGTGACCCGGCCGGCAGGCCCGGACGTCCAGGCTCTCGCCTGGGAGGCGGTCCTCGGCTTCACCCTCATGCTCGTCATCACCTCCGTCGCGACCGACACCCGGGCAGTCGGCGAGGCTGCCGCCCTGGCCGTCGGGGGCACCGTGGCGCTCGGCGCGCTCGTCGGCGGTCCCATCAGCGGTGCGTCCATGAACCCCGCCCGGTCGCTCGGCCCGGCGCTCGTCGAGGGGGATCTCACGGGTCTCTGGATCTACCTCGCGGCTCCGGTCGTTGGGGCCGCGCTCGGCGCCCTCGTCTACCGCTACCTGCGCGGCGAGCCGGCCGCTCCCGGGCAGGAGGCTCGCTAGACCGCCCGAGGCCCGTTCCGCTCCTCGGGCGTAGGATTCGGGGGTGACCCGGATCATCGTCTACACGGGCAAGGGCGGGGTCGGCAAGACCAGCGTGGCTGCGGCCACCGGTCTCCTCGCCGCCGAGCGCGGCTACCGCACGATCGTCCTCTCGACCGACGCGGCCCACAGCCTCGCCGACTCGTTCGACCGCCCGCTCGGTCCCGAGCCGACCGAGATCGCCCCGAACCTGTGGGGCCAGGAGTCCGAGGTCTTCCACAACATCGAGACCTACTGGGGGACGATCCAGTCGTACGTCTCCAGCGTCCTCCAGTGGCGCGGGCTCGACACCATCGTGGCCGAGGAGATGAGCGTCCTGCCCGGCATGGACGAGCTGGCAAGCCTGCTCTGGATCGCCGAGCACCACGACCGCGGCGCGTACGACCTCATCGTCGTCGACGCAGCCCCGACCGGCGAGACCCTGCGGCTGTTGAGCCTGCCCGAGGCGGGTCGCTGGTGGCTGGAGAAGATCTACCCGGTCCAGCGCCGGATCGCCCAGCTGACCAGCCCCATCGTGGGTCGGGTGACCGGGATGCCCATGCCCGGCAAGGAGATCTTCAACGCCGGCGAGGAGCTGTTCGCCAAGCTCGAGCACATGCACGAGCTGCTCTCGGACCCAGAGCGGACGTCGATCCGGATCGTCCTCAACCTCGAGAAGATGGTCATCAAGGAGGCCCAGCGCTCCTTCACCTACTTCCACCTCTACGGCTACCCGACCGACCTCGTCGTCTGCAACCGGGTCCTGCCGCCCGACGCGGGCGCCTACTTCGGGGCCTGGCGGGAGGCCCAGCAGCGCTACCGCCCGCTCGTCGACGAGGCCTTCGCCCCGGTGCCGGTCCGGACCGCGCCGTTCTTCGACGAGGAGGTCCTTGGCGAGCGGATGCTCCGGTCGCTCGGGAGCGCCGTCTTCGGCGACGACGACCCGACCGACTTCTACTACCGAGGTCGGCCGTACACCGTCCGCCGCGACGGCGACGGATTCATCCTGGAGCTCGACCTGCCGTTCACCTCGAAGGAGCAGGTCCACCTGACCCGGTTCGCCGACGAGCTGGTCATCCAGGTCGGCAGCTGGCGTCGCAACCTGATCCTGCCCCGGGTCCTGATCGATGCGCCGACCCGGAGCGCCGGCTTCCACGACCACACCCTGCGGATCGAGTTCGCGGCGGTGCCCGATGATGCCGCCGCCGACGTGAAAGGAGCCACGGTCCATGGCTAAGACCGAATCCGAGGCCGAGCTGACCGCCCGGATCGCCCTGCTCGAGGAGCGCCTGGCCGAGCTGGAGGCGCAGGAGCAGGCCGACGACCCGTTCGAGCGGCTGCTGGGCGGGTTCCTGCCGACGGAGTCGCGCGAGCACCTCCGCAAGGCCCGCAAGGAGCAGCTCCTGGCGGCCAGGTCGTTCATCGATCACTGGATCGAGCGGATGGACCGGGCCCCGGCCGAGCGCCGCCGCCGCCGGGAGAGCATCACCCTCGAGTAGGGGACGTCCGGCGTGGTCCGACCGACCTGACCGGCCTCCGGTCAGGGGACGCGAAACAGGTAGAGGGCCCAGCCCAGGGTCTCGCGGCCGTGCTCGAGGTACTCGCGCCGGCCACGCTCGACCCGCTCCAGGAGCTCCGGCACGTCGGGATCGTCGGGATGAGCCGCCGCCCAGCGGACGGCGGCCCGCCACTGGAGCGTCTCGTAGCGGTCCCACTCGTCGCCGTCGCTCACGAGCGCCAGGAGCGGCTGGAGCCCCTCCTCGATGCCGACCTCGACGTTCCCGGCGTGCGTCCCGAACTCGTCTCGCTCGAGCTCGGCGCTCGACAGGTAGTCAGGGTCGGGATCCTTCAGCCAGAACGGCTCGCCGACCAGCACCTGGCCACCGGGCCGGGTGGCATCGCGGAGGGCTCGAAGCGTGCCCCGGTGCCCGTCGAAGGTCCAGCTCGCTCCGAGGCAGACGGCCAGGTCGAATGAGCCCGGCTCGGCCCGGTACGCCGCACCGTCCATCTCCAGGACCTCGATCCGAGCGTCCGGGACGCGCGCGTCCGAGCCGGGCCCGGAGGTCCCGGACGAAGTACGGCGAGAGGTCGATGGCGACGCCGCTCACGCCGGCGCCGCCGGGGCCGCCGTATCGCTCGGTGATCCGGGCCAGCAGCTCGCCCTTGCCCGCCGCGATCTCCAGGATCCGTGGCTCGGCGGGCAGATCGAGCAACCAGATCAGCTCGTCGAGCTTCGCCAGGCTGGTCGGGTTGCAGACGACGTGGTCGGCGTGGGTGACCTCGAAGTACTTCCAGCGGTCCATGCGCCCGTACTCAGCGGGGGCCATCCTGGCCGCAGCAGCCGCCGGTCGACGTGCTCCCGGTCGCCGGGTGCCCGGCCGGCGGGCATCATGCGACGCAGGAAGGCCACTCGCGTCGTCAGCGGTCGGCTTCGTCGCCTTGACGATCGCCCCGTGCATGCCCGGGCACCACGCCGTGGGTCACGGTGATGGTCACGTCGGACAGGCCGGCAGCCCGCAACCCCGCGTCGTACTCCGCGAACGACAGCGCCCCGGCGATGCAGCCCGCGTAGGAGCCTCGCTCGGCGCGCTCGGCCGACGACAGCTCGTCGTCGGCGACGATGTCGCTGATGCCGATCCGGCCACCCGGCCGCAGGACGCGGGCGATCTCGCGGAAGACGGCCGACTTGTCGGCCGCGAGGTTCACGACGCAGTTGCTGATGACGACGTCGATCGACGCGGCCGGCAGGGGGATGGCCTCGATGGTGCCCTTGAGGAACTCGACGTTGGTCGCCCCGGCCTCGGCTGCGTTGCGCCGGGCCAGCGCCAGCATCTCGTCGGTCATGTCGAGCCCGAAGGCTCGACCGGTCGGACCGACGCGCTTGGCCGACAGCAGCACGTCGATGCCGCCTCCCGAGCCGAGGTCGAGGACCCGCTCGCCCGGACGCAGCTCGGCGACCGCGGTCGGATTGCCGCAGCCGAGCGACGCGAGGACGGCGGCCTCCGGCAGCTCGTCGCGCTCGAGGACGGAGTAGAGCTCGGCCCCGATGCCGGTCTCGTCGGTGCAGCAGCTCGAGCCGGTCTCGAGGACCTGGAGCGCGGCCCGCGCATAGTGCTCGCGGACGGTCTCGTGGATGGTGTCGGTCACGTCGGGCTCCTCAGCAGGGGCGTGGGGTCGGCCGGAGGACGCCAACGAGCCGGTCGAGGATGGTGGCCGGGGCGGCGCAGCAGGCGCGGGCGCACGAAGCGATCCGTGCCAGTCGGGCCCGCTCGATGTCTCGAGCGTGCTGCTCCTGGATGTGCGGGACGAGGTCGGGATAGGTGACATCGGATCCTCCTACAGGCTACGACGCGGAGCTCGGCTGCACCGTCGGCGCTGTTCCTCGTGAACTGTATTGATAGTTGACTATATAGATGCCTGTCAATACCCTCGGTCATGAAGCGAGCGACCGATCCCGACGTTCGCCTGTTCCAGGGCGCAGCCGATCCGACCCGCCTGGCGATCCTGCGCCAGCTTTCGATCGAGGGACCGGTCTGCGCGTGCGACTTCACGGCCTGCTGCGAGGTGAGCCAGCCGACCATCTCGCACCACCTCAAGGTGCTCCGCGAGACCGGCTGGGTCACGCCGGAGCGCCGCGGTAACTGGATCTGGTACTCGATCCGCCCCGAGGCCGTGGAGCGCTTCCGCCAGCTGGCCAGCGAGATCGAGCCGGCGGCAGGACGCCCGGCCGGGGCCCTGGGATCGGCACCGGCAGCCACGCTGACGAACCGTTCGACCGCCTAGCGACGGACCCGTCGTCGCGGCGGCGGAGCGATCCGTCCCGGGGACCGCTGCCCGGCCCATGGTCGTCGGGCTGCGCGTCGACCGGAGGGAGCCCGGGCGACCCACGAGGCCGGGCTACCGGTCGGCCCCCCGCGAGTACTCCATTCGGGCCCATCAGTCCCGGCGGTCGGCCCCCCGTGACGATCCGTCCGGCAGGCGGCCCTATGCACCGACCCGGTCCATAGTCGAGGGCGAAGCGTGACCGCCAGGAGCGGCCGCGTGCGACCTCGTCCCAGCGCCCGTGGCCGATACGATGTGAGCACAGCCAAGGCGACGGGACAGGAGCGGGGGCTTTACGCCGCGCTGATCGGCGCGCGGCATGACCCGACGCTCGTTCCTTCGGTTCTCCGCGGCGATGGCGGCCGTCCTTGCGCTCCCGGCCACGTATACCCCGCGGATCGCCGGGGCCGTGTCCGCAGCGCCGCGCCTTCCCGTCGTCTGGCTCCGTGGCCAGGACTGCGCCGGCGACACGATGGCCTTCCTGCGGGCCGCCGACCCGACCGTCGGGCAGCTCATGCTGGAGCTGCTGTCCGTCGAGTACCACGAGACGCTCATGGCCCCCGCCGGGCTCGACGCCACCGAGGCCCGGCTCGCTGCGATGGAGGAGTTCGCCGACGGCTACGTCGCCGTCATCGAGGGCTCGATCCCGACCGCCGACGACGGCGCGCTCACTGCACCGATCGGCGGTCGATCCTTCCGCGACGTCGCCCGGGAGGTCTGTGACGGCGCCCTGGCGACGATCGCCGTCGGCTCGTGCGCCTGTGACGGCGGGGCGCCGGCCGCCGGCGGTGGACCGACCGGGGCGGTCGGGGCCGCCGATGCGGTCGCCGGCGGGACCCTCATCCGCCTGCCCGGCTGCCCGATCAACGTCGAGTACCTTACCGCGACGCTCGTCCACTACCTCACCTTCGGCGCCTGGCCGGCGACCGACGGTATGCAACGGCCCCTGCTTCGCCTACGGGTCGCTCATCCACAACCAGTGCGAGCGACGCCCTCACTACGAGTACGGCGAGTTCGCCCTGGCCTGGGGCGACGAGGGGGCCCAGAAGGGCTGGTGCCTCTACAAGATGGGCTGCAAGGGTCCCGAGACGTTCGGCGAATGCCCGACGATCCGGTACGCAGAGCGGCACCAGCTGGCCGGTCCGCGCGGGCCACGGCTGCATCGGCTGCCACTCGCCGGGCTTCTGGGACGCGATGAGCCCGTTCTATCGGCGCATCCCGGCGCCGCTGCCGTTCATCTCGCCACAGGTCACCGTGGACCAGCTCGGGGCGCTGCTCGTCGGAGGGGTCGTGGCCGGGACGGCCGTGCACGGCGTGGCCAGCTACGTCCGCCAGCGCCGCAGTGGCGGACACGGGGGACATGGCGAATCCGTGCGCCGCGTCCGCCGGTCCGAGCACGGCGGTCGCCGAGGCGGGACCCGAGCCCGGGACCGAGTCCGAGGCACCGCCCGACGGGGCGCCGGGCGTGAGGACCCTCCCGCCGCCGGCGCCATGGACGTCGCGACGGTGCCGACGGATGACCGCGACGAGCAGGGAGCCACCCGGTGAGCCGGCTCGCGATCGATCCCATCACCCGGGTCGGCGGCCACCTCCGCATCGAGGTCGACGTCGCCGACGGCGTCGTCCGGCGATGCCTGGAGCACCGGGACGATCTTCCGTGGCATGGAGCGGATCCTCCGCGACCGCGACCCGCGCGATGCCTGGCTGTTCGCCCAGCGGATCTGCGGCGCCTGCAGCGGCGCCCACGCGCTGGCCTCCGTTCGGGCCGTCGAGAGTGCCCTCCACGTGTCGATCCCGACGGATGCCCGGCTGCTCCGCAACCTCCTCGCCGGGGCGCACCTCGCCCAGCGACCACGTCTTCCAGTTCTACCAGCAGAGCGTCCTCGACTGGGTCGACGTCGAGGCGCTCTGAGGCCGATCCCGACGGCGACCTCCAGGCTGGCTCGGTCCATCAGCGACTGGCCGTCGTCGAGCGCCTCCTACTTCGGGGGCGTCCAGGACCTGCTCGCGGGGCTCGTGCCGTCCGGGCGCCTCGGCCCGTTCGCCGGCGGCTACTGGGGTCACCCGGCCTACGAGCTGCCGCCGGAGGCCGGACCTCATGGTCATGGCCCACTACCTCGAGGCCTTCGACTGGCAGCGCCGGATCAGTCGCGCCTTCGTCCTCCTCGGCGGCAAGAACCCGCATCCGCAGACCTTCGTCGTCGGGGGCATGGTGCTCGCCCCACCCTGGGGTGGTCCGATCAAGCCGCTGACCGGCGAGCACCCCCGGCTGCCCGAGCGGGAATCGCCGATGGCCCTGAGCCCCGACGGACTGGCCGAACTCAAGGCCCTCATCAGCGAGATGCAGGCGTTCGTCGATCGCGTGTACGTCCCGGACGTCCTTGCCGTCGCGGGGTACCACGAGGACTGGCTCGGTCGGGGGGTCGGCGGAGGCAGCTACCTGTCCGCCGGCGAGTTCCCCGAGGGCGACACGGGCGAATCGCCGCGGTTGCTGCCTCGTGGCCGCGTCACAGGCGGCGATCCGGGCAGGTTCCGACCCGGTCGATCAGGCCGAGATCGGCGAGACAGTGGCTCACTCGTGGTACCGCTACGACGACGGCGACGAGGCCCTGCTCCACCCCTCCGTCGGCCAGACGGAGCGGGACTACACCGGACCAGAGCTACCGTACGCCTCGCTGGAGGGTTCGGACGGCTACAGCTGGCTCAAGGCACCCCGCTACGCCGAGACGCCGATGGAGGTCGGGCCGCTCGCCCGGATCCTCGTCGCCTACGCCGCCGGGGTCCCCCTGGTCAGGGCCGCCGTGGCGGATCACGTCCGGCGACTCGGCCTCGGTCCGGACGCTCTCACCGGCACCCTCGGCCGGATCGCCGCCCGGGCGATCGAGGCCCAGGTCGTCGTGGACCGACTGCCTGACTGGCTGAGCGAGCTCCGCGATCGCCTGGCCGGCGGCGACCTCGCCGTCGCCGACATCACGGCCTGGGATCCCGGGATCTGGCCGATCCGAGGCTCAGGGCTGGTCGCTCGGAGAAGCACCCCGTGGGACCGTCGGGCACTGGGTCAGCGTGCGCGACCAGAAGATCGTGGACTACCAGGTCGTCGACGCGACCACCTGGAACGCCTCGCCCCGCGATGCCCATGGCTGGCGAGGCCCGCTCGAGGAGGCGCTCGTGGGAACGCCGGTCGCCGACCTCGCCCGGCCGCTCGAGGTCCTCCGGACCGTCCACTCCTTCGCCCCCTGCACGGCCTGTGCGACCCACCTGGCCGGCCCCGATGTTCCCTCTCCCATCGAGATCCGGATCAGGAACGGAGGCGCCCGATGACCGCCATCACCGAGCCCCTCGACGGTCAGCGCGCGTCGGGCGCCGACCCCGCAGCCGAGGCGTCCGCCCGGGTCGCCTCCGATCTGCCGCTCGGCCGGCTCCGGCTGTACGTCTGGGAGATCCCGGTCCGGGCGAGCCACTGGATCACGGCCGGCTGCATCGTCGTGCTCAGCCTGACCGGCGGCTACATCGCCGATCCCTTCCTGATCCCGCCCGGCGGCTCGGTCATGGGGACCATCCGGCTGATCCACATGATCGCCGCGTTCACCCTCCTGCTGTCCGGGGTCCTCCGGATCTGGGGGCTCATCGCCGGCAACCGGTTCGCCCGCTGGTCGGCCTTCATCCCGACATCGTGGACCCAGTTCACCGAGCTGTTCCGCCAGGCCGCCTTCTACGCGTTCCTGACCGCCCGCCATCCCAAGGTCCTGGGGCACAACCAGCTGGCGGCCTCGGCCTACGTGCTGCTCTGGGTCCTGCTCCTCGTCGAGACGGTGACCGGCTTCGCCCTGGACGGCCTGATCGGGGCCGAACCAGGGGCCTCCGGCTTCTGGTGGCTGCGGGAGCTGCTGGGGGCGCAACTGATCCGCTTCATCCACCACGCCGCCATGTGGGCCATCCTCGCCATCGCCCTGTTCCACGTCTACAGCTGCGTGCTCATCGACCACATCGAGCGCAACGGCCTCATGTCGAGCATCTTCAGCGGCTACAAGTACGTGGACCGCGACGAGATCGCCGACGCTCGTGACGGCGGCCCCGACGTCGCGGACCTGGAGGTCGGACCGGACGACGGGCACGCGGAGGGACGGACGTCATGAGGGCCACCGTCGACCGCGGGATCCGGCTGCTCCTGGCCGCCAACATCGTCGTCGTCGTGGCGCTGCTGGCCATCGTGGTGATCAGCTCGTTCGGCTCGACGCCCGGGGTGCCGGCCCAGCTCGAGCCAACGCCCTCGGCCTCGTCCGACACGATCCCGATGGGCCTGGCCCACATCCCCACGACCAACAGCTGTCTTCTCTGCCACGACTCGGGCGGCGAGGGCGGTCTGAAGCCCATCCCGGCCCTCGGCCATCCGATCGAGGGCTGGCGGGCCTGCGGCGCATGTCACGTGGAGGCCGACCTCGGTCGAACGGCACCCGGCCACGATGGCATCCCCGAGGACGAGTGCCTCAACTGCCACCAGGTCGCCGTCGAGGGACCGGCCATCACCCAGCCCCACTCGGAGCTCCAGGACCAGCTCTGCCTCGACTGCCACGGCAGCTACGCCCACCTGCCGACGAGCATGGTCAGCCGGAACGAGAACGAGTGCTGGCTCTGCCACAAGCCGACGGCCTACCCGCCGCCCGAAGTACCGCACGTCCACAGCATCACGACGGACTGCCGGTCCTGCCACCAGTCGTCACAGATGGGCGGCCTGCCCATCGACCATGCCCTGCGGCCGGACTCGACCTGCGTGCTCTGCCACGACATCGAGGTCGCCCAGCATCCGCCGAGCGCGGCTCCGTCGGCCTCCCCGGGAGAGGGCGGCTAGGCTGCGGAGCGCCCGCGGACGGGTCCCTCCCTGGCCCGCTGGAGGGCGCGGGACGCGCTCAGTGCTGCGGGCCCGGGTGCGGAGTGGTCGCGTCCGTGGTCCTCGCGGCGAGCCCTTCGGCCTGCTCGAGCGCCTCGCCGGCGCCGAAGCCGATGACCGCGCCGACGATAGCCCCGAAGATCCCGCCGATCACGGTCCCGGGCGCCCCGGCGAGGGCCGTGCCGGCGGCGATGCCGGCGGCGACGCCGAGCGCGATCCCGACCCCGGTCTCGACCATCTCGAAGCTCCGATCCTCGACCGGGCGGCCGGCGATGAGGCCCTCGTCGAGGGGCTCCTCCGGCTCCGGCAGCGGATCGGGTGCGGGCGTTGCCTGGGTCATGGTCCGACCTCCTGCCCACATGGAACAGCACCGAGGCCGCCGGGGCGAGTGCCGAACGGCGTGACTCCGGCCCGCGTCGCCGGTCCCAGGCGGCCCCGCGCCCGGGGCTACCGCCCGATCGGCTCGGGCTCGTCGGTCGGGCTGGCGTAGCCCTCGGCCTCCTCCTCGTAGCCGCCGCGGTAGTCGGCCGAGTCGGGCCGGGCGATGTCCGCATGGGGCACGATCCGGCCGCGTCGCAGGCCGCGGAAATCGGCAAGCGAGTTCCAGCCGTCGTCGGCATGCCGCTCGAGGAACTCGGTCATCCCCGTCGTGAGGTCGCGGATCACGTTGGGCCCGATCGCGTGATCGAGCATCGCCGCCGTGGCGACCTGGACCGTCCCGCAGCCGAGCAGGAAGTAGGCCAGGGCGTGATCGAAGGTCGAGATCCCGCCGATGCCGGAGAACTCGCGGTCCGGGAAGGCCTGGGTCATCTGGGCCATCTTGGCCAATGACAGCGGGAGGATCGCCGGACCACCAAGGCCGCCGGGCGAGACGTAGCCGTCGACGTTGACCTCGAAGTCGAGCGTCTGGGGATCGACCGGCGGCAGGGACGGCCAGGTGTTCGACGACGAGATCGCGTCGGCACCACCCCGGAAGGTCGCGGCCGCCTCCTCGACGATGTCGGCGCCGGCCGGGGTGAGCTTGACCCACACCGGGACCCTGGCGGCCGCCTTCACCGCCTGCGTCGAGACCGAGCAGAGGACCGGATCCTTGCCCACGTTCGAACCCATGTCGACGCGGTCCATGTGGGGGCACGAGAAGTTGAGCTCGATGGCGTCGACCCCGGCATCCTGGACGCCATCAGCGAGCGTCTGCCAGGCGTTGAGCTCCTTGTCGTTGCCCGAGCCGGCCATGATCGAGGCGACCAGGATCCGGTCCGGCCAGGCCTCCTTGATCCGGGCCAGGCGCGGAAGCCACCAGTCGAGCGGCTTGTCGGAGATGAGCTCCCAGTTCCACGACGCGACGAGCGTCGAATCCGGGCGCTTGGCCATCGAGAGGCGGTTGCCGCCGTCGTCGACCCGCAGGAACTTCGTCTTGGGGCCGCGGACGTTGTGCACCGGGTGGAGGCCGATCGTCTTGGTGACGACGCCACCCCACCCTGCCTCGTAGGCCCGCATGATGTTGCTCTCCGACTCGGTCGGTGGGGCCGAGGCGAGCATGAACGGGTTCGTGAAGCGGAGCCCGGTGAAGGTGGTCGAGAGATCGGCCATGGGGACGTCTCCTTCTGGTGGCCTGCCGGCGTCAGCCGCCGGGAGACCGGCATGGTCGGTCGGATCCGTCGCGGCGGGCTAGGGCCGGTCGGCCCGTTGCGGGGCGACTCGTGCTGACGCGGCCCGACGCCCGACGCGCAGCTGCTGGCGTGTCGGGCGTCGGTGGGACGCGGGGTGATCGCGTCAGCCGGTGACCGTGATCGCTCCCTTCATGCCCGCGTCGTAGTGGCCCGGGATGTGGCAGCCGATGAGAAGCTCGCCGGGCGCATCGAAGGTCATGACGAGCATCTTCGTTTCGCCGGGTCGCACGAGGACCGCATTGGGTTCGTCGTGCCCGTCCATCATCCCGCCTTCCTCGAAGAAGTGGGCCATCTCCTCTTCGTGGTGCATCTGGGCCATCTCGTCCCCGACGGTGAAGTCGTGGTCGACCTTGGTCGGGTTCTGGACGACGAACTGGATCGTCTCGCCGGCTTGGACCTCGATCACGGCCGGGTCGTAGCGGAGCTCGTCGGTCATGTTGACGAGGATCGCCCGCGGGGCCTCGGCCGTCCCCGGGCGGATGGTCGGCTCCGGGGTCGGCGTCGGCGTCGGCGTGGGGGTGGGAGCCGGTGTGGGCGTCGGAGCGGGCGTGGCGGTCGGCGTCGGGCTCGGAGCCTGACCGGCAGCCGACGGCGACGCATCGGGCCCGGTGGCGGTCGAGCACGCGGACGCGATGAGCATCACCGCGGCTCCGAGGGTCGCGATCCGTCCCAGCGGGGCATGGGGTGGGCCGAAGATGGTCATGCCGACATCTCGTGGGGGGCCGGGGTGGCCCCGGCGAACGTGCCGTTCGCGGCGGCGACCGGCCAGGCGCAGGTACAATCGTGGGCCGTTCGATGCCGGGCGAACAGGATGTCGACGACCACGTCGTCCGAGGCTGCCGGGCCGCTCAGGAGCGTCGCAGCGGCCGATGCGCCGTGGACGCACGACAGACGGTAGCGGCGGATGGCGCCCTCGATCGACTCGATGTCGATCGTCACGTTCCTTGACATCTCGGTACCTCCGTTCCCTCCCAGTCTGGCGCCGCCTCGGACCAGTGGTCACGGGGCGATCCACGGGATACCGGGGTGGGGCGAATGCCCGCACGAGCAGGCCGCTCACCCGTCGCCGCGAGGCCCTATGGCTCGATGAGTCCCCGTGCGATCGCGAAGCGGACCAGGGCGGCCTTCGAGTGCAGATCGAGCTTGGCCATGATCCGGTCGCGATGCGACTGGACGGTGTGGGGGCTCAGGTGGAGCGAATCGGCGATCTCGCGCGTCGTCTGACCCTGGGCGATGAGGCGGACGATCTCGCGCTCCCGGTCGGTCAGGCCACCATACCGGTCCCGGTCGTCGCCGCGCTCGGCGCGGGCCAGGACATCGGCCATGAGCGACCTGGCGGCGGCCGGCTGCAGGTAGACGCCCCCGACACTGACGCTCCGGATCGCGGCCAGGAGCTCCGTGGTGTCGGCGCCTTTCAGGACGTAGCCGGCGGCCCCGGCACGGAGCGCCTCGAACAGGTAGTCCTCGCGATCGTGGATCGTGAGCATCAGCACCCCGACCTCGGGGCAGCGCTCCTGCAGCTCGCGAGCCGCGTCGAGGCCGCTGATCCCGGGCATCGCCACGTCGAGCAGGGCCACGTCCGGACGCAGCTCCGCGATGAGTCCGATCCCCGTCCGACCGTCGCCGGCCTCGCCGACGATCTCCAGGTCAGGCTGGCTGTCGAGCAGGCCGGCGATCCCCTGGCGGATCAGCGTGTGGTCGTCCACGATCACGATCCTCGTCGGCGTCATGGCGCGGCCTCCTCGGCGATCGGCACGTGGACGAGGACCCGGGTCCCGGAACCCGGCTGCGCGTCGATCACGAGCCGGCCGGCGAGCAGCGCGACCCGCTCGTGCATGCCCATGAGCCCGACGCTGCGCGGTGGGGTGCCCGGGACCGGGCCGGCCATCATGACCTCAGCGAGATCGAACCCGACGCCATCGTCCGCGACCGTGAGCTGGACCCGGTCCGGCGACCGGTCCACCTCGATGGCGACCGTTCGGGCGGCCGCGTGCTTGGCGACGTTGTTGATGGCCTCCTGGGCGATCCGGAACAGGGCGATCTCGAGGTGCCCGGGCAGGCGCCCCTGGCCACCGCTCGCATGGACGCTCCACTCGACCCCGGTCCCGTGGAACGTCGTCTCGGCGTGCCAGCGGATGGCCGGCACGAGCCCGAGGTCGTCGAGGACCGCCGGGCGGAGCCCGAGGATCATCCGGCGCGTCTCGGCGAGCAGGCGGGCCGAGATCTCCTTCGCCTGCCGGATGTGCACCTGGGTGTCTGCCGATCCGCCCGACAGGTCGTCCCTGGCCCGGTCGAGGGCGACCGACAGGGCCGCCAGGGTCTGAGCCGTCTCGTCGTGGAGCTCGCGGGCGAGCGCATACCGCTCGTCCTCCTGGGCGCGGATCGTCCGCCGCAGGACCTGCCCCAGGCGCTCGGTCCGCTCGGCCACCCGGCGCTCGAGCCCCTCGTTGACGGCCGCCAGCTCGCTGTGGGTGGCCTCGAGTCTCATCCGCATCAGCTCCAGGCTCTCGGCCAGCGCCCCGACCTCATCCTCGGCGGTGACCGTGATCGGGCTCGCCAGATCGCCGGCGGCGATGCGGCCGGCGGCGGCCGTAAGGGCCACGGTCGGCCGAACGACGTGGCGAGTGGTGAGCCAGGCGACGATGAGCGTGACGACGATCCCGACAGCGATGAGGGCGAACAGCCGCTCCCGGAGCTGGTTCGGAAGCGCGAGCGCGACGTCGACCGGTTGCTCCAGCACGAGGTAGAAGGGGGTCGAGCGGATCGGCACGGCAGCCATGACATGCGGTTCGAGTCCGATGGCGGCGTCGCCCGGGTCGATGATGGTGTCGGCTCGGCCTTCCTCCATCAGTTCCAGGAGTGCCGGCGAGTGGCGTCTGCCGTGGGCGCTCGGGCCGGTCGGTCCGATGGCCATGACCCCGTGTCCGTCCTTGCCGAGCACTTCGAGGTTGTAGACGTCACCCGAAGAGGCGCTCGCGGGCAGCGACCCTGTGCCACCCGCCGGGTCGTACGCTTGCGGCGAGTCGAGACCGATCGCCTGGACGACGATGAGGTCCACATCTCCGGGAAGTCGGGGGGTCGGCCGGACACGGATCGCCACCGACGCGCGGTAGCTCCCGTCGTCGCGCCATTCGACGACATCGCGGGAATCCGGGCCGGGTGGCTGGCGGACCGGCGGCGGCAGGCCTGTGTCCACCGAGCCCAGCACACCCGCCGCTCCAGCAGGTAGGTCGCGACGTGACGCTGGCGCGTGGGGGCCTCCAGGACCTCGACCCTGAAGGCCGGCTCGAAGAGCCGCTCGGCCTCGCCGGGGAGCAGGCCCGGGAAGGCCCGTGACGGGCCACCGAAGCTGAACCTGGGCAGGTCCTGCGGATCCCCCGAGAAGGCGAACAGGAAGAAGCGGGCGCCGGGGCGCGCCAGGTCGGCGATGAGCCCCGCCATCGCGCTCCGGCCGCTCGCCGGGAGGTCGTCGAGGGTGCCGTAGTCGACGAGCAGGTCGTACGGCCCGGGCGCCTCGGGCAGGGCGTCCCGGGTCAGGTCGGCCTGCAGGAAGCGGATCCGATCCTCCCCGAGGCCGCGCTCCGCCGCTCGGGCCCGGGCCTTGCGCACGGCGACCGGCGAGAAGTCCACGCCGGTCACCTGGAAGCCAGCCTCGGCCAGCTCGCAGGAGACGTTGCCCGACCCGCAGCCCAGGTCGATCGCCCGGGCGGGTCTGCCATCGGGCGGGCGAAGGGTCTCGGGGGAGCAGCGGCCGTCGCGGACGAGCGCGCGCAGCTCGACCCGGTCGGCGTCCTCCCACGGCGCCCCGAAGCGGTACATGAGGTCGTAGAGTCGTCGGCCGACGGTCACCATCGCCCGGATCTCCCGCGGTGGCAGGGCTGTCCTCCCGAGCGGGTCATGTCGAGGTCTCCCCGGCGACCGCGGGCACGTCCTCGCTCTCCAGGCTCGAACCGAGCAGCCGGTAGGCGTAGAGGGCCAGGGCGAACAGCAGGGCGACGCCCATGACCGGAGCGCCGATCCGCTTGATCTCGGCCGAGTCGAGGATCAGCCCGGCGACGAACACGAGCAGCCCGCCGTTGACGCCGTAGAAGACCAGCTCGTCGGCCCACGGCCAGCGGCCCCGTCGATCCGCGCTCAGCGCCAGGAGCAGGCCCAGGACCAGGTTCGTGATCACCCCGATGTACGTCGCGTGATCACTCGCGAAGAGCATGTTGACCGGGACCGAGGCGATGTCGTTCGAGGTGACGAAGAGGGTCACCAGGTACATGAAGAGAAGGAGGGCGACGACCACCCAGACCGAGCCGACGCCGGCCTGGCGGGCCGCGCTCGCCCGACCCCAGCCCGCCCGGAGCACGGGCCGACCAAGGCGGACCACGAAGAGCGCGACGGCAACGAGCTGGGTCAGGAGGTAGATGCCGCCCGCGGCCTGGCCCACGCCCGTGAGCAGCCCGACCGAGAGGATCAGGCCGCCGAGGAAGAGCGCGAGGACCTGGACGAGACCGCCGCGCGGCAGGTCGGTGGTGCCCAGCAGGCGCCACTCGATGAGGCCCATCCCGACGAGGACGAGGTACCCGAAGGTCATCGCGCCGGCGTGGGCGCCGATCGCGTCGCCGGTGAGGAGCGTCTGCCCGAGCGCGTACTGGAGCTGGAGCAGGACGCCGATCACGGCGCCGTAGGCGAAGGTCGTCAGGCCAAGGGTCATGGCGAGGCGAGGCAGCGACCGCTCGCCGCCCAGGAACGTGCGCCACGCCCACACGAGCAGCCAGGCGATGGTCAGCAGCACCAGGACCCCGGTGGCCGCCCGGAAGGGGAGGTTCCCGGTGTAGAAGGCGAGGACGTAGCCCGGCACGGTGATCGACAGGGCCCAGGTCAGGATGGTGTCCGATGCCCGGAAGAGCAGGAAGGCGGAGGCGACGATCGCCAGGCTCAACCAGCCCACCGTGCCGGCGTGGACGTGGGTCAGCAGCTGGTTGCGATCGACTTCGATCGCGTCCGCCCCGTTGAGGATGCCGATGACGATCGTGACGACGAAGAGGAGCATCGCCGTCAGGTAGAGATCGCGGGCCGATCGCGCCCAGGGCTCGGGCCCTCCGGGCGGATCCTGGGAAGCAGCAGCGGTCCTCTCGGGGACGCTCGAGACCGTCATCCGACCCTCCCTCCTGGCACGGGACGGACCGGACGGTCGCTCGTCCGGTCGGGCTCGGGACGCCGCCGCGCCTGGAACCCTCCCATGGTCGCGTCGATGTCAAGGCGAGTCGGCCCGCGGGGCTTGACAGAAGCTAAGGTCCCTAGCCATACTCCGACTCCAAGCTAATAGCATTAGCCAGTCGGCGATGCGACACACGGAAGGGGACCACGATGAGCGCAGCAGCGATGACCGAAACCAGAATCTCGCGACGGGGCGCCGACGCCCAGGGCTGGCCGACGCGCTGGCTGCAGCGCCCCGGCGGCCGGATCGGCTACTCCGTGATCGGCGACGGCCCGCTCGTCGTCTGCGTGCCCGGGATGGGCGACCTGCGGTCCGTCTACCGGTCCCTGGCCCCGGCGCTCGTCGAGGCCGGCTACCGCGTCGCCACGATGGACCTGCGGGGGCACGGCGACAGCGACACGACCTTCGAGGCCTACGATGACGTGGCCGCCGGGTCGGACGTGATCGCCCTCATCGGGGAGCTGGACGCCGGTCCTGCCGTCGTCGTCGGCAACTCGATGGGCGCCGGCGCTGCGGCGTGGGCCGCCGCCGAGGCCCCCGACCTCGTGAGCGGGCTCGTCCTGGTGGGTCCCTTCGTCCGCAATGCCCCGGTCGGCCGTGGCTCCGCGCTGATGTTCCGGCTGGCTCTGATGAAGCCATGGGGACCGGCAGCCTGGAACGGCTGGTACGCCCGCCTCTACCCCGGACGGAAGCCCGACGACCTCGATGCCCACCGAGCCAGGATCCGCGAGAGCCTGCGACGGCCCGGCGGCTGGCATGCGTTCGCGTCGACGACTCGCACGAGCCACGCCCCGGTCGAGGCTCGCCTCGGCGAGGTTCGGGCGCGGACCCTGGTCGTGATGGGCCAGCGCGATCCGGACTTCCCGGACCCGTCGGCCGAGGCGGCCTGGGTGGCCGAGCGGTTGAGCGGCCAGGTCGTGATGGTGCCCGGATCCGGCCACTACCCGCAGGCCGAGTACCCGGAGGTCGTCAACCCGGCGATCCTGGGCTTCCTGGCCGGCGGGATCGAAGCGGCACCGGAGCCCGGCGGACCGACCGAGGAGCATCCTGGGGCCCCGCATGCCTAGGGCGGGCCTCTCGCCGGCCGTCGTCATCGCAGAGGCCGCCGAGCTGGCCGACGAGGTCGGCTACGACCGGCTGACGCTGGCGGCCCTCGCCGACCGGCTCGGGGTGGCCGTGCCCAGCCTCTACAAGCACGTCGACGGTCTCGATGCGGTCCGCCGCGCCGTGGCGATCCAGGCCGTCCGAGAGCTGGCCGATGCCATGCGCAGGGCGGTCGTCGACGCGGACGGGCCTGATCCCGGCGAGAAGGTCCGTGCGCTGGCCGACGGCTTCCGCGGCTACGCGACGGGCCACCCGGGCCGCTACGCCGCGACCGTCAGGGCGGCCGAGCCCGACGACGCCGAGCACGGCGCCGCCAGCGACGCGGCCCTGGCGGTCGTCCTCGAGGTCCTTCTCGAGCGTGGGCTCACCGGCCCCGAGGCGATCGACGCGGCCCGGGGCTTGCGATCGCTGCTCCACGGCTTCGTGACGCTCGAGGCGGCCGGTGGGTTCGGGATCCCGCAGGACGTCGACCGCTCGTTCGGGCGATCCGTGGACGCGCTCCTCGAGGGGATCGCCGCGTTCGGATCGGACCGCCCGATCGCTCCGGGCTGACCGCTCCGGGTCCGGGCGCGGTACCCGGAGGCGGGCTCGAGGTCAGCTCGAGGGGCCGCCATCCCCCTTCGGCCCTGGGCCGAAAGGACGATCGAGATGACCGAACGACTTGACCGCGACGACCAGCGCCCGAGCGTGCCCCTGGGTGAGCCCCCGGGCATGGCGCCGCTGCCGCTCGGGTTCTCGCCGGTCGGCGACGCCCGGGCCGCGTACGAGACCCACCGCGTCTCGCTGGTCCGCTACCTCGCCCGCCGGACCGCCAAGACTCGCCTCCTCCTGGGGCTCCAGGGCCTCCTGGCGACGGACGGGCGAGCCCAGGACCCGGATCGCGCCCTGGCCGCGTTCGGGCTCTACTGCGCTGCCGCCGCGGCATCGTTCGGTCGCGGCTACCGACAGCCATCGTTCGATCCGACGGGCACCGAGATCGAGGAGCAGGACCCGGAGACCGGGGCCCGCATCGTCGCCCGCCTCGACGGGCGAGGCCCGGGCTCCAGTCTCCGACTGTCGGTCGCCGCGGACGTCCCGGGGGTCGGTCGGTTCGAGGGCCAGGAGGAGATCCTCGGTACGACGGTCGGGATCCGCGGGCTCGGGATGCCCGCGCCGTCGCGCTTCGCGTTCGAGACCGCGCCGCCGCTCGCGCCCTGGTCGGCGACCGCTGTCGGCACCATGACCGCCGAGCTGGCGCCCAGCCTCCGGGGGACCCTCGTCCGTGGGTACGGCACCCTCGACCTGGCGGACGACCGGGGTGGCCGCGGGATGGCCGAGCTCACGCGGGATGGGCGGATCCGGGCGCGGATCGACGGGCTGACACCGGTCGAGCTCGAGGCGTCGCTCGCGGGCTGAGCCCGGCCACGGTCGGGCCGTCCCGCCCCCGATCCGCCAGCCGGTGGGCCCTTGGCGGACGGCGAACGGGCCCCCAGACTCGCCACGAGCAACCGTCGCGCCCAGGACGACCCGGAGCCGGACAGGAGGAGTCGTGTCCATGACCGTCCTCGTCGCCTACGCTTCCCGGCACGGCTCCACCGGGCAGATCGCCGAGCGGATCGCCGCCAGGCTGGTCGAGCACGGCGTCGAGGCCGAGGCGCGGAGCTTGGACGGGTCGATCGACCCCGGGCGGTATGGCGCGGTCGTCCTTGGCAGCGCGGTCTACTTCGGCCGGTGGATGATCGAGGCGATCGAGTTCGTCCATGACCAGGCCGACTCACTCGCAGGGCGGCCGGTCTGGCTCTTCAGCAGTGGCCCCCTCGGCGCCGAGCGGACTGACGACCAGGGGCGCGACCTCCGGGAGGTCTCGCGGCCCGAGGACGCGGGCGAGCTCGACGAGCTGCTCCATCCGCTCGAGCATCGCGTCTTCTTCGGGTCGCTCGACCGGGGTGGTCTCGGTGTCGGCGAGTGGGTCGTCTCGGCCATCCCGGCCGGGGGTGACGTCCTGGCCGAGGGGGATTTCCGCGACTGGGCGGAGGTCGACGCCTGGGCCGGATCGATCGCCCGGGCCATCACGGGATCCACCACGGGCCCGCCGTAGGCAAGAGGGTCCGGGCTGCCCGGGAAACCGGCCGGCGCCCGGGCCCGAAGGAGGGGCATGGACCTCGAGCTCGAGCGGATCCGCCAAGCCCCGTCGATCCTTGACGTCTTCGAGCGTGCTGGTCGCCTGATCGAGCGTGCGGCTGGCTCCAGCGACCCCGGCCGCGACCTGTCGATCCTGGCCGCAGCCGCGCGAGCCGACGACGACGCACCCACCGCGATCGCCGCGATCCACGCGCTCGGCCGGCTCCCCGAAGACGGGACCGACGGGCCGCTGGTCGAGCTCGTCGGCTCCGGTGACCATCGGGCGGCCCATGCCGCCTGGGCGCTCGCCAGCGGCCCACCGCGGGACGCTGCCATCGGGCCGCTCGTCGGGTTGGTGGCAGCCGGTCGCCTGGCTGGCATGCTGGCCCAGCGGACCCTGGCCGGCTGGGCCGCGATCCGCCCGGAGCTCATCGTCGACTCCCTGACCGACTGCCTGCGGGGCGAGAGCGCGCCCGCGGTCCGGGCCCGGCTGGTCGAGACGCTCGGCCTCCTTCCCGGCACCGAGCCGCTCCTGGCCGCGCTTGCGGGCGACGACGCGGAGGCGCTCGGAACCCGGATGGCTGCGCTTGCGGCACTCGGTGATCGCCGACCGGAGCCCCCGCCGGTGGTCGAGCGAGCGGCCGCGGCCGATGGGCCGCTGGGCGATGCCGCTCGCCTGGCCCTGCTGGACCATCGGATGCGGATGGCACCGACGTGGCCGGACGACGACGTGCTGCGGGTCGCCCAGATCCACCTCGGGAGCCGGCTCGATCCGACCCTCAGCCATGCCGGCGAGGGTCAGACCGGCGGCATCGCCACCCTCCTGGTCCAGCTCGGCGAGGCGCTGGCCCGGGATCCGAGGATCGACTCGGTGACCACGATCGGACGGGGGCCGACCGGCGACGCCGTGGCCTCGGTCGAGGCGGCCCTCGATCACCACGCCGTCATGACGGTACCGCTCGGGCGGGACGAGGGCTCGTCCTTCACCGATCCGTGGCCCGCCAGGGTAGCCGCCGAGCGCGGCCTGCGGCGGATCCTCAGGCTCCGCTCGGCCGACCTTCTGCACCTGCGGATGGCCGACGTAGGGAGCCTCGCTGCCGCCCGGATCGCCAGGGAGCGGAACCTGCCGACGGTCTTCACGCTGGCGCCCGACCCGCACGCGCTGATCGCCGACATGGAGCGGACCGGCGAGCTCGACCGCTCGTCGTTCGGCCCGGCGGACGCCCGGGACGGCCTCTGGTTCCGGGCCTGGCTGGTCCGGCGCCTCGCCAGCGCCTCCCGTCAGGTCGTGCTGTTCCCCCGACCCGGCCTTCGAAAGCGCCTGCGCGAGCTGGTCGGGCTCGACGTCTCGGCGGACCCGGACCGCTACCACGTCGTACCCGAGGGGATCGACCCGGCTCCGGTCCGGACCGCCCGCGCGGTCGCGGGATCGATGACCGGCGACGAGGCCTCAGGGGTCATCGCCGAGCTCCGCGATGCCATCTCGGCCCTTGGGCCTGGCCGGCAGGGCCTGCCGGTCGTGGTCAGCGTCGGGCGCCTCGCCGAGGTCAAGGGGATGGCCCGCATCGCCGAGGCCTTCGCGACCGACTCCGAGCTTCGCCGGCGGGCCAACCTCGTCGTGATCGGGGGCGACCTGACGGATCCATCCCCGGAGGAGCGAGCGGAGATCGATCGCATCGAGGCCGCCCTCGTCGCCCACCCCGAGCTCGCCGAGGCACTCGTGCTGCTCGGGCACCGGCCGCACGACGAGGCCCTCCGGGTGCTGGCAGTCGCCCGGACCGGTCTTGAACCATGGATCGCGCCGGGCGGCGCCTACGTCAGTGGCAGCCGCAAGGAGGAGTTCGGATTGGCGATCGTCGAGGCGCTGGCCAGCGGCTTGCCGGTCGTGGCCCCCGAGGTCGGCGGCCCGGCCGCGTACGTCGAGGACGGCACCACGGGTCGCCTGGTCGACACGCTCGACCGGCACCAGCTGGGCCGGGGCATCCTGGATGCGCTCGACCTGGTCCGGCTGCCGGGCCGCGCCGATCGGGCCGAGCGGCTGGTCGAGGAGCGCTACACGGTTCGGGCGATGGCCGGGGCGCTCGTGCCCGTGTACGAGGCGGCTCGACCGTCGCGGGTGCTGGCGGCGACGTGACCCTCCTGGTCATCAGCCCGGACTACGCCTCGCATCTCTTCCCGCTCCTCGCCCTGGCCCGGGCCTTGGGCCGAGGCGCGGGGAGCGGGTGGTCGGTGGCGACCGGGCCCGGTGTCGCCGGCCATGTCGAGCGGGCGGGCTTCGAGTGGGTCGAGCTGGTCCTGGGTCGCGGCTCGAACCCCGGGACGGCCCGGGCCGACGAGCAGCCCCGCGGCGAGGACGCCAACCTGCGAGCCTTCTTCGCCGCGACCAGGGAAGGTCCCATCGCGACCCTCCGGCTCCAGGCCGAGCTGCGCCGCAACGACCTCCTGTGGCAGCCGGTCGAGACCGGTCGCCGGACCATGGACGTCGTCCAGGCCATCGACCCGGACGCGATCGTCGTCGACCACCTCGCCTTCGGGGCCACCCTCGGGCTGCGCGCTGCCGGGGTCCCGTACGCGGACGTGGTCCTGGGGCATCCATCGGCCCTCCCGTCGGTCGGCGAGCGCTACGGCGTCCCGGTCGCCTGGCCGTCGACCCTCCGGCCCGAGCCCGCCGAGCTGGCGGGGCTCGAGCGCCTGGCCGACGAGGTCACGCGTGCCTTCACCGACGACGTCAACCGGGCCCTGCGGCGGCTCGACCCCGCGGCGGCGGAGGTGGACGACGCCTTCCGGGCTCACGGCTCGCCGGTCCTGTACAGCTATCCGGGACGGCTCCACGATACCGACCGGACCGGATCGCTCCCCGCCCGGCATGCGTTCCTGGGCTCGCTCGTCCGCGACGAGGTCCCGGACGAGGGGACCGCGGCCTGGCTCGGGTCCGAGCGACCGACGGCCGCTCGTCGTCGTCTCCTTCGGCACCTTCCTGTCCGCGCGTGCCGACGTGCTGGCCCGGATCGTGCGGCGCCCTCCGGGGGCTCGACGTGCGGGTGGCGCTCGCCACGGGCTCGGCGGAGCCGGCGGACCTCGGTCCGCTGCCGGACGACTGGCTCGTCCGCCCGTTCGTGCCCCAGGTCGCGCTCGTCCGGCAGGCGGCGGTCGCCATCACCCATGCCGGCAACAACGGGGTCATGGAGGCGCTGACGGCCGGGGTGCCCCTCCTGGTCCTGCCGTTCTCCACCGACCAGTTCGCGATCGCCGCCGACCTGGAGCGGACCGGGCTCGGCCTGGTCGCCGACCCGAACCTCGCCACGGAGGCCGCGATCCGCGAAGCCGTGGTCGGGCTGCTCGAGGGCCCGCACAGGGCGGCCGCCTCGGCGCTCGGGGCCGAGCTCCGGGCCGACCCGGGACCACGTCGCGCGCGACGGGCCGTCCTCGCCGCGGCCTGACTGGTCTGGTCGCCCGCGACCTCCGGGCCTAGGCGGCCCTGGCCGTGCCTGCCCCCTCGCCGGCGCGGGCTCGCTCGCCGAGGACCCGGACCGTGCCCCGGAAGATGACGCCGTGGATCGGGTAGAGCAGGTACCAGTAGGCGAGCCCCGGCAGGCCCTTGGGCTCGAAGAAGGCGGTCTGGACCAGCCGGCTGCCACCGTCCTCGGCAATGACCTCGTACTGGAGCCAGGCTCGCCCGGGGACCTTCATCTCGGCCCGGAGGCGGAGGACCTCGGGTCGTCGGACCTCCTCGACCCGCCAGAAGTCGAGCGCGTCGCCGACCCGGAGGCGGTCCGGGTCGCGCCGGCCCAGACGCATCCCCACGCCGCCGACCATCCGGTCCATGAGGCCGCGGATCCGCCAGAGGACGTTGAGGTATGGCCAGCCGGCCTTCCCGCCGATACGTTCGACCGCGGCGAAGACCCGGTCCGGTGGCGCGGGGATCAGGTGCTGGCGCCGCTCGACGATCATCCCCTCTAGGGACGTCATCGACGACAGGCTCTCCTGGTCGGGGGCATCGATCGAGTCGAACCAGGTCGACTCGACGTCACGCCGGTCGGTCCGGTCGATCGCCCGCTGGAGGGCCTCGACGTATGGGATCGGCGTGATCCCGAACGCCCGGGCTGGCCCCGGATCGTGGACGACGACCTCGTTCCGGAGACCCTCGACCAGTGGTCGGGCGATGCCGGATGGGACCGGCGTCACGAGGCTCACCCAGTAGGAGCTCAGGCGAGGCGTCAGGACGGGCACCGGGATCATGAGCCGGCGCAGGCCGCGAAGCCGGGCGTACTCCCGCATCATCTCGCCGTAGCTCAGGATGTCCGGCCCGCCGACCTCGACGACACCGACGACCTCCGGATGATCGAGGGCGGCGACCAGGTACTCGCGGATGTCGGCGATCGCGATCGGCTGGCACCGCGTCCGGACCCATTTCGGCGTCACCATGACCGGCAGGCGCTCTGTCAGGTGGCGGAGGATCTCGAACGACGCACTCCCCGAGCCGATGATCACGGCCGCCCGGAACTCGGTCACGGGGACACCGTGGGCGGCCAGCTCGGCGCCGGTCTCCTGGCGACTCGAGAGATGGGTCGAGAGGTCGCCGTCATCCTCCCCGAGGCCTCCCAGGTAGACGATCCGCGCGATGCCGGCCCGAGCTGCTGCTCGAGCGAAGTTGCCGGCCGCCAGCCGGTCGCGCTCCGCGAAGCCGCGCTCGCCGGCGCCCATCGAGTGGGCCAGGTAGTAGGCCACCTCGATCCCGTCGAGGGCCGGCCCGAGGGTCGCAGGGTCGAGCAGGTCGGCGGCCACCAGCCGGGTGTCCGGGAAGCGGTCGGCCAGAGGCCGGACATCTCGGCTCATCAGCGTCAGATCGTGACCATCGGCCTGAAGCCTCGGGACGAGTCGGCTGCCGATGTAGCCACTTGCGCCGACGACGAGGATGCGCATGGTCGGAGTATGCCCCGTCGGCTGACAGCTGCCGGGGTGCCCAACGGTCACGAAACGCGGGGTAGATTGGGCCCGGAGCGAAGGAGGTCGCCATGACGAGCCGAGATCCGCACGAGTCGCGCGATCGGCCGGCGCCCGAGGACGGCCATCCTCGAGCCGGTTCAGCGGGGCAGCCGGAGCCGTTACTCCAGGGGACGCTGTGGCGGATCCAGGCCGCGTCCGGGGCCGAAGGACAGCCGCGGCCGATCCCCGAAGACGTGGAGGCGACCCTCCGATTCGAGGCGGGGCGCGTGGCCGGCAGCGGCGGCTGCAACCGCTTCAGCGCCGAGTGCCGCATCGATGGGGAGCGGCTCGAGATCGGGCTGATCGCGTCGACGATGATGGCCTGCCCGGAGCCGGCCGCATCGATCGAGGCCGCGGTCCTCCAGGCCCTCGCCCTGATCGCGACCTGGGCGGTCGAGGAGGGCAGCCTGGTCCTCCGGGACGCGGACGGCCTCGACCGGCTGGTCCTCGACCGGGTCGTCGAGCCGACCCTGATGGGCCCCTCGTGGCAGGCGACAGGCGTCAACAACGGCCGCGGCGGCGTCGCCAGCCTTGTGGCCGGGACGGCCATCGATGCCACGTTCGGCGAGGACGGACGGGTCAGCGGGCGGGCGGGCTGCAACCGCTACCACGGCCCGTTCCGGGTCGACGGACCGCGGCTCGGGATCGGGCCGCTCGCCTCGACCCGGATGGCATGTCCCGACGAGGTCATGGAGCAGGAAGCGGCGTTCCTGGCGGCCATGGGTCGGGCGACGACCTTCCGGATCGACGGTGACCGGCTCGAGCTCCGCGACGACGACGGCGCGCTCCAGGTGTCGTTCGGCGCCGGGAGCTGACCGGGCCACATGGGGACCTGACCGGGCCGCGCTGCGACGCGGAAGGGGCCGCGCTACGACGCGGAAGGGGCCACGTTCCCGGCCGCGACGACGGCCTCCGGACGAAGCCGGCCGCGTCAGCCGGGATGGCCGACCGGGATGAGGTAGAGCGGCTCCTCCCCCTCGCCGAGCGAGAGCAGTTCGTGCACCGCGGCGTCGACGAAGGCTCCCATCGGTACCGCACCCAGGTCCAGGGCGACCGCCTCGAGCAGGATGCCCTGGGCGGCATGCCCGGCCTCCAGGGTCACGTATCGCTCGGCTCGCTCCGGTCCGTAGCGCGCGGCGGTCCGCTCGACGACCCCGGAGATCACGATGACCAGCGGCGCGTCGCCGACCGCGGCCTGGTCCAGGGCGGCCAGCCGGAGGGCGGCGCGGAGATCGACGGTTCCCCGGCGCGCGAGGGCGTGCTCGCTCGGCACGTACCGGGCGACCCCCTCGGCCGTGACCACGTCCAGCTCGAGCGGGTAGGTCGCCCCGGCGGACGGGGTCGTCCGGTGGCCGGCGGCGTCCGTGACACCCTGGGCCGCCCACAGCAGCTGGCCCAGCTCGGCCGTCGTCAGCGGCTCGGTGGTGAATGAGCGGACGGATCGGCGCACGGCCAGGAGCGCTTCCAGCGAGCGCGGACCCTCGACCCGCGGCGGCGGCAGCGCCTCGAGCGGACCAGGGTCCGCGGCGCCCGGGGCCGCGGCCGGTCGCGGCGAGAGCGTGCCCATGGCGATCAACCCGACGACGATGACGGTGACGCACAGGACGACGACGGTCGAGACGGCACCGACGAGGATCCCCGCCCAGGTGACCCGACGGCCGGCCGGGCCTTCATCCGGCACGGGTCCGGTCATCGGCGTCCTCCGCGGGCGTGGGCGCCCGCACGATCGGGACCGTCGCCATCAACGGCTCCGGGTCGCGAGGCTCGTCCCGATGGCCAGCCCGACGGTCAACCCGGCACCCAGGAAGACCACCCAGAACACGAACTGGCCGGTCGAGATCCAGACGATGGCGCCGAGCGCCGCCCCCAGGAGCATGCCGACCGACATCCCCAGGGCGGCTGTGGGGCTCGACGTCATGTCCGTCCGGCGATCGGCCGCCCGCGACCGCAGGGCTGCCAGGGCCAGCAGGACGACCACCCCGACGACGAGCAGGGCGACGACGATGAGCATGGACTCGGGCATGACGACCTCCGTTCGCCGTCCGACGCTACCGGCCGCGGGGCTTCGCGAGGAGAGCCGAGCGGACCGATGGGTACGTTCGAGATGCCCGAACGCCCGGGGCGACGGCTCCGGGCCTGGCCGCCGCCGGTGGGTATGCTGCGGCCGATGCCACCCACGGTCGTCCTCGTCATGGGCGTCGCCGGCTCGGGCAAGACCACCGTCGGCGCGGCGCTCGCGCACTCGCTCGGCTACGCGTTCGTGGACGCCGACGATCTCCACCCGGTCGAGAACGTCGAGCGGATGCGCCGCGGGATCGCCCTCGACGACGAGGCGCGAGGCCCATGGCTCCGGGAGGTCCGCGCGGCGATCGACGAGGTGCTCCAGGGAGGCCGGGGCGTTGTCGTGGCCTGCTCGGCCCTGAAGGCGTCCTACCGCGAGGTCCTGCTCGGCGGCGTCGACGGCGCGATCGTGATCTACCTCAGGGCGGACCGCGCGACCCTTGAGCGGCGGCTGCGCTCCCGGACCGGCCACTTCGTGCCCGCCTCGCTCCTGGACAGCCAGCTCGATGACCTCGAGGAGCCGGCCGAGGCGCTCGTCGTGGAGGGCGACCTCGACCCGGCCGGGCTTGCCGACCTGCTCGCTCGGCTCGAGGCGGAGCCGGGATAGCGAGCCGACGGAAGGGAGGCTGCAGGAGTCGCCCGGTGCGGCGTCCGGGCCTCGGCCCGATCTTGTCGTCTACCAGCGTGGCTGGTGCTATGCAAGCGATCCTCGCGCCGCACCAGCCCCACTGGTGGTATGGAGCGATCAGGGCCGCCGCCGTGCGTGCGCCGAGGTCCACGGACCGTCACCGACGGGCCACCGCCGTGATACCACCAGTGCCGCTGGTATCTGCGAAGAACGAGCGGCCGTTGAGGCGACCGGCGACCCGCTGTCGAGGCCGTCGAAGCTGCCGGCGACCGGCTGTCGAGTCCGCCGGCGAGCCTGCCGTGAAGCCCGTCGTCGAGCTAGCGGTGGTGCAGCTCCTGGGCCGCCACGTATGCCAGGCCGGCCTCGGTCAGGTCCCTCGCCGTGTGGTTCGTCGCGTCGAGCTTGTCGATGAAGTCGTCCGTGAGGGCGTCCCAATCGCCGCTGGCGATGATCTCGTCCTTGTCCCGGAAGTAGTCGAGGATGTCCGACGGATGGTCGTGGGTGGCCTCCACCTCCGGGTCGCCGCCCTCGTGCTTGGCCGAGACGTTGGGGACGTGGTCGCAGAGCGCCACCAGCTCGGCCCGGCGGTCATAGGGCTGGCGGACGATCGATCGCTGGGTCTCGGTGATGTGGTGCTCGAAGCGGACCGCGTCCTCCAGGCCGAGCGCCCGGCGGACCTCGGCGGAGATCTCCAGGGTCGTGTTGTCGACCGAGTTGCTCCAGTTGAAGCCGACGAGCGGGGTCGAGCCGTCCTCACGGGCGAACAGCCGGGCGCCCAGCAGGGTCCACAGGCCGGCGTAGGGGTTGTCGTTGCCCATGAAGACCGAGATCTTGAACTCGATGTCCACGCCCAGGCGATAGAGCAGGTAGCCGACGAGCACGGTGCCCGGGTTGACGTTGAGGACCTGGCGGACGCCGTACTCGGTGTAGTAGCGGAGGAACTCGTCGGCCCACATGAGGGCGTGCTCGTTGGGCTGGCCGACGCCGCCGAAGTAGCCGGTGATCGTGGCCGGGCCGTCGAGGTGGATGTTCGAGCCGTCGGTGCCCTTCGTGTCGAGTGTCTCGACGATGCTGGCGCCGATGATCCGCATCGCGGCGTGCATCGCCGGCAGGTCGCCGTCGAGCTCCTGCTCGCGCATCTTTCGGACCCGGATCCAGCGACCCGGCATGAGCGAGCGCTGCTCGATGGTCCGGCGGGCCGCCGCGATGACCCATGGGAAGTACTGGCAGGCGCTGATCTCCAGGGTCACCGGGGCCGTCTCGCGGAAGGTGGTCGCGTCGTACCGGGGCCCCAGGACGGAGCGGCGGAACTCGTCGACGCCGATGAAGGCGCCGGCATCGCGCCGCTCCGCCAGCCACTCGAGGTCGGCCAGGTACTCGGCCTTGGTCGCCCGGACCCTGTCGAGGAGCGCCGGCAGCGCACCGGCCTCGGCGGCCCGGCGGTTGATCTCATCGGGCGTGCCATAGCGGTCAACGACCTCAAGGAGGTCGTTGACGACCCGGCTGCCTGGGTCGAGGAAGAGGGCGTTGAGCTCGGCAAGCCGGTCGGCCGGGATCGCCAGCCGTCCGCGCAGGTCGGGGCGCAGCGCGGTCGTCACTTCGAGCCCTCCTCGACGAGCCGCACCAGCTCGCCGTACTCCTCGTCCTTCATGCCGAACCAGTTCTCCGGCGCCGGGAAGGTCCGTTCGGTGACCTCGGTCACGTAGGCGTCCAGGCCCTCGCGGATGACCGCTCCGGCATCGGCGAAGACCTTGGCCATCCGGGGCTTGAACTTCGGGTACAAGGCGAACGCGTCGTGGTAGATGAGCAGCTGGCCGTCGGCGTCCGGGCCCGAGCCCAGGCTCATGATGATGGCGCCCTTCGACCGCTGGGTGATGAGCGCGCAGACGCGGTCGGGGACGAGCTCGAGGAGGATGCAGAAGGCGCCGGCCTCCTCGAGGATCCGGGCGTCGTCGACGATCTTCTTCGCCTGGGCGGCGCCCTTGCCCTGGAGGCGGAAGCCGCCGAGGGCGCCGGCGCTCTGCGGCGTCAGGCCCAGGTGGCCGATGACCGGGATGCCGGCCCGGGCGATGCCCTCGATCCGGTCGGCCATCTCGGCGCCGCCCTCGAGCTTGACCGCGTCGCAGCCGGTCTCGGCCATGAAGCGGCCGGCGTTGCGGATGGCCGTCTCGACGCTCGGCTGGTAGCTCATGTACGGCATGTCGCCGACGACCCAGGCGTTTGGCGCGCCCCGCCGGACCGCGGCGGTGTGGCGGATCATGTCGTCCATCGTCACCGGCAGGGTGCTGTCGTAGCCCAGCATCGTCATGCCCAGGCTGTCGCCGACCAGGATCATGTCGACTCCGGCCTGGTCCTGGAGATAGGCCGTCGGGTAGTCGTAGCAGGTCAGCCAGGTGATCGGGGTGCCCTCGGCCGTCTTGGCCATCAGGCCGGGCAGGGTCATCCGCTTGCGAGGGGGGGCCTCAGGTTCGGTCACCGCGCTCTCCAGTCCATGCGTTCGGGTCCGGGGCGATCGTCGAGCGAGGCGGTCCGGGCGGGTAGGGCCCTTGGGCCCGTGCTTCGGGTGACCCGGGATCTCGGTTCGGGTGATCCGCGACCGCGGCCGGTCGCCGTGCGCGTGGCGCGGATGGCGCGGCGCCTGGGGAGTCCGGCACCCCGCCGCCAGTCAGGTCTGGGCATACCCGCATGGCGAGCGGGCCGGCGGGCGAGGCCTTCCGGCGGGCGAGGCCTTCCGGCGGGCGAGGCCTTCCGGCGGGCGAGGCCTTCCGGCGGTCGACGCCGTCCTGCCGGCGGCGCACCATGGCCGCGACCCGTCACCGGAGGGACGCCATGACCACGACCGATCCGCTCCGCGAGCAGCTCATCGCCGCGATCGACGGCCACGACGCCCACCTGCCGTTCGACGCCGCGGTCCGCGACTTCCCCGACGCTGCGATCAATCGGCCGGCGCCGGACCTGCCGTACACGCCCTGGCACCTGCTGGAGC
This sequence comes from uncultured Chloroflexia bacterium, assembly GCA_963707215.1. GTDB lineage: Bacteria > Chloroflexota > Limnocylindria > Limnocylindrales > CSP1-4 > DATHYZ01. Next base: position 809,141 of record CAVPPB010000001.1, on the reverse strand, counting down.
ACATCCGGATGGCCCAGTGGGACATCCTCGACTACATCCGGAACCGGGCCTACCTGGCGCCGACCTGGCCAGACGAGTACTGGCCGCCGCGCGACGCGACGACGACGCCGGCCGGGTTCGCCGCCTCGGTCGAGGCCTTCCGAGCCGATCAGCGGGCGCTCCGTGACCTCGTCGCCGATCCGGGGACCGACCTCCTCGCCGTCATCCCGGGCACGCCGGGCCACACGATCCTGCGCGAGATCCGCATCGTGGCGGCACACGACGCCTACCACCTCGGCGAGTTCGCCATCCTTCGCCAGGTCATGGGCACCTGGCCGGCCGACCGCGACCCGAACGAGTAGGGCGGGCTGCGCCCGGCCGTCGCTCGAGAAGCGGTCAGATCGCCGGGCGGCGGCGCCCGACCCTCCGCTCGATCCCGTCGAGGATGAGACCGAGCCCGTACTCGAACCGATCGTCCAGGCTGCCGGCGAAGAGCCGGTCGGCGGGCGGATCGGTCGTCGACGCCTGGCACCCGTTCGCAGCGGCCCTGCCGAGGTGGACCGGATCCGTATGCTTGGCCGGCCATGAGCTCGACCACTCGCCCCGAAGCCGGCGACCGCCTGGCGCTCTGGCTGCCGCTGCTACGGCGGTTGACCGAGGTGGAGCCTCACTGGCTCGTCTGGAAGAACGCTGAGTCGGCCTTTCGAGGCACCGGGGACATCGACGCGGCCGCGCCCGCGGCATCCTGGCAGGACATCGAGACCGAGTTCCGGCGCTGGGCGGTGGCGACCGAGGTCGGTCCCGTCGTCGTGTGTCGGCACATCCCCGGCGGGTTGAACCTGATCGCGATCCCGGCTGACTCCGAGACCTTCCTCGAGATGGGCACCAAGGCCCGCCGGTTCTGGCGGGGTTCCACCCTGTTCGTCCTGGACGACCTGCTGCCGATGACCATCCTGGACTCGCGTGGCTTCCGCCGCCTCCGACCCGGCGCCGAAGGCCTGTTCAAGCTGCTCCTCAACGGAACGCGGCCAGGTGGGCGGCGGCATGAGGTCGGGCTGGAGGCGAAGGGCGTCCGTGGCCTCCTGCGGGCGGACCCGGAGGGGGTCCGCGAGGCGGCCAGGCTGTTCGGGCCGGCCCGGCGGGCGGCGATCGTCGGCGCTCGCGCGGCTGCTGCCGGCGGCTGGTCACGGCCCGCGATGATGGCTGTCGAGGGCTGGGCGCTCGTCAGGGCCGCCGGTCACCCGCGAGCCAGCCTGACGCGGTTCCGGTTCCGGTTCCGGTTCAGCGGTCGGGCGACCTGCCCGGTCGTCAAGGCGATCCTCGAGCAGGGTCGGCGGATCCCACCGGACCGCGCGACCTGGATCGAGCAGCTGGCCGCGGACCATCCGGTGCACTACGCGGGACCCGACGGCCCGGAGCAAGGGGCCGGCTGAGCTGACGACCTCGGTCGGTCTTCGGGATCGACTCGGTCAGTGGGCGGACGAGGCGTCGTCGACGTCCCGGGTCGCGGGCTCGCGCCCGGCTTGTCGGGCGACCAGCGCTGCCCGTCGCCGCTCTTCTCGTCGCCGGTTCCGGCGCACCTCGAGGTTCTCCGGCAGGAACCGAAGGCGGGCCAGGCACGGCCCCGGGTCCTGGACCGACACGAGGCCGTGGACGGTGCCGGGCCGGGGCAGGGCCCAGCGCACCGCGTCGCCGATCGAGATCCGGCCGCGGCGCACCTGGTGGATGAGGCTTCGCAGGTCGCCCTCGATCCACCGGAACCTGACGCCCGCCCGGCCCCGGACCGACCTTGGCTCGCGGCCCTCCAGGAGAGCGCCATAGGCTCGAATCACGTCCGACCCGGCTGCCGCCGCGAGCGGCAGGGCGGCATGGATCCGCGGGTTGAGATCCAACAGGTATGGCCCGATCAGGTCGGCGTGGAACAGGCCGTCATGATCGGCGAGCAGTTGCTCGAGCCGGGCCTCGAGCACCGGGTCCCGCTCGATCGTCACGGCAGCTGCCACGGTCCCGGCCGGACGAGGCCAGATCCGCAGATAGCGCATCCGGGTCGCGGCAATGAGCCGACCCTGCCAGGTGAGCCCGATGATCCCGTGGAGGTCGTCGCCGAGGAACGGCTGGACGACCAGCCGCCCGCTGCCGTCCGGGACCCGGCTGAGCTCTTCGCGTCGGTCGACCCGCTGGGCCAGGAAGCGCTTCACGTCCGGCTTGACGACGATCGGGTAGTCAAGGTCGCCGCCGGCGTCGAGCAGGTCGCGATAGGAGTCGAAGACGCGGGTCGGCGGCGTCTCGATCCCGGCCTCAGCAGCCCGCCTTGCGGTGTAGAGCTTGTCGGTGAAGCGGGCCTCCGGACGGCCGAGGGCCCGTAGCGCCGGATCGCTTCCTGGCAAGACCGCGAGGTATCCGCGGGCGGCCGACTCGGCTTCGATAGCGGCCCGATAGCGGTCCGGATCGAGCTCGGCCGAAGGTACCCTGACGCGACGGCGGCAGTGCCGGGACGCCGCCGCCAGCGATGTCCGGCCGGTGTGGGTCACCGCCGGCCGGTAGCCCGCCGCGGCGAGCAGCCGGACAGCGGCCACCGCAGCCCGGGATTGGTCCGGGCCGGTGACCAGCACCCACGGGCGAGCTCGAGTGTCGACTGACCGTGACATGCGGCAAGCATAGGGTGCGCGGGGTCGGCCAGCGCTCGCGCCTGTGGTACACGAACCGCTCGTCCGGGCCGCCGGCGGACAGCTCGGCGGCCGCCCAGGGCGGGGCCGTCTAGTGGAGCCGACCGTCGTCGGGACAGCTCGGACCCGTCAGCCCCGCGGCACCGTGCGCTCGGTGGCGATCGGCGATCCCGGTTCGACCCGCACGCCTCCGCCCGAGACCGCGCGAGCCTTCCCCGCCAGCGCCGCCTCCAGCCGCTCGAGGAACGGTCGGGCGCCCAGGCGCTCGAAGATGGCTCGGGCCATCTCGGCCGCCGCCCGCGTCTCGGGATCGTCGGCGCCGAGTCGTTCGGCCAGCATGAGCGAACCGAGGGCCTGGCGCCACGGCAGGCCGAGGTCGGCATACCCTGCGATGACCGCCAGTGCGTCGCGCCGTCCCTCGGCCTCGCGCCCGTCGAGGATCGCGATCCCCGCGTCCAGCAGTCGCCGGTCGAGCGACGGCATGGGCCCGCGTCGAGCGGTGCGTACCAGGGCCGCCAGCGCTGTCGCTGCCGTCGTGCCGTCGCCGGCCAGCAACGCCGCGAGGCCGGCGAAGACGTACGCACCCGGAGCGTTCAAGGCATCGCTCGGCGCGTAGGCCAGCCATTCGTCGGCAGCGACGGACCACTCGCCGATCCCGAAGGCCGCGACGGCCCGGAGATCGTGGACCGCCTCACGTGCCCCGGTCTCGTCGAACCCCTCGGCCCACGCGGCGAGACGCGCCACCTCGGTCGTGACGTCCTCGCCGCGCCACGCATGGAAGTAGATCAGCTGCCAGCTCGCGTAGTTGCGGGCGAACTCGTCCGGGCCCTCGTCGTGGGCCGCGGTGATCTCCTGGACCGCCCAGTCCCACTCGCCGACGTCCGCGGCGGCACCGGCGGCGTTCCCCACGAGCGTCCGGACGAACGATTCGAGCCCGAGACGCCGCGCGAGGTCGAGGGCCTCCCGGCTGTTCGCCAGACCGGCCCTGGGATCCGAACCACCCTGGAACACGGCGAGATTGAGGCGGCCGCGCAGCGCCGTCCGCACCAGGCCGTGCCGCTCGGCGAGCTCCACCCCGGCCTGCATCGCGCCCGACCCTTCGTACATCCGGCCGACGTGGCTGAGGGCGCCGCCGCGGGTGATGAGGGCGTCGCTGACGACCCCGACCAGGTCCAGCCGCTCGCCCTCGGCCAGCGCCCGGTCGATGACCTCGATCGCCCGCCCGTAGGACTCGTTGAAGAAGTACGCCCGCGCGAGCTGGGCGAGGAGCGCCACCCCGCCGGGTCCGATCGTCGGCTCGCCCTGCCCGGTCGAGGCCGCGGGCCCGATCAGCTCCTCGATGGCAGGCTGGAGGATCGCCAGCGCCGCCTCCGGCCGCAGCCCGGTCGTGAGGAACTCCCCGAGCATCGCGGTGGCGCCGGCGATGGCGTCGGCATCGCCCAGCGAGCGACGCAGGTCGATCGCCCGCCGGGCCCGGTCCTCGGCGACCTCGGTGAGGCCGGCGTCCTGGGCCGCGCGGCCGACCCGCTCGAGGAGCTGTGCCGACTCGGCTTCGTCGCGCGTCACCTCGAGGGCCTGGTCGAGGAACAGCACGGCCTGGGCCGGCGAGCCCAGCCGGATCGCCCGCTCGGCGGCGGCCCGGAGGGCCACCCGGGCCTGGGCTGCCAGCGTGTCGGCCTCCGCCCCCTCGCCGGCGTTCCGGTACGCGGCGACGTAGTGCCCGGCCAGGGCACCGGCGAGCTCGTCGGAACCGAGCGAGCTCGAAGAATCGTGCCGCCGCCAGGTGGCGGGTCTTGCGGTCGCGCCTGGCCAGGGTGTTGTAGGCGACCTCGCGGATGAGGGCCTGGACGAAGGCGTACTGGCCGCGCTCCGGGCGAGCGGGGATCGGCCTCCAGGGTCAGCAGCTCCCGCCGGACGAGGCCCGGAGTCGCGGTTCCAGCGACGCGGCGTCGATCCCGGTCACCGCCGCCAGCGAGTCCACGGTGAAGCTCTGGCCCAGCACGGCCGCGTCGTGGACCAGGGCCCGGTCGTCGGGGTCGAGCGCGTCCAGGCGCGAGGCGATCAGCGCCGTGAGCGTCTCCGGCACGGCCAGCTCGGTCAGGTCGCCGACCGGTCGGTAGGCGTCGCCCTCCTGCGCCAGACGCCCCTCGGCCAGGAGCATCCGGACGGTCTCGACCGCGTAGAGCGGCATCCCGTCGGCTCGGGCGACGATGGCCGCGACCGCCTCCTCGGGAAGGCCCGGCACGAGGCCGGCCAGCAGCTCGGCCATCTGGGCCGCCGACAGCGGCTCCAGGTAGAGCGAGGCGAAGCTCCGCTTCCCGACGCCCCAGTCGGGCCGTCGCTCCAGCAGCTCCGGGCGCGAGAGCGTCAGGACGTAGATCGGGACGTTGCGGCTCCAGTCGAGCAGGTGGTCGACGAAGTCGAGGAGCCCGCCATCGGCGAAGTGGTGGTCCTCGAAGACCATGACCACCGGTGCTGTCGCTGCCATCCGCTCGAAGAACGTCCGCCAGGCCCCGAAGAGCTGGTCCGCGCCCAGCCCGGTCTCCACGCCGAGGAGGGCGAGCAGCGCCGGCTCGATCCAGCGGCGCTCGTCGGGGTCGGGCACGTGCTCGGCGACCGTCTCGGCGATCCGGGCACGTGTCGTGGCTCGTCGTCGGTCTCCAGCAGACCGGCCCGCTCGCGGACCATCTCGCCCAGCGCCCAGAAGCTGATGCCGTCGCCGTAGGCCGGCGAGCGACCGTCGTGCCACCAGACCGTCTCGACGAGGCCGTCGATGTACTTGAGGAACTCCCAGGCCAGGCGGGTCTTGCCGATGCCGGCCGGCCCGATGACCGACACGAGCCGGGCCCGCTGCTCGCGGCTCGTCGCGTGGAAGAGGTCCTTGAGCAGGCGCAGCTCGTCGTCCCGGCCGACGAACGGGGCCTCGAGCGCCTCGCTGCGATTGCGACCGCCGACCTCGGCGACGACACGGAGCGCGACCCAGGCGGGGATCGGAGCCGTCTTGCCCTTGAGGTGCTGCTCGCCGGCCGGCTCGAAGGCGATCGCCCGTGACGCGGCCCGCTGGGTCGTCTCGCCGACGAGGACCGCGCCGGGGGTGGCGGCACCCTGGAGCCGTGACGCCGTGTTCACCAGGTCACCGGCGACCATCCCCTGGTTCGTCGCGCCGAGCGTGACGGCCGCCTCCCCGGTCAGGATGCCGGCGCGGGCCTGGATCCCGGGCCCCAGCGAGCCCACGGCGCCGACGAGCTCGAGGCCAGCTCGGACCGCTCGCTCGGCGTCGTCCTCCCGGGCGACCGGGGCGCCCCAGACGGCCATGACCGCATCGCCGATGAACTTCTCGACCGTGCCGCCGTACCGCTCGATGACGTCGCGGGCGAGATCGAAGTAGCGGGTCAGGAGGTCGCGGGTCTCCTCGGGGTCGCGGCCCTCGGCGAGCGTCGTGAAGCCGACCAGGTCGGCGAAGAGGACGGAGACGAGGCGGCGCTCGGCGACCGGGCCGGACTCGGCCCCGGGCAGGCTCGCCCCGGCGCCGCCCGACGCCGCCACGCCGGTCGCACCGGTCGCGTCGGCGGCCTCGACCAGGCCCGCGCCGCATTCACCGCAGAACTTGCGGCCGGGCGGGTTCGGCGTGCCGCAGGCCGGGCAGCCGGCCACCAGGCGGGCGCCGCACTCGCCGCAGAACTTCTGGCCGGCCTCGTTCGCGGTCCCGCAGCTCGAGCAGATCACGCCGGGCTCACCTCGCACATGGGTGGCGAGGGTACCGCACGGCCGCGGCCGACGGAAACCTCCGCCGTGCCTCGGCCCGTCGGGGCCGGCGCTCCTCGGAGCTCGGCCGAGGCCCTCAGCGGCCGGCGGTGGTCGGCTCCTGCGGGGCCGTCCAGGAATGGAGCGTGCCGATGTAGTTGGCGCGCTCGAACGTCGACGGGTCCTCGACCGATGCCGCGCTCGCGCTGCCGCGCAGCTGGGCGACGGACTCGTACTCGCGCTCCTCCATCCAGGCCCGTAGCTCGTCCTCCACCGTCCGGACGTGCTCCGGCCCGTGGAGCAGCAGCGCGGACGTCATCATCGCCACGTCGGCCCCGACCATGAGGGCCTTGAGGACGTCGCTTCCCGTGTGGACGCCGGAGGTCGCCGCCAGGGACACCCCGCTCGGCCAGCTGCGGTCGCAGGATCGCGATCCAGCGCATCGGCAGCCGCAGCTCCGAGGGGTGGCTCAGGTCGACCTTCGCGACCACGTCGAGGGTGTCGAGGTCGAGATCCGGCTGGTAGAAGCGGTTGAAGAGCACGAGCCCGTCGGCCCCCTGGCCCACGACCTGGTGGGCGAACGATGCGAAGGCCGAGTAGTACGGACTGAGCTTCACGGAGAGGGGGATCGAGATCGAGCTGCCCACCGCGGCGACGAGCTCGAGGTCAGCCGCCTCCATGTCGACCGCCGTCCTGGCCGGGTCGGCGGCGACGCGGTACAGGTTCAGCTCAAGGGCGTCGGCCCCGGCGTCCTGCATCAGCCGGGCATAGCGGACCCACCCGCCGGTCGTGGTGGCGTTGAGGCTGGCGATCACCGGGACCGACGACCAGGCCTTGATCCGCTCCAGGCGGGCCAGGTAGCGGTCCCCCAGGCCGGCGAACGACTCGACGGCGGGGAAGTAATCGAGCGCCTCGGCGAACTGGTCCGTGCCGGCCTCGAGGGAGCGGTTCAGCTGGATCTCCTCGTTGAGGATCTCCTCCTCGAAGAGCGACGGCAGGACGATCGCCCCGACGCCCGGCCTCCTCGATCAGCCGGGCGGTCTCCTCCCGGCCGGTGAACGGGGACGATGAGGCCACGATCGGCGATCGGAGATCGAGGCCCAGGTAGCGGGTGTGCAGGTCGACGCTCACGCCTGATCCTCCATCTCGCCCTCGCTCTCGGCCCCGTTCTGGTCGTCGCTTCCTTCGGCATCCGGGTCGTGATGATGGACGTGGGGAACGCTGCGGACGATCCCGGCGAGCTGCTCGTAGTAGCGCCAGCGCTCGTCGGCGTCGCCCTGGGCCAGGTCGGCCAGCTCGGCGGCCCGGTCCGGGTCGGTCCGCGCCAGGATCGCGAACCTCGTCTCGGAGGCGCGCGAAGTCCCGGATCGGGATCGTCGGCGCGCCGGAGTCCAGCTTGAACGGCTGGTCGTCCTCGACCTCGCTCGGCCGGAAGCGGTAGAGCGGCCAGTAGCCGCTCTTCACGGCGTCCTTCTGGTGGCTCATCGACGTCGACATGTCGATCCCGTGGGCGATGCAGGTGCTGTAGGCGATGACCAGCGATGGGCCCGGCCAGGCATCGGCCTCGAGCAGCGCCCGGGTCACCTGGGCGTCGTTGGCGCCCATCGCGACCTGGGCCACGTAGACGTCACCGTACGACCGGGCGATGGCGCCGAGGTCCTTCTTGCCGCTGCTCTTGCCCGCGGCCGCGAACTTGGCGACCGCGCCGCGCGGGGTGGCCTTCGAAGCCTGGCCGCCGGTGTTGGAGTAGACCTCGGTGTCGAGGACCAGGATGTTGACGTTGCGCCCGGAGCTCAGGACCTGGTCCAGGCCGCCGAAGCCGATGTCGTAGGCCCAGCCGTCACCGCCGATGATCCAGATCCCGCGGCGGACCAGGTCGCCGGCCAGGGCCAGGAGGCGCTTCGCCTCCGGGGCTCGGTCACCCTCGACGCTCGCGAGGGCATCGCGAAGGCGCTCGACCCGCCCTCGCTGGGCGGCGATCTCGGCCTCCGTCTCCTGCCCGCTCTCGAGCAGCTCGTGGACGAGTCCCTCGCCGACCTCAGGTGCCAGCACCTCGAGGAGCTGGCGGGCGTGCTCGGACTGGGCGTCGAGGGCCAGGCGCATGCCGAGCCCGAACTCCGCGTTGTCCTCGAAGAGCGAGTTGTTCCAGGCCGGCCCCCGGCCCTCGGCGTTGACGGTCCACGGGGTGGTCGGCAGGTTGGCGCCGTAGATCGAGGAGCAACCCGTGGCGTTGGCGACGATCATCCGGTCGCCGAAGAGCTGCGAGACCAGCTTGAGGTAGGGCGTCTCGCCGCAGCCGCTGCAGGCCAGCGAGAACTCGAAGAGCGGCTCGAGAGCTTGCGCTCCCTTGACCGTGTCGTGCGCCAGCAGGGTCCGATCCAGCGGCGGGATCGACTGGAAGAAGTCCCAGTTCGGGCGCTCCGCCTCGCGATGCTCCATCGCGGGCTGCATGTTGATCGCCTTGTGACGGACCTCCGTCTTGCTCTTGGCCGGGCAGACGTCGACGCAGACGCCGCAGCCGGTGCAGTCGTCGGGCGCGACCTGGATCGTGAGCCGATGGTCGGCCAGGTCCCGGGACTTGAACTCCTTGCTCTGGTAGCCGGCCGGAGCGCCCTCGACGGCGGCCTCCGGGAAGACCTTCATCCGGATGGCCGCGTGCGGGCAGACCATCGCGCACTTGCCGCAGTCGATGCAGATCGAGGGATCCCAGATCGGGATCTCGTGGGCGATCGCCCGCTTCTCGTACCTCGTGGTCCCCGCCGGGAACGTCCCGTCGACCGGGAAGGCGCTGACCGGCAGGAGGTCGCCCTCGCCGGCCATCAGGGCCGCCGTGACGGTCCGGACGAAGTCGGGAGCGTCGTCGGGGATGAGGGCGGGGATCGGCTGGCCGGTGGCCGCCGGCCCGAGCGTCGACGTGGCCCAGGCGCGCGATGGACATGTCGATCGCCGCGAAGTTGCGGTCCACGACGGCCTGCCCGCGCTTGGCGTAGGTCTTCTCGACGAAGCCCTTGATCCGGGCGATCGCCTCGTCGGACGGGCAGCACCCCGGCGAGGTGGAAGAAGCAGGGCTGCATGACCGTGTTGATGCGGTTGCCCATGCCGGCCTCGGTGGCGACCGCGAAGGCGTCGATGACCCAGAGGTCGATCGACTTGTCGATGAGCTGCTGCTGGACCGGCGCGTGGCAGGTGGTCCCAGACCTCGTCCGGCCCGTACGGCGAGTTGAGCAGGAATGTCGCGCCCGGCTTGGCGTACTCGAGGACCTTGGTCTTCTCGAGGAGGCCGAACTGGTGGCAGGCCACGAAGTCGGCGGCGTCGATGAGGTAGGCCGACTCGATGGGCCTCGGCCCGAAGCGGAGGTGCGACACGGTGATGCCGCCGGACTTCTTCGAGTCGTAGACGAAGTAGCCCTGGGCGAACAGGTCCGTGCCCTCGCCGATGATCTTGACCGAGGCCTTGTTGGCGCCGACGGTCCCGTCCGAGCCCATCCCGAAGAAGACGGCCTGGACCTCGCCCTTCGGCCGGGGGCTCCGGAACTCGGTGTCGATCGGCAGGCTCAGGTTCGTGACGTCGTCGTAGATGCCGACCGTGAAGTGGCGCTTCGGCCCCTCGCTGGCCAGCGCCTCGAAGACCGGCCTGATCATCCCCGGCGTCACCTCCTTGGAGGAGAGGCCGTAGCGCCCGCCGATGACCCGGGGCCTGGTCGCGAACGGCGGGCTCGTCGGCGTCCATCCGCTCCGCGATCGCGGTGACGACCGCCTGGTAGAGCGGCTCGCCGACGGCGCCCGGCTCCTTGGTCCGGTCGAGGACCGCGATGCCGCGCACGCGTCGGCGGCAGGGCGGCGATCAGCTGGTCCACCGGGAACGGCTGGAACAGGCGGATCGTCAGCGCGCCGACCCGGGCGCCCTGGGCGTTGAGGGCATCGACCGTCTCGTCGACGGCGCCGGCGGCCGAGCCCATGACGACGACGACCCGGTCCGCGTCGGGCGGCGCCGTGGTAGTCGACCAGCCCGTACCGCCGACCCGTCCGGTCGGCCAGCTCGTCCATGACGCCCTGCACGACGTCCGGGACGGCGAGGTAGAACGGGTTGGCGGCCTCGCGCGCCTGGAAGAAGGCGTCCGGGTTCTGGGCCGTGCCGCGCACGACCGGCGCGTCCGGGCGTGAGGCCGCGCGCCCGATGGGCCAGGACATCGTCCTCGCGGATCAGCGCCCGCAGGTCCTCGGTCGCTCGAGGACGGCGATCTTGTTGACCTCGTGCGAGGTCCGGAAGCCGTCGAAGAAGTGGAGGAAGGGGACGCGGCTGCGGAGGGTCGCGGCATGGGCGACGAGGGCGAAGTCGTGCGCCTCCTGGACCGTGCCGGCTGCCAGCATCGCCCAGCCGGTCGCCCGGGCGTGCATGACGTCGCTGTGGTCGCCGAAGATCGAGAGGGCGTGGGTGGCGATCGTCCGGGCGGCGACGTGGATGACGGCCGGCGTCAGCTCACCGGCGATCTTGAACATGTTGGGGATCATCAGGAGCAGGCCCTGGGAGGCCGTGAAGGTCGTCGCCAGGGCGCCCTTCTGGAGCGCGCCGTGCATCGCCCCGGCCGCGCCCGCCTCCGACTGCATCTCGACGACGTCGGGCACGAAGCCCCAGAGGTTCGGACGACCGGCGGCCGACCAGTCGTCGGCGTGCTCCGCCATCGGCGAGGCCGGGGTGATCGGGTAGATCGAGATCACCTCGCTGAGGGCGTAGGCGACCCGAGTCGCCGCCTCGTTGCCGTCCAGGCAGACCCATTCCTGATCCATCTTCAGGTTCCGAACCTTTCGCTCGATCGCGCGCTGTCCTCGTGCCCGGGTCGACCCGACGCGCAGGGGACGCCGTCGTTGGTTGTCGTTGCCCCGTGGTGCTGATGGGGCGAGGCGCTCGTGGGTGCCCATTGTGGCGCTTCCGGAGGCCCGGCACCCGTGCCGGACCGCTCGCCGAGAACGGTCCAAGGGGTCCATGCGGCCTATCGTCCGGGTGCCCCGGGTGGGCCAACGGTCGCTGGCCGGCGGGTGGGATGCGGGGCGTCGGCCGCGGCACGGCCGCGGCACGGCCGCGGCATCGGCGGCGGCATCGGCGGCAGGGGCCCACCGACGTCGGGCCAGGGGTCGTCGGCATCGGGGGCGGAACGGCACTGGCCGCGTGCCGGGGCCTGCCGCCTAGCCTCAGGCGTGGCGGATCGATCGCCCGCTCGCGGTCGATACGCCGGTCAGCACCCGTAGTCCCGGAGCCGCGCCATGCCCACGGTCGACCAGGCCATCGACGACTTCCTCGCCCAGAAGCGGATCGCCGTCGCCGGCGTCTCGCGCCAGACCGGCGGCGCGCACAGCGGCAACGCCGTGTACCTGCGCCTCAAGGCCCGCGGCTACGAGGTCTTCGCCGTCAACCCCAACGCCGAGACGGTCGAGGGCGACCCCTGCTACCACGACCTCAAGTCGATCCCCGGCGGCGTCGACGCCGTCGTCATCGCGACGGCGCCCGACGTGGCGCCCGCGGTCGCCAAGGAGTGCGCGGACCTCGGGATCAAGCGGGTCTGGATGCACCGCTCGTTCGGCGGCGGCAGCGTCTCGAAGGAGGCCCACGAGCTCTGCCGGTCGAGCGGCATCGACTGCATCGCCGGCGGTTGCCCGCTGATGTACGGCCCCACCTCCGACGGCGGCCATCGCTTCATGAAGGTCCTCGCCGGGCTCTTCGGACAGCTGCCGAAGTCGATCTGACCGAGCGGGACGGCGCCGCCGGGCGAGGCGCCCGCGGTGCGCCCGGTGGCCGACGGCCGAGGTCCGACCGCCGCTACCTGCCGACGACCCCGTCGATGATCCCGACGGCCGCCCCAGGGCCGTCCTCGTCGCCGATCCGTGCCGCCAGCGCGCGGGCTCGTTCGGCCATCACCTCGTCGCTCGTGGCGACCCGGATGGCATCGGCCAGCCGCTCGGCCGTGAGCCGGTGGCGGGGGATGGGGGCCGGCCCGACGCCCAGCGCCCTGACCCGGCGCCCCCAGTAGGGCTGATCGGCCATCGCCGGGACGATGACGCTGGGGACCCCGGCCCGAAGCCCGGCCGCCGTCGTGCCCGCGCCGCCGTGGTGGACGACGGCCGCGGCCCGCGGGAAGAGCCAGGCGTGGGGGACGGCGGGCAGGGCCAGCATCCCGGGTGGGAGCCGCAGGGCGCCGAGCCCGGCCCAGCCCGCGAGCAGCACGGCTCGTCGTCCGCTGGCCCGGACGGCATCCACGATGAGGCGGGTGAGGCCTTCCGGGTCGCTCCCGGTCATGCTCCCGAAGCCGATGACGACCGGCGGAGCGCCGGCGGCCAGGAAGTCGACGAGCTCGCTCGGCGGCGTCCGACCCGCGTCCTCGTCGAGGAACCAGTAGCCGCTCACGTGGAAGTGGTCGGGCCAGTCCGCTGGGTGGGGCATGACGTGGCGGCTGACCGCGTGGAGCATCGTCATCCGACGCCGCGCGTCGACGTTCTCCCGGTTCGACTGCACCGGTAGCCCGATCTCCCGGCGGAAGTCGTTGACCGCGCCACCGTAGAGCCGCCACGGGAACGGCTCGAGCAGGAGTCGCCCGAACCAGGCGTTGATCCGGCTCACTCGCCCGGGCAAGGGCGCGCTCGTCATGGCCCGGCCGTCCCGGGTCGCGATGAGGGTCGGCTGGAGGGGCATGCTCAGGACCGGGACGTCGAGCCGCTCGCCGAAGGCGATCGCGTAGGCGTCGGAGGTGAAGCTGCCGATGATCGCGTCGGCATCCCGGCTGGCCTCCCAGGCCTCCCGGATGAGCTGCGGCCCGAACCGGGCGAAGAGGTCGCGCATCAGGCGCTGCTGGGCCAGCTGGTCGTGGCCGCGCTCGACCCAGGCCTGGCCCCCTTCGCTGGCCATGACCGCCTGCATGTCCACCTCGGACGGGGCCGCCTCCAGCCCGTGACCCTCGATCCACTCGCGGGACCCGCTGCTGGCGAGGAGGCGAACGGCGTACCCGTCCCGGACGAGCGCCTTACCGAGCGCGATCGCCGGCTGGACGTCGCCCCGGGTGCCACTGGCCAGGATGGTGATGCGCTTCACGACGCGCCATTCTGCGCCGTGTCCGTGGCCTGGTCAGGAGCTGACCTGGGCGGCCGCCGTCAGGAGGAGGACGACGGCCCCCAGGATCGCGATGCCGTCGGCGAGCCAACGGATCGTCCGGATCCGGCCCGGGTCCGGGGTGGGTCCTGCCTGGAGCGCCTCGCTGGCGGGGCCGTCCCGCTCGCCGCGGGTGGCGATGAAGTGGAGGCTGACCCCCAGGCCGACCATGACGGCCACGACGACGTGCTTCAGGAGCATCAGCATCGTCCAGGTCGAGGCGGTCACGTTGCCGGGGCCGGCGTAGCGGCCGTCGCCGAGCATGAGGTAGAGGCCACTTGCGGTGAAGACGACGATCGAGAGGGCGACGAGCGGGAGGGCCCGGCGCTCGATGGCGACGACGGACGCGTCCGCGACCCCGCCTCGTTCCAGGGCCGGCAAGACGATCCAGCCGAGGACGGCGTAGTAGCCGAGCGCGATCACCATCGCGACGGCGTGGAGCCAGGTCGCTCCGACCTCCAGTGGATCCATCGATGCTCCGGACTGCGGGATGACCCCACTCGTATCCCACGGCGCGCCGGGTGCCGCCAAGGGACCGTGGTCCCGAAGAGGTCGCCTCCGACCGGGCCGGATGGGAGGGGAGGTCCCGTCCGTCGTGGTCGTCTGTCGCGCCCCCGAACACTGCGCCTCGTCCCGTCGAAGCGATCCCTGGCATCGAGAAGTCTTGACAGTAACCATGTTGACTGCTAACTTATGTCCCATGCCACCCGATGCCGGCCTCACCCTCAGCGAGCTCTCCGCTCTCGTCGACGTCCCCGTGCGGACGATCCGCTACTACATCGCCCAGGGACTGCTGCCGGCGCCGGGGCGGGAGGGCCCGTCCACCCGCTACGACGACGGGTTCACCGCGCGGCTCCGCCTGATCCGACAGCTCCGGGCTGCGCACCTGCCGCTGGCCGAGATCCGGGGCCGCCTGGCCGAGCTGACCGACGACGAGGCGATCGCCCTGACGCAGACGCCCACGCTCCAGCCGCCCGACAGCGCGCTCGAGTACGTTCGATCGCTGCTCGGTGGCGCCGAGGGGTCGCCGGTGGACGCGGCCCGACCGTCGATGCCGGCCCCGGCCCCACTGGCGATGCGCCTGGCCGAGGAGCCGCCCCCGGCCCTGGGCGAACCACCCGAGACCGAGACCGCTGCCGGTGCCGCAAGGCCGCCGTCCCTGCTGCAGCGGATCGAGTCCGCGACCGTGGCCGAGGCCCAGGCGACCCTGCCGGCCCGGCCGGCCACACCGGCCCGGCCGGCCACGCCCGAGCGCTCCCAGTGGGAGCGGATCGTCGTCGAGCCGGGCGTCGAGCTGCACGTCCGGCGGCCGCTGACACGCCACCAGAACAGGCGGGTCGAGCGCCTCATCGCGTTCGCCCGGGAGCTCCAAGAGGGGGACAAGCCATGACCCGACCCGAAGCCCTGACGATCCGCGCCGACCGCGAGCTCGTCCGGACCACCTACCACAGCGCCCGCTTCGTCGTGGCCGAGCTCGTCGCGCCGCCTGCCCCGCCGAAGGGAGACGGGCGAGAGCGGCCGGCGGCCACCCTGGCCTTCGTCCTCGACCGCTCCGGCTCGATGGCCGGGCGCAAGATCGAGCTCGCCCGCGAGGCCGTCCGCCAGGCGATCGAGCGGCTCGGTGCCCGCGATCGCTTCAGCCTCGTCGTCTACGACGACCAGATCGACGTCGTCATGCCGACGACCCTGGCCACGCCGGAGGCCCGCCGGGAGGCGCTCGAGCGGCTCCGCCGGATCGACGCCCGGGGGTCGACCGACCTGGGCTCCGGCTGGCTCCGTGGGGCCGAGCAGGTCGCCGAGAACCTCGATCGGGACGGCGTCAATCGCGTCCTGCTGCTGACCGACGGGCTGGCCAACGTCGGGATGACCGATCCCGACGAGCTCATCCACCATGCCGGCCAGCTCCGCGAGCGGGGGATCGCCACCTCGACCTTCGGGCTGGGCAACGACTTCAACGAGGCGCTCCTCCAGGGCATGGCCTCGGCCGGCGGCGGCTCGTTCCGCTACATCGAACGGGCCGAGCAGATCCCCGACCACCTGGCCGGCGAGGTCGGCGAGGCGCTCGAGGTGACCGCCCGCGACGTCGTCCTGGAGGTGACGACGCCCGACGGCCTGCGGATCGACAGCCTGACGCCGAGGCCGCTCGACGCCCGCGGCAACCGGACCATGGTGCAGCTGGGCGACCTCGTCGCCGACCAGCTCGTCCGGGTGATCCTGCGGATCCGCTTCCCGATGGGCGAGTCCGGCCGCGAGGTCGGGGCGCTCTTCGCGGTGACCGACCGGGAGGGCGCGTTCGGGGCCGACGCCGCGACGGTGACCTGGCGGTACGCCGACAACCCGGCCAACGACCGCCAGCGGCGGGACCGCGAGGTCGACCGGGTCGTGGCCCGGGTCTTCGCCGACCGGGCCCTGTCCGACGTCGTTGCCCTGAACCGACAGGGGCGGTTCGACGAGGCGCGCCAGCTCCTCCTGGGCGTCGCCCGCCGGATCCGCGAGTACGCGGGACAGGACCCCGTGCTGCGGGGCATCGTCGCCGAGCTCGAGCGCGAGGCCGAGAGCTGGTCCCGGGTCCAGCCGGAGATGCTCCGCAAGGCGGCGTTCGCCCAGGCTTCGTACGCGATGAACCTCCGCGAGCCGTCCGGGGCGGCGATGCGCCGGCCAGCGCCCGACCGTACTCGGCGGTCGTGAGGCCGCATCCGGGAGCCGACGAGCTCACGGGGGCCTGGGACCGGGGGGACCGAGGCGGAGGGTGCCGGGGGGCGCGCCCTCCCGCCCGGTCGAGCTGCCACGCCGCTTCGCCGCCACACCTGACGCTCGCCCCACGGCCGCGGCCAGGTCAGCGGTATCGGCGCGGCCGATGCCGATCGCCCTCAGTGAGGGTGCAGGATTCCCGGGAGCGGCAGGGATCAGGCAGGTGCACGCTCGCTGAGTCTGGTCCGCATCGGACACGCCGATACGGATCCGTACAGGGGCGGCGGACCGGCGGAACCGACCGGCGGAACAGGGGCGGCGGACCGGGGGAACGGAACCGACCGGCGGAACCGAGGCGGCGGAACCGACCGCCGCCCTCGAGCGGTCAGTGCGGCTTCGACCGGCGCTTCTTCCCTCGCCGCGCCCGCCCGGCGCCGTCGAGCTCCCGCGACGCCCGCAGGCACACCTCGCGCATCCCGGCGCAGTCGTGGCGGTTGTGCTCCAGGAGGTGGGCCCAGCGCTCGCGCTGCCGCTCGGTCGGCGGTCGCCCCCGCTCGAGGGTCGGCCGGAGGGCCCGGATCGCCTCCCCGACGTGACCCGGGCGCGCGTCGTCGGGGACCTCGTAGCCGATGAAGGCGAGGTAGTCGGCCAGCCGGCCGTCCGGCGGCCTGGTGTCCGGGTGCAGTCGGCCCGTCCAGCGCTTCGCCACTGCGAGGGCGTTCACGTAGCGGCGCTCGAACCGCGCCACCAGGTCCGGATCGATGCCCGGCAGGTCCCGCACCAGGGCGAGCTCGTGCTCGCTCCAGGCGACGATCCGGCGGTCCCCCCGCTCGGCCCGGCGGACCACGACGTCGATCGCCTCGGCCAGCGGACGCTCGTCCGGCCCGGCCGGCGCGAAGAGCGGGTCCACGACGACCTGGAAGACGGACGGCTCGCGGCCCTTCCCGCGCCGGCGGAGGACGCCGAGCAGGACGGGAGGCCGATCCTTCTGACCCTCGAAGTCGATGTAGAGCGCGCGGCGGGCCTCGACCTCGGTGAGGTCCCGATGCCTGGAGCGCGCGTCGCCGACCGCCATGCCTAGAACGCGAGCGGATCGAGCATCAGCCACGTCCAGGCAGCGTCGAACGACTCGCTCAACCAGCCGGGCTCCGCCTCGTGCCGACCGGCGTGCTGGGCGAGGATCCGGTCGACGACGGCCTCGAGCTCCGCCGATGCGGCCTCGTCCATGCCCCCGAGCTCGAAGCGGTCTCGGGTTCGCGTCGCGTGGCCTGGTCCCATGGCATCCCCTCGTCATCGCAGCGACCGATCGTCCGGGCGCCATCGGACCATCGCGCGCTTCGAGCCGGGAGGGAACCGGCCGAACGTACCGCCCGAGGCCGCCACTCGGCTGCCGCACGTCCGTCGGCTGCCGTCGCGCCCCCGCCGGGCCCCGCCGCCGTGCCCCCGCCATTCGGCTGCGCCGCATCTCCGCAGCCGTGACAGGCGAGGTGGCACCGGACCCTGCCATGCTGCGACCGATCGAGCCGCCGGTCGCCGTCGGGGCGCCGGGGCGCGTGACCAGGGTGATCGAGATGGGCGACATCTGGGACGAGAACCCGTTCGACCTCGACGAGCCCCAGGAGCTCGTCCTCCTGGCGGGCTCGGGCATCCTCGGCGAGGAGGCGATCGAGTGCGCCACCTGCGGCCGCGAGCTCGGGACCGACCCCGAGGACGAGCCCGACGGCGACGCCGGGATGCCGATCTGCGGCGAGTGCAACCGGGCCCGCAACTTCGACGCCATCGAGCTGGTCGAGTGGGCCGAGGACCGTTGAGGTCGTCAATGGCGCCACCCCAGCCGCCGCCGGCCGTGATCGAGCGCAAGCAGGGTCCGGGTCTGCTCATCCGCGCGATCTGGTGGTTCTTCGTCGGCTGGTGGGCGTCGGGCATCGCCGTGACCGTGGCCTGGCTCGCGCTCATCACGATCGTCGGCATCCCGCTCGGCATCTGGATCATCAACCGGCTGCCGACGGTCCTGACGCTCCGGCCGCGGACCCGCCACTGGACCCTCGGCCAGGATGCCGCCGGCAACACCGTCGTGGCGGAGGCCGGTCGGCCCCAGGTCGCCTGGCCCGTCCGTGGGCTCTGGTTCGTCTTCGTCGGCTGGTGGGCTTCGGCGCTCTGGATGGGCCTGGCCTGGCTGATCCAGCTGACGGTCATCGGCCTGCCGATCGCCCTGCTGATGTTCAACCGGACGCCGTTCCTCGCCTCGCTCTACCGGTACTGAGGCGGAGGCGCACCGGGACGGCCGCTGCCCGGGCCATGCGTCGAGCGGTCCCGCAGGTGGGCCGGTCGGGACGTTCGTCCCGGCATCCGCGGGCCATCCGGGCCGTCGGCGCGCCCGGGCATGCCGGTGATACTCCGGGCAGTGCAGGGGGGAGGGATGCCCGGACCCGCTCCGAAGGACGGCCACGCCCCGAGGGGCCCATGCCCAACGACCAGGCGCCCGAGCCGTTCGTCCAGTCCCGGCTCGAAGCTGCCCTCGGCGTGGTCGAGCCCGGTGAGCCCGCGCCGAGCGGCGCCCGCGTCTACCCGAACGTCCGCTGGGTGGACCGCACCCACGATGGCTCGCCGCTCCGCAGCGGCGAGATCGACCACCTGCTCCTCCTGCCCCAAGTCGGCTTGCTGGCGATCGAGACGAAGGGCGGCGTCGTCTCGCGCGATGGCCACGGCCGCTGGTACGCGGGCCAGCGCCGTCTCGACGTCACCCCGTTCGACCAGGCCGAGACGAGCGCGAGGGTCATCGCTCGCCGGGTCGCCGAGGACCCCCGCTGGCGCGAGCTCCGTGCCCCGGCGCCGAGGGCCGTTCACGCCGTCGCCTTCCCGCACAGCGATCGGGCCCGCCTCGTGCGCGACGGCCTCGACCTGGGTCCCGAGGCGCCGCTCGAGCTCGTCCTCGATCGCGACCGACCTGTCCACCCCCGGAGCGACGCGCGCGGCCCTCGAACGGATCCTCGCCCACTGGTCGAGCAGCGGTGCCCGCGACACGCCCCTTGACGAACGGCAGCTCGAGATCGTCCACGAGGTCATCGAGCCCGAGGTCCGCCTCGAGCCGCTCCTTCGGTCGGAGCTCGAGGCCGGCGAGCACGAGCTGCTGGCGCCGACGCATGCCCAGCTCGCGGTCCTCAGGACGCTCGGGCGGTTCCATCGGGCATCGATCGTCGGCGGGGCCGGCTCGGGCAAGAGCCTCCTCGCCGCCGAGAAGGCGCGGAGCCTGGCGGCGCTCGGCTTCGACGTCCTGCTCGTCTGCTTCAACCAGCCGCTGGCCCGCGCGTTCGCCGACCGTGACGACCTGGCCGAGCTTCGGGAGCGGGGCCGGCTCACGATCTCGACCTTCCACGAGCTGTGCCGCAGCCTGGCCGCCGCGGCCGGGACCCTGCCGCCGCAGCCGGCCGCGGCCCGGGCGGGACTGGTTCGAGCGGATCCTGCCGGAGGCGCTCGACGCCGCGATGCCGTCGCTCGACCGACGCTGGCAGGCCCTGGTCATCGACGAGGGCCAGGACCTCGAAGCCGACTGGCTGCTGCGGCTGACATACCTGCTGTCGGACCCCGACGAGGACGACCTCTACGTCTTCCACGACCCCGCCCAGGCGCTCTATCGGGAGGATGCCGTCGCGATCCTGGGGCTGCCCGAGTACGAGCTGCCGGAGAACTGTCGCAACTCCCTGCCGATCCACGAGTTCGCCTACCGCTGGTACACGGGGGAGCTGGTCGCCGAGGCGCTCCGCGAGGACGGTCGCGAGCCGCGGATCGTCGTCGCCGAGCCCGGGAGCCCCACCGTCGAGGCCGTCGGGTCGGTCCTCGACGAGCTCGTCAAGACCGAGGGGGTGGAGCCCGAGCGGATCGGCGTGCTGACCGGCGGCTCGGTGCGCGATTCCGGACTGTGGCGGCGGCGTCGCTTCCACGGCGGGCTGATCCTCTGGAACGGCAGCTACGACGACGCTGGCGAGTCGCTGGGCCTGTCGGCCGACGAAGCGCCGGCCCAGCCGCCGCGGACCGTCCGTCTCGAGTCGATCCACCGCTCGAAGGGGCTCGAGTGGGACGTCGTGGTCCTGGCCGAGCTGCGCCCGGAAGACGAGCGCCTCGGGATGCTCCTCTACATCGGGGCCAGCCGAGCCAAGCACCACCTGGTCGTCGTGGCGCCGGCCGACCTGGCGAGGCAGCTGCGAGCCCGGTCGAAGACCGCTGAGCCGGCTACGCCGTGCCTCGGCGCCAGGATCCGCGGCCCCGCGATGACCAGCTTGCTCGCCCTTCGCTGGAGTCTTCCACGTCGAGTCGACGGCCGCCCGGTGGCCCTCTCCGCTGTCCGGCGGAGTCGACGCCCGCCGCTGAACAGCTCGGCCCGATCGCCCGGGAAGATGACGTCGAGCGCGAGGGTGCGCTCCTGTCGCCCGCGGACCTCGATCTCGCCCAGTACCCGTTCGAGCGCGCGTCGGCAGGTGGGGTACCTGGCGAGCCGTTTGCCCGATGGCAGCAGCCGGACCGCGTATCCGACGGCTCCGTCGATCGCGATGTCGTAGCCATCCTCGATGCCAGGCCAGGGGCCGCGGACCCGCGGGGCCGGCCGGGCCCGGATCAACCGTTCTCGTAGTCATGGCGTTCGCGCTTCGTGGCGCGCCGTGCGGAGATGATGCGGATGGTATCCCCGCGTCGGGTGAACGTCACCATCGCGAGCTTCCCATCGGCGAGATGGCCGATCCGCCGCTCTCGCTCTTCTCCGAGGCCGTGTTCCCGGTCCGGCTCGTACACGCCGAGGGGATCGTGGAACACGACGATCGAGGCAGCCGAAGGACACTCTGTGGCGCCGCAGGTTCTCCCTCGCCTTGTCCGGATCCCACTCGAAGCGCACACGGCCGACGCTAGTGCGGCCCGCTTCGCTCGCGGCCTCCCAGGGCGTACCCGTGACTCACCGGTGCTTCTACGCACCAGTCGTGTCACCAGAGGTGACGCAGCGGTGGGGGAGGATCGGCCTGCCCCGGCCGGTGCTGGGGGGTGCCGACCGGGGCACCGCGGCGGCGTACCGATGGCCGCCGATGCACCTGGCGAGGAGGACGCCGATGGCCTCGCGCACGACCGCGCACGAGCGCATCAGCGGCCCACGCGCATCAGCGGCCCACGCGCATGAGCGGGCCACGAGCATGAGCGGGCAGGGAAGACCTTCTGGCGCGATGCCCGTCTACGCAACATGCGAGGCGGCAATCGTCGTCGTGCCCGTGCAACAGCCCGGCACGGACCATGCAGGTATGCCCAGAGCCGACTGGCGCCGATGAGCTCTCTCCCCCCGCTCATGCCCCCCGACGCATCGCCCGAGCCGACGGAGCCCACCTCCGGCCGCCCCGCGCTCTCGGACGAGCAGCGGGCGATCGTCGAGTGGGACGAGGGGCCGCTCGTCGTCATCGCCGGTGCGGGGACGGGCAAGACGCGGGTCATCGTCGAACGGGTTCGCCACCTGCTCGAGACGCAGGGGGAGGCCGCCTGGGCCGGGGCCCCCGACGCGCCCCCCGACGCGGCAGCCGCACGACCTGGCCGCCACGCGCCGCCCTTCGACGGCCCCCTCGTCCCCGAGCAGATCCTCGTCCTGACCTACAACGTCAAGGCCGCGAAGGAGCTCCAGGACCGCCTCGAGGCCGCCCTGGGGCCGGCGACCCTTGCCCGTCTTGCAGTCAGCAACTTCCACAGCTTCTGCCACCGGATCCTCACCGAGCATGCCGCGGAAGCGGGCCTCTCCCAGCGCCCCGACGTCCTCGACGGGGTCGGCCAGCTGCTCCTCCTGCGCGACCTGTGGCCCGACCTGCCGCTCGTCTACCACTCGAGCCGCGGCGGGGACGGTGGCTTCTGGCTCGGCCAGATGGTCGCCTTCATCAACCGGGCCAAGGACGAGCTCGTCACGCCCGACCAGGTCGAGGCCTTCGCCGAGGCCGAGCAGGAAGCCTTCGAGGCCGAGCACGGCCCGCTCGAGCCGGCGATCGAGCGCCTCGGGGCGATGGGCAACCTGCGGCCGGTCCGGGATGTCCGGAGTGCCTATGCCCGCTACCGCCGCGATGTCCGAGCCGAGGCCGCCAAGCCGTTCGGCCTGGAGCCCTCCGACGAGGACGTCTGGAAGACGGCCGACCGAGAGGCACGGCGGAGCGTCGCCGGCGACGGAAAGGTCCGCAACATCAAGACCTTCACCGAGGACGAGCAGGCCGAGATCGCCGAGCTCGCCCGGACGTACGTGGTAGACGGCGCCGCCCTCGAGGTCCTCCGGTTCCGTGAGCTCGCCCTGGTGTACCGGGCGTATCAGCAGGAGCTGCACCGGAGAGGGGCTCTCGACTTCGGGGAGCAGATCGCCGCCGTCATCCGCCTCTTCCGCGAGCGGCCCAACGTCCTGCGCCGCTACCAGCGCCAGTTCCGCTACCTGCTGGTGGACGAGTTCCAGGACGCCAACGTCGCCCAGATCGAGCTCGTCGAGCTGCTCGGCCGGACGCCCGACCGGCCCGACAACGTCATGGTCGTCGGCGACGACGACCAGTCGATCTACCGCTTCCGGGGCGCCAGCTACGCGGCGTTCGCGGAGATGGACCGCCGCTTCGCCCTGCCGCCGATCCACGATCCCGAGGCGGACCGCCGCCCGGGCCGCCGACGCGGCTGCGCCTCGAGGAGAACCATCGCTCGCGGCGGCACGTCCTGGCGGCGGCCAACCGGCTGATCGAGCGGAACGTCATGCGCTACGAGCCCGACAAGCGGCTGCGGACCCGGCGCGGCGACGAGGCCCCGGTCGAGCTGGTGGTCTGCACCGGCCCGGCCGACGAGGCGGTCACGATCGTGGACCGCATCGCGGCCCGCCGGAGTGGGACCCCGGCCCCGACCGCGCCCCGGCCCTCCCGTGGGACGTCGCCATCCTCTACCGCAAGCACCGCCACCGCGAGGCGATCGTCGCCCGGCTCCGCGACGAGGACATCCCGTACACCGTCGTCGGTCGGGCTGTCGCTCTTCGAGACGCCCGAGATCCGCGACCTCGAGCAGACCCTCCGCGCCATCGCCGACCCGCACCAGGACGTGGCGCTCCTGCGGATGCTCTCCGCCGGCACCGTGGCGGCTCGACGCGCTCGAGATCCTGGCCGTTGCCCGGATGGCCCGCTACGACCGGCGCCACATCGTCGAGGCCATGCGCGACGTCGTCGAGACCGGGTCGGTGCTGACGACGCGTCCGGGCGAGATCGGCGCGAGCGGCGCTGCCGGGGCCGACGGCGAGAACGGCGACAACGGCGACGACGGCCACGGTCGCGGCGACGGTCAGGGCGGGGTCGGTGGCGGCTTCCAGCCTCGGACCCTCGATCTCCTGGCCGAGCGCGACATGCGGCGCGACTCCGAGGAGGAGGGCGAGGAGGGGGGCGACCCTTCCGAGCGCTATTCGACTCTGGGCATACCCGCATGGCCGGACGCGGCATCCGAGGCCGTCGAGTTGCGTGGACGGGCACCGCAGGAGGAGACCCCACCCCGGAGCCCCGCCGCCAGCGCCCCCCGCCGGCCATGCGCCCCCTACCCGCCAGCCCATCGCCCCGCTGACCCGCGCCAAGCTGCGCCGCGTCCTCGACACGATCGACGACCTCGCCCCCAGGACCTGGCGCGAGGGGCCGCACACGATCCTCCAGGAGCTGCTCGAGCGGACCGGCACGGTCCTCGACCTCGATCGCGGCGGACACGCGAGAGAGCCAGCGGCAGGCGGCCAACGTCGCCTCGTTCCTGCGGTTCGCGGCCGACTGGCAGCAGGAGCACCCGCAGGGCAGCCTGGCGGCCTTCGTGGACTACCTCGATGCGTACAAGACCGCCGGCGGGGAGCTGCCGACGAGCGTCGAGCTGACCGAGGACGTGGACGGGGTCCGGCTCATGACCCTGTACCAGGCGAAGGGGCTCGAGTTCCCGTTCGTCTTCGTCCCGTGCCTGCTCGACGGGGAGTGGCCGGTGGGCCGTGAGTCTGCCGAGATCCTCCCGCGCGAGCTCCTCCGCGAGCCGGTCCCGGTCGGCGACCTGCTGAACGAGGAGGAGCGCCGCCTCCTCTACGTCGCGATGACCCGGACCCGGGAGCGCCTGATGCTCACGACCCACGAGGGTCCGACGGTCGAGCGGCGGGTCTCGCCGTTCGTGCTCGAGCTGCGGGAGGGGGCGGGGCCGGAGCTCCGGAGCGGATGTCGAGCGAGATCGAGGCGGGCGAGGCGGAGCGAGGCCGCCGAGGCGGAGGACGACGGACGAGGACGAGGCGGAGACGGACGAGGCGGCCGCTCGGACCCAGGACCGCGCCCTCCGCCAGGTCATGCCCCTGCCGACCGCCCGAGAGCACCGCCTGGCGCTGCGTGTCACGGGCATCCGAGCTGCTCGGGCTCATCGAGGGCACCCGCCCGGCCGACCCCGAGACCCAGGACGCCCGCCGCGCCCTGGCCGCCGAGCTGGCCCGCATCGGGGACCGGCGGCCATGACCGCCGACGAGGCCCGAGACCGCGGCCTCGATCCGCTGACGATGCGGACCGTCGCCCTCGACAGCGGCTCGGGCGCGAACCTGCTCGAGGTCGCCGCCCTCCGCCGGCAGCTTCAGCTACAGCCAGTTCGACCGTCTACGAGCGCTGCCCGCTCCAGTACGCCTTCCGCCACGTCTACCGCTTCCCCGAGCCGGAGGGTCGGGCCGCCCTGACGTTCGGCTCGACCGCCCACGCCGCCTTCGAGCGGTTCACCAAGGAGCGACGCGAGCGAGCGGCCCGGGGCGAGCCGCCGCCGACCCGCGAGGACCTCGAGCGGCTTCTTCGCCGAGGAGTGGAAGCCCGGCACCTACGGCGACCAAGGCCGCCGAGGACGGCTACCGGGCCCGGACCGGCCCGCTGCTCGACGCGTTCTGGGAGGGCGAGCTCGCCGCCGACGGCCGCGAGGTGCTCGGCGAGGAGGAGCCGTTCGAGCTCGTCCTCGAGCCGGCCGACGGGTCGGCCGCCGGTGACGCGTCCACGGCTCGATCGACCGGATCGACCGGCTGGCCTCGGGCGGCATCGAGGTCCTCGACTACAAGACCGGCCGGCCCGGCAGCCAGAAGGGCGTGGACGAGAGCCTCCAGCTGTCGATCTACGCGCTGGCCTGCCGCGACGCGCTGGGCCTCGGGACGCCGGAGCGGGTGACCCTCTACTTCACCGAGGCGGCGACCCGGATGACGACGACCCGGACCGACGAGCAGCTCGACGCGGCCCGCGAGGACATCCTGGCGCGGGCGGCCCGGATCCGCTCGGGCGACTTCGCGGCGACGCCGGTCAAGGGCGGCAAGACCTGCGAGCTGGTGCGACTTCCGGGCGATGTGCCCGGCGAGGGCGGGGTAGGCATGGACCGTGCAGGCCTGGCTCTGCGGCACAGCAACTCGGGTCCGAGCCCAGTCTTCCGCCCGCGAATCTTCCATGTGGCCGTCCGCATGTCAGGCGTGCGGGTTCGTGTGGTGGCGCACAGAGTCGGCCGAAGCGGGATTCGGAGCCACAGGAAGCCGCGTCGAGCTGCTCGTGGCCAGAGAACAGCCGATACGTTGGGACGAGTCGCACAGGTGAGTCAGGCCGGAGCGACCGTCGCTGCGCCTTCTCAAGGAGGGATACTGGCGGCTGACGGGCGTCTCTAGATGCGCGTGACCGACCCTCACGGTGCCACACAGCTGGCACCGACGGCAGATAGCGTGACAGGCGAGGCCTCGTCTCAGCATCAGCGGGCGCGGCAGAGCCGGACTCGGGAGGGGGATTAAATCATGGGCGGATTGCGTGAGTTCACGGCTTCGACCCCACGTCCGCTTCCCCGTACTCATCCTCGCGGACGTCAGCGGCAGCATGAGCACGAACGGGAAGATCGACGCGCTCAACCTGGCCGTCCAGGAGATGCTGGGGTCCTTTGCCGAGGAGGACGACACGCGCGCCTCGATCGAGGTCGCGATCATCACCTTCGGCGGAGGGGCTGCGCGGCTCCACCAGGAGCTAACGCCCGCGCCCGCCGTCGATTGGGTGCCCATGGAAGCCGCGGGGGGCACTCCGATGGGAGCCGCATTCGACTTGGTCACGGACCTTCTGGAGGACCGTGACCAGATTCCCGGTCGCGCCTACCGTCCGACCGTCGTTCTGGTTTCGGATGGCCAGCCGAACGACGAATGGGAGGCGCCCCTCGAGCGGTTGCTGAACTCGGAACGGGCGATGAAGGCCTCCCGGTTCGCGCTCGGGATCGGAGACGATGCGGACGGGGCGATGCTCGCAAGGTTCCTTGCCACCCCCGAAGCGAGAGTCTTCGCAGCACATGAGGCCCGCCACATCCGGGCCTTCTTCCGGTGGGTGACGATGAGCGTGACAACGCGACTCCGCAGCGAGAGTCCTGACTCCATCATCGCGATCGATCCTCCGCCGCTCGACGAGATCCTCTTCTAGGTCCGGTCGTGGATCACGTGACGACGGTCTGCTTCGGGGCCAGCGTCATCGGCCCGGCACACCGCGATCTCGGCCTCCCGAACGAGGATCGTTGGCTCTCTGCCACCGGCTCGCATGGGAGCCTCGCTGTCGTGAGTGATGGGGTGGGATCGCGACCGTTGGCTCGTCGAGGGGCCGCCGCGGCGTGTCGTGCATGCGCGAGAGCCGTGCGCCTGTGGCACAAGGCCGGGCACGGTGCACCCGATGAACTCCCTCGGCTGATCGAGGAGCTGTGGCTCGAGGAGATCGCGCCGGCGACCGGGGACGACTGCGCGGCGACATGCCTCTTCGCAGTGGTCTGCCCGGACGGGGCCGTCCACATCGGGGCAGTGGGCGACGGCCTGGCGGTCGTACGCAGCGCCGACGGCGCCGTCGAGTGGGTGAGTGGGCCGCGAGCGGGCTTCGCGACCGATGCCACGGCACTCGGCTCAGGGGCGACGTGGAGCCTCCGGACGCAGCCGTGGCGCCCGGGCGACACCGTCGTGCTCGCCACGGACGGTGTCTCGGACGATCTGCTGCCCGACCGCGTCGGTGACTTCGCGGCGTGGCTCGTCGAGTCCTTCGCTGGGCTCGACCCCGTTCCCCGGTTGCGTGCCCTCCGGAGCGAGCTGACCGATTGGCCGACGCCTCGACATCTTGACGACAAGACACTCGCGGTTCTGTGGGCCCGGGACTCATGACCGCGGGCGGAACGCGCGACCTCATCGTGACCGATGACACAGGCGTCCGGTACCGACTCGTTCGCGAGATCGGCCGTGGGGGCCAGGGAGTGGTGTACGAGGTCGAGGGCGGCCTTCTCGCGGCGAAGCTTCTCGCCGACTCCGCTCCCTCCACGCGAGACCGTCTCCGCAACCAGCTGACCCGTGTGCGCAGGCTGGATCTCGGCGGGCTGGACGTGGCGCGTCCGATCGAGGTGCTCAAGGAGCCTCACCTTGGGTACGTCATGGAGCTTCTCACCGGGATGGAGCCGTTGGGTTCTCTCGCCTACGTGCCCAGGGGGATGGAGTCGCCGGCGGCGTGGTACCTCGCCGCGGGCGGACTGCGGCGACGCTTGCGACTGCTCGCTCGTGCCGCGGACGCGCTCGCGGCCCTCCACGGCAAGGGCCTCATCTACGGAGACCCGTCGCCGCAGAACATCTTCGTCTCCGCACCGAGCGACGCCGTCGAGGTCCGCATGATCGACGCCGACAACCTGAGATCGGCTTCCTCGCTCGGGGCGGGGGTCGTGTACACGCCCGGGTTCGGCGCCCCCGAGTTGGTTCGGGCCAGGACCGGTGCGAGCTCGCTGGAGCGACGCCCATGCATTCGCCGTGATTGCGTTCCAGACACTCTCGCTCGCCCATCCGCTCATCGGCGACCTGGTGGCCGAAGGCCCCCCGGAGCTCGAGGATGCCGCATTCGCCGGAGACCTACCCTGGATCGATGACGCGGCCGACTCGCGGAACCGTGCCTCAGTGGGCATCGCTCGACCGGTCGTGCTCTCGCGCCTCCTCGCCGACCTTGCGGCCCGATCATTCGGGCTCGGCCTACAGGACCCGCAACGCAGGCCCGGCGTCGCCGAGTGGGCATTGCGGTTGCACGCGGCGTCTGACGCGACCCTCACGTGCCCCACCTGTGGGGCCACCTACTACATGAACGCCACCGTCTGCCCTTGGTGCGACGAGGCAAGGCCGACGTTCGTGCTCGCCTCATTCATCCTCTCGGACCCCGAGGCCGAGGCCGGAGCGAAGAGGCGCCGTCCGTCGGTTGCGACCCTCGCCCTGCCCCCCGGGGAGACCGTGATCGTGACCGACCGGATCGCCCGAGGGCGAAGCGGTTCGGCCGGGCAGCTGCCGGTCCTGGCGATGGCGTTTGACGGGACGCGCGTATCGCTGCGGGCCCTCGACGAGTCCTCCTATCGCCTCGTGCCACCGAGCGGCGGGAAGTCGGTGGACCTGGACGAGCGGACTCGGGAGATCGACCTCAGGGGCGCGTCCTGGCGACTTCACCTCGGCGACGCGGGCGTCCTGCATCGGGTGGCGACCTTCCGCATGGAACGAGCGAGACAGGCGTGAGGTTCCACGAGCTGCCGTACGGCCAGACCAGGACCGTCGAGGTCCGGCCCGCACTCGATGCCGACTTCGGAACGGGGTTGGCTCCGAAGACCGAGGCCGAGCTCCTCTTCTCGGACGCCACGGGCGACGCGCTGCTGCGCGTCGGCCAGGACGGCTGGCACGTCGACGGGGTCGATGTCCGCGCCAAGCTGGCCCTATCGGAGCTGCGGGATCGAGACCTGCCAAGGATCGCATGGATCCTCGGGACGCGACCGAGGGCGGGCGTGAGCGAGTCCGCGCTCGTCCAGGTGCACGAGTTCCCGGCTCGGCAGGACTGGTCCGACACCATCGAGATCGGGGTCGACGAGAAGATCGTCGAGTCGCTCGGGGAGCGGCTCGGTCATGTCATGGCCGTCGACGAGGTCGCCCGATGGCTGGACGACCACCTGACGCTGACATCGTCGAACGGACCGCCTTGCATCTTCCTGACGGGCGGCCCGGATCGCGGGGCACAGGAGCGTCGGCAGTTCCGGCTGATGGGCCGCGGGTTCGCGATCGACGTCACTCGCGACGCAGAGGACCGCCTCCTCGTTAGCCGCGTCGTTGCCGCCAAGCGTGGGCGCGAAGCAGAGCTCTCCAGCGCCATCGAGGTGGTCCGAGCGCCGGTCATCTTTCGTGACGCCACGATCGCAGGGTCATTCCGCGGATCCGCCGAGACCCAGCTCGACCAACTGGTGGCGCGTGCTGGCAGCTACCTTGGTCTGTGGAGCGAGTACAACAAACTCGAGCGGGCGAGCGTTGCGAGACGGGCGCGCGAGCTCGGCGTCCTCCGATACGACAGCCGCCAGCGCCTCGCGGATGGCCGCTGGAGCTTTCGGATCGAGGACGCAGCGCGCTTCGAACGGGCCCTCGACGTCCTGCGAGGCGCGGAGGAGATCACCGACCTCGAGGCCGCGACGAGTCTCCCGCTCGAGCTCGCCACCGATGAAGAGGTGACCGCCGGCCCGGACGCCGCCATCACGCGCGCGGAGCGTCGTCCGCGCACCTTCGTCGGCGCCTACGCCCACCGGGATGTCCCACGGCGACTGCTGTTCGTGCAACCGCAGGGCGGCGACGACGCAGTCGACCCGCCTGAGCGTGGGCTGCTGTTCCTCAGCCTGAGCGGGGACCGCACCCGCCTCAATCGCCGAGAAGAAGCTCTGGCCCGGGTGGTCTCTGCGGAGGCCGCGATGCCTCAGCTCGGCCTGATCCTGGAGGACCGGCCCGTGCCGCTCCGGCGCCGGAGGATGGAGAGCCCGCTGTCGCGCGGTGTCCGCTCGGTCTTCGGCTCAGATCCGACCCCGCGCCAGATCGAGGCCCTGCGAGTCGCGCTCAACACGCCCGACATCGCCCTGATCCAGGGTCCTCCCGGAACAGGGAAGACCAAGATGATCGCTGCCCTCGAGGTCCGACTTGCGGAACTCGGCGAGCAGCTCGACCTCGCGGGCCAGACCCTCCTGACGAGCTACCAGCACGATGCGGTGGAGAACGCGGCGTCCAAGACGATCGTATTCGGGCTGCCGGCGGTCAAGGTCGGCGGTCGGCTCGGCCGCGAACCGGACGACGGCGTGGACCGATGGCGACGCGAGCGGATCGACGCGCTCCGGGGCGACCTCGCTGCGATCGACGAGTACCCCGTGAACGCCGCCCTCCGCCGGATCCGCCGCCTGACGGCCGCCTATGTCGCGGCTCCGATCGATCGCCGGGAGGGCCTGCGCGTTCTGGACGAGGTCGCCGACATCTCTCGTGAGTTCATCCCGCCTCGCCTGCTGGACCGCGTCGCGCAGCTCCGAATGGAGCTGTCGCGCTCGCAGCGGCCGATCGTCGGGTCAGCCGACGACGAGCGCGAAGCCCTCTTGCGCGCCATCCGGGCCCTCCGTACCGAGCCGGCCGG
Source organism: uncultured Chloroflexia bacterium (assembly GCA_963707215.1). Taxonomy (GTDB): domain Bacteria; phylum Chloroflexota; class Limnocylindria; order Limnocylindrales; family CSP1-4; genus DATHYZ01. Next base: position 778,473 of record CAVPPB010000001.1, on the reverse strand, counting down.
CTTCGGGGACGATGGGCCACACAATGCCGCACGCGCCCTCAGACGCCTGGAGCTCGCCGGGCTCGCGGATGACGAGTCGTCGCAACTGCTCAGAGCCGCGGCCGAGTGGGACTCGGCCGATCCTCCCCCCTTCCTGCACGAGATCGCGGCGCTCCAGGGCGCCCTGGTCGATCGGCTCACCCCGGAGATGTCGCCGGGCGCACCCGCCGTTCACGGAGAGGTCGCGGATCTGCTGATCGAGCTCACCGACGAGCTCTCCCGCGTCGCTCGCGAGAGCGCGGGGGGTGAGGCGATCGCGCTCAACGAGTACCTCGACGATCTCGATAACGACGTCGAGGGCGTCAGGTCGGCGGTCCGCGCCTACACCGCGGTGCTCGCGGCAACGTGTCAGCAGGCCGTCGGCTCGCAGATGAGAGTGGAAAAGACCGAGGGCACAGCGTTCGCCAACGTGATCGTGGACGAGGCCGCGCGCGCCAACCCGCTCGATCTGCTCATCCCGATGGCGCGTGGACGACGCCGGATCATCCTCGTCGGGGATCACCGTCAGCTTCCCCACATCCTCGAGCCGGATGTCGAGCGCCAGGCGGACCGGTCCATCGTCGAAGCGACGCGAGACGCGCTCAAGCAGAGCCTCTTCGAGAGGCTCTTCGTCCAGCTACGCGCGCGCGAGGCGTCCGACGGCGTGAAAGCGACCGTCACCCTCGACGTCCAGTACCGGATGCACCCCGCGCTGGGCAACTTCGTCAGCGCGACCTTCTACGAGCCGTACGGCGAGAGCTTCGCCTCTGGAAGGCCGGCGGAAGGGTTCGCCAACGACCTCCCCGGCTACGAAGGGCTCGTCGCCGCGTGGGTCGACATCCCGCTCGAGCGGGGCCACGAGTCGGGCGGGCTGAGCAAACGGCGGACCCCTGAGGCACGATGGATCGCCGAGGAGATCGACCGCCTCAGCCGAGCCCGCCCAGATCTGAGCTTTGGAGTGATCTCGTTCTACTCCGCTCAGGTCGACGAGATCCTGCGCGCCATGGAGCCGCTCGGGCTCTCGGAGCGGACCGACGAGGGCTACTACCGCGTCGCGAGCCCGTGGCTCGAGACACGCGGTGCAGATGGTCAGCTTCGGGAACGACTGCGTGTCGGGACGGTGGATGCCTTCCAGGGCAAGGAGTTCGACGTCGTCCTGCTGTCGGTCACCCGCTCGAACGACATCGATCCCGTCGACGAGAAGGCGGCCCGGCGCAAGTGGGGACACATCGCGCTCGAGAACCGGATGTGCGTCGCGATGAGTCGGCAGCAGTGTCTCCTCGTCGCCGTCGGCGATGCCGGGATGCTGACCGGGCAGGCGGCTCGGGAGCACGTCCGCGGGCTCGTCGCCTTCCATCAGCTGTGCAGCGGTGAGTTCGGTGCGATCGTTCGGGGTTGACTGTTCGGTCCTGTACTTCGGGCCCCGCCACCCGGCGGGGACGCGGTACTCCGCGCGTCGCTTCCTCCTGTGGCCCGCGCTCCTGTATCGCGTCGTGGCGCCGGAGGCACGCGAGCGGCGCTTGAACGTGATCGAGAAGGCCGTCATCGGCTTGTGCCGGTCGGGCACCACGGGCCTGGACCGGATCGGGTCGCTGATGCGGATCGAGCGTGACCTCGTGGCACAGATCGTCCTGCAGCTCCAGGAACGGAGGCTCCTCGACCAGCACGGACTACCCACCGAGGAAGGGCGTGCCATGTTCGAGGACGAGGCGTTCGGCTCCCAGACGCTGGTCGCCAGCCACGTCTTCCAGGACCCCTGGACGGGGTCCCTATGGCCCAGGGTGATGGAGACGCTCAGCTACGCCGACGTCGAGCATGTGGGCACGGCCTACCCGAAGCTCGTGCTCGGCTCGAAGGGTCGTCCCCGCCGAGAGACGGCCTTCTGGGTCTTCCCTCGCGAGTCGGTCGCAGCTATCCCGGGGACTGCCGAGATCCTTCGCGCCGTTCGCCGCCACCGATGGGCGCTGCGAGGCCTCGAGCCGGGGGATGACGAGGGCGACGATGACGAGATGCCGACCGGCACCCACGCGGGCCGGTTCGACCGGGTCTCGGTCGTCGACAGCGAGCCGACGCCGGTCTTCCTCACGACGTACGTCTACCTTCAGGAGGGCAGCGACGCCCCTGGCGAGTGGCTCACGTGCGATCCGTTCGGGCTCGGCCTCTCGATGGACCTGCGCCGTGCGATCGAGCGCGAGGCCGAACGCTCGACGGGCCTGGACGACTTCATCGGGCACATGATCGGTGACTCTCTCGCCGCCCAGGTCGAGGCCCAGCGCCGGTGGACCGCCGAGGTACGGACCGAGGCCGAGGGCAACGTGGAGCGGCGCCTCTCGCTGGCTGCGCGGAGCCTTTCGTACTTCGAGCGCCTGGTGGAGATGGAGATCGGTTGCGTCGAGGCCGGCCAGTTGGGCGCTTCATACCCGAGCTTCCGCCTCCAGGATCTCGTCAAGACGGCACGGACGGTCCTCGAGGAGGCGCTCGCGGCCGTCGCTTCCGAGCACCCGGTGACCAAGGCATGGCGTGCCCTCTACAACGGCAGGGAGCCGATCAAGGACCAGGAGCTGTGTCGCGAGATCCTCGAGGCGACGGCGAGCGCTCTCGGCCTTCCGGCTGCCGATCCCGAGACCCCTGGTGCGCGTAAGAGCGGTTCAGGTCAAGGCGGCGTGCGAGGGCAACGGGTGGCGCCTCCGACCGAGCATCGTGGCTTCGGTCCTAGCGGCCGGTACGGACGAGGCCCACCCTTTCAGGCGGATCGGCGTGACGCATCCCGACTTCCTCGAACGCCTCGACCAACTCGCCGAGAGCGGCGGGGGCGCGGTCCACGGACCAGGTGGCGTGACGAGGGAGCATGCGCTCGCCGTCGCCGACGAGGTGTACAGCACCGTCGGGCTGCTGACAGGCCTCTGCGACTAGGGGAGACTGACCTCAAGGGGAGGAGATCGTGACGAAGAGAAGGAGTCGGTCCCGGACGGGTCAGCAGCCCCGCCCCGCTGGTCCGCAGCGGCCCGTGCAGCGGCCCCAGGTCCAGCAGAACGCGGCCGCGCAGATCACCCAGGCCCTCGAGACCGCTCGCGGCGCAGCGCTCCCGGACGAGATCGAAGCCGCCGCACGCTCGGCAGGCCCGAGCGACGAGGGCAGTCTCGGCGAGCTTGCGAAGAAGGCGCAAGAGGCGGTCACCCTGAGCGACTCCCGAGAGAAGCGGCTCGACGGCCGCGAGGCGGATCTGGATCGGCGAGCGAGCGAGGTCAGCGGGCGGGAAGAGGAAGCCCGGGCCCAACATGCCCTCGCGAAGGAACTGCTCGAACGGGCCAAGGCCGAGGACGCCAGCCTCGCCGACAAGGCGACCGAGATCTCCCGACGCGAGGAGGAATTGCGGGCACGCGAGCTGAACGCTGAGGCCGGCTTCATCGCCGAGGCCGCGGCGGCGCGACGCGAGTCGTTCGCCGTGCTCGAGTCGGAGATCCACGCGGCACAGAAGGAGCTGAGCCAGGCACGGTCCACCATCGCATCCGAGCGGGCGGCATGGGCACAGCAGCGGCGCGAGGAAGACGAGCGGATCACCGCCGAACTCGAAGCGAAGCGACTCGAGGCAAGGAAGCTCGCCGGGCAGGTGGAGATCGACCGCCAGCTGCTCGCGGAGGATCGGGCCGAGTTCGACGTTCGCGTCGAGCGCATGGCGGCCGCTGCCCTCGAGCAGGCCGCAGCGACGCAGCGCGCACTGGAGGAACAGCTTGCCGCCGCTCGCGAGCAGCGCGACGGGCTCTTCGCCCAGCTGCGTGATCGCGACGAAGCGGTCCGACGACTCGGGAACCGGCCACTCGAGGAAGTGCAGCGCCAGATTGACGCGCTGACCGACGAGCGTGACCGCCTGCGAGACGAACTCGCCCGTAGGCTCAGCCCGGACGAGCAGGTCCGCTACGAGGGACTCGCACGGGCGCTCGAGGCAGCCCAGGCGGACCTAGGGCGACTCCGCCAAGAGAACAACGCCCTACGCGAGCTGTCGGACCGCTCCACGATCGGGGTCCTCGAACTCGAGACGCTGCGCGATCGCAAGGATGCGCTCGAAACCAACGTGAGCGCACTGCGGGCCACGCTCGACGAGTTGCGGCAGGACGTCGATGAGCGGATCGCCCGAGCCCAGGACGCCAGCCCCTTCCCGCAGTGCGCGGGGATGGACGCAAGCGGGGTACTCCAGTCGTCGGTCGGACTGAGCGACGAACCGATCGACCTAGCGGCGTTCGCGGACGATCTGCGCGATCGCGTCGCCGTCGCCCGGGTCAGACGTCGTCCTCTACTACTCCCCTCGAGATGTGCGGGCCTTCCTCGGCGGCATGGCGATGAGCCGCCTCCACATCCTGCAGGGCATCAGCGGTACGGGGAAGACCAGCCTGCCGATCGCGGTCGCGCGCGCTATCGGCGCCGGGATGGAGCTCATCGAGGTCCAGGCCGGCTGGCGCGATCGGCACGATCTGATCGGCCACTTCAACGAGTTCGAGCGGCGCTACTACGAGAGCGAGTTCCTCCAGGCTCTCTACAAGGCGGGATGCCCCGAGTACGCAGATCGGCCGTTCTTCGTCGTGCTTGACGAGATGAACCTCTCCCACCCTGAGCAGTACTTCGCGGACCTGCTGTCGGCCCTCGAGCAGCGGCCGGAGCTCCAGAGGCTCGACCTGATGGAGGCAGCCGTCGATGCTGCGCCACGGCTCTTCAGCGAAGGGCGGAAGCTCCCCATCCCCCCGAATGTCTGGTTCCTCGGCACCGCGAACCACGATGAAACGACGATGGGTTTCGCCGACAAGACCTTCGACCGGGCCCACGTGATGGAGCTGCCGATCCGCCCGGAGCCCTTCGATCTCAAGGAGACGACACCACGCGACCCGATCTCCATGCAGGCGCTCGACCAGGCCTTTGCCGACGCTCGGCGCAAGCACCGCAAGGTCGCCGGCCTGGCATTCGCGTACCTGCGGGACCAGCTTGCCCAGGACCTCGGCAGCCGCTTCGGGATCGGCTGGGGCAATCGCCTGGAGCGGCAGATGCTGGCATTCGTCCCGGTAGTCGTGGCCTCCGGGGGCACGGCTGGCGAGGCGGTCGACCACGTTGCTCGCGACCAAGCTCCTGCGCAAGATCAGGGATCGACACGACAACCGGGCCGAGGACCTGATAGCCCTCCGCGACCGCATCACCGACTCGTGGTCGACCCTCGGCAAAGGGACCGAGCCGGATCGCTCGACGCAGATCATCGGGGAGGAACTGCGGCGACTCGGGGCTGGCGAGACGGCGTGACCGCCGAGGTCCGCGACCGGCTGACAGGGACGAGCGACGACCGACCGACCGAGCCCGTCGTCCTCGGTCGCTTCCTCGTGCGACCCTCGGGAGAGGGCCTGCTTCTCCAGAACACGTTCCCGGTCACGTCCCCGAGCTTCCTGGTCCCCGATGCCAGCGGCCGCTGGACGCTCGCCGGCGATGGCGCCGCCCGCACCGAGGGTTCGATAGGCAAGGCTCAGATCCCGGATCCGCTCGACGTGCGCGGCTTCACGGCCGTGGGTGGCGCACTCGGCGAGGCCATAGAGGCGGGCGGTTCGTGGCTCGACGCGACCGAGCTCTCACCGCTCCAGCCGGGTATGTCCGAACGCGCGGACCTCCAGCCACACGAGCGTCAGCTCGGGGAACGCTTGAGGCACCTGGAGGCGGTGTGCCGGCGTCCCCGGACCAAGCTCGACGTCGAGGTCGAGCGGATGGCCGTCTCCCGGGCCCGTCGTGTCGCGCCCGGCGCGGCCAACTACCTCGCGGCGCACACCGAGGACTGGGAGCGGCGCACGCTGCGCTCCGTCGTCCCGCGCCGGATCCTCGCCGTCGTCCGGGACGACAGGTTCGACATCTATGAGAACCGGGTCGCGGCGCGTCTCGTCGACCGTCTCTCCACGTACCTCGAGCATCGCATCCAGGAGGTCACTCGCCTCATCCGCGTCTTCCAGGAGGCGAGCGACTACCGGGCCAGCACGGCCGGCGGCTCGATCTGGCGACAGCAACGCCTCTATCGCCTTTGGGGCGAGTCGATCGACGCAAGCGAGGCACGCCGGACCGCAGAGCGAACGCTCCGCGACTTGGACCTGCTCCGCCAGCGTGTCGGCGGCCTCAAGGACTCGGTCCTCTACCGGGAAGTCCCGAGACGCGCCGAGGTCGGGGGCATCACTGACCGCCACGAACCTCCTCTACGGACGACCTCCGATATCGGCGGGTCGCCGACCTCTGGCGCGACTGGGCGCATCTAGGCCGGGAGCGGGTCACGCCTCGGGAGTCTACGAAGACATGCAGCAGCTGTCGCTGGCCTTCCACCGGTTCGCGCTTCTGCTCGTCCTTCGCGGCTTGGAGCAACTGGGGTTCGAACCCGTCAACCTCGAAGACCGGCTCGACTCCGGGCGCCTTGCGATCCGTGCCCGGGGCCAGGATGCACTGTTCGCGGCGTGGGACGACGAGATGCGCGTCATCGAGTTGAACGGCGCCGACGTCGGTCCTCTACGCATCGTGCCGATGTGCGCGGCGCTGTCCGAACTCGCTCCCGGCGACGCCGACGCCTTGGTCAGGGCAGCCGACTCCGGGCGATCGACCGTCGTCCTGTACCCGACCCCTGCCGTCAGCCGAGGCAGCGGTCGGTTCGACGCCGATCTGTGGCGCCGACTCTTCGCCTTGTCCCATGAGGTCCCCGGCGATCCCAGCCGACGCGCCGGGTTGATCCCGGTCTCGACGTGGGACATCGGGAGCGTCGGAACGAGCGGCCGGACAGCTCCGCTGGTCGGTGATGGCCGGGCGCTTCGAGGCGTATCCGCCGGCGACCACAACGCCGCCCACCGAGGCGATGCGCCGCGCCCGGTGGATACACGTGGAAGCCGGCACGACCCTAGTGGTCGCGCTCCCGCCGAGGGAGGACATCGACCGCATGCTCACCGCGGCGGCCGAGGCCTGGGACGAGTTCGGCCTGGCTGAGCTCGAGGCCCAGTACGAATCCGCGGGGGTGGCATTGCGCGAGGCCCAGCGCGCGGGACGCTCGGCCCGCGGAGGGCGGAACCTTCGCCGGCCGATGTCCTTGCGCCGCCGCGGAGCCGGTGATGGAGGCGCGGGCAGAGGCCGAGCGTCTCCAGGCCTTCGTCGACGGTGTCGGCTCGGCGTCGATGCTGCTGGATCGTGGTTGCTGCATATACTACTGTCACGGTGTCCGCCACCGCATCGACGCCAACCGGGACTTCGACGGCAGCGCCGGCCGTTTCACCGCCGAATGCCCAGAGTGCTCTACGCAGTGGCGCCTCGATGCGTGTGCGACATGCGGGGTTGGGTCCCGGTCCTCGTGCCGGCGAGTCTGCGTCGCTCGAGTCGGGCTCATCCGAGCCGGGCTGGGTCGACCGGATGTTCGGGGCGGACGTGCTCGCGTCGCCCGAGTGGGACGGGGCGTGAAGCTCGCCTTCATCTGCCAGTCGTGCGGGGCCCGGTGACCGCTCGACTGGTTCATGTCCTGCTCAGAACGAAGCCGTGGAAGCGATCTCTGCCTGCGCGACCCGCGCTTTGGGCGCTTCGTGATCTGACGGCCAACGTGGTCGCCAGACCCGTGCTGGTGACCGACCACAAGGTTGAGGAGCTCCGCGCCGACTTGCCCCAAGAGGGCTGAGTGGACAGGATGTTCGGTGCAGATGTCCTGGCGGCACCTCGGATGGTCCGGGGCACGCTCAAGTACGCCTGCCGAACGTGCGGGGCCGTTGCGGCATAGCCACGGAGGAGCAAGCAGTGGCGCTCGTCGTACCGGGCGATCTGGCGCGAGGATGCCGGAGGCGCGATCGATCGCGGCTTCGCCGAGTTCGCCGACTGGCTGGCGAGCAAGCACCAGTTCATGCCGCCGACCGAGGGCGTGGCCAGCAAGCCTGACGGTGCCAAGGTGGACGTGATCGTCACTCGCGCCTCCTCGGGCGGCGTGGAGGCCCTACGCTGCGTGCTCCACGAGGACACCGATGACGAGCGGTGGACCACCACCCTGGTGGTCTTGGAGTCGCCGGAGGCGCGACCGGCGTTCTGGGTCGACCTCGAGATGGTGTGCGTGGACGCCTTCGCAGCACCGCAGGCTCACCCCCCGAGGCTCGTGAGGGAGCTCCTCCGGGCCGCCCGCAACCCGCAGAGCGGGGTCCGTTCCGATCGGAACGGAGTACCGGGTCTGGGACGCCGAGACCGCTCGGATCGCCGCTGACTTCATCCTCGATCCTGGCCGCGACATGCCGGTCGTGGTCGTCACGCCCGATGGCAGTGACCAGCGCGAGGCCGAGGGGCGAGCGCGAATGACGATCCGGAGGCTGACGGGGGTCGCGTCGGTCGGGCTGCTCGAGTCCGATGCCGTCGCGGCTCTTGCAGAGGCGCTCGGACCGGACCTCACAGTGGATCCCGGCGCCGTGCGCGTGTTCCTGCCCGGTGCCGGGAGCGACGAAGCCCCATGGCGACACTTCGTGGTTCCTCCGGCCGTCGCGTCGAGGTCGTGGGAGACCGCTGGCCGCGTCATCGCGGAGAGACTCGCACTCTCGATCGCTGCCCGTCGAGCGCCCGCGGAGTACGAGCAGGTCCGCCGGCTACTCACGGGCAGCGGAGCGCACCGATCGGTCGAGGAACTCGAGTCGCTGTGGGACGAGGCTGTCATGGAGACGGAACGGCTACGCTCCGTCGCCAAGCAGGCCGAGGACGAGAAGATCCTTGCGATCATGGACCTCGAGGACGCGGCGAGGGAGAACGAGCACCTGCGCGGCACCGTCGCGTACATCGCGCAACAGCTGCAGGGAGAGCGAGCCCTCACAGCCGAACAGGCAGGAGCCGGGTTGCCGGACACGGCTGGGGATCCCAGCGATGCCGTGCGTCTCGCGCGCCAGCACCTCTCTCTCGTCGTCGTCCCGGAGACCGCGACCTCGACGGTCGGCGAGCTCGACACCGCTCCCCAGGCCGCCGTCTGGGGACGCAAGATCTGGCACGCTCTGCGAGCGCTGCACCTCTACGCCGTGGACCGCGACCGCCCTGGCGGGTTCTGGGAGTGGTGTGAGCACTCGGGCCACCCGCTTGCATGGCCCGCGACTGCTCGCACGCTCGCCATGTCGGACAGCGACACCGCGATGCAGGCGTTCGTCGGCGATCGCCGCTTCCCGATCGACCCTCGCGTGCGCGGGGAGAAGACGCAGCTGATGGACGCGCACATCAAGGTAGCCCAAGCCGGTGGGACCCTCACGCCGCGTATCTACTTCTACGACGACACCGGGGGCGTGACCGGCAAGGTCCACATCGGGTTCATCGGCCCTCACAGGTACGTGAGGAACGCTGGATCCAACTCGGTAGGCGTCGGCGACGCGGCGGCCGGCCTCGGCGAGGACCTCGATCGAGGGTGGGACGTTGGTCGAGGCAGTTGACGGCACGGCAACCGGCGCGCCATCCCGAGGTGCAACGACCTCGACTGGGTCCCGGCCAACCACTGGCAGGCCGAGGACCGGATCTACCGCATCGGCCAGACCCGGCCGGCGTTCGTCACCTACCTCGTGGCCGAGGGCACCCTCGACGACTTCGTCGCCGCCCTGCTCGAGCAGAAGGCCCGGCTCATCGGCGTCCTCGATGCCGAGGCGGCCGACCGGGCCAGCCTCGTCGAGGCGGTCGTGGAGGCGGCCGTGACCGGCGAGCGGCCCGACTGGGCGAAGCTCGGCATCGTCCAGGCCGAGCGCGTCGCCGCGGCGACCGACGGCGGCTCGATGGGCCTCCTCGGCGACGTCCTGGACCTGCTCGCCCGGAGCGGCCGGGGGCTCGCCTCGGTGACCGACGTCGAGCGGGTCATCGAGTTCCCCAGCAAGTCGCGCCCGGGCGAGGTCAACGTCGTCCGGATCGTCGCCGGGGTCGCCTCGTGCACCTGCCCGGGCTTCAGCTACCGCGGCAACTGCACCCACGCCCGCGAAGCCGGCAAGGCGGTGGCCCGGTGAGCGGGCCGGACCGTCGCGTCGGGGCGGAGGGACGTCGGCCGCGCCCGCGTCGGCCCCTCCCCGCGGGGCTCCGCTGGTGCGAGACCTGCGGCGAGGTCCGCGGGACCACACGCGCCGGCGCCGTGTCCGCGTGCCCCTGCCAGGGCGTCCGCTGCAACTGGTGCGGGACGAACCTGCACCGGCCCATCAGCGACTACTACGACCCGCACAGCCGGCGCTGGCGCCACGTGCCGTACTTCGGGATCATGGGCCACGCCTGCGACACCCCACCCGGCCGCCGGCCCTCGCCGCAGTTCACCTCGCTTCCCCTCGACGACGACCTTCGCCGCTACCAGGATCGGGTGACGGCCGCCGCCTGGGCCGAGGTCGAGGAGCGGGCACGACGGCGCCGAGGCGACGGGGAGGGCGGCGGATGACCGCCGCGTTGCGTGGACGGGCAGCGCGGCGAAGACATCCGCCGGGCACTGCCGGCGCCGTCGGGTGAGGGCGGGGTGAGCGGCCGCGAAGCCTCGGGTGATCGATCGCCACCACCGTCCGGAGCATGCCCGAGATATCTCGCTTCTACGGCATCGTGATCACGATCGACTACGCGGATCACCATCCGCCCCACTTCCACGCTCGGTACGGCGACGCCCGCGCGACGTTCTTCATCGATGGCGAGCCGATGGCCGGTGCGTTCCCTCGCCGGGCGACCGAGTTGGTGCGCGTCTGGGCTCGGCTTCACCGGGATGAGCTTGTCGCCGACTGGGAGCTCGCGCGGCACCATCGGCCACTGGTCCCGATCGCGCCCCTGGACTAGCATCCCGGCATGATCGAGATCCAGTCCGTCGAGCCGCTCGAAGGCCGGTCGGTCCGCTTGACCCTGACCGATGGCTCCGTGGTGGACCGCGACCTGACCGACCTCCTCGGGGAGGGGGTCCTCGAGCCGCTCGCTCGGGACGAGGACCTGTTCCGCCGGGTCTCGGTCGACTACGGCACCCTCGTCTGGCCGGGCGGCCTCGACCTCGCTCCCGAGACGATCATCTGGGACGGCCCGTACCCGCCCGACCCGACGTCCGAACGCCCGAAACCATTCCTCCGCCCGCGGCGGCCTCGGCAGGAGGGGTAGAACCCCGACCACAGACCGAGCGCCCGACCGAGCGCGAAGTGGCCGCCGGTTGATGCCCGCATGAGCGAGTCACCTCGCCGCCGAGCCCACCACCCCACGGCCATTCGGGCGTCTCGGCCCATGCCCGGAGGGCGGGTCGGCCCACGGCCGGACGCCGCATCTCGCGGTACGGTCGCCATCATCCGGCCCCGGCCGAGCGGGTCCGGGTCGGACTGCGTCCCCGGATGGAATGTGTCAAACGAGCACGCGTCGATCGGGAGTGAAACGGACATGACTGCACTGGCGACGGAGAGCGGCGCGGCGGCGAAGCGGCACCGCGGCATGGACCGGCCGGAGGGGATGCCGGAGCTCGTCGCGCTGGGTCGACGAGGTCGCCGCGCTGACCGGCCCGAGCGCGTCCACTGGTGCGACGGCTCGGACGAGGAGTACGAGGCGCTCTGCCAGGAGCTCGTCGCGGCCGGGCACCTTCATCCCGCTCGACCCCGTCGAAGCGACCCGAACAGCTTCCTGGCCCGCTCCGATCCGAGCGACGTCGCGCGCGTCGAGGACCGCACCTTCATCTGCTCGCGCGACGCCGTCGACGCCGGCCCCACCAACAACTGGCACGACCCCGACGAGATGCGCGCGACGCTCACCGACCTCTTCCGCGGCTCGATGCGCGGCCGCACGATGTACGTCATCCCGTTCTCGATGGGCCCCCTCGGCTCGCCCATCAGCCGCCTCGGCGTCGAGATCACCGACTCGCGCCTACGTCGTCGCCAACATGCGGATCATGACCCGCATGGGCGCGCGCGGCCCTCGAGGCGATCCGCGCGACCGGCGACTTCGTGCCCTGCCTCCACTCGGTCGGCGCGCCGCTCGAGCCCGGCGACGCCGACGTGCCCTGGCCGTGCGATGCCGAGACGAAGTACATCGTCCACTTCCCCGAGACCCGCGAGATCTGGTCGTACGGGTCCGGCTACGGCGGCAACGCCCTGCTGGGCAAGAAGTGCTACGCGCTGCGGATCGCCTCGGTCATCGCCCGCGACGAGGGCTGGCTGGCCGAGCACATGCTCATCATCAAGGTCACCGCGCCCGAGGGCCGGGTGAAGTACTTCGCCGGGGCGTTCCCGTCCGCCTGCGGCAAGACGAACCTGGCGATGCTCGTCCCGACCCTGCCCGGCTGGAAGGTCGAGACGGTCGGCGACGACATCTGCTGGATGCGCTTCGGCGAGGACGGCCGGCTCTACGCCATCAACCCCGAGGCCGGCTTCTTCGGCGTCGCCCCGGGCACCAGCGAGAAGACCAACCCCAACGCCATCCGCACGCTGCACGGCAACTCCATCTTCACCAACGTCGCCCTCACCGACGACGACGACGTCTGGTGGGAGGGGCTGACCGAGGCGCCGCCGGAGCACCTCATCGACTGGAAGGGCCAGGACTGGACGCCCGAGGCCGGCCGCCCGGCCGCCCACCCGAACGCCCGCTTCACGGTGCCGGCCAGCCAGGACCCGGCGATCGCCCCCGAGTGGGAGGACCCGGCCGGCGTGCCGATCGACGGCGATCATGTTCGGTGGCCGGCGGGCCGACGGTCGTGCCGCTGGTCCGCGAGGCCTTCGACTGGGAGCACGGCGTCTTCATGGGCTCGATCATGAGCTCGGAGACGACCGCGGCGGCCTTCGGCGAGGTCGGCAAGCTGCGCTTCGACCCCTTCGCCATGCTCCCGTTCTGCGGCTACAACATGGCCGACTACTGGGCGCCACTGGCTCGATGTCGGGCGGGCCACGTCGCCCGACAAGCTGCCGCGGATCTTCTACGTCAACTGGTTCCGCCGCGATGCCGACGGCCGCTTCCTGTGGCCGGGCTTCGGTGAGAACAGCCGGGTCCTGGAGTGGATGTTCCGCCGCTGCGACGGCGAGGTCGAGGCCGAGGAGACGCCGATCGGCTGGCTGCCCGCGACCGGACCACCTGAGCCTCGATCGGCCTGGAGATCGACGGCGAGCGACCTGGCCGAGCTCCTCCGGGTCGACGAGGCCGCCTGGGCCCGGGAGCTGCCCCAGCTCGAGGAGCACTACGCGCGCTTCGGCGACCGGCTGCCCGCGCCGAGCTGGCCGGGCACCTCACCCAGCTCGGGGAGCGCCTGGGAGGCTAGCCGTCGCGGCGGCTCGACTGCCGCCGCTCGGTCGCCGCAGCTCGACTGCCGCCGCTCGGTCGCCGCCCGACTGCCGCCGCTCGGTCGCCGCAGCCCGTCTAGCGCCATGCCCAGGACCGCGGCGCGATCGTCGCCCGGCTGCTGTATGCGGGTATGCCCAGACCCGACCGGGGGATCGCGGGCGCTCCCGCCCGTCATGCGGGCAGGGGCATGCAGGGCCGACGTTCGTCGCGCCGAGAGCACGTACCGGGGGTTGCGCCGACCCGACTGTCGTGGGCGTCAGGCCCTCGGATCGACCCGCCGCCCTCGACCGCTCAGCGTCCGACGAAGCGTGTCACGCCATCGAGGTGGCGGACCCCGACGACCTGGCCGCGCTCCAGGTACACCCGCGAGAGCCGCGGGCTGAAGGAGTCGAGCACCTCCCAGGCGATCGAGCCGCGCAGCGTGGCCAGGTCGTGGACGGTCATCGGGGCGGCGTTCGCGCCCGCCGGGGCAGCCGGGTCCGCCGGGCCGGCGGTGTCCGCACCATCGGCCGCCGCCTGGACGCCGATCATGGTGACCTCGTCCTCCGGCCCGAACCCCGCCACGTCGGTCACGTCGAGGGCAAGGGCATCGCTGCTGACGCGCCCGATGACCGGGATCGGCATGCCACGCGCAAGGGCCCAGCTTCCCGGCGAGTAGGCCCGCGCCCAGCCGTCCGCGTAGCCGACCGGGATGGTCGCCACGACCGACTCGCGTCCGGCGGTCCAGGTGCCCGCGTACCCGACGCTCGAGCCGGCGGGGATGGTGGTGATCGTGGTTGCCCGTCCACGCAACGCGAGGGCAGGCCGGAGGCCGTCCGCGACGCGCCGCAGCTCGGGTGGTGCCTCCGGGATGGTCAGCTCCGGTTGCACGAGCCCAAAGAACGCGAGCCCGATCCGGACGAGGTCGTACGCCGGGCCACCACCGCTGAGCAGGCCCCCGGTCGCGTCGAGATGGCGCTCTCCCGGGTGGATGCCGGCTGCGCCGAGCGCCCTCAGCGCCGCCTCGAACCGCTCGACCTGCCCCGCCGCGACCGCCCGATCCTCCGGCGAGGCGAGGTGGGACCAGGTACCGGCGAGGCTCGACAGCCCGGCATCGAGCAGCCGACGGGCCGCCGAGCCGGCCTCCGAGGGCGCCAGGCCGCCTCGGCCCATGCCGCTGTCGATGCCCAGGTGGACGCGTGGGGTGGGGGAGGCAGTCGCGGACCGACCCGCGCTCGCCGCGGCGGACCGACCCGATGTCCGCAGCCATGCCGCCATCACCTCGACCGACGCGTCATCGGCGACGACGAGTTCGAGGTCTGCCGCGACCGCGGCCCCGATCGATCCCGACGGGATCGGATACAGCACCAGGACGCGCCCCCCGAAATCGAAGCCCCGCAGGGCGAGCGCCTCGTCAAGGGTCGCGACCAGCAGGAGGTCGGCCCCGCCACGAACCGCTGCCCGCGCCGCAGCTTCCAGCCCGTGGCCGTAGCCGTCGGCCTTCACGACGATCCCGAGGCGCGTCCCGTCCGGCACGAGCGTCCGCAGGGCCCGGGCGTTACCGGCGAGCGCGTCGAGGTCTACCTCCAGCCAGGCCTGGCGGAGGAGCGGGGGCAGCCCGGCCCGGGCCAGCCGGGCCTCGATGGAGGGCTGGACAGTCCCGGTGGTCATCGCGTCGTCGGTACTCATCGCTCGAGCTGCTCGGGCTCCTCGATCCGGCCGTCGGGACCGCCGATCCGGCGAGACCCGTGGCGCCGATGCTACCGGGCCGCCGGGTCCTCGCGTCGCCCCGCGGCACCCCGGATCCGGCCCGCTGACCGGCCCTCGGTTCTTCGCTCCTACCAGTGTGGCTGGTGGCAACCCGGCGCCGCGCCGTTCGTGGGCCAGGTTGCGGTCGGCTCCACGCACGGCTCGCTCGATGGACCTTCCACACCACCAGTCGGACTGGTGATTGACGGATCCGTCCTCGATAGCACCAGCCAGGCTGGTAGCCGAGAAGAACGGCGCGTTGTCAGGCGCCGTGCCCGCTCAGGCGCGCCCGCTCAGGCGCGCGTGATCAGGCGAGGCCACGGTCAGGCACGTCGACCGCCTCCACCCGGCGACAGAGAAGCTTTACTCTCCGGCAGAGAACCTTTACTATCGGCACGGATCGCCGCCCCGCACCGCCGACCCCCGCCCCGTCCCGCCCCGCCCCGAACCCCGATGCCGACCCGACGGAAGGAGGCAGCCTTGGCCAAGGAACCCGCGGATGTCCTGATCATCGGCGCCGGCGCCTCCGGCGGGGTGGTCGCCCTGCGCCTGGCCGAGGCCGGCTTCAAGGTCACCTGTCTCGAGCAGGGCGACTGGCACGACAAGTCGGAGTACCGCGGCGTCGAGCTCGACTGGGAGCTCACGATGCGGAAGCAGTGGGCTACCAGCCCGAACATCCGCGGGCTTCCCCAGGACTACCCGATCGACGAGACCGACGCCGAGATCTCGCCCCTCATGTACTCGGCGGTCGGCGGCTCGATGCTCATCTACGCGGGCGCCTGGCCGCGGATGCTGCCGTCGGACTTCCGGGTCCGCTCGCTCGACGGGATCGCCGACGACTGGCCGCTCGACTTCCACGAGCTGCGCCCCTACTACGAGCGGACCGACCGCCAGTTCGGGGTGTCGGGCCTGGGCGGCGACCCGGCCTATCCGCCCGGCGGCGAGGACCCGCCGCTGCCGCCCCTGCCGCTCGGCCCCGGCGGGCTCAGGGTCGCCCGGGCCCATGCCCGCCTGGGCTGGCACTGGTGGCCGGAGTTCAACTCGATCCTGTCCGCCCCGTACGACGGCCGCCGGCCCTGCGTCCAGCGCGGCACGTGCCAGCAGGGCTGCAGCGAGGGCGCCAAGGCCTCGGCCGACCTGACCCACTGGCCGAAGGCGATCGCGCTGGGCGCCCGGCTCATCGCCGGCGCCCGGGTCCGCCGCCTGGAGACGAACAGCCGGGGCCTCGTGACCGGCGCTCTCTGGGTGGATCGCGACGGCAGGGAGCACTTCCAGGCGGCGAAGGTCGTCGTCATGGCCGCCAACGCCATCGGGACGACGCGGCTCCTCCTCCTCTCGGCCTCGCCGACCCACCCCGACGGCCTTGCCAACTCGTCGGGACTCGTCGGCAAGCGGCTGATGATGCATCCGTTCGCCAACGTCGGCGGACTCTTCGACGAGGACCTCGAGTCCTGGCAGGGCCAGTTCGGCTGCTCGATCGAGTCGTTCGAGTGGTACGAGACCGACGAGAAGCGCGGCTTCGTCCGCGGCGCCAAGTGGGGCCTGGCGCCCACGTTCGGCCCCATCAACGCGGCGCTGCCGAGCCGGGCCGGGACCCAGGTCTGGGGCCCCGACCACCACCTCCACGTCCGCTCCCACCTCGGCAAGGGCGCCAACTGGGGCCTCTTCGGCGAGGACCTGCCCGACGAAGCTAACCAGGTCCGCCTGTCGGCGACCCTCAAGGACTCGTCGGGCATCCCGGCACCCGAGATCCACTACAAGGTCTCCGAGAACTCCCGCCGGCTGCTCGACTTCCACATCCAGAAGGCGACCGAATTGCTCATGGAAGCCGGCGCCACCACGGTCGAGGTCGACACCCTGATGCGCTACTCCGGCTGGCACCTCCTGGGCACGGCCCGGATGGGCGGCGACCCGGCGACCTCGGTCGTCGATCGATGGAACCGGGCCCACGACGTCCCGAACCTCTACATCGCCGACGGCAGCACCTTCGTCACCTCCGGCGGCGTCAACCCGACCTCCACGATCGTCGCCCTCGCCCTGCGGGCCGCCGACCACATGGTCGAGACCCGTTTCGACCAGCAGGTGCCGGCATGACCCCCGACGAGCCGACGACGACCCCGATCGATCCGACCACCGTCAGCGAGGCGGCCGCCACGAGCCAGGTCCAGGCCGCCAGGACCGCCACCGTCGCGGGCGCGGCGATGCCGCCCGCGGCACCCGACCCGCTGCTGGCCTTCGACGAGGCCCAGCTGGCTGCCTTCACCGCGGTCGCCGGCCACCTGGTCCCGGCGGCCCACGGGATGCCGTCGGCCGGGGAGGTCGTGGGCGCCGCCCGGATCCGCTTCGTCCTGGAGTCCCGGCCCGACCTCATCGAGCCGCTCGGGGCGGCCCTCCGACCGGGACTCGGCGACGACCCGGCCGCGCGCCTGGCGGCGCTCGAGCGCGACGAGCCGGACCTCCACTCCGCCCTCGTCTCGACCGTCGTCTTCGGCTATTACACCGACAAGGACGTCCGGGAACGGCTCGGCTACCCGGGCCAGGAGGCGAAGACGATCTACTCCTGGCAGGTCCCGGACTTCATCGAGGAGGGGCTCATCGAGCCGGTCCTCGCCCGCGGCCCGGTCTGGAGGGACCCCGAGACGGGCAGGCCTGCCGACCCGGCCCGGTACGCCCCCCGGCCGAGCTGGCACGGGGACGAGACGAGCTGACGACCCGGCGTCGGGCTGCCGGCCGACGGCCGCCGGATCGCCGCCACGCACCACGGGAGATGCCATGACCACCACCGCTCCGGCCACCAGCTGGCTGGACCCGTTCCTCGCCGAGTGGCGCCCGGGCACGGGCGAGCCGCGGGAGACCCGCGAGCCGGCCTCCGGCCTGCCCCTCCTGGCCCTGCCACAGTCGACGGTCGAGGACGTCGCCCGGGCCGCCGCGGCCGCCGCCGCCGCCCAGCCGGCCTGGGCCGAGACCCCCTACACGGAGCGGGCCCGGATCCTCCGCCGGGCGGCCGACATCTACGAGGCCCATCGCGACGAGTTCGGCTCGTGGACGCAGCGGGAGACCGGTGCCGTCTACAACAAGATGCACCACGAGCAGAACTTCACGATCGCCGAGATCCACAACGCCTCCACGATGCCGTCCCAGCCGTACGGCTCGCTCGTGCCGACGGTCTCGCCGGGGCGGCTGTCGATGGTCCGCCGGATCCCGGCCGGGGTCATCGGGGCGATCACCCCCTGGAACTCCCCCAGCGTCCTGGGGATGCGGGTCGTCGCGCCGGCTCTGGCCCTGGGCAACGCGGTCGTCCTCAAGCCCGACCCCCAGACCCCGGTCTGCGGCGGGGCGATGTTCGCGGCGGTCTTCAGGGAGGCGGGCCTGCCCGACGGGCTCCTCCAGGTCGTCCTGGGCGGGGCCGACGTCGGCGAGGCGATCGTCACCGACCCCAACGTGACCCGGGTCTCGTTCACCGGCTCCACGGAGGCCGGGCGCCGCGTCGGCGAGCTGTCCGGGCGGCTCCTCAAGAAGGTCTCGCTGGAGCTCGGCGGCAACAACGCCCTGGTCGTCCTCGACGACGCCGACCTCGAGGCGGCTGCCTCGGCCGGGGCCTACGCCTCGTTCCAGTTCCAGGGCCAGGTCTGCTTCGCGACCGGCCGCCACGTCGTCCACCGGAGCGTCGCCGACCGCTACGTCGAGCTGCTGACCGAGAAGGCGGCCCGCCTCCGGCTCGGCGACCCGTTCCGCGAGGAGGTGGACCTGGGCCCCATCGTCAACGAGAAGCAGCTGGCCCGGGTCGACGGCATCGTCCAGCGCTCCGTCGAGGGCGGCGCGCGCCTCGTCATCGGCGGGACCCACGAGGGGCTCTTCTACCGGCCCACGGTCCTGGCCGACGTCACGACCGACCTGCCGGCCTGGACCGACGAGACGTTCGGGCCGGTCGCGCCGGTCGTCGTCTTCGACACCGACGAGGAGGCCCTGGCGCTGGCCAACGACAGTGAGTACGGGCTCAGCGGGGCGGTCTACTCGCGGTCGGTCTCGCGCGGCCTCGCCCTCGCCCAGCGGATCCGCTCGGGCATGGTCCACGTCAACGACCAGACGGTGAACGACGAGGCGGTCATCCCCTTCGGCGGGATGGGCGCGTCCGGCAACGGCGGCCGCTTCGGCGGGGCCGCGAACCTCGACGAGTTCACCGAGTGGCAATGGGTCACGGTCCGCGACGACCCCAAGTCGTTCCCGTTCCCGTACTGAGCCGACCGACATGGCATCGATCACCGAGGTCGCCCGCCTGGCCGGGGTCTCGACCGCGACGGCCTCGCGCGTCGTGTCCGAGACCGACTACCCGGTCAGCCCGGCCACCCGGGAGCGGGTCCTCGAGGCGGCCGCCGCGCTGGACTACGTCCCCAACGCGCTCGCCCGGGGGCTGCTGGCCAGCCGGATCCCGGTCGTCGGGGTGATCGTCCACGACATCACCGACCCGTACTTCGCCGAGGTCGTCCGGGGCGTCGAGGACGCCGCGACACCCGGTGGCTACCTGGTCATCACCTGCAGCTCGGACCGCGACGGCCAGCGGGAGAGCTCCTACGTCCGGCTGCTCCGCTCGATGCGGGCGGCCGGGGTGATCTTCGCCGGCAGCGGCCTGGACGACCCGGCGGCCAACCTCGAGCTGGGCAGGCACCTCGAGGGGATGCTTGCCTACGGGGCGGCGGTCGTCCGGCTCTCGCCGCCGGCCGTCGGCGAGCCGGAGATCAGCGTCGACAACACCGCCGGGATCGCGGCGATGGTCGCCGCCCTGGTCGGCCTGGGCCATCGACGGCTCGCCTTCCTCGCCGGCCCGGAACGGCTGTTCGTGGCCCGGGCCCGGCTGGCCGGCTACCGGCAAGGCCTGGCCGATGCCGGACTCGAGTTCGACGAGCGGCTGGTCGTCGGTGCGGGCTTCGACCGCGAGGCCGGCGCCCGCGGGGTCGACAGGCTGCTGGCCGGGGAGGCGCCGTTCACGGCCATCGCCTGCGCCAACGACCTGCTCGCCCTCGGCGCACTCGGACGACTGGCCGAGCTCGGCATCGACGTCCCGGGCGACGTCTCGGTCGCCGGCTTCGACGACATCGCGATGGCAGCGCTGACCGCCCCGAGCCTGTCTTCCGTCCGGCTGCCGCTCCGCGAGCTTGGCCGCCGCGGCTTCGCCTGCCTCGAGCGCCAGCTGGCCGGAGAACGGGCCGTCCACGAGGTCATGCCGACCGAGGTCGTCCTTCGCGACTCGACGGCGCCGCCGCCGGCCGTACCAGTGGAGCTCCGCCGATCACCGGCGGGTCAGGATGCCGCCGCTCCTTCGCTTGCGATGCCCGTCAGCGCAACGGCGGACGGGCCGGACCGCGGCCCGGCCGCGCAGCGCGCCCCCTCGATCGCCGACCCGAACCTCACTAGCCTGAAGGGGACCTCATGAGCCTCGACCTCAACGGCATCATCCCGGCCTGCATCGTCACCCTCGACGCCGACGCCCGCTTCGACGAGGCCGCCTACCGGCGCTACCTCCGATGGCTGCTGCCCCAGGGGCCGGTGGCGCTGGCCATCAACGCCGACACCGGCGAGGGCCCCCACCTCTGGCCCGAGGAGCGCGAGCGGGTCCTCCGGGTCGCCGTCGAGGAGGCCGGCGAGGTCCCGGTCGTCGCCGGGCTGTCCGCCCAGTTCACCGAGCAGGCGGTCGAGGAGGCCAAGCGGGCCGAGGGGGCCGGCGCTCGGGCGCTCCTCGTCTTCCCGATCCCGGCCTACCAGGGCACCCCGCTCGACCCGGCCATCCCGGTCGCCTACCACGAGGCGGTCGCCCGGGGCTGCGGGCTGCCGCTCATCGCCTTCCAGCTCCAGCCGGCCCTGGGCGGGGTCATCTTCAACGAGGAGACGCTCCGGCGGATCGCCGCCATCGACAGCGTCGTCGCCCTCAAGGAGGCGAGCTTCGACGCCCTGCTCTACCTGCGGACCCGGCGGATGATCGAGCGCCTGGAGCGGCCGATCGCCCTTCTGACCGGCGACGACAACTTCATCTACGAGTCGTTCGTCATGGGCGCCGAGGGGGCCCTCATCGGCTTCGGGACGCTCGCCACCGACCTCCAGGTCGAGATGGTCCGGCTCACTCGCGAGGGTCGCTGGGACGAGGCGCGGGCGATCTGGGAGCGGATCCTTCCGCTCGAGGAGGTCGTCTACGGGCCACCGGTCCGCGACTACCGGGCCCGGACCAAGGTCGCCCTCCGGGAGCTCGGGGTCATCGAGAGCACGGTCATGCGACCGCCGCTGCTGCCCATCTCCGAGGACGAGACGGCGGCGATCCGGGCCGCCCTGGATGCCGCCGGTCTGGCGCCGGCCACGGCGGGCCGGTCCTGATGGGCGCCACTCCCGCCACGGGTCGCGAGCGGACCGTGGCCGGCCGCGAGCTGGCCGGCCGGGTCGTCCTCGTCACCGGAAGCGGCCGGGGGATCGGGGCGGAGGTCGCAGCCAAGGCGGCGGCCGAGGGGGCCGCGGTCGCGGTCCACTACCGGACCTCGGCCGAGGGGGCCCAGCGGACGCTCGCGCGCGTGCGCGAGGCCGGCTCCGAGGGGGAGGCGTTCCAGGCCGACCTCGCCGACGGGTCCCAGGCCGAGGCGCTGGTGGGGCGGGTCGTCGAGCGCTTCGGGCGGATCGACGGCCTCGTGAACAACGCCGGCCGGACCCAGGTCGGACCGTTCCTCGACATCGACCCGGCCGACTGGGACGAGGTCCTCCGGACCGACCTGACGGCCGCCTTCCACACCTGCCGGGCGGCCATCCCGCCGATGCTCCAGCAGGGCGGCGGGGCGATCGTCAACGTCGCCTCGCGGTTGGGCCAGATGGGCATCGCAGAGACCGCCGCCTACAGTGCGGCCAAGGCCGGCCTCATCGGCCTGACCCGGGCCCTGGCCCGCGAGTTCGGGCCACAGGGCATCCGGCTCAATGCCGTCGCGCCGGGCATGACGGTCACCGAGATGACGACCGAGCTCGTCGAGAGCGAGGAGGGCCGGCGGCGGCTGCGGGACATGCCCCTGGGCCGTTACGGTCGGGCCGACGAGGTCGCCGACGCGGTCGTCTTCCTGCTGACCGACCGGGCGTCGCTGTTCCTCGGCCAGACCCTCAATCCGAACGCCGGGGGGTACATGCCGTGACCAAGGTCGTCAGCGTCCGCGAGGCCGTCGGCCTGGTCCGCGACGGGGCCACGGTCCTCATCGGCGGCTCCGGCGCCGGCCATGCTCTGCCCCAGCGCTTCATCGACGAGCTGGCCGCGGTCTACGCGGCGGAGGGCCGACCGCGAGACCTGACGACGGTGCGGATCGTCGGCATCGGCGACTTCGCCGACCGGGGCTTCTCCCAGCTGGGCCTTCCCGGCCTCCAGCGCCGGACGATCGGCAGCAACATCGGCAACGAGCCGCGCCTGGGAGCGCTCGTCGAGGCGAACGAGCTGGAGGCCTACTCGTTCCCTCAGGGCGTCCTGAGCCAGCTCGTCCGCGAGATCGCCGCCGGCCGTCCCGGCCTGGTCACCCACGTCGGGTTGGGCACCTACGTCGACCCGCGCCAGACCGGCGGCAAGCAGAACGCGATCACGACCGAGGAACTCGTCGAGGTCGTCAGCCTGCGCGGCGAGGAGTGGCTCCTCTTCCATGCCTTCCCGATCGACGTCGCCGTCATCCGCGGCACGACCGCCGACGAGGACGGCAACATCACGATGGAGGGCGAGGCGGTCCAGGGCGAGATGCTCGCGATGGCCATGGCGGCCCGGAACAGCGGTGGCCTCGTCATCGCCCAGGTCCGCCAGCTGGCCCGCCGGGGCAGCCTGCCGGCCCGCGACGTCAGGGTCCCGGCCGCCCTGGTCGACGCTGTCTACGTCGATCCCGACCAGTGGCAGACGTACATCACCCAGGATTCGCCGTACTACGCGGGCAGGCTCCGCAAGCCGGTCACCGACGAGCCGCCCCTGCCCCTCGACGTCCGCAAGCTCATCGCCCGCCGCTCGCTCCTCGAGTTCCCGCCCGGGGCCATCTGCAACCTGGGCTTCGGGATCAGCCAGCTGATCGGCCGGGTCGCCTGGGAGGAGGGCATCACCGACCAGCTCGTCCTGACCGTCGAGCAGGGCATCTTCGGTGGCGTCCCGGTCGCCGGCAACGAGGGTGGGGCCGGCTTCAACTACCAGGCGATGATCGACCAGCCCTACATGTTCGACTTCTACGATGGCGGCGGGCTCGACATCGCCAGCCTCTCGTTCGCCGAGGTGGACGCCCACGGCAACGTCAACGTCCACGCCTTCGAGGGTCGGGTCCGCGGCCCGGGCGGCTTCCCGAACATCAGCGCCCGGACCCCGCGCATCAACTTCGTCGGCACGCTGACCGCCCAGGGCCTGCGGCTCGAGGTCGACGGCGGCGTCCGGATCGTCCAGGAGGGCAGCCTCCACAAGTTCGTGCCCCAGGTGCGGGAGATCTCGTTCAACGGCCACCTCGCCCGGGAGCGCGGCCAGCAGGTCCGCTATATCACCGACCGGGCGGTCTTCGGGCTCGCCGACGACGGCCTCATCCTCATCGAGGTCGCGCCGGGGATCGACGTGGAGCAGGACGTCCTGGGGCAGATGGGCTTCAGGCCACGGGTCGCCGACGACCTCAAGGAGATGGACCGCCGCCTCTACGCCGCTGGTCCGATGGGCCTGGCGAAGGACTTCGCGAGGCGCGCCGCGGCGCACGGGATCGCCGACGAGGCGGGCGGGTCGGCCGGGCCAGGGAGCGCCTCGTGAGCGGCCTCGTGGCGCTGGAGCTCGGGCGGGTCGCCCATCTGGAGCTCGTGAACCCGCCGCTCAACCTCGTCACGCCCGAGCTCCTCGTCGAGCTCGACGCCGCCCTGGCGACCCTGGAGGCGGCGGCTCCCGGCGACGTCCGGGCGGTCGTCGTGTCCGGCAGCGGGGAGCGGGCCTTCTCGGCCGGCTCGCACGTCGGCGAGTTCGAGGCGACTCGCGGCCCTGGCGGGCGGGACCGCCTCGCCTTCGAGGCGCGCGTCTCGACGCGCCTGGCCGACCTGCCGATGCCGACGATCGCCGCCATCGAGGGCAACGCCCTGGGCGGCGGGCTCGAGCTGGCCCTGGCCTGCGACATCCGGGTCGCCTCGGAGCGGGCCCGGCTCGGGCTGCCGGAGGTGCGGCTGGCGGTCATCCCCGGTGCCGGCGGGACCCAGCGGTTGCCACGGGTCGTGGGATCGGCCCGGGCCCGCGAGCTCATCCTGACCGGCCGCGTGCTGACCGCCGACGAGGCCCTCGCGATCGGGCTGGTCCACGAGGTCGTCCCCGCCGGCATGGCGATCGAGCGGGCGCGCGGGGTCGGCAGCGGGATCGCCGAGCGTGGCCCGCTGGCCGTCCGCGAGGCCAAGCGCCTGCTGGCGCTGGCGACCGAGACGGACCTCGGCACCGGCCTGGCCGAGGAGCTCGAGGCGTCGGTCCGCATCTTCGCGACCGACGACCTGCTGGAGGGGGCCCGGTCCTTCCTCGAGAAGCGCGACCCGGAGTACGAGGGGCGATGACAGCGTCGAACCCCACACATGCCCGACCCACGGCGGCCGGCGAGCGTCCGCCCGCCCGCACCCCCACGGAGGAGACTGCCCCATGAGCGACGTCGGACGGTTCGGGGTCTTCCTGCCCTCGTACATCTGGGAGGGCGACGGGCCCGAGCGCGCCAACGGGATCAAGGCGTTCGCTCGGCGGGTCGAGGAGCTCGGCTTCGACTCGCTCTTCATCACCGACCACCTCCTGGCGGCCCGTCGCTTCTACTCGGTCAACTGGCTGGAGCCGCTGATGGCCCTGGCCGTGGCGGCCGGGGCGACCGAGCGGGTCCGCCTGGGCACCTCGATCCTCATCATGCCGCTGCGCAACCCGGTGGTCCTGGCCAAGGAGCTCGCGACCCTGCAGTTCCTCTCGAACGACCGGGTCGTCCTGGGGGCCGGGGTGGGCTGGAACGACGCCGAGTACGAGGCGGTCGGCGTCCACAAGTCGGAGCGCGGCAAGCGGACCGACGAGATGCTCGACATCATGATGCCGCTTCTCGAGGGCGAGACCGTCACCTACCACGGGCGCTTCTACTCGGTCGACGACGTCTTCATCGAGCCCCGGACGGCCCAGCGGCCGCTGTTCTGGGTCGGCGGCGGCTCGCAGCTGGCCGACCCGAAGTCGCCCGACGTGCCGAAGTTCGTGGAGAGCGTGAAGGCGCGCACGTTCCGGGCCGACGGCTGGATCCCCCGGCCCACCTGCCCGCCGCCGGACATCGCCCGCGACTGGACCGAGCTGCAGGCGTTCTTCCGCGAGGGTGGGCGCGACCCGCGCGACGTCCTCGTCGCCCACGAGAACTTCCTCCACCTCGTGCTCACCGACGACCCGGCCAAGGCCCGCGAGGAGCAGCATCGCGCGTTCCTCGAGGTCATGAGCGGCGAGCGCGGCCCCCAGTACCTCGAGTCGGTCTACCTCTTCGGGACGCCCGACGAGATCATCGAGTCGCTCCAGCGCCGGGTCGACGCCGGGGTCGAGTACTTCATGCTCCACACGATGACCCCCGACCCGCGCCAGCTCGACGACTGGGTCGAGCGGATCATCCCGAACGTGCGGTTCCCTGTGACGGCCGGGCCGGTCCGCCGGCCGCCGACTCCATGGGCGTCGACCGCCCGGTGACCCGCCGCGTCGCGCTCCTGGGCAAGCCGCTCCGCCGCCGGCATTCGCAGGTCATGCACGACGCCGCCTTCGACGCGGCCGGCATCGATGCCCGCTACGTGCTCATGGAGCTCGATCCCGCCGAAGTCGAGGCCGCGGTCGCCGCGGCGCGAGGGCCCGACTGGCTGGGGCTCGGGGTGACGGCGCCGTACAAGCGCGTCGTCGCCGATCTCGTCGACGAGGTGGAGCCGGAGGCGGCGACGATCGGGGCGGTCAACAACGTCGTCCGGACCGACCACGGCCGCCTGGTCGGCTTCAACAGTGACGCCCCCGGGTTCCGGGCCGGGGTCGAGCTCGCGATGGGCCGTGCTCTCGAGGGCGCCGACGTCGTCGTGGCCGGGGCCGGTGGGGCCGCCCATGCCGTCGTCTTCGCCTGCCTGGCAGCCGGCGCTCGCCGGGTCACGATCGGCAACCGGACCGCGCCGGCGGCCGAGGCCCTGGCCGACCGCTTCGCCGGGATCGGGACCGGCACGACCGCCGCCGTCGCCCTCGACGCCCCTGCCTTCGCCGAGGCGCTCCGCTCGGCGGACCTGGCGGTCAACGCGACGACCGTCGGCATGGTCGATCCCGGCGCGACGATCGACGTGGAGCTGCTCCCGGCCCGGACGACGGTCTTCGACCTGGTCTACGTCCCGCCGGAGACGCCGCTGCTGGCCTCCGCCCGGGCCCGCGGGCTGCGGGCGGCCAACGGCTCGGAGATGCTCATCGCCCAGGCGGCGATCGCCTTCCGGCGCTGGACCGGGATCGGTGGCATGGAGGGCGTCATGCGCGAGGCAGTGGCGCCGTTGCTGGCGGAGCCGGGGAAGGGAGCATGAGGGATGCGCTTCGCGACGATCGTCGAGGACGGGCAGCCGATCGCGGCGCTGGTGGGCGACGGGCTCGCTCTGCCATTGCGGCTCGGCGAGCCGTGGCTGTCGTCGGTCCGGGGCATCGCCGGCGCCGGCAGGGACGGGCTGGCCCGCATCCAGGCGTGGGCCGACCTGGAGCCGGCCGAGTCCTACCGGCTCCTCGACGAGGTCGAGCTTGGCCCGGCGGTGCCGGATCCAGGGGCCATCTACACCGTCGGGCGCAACTACCGGACCCCGGGTGGATCGGCCGAGGAGGTCCCGGAGCGACCGCTCATCTACGGCAAGGCGCCGTCGTCCGTCGGAGCCCACCGCGGGACCCTGGCCTGGGACCGGGACCTGACTTCCAACGTGGATCCGGAGGTGGAGCTGGGGGTGGTCATCGGGGCCACGGCGTCCGGCGTGACGCCCGCGACGGCGATGGACCACGTCTTCGGCTACACGATCATGAACGACGTCTCGTCGCGGGATCCCTGGCTCGACGGCGACCAGTGGCTGATCGGCAAGTCGATGCCCGGCTTCTGCCCGGTCGGCCCGTGGGTCGTCACGGCCGACGCCCTGGACCCGCGGGACCTGCGGCTGGCCTGTGCCATCGGCGGTGCCGCCATCCAGGACGACCGGACCTCGAGCATGCGCTTCTCGATCGCCGAGATCGTCTCGTTCCTCAGCCGCCACCTGACGCTCCGGCCGGGCGACCTGATCGCCACCGGCACGCCGGCCCGGCTCGTGGTCCCGCCGGGCCCGGACCGGCACCTCGAGCCCGGGGACACGGTCACGGCCTGGGTCGAGGGGATCGGTGAGCTGACCACCATCATCGCCTGACACGATCGATCGACAATAGGAGGGCGCGGTCCCGATGAAGCCACCGACGGTGTTCCTTGGGGAGATGACCGACCCGGAGGTCCGGGCGTTCCTGGCCGAGCACGACACGGTCATCGTGCCGATCGGCTCGACCGAGCAGCACGGCCCGCACGCGCCGCTGGCGAGCGACGTCGTCATCCCGGTCGAGGTCGCCCGGCGGATCGCGCCACAGGTCGGGGCGGTCGTGGCGCCGCCGGTCAGCTACGCCCTCTCGTACCCGCACGCCGGCTTCACCGGCGTCCTCCACGTCCGTATATCGACCTTCATGGCCCTCATCGAGGACCTCTGCGTCGGGTTCGCGACGATGGGCTTCCGGCGGATCGTCTTCCTCAACGGCCACTACGACAACACCTACGCCACCGCCTACGCCTGCGCGGCCGTGGCCGACCGGCTGCCGCCCGGCACCCACGCCTTCCCGGTCAACTACTGGGACGGCATGACCCCGGAGCAGGCCGCCGAGTTCTTCGATCCGGCCAACGGCCTCCACGCCAACAAGGGCGAGACCTCGGCGGTCCTGGCCATCGACCCGGACCTCGTCGACATGGAGCTCGCCAACGTCGAGTTCCCGCCGTTCCCCGACGTCGCCAGCCCGCCCGCGGTCCACACGGCCTTCTTCTTCTCGAACCCTGGCTCGGTCCACCGGGCGACGGTCTCGGGGACCTGGGGCGACGCCCGCGAGTCGAGCGCAGAGTTCGGCGAGCGCTATCTGCAGGTCGTGACGGAGGCGACGATCCGCAACCTCGACGACATCGAGCGGACGTTCAAGGCGATGCCGCCGCGCTAGGGTCGGGCGGGCTGGCCGTCCCTCAGGCGACCGCGGGGCGTCGCTGCGCGTAGACCAGGCTGAGCAGGGTCCACCCAGCCGCCAGCAGGAGCAGTACGACCAGCGCGTAGTAGAGCGCTGCCTCGAGCTCCGGTACCACGCCCACGATGATGATGATCGGGGCGATCGTCAGCAGGGCCATGAGGAGCACGTAGGCCACCCACTCGGGCAGCACGACCCACCGCGCGCGTGCCCCCGCCCGCTGGTCCGCGAGCTCGGACGCCCAGCTCGCCCGGTACTCGGGCGTCCGGGCCATGGCCACGAACACGAGGTTCCAGCCGATGAGGGTCACGGCGCTGCTCAGCGCCCAGACCTCGTGCTCGGAGAGGTCGAAGCGGCCGAGGACCCCGGGGGCGAGGGCCACCGCGACCGTAAGCATCCCGATCGACACTACGGCGCGCATCGGCGCGACCTCCCGAGGCTCGGTCGGCCCGCCGCTCCGCAGGGCGATGAGCGCCCCGAAGCCGACGAACACGCCGGCGATCTCCGCCAGGGGGATCAACATCTCGGTGTCCGCCATGGCCGCACCTCCCGCACCCGTGCTGGATCTGACGGGCGCGAG
This sequence comes from uncultured Chloroflexia bacterium, assembly GCA_963707215.1. Classification (GTDB taxonomy): domain Bacteria; phylum Chloroflexota; class Limnocylindria; order Limnocylindrales; family CSP1-4; genus DATHYZ01. Next base: position 749,668 of record CAVPPB010000001.1, on the reverse strand, counting down.
TGTCGGCCGGTCGGGGATCGCTCGACCAGATGCGGAGGTCGCGAAGCGGCCGCCGTGGCAGGCGGCGGGTCTCAGGTCGCCTGGGGGCGGTGCTGCCCGTAGACCAGCCCAAGGAGCGTCGTCGTGGCCACGACCAGGATGAGGACGACGTTCGTGAAGTAGAGGGCCGCCTCGAGCTCGGGCGCAAGGCCCAGCACGATGACGACCGGGAGGAGGAACATCGGGCTGACGACGGCAGCGTAGACCACCCAGTACGCCCCCGTGCGCCACCGAGACCCCGTCCGCCGCGCATCAAGCTCCGCCGCCCAGTTCGCCCGGTACTCCGGGGTCCGGGCGCTGGCGGCGAGGAAGATGACCCAGCCGAGGAGGATGATGGCGCTGCTCAGCGCCCAGACCTCATGCTCGGTCAGGTCGTAGCGGGCGAGCGTCACCGGGGCGAGCGCCGCCACGATCGTCAACGCCCCGAAGCTCACCACGCTGCGCATGAACCCGACCTCGAACGCGCCGCTCGCGCCCCCGCCCCGCACCGCGATGAGCGCCCCGAAGCCGACGAAGACGCCGGCGATCGCGGCGATCTCCAGGAACAGATCGGCATCCTGCATGGCCCGTACCTCCCGCATCGGGACGCCATCCACGGCGGGAGTGTCGGGCGGCAGGTACTCCCCGACCAGATGCGGAGGTCGCGAAGCTTGCCGTCGTGCCGGCTACGGCCCTGTCCTAGGCGGCCGCGGGACGGTGTCGGCGGAAGACCATCTGCAAGAGGAGCCACGCGGCCCAGAGCAGGGTCAGGACGACGGCCGTGAAGTAGAGTGCCGCCTCGAGCTCGGGCGCCAGGCCAAGGATGATGACGATGGGGGGGAGGATGATCGCCAGCAGCAGTAGCCCGACGACCACCATGACGGTGGCGATCAGCCACCGCGGGAACGTCGTCCGCACCCGGCCAGTGGCGTCTTCCCAGTATTCGGGCGTCAGCATGTTGATGGCGATCACCGCGGCCAGACCCACGAGGACCACGGCGCTGCTCGCCACCCAGACCTCGTGGTCCGTGAGGGTGTAGCGCCCGAGGGCCACCGGGGCCAGGGCCGCCACGATCGTCAGCAGCCCTGCCGAAACGACGCCGCGCATGTAGGCGACCTCGAAGGTGTCGCTCGCGCCACCGCTCCGCACGGCGATGAGCGCCCCGAACCCGACGAAGACGCCGGCGATCGCGGCGAGCTCCATGAACAGATCGGCATCCTGCATCTCCCGCACCTCCGCTTCGTCGAACGGACCCCTGGGTCGGTCCAACCATGGTGCCCCCGGTGCGGCGTGCGGAAGAGGCGAACCGCCCCCGACGTCAGCCCGCGGCGCCCTCCGGCGCGACCTCGAGCGCTGGCTCAGCGGTGGCCGCAGGCGGATCGGAGACCTTCGGCCGGTCGGCGTCGCCATCGGAGCGAGGCACCGGCCGCTGCCGAACGAAGTCGCGGACGTCCTTGAGGAGTCGCGGGTCCGAGAGCAACCCCTCGTGCCCCTTCCCCTCGTACATCCTGAGCGTGCAATCGGGGATGAGCCGGGCGGTCTCCTCGTAGACCTCCCTCGGGAAGTACGGGTCCTGGTCACCGCACATGAGCAGCACCGGCACCGGGATCGCGGAGAGGACGTCCCGCGCGTCGCAGGCCAGCTCCGCCTCGGCCTCGACGATCACGTCGTTCGCGAAGTACGGGTGGGTCGTCCCGTACATCGACCGCCCCATCAGCGCGCCGAGGACCCGGACGACCGCGCGCGGCCAGGTCGGGTACATGTCCTCGAGCATCAGCGTCATCGCCTCGCCGATCCTGCCCTCGCTCAGCAGCCTGGCAGAGGGGAGGAGCATGGCCTTGGCCCGCTCGCTGTCCTCGTAGCCGGCGGCCGCGATGGCGATGTGCCCGAAGCGGCCGGGGTGGCGAGCGGCGACGTAGAAGCCGATCTGCCCGCCCGTGGACATGCCGAGCACGAGGTCGACCTTCCCGCCGAGCTCGTCGGCGATGAGGCGGCCGTAGTCGTCGGCCATGTCCGCGTAGGAGTGCCCCCTGGGCATGTTCTGCTTCCTGGTCACCCACCAGACGGTGAAGCCCTCCTTGACGAACGGCCGGGACCAGGACCGGCTCATCCGGAGTGCCAGCCCACCGATGGGGACCGTGTTCCCGGGTCCACCCGGGATCCACAACATCGTTTTCGGGCCGGTGCCCCACCGGAGATAGGCCATCCCGTTCGCGAAGATGCCGCGAGCGGGCCCAGCGAGCGTCGATCTGCTCCTGAGCCGGCCACAGACGAGCGCCCCGCCGGCGACAGCAGCTGCGGCCCCGCCGGCGACGAGGGAGAGCTTGGTGATGCGGCGCATCGAGTGGTCCTCCCCGGGACGCCTGCCGCGAATCGTTCCCGCCAGTGGCTCAGCGCGGTCCCGGCGGCCGATGGTCGGGCCGCGCGTCGCAGCCTCCCGCAGCGGAGAGCGTCCTCTATGCATGCGCCCGGCGCCAAGAGCCATAGGGCGCATGGTTCCCGCCGGACGCCGCCGGACGCCGCCGGACGCCGCCGGACGCCGCCGGACGCCGCCGCCGGACGCCGCAGCCGGTCGCCGCCCCCGCCCCCGCCGATGCGCGTATGCCCAGAGTCGAATGACAGGGCCAGATCGCCTCCGGCCAGCTATGCCCCGCCGAGCGGCCAGGTGTCGACCACGGCATCGACCCCCGACATCCGACCCCCGACGACCGGGCCCTACCGGGCCGGGACCTCCGGGTCGTGGCCCACGGAGCCCACCTCCCGGAGGCTGGGTGGTGCGTCGAAGCCACACCGGCTACCGGGTCGTCGTTCGCACGCCGGGCGACACCGGGGTATCGTCTCCTCAGGCTCGGTGGCCGACGGCCGGGACCAGGCGTCGCCGGATCTCGGAGCGTCACCGTCCCTTGACGCATGCCGAATGTTCGGGGGAACAACGAAGCACATGTCCCTGCTGAAGCGGGTCGAAGCGGCCCAGCGCAAAGCCGCGGCCCGGGAGGCCGGCCTCGAAGAGTCGGACGGCCAGGAGCCGGCGGCGCCGGCCGCTCCTCCTGCCGACGAGCCGGCCGCGACCGTCGTCGAGAGCCCCGACGAGCCGACGCTTCCCTCGAGTACCGCCACGGCGACGAAGCCGGTCCCGGTCGCTCGGCCGACCGCACCCCCATCGGCACCGCCGTCGGCCCGGGCCTCTGCCCAGGCGGTCGCCCGGGAAGAGCTCATGCGCTCGATCCGCATGCGGCTGCAGGAGGAGATCGGCCGCGCCGCCACTTCGCTGCTGGGTGCCGACGCGGCCGACGTCCAGACCGGCATGGAGGGCATCGTCGACCGGCTGGTCCGCGAGAACGGCTTCGCCATCACCGGCGACGAGCGACGCCGCCTCGTCCAGGACCTGGTCGGGGAGATCGGCGGGCTCGGGCCCATCGAGCCGCTCCTCGCCGACGAGACGATCACCGAGGTCATGGTCAACGGCCCCGACCAGATCTACATCGAGCGCAAGGGCAAGATCGAGCGGGTCCCCCGGAGCTTCCTCAACGACGAGCACGTCCTGCGGATCATCGACCGGATCGTGACCCCGATCGGCCGCCGCATCGACATGTCGAGCCCGCGGGTGGATGCCCGGCTTCCCGACGGCTCGCGGGTCAACGCGATCATCCCGCCCCTGTCGCTCGTCGGCCCGGTCATCACGATCCGGAAGTTCTCGGCCACCCCGTACACCGTCGAGGACCTCGTCGGCTTCGGGACGGCGACCGAGGAGATGTTCGATCTCCTGCGGGCCTGCGTCGAGGCGAAGCTCAACGTCTTCGTCTCCGGTGGCACCGGCTCCGGCAAGACGACGACCCTGAACGTGATCTCGTCGTTCATCCCCGAGGAGGAGCGGATCATCACGATCGAGGACGCCGCCGAGCTCCAGCTCGACCAGGAGCACGTCGTGACCCTCGAGGCCCGTCCACCGAACCTGGAGGGACTCGGCGAGATCACCATCCGCGACCTCTTGCGGAACTCGCTCCACATGCGGCCCGACCGGATCATCGTCGGCGAGTGTCGCGCGGGCGAGGCGCTGGACATGCTCCAGGCGATGACCGTCGGCCAGGAGGGCTCGCTCTCGACCGGCCACGCCAACACCCCGGCCGACATGCTCCGCCGCCTCGAGACGATGGTCCTGATGGCCGGCGTGGACCTGCCGCTCCGCTCCATCCGCGAGCAGATCGCGGCCGCCGTCGACCTCATCGTCCACACCGCTCGCCTGAAGGACGGCTCCCGCAAGATCGTCAACATCACCGAGGTCTACGGGATCGAGGACGACGAGATCCTCATGCAGGACATCTTCGAGTACCAGCAGACGGGGTTCGTCGATGGCAAGGTCCAGGGCGACCTCGTGCCGACGGGCGCCCGGCCGACCTTCATGCCGCGCTTCACGCAGCGGGGCATCCAGCTGCCGCCCGGCGAGTTCGGCATCCCGCCCGAGGATCCGAAGAACCCCACCCCGGCCGGCAAGAGCCGCTGGATCACCGGCGAGGCGCCGCCCCCGCCCGAGGTGGCCCGGCTCGTGGTGGGCCATGGCAAGGCGGTCAAGGCCGGCGGGATGATCTACGTCACTTCGATGGGCCCGGTCGACCCCGACACCGGCCGGGTCATCAACGGCGGCATCAAGGAGCACGCCGCCCAGTGCATGCGGAACCTCAAGGCCAAGCTCGAGGCCGAGGGCAGCTCGCTCGACAAGGTCGTCTGGGCGTCCTGGTCGCTCCGTGACCCCGGTGAGTTCGAGGACTTCAACGGGGAGTGGATCCGCTGGTTCCCCGGTGATACCCCGGTCGGCCAGGGCACCCTCATGCCGACGCTCCAGCGGCGGGCCGGCTTCAAGGTCTCGATCGGCGTCATCGCCGAGGCGTAGGCCGGCCGCCGGGTCGCCCCGGGGTGCTCGCGACGAGCGCTAGACGGCCACCGAGTACAGGACGATCGGATCGGCGACGCCCTTGAGCACGCGCTCGCCGAGCGGCGCGGCCGAGACGCCCTCCTTGTTCCGGACGTTGTCGTAGACGACGCCCGAGATGCCGATCTCTCCCGGTCCCATCTCGGCCTGGATCCGGGCCGCGATGTTGACCCCGTCGCCCACGACCTTTGCGCCGTCCTGGGTGACCTCACCGAGGTGGATGCCGACCCGGACCTGGTAGCGGCCGTCCTCGCCGACCGCCCGCTGGACCTCGCGGCCCGCCGCGACGGCGTCCGACGCGCTCCCGAAGCTCGCCAGCATCCCGTCGCCGAGCTCCTGGATCAGGTGGCCCCGGTGGCGCCCCAGGGCCGCCCGGTGGATCTGCTCGTTGGTGCTGATGATCCGCATCGTCCCGGCTTCATCGGCGCCCATCAGGGTCGTGTAGCCGACGATGTCGGAGAAGAAGATCGCCGCAAGCCGCCGGCCGGCCTGGCTCCCGCTGCCGGTCCGGATCGCCTCGTCGAGGAAGTGACGCTTGCCGTTGAGGGCGCTCGTGTACTCGTCCTTCGACAGGATGTTCTCGCCGAGCTGGAAGTCGGTCCGCAGGAGGTTGTCGAAGAAGGCGTTCAGCCGCTCCTCGCTCTGCATGACGTACTCGCGCATGAACCGCGTGTCGATGTTGATGCAGATCGCCCCGACCAGGCCGTAGTCGGCTCGGAAGATCGGGATCGTCGTGCACTTGAACTGGCGCGAGCCGATGTTCAGCTCGTAGTTGACCTTGTCCTCGCCGCGCTGCCGGCGCGTCTTGAGGTCCAGGACCAGGTTCGTCGCCCCGGAGCCGATCGAGCGCCCGGTGACGGCGGCGTTCTCGATCGCCACCAGCGACCGCGATGGGTTCACCAGGTTGTGGAGGAGGATCTCGATGCCGGTGTTGGGGAACGACCGCCCGACCTGGTTGACGATCCGCCGGTAGTTCTCCAGGAACTCATCGTTGTCGGACACGACGGCGTCGCCGTCGTAGGCGGCGTAGAGCGCCTTGTAGCGGCTCAGCCGGTCGGTCGGGAAGGTATCGCGGACGAGGTTCTGCTCGCCGATGACGATGAGCTCACGGGCCGCCCGAGGGTTGCGCTCCTCGAGGAAGTGCCCCACGGCGACGTCGAACCCGTCGGGATCGAAATGGACGTGGCCGGCCGCGTCGGTCGTGAACGGGTAGGACTCGTACTCCTCCAGCCGGCGCAGCTCGGTCGCAGGGCCGGGTTCCTGAGCGGGCGCCCGGCGGCGCCGTCCGAGGTACCACCCGGCGACGGCCGCGACGATCGCGACGGCCACGAGCAACAAGACGACGACGATCGCCAGGGGGTCCATCGGAGCATTCTACGGACGGGTCAAGGGAGCATGGCACCCGCAGGTCGCCGGGGGACACGCGGTCGCTGCGCCGGTTGCAGGCCCCTCCTCGGTCCGTCGAAAACCGACCAAGCGCACTGGCCCCGGCGATGCGATGCTCTCATCGTTCCGGGCGACCGGTCGGACCGGATGGCGGAGGACAGGGGCACCGAATGACGAACGAGCGTCACCTGACGATCGGCTTCCCGCGGATGTACAACGAGCCCGGCGAACGGCGGGCCTTCCTGCCGTCGTTGATGCGGCTCCTCGCCGACCTCGAGGTGGACGTCTTCGTCGAGGCCGGCAGCGGCCTGGGCATGGGGTACTCGGACGACGACTACCGGGCCGTGTCGCCGCGGGTCCACATCGTCGACGAGGCGACGGCCTACGCTCAGGAGATCGTCGTCGTGCTCCGGGCCCCGGAGGGTCGGTACGAGCTCCTCCGGCCCGGGGCCATCCTCCTCTCGATGCTCCACTTCAACACGCGGCCCGAGCGCGTGGAGCTGCTCCGGCGCCTTGGCATCGAGGCGATCGCCATCGACATGGTCACCGGGGACGACGGACGTCGGCTGGTCCAGAACCTGCGCGACGTGGCCCGCAACGGCCTCGAGGCGGCGTTCATCGCCCTCGAGCGCCGCTGGCCGCCGCTCCTCTCCGCCGGGCGGCCGCCGGTGAGCGTCACGATCCTGGGCGCCGGCGGGGTCGGCAAGTTCGCCATCGAGTGGGCGACCAAGGCCGGCGACGAGGAGCGCAACGCGCGGCTCATGCGGGAGGGCCTGCCCGGCGTCGAGGTCGTCGTGGCCGAGCGGAACCTGGCCGGCAACGAGGCCTACTTCCGCCATCGCCTGGCCCTGACCGACATCCTCGTCGACGCCACGGCCCGCCGCGACACCTCGAAGCCACTCTTCCCGAACGCCTGGCTCGGGCTGCTGCCGCCCCACGCGATCGTCTGCGACCTGGCGGTCGACCCGTACCTGCTCGACGACGATCCGCCGGTCGTCCGCGGGATCGAGGGGATCCCCCAGGGCAACCTCGACCAGTGGGAGTTCGGACCGGACGACCCCGCCTGGGACCGCCTGCCCCCGGGGATCCCGAACGACCATCGCCGGACGGTCGTCTCCTGCTACTCGTGGCCCGGCGTCCAGCCGGAGCGCTGCATGGAGCTCTACGGCTCGCAGATGACCCCGCTCATCAAGACGCTCATCTGGTACGGCGGCCCGACCGCCATCGGTCCCGGGGTCTCGTTCCACGGGCGGGCCCTCTGGCGCGGCAGCCTGCGCCACTTCCTCGACGAGGATCCGCCCGCCTGAGGTCCGCCCGGTCGCGTCCCTGCCCGGCCGAACCCTCCGCTCGCGGGTCGTGGCGATCGGCCGTCGAGGTCAGCGGTCGGCGGCGCGCTCACCCATGATCTGCGGGGAGCGGTACTGTTCCGCCGGATCGCCGGTGTACGCCGGGGCCTTGGGAAGGATCCCGGCCTGGGCGGCGGCCAGGAGGGCCGCCAGACCGATGGCGGTGGCAAGGACCGCGCCGAGGGCGACGCGGGTCCCATCATTGGCGGGTCGTCCGGTCGTGCGAACGATCGGGGAGCTGCTGGCTGCGGTCATCGGTGGCCTCCTCGGGTGCAGGTTCGAAGCGGTCGGCGTCCGGATCGTCGCCTGGGGTCCGCGCGGCGACCACCGACATGGGGCACTGCTCGCCTACGTCATGCGACGCAGCGGGCGATTCCGGGAGACCCGCGAAGCGCCGCGCCCCAGGCGGCCGGGCAGAGGGGTCACTCCGGGACCTCCGGTCAGAGCGAGGCCAGCGCCACCTCGAACTCGCGTGTCAGGGCGGCCCGGTCGGTCTCGTCGAGCCAGGTCGAGGCGATCCCCTCGACCGCCACGCGGCCCATCTCGGCTGCTGACCAGCCGTAGGCGGCGGCGACCCGCTCGTACTCCAGGCCCAGGTCGAGGCGCTCCATGGCCGGGTCGTCGGTGTTGATCGTCAGCAGGAGCCCCGCGGCCCGCATCCGGTCGAACGGGTGCTCCTCGAGCGAGCCGAACCGATTGGCGATGATGACGTTGCTCGTCGGGCAGACCGTCAGCGGGATGCCGCGGTCGGCGACCTCGGCGAGGAGCGCGTCGTCCTCGACGATGGCCACGCCGTGGTCGATCCGCTCGGCACCGAGGTCGTCGATGGCGATCCGGATGTTCTCCGGCCCGACGCCGACGGCCTCGCCGGCGTGGCAGGTCCGGCGCAGCCCAGAGCGGCCGGCCGCGGCGTACGCCGGGGCGAACGCCCGCATGTCCACGCCCAGCTCGGTCGAGTCGGCGCCGACCCCGATGACCCGCTCCGCAGTGTCGGACCGCCGAAGCTCAGCGAGCCGCTCGACGAGCTCGAGGCCCGCCGCCGGCCCGTAGGCGCGGTCCATCGCGGCGATGAGCCGGCAGCGGACGCCGGTCTCCGCCTCGGCCGCCTCGATGCCCTGGGTCAGGCCGGTGACGATCCCGCCGAGGTCCTGGCCGGCGGCGAGGTGGCGGGCCGGGGTGAAGAACATCTCGCGATAGCGGAGGCCGTGGGCGGCCCCGTCCACCAGCGATTCGTAGGCGATCCGGGCCCAGTCCTCGGGCGTGGCGAGGAGCTCCTGGATCAGCCAGAAGACGGCCAGGAACGAGTCGAGCGAGTCGTAGCGGTAGAGGTCCTCCGGGTCCGCGGCAGGGAGCGGCCGGCCGGCCCGTCGAGCCAGCTCGACGACCGTCGACGTCCGGACGGTCCCCTCCACGTGACAGTGCAGCTCGACCTTGGGGATGTGGTCGAACACCGTCGGCCCGGAACCTGTCTCCACTCTCGTCACCTCCGTGGCGGCACGCTGGGCGGATGATGGCGGCTCGGCAAGCCCGAGGGAAGGCCCGGTCGGCCCGATCCGGGGACCGACCGCGACGTCGCCCGAGCTGGCAGGATCCCGGCCGGATGGTCCGCTTGCCAGCCTCCCGCCGCTGGGCACCGCCGACTGACCCTCGGGCTGCCTCGGTCCGTTCAGGCCCTTGGCCTCTGGACCCGTGCGTCCTATGACCGCACCCTGACCGACGTGCACGGGGGGCGCCGACGCACGGTCCGAGCCCACGGCCGCCGTACCGGACCGGGCCGAGCCACTGGCGAGACCGACCCGCCGCCGTGGCGTCCCAGGAGTAGCACCAGGCAGGGACTCGGACAGGCCACGCTCGCGGCGATCGGCCGGCTCCGAGGCTCCCAGCCCGCGCCATGCCAACGAAGCGTCCCAGGGAGGTCGTCGACATGCCGATCATGTTCAGGATCACCGTCGCGGTCATCGCAATCGTCGTGGTCACGCGCCTGGCCGTGCGCGCGGCCGGCGGTTGGCAACCGCTCGAGGAGAAGATCCAGCCGATCTTCCTGAGCGGGCCGGTCGGGCGGGTCATCGCTCGGACGTACGCGCCACTCAACCGGTGGTTCTACTCGGCCTTCGCCCGCCATCTGGAGCTTCGGCCCGACGACGAGGTCCTCGACGTCGGCTGTGGCTCGGGAGTCTTCCTCCGCGAGTACGCGTCACACGTGCGACGGATCGCCGGCCTCGACCAGTCGGAGCCGATGATCGACGAGGCGCTCCGGCAGAACCGTGAGCGGGTCGAGGCGGGGACCGCGGAGTTCGTCGTCGGCGATGCCGCGACCCTGCCGTGGGAGAGCGACGCGTTCACCGTCGTGACCAGCAACTGCGTGGACTGCTACGGATCGAAGGCGCCGGTGGCGATCAAGGAGATGTACCGCGTCCTCAAGCCCGGCGGGCGCGCGGTGCTCAGCGACGACTACCGGGACGCGATGGAGGCGGCGGGGTTCCGCCGGATCACCACCGAGCCGTTCCTGGCGCGCGTCGTCATGACGGGCTACAAGGAGTAGCGGAAGGCGCCGTCCGCGCCTTCGCCTCGCCGCCGCGACCGCACGCTCGGGGCGACGGGACGCCCCGGCCCGGCTATCGTCACGGGATGAACCCCCAGGGTCCGGTGTCTGCGAGCGGCATGCTGGCCTTCCTGTTCACGGACATCGCCGGTAGCACGCGCCTCTGGGAGCGGATGCCGGAGGCGATGAGCGGCGCCCTGGCCCGTCACGACGCCATCCTCCACGGGGCGATCGACGGGGCGGGCGGCCAGGTCGTCAAGACGACCGGCGACGGGATGATGGCCGTCTTCCCGACCGTCGCTGCCGGCGTGGCGGCGTGTCTGTCCGCGCAACGGGCGCTGGCCGGGGAGGCATGGGGCGAGACGGGTCCGCTCCGCGTCCGGATGGGCCTCCACGCCGGCGAGGCCGAGCGGCGCGGCGACGACTACTTCGGGCCGACCGTCAACCGGACGGCCCGGGTCATGGCCGCGGGCCACGGCGGCCAGGTCCTGCTCTCGGCGGCGGCCGCGGCGCTCGCCGGTGACCAGCTCGCCGACGGAGCCGCGCTGCGGGACCTGGGCGAGTTCCGCCTCAAGGACCTCGGCCGGCAGGAGCGCGTCTTCCAGCTCGTCCATCCGGATCTCGACGAGGCCTTCCCACCCCTCGCCACCCTCGACCACGCGGCGGGCGGTCTCCCGACCCAGGCCGCCTCGTTCGTCGGGCGCCGGGCCGAACTGGACGAGATCTGTCGTCGCCTGGCCGATCCGGCCGTACGCCTGCTGACGCTGACCGGCCCGGGAGGGACCGGCAAGACGAGCCTCGCCGTCCACGCGGCCGCCGAGGTGGCCGAGTCCTTCCGCGACGGCGTGACCTTCGCCGACCTGTCCGCGGCGGTCGACACGGAGGCGATGCTGATCGCCCTCGGTCGGGTGATCGGCGTGGCCGAGGGGCCGGACCGGTCGATCCTGGGTGACGTCATCGACCGCCTGCGCGGTCGCCAGGTGCTGCTGGTACTGGACAACTTCGAGCAGGTGACCGCCGCTGCCGGCATCACGACCGAGCTCCTCGACGCGTGTCCCGACCTCAAGCTGCTGGTCACGAGCAGGGAGCCGCTCCACGTCCGTGCCGAGCACGTCTATCCCGTGCCCCCGATGGGCCTGCCGCCGGCGGACCTGCGGCAGGCCACGGCCGAGCAGGTGGAGCGCTCCGAGGCGGTCCAGCTGTTCGTAGACCGGGCTCGCGCGACACGTCCAGACTTCGCGCTGACCGACGCGAACGCGGCCGCGGTGGCCGACATCTGTCGTCGGCTCGACGGGCTGCCGCTGGCCATCGAGCTGGCGGCCGCCCGTCTCCGGCTGTTCTCGCCGGAGGCCCTGCGCGACCGCCTGGGCAGCCGGCTCGACCTGCTCAAGAGTTCGGCGCGAGACATGCCGGAGCGGCAGCAGACGCTGCGGGCGACGATCGACTGGAGCTACCGCCTCCTCGAGCCGGGCGAGCAGCGCCTGTTCGAGACGCTCTCCGTCTTCGCGGACGCCGACCTGCCGGCCGTGGAGGCCGTCGCCACGGCGAGCGACGACACCGACGCCGGCGTCGACGTCATCGAGGCGCTCGCTTCGCTGATCGAGAAGAGCCTCGTCCGCCAGATCGACGAGCCGAACGGCGAGCCTCGCTTCCTCATGCTCGAGACGATCCGCGAGTATGCGACCGAGCGACTCGAGGCGCGGCCGGGCGGCGAGCGCATCCGTCGCACCCACGCTGCCCACTACGCGGAGCACGCGGAGCGGCTCCAGCACGAGCTCGGCGGGCCGCACCGGGACCACGTCGTCGAGGCGCTGGCCCACGACGCGGGGAACCTGCGGATCGCTTGGCGCTACTGGATCGCCGAGCGCGACCCGGAGCAGCTGACCCGGCTCGCCGACTGCCTGCTCATCCTCAACGAGGCCCGCGGCTGGTACCGCGAGACGGTCGAGCTCACCACGGGTCTGCTGGGCGTCCTGGCCGGGATCGCCCCGACCCCGGAGCTGGCGACCCAGGAGATCGCCCTGCGGATGAGCCTGGCCCGGGCGCTCATGGCCACCCGCGGGTTCACCCCGGAGGTCGAGCAGGCGTACGAGCGGGTGCTCGAGCGCATGGAGACGGCCCAGGAGAGCCAGGGGCAGTTCTCCGTCCTGCGGGGCCTTGCCAACCTGCACGTCCTGCGGGCCGAGTTCGGCAAGGGGATCGAGCTGGGGGAGCGGATCCTGGCCGTCGCCGACGCCGAGGGCGACGTGAACATGCGGATCGACGGCGAGCTGGTGCTCGGCACCTCGTTCGTCTTCAGCGGACGGCTCCGGGACGGGCTCGCGCGCCTGGACGGCGCCATCGCCCTGTTCGATTCGAGTCCGCCGCGGGCGGTCGGCATGCGACTCGGCAACGAGCCCCGGGTCGCCTGCCTCACGACCTCCGCGTTCAGCCTCTGGCTGTTGGGCTTCCCTGACCGGGCCGTCGAACGGGCCGACGCCGGGATCGAGCTGGCCCGCCGCCTCGACCATCCCTGGACCTCGGCCTACGCCCAGTTCCACTCCGGCCTGCTCCACCTCTGGCGGCGGGAGCCCGCGGTGGTCCGCGACCGCGCCGTGCAGCTCCTGGGGATCGCGGACGAGTACGAGTTCCGGATCTGGTCGGCCATCGGGTCGTGCCTGCTCGGCGCGGCCCAGACCGCGCTCGGCCAGGCGGAGGCCGGGCTGGCACGGGTCCGGGAGGGCATGACGGCGTACCGGGGCCTCGTCACGCCGCCGGTCTTCTGGCCGATGCTGCTGTTCGTCGAGGCCGGCGCATGCGATCGAGCCGGGCTCGCCATCGAGGGCCTCGAACCGGTCGGTGCCGCCATCGCCATGATGGGCGGGCCCGAGTCGCCGGCCGTGCTCGTGCCGGAGATGCTGCTGCTCCAGGGCGACCTCCATCTCGCGGCGGACGGGCCCGGATCCGCGGCCGCGATCGACGCCTACGGGATCGCCCTGACCCAAGCCCGGCATCTCGAGACGCGGATGACGGAGCTTCGCGCGCTGACCCGTCTGTGCCGTTCGGCGAGCGAGGCGGAGCGAGCGGGCCGGCTCGCCGAGCTCGAAGCGGTGACGGCGTCATTCACCGAGGGCGAGGCCACGGTCGACCTCCTCGAGGCCCGGGAGATCCTGGCCGCTGGCTGACGGCCATGGGGATCGCCGCTCCGGCGTCCCAGGCCCTGCTTGACGACCCGGGGTACGGTCGGAGGCGAGGGGCCGTTACGTCGGTGGCGCGTGCCAGCTCGCCGATGGCTCCGGAATGAGCGGAGGGAGGAGAATCTTGCCCAGGGGTTCCCGACGTCGTGCGCTGGCCGCGGTGGCCGGCTTGACCATGTCTCTGGCAGCGGCGGGCGCTGCCTCGGCGGACACGCTGACCGTGCCATGGCCGGGACTCCCTCCCGCGGGGATCACCATGTGCCTGGGGGCCGAGCAGACCTTCACGTACGAGGGCGTGCTGAGCCGCTCCTTCCCCGCTCCGAACTACGCGAATGGCGAGACCGTGGTCTTCACGGTGGTCGTCTCCAGCGACGAGCTGAGCCCGGTCAGCGGGTCGATGCCCGACGACACGATCGTCCTCCCTGGCGACTGGACGAGCCTGGCGCTCGGCACGGAGGCGTCGGACACCGTCACCATCGAGCTCGCGATCACCGCGACGGCTGTCGGGGTCGACGACTTCATCGTCAGCATCCTCGACGAATCGATGGAACCGAACCCGTTCGGCACGCTGATCCGCCTGACCATCATCGACTGCAGCGGCGGCAGCCCGAGCCCCAGCCCGAGCGCGGCTCCATCGGTCGACCCGAGCCCCAGCCCGAGCGCGGCTCCGTCGGTCGACCCGAGCCCCAGCCCGAGCGCGGCTCCGTCGGTCGACCCGAGCCCCAGCCCGAGCGGCGATTCGGGCGTGGGGACCCTCACCCCACCGCCGACGAACGCGGTGGATCAGGGAACCGGCTCGGTGGATGACGTCGGCCTGGCGCTCGCCTTCCTGGCGGGAGCGGGGTTCGTCGGCATGCTGGCCGTTCGGAGGTCACGAACCGCGGTCCGCTGAGGATCGCGGCCCTGGCGGCCGGAGGCGCAGCTTGGGGTCATGCCGCCCTGGCCGGGCGACGACGAGGCGGTGATCGTCGACGGGCCCTGGGCGCCCAGCGTGGACGCGGAGCGTGCCCGCTGAGTCTCGGCGGGGGTCAGGCGATCTGGTTGAGGAGCCTCGGTCGGCAGCGCACCGCCTTGATGGCGCCGTCATCGGTGACCGTACCGGCCAGCTCGGGGCAGGCGAGGCAGGCCTCGATCGAGATGTCGCGGGGCGCCGTCGAGGGGCAGCCGACCCAACCCTGATCGACGTATCGAAGGCCGCGCGGTCGTGGCGCCGGGAGTGGCAGGTCGCGGAAGATGCGGAGCATTCGAGAAGGTCTCCAGGAGCAGGTCCGTTCACACCGGAGAGCGCGGCATCCGCCGCGCCCGATGGATCCATCATCGCGGGGCTCGAGGCTCGCGAGAAGGGGCTGGACCGCCTCTCGTCGGCCCACCCCACGGGCCGGGCGGCCGGTGCGACCGGGGCGATGTCACGGGCCGTTCGGCCCGCCGGGTCCGGTCCGTTACGCCGAAGCAGCGTGGCGGACCCATGATCGCCCCGGCCCCTGGATCTCGGCACAGGCGGCCTCGGCGATCGCGACGATGCCGCAACACGGTGCATGCATCCGCGTCCTCCGGATGAGCGGGCCCACCTCCGGTCGATCGGAACGGATCGCCGGGAAAGGCCCCCGTGTCGAGGTAGGACCATGGCCCTGACCTGGCGACGCCTGTCGGTCCTGGGGGCCGGCTGCCTGCTGGTGCTCGCCGGCTGCGGCGCGTTCTCCCCCGATGGCAAGGACGAGGCGCCACCGTGGAAGGACGACGCATCGACGGAGATCATCACCGCGGCCCCGGACGCCGGAGGACCGCTCAGCTTCCGGAACTGTCCGACGCTGGACGAGGCCAGGAGCGCGATGCCCGGCCTGGTCGGTGGGCCGGACGCGAATGCCGTCCCCTTCAAGACGATGGTCCTGCAGTGCGGCTACGACATCGACGAACTCGACGCGCAGGGCCGGCCGGCCGGCATCGGCATCCTCGTCTTCGACGCGTCGGCCGAGGGGATCCACCTGTGGGACTCGGTCCGTGCGGACCCGGGCTTCCCGAACGCGACCGAGATCCCAGGCCTGGCCGAGGTGGCCTTTGCCACCGGGACATCCGGCTTCGATGACATATGGGTCGTGCAGGGGCACTACGGCTTCCACATGCTCCACACGCGGCAGGGCGAGTTCCCGGCCGACCAGATGGTCGCCCTGGCCCGAGCGATGCTGACCGCCCTGGAGCGGCCACCGCGATAGGCGCCGGCCGATCGGGGCGCCGAAGCTCCGTCCAGCGGACGCCAGGGCTTCGCGGCTAGAACGACGGCTTCAGGGCCATGTCCGCGATGACGGCCAGGAAGATGATCGCGTTCACCACGACGAGGAAGACCGCCCGGCTCGAGGCCATGGCGCCGATGACCTCCTCGGCCGGGCGCTTTCCCTCGTCTGCCTCGACCGCCTCCTTGGCGATGTGCACGACCCGCGCTCCGATCAGGGCGGCGTTCACGAGGAACGCCCCGACGAGCACGTAGGCCACGATGAGCCAGCCCGCGACGAGATCGAACCCGCCGGTCAGCGCGGTCAGCACCCCGAAGACCACCCCGGCGACCAGACCGCCGAGCGCCACGAAGCCGAGGCCGGTTCGCTCGACGGTTCGATGGACGAAGGCAAGCGCTGTCACGTCGCGCTTCCTCATCGCTGCAGCGTAGAAGACCTCGGCCCCGATGAACGCGGTCACCATGGTGACCATCGAAAGGATGTGCAGCGTCTTCCAGATCAGCACGAGCGGGCTCCCCTGCCATCGAGTCCAGCCCGCTGGACAGACGAGCCGGCCCCCGAGTCAGGGCAGCGTACACCCGGCTCCGGAGACGACGCGGCATCAAGGGCGCGCCCCAGGCTCGGCCAGCCTGGCGCCAGCCGAGCCGGTCCTCACGGCTGTCCGATGGCCCTGCGCTCTTGACCGGCGGCCTAGCATCGTCACCCATGAGCACGACCCTGACCGACGCGGTCCTCCAGCGGCTGACATGCGAGGCGCTCCTGACCAGCTTCGGTCATGCCGAACGGTTCGAGTTCACCATGCACCCGGGCTGCGCCTCGATCCAGACGGGGGTCCCGGTCGCGGACCTGAACTACGTCATAGCGGGCCGTGGCGCGGGCCGTGAGGATCGCTTCGCGGACGCCTGCCGGGCGTTCCTGACCAGCCAGATCCCGTTCCTGGCGATCGTCTTCCCGGACTCGGAGTCCGAGGTCGAGGTGGCGGCCCGCGAGCTGGGACTCGAGCATGTCGTGGACATCCCGTTCATGGTTCGCGATGACGCGCCCATCGAGCCGGTCGGAAACGCGGCGGTAGCCGTGCGGCGAGCGTCCGGGCCCGAGGACGCCCGTGCCAATGCCCGTGTCCTGGGCTCCGCGTTCAGCATGCCCCAGGACCTGACCGAGCAGGTGTTCCCTGCCTCGGTCTTCGATGCCCCGGGCGTCGACACGCACCTCGCGTCGATCGATGGCGATGTCGTCGGGTCCGTCAACCTGGTCCACCACGGCCCGGTGACCGGTGTCTGGTCGATGGCGACGGAGCCCTCCCGGCAGCGCTCCGGGATCGGGTGGCGGCTGCTCTCGACGGCGATGGCCGAGGCGCGATCGCGAGGCTCGACGACCTTCTACCTCGGGGCGACCCCGGCCGGCCAGCGGCTCTACGAGCGCCTCGGGTTCACGACCCGGACGGTCACCCGCGTCTGGGCCTCGGGCGAGACCCACCAGTCGTAGTCGGGCAGGGGAGCTCGAGGACCCAACGACCGGACGTGGCGGCCCGCCGGCCGTCAGGCGGTCAGCCTCCGCCCATCCGGGCCAGGAGCGGCTCGCAGTGGTCGCTGGTCTCGTGCTCGGTCATGAGGACCACCAGTCCCACCACGGAGCCCAGCTCGGTCCACGGGTACTGGATCGGAGTGTCCCAGCGATCGGGTGGCATCGTCGCGATCGCCGCCTCCAGCCGATCGTGGGTCGCCTCGTACTCCGCCCACACCTCGGCGATCGGCCAGGCCCGACGCTCGATGGCCGCCTGCTCGTTGTAGGCGTCGTAGTGTCCGGCCGAGGCGATGCACGTGTACTCGCCGCCCGAGGCATGCGCCTCCAGCGACCGGGCGGCCTCGCCGTTCCAGACGCCCAGGTGGCCGAGCACGTCGCGGACCTGCCATGGCGGTCCGACGTCGTGGACGACCGCCTCCGGGTCGAGTGGCTCGAGTGCTGCACGGGTCATCCGCCGCGTGCGCTGGAGCAGCAGCCGCGTCGAGTTCCGCTCGTCGTCCATCTCGGTGCGCATCGGGCGTCTCCCTGGCGGGTCCCCGCTCCCACGGCCTGGGCGGCCAGGCGGCCGACGTCGTCCCGCCGCCACCAAGGCTAGCCCCCCGAGGGCACCTGCTGCGGCGGGGTCGCGCGGTGCTGCCGTCCTGCCGCTGGTGACCTCTGCCTCTTGCGGCCGCGCTAGGACCGGCGCTTACTGATCGTTCGCGTCCCGACGCTGCTTCGAGAGAGGAGGGTGACCTCATGGCAGCGACGCATGACGTGCCCGTCGGGGGAGGCGGGACACAGCACACCGGCGTCGGACCGGTCTGGGCATTCACCGAGGTTCTCCTCGGCATCCTCGGGGTGATCTGTCTCGGGGTGGGCGTCGTCATCCTGGCCGCCGGCGACGACCAGTACGTGGGACTCGGCGGCGACCTGTCGTGGCGGGTCGGTGACATCCCGGAGGTGGCGGCCTGGGGCCTGCTGATCGGCGGTGCCGTCCTGTTGGCGGTGATGGTGGGCATGGTCCTGATCGGCCGGAGCGCCTCCGTCGGGCAAGCGGGGGCGAAGGATCGCCCGCGGCAGGAGCTGATCGTCCACGCGACCGCCTTCGCCATCGTCAACGGGTTCCTGTGGCTGCAGGACTTCGCGGCAGGCGGCGGCATCGAGTACGCCTACTGGACGACGATCCCGTGGGGCATCGGGCTCATCGCCCACGCGTTCGCGTACCTCACCGTCCGTAACAGGGCGAAGGAGCGACCGGGCTCGTAGGCAAGGCACGAGCGGGCGTCCCCGCCGGGGCCGAGCGTGCGCCCCGGCACGGGGCGGGTGGCTCGTGGAACGTGCGCCCGGTCGCTCGGTGCCCGGGCCTCACTCATGAGGCTGCCCGTTCGCACAGATCGGCGAGCCGCGTCGTGGGCGTGGGCTACATGAGCCGCTTGACCAGCGCGAAGGTGCGCGGTCTGGTCAGGTAGAGGGCGTTGAAGAAGCGCCGTCGGATCCGGCCGCCGGAATGGCGGCGTTCCAGCTCGTCCCAGACGTCGATGATGGTCGTGTTCTCGTCGCCGTACGTCGCCTTCTCGGCCTTGAGGCGTTCGAACGAGGCCGCCCACTCGGCCGCGATCTCGGGATGCTCAGCGAAGTAGGCTCGGATCCGGGCGAGGAGGGGGCGATCGTCCCATCACGGTCGAGCAGCACGGTCGCCTCGCCGAGCGGATGCAGCAGGTACGGCACGGTCTCGACGCTCTCCTCGAGGGTCGCCCGCGAGAACGACAGGTCGCCGACCTTGATGCCGTCGATCACCCGGTTGCGGATCCCCGCGGTGGCATCGTCGGCCCGAAGCACGGTCAGGACGTCGATGTCGGAGTCCTCGCGATGCGTTCCCCTGGGCCACCGAGCCGAACAGCAGGAAGCCGACGACGACGCATCAGCCTGGGCCTGCTCGACCAGGGTGGCCAGGATCTCTTGGTGCTTCATGCACGCCGTTCCCTGCTGGTGCCCGCTTGGTCCAGGTCATCCGGGGCCGGATGCCGGGGTCGGTCGCCGACCGTCACGAGTTCGCGACGTTGTCCATCAGCTGCGTCACGGACGGCGGGATGCCAGGCGTGTCGGGCAGGTCCTTCATGCAGACCAAGCCATCCCCGTTCTTGTCCGTCGCGGCGAAGTAGCCGCTGAAGTACTCGAACGCCTCCGGGGGCAGCGGGGCCTTGTACTCCAGCGCCGCCTGGAGCGTGAAGGCTCCGTCGATGAAGCCGGGCGGGCAGCCGGCGATCGGCCTGCCGGCGGACGCCGGCCCGGCCAGGGCCGCAGCCGACAGGATCACCGTCACCAGGGAGGCCCACAACGGCCGGGACGCACGCATCGTTCCACTCCCTCCTTCGCTTGCGGCGGGTGCCGGACCCGCCCGGAGTCGAGTCAAGAGTGTAGGCACGGATGGGCCGCACTCGCTACCGCGAGGAGCGACCGGTCGCCGCTGTCCGGTGCGTCCGGGCACCAGTCCCCGGCTCCAGGGCTGGCCGGCGCGATCCCACGGACCCTCGTGGATCGGCCGACCGCCGCTCGCGACGGGTCGCCGGGACCGCTACCGGCGAGCGCCCGGTCGGTGCGTCCGATGCGCCGGGGCCACGAGGCCGACATCGACCCGGTCGTGCTTCATGGGCAGGTCGACGTCGACCGGGGCATCCATCTCGCGGGCGTAGGTGTGGCCGGCATGGATCGCGGCCGCGATGATGGCCGGGGCTTCGCAATCCCCGATGCGCGTCAACGTGAAGGGCAGCGTCCCGGAAGCACCCTGCTCGGTGGCCAGCAGGCCCCGGTAGAGCGGATCCTCGGGGGCCCGTTGGCCCACGACCACCAGCGAGGACGCGGGCAGCGCCAGGTCGCGGCCGGAGTACTGGCACTCCAGGGTGGCCTCGCTGCCATCGAAGGCGGTGATCCGGTGCGCGGTGACGATCCCCACCCCGAGCTTCATCAGGTGCGTGCGGATGCGCCAGCGCTCCGCGGTCATGCCGGCCCAGTAGGCCACGCTGTCCAGGGGCGTGACCAGCGTCACCGGCTGGCCTGACGCCAGGATCCGCTCGGCGATCACGCCGCCCATGTAGTAGCCATCACCGTCGTACAGCACCGTCCGGCCCGTGGGCAGTCGTCCCTCCATGATGTCGTCCGGGGTCAGGACCTCGGCACCCGGGGCTGCGATCGGGACGTAGGCATGGCCGTCGTAGACGTCCGTCCGCCATCGGGCACCGGTGGCGATGGCGACGTGGTCGGCCCCCACCGCGAACACGTCCTCGACCGTCACGGAGCTCTGGCGGTAGATCTCCACGTTGGGCATTCTCGCCAGCTGCTGCTCGCGGTAGTCGCGCACGCGGATGTACTCGCTCATGCCCGGGAGCGCGGCCTCGCGTGTCACGCGCCCGCCCAGCGTGCGGCTGGCCTCCGCCAGCATCACCGTGTAGCCGCGCGCACCCAGCGCCCGGGCGGCCTCGAGCCCCGCGGGCCCCGCACCCACGATCAGGACGCGGCTGTCGGAGCCCTTCCGCGCGATCCGCTCCGGGTGCCAGTCCTTGCGCCACTCCTCGCCCATGGTCGGGTTCTGGGTGCAGCGGATCGGCACGGCGAGGCTGTCGCCGGAGTAGCAGACGTTGCAGCCGATGCACTCGCGGATGTCCTCGAGGCGGCCCTCCTCGATCTTCCTGGGCAGGAAGGGATCGGCGATCGAGGGGCGGGCCGCCCCGATGAAGTCGGTGATCCCACGGCGCACCTGGCTGGCCATCGTGTCGGGCGAGGTGAAGCGCCCCACCGTCACCACGGGCTTGGTGGTGACCGACTTCACCCACGACATGTAGGGCTCGAGCGCGGCCTCCTTCACGAAGCGGGATACGCCCATCTCGAGCGAGTAGTCGGTGACGTTGATGTCCCACAGGTCGGGCATCTCGGCCATCAGCGCCAGCATCTCGCGGCGCTCGCCCCAGACCGGGACGCCGTCCTCGCCGATCGTCTCGTCGGCCGAGAACCGCACCGCCACCGCACAGCGGTCGCCGACGGCCTCCTTGGCGTCCTCGATGAGCTCGCGAACCAGCCGCGTCCGGTTCTCGAGCGACCCGCCGTACTCGTCGGTGCGCGTGTTGGCGCGCCGGTCGAGGAAGTTCGACACGAGATAGCCATGCGTGGCGTAGACGTAGACGATGTCGAAGCCGGCCTCGCGAGCGCGCAGGGCCGCCTTCCGATGCCAGCGCCGCAGGTCGCGGATGTCCCGCTTGTCCATGGCGCGGGTCTGGAACGGGTGGCCGACCGCGTTGGGGTAGCCCGCGACGTCCATCGAGGTCAGGCGGGTGCCCAGGTTGGCGGTGCGCACGCCGCCGAACCACAGCTCGGCCCCGGCAAGGGCTCCATGCTCGTGCACGAGGTCGGTCATCAGGGTGTGCGCGCGCACGTCGCTGTCGTCCCACAGCGACGCCGACACGTGGTGCAGGTCGTCGGACGCGGGGTGGATCGAGGTGTACTCCGTGCAGACGACCCCCCAGCCGCCCTCGGCCTTCACGCCGCGCATGGCCGCCAGCGTGCGGGGGCGCTGCCAGCCCATGCCGGTGCAGTGGGGAACCTGGTAGAAGCGGTTCCTGGCCGTGACCGGCCCGATCGTCACGGGTTCGAACAGGATGTCGTAGCGCGGGTCGCGGGGCATCGTCGGGCTCCCGCTCGTCCCGGTCACGCGCGCAGGCGCAGGGCGCCCGGGTCGTAGACCGGCTCGGCCAGCACCGTTGCCGGGTAGCGTTCGCCGAGGAGCTCGACCTCCAGGTCCCGGCCCGGCGTCTCGTACCCGGAGGCGACGTAGGCGAACGCCAGGCTCCGGCCGGTCGAGTGCCCGTAGCCGCCCGACGTGGTGACGCCGATCGCCTTCCCGTCGGCGAAGACGGGCTCGCCGCCGGCCGCGTCCGAGTCGTCCGCCATCACCTCGAGGTAGACGAGGTGCGTGGCCACGCCACGCTCCTTGGCCGCGGCGACGGCGGCATGGCCGACGAAGTCGTGATCGAGCCGCAGGAAGCGATCCAGGCCGGCCTCCACCGGTGTGACCTCGTTGGTGAGCTCGGCTCCCCAGCCAGCGTAGGCCTTCTCCAGCCGCAGGCTGTTCATCGCGTACAGGCCGAAGTCGGCGATGCCGGAGCCCTCCCCGGCCGCCCAGACAGCGTCGTACAGATCGAGGGCTTGCGCCATCGGGACGTGCAGCTCCCAGCCCAGCTCGCCCACGTAGTTGATGCGCAGGGCGCGGACCGGGATGTCGGCGACCTCGATCTCCCGGGCCGTCAGCCACGGGAAGGCGACGTTGCCCAGGTCCGCCGCCGTGAGCGTCGCGAGCACGTCCCGGGAGCGCGGGCCGGCGACGATGAGGACGTCGTACGCCTCGGTCACGTCGGTCACGATGACGTCCTCGTCCCCGGACAGGGAACGACGCAGAAGGTCCAGGTCACGATCGTGCGCCAGGGCGCCGGAGAGGAGATAGAAGCGATCGCTGGCCAGGCGGGTGATGGTGAACTCCGTGAGGATCCGACCGGCGTCGGTGAGGGCATGTGCCAGCACGATGCCGCCGACCCTCCGGGACACGCGGTTCGCGCACAGCCGGTCGAGGAACGCCTCGGCACCTGACCCGGTCACGTCGAACTTCGAGAAGCTGGGCAGCTCGAACACCCCGATCCGCTCGCGGACAGCCCGGGTCTCGGCCGCCACCACCTCGAACACGTTGCTGCGGCGGAAGCTGCCCGCTTCCGCTCGCCCGTCGGTCGAGAACCACTTGGGCCGTTCCCAACCGAAGCCCTCGGTGAAGACGCAGCCCTTGGCCTTGAGCCGGTCGTAGAGCGGCGTGGTCCGCACCGGGCGCCCCTCCGGTCGCTCTTCGCCGGGCGGGATGAGCCGGTACATGTCCCAGTACTCACGGTGGGCCTTGGCGGAGGCATAGGCTTCGTCGGCGAAGGCACCGAACCGGCGCGGGTCCAGGCCGAGCATGTTGATCTCGGCCGCTCCGTGGATCATCCACTGGGCCAGGTACTTGCCACACCCGGGCCCCTGGGCGATCCCGATGCCGGTCCCGGTCGCCAGCCAGAAGTTGGGGACCCCGGCGGCCGGCCCGACCAGGGGATTGCTGTCCGGGGTGTGCGAGATGGCGCCGTTCACGACCTTCCTGATCCCGACCCCGGAGAGGATCGGCATCCGCTCCATCACCCGCTCCAGGTTGGGCAGGATCCGGTCCAGCTCGGGCTCGAAGAGCTCGTTGGACGCACCCCACGAGGGCCCCCCGGTCTCCTTCCAGGCCTCGCGGGTGTCGCGTCCCTCATAGATGCCGATGAGCGCGGCCTTCAGCTCCTGCCGGTAGTAGGCCGACGCGTATGGGTCGCGCATGATCGGGAGCTCGACGTCGCGCTCGACGAACTCCGGGACCGGCTCCGTCACCAGGTACTGGTGCTTCATGTTGGCGAAGGTGGTCCGGACGCCGAGCCAGGCCGAGACGCGATCCGCATAGCATCCGGCGGCGTTGACGACGTGCTCGCAGATGACGTCGCCCTGTTCGGTCGCCACCCGGAACTCGCCGCTCGGCAGGCGCTCGATCCCGGTGACCAGCTTGTGTCGAACGATGGTCGCGCCCATCCCCCGGGCCGCGGCTGCCATCGCGTTGCAGGCGCTCGACGGATCGACGTAGCCGTCGTCCAGCGTCCACGCCCCGGCCAGGACGCCGCGGGTCGTGACGAACGGGTTGAGCCGGCGGATCTCGTCAGGACCGATCACCTGCATCCGGAAGCCGATGTTCGCGGCGACCCCTTCCACGCGCTTGAAGTGGTCCAGCTCCTCCGGGGTCGTCGCGAAGCGGATGCCGCCGGTGGCGTGCCAACCGGTGGGTCGGCCCGTCATCGTCTCCAGTCGGGGATACAGGTCGTTGCCGTAGGCGTGCACCTTGGCCATGGTGTAGTCGGCGATGAAGCTGGGACACTGTCCGGCCGCGTGCCAGGTGGAACCGGAGGTCAGCTCGGCCTTCTCGATCAGCATCGCGTCGGCCCAGCCCGCCTCGGCCAGGTGGTACAGCAGGCTGATGCCCATGACCCCGCCGCCCACGACCACGACCCGTGCTGTCGAACTCACGTCCGCTCCTCCGGGCCCCAGACTACCAACGTCGAGCGCCGGGGATCACCGGTCCGAGTCGCCGCGGCGACCTCCGTGCGACAGGAGGGCTCGACGCCTCGGTTGCATCACCGGCCCAGCGGATGCGGGCCACCGATGCCCACCGATGCTGTCAGGATCGCGGGCGTGGAGCACCAGCCAGGTCCCCTCGCTGCGTCCGGGGCCCGCGCATGACCGGGCGTGGCCGGCTCGCCGCAGGTCTCGTCGGCGGTGCGTCGCTCGTCGTGATCGGTTGGTCCGGACTCCTCGTCCCGTCCCTCATCCGCTCGGTCCAGGAGACCTTCGGGCAGGACGATGCCGGGCTGGGTCTCTTCTACCTCCTGTGGGCGGTCGCCTACGCGTCGGGGTCGTTCGGTGGTGGTCCGCTGACCGAGCGACTTGGGCGGCGCCTGGTGCTCGGCGGGGCGGCGCTGCTCCACGGCGCGGCCATCGTCGGCCTGGGCCTGGCGCCCTCGTGGTCGTGGTTCCTCGCGATGGCGCCGCTCGCCGCCGCCGCGGCGGGCTGCCTGGATGGCGGCGCCAACGGCGTCGTCCTCGACGTCTACCGCGAGGGCCGCGGCCGGGCGATGAACCTGCTCCACGCCGCGTTCAGTGTCGGCGCGATGGCCGCGCCGCTCGTCGTCGGGTCGCTCGTCGCCGCGGGCGCCGGATGGCAGGCGGTCGTGGTCGCGAGCGGGGTGGCCGTGTCGGGGCTGGCGCTCGGCTACCTCCTCGTGCCGATGCCCAGCGGGCGTCGCCCGCGAGCGGATGTCTCCGGCGCCGAGGCCGCCGGACCGAGCGGTGCCCGCAGCGGCGGCTGGCTCCTCCGGGGCCCGCTCATCCTGCTTGGGATCGCGATCGCGGCCTACGTCGCCTCGGAGCTCGGCGTCTCGAACTGGCTGGTCCGGTTCCTGGACCCGGCCCCCCTGACGACCGCCACGGTGGCCCTGTCGCTCTACTGGCTGGGCCTGACCGCCGGCCGGCTCGTCTCATCGGCCATCGCCGACCGGTTCGATCACCTGCGCTTCACGCTCGTGGCGCTGATCGTGCTTGCTGGCTCCCTGGCTGCCGCCGTCCTGGTCCCGTCACTGCCGCTCTCGATCGCCGCCTTCGCCGCCGCCGGGTTCGCGTCCGGGCCCGTCTTCCCGATGATCGTGGCCCTTGGCGGCGAGCGATACCCGGAACGATCCGCGGCGGTTGGCGCCCTGCTCACCGGCCTGGCGGTCGTCGGGGCGACGGTCTACCCCCCGGCGATGGGGGCGCTGTCGGTGACCGTGGGCCTGCCGGTCGCGATGCTGGGGACGGCGCTGCTGGCCCTGGCTGCGGCGGCGGCACTCGTCGCGTTCGGGCGTGTCACCGGTCGCCTCGCCGTGTCTTGACGAGCGCGCCCGGACTGGAGTCCTGCGACCCGCCACAACACGCTTCGACGCCACGTCACACGCGCAGACCGGAGCCACTGACCCAACGTCCGGGACCGGTCAGCCGATGCGGCCCGATCTCGTCCCCAGGAGGGCCCGGGGGAACCCGAGATGCGCACCGTCCTCGTCCTCGGACTCGCGGCGATCCTCGTCGCGGGTTGTGTCGCGAGCGGGGCAGCGAGCCCGGATCCGAGCGAGACACTCCCGAGCCCCACCTCCACGGTCGACTCGTCGCCCGCCCCGAGCTCGTCGGCCACGCCGGCGACCCCGACCGCCGCGGTCGCTACCCCGGCGGACCCGAGCCCGTCAGCGTCAGCGGCCACCACCGAGCCCACGCCACCACCGGTCCCGCCGAAGCCGATCGGCGCCACCTTCGAGACACAGTCCCTGGGCGATACCGGCGGCGTATCCGAGCTCGTCGAGATCACCCAGACCGTGACCTGGCAGGAACCGCGGGACGCGGGCGTCGAGATCCGGGTCTATGGCGTGACCGAGTGCCTCGCCCGACCCGCCGACCCCGCGCCGGGGACGAGCGGACCCTGCCTCGTCGTGAATACTCGGTTGCCCGAGTCCATTCGCGTGCTGCTGGCCACCGCACCGGCGTCGGCCGGCACCGTGAGCTGGTCGTGGACCCAGGAGGCCGGCTGCGATCCAGGCTGGATCCCGAACTTCCCGGATGGGCCCCGGTACGTCTCTATCGTGCTGGCCGCATACGGACCCTCGGGCCACTCGATCTTCGCGATCGCCGAGCCAGGGCGATGGTCCGAGCCCGCTCCCGGCGACATGGTCTGCTGAACATGGCTCGATGGCGCTCCGGGCGGTCGGGTGGCATGGCCACTCGGTCGGGAAGCCCGGGAACGAGGAGATGACGATGTCGAAGCAGCTGGCCCGCGCCGCCACGGATCGCGACCCGTATGGCCGGCGCGCCGGGGCCGTCCGGGTCGTCGCCAATGCCCTGCTGGTGCTGGTGGCCTACGCCGTCGTGTCCATGGGGGCCGTCGCGGCGATGGTGATCCTCACGGGGTGGCTCCCGCCCGAGACGCCAGTAGAAGGCATGCCGGTCCAAGGCATGCCGTTCGCGCTGTTCGTTGCCGTCTTCATCCTGGTCCGCTGGCTGACCGTCCTGCCCGCCATGCTGCCGGTCCTCGTCGGCATCGAGTACATCGCTCGCCGCGCCCCGCACGCCCGGGTCCTGACCCTCATCATCGCGTTCGCTCCGATGGTCCTGTGGGAGACGCTGGTCGAAGGGCCGCACGACTTCCCCTCGGGGCAGGGCGTGCTGCTCGGGGCGACCGCCGTGCTGTTCGCGGTCATCGCCCGTCTGCCGGCCCGCCTTTCGGGGCGCTCAGCGGAGGATGGCGGGGCAGCGCCGCCCCCGGTCGAACCCGCCGTCGCTCCTCGCTGACCTTCGTCCGTGGGGTCCGTGATCAGTGTGGGCCGCCCTACCGCCCCTTGCCCGATCGGGGTCAGGGTGTCCCGGCGCGCCCGGCTCGATCCCGGACCGCCGCCCGAGACGGTTCCGGGCCAGCAGGGTGTCGTGCGGAGCACGAACGGGGGAAGTGGAGCGGGAGACGGGACTCGAACCCGCGACATTCTGCTTGGGAGTAGCACATCGACCTGCTCGAACGAGGTGACGGTCGTCTTCTAGGCCGCGGCGCCGGCGTCGTCGCGCCGGGCGGCCGGTCGAAGATCGGCCTCCGCCTGCGGTCTTCTCGGGAGAAGGTCAGCTCCGGCCGAGCCGGGCTAGGATCGGCTCGCAGTGGTCGCTGGTCTCGTGCTCGGTCATGAGGACCACCAGCCCGACCACCGAACCAAGCTCGGTCCATGGGTACTGGATCGGCGTGTCCCAGCGGTCGGGTGGCATCGTGGCGACCGCCGCCTCGAGCCGGTCGTGGGTCGTTTCGTACTCGGCCCACACGTCGGCCATCACCCAGGCTCGCCGCTCACTGGCCGCCCGCTCGTTGTAGTCGTCGTAGAACCCGGCCGAGGCGATGCAGGCGTACGCACCTCCGGCGGCGTGCGCCTCCAGCGAGCGGGCCGCCTCGCCGTTCCAGACGCCAAGGTGGCCGAGCACGTCGCGGGCCCGCCAGGTCGGCGCAGCGTCGTGGACGACCGCCTCCGGGGCGAGGGGCTCGAGCGCCGCCCGGGTCATCCGCCGCGTCCGCCGGAGCAGCAGCAGGGTCGAGTTGCGCTCATCGTCCATCTCGGTCCGCATCCGTACCTCCTCGGCGGGGTCGCGCTGACCCTGCAGCGTCCGAAGCGCTGTCCTGCCCGCCGCCGTCAAGGCTAGCCGACCCCGCCGCCGGGCGGCGTCGCTGCGGTGGCTCAGCGGGCACGCTCTGAGACCAGTGGCACTTGAGGTCTGCGTCGGTCGGGTTAGGCTCGAGGGGCCGACATGCGCATCTGGCAGAGCTTGACCGTAGCCGGGGTCCTGCTAGTCGCGGTCGCCTGCGCGGCCCCGTCGTCCTCCCCGGACGCGGCGGCTCCGGCATCGACCCCCGCCGCCCGGGCGACGCCGTCACCCACGCCGGTCCCCAGCATCGTGCCGGCTTCGCCCACGAGCGATCCCGCGGGAGCCGGCATCGACGGCGTCGTCGCCCTCGTCGAGGACCTGATCTCCCGGGACGGATTCTCCGGGGTGATCCTGATCGCCCGCGACGACACGATCGTCTGGGAGGTTGCCGCCGGTCAGGCGAACCGCGAGTCCGCCATCCCGAATCGGATGGCAACGCGACTGAATCTCGGCTCGATGAACAAGATGTTCACCGCTGTCGCGGTCATGCAGCTGGTGGAGCAGGGGAGGCTGGCCCTCGACGACACGATCGCCAGGCACCTCCCCGACTACCCGAACGAGCAGGTGGCGGGCTCGGTCACGATCCACCAGCTGTTGACGCACACGTCCGGACTCGGCGACGTGTTCACGGCGGCGTTCAACGCGAACCCCCACGCCTACCGCTCGAACACGGACTACCTGCCGCTCTTCGTCGACGAGCCACTCCTGTTCGCCCCTGGCAGCGGCTGGTCCTACAGCAACGCCGGGTTCGTGGTGCTCGGCCTCATCGTCGAGCGGGTTTCCGGCGAGACGTACGACGCCTACGTCCGGGAGCACGTCTTCGAGCCCAGCGGCATGCTCGACACCGGGGCGTTCGATGTCGAGGACGAGGTCCCCGACCTGGCGATCGGCTACACGACCCAGGACATCGAGGGCCGGGAGACCGGGGTGCTGGCCGCGCACACCGCCTTGATGCCGGGTCGCGGGTTCGCCGCCGGGGGCGGCTACTCCACCGCGGGGGATCTGCTCCGCTTCCGCACCGCGCTGCTCTCCCACGTCCTCCTTGGACCGGCTTCGACGGAGCTGCTCCTGTCGGGCAAGGCCGACATGGCCGATGGGGTCCGGTACGCGTACGGCTTCATGGACCGGATGGAGGCGGGCGTGCGTTCGGTCGGGCACACCGGCGGGGCGCCGGGGATCTGCTCGTTCCTCTGGATCTACCCCGACACCGGCTACACGATTGTCGTGCTGTCGAACTCCGATGGCGGCTGCGTGCCGGTCCTGCGGTACCTGCGGGACGACCCGCTGCGCTAGGTCGCACGACACCAGGCTGGAGCGGGACTCGGCGTGCTCCCGCCGGCGGTCGAGCGCTCCTGATCACGGTGCCAGCTCGGCCCGGCCGCTGGCAAGCACGCCGGTGGCCCAGGCCGCTGCGCGCGCGTTCTGGCCGAGCAGGACGGCATCGACGTTGTCGACCGTGTCGCAGGCGAGGTGATGGCAGGCGTCGCCGGAGCCGATCCCGCCGACCGGCACGCCCAGCTGGTCGAACTGGAAGTGATCGCTGGCGTCACCGAAGTCCGCCAGCTCCCAGGTGAGCCCGTCGGCATCGAAGGCCCCGGAGAACAGCCGCTCCAGGACCGCCGATGCCGGGTTCTCGAGGGCGGTAGCGTCGTACACCTGGCGCAGCCCGCTCGCTGACCCGAGCATGTCGAAGTTCAGGTAGGCGGCGATCGAGCGCCGATCCGAGCTGCTCAACGCGCTGGCGTAGCTGACCGAGCCCCACAGCCCGAGCTCCTCGCCTGTCCAGAACGCGACGCGCACCTTCCACGTCGGCCCGCCGTCGGTCAGGGTCGCCAGCTGCCGCGCGACCTCCAGGATGACGGCGACCCCCGTCCCGTTGTCGTTGATGCCCGGGCCGTCGATCACCGCATCGAGGTGGGCGCCAAGCATGACGACGCGGTCCGGATCCCCGCCCGGCGTCTCGGCGACGACGTTGTGGCTCTGCCGCATGACCGTCCTGGTCGAGATCCGGATGTGGACCTCCTCCCCGGCCCGGGCTGCATCGGCAAGGGCCAGCCCGGCGTCGCGCGTCGCGGCGACGACCGGGATGGCAAGCCCGTCCGGGTCCAGCAGCGTCGGTCGGCGGACCTGCCCCGGAGCCCACATCGGGTATGACGAGATGAGGGCGGCCGCGCCCGCGTCCTGTGCGTGCTCGACGAGCGTGCGGACCCGACACGGTCCAGGCTGGACGAGGACGATCGCGCCCGCTGGAACGTCGCCCCAGGCCCCACCGTCGCAGCCGGTTCCCTTGAGGTCCCCGGGTCCCGCCCCGCTGTCGAAGCCGAGCGCGTAGAGCGCCCCCCTCACGTCACCCGAAGGCGACAGCAGCATCGCCTTGAAGTCCCGCGGCGCCTGGAGGTCGGGGGCATCGGCAGCAAGGATCTCGAGGACCTCGGGACCGCTCAGCGAGAACGACGGCGTCGAGACCGGATCGAGTGTGACCTCGTAGCCGGCGTCACGCAGCTCACCGGCGACCCACTCGACCGCCGCGGCATAGCCGTCGCTGCCGGCCGCCCGGGCGCCGCCGTGCTCCTCGGTGATGGCGGCCAGGTGGTCGAGGTCGGCCAGGATCGAGGCGACGTCGACGGCATCGCGGAGGGATGTCGCGAGCTGCGGATCCTCCGTCGAGGATGGGGCACTGGTCCTGGCCGCCGGTGAGGCACTGCCGACGGTCGACGGCGCCGGGCTGACGTCGGGCGCGGCACATCCGGCCAGCAGCAGGGCAGTCACAGCGGGCAGGATCCATGCCAGGGCAAGCCGGGAGACCGGCATGGCCTGACGCGCCTGGGAGTGGCGCCCGTGCATGGCCGCAGTGTTCGCGTCGTCGGCATCTCGGCACAAGAGCCCCATGCCCTGACCAGGTCGCGCCATCCACGGGCGCGCCCGGATCCCCAGAGCTGCCGGGTACGCCGCCGCGCCGAGCGCTGGTGGACCTGCTGGCCAGCCCTGCGTTCTCGGCCGCGGCCAGGGTGCCGGCGCTCGGCCGTCGCCGATCTCGGCCGCTCGTTCAGGCCCTCGGGCTCTTGCCTCGTGCGTTCAATGACGGGCACTCTGACCGCCATAGCGCGGAGGGCGCTGACGCACGGTTCCCAACTACGGCCGCTTCAGCGGACCGTGCCGAGCCACTGGCGAGACCGACCCGCCCGATGATCGGAGAGTCACCGATGAAACGAATCACGGTCCTGCTGGTCGTCCTGATGCTCGCCCTGGCCACCGCGGCACCCGTGGCGGCCGGGAGCGATCAAGAGCGTCCGTTCAAGGGCACCGCAGCGGGGTTCGGGATGGTCCAGTTCGACGCCTCGTGCCCGGTGCTGCCCGATGGGGCGACGCTGCGCTCCGTCTTCACGGCCACCGGACACGCCACGCATCTGGGCAAGTTCGAGCTCGACTACTACAACTGCACCCCGCCTGGCCCCGACGTCACGGGGATCGAGATGACCTTCGTGGCCGCGAACGGTGACGAGGTCCGCGTCGCCTACGAAGCCAGCGACGTTGCCGCGGTCGGACCAGATCCCACGCTGCTGGAGATCACGTACGACTTCGAGATCGTCGGCGGCACCGGAAGGTTCGATGGAGCCACCGGCGGCGGACAGCTGATGGCGGCCATCGAGTGGCCCGGCTTCGAGCCGAACTATTGGCCCACGACGTGGGTCATCGAGGGGACCATCGCCTACTGAACGGGATCGCGGCGTCGCATGGCGGTAGGCCTCCGGTGAGCCGCCCACCCTAGGTTGTCGCGCCCCCGGCTCCGTGGCCGGATAGCGTTCTGCCCGACGGCGATCAGCCGAGCCGGTGCGACCGGGGTCGACTGGATCGCCAGTGGGACGACGCAGGAGCCTACGACCCAGCCGATGAGCACGATCGGTACCCCCGAGCGACGCGCCCGCCTGCCGACGAAACGGTGCTCTGGAGCGCCGTGCTCAAGTCCGGGCCGCCTCCCGAGACGTTTCCGGGCGCAAGCAGCGTGTCGTGCCGAGCACGAAACGGGGGAAGTGGAGCGGGAGACGGGACTCGAACCCGCGACATTCTGCTTGGGAAGCAGACACTCTACCAGCTGAGTTACTCCCGCTCGGGAGGCGGCGATCGTAGCACGGCGTTCGGGGGCCGTCCCACCCCGCCGAGTCCCGGGGAGAGGCCCCACCCGGACCCCTGCGACTCGTCCTCGCTACCGCCCGAAGCGCCTCGTCCGGTGCTGGTACGTCCGGATCGCGCGGAGGAAATCGATCCGTCTGAAGGCCGGCCAGTGGGCGTCGCAGAAGTAGTACTCGCTGTAGACGCTCTGCCAGGGCAGGAAGCCCGACAGCCGGATCTCCCCGGACGTCCGGATGACGAGGTCGGGGTCCGAGGAGCCGCGGGTGTAGAGGTGCGCGGCGACGGCCTCGGCCGAGAGGTCATCGGCCAGCCGATCCACCGGCGTTCCACTCGCGACCGCCTCGCGGACCGTCGCCCGGAACGCCTCTAACAGCTCGTCGCGGCCGCTGTAGGCGAGGGCGATCGTCACCTGCATGGCCGGATCGGTCCGCGACAGTGACGTCGAGCGGGCGACCGATTCGGCCAGCCCCTCCGGCAGCTGGTCGCTCCGGCCGATGACCCGGAGCTCGATCGGGACTCGGGTCCGTCGCCGCCCGCTGGCGATCGCGTCGATCGCGTCGCTCGCGACGTCGGTGATCGTGGCGACCTCGGGGGACGGCCGATCGAGGTTCTCGAGCGAGAGCGCCCAGAGGGTCACCTCGCGGATCCCGAGATCGGCGCACCAGTCGATGAGCTCGAGGGCCTTCTCGGCGCCCCGACGATGCCCTACGCCGGCCTCGACCCCCTCGGCTGCGGCCCAGCGTCGGTTGCCGTCCATGATCACCGCGATGTGGGCCGGTCGCGGCCGGGCCTGGACCGCCGCCGCGAGCCGGGCCTCGTAGACCGCGTACACCGGGCGAAGGACGAGCGCCACCGTCGCCCGGTAGGCCCGCCCGAAGCGACCGGTGGCGAGCCGGGTGAGGGGATCGCGGGTCGTGCGCTGCCGGGTCATCGGTGTGGAGACGCTCGAGCCCGGGCGTCCGCTTCGCCCGCAGGACTAGACTGGCCGCGATGGCGAACGTCATCGAGGTCGCGGGCCTCACCAGGTCGTACGGAACGCGGCGGGGCATCGTCGACGTCGATTTCGAGGTCCGCGAGGGCGAGGTCCTCGGCTTCCTCGGACCGAACGGTGCCGGGAAGACGACCACGATCCGCTGCCTCCTCGGCTTCATCCGGCCCGACCGTGGCCGCGCCACCGTCTTCGGCCTCGACGTCTGGGTCGACGCGCCTGCGCTCCACCGTCGGCTGGCCTACCTGTCGGGCGACCCGCGCTACTGGGGCGAGCTCACGGCCGAGCGCTTCTTCGACTTCGTGGGCGGTCTGCGCGGCCTGCCGAGGGGCGCCTGGCGACCGCTGGCCGAGCGCCTTGGCGCAGACACGAGCGTCCCGATCCGGAAGCTCTCCCACGGCAACCGCCAGAAGGTCGGCCTGGTCCAGGTGTTCATGGGCGACGAGCCGCTCCTGGTCATGGACGAGCCGACGACCGGGTTGGATCCCTTGATGCAGCGCGAGTTCCTCGCCCTGGTGGGCGAGGCCAGGGAGGCCGGACGGACCATCTTCCTCTCGTCGCACAACCTGAGCGAGGCCGAACGGGCGTGCGACCGGGTGGCGATCATCCGGGACGGTCGGATCGTGGCCATCGAGGCGGTCGAGACGCTGCCCAGCCGCCATATCCATGCGGTCGACCTGGTCCTGGCCGAACCCCCGACCGCCGACGCGTTCGCCCTGGCCGATGTCGAGGTCGTGGAGGCGGCCGGTCGCGAGGTGCGACTCCTCGTCCGGGGCGACCTCAACGAGCTGCTGCGCCGGCTGGCGATCCTCGACGTCCGCGAGATGGCGGTGGCAAGGCCAGATCTCGAGGACGTGTTCATGACCTACTACGAGCCGGCAGCCGCTGTGGCGGCGGAGCGCACTCCGTGAGTGCCAGCCTCTTCGCCCTCGAGGTGCGACGGACGCGCGTCCAGCTCCTCGCCTACGGGGTCGTGGTCGCCATCTATGGGGTTGCGGTGGCGGCCATCTACCCGACGGTGCTCGAGACCGCCGAGCTGTTCGAGCCCTACCTGGACATGGTGCCGCCGGGGATCCTGGAGGCCTTCGAGATGGGCGGCGGCATCACCAGCCCCGGGGCCTACTTCGGCTCCCAGTTCTTCCAGGTCTGGGTCATCGTGGCCGCCATGTTCGCGATCGGCCTGGGCACCAGGGGTGCCGCTGCGGAGACGGCGGCTGGGACGATCGAGGTCGCCCTGTCGACGCCCCTTTCGCGGACGCGCTACCTCCTGACCACCATCGCGACGCAGGTGCTCGGCCTGGCGGTGCTGGCCGTCGTCGCCGTCGCGTCGGTGGTCGCCCTCGGGCCCGTCATCGACGTCGCCTTCGACGTCCCTGCCTTCCTTGCCGTCGGCCTGCTCAGCTTCGCCTTCGGCTGCGCCATCGCTGCCGTGAGCACCCTCGTCTCGGTCGTCACCCTGGACCGCGGCCGTTCGATCGGTTTCGGGGCGATCGTGCTGATCCTGATGTACCTGGTGACCGTCGTCTCGGGCCTGGAGCCCTCGCTCGAGGGCCTCAAGTACCTCAGCGCGTTCCACTACTACCACCCGGCCGCGGTCATCGACGGTGGCCAGGCCCCGATCGGGGAGACGCTCCTCTTCGGCGCGGTGGCGCTCGTCGGCTGGGGGCTGGCCATCTGGCGCTTCCGGAGCCGTGACCTGGTGGGCTGAAGGCCCTGCCCCGAGCGCCCAAGGCCGTGCTCCTCGGCCCTTGGCGTGCCGGGTCAGTACGCCGATTCTCGGACCGTCGCCCGCATCGCTGTCCTTGGAGCCTCGTGTCATGCGCATCCTCGTCGCCTATGCCAGCCGCCACGGTGCGACCGCCGGGATCGCCGAGCGGATCGCCGCCGACCTGCGGGACGCCGGCTTCCTCGCGGAGGCGCGATCGGTCGACGCCATCCGCGATGTCAGCCCCTACGACGCCTTCGTCATCGGCGGGGCGTCCTACATGTTCCACTGGCTCAAGGAGGCCACTAGGTTCGTGGAGCGCCACCGGGCGATCCTGGTCGAGCGGCCGGTCTGGTTGTTCAGCAGCGGCCCCCTTGGCACCGAGCTCGTCGACGAGAAGGGCCGCGACATCTTCGAGGTCACCCGGCCGAAGGAGTTCGACCAGCTCGAGGCCCTGGTCGGCCCGCGCGACGAGCGTGTCTTCTTCGGGGCCTGGGATCCGACGGCGCCGCCCGAGGGGCTGATGGAGCGCTTCATCCGCGTGCTTCCGTCGGCGCCCGAGATGCCGGCCGGCGACTTCCGCGACTGGCCGACGATCGACGCCTGGGCCGCCGGGATCGCGGCCGAGCTCCGGCAGCGGGTGCCGACAGCGGTCTGAAGCCGAACGGGTCGCCGAGGCAGCCGCCCCGCCTAGACGTGCGGCGCGACGCCCTCGGCCAGCTCCTGCATGAGGGCGAGTTGGTCGTCGTAGGGCAGGGTGGGGAAGTAGCTCCGGGCCACGAACTCGACCGGCACCCCGGCCCTTTGGCGGATGTCGTGCAGGGTCTCGACGATCTCCTCGGCGGTCCCCGCGACCGTGGACCGACCCCGGAGAAGATCGCGATCCTCGCGGCTGGGTGGCGGCGGTGCCGGCGGCGGGCCCGGCCGGGTCGCCGACTCCTCCATGTCGTCGTACTTCCAGCTCATCGTCCAGACGTGATCGACGTACCGCTCCAGGGCCGCCTGTCGAGAGGCGCCGGGCAGCATGACCGAGTACTGGATGAAGCGGAACGAGGCTGGGTCGCGCCCGATGGCCTCGCACTCGTCGCGGACCCAGGCGACCTGCTGGAGGAACTCGTCGTCGGGGACGTTGGCGAAGATGCCGTCGGCGAGCCGGGCCGCCCGCCGGATGGCCCGCTCGGCGCCGCCGCCGATGACGATCGGGATCCGGTCCGCGGGGGTCGGTCGGACCGCCAGCTCGGGCAGGTCGTAGACCGCACCCGTGTGGCGGAACGGCTGGCCCGACCAGGCCTCCGGGAGGATGCGCAGGATCTCCTCCATCGCCGCGCCGCGTCGATGGACGTCGACCCGGAGGCCGGCGAACTCGACCTCCGACCAGCCCAGGCCCAGGCCGAGCACCAGGCGCCCTCGGCTCAGGAGCTGGACCGTCGCTGCGTCCTCGGCCAGCCGGATCGGGTCGTGCATCGGCGCGAGGATGACGCCGGTCGCTATGTCGATCCGGGAGGTGGCCGCCGCGATCGCCCCGCTGACGACGAGCAGCGACGGCATGTAGCCGTCGTCGACGAAGTGGTGCTCGGTCGTCCAGACCGAGGCGTAGCCGAGGCGCTCCGCCTCGACCGCCAGCCGAACCGTCTCGTCGTAGGCGCGCGTCCAGTCGGTCTCGCCCGGCCGAAGCTGAGCGCTGAGCAGTCCGAAGCCGAGTCCCATTCGCTTCCCAGTCCTCCCGATCCCTGTCGAGCCTGTTGGCGGGGCCGTCCCGGCCGGCCCGGCGAGCGCCCTCGACGCCCATGCGAGTATGCCCGGACCCTACCGACGACGACCATCCGGACGAGCCCTGCGCAACGCTCCTTCGGCCCTCCCAGGCACTCCGGAACGGCTGGTAATCAATCATCGATTGGAGTACGGTGGCCGGGTCCATCCCGGCCGACGGCGACCTTGCCCAAGTCGACCCCAGCGACGGCCCAGAGGGGGGGGATGTGCCGTCCGAATCCGCGCCGCGGCCGGCTATCTGCGTCCCGAGGAGAAGGGAGGACCGATGGCCACCCAGGACGAAGCCGAGCTCCAGCAGTTGCTGCAGGAGCGCCTCCAGCTCGTCGACAGTGACCCGGAGTACGAGGGTGCGGAGCCGACGATGGGTGATCAGCTCCTGCTGGTGACCGTCGGCCTGGTGATCCCCGCGATCCTGATGGTCGGAGGGTGGGTGCTCTATGGCGGCTAGTCAGACCGAGATGACGGCCATCCACTCGGCCGTCGAGGGCAGCTGGCCCGTCGTCCCCAAGGAGCGGAACTGGGGCCTCATCGGCCTCTTCGGCGTGACCCTCTCCGCCGGCATCGCCGCGTGGAGCTACTCGATCGGTGGCGCCGTCTCCTGGTACCTGACCGCAGCCCTGGGGACGATCGCGATGGTCTCCGGGGCGCTCGTGGGCATGTACTTCGTGACCCTCGCGGCGATGCCGGTGAGCATCAAGTACGGCATCGACACCATCGCCTCCAGCAAGCCGATGTACGGGTCACGGGGATCCGCCTTCGCGATCTTCGTCCAGTACGCCTCGATCATCGGCTGGAACTGCATCCTGATCATCCTCTTCGGCCGGGCGACCGCCAGCGTCCTCGAGGCGGGCGGGATCATCACGGCGGACCAGTGGTCGATCGTCTCGATCGCCGTCTCGCTTGCGACGATCGTCATCGCCTACATCATGGTCATCGGCGGTGCGGACTCGATCCGCAACAACTCGGTCTGGATCGCCGTGGCCGTCGCGATCGCGGGCGGCGTGGTGCTGTTCCAGCTCATCGCCCAGACCGGCGTGGACACCATCGCGGCCGGGGAGCCCGCCTACGCCACCGGCAACCTCCACCTCGACTACGTCCTGGGCTTCGAGATCCTCGTCGCCACGGTCCTGTCGTGGTGGCCGTACATGGGCGGGATCATGCGGATGAGCAAGAGCGTCAGCATGGCGCTCCTGCCGTCGATGATCTGCCTGGGCCTGGCCACCGGCGTCATCGGCCTCATCGGGCTCTACGCCGGCCTGGCGACCGGCGAGCCGGACCCGTCGATCTCCTTCGTCCAGATCACCGGCCTCTGGATGGGCCTGGTGGCGGTCATCTTCATCGGTCTGGCGAACGTCGGGACCGCCATCGTCGGCGTCTACGCCACGATGATCGGCCTCAAGCAGGTTCCGGCCTTCCAGTTCCGACTCAAGTGGCCGATCGTGGCGCTCTTCGTCCTCGGCCCGGTCGCGCTCATCGCCGCGTTCTTCTCCGACGTGTTCATGGACAACATCCTGTCGTTCATGTACGCGCTCGGACTCGTCTTCGCGCCGATCTGCGGGATCCAGATCGTCGACTACTACCTCTTCCGGAAGCAGAGGCTGCACGTCCCATCCCTGTACGACTACTCGTCGCGGGGGCGCTACTTCTTCTGGGGCGGCTTCAACATCGCCGGGTTCGTGGCGACCGCGGTCGGCATGCTCTTCTACTGGTTCCTGCTGGACCCGATCACCTACGAGAACCGCCTCATCATCAACGACGTCGTCGTATTCCAGTGGATCAGCGCGTCCATCCCGACGGTCATCGTCGGTGGCCTCGTCTACTGGATCCTCACCCGGTTCGTGTCCATCCCCATGAAGAAGGGCGGCTACACGGAGGCCCCGGCGGCCGCCGACGCCGCTCCGGGCGCGACCGTCACCTAGTCGCCGAAACCTCTCCCGGGGCGCCTCTCGCGGGGCGCCCCGGGTCCCACAGGAGTGGAACATGGCAGTCGCAGTCCAGCGGGCGGTCGAGAAGAAGGTCCTGATCGCCGGCCAGTGGGTCGAGTCGGAGAGCGGCGAGCGCTTCGAGGTCCACTCACCCGGTGACGGGAGCCTGATCGGCACCGTCCCCCGCTGCACCGAAGCCGACGTCCAGCGCGCCATCGACGCCGCCCACGAGGCGCAGAAGGTCCTCGCCAAGATGTCGGTCAAGGCACGGGCCGAGCTGATGTGGCGCGCGTCGCAGATCGCCGATCGCCGAGCCGAGGATGACGCGGTGATGCTCTGCCGCGAGGTCGGCAAGACGATCCGCGAGGCCCGTGACGAGATCTCGACGTACTGCAACCCGCACTATGTCGAGGCCGGCGAGGGACTCAAGCGCCTTCGCGGGCTCGTCAACCCGTCGACCCAGGAGGACTCGCTCGACAAGCGGATCCTCATCACCCACGAGCCCGTCGGTGTCGTCGGCGTCATCTCGCCCTGGAACTGGCCGGCCGACATCCCGAACATCACCGCCAGTCACGCCCTCGCAGCCGGCAACGCGGTCATCCTCAAGCCCGCCTCGACGACCCCGTTCAGCGCGATCGCCGTGGCCGAGATCTACGAGGAGGCCGGCTTCCCGCCCGGCAGCATCAGCGTCATCACCGGTCCCGGTACGACCGTCGGGGCGGAGCTGGTCCGCAACCCCGGCACGAACGCGATCGGCTTCACTGGCGAGGTCGAGACCGGCGAGTACATCACCTCGATCGCCGGCATCAAGCGGCTGCTCCTGGAGCTGGGCGGGAACGGGCCGCTCGTGGTCATGGACGACGCCAACCTCGACGCCGCCGTGGAGGCGACGATCACGGGCTGCTTCTACCTGGCCGGTCAGGTCTGCACCGCGTCGGAGCGGATCCTGGTCCACGAGGCCGTCCACGACGAGTTCGTCGAGAAGCTCCTCGCCCGAACGAAGCAGATCAAGGTCGGGGACCCGCTCGACGAGGCGACCGACATGGGCCCCCTCAACAACGCCGCCAACGCGGCCAAGGTCCAGGCGCACATCGACGACGCCCGGACCCGCGGTGGCAAGTTCCTGATCGGTGGCGGAAACGATGGCCTCTACTACGAGCCGACCATCGTCGACGGCGTGACCTCGGACTTCCTGATGGCCCGCGAGGAGACCTTCGGACCGGTCGCGCCGATCATGACCTTCGGCTCGGTCGACGAGGCGATCGAGATCGCCAACGAGACGATGTACGGCCTCCAGGGGGCGGCGTTCACCAGCAACCTCAGGACCGCCTTCCTGCTCGGCGAGGGCATCAAGTGCGGCACGGTCCTCATCAACGAGTCGAACAACTACTGGGACCAGCTGGCGCCGTTCGGTGGGATGAAGAAGAGCGGCCTCGGCCGCGAGCTCTCCGACTGGATGTTCAGCGAGGTCACCGAGATCAAGCAGATCAGCATCGACATCGCCAAGGTCAAGCAGTAGCCGCACCGCCATCGATGGGCTCGGTCGCACGTCCGGCCGAGCCGGACCGCTGGCCGAGCCGGACCGCCGGCCGGCTCGATCGCGATGCGACTATGCCCAGAGTCGAATAGCGCACCGAGCGCCTCCCGCCGGGCTATACCCGCGAGGCGCCCGCAGCCTGCCGCGAGGAGCCCGATGACCACCCAGCTTCCCACCCACGCCCGCGTCGTCGTCATCGGCGGCGGGATCGTCGGCGTCAGCGTCGCCTACCACCTGGCCAAGCGAGGCTGGACCGACATCGTGCTCCTCGAGCGCAAGCAGCTCACCAGCGGCACCACCTGGCACGCGGCCGGCCTGGTGACCAAGCTCCGGGCCACCTACAACATGACCATCCTGGCCGCCTACGCGGAGGAGTGCTTCCGGGCCGTCGAGGCCGAGACCGGCCTCTCCACCGGCTTCCGGACCGACCGGCTCCATCCTGGTGGCCCGGACCGAGGAGCGCTGGACCGAGATCCAGCGCGGGCATCTCCATGGGCAGGGTCTGCGGCTTCGACGTCGAGGTCATCGACGCGGCCGAGGCCAAGCGGATGTGGCCGCTGATGGACGAGTCGGACATCGTCGGGGCCGCCTACCTGCCGGCCGACGGGATCGCCAACCCGACCGACGCCACCGAGGCGATCGCCAAGGCCTTCCGTCTGCGCGGCGGGCAGATCTTCGAGCACACCAAGGTCACCGACGTCCTGACGAAGGACGGCCGGGTGACCGGCGTCCGGACCGAGGCCGGTGACATCGGCTGCGAGGTCGTCGTCAACTGCGCCGGGATGTGGGCCCGCGAGCTGGGCGCGAAGAACGGCGTGCGCATCCCGCTCCACGCCGCCGAGCACTTCTACCTGATCACCGAGCCGGTCGAGGGCCTCCAGCCCGACCTGCCGGTCCTGCGCTGCCCCGACGACACCGCCTACATCCGCGAGGACACCGGCAAGATCATGGTCGGCTTCTTCGAGCCCGGCGCCAAGCCGTGGGGGATGGACGGGATCCCGGAGGACTTCGCCTTCGGGACGCTGCCCGAGGACTGGGACCACCTCGCGCCGTTCATCGAGATGGCTGCTCGCCGGCTGCCGCTGCTCAACGACATCGGCATCAAGCTCTTCTTCAACGGCCCGGAGAGCTTCACCCCCGACGACCGCTACATCCTGGGCGAGGCGCCGGGCCTGGCCGGCTACTTCGTGGCAGCCGGCTTCAACTCGGTCGGCTTCCAGTCGGGTCCGCGGGGCCGGTCGGGCGGTCGCCGACTGGATCGTCGATGGCCATCCGCCGATGGACCTCTCCGAGGTGGACATCCGGCGGTTCATGCCGTTCCAGGTGAACCGGCGCTACCTCCGAGAGCGGACGACCGAGGTCCTGGGCCTGCTCTACGACATGCACTGGCCGTTCCGCCAGGTCGAGACGGCCCGGGGCGTCCGCAAGAGCGCCCTCCACGACCGGCTCACGGCCGCCGGGGCCTGCTTCGGCGAGACGGCCGGCTGGGAACGCGCCAACTGGTTCGCCACGCGGGGCATGGAGCCGGTCTACGAGTACAGCTACGGGCGCCAGAACTGGTTCGACGCCTCGGCCGAGGAGCACCGGGCGGTCCGCGAGGCCGTCGGCGTGTTCGACCAGAGCTCCTTCGGCAAGCTCCTCGTCCAGGGACCCGACGCCGAGGCGGTCCTGGACCGCATCTCCGCCAACGACGTCGCGGTCGAGCCGGGCCGGGTCGTCTACACGCAGTGGCTCAACGAGCGCGGCGGGATCGAGGGCGACGTGACCGTCACCCGCCTCGACGAGACCCGCTTCATGGTCGTCAGCGCGGCCGCCGACCAGTTCCGCGACCTGGAGTGGGTGGAGCGCCACATCCCGCCCGAGGCCCGCTGCATCGCCACCGACGTCACGGCGGCCTGGGCGGTCCTCAACGTCCAGGGTCCCGGGTCTCGCGAGCTGCTGACGCGGATCTCGCCGGCCGACTTCTCCAACGAGGCCTTCCCGTACATGACGACACAGGAGATCGAGGTCGGGCTCGGCCTGGCCGCGCGCCTTCCGGGTGACCTACATGGGCGAGCTCGGCTGGGAGCTCCACGTGCCGACCGACCAGGCCCAGCACGTCTACGACGAGCTGATCGCGGCGTCGGAGGGCCTGGGCCTGCGGCATGCCGGGTACCACGCCCTCAACTCGCTGCGGATCGAGAAGGCCTACCGGTTCTGGGGCTACGACATCGCCGACGAGGACACGCCCCTCGAGAGCGGCCTCGGCTTCGCGGTGGCCTGGGACAAGCCGGGCGGCTTCATCGGCCGCGATGCGCTGCTGCGGCTCCGCGACGCCGGGCTGCGGCGTCGACTCGTCGTCTTCTCGCTCGACGACCCCGGCCCGCTCGTCTACGGCAACGAGCCGATCTGGCGCGACGGCGTGCTCGTCGGCAAGACGAGCTCGGGCTGGTACGGGCACACGCTCGGTCGGGCGATCGCCCTCGGCTACGTCGATGCAGCGCGCGCCGGGTGCGGCGACCCCGGAGTGGATCCTTGGCGGCTCGTACGAGCTGGAGATCGCCAACGAGCGCTTCGCCGCGACGCCGTCGCTGCGGCCGCTCTACGACCCGAAGGGGGAGCGGGTCCGCTCCTGAGGCTGCGTCTCATGCCCCGGCGAGCATGACGGACGCGGATCTGCCCGCGCCCGTCAGTCGACCCTGGGCATACTCGCATCGGGTCGAGTGCCCGGCTCTCCGGTCCCGACCGGGACCGGTGCCGTCGCTGCGCCGGCCCTACCCGGCAGCCAGCGGTGCGCCCGTCTCGACGAAGGTCTTGAGCCCCGAGATGATGTAGGCGATGCCGCCCCGGAACTCCTCGTCCATCCGCGAGCCGGGGCGCAGGTCCGCCGTCGTCACGGTCAATCGGGTCAGGTCGCCCTCCGCGGCCACCGCCCAGGACATCGTGACCGGACCCTCGGCCTCGATGTCGGGGTCCCAGTGGGCGTGGAAGGTCAACGTCACGCTCGTCCCGGGCTCGATCGCCAGGACCTCGCCGTCGGCCGCCACCGACCCATCGGGGTAGGTGTAGACGACCGGGGCGCCGACCGTCCAGTCCGAGGCCACCCTGGTCCCGTAGTAGTAGCGAACGGTCTCGTCGCCGTCGACGATGGCCCGCCAGATCCGTTCCGGGGGTGCCTTGACGTAGATGCTGTAGACATGCTCCGGGCGGTCCATCGTTGGCTCCTCCAGGTGCTGCTTGAGCGCGGCCATCGACCCGACGACCGGCTCGGCGTACTTGCTGATCCAGCGGTCGTGGACCAGGCGGATCGGGACCGGGTTGAGGTAGTGCCGCTTCTCGCGACCCACCCGCTGCGTCGTCACCAGGTCCGCTGCCGCCAGGACCCCGAGATGGCGCATGACGCCGAAGCGGGTCATTCCCGGCAGGTGCTCGCAAAGCTCGCCGAGCGTCTGGCCATCGCGCTCGAAGAGCCGGTCGAGCAGGAGCCGCCGGCTGGGATCCCCCAGGGCCTTGAAGACCGGCGCCGACCCGTCCATGGCCCGACAATAGGTGACTGAACAGTCACATGTCAAGCGGATCTCGGGATCTTTGCCACGCCGGTGGCGGTCCGTCCGCACCCTCCCGTTCTCCGCGGTATCGTCGGGCCATGCAGGACGTGCCGATCGTGCTCCTCGGCTGGGGTGGCGTCGGCCGTGCCTTCGGCGACGTGGTGGCCGGGGCGGGGCCTGAGCTGCGCCGCCGGTACGGCATCGAGCCCCGGATCGTCGCCATCCGTCGCTCGCGGACCCAGGCGCGCCCGGGTTCCCCGAGATCGGGGGCTGCCCACCTGGCTGAACGTCCGGACCGCGAGCCGGCATCCGGCCCTGAGCCCGACTGGAGGCCCGCCGTCGACCTTGCCGCCCTCCTGGCCGACGCTCGGCCCGGCATCGTCGTCCAGGCCGTCCCCGGCGACCAGCCCGGATCGACAGCTGCCTTCGATCAGGTCCTTGCCGCTCTCGACGCGGGAGCCCATGTCGTGACCGCGACCAAGTCCCACCTGGTCACCCGATGGGCCGAGCTCGACAAGGCGGCCCACACGGCCGGCCGGGCGATCCGCGTGTCGGGGGCCACCGGGGCGGCGCTGCCGGCCGGAGACCTTGGCAGGCGGGGCATCCGGGCCCTCGGCTGCGTCGCCATCCGGGCCTCGCTCAACGGGACGAGCAACCATGTCCTTAACGAGCTGGCCATCGGCGAGTCGCTCGACGCGGTCCTCGCCGACGCCGTCGCGGCCGGGATCGCCGAGCCGGAGCCGTCCGGGGATCTCGACGGCTCGGACGCGGCGTCCAAGCTCGTCATCCTTGCCAACCTGACCTGGGGACGGGCCGCCACCATCGCGGACGTCGAGACCGGACCCATCACCGCCGAGACCGCAACGCTTGCCCGGCAGGCGGCCCGGGGGGGCCGTGCCCTGCGCCAGGTCGCGACCGCCAGCATCGACGTCGGCACCATGACCGT
The DNA here is from genome assembly GCA_963707215.1 of uncultured Chloroflexia bacterium. Lineage (GTDB taxonomy): Bacteria > Chloroflexota > Limnocylindria > Limnocylindrales > CSP1-4 > DATHYZ01. Next base: position 705,162 of record CAVPPB010000001.1, on the reverse strand, counting down.
CGGCCTCGAGGCCGTCGCAGAGGGCGATGCCCTCCACCATCTGCCCGGCGCCGAGAAGGCCGTCGAGTTCGACTGCGGCCAGGCGGGCCGGATCGTGGTCAGCGGCGGCCGATCGAGCCCGCGCGGCGCGGCGCTCGCCCTGCTGAAGGATGTCGTCAACCTGGCGACGGGGGATGCGGGATCCGGGCTCGGCTGACGGATCGCCGTCGGCTCGCGTCCGAGGCCGCGAGCCCGGCATCGGGCCCGGTCAGCCTCCGACGACGATCGGCTCGCTCAGGGCCCGAAGCGATCGGACCAGGCTCAGGGGCACGATCCGGCCGGTCTTCGGGTTCTCGACCGAGGGTACGTTCTCGATCCGGAAGCGCAGTCGTCCGAAGTCACCCTCGACCTCTACGTCGTGGGTGTTGTGGACCACCGCCGGATCGGCGATGACCCGCGCCTCGGTGCGGTCGAGGCCGATCCCGGCCAGGCTGACCGCGGCGATGACGTTGACGTTGGCCGGGAACAGCTGGGTGGCCTCACGCGCCGGCCCGTCGTAGAGGACGCGCTCGACCCCGGAGCGGAGGACCGCCTGGCCCTCCTCGCCGTCGAGCAGGGTGGGGGGCGGCTTGCGGACGGTGTGGACGACCCGGTCGATGCGGCCGACGGCGGCTGCCGAGATGGCGTCGAGCGCCGCGATGGCGCCTGATGGGATCCGCAACCGGCCGCCGCCACGCTCGGCAGCCGCCTGCGTCTCGGCCAGCAGGGTGGGATCGGCCAGGGCGCCCACGCTGATCGAGATGACGTCGATCCCGGCGGCCAGCAGCGTCGGGACGTGCTGCCGGAAGGCGGAGTGCCCCCCGGACTCGAGCACCACGTCAGGGGCGAGATCGATGACGTCCTGCGTCCGGGCGGTGAAGGGGATCCCGAGGCGGCCGGCATCGTCCGCATATCGGTCGGGCTGGCGGACCAGGACCGCGATGAGCGATGCCGGGCCGGCCAGACCGTCGCCGATCATCCTGGCGACCGAGCTGCCGACCGCCCCGTACCCGATGAGCCCGGCGGAGATGGTCACGACCGCGTCCTCCAGATCACCTCGATGGCCCCCTTCGTCCTACTCGCTTCCGGCGTCGACCCGTGTCGGCCGATACACCGCCGATACGTGAATGTCGTCGCATCCGACGGTATACTACGCTCCACGTCCCGGCCGAGTGAGCGCCCGGGTAGCCCCCCGGTCGTGGTCGGGCCACGGAGGTAGAACCATGACTCGCACCCGTCGAACCGGGATCGGCGCGCTTGTCCTCAGCGTCGCTCTCGTCGCAACGGCCTGCTCGGACGACGGGGGAGGTGGGACCTCCGAGCCCGGGGAATCCATCATCTACTTCGGGACGGGCACGACCCAGGCCGAGGTCTATCTGCTGCCGGTACTGACCTTCGGCCGCGAGATCCTCGCCGAGCAGGGCATCCAGCTCGAGTACGCGGCCCTCTCCGGTGACGAGGTCGTTGCGTCAGCCCTCGACCGCGGGCGCATCGACGTCGCCCTGATCTCGCTCCTGGGCATCCAGCGAGCCATCGACGCTGGCCTGGGGATGAAGTGGACGCTGACCAACGAGACCCAGAACACCTTCGTCCTGGTCGTACCGGGCGACGTGACCGATCTCTCGCAGCTGCAGGGCAAGAAGATCGGGGCCCAGGACCCGACCTCGCTCTCGTCGGTCGTTCTGCCGGGCCTGATGGCCCAGGCGGGACTGACCCAGGGCGACTACGAGACCGTCTACCTGGCCGGATCCGGCAACCGGGCCGCGGCCCTGACCGCCGGCACGATGGACGCGGCGATCCTGTTCCGGGCCGTCGGGGCCCAATTGGAGGCAGAGACCAACGGTGACTTCAAGATCTGGGGCACGGGCGCGCCGACCCTGGATCCGATGATGTGGGAGGGCTTCGCGATGAGCGACACCTTCCGCGAGAACACCGAGCTGGCGAACGCCTTCGCCGCCGCGACCCTCGAGGCCTACCAGCGCTTCTACGACGGCGATCCCCAGCAGATGGCCGACGAGATGCTCGCCGAGGAGCGCCCGGAGACCGCCGGTCTCGATCCAGCAGAGGTGGCGGGCGACTTCGAGCTGTACCAGGAGATCCAGCTCTTCCCGATCGACGGCGGGCTCGACGAGGAGTACTTCACCCGGATGAACGACCTGCTCGTCGAGGTCGAGCAGCTCACCAGCGACGAAACGCTCGCCTACGGTGACGTGGTCGACACCACCTTCGTCGACGCGGCGACCCAGTAGGCCAGCGACCCGCCCCGTGAGTCTCGCCCGCGCCGACTCGCCAGGCCGCTCGGCGGCCTGGCGGTCGGCTCCGCGCCTCGGGCGGCGGTTGCTCGTCCCGCCGCTGGTCCTCGGCGCCATCCTGCTGGTCGTCTGGGCCATCCTGTCCATCGACCAACCGGCCTACCTGGTGCCGGGTCCGTTCGCCGTCTTCTCCCGCTTCTTCGAGCTGACCTTCGTCACCGGCGAGGTCTGGCAGGCGCTTGCCCTGAGCATGTCGGCGCTCGTCCTCGGCGCGTTCCTGGCCCTGGTCGTGGGGGCGCCGCTCGGCATCGCCATGGGCGCCAACAAGAGCGTGGAGCACATCTTCGGCCCGTACGTGAACGGGCTGTACGTGGCTCCCGTCTCGGCGCTCACGCCGCTGTTCGTCTGGTGGTTCGGGATCGGCCTGGAGCCACGGATCGCCACGGTCTTCGTCTTCTCGGCGCCGGTCATCACGCTGACCTGCTACCGCGGTGCTCGCGAGACCCCCAGGACCTTCGTCGAGGTGGCGCGGGTCTTCGGGGCCTCGTCCCGCCAGGTCTTCTCGATGACCGTCATCCCCCACGCCGTCCCCTACATCGTCACCGCCATCCGACTCGGCCTCGGCCGTGCGGTGAAGGGAACGGTCCTCGCCGAGCTCGTGGTCTCGATCACCGGCCTCGGCCTGATGCTCTCCGGCTTCGCCCACGAATTCGACAGCGCCTCGCTGATCGCCGTGCTGATCTTCCTGCTCCTGCTCGGCGTGGTGCTGCAGGCCGCGGTCGCTCGAGTCGAGACCGCGATCGCTCCCTGGCGGCAGACGACATGATCGCCCGGATCGGATCGCTGATCGGCTTGCTGGGGATCTGGTGGCTCCTGAGCCTCGGTGCCTCGGAGTTCGGGCTGCCCGGCCCGGGGGCCGTCCTCGACTCCTTCTTCGACCTGCTCGGCAGCGGCAAGCTGCTCTCGGCCCTCTCGGTCACCCTCTCGTCGTTCGCCATCGGCGGCCTGCTGGCCGTCTTCTTCGGCATCCCGCTCGGGATCATGATGGGGGTGCGCTCGTGGCTCGGACGAGCCGTCGACCCGTACCTGACGGCGCTCTACGTCATGCCGTTCTCGGCGATCGTCCCACTGCTGGTCCTCTGGTTCGGGATCGACGAGCAGGTCCGGATCGTCTTCATCTTCCTGTTCACGGTCCCCCAGGTGGCCATCGTCGCCTACCAGGGGGCCAAGAGCACCCCGACGACCCTGGTCGAGGTCGCCCGGACCTACGTCGCCTCCGAGCGCCAGATCTTCTGGAAGGTCCTGATCCCCCACGAGATCCCGTTCATCTTCACGGCCCTCCGGCTGGGGGTCGGTCTGGCCATCCAGGGGATGGTCGTGTCCGAGCTGCTCATCGCCTCGCTGACCGGCATCGGCTACCTGCTCAAGATCGCCGGAGCGACCCTGGACCTGGCGACCGTCCTGGCGGTCGTCCTCTTCGTCATGCTGCTGGGCGTCACCGCCGTCGCGATCCTCCAGCGGGTCGAGGACTCCGTCGCGCCGTGGCGCCATGGCCTGACCATCGATGGGGGAGGCGCGGATGCCTGATCCAGCGACCCGATCCGACCCGCTGGCGAAGATCGTCCTCGAGAACGTCATCAAGACCTATCGCACGGTCAAGCGCCGTGACACGTTCCTGGGGCGTCTCATGCCGGATCCTCGCCCGCAGACGGTCGAGGTCACCGCCCTCGACGACCTCAGCTTCACGGTCGAGGAGGGGCGGTTCGTCACGATCGTGGGCCCCAGCGGCTGCGGCAAGACGACGGCCCTCCGGATGATGGATGGGCTGGTCCGGGCCGACGCGGGCAAGATCCTGGTGAACGGCGAGCAGGTGACGAGGCCTCGGCGCGAGTGCGGCTTCATCTTCCAGGACTTCGGCCTGTATCCCTGGCGGTCGGTGATCGACAACGTCGCCTTCGGGTTGGAGATCCGCGGCGTCGGCAAGGACGAGCGGTACGCTCGGGCCCAGGTCAACATCGACCTGGTCGGCCTGAAGGGCTTCGAGCGGACCTTCCCCCACCAGCTCTCCGGCGGCATGCAGCAGCGGGTCGGGATCGCCCGGACCCTGACCGTCGAGCCCGAGATCCTGCTGATGGACGAGCCGTTCGGGGCGCTTGACGCGCTCACCCGTCGGATCATGCAGTTCGAGCTGATCCGGATCCTCGCCGCACGGCCCGGGGCCACGTCCGTCTTCGTCACCCACGACCTTGACGAGGCGATCCTGCTGGCCGACACCGTGATCGTCATGACCGCTCGGCCGGGCCGGGTCAAGGAGATCGTCGACGTCCCGTTCGAGCGTTCGGACCGCGGAGAGCCGCTGATGGAGACGCCGGAGTTCGCCGAGCTGCGTCATCGGCTCTGGAAGAGCCTCAGCGAGGAGCAGGCGGCTCGGGGCTAGGGCGACCGCCGGCCAGATCCGGTGCGCAGCCTCTGGTCGCCGCGGCTGCTATCGTGCCGCCGTGGAGACGCTCGCACCGGCCTCGGTCCTGCCTCCGACCGGGCGCGATGCCCTGGAAACGCACTGGCTCGGCCGGATCGCCTACCGGGACGCCTGGGACCTCCAGCGGCAGCTGGCCGCGGCCCGGTCCGACGATCGCATCGGCGACACGCTCCTGCTCCTCGAGCATCCGGCCGTCCTGACGCTCGGTCGGCAGGCCGACGAGCGGTTCATCCGCGCCACCTCTCGGGAGCTGCGGGACCTCGACCTGGAGGTCATCCGGGTCGAGCGCGGGGGAGAGGTCACCTACCATGGCCCGGGCCAGCTGGTCGCCTATCCGATCATCAAGCTCGGTGCGCGCGGTCTCCTGCTGCGCCCCCTGGTACGGGCCCTCGAAGGGGCGATGATCGACACTTGCTCGGCCCTTGGCGTCGTCGACGCGGAGCGCCGCGACGGGCACCCCGGCTGCTGGGTGGCCGTCGGCACCGCCGCGCCTCGCAAGATCGGCGCCCTCGGACTCCGAGTGGAGCGCGGCGTCAGCTACCACGGCGTCGCCCTCAACGTCACGACCGAGCTGGCTGACTTCGATCTCATCGACCCGTGCGGCCTGCCGGGCGTCGTCTCCACCTCGATCGCCGAGGAGGTCGGCCGCACCGCCGAGCCGCCGTCGACGTCGTCGGTCGCCCGGGCCGCGGCCGTCTTCGGCCCCGCGCTGGCACGTCGGCTCGGGGCGCCGCTGGCTGGGACGTTGCCGCCCGATGCCGATCCGCAGCGGAGCCTGGCCCTCCTGCGCGCGGTCGGGGCCTGAGCGGTGGGCGCCGGGCTCTTCGAGCTCCGCAAGGACGCGATCACCGGCTGGTGGGTCGCGACGATCGTGGACCGCGAGTTCGATCGAGAACGGTTCCGCCTTGCCGCCGAGCCGGTCGCGGACGACGGCCACTGCGCCAACTGCGTCGAGCCGCCCGGCGACGGCGTCCGGGTCCGGAACCTCAAGGAGGCCGCCTTCAACGTGGTCGGCACCGAGGACGAGGCTCGTGCGCTCGACCGCGGCCTCGCCCAGCTCAGTCTCGCCCAGGCACGGGCGGTCGGCGGTTGGCGGACCGTGGTGGCGCCGCCCGGTGAGCACCGGCCCCTCCACGCCGTCGGCAGCGCCCTGATCGGCGAGCTGCTGGCGGCGACCCGGACGGCCCTTGACGGCGTCCGCGATGCAGAGCAGGTCGAGTACGTCCAGGTCGTCCAGAACTGGGGGCGGCAGGCGGGGGCCCGGACGAACCACCTGTGCCTCGACCTCTACGAGTTGCCGCAGGTTCCCCACCGCATCGGCGAGGAGCTGGGTGGCTCGGCTCGGTTCGTCATCCGCGAGGGCGAGTGCCCGTTCTGCCGGCTCGTGCGCGACGAGGTCCGTGTGGGAGGCCGCCTCCTCTGGCAGGACGACGCAAGCGTCGCTTTCGCTCCCTACGCTTCGCGCTCCCCGTTCGAGGTGTGGATCGTCCCGCGGCGCCACGAGTCCGACTTCGGCCGAACGACGGAGGCCGATATCGCCTCCACCGCCGAGGCCCTGCGCCAGGTGCTGGGCAGCCTCGCGGCCCTCGATCACCCGCCGTACAACCTCGTGCTCCATACCGCGCCGCTACGGGAGCATGTGGACACCACCTACCACTGGCACTGGGAGGTCCATCCGAGGCTGCGCGAGATCGCCGGCCTCGAGCTGGGGACCGGCCTGCCGGTCAATCCGGTGGCCCCGGAGGACGCCGTCGAGGAGCTCCTCGCCGACGCCCAGGACGCCGTTGATCCGCACGGCAGGCGAAGCCCATGACGGCATCGCGTCGCGGCGCCACCCACCGTCACAGGGCCGGTCGCCCCATCGTCCCTCCGGCACCGATGACCCGGCCTCTCCGACCGGGTCCATGTCCACATCCCGCTCGGGAGCGACGATGGTCCCAGGCGACGCCACGGTCGGCGTCCTCGCCTTCCCCGGAACCCTGGTCGTGAACCAGGCCAACCGGACGGCGGCAGACTCGTTCATCGAGGAGCTCTTCGCGAAGCACCACGGTGAGATCTTCGCGTACCTGCTGCGGATGGTCCGCGACCCGGACCTTGCCTCGGACCTCGCCCAGGACGCGTTCGTCAAGGCCTATCGCGCGCACGCCACGCTCGAGAAGCCCGAGAACGCCCGCGCATGGCTGTACCAGATCGCTCACCGGGTCGCCCTGGACGACATCCGCAGGCGCAAGATCCTGCGCTTCGTCCCCTGGACCGGCGAGTCGCGTGGAGCCGCCCCGTCCGCGGAGCGGCTGGCGATGGACCTCCAGCTCTCGGGTGAGCTCGCCAACGCGCTGGCGCGGATCCCTGAGCGCCAGCGTGAAGCGCTCATCCTGGCCGAGGTCCACGACCTCACCGGCCTGGAGCTGGCCGAGGTGCTGGGCGTGAGTCACGTGGCTGCCCGAGCCCTGCTCACTCGCGCCCGCGAGTCCCTTCGTCGGGCGCTCGCCGACGAGGAGCGCCAGACCGCGGAGCGGGAAGCGGCCCTCGACGCCGCCTATGGCGCTCGCGACGAGCACCGGGCGGGTCCCCGATGACACCCTTCCTGCCCGGTTCGCGCCGCGAGCCGCGCGACGACCATCATCGTGCCCGGGGTCTCGCCTCGGACGCGCTTCTCGGCCCGCTCTCGCACGACGATCTTGCCTGGCTGGAGCGTCACCACCTCGCTTGTGAAGCCTGCCGGGTGTCTGCCGCCGCCTACGAGCGCCAGCGGGCGCTCCTTCGTGCCCAACCGCGGCCGGAGCCGCCGCGCGACCTATGGGCCAGGACGAGGACCGCCATCGATGCGGACTCGGGCCGGTCACGCGGACGGTCCGCCCTGGTGCCCTACGGCGCCCTCGCCGGCGCCCTCGTCGTCGCCGTCGTCGTCGGGACCTCGGTGCTCTCGCGACCCGGCATCCCCGATGTCGAGGCCTCCCCGAGCCTGCCCCTGCCCACGACCGTGGCAGAGCCGTCGCCCGCCGGGACACCCCGCCCGACCCCGCTCGAAGTGGCGGTCGGCGATGTGAGCTGGCTGCAGCGCCAGGACGATGGCACGTACGCCGTGGCCCTCGCGGCGGTCGAGCAGGTCTGCCGACCGGAGATCCGGCCGGACTGCCCGGCGATCGATGCACCGAGCGCCGAACCACTCGCGCTGTCCACATTGCCCAGGAGCATCGTGGCCGCACCGCCCGGCTCGAACGTCGCCGTGGTGGACGCGACCAACGCCCGCAGCGGTGGTTCGGTCCTGGTCGTGACGTTGGGCGCGGGGGCATCGCCCTCACCTTCGCCAGGACCGTCGGCCACCCCGTCGACGGATCCATCCGCGGTCCCGTCGCCCGACCCGTCAGCGGCCCCATCCCCCTCACCGACGGCGGCCCCCTCCGCGTCGCCGGCGGCCAGTCCGGACGTCACCTCGAGCCCGGAGGCATCGCCGAGCCCGACGGCCGATCCGAACGTCCTTGCCATCGCCTCCGACGTCATCGTGGTCGGTCAGGCTGCCGGCTTCTCGCCGGATGGTCGCTGGTTCGCCTTCTCCGCTCGCCCGGACGACGGCAGCCAAGGTCCCGACGTCTATCTCTGGGAGCTTGGGAGCGCTGCTGCCGTGCCGCTCACATCGGACCATGCGACCGTCTTCGCGGGCTGGCTCGGTGAACGCGTGCTCGCCAGCCGCGTCCTGTTGCCGGGCGACGGGGAAGCATCGCCGGACCCGACCGGGCCGGCGGTGGTCTCGCTGCTGATCGACCCGTCGACCGGCGACGAGGTCGACCTTCCGGGCGGCGACATCTGGCGACCGGTCATCGATCCCACCGGCACCCGGGTCGTCTTCTGGCGGGGATCGCTGGTCGCCGGTCCGGATGGTGCCGACTGGGTCGCCGACGAGGGCCGCCTGGTCCTCGCCGAGCTCGCACCCGGGTGGTTGCCGAGTGTGACCGCGGACCCGTTCGCCTCGGCTGCCCCGTCCGCATCACCCGCGCCGATCGTGTCGGGGGAGATCGGCCTGGCGACGGGCCCGCTCGTGGATTGGGATGTCCGCTGGGACGAGGACGGCAGCCACTTCGGCCTGTGGATCGCCGATGCGGTCGATCCTGCGGTCGGGTCGCTGTCGCTCCACGGGATCGATCGGGTCTCGGGGCGGCTCGATCCCGACGGACCGCTGCTCGACGAGGCGGTGGCGCTCCCCGGCTTCTCGATCCGCGAGGGCCGCCTGGCATTCGCGGTGCCACCCGGCCAGGACGGGCAGGGAAGCCGGGTCGTCGTCGTAGCCTGGACTGGTGGCAACGCCGGCCGGGCCGAGTCGCAGCCCGGGCAGGACGACGCGCCGGTCCTCGTGGTCCGCTGACCTGAGCGCTCAGCGGCGCCCGCAGGGCGCAGGTCCGCGCTCACCAGCCGGGACAGCCCGAGTTATCCACATCCTGGACCGGAGCGGTGCGGTAGGGTCCCGGGCCGATGCGTGCCCGTCGACTTGCCACCGTCGTGATCGTCACGACGGCCACCGCCCTGATCGCCCTGCCGGCTATCACGGGGGCGGCCCGTCCCGGGGATCGGAGCGTCCCCGAGCTGCTCGACCTCCGGCTCGTCACCGGGGCCTCCGGGATCGCTCAGGCCACGCGTTCGGCGCCGCAGGCGGATCCGAGCTTCATCTCCGCGGGCCATCTCGACCCCACTGCGCCCTTCGTGGAGGCTGGCGAGGTGCCGCTCCCGCCGCTCGCTCGCCCGTCGATCGCGGCTCCCGCGCCGAAGGCGGGCTCGGAGTGGAAGCCGGGCCGCTACACCCTCACCGGCATCGCCACGTTCTACGACAACGGCACGACCGCCATGCGCCTGCCCCGCGGGACGGTGATCCGGGTCTGCGGACCCAGCGGCTGCCTGGTGCGGACGGTCAACGACTACGGCCCGTTCGGGAAGGGTCGGATCATCGACCTGCAGCGGGCCGACTTCTTCGCCATCTGTGGCTGCCCTTCGTGGTCGGGGACGACCAGCGTGACCGTCCACGTCTACTGAGCCCGGCCGCCTGCGCTAGACTGCCATCAGCCCTTTAACGACCGGCCCGGCGAGGCCGGGAAGGAGGACGCGAGCGTGCCCCGAGGCACCCGAGCGACGCGATGAGCGCCCGCCACATCATGACCGCGGACGAGATCCGCAGGGCGACCATCCGCATCTCCCACGAGATCGTCGAGAAGCACGCTGGCACCGACGGGCTCGTGCTCGTGGGGATCCAGCGTCGCGGCGTCCCCCTGGCCCAGCGGCTGGCCACGGCCATCGCCGAGCACGAGGGCGCCACGGTCCCGGTCGGGGCGCTCGATATCACCTTCTACCGCGACGACCTCTCGCTGGTGGCCCAGCAGCCGGTCGTCAAGGGGACCGACATCGCCTTCGACCTCAACGACCGGACGGTGGTCCTGGTCGACGATGTCCTGTACACGGGACGGACGATCCGCGCCGCCATGGACGCCCTGGTCGACTTCGGTCGACCCCGGGCGATCCGCCTGGCGGTCCTGGTGGACCGCGGCCACCGTGAACTGCCGATCCGGGCTGACCACGTCGGCAAGAACGTGCCGACCTCGCGCGAGGAGGTCGTGAAGGTGCAGCTCGAGGAGGTCGATGGCGCGGACGACGTGTCGATCGACCGGGTCGAGGCCGCGGCTTCGGAGCCGGCGCTATGACGACCGGCATCGAGACCGCGGTCGGCGGTGTCGCGCCGGATGCGCCGGACGTCGCCGTCCCGTGGCGCCACAAGCATCTCCTGGATCTCGACGTTCTGACCTGGCCCGAGATCGAGCGGGTGCTGGTCACCGCCGATGCCATGAAGGAGGTCCTGGCGCGGCCGATCGCCAAGGTCCCCGCGCTCCGCGGTCGGAACGTGACGATCCTCTTCTACGAGGCCTCGACCCGGACCCGGGTGAGCTTCGAGGTCGCCGCCAAGAACCTCTCGGCGGACGTCGTCAACATCAGCGCATCCACGTCCTCGGTCACCAAGGGCGAGTCGCTCGTCGACACGATCCGAACCGTGCAGGCACTGGGCGCCCAGATGCTCGTCATGCGCCACGCCGTCTCGGGAGCCCCGTACCTGGCCGCTGAGCACTTCGCCGGCAGCGTCCTCAACGGGGGCGACGGCTGGCACGCCCACCCGACCCAGGCGCTGCTCGATCTGTACACGATGCGGGAGCGCCTGGTGGGCGGCTCGGTGGCGGGGAGGAAGATCGTCATCCTCGGCGACGTCCTCCACAGCCGGGTCGCCCGTTCGAACATCTGGTCGCTGACCGCAGCCGGTGCCGATCTGTGGATCTGCGGGCCGGCGACCCTGGTGCGAGGGTTCGAAGCCTGGGCCGGCGCCGGGGCGGCCGCAGGGCGGCGCTTCACGGTGACCACCGACGTGGTCGCGGCCTTGCGGGACGCCGACGTGGTCATGGCCTTGCGGATCCAGAAGGAACGGATGTCATCCGGGCTCCTGCCGTCGCTCCGCGAATACGCAGCCCGCTACGGCCTGACCCGCCAGCGTCTGGCCCTGGCGAAGCCGGAGGCCCTGGTCATGCACCCGGGCCCGATGAACGAGGGCGTCGAGATCGCCGCCGATGTCGCGACCCACGAACGCTCGGTCATCACCGACCAGGTGACGAACGGCGTCGCGGTCCGGATGGCGCTGCTCTACCTCCTGGCCGGGACCCTGCCCGGCGGCGAGGCCCGTGGTGGTTGAGCCGGGGCGACCCGTCCGCTCCGGGGCGATCCTGGCGGCCGGCGAGACGATCATGGACCTGGAGCTGGGTCGGGCCTGGCTCGTCGATCCTGCCGGCGGACGCGAAGGGCCCGGCGAGATCGTCGTCCGCGACGGTATCGTCGAGGCGGTCACCTGGCTGGAGGGCGACGAGGCAAGCGGTGTCGACGACCGGGGCGTCATCGTGGCCCCCGCCTTCATCGACCTCCACGTCCACCTCCGCGAACCCGGCAACGAGGACGCGGAGACGCTCGCCAGCGGCCTGCTGGCAGCGGCCCATGGCGGGTTCACGGCGGTCGCGGCGATGCCCGACACGGACCCGACGCTCGACGAGGTCGCGGTCCTCGAGCTGATGCGGTCGTCGGCCGCACGCAGCGGATCGCCGGTCCGGCTGCTCGCCTATGGGGCCGTGACGCGGGGCCGGGGTGGGGAGCAGCTCTCGGCGATGGGGGAGCTGGCCGATGCCGGGGTGGTCGGCTTCTCGGACGACGGCTCTCCGGTCGCTTCGGCCGCCATCCTGCGCCATTCCCTGGCCTATGCCGGGGCGCTCGGCCTGCCGATCGTCGAACACGCCGAGGACCCGTCGCAGACGAAGGGCGCCGAGGCCAACGAGGGGTTCGTGGCGACCGTCCTCGGCCTGAGGGGCTGGCCGGTCGCCGGCGAGGCCGCTGCCGTCGCTCGAGACATCGCCGTGCTGGGAGGTGTCCTGAGCGACGTGCCGACCGCGCGCCTGCATCTCACCCACCTGTCGACCGCCGCCGCCCTCGACCAGGTCCGGGCGGCCAGGGCGCGCGGGTTGCCGGTCACCTGCGATGTGACACCGCACCACCTGGCGTTGACCGACGAGTGGGTCGCCGGCGCGCGGCGCTGGTCCTGGGAGGCCCTGGGAGCCGACGGTCGAGCCCGAGACCCGTGGGCAGACGGGGCGCTCGTCGCCCACCCGTACGACCCGTCGTGCCGGGTGGATCCGCCGCTCCGGTCGGCCGTCGACGCGGCCGCGGTGCTGGCCGCGCTGGCGGATGGGACGGCCGACGCCGTGGCGACCGACCATGCGCCCCACGCACAGGTGGACAAGGAGGTCGAGTTCGGCTGGGCGTCCAACGGGATCGCGGGGCTCGAGACCGCGCTCGGCGTCCTGCTCGCGGCCGTCGATGCCGACCGTCTTTCGCTGGGGCGTGCGATGGCGGCGCTGACCTCCGGTCCGGCGGCGATCCTGGGCGAGCGGCTCGGTCGGTCCGTCGGCCTCGTCGAAGGAGCACCCGCGGATCTTGTCGTCTTCGATCGGTCGGCGACCTGGACGGTCGATGACGCGGCCCTCGCCACGAAGGGACGGAACACGCCGCTGCTCGGTCAGGAGCTGCCCGGCCGGGTCCTCCTCACCGTCGCCGACGGCCGCCTGGCCTGGGCCGATCCCGAGCTCGCCTGACGCGGATCTAGCCGGCGTCGCCGCGGGCCAGGATCCGCCCGCTGACATCCTCCAGGACGAGCCAGGCGACCCGTCGGCCGCCGTCCGACGACGGCGAGGCGAGCAGACGGAGGTACCAGACGGGCCGCTCCGTCGGGCCGGCCTCGGCATGCGCGAGCGGGTCGACGATCGCAAGGGCATCCCGCCGCAGGAGCGTCTCGCCCAGCACCGGGCCGCTGCCGGGCAGCACGGTCGAGGTGATCAACAGGCGCTCCCGGCCGCCCAGGCGGGGCCCTGCCTCCAACCCAGGGTCGAGCGCCCGCCGCCGGTCCTGCCAACGACCCTCCGCCCAGAGGACCCGCTCGATGGTCAGGGTCTCGAAGCAGTAGAAGACCTCCTGGCCGCAGCCGATCGTCCGGGCGCGCCCGTCGTCGAAGCTGGCCAGGACGACGACCGGGACGGCGTCGCGCCGGTCGTTGCCGAACGGCGGCTCGACCGAGTACGGGAGCGACGTCCCCGGGACGACCTGGGCGTGGAGGTGGGGGCCGCGGGCCCATGCCGACGGCTCCCGCTCGGGATCGCCGGACGCGCCCTCAGGGGTGGAGGCGATGACCGCCTCGCGACGGCAGAACGGACGGGTCATACCGGCTGCCGGGGTCTGCGAGCCGGTCATCGCCGGCAGGCACTCGCTGGGTCGCCCGGCGACGGTCAGGTAGCCGGCGACGGCCACCAGCCCGGTCAGGCCCTCGGCCCGGCGCCCGTCGACGACGGCGACGACATCGCGGACCGGCAGGCCGAGGACCTCCGCCGGGAAGCCGGGGTCCTGGATGGACGGGTCGTCGGACGGGCTGGCCGGCGGGCTGATCCGAGCCTCGCCATCCCTGGCGACCGCCTCGGGTGGGGGCGGTGGAGCGTCGGGCCCCAGCGAGCCGGCGGCGATCACCGCGACCAGGACGGCGACGACGGCGACGGCCGCCGCGACGACGGGCGGCCGTCTGCCTGGCGGCCTGGCTGGGGTCGGCTCGACGATCATCGGACCCACAGGCTACCCCGGTCGTGCGGAACGGTCCCCGGGCCGGGTCAGCCCTCGGCGAACCCGCGGAGACGATCGAGCAGCCGATCGACGTCCGACTCGGTGGCCAGGTAGTTGACGATGCCGGCCCGCAGGTAGGTCCGTCCCCGGAGCACGGTCGTGGATAGCCAGCCGTCGCCCGATGCCTCGAGCGCGCCCTGGAGGTGGTCCTGGTGGGCGTCGAGGGTGGTCGGCTCGATCGTCGCGGCGCCCGCCCGACCACCGGGCAGGTGGCGGAAGCAGACGACCGACAGCTCAGGCTCGACCGGCTCGGCCTCGAAGTCGTCGCTCTCGGCGATCCTCCGGGCCAGGTAGGCGGCGAGGTCGTCGTTCGCTTCGACGAGCCGACCGAGACCGCGCGTCCCAAGGTGCTTCCACGACAGCCAGAGCTTGAGGGCCCGCCAGCGCCGGGTCCCTTCGAAGCCGAGCTGGTAGAAGTTGAGCGGCTCGTCGGTCCCCAGGAGATCACCGCTGCCGCCACGGTAGTACTCGGGCGAACGGTGGAAAGTGTCGACCAGGTCCCGACCACGGCGGACGACCAGGGCGCCGACGTCGTACGCCTGGAAGAACCACTTGTGGGGGTCGATCGTGACACTGTCGGCCCGATCGAGGCCCGGGACCCGGTCCCGGTCGCGGTCGGACAGCCGGGCGGCGCCGCCGTAGGCGGCATCCACGTGGAGCCAGAGGTCCTCGGCACGGGCCAGGTCGGCCAGCTCCTCGACCAGGTCGACCGAGCCCGTGTTCGTGGAGCCGGCCACGGCGACGATGGCGACCGGCAGCAGGCCGGCGGCGCGGTCCCGGGCGATCGCCTCCGCGACCGGTCCCGCCTGCAGGCGGAAGCGCCGGTCGGACGGCACGACGACGAGGGTCCCGGGCGGAAAGCCGAGCTCATCGAGGCGCCCGGCCCACCGAGAAGTGGGTCTGGTCGCTCGCGTACAAGCGAACGCGCTCGAGGGCACCACCGCGCGGCGGCGGGCCCGGATCCAGCAGTGACCGGAGGTGGACGTCGCGGACCAGGGCCATGGCCATGAAATTGGCCATGACCCCTCCCGACGCCAGCAGGCCGAAGCTCTCCTCGTCGTAGCCGACCAGCTCGCAGAGCCAGCGGACGACCTCCTCCTCGACGAAGGCGCCGACCGGCCCCGCGTGCCAGACGTCGATCCCCTGGTTCGACCACTGGGTCAGGACCTCGCCGGCGATCGACATCGGCAGCGGCGGCGGCGTGAAGTAGGAGAACGAGCGGGGGTGGTAGGCGTTGAGCTGATGCGGGGCGATCCGCTCGGTGAACTCGCGGAGGACGGCCCCGCTGGTGGTCGGATCGCGCGGAGCGGCCGTCGGACGGTTGCGCTCGCCGAAGAAGCGGCGGCGCAGCTCGGCGTAGCCGACGGGCTCGCCCATGGCCCGCCGGAGCGCCTCGTCGAAGAGGTAGTCGAGACCGGCCGCCCAGGCCGCCTCGCCGAGCCGGGCGAGAGCCTCGCGAGAGGCCGACGCGTAGCGGAACCCGATGAGCTCGGGCTCGGGGTGCCAGGCAAAGCGCTGCAGGAAGTCGTCGACCTCGTCGGCACGCGCCGCTCGCGGGTCCATCGGGTCGAAGGGGTCGGGTCCGGGCATCGCCGCCGATGGTAGCCGGGCAGCGGACCTCGATGGGCGACCGGTCGACCAGACACGCGTGGCCGGGCGGTTCCGGGTAGAGTCCGGGGCGTGACCGAGCCATCGTCCGCATCCGGCGTACCCGACGCTCCCGAGACCGGCCCGGTCGACCCCGCCGCGCCCACGTCCGCCGAAGGATCCGGCGATGGTGCGGCCGCCCCGCATCCTTCCTCACCGCAGGTCCAGTACAAGGGCGCCGATCTCGACCCGGCCAGGGGCCCCGGTCTCGGCTGCTTCTGGATCCAGGTGGCCCTGTTCGTCGTCTTCGTCGTCCTGACGCCGCTGAGCGTCAGTCTCGGCTGGCCCTCGGTCGTCAGCGCGGCGCTCCTCATCGTCACCCTGGGCCTGCTCTTCTTCGCCGGGCAGACCGTGATCTTCCTGCTGCGGCTCGTCGCCGCCGACCGGCGGGAGGGCCGGCGGCGCCCGCTGGCCAGCTCGACCAGGACGGTCGGCGAGCTCGAGGACGAGCGCCGGACCGACGGACCAGCGGCGGACCCGCCGGACGAGCGCTGAGGGGCTCCCGTCGCCGTGCGACAATGGACGGCGACGTCGCAGTCCAGCCGCCTGGAGGACACCCGCCCGTGCCCGTGCTCGCGACCTTCTTCTCCGTTCGCCGAGGCCGCGACCCGTTCTTCAAGACGTTCATGCGCACCCAGTTCCCGAAGCAGGTCCGCGACTACGAGGAGCGCTTCGGGATCCGCTTTCTGGGCTGGTACAACGTCGCCCATGGCTGGGATTTCGACAACGTCATGCTCTTCGACCTGCCCGACTACGCGACGCTCGACAAGCTGGAGGCCGACGAGGAGACCCGGGTCCTGGGGCACCGTGCCGGGGAGTGGATCTTCGAGCGGCATCACTCCATGTTCCTGCGCGAGCGGATGGGTCCCGATCTCGAGTACCACGGCTGACGAAGGAGGCGAACCGCGATGGCAGACGCCCGCAACGCACTGCTCGGCGAGCTCGCGGCTGACGCCGCCCTCGAACGACAGGACGCCATCGTCCAGGCGACCGAGCAGCTCCAGCGATTCCTGGAGGCGAACCGCGCCCGGCTGGAGGAGCTCGGCGGCCTGACCCTCATCGACGAGGACCCCGACTACCTCTCGGTCGCTCCTGACCTGACCTTCAGGAGCCGCGCCCGCTACCTGGACGATTCGACCGGCGAGTGGCAGAGCGACACCGAGGTCATCGAGAGCGCGGCCGAGCTCGTCGAGCTCTACAACCCCGCCGACCTCTACCAGGCCTTCGCCGAGGCGGCCCGCGAGTCGGCCGGCATCGCGCCGGAGCCGACGGCCACCGACGAGCTGCTGGACGTGGCCGGCATCTCGCCGGCCGAGACGGTCGCCGATGCGGCCGCCTACGCCGAGGCGGCCGACGCCTGGGCGCGACGGCAGGCCGAGCCCCCCACCGATGCCGACAGCGCCGCCCGAAGGATCTATGACCTCGCCCTCGAGTTCCAGGAGCGCAGCCAGCGGAGCGAGGCAGACCTGCTCGAGCAGTTCGAGGTCGCGGCCGGCTCGGCGAGCTCGTTCCTCGGCGACCTCATCGTCGTCGACGACGACGATGAGCGACTGATCCTCCGCCAGGACGGCTCCCTGCGCGCCGAGGTGATCCCGGAGGACGCCGAGGGCGAGTGGCGCTCGCTGACCGGGCCCGAGGACCTGGTCGAGTTCTACGATCCGACCGACGTCTTCGGCGACATCGCCGACGCGATCGCCGAGGGCTGGCCCGAGGTCGCGCCCGAGTTCGACCAGAGCGCGGAGGACGGCGACGGCGACCGCAACGGCTCCGCCTGACCGCGGTCGCCTGCGCCCGACGGCCGACCTCGTCGACCGTCGCGAGATCCTCCCGGGCCGCTGGCGCCAGCAGTACCGCGCGCCCTGCGGTAGCGGCCGCCGCCCGGGCCGGCCAGTATGTCCACGTGATCGTCGACGACGGGGTCGGGCCGCCGCTCCGTCGGCCGTTCGCGATCGAGGGCGCCGACCGCGCGGCGGGTGTCGTCTCGATCGTCGTCCCGGATCGGTCGAGCAGCTGGCTCGCCCGGCTGCGTCCCGGCGACCCGGCCGAGCTCCACGGCCCCTTCGGTCGCCCGCTCGAGCGCGATCCCCGGAGCCGCCACCTGCTGCTGATCGCGGAGGGGGAGCGCGTCGCGTCGCTCCGTCTGCTCGTCGACGAGGCCCTGGCCGACGGGTGCCAGGTCGTCGTCCTGCTGGGGGCACCGACCGCCGGCGAGGTCTATCCCTCGTCCCTCCTGCCGGACGAGGTCGAGTACGTCGTGGCCACATCCGACGGCGGCCTCGGCCACCACGGTAACGTCGTGGATCTCGTACCGGAGTACGAAGCCTGGGCCGATCAGGCGTTCGCCGCCGCCTCGCGCCCGGTACTCGAGGCCCTGGCCCGGCTGGCCGCCGGACGACGCGGCCGGCTCGGCGTGGCCAAGCTCGGCCGGAAGCGCGGGGGCGGGCGGTCCGACCCGCCGGGCTCCGCCGCCGCCCGTCGAAGAGCCTACCTCCTGGTCCTCGTCGACCAGGCGATCGGCTGTGCGGCCGGCGCCTGCCTGGGCTGTGTCGTCGCCGGGACGAGCGGCCAGCAGCTGCGGACCTGCCGTGAGGGCCCGGGCTTCGGCGCCGAGGAGCTCGACTGGGAGGTCGCCTGGTGAAGGCGAAGCGGCGCGTCGTGACAACGTCCGGGGGACGACCGGGCAAACGGACCCCGACGGTCCGGCGGATCCGCAGCGCGATCGTCCCGGCGCCCCGCGAGAGCCGTCCGAAGGCCTCGGGGACCCCCGACGTCCGACGGCCCGGTCCGGCGGAGACGGATCAGCCGGGAGCGTCGGGCATCGGCGGGCCGGTCGACCTTGCCGTCGATCTCGCCCCGGAGCGAGGCGGGCTCGCGCTGGCGAACCCCCTGGTCGGGGCGGCCGGCGCGTTCGGCTTCGGCGTGGAGCTCGCCGATTCCGTCGACATCGAGCGGATCGGCGCCATCGTCACGCGCGGGACGACCCTCCAGGCCCGGCCCGGGAACGTGGGCCGCCGCATGGTCGAGGCCCCGGCCGGTCTGCTCAACGCGGTCGGTCTCCAGGGTCCCGGCGTCGACGTCGTGCTCGAGCGCTACGCTCCGGTCTGGGCCCGCTGGCGGACCCCGGTCGTCGTCAACCTCGCCGCCGGCTCGCCCGGCGACTTCGGCGAGCTCGGCCGACGCCTCGACGGCGTCCCCGGGGTGGCCGGCCTGGAGCTCGATCTGGCCTGTCGACCGTTCCGTGGCGGCATGCGGTTCGCCCTGGAGCCCGGGTCCGCCGCGGCCGCGGTGACCGCCGTCCGCCGGGCGACGACCCTGCCGATCATCGCCAAGCTCTCGGCCGAGGCCGCCGATATCCGGGTCGTGGCTCGGGCCGTGGTCGAGGCGGGGGCCGACGCGGTGAGCGCCATCAACACGGTGGCCGGGCTGGCGGTGGCCGAGGACCGGACCGCGCCCGCCGTCGCGATGGGATACGGCGGCCTCTCCGGTCCCGCCATCCGACCGATCGCCCTGCGCGTCGTCTTCGAGGTCGCCCAGGTCGTCGACGTCCCGGTCATCGGGCTCGGAGGCGTGACGCGACTCGACGACGTCCTCGACTTCCTGGCCGTCGGGGCGAGCGCCGTCGGCATCGGGACGGCCGCCCTGGCCGATCCCATGCTGCCGGTGCGGCTTGCCGACGAGCTCGCCGACGAGTGTCGGCGCCGGGGCCTCGACGGCTACCGCCCGCTCGTCGGCACGGCGCTGCCCGAGCGAGCGAGCCCGCCGTCCGCCCGGGGCGTCGAATACCGACCGTGAGGCACGGGCGATGACGACGACCCGCCGGTCGGTCGATGCGGCAGCCCGGGCGGTGCTGGCCGCCCGGACCGA
The DNA here is from genome assembly GCA_963707215.1 of uncultured Chloroflexia bacterium. Lineage (GTDB taxonomy): Bacteria > Chloroflexota > Limnocylindria > Limnocylindrales > CSP1-4 > DATHYZ01. The sequence continues at coordinate 685,671 of CAVPPB010000001.1, read as the reverse complement.
GGCGATCCTCCGTGCCTCGGGAGCCGTGTCCGAGCCGCACGTCGCGATGGAGGACGGACGCCACTCGGGCCTGGCGGTCGACGGCCTGCGGATCGCCCTCGACCCGGTCGCGGCCGGCGAGCTGTGCGCCTTCTGGGCTCGCCTTCACCGCGACACCGGCGGGACCGCGATGGTCGACGTCGTCGCAGGCCTGCCCGGGCCGGGGCTCGTCCTGGCGTTCGAGACGGCGCGGCAGCTCGGCGTCCGGGCGGCCCTGGCCGCCGCCGGGGTCGCCGACGTGCTCGCTCTCGCGGCGGGCGAACGGGTCCTCCTCGTGGCCGACGTCCTCGACCGGGAGCGGCTCGGCGACGCGATCGGGGCCATCGAGCGGGTCGGTGGCCAGGTGGTCGGTTGCGCGGTCCTGGTGGCCGGCTCGGCCGAGCGACCCGTGCTGACGTCGCCGACCTCGGGGCGGCGCTACGAGCTCCTGGCCTGGTGGCGCCCCGAGCTGGGGCCGTGGGAGCCGGGACCGGCGACCTGCCCGGGCTGTGCCGGTGGGCGGCCGCTCGACGGCTGAGCCCGCCGGGGGATCGGGCGGGCGAGCCTAGGTTCGATCGACGGCGGCGAAGGCCGCCTCGAGCTCGTCGTCCGCGACGACTCCTTCGAACACGGACGCGATCCGGCCCTCGGCGTCGATCACGTAGATCCAGGGCTCCGACAGGATGCCGTAGGCCACGACGGCTTCCACCGGCTGGAGCTGACCGGCGTCGCCGAGGATCGGCTGCAGGCGCTCATCCTTCCACTCCATCCGGTACGGCTCGACGTTGATGACGGTCAGGTCCGGGTGGGCTGCCGCGGCCTTCTTCGCCTGCTCCAGCAGCGGGCCGCAGGTCGTACTCGTGCAGAAGAGCGGGGTCGCGAAGACCAGGACGAACGGGCGAGGGTCGGCCAGGGCCTCGTCGACCGACGTCTCGTAGAAGCGCTCCACGGGCACGGTGTCGGTCGAAAGCAGGCGTACGTCGCCCCCGACGTCGGCCAGGGTCGGCGTGCGGACCGACGGCGCCGTGTCGCCGATGCGCCTGGCGAACCCAGTCTCCTGGACGTCGAAGCCGAAGCGGAGGATCTCCTCCGGCCCCCCAGCCACGCTCGTCGTGAACTCCGCCGTCCACGGTCCGGCCTCCTCGAAGACGACATAGGCCACGTACACGCCGGTCACGTCCGGGATGGCCCACAGGAAGCGGCCCTCGGTGGACACGGCGGCATCCTCGCCGCGGGCATCCGGCCACAGCCGGGCGCTGGCGGTCCGATCTGCGGTCGCGACCGGTCGGGCCCCGCTCGGGTCGAGGAACGAGAAGATGAGCCGGTTCGTACCGACGACCTGCTCCGAGCTGATGATGACCGGCAGGACGCTCGGCTGGCCGGAGGCGCCCGGCGAAGACGCTGCGGAGGGGTCGGCGGCCGCCGACGGCGAGGGCTCGGGGTCGAGTGAGCCGGGACCGCCTGCCGATGTGCAGCCCACCGCCGCGAAGGCAGCCGCGAGGAACAGGGCGGCCGCGCGCAGGGGCACGGGAGACCGAGGTCGCATGGCGACAGGGTAGACGGGCATCGACGAAGGCGCTGGCGGCCCCGCCGCGCGAGTCGTGGCATCGGACCCGGCCGGAGCCTCCCGGGGTGGCGGGGTCCGGTCAGGCTAGAATGGCGCCCGTCGCGTCCCGCCCGGCCCGCCAGCGGCGTCCCGCTCGCCCGATCCGACCCGCGCCGCTCCCCACGGCGCCAGGAGGCCCGTTGACCCGCTACCAGAAGCTCGCCGCCGCCTCGATCGTCGCGACGTTCCTGCTCGTGACGATGGGTGTCATCGTCCGGGCGACGGACTCCGGGCTGGGCTGCCCCGACTGGCCCTTCTGCTACGGCCAGATCGTGCCGCCCCTCGACGACATGAAGGCCTGGCTGGAGTGGATCCACCGGGCCATCGCGGTCGTCATCGGCTTCCTCATCCTCGGCCTCGTCGGCCTGGCCGTCGTCGACCACCGGGACCGGCCGTCGATCCTGTGGGGCTCGGTCGGGACGCTCGTCCTGGTCGCCTTCCAGGCCTGGCTCGGACGCGAGACCGTGCGGCTCGGCAACAGCGGCGAGTCGGTGACGGCCCACCTGGCGGCGGCCATGGCCCTCCTGGGGCTGCTCGTGTTCCTGTACGTGCGGGCCGGCTTCCCGGCCCGGCTGCCGCGTCATGGCCGGAGCCAGCGCTTCACCCTGCTGGCCGTCTTCGGGGCCGCCTCGGTCTACGCGCTGCTCCTGTTCGGCGCCCACGTCACGGCGACCGACGCGGCCCTGATCTTCCCCGACTGGCCCCTCATGGGCGGCTCGCTGTTCCCGCCGCTGACCGAGGTGACCTCGGCCCATGTCCTCCACCGATGGATCGCTGGCCTCGTCGGCCTGGTCGTCCTGGCGGTCTGGTTCGCTGCCTGGCGGACCCAGCGGACCGATCGCCGGCTCGTGCAGCTGGCGTCCGTCGCCGGGATCCTCTACGGGGTCCAGGTCATCGTCGGCGGCCTCCAGGTCCTGACCGGGCTGGCGGGCTGGACCCAGGTCCTTCACGTCGCCTTCAGCGCGATCATCTGGGGAGCCCTCGTCGGCCTCGCCGCGCTGTCGTACTACGCGGCCAGGACGGCCGCGTCGGCGCACCCGGGGGAAACCGCCACCGGAGCGTCGGAGCCGGGCGTCGAAGGCACCCAGGCGGCCGAAGGGCCGTCACTGCGGGACACGATCGGGGCCTACGTCGCCCTGACCAAGCCCCGGATCATCGAGCTCCTCCTCATCACCACGGTCCCGGCGATGGTCCTGGCGACCCGCGAGGTGCCCGGGATCGAGCCGCTCGACTGGGGCTGGCTGGTCGTCTGGACGCTCGTCTGCGGGACGCTGGCGGCGGGCGCGGCCAACGCCATCAACCAGTACCTGGACCGCGACATCGACCTGCTGATGACCCGGACCCGGCGGCGACCGCTGCCCGCCGCCCGGGTCGACCCCGAGGCGGCCCTCCGCTTCGGGCTGGTGCTGGCCGTCATCTCGGTCGTCCTGATGGCCTGGTTCGTCAACCTGCTGGCGGCCTTCCTGACCCTCGGCGCGATCGCCTTCTACGTCGTCGTCTACACGCTGGTGCTCAAGCGGACGACGCCCCAGAACATCGTCATCGGTGGGGCCGCCGGGGCCCTGCCGCCGGTCATCGGCTGGGCCGCGGTCACCGGCAACGTCGGCGTCCCGGCGCTGCTGCTGTTCGCCCTCGTCTTCTACTGGACGCCGCCCCACTTCTGGGCCCTCGCCCTGCGGATCCGGCGCGACTACGAGGCGGCCCGCGTGCCGATGCTGCCGGTGGTCCGTGGGGTCGCCGAGACGACCCGCCAGATCCTCCTCTACACGGTCCTGCTCGTGGCCATCAGCCTGGTCTTCTTCGCCGTCGCCCGGATGGGCCTGATCTACCTCGCCGCCGCGGTCGCCCTCGGCGCCGTCTTCCTCTGGCAGTCGTACGGCCTCTGGCGGGTGGGTTCAGCGGAGCCGGCCTCGACCGACGGGGCGGTCCGCCTCTACAAGTTCTCGATCAGCTACCTGACCCTGCTCTTCGGGGCCGTAGCGGTCGACTCGCTGGTCCTCATCCCGCTGGGCTGAGTCGCGGGGACGGTCACTCCCCGACGAGTTCGCCCTCGGCGACGATCTCGGCCCGGCGCCGCCGGCTGAGCCGACCCTCGCGGTCGACCAGGTCGAGGGCGGCCTGGACGAGGGGGCCGATCGCCAGGGCGAAGACCACCGTGCCGAGCCCGACGGTCCCGCCAAGCACGAACCCGACGATGAGGACGGCGATCTCCAGGGCCGTCCGGACCCGGCGGATGGACCAGCCGAAGCGGCGGTGGAGCCCGGTCATGAGACCATCCCGCGGGCCCGGGCCGAGGTCGGCACCGAGGTACAGCCCGGATCCGAGGCCGATCAGCAGGATCCCGCCGGCCAGCAGCGCGCCCCGGACGCCGAGATCCACGGGCGACGTCGACTCGAGCGCGAAGGGACCGAGATCCGGCAGCAGGTCGAGGGCGACGTTGGTCGTGCTGCCGATGAGCAGGATGTTGGTGATCGTCCCGATGCCGGGGCGCTCGCCGATGGGGACCCAGGCGAGCAGGACGACGGATCCGACCACGATGCTGACCGTCCCGATGGCGATCCCCGTCCGCACGGCGATGCCCTGGTGGAGGACCTCCCAGGGGCTCAGCCCGAGTCCGGAGGTGACCATCAGGGCGATCCCGGATCCGAACAGCACGAGGCCGAGGACGAGGCCCGGCAGGCGCGGGAGGGCAATGCGTGGGTCGAAGCGCTCACGCACCGGCCGGCGCCGTCAGTCGATGAGGGATGCGTAGAGGTCGACGGTCTGCCGGGCGATGGCGGCCCAGCTGAAGTGCTCGACGGCCCGGGCCCGACCGGCGATGCCCATCGCCTCGCGCCGGGCCGGGTCGGCCATGAGCGCGTCGACGGCCACGGCCAGGTCCCGCTCGAAGCGCTCGGGATCGCGCGGCTCGAACGAGCCCGCGCCGGCCGGCTCGAACGGCACGAGCAAGCCCGTCTCGCCCGGCACGACCACCTCGGGGATGCCCCCGACGGCGCTCGCCACGACGGCGGTCTCGCAAGCCATCGCCTCGAGATTGATGATCCCGAACGGCTCGTAGACCGAGGGACAGCAGAAGACCGCGGCGTGGCCGTAGAGCTGGCGGACGGTCGGCTTGTCGACCATCTCGGCGATCCAGACGATCCCCTCGCGCCCGGCCCGGGCCTCGGCGACGGCGGCTTCCATCTCGGCGGCGATCTCCCTGGTGTCCGGGGCGCCGGCGCAGAGGACGACCTGGTAGCCCGGCGCGAGGTGCCGGATCGCCCGGACGAGGTGGACGATGCCCTTCTGGCGGGTGATCCGCCCGACGAAGAGGACGTACGGCACGGCCGGGTCGATCCCGTAGCGCTCGAGGGCGTCGGTCTCCGGCACCGGCCGGTACTCGGCGGTGTCGATGCCGTTGTGGATCACGTGCACCCGTCCCGGGTCGACGTCGAAGTTGCCGAGGACGTCCAGGCGGGTCCCCTCACTGACCGCGACGATGGCGTCGGCCATCTCGATCGCGGTCCGCTCGACCCAGGTCGAGACGTCGTAACCGCCGCCGAGCTGCTCCCGCTTCCAGGGCCGAAGCGGTTCGAGTGAATGGGTCGTGACGATCAGCGGGATCCCGTAGGCCAGCCTGGCCAGGATCCCGCCGAGGTGCGTGTACCAGGTGTGGCAGTGGACCACGTCGGCGGCGATCGGGTCGGCCACGAAGCCGAGGTCGCGGTCGAGGGCTCGGAGCAGCGGCCGCAGCGGTTCCGGCGTCGCCTCGAGCCCCAGGCGGGTCGGGTAGCCGCGGACGCGGAGCGGCGGGCCGGGCTGGTCCTGCTCGCCGAAGGTCCGCACGTCGACATCGATGAGCCTGGCCAGCTCGCGGACGAGGTACTCCACGTGGACCCCGGCCCCGCCGTAGACGTTCGGCGGGTACTCGTTGGTGAGGATCAATGCCTGCATCGGGTCAGCCTAGCCGACGGCGTCGGTCGGGATCCCGGTCGTCACGTGAGACCGATGATCGCCGGCAGGTCGGCGATCGAGGCGATGTGCCGGTGCGTGCGGTCCGGGCATCGGTCCAGCGGATCGATGTGGATCGGTTCGACGCCGACCCGCTCGGCCCCCCGAATGTCGGCCAGCAGCGAATCGCCGACGTGGATCGCCGCGTCCGCCGGCAGGCCGAGAGCCGCCAGGGCGGTCGTGAACATCGCCGCATCCGGCTTGGCCCGGCCCAGGATCGCCGAATTCGACGACCACCTCGACCGGCACGCCTGCCCCGGGGCCCACCTGGCAGATGCCGGCCCTGGCGATCTGCTCGGCGGCGTCGCCACGCTCGGTGTTCGAGACGATGGCGATGGGCAAGCCGGCCCGCCTGGCGGCTTCCAGGGCATCCCGGGCACCCGGGATCGGCCGGACCCAGTGGCCGCGGGTCGCCGACAACCGGCTGAACGCGGTCACCGCATCGTCGACCCGGTCGGCCGACACCCCGGCCGCTTCCGCGTAGGCACGGCGGTACACGAGTGCGGCGCCATCGTCGTTGGTCGGGAGCCGATCGAAGGCGGCCATCCCGGCGTAGTGGGCGTCATCGAGGCGCGCGGGTTCGACGGTGATACCGATGGTCCGGAGGACCTCGAGGACCGTGGCGTGATCGGGCAGGACGAGCGTTCCGCCGGCGTCGACCAGCAGGGCCCTGGGCGGGATCATGGCCCCGACGATAGCGCAGCCGTGCTCTTCCGGCCGGCTGGCGCAGGCCGGGCCCGGTTCTGCCACCATCGTCCCGATGGACCTCCACTTCCTGGGCGGGGCGACGACGGTCACCGGCTCGCAGTTCCTCCTCGAGACGGAGCGGGCACGGGTCCTCGTCGATTGCGGGATGTTCCAGGGCGGCCCTCACGAGGCGATCCGCAACCGGGTCCCCTTCGCCTACGACCCGGCCACGATCGACGCGGTCGTCCTGACCCACGCCCATCTCGACCACTGCGGCCTCGTCCCGGTCCTGGTCCGCGAGGGCTTCCGTGGATCCATCCATGCGACCGACGGGACGGTGGAGCTGGCCGAGCTCGTGCTGCGGGACTCGGGTCGCCTCCAGGAGGAGTTCGCCGACCGCGCGGAGCGTCGCGAGCGACGCGATCCCGAGCAGGCTGCCGAGCGCGAGCGACGCGACCTCGAGGCGTTCGAGGACGCCGTCGAGCTCGCCGAGGCCGGTGGGGCGGTCGACGGGACCGCCCCGAACGACGACCGGGCCGGCGCCGCCACGGACGGCCGCGACCTCGAGGCCGAGCTGCGGGCCGGCGGCCCCGAGGCCGAGGTCGACCTCGACGCACCGCTCTACACCGAGGCCGACGCTCGCCGGGCGGTCGCCCGCTTCCGGGGCCTCCCGTACGAGAACGAGCGCGAGGTGGCCCCGGGCGCCCACGCCACGCTCCTCGATGCCGGGCACATCCTGGGCTCGGCCATCGTCCGCCTCCGCCTCGAGGCCGAGGGCGATCGGCCGGAGCGGACGATCGTCTTCTCGGGCGACCTGGGCCGACCGAACACGCCGATCATCCGGGACCCGACCGCCGTCAGCCACGCCGACTACGTCGTCTGTGAGTCGACGTACGGCGGCCGGGAGCACGGGCCCCAGCGCGACGCGATCCGCGTCCTGGCCGAGACGGTCCGCCTGGTCGCCGAGCAGGACGGGGTCCTCCTGGTGCCCGCCTTCGCGATCGGCCGGACCCAGGAGCTCGTCTGGACCCTCGACCGGCTCATCGAGGCCGGCGAGATCCCGCTCCTGCCCCTCTTCCTGGATTCACCGATGGCCTCCGAGGCGACCTCCATCTACCGGCGCCACGCCGGCTACTTCGACGAGACCACCCGGCGGCTCCTCGAGACGGGCTCGTCGCCGCTCGACTACCCGCGCCAGCAGGTCACCAACCGAGCCGCCCAGTCGAAGGCCATCGCCCGGGCCCGCCGGCCGTACATGATCGTGGCCTCCAGCGGCATGCTCACCGGTGGGCGGGTGCTGGCCCATCTCCGCGACCTGATCGACGACCCGGACGCCGTGCTGCTGTTCGTCGGCTACCAGGGGGAGGGGACGCTGGGGGCACATCTCCAGGCCGGAGCCGGGACGATCCGCCTCGACGGCCGGGAGCGGACCGTCCGCTGTGCGATCCGGACGATCAGCGGCTTCTCGGCCCATGCCGACGAATCGGAGCTCCTGGACTGGCTCGAGGGCTTCATCCATGGCCGACGACCAGGCGATCCGGGCGTGCCGCGCCGCGTCTTCCTGGTCCACGGCGATCCGGAGGCCCAGGTCGCGGTCGAGCCGAAGGTTCGGGCGCTGGGCTACGAGACGCTCGTCCCACGATGGCGCCAACGGGTGGTCCTCGACTGAGCCACGGATCGAGCATCATCTCCGGCCCGCCCCAGGCTACGGTCCGGATGGCGCAACCGCGGCGCATCAGACGGGACGTCGGTTCCCGTCCATCCGCGCCCGCCCCGCCCGCGCGCTAGACTCCCGGCCGATGACCGTCGCGTCCCGCCACCTCCACCCACCGGCGCCGTTCTCGGCCGCCGAGATCGAGGCGATCCGTCGCCCGTTCCGGGGGGCCACGCTCCTGCCGGCCCGCGCGTACCACGACCCTGAGGTCTACGCCTGGGAGGTGGAGCACATCTTCTTCCGGGACTGGGTCGTCGTGGGGCGCGAGGAGGAGGTCGCCGAACCGGGAGCCTTCGTGCTGCGCGATCATCTCGGGGAGTCGGTCATCCTCGTCCGCGGCCGCGACGGGGTCCTGCGGGCCTTCTACAACGTCTGCCGCCACCGGGGCACCGCGGTGGAGGAGCGCGAGTGCGGCACTGCGGTCCGCTTCCAGTGCCCCTACCACGCCTGGATCTACGACCTCGACGGGCGGCTCATCCGGGCCAAGCACACCGAGGACCTGGAGGACTTCAGCCTCGAGACCTACGGCCTGAACCCCATCCGCTGCGAGACCTGGGGCGGCTTCGTCTTCCTCTGCTTCGCCGACGAGGCCACGACCCCGCCGCTCCGGGACTTCATGGGGGACTGGTTCGATCACCACGACGACTTCGGCCGGGACATGTCGCGACTCCGCCGGGCCGCCCGCCTCGAGTACGAGGTGGCCGCCAACTGGAAGATCGTGGCCGAGAACTACTCGGAGTGCTACCACTGCCCGCCGGTCCACCCGCTGCTCAACAAGCTGACGCCGTACGACCTGGGTGAGGACTTCGTGGCCGAGGGCCCCTGGAAGGGCGGCTGGATGGTCTTCGCGGACGGCTGCGAGACGATGTCGATCGACGGGCAGCGCAACGGACGACCGCTGCTCTACGCCCGCGACGAGGTCGAGAGCCGGCGGATCTTCTACTACATCCTGTGGCCGAACCTCATCGTCTCGGTCCACCCCGACTACGTCCTCACCCACCACGCCATGCCGGCCGGGCCGAACCGCTCCATCGTCCACTGCGACCTCTACGTCGACGCCGACGACGTCGGTCGGGTCGACGTGTCGGGAGCCGTCGAGTTCTGGGACATCACCAACAAGGAGGACTACCACGTCGTCGAGATGCAGCAGACCGGGACCCGGTCGCGGAGCTGGACGGCGGGGCGGTACTCCAACCAGGAGGCGTCGGTCCACGCCTTCGACCTGATGGTCATCGACCGGTACGCGGCCGACGGGGGGCGGACCGGCCGAGGCTGGCGGACCGAGATCGAGGGTGCCGAGTCCAGGCGCCTGAAGGCCCGGGCGGTCGGCCGCAACGGCGGCGCTCCGCCATCGGTCCCGGTGCCGGTCGCGCCCGACAGCGACGGGGAGCCCGGCACGGCCTGACCCGCCACGGCGGGCCTGGCGGCGAGGGCGTCCCTCAGTGCTCCGGGCCGGTCGGATCCGCGGCCGGGTCGGCCATGCGCGAGTCGGCGATCCGGTGGGCCTCCGCGTGGGCCGCCGGGTGGCAGACGGCGTTCAGGAACGTCTCCCGTCCGAGCGCCAGGAGCGTCGAATCGCGGAGGGTGGTGACCGTCGCCGTCCGCGGGACGTCGCGGAGGAGGGCGATCTCGCCGAAGCCCTCGCCGGGCGTATCGAGATCGTTGACGTACCGCCCCTCGCGGGTGATCCGGACAGTGCCGGTCTCGAGGACGTAGTAGCGGTCGCCGTGATCGCCCTCGCGGATGACGACGTCGCCCGCCGGGGGTGACAGCCAGGTCGCCGAGCGGGCCAGGCCTTCCAGGACCGGGGGATCGAGGGCCTCGAAGAGCTGCAGGCCTCGCAGCAGGGCGAGCGCCCGGCTCGGCACGATGGCCCGTCGGTCCACGGCCCGGAGCCACGGGAAGGCCAGGCCGATGGCGAGGGGCAGGAAGGCGGCGAACACGATGACGGCCGCGCGCAGGTCGATGAGCCCCGTGACGAGCGAGACGAGGACGGAGCCGAGGGCAAGGGCGGCCATGTTGAGCCCCTCGAGGACGCCGAAGACCCGGGCCAGGACCTCGTCGCGGACGGCGCGCTGGAGGATGGTCCGGCCGGCGACGTCGAGGATGGCCAGGCCCGTCCCGCCCACGACCAGCAGGAGCGGCGCGAGCCCGCCCGAGCCGGCCAGGCCCATGATCGCGAACGCCCCACCCCAGACGACAGCGCAGAGACCGATGATCGGAGCGATGCGCGGCTGCCCGACGAGCAGGAAGGCCATCGCACCCCCGACCACCCCGCCGGCTCCCATCGCCGCGGAGAGGATCGCCGCCCCGGATTCGCCGGTCTCGAACAGCTCGAGGGCCACGAGGACGAAGAGGACGTCGGTGATCCCGATCATCAACGTCCGTGCGGCCAGGACCCCGACGATCAACCGAGCGTCGCGGTCCGCAGCGAGCACCCGGAACCCGGCGAACACGCTCTCGCCCTCCGGGGCGACCGGCCCGAGCGTGACGGCCGGCGCCGCGTCGGCGACGGGCCCGACGGTGCGCAGGGTCAGGACGAGGAGCGCCCCCGCCAGCATCGTGGCCGCCAGCACCAGGAGCACCTCGCCCGGCCCGGCGACGGCCAGGATCAGCGCTGCCAGCAGCGGTCCGCCCAGGATCCCCCCCGCCTCGGCGATGGTCGTGGCGGCGTTCGCGGCCGTCAGCTCCTCAGTCGTCCGCGCCAGGGCCGGCAGGAGCGCGTTGTGCGTCGGCCGGGCGACCGTGAGCGACATCCCGGCGGCGATCGCCAGGGCATAGACGACGAGCGGTTCCCAGCCCGCCAGCATCCCGCCGGCGGTCAGCAGGAGCAGGAACCCGAGGGCCAGGTAGCCGAGGGCGAGCACCCGGAGTCTCGGGTAGCGGTCCCCGAGGGTCCCGGCGATGGGGGCGACGAGCGCCGCCGGCAGGAGCTGGGCGAGGGCGACGATGCCGACCGAGGTCGGGCCGGTCGCTTCGTAGGCGTACAGGAGGATCCCGACCCAGGCCCCGTACTCGACGGCGTTGAACGCCAGAAACGCCAGCAGGAGGCGGCGGAGGCGTGGGTTCGCGAGGACCTCGGCGATCACCCGCCAGGTCGTTCGAAGGCGGCCTCGCAGGGCGTCCATCGGCGCGTAGTCTGCCAGCCCGGGCTGCCGGCCGTTGACCTGCAGCGCGCATCGACGGATCGGCGCGACCGGCGGCAGAGCCCATCATCGTCGGCTCAGACATCCCAGGGAGTCACGCGTCCCATGACTGGATCCCGAACCGCGCCCGCCGTCGAACCGGCGGTGTCGCTGCTGACGGCCCGGGAGCTGGCAGCCATCCGGCGGCCGTTCCGGGGCGCCTCGCTGCTGCCGGGGCGGGACTACCACCACCCGGTCTTCCTCGACTTCGAACGAGAACGCTGGCTCCGCGAGGACCGGCTCCTGGTGGCTCGCGAGGAGGATGCGGAGGCGTCGGGTTCGTTCCGCCCGCTGGCTGTCCAGGGCGGATCCCGGAGAGGGGAGCGGGTCGGGTGACGGGGACCGGCCCGAGACCGTCGGGGGGCATCCGGCACCCGGCCGACGTCCGGTGGCCGAGCTGCGCTGCGGCAAGGTCGCCGGCCGGCGAGCGGGCGGGTATCCTGACGCCATGAGCGAAGACGTCGCCGGCCAGGGCGCGCCCACCCAGAAGCTCCTCGTGGCCATCGTCCATCACGACGACGCCGAGGCCGTCGCTGACGGGCTTCGTGATGCCAGGATCCGGTTCACCAGGATCCCGTCGTTCGGCGGCTTCCTCGGCGAGCCCAACGAGACGTACCTCATGGCGGTGGCCGACGACGAGGTGGAGCAGGCGCTCAGAACACTCGAGAGCGTCTCCCACCCTCGCGAGGTCGAGGTCCCGCTGGTGCTCCTGGATCGGCTGGCCGATTGGAAGGCCCAGACGGTGGCCCACGGTGGGGCCACGGTCCTGGTCGTCGATCTCGACCGGATCGTCAGGATCTAGCGTCCGATCAGTCGAGCCGATCGGCGGATCGGGCTCCGGCCCCGCGGGGCCGTCCGGGCCGTCGGGCCGGGCCGACCGGCCCGTTGCGTCGCCCCCGTCATCCCGGCACGATGCCCTCCATGCGAGTCGTTGCGGCACTCGGAGGCAATGCCCTGCTTCGGCGGGGTCAGGCCATGACGGCGGAGAACCAGCGCGAGAACGTCCGGGTCGCGGCCCGGGCCCTGGCGCCGATCGCCGATTCCCAGCAGCTGGTCATCACCCACGGCAACGGGCCGCAGGTCGGCCTGCTGGCGCTCCAATCGGCTGCCTACACGGAGGTCGAGATGTATCCCCTCGACGTCCTGGGGGCCGAGTCCGAGGGGATGATCGGCTATCTCCTGGAGCAGGAGCTCGGCAACCTGCTCCACCCCGACCAGCCCTTCGCCACGATCCTGACCCAGATCGAGGTGTCGCCTCGGGACCCCGCCTTCCAGCACCCGACCAAGCCGATCGGACCGATCTACTCGAAGGAGGAGGCGGAGCGGCTGGCCGCGGAGCGGGGCTGGGTCATCGCGCCGGACAACCAGCATTGGCGCCGGGTCGTTCCCTCGCCCCTGCCGCGGCGGATCTTCGAGATCCGGGTCATCGAGCTCCTCGTCCGCCAGGGGGTCATCGTGATCTGCGCCGGGGGCGGCGGGATCCCGACGATGTTCCTCGAGGACGGCAGCCTCGTGGGGGTCGAGGCGGTGATCGACAAGGACCGGGCCGGGTCCCTCCTCGCGCGGTCGCTCCACGCCCATGCATTCCTGATGCTGACCGACGTCGACGGGGTCTACCTCGACTGGGGCACGCCGGGCGAGCGCCGGATCGCCCGGGCCCATCCCGATGCCATCGAGGAGCTCTCCTTCGCGGCCGGCTCGATGGGGCCCAAGGTCGAGGCGGCCATCGAGTTCGCCAGGGCATCCAGCGGGACGGCCGCGATCGGGGCGTTGCCGGACGCCCAGGGCCTGCTGGACGGCAGCGCCGGGACGCTGGTCTCTCGGCGCTTCGAGGGCCTCGAGACGGCCTAGCGGGCCCCGAGCATCGCCCGAGGCCCGCGTCATGGACCCGATCAGGCTCCGAAGGCCGCGTCCCAGGTGGCGGCGTCGTCCGCCGTCCACTCGACCGAATAGCCGCAGGCCCAGGCGAGACCCTCGTTGCCGCTGACGAGGTAGCGCCCGCCGACGGCGTACTCCGGCCCGCCATCGAGCGAGATGCCCGCCGACTGGTCCGTCACCGTGATCGTCCCGTCGCCGGTCCCGGCATAGAGCGTGGCGATCTCGAAGGTGACCTGGTCGCCGTCGATCGCGGTCACCGTCCCGTCGAAGGCGAACTCCTGGGCCGCGAGGGTCGCCGGGTCGAAGGCGAGGCAGCTCGCCATGCCCCCGCCACCGGCCGCGGGGTCCTCGGATGCGGCTGGCGTGGGCCCGCCCGCCACCGGTGGCGTGGCGGTGGGTCCGGCGAACAGACCCGTGAGACCGGCGACGGCGAGGGCCCCCACGGCCACGGCGCTGACGCCGATGAGCGCGAAGCCCGCGAGGCGGCGGTTCGGGGAGGGACTGGACGTGGCCATGGCGATGGACTCCTCGATCCTCGCGTGGACGCGCGCGAGTGACGCGGAAGGCACCGCATCGTCGGGCACCGGGTCGGCCGCGACGAGCTGCTCGAACGGACCCGATCCGGGTGGCTGGCTCATTCGACGCGCTCCTCGGCTCTCGTGGCGAGCTGGGCCTTCACCGGTCCATGTGTCCGGATGGCCCCGCCATCTTTCACCTCGTGCTCGATCGCGGCGTAGGCCGCCGCGAACCGGGTCCGGGCGCGGTGCAGCCGGATCGCCACCGCGTTCGTGCTGATCCCGAGGGTCGCTGCGATCCTCGCGTGCTCGAGCCCCTCCCAGGCCACCAGGCGGAGCAGCTCGGCATCGTCGGGACGGAGCCGGGCGAGGGCCAGTGCGACGGGCCCCTGCGGCTCCCCGACGATCATCTCCGACGGCGCCCGCTGGACGAGGCTCGAGATCCGCTCGACGAGCGCGAGGCGACGTCGGCCGCCCCGATGCTGGTTCGCCAGGACCCGGCGCGCCGTCGCGAAGAGCCACGGGAGCGGGTCGGCGGGCAACGCATCGCGGCGGCGCCAGGCGATGGCCCACGTCTCCGCCGCCGCGTCCTCGGCGTCGGCCCGGCTGGTCGTGCGGCGCAGGGCGTAGGCGAGCACGGCCCGCTCGTGGGCCTCCACGAGGCGGGCGAAGTCGACGGGTCCGAGCTGGGGCGGCACCCGGCCCAGACGCCGGATCGAGCCGCGTGGTTCCGGTGCCGGGTCGGCGGGCCGGTCAGCCGGCCTGCCGCGACCGGGCGGCGATCCGCTCCATCGCCCCTGCCCAGCCGGCATCGAACGGGCGGCCGGGCTCGTCGAGATCCAGCACGACCGGGGCATGATCGGACGGGACCGGGTCCTTGCCCTTGCGAGCCTCTCGGTCGATCTCGACCCAGACGACCCGCCCGGCGACCGGCTCGCTGACCAGCAGGTGATCGATCCGCATGCCGAGGTTCTTGTGGAAGTTGCCGGCCCGGTAGTCCCACCAGCTGAACCGTCCGGGCTCGTCGTGGAGGGCGCGATAGACGTCCACGAGCCCCCACTCGAGCAGACCGTGGAACGCATCCCGCTCGGCCTCGGAGACGTGGGTCCCACCGTGGGCGGCGGCCGGGTCCCAGACGTCGGCGTCGGCCGGGGCGACGTTGAAGTCCCCACCGATGACCAGGGGTTCGCCCGGGTCGCGTGCCTCGACGAGCCAGGCCCGCAGCCGGGAGAACCAGCGCAGCTTGCCCTCGTAGAACGGCGAGCCGACCTGGCGCCCGTTCGGCGCGTAGACCGAGGCGACCCGGACCCCGTCGACGACCGCGCTCAGCATCCGGGCCTCGTCGAACGGGTCGAAGTCCTCCTCGGCCAGCGTCGTGGACCCGGTCGAGGTGTCACGGACCGGCCGGCCGTCGAAGTTGGCCACGACCCCCTCGATGTCGAGACCCGCCCGGACGGCGATGGCCACCCCGTTCCAACGACCTTCGCCGTGGTGGAGCAGCTCATAGCCGGCCATCCGGAAGGGCACCAGCGGGGCGTCGCCGTCGGTGAGCTTGGTCTCCTGCAGGAGGAGGACGTCAGGGGCCGAGCGCTCCAGCCACCACTCGACCTTGGGCAGCCGCGCCTTGAGCGAGTTGACGTTCCAGGTGGCGATCCGCATGGCGTCCTCAGTAGCGCCGGCCACGCTGGCGGTCGAGGTCGAAGGCCGCCGTGTCGGCGACTGCCATGACCGCCATCGTCCCCGCCTGGACGGGATCGGAGACGACGAGGTCGACGTGCTCGCTGATCGAGCCGGCCATGTTCAGGGCGATGATCGGGACGTCGTGCTCACGGAGCTCGTCGGCAGCTGCGCTGATGTCGCCGCCCATGAGTGAGCCGGCGAGGACCAGCAGGCGGGCCCGGGGGAGGTCGGCCACGGCCCGCACGGCTCCGGCGATGGCCTCCTCGCCGACGAGAGGGATGGTGTCCACGGAGATCCGCTCGCCGCGCAGGTTGTGGCGATCGGCTTCGGAGACGGCGCCGAGGGCCACCTGGGCGATCTGGGCCCCGCCGCCGACGACGATGATCCGCTTGCCCCAGACCCGTTGGGCCGGGTCGGTCGCCACGATCTCGGCCAGGTCGCCGAGCTCCGCGAGGGCGGCGATCGCCGCATCCTCGGCGAGGTCCTCGAACTCCAGCTCGGACTCGACCGCCGCGGGGCGATCCGCCTGGGCGGCGACCCGGCGGATCGTGGCCAGCGTCCGGATCCGGGCCCCGGCTCGACCAAGGCGGTCGGCGATGGCCGGGATGACGTCCGGATGATCCGGGTGGATGACCCGGAGGGCGACGGTGCTGATGCGGCTGCGCCTCGACACGCTCTGTCCCTCAGCGACCGCGGCGGATGTCGGCGACCGACATCGTCTCGGGCGTGATGGCTGACCCTGGGTCGTGCTCCTCGAAGGCCACCCCGAGGGAGACCAGGGCCTCCCTGGTGGTCGGCGCGTCGCTGGTCGTGAGCATGAGCGCCCCGTCGGTATCCTCGGCCACCCCGACGATGCCCGTGATGTTGACCCGTCGCTCCGCGAGCGCTGTGGCGACCCTGGCCAGCGACCCGGGTCGGTCGTCGAGCTGGACCGTGAACCAGACCGTCACATCGACCTCCTCGCCCCATCGTAGCGCGGCGACCGGGGTCGCGACCGGGGCCTCGCCACCGGGCTCCGTCCTCGTCGCCGTCCTGCGGCGCCGCCCGGCGGCCGCGAGCCCACGCCGCTACCCTCTCGGCGATGGCCCGCGACCTCGGGCCGACCGCCTACTCGGCGATCGGCCGTCTCTTCGCCAACCGCACCTTCGGCCGGCTCCATGCCTCGGTCTACCGTCGCGTCGATGGTCGAGGGATCGCGGGACGGTCGCTGGGCATCGACACGATCGTCCTCGCCACGACCGGTCGGCGCACCGGACGTCGCCGGGAGGCCGCCCTGTACGCCTTCCGCGACCCGGCCCGCGCTGATGCCCGCCCGCCAGCCTGGGTGGTCGTTCCGACGCATGGCGGCCGCCCGACGGAGCCCGCCTGGTGGGGCAACCTGCGGGTCGATCCCGCCGGCGAGGTCCACCATCGCGGCGATCGATGGCCGATCCGGGCCCGTGTCGCCGACGCGGCCGAGACCGAGCGGCTCTGGGTCCGGATCCTGGACGCCTATCCCGGCTACGACCTGTACCGACGTCGCGCCGGGCGACCGGTCCCCCTCGTCGTCCTGGAGCCGGGCGACCACGACGAGTCGGCTGCCCGATGACCGGCCCGAGCGGCGCCCAGGATGTCCAGGTCTTCGGGCGGGACGACGACCGGGCGACCCGGGCAGCGCAGCGGTTCTTCAAGGAACGCCGGGTCGCCGTCCACTTCGTCGACCTGCGACGGCGGACGATCGCCCCCGGGGAGCTCCGGCGCTTCACCGAGCGGCTCGGCGCCCGCGCCCTCCTCGACGAAGCTGGGCGAGCGTACCGGGACGCCGGGCTCGGCTACGTCCGCCTCGACGACGCCGAGATCGCCGCGCGGCTGCTGGAGGACCCGAGGCTCCTCCGGCTGCCCCTCGTCCGCTGGGGTCGCGAGGTCACCGTCGGGCGCGACGAGGCGACCTGGAAGGCCTGGCTGGCGCGCCCGGGCGGCTGATCGGGGCGGCCGCGGGCCGGTGGCCGCGCTGGGACCGCCGGGCCTCGGTTTCGGGGGCACGGCAGCCCCCGCCCGCTGTCCGTCCACCCAACGATCGCGACGGGCACCAGGTGCGAGACGTCCCACCAGGGCGCCGGCGGGTCCGCCACGCCCGGGCCCACGGCACGCCGGCGACGTCTCCATGTGGCATCCTCGCTCCGTGAGCGAGCAGGCCCGCGACCGTGCCGCCCGGCGGAAGCCGGCGCGGCGCCCCACCGAGGACCAGAAGCTGCTGCGGGAGGCCGGCCGCCCGGCCTTCCTTGACAGCGACCCCTGGCGGGCGCTGCGGATCCTCTCGGAGTTCGTCGACGGCTTCGACGCCCTCGCCGGGATCGGGCCGGCCGTCTCGGTCTTCGGCTCGGCTCGTGTCCTCGAGGGTGATCCGCGCTACGAGCTCGCCCGGGCGATCGGGCGAGCCCTGGCCGAGGCCGGCTTCGCGGTCATCACCGGTGGCGGACCCGGGCTGATGGAGGCCGCCAATCGTGGTTGCCGGGAGGCCGGAGGGCTGTCGATCGGCTGCAACATCGAGGTCCCACACGAGCAGGCGATCAACCCGTACGTCGACCGGGCCATCGAGTTCCGCTACTTCTTCGCCCGCAAGACGATGTTCGTGAAGTACGCCGACGGGTTCGTCATCATGCCCGGAGGCTTCGGGACGCTCGATGAGCTGTTCGAGTCGCTCACGCTCATCCAGACCGGCAAGATCGAGCACTTCCCGGTGGTCCTCGTGGGCGAGGCCTTCTGGTCGGGTCTGATCGACTGGGCCCGCGAAGCGCTCGTCCCGGGCGGGACGATCTCGGCTTCGGACCTGGACCTGGTGACGATCACCGACGACCCCGGGGAGGTCGTCCGCGTCATCGCCGCCTCAACCCGGCGTCGACGGCGCCGGGGTCGCCGCACGGTGAGCGAGGCGGGCGACGGCGGCTGACGGGTCCCGATCGCGCGGCGGCGCGCCGGAACGGCGCCCGGATCCTCCTAGCCGCCGGGGATGCGCACCTCGATGACCCCGTCGACGACCCGGACCGGGTAGTAGCGGAAGCGGCGCACTCGGGTGAGCCGGCGGGCCTCGGCCTTCGTCCCGGGCAGGTCTGGCTTCGGCTCCCGGCCCGTCGGCGTCCATGGCGCGAACGGCCGGCCGTCCGGGTCGAGCCCGCCGGTGGTCGGCAGCTGGACCGGATCGCCCGAGCAGAGATCGAAACGACCCTCGTGGAGGGGGCAGGAGATCACGCATCCCTCCAGGCGACCGATCGAGAGGGGAGCCGCCATGTGCGGGCAGCGGTCGTCGACCACGACGATCCCCTCGGGCAGGTGGGCGACAAGGAGGTCGAGGTCGTCCACCGCGATCCGCCGCGCCTCACCCGTGGGCAGCTCCTCGGCTGCCAGCAGGGGACGATGGGATGCATCCGCGACGCCGGAGACCTCGAGTCGGGACGGGTAGGGGAATGGGCGGGTGGCCGTCATCGCTCCGCGACCTCGACCGGCACCGGGAGGGCGCCCGCGGGCTCGGCCCCCGCGGCGGGACCGTCCGCAGCTGCCGGCCGCGGCCCGAAGGTGGCCCGGAGCGGGATCTCGACGACGAACAGCGAGGCGACGAAGGCCAGGACCGCGGCGCCGACCCCGAGCCAGAAGACCTCGCCGATGGTGATCGACATCGCCCCGTAGATCGTGTCGACGATGGTCGGGACGAAGGCCAGGGCCTGCTCCTTGATCGCATCGGGGATTGGTGCGGCCTGGACGGCCTGGGTGAGCGCCGCCGTGAGGTCGACGCCGGCGCTCAGCACGTCGCGGTCGAAGCTGGCTCCGCCGAACTGACCGGCGAGTTCAGGCGGGACACCCGAGGCGGCCAGCCCATCGGTGACGTTGGTCACGATCCGGGCCCCGAAGAACGAGCCGGCCACGGCCAGGCCGACCGAGCCGCCGATCTGGCGGAAGAAGGTGAGCGACGAGCTGGCCGCCCCGAGCTTGGCCATCGGGACCGCGTTCTGGACGACGATGGTGAAGACCGCCAGCGTCGGGCCGATGCCGAGACCCAGGACGAGCATCCAGGCCGAGAGGACCAGGTAGTCGGTGTCGGCACGGAGGTTCGTCATCAGGAACGATCCCACGGCCACCAGCACGAGCGATCCCAGCATCAACGCCTTGTACCGCCCGGTCCGGGCGACGATCTGGCCGGAGCCGATCGAGCCGACGATGACCCCGATGAGGAGCGGGAAGGTCAGGTACCCGGACTCGGTAGCGCTCTTGCCCAGCGCGACCTGGAAGTAGAGCGGCAGGAAGACGACCGCCGCGAAGAAGCCGAGCGAGGCGAAGAACGTCGCCGCGATCGATGCCGAGTACGTCCGTCCCCGGAAGAGCTCGAGCGGGATGATGGGCTCCTTGGCCCGGGTCTCCACGAACAGGAAGACGACGGCGATGACCAGCCCGGCGACGATGAGCCCGCCGACCTGCGGGCTGACCCAGTCGTTGTCCTGGGCGTTCGTCAGCCCGATCAGGAAGGGCGCCACGGCGGCGGTGAAGACCATCGCACCGAGGATGTCCAGGTTGTGGCGGGCGCCCTCGCGACGGAGCGTGGGCATGACCCGCCAGATGACCGCCAGCGAGAACAGGCCGACCGGGATGTTGATGTAGAAGATCGCGTGCCAGCTGATGGTGTCGGTGAGGAACCCGCCGAGCGCCGGGCCGATGAGCGCTGCGAAGCCGAAGACCGCGGCGAAGATGCCCTGGTACTTGCCCCGCTCGGCGGGCGTGAACAGGTCGCCGATGACGGCCAGGGCGATCGGGAAGAGCGACCCGGCGCCGACACCCTGGATGCCGCGGAAGAGGATCAGCTGCCACATCTCCTGGGACAGGCCGCAGAGGGCGGAGCCGATCAGGAAGATGGTGATACCGGCCATCAGCATCGGCTTGCGGCCGTACATGTCGGAGAGCTTCCCCCAGAAGGGGACGCTGATCGTGCTGGTCAGCAGGTAGATCGTGACCGTCCAGGTGTAGAGCTCGGTGCCGGAGAGGTCGGCCACGATCCGCGGCAGGGCGACTCCGACGATGGTCTGGTCGAGGGCGCCGAGCAGCAGCGCCAGGAGGATGGCGCCGAGGATCTCGAACCGCTCGCGGCGGCCGATGTGCACCGACGGAAGAGCGCCGGACGGGTCGTCGGTGATCGTGGGCGTGGATTCCATGCGTAGCGACGGGTCCCTTCGTGTCATGGGGTCGCGGTGGGTCGTTCGGTGGAGATCTCGGTCCCGGGCGGCTCGGTCCCGGCAGCGGCGCGCTCGGCAGCGTAGGCGGCCCGGATGTCGTCGAGGGCGGCGCCCACCCTCGCGAGCTGTTCGGCGGTGAGGTGGCGGAGGATGCGTTCCATGTGGCTGCGGCGGAGGAGCTCCAGCTCGTCCATGACCGAGCGGCCTCGCTCGGTCGGCTGGACGATGACGACCCGGCGGTCCTCCGGTACCCGGGTCCGCTCGACCAGGCCGCGCTCCTCCATCCGGTCGACGAGCCCGGTCGCGTTGGAGAGGGAGACGTCGATCGCCTCGGCGATGCGACTCATCGGCAGCGGCCCCTGGTGCTCGAGGAGCCAGAGCACGTGCATGTGGGCCATGCTGACCCCCTGCTCCAGGAGTCGTCGTGATCCGGCGGCCCGGATCCTGCACATGGCCGACTGGACATCGGCGATGATGGTGTCGACCGACGTCGCGGCCGTCGCGTCGTCGTCGGCGACCGAAACGGTCGTCGCGGCCGTGTCCGGTCGGAGGGGATCCGGCGGTTCGGCGGTCATACTTCGGGGCACCTGAACTATTCTATCGACATGAACCGTGTCGTCAAGGCGAAGGACCTCGGGCTCGGCTCGGTCCCAGGTCGTCGGAGGCCACCATGCGATTCGCCCTCATGATCGAGCCCCAGCAGGGGTTGACCTACGCGGAGCAGCTGGCTATCGCCCGGCGCGCAGAGACCGCCGGGTTCGAGACCTTCTTCCGGTCGGACCACTATCAGTCGTTCCCGGGGCCCGAGGGCAAGCCGACGACCGACGCCTGGGCGGTCCTGGCGGGGCTCGCACGCGAGACCTCGACGATCGGCCTCGGCGTCCTCGTCTCGCCGGTCGGCTTCCGCACCCCCGGCAACCTCGTGAAGGTCGCCACGACGGTCGACGAGATGAGCGACGGGCGGGTGGAGGTCGGTGTCGGGGCCGGCTGGCATGAGGGCGAACACCGACAGTTCGGGTTCGACTTCCCACCCATCCAGGAGCGCGCCGACCACCTCGAGGAGACCCTGGAGGTCATCCGCGGACTCTGGCAGGAGCCCGACGGCTGGTCGTTCCAGGGTCGTCACGTCACGATCGAGGACGCCCGCTCGTACCCCAAGCCGGTCGCCAGGCCGGGACGGCCCAGGCCGCCGCTCATCATCGGCAGCTCGGGCACCCAACGGTCGTACCGGATCGCGGCCCGCTGGGCCGATGAGTTCAACGCGACCTCGGCCGGTCCGGATCGCGTCGCGGCCATCTACGCCGGACTCGACGAGGCGTGCCGAACCGTCGGCCGGTCCCCGAAGGACCTTGTCCACTCGGCGATGGTGGGCGTCCTCATCGGTCGTGATCAGGCCGAGCTACGGGAGCGCGGTCGCGACCTGATGGTCGAGCTCGGCTCTGACGCCGATTTCGAGCCGTGGTGGACCGAGCGGAGACAGCGCTGGATCACGGGGACCCCGGACGAGGCGAGAGCCGCTGTCGACCGCTTCGCGGCCGTCGGGGTCGAGCGGATGATGCTCCAGGATTTCATCCCCCGGGATCTCGACCACATCGACCTCATGGCCGAGGCGCTGCTGCGTGGCTAGCGAGGAAGGAGGACAGCGGATGCAGCTGGGACTGATGGTCCCGCAGGGCTGGAAGGGCGAGTACGACGGGTGGCGCGCGGACGAGGCGTGGGCACGGTCGGTGGAGCTTGCCGGGCATGCCGACACCCTCGGGGTCGAGTCGCTGTGGGTGTTCGACCACTTCCACACGGTGCCGGTCCCTGAGGACGAGATCACCTTCGAGTCGTTCTCGATGCTGGCGGCGATCGCGATGGTGACCCTGCGCGCACGGCTCGGCCACATGGTCGTCTGCACCGGGTTCCGCAACCCCGGCCTGACCGCCAAGATGAGCTCGACGATCGACGTCATCTCGGGCGGCCGCTTCGAGCTCGGTATCGGGGCTGGCTGGAAGGAGGACGAGTGGCGGGCCTACGGCTACGGGTTCCCGCCGCTGGGCGACCGGCTCGACGCGCTGGGCGACCATCTCGAGGTCATCACCCGGATGCTCCTCCCCGGTCGGGCGACCTACGCCGGGCCGCACGCGAGCGTCCGGGGCGCCATCAACGAGCCGAAGGGCCTCCAGGAACCGCGGATCCCGATCATCGTCGGCGGCAACGGCAAGCGCCGGACGGCCCGCTTCGCCGCCCGCTTCGCCGACGAGCTCAACCTCGTCTTCCTCGACCCAGAGGAGATCCCCGAGCACCTGGAGAACGCCCGGATCCGCTGCGAGGAGGAGGACCGCGACCCCGCCACGCTCAAGATCTCGCTCTACTGCAAGGACGCCGCCGTCCGCGAGGCCGGGCCGGCCCGGATCGACTACCTCGGCCGGCTCGGCGAGCTGGGCCTGTCGCGGCTGGTCGCCTTCCCGACCCGCTGGGAACCGACCCGGGCGGCCCAGGCCGCCTTCGTGGAGGACTGGCAGGCGGCCGGGCTGCCGCTCATCGACGCCCGGATCGACCTCGCGGCCGCCGATCGGACCTGAGGACCCCGCGGTCCGGGTCAGGACCCGTCGAGGTCGATGGAGCGCGCGGTCGCGTCGAAGGTAGCCTCCAGCGCCGTCGCGTCGGCCGTGGCGCCGCTGCAGGTCAGGATGAGCAGCTGCTCGCCACCGACCAGGTAGTACTGGCGGCCGACCACGTCGGCGGTCGTGCCGTCGGCAAGCGTCTGCTGGAGTCGGTAGGTGGCCCGCACCGCCGGACCCGCCGGCAGGTCGATCGGCTCGACCCCGACGTCCGAAGTGCCATCCAGGCCCTGGAGCTGAAGCTCGGCGAGCGACCCGAGCAGCTCGACGGTGAGGCCCTCTGGCGCGGGCTGGGCGATGACGTTGAGGTTGGCCGCGAACGGGTCGCCGCGCTGCGCCGCAGCCACGTCGAGCGCCCAGAGGCGCACTCCCGCCAGCGCCAGCGATCCGCCCTGCTGGCCCAGGATCTCGGCGACCTGCGAACCCGGGGGCAGGATGTCGAGGATGGCCGCCAGGCCGTCGGCCGTGAGCGGCACTGCCTGCCATCCGTCCGGCAAGGTGATGGTCAGGCCGACGTCCGGCACCGAGACCGTGCCGGTGCTGCCGATGACGCCACCGTCGGAGGTCGGCGTGGCACCCGGGGAGGCTGCCGGCCCGGCGCTGGGGCTCGGATCCGGCGTCGCCGTAGGGCTTGGTACCGCGGTGGGCGTCGGCTCGGGCCCGTCCGTCGGTCCGGGGCTGGTCCCCCCGGAGCACCCGGCACCGGCGAGGGCAAGGGTGATGGCGACGGGCAGGACCAGCCGACGGATCCTGGCCGGTCCGGATCGGACGTCGTGCATCGAGGGGACCTCCGGGGTCGAGCGGTGCGGGCACGGGTCGGCGCTCCGTCCGGCCCAGCGAGCCGAGCCTACGCCGGCGGACCCTCCGGCCACACCGGCCGATGGTCATGGGCCCGGTCCGTAGGGCGTCCGATCCGTCCAGGTGGGCCATAGCGGAACCAGACCCGGCCGACGAGGCGGTCCAACGAGACCGGCCCGTACCTCCGCGAGTCGATGGGCGGGCCGAAGCCGGCTGCCGCCGTGGCCGCCTCGTCAGCGTCGGACAGGAGCCAGGCCTCGTCGTCGCCGAGGGCGAGATATCCGCCGGCGAAGGGGACGCGGTCTCCGGGCCGGCCGGCCAGCCGCTTCACGGCGAGCGACCCGGAGAGGGGCTCCGTGACCACGACCAGCGAACCGCGCCGAGGCCAGCGCCGGGTCGTGGGATCGACGAGCAGCCAGTCGCCTGGGCGCAGCGCCGGCAGCATCGACGCCTCGGCCACGGCCACCCTCCAGGGCCCCCACAGGCGCCTGCGCCAGGCGGGGTCGGTGAAGGCCGAGACCGCGAAGAGCGTCTCGAGGACCAGGCCGTGGAGCCGACGGCGCAGGAAGGTCCCGAGCCGCTCGCCTGCGGTCGGCGCGTGACGAGGCCCCGCCGTCGGGCGGGGCCTCTCGTCGCGCATCGGTGCTCCGGTGCTCAGCCGGGGCGGCCGGCCAGGCGGGTCTTGCCGGGCCCGCCGGTGCCCTTCCACATCTCGTCGACCTGGTCGATGTAGTCGAGCAACGCCCGGGCGTCGTCGAGGTCGAGCGAGCCCTTCACCTTGGAGGCCTGCTTGGCGGCCTTCCAGAAGACGTCGCCCAGGTCCGGGTACTGCTCCAGGTGCTCGGGCTTGAAGTAGTCGTGCCAGAGGACGTCGAGATGGTGCTTCACCAGGTCGGCGCGCTCCTCCTTGATGTGGATGGCCCGGGTCCGGAACTGGGCATCCTCGGACGCGTGGTACTTCTCGATCGTCCGGTAGACCGACTCGGCCTCGATGCGGGCCTGCTCGGGGTCGTAGACGCCGCAGGGCAGGTCGCAGTGCGCTCGAGCGACCGTGGAGGGGGCCAGGAACCGGCTGAGGACTGACATGAGACTCCTTCGTGCGTGCGGGGCGTAGCCACGGGAGGGACGGCCGACGATCGCCGATGGGAGAAGTGTCGAGAGGGCGATCCGGGCTGTCAACTGCGGCACCGAGGCTGGGCCTGGAGCCGCGCTCGGGCGGCCCGAGGTCCGCCGCGCCGGGTATCATCGCGCCGTGAGCGAGCGACGGGCACCGTGAGCGAGCGAGACGTCCGCGAGGCGGCGACCGCCTGCCCGTTCGTGGCCTTCGACGACGATCGTGACCATCGCGCGGATCGGCCGGACCATCGTCACCGCTGCTTCGCCGAGGTGCGGCCGGCGGCCAGGGCCGCCGCCCACCAGGAGGCCTACTGCCTCTCGGCGCGGTTCGCGACCTGCCCGACGTTCGTCGACTGGGCGGCTCGGGAGGCAGCCAGGGTCCGACCGGCGAGTCCCGCCGAGCTCGCCGGCACGTCGGTCGTGCCGCCCGCGTCGCCACCCGGGCCGGACGAGCCCGACGAGCCCGACGAGCCGGAATGGAGTCCCGGCCGGGCCTCCCATCGCGATTGGGCCGCCCCGCCTCCCTGGCTGTCGAGCGCCCCGGCGGCCGCGGCCCGGGCCGGCACGGCATCGACCGGCGCAGGCGATCGCGACCTCGATACCGACATCGGTGGCTCGGTCGGAGCCTCGGCCACGTCGGGAGCGGATCCGTCGACGGGCACGCCGTACGACGCGACCGAGGCCCCACCGTTCCTGGCGGGCAGCGACCGAACGCCGAGCGCTGGACCGCCACCACGGACCCGGACGTCGACGGAGCGGGACGCCGCGGCCGGCGGAGGCGTGGCGGCCGGAGCGGGTGCGGCGGCAGGTGCCGCCTGGGCAGCCGACGAGGCCGAGGCCGAGGCCGACATCGCGGCCGAGGCGCCGCGTCGCTTCGGGCCGGCCGCGGGCCGGAGCCGACAGCGGAGCCAGGGCGAGCCCGGCGCCCCTTCATGGGAGCGAGCTCCACGAGACGAGGCCTACCCGACCCTGCGGACCCGGACCGGGTTCTCGGTGCCTGGCGGGTCGCCGCTGATCCTGGCGGCCGCCGGGATCATCGCCCTGGCGCTCGCGCTCTTCTTCGTCCCGCCGATGCTCCTTGGCCTGGGTGGGGACGAGGCGACCGCGACGCCGACGCCGACCGCGTCGGCGGAGGCCAGTCCCTCACGCGAACCGACGCCCGTCCCGTCGCCCACACCGGTGACCTACGTCGTGAAGTCAGGCGACACGATGTCGAAGATCGCGGCCCAGTTCGGGGTGTCGCTGGATGCGCTCATCGCGGCCAACACCGAGACGGTGCCGAATCCCGACGTGCTCCAGGTCGGCGCGACGCTGATCATCCCGGCCGGTGCCGGCGGGGAAGTCCCGGGCGCCAGTCCCTCCGGCTAGCGGGGCAGAGCCCTCGTCCTCGCCGAGGGGCGGCCCAGCGGGCACAGCGACCCGGGCGGGTCCTCGGGTCAGGTCCGTGGCGCGATGTTGATCGAGGTGATCTTGCCCGCCTCGACGCGGAACGACGCATCGATGTGCTGGGACGGAGCCCCGGGGCGGACGACCAGGACGTCCGCCTGGTAGGTGTTGCCGAGGTCGCGGACCTCGCCCGGGATCATCTTCAGGCCGGTGTCTCCGCGCAGGAACCAGCCGCCGACGCGCTCCAGGCCCCGGAGCGTCTGGACGCTGTCGCCGACGTGGACGCGCATCTCAGTCGCCTCGTCCATGAGGGCGACCGCGCCCTCGCGGTCGCCTTCGTTCAAGCGCTCGAAGAACAGCTCCATCGTATCGACGGCTCCCATGCCGGCAGTGTACCCGAGGGCGACCGACCGGCTGACGCGGCGGCCCTGCATCGCGCGCTAGAACCCGCCGCCGCCCCCTCCCGAGAACCCGCCGCCGCCTCCGAAGCTGCCCCCGCCGCCACCCCCCGATGACGACGGGGCGTTGCCCACCGAACCGAGGACGGCGAGCATGCCGCCGACGCTCGGGACGGCCGAGCCCGAGAAGACCGAGCCGGAGCTCCCGCTCCAGCCGCCATGGCCACCCGAACCGCTCGGCCCGAACCAGGCCGGCACGTAGGTGCTCGCCGGATCGGCGCGGCCCCGCTCGACGTCCTCGACCGAGCGGCGCAGGACCTCGTCCACCTGGTCCTGGAGGCCCAGGGCGACGCCCCAGACGAGAGCCTGGTCGGGGGTCTCCAGCCACTCCATCGCCGCCCGCTCGACGACCTCCCCCATCGAGCGGGCCTGCTCCATCGTCTTCTGGAGGGTCCGTCGGTAGGCCGCCAGCATCGCCCGGGTCATCGCCCCCGCCATGGTCCTGGCCGGCATCGCGCGCGAGAGGATCAGGGTGACGATCCCGGCGACACCGAGCCCCAGGGCGACGAGGAAGAGGCCGCTCATCGGGATGACGACGGCGAGGACGCCGGCTCCTGCGGCGGCACCGAGCTCCAGCCCGCCGACCACCGCCCAGCGTCGCTGGGCTGCCCGCGGGGCCTCGCGGAACCAGCCCTGGGTGACCGCATGTGCCTCCAGGCGCTCGTCGAAATCCCCGACCTTGGTCCCGAACTTCAGCAGCTCGTTCTCCTCCACGGTCCCACCGAGCTCGCGAAGCTCCCGAAGCGCATAGGCCTCGGCGTCGGACAGCGGCCGTCGGTCGGCGAGCCGTTGCCAGGCCTCGGCCACAGGATCGCCCTGGGGCTCCGGCGCGGTCACCACCGCGACCTTGCGCGACAGCAGGCCAGGCCGGTCCTCGAACGCGAGCTTCCCTCGGCTCGCCAGGTCGAGCAGCGCAGTCGTGAGTGTCCGCCGGGAGCTCTGGCCGTCGTAGACGAGAGCCCCGGTGGCCGCGGTGAGCGAAGCCGGCGGTGCCGGCAAGAGGATCGATGGGCTGTCGAGGTACTCGGGATCGCGTCCATAGCGGAGCCACTGGAAGACGGCGACGCCGATGAGCAGGATCGCCAGGAGTGGCGCCACCACGATGCCGACGACCGCGTTGACGATCCGGCCGGCCTGGAGCATCGCGGCCGCCTGGGGTGTCGCCGCGGCATCGACCGCCCGCATCGCCGCCAGGAGCGCCGCGTCGAAGTCCGGCTGGCCGCCGACGAGCTCCGGCACGACCTCCTCGTCGAAGATCCGCTGGGTCTGGTCGTCGGGCAAGTAGGCCGCCCGGAAGCCGTCTCCGGCGACCATCGCTACCTGGCCGTGGACCCCGCTCGGGTCGATGTCGAAGAGGATGACGTAGCCATCGTCGAAGCCCGCGCGGCCGACGCCCCACTGGTGTCCCAGGGCCGCCGCCTGGGCCCGGGCCTCGTCGAAGGAGGTCCCGTAGTCGACCGGCTGGCTGTAGGCGACGACCTGCGCGCCGACCCGCTCCTCGATGGAGTCGCTGATCCGCTGGGCCTCCTCCTTCGCCGCGACCGACCAGATCTCGGCCGTGTCGTAGACCCTGATGCCCTCGACCGGATCGGGGAACGGTGGCCCGGCGGCGACGGCGCCGAAGGGCGCGAGCCCGAGGCCGAGCCCGAGGCCGAGAAGGGGCGCCAGGATCCGCCGTGCGCGGGGCCGATCCCGACGCCCGGGGTGAGCGCGTCGCATGGGACCAGCCTAGCGCCTGTCGTGCCGCAAGGCGGGGCCGGCCGTCGCCACGGATTGATCGAGACGAGCTGCGATCTCGATCCTGGTCGGGTCGCCTCAGCCCAGGCTTGCCAGCGTCCCTCGACGGCGAGCCAGCCGGAGGGTCCCGTCCGGGTCGAGGAGGACCTGCGGTGGCCGGGTCCGGCCGTTGTAGGCGGACGCCTGCGAGGCGGCGTAGGCACCGGCGTCGCGGATCGCGACGAGGTCGCCGCGACGGAGCGGTGGCAGCAAGTGGGTCCCCAGGGCGTCGGTCGACTCGCAGACGGGGCCCTCGACGCGGGTCGGCTCGGACGTGGGACCGTCGGGGGGCCACGCTGTCACCGTCCGACCGAGCGAGGTGAGGGCCACGACGGGGTGGACGGCGCCGTAGAGGGCCGGCCGGACGAGCTCGGTCATCCCGGTGTCGATCACGACCTGCCGATCGGCCCGCTGTCGGACGTGGAGGACCGTGGCGACGAGCCAGCCGGCCCGGGTGACGACGACTCGTCCTGGCTCTACGGCCAGGCGCCGGGGACGCCGGTCGACCGCCATCTCCTCGAGCAACGTCGCCACCTCCCGGGCGAAGCGGCCCGGCGGGGGACCGGCAGCGTCGCCCGGGGGGACCGGGAAGCCCCCTCCGACATCGAGGGTGTCGAAGGATGGCAGCGTCCCGGCGAGCAGGCCCAGGACGGCCAGGGCCCGACGGACCCCGTCACGCCAGGCGTCGACCGCCCCCAGCTGGGACCCCACGTGCAGGTGGATCCCCCGTGGGCGCAGGCCGTCCGCCGCCGAGACCCGCTCGACGACGGCCGTCAGCTCGTCGGCGGCGAGGCCGAATTTCGAACTCGCGGCCCCGACCGCCAGCCCGCGATGGGTCTCCGGCGCGACGGCCGGGTTGAGGCGGACGAGGACGTCGAGCCTGGGTCGGTCCGCCCGCCCCAGGCCGGCCGTCCGGGCCATGCCGGCCAGGGCGTCAAGCTCGTCAGCCGACTCGATCGCCAGCCAGCGCAGCGGCTGCCCGTCGGCCGCCGACCGGACGGCGGCTCGGAGGTCGGCGTTCGTCTTGCCGATCCCCTCGAGGGTGATCGACTCGTCGTGGGCCCCGGCCCGACGGGCCAGGGCCCACTCCCCGCGGGAGACGACGTTCGCCCCGAAGCCGCGACCGAGGACCTCCCGGACGACCGCCGGCACGTCGTTGGCCTTGAGCGAGTACTGGCGGATCCAGGGGTCGGGAAAGGCGTTCGCCAGTCGCTCGGCGTCCCGGGCCAGGGTGGCCACGTCGGTCAGGTAGAGCGGTGTGCCCCAGCGCCGGCCGGCCCGACGGAGGGCGTCCGCGACGGCCGGGAGGCGATCGGCCTCCCGCACCCCGGCCTCAGTCCTTGACGACCAGGCCGACGACCGTCGTCACGACGCTGATGATGAGCGCCCCGACGATCGCGGTCCCGACAGCCTCGACCGAGAGGTCGGGCGGGAAGCCGGCGATGGCGAACTCGTTGTCCAGCTGACCTGCGATCCAGGCCGTCAGCAGGAGCAGGCCGCCGTTGATGACGAGGCCGATGAGCCCCAGGGTCGCCCACTGGAGCGGCAGGCTCAGGAGCTTCACGACCGGCTTCACGAGCGCGTTGACGAGACCGAAGATGACGACCGTGACCGCCAGGGCCGGGATGTCGTCGCCGACGGTGATCGAGGGCAGGACCTGGGCAGTCACCAGGAAGGCGATGCCGGCGACGATGGCGCCGATGATGAACCCGACCATGGCTCCCTCCGATCCCGGCTTTCGCCCAGCGAGCGTCACAGCGGCGCTCGCGACCCGGCGTGGACTGCCTGATGGTAGCCGCTCCGGCTAGACTCCTCGGCGACCCCATCGCACCCGGGAGCGCCAGCCGTGTCCGACTTCGCCGACCTCGTCCCCGGGCTGCTGGCCGAGTACTTCGCCCTCCAGCCGGTCCATGCCAGCGAGGTGGGGCTTCACGAGCACGACGGTCGCTGGCCCGACATGACCGAGTCGGGCGTGGCCGCCCGGCTCGCCTTCTACGACCGGGCCGTCCAGGCGCTCCGTGCCTGTCGGGACCACGACCTCGCCCCGGACGACCGTCTCGACCGCGACCTGCTCGTCGGCGAGTTCGAGGCAGCCGTCTTCAGCGAGGGCGAGCTCCGCCAGGACCGCTGGGACCCGCTCTCCTGGGTCTACCTCCTCGGCAACGGGCTCTTCCCCCTCGTCAGCCGCGAGTTCGCGCCCGTGCATGTCCGGCTCGCGTCGTTCACGGACCGGCTGGATGGCATGCCGGCGCTCGTCGAGGCAGCCGTCGAGCAGCTCGTCGGCCTGCCGGGCCGACCCGTCTCGCGGCTCCACGCCGAGACGGCCATCGACCAGCTCCCCGGCGTGGCCGACCTCCTCGACGAGGGTCGCGCCATCGCCGCCGCCCACCCGGGGGATCCGGATGTCGCTGCTCTTGGCCCACGGCTCGAGGCAGCGGCCGAGCGGGCGGCGAGCAGCCTGGAGCGCCTGGAGCGACATCTCCGGACCGTCGTCGTCCCGTCGTCGAGCGGCGAGGGGCGGCTCGGACCGGAGCTGTTCGGCCGCAAGCTCCGGCACACGCTGCGGGATCCCGACCTGACGCCTGCCCGGCTCCTCGAGCGCGCCGAGCGCGAGTTCGAGGCGATCCGCGCGGAGATGATCCGCCTCGCCAGTGACCTCTGGCCGGCCTGGCACCCGGATCTGCCGCTCCCCGACGCCGCGACGGAGGGGTCCCAGGCTGCCGCCGACCAGCGGACGGTCCGCGACGTCCTAGACGCCATCGCCTTCCAGCATCAGGCCCCGGACGGTCTCCTCGACTTCTGCCGTGCCGAGCTGGCCCAGATCGAGTCGTTCTGTCGCCAGCGTGATCTCGTGGGCCTGCCGGACGAGCCGCTCGACATCCGCTGGACGCCCGTCTTCCTCCGTGCGTTCGGGGGCGCCATGCTCATCCCGCCCGGTCCGCTCGACCGTGGCCAGAAGAGCTTCTTCGCGATCACCCCGATCCCTGAAGACTGGAGCCCCGAGCGCGCCGAGTCATGGCTCCGGGAAGACAACGACCGGATGCTCCGGATCCTCACGATCCACGAGGCGGTCCCCGGCCACTACCTCCAGCTGGCCTACTCGAACCGCCACTCGTCGCTGGCCCGGGCGGCGTTCTCCAGCGGCGTCTTCGCCGAGGGCTGGGCGGTCTACGTCACCCAGGTGATGATCGACCTCGGGTATGCGGCCGACGATCCGGCGCTGCTGCTCGTCCATTGGAAGTACTACCTCCGGGCGGCCATCAACACGATCCTCGACATCCGGATCCACGTCGACGGCCTGGGCGAGGACGAGGCGGTCGACCTGATGACCCGTGGCGGCTTCCAGGAAGAGGCCGAAGCGCGCAACAAGTACAAGAGGGCGAGGCTCGATTCGACCCAGCTGGTCACCTACTTCGTCGGATCGTTCCTGCTCTGGGAGCTCGAGGCCGAGCGGCGTCGCCGGCTGGCCGAAGCCAGCGGCGATCCTCGCGGCGCCGCCGTCGTCGTGGAGCGCGACCTGCCCGGCGGTCTCGGCGCGACGCCGGGCTTCGTCTATCGCGAGCACCTCGAGACGCTCCTGGCCCACGGAACCCCGCCGATCCCGATCCTCCGCCGAGCCGTCCTCGGCGACTGACGCCGGGGGATCCGGGCGGTCCGGCCGCTCGCGCCTGCCGCTCCTGCCGCACGACGGTTCCTTCCGGGTGCTCCTCGTCGGGCCGTGGGTCGCGGCTGGCGTGGAGACCGCGGTCGCGGCGGGCGAGCTCGGTCCGCCGATCGCCGAGGCCCTCGCCGGTGCGAAGGCCTACCCCGACGGTCGCTGGCTGTGGCTCCCCGTCGACGACGATGCGGCCGTCGAGGACGCCCGCCGGCTCGTGGCCCTCGAGTCACCGCCACCGAGGCGACCACGGCAAGGGTCGGTCGACGTCCGACCCGACGCGGGCTCGTCGTTCCCGGGAGCCCCCGCGACGCGCTATGGCGTCGGCTCCCCGGCTGCCAGCACGGCGCGGGTCTCGGCGAGCCGATAGCCGGCGGTCGCGGCCGCCCCGCCGATCGCCTCGAGGTCGGCGTCCAGCGTCGCGGTCCGGGACGGTCCGATGGCTCGGAGGGCGGCAAGGGCTCGCGTCCAGCCGGCGACCGCCAGGAGGCCGTCGGCCGACAGCCACTCCACGCCCTCCCAGGTGTTGACCCCGAGCAGCCGTCGGACCGCCGGTGCGGCCAGCCATCGCTCCAGCAGTCCTGTGGCGCCGCGGGGCCCTGATGGGGCCGCGGGGTCCGGCAGGGCCGCGAGGGCGACGGTCTGCTCGGCGGCCCGCCAGGCGACCCCCTCATCGGCCACCATCGCGCGCAGGCCCTCGGCGAGCGGCGGCACCAGCTGGAGTTCGGCCGTCCAGGCCCGGGTCGTGGCCTCCGGGTCGGCGGCCGGGGCCAGGCGGCCCAGCTCGCCGATCATGGACCAGCCCAGCAGGGCCGCCCGATCGCCCGGATCGCCGAGCCGCTCCGTGAGCGGATCGGCGTTGGGCGATGGCGTCTCCCCGGCCCGTTCGGCCGCGCGGACGGCCCGGACCAGCCTCTCCGTGGAGGCTACGACGATCGGTGCGGGGTCGCCGGAGGTGCCCGTCGCGTCGGCGACGGCCCGGAGGAAGCCGGCCTGCCGCGCGGCAAGGTCCGCCAGGGCCGCCTCGACGGCGCCCGGCCCGGGCCGCGGCGGAACGCCGGCGCTCGGTGCCGCGGGCACGGTCTCGGTCGGGCCGGCGTCCGTTCGGCCTCCGTCGGGTCCGCCGACCGGCGCCAGGGCAGATCGATCCAGCCCGGCCATCGGGGATCCCTCGGGCGCCATCGGGCCAGGACCAGCCGCCGCGCTGGCTCCCGTGGTGACCGGCTCAAGGGCCGCCGCGACCGTCCGGGCCGTCTCGCCCTCGAGGACGCGGCGGAGCGCGGCATGGACCGGCTCCAGCTCCAGCGTCCGCATCGCCCCGTCGAGCGACGGCACGCCCTGGCCGCCGAGGCGGTCGGCCAGGCGTCCCCACAGACCGGCGGCCCCGTCGTGGACCTCGACCACGTCGAGGAAGACCCGTCGCCCGTAGGCCTCGAGGCGGAACGCGAGGCCGCGCTCCCGGATCTCACCCACTCGGTGCAGGTACTCGAGGCCGCTGACCAGATCGCGGAAGCGGACCAGGCCGGCCGGGTCGTCGGCGAGCCCCCAGCCCTCGGCCAGGGTCCGGCGGGTGGGCCGCTTGCCGCCTTCGACCGAGCTCGCGTAGGTGACGGAATTGCGGATCCGGCCGGCCACCGAGGCGTAGCGGTTGTGGAAGACGACCAGGGACCGCTCGGTCCCGCGGCCGTTCGAGAAGGCGTAGACGTCCTCCAGCACGCCGCCCCCGTCGTCGACGACGTCGTAGAGCAGGAAGTCGCGGACCTCGGCGAACTGGCCGCGCCGATGGAAGAGCGGGAACAGCTCGCGCTCGTGGCGCTCGACGAGCCAGTGGTCGCGCTCCTCGTCGAGGTAGGCGCGGCGGTACTCCATGCCGTACTTCTCGGCGAAGCCCTCGACCTGGCCGTGGCCGAACATCGGCAGGCCGGGCAGCGTCGCCATCAGCGTAGCCACCCCGAAGTACTTGTCGCCCTTGCCGAACTGCTCGACCGCGGTCTTCTCGTCGGGGTTGTTCATGAAGTTGACGTAGCGCTTCAGGATCTCGGGGTCGAACTCGAGGGTGTTCTTGATGACCCGCCGGTAACCGGTGTTGTCCTCGTCGCGGAGCATGTTCATGAAGGCGCTGTTGTAGACCCGGTGCATCCCGAGCGTCCGGACGAAGTAGCCCTCCATGAGCCAGAAGGCCTCGGCGAGGAGCAGCGTGTCGGGGACCTCGGCGGCGACCCGGTCGACCACCTCGCGCCAGAACTCGACGGGGATCGCGGCGTCGAAGGCGGCCTGGGTCATGGCGTGCTCGGCCCGCGACGGGATCGCGCCACCGGCCCCGGGTAGCGGGAACCAGAGCCGCTGGATGTGCTTTCGGGCGAGGGTCATCGCCGCGTCGAAGCGGATGATCGGGAACCTTCGGGCGACGTCGAGGATCGTCTGGATGACGGCCTCGCGGACCTCGGCCCGCGAGTAGTCGAGCTGGGCCGTGTCGTTCCACGGCATCGAGGTGCCGTCGTTGCCGTGGTAGATGTAGCGGACGTCGCCGCTTCCCTCGTCGACACGCTTGAAGACGACCGCGGCGTCCGAATCGTCCCAGTAGTGATCCTCGATCCGGACGGCGACCCGCGGATCGTCGGCGAGGTCGGCGCCGTCGAACGTGTAGGCCGGGTAGGGGGGCTCCCGGAGGCTCAGGAACCAGTCGGGATGCTCGATGACCCAGCGCGAGTCGATGCCCATGTGATTGGGGACCATGTCCGAAGCCAGCCGGATCCCGCGAGCCCACGCCCGGTCACGCAGGTTCGCCCACGCCGCCTCACCACCGAGGTCATCGGCGATCCGGTACTCGTCGAGCGAGTAGGCCGAGGCCACCGCCTCGGGATTGCCGCGCCAGCGCTTGATCCGCTCCGAGGCTCGGCTCCGCTGCCACAGGCCGATCAGCCAGAGGCCGGTCACCCCCCAGCGAGCGAGCCTGTCGAGCTCCTCGTCGGGGATGGCGTCGAGGGTGCGGATCTCGCGTCCGTGGTGCCGGGACAGCTGGTCGAGCCAGACGTAGGTGCTCTTGGCGAGCATGACGACCCGCGGCATCCAGTCGCGGTCGGCCGAGAAGCGCTCCGGCTCGTCCTCCCCGCTCCCCGGGGCCGGGCCGATCCCGATCGCGCCGGCGTGGGCACCGGCGCCCCCGGTCCAGCCGTGGAAGCGCATCCAGCGCCCCCGCTCGTCCTCCTCCAGGACGGCGATCGCCACGAGGAGTCGGTCCATCAGATCGCCGAGCAGGGAGCCCCAGCGGTCGCGGATGAAGGCGAGCTGGCCGGCCAGCGAGTCGGGCGAGGCGAGCGCCGGGGCCCGGAGCATGTCGAGCAGCGACTGCTCGTCCGGACCGAATGGCGGCAGATCCCGGAAGTGCTGGTCCAGGACGACGAGCAGCTCGCGATAGCTCGTCGTCGACGCCAGGGGCCGGTCGTCGACCAGCTCGCGGAACGGGGCCGTCGCCGGATTGGCGTTGGCGACCCAGGTCAGGAGGAGGTCCGCGACCGCGTCCGGCGGCTCGACCGCACGGTCGAGCGGGAAGTCATCCCGGTAGCCGTCGAGGGTGTCGGCGACCGGCCTGACCCCCAGGCGAGTCGCGCCGATATCGACGGCCACATCGAGGGCATCGGGGGCGACCTCTTCGACGTATCGGCCGATCACATGGTGCAGGACCAGGTCGACGATCCCGAACGCGTTCAGCTCGCCGCCGAGCACGTCGGAAGGGACGGTCGAACCAGCCACGGCGCCGAACCGGGCGGCGACCCGCCGGGCCGTGGCCACGTTCGCGAGGGGCAGGGCGCCATCCGGGGCGAACGTGCTCGGGGAGAGCGCGAGCCGGGCCGTGGACGCTCGGGCGGCCCGGATGCCCTGGCGATCGTTCATCCGGCCAGCAGCTCCTCGATCCCGGCAAGGGGGATCCCGATCCAGTCGGGACGGCTGTTCAGCTCGTAGCGCAGCTCGTAGGCCGCCTTGGACAGCAGGAGGGCGTCGAGCAGGGCCACGAACCCATCGTCGTCCTCCGGGAGGAAGGTCGCCCCGGCAGTCGCGCGCCGGTAGCCGTCGAGGAAGGCCCGGGCCGACCAGTCGTACCAGGCTCGGGTCCACCGATCGAGCGTCGCCGCATCGCCGTCCACGGCCCCGGATGCCCGCTCGTCGGCGAGGGCCCCGAACGCGGCGTAGTCATACGATCGCAGCATCCCGGCGACGTCGGTCAGCGCCGGCCGCTTCAGGCGTCGCTCGCCGATCGACCGGGCCGGCTCACCCTCGAAGTCGATGATGACGACGTCCTTGCCCGTGTGCAGGACCTGGCCCAGGTGGTAGTCGCCGTGGATCCGGATCCGCATCCCGCCGATCCGGCGTTCGAGCAGCGGCCGCAGGTGGGCCTCGACCTTCGGAGCCGCGGCCAGGACCTCGTCGACCCGCTCCTGGAGCGTGGGGTCGAGCCGATCGCGCTGGCGACGGAGGAGCCGGAAGGACTCGGCGGCCTGGCCGCGGATCGCCTGGAAGAGCGATCGCAGGTGGAACGAGGTCATCGGCTCCGGAGCGAACGCGGGCTCGCCGGCGTCGCTGGCCAGGACCCGATGCAGCTCGCCTGTCCGGTCGCCGAGGAGGCGGGCCGTCTCGAGGTGCGATCCGCAGAGTCGATAGGCGACCGCCGGCAGCTCGTCTGCCGACGCCCGGACGAGGGCCGCGGTGCCGAACGACGCCTCGGGCGGCTCCTCGGCCTCGGCACCCACGACCTCGAGGAAGGCCGCCGCCTCGTCCTTGGTCATCGCCCACAGGTCGTTGGCGTTCTGCGCGTACTCCTGGGCGATCGCCACGGTCGCGGAATGGCCCTTGCCCCGCCGGTACTCGATGGCCCCGGCCACCCTGGGGACGTGGCGGAAGCCGTGGTCGTCCAGGAAGCGGCCGATCTCGAGCTCCGGGTTGAGACCCGGCTCGACAGCCCGGAACAGCTTGAGGATCAGGCGCTCGTCAAAGGCGGTCGAGCTGTTGCTCTGCTCGGCGCCCAGCGGGACGGCGGTCAGTCGATGATCGGCCGGACCGCGGAGCGCCCGGTAGGCGCGGCTCGGCTGGCCGGCCAGCTCGCCGGTGCCGCCCCGGATCCGACGCCGTCCGCCGATGATCCCGAGGAGCGCCTCGGCGAACTCGGGGACCATGGCCCCATCGACGAGCAGCTGGGCCGGCTCGCCCTCGGCCGTGAGATGGGCGATCTCGGCCTGCGGAACGTCAGCCAGGAGGAGGCCGGCCTCCTCCGCGGACAGGGCGATGAGCGGCAGGCTGTAGATCTCCTCCTCACCCTCCGAGTAGCCGACCGAGAGGAGGACCGCCAGGCCGTCGCGTCGCCCGACCGCGACCGGGATCCCCTCGAGGATCGAGGCCGATTTGACCTGCCGCGCCTTGCCCCGATACCAGCGCCGCCGCCCCATCCAGTCGAGCAGGACGGTCGTCAGGCGATCGCGCCGATCGCGGCCCAGCAGCCCGGCGAGATCGGGCGTTCGCGGCAGCGACGGCAGCTCGGTCGCGTGGGCCACCGTGATCGCCGAGGAGACGACGTCCGAGCCCAGGCGGAACCAGAGGAACGAGTGAGGGCCCAGGCTGACCATCCACGGCTCGCGGCCGATCCTGGGGAACTCCACGCCTCCGAACAGCTCGACGGGCAGGAGGCCTTCCCAGCGGGCCATGTCGAGGTGCGTCCACTGGGAGTAGCGCGACAGGTTGGCGACGACCAGCAAGGTCTCCTCTTCCGTCGCCCGGACGAAGGCCAGGATCTTGCGGTTGTCCGGGTGGAGGAACTCGATCGAGCCGCGTCCGAAGGCCGGGTGGCGCTTGCGCAGGGCGATGATCCGCTTCATCCACCAGAGGAGGGAGTGGGGATTGGCCTGCTGGGCGGCGACGTTCACCGCCTCGTAGTGGTACTCGGGGTCGGTGACGATCGGCAGGTAGAGCCGCTGCCGGTTGCCGACCGAGAAGCCAGCGTTGCGATCACCGCTCCACTGCATCGGGGTGCGGACCCCATCGCGGTCGCCGAGGTAGACGTTGTCGCCCATCCCGATCTCGTCGCCGTAGTAGATGACCGGCGTCCCCGGCAGGGAGAAGAGGAGGCCGTTGAGCAGCTCGATGCGGCGACGGTTGTTGCCGAGGAGCGGAGCCAGCCGGCGCCGGATGCCCAGGTTGATCCGGGCCTGCGGGTCGCCCGCGTAGACGCGGTACATGTAGTCCCGCTCCTCGTCGGTCACCATCTCGAGGGTCAGCTCGTCGTGGTTGCGGAGGAAGAGCGCCCACTGGGCCGAATCGGGGATCGCCGGGGTCTGCTCCATGATATCGACGATCGGGAAGCGATCCTCCATCCGGAGGGCCATGAACATCCGCGGCATCACCGGGAAGTGGAACGCCATGTGGCATTCGTCGCCGTCGCCGAAGTAGGCGACCGCGTCCTCCGGCCACTGGTTGGCCTCGGCCAGGAGCATCCGGTCCGCATAGCGATCGTCGATGTGGGCTCGGAGCCCCTTGAGGAAGGCGTGGGTCTCCGGCAGGTTCTCGCCGTTGGTTCCGTCCCGCTCGAAGAGGTAGGGCACGGCGTCGAGGCGCAGGCCGTCGACACCGAGGTCGAGCCAGAACTCCATCGCCCGCACGATCGCCTCGCCCACCTTCGGGTTGTCGAAGTTCAGGTCGGGCTGGTGGCTGTAGAAGCGATGCCAGAAGTAGGCGCCGGCGACCGGGTCCCAGGTCCAGTTGGAGCTCTCGAAGTCCTTGAAGATGATGCGGGCGTCGGGGTACCGGTCCGGGCTTTCGCTCCAGACGTAGAAGTCGCGCGCGCTGTTGCCGGGGGCCGCCCGGCGGGCCCGCTGGAACCAGGGATGCTCGTCGGAGGTGTGGTTGCAGACGAGCTCGGTGATCACCCGGAGCCCGCGCCGATGGGCCTCCCGGATGAAGATCTTGACGTCGCGCAGCGATCCGTAGTCCGGCTTGACCCCGGTGTAGTCGGCGATGTCGTAGCCGTCGTCCTTGCCCGGCGAGGGATAGAACGGCAGCACCCAGATGACCGTCACCCCGAGGTCCTGGAGGTAGTCGAGTCGCTCGGTCAGCCCGCGGAAGTCGCCGATGCCGTCGCCGTCGGAGTCGTAGAACGCCCGGACGTGGACCTCGTAGATGACCGCGTCCTGGTACCAGTCGGGATCGGGCTCGAAGCCGTTGGGCCGGATCCGCCCGGTCCGCTCGACGGCCTCGGACGGGCGGCGTCGCTCGCGACTGCGGCCGCCGGCCCGTGGGGCCCGCGCCGCCGTCACAGGTAGTACTCGAACTCGGCCTCGCCGCGCAGGCGCGGTCGGACATGGAAGACGTGGGCCGGAAGCGTCGCCGGGTCGATCTCCACGTAGTTGCGTGGGCCGTCCCAGAGGTAGATCGATCCGTCGAGCAGATCGTGGACCTCGAACGATCGCTCGGGGTCGATGCCGAGCGCCTCCAGAGGCAGCTCGACCCAGCCGGTCTGGACGTGGCGCGGATCGAGGTTGACGACCGTCAGCACGCAGTCGCCGCCGTCGGGGGTCCGCTTCGAGTAGGCGAGCAGCCGCTCGTTGTCGACCGGGTGGAAGGTCAGGCCGTCGTCCCGCTGGAGGGCCGGATGCTCGCGACGCGCCGCGTTGACCCGGGTGATGAGCGGGGCGACGCTGTCGGCCCGGTCGAGGTCCCAGTGGCGCAGCTGGTACTTCTCGGAGTCGAGGTACTCCTCCGATCCCGGCTCCCGCGGCGTGGCCTCGAGCAGCTCGAAGGCAGGGCCGTAGATCCCGTACGAGGCCGCCAGGGTCGCAGCCAGGACCAGGCGCAGGCCGAAGGCCGGTGGGCCGCCGTGCTGCAGGACCTCGTGCAGGATGTCGGGAGTGTTCGGCCAGACGCTGGGCCGGAAGAACTCGCTCACCGGGGGGCTGGTGAGCTCCTCGAAGTACTCGGTCAGCTCGTGCTTGGTCGTCCGCCAGGTGAAGTACGTGTAGGACTGGCTGAAGCCGAGCTTGGCCAGCCGGTACATGACCTTGGGGCGGGTGAACGCCTCGGCCAGGAAGAGGACCTCGGGGTCCTCGCGCTTGACCTCGTCGATGAGCCACTCCCAGAACGGGAAGGCCTTCGTGTGCGGGTTGTCGACCCGGAAGATCCGGACGCCCTGGTCGATCCAATGTCGGACGACGCCGAGCAGCTCGACCCACATCCCGGCCCAATCCTCCGACTCGAAGTCGAAGGGGTAGATGTCCTGGTACTTCTTGGGCGGGTTCTCGGCGTACTGGATCGTCCCGTCGGGCCGGGCCCGGAACCAGTCCCGATGGTCCGTCACGTAGGGGTGGTCCGGGGAGACCTGGAAGGCGAGATCGAGGGCGATGCGGATGCCGTGCTCGTCGGCGGCCGCGACGAGGGCCCGGACGTCCTCGAGCGTGCCGAGCTCCGGGTGGACCGCCGTGTGACCGCCCTCCGGCCCGCCGATCGCCCACGGCACGCCCGGGTCGTCCGGCCCTGCCGCGACGACGTTGTTGGGACCCTTGCGGAAGGTCCCGCCGATCGGGTGGATGGGCGGCAGGTAGAGGACGTCGAAGCCCATCCCGGCTACGTACGGCAGCCTTGCGATGACATCCCGGAGCGTCCCGTGGCGGCCCGGCTCGTCGGCGGTGGAGCGGGGAAACAACTCGTACCAGGCGGAGAAGCGGGCATGGACCGGGTCCACGGCGATCCTCGCCGCCGGCTCCAGGACGGTCTCGAGGCGGCGGTCGGGGACGTCCGCCATGCGATCGGTCAGCTCACGGCCGAGGGCGACCGCGGTCGCTGCCGCCGTTCGCCCGCGGAGCTTGGCGGCGAGCTCCATGAGCCTGGCCCGTCGATCGGGCTCGGCCGCCCTGGTGGCTGCAGCGTCCACCAGATCGGCGCCGACGAGCAGGTCGACGGCGACGTCCTGGGCCGCCTTGACCCGCTTCTCGAGATCCCGCTGCCAGGTCGCGAAGGCGTCCACCCAGCCCACCACGGTGAACTCGTGCTCGCCCAGGACGTCGACCGCGATCTCGCCCCGCCAGCGGTCGTTGCCGAGGTGCGCCATCGGTGACTCCTGCCAGCTCGTGGTCCCCGGCTCCCGATGGCGGACCCGCGCCACGACCACGTCGTGGCCGTCGGCGAAGACGTCGGCCTCCACCCGGACCCGGTCGTCGAGGACGCGCTTGGCCGGGAAACGGCCCCCGTCCACGAGTGGTGCCAGGCCCTCGACGACCGCGCGCCGACGGCCTTCCTCGGGGAGGTCCCGGGTCGCTCGGTCGGCAGGGTCGCTCAAGGCCACATGGCACCTCCATGCAGGGTCGTAGGGTCGCTCTGGACCCTACGGAGGCGCCTCGCTCGTGTCAAATCCCGTCTCCCGACCCGCCCTCGGGCCCGACCGCCAGGATGGCCGCGCTCATCGGCGGCAGGCGGACGGTGGCGTCGTCGACACGGACGCCGTCGGGATCGGAGGCGGCCAGGATCCGGTGGTGGCCCGGCGGCAGGCCCAGGGTGTGCCGCTCGTCGCCGACGTTGGCCGCCACGGTGATC
The DNA here is from genome assembly GCA_963707215.1 of uncultured Chloroflexia bacterium. Lineage (GTDB taxonomy): Bacteria > Chloroflexota > Limnocylindria > Limnocylindrales > CSP1-4 > DATHYZ01. The sequence goes on along the minus strand of CAVPPB010000001.1, from coordinate 643,835 downwards.
CCCGGCCGCTCGACGACGAGCGTGCCGTCGGCCGGATCGACGTGGACGACCGGACGGGACGGACCGCGCAGGTCAGGGTGCTCCCGCCGCAGCCGGATGAGGTCCCGGTGCCAGGCTAGGAGCTCGGCGTGCGGCTGGCGCTCGCGCTCGCCCCAGTCCAGGCGGGATGCCTCGAACGTCGCCGGGTCCTGCGGGTCGGGGATGGCGTCGGGATCCCATCCGAAGGCCGCGAACTCGCGGCGGCGCCCCTCGCGTACGGCGTCCCAGAGCGCTGGGTCGCCGTAGTCGGTGAAGAAGCGGAACGGCGTCGATGCTCCCCACTCCTCGCCGGCGAAGAGCAGGGGAACGAACGGCCCGGCCAGCACGAGAACGGCGGCGACCCGGGCGGCCCGGTCACCCGCGAGATGGACGAGACGCTCGCCGAGCGCCCGGTTGCCGACCTGGTCGTGGTTCTGGGCGTAACCCAGGAAGCGGTCGGTGGACAGACCGTCGGCCGGGCGGCCGTGGCGCCGGCCGCGATGGGCCGAGTGACCGCCCTCGTAGACGAAGACCCGCTCAAGGGCGGTAGCCAGGTCGGCAAGCCCGTGGAAGTCCTCGTAGTAGCCGGCCCGGTCGTCGGTCAGGGTCACGTGGATGGCGTGATGGAAGTCGTCGCTCCACTGGGCGTCCATGCCGTAGCCGCCGTGCCCCGGGTCGCGCAGCAGACGCGGGTCGTTGAGGTCGCTCTCGGCGACGAGGACCATCGGGCGGCCGAGCTCGACTTCGAGGCGGCGGACCTCGCCCGCCAGCTCCTCGAGGAGGTGGACGGCGGTCAGGTCGATGAAGGCGTGGACGGCGTCGATGCGGAGCCCGTCGAGGTGGTAGTCGCGGAGCCACATCCGGGCGTTGTCGACGATGAAACGGCGGACCTCGTCGGCCCCCGCCTCGCCGAGGTTGATCGCTCCGCCCCACGGGGTCCGGAAGCGGTCGGTCACGTAGGGGCCGAAGGTGCCCAGGTAGTTGCCCTCCGGTCCGAGATGATTCCAGACCACGTCGAGCAGGACGGCGAGCCCTCGCCGGTGGCAGGCGTCGACCAGCCGCTTGAGCCCGTCCGGGCCGCCGTACGGTTCGTGGGGCGCGAAGGTGCCGGCCACGTCGTAGCCCCAGCCACGCCGCCCGGGGAAGCTGTGGACCGGCAGCAGCTCGACATGGCTGATGCCGAGGTCGACGACGTGGTCCAGCCGCCCGATGGCGCCGTCGAAGGTGCCTTCCGGGCTGAAGGTCCCGACGTGCAGCTCGTAGACGACCCCGTCGGCGAGGCGCGGCGGCGTCCAGCCGGCGTCGGTCCAGCGGAACGCCTCGTGGTCCAAGGTCCTGGCCGGGCCGTGGACGCCGGCCGGCAGGTGGGGCGCCCGCGGGTCGGGGCGGGGCGGCCCGCCATCGACGCTGAACGCGTAGTCGGTCCCGGTCGGGAGCGGGTCGCCGGTGCCGGCCCACCAGCCGTCGTCGGCTCGGATCATGGAACGACGCTCATCGCCGAGGACGAGGTCGACCGTGGCCGCGACCGGCGCCCAGACCCCGGGGACCCCGGCGCGCGCCGGGGGGCGGGAGCTCACGGGGCCTCCCCGTCGCGGAGCAGGAGGGCGACAGGAAAGGCCTCCAGCAGCTCACCGAGCCCGCGCTCGCCGCCGACATGCTCGCGGCCGGTCAGCTGGTCCCGCCAGCGCCCCTCGGGAAGCCCGAGCGTCGTGTCGCGCCAGCGGGCCGCCGGGATGCGCAGGTCCGACCGCGGACGTCCGCCGGTCAGCCCCAGCGGCAGGCGCGGCACGATCGCCACGACGTCCTCACCGCGAGCGTAGGCGACGACGTGGTCGGACCGGGTGCCCCGCGCCACGAGTGGTCGGTAGGCACCGCGCCCGTCGAAGGACGACGGCCTGGCGCGGCGGAGGCGGAGGGCCCGATGGACCAGCCACAGCTTCGGCAGCCCTTCGTCCGCCCGGGCGAGGATGTCCGGCACCGCCATGCCGGCCTCCAGCTCGCCGAGCAGCTCCGCTCTCCGGGCGAAGTCGACCGGCCGGCGGTTGTCCGGGTCCACCAGGGACAGGTCCCACAGCTCGGTGCCCTGGTAGACGTCGGGGACGCCCGGCGCGGTGAGCTTGAGGAGCGCCTGGGCGAGTGAGTCGATCCGACCGGCCGCGACGATCGGTCGGAGCAGCGCCTCGAACCCGTCAAGCAACCGTGGGCCTTCGGCGAGCGCCCGGGCCAGTCGGTCGAGGGCTGCCTCGTAGGCCGCGTCGGTGGCCGTCCAGGCCGTGCGAACCTTGGCCTCGCGGGCGGCCTTGAGCAGGTAGGCGCTGAGGCGGTCGGCGTCGATCGGCCAGGCGCCGACGAGGGTCTGGAGGGCCAGGTAGCCGATCGCCCGATCCGGCTCGACGTCCCCCCACAGCGGGTCGATCCGATCCAGCCAGTCGGCGGCGGCCGTCAGCCAGCGCTCGGGCAGCTCCGAGATGGCGGCCTGCCGGGCCCGGACGTCCTCGCTCCGCTTGGTGTCATGGGTGGAGGTCGTGAGCATCGAGTCGGGCCAGCGAGCGAGCCGCTCCAGGTTCGCCGCGTGGAACGCCTCGACGGACGTCGAGAACCGGGCCGGGTCACCGCCCACCTCGTTGAGGGCGACGAGGCGGTGGTAGCGGTAGAACGCCGTGTCCTCGACGCCCTTGGCCATGACCGCGCCGGTGAGCTGCTGGAAGCGCATCACGAAGTCTGCCTCGGCCGACCCCCGGACGCGGAGACGGAGGACGTCGCCCAGGAACGCCAGCAGACCAGGATCGAGGTCCGGGCGGGCCTCGGCCGCGGTCGCGATCGCGAGGTCCACGATCGCCTCGTCGGAGGGGGTGATCCAGCCGGCATCGGCCCGGATGTAGGTCCGGTAGACGGGCATCGAGGCGGCGACCTCGGCGAGGGCCTCGTGGATCGCGTGACGCGTGTGGTCGCGGTGCCGGCGATGGCCTTCGCAGATCTCGAGGAAGCGGGCGGTCAGGCGGTTGAGGTCCGATCCCAGCGTGTCACGGACGGCGGCTCCGCGGGCCTCCCGGGAGATCGCCGCGAACGGGCGAGCCTCACCGGTCAGCTCCGCGAGGCCGGCCGTCAGGGGCCCCTCGCCGGCCGGGTCCACGAGGACCCCCGTGACGATCTTCAGGAAGTCGTATCCGGTGGTCCCGTCGACGGGCCAGCTGTCGCGCAGCGGCTCGTCGTCCTCGAGGATCTTCTCGACGACGATCCAGCCACGCCGGGTGGCGGAGCGCAGCCGACGCACGTACGTCGACGGGTCTCTCAGGCCGTCGGGATGGTCGACCCTCAGGCCGTCGATGACACCGGCCGCCAGCCAACGAAGGACCAGTCCGTGGGTGTCCCTGAAGACCAGCTCGTCCTCCGTCCGCAGGCCGATCAGGCTGGTGACGTCGAAGAATCGGCGGTAGCCGAGGTCGCGGCCGGCGGCGCGCCAGTGGGCGAGCCGGTAGTTCTGACGGGCCAGGAGTGCGTCCAGGACGTCGGGATCGGCGTTCACCTCGGCGACGACGAAGTCGATCGCCTCGCCCACCCGCGGGCGCTCCTCCAGGAGACGGGCCAGGAGCTTGCGGAGGACCCCCTTGTCGCGATGACGTCGGATCACGCTGGCCGGCTCCGTGGCGACCGATGGCGGCAACTGCTCGTAGCCGTCGGCCAGGAACGCGAGCTCGTCGGACCGCGCCCGGACGGCGGCAGCTGCCAGGATCGTGTCGAGCGAGCGCGGGGCGACGGGCAGGGCATGCTCGTGGTAGCGGATCCGGAAGTCCGGGCCGCGACGCTCCAGGCGCAGCTCGCCGGCCTCCAGGACCCGCCCGTAGTGGTCGCCCAGGATCGGCAGGAGGACGAGGTTCCGAAGGTAGGCCTCCGGCGGGTCCCAGTCCACGTCGAACGTCCGCGCGTAGCGGCTGGCCGGCCCGTTCTCCAGGACGTCCCACCACCACGGGTTCTCGGGCCCGGTGATGGCCATGTGGTTCGGCACGATATCGAGGACCTGGCCGAGACCCAGGTCGCCGAGCACCCGGCAGAAGCGCCCGTGGCCGCGGCTCCCACCCAGCTCGCGGTTGACCCGGCGGGGGTCGACGACGTCATAGCCGTGCATGCTGCCGGGGGTCGGCTGGAGGTATGGCGACGAGTAGACGTGGCTGACGCCGAGGCGGGCCAGGTACGGCGCGACGGCCGCGGCCTCGGCGAAGCCGAAGCCGGGTCGGAGCTGGAGGCGGTAGGTGGCGGTCGGGATGACCCGATCGCGGCGCCGCCGCGGTGGTGCCGCGTCGGCCTGCGCCACCGACGCGCCGGCCGGCTCGTGCGTCTCGGGCGCCTCAGTCGACACGGCGGAGCACCATCGTGGAGCGGCTCGCCAGGGCCAGCCGTCGGCCGGCGGCGACCACCCGGCCGCGAGCCGGGAACGGGCGCCGGGCCGCCGTGTCGAGAACGACCTGCCACCGGGCCCCCAGCCGCCCGCTGGGCAGCCGGAACCGGGCGTCCTCCCAGTGGGCGTTGAAGAGCAGCAGGAAGGAGTCGTCCCGGACCGGCTCGCCATCCAGTCCCTTGAGGGCCTCGCCCGACAGGAAGAGGCCCAGGGAGCTGAAGGCGCCGCCGCCCCAGTCGTGGTCGGACATCGCGCCCCCTTCCGGCGAGAGCCACTCGATGTCGCCGGCGCCCTCGCCATGGATCGGGCGGTCCTGGAACCAGCGTCGCCGTCGGAAGACCGGGTGCTCGCGCTGGAACCGGATCAGACGCCGGGTGAAGTCGAGCAGTTCGGCGTCGGCGTCCTCCCAGGCGTACCAGGAGATCTCGCTGTCCTGACAGTAGCCGTTGTTGTTGCCGCCCTGGGTCCGGCCGATCTCGTCCCCGCCGAGCAGCATCGGCACGCCCTGCGAGAGGAACAGCGTCGTCAGCAGGTTGCGGCGCTGGCGCGTCCGCAGCTCCAGGACCGCCGGATCGTCGGTCGGTCCCTCGACGCCGCAGTTCCAGGACCGGTTGTGGGACTCGCCGTCGCGGTTCCCCTCGCCGTTGGCCTCGTTGTGCTTGTGGTCGTAGGCCGTCAGGTCGGCCAGGGTGAAGCCGTCATGGGCGGTGATGAGATTGATGCTGGCGTAGGGCCGCCGTCCCGTCGTGAGGTAGAGGTCGGACGAGCCGGTCAGGCGGTAGCCCAGGTCGGAGAGGGACTCGGGGACGCCCCGCCAGAAGTCGCGGACGGTGTCCCGGAAGCGGCCGTTCCACTCGGCCCAGTGGACCGGGAAGTTGCCGACCTGGTAGCCGCCGTCACCGACGTCCCAGGGCTCGGCGATGAGCTTCACCTGGCGGACCGTGGGGTCCTGCTGGATGAGGTCGAAGAAGGCCGACAGGCGGTCGACCGCGTGGAGCTCCCGCGCCAGGGCCGCGGCCAGGTCGAAGCGGAACCCGTCGACGTGCATCTCCTCGACCCAGTAGCGCAGGCTGTCCATGATCAGCTGCAGGACGTGCGGGTTGCGGACGTTGAGGGTGTTGCCGGTCCCCGTGTAGTCCATGTAGTAGCGCGGGTCGTCGGGCATAAGGCGGTAGTACGCGGCGTTGTCGAGGCCCCGGAAGCAGAGCGTGGGTCCCTGGTGGTTGCCCTCGCCGGTGTGGTTGTAGACGACGTCGAGGATCACCTCGATCCCGGCGGCGTGGAGGGTCCTGACCATGGCCTTGAACTCGTCGACCTGGCCGCCACCGGCGCCGCTCGCCGAGTACTCGTGGTGGGGCGCGAAGAAGCCGATCGAGTTGTAGCCCCAGTAGTTGCGCAGCCCGCGGTCGAGCAGGTGGCCGTCATGGACGAACTCGTGGATCGGCAGGAGCTCGACCGCGGTGACCCCGAGCTCGACGAGATGCCTGATGACGGCCGGATGGGCGAGCCCGGCGTACGTGCCCCGGAGCTCCGGCGGGACCTCCGGGTGGCGCATCGTCAGGCCCTTGACGTGGGTCTCGTAGATGACCGTCTCGTTCTCCGGCCGGTTCGGCCGGCGGTCGTCGCCCCAGTCGAAGTGGGGATCGACGACGATCGAGCGCGGCACGAACGGCCCGCTGTCGGTCGCCTCCAGCGCCCGCGGGTCGTCGAGCCGCTGGGCGAAGACCGCCGGGTCCCAGCGGACGTCACCCTCGATCGCCCGGGCATAGGGATCGAGGAGGAGCATCTGGGGATTGCAGCGCCGGCCGCTCCCCGGGTCCCACGGCCCGTGAACCCGATAGCCGTATCGCTGGCCTGGCCCGACCGACGGAAGGTAGCCGTGCCAGGCGTAGCCGGTGACCTCGGGGAGGTCGATCCGCGTCTCCCCGCCGGACTCGTCGAACAGGCAGAGCTCGACCCGTTCGGCCACCTCCGAGAAGACCGCGAAGTTGGTGCCGAGCCCGTCCCACATCGCCCCGAGCGGGTAGGGCTGGCCGGCCCAGACCCTCACCGGGCGTGGCTGATCGGGCATCCTACGCATCGCTCCAAGGGTCGCATGGACGGGCACATGGCGCAGCCGCGGCAGGGAGGTACTCGCGGTCCGGCGCGGTCGCGGCCGGTCGATCAGCCCCCGGGGCCGATCTCCGAGCGGGTGCCGGCGGCAAGGGCCGGCTCACCGCTGGCTCGCTCCCGCCGGCTGGCCAGCACGTGCTCGATGCTGCGACGGAGGAGCTCCAGGCCCGACGGATCGAACTCGTACTGCCACTCGCGGATCCGCTCAGGGCGATGGAGGCGTTCGTCGAGCCCGAGGGCCATCGCCTCGCGCGACATCAGGACGAGGTCGGCGGTCCGGTCGACCATCTCGAGATCGGTCGACGCCTCGGGGGTCGCGGCGACGATGTCGACCCCGGTCGCTCCCGCCAGGATGAGCGTTTCGGCGATGTTGTCGGAGCCGCGCGACGAGGCGCAGACGACGCCGACCCGCGAGCCGGTCGGCAGGGCGGTCACCTCGTGGACGAGATCCATGAAGCCCGGCCCGACGAGCATCGCCACGACCGGGACCTGGCCGCCGACGAGGGCCTGGGCCTCGTCGGCATGGAACGCCGTCGTCGCCACGAGGTCGTAGTGGTAGGTCCGCAGTCGATCGAGGAGATCATCGAGGACGACCCCGTCGGCTTCGGCCAGGCCGGCGAAGGCCTCGCTGACCTGGTCGGAGTGATAGATGGCGTCGGCGGTGGTGCACTCGGTGAAGAGGACCCGGACCAGCGGCCCCGGCTGGCGCCGCTCGGACGCCGCTGCGTAGGCCGCAGCCGCCACCTCGTCCGGCGTGAAGCCCGCAGCGGCGGCCCGCCGGAGCATCTCGGCCACGAGTCCGTCGAGCGCCTCGGCGCCGCGGCGCTGCGGCGGTCGGTCGGCGACCCGCGTTCCGGCCCCGTGGCGACTGCTGACATAGCCGGCATCGGCCAGCCGCCGGTAGACGGCCCGGATCGTGTTCGGGTTCACTCGGAGGGCTGCGCCGAGCTCGCGCACCGGGGGCAGGCGCTCGCCGGGCAGGAGGCGCCCCGAGTCGATCTGGTAGGCCAACTGCCAGTGGATCTGGGTCGAGATCGGGACGTCCGAGTCGCGCTTGACGTCGAGCCGGCCGGTGGTCGGCACGGCGTCCGCAGCGCCGGCCGGGACCCGCTCGTCTGGTCCGGTCGGGGCGTCATCCGGCGTTGGCGTGGTGCGTCGTTCGTCCACTTGACATAGCCTGCTAGTCCAAGTAGTCTCGCCTTGGCCTAGCCGACTATACCAAACAGTCGCCGTTCGTCCGCGCGTCGGCTCCGCGGATCGGCGTCGTCCGCAGGTGGGTCTCAGCCTCCGCTGGGACCGACCCACCCCGAATCTCCCCCGGGGCGCCGGCAGCCCCTCCGCCGGCCTCTGGACTCGTCAGCCCGTGGCGCGCAGGCCGCGGGCTGACGGCTTTCCGGGACCCTGCGGCCCGGCCTGGCCGGACGCGGCGAGTGCCCGTCGATAGAGGACCGCCCCGTCCAGCCCCGAGGCGGGAGAGCGGAGCAACGCCAGATCCTCCACGAGCCGTCCCTCCAGGCCGGTCGCGCCGGTCGGGTCAGCGAGGCGGACCGCCCGGGCCGCTGACAGGAGGACCTGGCTGGTCTCGGTCCGGTCGGGCTCGCCCCAGTACGAACCATCGCTGGCGAACATCGCCAGTCGCCATCGCTGGGCCTCCATCAGTCCCAGGAAGGTCCGCCGATCGGCCGTCGGTGCCTCGCTGCCGATCCAGCGGGCACTGAAGGCGCTGGCGGGCTCGACGCCCACGACGACGTCGACATAGGCGTCGCGGGCCGCCCAGGGGTCGGGTCGCCCCGGTAGGGCTGCCGCCCGCAGCTCGGTCAGCGTGTCGATCCCGGCTGCCAGCCGCTCGAAGGCCGCCCGGAGCGGTGCCTTCCACCGACCGTCGGCCGCGCATGGGCACTCGGCCGACCAGCGGAGCACGCCGTGGTGGCAGCTCCAGGACGTGCGCTCGGCGATCCGGACCGGTGGGTGGTGGCGGCCCGGCGGTTCTGCGACGGCCGATGCCAGGTCGACCACGTCGAACCCGCGCTCCGGCGCGTCGGGCGCGACGAGCCGCTCCAGGAACAGGTCCCGGAACGGCTGGTGATGGCCGTACAGCTCGCCGTCGGTGGCGATGAGCGCCAACCCCGGGGTCCCGTCCGGGAACCGCGTCTCCGCCAGGCGGCTGGCGATCCGCTCGTGGGCGAACCGCTCGGCGTCCGCCGTGGCGGCCGGCTCGAACGACACCGCGGCCGACAGGACCGAGTCGTAGAAGACGACGCCGATCGAGCGTCCGCCACCCAGCTCGGCCCGGTAGGGCCGGCGGGTGTCGAGGGAGGGAACGTCCGCCTGCCAGGGCGCGAGGATGACGAAGCGAACGCCCTCGGCGACGAGGTCCCGGAGGGTCGGCACGTCGACGGCCGTCTCCGGGAGCCAGAGGCCCTCGGCCCGACGCCCGAAGCGTAGCTCGAACTCGCGCAGCCCCCAGCGGATCTCCGTCCGTCGGTCGGCCGCGGAGGCGAGGGGCAGGATGGCGTGGTGGTAGGCCTGGGCCATGGCGTTGCCGCGCTCGAGGGGGATGGCCGGATCCCGGTCGACCGGACGGTCGGCGGCGACATAGGCCTTCCAGGTCGCCGGGTCGTGGTCGGAGAGCCACCCTGCCAGGGTCGGACCGACGTCGAACGAGATCCGCCGGATCGTGCCGCGCTCGGCGTTCGGCTCATAGCACTCGGCGTTGATCCGTCGGTTCCAATCGTGGAACGGGGCGGCGGAAGGGTCGGCCGGGACCAAGCCACTGAACGGGTCGAGGCGCTGCGGCTGGTAGAAGTGGGCGTGGACGGCGAGACGGGCGCGGCTCACGCCGACACGGGGATCGGCAGGCCCTCGGCGGCCGCGCGGTCTACGGTCACGGCCACCCGATGCCGCAGCCGAAGCGTCGCCGCCTCACCCGGGGCCAGGGTCACCGTCCGGGACAGGAGCAGGGCGCTGCCCTGGTAGACGCGTTCGAAGCCCGCCTCCGAATTCGAGATCGTCTCGATCGGTGCGATCCACGCGTCAGCAGCGGGCTCCACGGCGGTCTCGACGACCAGCCCGACATAGTCGTTGCCCTGGGCCAGGCGGGCGACGTCGCTGGCGACCCGCGTCGCGTCGTGACCGGTCCGATCCCCACCGAGGTCCCACCAGGCGGCCGGGTTCCCGCCGCCGCCCAGGAGCATCGTGGGCCACTCGATGCCCACCCGGGCCGTGAGCGGCGCGTCGCCGACGTTCCGGACCGTCGCCTCCATCGTCAGCGTGGGGTCGAGGCGACCGCCACCGAGACGCAGCCGGGTCTCGATCGCCAGCCTCGTCGGTCCGGCCTCTACCTCGCGGGTCGTCGTGAGCCCGGCCTCGTCCAGCGCCACCAGGCGGACGGGCCCGCCCGGTCCCGACGTCAGCTCGGCTTCGTCGGCGCTCGCCCAGGCGGCGGCCTCGGTCGCCGGGTCGAGGACCCTGACGAGGCCGGCCCGGCGCTCGTAGCGATCGTAGTGAAGGCGGTCCGCAAGGCCCGGCTCCTTGAGCCGGACGATCTCGTGGATCGACGAGACCTCGCTGCCGGGATCGCCGTCCCGGTCGGCACCGCCGGCGGCTGGCGCGGCGTGGGCGACGAGGAGATCGTGGTAGGCCTCGCGACGGCGGGCCAGCACCGCGCCGAGGGCGTGACGCGCGGCCCGGATGTCCCAGGCGCCGATGCCGGCCCCGTCGTCGAGTTGGACGGTGACGGTCTGGCCGGCGGCAGCCAGGTACGCCTCGTCCTGGCCGTCGAGGTCAAGGTCGACGAGCGTGCCGCTGCCCAGCGACCCGGAGACCGCGTCGGCCGCGTCCTCGGCGGCGATCAGGTGCTCGTGGGTGGCCAGCCGCATGTGGGCGATGTAGACCCCCCCGAACAGGCCGTGCCAGTAGCAGTCGTTGGATTGGCCTCGGTAGAGGTGGTCCAGGGCGAGGTCGCGCGACGGAGCCTCGGGCATGGCCGCGACCTTGGCAGAGGTGCGCAGCATCTGCTTGTGGAGGTCGTTGATCTCGCGGTACTTGACCTGGAAGTTGCGCCAGAAGGCGCCCCGGAGCCAGCGGACGTCGGGCCGGCCCTCCGCCTGGGCCGCGTGGAGGACCTTCGAGAACGCCACGCTCTCGACAGCGGGCAGGGCCCACTCGCCCATCTCGGCGTACGAGCCGGTCGGGACGTAGACGCGGCCGATCGGCGGTTCGCGGTCGAGCCACTCGGTCGGGGTGACCGTCGAGAGCCAGTCGGCGCTCGCCTCCAGGGCCCCGAAGAACCGCTCCATCCACTGCCCGCGTCCCCAGCAGTGCTCCCAGGTCGTGGGCCAGGCCCCGAACTTCTCCCCATCGTCGCCCATCATGCCGACCCGTCGGCCGTCCTCGGTGGCATGCGCCCGGAGATGGTCGATCGTCTCGGGCACGTCACGGAAGGGGATCCGGTAGCGGAGGCCCTGCTCGGTGCCGAAGATGGTCAGCAGCCGACCCTGGTCGTCGGTCGTGTAGGGCCCCCACAGCGCCTCCTCGGGGATGGCAGCGGCCCGGAAGTGAGCGTCGTCGAGGATCGTCCAGCGGTAGCCCGCGGCGGCCAGAGAAGTCGGGACGTCGGGCTCCCAGACCCGCTCCGCGAGCCAGGCACCCCTCGGCCGGGTGCCGAAGGTCGACTCCAGCTCGTCGGCCATCCGGCGCAGCTGTCCCACCCGGTCGCGCTCCGGTAGGGAGGCGAGGACCGGCTCGAAGTGGCCGCCACCCATGAGCTCCACCTGGCCGCGGGCCACCAGCGCCGCCAGGCGATCGACGAAGTCGGGCTGCTCGCTGCGCAGCCACTCGAGAAGCGGCCCGGTGTAGTGGAGCGACAGCTTGACCGACGGATGGCGCTCCAGGATGGCCACCATCGGCTCGTAGGCCTGCTCGAAGACCTCGGCGAAGACCCATCCGAAGTTGCCGACCGGTTGGTGATTGTGGACGGCCAGGGCGAGCGAGATCCGTCGGGCCACGGGCGGGGTCTCCTGCACGGGCGGGCGTCGGCCGGGCCTAGCCCGCCTCGGTCACGAAGCCGGCGGGCTCGAGCACGGGCACCGTGAGGCCGGCGGCCGGGAGGTACAGACGCTCCGTGTACTCGTGGAGCATCCGGGTCGTCGAGAAGCGCCAGATCGCCGACCCGATGGAAGCGCGCATCGTGTCGATCCAGGCGGTGGACAGGCCGTCGGACCCTCGGTCGTAGTAGCGGGGGACGACCTCCTCCTCCAGGATCCGGTAGAGGTCGAGCGCATCGGCCCAGTCCTGGGCGCCCTCGTCGGGATCGGTCTCGCGACCGCCGATCGCCCAGCCGTTCTCGCCATCGAAGGCCTCGTCCCACCAGCCGTCGAGGACGCTCACGTTGACGGCTCCGTTCACGGCGGCCTTCATGCCCGAGGTGCCCGATGCCTCGAGGGGTCGGCGGGGGTTGTTCAGCCAGATGTCGACGCCCTGGACCAGGAACCGGGCGATCCGCATGTCGTAGTCCTCGATGATGAAGACCCCGTTGCGCAGGAGGTCCGACCGGGTGAACCGGAAGATGTCGGCGATGACCTGCTGGCCGGGCCGGTCGGCCGGGTGGGCCTTGCCGGCGAAGATGACCTGGACCGGGCGGTCGGCGTCGTGGACGAGGCGAGCCAGCCGGTCGAGGTCGCTGAAGAGCAGGGCGGCGCGCTTGTAGGTCGCGAACCGACGGGCGAAGCCGATCGTCAGGACATCCGGGTCGAGGGCGTCCTCCAGCTCGCGCAGGATGCGCGGCGATTCGCCGTGCCGGGCAAGCTGGCTGCGCAGGCGACCCCGGGCGAAGATCGAGAGTTCGGTCTTCTGGCGCCGGTGGGCGCCCCACAGCTCGGCCGCGGGGATGCGGTCGATGCGATCCCAGACGGCCTCGGCCTCCCCGTGCTTGTCGAGGGCCTCCAGGTCGACATCGACGTAGCGCTCGTACAACTCCCGCATCGGGGTGCCCAGCCACGTGGGCGTGTGGATCCCGTTGGTGATGCCCATGATCGGGCGCGGCGAGATCCCGGTCCAGGTGCTGTCGGCGGTCCGGCCATGGAGCTGCGAGACGGCGTTGGCGCCGTTGGTCAGCCGAAGCGAGAACGCGGTCATGTCGAAGATGGCAGGGTCACCGTCGACGCCGCGGCCCAGCTCGAGCACCCGGTCGGACGGGATCCCGACCTCCGACCCCCCTCCCTCGAGGATCGGACCGGCCAGCTTGCGGACCAGCGAGGCGTCGAAGCGCTCGTTGCCCGCGGCGACCGGGGTGTGGATGGTGAACACGCTCACGGCGGCGACGCGCTCGAGGGCCTCGTCGAGTCGGACGCCCCCGGCGACGAGCTCGCGGGCGCGCTCGCCGAGGAGGAAGGCCGAGTGACCTTCGTTGAGGTGCCAGACGGCCGGATGGATCTCCAGCTCCCGCAGGGCCCGGACACCGCCGATGCCGAGGATCAGCTCCTGGAGGAGCCGCGTGCCCCTCCCGCGGATGTAGAGGACGTGGGTGATCGGCCGGTCGGCTGGGTCGTTCTCCGGGATGTCGGAGTCGAGCAGGAGGACCGGGACCCGGCCTACCTGGGCGACCCAGACGGCGACCCAGAGCGAGCGCCCCGGGAGCGGGACCTCGACGACGAGAGGCTCGCCGGCCGGGCCCTGGGCCCGGCGGAGCGGCAGTCGAGCGAGGTCGAAGTCGGGGTAGGCGTGCTCCTGGTGGCCGTCCCAGTCGATGGACTGTCGGAAGTAGCCCTTGCGGTACATCAGACCGACCCCGACGAGCGGCAGGGCCATGTCGGACGCGGACTTCATGTGGTCGCCGGCCAGGACACCCAGGCCGCCGGAGTAGATCCCGAGCGACTCGTGGAAGCCGTACTCCGCGCAGAAGTAGGCGATCGGCCCGTCGAGCGCCGTCGCGTGGCGCCGATGGAACCAGTGATCGGTCCCGTTCTCCATGTAGGCGTCGAAGCGGTCGATGATCCGCCGCGTCTCGGCGACGAAGGACGGGTCCTCCATCAGGTGCGCCCAGTCGATCGAGCCGGACAGGAGCTGGATCGGGTTGCGGTAGCGCGCCCACGCCACGGGGTCGATCCGGGTGAACAACAGCTTCGCCTCCGGATGCCACGTCCACCAGAAGTTGTAGGCGAGGCGGCGGAGGCCCTCCAGCCGGGGTGGCAGTCGGAACGGCGCTCCCGGGAGGGTCGGGATCTCGACGGCTGGGACCATGAGCCACGGATGATAACGACTACGGGCCGGCCCTGTGACCGGTCCAGTGAGGCGGTCCACGCCCGGACGGCGGTGCCCGCGGCCCGTACCATCGAGGCATGCGGGTCGCCTTCATCGCCGCCGAGTGCGAGCCGTGGGCCAAGACCGGCGGTCTCGGCGACGTCGTCGACGCCCTGGCTCGGTCCCTCGGGCAGCTGCCCGGCCGGCCGATCGAGCCGGTCGATGTCTACCTGCCTCGCTACCGGGCCGTCAGGGTGTCCGACGATGTCGAGGGCACCGAGCTCGTCGTCCCCGATCCGAGCGCCCCGGAAGGCAGCGCCCGGGTCCGGATCCTCGACGTCGACGGGGATGGTTACCGGCTTCGACTGGTCGACCGACCGGCTGCCTTCGACCGCGACCGGATCTACGACTTCCCGGACGACGCCGCTCGGTTCGGGCTGCTCTGCCGGGCTGCCCTCGAGGCGATCCGACGCGCTGACGAGCCTCCGGATGTGCTCCACCTCCACGACTGGCACGCCTGTCCGGCGGCGATCTTCCGCGACGGACCCTACCGCGACGATCCGGCGATCCATTCACTGGCCACCGTCCTGACGCTCCACAACCTGGCCTACCACGGCCGGGTGCCGGTCGAACGGGTCGGCGCCCTCGGGCTGCGGCCGGGTGACGGCGTCGTCCCATCCGACGCTCCGAGCCTCGACCTCCTGGCCCAGGGCGTCGAGCGGGCAGAGATGGTGAACACGGTCAGCCCCACGTACGCCGAGCAGGCCCGGACGTCGGCCCACGGCTTCGGTCTGGAGGGTCTGCTGGCCGCCCGGGGAGACCGGTTCATCGGCATCCTGAACGGGCTGGATCCGGTCGCCTGGGACCCGGCGACGGACCGGTCCATCGCGGCGCCGTTCTCGGCCGAGGACCGGTCGGGCAAGGCCGTCTGCCGGCTGGACCTCCTGGGGCGGGTCGGGATGGACGCGCTCGACGACGGCCCGATCCTGGGAGCGGTCGGGCGGCTCGACCCGCAGAAGGGCTTCGATCTCATCGTCGACGCTGGTCCGCGGCTCCTCGCGATGGGCGCCCGGATCGTCGTCCAGGCCGCCGGCGATCCGGCGATCGCGGCCCCGCTGCGGGCGCTCGAGGCGCGCCATCCCGGGCGGGTGGTCTTCCTCGAGCGGTTCGACCGGCCGATGGCCCGGCGCATCTACGCCGGGGCCGACCTGCTCCTGGTCCCTTCCCGCTTCGAGCCGTCCGGGCTCATCCAGATGATCGCCATGCGCTACGGCACCCCGCCCGTGGCCCATGCCACCGGCGGTCTCGCGGACTCCATCGTCGACGAGCACGATCGACCCGGCCTTGGGACGGGCTTCCTCTTCCGGCATGACACCGCGGAGGGCCTTGTCTGGGCCGTCGGCGAGGCCCTCGCCCTCCGGGGCGACGGACGCGGGTCGGCCTGGCACGACCTCGTGGGCCGGGCCATGCGGGTCGACTTCGGTTGGGATCGGACGGCCGCCCCGGCCTATCTCGGGATGTACCGGCGGGCCGTCGAGCTTCGCGCAGCGACCGTCGGCTGACGTCGCTCGACCGCTGGCCGACGATGGCCGAGCGGTGGCCGCGGAGCGTCAGCCGCCCAAGGCCCCCAGGATCGCGCCGATCGTGGTGACCGGGTCGTCCCGCAGCGGCGAGTGCCCGGCGCCGGCGATGGTGACGACCTTCGCCCGGCCGACCCGCTGAACGAGGTCATCGACGTAGGCGTCGGGTGTCAGGCCGCCGTGCTCCGGCTCGCCCCGGATCACCAGGACCGGGATGTCCGCGGCCGCCGGTCCGGCGAGGTCGGCAAGTCCGCCGTCCCAGTCGCCGTTGTCGGTCAGGACCGAACGAACGGCGACTGGGTCCATCGCCTGGATCGCCGCGGCCTTGGCCAGCACCTCCCGGTCGTCCCAGCCGGGGTTGGCCGATCTGACGGCCGCCCGGGCGACGGCCAGGTCCGCGTACGGCGACTCGCTCGGATCGTCGGCCAATGCCCGCATCGCGGCCACTGGCACGGCCGGCGGGTCGATCAGGACCAGGCGGTCCGGGCGGAACCCGACCGTCGGCAGCGCCGCCGCGGTGACGGCTCCCCAGCTATGGCCGATGACGACCGGGCGCCCTGCGGTTCGCGTCAGCTCTGCGGTTCCCGCCAGACCGGCGGCCCGCGCGAAGGCGGCGACGTCGGCCGCGTTGTCGCGGAAGCGATGGTGGCCGATCCATCCGCCGGTCGCGCCGTGCCCGGCCTGGTCGACGGCGACCACCCGCCGGCCCGTCGTCGCCAGGGCCGGCCCGAGCCGCCAGAAGGTGGCTGCCGATGAGCCGACGCCGTGGAGCGCCAGGACCGGCGGTCCGTCGGGCGGCCCCCACGTCGTCCAGGCCCAGCGGATGCCGGCCGCCGCGGTCTGCCCGGCCGTGCCCGGCCACGGGTCCCCGATGGCTCTCCGGGCGGCGACCGTGAGTGGCGGCAGGGCGGTCATCGCCGCCGAACGTAGCACACGGTCGTCGCCGTCCCGCTCCGCTCCGGGTCCTACAATCGGGGCGAGTCCGCGCACCCAGCGCCACCGGTCCGCGCCCTCCGGAGGAACCCATGGCCAGGCAGTTCGTCGTCCAGCTCAACAACCGACCGGGTGGACTCGCGGCTCTCGCCCGGACGCTCGCCGACCGGGGCGTGGACCTGCGGGCCATCGGGGGCGGCGGGATCGGCGACGTCGGTCACGTGATCATGACCACGGCCGACGACGACGCGACCCGGGCGATCCTCGACCACGGTGGCTACACCTACATCGAGGGCGAGTCGATCCTGGCCGAGGTCGACGACCGTCCCGGCGGCATGGCCGAGATCGCCCAGGCGCTCTCCGACGCCGGCGTCAACATCCACGGCCATCTCTTCCTGGGTCGCTGGGGCGACCGGGCGACCTTCGCCTTCGTCGTCGACGATCCCGAGGCGGCCCGGCCGATCCTCGAGCGCAAGGCTTGAGCGTCGCCGGGCACGTCGCTCCGGACGAGCTCATCGAGGCCGTCCGGGCGGCCGTCATCGGCGAGGACGAGGCCGTCGCGGGCCCCTTCGGCGTGCGCCGGGTGACCTACGCTGACTACACGGCCTCCGGCCGATCGCTGACCTTCATCGAGGATTACCTCCGTGATGCGGTCCTGCCCCTGTACGCGAACACCCACACCGAGTCGTCCGGGACCGGGCTCCAGACGACTCGCTTCCGCGAGGAGGCGAGGCAGCTCGTCCTGGCGGGGGTCGGCGGTGGTGACGAGCACGCCGTGGTCTTCTGCGGGTCGGGCTCCACGGCTGCGGTGGACCGCATGGTCCAGGTCCTGGGGCTGCGCATCCCGGCGGGACTGGACGACCGCTACGGGCTCGCGGCCGCGATCCCGGCCGACGAGCGTCCGGTCATCCTCATCGGGCCGTACGAGCACCACTCGAACGAGCTGCCCTGGCGCGAGTCGATCGCCGACGTCGTGACGATCCCCGAGGACCACGACGGACGGATCGACCTCGAGCGGCTGGAGGCGGAGCTCGTGGCCCACGCCGATCGACCGCTCCGCATCGGGTCGTTCTCGGCCGCCTCGAACGTCACCGGGGTCATCAGCGATACACGGGCCATCTCGGTGCTGCTGCACCGCCACGGAGCCCTCTCGTTCTGGGACTTCGCAGCCGCGGCGCCGTACGTCGAGATGGAGATGACCCCGCGCCGCCCGGGCCCCGACGCGGAGCTCGACACCAAGGATGCGGTCTTCATCTCGCCCCACAAGTTCATCGGCGGCCCCGGGACCCCGGGGGTCCTCGTCGCCCGGCGCGACCTCTTCCGCAACCGCGTCCCGACGGTCCCCGGCGGCGGCACGGTGGCCTACGTCAACCCGACCGAGCACGTCTACCTCGAGGACATCGAGCATCGCGAGGAGGGCGGCACGCCGGCGATCGTCGAGTCCATCCGGGCCGGCCTCGTCTTCCAGCTCAAGGCGGCCGTCGGCGTGGAGGCCATCCGGGAGCGGGAGGAGGCCTTCATCCGGCGGGCCATCGACCGCTGGCGCGCCAACCCGTCGATCGAGATCCTCGGCAACCCCGAGCTGCCGCGCCTGTCAATCGTCTCGTTCGTCGTGCGTCACGGTGGACGCTACCTCCACCACAACCTCGTCGTCGCCATGCTCAACGACCTGTTCGGCATCCAGGCCCGCGGCGGCTGCTCGTGCGCCGGGCCGTACGGCCATCGTCTCCTCGGGATCGACGTCGAGACGAGCCACGAGTTCGAGCGCGAGATCGCCCGCGGCTGCGAGGGCATCAAGCCTGGTTGGGTCCGGGTCAACTTCAACTACTTCATCAGCCACGCCGTCTTCGAGTTCGTCCTCGACGCGGTCGACCTGGTGGCGTCCGAGGGCTGGCGGCTGCTGCCGCAGTACCGTTTCGACCCGGCGACCGGCCTCTGGCGGCATCGCGGCGGGCTCGCCGAGCCGCCGCTGTCCCTGCACGACGTCTCGTATGTCGACGGGCGGATGGGCTACGTCGCCCATCGGCATCGCGAGCCGGAGGCGCGCCTGGGCGACTACCTGGTCGAGGCCAAGGCCCTCATGTCCCACCCGCAGCTGGCGCCGGACCCGGGGTCGGACGGCAGGCTCGAGGTGGGGTCGGACTTCGAGGCGCTGCGCTGGTTCTGGCTGCCCGAGGAGATCGCCGCCGAGGTGGCCGAGGGCTGATCAGGGGGACCGCGGCGGCCGGGCCACGGCGCTACCCTTCGGGCATGACGATCGATCCGCGCCCGATCCGGTCCCGGTCGCTGGGCGACCCGCTGGCCGGCGTGCCGGCCACTCCGCCATGGGGCCGACCGCACGCCGGTCGCCTGGAGGCCAACCTGCTGACGAGCCGGGCCCTCGAGGGCAACCCGCTGGGCGATCCGGCCGAGCGGCCGGTCTGGGTCTACCTGCCGCCGGCCTACGATGCGGACCCGCAGCGCCGCCTGCCGACCGTCTACCTGATCCAGGGGATGACGGGGCAGCTCGACATGTGGCGGAACCGGACCGCGTTCCGGCCGTCGGTCCCGGAGCTCGTGGACGGGGCCTTCGGGGGTCCCGACCCAGCACCGCCGGCCATCGTCGTGATGGTCGACTGCTGGACCTCGGTCGGTGGCAGCCAGTTCCTCGATTCGCCCGGCACCGGCCGCTACCACGCCTACCTCTGCGACGAGGTCGTGCCCTGGGTGGACGCGACCTACCGGACGCTGGCGTCGCGCGACCACCGCGGGATCACCGGCAAGAGCAGCGGCGGCTACGGCGCGATGGTGACGCCCATGCTCCGACCGGATCTCTTCGGGGCGCTGGCGACCCACGCTGGCGACGCGCTGTTCGAGGTCTGCTACCAGCCCGAGTTCGCCGGCTGTGCCCGGGCGCTCCGCGACGGCTACGGGGGCTCTTTCGAGCGGTTCTGGGCGGAGTTCCGCTCGCGGCCGGCGATGACCCGGCCCGACGACCCGATCCTGGTGAACACCTGGGCGATGGCCGCCTGCTACTCGACCGACGACGACGGCACGGTCCGGCTGCCCTTCGACGTTGCGACCGGCGAGCTGGACCCCGGAGTCTGGGAGCGCTGGCTGCGCCGGGACCCGGTCAGGATGGCCCGCACGGCCGAGGGTGCCGCGGCCCTGCGCTCGATGCGGGCGATCTGGATCGACGCCGGTACCCGCGACGAGTACTTCCTGGATCTCGGCGCCGAGGCGTTCCGGCAGGCTTGCGTCAGTGCTGGGGCGCCGGAGCCCTCGTTCGAGCTGTTCGATGCCAAGCACGGTGCCATCGAGTACCGCTACCCGTCCGCCATCCGCTACCTGGCCGAGCGGCTGTCCGCCTGACGGCCGATGCCGGGCCCTTCCCTTGCCCGGGCCTCAGAGCCCGTCCGGCAGGCTCAGGCCGCCGGTCGCCTCCAGCCACCCGGCGATCCGCTCGACCGCGGCTGGCACGTCGTCGTCGCTGACGTCGAGCTCGAGCACCGGCAGGGTGGACGTCGCCGCGAGCCGGCAGAGCTCGGCCTGCTCGCGGATGAAGACCGACAGGTCGTCGTACTGGGCCGGATTGCCGCTGACCGGCAGCCGGGCGGCCCGGGCCGCCTCGAACGTCTCGTCGCGACGCGTGCACAGGACGATCCGGAAGCCGAGCGGCCGGAGGCGGTCCTCGAGCCATCCGAAGCTGGGCGCCACACCGTGGAGGCGGCGCTGCTCCACCTGGGTCGAGAGGTGGAACCGGTCCACGATCCAGGCGTAGTAGGGGAGCAGCTCGAAGAGACGGGTCCAGGTGGCGTACGTCTCCATGGCCTGTCCTTTCTCATCGGGCGCGTAGTTGATGATCCCGCGGCCCCACGGCCGGTTGGTGAAGCCACACCACTCGGCCGAGATCAATGGCGTGTGATACCGGTAGCGCCTGGGGCCGGTGATCCGGGGCTCGTCCTGGAGCGCGAAGGCCAGGTCCGTCTTGTGGGTGAGGCGGGTGCCCTCGAGGATCAGCTTGGGGACGAGCTTGCCGGCCATGCCCGGCATCCTGCCACGGCATGGGCCCGACCGCCGGGCGTCGGGTCGCCGGCGCCGGACGCCACACGACCGGGCGGTCAGCCCGGTCGTGTCGTGCGTGGCGGATGCGCGGGGCGGGTGGCCCCGCAGGTGGCTACTCGACTGCCTCCATGAGCTCCTCGGGCAGCTCCTCCGGCATGTCCACGCCCATCCGGCGCGAGAACTCGGCCTTCACGTCGACCTCGAACACCTGGGTCATGATCACGTAGACGATCCCCAGGACCACGAAGCCGAAGAGGAGCGGAAGGATCAGCTTGAGCATCGGGTCTCCTTGGACTGCGGTACCGCGTCGGACCGAGGGTGCGCCGGGCCGCTCTCCACTGCTAGGGCCGTCGGGCCTGTCGTCGTGGTAGGTTTGCGGGCGTCGACCGGGCGGGAGTAGCTCAGCTGGTAGAGCGGCAGCCTTCCAAGCTGCATGTCGCGGGTTCGAGCCCCGTCTCCCGCTCCATCGCCCCGCCGGGGCAGCCGGCCTCGCGGCGTCGGGCGATCCGCGGCGAGCCGGCGACCGACACTCCGGTCGAGGATCCGACATGAAGGCCCGCGTGATCGGGTTCGGGGTCATCGAGATCGACGGACGACGCTACGAGCGCGACGTCGTCATCGAGCGAGGCCGAGTGAGCAAGCGCCGCAAGAGGGCCTCCCGCCCGCTCCGCGATCGCTACGGCCACACCCCGCTGAGCCTGCTCGAGCCGATCCCCTGGGACAGCCGCCGCCTCATCGTGGGCACCGGGGTCGACGGAGCGCTGCCGATCGATGCCGACGTGGCCGCGGAGGCCGTGCGACGTGGCGTCGAGCTCGTGGCCGTGCCCACGCCGGAGGCCTGCCACCTCCTGTCAGAGGCCGACGTCGACGACACCGCGGCCGTCCTCCACGTGACCTGCTGACGGACCGCCGGCCCGCCCATGGCGGGTGGCCCCCGACCGGCCCGGGTCAGGCCTCGCGGAAGATCCGGTCGTGCTCGCGAACGTGGTCGTCCACCGCCAGCGCGACGTCGTCGCCGGGCTCGGCCCGCTCGACCGGCTGGTGCTCGATCTGCATCGAGCCGACGACCTGGACGAAGTCCGTGAGGTGGCCCCGGATGCGGATCCGGTCACCGACCGCCAGGGGGGCGGTCAGCTGGACCGCGGCCACGGAGAGGT
The DNA here is from genome assembly GCA_963707215.1 of uncultured Chloroflexia bacterium. GTDB lineage: Bacteria > Chloroflexota > Limnocylindria > Limnocylindrales > CSP1-4 > DATHYZ01. The sequence goes on along the minus strand of CAVPPB010000001.1, from coordinate 622,356 downwards.
GGCCGAACCAGTGGGTCACCGTCCCGATCGCCTCGGATGGTTCCTGGGTGTCGGACATCCGACTCCTCCTTGATCCCTGGCCGGATGGTCGTCCGGTGGACCCGTGGCCGCCAGAGCCGTTGGTCAGCGCGTCGGGTGCCGGGCCTCGGGCCCGGGTCCGCCGGTCACGCCCCGGGGGCAGCGACTTCGGCGAGCACCTCGTCGAGCAGCCTGGCCATCCGCCGATGGTGCGACCCACGCCAGTAGATCCCGCCACAGTCGGCGCAGCGGCGGAAGGTCGCCTGCTCGCCGAACACCCGCGGCGGGACCGCGGATCGAACGTCCGACCGGGCGGCCGGCTCCAGCGGGCCGTTGCAGCGCAGGCAGCGGCTGAACGGGGCAAACGAACCCGCCAGGCCGAACCGGCGGATGACCTCGACCAGCTGCTGGCGCGGTCGGTCGGCCCGGACGAACGCACCGCGCCGGACGATGGACCGCTTGAGCAGCCCGATGTCCCGGGTCAGCAGGATCCGGTCCTCGCACGCTGCGCGGGCGGCCAGCAGGTCGTCGTCGGCGTCCCGGTCGTAGGCGACGTCGAAGCCGCACATCCGAAGGTGGGCAGCCAGCCGTCCGAGGTGACCGTCGAGGACGAACCGCGAACCGCCGGACCCGGCCTCCCCGATCGCCGGAGCGGGCAGGACCGTCGGATCGAACGGATGGGCCTCGACCAGGTCGCCGGGCTCGAGACGATGGGCGAGGTCGACGTGGTTGCCGTTGACCAGGATCCGGGCGATCTCGGGGTGCGGCACCCCGGCGGCCTCGAGCACGTCCTTGGCCGCGGGCCGGCCGTCGATCGGTCGCCGCACGATCGTGCCCCGGCTATGGGCGGGCAGGAAGTCGTTCAGCGCCCCGTGGAAGCGGACGGCGACCTGGCTCGACGGGGCGGCAGCCTGGCGGCCCGGATCGTCCATCGTGCCCACGACCGTACGCCCGTGCGCCGATCCCGTCGAGGGATCGGGTCAGCCGTGCCCCGACTCTACGACGACCTCGCCGCGGTAGCCGTCCACGACGACCGTCGCCCCGTCGGGGATGCGCGCGCAGGCGCCCGTCGCGGAGACGACCGACGGGATCCCGAACTCCCGGGCCACGATCGAGGCGTGGGAGAGCATCCCGCCGGACTCGGCCACGACCGCCGCGGCGCGGGCGAACAGCGGGGTCCAGGCCACGTCGGAGTGGGCGACGACCAGGACGTCACCCGGGCGGACCCGGTCGCTCTCGGCCAGGCTCCGGACCACGCGGGCCGGCCCCCGGTGGTGGCCGCGCGAGCTGGCCAGCCCGACGATCCGGTCGCCCGCGGCTCCATCGGCCGGCACCGGGACGTAGTCCTCTCCGAAGATGAGGTCCGGCAGCGCGAGCGTGGCCGCCTCCGTCAGCTCCCGGCGCCGCTCGGCGACCAGCTCCCGGGCGGGCACGGCAGTGGGGTCGTCGAGCAGCGCGCGGACCTCCTCGAGCTCGACGAAGAAGACGTCGTCGACCGCGTCGAGGACGCCACGGTCGACGAGCCGCCGACCGATCTCCAGGAAGGTCGGCCGCAGCAGGCCGTAGGCACGCGTGTAGCCGAGGCTGACCGCCTCGCGGTAGACCCGGTAGGCGCCGGCCTTGCCGAAGAGCGGTCGGAGCCAGGGGCGCTCGGCGGTCGGGATCCGGTCCTCGATCGCCGTCCAGCCCAGGGCCGCCTCGCCGACCGCAGCCGGGTCGTCGAGGGCCAGGCGCAGGACCGCGTCGGGATCCTCCCGCCACCGCGGCACCGAGAAGTCGTTGCCGCTGTCGGACAGGGAGCCGAACCGGGCCAGGAGCTCCTCCAGCGCTGCCCGGACCGGGGCCAGGTCCTCGCGCTCCTCGAGGGCCGCCGCCCCTCGGTCCCGGATGGCCGCGCGATCCGCCTCCGGGAGCGGGGCGAGGATCGCCCCGAGCGCGGCGAGCCCGGCTCGCGGGTCGAAGCGGTGGCGATCGGAACGGTCGGCGGCCGGATCCACCTGCCGCGGATCGATGCCGGCCGCACCCAGCCGCTGGCCGACCAGGCGGGTGTACAGGTTCATCAGCAGCGGCGTGACGATGTTGGCATAGGCGGCCCGCTCGGTGAGCTCCAGGAGCTCGTCCACCCGGGCCAGGAGCGAGCGGTCGTCGAGGTCCCCCGGGGCCCTCTCCTCCAGCTGGCGCGTCGTGGCGGCGATCCCGGCCACCTCGTGGCGGACGGTGGTCCCGTAGCCGGCCAGCTCCCTGGCAAGGCCCAGCATCCGGGGCAGGTGGCGGAACGTCGACGGCGTCGGCCGGAAGCGGGGCCGCTCCGGCCCGGGCGGCAGCCCGATGAGCAGCTCGAGGGACTCGCGCGGCATCCCCAGGGCCGCGAAGACGTCGCCGATGGCGCTCATCTCGAAGTAGGCGCGGCTACCGAAACGACGGGCCAGGCGGTCCGGGGTCAGGCCGCTGGGGCCGATCAACGATTCGAACAGGCGGATCCAGGCCCGGTTGACCACCGGCACGTTGACCGACCAGACCAGCGGCTTGATGAGGCCCGGCAGGACCTCGCGGGAGATCCGGTTGGAGTACAGGCGGATGCCTTCGAGCCCGGTGATCGGACGGACCTGGAGCCACCACACCAGCCGGCCGTCCCAGGCCCACTCCAGGTCGACCGGCCGACCGTAGGCCACGGCCACCTCGCGCGTGGTCCTGACCACCTCGCGGACGACGGCCTCCTCGACCCGACCGGTGTCGGGGCGCTCGACCCATGCCCCCCAGCGGTCGACCCACCGTTCCGGGTCGGCCCCGTCCGACAGGAGGCGGTCCCCCCGACCCGGGATCGCCTCGATCACGACCTCGTCGAGACCCGTCAGCGGGTTCTTGCTGAAGGCGACCCCGGCGACGGTCGGCTCGATCATCTCCTGGACCACGACGCCGATGGCCCCGCCGGGGCTCGGTCCGTCGGCCGACACCGGCTTCACGCCGTCGGCGGCAGCCCGGTAGGCGGCGACGCCCGGGCTCGCGGCCGACGCGGACACCTCCTCGATCGCGACGAGGACCGGGTCGACGCCCTGCCGGTCGAGGATCGTCCGGAACTGGCCCGCGAACGAGCGCTCGGCGCCGTCCTCGCCGGCGGCCGACGAGCGCACGGCGTAGCGACGTCCGTCGGCGACGATGGCCGACAGGGCCGCCCGGACGGCGGAGCGGCGGGCCGGGTCGGCGAGGCCGGCTGCCACCGCGGGTGGCACGACCCAGGCCGGCGGCACCCGGGACCCGTGCGACGACAGCCAATGGAGGCCGGCGGCCTTGCTGCCGGCCTCGGGCGGCGAGCGGTGACGTCGCAGATCGACGAGCAGGCCGGACATCGGATGGTGCCCGCCTAGGCGGGTTCGGCTGCCTGTTCCACGAGAGGCTCGATCCAGGTCGCGGCCATCCCGAGGAAGGCCACGTCGTCGTTGAGGCTCGGGAGGTGAAGGGTCTCGACGTCCGGGTGGACCCGGCCCAGCTTCTCGATCGTGTAGCCCACGTCGAGCATCGTCTCGTGGTTCTCGGTCACGAAGCCGATGGGTGCGAAGACGACGGCCCGGGCGCCGGTGGTGACGAGATTCCGGGCGGCCTGGAGCATGTCGGGCTGGGTCCAGCGGCCCGGCGTCGGATGGTTCATCCAGCCGATCGACAGGTTGGGGTACTCGGTGACGAGCCGGTCGCGGACCCGCTGGAACAGGAGGCGACTCTCGCGGATGCCGGTCTCGAATCCCTTGGCCTTGTAGGGGCAGCCGTGGTTCAGCAGGACCAGACCGATCTGCGAGGTGGCGTAGCGGTCACGGAGCGGCGCCACGCCCGCGCGGATGTGCTCGGCCAGCCGCTCGTGGTATTCGGCCCGGTCGAAGAAGCTGGGCAGGTAGCGGAGCTGGCGGATCCACGCCCCATCGTTGCCGATCGCCTTGTTGACCTGCTCCAGCGACAGGCCGCCGGTGTAGACGGAGTCCACGACCAGGAGCGGGTAGATGACGATCCGCTCGTAGCCGGCCTCACGGATGCGCGGCAGCACCTGCTCCGGCATCAGGCCGTCGATGAAGTTGAAGGCCTTGAACACCTCGACCCGCTCCCCGAAGCGCTCGCGCAGGGCGGTCTGGATCCCCGCCCGCTGGCGCTCGAAGATGTCGTTGTGCGGCGAGCGGAACTGATTGGCCCGCTCGTACTCGGCGCGCGCCCGGCGGGCGAGTCGCTGCGAGAGGAACGGGATCATCACGTCGGGGAACTTGATCGACTTGCTGACGAGCAGCTGCAGTGAGCGGGCGTTGTACTCGGCCAGCTCGTCGTTGTCCTCGACCTCGCCGTAGCCGCACAGGAGCACGGCGACGCGAGGGCCATCGTCGGCAGGGCGGCGGGTACGGCGGGAGACCTGCTGGTCGTCGGTCGATCGGGGCATCGGCAGTCGATCCTCCACGCGCCGGCTCGGATCGGCGGCGGGTCCCGGGTCGGCGCACCCGGCTCGGCATGGCGGCCGGATCCTCCCGACCCGGCCGACGTGCCCGTCACTCTGCCACAGGGCCCGCCCGGTGACCAGTCCGGACGGTCCGAGGTGGTGCGTTCGGGCGACGGGCAGTCGAACACGACGACGCGGCCCGGGTGACCGGACCGCGTCGGGCAGCTGGTGGGCGCTGAGGCGCCCGGTTGGGCGCTCAGGCGCCCGGGTCGGCCTAAGCGCGGCCGAAGTACGCCTTCACGTTCGGCGTGTTCAGGTAGTAGAGGATGATGATCGGGACCGCCAGGCCGACGATGGTGTTGAGGCTGATCAGGCTACCGACGATGTCGCCGGAAAGCAGGACGGTCAAGGCCTGGGTGCCGATGCTCCAGAGAGCCCCGATGATGCCGAGCGCCCAACCGTACGTCTTGGCGGTCCACGAGCCGTAGGCGAAGGCGATGTACAGGGCGGCACCGGCCAGGGTGATCAGGCCGAGCACGAAGGCGAAGCCGCCGAAGGCGGCACCCTCGGCTCCTCCGATCGCTCCCCCGATGAGCGCCCCGCCGAAGAGCAGGGCGAGGCCGGCGAGAACGCCGAAGACCCCCCCGATCAGGGCCAGGATGGCAAGGATGGTGATGCCCGTGGGCCGGGCGACGCTGTTCACGAGTCAGTCCCTCCGTGGGTGGTCGCCCGGCTCCCTCGGCCGGGCATGACGGTTCCATCCGCGAGTCTGCGGCGGCATTTGGCCGCGGGCTGGGCTCGTTCGATAGCGCTGCAGGCTCCCGGCGCGGACATGGGCGGTCCGTTACTGGCCGAAGTCTAGCGACCGGGCGCAAGCCCCAGGTCAGGTCCGGGCCGAGCGGAGCCCGGCGACCATCGCCACCAGCTCGGCCGCCCTGGTCCGCACGGCCGCCGGGTCGCCGCTGCCGGTGAGCCAGCCGCCGACCCCGACGGCGACCGCTCCGGCCTCGAGGAAGGCCCGGGCGGCGTCCACGTCGATCCCGCCGGTCGGCACGATCGGGATGCCGGGCAGGGGGCCGCGCAGCTCACGGACGAACGCCGGACCGGCCGTCGATGCCGGGAAGAGCTTGACCGCCGCCGCCCCGGCACGCCAGGCGCCGAGGATCTCGGTCGGGGTCATGGCGCCTGGCAGGCAGGGCACCCCGTGGGCGAGGCACCAGGCAAGGACGTCCGGCTCGACCGTGGGAGACACGATGAACCGGGCTCCGGCCGCGACGGCCCTCTCGGCCGCCCTGGCGTCGATGACCGTGCCGGCACCGATCAGCAGGTCGCCCGGATCGAAGCGGGCCACGAGGTCGGCGATCGCCTCGAGCGCGCCGGCGGACTCGACCGTCACTTCCAGGGCCGCGACCCCACCCGCCAGGAGCGCCGCGGCGAGGTCGGTCATGGTCGCGGGGTCGCGGCGCCGGGCGATGGCGACCAGGCGGCCGTCGGCGATGGCCGCCGGGAGGGCCGGCCGGCTGGCCGGGTCCGTCGTCGTTGCGGGCGCCGGTTCGGCGCTCGCCCAGGGCTCGCTCACCGGCCTATCGTATGGCCGTCGGGACCCGCGAGGGGACCCTGGTCGCAGCGAGCGAGGAGGCCCGGATCATGGAGGGTCGAGGCTTCGAGGTCGCGCCCGGCGTCCACCGCATCGAGGCGCCGGTCGGGGAGCGGATCGTGGCCTGCCACCTGGTGGTGGGCGATGACGCGGTCCTCCTGGTCGACACTGGGATCGACCCTACCCCACGGGCGTCGATCGCGCCCTATCTCGCGTCGGTGGACATCGAACCCGGCCGGATCGACTGGGTCGTGCTGACCCACGGCGACGTCGAGCACATCGGAGGCGCCGCAGCGCTGCGCGAGCTCGCTCCGCGAGGCCGGTCCGTGGCCCACGCCGAGGACGTCGAGCTGATCGAGGACGTCGGTCGGCTCGTCGACGAGCGGTACGCGGAGCTCGCCGAGGATCACGGGATCGATGCCGACGAGGCCCGCATCGCCTGGTGCATCGAGGTCACCCGGACCGTGCCGGTGGATCTCATCGTCGATGGCGGCGAGGTGCTCCGGCTGGGAGGCGACCGTTTCGTCGAGCTGGTCCACACGCCCGGCCACTCGTGGGGCAGCCTGTCGGTCTGGGTCCCCTGGGCCCGGGCGGCCATCGTCGGCGACGCGGTCCTCGGTGCCGGCATCCCGGCGACCGACGGGCGACCCCTGGTCCCGCCGACCTACCGGCACGTGAGCGCCTACCAGGCCACGATCGCGGAGCTCGAGGCGATGCGGCCCGAGCTGCTGCTGACCGGCCATGTGCCGGTGCTCCGCCACGGAGAGGTGTCGGCGTTCCTGATGCTCAGCCGGACCTTCGCCCAGGCTGTCGAAGCGGCCGCCGTCGCCCGCCTGAGGGCCGCCCGGCGGCCGATGACGACCCGGGCTCTCGTCGAGCGGATCGCGCCCGACCTCGGGGCGTGGCCACCGGCGGCCCGACCGCTCCTGGCGGGCGCCCTGGTCGGCCACCTCGAGGAGCTTGCCGAGGCCGGCAGGGTCAGCGCGAACCGTCGACGTGACCGGACGGTCGCTTGGCGCTACGTCGGTCCGACCGGACCCGTCGACGTCTGACCGGGTCGGCCCGGGAGGGCGATCCGCGTCAGCTACCGCGGACGAGGTCCCGGCCCGCCACGAGAGCCCGGAGCTTGGCCCGCGCCGCCCACCGGGCGGTCTGGCTGAAGCCGCAGTCGGGGACGAGCGAGAGGCGTTCCGCGGGCACGTGCCGGAGGAGGAGCTCGATCCGCTCGGCGACGTCCTCGGGTGTCTCGAGGTAGTAGCTCTTCACGTCGACGACGCCGATGGCCAGGTCGAACCGCTCCGCCGCGGCCTCGAGGACGTCGAGCTCGGTCATCTCTCGGTTGGCGAACTCCAGCGCGAGCTCGTCGACCGGGAAGCGCAGCAGGCGGTCGAGGATCGGGCGGTAGGTCCGCCTGGCGAGCGGTCGGCCGAGGAAGTTGCCGAAGCAGAGGTGGGCTCCCAGGCGGACGCCGGGTGCCGAGCTCGCCGCTGCGACGGAGGCGGCCATGAGCGCCACGAAGTCGGCCGGTGCGTCCGGGTGGATGGCCGGTGACGGCTCGTCCACCTGGATGAAGGTGGCGCCGCTCGCCACGAGCGCCCGGACCTCGGCATCGAGGATCGGCACGAAGGCCTCGGCGGCCGCAAGGCGATCCGGGTAGACCTCACCCGGGCCGGTCCGGAGTCGCCCCGACAGGGTGAACGGCCCCGGGAGCGTCACCTTGAGTGGCCGTCGGGTCCGCTGCCGGGCCGCTTGGAACTCGGCGACGACACCCAGGCCATCCGGGGCTGCGATCGGCTCGAGGGCCTCGAAGCGATGCTGCTGGTCATGGCCGCCGGGACCCAGCCTGCGCTCCGGCGCCAGCGCCCGCAGGCCGCGGAGGTGGCGATAGAACTCGGCCGTGAAGAAGCCGGCCCGGCGCATCTCTCCGTCCGAGACGACGTCGATCCCGGCCTCTTCCTGGTCGCGGATCGCCGTGCCCACGGCGTCGTCGAGGGTCTCCTCGATGTCGGCAGGCCCCAGCTCGCCGCGCCCGGCTGCCTCCATGGCCGCCACCAGCCACGATGGGTGGGCGTACGAACCGACGACGCTGGTCGTCAGTCCGCCGCCGAGGGGGTCGGTCATCGGGTCGCCCTCCATCAGCTCATCCGGCTGCGGTCGCCGAGAAGGCGTAGACCCGGGCCGGCGTGTCGACGAGGATGCGCCGGCGAGCACCCTCGTCGATCCCGCGCTCGGCCAGCGTCGTGCTGAAGGGTCCCAGGAGATAGGTCCAGCCGGGGCTGCCGCCGTGGACCGTCCAGTAGCTGCGACGGGCCGCATCGAGGCCCAGCATCAGCCGATCGCCGAAACCATCCTCGAGCATCCAGGCGACCAGGGTCAGGGTCCCATTCTCCTGGTCGGCCTGCCAGCGGAAGGCCTGGTCGTACTCGACCGAGGCACCGCTGGCCAGCAGCTCTCGGTGGTAGCCGCGGTCGACGACCTTGTCGGCGTGCGACAGGACGACGTGGCCCGGGTCGGCGCCCGAGGCCATCAGGAGCTCCAGCTGCTCGAGGCCGCCGCGCCCGTCGGTGCAGTGGGTGAGGATCGGGCAACCCGTCGCTCGCTGGGCCGCGGCGGCAGCCCGGAAGACCCGCCGGTCCCGGTCCGACGACATGTCGCGCGAGCCGCCGACCTTGATGACCCCGGCCCGGTGCCCGGCGAGGCGGTCGTCCGGGTCGCCATCGTCGATGCCCGCCGCGATCTCGCTCACGAAGCGGGCGGCCAGGTCGTCCTCGCCCGCGGTGAGGCTCCAATGGTCGGCCTCGTAGAAGTCCGCGATGTGGGCGCCGGTCGAGGCCACGACGTGGACCCCGCTGCGCCGACCGATCTCGGCCAACTTCCGGGCGTTGCGGCCGAGGTCACCGGGCATCGCGTCGACGATGGCCCCGAGCCCCAGCGCCCGTGCCGGCGCCAGCTCCGCGACTGCGTCGTCGACGGAGTCGAGGCGGAAGTCGGGGTCGCCCTCGACCAGGGGGCCCCCGTCGATCACCACGTGCTCGTGGGCGTAGGTGATCCCGAGATCGGCCGGCTCGATGTCGCCGAGGACGGTCCGGACCGTCCTCACGCCGGCGGTCCCTCGGCCGGCTCGCTGGTGGTCTCCGGGGAGGCTGGAGGTGGCGCGCCGGCGGCGCTGGCCCCGAGGGTCGTCACCAGCCCCTGGAGGGCGGCGATCTCGGCCCGCAGGGCGGCGACCTCGTTGGCGATGCCGACCGCCGTCGCTGCGGGCGGGGCGGCCTTCGCCTCATCGTCCTTCGCCTTGCCGGACAGGAAGTAGGTCGCCAGGAAGCTGCTGACGACGCCGAAGATGCCGATCCCGACCGCCATCGTGAGCATCGCGACGAAACGGCCCACCTCGGTGACCGGGTAGCGGTCGCCGTAGCCGACGGTCGTGATCGTCACGAAGGCCCACCAGACCGCGTCCGACGCCGTCTCGATGTTCGCGTCCGCCGCCCCGTTCTCCGCGTAGACGACGAAGATGCTGCCGAAGAGCAGGACCAGGATCACCAGGATCGTGATCAGGTAGAGCGCGGTCTCCTGGCGGTCGGCGAAGAAGTCACGGGCCAGGGCGGCGGCTCCCTTGCCCCGGAGGAGTCGGCTCACCCGGGCCAGGCGGGCGAACCGGAAGAGGCGGAAGATGCCGACCGTCGTGTCCCCGACGGCCGGGATGCTGCCGAGCAGGTCCAGGATGCCCTGGGGGAAGAGGTAGGCCCGCTTGTCGCGCGCCCGGACCATGGACCGGGCGAAGTCGGCCAGGAAGACGAAGCAGAAGAGCGTGTCGACCGCGACCAGGATCGCCAAGACTTCCTCGTTGCGGACGATGACCATCCAGGCCATCACGCCGAGCGAGATGATGGTGAGGACGCCCACGAACATCTCGTAGGCGCTCTCGCTGGCGGTCTGGCTGCGGTCCGTGTCCGTCGGCGTGATCACAGGAGCCGTCATGGCGCTCCTCCCTCCTCCTCCTCCTCCTCTCCCCCGGGGCCGGGTCCTCCGGTCGTCGCCGATCCGACCGGCGGCCGGGGAACGCGAAGGCCCCGAGAGAAGCTCCCTCGGGGCCTCGCCATCGGTCCAGCCGGACCTAGCTCATGAGCTTCTGCTTGAGCTGCTCGTACTCCTGGTCATTGATGGCGCCGGACTGCTTCAGCTGGTTCAGCTTGGCCAGCTCGTCAGCCGTCGAGACACCGGCCGCGGCCTGCTGAGCCGCCTCGGCCTGGGCCATCAGTTGGATGTCCTGGGCAGTCGCCTTGGGCCGGGCGATGATGTAGATCAGCGCTCCGAGGAAGGGCAGAAGGACCAGCGCAAGGATCCAGATCGCCTTCCATCCACCGGACAGATCGTTGCGCCGGAAGATGTCGGCGAAGATCGAGATGAAGATCCAGATCAGCATGAACCAGAAGAAGAAGACGACCATGCCCCACAGAAGGTCCCAGAAACCGAAGGCCTCGTCGTCCAGCTGATTGCAGGCCGCCAGGAAGACCGTGGCGGCTGCGAGGAGCGCGACCATCGGGCCGCCGCGCAGGGTCTGGCGGATCGCGGAAAGGGTGCTCACGGGCGAGATGCCTCCTTCGTCTGGACGGGATCCGCGGGCTTCGTGACGCATCGCCTGCCGTCGATCCACGCCGGCCGCTTGCAGCGCACCCTGGCGGGTCGCTGACGGCGCGACTGCATCATAGCGAAGCCCGCGGGCGCGGCATCATCCTTTTCGGAGGGTGTCAGGGGGCGTCGAGGATCGCGCCGTCGTCCCGCAGCCGCGACGTCAGCAGGTGGATCGGCAGGTCACGTGGATCGACGGACGCCTCGCTCGAGAGGGCAGCAGCCGTCCCGGCCGCCTGGCCCATGGCCATGCACTGGGCCATCGAGCGCACCGAGGCGTGGGCATCGTGGGTAGCGCTGAAGCATCGCCCGGCGACCAGGACGTTGGCCGCGTCGCGCACCACCAGCGCGCGGTAGGGGATCCCGACGACGGCACCGTCGGGGAGGTACTGCCAGCGGGTGTCCGCCCCGCCGTGATGATCCTCGATCGGCGCACCGCAGAGCCCGACCTGGTCGTCGAACTGGGCGGCGCCGAGGACCTCGTCACGCGTCAGGCGGTGGTCGCCGTGGACGCGGCGGGTCTCCCGGACGCCGACCTGGGTGCCGAGCGCAACGAGGGACGCCCGTTCGTAGCCGGGCACCCGGTCGACGAGGAAGCGCGCGTACTCCAACGCCTGGCGGCGGCCGGCCATCTCGGCTTCGGTCAGGAACCATGGGTCGGTGACGTTGACGAGGCGTCCGTCGTCCTCCTGCCGGACCGAGTCAAGGCGGGTCATGACCGTTGCTGTCATCCCATCGATCGGGGTCACATGGTCGCTTCCCTCGCGGCGGGGCAGGTCGTAGCCACCGTCCGAGGCGGCCGCTGCCATCAGCTCGTCCAGACGCGACTTGGGGAGCGCTCGCCGGCGTTCCTGGTCGACGTTCACCATCCGGAAGGTCGTCGTCGCCGTCTGCGCCGGATCGAGCTCGCCGGCCACCTCGTAACCGAAGCCGGCGAAGTGGCAGAGGTCGGCATCGCCCGAGGCGTCGACGAAGACGCGGCCGCGGACCCGCCGCAGACCCGCCTTCGTCGCCACGACGACCGCCTCGACCCGTCCATGGCGGACGTCGACGTCCTGGACGAAGGCGTGAAGCAGGATCCGGACCCCGGCGGCCAGGGCAAGTCGCTCCCAGACCACCTTCAGGTGCTCGGCAAGGTAGGTCACGCCAGTGCCGGCCCCGTACGAGTTGGGCCGCTCGACGACCGGCCCCAGCAGCTGCAAGCCGGCGACGACATCGTCGGCGATCCCGCCGACGACCTTCCGGGCAGCCGAGCCGGGCGTGTAGAAGCCGTAGAAGGTATCGAGGACGGCGGTCGAGGTCCCACCCAGGAAGGGCAGCTTCTCGACGAGGATGACGGAGGCCCCGGCCCGCCCGGCGGCGATCGCGGCGCTCGACCCGGCCGATCCCGAGCCGACGACGACGACGTCCGCCTCGGCGATGACCGGGATGCCGGTCGAGCCGCTCACCCGGGCGGCCCGTCGCCCGTCACCGACCAGCCGGCATCGACGATCAGCGTCTGGCCGGTCACGAAGCGCGACTCGTCCGAGAGCAGATAGAGCGCCGCGGACGCGACGTCCTCGGGGGGCATGAACCCGCCCGCCAGCGGCTGCTTCCAGCGCACGTAATCGGCGGTCGCCGGGTCGTCGGCCGCCCGCCTGGCCATCGGTGTGTCGACGGTCGCCGGCGCCAGCACGTTGACCCGGATCCCAAGCGGCGCGTAGTAGGCCGCCATCGCGCGACCCAGGCTGTCGATCGCCCCCTTGCTGGCGGCATAGGCGGCGGTCTCGAAGCGGGTGGGGGACGGATGGAAGGCCGCCACGCTGCCCATGAGCACGAGCGCTCCGCGGCTGCCGGCCGCACCCGGCTCCTGGTCGATCATGACCCGGACGACCTCGCGAGCGGCCAGGAACGCCGGCGTCGCATTCAGGTCCATCGTCCGGTGCCAGGCCTCCAGGGATACCCCGTGCGCCGGCCCGTCGCCGAACCGCCGGCCGCTGCCGCCCGCAACGGCGAAGAGCCCGTCGATCCGACCGAAGGCCTCCACGGCAGCCGCGACCCCGGCCACGGCCTGGTCCTCGTCGGTCAGGTCGGCGACGCGCCAGGCTGCCCGACCGCCATCGTTCGAGATGGCCTCGGCGAGCGACCGGCAGTCCTCGGCGAGCAGCGAGAGCACGAAGACCGAGGCTCCCTCGGCCGCGAAGCGACGCGCCGCAGCGCCGGCCATCCCGGTCGCGCCGGTCACCAGACAGGCCTTCCCGGCGAGTCGCCCCTGTGCGGGATCCATGGGACGACTGTAGCGGCCCGCCGCTCGGTCGTCCGGTTGCGAGCCGGTGACGGCCGGGCAGAGTGTCGCACCCGGGTCGCGACCCAGCCGGCCCGTGACCTGCGTCGACGGACCGTCGAGGTCGACCTAGCCTCGGTCCGGTGGACCGCCGCGCCATGCCGGCCGCGGTGGACCCGGGACCCGGGCCAGTCCCGGCCCAGCGGAGGAAGAGATGCCCGAAGCCATCGAGCCGCCCCCGCTCTACGATCCTGGTTTCGAGCACGATGCCTGCGGCGTCGGGTTCGTCGCGGACAGCGGGGGACGGGGGCGGGATCGGGTGCTTCGCCTGGCGCTCGATGGTCTGTCCGCGCTCGGCCACCGTGGGGCCTTCGCCGCTGACGGCGAATCGAGCGACGGGGCCGGGGTCGCGCTGCCGCTCGAGCCGGCGCTCGCGGATCTGATCGCGCCGGGCATGGGCGGCAGGCCCGGCGTCGTCATGGCGTTCCTCCCTGGCGACCGGCCTGGCCTCGGGCGCGCCCGCGTCGCCATCGACGAGTCGCTGGCAGAGGAGCGCCTCGTCGTCGCTGGGCGTCGGTCGGTCCCGGTCGATCCGGGCGCCCTCGGCGCCTCGGCCGCCGCCAGTCGACCGCTCGTCGAGCAGGTCGTCATCGAGCGACCCCGCGGATGGACGTCCGATCGCTTCGAGCTCGCCCTGGCGATCGCGCGCCGGCGGTTCGAGTCCAAGGTGCGGGCCGCCGGCCCCGACGGCGCGGCGATCGCCTCAGCGTCCTCGCGGGTCGTGGTCTACAAGGGCCTCGTCGCGGGGTCTCGGCTGGCCGACCTCTACCCCGACCTGCAGGCATCGATCCCGCTCACGCACGCGGTCTTCCACCAGCGCTACGCGACGAATACGCATCCCACCTGGGACCTCGCCCAGCCGTTCCGCTGGATCTCCCACAACGGCGAGATCGACACCGTCCGCGGCAACCGCTCCCAGGTCTCCGGGCGGGCCGGGGACCCGGTCCGCCCGTCGGCCGGGCGAAGGATCCTGGACGCAGGGCCGCTGCTCTCGGCCGGGGGCTCCGACTCCCGTTCGCTCGATGAGATGCTCGAGGTCCTCGTACTGACCGGCTGGGATCCCTTCGTTGCGCTTCTTTCGCTGGTGCCCGAGGCGCCAGGACTCCGGGCCGAAGGGAATCCGCTCTCGGTCGCCCACGCTCGACGGGTCGCGGGCTTCCTGGCCCCCTGGGACGGACCCGCGGCGATCATCCTGACCGACGGCCGCCGGGTCGGGGCATTGCTGGACCGGAATGGTCTCCGGTCGCTCGCCTACGCGGTCACCCGTGACGGGCTCGTCGCGGCTGCATCCGAGGCGGGCGCCGTGCCCCTGCGAGCAGCGGAGACGGTCCGGCGCGGGCGGCTCGGTCCTGGCGAGCTGTTGCTCGTGGATCCGGCCGCCGGCCTCGTCCTCGAGGACCACGACGCCAGGACCGAGGTCCTCCGCCACGGCTGGATCCCCGGCGCCCCGCGCGGCTCGTACGTGGATCGCCCGGATGCCGATGTCGGGGCGGCCGGGACCAGGCCGACGCCGACCTGGCGCCGGTTCGAGGCCGGCCTCGACGGCGAGCGGTTCCGGCTCCACCTCCGGACGATGATCCTGGAGGGTCACGAGCCGGTCTGGAGCATGGGCGACGACACGCCGTTGCCCGGCCAGGCGAGGATCCACCGACCCGTCAGCGATTACCTGCACCAGGCCTTCGCCCAGGTCACGAACCCACCGATCGACCCGATCCGCGAGCGCGCCGTCATCTCCCTCGCCGGCGCGCTCGGCCCCCGGCCGCCGCTCCTCGGGGGCATGCCCGACCCTCGTCGGCGACGGTCGGTCCGGATCCCGGTGCCCTTCGTCGCCGACCTCGACGGCCTGCTGGACGCATCGGGTCTCCGGTGGCGTCGGCTCGACGCGTCGTGGTCGTCCGGCGACGCTATCGGGGAGGGTCTGCGGGCAGCGGTGAGCCGTCTGGCCGACGAGGCACTCGCAGCAAGCGTCGACGGCGTCGAGCTGCTCGTCGTGAGTGACCTGGGCGTCAGTCCTGACCGCCTGTCCGTCCCGTCGGTGCTCGCCGTCGGCGCCGTCGACGCGGCCCTGACCCGGGCCGGCCTGCGGGGCCGGACGGACGTCATCCTCGATGCCGCCGACGTGCTCGATGTGCACGTCGCGGCGATGTCGCTCGCGGTCGGAGCCTCGGCGATCAGGCCTCGACTGGCGATCGAGTGCGCCGCCGAGCTGGCGGGCACACGCGGTGCCGAGGAGCTCACCGCAGCGGAGGCGGTCGAGCGGCTCCTCGAGGCGTTCGCGAGTGGCCTCCGCAAGACCCTGGCCCGGATGGGGATCTCCACCGCCTCCTCGTACGTTGGCGGGGCGGTGATCGAGGCGCTCGAGCTGGCCCCGGAGGTCCTCGAGACCTGCTTCCCGGACGCCGCCGCCTGGCCGGGCACCAGCGGGTTCGACGTGCTCGAGCGGCAGCTGCGTCGACGGCGCGACGAGGCCATGGCGATCCCCGACGCGACGCCTGCGGCCCGCCTGCCCGACCCTGGCCTCGCCCGGTTCCGCTCGGACGGCGAGCATCATGGCTACGCGCCCACGGTCGTCCGGGCCGTCCAGGCGCTCGCCGGGAGTGATGATCCGGGTAGCTTGGATCCCGCGGCACCAGGCGAGCCGCTGGTCGCCTACCGGACCGCCCTGGGCCGGGCGCCGGCGACGGCCCGCGAGCAGCTTGCCTTCCGCCGCCGGGCAGTGCTGCCGCTCGACGAGGTCGAAGACGCCCGCTCGATCGTGCGCCGGTTCGTGGCCTCGGCGATGAGTGTCGGTGCCCTCTCGCCCGAGGCGCACCAGGCCGTGACCCTTGGCATGCAGCGTGCCGGTGGAGCGGCCAACACCGGCGAGGGCGGCGAGGACCCGGCCTGGTACCTGCCCGGTCCCGACGGCGAGCGGCGCGACGCCCGGATCAAGCAGGTGGCGTCCGGCCGCTTCGGCGTCACGGCCGCGTATCTCGCCCGGGCCGACCAGCTCGAGATCAAGATCGCCCAGGGCTCGAAGCCCGGCGAAGGTGGCCACCTCCCGGCCCGCAAGGCCACGGCCCACATCGCCGCCCTCCGGCGGGGCCAGGCAGGACAGGACTACATCTCGCCGCCGCCCCATCACGACATCTACTCGATCGAGGACCTCGCCCAGCTGATCGCCGATCTGCGGGCCGTCACGCCGACCGCGCGCATCGGGGTCAAGCTGGTGGCGACCCGGGGCATCGGGACGATCGCGTCGGGCGTGGTCAAGGCGGGTGCCGACTACGTCCACGTCGCCGGGCACGCCGGTGGCACCGGGGCAAGCCCGCTGGCCTCGATCAAGCATGTCGGGGTCCCCTGGGAGCTGGGTCTGGCCGAGGCGCACCAGGTCCTGCTCTGGAACGGGCTCCGTGACCGCGTCGCTCTGCGGACCGACGGCGGGCTGCGGACCGGGCGTGACGTGCTCGTGGCCGCCCTGCTCGGCGCGGAGGAGTTCGCATTCGGGACGCCGCTCCTCGTCGCTCTCGGCTGCGACATGGCCCGCCAGTGCCACCTGGACACCTGTCCGACCGGCGTCGCCACCCAGCGAGCCGACCTCCGGGCGAAGTTCGCCGGCACACCGGCGATGGTCGAACGCTTCGTCCTCGCCCTGGCCGAGGACGTCCGGCGCGAGCTGTCGGGCATCGGGGCCCGCTCCATCGGCGAGGTCATCGGCGAGGCCTCGCGGTTCCTTCGCCCGTCGCCTGCCGGTGGGACCCTGGATGTCAAGCCGCTGCTGGCTGCGCCGCGCTGGCCGGCATCGACCGCCCGTCGGGCCGACCCGACAGCGTCCGTGGCCGCCGCGGGCGACCGACCCCCGAGCTCACGGGTCGAGGAGGCCGTGGCTGCAGCGATCGCCGCCCATGCGCAAGTACCGCGGGAACCGCTGCCGATCACGACGGCGGATCGCGGCTTCGGCGCCCTCCTGACGGGTCGTCGCGAGCGCGGGGAGCTGCCGGGGGCCGAGGCAGGGCCGGTCCGTCTGCGGCTGGCCGGCGCGGCCGGCCAGAGCTTCGGCGCGTTCCTTGGGTCGGGCGTGGAGCTGCGCCTCGAGGGCGTGGCCAACGACTACGTCGGCAAGGGCCTCTCGGGAGGCCGCATCGTCGTGGCCCCCGACCCGGATCTCGGGGCTCCGCCGGACCGCAACGCGATCGTCGGCAACACCTGCCTCTACGGCGCCACGGCCGGACAGCTCCACGTCGTCGGCCGGGCCGGGATGCGTTTCGCTGTTCGCAACAGCGGGGCACGGGCGGTCGTCGAGGGCCTTGGACCGCATGGCTGCGAGTACATGACCGGGGGCACCGTGGTCGTCCTGGGACCGGTCGGCCGCAACTTCGGTGCCGGCATGACCGGCGGACGCGCATTCCTCTGGGACGTGACCGGGCGGCCACCGGGCATGCTCGACGATCGGTCCGTCTGGGCGATGAGCCTGGCCGAGGTCCGCGCGAGCCGGCCGGACGCCCCGGTGCTCGGCGCCGAACTCGACGAGCTGGTCGCCGCCCACGCTGCCGCCGGTTCGGCACTCGCCGAGCACCTGCTCGCGACGGGCGGCCTCGACCCGCGGGCGGTCTGGGTCGTCGAACCGGCGGGCGCTGCGTCGGATGGTGCAGTCGTCCGGACGCCCCAGAGGCAGGCGTCCGGCGCAACGCAACCGCAACCGGCCGGCATCTCCTCCGTCGCCGACACGGGGACCGGCAAGGCGTAGGTTCGGAGGACCGTGGGCCAGCGTCGCTCCCGGTCAGACCCCGCCACCACCCCTCTGCGGAGGACCCGAGGATGTACGACATGACCGATCCCCGCCCTTCCTTCTCGGCGCGTCGAGACGGCATCGGCCCGGTGACCTGCGCTGCCTGCGGCTGCCGACTGCAGCTCGTGGGTCCGTCCGATGGCAGCACCTGGTTCCACTTCGGTGCGCTGGGTGGCCGCGATGCCCGCGGGTGCCGCGTGGACTGCGCCGAGCTGGCTCACGACGGCAGCGGTGAGGCGGCAGCGTCGCACCTCGCCTAGGCCCGCGGCCGCGACGGGCGGCCGCCTTCGCGGTCCCCGGGCGCGTGCGGCCATCCATGATCGCCGCGCCTCCGCTCGGGCTCAACGACCGCCGTCGATCCGGTAGCCGGACCCCCGGACCGCGACGACGGTCGGTCCGCCGGCGACACCGAGCTTCGCCCGCAGGCGGGTCAGGTGCGGCTTGAGCCAGAGAACGTCGGGATCGGGATCGCTTGGCCAGCCGGCCCGCGCGAGCCGGGCCTGGGGCACGACGTCGCCACCCGCCCGGACAAGCGCCTCGAGGAGGCGATACTCGGTGGGCGTCAACGGGAGGACCGTCGAGCCGATCCTGGCCTCGACCCGACCCGGGTCGATCTCGAGCGTTCCGGCATGGAGGGGGCCTGCGCTCGCCCCGCTCTCGTCCACCCGACGCATGACCGCGTTGATGCGGGCGAGCAGCTCGGCCTTGCCGAACGGCTTGACGAGGTAGTCGTCGGCCCCCAGCTCGAGGGCCCGCACCTTGGCTGGCTCGCTGCTCTCGCCCGAGACGACGATGATCGGGATACGACCCAGTGCCCTGATGCGCCCGGCTACCGAGTAACCGTCAGGGCCAGGCATCGCCAGGTCGAGCAGCACGAGATCGGGTGCCTCATCCTCGACCCGCTTGACCGCGCTGATCCCGTCGTAGGCGGTCACGACCTGATGGCCCTCCGTGCCGACCAAGGCGGTGATCGCCCCGACCATCGCCGGGTCGTCGTCAACGACGAGGATCCGCAGCTGCCGACGGCTCGGCATCGATCGACTCCCTCCTCAGAGTGCAGCGGCGGCGGGCATCGCCAGCACGAACCTGGCGCCGGTCGGGTCCACCGGCTCGCACCAGAGCCCGGCACCCATGCCCTCGGCGAGGCGCCGCCCGGCATACAGGCCGATCCCGGATCCCCGCGCCGTCTTGGTGTCATGGCGAGCGTACGGCTCGAAGATGCGATCACGCCATTCTTCCGGGATCCCGGGCCCTTCGTCGACGACGCAGAGTCGGACCCGCCCCTCGGCGAGCTCGATGGAGACGAGGATGAGCGTGTCGGGCGGCGCGTACTTCACGGCGTTCTCGAGGAGGTGCTCCAGGATCTGGCGCAACCGCGTCTCGTCGGCCATCGCGTGACGCCGGACCCGTGCGGCGACTCGGACCCGGTGACCCTCCAGGAGCGGCGCGAGGTCCTCGACGACACGGTGGGCGAGGGCGGCGACGTCCACCGGGACGATGACGGCGGGTGGCAGCTCGGCGGCCGGTCGGATCGAGGCCAGGACCGAGTCGATGAGGCGGTCGATCCGCTCGACCTGGCCGAGCGCCGCACGATGCCAGCGCTCGCGGGTGGCCCGCCGGTCCGGATCACGCGACTCGCGACCGTCGAGTGGCGGCTCTTCGGACAGCAGGTCGGTGTACGCGCGAACGACGGCCAGCGGCGTTCGCAGTTCGTGGGTGACGAGCGCGACGAGCTCCCCGCGAACCCGCTCGAGGGTCCGCAGCTCCTCGGCCTGCTCCTCCGCCTCCTGCTGGAGGCGGACCCGCTCGACGATCCCGGCGAGGACGTCGGCGATCGCCCCGAGGTGGTCCGCGTCAGACCGGTTGAAGGTCCTCGGCTGTTCGGTCTGGACGTTGAGCACGCCGACCACCTTGTCGTGCCAGACGAGGGGGACCGACAGCATCGAGGCGACGAAGCGCTTCTGGTCGATCCCGCGGACCCACATGAACCGCGGGTCGTGGCGGACGTCCGGGATGATCTCCGGCTCGCGGGAGGCCGCCACGTGGCCGGTGACGCCCTCGCCGTAGGGCACCTTCGCGCGGCCGATCTGGTACTTGTCGAGCCCGTTGGTCGCGGCCAGGGCGAGGACCGGCTCATCCCGCTCCAGCAGGTACAGCGAGGAGACGTCGGCGTGGAGCGCATCGCGCGTCTGGTCCACGACCGTCTCGAGGAGCTCATCCCAGGTCCGCGCGGTCGTGGCCAGGCGGATGACGTGATGGAGGAACCTGAGTTGCTCCAGCTGCTCGCCGACCGCATCGCCGGGTCCCGGGGCGACGTGGGCCGACCCCGGTGCAGCCTCGGTCAGGCGGGTCCGGTGGATCATGCGACGCACGATACCCTGCTGTCGCCCAGCGCTCCCGGAGGGACCCGCGACCCCTGCGACGCGCGGCCGCATGACCGGTAGGGCAACCGCGGCCGTCGGGCCGTCGGGGAGTACCATCGAGCGCATGACGCTCGTTCGGACCGAGGGCCTCACCAAGCGCTATCAGGGTGGCGTCCTGGCGCTCGACGACCTGACCCTCGAGCTCCAGCCGGGGATCGTCGGGCTCGTCGGCTCGAACGGGGCCGGCAAGAGCACCCTCATCCGGATCCTCCTCGGGCTGCTCCCGGCCTCGTCGGGGCGGGCCTACGTGCTCGACCGGGACGTCGCGACCGACGGGGTCGGCGTCCGCGCGCTCGTCGGCTACATGCCCGAGCACGACGCGCTCCCGCCCGATGTCTCGGCGACGACGCTGGTCAACCACATGGCGATGCTCTCGGGGCTGCCCCGGGGCGCCGCCCGGGAGCGGACGGCCGAGGTCCTCCGCCACGTCGGCCTGTACGAGGAGCGCTACCGGCCCATCGGCGGCTACTCGACCGGGATGCGCCAGCGCGTGATGCTCGCCCAGGCGCTCGTCCACGACCCCCGTCTGCTCCTCCTCGACGAGCCTACGAACGGCCTCGACCCCGCCGGTCGCGACGAGATGCTCGATCTGATCCGTCGGACCGGTCGCGAGTTCGGCATCGCGATCATCCTCGCGTCCCATCTCCTCGGCGAGATCGAGCGGGTCGGCGACTTCCTCGTCGCGATCGAGGGCGGCAAGCTGCTGCGGGCGGCCCCGCTGTCCGAGTTCACGACCAAGACCGGCGTCGTCCGTGTCGAGCTCGACGACGACCCGGCAGGACTGGCCGCGCGCCTGGGCGACGCGGGTCTCCAGCACCGCATCGACGGGTTCGACGTCCTGGTCGATCTCGGCGGCGACGGCGACTACGACCTTGTCCGCGACACGGTCGCCGACCTCGGCCTCGGCCTCGTCCGGATCGAGCCCGAGCGCCGGACCCTCGAGGACCTCTTCCGATGACCGCCCCGGCTTCCCGCCGGCCGGGCGCCGCCGGCAGCATCTACGACCTGGGCTATCGGGGCTACGACGGACCCCGCCTGGGGCGGAGGCACGCGGTCGCGACGCTCATCCGTGACGCCTTCCGGGCCTGCTGGGGCATCGGCCGGTCCGGCCGGGCCAAGATCGTCCCGTTCGGCCTCTTCGCCCTGGCGATGATCCCTGCGGTCGTTGCGGTCGGGGTCTCCGCCCTGGTGTCCCAGCTGGGCCAGGCCGGGGGCGCCTTCGACGATGAGGCGATCGTCGGCTTCTCGTCGTATTTCGAGTACGTCTGGCCCCTCGTGGCCCTCTTCGTCGCCGCCCAGGCGCCCGAGCTCGTCGGTGGCGACCAGCGGCACCGGGTGCTCGCCCTCCTCTTCGCCCGCGCCCTCCACCGCGAGGACTACGCGGGCGGCAAGCTCGTCGCCCTGGTCGCGGCCCTCCTGCTCCTGCTCCTGGTGCCCCAGGCGGTCATCCTCGTCGGTCGCGCGCTCGTCCCGGCCGACGTCGTCGCGGCCATCGTGGCCGATGCCGAGCAGGTCCCGGCCGTGATCGGTCAGGCCGCCCTGGCCGGGGTGTTCCTGGGCTCACTGGGCCTGGCGATCGCCGCCTACACGCCCCGCCGGGCCTTCGCCACGGCGGGGATCATCGCCCTGCTCATCGTCCCGCCGCTCGTCAGCGCGGTCGCGGTTGCCCTGGTCGGTGAGTCGACGGCCGGCTGGCTCACGCTGTTCAGCCCACCGGACATCCTCGAGGGGACCAACGAGTTCTTCTTCGACCTGACCCGGACGAGCGCCGGCCGGTCCCTGTCGAACGTCGTCTGGCCGCTGGCTGCGGTGGCCTGGTCGGTCCTCGCGATCGGCGCGCTGCTGTGGCGCTACCGGACCATCCAGCCGTGACCGTGCCGCGTGGTCCCGTCGAAGGTTGGGTCGCCCCCGACGGTGTCGTCGCCCCGGCGCCGCCGCTCCTGGCCGCGCCCCAGAGCGCCGTCTTCGAGGTGCCTCCCGATGCGCCGATCCGCGTCGAGCACGCATCGCGCTGGTACGGCAACGTCGTCGCCGTCAACGACGTGAGCTTCGGCGTGGGCGCCGGCATCACGGGGCTGCTGGGCCCCAACGGCGCCGGGAAGAGCACCCTGCTCGGCATGCTGGCCGGGCTGTTGCGGCCCTCGGCCGGCTCCGTCTCCGTCCTGGGCCGGCCCACCTGGCGCGACCCGGGCGTCTACCGCCAGGTCGGCCTGGTGCCCGAGCGCGAGGCCGTGCCCTCCCACCTGACCGGCCGTCGCTTCGTGCTCGATGCCGCCGCCCTCCAGGGCCTCGCCGATCCGGGTGCCGCTACGGATCGGGCCCTCGGGATCGTCGACCTCCTCGACCCCGCCGACCGGACCCTTGGGACGTACTCGAAGGGCATGCGCCAGCGGGCGAAGCTGGCCGCCGCGCTCGTGCACGACCCAGCGGTCCTCTTGCTGGACGAGCCGTTCAACGGGATGGATCCGCGTCAGCGGCTGCACATGATGGACCTGCTGCGCCAGATGGCCGCCGAGGGCCGGACCATCCTCTTCTCCTCGCACATCCTCGAGGAGGTCGAGCGGCTGGCCCACCAGGTGCTGGTCCTGTACGCGGGACGGCTGGCGGCCAGTGGGGACTTCCGGGAGATCCGGCGCCTCATGACCGACCGGCCCCACGAGTTCACGATCCGCTCGTCCGACGACCGCCGGTTGGCGGCCGCCCTGATCGCCGAGCCCTCGGTGTTCGCGGCCGACCTTCGGGACGAGCGGCTCATCGTCCGGACCGCCGACTTCCCGGCCTTCGCCCGGCGCCTCCCTGTGCTGGCCCGGGCCGGCGCCGTCACGCTCCTCGAGGTCCGTCCCACCGACGAGTCGCTGGAGAGCGTCTTCGCCTATCTGGTGCGCCGATGACGCGACGAGGGCACCGGTGATCCGAGTCATCACCGTCGCGACCCTGCGGGCCCTCTTCGCGCGGCGGCGGGTCCTGTTCCTGCTCCTGCTCGTCGCGATCCCTATCCTGATCGGGTTGCTGGCCCGCTGGCGCGGGCTGCCCGGCGAGGGCGTGGAGCGGACTGCCAACGCCATCGAGCAGCTCGTCGTCCGGGCGGTCCTGCCGCTCGTGGCGCTCGTCCTGGGCACCGCGGCCATCGGGGCCGAGGTCGAGGATGGCACGATCATCCACCTGCTCACCAAGCCGGTGCCCCGCTGGCGCATCGCCGTCGGCAAGCTCCTCGCCACGACGCCGCCCGTCGTCATCCTCGTGGCCGGCTCGACGCTCATCGCGGGCCTGGCCATCGGTGGCGATCGCGGGGCCCTGACGACCGTCATGGCCCTCACCGCCGGCGTCTCGGTCGGGGCCGTGGCGTACACGTTCCTGTTCGTCGCCCTCGGGGTCCTGACGACCCGTGCCCTCATCGCCGGCCTCGCCTACGTCATCGTCTGGGAGGGCCTCCTGGCCGGCCTCTTCGAGGGCTCCAGGGCGCTCAGCATCCGCGAGTACACGCTGGCCGTGGCCGCCGCGCTGGACCCCGGAGGTCCGCTCGACACCGAGCTCCGTCTCGACCCGGTCATCGCGGTGGTCGGGCTCGGCGCGGTGGTCGCGATCTCGTTCGCGATCTGCGTCTGGCGACTCTCGAGGCTGGAGCTCCAGGCCGGCGACTGAGCTCGTCGACCGTCGCGACCGGCAGCGTCCCGACGACCTCGGCCCCGCTTGGCATGCATGTCGTGCGTACGGCCGATGCGTGACGAGGCGGCGGATGCCTCCCGGTGAAGCCGCCCGTGCCAGATCCTGCGAGGCCGGGTCCATGCTCCGCCGACCCGAACGGTGCGTAGTCGGGCGACGCGACGGACGGGTCGGCGCCCCTAGGGACGCTCCAGGCCATGGGCCTCGAGCAGCACGTCGTCCGAGAGGATCGCTTCGGTGGGGCCGTCGGCCACGATGACCCCATCGTCCATGACGACGACCCGCGGGAACAGCTCGGCGACCAGCCGCATGTCGTGGGTCGACACCAGCTGGGCCTGGGGCAGGGACCCCAGCAGGCGGATGAGCTCCCGCCGGCCGCGCGGATCCAACCCGGCCGACGGCTCGTCGAACACCAGCACGCTCGGGTCCATCGACAGGACCGTGGCCAGGGCGACCCTCTTCCGCTGGCCCAGCGACATCCGATGGGGGACTCGCTGCTCGAAGCCACTCATGCCGACGGAGGCCAGGGCTCGCTCGACGCGGTCGTGGATCTCGTCCCGAGGCGCCCCCATGTGGATGGGCCCGAAGGCGACGTCCTCGAACACGGTCGGGCTGAAGAGTTGATCGTCGGGATCCTGGAAGACGAGCCCGACCTCGGCCCGGATCCGTTTCACCGTCGACCGGTCGACGACCGTGCCGGCGACGGCGACCGATCCGTGGCTCGGCTCGAGGATGCCGTTGATGTGGAGCATCAGGGTGCTCTTGCCCGCCCCGTTCGGGCCGACCAGGGCGACCCGCTCGCCCCGGCCGATGGTCAGGTCGATGCCCCGGAGCGCCTCGAAGCCGTCCGGGTAGCGGAAGTGCAGGTGGTGGACCTCGACCCAGCGGCTGGGGTCATCGTCGATCCGTGTCGGCGCGGCCGCGGATCCAGCCTCGGGGTGCTCGTGGAGGTGCTCGTGCGGGGGCAGACCCGCGTGCTCGTGGACGTGACTGTGCTCGGCCGGGCCGGGCGTCGATCCGCTCACGCCCGGGGGAGCCAGAGCTGGGCCGCGACGACGTAGACGACGATTGCCCCGGCAGCGAGCGCGAAGACGGCGACCTCGCGACGTCGAAGGGCCGGTCCCTCCAGGTAGCGGAACTCGCCGTCGAAGCCGCGGGCCTGCATGGCCGCGAAGACCCGCTCGCTCCGCTCGTAGGAGCGCAGGAAAAGGGACCCGACCATCCGCCCGGTGACACTGGCCCGCCACGCCACCGTCCCTCCGCCGCCGCCCCCGCGAGGGACTGCCGACCGGGCGGCCCGAGCCTGCATCATCCGGCTGGCCTCGTCGGTCATGACGGCCAGGTAGCGGTACATGAAGCCGATGATGGCGATCATGATCCGCGGCACCCGCAATTCACGGAGGGCGTCCACGAGATCGTGGAACGGGGTCGTGAAGGCGAGCAGCAGGGCGGCCTGGACGCTGACCCAGCTCTTGAGCAGGATCGTCAGGAAATCGCGGACCCCGGCGTCGGTGATGGTCACCGCGAGCGGGCCGAGGTCGAAGGCGGTGATGGGCTCGCCGGGCCGGGTCGCGACGAGCGGCAGGGCGGCCAGGGCGAAGGGCACTGCGACGAGCCCGGCCCGGGACGTCCGCAGCGGCCCGAGGCCCGCTGCGACGGAGACCACGACGATGGCGACCCAGGCCAGCCCGATGGCGACGAAGGCACCCGACGGGAGCAGCGCGACTGCGACGATGAAGCCGACCGCCAGCAGGAACTTCAGGCGCGCGTCGGCTCGATGGATCGGGCTGTCGCCGGCGACGTAGCGATCGAGGTCCAGCTGGGCCCCCTAGGTGCGACGGCGCCGGAGCAGCCACCCGAGGCCGATCATCAGCGCGAAGACGAGGCCGACCCCGAGCAGGCCCGCGACGATCGTCGACAGGTTCCCCCCGAGCCCCGGGACGGTGTAGTCGGGGACGATGGAGTACAGCGGATCCAGGGCAGACTCGATCCAGCCTTGGTCTTCGGCGACCCGCTCGAGCCCGTCGGGGTCGGAGGAGGCGAGCGGCGCCAGCACCACGACCACCAGGGCCGCGATGACGAGGCCGACGATCCACCACCGGCGGGTCCGCCAGCCTCGGGGCTCGTGGGCCGAGCCGTCCGTCGGTCCTGCCCGTGGTGGCCGACCCTCCTCGCTCACGTCAGACCACCGCGGGCGCGCAGCGCCCGGGCCTCGGATGCGACGCGGAGGTCGAGCAGGTCGGGACGGGTCGCCCGGATGAAGGCCAGCGCCGCCATCGTGATGAGCGCTTCCCCGATCCCGATGACGGCATGGACGCCCATCATGATCGGCAGGCTGACCTCGATCGCGGTCGTACCCGAGACGGCCAGCTCGATCGAGATGGCGACCGCCGCTCCCACGACCGAGAGCCAGGCGGCCACTCCCGCGGCCGGGATCCGCCCCCGGGACTCGCCGCCGAGGATGCGCGCCAGAGAGCGGTAGACGACATAGCCGCCCATCGTGCCGATGACGCCCATGTTCACGATGTTGGCCCCCAGCACGACCAGGCCGCCGTCCTGGAAGACGAGCGCCTGGACGGCGATGACGCAGGCCATCACCAGGGTCCCGGCCCACGGCCCGAGCAGGACCGCTGCGAGGACTCCGCCCAGGAGATGCCCGGAGGTGCCGCCGGCGACCGGGAAGTTGACCATCTGGGCGGCGAAGATGAACGCCGCCATCACCCCCATCAGCGGGATCTGCCGCTCGTCGAGGGTCCGGTTGGTCCGCTGGACCGAGATCGCCAGGGCCGTCACGGCGACCACCCACATGACCAGCGCGACCGGCACGGTCAGGAAGCCGTCCGGCGTGTGGAGCCCGGGCGCGACCGCTTCGATGATCGGTCGGTCGAGGATCGCGGTGAACGGCATTCGGTCCCTCCAGGAAGGCGCTCGGATTCTAGTCCCGGGCGACCATTGATGCAACGTGTTGCATTAGCGACAGCGTGCATCTCCCGCGCTATCCTGTTCGCCTGATGCGAGTGGACGGATCCAGGACCTCCGGCGCCAGTGCCTCGTCGGCCCCGGCGACAGGTCCCCGGGCGCCGACGTCCGGCCGGTCGGAGTGGGCGACGGTCCGCCAGCGTCTGCACGACCGGGGGCTTCGCTGGACGCCCCAGCGCCGGACCCTCGTCGAGGTGCTCTCCACCGCCGACGGCCACGTGACCGGTGCCGAGCTCGTGGAGCGTTGCCGCGAGCTCGATCCGGCGACGATCCCATCGACCGTCTATCGGACCCTCGACGTCCTCGAAGAGCTCGGGCTGATCCGGCACAGCCACGGCGCCGATGGACGCGAGGAGTTCCACGTATTGCCGGGCCGCGTGCACGGGCACATCACCTGCCGCGACTGCGGGGCCACGTGGGAGATCGACGGGGCAGAGGGTCGAGCGCTCGTCGAGACGCTCAGGGCGAGTCGGGGCTTCTCGATCGACCTCTCGCACCTCTCGGTGGTCGGGCGGTGCAGGACCTGCGCGGGTCCTGGCGATGCGGGCGGGCCGGGCGGACCGGGCGGCGACCCATCCGCCTGAGCCGCTCGTACGTACGAAGGACGTGAAGCGGAACTCCGAGCCCACCGTCGACGGACCGCGGCGTCCGGAGGCGGAGTCGGTCTGGGACTATCCCAGGCCACCCGTGGTCGAGCCCGTCCGGGAGCGGCTGCGGGTCATCGTCGACGGCATCGTCGTCGCCGACACGGTCCGCGGCCATAGGGTCCTCGAGACGAGCCACCCGCCGACCTACTACATCCCGGCCGAGGACGTCCGGGCCGACCTCCTCCGCCCGTCGGCTCGGACCACGGTCTGCGAGTTCAAGGGGCGGGCAACCTACGCTGACCTCATCGTCGGCCGACGCGTCGTGGAGGGCGCCGCCTGGGGCTACCGTGACCCGGCCCCGGGCTTCGAGGCCATCCGGGGTGCCTGGGCCTTCTACGCCGGCCGGGTGGACGAGGCCTGGGTCGGCGACGAGCGCGTCCAGGCCCAGGCTGGCGACTTCTACGGAGGCTGGATCACCTCGCGCGTCAGCGGTCCGTTCAAGGGCGGGCCGGGCACCCTGGGCTGGTAGCCGTCCCGCGCCGGCAAGGGGGCCGCCTCAGTCGTCCGCGGACCCGGCTGTCGGCGACCGCGGCCTCTGGAGGTCGTCGGGCCAGCCGTCCTGGCCATGACCCGGAGGAAGGTCGACGAGGACGCCCTTCGCGGTCGAGAACCGCACCGACCCCGGCCAGCCCAGGCCGTCGCCGACGTAGGTGAGGCGCTCTCCTGACTTCAGGGTGACGGTGCGGCCGTCCTCGCGACGGGCCTCCCAGCGCTCCATGAGGATCCAGTCGCCCTCGCGCCGCAGCTGGGACGGCGGCCGCCAGGCCAGGTCGGCGTAGCGCAGCTGCCGCTGGGCGAGATCGTCCAGGCCGGCGTCGAAACCACGGGTCAGCTCCCGGGCCCTGGCAGGGTCGTCCTCGAGGCGGGGATCCCCCTTCGCGGCCCCGCCTTCGTCCGCGTCGGCGGGCTCTCGCGGACCGAGCAGCCGGCGGAGGAAGCCCACCGTCAGGAGCCGGCGGCCTCGACGGTCGGGACGCCGAGGATGTTGAAGCCGCCATCCACGTGGATGATCTCGCCGGTCACCTGCCGCGAGAGGTCGGACGCCAGCCAGACGGCCGTGCCCCCGACGTCGTCGATCGAGATGTTCGAGCGCATCGGGGCGACCTCGGCGAAGGCGCCGTACATGCGCTTGAAGCCGGCCACGCCGGCCGCCGCTAGGGTCCGCACGGGGCCGGCGCTGATCGCGTTGACCCGGATCCCCTCGGGGCCGAGGTCGGCTGCGAGGTAGCGCACCGATGCCTCGAGGGCCGCCTTGGCAACGCCCATCACGTTGTAGTTGGCCGTGACCTTCTCGGCCCCGTAGTAGGTCAGGGTCATGATCGAGCCACCCGAGCGGAGCAACGGGCGGGCCTCGCGTGCCAGGGCGACGAGCGAGTAGGCGCTGACGTCGAGGGCGAGGGCGAAGCCGTCCCGCGAAGTGTCGACGAACTGGCCGGCGAGATCCTCCCGCTTGGCGAAGGCGAGCGCGTGGACCACGATGTCGAGCTCGCCGTGGCGCTGGCCCCAGAGCTCGAGGACCGACCGGATCTCCTCGTCCGAGCGGACGTCGCACGGCTCCACGAAGGTCGACCCGAGCTGCTCCGCGAGCGGCCGGACCCGCTTCTCGATGAGCGACTCGATCGAGGAGAACCCGACGACCGCTCCATGGGCGTGGAGCGCCCGGGCGATGCCCCAGGCGATCGAGTGGTCGTTGGCCACGCCGAAGATCAGCGCCCTCTTCCCGTCGAGCAGTCCCATCCGTCGGCCTCCCTCGCCGCGCGCCGACCCCTCCGGGCGCGGGTCACCGCACGGTACCATCCCGCTCGATGGATGACCTCGAGGCGACCGCGGGCTCGCGGCGCTCGGCCGGTGGGCTCGCGGCGCTCGGCCCGAAGCTGCCCCAGGAGCGCCTTCTCGTGGCCGACGACCCGGCGACGATCCGGCGGGCGCTCGACGGCGTCCGCGCTCTCGTGCTCGACGCCGATGGGGTCCTGGTCCGGGTCGGCGCTCCGATCCCGGGCTCGATGGCGGCCATCGGCCGGCTCGAAGCCCTGCGGATCCCGTACCGGATCGTCACCAACTTCTCCTCGGCCCACCGAGACACCCTGGCCGCCCGCTTCTCGTCGGACGGCATCGAGCTCTCGCCCGAGCGCATCGTCACGGCCGCCTCGGCGGCGG
The DNA here is from genome assembly GCA_963707215.1 of uncultured Chloroflexia bacterium. Lineage (GTDB taxonomy): Bacteria > Chloroflexota > Limnocylindria > Limnocylindrales > CSP1-4 > DATHYZ01. The sequence goes on along the minus strand of CAVPPB010000001.1, from coordinate 592,741 downwards.
CCGCCTACACGGCCACCCGGCACCCGGGTCGATCCCTGCTGGTGATCGGCGCCGCCGATGCGCTCCGCGAGTTCGCGGGCCAGCGGCTCATCGACGTCGCTGCCGTCGATGAGCTCCAGGGAGGCGTGGCCGCGGTGGTGATCGGGGACGCTGGCGACGACCTGCCCTTCGGGCACCTCGACGTTGCGTTCCGGGCTGTCCGCCGTGGCGCCGAGCTGGTCGCCATGCACCGGAACCCCTGGTGGCAGACTCGGCGAGGAGAGACGCTCGACTCGGGGGCCGTCGTCGCAGGGCTCGAGTACGCGACCGGCCGGCGGGCCGTCCTCTGCGGCAAACCGTCACCGGTCGTCTTCCGCCAGGCTGTCCGATCCCTCGCCGGCGACCTGGGTCTGCGACGCCTTCCTGCGGCCTCCGTGGCGATGGTCGGCGACGACCTCGTCGCCGACGTCGGGGCCGCCCAGCGGGTCGGCCTGCGGGGCATCCTCGTCCTCACCGGCAAGCACGGAGCAGACGAGGTCGCGGCCCTCGCCGGCAGGCGCAGTGGCACTCGCCCCGATGCCATCGCGCCCTCACTGGCGGCCCTGGTGGGGGCGCTAGACTAGCTCCGCGATCCCCAAGTCGGCCGCCTGGTGGCGGCCGCCGTCGACCCATGTACAGCAGGGGAGTCCCGATGACGACCGACCCGCGTCCGCGGATCAAGATCACCTACGCCACGCTCCGGGCCGACAACGAGGAGCTCCACGCCGCCTACGACCAGGGCCTCGAGCGGGCGCGGGCTCGCCTCGGCAAGAGCCACCAGAACTTCATCGGCGGCCGCCAGCGCGGCGGCGACGGCGAGTCCGAGCTCCGTTCGCCGATCGACACGGACATCCTCGTCGGCCGTTTCGCCCGAGGGACCCGGGCCGACGTCGTGGATGCCATCGCGGCCGCCCGGGCCGTCCAGCCGGCCTGGGCCGCGACCCCGTGGGAGGAGCGCATCGCCATCCTCCGGCGGGCGGCCGATCTGATCAGCGAGCGGCAGATGGAGTACGGCGCGCTGATGGCGATCGAGGTCGGCAAGAGCCGCCTCGAGGCGCTCGGCGAGGTCGAGGAGTCGGCCGACCTGATCCGCTATTACTGCCAGACGGCCGAGGACAACGACTACTACGACCACCCGATGGACAACGGTGGCGTCGAGGGCGTCCAAACCCGCTCGATCCTCCGCCCGCACGGCGTCTTCGCGGTCATCAGCCCGTTCAACTTCCCGATGGCCCTGGCGGCCGGTCCCTCGTCGGCGGCCCTCCTGGCCGGCAACACGGTCGTCTTCAAGCCGGCGACGGCCAGCTCCATGAGCGCCATCACGCTCATGGAGGCCTACCGTGACGCGGGTGTCCCCGACGGGGCCATCAACCTGGTCATGGGACCCGGCGAGTCCGTCGGGGCGGAGCTGCGGGAGAACCCGGGCATCGACGGGATCGTCTTCACCGGCTCCTACGAGGTCGGTTTCGATCTCTACCGGACCTTCTCGACCCGCTACCCGCGGCCCTGCATCGTGGAGATGGGCGGCAAGAATCCGGCCATCGTGGCCCGCTCGGCCGACCTGGACGAGGCGGCCGACGGCATCGTCCGCTCGGCCTTCGGTTTCGGCGGTCAGAAGTGCTCGGCGAACAGCCGTGTCTACGTGGACCGCTCCGTCCACGACGAGCTGATCCGTCTGCTCGTCGAGAAGACCGAGAAGCTGGTCATCGGCGACCCGCTCCGTCGGGAGGTCTTCCTGGGCCCCGTCATCGATGGGCGGGCCGTCGACCGCTGGTCGCAGGCCGTTGCCGAGGCCCGCCGTGACGGGACCGTCTACATCGGCGGTGAGCACCTGACGGATGGCGACATGGCCCGCGGGTTCTACGTCGAGCCGACGGTCGTCGGGGGCCTCTCGGCCGACCACCGTCTCTTCCAGGACGAGCTGTTCGCCCCCTTCACCGCGGTCCACCCGGTCGACTCGCTCGACGAGGCCCTGGCCCTGGCCAATGACAATCTCTACGGCCTCACGGCGGGGGTCTACTCGGAGGACCCGGCCGAGGTCCAGCGGTTCCTCGACGAGATCCAGGCCGGCGTCCTGTACGTGAACCGGCGGGCTGGTGCCACGACCGGCGCCTGGCCGGGCCAGCAGCCGTTCGGCGGCTGGAAGGGCTCCGGCTCCACGGGCAAGAGCGGTCTGAGCATGTACTACGTCGCCCAGTTCCTGCGGGAGCAGAGCCACACCGTCGTCGACTGACCAGCGCACCACCCGCGAGCAACGACGCCCGGCCCGACGGCCGGGCGTCGTTCCGTCAGGCGACGATGAGCGCGATCGCGATCGCGACGGTCACCGCGAGGAGGATCCCGAAGAGCAACAGTGGCGCGACCTGGCCCCGCTGGGCGTAGTAACCGGAGCTGTTGACGACCGAGTAGAGGACCGCTCCCAGACCCAGCAGCAGGAGGCCTTCGGCGCCGGGCGCGCCGGCCAGGGCCAGCAGCCCGCCGACGGCCAGCAGCGCCGCCATCCCGGTCTCCGCTGCGATGTGGAAGCGGATCTCCCATGGTTCGGTCGCCAGCTCGGGGACCGCTCCCCGGAGGAGCGAGCCGACCCACAGGCCGATGACCATGATGGCGACGAGGATGGCGTAGCCGGCCGCGACGGTGAGCACGGGACGGACGCTAGCGCGACGCCGGTGCCCGCCGCAGGCCCATCCGGCCCATCCGATCGAGGGCTGCTGGGCACGCCGAGGGTGACCTTCAGGTGACGGCCGGCCCTCGAGGAGCACCGGCGGCCGGCTATACTCCCTATGCAATCTGCATAAGACCTATGCGCCTCGGCGATCCGGCGGGCGACCGCGGGCCGGTGGGGCGTGTTCCCGAGGAGGATCCGTGACCGCACCCGTCGTGCAGGCGCGTCCCGTGCCGAGCATCGTGACCGAGCTGCCCGGGCCCAAGGCTCGCGCCCACATCGACTTCGATCACGCCTGGACCAGCCCGAGCCTGCCACGGGCCTACCCGATCGTCCCCGTCCGCGGCGAGGGCTGCACGGTCGAGGACATCGACGGGAACCTCTTCCTGGACTTCGCCGCCGGGATCGCCGTCAACTCCACCGGCCACGCCCATCCACGGATCAGCGCCGCCATCGCCCGTCAGGCCGAGTCCCTGATCCACTTCAGCGCGTCGGACTTCTACCTGCCGATCTACGCCCAGGCGGCAGCCGAGCTCGCCCGGATCGCCCCGATGTCGCGGCCGGTCCGGACCTTCATCGGCAACAGCGGCGCCGAGGCGGTCGAAGCGGGCCTGAAGCTGGCGCGCTATCACACCGGTCGGCCGAACGTGATCGCGTTCCTGGGCGCCTTCCACGGGCGGACCTACGGTGCCCTCAGCCTGACGGCCAGCAAGGCCAAGTACCACGCCCACTTCGGGCCGTTGCTGCCGGGCGTCTACCACGTCCCCTTCGGCAACGCCGGCCTCGACGAGATCGAGTCGCGCGTCTTCAAGCGCCTCATGCCGGCCGAGGAGTTCGCCGCCGTCATCGTCGAGCCGATCCAGGGCGAGGGCGGCTATGTCGTCCCCGAGGACGACTTCCTGCCTCGGCTGCGCGAGCTCTGCGACCGCCACGGCATCCTGCTCATCGCCGACGAGGTCCAGTCCGGCGCCGGCCGGACCGGCCGCATGTGGGCGGTCGAGCACTCGGGGGTCGAGCCGGACATCCTCCTGACCGCCAAGGGCATCGCTTCGGGCATGCCGATCGGCGCGATGATCGCGCGGGCCGGGGTCATGGACTGGGGGCCCGGCGCGCACGGCTCCACGTACGGCGGCAACCCGGTCGCCCTGGCGGCGCTCATGGAGACCGTGGCGCTGCTGGAGGGGGGCCTCATCGAGAATGCGGCGGACCGGGGTCGCCAGGCGCACGAGGGCCTTGGCTACCTGCTGGACAGGTTCCCGGGCGCCGTCCGCGAGATCCGCGGGCGAGGCCTCATGATCGGCGTCCAGTTCGACTCGGGCGATACGGCCGAGGCCGTCCAGCTGGCGGCCTTCCGCCGGGGCCTGCTCGTCCTCGAGGCCGGTGACGACGCGGTGCGGATGTCGCCGCCGCTCGTGGTGACGGAGGACGAGATGGCCACCGCCATCCGGGTCTTCGGCGAGGCCGTCGAGGAGGTCGCGCTCCACCACCGCGAGTCCGTCGAGGCGGTCCACCAGGCAGCCCTGGAGGGGCTGCTCGACGAGGAGCCCGAGTCGGCGGGGTGACTCGGGCCGCTCGGCGGGGGTCGAGCGGCCCCGACACCGGACCCATGGAGGAGGACGCGGCGTGACCCACAAGGTCGCCTCGATGCGGGATGCGATCGCGGAGCTCGTGCGGGACGGCGACACGGTCGCCATCGAGGGCTTCACCCACCTCATCTCGTTCGCGGCCGGGCACGAGATCATCCGCCAGGGCCGACGGGACCTCGTCCTGGCCCGGATGACCCCCGACGTCATCTACGACCAGATGATCGCCGCCGGGGTCGCCCGCAAGCTCGTCTTCAGCTGGCTCGGGAACCCCGGCGTCGGCGGCCTCCATGCCATCCGGCGGGTCACCGAGGGTCTCGAGGCATCGCTGGAGTTGGAGGAGTACAGCCACTTCGGCATGGTCGCCCGCTACACCGCGGGCGCTGCCGGGCTCCCGTTCTTCCCCCTCCGCAGCTACTTCGAGACGGATCTGCCGGTGGCCAACCCGCTGATCCGGCAGGTGGAGTCCCCGTACGGCGAGGGCGTCGTCTACGCGGTGCCGCCGCTCCGCCCCGACGTGACGATCGTCCACGCCCAGCGGGCCTCGGCCAACGGCGACACCCAGGTCTGGGGCCTGCTCGGCTGCCAGAAGGAAGCGGCGTTCGCCGCCGAGCGGGTCATCGTCGTCGTGGAAGAGCTCGTCGACGAGGCCGTCATCAGGGCCGACCCGAACCGGACGATCATCCCCGGCCTGATCGTCGATGCGGTGGTCGTCGAGCCATGGGGGGCCCACCCCTCGTACGTCCAGGGCAGCTACGACCGGGACAACCGGTTCTACCTCGACTGGGATCCCATCAGTCGAGACCCGGTCACGACCGAGGCGTGGCTCCGCGAGTGGGTCTACGGCCTCGATGGTCGGGCCGCCTACGTGGCCAGGCTCGGCGAGGAGCGGCTGGCCGCCCTGCGGCCGGGCCACGCGCCCTCCGGCAGCGTCGACTACGGGGACTACCGATGACCGCCACGGAGGGCTTCTCCCGGACGGAGATGATGATCGTCGCCGCCGCCCGCGAGCTGGCCGGGCAGCGGGTCTGCTTCGTCGGCGTCGGCCTGCCGAACATCGCCGTGAACCTGGCCAAGCGGACCGTCTCGCCCGACCTCGAGCTCGTCTACGAGGCCGGCGTCTTCGGCGCCCAGCCGGCTCGTCTCCCGCTCTCCATCGGCGACCCGACGATCGTGACCGGGGCCACGGCCGTGACCTCGATGTTCGAGCTGTTCGCCTTCTACCTCCAGGGCGGCCTGGTCGACGTCGGCTTCCTCGGCGCGGCCCAGATCGACCGCTTCGGCAACATCAACACGACCGTCATCGGCGACTACGCGGCACCCAGGACGCGCCTGCCGGGGAGCGGCGGCGCCTGCGAGATCGCGATCAACGCCCGCCAGGTCTTCGTGATCATGCGCCAGTCGGCCCGCTCGTTCGTGGAGCGGATCGACTTCCGGACCTCGCCGGGGAACCTCGGCGGGGCCGAGCAGGCCGAGCGGATCCGCCGCGAGCAGGGCTGGCTTGGCCGCGGCCCGTCCGTCGTGGTGACCGACCTCGGCATCTACCACTTCGACGAGCAGGGCGAGATGCGGCTCGACCTTCTCCACGAGGGGGCGACCCTCGAGGAGGTCCGGGGCACCATGGGCTGGGAGCCGCGGATCTCCCCGGACCTGGCCACGACGCCGGCGCCTACCGCCGAAGAGATCCGGCTCATCCGCGAGGAGCTCGATCCCGGGGGCGCGTACACCGGCTGACGCCGCGGCCCGGGCCGCCGGGTGTCCGACCGGACCGGCGGACGTGGTGATCGGCCCTGGGAGCGACCCGGTGCTCAGCCGGCGACGCGTCCCTCCTCGACGTCCTGGCGAACCACCAGGACCGGGCATGACGCATGGCGGACGACGTGGTCCGATACGCTCCCGATGAGGGCGCGACCGACCCCGCCCCGGCCGTGGCTCCCGACCACGATCATCTCGACCCGCTCCGCGGTCGCGGCTTCGATGATCGATTCGCCCGGGTCACCCTCCCAGATCAGGAACGCGACGGAGACGCCGAGGCGGCGACCCCGCCCGACGAGCTCCTGGGCGGCCGCCTCCTGCTGGGCCCGGATCTGGTCGACCCGCGAGCCGAATCGGCCACCCGGCAGGCGCAGCTGACCCGGGTCGATGACGCTGACGATGAGGAGCGACGAGCTGAGACGGGCGGCCAGGTCGAAGGCCGCGGCGGTGGCCGCTGCCGACGCCGTCGACAGGTCGGTCGCCAGCAGGAGCGTGCCGGATCCGGCCGGGGCTCCTTGCGGTGACTCGGGTCCCGTCGACGTCATCGGTCCTGCCGGTCAGCTCATTCGGGCAGGACGACGAGCGCCGTCACCATGCCGAACATGCCGTCGAGACCCTCGACGTGGGGGAGGATGTGGCAGTGGAAGGCCCAAACGCCCGGTCGATCGCAATCCACGATCGCGTCGAACCGTTCGCCGGGGTTGACCCCCAGGGTGTCGCAGAAGAACTCCGCGCCACCCAGCGGGGCCCCGTCCCGGGCCACGACCCGCTGGCGGAACCCGTGGGTGTGCCACGGATGCATCATCGTGCCCTCGTTCATGTAGCGGATCAACACCTTCTCGCCGAGCTTGGCGACGATCGGCGTCGTGGCCGGGAAGCCGTGGCCGTTGATGGTGAAGCCGCCGAGGGCGTCGTTGTGGATGAAGATGACCTCCTGGGTCACGCCGTACTTCTGCGCGTAGGACTCGGCGACGTCTGCCGGCTCGACGATGAAGGCGCCCAGAAGGCCGCGACCCACCTGGTCGGTCGCGTTGTGGTGCGAGTGGTACATGTGCGATCCGAAGGGTCGGGCCACGAACTCGTAGGTGAAGGTCTGGCCGGGGACGATCGGGAGCTGGGTCACGAAGGGGATCCCGTCCTGCTTGAAGTCCTCCGGCTCCAGGCCGTGCCAGTGGACGCCGGTCGTCTCGAGCAGGTTGTTCTTGACGTTGATGCGGACCTTGTCGCCTTCGGTGACCCTGATGGCCGGGCCGGGCCAGGTGCCGTTGTAGCCGAGGGCCTTGAGCGGGGGAAGCTCGGCGTCGATCGGCCAGTCCATCTCCTCGACCGTGATGTCGAAGACCTTGGTGTCGCCGTCGATCGTGGGCTCCAGTGGCTGGTTGCCCTGGGGGACCTTGGTGAACTCGGGGTCCTCGGTCGGCGGACCCAGGGGGTCGTCGAGGAACTCGCCCATGCCGAGCGGGCCGGCCAGGTTGCCGACGAAGCGGCGGACCCTCTCCTGGGCTCGCAGGTCATGTTCCGACCAGCCGGACGGCAGCGGTGGGCCGCTGGGCGCCGGGGAAGCGCTGGGCGCGGCCGAGGGTGCGGCCGAGGCATCGGCCGACGGCACGGGGGTGGGGGAGGCCGCTGCCCCCGGGACGAAGGTCGGACCGAAGGTCCAGCCGGCGCCGGCCGCCGGCGTGCAGGCGGCAACGGTGGCGGCCACGATTCCGCCTCCGGCGACGGCCGCGGCGCCCAGGAATCCTCGTCGGGACAGGGTGCCGTCGCTCGGCACCACGAGCCCGCTGGGGGGCGCGGCGACCTGGCTCGCTCGATCAGGATCCGCCTCGGACGGGGCGGCGGGATCGGGGTGCAGGTTGACCTGCGGCTCGTTGGTAGACATGCGCGGGATGCTCCCGTACCTCCTTGCTGACCCGATAGTGACCCATGTCCCGCGCTCGCGGTCCGGGTGGCCCCCGGTGGTCGGCGAGGGCCGTCCCGATGCTACCCTCCCGGCATGGACCCGAGTGCGCCCCCCGCGTCCGACCCGGCGGACCGTCCCGCGGAGACCGGCCGCGCGCTCGGCGTGGCCGGCGACCCGGCCGAGGGCGTCGTGCCGGTGGCCGTCGCCGTCCCCCTGGCCGAAACGTCGCCCGGCGCCGACGCATTCCCCGTCGTCGTCGCCCTCGATGCGTTGGACGCCTGGCTGCAGGAGCCGGACGTCGAGCGCCAGGCCCGGCTCGAGCGGGCCCTGACCGCCCTCGTCCGGGCCTGTCGCGCCCGGGGAGCCAGGCTCATCGTGCACGCGGAGCCGCTCCCGGCCATCGCCATCGGCGATGGATCGCTGGCCGACGAGGTCCCGACCGGGACGGCCACCGGGGATCTCGTTCGCTACGAGCTGTCGGCCAGCGACCCGGCCGTCCTGCTCGGCGACCTCTGGCTCGACCGGCCCGACCCGACGGCCGCCTACGCGGTCCGGGCCGTGGAGCTGGCCCTTGCGGCCGGCTGGACCCGGGCCCGGATGCACCGGACGGTCGAGCGACTGGCTGCCCTCGACACGGCCACCCGGGCGATCGCCGGCGTGTTGTCCCTTGACCGGGTCCTCCAGCTCATCGTCGACACCGTCCGCGACCTCTCCGACGCGTCCTACGCGGCTCTCGGGCTCTTCGACGAGCGCGGCGCGATGGAGCGCTTCATCACCTCGGGCATGACCCAGGAGGAGCGCGACCGGGTGGGCACCCCGCCGCGTGGCCGAGGCATCCTCGGGGACCTCCTCCACAGCGGCTCCGTGCGCATCCCAGACGTCACCGCCGATCCGCGGCGTGCCGGCTTCCCGCCCGACCACCCCGTCATGCGCTCGTTCCTGGGGGTCCCGATCGAAGTCAAGGGGGTCGCGGTCGGCAACCTCTACCTGACCGACAAGCACGGGGCGGACGAGTTCACCGAAGCCGACCAGGAGTTCGTCGAGCTGTTCGCCCGCCACGCCGGCATCGCCATCGAGAACGCTCGCCTTCACGAGCGGGTCCAGCGCCTGGCCATCGTCGAGGAACGGGAGCGGATCGGCCGCGACCTCCACGACGGGATCATCCAGCGGCTCTATGCCGTGGGCCTTTCGCTGGAGGACGTGCCCGACCTGATGGACGAGAGCCCGCCCGAGGCGGCCGAGCGCGTCGACCGGGCCATCGAATCACTGAACCTCGCGATCCGGGACATCCGCAACTTCATCTTCGGCCTTCGGCCGGAGCTCCTCGTGGATGCCGACCTGCCGACCGGCCTGGCCGGCCTGGCCGAGGAGTTCCGCCTCAACACGTTGATCGACATCGACCTCGTCGTGGGGAGCGACGTCGATCGCGAGCTCCCCGCCGAGGCGCGGCTCCAGTTGCTCCTGATCGCCCGGGAGGCCCTCTCGAACATCGCCCGGCATGCCGACGCCAGCCGGGCTGCGATGCGCGTCGAGGCCGAATCCGATGGCTCGCTTCGGATGGAGATCGCCGACAACGGGCGGGGCTTCGACCCGGAGTTCGTCCGGGGGCCCTCGCATCAGGGCCTCGCCAATATCCGCGGTCGGACGACCGCGCTCGGGGGTGCCGTCGCGATCGAGAGCGGTCCCGGGGCCGGTACGCGTATCATCGTGACACTGCCATCACGTGACCCGGACTCGATCGCGAGCTGATCGACACCGGCTTGACGGAGGGATCGACGCCCGTGACCGAGACGTCCCAGGCCCGGCCGCTGCGGCTCCTCGTGGTCGACGACCATGAGGTCGTCCGCCAAGGCCTCGTGGCCCTCCTTGACCGCCGTGCGGGATTCCAGGTCGTGGCGGAGGCGGGGTCGGTCGCCGAATCCCTGGAGCAGACCCGCCGCTTCCAGCCCGACATCGTGATCATGGACGTCCGACTGCCCGACGGTTCCGGGATCGAGGCCTGCCGGGAGATCCGGGCGGAGCTGCCGGCCACCCGGGTGGTCATGCTGACGAGCTACCCGGACGAGGAGGCCGTGCTGTCGGCGATCGTCGCGGGCGCGTCCGGGTACCTCCTCAAGCAGATCCGGGCCCGCGACCTCGTCGCCGCCCTCGAGAGCGTCGGCCGTGGCGAATTGCTTCTCGACCCGGCGGTCACGGAGAAGGTCCTCGACCGGGTCCGCCGGATCGCCACCGGCGCCTATACCGATGAGCTCGCTCAGCTCACCGCCCAGGAGCAGAAGATCCTCCTGCTGGTGGCCGAGGGCAAGACGAACAAGGAGATCGCCGCCGAGGTCTTCCTGTCGGACAAGACCGTCAAGAACTACGTGAGCTCGATCCTCTCGAAGCTCAACCTGGAACGTCGGGCCCAGGCGGCCGCGTTCGTCGCCAAGCACCGCATCGGCGGCGGCGGGGCCTAGGCGCCCGCCACCGGCCGGTCCATCGGCAGGACACGCGGCCCCGGCCCCGGTCCGTTCGGCCCGCACGGCCTCTCGGTCACCGCCCGTAGACTGGCCGACATGAGGATCGTCACCCCCGGCGAGGCCGTCGCCGGGATCCGCTCACACCAGACCGTCTACGTCCAGTGCGCCGCCGCCACCCCCAGCGTCCTCCTCGACGCCCTGGTGGCCCGGGCTCCCGAGCTCCGCGACGTCCAGATGATCCATCTGCACACCGAGGGTCCGGGTCCGCACCTGGCGCCGGAGATGGCTCCGCACTTCCGCCATCGGGCCCTCTTCATCGGCCCGAATGCCCGCGGGGCCGTCAACGAGGGTCGGGCCGACTTCATCCCGACCTTCCTGTCCGACGTGCCGGTCCTCTTCAAGCGCCGGATCATCCCCCTCGACGCGGTGCTGGTCAACGCGACCCCCCCGGATGCCCACGGGTTCTGCTCGCTGGGGGTCTCAGTGGAGGCGATGCAGGCCGCCATCGACGCCGCCCGGACGGTCATCGTCCAGTTCAACTCGGCCATGCCCCGCACCCTCGGCGAGTCGTTCATCCACGTGAACCAGATCGACCTCGGCGTGGAGGTCCACGAGCCGCCCTACGAGCGGCCGGTGCCGGAGATCGGGGACCTGGAGCGCCGGATCGGCGAGTTCGTGGCCGATCTCATCCCGGACGGAGCGACGGTCCAGATGGGCATCGGCGCCATCCCGGCCGCGGTCGCCCTGGCCCTGGCCCACAAGCGGGACCTCGGGATCCACACCGAGATGTTCACCGACGTGGTCGTCGACCTCGTCGAGAAGGGCGTGGTCACGGGGGCCCGCAAGGAGCGCAACCGGGGCAAGATCGTCGCCGCGTTCCTGATGGGCACGCAGCGCCTCTACGACTTCGTCCACGACAACCCGATGGTCGAGATGCGGGCCGTCGACTTCACCAACGACACCCATGTCATCCGCTCGTTCTCGCGGATGGTCTCGATCAACTCGGCCATCGAGGTCGACCTGACCGGCCAGGTCGTGGCCGACTCCATCGGCTGGCAGATGTACAGCGGGATCGGCGGCCAGATGGACTTCGTCCGCGGGGCGACCCTGGCGGCCGAAGGCCAGGCCATCATCGTCCTGCCGTCGACGGCAGCCGGCGGTCGGGTGTCGAGGATCGCCCCGTTCCTCAAGGAGGGCGCCGGCGTCGTGACGACCCGGGGCCATGCGCGCACGATCGTGACCGAGTGGGGGGTCGCCCAGCTGTGGGGCAAGTCGGTCCGGGAGCGGGCGCTCGAGCTGATCGGGATCGCGCATCCGGACTTCCGCGAGGATCTCCTCGCCCAGGCCAGGACCACCCACTGGTTGTGAGGTTCGCCGGTCCGTCCGAGCCTCGGCCGCCCTGCCCGACGTCGCAGCGACCGCGTCGGCCTTGACCCCCGGGGCGATAGCCGGGACCACCGCCCGGGCTGCCGATCGTGCAGCGGTGCTGGCGATCGAGCCCGGAGACGAAGAAGCCCCCGTCGCCGCGCGACGAGGGTTCGGGGTGGGCACCGGGCGTCCCCTCCGGCACCCACCTCGGACCGCATCGTGCCCAGCCCGGACAGGGTGGGGGATGGGCCGAAGGTCACGAATCCGAGGGCCAGCCCGGCAGGGGGGCCGCCGCCGCTGAAGGTCACCAGCCGAGCCCGGGTCCGGCGGGCCGGACGGACCGGACGAACGGGTCCGTCGTCCCTATGACCGACCCGGGGCCACGCGCACCCTCGGGGCCATGGAACGGCCGGCGCCCCATCCTCCCGGTGCACCCCGCCGTCCCCTCCTGCTCGTCTGCGACGACGCCATCTCAGGGGAGGCGCTGCGGTCGCATCTCGCCCGCCACGGGTTCGTCGTCAGCGTGGCGTCCTCCGCCCGGACCGCGGCCCGGGCCGCCGACGAGACGCACCCGGACGTCGTCGTCGTCGATGCGGCCGTGCACGGAGGCTGGCAGGCGGTCCTGCTCGCGCTCGATGGCATCGAGCCGTGCCGGATCGCCCTGCTGGCGGCCTACTGGAGTGCCGATGCGCGCCGCTCGGCCGGCGAGGCCGGCGTCGGGGCCGTCCTGCTCAAGCAGATCGAGGGCGACGCCCTCGTGCGTCGCCTTCGCGACCTGTGCGCGGCCGGCACGGCCGGATCCAGGGTCGAGGCGCGTTCCCATCCCGTAGGGCCGACGATGGCCCATGGAGGTGCTCGATGACCCGGACCCGCGTCGCGATCATGGGGGCGGCCGGGCGTGACTTCCACGACTTCAACGTCCTGTACCGCGAGGATCCGACGGTCGAGGTCGTCGCCTTCACCGCCACCCAGATCCCCGGCATCGACGATCGCCGCTATCCGGCGGTGCTGGCCGGCCCGCTCTACCCCGAGGGGATCGCGATCGAGCCCGAGGCCGAGCTGGAGGCCATCATCCGCGAGCGCCAGGTGGACCGGGTCGCCTTCTGCTATAGCGACGTCAGCCACGAGACGGTGATGCACGCCGCCAGCCGGGCGCTGGCCGGGGGGGCCGAGTTCGTTCTCCACGCACCCACCCGGACGATGCTCCAGAGCAGTCGACCGGTCGTCTCGGTATGTGCCGTTCGAACGGGCTCGGGCAAGAGCCAGACGACGCGTCGGGTCGCCTCCATCCTCGAGGCTGCCGGGCTCCGCACCGCTGTGGTCCGCCACCCGATGCCCTACGGCGACCTTGCCGCCCAGCGGGTCCAGCGGTTCGCCTCGTACGGTGACCTCGACGCGAACCGGACGACGATCGAGGAGCGCGAGGAGTACGAGCCGCACCTGGATGCCGGCCGGATCGTCTTCGCCGGCGTCGACTACGCGGCCATCCTTGCCGCCGCCGAGTCCGAGGCCGACGTGGTCCTCTGGGACGGCGGCAACAACGACCTGCCCTTCTATCGGCCCGACTTGGCCGTCGTCGTCGTCGACCCGTTGCGCCCGGGCGACGAGCGCCGGTACCACCCCGGCGAGACCAACCTGCGCCTGGCCGACGTCGTCGTCATCAACAAGGTCGACTCGGCGAGCCCGGAGGGCCTGGCCACCGTCCGGGCCAGCGTCGCCGAGCTGGCTCCCGATGCCACGGTGATCGAGGCTCGATCAGCGCTGGCCCTCGAGGGTGGCGACATCGCGGGGAAGCGCGTCGTGGTCGTCGAGGACGGACCGACCCTGACCCATGGCGGGATGACCTTCGGGGCCGGGATCGTGGCCGCCGAGCGCTTCGGGGCCGCCGAGGTCGTCGATCCGCGGCCGTTCGCGACCGGCGCCCTCGCAGCGACCCTTGCCAGGTACCCGGCTCTGGGCCCGCTCCTGCCCGCCATGGGCTACGGCGATGCCCAGGTGAAGGAGCTCGAGACGACCCTCAACGCGGTCCCCGCCGACCTGGTCCTGGCAGCCACGCCGATCGATCTCACCCGGGTGCTGCACCCCGAGAAGCCGGTGGTCCGCGTCCGCTACGAGCTCGAGGAGGTGGCCGGGCCCTCGCTCGGCTCGCTCCTGGCGCCGATCATCGCGGCGGCCGGCTCCGTCTCGGCGCCGAGCTGAGCCCGGCGATCAGCCGGTCCGGTTCGCGGCCCGGCACGCCCGCTCTCCTGGTCCCGGCCGCCCGTGACGGTGCGACCCACGCTTCGGGACCGACGGCACACGCTCTCCCCGCCGACCGGAGGGACAGTTCACCCGGAGGTACATCGATGCAGGGCCGACATAGGGCTCCCGAGACAACGACACCTGCTACTGCCACCGACCCGCTTCGACGGGTGGCGGCCCTCGCCTGGGTCGGACCGGAGACGACGATCGTCGCTCGGAGGACCGCGAGCGGCTGGGTCGACGTCGTCCGGGTGACCTGCAGCGAAGACGAGGCGACCTACCTCGGCCGTATCGCCCACCAGGTCGGTGATGCGGCTCGGGTACTCATCATGGGCTCAAGCGGGCTGCGGACCCAGCTGGAGCGCGAATACGTCGCGATCTTCCACCACCCCGACCGGCTCGTCGATGTCGAGCCGGCCGGCGAGGTGACGGAGGCGGCACTCGTCGAGCAGCTCCGCAGGCTCGAGGCCTGAGGCCTCCCGGATGGCCATCGGTGATGGGCAGGTCGCGGCCAACGATCCCGCCCTGGCCTGGTTCGGCGCCAACCTGCCGGCAGAGGCCGGCTCCATCCTGGCGGAGCTCGCTCGCATCCATCGGTACGAGCCCGGAGACGAGCTGCTCCGCGAGGGCGAGGAGAGCACGGTCTTCGGCATCGTGCGCCAAGGTCGGGTGGCCCTGAGCGTCCTGGTCCCAGAGCGGGGCGCGGTCACGATCCTGACCGTCGAGCCAGGCGACATCATCGGCTGGTCTGCGCTGACGACGCCGCATCGGGCGACCTCGACCGCGACGGCGCTCGAGCCGGTCGAGCTGGTCGCCTTCGACGGCGCGGCTCTCCGGGGGCTGCTCCGCTCGGACTGCCGCCTGGCCACGACCGTCTATCCACGCCTCCTCCAGGCCGTCACCCGGCGGCTCATCGCGACGCGGGAGCAACTCCTCGACCTCTTCGCCGCCCAGGGCGAGGCTGCCTGGTAGGGTCGCCCACTCGGTCCCCGCCGGGGGCCGAACGGCCGGTGGCGGTCGGGACCTGCCTGCACCCACTCGGTCCGCTCGGCACGCAGGCCCGGCGACCCGCGGCCCTGCCCTCGGATCGTCGGGACCCCGACGATGCGGACATGGCTGGTCACCCCATGTCCACCCCGCGGGTCCCGCCGTCGCAGGCTTGGAGCACCGGCGGTACGCCAGGCCGCGATCCCGGCCCGACCGAGGGGGCCTGGTTCCTGGCCCGCGCCAACCTCCAGGTCCTGATCGACCACCTCCGGGCGGACGGCCGGGTCGTCCTGGGTCCGACGGTCAGGGATGGGGCCATCGTGTTCGACGAGATCGCCTCCACCGACGAGTTGCCGCGTGGCTGGCGCGACGAGCAGGCCCCCGGGAGATACCGTCTCGGGCGCGACGACGACGATCCGCGGCAGTTCCGGTTCACGGTCGGCCCGGGCGGGGTGAAGCGGACGACCTTCCCACCGCACGTACCGCTGTCCGTCGGGACACGGGATGAGGGTTCGGTCAGCTTCGTGCCCGCGGTGCCCGACGCCCCCAGGGTGGCAGCCATCGGCCTGCGGGCCTGCGAGCTGGCCGGCCTGGCGATCCAGGACCGGGTCTTCCTCGGTGGCCCGTTCACGGACGATGACTTCCGGGCGCGGCGGGCCGCGCAGTTCATCGTGGCGGTCGAGTGCTCGGTCGCCGGCGGGACCTGCTTCTGCACCTCGATGGGCACGGGTCCCGAGGTACGCGACGGGGCCGACCTCGTCCTCTCGGAGCTCGACGACGGCTTCGTGGTCAGGGCCGGTACCGCGGCGGGAGCGGAGGTCCTGGCCCATCTCCCCCTCGCGGCCGCGTCGCCGGAACGGATCCTCGAGGCCGGTCGCCAGGTCGAGGCCGTCCGGGTCGCCATCGGTGACCCGGTCGAGACGGAGGGACTCCACGACCGCCTGCTGGCCCAGTGGGACAGCCCCCGCTGGCTCGGGACCGCCACCCGCTGCCTCACCTGCGGCAACTGCACCCTGGTCTGCCCCACATGCTTCTGCAGCAGCGTGGTCCAGCGCTCCGACCTCGACGGGAAGGTCAGCACCAGCGAACGGACCTGGGACAGCTGCTTCACGATCGGCTTCGCCAAGGTCGCCGGGGGCAACTTCCGCAGCCGCGCCAGGGACCGCTATCGCCAGTGGCTGACCCACAAGTTCGCGACATGGATCGACCAGTTCGGGACGTCCGGCTGCGTCGGCTGCGGACGCTGCATCACCTGGTGCCCGGTCGGCATCGACGTCCGCGAGGAACTGGCCACCGTGGCCCCGCCACTGGAGGTCCGGGCCGCGGACCTTGAGCCCGCTGCGACGACCCCGGCCGCCTACACGGTGGCCCGGGTCCGGGCGATCCGCCCGGAGACGGCCGATGTCTCGACCCTGGTCCTCGACCGACTGGACCCAGCCTTCCCGGCCGGTGCCCCGGGGCAGTTCGTGATGGTCGACCTGCCGGGCTTCCCGCCGCTGCCGATCTCGATCAGTCGCTACCGTCCGGACGGTATCGAGCTGACGATCCGGGCGGCCGGGCCGGCAACGACCCAGCTGATCGGCCTGGCGCGGGGCGACGAGCTGGGGCTCCGCGGACCCCTCGGGACCGATTGGCCGGTCGAGCGGGCGGTCGGTCGCGACGTCATCGTGGTCACCGGCGGCATCGGGCTCGCCCCGCTGCGGCCGCTGCTCGACGCTGTCCTTGCCCAGCGGCTCCGCTTCGGGTCCATCCGCCTCTACTACGGGGCCCGGACGCCCCGGGACCTCCTGTTCGCCGACGATCTCGAGCGGCTCGCCGGCCGGGACGACTTCGAGGTGGCCGTGACGGTCGACCGGGCGGGGGTCGAGTCCGGCTGGACGGGCCCGGTCGGCATCGTGACCCACCTCTTCGATCGGGCGACCTGGGACGGCTCGCGGGCCGTGGCTTTCGTCTGCGGCCCCGAGCGGATGATGGCCGCTACGGCGGAGGCCCTCTACGAGCGCGGTCTCACGCCCGACCGGGTCTTCGTGACGATGGAGCGACATATGGAGTGCGGCATCGGCCTGTGCGGCCACTGCCAGCTGGGGCCCTTCTTCATCTGCCGTGACGGCCCGGTCTTCTCCCTGGCCCAGCTCTCCCACGTCTTCGCCCGGGAGGGCATGTGATGACCGGGCCGACGGGCGCGACCCATGGTTTCGGAACCGCGGCCGGACCGGCGCGGCTCCGGATCGGGGTCGTCAAGTTCGCCTCGTGTGACGGCTGCCAGCTGACGCTCCTCGACCTCGAAGACGAGCTGCTGGAGATCGCCGAGCGGTTCGAGATCGTCGAGTTCCCCGAGGCCAGTTCGCGCCGCTCCAGCGGGCCCTATGACGTCCTCCTGGTCGAGGGTTCGATCAGCACCCCGGACCAGGTCCGCGAGATCGCCGAGCTGCGGCGCCAGGCGCGCCTCCTGGTGACCATCGGGGCCTGTGCGACGACGGGCGGCATCCAGGCCCTCCGCAACTGGGCGGACCACGACGACATCCGGGCTGCCGTATATGCCCGGCCGGAACTTGTCGAGTCGCTCGCCGAGGCGACCCCGGTGGCGGCTCACGTCCCGGTCGATGCCGAGCTCCACGGGTGCCCCATCGCTCCTGGACTGCTCCGCGAGCTGCTCGTATCCCTCTCCCTGGGTCGCCGGCCGCAGATCCGTGACGAGGCCGTCTGCCTCGAGTGCAAGCGTCGCGGCATCACCTGCGTGCTGGTGGTCGATGGAACACCCTGCCTCGGGCCGGTGACGCGGACCGGCTGCGGCGCCATCTGTCCGGCCTTCGGTCGCGGCTGCTACGGCTGCTTCGGCCCCAAGGAGCACGCCAACGCCGACGAGCTGGCGACCTGGTTCGAGTCGGCCGGCAACCCGCCGACCGACGTCGCCCGCCTGTTCGCCGGCTTCACGGCCTTCGCCGAGCCGTTCCGATCGGCCATCACGGCGCGGGGTGGTCCCCGCGCGGCAGCGGCACCGGCCCGGAAGGGTCGTCCACTCGGCGACCGACCGGCGGGCCGGGAGGGTCACGCGAGCGGACCTGCCGGCGGGGAGGGCTAGGCGGTGCCGACGACGAAGCCTCCGGTCGATGAGCGCGTCTACAGGACCGGCTACCTGACCCGTGTCGAGGGAGAAGGCTCGCTCCTGCTGCGCGTCCGCGACGGCGAGGTCGTCGAGTCACGGTTCTCGATCTTCGAGGCGCCCCGCTACTTCGAGCAGCTGGTCGTCGGGAGGGCGCCCGACGAGGTGATCGACATCGTCGCCCGGATCTGTGGCATCTGCCCGGTGGCCTACCAGATGAGCGCCGTCCACGCCTTCGAGGATGGCTTCGGCATCGAGGTCGATCCGGCGGTGCGGGCGCTTCGCCGGATCTTCTACGCGGGCGAGTGGATCCAGAGCCACGCCCTGCACGTCTTCCTGCTCCATCTCCCCGACTACCTCGGCTACCCGTCGGCCATCGCGCTCGCCGCCGACCATCGCGATCGTGTCGCCGCGGGCCTGGCGATCAAGAAGGTCGGCAACGAGCTCGTGGCGGCCCTCGGCGGGCGGAGCATCCACCCGGTCAGCGTCCGCGTCGGCGGCTTCAGCCGGACGCCGTCACGGGCGGCCCTCGGAGAGGTCCGCGCCCGGCTCGACGAGGCCGTCCGGCTCGCCACCGAGACGGTCGCCTTCGTGGCTGGCCTGCCGACGCCCGGCCTGACCCGCGAGCCCCTCCTGGTGAGCCTCCGTGACGAGGCCGAGTACCCCTTCAGCCATGGCCGGATCGTCTCGGGCGACGGGATCGACGTGCCGACCGGTGCCTGGGACGAGGCGTTCGTCGAGGAGCAGGTCGAGGGCTCGAACGCCCTCCACGCCCGGACCCGCGACGGGCGCATCTACCTGCTCGGACCTGCGGCGCGGGTGACCCTGGCCGGGGACGCCCTCCACCCGCTGGCCGCCGAGGCGCTCCGGGCCGCCGGGCTGGCCGACGAGATCCGGACCAACATGCATCGCTCGATCGTGGCTCGGGCCGTCGAGCTCGTCCATGCCTGTGCCGAGGCCCGTGACCTCATCGATGCCTACGCGTCGCCGGCCGAGCCGCGGGTCACCTGGTCGCCCCGACCCGGGCGCTGTGCCTGGTCCACCGAGGCGCCTCGCGGTCTGCTGTACCACCGCTATGAGGTCGACGAGCGAGGCCTGGTGGCCGAGGCCCGGATCGTCCCGCCGACGAGCCAGAACCAGGCCTCCATCGAGGCCGACCTCGCCCGCTTCGCGCCGGAGGTCCTCGATCTCCCCCATGACGCTGCCCGGGAGCGCCTCGAGATGCTCGTGCGGGCCTATGACCCCTGCATCTCCTGCGCGACCCACTTCCTGGACCTCCGCGTCGAGGCCATCGACCAGGATCGCCAGGCAGGGAGGGCGAGTTGATGGAGGACCCCCTCGGTCGCCTGGCCCGCGAGGCCGGGATCGTCGCCGGCGGTCGTCCGACGGGCGACCTCCCCGCGCGCCCGATCCGGATCATCGTGCTCGGCGAGCGCCACCGGGGCGACGACTCGGTGTCCTTCGCTGCCGCCAGACGTGCCCTCGTCGCGCTCGATGGCGCCGCCCGCGAGCTGGTCGAGCTCCGCGAGACCGGCCAGCTCGACCCCGCCGACCTCGTGGAGCTGCCCACCGGTGGCGCCGCGATCGTCGTCGATGCGGTCGTCGGCATCCCGGCCGGATCGATCGTCGTCCTTTCGCTCGAGCGGCTGGCCGACCTGGCCGCCGGCAGGATCGAGCGGAACGGCCGGGAGGCCATGCCGCGATCGAGCCACGTCCTGCCGGTCGACCAGCTGGTCGCCCTCGCCACGGCGCTCCGCGGCGACCCGCCGCCCGGCGTCCTCGTGGGGATCGGCGGGGCCCGGTTCGACGTCGGCTGCGATCCGTCACCCGCGGTCGCCGCGGCGACGGACGCCTTCGCTGAGCGCATCGCCGCGGAGCTGGCAGGCATCGTCCAGGCCCTGCCGGGGCGCTGAGGTGAGCCTGCCCGCCGAACGGCCACGCCCGAGCAGGGATGGCGGGCGAGGGCGCGGTGCCGAACGGCCCCCGGGATTCGGGACCGGGGCCACCCAGCGGGTGACTCCGGTCGGGGATACCCTCGGGGCATGACCGCGACCCCAGCGTCCGGGCTGTTCGGCGCGTCCCGTGGACCCCGGTCCCCGGACGTGGCGGCGATCGCCGTCGGCTCCCAGGCGGTCGCCCATCTCGACACGCGCATCCCCGAGGCGGCTCGTGCCTGCCCCGCCACGTCCCACGTCGACGGCGGATCCTTCGCGGTCTCGACGGCGGCCTTCCTGGCGACGATCGCCCAGGGGCCGTCCGAGCGGCGGGATGCGGCGTCCCATCCGGAGGAATCCCCGCGATGACCGATCCCATCCCTGGCTCGAGCGTCGGCGACGTCATGGCCGGCGAGCTCGTCGTCGTCCGCAGCGACGCCCCCCTGGGCGATGCGGTGAAGCTCATGGAGGAGCACCACGTCCACGGCCTGCCCGTGGTCGACGGCAGCGGCTTGCTGGTGGGCGTCCTCTCCCAGACGGACCTCCTGCGCGCTCGAGCCACCGAGTTCCTGTGGGCCAACTGGCCGGGCCTCTCGGTCCGTCACCTGATGTCCAGCCCGGCCATCACGGTGCTCCGGTCGACACCGCTGGCCGACGCGGCCCGGAAGATGGAGCGCCACCACGTCCACCGCCTGGTGGTCGTTGCCGACGACGACGAGCGCCTGCCGATCGGTGTCGTCTCGACGAGCGACCTGGTCCGGGCGATGGCCGAGGAGGCCGAGCGCGGCAGCTAGGACCCGCCGCGCCGCGCCGGGTCATCCATCCCGAGCGCACCGGCTCCCTTCCGATCTCCTCGATGCGCGGCAGCGCTCGACCCATCGCGAAGGCTGCCGTCTGCGGTCCCGGGCCAGCCGGCGTAGGCTTGGGACAGGAGGTGCCGCTATGGATGCCAGCGAGCTGCTCAGCAAGATCCGCGAGGGGATGACCGCGACGACGGTCTACTCGGAGCCGGTCGAGCGCGACGGCGCCATCGTCATCACCGCTTCGTCCGTCATGGGCGGGGGCGGCGGTGGCAGCGGGGTGACGCCGGCGACCCGCGCCGCGGGGGAGTCCGCCATCGAGGGAGAGGGATCGGGGGTCGGTTTCGGCGTCACCGCGAAGCCGGCGGGTGCGTTCGTCATCCGCGGCCAGGACGTCGAGTGGGTCCCCGCGATCGACCGTAACCGTCAGATCCTCTTCGGGTCGCTCATGGGGATCCTGGTGATCCTGACGATCCGCGGCGTCCTGTTCCGGCTGCTCAAGCGCTGACGCCGCGCCGGTCCGCGAGACGCCGCTCCAGCCACTTCTGGAACTCGACGGCGACGAAGCCGACCGACGACGCCACCAGCACGACCGCCAGCTCGATCGGGCCGAGAGCCTCGGTGTCGAAGACCGGTTGCAGCGGCGGCACGTAGATCAGTGCCAGCTGGACCAGCGTGATGGCGACGACGGCCGCCATCAGCGGGACGTTCGAGCGCCAACCCAGCGACAGGGCCGACTGACGCTCGGACCGGACCGCCAGGGCGTTGGCCAACTGGAGGAAGGCGAGGGTCGTGAAGACCATCGTCTGCCAGGCCCAACCCTGCGCGATCGCCAGCGCCTGGACCGCGAGGGTGACCATCGCCATCAGGAGTCCCGTAGCCAGCGCCCGTTGCCACAGACCGCGGCCCAGGATGGACTCACTCGGCGGGCGCGGCGGCCGCTTCATCGCATCGGGCTCGACCGGCTCGACGCCCAGGGCCAGCGCCGGCGGCCCGTCGGTCACCAGGTTGATCCACAGGATCTGGACCGGCTGAAGCGGGAGCGGCAGGCCGAGGAACGGTGCCGCGAAGACGACGACGACCTCGGCCGTGTTGGTGGCCAGCAGATAGCGGACGAAGCGCCGGATGTTGTCATAGATCCGGCGGCCCTCCTCGACGGCCCGGACGATCGTCGCGAAGTCGTCGTCGGCCAGGACCATGTCGGCGGCCTCCTTCGAGACCTCGGTCCCCATGATCCCCATCGCCACCCCGATGTCGGCCAGGCGAAGGGCCGGCGCGTCGTTGACGCCGTCACCGGTCATGGCAACGACCTCACCGCGACGCTGGAGCGCGTCGACGATGCGGACCTTCTGCTCGGGGCTGGTCCTGGCGTATACGGCGACGTCCTCCACGAGGACCCGGAAGGTCACCTCGTCGAGGTCCGCCAGCTCAGCTCCGGTGAGCACCCGGACCTCACCTTCCAGCAGGCCGATGCGGCGGGCGATCGCCGAGGCCGTCAGCGGGTGGTCGCCGGTGATCATCACCGGCCGGATGCCGGCTCGGCGGGCCGCTTCGATCGAGGGAGCCGACGCCGCCCGCGGCGGATCGGCCATGGCGACCAGGCCCAGCAGCCGAAGGTCGTGCTCGGCTGCCTGCGGTGGTGTCGGTACGCTCGACACGGTCCGCTCGGCGAGCGCCAGCACGCGGAACCCGTCCGCCGCGAGCTCGCCGGCCCGACGCTCGGCGGCGGCGACCACGTCGCGCTCGCTCGCGTCGACGAGGGGGCCCACTGACTCCAGCGCTCCCTTGACGGCCACCCAGACGCCGTCGTCGGCGTCATGGAAGGTGGCCATCCGGCGTCGATCGGCATCGAAGGTCAGCTCCTCGATCCGTCTGGGATGATCAGGATCGAACGCGTCCCCCACGCTCGACTTGGCGGCCAGCGCAAGGAGTGCCCCCTCGGTCGGATCGCCCGTGACGCCCCACGCCCCGCCGGCCGTGGTGGGCCCGCGGAGCGAGGCGTCGTTGCAGGCCGCGGCAACCCGGACGAGCGACGCGAAGCCCTCGTCCGCGGAGGGATCGGGGTCGATGGTGCCGTCGGGCGCGTAGCCGTCACCGGTGACCGTGTATTCGGCGTTCGGGGTCCAGACCCGCTCGACGAGCATCCGGTTCTCGGTCAGGGTGCCGGTCTTGTCGGAGCAGACCACGGTGACCGAGCCCAGCGTCTCGACGGCCGGCAGCTTGCGGATCAGCGCCTCGCGACGGGCCATCCTCCGGGCTCCGAGGGCGAGGGCGATCGTGACCACGGCCGGGAGGCCCTCGGGGATGGCGGCGACGGCGAGGCTGACGGCGGTCAGGAACATCACGTCCGCCGGCTCGCCCCGGAGGATGCCGGCAACGAAGACGAGCGTGCACACGCCCAGCGCGAGGACCGCCAGCCAGCGACCCAACCCGTCGAGACGTCGCTGAAGCGGCGTCCGGCCCGCCGGTCCCTCCTGGAGCAGCGAGGCGACGCGCCCGAGGGCCGTGCTCATGCCGGTCGCTACCACGACGCCGCGACCCCGCCCGTAGGTCACCGCGGTCCCGCTGAAGGCCATGTTCCGTTGGTCCGCGAGGACCGCCTCGCTGACCTCCGGAAGAGGGCTGCTCGTCTTCTCCGCCGGCTCGGACTCGCCGGTCAGGGCCGCCTCGTTGATCCGCAGGGCCCGCGTCTCGAGGAGCCGGAGGTCGGCGGTGACCACGTCGCCGGCCTCGAGCCTGACGACATCCCCCGGCACGAGGGTCTCGGCGGGCACCGCCTCCGGACGACCGTCCCGCACGACGACCGAGGTCGGGCTGGTCATCCTCTTGAGGGCCGCCATCGCCTGCTCGGCGCGGTACTCCTGGACGAAGCCGATGACCGCGTTGAGGAGCACGATCGCCAGGATCACGACGGTGTCCTTGAGATCGCCGATGAGCGTCGTCACCGCGGCCGCCGCGAGGAGGACGAGGATCATCGCGTTGGCGAACTGCTCGAGGAAGCGGCGCCAGACCGGCACGCCCTTCCGCTCCATGAGCGAGTTCGGGCCGTAGCGGGCCAGGCGGTCAGTGGCGGCTCCCGCATCCAGCCCCACCTCGGCGTCGCTGCCCAAGCGCTCGGTGACATCAGCGGCCGGCAGGGTCCACGGATGCTCCACGAGCGGCGTAGCGACCGGCTGCGGAGCGGTCGGGTCGGACGTCATGGCTCGCTGGCGTAGATGATCACGAGGAGCGCGACCCAGGTGATGAGGACGAGGAGCGCATCAGGCTCCAGCCTTCGTAGCCGGGTCCGCGCGCCGTGGACGACGGCCATCAGGGCGAGCGCCATGAGCAGGATCGCCCCGATGCCGGCGATCGCCTGGACCGACTCGACGGCGGCCAGGATCGGTCCGGGCAGATAGGCGATGTCAGCCGCCAGGAGAGCCACCATGTTGAACGCGTTGCTGCCGAAGAGGTTGCCGACCGCGAGGTCGTAGGCGCCGATCCTGACGGCCGCAAGAGAAGCGACCAGCTCCGGGAGCGACGTGGAGGCCGCCAGGAGCACCGTCCCCACGAAGGTCTGGCCGATCCCCGTCTGATCGGCGATCGACTTGGCTGACACGGCCAGGATCGGCGCCGAGACGAGCACCACGAGGGCGGCGGCGGCGAAGCGCAGCGCGATGATCCGCAGCGGCGTCGCCTGCTCCTCGGCCGCCCAGCCGATCGGCTCGATGATCTCCTTGTCCCTCGGGCGCTCCTCAGCGTTACGACCTTCGCCGCTGGTTCGCCGCATCCACAGCGCTGCCGCCGCGTAGGCGGTCGCGATGGCCACGGGCACGACCCCGACCCAGCCGATCGACATCCCGCCGCCGGCCAGGATCCCGAGGACGGCCATCGACGTCAGGGCGATGGCCACCGCCGCCAGTCGCGCATGGCCGATGCCGACGCTCGGCCAGACGCGTCCCCGATGGATGAGGTCGATCACCGCGAGGATCGCCATGTTCGCCATGCTCGACCCGAACAGGTCGCCGACGGCGAGGTCCGGGGCGTCGGCGAGTGACGCGGAGATGTCCGTGGCGATCTCGGGCAACGATGTCGCGCCGGCGAGGAGAAAGGCGCCGACCCCGATGCCACCCAGCTTGGTCCGGTGGGCGATCTGGTCGCCTTCGCGCGCGAGGACCACGCCGGATCCGATGACCAGGAGCGAGGACGCCCCGAACAGGAGCAGCGGGGTCGCGAGTGACACGGCGTCGGTCATCGGGCCTCCGAGCGGGACCGGCCAGGCCGCACCAGTATCCCCGCTGAGCTCGGGATCCCCGAGGTCCCCTCGGTCCCGACCGACCGGGCCGCCGGTCCCGACCGACCGGGTCCGCCCGGGGCCACGCGGCATCCGGGTCGGCCGGCTCTTCCCACCGCCGAACGTCTGGGGCATGCTGGGTCCATCCGTCGAGCCTTGCAGCGGAGGGACGACATGACCGACGCCCTGTCCAGCGCCCACGACGACGCGCCGGAGCCGGGAGACACCTTCGTCCTCACGCCGGAGGGCTGGCAGCGCACCGAGTACACCGAGCCGGGCGAGGACTGGCACCTCCGGGCCGACGGTGGCTACGAGTCGCCCGATGGCCTGACCCGCAGCTGGCCGGTGGATCCCCCGACGGGCGAGTGACCGCGGGCGGGCGCCGCTCGACCGGGCGGGGCCACCGGGTCCTGCCCCACACGGCGGACGTCGGCGTCCAGGCGCGCGGCCCCGACCTCGTCGCCGTCTTCGAGGAGGCCGGGCTGGCCCTGGCCGACCTCGCCGCCGAGCGACGGGACGCTCGGTCAGGTGCGGCCTCCGATGGCCCGAGCGAGCCGAGGACGGAGCGGACCGTTCGCCTGGCCGGCCGGGACCCGGTCGCCCTGGCCTACGCCTGGCTCAACGAGCTGGTGGGCACGATCGACGTCGACGGCGCGCTCGTCGGCGTGAACGTGTCGAGGATCGAGACGACCTCGGCCGGGACCTGGGAGCTCGAGGCGTCGATCGTCACCGAGCCGTTCGACGGCGTGCGGATCCTGCGCCGAGCCGACGTGAAGTCGGCGACCTATCACGGCCTCGCGGTCGAGTCCGATGGGGCGTCGGGCTGGATCCTCACCGCCTACCTGGACGTGTGATGGCACGCCACGGTCGCCGGGAGAGCCGCCGCCCGCGGGATCGTCCGCGGTCGGCTGGTCCGGCCGGGCCGCGATCGTCCCGGGCGGTTCCCGCCCTGGAGCGGCTGGACGAGGTCCGCTGGCGGATCCCCAGGGACGAGGCTCGGGCGATGCGGGTCGAGGGCCTCGTCTTCGCCGACGACACCCTCATCCGGCCGCTTCGTGGCGATCCCGCTCTCGTGCAGGTCGCTGACGTGGCGACCCTGCCCGGCATCATCGGAGCGTCGCTGGCGATGCCCGACGTGCACTGGGGCTACGGCTTCCCGGTGGGTGGGGTCGCCGCCATGGACGCCCACGACGGGGTGATCAGCCCCGGCGGCATCGGCTTCGACATCAACTGCGGCGTCCGGCTGCTGCGCTCGGACCTTGCCGAGGACGATGTCCGGCCGCGCCTGGCGGCACTGGCCGATGAGCTCTTCCGGGCCGTGCCGTCCGGGGTCGGAGCTCGCCTTGGCCGGAAGCTGCGCGGCGAAGAGCTCGACGCGGTCCTCCGCGAGGGCGCGGCCTGGGCCGTCGCTCGCGGTCACGGCACGGACGACGACCTTGCCCGGACCGAGGAGGAGGGTCGCCTTGCCGGGGCGGATCCGGCGGCGGTCAGCCCGCGGGCCCGCGAGCGGGGGGCTGATCAGCTCGGGACGCTCGGTTCCGGGAACCACTTCCTGGAGCTGCAGGTCGTCGACCGGATCGACGATCCGATCGCCGCCGCGGCCTTCGGCCTGGAGGCGGGCGCGGTCACGGTGATGGTCCACTGCGGATCGCGGGGCCTTGGTCACCAGGTCTGCACCGATCACGTCGCCACGATGGACGCAGCCCTGTCGCGGTTCGGGATCCAGCTCCCCGATCGCCAGCTGGCCTGCGCCCCGCTGGGATCCCCGGAGGCGACCGCCTACCTCGGCGCGATGGCGGCTGCCGCCAACTTCGCCTGGGCCAACCGCCAGCTCATCGTCGACCATGTCAGGATCGCGATGGAGCGGGTCCTGGGCGCGTCCGCGGCGTCGCTCGGGCTCCGTCAGGTCTACGACCTGTCCCACAACATCGCCAAGCTGGAGACCCACCGGGTCGCCGGGCGCGACCGGCGAGTCTGCGTCCATCGCAAGGGCGCCACGCGCGCCTTCCCGGCCGGCCATCCCGACGTGCCCGAACCCTACCGGGCTGTGGGCCAGCCGGTCCTGATCCCCGGGGACATGGGCCGTGCCTCGTACGTCGCCGCGGGCGCGCCCGGTTCGATGGCCGATGCGTTCGGGTCATCCTGTCACGGAGCGGGAAGGAACCTCTCGCGGCACGCCGCCAGCCGCGAGCTTCGAGGGATCGACGTGGCGGCCCAGCTGGCCGCGGCCGGGATCATCGTCCGGGCCGAGCGACGCGACCTGCTCGCCGAGGAGGCATCGATCGCCTACAAGGACGTCGAGGCGGTCGTCCGGACCGCCGGGATCGCCGGCCTGATCACTTCGGTCGCCCGTCTCCGTCCACTGGCCGTCATCAAGGGCTGAACCCGCTCTTCCCCGGCGAGACCGTCGATATCGCCGGCCCGGCCCGACGTGCCCTCTCGAGGTAGGTTCGGCTCTTGTCGCGCGCCTGCCGGTCGCGCAGCGTTGCCCGCATGGCGATCCACCCCGGGGGCCCGCCGACCGCCTACACGAGTCGACCCGAGGTTCGGCTCGGTCGCGGTCGCGTCCACGATCTCCCGGCCCGGGGCGTGGCACCGGCCCGCCTCGGCGAGGTGCTGGCCGACGGGGCCGTGCGCTGCCACGCCTGCGCCCATCGATGCCTGATCCGGCTGGACCGGCGGGGCATCTGCGGGGTGCGGGCCAACGCCGGCGGCCGACTGATGACCCTCGTCTACGGTGAGGCGGTCGCCGTCCACACCGAGCCCATCGAGAAGAAGCCGCTCTTCCACGCCTGGCCCGGGACTGCCTCGTACTCCATCGCCACCAGGGGCTGCAACTTCCACTGCCGCTTCTGCCAGAACTGGGAGATCGCCCAGGCGGAGCGCGAGGAGCTCGTGCCGCTGGCGACGACGCTCCCCCCGGACGCGGTCGTGGAAGGAGCCCTGGCGTCAGGGGCGCGCTCGATCTCCTACACCTACGTGGAGCCGACGGTGTTCCTCGAGTACGCGTACGACACGGCGCGACTTGCCCGGGCCGCCGGCCTGGGCAACGTCCTGGTCACCAACGGCTACCAGACGGCCGAGGCGATCGAGCTCCTGGCGCCGGTGTGCGATGCGGCGAACGTCGACCTCAAGGGCTTCTCGGATGCGGTCTACCGACGGATCGTCGGCGCCCGCCTGGCGCCGGTCCTCGAGACGCTCGTGGGGATGCGCCGGGCCGGCATCTGGGTCGAGGTGACGACGCTCCTGATCCCGGGCCTCACCGACGACGAGCCCCAGCTGACCGCCATCGCCGAGTGGATCGGGACCGAGCTGGGGCCGGAGACCCCGTGGCACGTGAGTCGCTTCCATCCGGCCCACCGGATGGCGGCTGTCCCACCCACGCCGCGGGCCTCGGTCCTGCGGGCCGTCGACATCGGGCGCCGCAGCGGCCTGGCCCACGTCTACGCCGGCAATCTCGCGGAGTCGGGCCTGGAGGACACTCGCTGCGCCGGCTGCGGCCGACCGCTGATCCGGCGGACCGGCTTCCGCACGTCCCGGATCGACCTGCTCGATGGTGGCTGTCCATCCTGCGGGCGCAAGCTAGCCGGCATCGGCCTTGCCGCGGCCGGCGGGAGGGGGACATGATCATGCACGGGGCGGTCCGGCCGCCGATGCATGCCGGCAGCTTCTACCCCAGGGACCCAGGCTCGCTCCGTCGCCTCCTGGCCGACATCCGGGCGACCGCCGGGGAGCCGCCGCCCCTCGAGGGCCGGCTCCTGGGACTCTTGGTGCCGCACGCCGGGCTGGCCTACTCGGGAGCTGTCGCCGCCGTCGGGTGGGGTCTCCTGGTCGCCGACCGAGCTCGGCCGGTGGTCCTCGCCGGGACGAACCACTGGGTCCCAGGCTACGACGCCATCGGGGTCTGGCCGGACGGCGCCTGGGCCTGCCCGCTCGGCGAGGTCCCCGTCGACTCGCACCTGGCCAGGGCCATCCTCCGCCTCGGGGGGCCCTACCGGCCCGACACCGACGTCCACCGCGAAGAGCACTCCCTGGAGGTCCAGCTGCCGTTCCTCGTCGAGCTGGGACGTGGGTTCGTGCCCCTGCTCGTCGGCTTCCACGAGCGCGGCGGCCTGGCCGAGGCCGGCGAGCGCCTGGCCGGGGCCTTTCTGGCCTTCCGCCAGGCGGAGCCGGGGCGGCCGGTCCCGGTGATCGTCGCCACGTCGGACCTGGCCCATTACCCTGACGACCCCACGGCGCGGGCGGTCGACGACGCGATCCTCGAGCCGATCGTCGCGCTCGACGCCCCCGAGCTCGCCCGCCGGGAGCACGAGTACCGCCGAGGGACGGTCCCAGGCGTCGCCTGTGGCGCCTGCGGCCTGGAGCCGATCCTGCTCGCGATCGCGACCGTCCGGGCGCTGGGAGCGAGGCGCGGCGTCGTCCTTCGGACGGCGACCTCGGCCGATGCCGGCACGGGGCCCGACCGTGTCGTCGGCTACGCCACGGTCGCCTTCGTCGCCTGAGCTCAGGGGAGGCGCCCGGGCGCCCATGCGAGGGCGGACCGCCGACGCGCCCCGTGCCGGAGACGCGCCTCGAGCGTTCGACGACGGGCCTCAGCGGTCCGCCGACGCCCCCACCGGGACCTCCGTCCGGTCGTAGCCCGTGTCGAACGCGGCGAGGTCGGCGTCCAGGATCTCCGGGCGCTTGGCCGACACGACGGCGGCCATCGCCGCATGGATCGCCGCCCGCGAGACGACCGGCCGGCGGGCCACCAGCGCTCCGAGTGCGACCACGCTGACCAGTCGGTCGTCCCCGGCCTCGCGCGCCAGGGCCGTGCAGGGCAGCGCGACGACCTCGAGGTCGCGGCGGGCGGGTTCGGCCTCGATCAGGGAGACGTTCAGGACCAGCAGACCGCCAGGTGCGATCAGCGGCTCGAACCTGGCCAGGGATGGTGGGTTGAGGACGACCGCTGCGTCGGCCCGGTCGACGACCGGCGAGCCGATCGGCCGGTCGCCCAGGATGACGGTGCAGGAGGCGGTCCCGCCGCGCATCTCCGGTCCGTAGGAGGGGATCCAGAGGACCTCGCGGCCCTCGGACATCGCGGCCCGTGCCAGGACGGTCCCGGCGAAGAGAAGGCCCTGACCCCCGAACCCGGCGAAGATCGTGGACAGCTCCATGGTCAGGCCTCCGTCGGGTCGGGGCGGACACCGACGCCCTTGGCTCGATCGAGGATCACGCCGACCGGGTAGGTCCGGGCCACCTCGGCCAGGTGGGCGATCGATTCGGGCGGCGTCATACCCCAGCCGACCGGGCAGTTGGCGAGGACCTCGACGATGGCGAAGCCCGCGCCGTCGATCTGGACCTCACAGGCCCGCCGCAGCATCGCCCTGACCTTGCCGATCGAGCCCGGGTCGGCCAGGGTGCCGCGAGCGGCGTAGGCGACCCCGGGAAGGATCGCCAGCATCTCGGTGATCGGCAGGGGATAGCCGGCCTCCCGGGCGTCGCGGCCGAGCGGCGTCGAGGTGGTCCGCTGGCCGAGCAGCGTCGTCGGCGCCATCTGGCCGCCCGTCATCCCGTAGATGCCGTTGTTCACGAAGACCGCTGTGATCGTCTCGCCGCGGGCCGCCGCGTGGACGATCTCGGCCGTCCCGATCGCCGCCAGGTCGCCGTCGCCCTGGTAGGTCAGCACGAACGCGTCCGGGCGGACCCGGCGGATGCCCGTCGCCACGGCCGGCGCGCGCCCGTGCGGCGCCTCGACGAAGTCGAGCCGGAGATAGTCGTAGGCGAAGACCGCGCAGCCCACGGGCGCGACGGCGATGGTCCGAGGGCCGAGGTGGAGCTCGCCCAGCACCTCCGCGAGGAGGCGGTGGACGGTCCCATGACCGCAGCCGGGGCAGTAGTGGGTCGACCGTTCGTCGAGCAGGGCCGGATGTTCGTACACGACCCGGGGAGCGGCCGGTGCCATCGTGGTCGTCACGAGCGCATCTCCTTGGTGACCGTCCGCGCCATGGGTGCGAGTCGGCCTCGCGTCTTCGTCCCTCGGACAAGGTCGCGCCAGTCGGCGTCGGAGGCCGGGCTTGGCGGATCGGCTCGGTCCTGCGGACCAGACGGACCTTCCGGCGGGATCTCGACCGGCTCGTCGTCCATCGGAGCGAGGTTCGGGTCCGGCCGGTCCAGCAGGCTCAGGGGATCGGGCTCGGAGAGCCATCCAGCGGGGGAGTCGTCGAGCGCCATGGGCTCGGTGATGGCGAACAGGTGGCGGAGAGCGGTGACGACCTCGCCGGGCGACGGCACCATCCCGCCGGTCCGACCGTGGTGGGTCACCGGGGCTCGTCCCTCGACGGCGAGGCGGACGTCCTCGACCAGCTGACCCGCGGCGAGCTCGAGGGCGAGGACGCCGCGGCAGCGGCCTGCGATCGAGCGGAGCGCGACCTCGGGGAACGGCCAGAGGGTGATCGGCCGGAACAGGCCGACCCGAAGGCCCGTCTGACGGGCACGGTGTACAGCCGTGCGGGCTACCCTCGCAGCGGTGCCATAGGCGACGATGACAAGCTCGGCGTCGTCGAGTTCCTCGCCCGCCCAGCGGACCTCCCGGTGCCGGATCGCGGCGTACTTCGCCTGGAGGTGCCGGTTGTGCGCCTCGAGCGCCTCCGGCTTCAGGTGGAGCGACCTGACGATCCTGGGCGGGCGGCCATCGGCTCCCTCGACCGCCCAACCCGGGATCCGGCGGGGCGGGCAGCGATAGGCCGGGACGACCGGCTCCATGGCCTGGCCGAGGATGCCGTCGGCCAGGATCATGACCGGGGTCCGGTAGCGCTCGGCCAGCTCGAACGCGTCGGCGACGAGCGCCATCGCCTCGGCGATCGAGGCGGGGGCCAGGACCGGTGTCCGGTAGTCCCCGTGGCCGTGGCCCTTGGTCGCCTGGAAGTAGTCGCCCTGGGCCGGTCCGATGGATCCGAGGCCCGGGCCGCCGCGCATGATGTTGACCAGGACGACGGGCAGCTCCGAGGCGGCCATGTAGCTCATGGCCTCGGCCATCAGGCTGATCCCCGGCGACGATGAGCTCACCAGGACCCGGCTCCCGGTGGCCGCGGCGCCCAGGGCCATGTTGATCGCGGCGAGCTCGCTCTCGGCCTGCACGAACGCCCGACCCTCCTCGGGCATCCGCCGGGCCATCCATTCGAGGAGCTCGGCCTGGGGTGTGATCGGATATCCGAAGTAGGCGTCGCAGCCCGCCTGGATGGCGGCCTCGGCGATCGCCTCGTTGCCCTTCAGGAGCACGCGCTCCGGGTTGGCGGCGGCGACCACCCCTGCGGCGGCGACAGCGACCGCATCCTGGTCGCGAACGGTGCTGCCCACCTCAGCCCTCCCGTGGTCGTGCGTAGACGGTGAAGACGGCGTCGGGGCAGACGCGGGCGCAGATCGCACAGCTCGTGCAGCCCGTCGGCTCGGTCAGGCGGACGGGGTGGTAGCCCAGACCGTTGACGGCGGCAAGATCCAGCGCCAGCACGCCCTTGGGACAGGCTGTGACGCAGAGCTCACAGCCCTTGCAGCGGTCGACCGCGATCGCCAGGGGCTCGAAGGGCTCGACCCGGACGCCGGCCTCGAGCGCCACGGCCCCCGGGTCGATGAGTGACGAGACGGCCATCAGGTCGCACCTCCGGGCACAGCCTGCGCGCGGACCACGGTCGTCGGCAGGGCCGGAGGATGCCTCATGACGGGCGGTCCGGACCGCCCCGGAGGACGTTCGGTCCTGATCCGCTCAGCGGGCCCAGGCCGGCTGGCGATCCCGGCTGTCGGCGAGGTCCGCGTAGGTCACCCGGGTCGCTTGCTCCCAGCCGGCGCGATCGACGTGGACGGTGAAGTGGTGGCTGCCCGCGTGAAAGGTGATCTCGGGGTCCTCGCGAACGGCGATGTCGGCCAGGACGTCCACCCCGAAGAGCTCGCCGATCGGCGGCATCGTCCCCACGTCGCAGCCGGGGGCGAAGCCCACCAGCTCACCCTCGGTCAGGAGGCGAGCCTGATCGACCCCGAGGCGATCGGCGACCTTGCCGAGGTCGACGTGGTCGATCGCGTCGACGACGATCAGGGCGCGGCGTCCGTCGGCCGCTTCCACGGCCACGACCTTGGCGAACCGGCGGGGATCGACCCCCTCGATCTCGGCCGTCTCCCTGGCCGTGAACGTCAGCGGATGCTCGTGGAGCTCGTACTCGACCCCGTGCGCGGCCAGCCAATCGAGAAGGCCGGCGTGCGGTCCGGTGGTCGCTTCGCGTTCGTTGGTCGCCATCGCGCCCTCCTTCCCGCCCTGCGCCCCACCGGGACCGGTCGCCGGGTCCGTCGGGTTCGTCGTCTGGCGGACAGGCCGAATCGTCGTGCCCGTCGCGACGGTCGCGACAGGGTGGGAGGGCCCGGTCGGCCGGGACCGATGGCCCGAACCCGACGGGCCGCCCGCTGCGGGGATCCATGCGACCATACGAATGCGTTCCATCCGGTCCGGAGGTCCCGGCAGTGAGGGCCTGTCGGCCCATACGAGATCGCCGGACGGCCCTCCACCATCCCCCCATCCAACGAGGCCGGGCGCTCGCCGGCGAGTGCGGCGGGCGGCCATTCGTGAGGGCGAGCGATGGATGGATCGACCGGCGGGATCGCCGACCTGCTGACCGTGCGAGGCGTCAGCCGGCGGGCATTCCTGAAGTTCTCGGCCGCGATGGCCGGTGCCCTGGCCCTGCCGGCGTCGTATGCGCCGAGGATCGCCAGGGCGCTCGAGTCGGCCCCACGGATCCCCGTCATCTGGCTCGAGGGCCAGGACTGTGCCGGCAATACCGAGGGGTTCCTGCGGGCGTCGCATCCCACGACCGCCGAGCTGGTCCTCGACATCCTGTCGGTCGACTACCACGAGACGATCATGGCGGCCGCCGGCGTCCAGGCGGAGGAGTCCCGGATCGCCACGATGGAGAAGTACCCCAACGGCTACATCGCGGTCATCGAGGGCTCGATCCCCATCGCCGACGACGGCATCTATTGCACGGTCGGCGGGCGGACCTTCCGCGACATCGCCAACGAGGTCATGGACGGGGCGCTGGCGACGATCGCCGTCGGCAGCTGCGCCTTCGATGGCGGTCTACCGGCGGCCAACGGTGGCCCGACCGGGGCCATCGGGGCGGCCCAGCTCGCGCCGTCGAGGACGGTCGTCAACCTGCCCGGCTGCCCCATGAACGTCCAGAACCTGACGGCCACGATCGTCCACTACCTGACCTTCGGGGAGCTGCCGGCCACCGACACGCTCGGCCGGCCGCTCTTCGCATATGGCCAGCTCATCCACGACCAGTGCGAGCGGCGCGCCCACTTCGAGGCCGGCCGTTACGTCGAGGCGTGGGGTGACGAAGGCCACCGCGAGGGCTGGTGCCTCTACAAGATGGGCTGCAAGGGCCCCGAGACGATGGCCAACTGCCCGACGGCTCGCTTCAACGACGGGACCAGCTGGCCGGTCAAGTCGGGGCATGGCTGCGTCGGCTGCACGATGCCACGCTTCTGGGACGAGATGACGCCGTTCTACGGCCGTCTCCCGGCTCCGCCTCCGTTCCCCAACGACGTGACGGTCGACCAGGTGGGCGTCGCCCTCGTCGGCGCCGTCGCCGGCCTCTCGGCCGTCCATGGCGTCATCAGCTACGGCCGCCGCAAGCGCGGCGTGGAGCACCAGCCCGTCGCCGTGGCCCACATGGCCGCCGACGACCCGAAGCTGGCGCAGAAGCCGATCGACGATGAGACGGAGGGAACCGACCGATGACCCGGATCGCCATCGACCCGATCACCCGGATCGAAGGTCACCTGCGGATCGAGGTCGAGGTCTCCGGCGGCGCGGTGACCGACGCCTGGAGCTCGGGGACGATGTTCCGCGGGCTCGAGCTGATCCTCAAGGGTCGCGATCCGCGCGATGCCTGGGTCTTCGCCCAGCGGGCTTGCGGCGTCTGCACCACGGTCCATGCCCTGGCCTCGGTCCGGGCCGTGGAGAACGCCCTGGACATCCGGATCCCGACCAACGCCCGCCTGGTCCGCAACCTCATCGCCGGCATCCAGTACGTCCAGGACCACGTCATCCACTTCTACCACCTGCACGCCCTGGACTGGGTCGACGTCGTGTCGGCCCTCAGCGCCGAGCCGCTGGCCACCTCGCGCCTGGCCCAGTCGATCAGCGACTGGCCGCTCTCGAGCGTCTCGTACTTCGAGGGCGTCAAGGCCAAGCTCCAGGCCTACGTCGACTCGGGCCAGCTCGGCCCGTTCACCAACGGCTACTGGGGCCACCCGGCCTACAAGCTGCCGCCCGAGGCCAACCTCCTGGCGGTCGCCCACTACCTCGAGGCGCTCGATTGGCAGCGCGAGGTCATCCGGATCCACGCCCTGCTCGGCAGCAAGAACCCGCACCCCCAGACCTACGTCGTCGGCGGCATGGCCCTGGGTCTCGACCCGAACTCGCCGACCGCGTTCAATGCCCGCCACATCTCGGAGGTCGCCAGCCTCCTCCAGAAGGCCAAGGACTTCGTGGACCGGGTCTACATCCCGGACGTCCTGGCGGTGGCCGGGTTCTACAAGGACTGGGCCGGCATCGGCGCCGGCATCGGCAACTACATGTCCTACGGCGAGTTCCCGGAGGACGACTCCGGCCAGCCGTCGGCGTTCTACCTGCCGCGCGGCCGGATCATGGCCCGCGACATCTCCACCGTCGTGGACGTCGACCCGACCAAGATCGCCGAGACGGTCGCCCACTCGTACTATGAGTACAGCGACGACGACGCCGCCCTCAAGTACCCGGGCCAGGGCGAGACCAACCCGAGGTACGCGGGCCCGACACCGCCGTTCGACACCCTCGAGGGGTTCGACAAGTACAGCTGGCTCAAGGCGCCCCGCTACGACGGCCAGCCGATGGAGGTCGGTCCGCTGTCCCGGATGCTGGTTGCCTACGTGGCCGGCAACGCCGAGGTCAAGGCCGCGGTCGACGGCGTCCTGGGCGCCCTCGGCGTCGGTCCGGAGGCGCTCTTCAGCACCCTCGGCCGGATCGCGGCCCGGGCGGTCGAGACCCAGGTCCTGGCGGCTCGCCTGCCGACCTGGCTCGAGGAGCTGTCGGCGAACCTCGACCGCGGCGACCTGGCCATCGCCGACGTCTCTCTCTGGGACCCGAAGAGCTGGCCCGAGCGGGCCGAGGGCTTCGGCCTCGAGGAGGCGCCGCGCGGCTCGCTGGGCCACTGGATCGTCATCGACGGCCAGAACATCGAGAACTACCAGTTCGTGGTCCCCTCGACCTGGAACGGCTCACCCCGTGACGCCGCGGGCAACCGCGGCGCCTGGGAGGAGGCCCTGATCGGGACACCGATCGCCGACCCGACCAAGCCGGTCGAGGTGCTTCGGACCGTCCACTCCTTCGATCCTTGCATGGCCTGCGCCGTGCACGTCCACGACCCGGCGCGCGGCTCGTCCGTCGAGATCCGGGTCGTCTGAGGGGAGGCGCGCGATGACCGCATCCGGCACGGCCGTCCCGGCTTCGCAGCAGGACTCCAACGGCCCCATCGAGGGCGACATCACCATCCCGCTGGCCCGCCAGCGCGTCCGGATCTACGTCTGGCAGGTCCCGGTGCGAGTGACCCACTGGATCACCTTCGGCTCGGTCGCCGTCCTGACGGTCACCGGCGGCTATATCGCAGATCCGTTCTTCTTCGGCGCCGACGAGCGGACGATGGGCGTCGTCCGCTCGATCCACATGCTCTTCGCCTTCATCTTCGTGGCGTCGGGCATCCTGAGGACCTACTGGCTCTTCGTCGGGAACCGCTTCTCGAACTGGCGGGCCTTCTTCCCCCACAGCCGACACCAGTTCCGGGAGATGGGTCACCAGACCGGCTGGTACGTGTTCGCCCGGAGCGAAGTGCCGACGGTCCTGGGGCACAACGCCCTGGCAGCCGGCACCTACATCATCGTCTTCGGTCTGTTCCTGCTCCAGACCTTCACCGGTTTCGCGCTTGCCGCGGTCCACGGCACCGAGCCCTGGGCGACGCTGTTCGGGTGGCTCACGACCGGCCTTGGCGTCCAGACCGTCCGCCTCATCCACCACCTGCTGATGTGGGCGATCATCGCCTTCATGATCCACCACATCTACAGCGCGCTCCTGGTCGACCACTTCGAGCGGAACGGCCTCATGTCGAGCATCTTCAGCGGCAACAAGTTCGTCACCCGCCGGGAGATCCAGGAGGCCCGGGACGGCGGCTGGGACGTCCAGGGGGTCGCCGAGTGAGCCGTCCCGACGGCGGCGTCCTCGTCCTGGGCGTCGGCAACGTCCTCCTCCAGGACGAGGGGGTCGGCATCCGCGTCGCCGACGAGGTGGCGGCGCTGGACCTGCCGCCCGGCATCCGGGCGGTCGACGGCGGCACCCTGGGTCTCGACCTGCTGCCGATGATCGGCGACTGCGCGGCCCTCGTCATGGTCGATGCCGTCGACCTCCGAGCCGCCCCGGGGACCGTTGGCGTCCTCCGCGGCGACGAGCTGCACTCGGCCCTCGGCGGCCACGTCTCGCCCCACCAGGTCGGCGTGGGCGACCTCATCGAGGTCGCCCGGCTGACCGGGACCCTGCCGGACCGGGTCGCCCTGGTGGCGATCCAGCCGGGGACCATCGCCGTGGGCCTCGACCTCACGCCGGCGGTCGAGGCCGCCGTCCCCCGGGCGGTCCGGCTCGCCGTCGACGAGGCCATGGCAGCGGCGGCCGACGTCGCGGCGGCGGTCGGAGCCTGACGACCGGTGCACGAGGCTGGGATCGCCCGGACCATCGCCGACGCGATCCGCGACCACGGGATCGACGGCGTCCCCGTTCGCGTCCTGGTGACCGGCGGCCACGATGCGCCGGCCGACTTCGATGCCTCGTTGCGCTTCCACCTGGAGGTCGTCGCCCCGGGCCTGGATCCGGTTCGGCTGACGATCGTCCATCGGCCGGCACCGCGCTGGTGCCCCTCCTGCGGCACCTCGTCGGACGGTCTTCCGGGCGGCACCTGCCCCGGCTGCGGCGGGCCTACCCTGGGATCCTCGTCCGACGAGTCGATCGAGCTCGAGTGGGACGCGGCGGCGGCGTCGTCCGGCACCGCCGGGCCGGGTCGCCTCGCCGGCGTTGACGGGCTCGTGCACGATGGTGCCGTGCCGTCCTCCCCCTCCGCCGACCCGGCCGTTCGAGCGGCCACCGGCGATCGCGAGCGTCCCCATGCCGACGGCCCCTGACGCCACCGTCCGGGTCGGCCGCGCGATCGTCGTCGAGGGCGTCGTCCAGGGCGTCGGCTTCCGGCCCTTCGTCTTCCGGCTGGCGGACCAGCTCGGCCTCGACGGCCGCGTCCGCAATGCCGCCGGGCGGGTGGAGGTCGAGGTCGCCGGAACGGCCGCGGACGTCGCCTCGCTCATCGGGCGGCTCCGGAGCGAGGCGCCGCCTCGGGCTCGGGTCGACCGGGTGGAGGTCGCCGACCTGCCCGATGCCATCGCCCCGCCCGTCGGCTCCGGCTTCGTCATCGACGGGAGCGTCTCCGCGCCGTCCGCCGAGCGGCTCTTCCCGCCGGACATCGCCACCTGCGACGACTGCCTCCGCGAGATCGCCGACCCGTCCGATCGGCGGTACCGCTATCCCTTCACGAACTGCACGAACTGCGGGCCCCGGGCCACGATCATCGAGGCCCTGCCGTACGACCGGCAGCAGACGTCCATGCGCGACTTCCCGCTCTGCGCCGCCTGCGCACGCGAGTACGGCGATCCCCGCGATCGACGGTTCCACGCCGAGCCGGTCGCCTGCCCGGCCTGCGGTCCGATCCTCGTCTACCGCCGGACCGTCGACCCGGCTCCCGTCGCCCGGGCGGAGGAGGCGCTCGAAGCCGCCGCCGGAGACCTGCTGAGCAGCCGGATCGTCGCCATCAAGGGGCTCGGCGGCTACCACCTCGCCTGCGACGCGACCGACGCGACCGCGGTGGCCCGGCTGCGCGACCGCAAGCGTCGCTGGGCCAAGCCGTTCGCGGTCATGGTCCGCGACCTCGCGGCGGCCCGGTCGCTCGCCGTCGTCACGCCCGCGGAGCGGCGACTGCTGGTCGACCCGGCCCGCCCGATCGTGCTCTGCCGGATCCGGGCGGGGAAGACCGCCGGTAGCAACGTCGCGGCCGGTGTCGTCGCCGGCAACCGGCGGGTGGGACTCTTCCTGCCGTACACGCCGCTCCACCACCTGCTCCTCGCGGCAGTCGGTCGGCCGCTCGTGCTGACCAGCGGCAACCTGTCCGACGAGCCCCTCGCGATCGACGACGCCGACGCCCTGGAGCGACTCGGGGGCATCGCCGACGCCTTCCTCGCCCACGACCGACGGATCCGTGCCCGCTACGACGATTCGGTGACCCGGGTGATCGGCACCGGCCGGCACGCCCGGCCGTCGATCATCCGCCGTGGCCGCGGTCATGCCCCGGAGCCGCTTGATCTGCCGATCCGGCTGCCGGACGGCGAGGTCGTGCTCGCCGCGGGCGCGGAGTTGAAGCACACCTTCGCCCTGGCGTCCCGAGGCCGCGCCCACGTCGCCCCCCACATCGGCGACCTCGAGGATCTCCTGGTCCACCGGGCCTTCGAGGAGAACCTCGCTCACCTCGCCCGGCTGCTCGACCTGGAGCCGGGCTGGGTCGCCCACGACCGCCACCCCTCGTATCTCTCCACCCAGTACGCCGACCGCCGCTTCCCCTCCGACCGCCGCATCGCCGTCCAGCACCACCACGCCCACGTCGCCTCGTGCGCCGCCGAGCACGGTCTCGTCGAGCCGTTCATCGGGGTCGCCTACGACGGGCTGGGCATGGGGGACGACGGCACGTTCTGGGGCGGCGAGGTCCTGGTGGCCGATCTGGCCGGCTACCGCCGGGTCGCCCGGTTCGGGCTGGCCCCGATGCCCGGTGGCGCCCTGGCCGTCCGGAAGCCCTACCGGATGGCCCTCGGCTACCTGCTGGGCGCCGAGGCGTTCGACGGTGGCGCCGGCGTCGACCTGGCTGCCCCGGACGGCCCGGCCGGCGCGTTCCTGGGTCGGCTCGACCCCCGGGAGGTCGGCATCGTCCGGGTCCAGCTGGCCCGCAGTCTCAATGCGCCGCTCGCCTCGAGCGCCGGCCGGCTCTTCGACGCGGCTGCCTCGCTGCTGGGTCTGCGCGACGTCGCCGAGTACGAGGCCCAGGCCGCCATCGATCTCGAGATGGCGGCCGAACCCGGCCGGCACGACCCGCTCCCCTGGCGCCTCGTCCGGCGCGGGGACCTCCTGGTCTACGATCCGCGGCCGACCCTGGTGGGGCTCCTCGACGGCGTCGAGGAGGGCGTCCCGACGGGACGTCTCGCTGCCCGCTTCCAGGAGACGATCGCGACGGTCACCCGGGCGATCTGCGCCGACGTTCGCGCCTCGACCGGGCTCGGCGTCGTCTGCCTCTCGGGCGGCGTCTTCCAGAACGGCTGGCTGAGCGGCGCGCTCCTGCGCCGCCTGGCGGCGGACGGATTCGAGGTCCACGTCAACCGGCAGGTGCCGGTCAACGACGGTGGCATCAGCTATGGACAGGCGGCCGTCGCGGCGGCGACGATGGCGGGCATGGTCGGCCGCGTGGCCGGTCCCGGCCGGTAGCGAGGAGGGCGAGCGATGTGTCTCGGCATCCCGGGCAAGGTCATGGAGGTCCGTGCGGACGCGGGCCTGCCGATGGGTCGCGTCGACTTCGGCGGGGTCCGCAAGGAGGCCTGCCTTGCCTATGTCCCGGACGTCGAGGTCGGTGACTACGTCATCGTCCACGTCGGCTTCGCCATCAGCAAGGTCGACGAGGAGGAGGCACTCAAGACGCTCGAGCTCCTCGAGCAGATGGGCGACCTCGTCCAGGCGGAGCTCGCCACGATGGGACCCGGGATGAGCGCCCCTGCCGTGATCGACGACCCGGCGCCCGGCGCGCCGTCCGGCGGCGGAGGCCCGCTCGCGTGAAGTACCTCGACGAGTACCGCGACCCGGTCCTGGCCAAGAAGCTGCTCGCCGAGATCCACCGGGTCACCACCCGGCCGTGGACGCTCATGGAGGTCTGCGGCGGCCAGACCCACACGATCGTCAAGCAGGGCATCGACGAGCTCCTGCCGCCGGGCGTCCGGATGATCCATGGGCCCGGCTGTCCGGTCTGCGTCACCCCGCTGGAGCAGGTCGACAAGGCCCTCGCGATCGCCGCCCGGCCCGACGTCATCTTCACCAGCTACGGCGACATGCTCCGGGTCCCGGGCTCCACGACCGACCTCCTGGCCCTCAAGGCCCGCGGCGCCGACGTCCGCATCGTCTACTCGCCGCTCGACGCCCTCAAGGTCGCGACGGCCAACCCGGACAAGCAGGTCGTCTTCTTCGCGGTCGGCTTCGAGACCACGGCCCCGGCGAATGCGATGGCCGTCTGGCAGGCCAGCCAGCTGGGCATCGACAACTTCTCCATCCTCGTCTCCCACGTCCTGGTGCCCCCGGCGATGACGGCGCTCCTGGAGTCGCCGTCGAACCAGGTCCAGGCCTTCCTGGCGGCCGGCCACGTCTGTGCCGTGATGGGCTGGACCGAGTACGAGCCCATCGCCGAGCGCTACCGGGTGCCGATCGTCGTGACGGGGTTCGAGCCGCTCGATCTCCTCGAGGGCATCCTCATGGCGATCAAGCAGTTAGAAGAGGGGCGGGCCGAGGTCGAGAACCAGTACGTCCGGGCGGTCAAGCGGGAGGGTAACCGGCTGGCCCAGGAGACCGTCTTCCGGGTCTTCGACGTGGGCGAGCGCAAGTGGCGCGGCATCGGCGAGATCCCGTCGTCGGGCTACCGCCTCAAGCCGGGCTTCGCGCGGTTCGACGCCGAGGCCAAGTTCGACGTCGGGGCGATCGCGACCCAGGAGCACCCGGCCTGCATCGCCGGGGCCATCCTGACCGGCGAGAAGGCGCCACTCGACTGCACCGCCTACGGGGTCCTGTGCACGCCGCAGAAGCCCCTCGGGGCGCCGATGGTCAGCTCCGAGGGCACCTGCGCCGCTTTCTACGCGGCAGGCCGGGGGATCGGGGTCCCGGCCCGGCCCCTCCAGATGGCCGGGCCCATCGGGGCTTCGCAAGAGGAGACGTCGCGATGACGGACCTGGACCGGGCCCGGGCAGGGGGCGAGTCGGCCGGGTCCTCCGGCGGCCCCGTCATCGACGCCGATGGCGTGGCCTGCCCGGCCCCGTTCCCCGAGGTCGAGCGGGTGATCCTGGGCCACGGCTCGGGCGGGCAGCTGTCCGGGGCGCTCATGCGCGACGTGATCGCCCCTTCACTGGCCGGCGCGATGCCGGCCGGACCGCTCAACGATGCGGCCATCGTGGAGATCGCCGGCCAGCGGCTGGCCTTCACGACCGACTCGTTCGTCGTCAGCCCCATCGCCTTCCCGGGCGGCGACATCGGCGACCTGTCGGTCAACGGCACGGTCAACGACCTCGCCATGATGGGCGCCGCACCGCTGGCGATCTCGCTCGCCTACGTCATCGAGGAGGGCCTGCCGTTCGACGAGCTGCGGGCCGTGACGGCGTCGGCCGCGGCCGCCGCCACCCGGGCCGGCGCCGCGATCGTCACCGGCGACACGAAGGTGGTCGGTCGTGGCGCGGCGGATCGCCTGTTCGTCAACACCGCCGGCATCGGTATCGTTCCACCGGACGTGGCGCCGGCCGCCGACCGGGCCCGACCCGGGGACGCGGTCATCCTCTCCGGGCCGATCGGGCTCCACGGGGTCGCGATCATGAGCGTCCGTGAGGGCCTCGAGTTCGAGGTAGAGATCGAATCGGACACCCAGTCGCTGGCCGGTCTCGTCGCGGGCCTCGTCGCGGTGGTGCCCGACGTGCACGTCCTCCGCGATCCCACCCGTGGCGGCCTCGCCTCGGCCCTCAACGAGATCGCCGCTGCGTCCGGTGTCGGGATCACCCTGGACGAGCCGGCCATCCCGATCCCGGGCCCGGTGCGAGCGGCCTGCGAGTTCCTGGGCCTCGATCCGTTCCACGTCGCCAACGAGGGCAAGTGCGTGGCGATCGTGGCTGGGGAGGATGCTGGCGCCGCCCTGGCCGCGATCCGGGCGACGCCCGAGGGCGCGGACGCCGCCGTCATCGGGGCGGTCGTCGCGGACCACCCCGGGATGGTGACGATCCGGACCGTCGTCGGCTCGGAACGGATCGTCGACATGCTGGTCGGCGAGCAGCTGCCCCGGATCTGCTGAGGACTCGCGAGGTCGAGCAGCGCCGGCTCAGGGCCCGCGCCGCGACGGGACCAGGTGGCCCGCGCGAGGCCGGGACCTCCGGCCCGGGCCCCCGTGCCGCTCGGCCCTGCGGAAGGGCCCATCCGCACTGATGCGCATCTGCGCATACGATGGGACCATCCGGACATGGACGACATCACGACGCTCCAGGCCGAGATCCTCAAGACGCTCGCGAGCCCGCGGCGCCTTGACATCCTCCATCGCCTGGCCGAGGGACCCTGCGAGGTCGGTCGGCTGGCCGAGGAGCTCGGCGTGGCCCAGCCCAACGTCTCGCAGCACCTGGCGGTGCTCCGGTCGGCCGGTCTCGTCGAGGCCGAGCGCGACGGCCGCGAGGTCCGCTATCGGTTGACCGACCCCGACGTGATGGTCGCCTGCGGCGTCATGCGCCGGGTCCTCGAGCGCCGGCTCGACCGACTCGCGAGCCTCGTCAGCGGCACCGCCGACGACGTCAAGTCTGACGTCGATCCCACCCGACCCGCACTCGCCAAGAGGTAGCCCCCGATGGAACAGCCACTGAACCTGGTCCTCTTCTCCGGCACCGACGACAAGCTGCAGGCCGCCGCGGTCCTCACCGCCGGCGCCGCGGCGCTCGCCAAGCCGGTGAACGTCTTCCTCCAGTACTGGGCGCTCGATGCCTTCCGCAAGGACCGCATCGATCGTGACCACGGCCTGGCACCCGAAGCCGGCGCCGAGGGCCGGGCCGCCGTCGACGGTCTGCGCGCAGCCGGGCAGGCCAGTTGGGCGGAGACGCTGCGCCAGGCCAAGGACCTCGGCGAGGTGGACATCCAGGCCTGTTCGCTGTCGATGGACCTGCTCCACCTCGAGGAGTCGGACCTCGACGACCTCGTCGATGGCGTGGAGGGCGTTACCGCCTTCTACCTCAACGCCGGCGAGGGCCAGGTCGTCTTCATCTAGCCCGACCACCAGCAGCCCCAACGAACGGAAGGGAGCCACCGCACCATGACCCTCGAGATCACCCGGACCGTCGATGCAAAGGGCCTGTCGTGCCCGCTGCCGATCGTCAAGACGGCCCAGGCGATGAAGGACCTCGCCTCGGGCCAGCTGCTCGAGGTCCTGGCGACCGATCCCGGTTCGGTCAAGGACTTCGAGGCCTGGTCGAAATCGACCGGGAACCCGACCGTCGAGCAGACCCAGGACGGCGGCGTGTTCCGCTTCGTCCTCCGGAAGAAGTGAGGGACACAGCCATGACCGCTACCGCCGAGGTCGAGACCGCCGCCGTGGTCGAGGAGACGACCCAGCCGCAGCCCGTGCCCGAGCACGAGCACGAGGCGAAGCCCCACGACATCCTGATCATCGACTACAGCGGCGAGCTGGAGAAGACCTGGGCCACGATGATCCTG
The DNA here is from genome assembly GCA_963707215.1 of uncultured Chloroflexia bacterium. Classification (GTDB taxonomy): domain Bacteria; phylum Chloroflexota; class Limnocylindria; order Limnocylindrales; family CSP1-4; genus DATHYZ01. The sequence continues at coordinate 548,025 of CAVPPB010000001.1, read as the reverse complement.
GCCTCGACGGCCGGGGCGATGGGCGCCAAGACGAGCGTCTTCGTGACCTTCTGGGGCCTCCAGAACTTCGTCAAGGACGATCGACGCATCACCGGCCAGAACTGGATGCAGAAGATGATGTCCTTCATGCAGCGGCCGGGGATCAGCCACCGCAAGCTCTCGAAGATGAACTTCCTCGGGATGGGCCCCTGGATGATGCGGAAGCTGGCCAAGCAGCACAACGTGGCCAGCCCCAAGGAGCTCCTCGAGGCAGCCCAGCTGATGGGCGTCGAGTTCATCCCCTGCCAGATGACGATGGACATGTTCGGCCTGACCCGCGACGACCTCATCGATGGGATGGGCGAGCCGGTCGGAGCCGCCACTGTCATCGGGATGATGCAGGACGGCAGCTCCCCGCTGTTCATCTGAAACCGGCGAGCGCGAGCCGCCACGCCGACACCATCACGGGTGCGCCAGGCCCGATCCGGGCGCGCCCGAGCCGAACCAAGGAAGGAAGACCCTCCGTGACCGAAAGCGCGACCTACACCGTGACCCGCACGATCGATGCCCGCGGCAGCTTCTGCCCCGGCCCCTTGATGGAGCTCATCCGGGCGATCCGCGAGGCCAGCGTGGGCGACATCCTCGCCGTCTACAGCTCCGACTCGGGCTCCAAGGTCGACATCCCGAAGTGGATCGAGAAGGCCGGGCACCGCCTGGTCGTCCTCGAGACGCGCGACGGCTACGACGAGCTGGTCGTCGAGAAGCTGCGCTAGGCGAAGGGATCATCGATGCAGCGCATCCTCATCCTGGGCGGAGGGGTCGGCGGCACGCTGACCGCCAACCTCCTCGTCCGCAAGCTCCACCGCGAGGTGAAGCGCGGTGACGTGACCGTCACGGTCGTCGACGCGACCGGGAAGCATGTCTACCAGCCGGGCTTCATGTACATCGCCATGGGCGGCAAGCGTCCCGAGAAGAAGGAGAACCTGGTCCGACCGGAGCGGTCGCTCCTCGACAAGCGGGTCCAGCTCGTCATCGGCAAGGTCGTCTCGGTCGACGAGGCGAACCAGATCGTCGAGCTCAACGACGGACAGCGCCTGGCCTACGACCAGCTCGTCCTCGCCACCGGGTCCAGGATCCTGCCCGAGGCGATCGAGCACTTCGACACCGAGGCCCATCACTTCTACTCCGCCGGCGCGGCCGAGAAGCTCCGCAAGGCGCTCGACGGGTTCAAGGGCGGCAAGGTCGTGGTCGGCATCGCCTCGATGCCCTACAAGTGCCCGCCCGCTCCGCTCGAGGTCATCTTCCTCATCGAGTCCGAGCTCCGCGAGCGCGGTCTCCGGGACAAGAGCGATCTCCACTACTGCTCGCCGATCGGCCGTGCCTTCACCATCGAGAGCGTCTCGGAGATGGCGACCCCGATCCTCGAGGAGAAGGGGATCGAGCTCCACACCTTCTTCAACGTCGAGACCATCGACCCCGAGCGCAAGGTCGTCCAAAGCCTCGAGGGCGAGGAGTTGGAGTACGACCTGCTCATCCTCGTGCCCCCGCACAAGGGCGCCCAGTTCCTCATGGACTCGGGTCTGGCTCCCGCACCGGGCGGCTGGCTGCCGACCGACCGCCACACCCTCGAGGTCGGCGGGCGGAAGAACGTCCACGCGCTCGGCGACGCGACCGACCTGCCCCTCTCGAAGGCCGGCTCCACGGCCCACTTCGAGGCCCCGGTGGTAGCCGAGCGGATCTCGGCCGCGATCCAGGCGCGGGCGACCGACAAGAAGCACGGCGAGTACGAAGGCAAGGTCATGTGCTTCTTCGAGATCGGGGACGGCAAGGGCACGATCCTCCAGTTCGACTACGACCACCCACCGCGTCCGCGCAAGCCGAACGCGCTCTTCCACTTCGGCAAGATCGTCTTCAACAAGACGTACTGGCACACCGTTCCCAAGGGTCGGATCTAGCGCGACGGCGGTCGGCCCCCGACGACCGCCCCGCGCCCCCGACCCTTCACCTGAGACGCCCCGCAGTCGCCCGGCTCCCTTCCCCGGACGGCGCGGGGCGTCCCCTTGCCCGTCGGCCTCCTCGACCGGGCTCAGGCGGCTCGGGCCGCACGCCCTCGGGTCGCGCGGGCGAGGGGCCGCGCCGGGCTCGGAGCGCGGGCGGACCGGCTCGGGTCGCGGCTCATCCGCCGGGCTCGGATGGCGCCGGGCTCTCGCCCGGATCGTCCACCCCGGTTCCCGCGTCGGGCTCTCGTCCGGATCCTCGCTCCTACCGGTGTGGCTGGTGCTATCACGGCGGTTCGAGCGTTCCACCAGCGTGGCTGGTGCGATGGAAGATCGGGACGGCCGGCCGAGCGTGGCTCCCGATCTGGCGTGACGGTCGCGGCAGTTGCGCCGTCCATAGCACCAGTGGCACTGGTACGCGCAAGGATCCGACGGTGCTCGTGGCGCGGGGTCAGTGACCCGACCCGGCCTGGCACCGGCGACGCGCCCGGCCCGGCACCAGGTCGATCGCCGCGCGCACGCCAGACACCGGACCCGGCCACGGACCAGGACGACTGGCGCGAGCGCGCGCCGCCCGGTCCGCCTCCCGAACCTAGGGCAGTCGGCTGAACCAGAGGAGCGATGCCCCCGCGGCGACGAGGCCGGCGAGCAGGGCGGCCATGACCACCCCGTCGGTGACCTCGCGAGGCTCGGTGCGGGTGCCGACCCCGCGGCCGAGGCCCTCGAAGACCGAGCGGATCTCCTCGGCCGTCTGGGCCTCGAAGGCCTGGCCGCCGGTCGTCTCCGCGATCTGCCTGAGGGCGTCGCGATCGACCGGGACCGGGACGGTCATCCCGTCCACGACGACGGTGCCCGAGTCGGTCCCGAAGGCGATCGTGCTGATCCGGACCTGCAGGTCGCGGGCGCGCTCGGCGGCCTCGTCGGGCGGACGCCCGACCGTGGTCTCGCCATCGGACAGCAGGACGATCGCCCCGGCCGCGAGACCGTCGGGCGTTCCATCCCCGCCGTCGCCGACCGTGGGACCCTCGTCCGAGCCATCGCCGGCCGCCTCGGCGGTCGGCAGGAGGTCGAGGGCCGTGTGGATCGCCTCGCCCACGGCCGTGCCCGGACCCAGGCGGAGCCGGTCGATCGCCCGGAGCACCTCGGTCCGGTCGGTCGTCGGGGCGGCCAGCGTCCTAGCGCCGGCATCGAAGGCCACGAGCCCGACCCGGGCCCCCTCGGGCACCAGCTCGAGGAAACGGCGAGCCGCCTCGCGGGCAGCCGCGATCCGGCTGGGATCCACGTCCGTGGCCTCCATCGAGATCGAGGCGTCGAGGGCGAGGACGACCGTGGGCTGGCTGGGCACCTCGACGGCCGTCGCCGGCCGGGCAGCACCCACGGCCAGCAGCAGCACCGCGGCCAGGTAGGCGAGGGCGGCCACGTGACGGCGCCAGGCCGGCCGGCGGGGGGCCACGGTCCCGAGCAGCTCGAGATCGGTGAAGCGCAGCGCGTAGCGCCGTCGTGAGCGCTGGCGGATGACGTAGATGGCGGCGAGGATCAGCGGGACCAGGAGCAGGACCAGCCGCTCGGGGGCGAGGAACGTCATCGTCGCCACCCGGTCGAGCGACCGTCCCTGCGGCCGGCGATCCGGTCGCGGCGGCGGGACTCCAGGCAGGCGATGAGCGGTCCGATCCAGTCGCGGTCGGTCCGCAGTCGGAGATGCGTGGCGCCCGCCGAGCGGACGGCCGCACCCACGGCGGCTCTTCGCCGGTCGGATGCCTCGGCGTAGTCCGCGCGGAGGCGAACGTCGCCCGTGTCGACGGTCCGCTGGAGGCCCGTCTCGGGGTCCTCGAGGCGGACCTCGCCGACGTCGGGTAGCCGCAGCTCCCGAGGATCGACCACCTCCACGACGACGAGGTCGTGGCGCTGGCCGAGCCTCCGCAGGGCGTCGACCCAGCGCTCGGGCGGGCCGAGCAGGTCGGAGACGACGACGGCGAGGCCGCGACGCCGGAAGGCGAGATCGAGGTGCCGGAGGCTGGCTGCGAGGTCGGTCCGACCGCCGAGGGTCGCACCGGCCGCCCGACCGACGAGGGCCGCGGCGTGCGCGCGGCCGCCCGGACCGGGACGATCGTGGGCCCGTCGTGGCCGTCGATGAAGGCACCGACCCGGTCGCGGGCCCCGACGGCGAGCTCGGCGAGCGCGGCGACGACCGCGACGGCCAGGTCGGCCTTGCGCCAGTGAGCCGTTCCGAAATCGAGGCTCGCCGATCGGTCGAGGAGGATGACGACGTCGAGGTCCCGCTCCGCCGTGGCGTCGCGGACGTGCGGCTCGCCGGTCCTGGCCAGGACGGTCCAGTCCATCCGCCGGACGTCGTCGCCCGGCACGTACGGCCGGGCGTCCCCGGGCTCGACCCCGCGGCCCAGCAGGACCGAGGCATGATCACCTTCGCGTCGACCGAGGATCCGCCGGCTGACGGCGAGTCTCGTCCGGCGCAGCCGCTCGACGGTGACCGGATCGACGCCGCCGCGGGTGGCCGTCGTCATCGCGGCTCACCCGGGTTCGGACCCGGCGACCGCGCATCGGCGGGCTGGGCCGCCGGCGGGGGATCGCCCGCCAGCACGACCGGCGGCGCGGAGACCGGCGACTGCCACTCGGCCGGCGCTCGCCAGCCGTCAGGGCCCGGCGTCGGGGCGGCGGTGGGTGGGGACGGCGGCAGTGACGCGATGGCCGGCCCGGCCGAGGGCCGGTAGGGGGCCACCCGGGCCGGCGCCCTGACCGTCGTCAGGAGCTCGACCAGGACGTCGTCGACGGTGAAGCCCTCGGCGAGCGCCGCGTACGAGAGGGCCAGCCGGGCGTTGAGCACGTCGTAGGCCACGTCGTAGACGTCCTGCGGGGTGGCCTCGTCGCGGCCGCGCAGGAGGGCCATCGCCCGGGCGGCCCGGACCAGTCCGAGGCTCGCCCGGGGGCTGGCCCCGTACTCGAGCATCCCGACCAGCCGGTCGAGGCCGTGGGCCCGCGGTTCGCGCGTCGCGAGGACCAGCCGGACCGCGTAGTCGACGGTCGGCTCGGCGATCCGGACGGCCCGGGCTGCCGCCTGGAGGTCGACCACGTCCTCGGGATCGAGCAGGCAGGCGGCCGTCGGCGGCTCGTCGGCCATCCGGGCCACGATGGCCCGCTCCTCGGCCGGGGTGGGGTAGTCCACCGGGACCCGCATGAGAAAGCGGTCGCGCTGGGCCTCGGGCAGCGGGTAGACGCCCTCGGACTCGATAGGGTTCTGGGTCGCCACGACGAGGAATGGTCGGGGGGCCGGGAAGGTCCGCCCGCCGATCGTGACCTGGCGCTCGGCCATGACCTCGAGCAGGGCGGACTGGACCCGGGCCGGCGCCCGGTTGATCTCGTCGGCGAGGACGATGTTGGCGAGGACCGGGCCCGGCTCGACGTCGAACGTCTCGCTCGACGGCCGGTAGATCCGGGTCCCGACGACGTCCGCCGGGATGAGGTCCGGGGTGAACTGGATCCGCGAGAAGGAGCCGCCGAGGACCCTGGCCAGGGTGGCCAGGACGAGCGTCTTGCCGAGCCCGGGCACGCCCTCCAGGAGGACGTGGCCGTCGGCGAGGACGGCGACCAGCAGACGATCGAGGACGCGGTCCTGGCCGACGATGACCCTGGTCAGCTCATGGCGGACCTGGCCGAGGCGGACGGTCGGAAGGTCGGGGGTGGTCACGAGGTGGCTCCTCCGTCGAGGCCGGGCACCGCCGCCCCGAACATCTCGTCGAGCAGCTGGTCGAAGAGCAGGTCCATGGTCCGCCGCATGAACGGGTCGAGATCGAGCCCCTCGTCCGGGGTCGTCTCGGGGGCCGCACCGCCGTCGCCGGGCGGCACGGAGCCATCGGCCTCCGGGGCCGGCTCGGGCGCGATCGCCCCGCCCCCGAAGAGCTCACCGAAGAGGTCGTCAAAGAGTGGCCCCAGGGGACCGGTGCCGGCTCCGGGGTCCGTCGGGTCGGACGGATCGGCGAACGGATCCTCACCGAAGAGGTCGCCGCCGAACAGGTCGTCGAGCCCACCGGGGCCGAGCAGCTGGTCGAACAGGTCGTCGAGCCCGCCCGGTCCGAAGGGCAACCCGGGGACGCCGCCGACGTCGGCCGGCACGTCGTCCTCGGCCGTCCAGTCGCCGGCCTGGACGCGGCGGAGCATCTCGACTGCCGTGTCGATCGGGACGGCGAAGCCGACCCCGTCGCTGCCGCCCGAGGCGCTGGCGATCGCCGTGTTGATGCCGATGATCTTGCCCTCGCGGTCCGCGAGCGGGCCGCCGCTGTTGCCCGAGTTGATGGCGGCATCGGTCTGGATGAGGTCGCGCAGCTCGCCGATGGGCGTCTCGAGGGTGCGCCCCAGGGCGCTGACGATCCCTGTCGTCACGGTCTGGCTGTAGCCGAAGGGACTGCCCACGGCGACGGCGACCTGGCCGACGCGGACGTCGGCGCTGCGGCCCAGCACGGCGGGCGGGAGGTCCTTGTCATCGGCCCGCAGGACGGCCGTGTCGATGGTCCGGTCGCGGGCGACCACGGTCGCCTCGACCGCGGTCCCATCGTCCAGCTTCAGGGTGACCCGGTCCTCGCGACCGACCACGTGCGACGCGGTCAGGATCCAGCCGTCGACGTCGGCGACGAAGCCCGAGCCGATCGCCTGGCCGGCCTCGATCTGGACGACCGACGGGAGCAGCCGGTCGGCGGTGTCGGCGAGGGGCTCGTTCTCGGTCGTGCCGGGGGCCGACCCGCCGTTCTCGGCGCCCCCATCGGGAGCGGTCGTGGCGTCGGGCAGCATCCGCTCGACCGCGGCCAGCGGGTCGAGCGCGTCGCCCAGGGTGGCCGACACGATTCCGGCGCCGGCCACGCCCAGCACGAGCGCACCGGCGACGGCACCGACGGCGAAGGTGGCAAGGGTCCGACGGCGCGACGGCCGTGCGGCAGCCGCAGCGGGCGTCGCCGGCACCGGCGCGCCAGCGGCCGCGAAGGTCGGTTCGGGCGGCGGTGTCTCGATCGGGGGGGATGGCGGCAGGTCGCGCCAGGTCCGGTGCGAGCGCTCCTGGCTCGCGAAGGGATCGTCCACGTTGTCTCTCCGAGCAGGGTCCGAGTCGTAGCTCGCAGCCTGCCCGGCGAGGCGTAAGGCGGCCGTTCAGCTGGGATAAGGGCGGCATAAATGGCCGGCCCGGCAACAGCGGCCTGGCGTTCGCGTCTCATCCGCATCGCGAGAGGCGATGACGCACGGCGCCAGCATCGGCCGCCTGTGCCGCGCCGAGCCACTGGCGGGACCGCCTCGCGACGCATGGGGGACGACGAGATGCGTCGCCTGCTGGTGCTGCTCGCGGTGATCGCGGGCCTGTCGGTCGCGGCCACTCCGGTGCTGGCCGCGGATACCTATCACTACCGGGAGCGAGGGTCGGGGGTCAGCGCCTGGTTCTCGGACTTCGAGTGGGACGAGAGCGGGAACCTGCCGCCCGGGACCTACTCGGAGGTGTATGTCGACGCCGCGTCGTACGTCGCCCGAGGCGACGGTGCCTGGCAGTCCGACTACGCCTGCGTCAGCTCATGGTCGGTCACAGTCACGCCCGAGGGCGAGTGGATCGACGAGGGCGGCTTCGGCTACTGCGGCGAGGCCGACGTGCTGACCCTGTCCAAGAAGCTCGGCGGCGGCCAGCTCACCGCGAGCTTCGAGGTCGAGGACTGCCTCGCCTGGGACGAAGCGACCGGGGAGTGCCTCGACGCGGTCGTGATCGGCACGGTCGCCGTCGATCTCGCTTTCAGCGGCGTCGGAGCCCTGGAGCGCTATCACGGCACCTACAGCGGCGGCACGGCCGGGCAATACCAGTACACGTCCCACGGCAACGGGGTGCAGCGCGCCGCCGACGTCTTCGGGACGGTGACCCTCGACGGCGCCTCGCTGATCGACGAGGCGACCATGAGCGGCGGCTGGCTCTTCCAGACGAAGAGCGGCTACATGGAGGTCTGGCACTAGGACCGGAGGGCGTCCCCTCGATCGTTCCGGATCACACGATGCCGCCGGTGGCCCGGCGGCATCGCCGTGCCCCAGCCCGTCTCGTGCTCAGCGGGGCAGGCCGACCGCCCAGAGCGGGTCCGGATGCCGCCGCAGCTCGTCGACCGAGGGGCCGCCCACCCCGGCACGCTCCGGCAGCCACACGACGAAGCTCGCCCCGGCACCTGGCGCCGAGGCGACGCTGACCGTCCCGCCGTGGGCCTCGGCGATCTGGCGGACCAGGGCCAGGCCCAGGCCGCGGCCCTCCCCGTCGATGGCTCGGCCACCCTCCCGCCAGGCCCGCTGGAAGACGAGCGGCTGCAGCGACGGGTCGATCCCCGGACCGGTGTCGCGGACGCCGAACCAGCGCCAGCCGGGCACCCGCCCGGCGCCGCAGTGGATCGTCGAGCCCGACGGGGCGACCCTGACGGCATTCGAGACGAGGTTGGCCTGGGCCCGCTTGAGGGCGTCGCGGTCGCCCTCCACGACCAGCCCGTCATCGGCCGCCCAGACGACCCGGACGCCGGCGGCCGCTGCCACCGCCTCGTACTCCTGGCCGACCTCGGTCACGACCGCGCCCAGGTCGACCGGGCCGCTTCGCTGGAGCTGCGCCCCGTAGCGGGCGAACGCCAGCAGCTCGTCCACGGTGGTCGACATCCGGTCGGCCGTCCGCAGGGCGACCTCGGCGGCCCGACGGAGGCCCTCGGCGTCCCCCGGCTCGGCAAGGGCCACGTCGAGGGTCGTCCGGATCACGGCCAGCGGGTTGCGCAGCTCGTGGGACGCGTCCTCCACGAACGAGCGCTGGGCCTGGACACCGTCGTCGAGCCGGTCGAGCATCGCGTCGAACGTGTCGGCCATCCGGCGGACCTCGTCGTTCGGGCCGTCGAGGCGGATCCGGCGCGACAGGTCGCTCGAGCCGATCTCCCGGGCGACCGCGGTGATCCGGTCGACCGGCCGCAGGACCCGGCCGGCCACCAGCCAGCCGACGAGGAAGGCCAGCGGGACCAGCACGAGGAGCGCGCTGATGGAGACGTTCCGCAGATCGGTCAGGAGCTGGGCCCGGATGGCCGCCGCGGCATCGGTGGCCGCATCGCCGAAGCCGAAGACGTCGGCCAGGCCCAGCAGGCGGAGCAGCTCGGCCTCCAGGCTGGGAGTGCCGTTCGAGGCCTGGGCGGCGAGGACCTGCTCGAAGCCGAGGTAGAGGACCAGGAGCAGCAGCCCGGCGACCCCCACGAGAGCGAGCGTGTAGATGGCGGCGAGCCGGAAGCGGATCGAGCGGACCCAGGCCGGGACCAGGTCGGCCGCCGACCACGGCCGATCGGGAGCAGGGGAGCCGCTCATGCCGTCACCCGGAGGCGGTAGCCCACGCCGACGACCGTCTCGATGGGCTGGTCGTCGCCCGGGCTCGCCTCGGCGAGCTTCCGCCGGAGGTTGCTGATGGTCACCCGGACCGTGTTCGAGAACGGGTCTGCGTGCTCGTCCCAGACGTGCTCCAGGAGCCGCTCGGGCGTCAGGACCTGGTCGGGGTGGAGCATCAGGTACCGAAGGAGGGCGAACTCCTTGGGGGTGAGGTCGAGTCGAGCGTCGTCCCGCCGGGCTTCGAAGCGGGCCGCGTCGAGCTCCAGGTCGCCGATCGCGATCCGTGCTCCCGGATTGACCGTGTCCCGCCGCAGCAGGGCGCGGATCCGGGCCGACAGCTCGACGAAGCTGAAGGGCTTGACGAGGTAGTCGTCGGCGCCCTCGTCGAGGCCGCTCACCCGGTCCTCCAGGCTGTCCCTGGCGGTCAGCATCAACACCCGCGCCGGCGGGGAATCCGGGACGGACAGCTCGCCGCTCCGGATCGCCCGACAGACGTCGCGGCCCTCGCCGTCCGGCAGCCCCAGGTCGAGGCAGACGAGGTCGTAGGGGTTCTCGGTCAGGTGCGCGCCTGCCTCGGCCACCGAACCTGCGGTGTCCACGGCGTAGCCCTCGCGCCGGAGGCCGGTCGCGAGCGCGGCGAGGAGATCGGGCTCGTCGTCGACGAGGAGGAGTCGCATCTTGTTTCGGTTCGGCGGTCCTGGGGTGCGGGCGTCGCCGGCAGGCTACCGGGTCCGGGCAAAGGACGCCCTGGGCCGCACCAGCGTGACGAGCGCCCACTTCCCGAGAGCCGCTGCTACGATCGGCGACGATGACCGAGATCCCGACCGAGCTCCCGTGACCACCGCCAGCGGCACCGTCTTCCGCCGCTCGATGTTGCCCGAGCCGCCGGTCGCCGCGCGGGCCGAGGCCTCGACCATCTGGGATGTCGATGGCAAGGCCTACCTCGATGCCGCCGGGGGCGCGGTCGTCGTCAACGTCGGTCACGGCCGGCGCAGCGTCGCCGAGGTGATGGCCGACCAGGCGAGCCGGCTGGCCTATGCGCACGGCAGCTTCTTCACCAACGAGGCGCTCGAGCGATACGCGGCGGAGGTCGGGCCGCTCCTGCCGCTCGACGAGCCGGCGGTCTACCCGGTCAGCGGCGGTTCCGAGGCGACCGAGACGGCCCTCAAGCAGGCTCGCGCCTACCATCTGGCCCGCCGCGAGCCGGACCGGCTCGTCGTCATCGCCCGCTGGGGCAGCTACCACGGCAACACCCTCGGGGCGCTCGATCTCTCGGGCCGACGCCCGCTCCGGCGGCCGTACGAGCCGTGGCTGGGCCGCTTCCGCCACGTCAGCGCGGCCTACCCGTACCGGGCCGACGAGCCCGGCGCCAACGCCCTCGGCACCGCGGACGAGCTGGCCCTGGAGCTGGAGCGGACCATCGTCCACGCCGGCCCGCGGAACGTCGCCGCGTTCATCGCCGAGCCAGTGGTCGGGGCCAGCATCGCGGCAGCCGTCCCGCCCGACGGCTACTGGCCGGCGATCGCCGAGGTCTGTCGACGCCACGGCGTCCTGCTCATCGCCGACGAGGTCATGACCGGCTTCGGGCGGACCGGGGCCTGGTTCGCGGTCGACCACTGGGGCGTCCGCCCGGACATCCTCGTGGCGGCCAAGGGGGCGACGTCCGGCTACTGGCCGTTCGGCTTCGCCGCCGTGTCCGGCCAGGTCCGCGAGACGATCCGCGAGGGCGGCTTCGTCCACGGCTTCACCTACAGCCATCACGTCGTGGGCGCGGCGGTCGCCGGCGAGGTCCTCCGGATCCTCCGCGACGAGGACCTCGTGACGGCCTCGCGCGACAAGGGCGAGCGTCTGCGCGCCCTGCTCCACGAGCGACTCGATGAGCACCCGAGCGTCGGGGAGATCCGGGGCCTCGGGCTGATGGTCGGGGTCGAGCTCGTCGCCGACCGCGAGACCCGCGAGCCGTTCCCCCGGGCCCGCCGGCTCACCGAGACGATCGTCCGCGGCGCCCAGGCCGATGGGCTGCTCCTCTACAGCGGCACCGGCCAGGCCAACGGCACCGACGGCGACCAGATCCTGCTCGGGCCGCCGTACGTGATCACCGACGAGGAGCTGGCCCGGGTCGTCGACGGGCTCGCGGCGGCGATCGACCGGGGGCTGGCCGAGAGCGAGGCAGGGTAGGGCGGGGCCGGGCCGTGCCCGGGGGGATCCGGCCTCGGGCCCTGCGGCCTACGATCCTGAGCGCCGGGTGGCCCTGAGGATCAGCAGCGCGCCCACCACGATGACGGCCGCCGGGAAGACCCAGCCTCCGCCGACGCCTTGGAGGACGGTCTGCGAAGCGCCGATCAGCGCGAGCAGGCCGCCGATCCAGACCTGCCAGGGGATGCCACTCGACCGCCGGGCGATCCCGATGGCGATGAGGGTCAGCCCGACGAACAGGGTCCCCCAACCGTCCCCGGAGATGAGCCCGAGCGCCTGGAGGGGCGAGGCGACCCCGGCCGCCACGAGCACCAGGCCGACCTGGAGCATGCCGGTCCGACGATGGTCGAAGAGCCAGACCGCGACCCCGACGCCGCCGAGGGCGAGCGCCGCCCAGGCCCAGAAGCTCGTTCCCGGGACCAGTTGCTGGAGGAGGAAGAGGAGTCCCAGGACGACGAGCACGATGCCCAGCACCGGGACCCCCACCCGGGCGTCCGTCTCGGTCGTCCAGGACCAGGCCTCGACCCGCGGCGCACCGTCGCCCGGGACCCGGCCGCCGCTCTCCGGGCCGAGGCGGGTGACCCGTCCGGTCGGGTCGTCGGGGTCGGGGGGCGGCGGAGCGGTGGGGGGCGGCTGGGTCGTCATGACACCCGGCAGTCTAGCGAGCGGTCCGCCGGGCCGGTGATGGCCGCTCGGCGTCAGCACCGATCGGGCGGATGCCGGGCAGCGGGATCACCCCGACCCCACTATCACAGGCCCATCCGGGCAGCAAGCACACGGGCATCCCGCGGGAGCCCGACGAGGGTCGCCGACGTCTGGTCGCGCTGCCACAATCCACCGACGAAGTACAGGCCCGGCACCTCGGACACACCGTCGGTCTGGCGCGGGAACCCCAGGTCGTCGGTCACCGGGAGGTCGATCCAGGACAGGTCCTGCCGGTAGCCGGTGGTCCACAGGACCGTCGAGATGCCGGCAGCCGCCAGGTCGAGCTCCTCCACGATCGGCGGCGAGTATTCGACGCGGGTCGTCGGCTCGGCTGGCGGCAGGTCCAGGCCGGCCGCGGCGATGAAGGCGTCGATGGGACCCTGGAACCGCTCGGCAAAGAGGCGATCGGCGGCGTCGAGGTTCGCCTGCAGGTCATCTCCAAGACGGACGCGTTCTCCCTCGATCGCAGTCAGGCGTCCCAACAGCGTGGTGCCGTCCAGCCCGATCCGTCGCAGGTCGACCTCGTGACCGCCACCGTGACCCGAGAGGTGCGGGTTGCCGAGCAGGCGACGTGTCCCATCCGGGAGCTGGTCCGCTGTCGGCAGGCGGACGCCCATCTCCTCGCCCCGCTCGGCCAGCTCCCATAGCCAGTGGAAGAGGTCGTGCCCCCGGTAGCGGCGGGGCACCCGCCCGGCCGACCCGACGCAGAGGTAGACCTCCCGGCCCTGGTCCCGCAGCTCCTCTACCAGCTGTACGCCGGTCTGCCCGGAGCCGATGACCAGCACGGCTCCATCGGGCAGGTCGGTGGCATCGCGGTAGTGATGGGCGTGGAGGCTCAGGACGCGGGCCGGTAGGTCCGCGGCGACGGATGGCACGCGCGGGGCATGGAAGCCGCCGACGGCGACGATCACCTCGCCAGCGTCCACGGATCCCTGGCCGGTCTCGAGACGGAAGCCATCCACCCTCCGGGTAAGGCGGCCTACGATGGCCTCCAGGACGACGGGCGCTCCGATGGTGGACGCGTACCGGGCGACCCGGCCGGCGATCTCGTCCCGCGGCATGAAGCCATCCGGATCGTCGCCGTCGTAGGGGGCGCCGGGGAAGCTGGCCGTCCAGTTCGGGCCGACCAGGCGGAAGCGTTCCCAGCGGTCCTGCCAGCTGCCGCCAAGGGACGCCCGGGAGTCGAGGACGATGTGATCGCGGCCGGCCTGCTGGAGGTGCCAGCTCATCGTCAGACCGGCCTGGCCTGCACCGATCACGACCGTGTCGACCGAGGCGGGGAATCGGGTCGTCATACGAGCCACCTTCCACGGAGGTCGAAGCCGACCGGTGATCGATCGCAGCCTGACGACGCGCCCGACCATCGTACCGGGTCAGGGCTCGAGTCCCCGGCCGACCCCCGATCGGCCTCACGTCGCCCGCCCCGCTTGGGCATCATGTCTCGACAACCCGGATCACGGGAGGCAGCGATGACCGAGCCAGGGCCCGTCTACGGCCACATCAGCGGGCCCTTCGTCCGGACCGTGCTCGGCGACGTCCCGGCCGGCGAGCTCGGCTTCACCCTGCCCCACGAGCACACCCAGATCCACCTCTGGCAGATCCCGGCCCGCTGGGACTACTGGCAGCTGTCCCGCGACGAGGACCGCATCGTCGAGGAGCTTGGGCGCTTCCGGGAGGCCGGCGGGACGGCCCTGACCGACCTGACCCTGCCCGGCACCGGCCGAGACCCCGAGTGGCTCGTGCGGGTCGCCCGTCGGACCGGGTTGCACATCGTCATGGGGACCGGCTGGTACCGCCAGGCCTACTACCCGGTCGAGGCCCGGATCGACCGGCGCTCCGTCGACGACCTGGCCGACGAGCTCGTCCGCCACTTCGAGGAGGGCGTCGACGGGACGGGCATCCGGCCCGGCATCCTCGGCGAGATCGGCACCGACAAGCCGTGGCTGACCGCCCAGGAGGAGCGCGTCTTCCGGGCGGTCGCCCGGGCGGCGACCCGGACCGGGATGGCCGTCTCCACCCACGCGGTGCTCTCGCCGGTCGGGCTGGCCCAGCTGCGGGTCCTCGAGGAGGAGGGGCTCGACCCCGGCAGGGTCGTCGTCGGGCACGCCGATTCCCATCCCGAGCTGGACCATCACCTCGAGATCTGCCGGCGCGGCGCCAGCGTCGAGTTCGACTTCCTGGGGATGACCTTCACCGCGACCGAGCGGCACGGCGAGCCACGGATCGTGCGCCTGCTCCTCGACCTGGTCGAGGCCGGCTTCGCCCAGCGGATCCTCCTGAGCCAGGACGTCTGCCACGACAGCCAGCTGGTGTCGTACGAGGGCAACGGCTACGTCTACCTCACGACGACGTTCCTGCCGCGCCTTCGCGAGCACGGGCTCGACGAGGCGACGGTCCGCCAGCTGACGGTCGAGAACCCGCGCCGGATCCTGGCGATCGGCTGAGCCGGGTGGGCCAAGGTCTCTGAGCCGACCTATCGATCAAGCCGATGCGCGCCGGGGTCAGCGAGCGTGGCCGATACGCGGGTGTGGCACAGACGATGCCCGGTCACGCTCGTCCACGGTCGATCCCATCGGCCAGAGCGATGACGCCACCCACAACGGGCCACGCCGACTCGACTGTTCCGATCGTGCCGCGGGCTGCCATGCCAAGAGTGCGTCGGCGAGCGGGATCCGCCACTCGGCACCGGCCGCCAGCCACGCGCCGGGTCAGCCCTCGAGCAGCTCGGCCTCGACGCTGAGCTCGACGTTGCCCTTGAGCGCGCCCGAGATCGGGCAGCCGTCCTTGGCGCCCTCGGCGGCCTCGGCGAACGACGCCGCGGTGGCTCCTGGGACCACGCCCCGCACCGTCAGGGCCGACGTAGCGACCTTCCAGCCGTCGCCGACCTTGTCGAAGGTCACGACCGCCTTGACGTCGAGCCGGGTCGCCGGCGTGCGGGCCTTCGCGAGCCTCGACGACAGGGCCATCGAGAAGCACGACGCGTGGGCCGCGGCAAGGAGCTCCTCGGGGCTGGTCTTGCCCCCGTGGTCCTCGGTCCGGGCCGCCCAGCTGACCGGCAGCCGCGCGATCGAGCCACTCGAGACGTAGTTGATCATCCCCGAGCCGGTGAGCAGGTCCCCGGTCCAGGTGACTTCGGCGTGACGGACGGCGGCCATGGATCCCCTCCTGCGTGTCGGTGGAGTCGGCGTATCCTCGAAGTCTAGGCCAGGTGCGGCCGAAGAGCCGACACCAGGGCTCGGTGGCGAGCCGTCCGGGGCAGGCTGACCCGCCGGACTCCGGCGAAGTCGCGGTGGGCGACGAGGGCCGCGGCCAGGGCCGGCACGAAGGAGGGGTCGGCCAGCGGGTCGAAACCGTCCTCCCACCACAGGTCGAGGACCCGGAGCACCCCTGCCTGGCGATCGATCCGTGGCTCGATCCGACCCACCAGCCGGTCGCCGAACAGGAGCGGCAGCACGTAGTAGCCCCAGCGCCGTTTCGCCGCCGGGACGTAGACCTCCCAGACGTAGTCGAAGCCGTAGAGCGATCGGAGCAGGTCGCGGTCCCACGCCAGCGGATCCAATGGCGCGAGGAAGGCGACGCCGGCTGGGGGCTCGTCTGGGGAGCGCGGGCCTGCCGGGTCGCTTGGCCCGCCGTCCACCGCCGTGTCCGCCTCAGCTCCGGCGAGCAGGTCCAGCTCCGAGCGGAGCACGTACCGGGGGCCACGGACGCCCACGACCTCCAGGGGGACGAGCGTGCCTTCCTCGACCAGCTCGTCGAGGAGCTCCAGGCGGGTCGGCCGCTCCGGGTGCTCGGGATCGTGGGTGGCCCGTCCGGCCCCATACCACAGCTCGGCCTGGCCGCCCCGGCCCAGCAGCCCGTGGGCGCGGTAGCGGGAGAGCAGGCGATGCTTCTGCTGCTCCCGCTCGGGTGGGTGCAGGGCGAGCAGGTCGGCGGGGTAGAGCCGATCGATCAGGTCGTACACGCGCCGGTTGCCCTCGCGCCGGGCGATGCCCAGCAGTCCCGCCTCCGCGAGGGCTTCCAGGATGGCCCGGACCTGGTTCGTGGGGCGCCAGTACCAGTCGATCGCGGCTCGCGGCCGAACGTCGGTAGGCGAAAGCGGGCCGTCGAGCCGGATGCGCTCCAGGAGCTCCTCGACCAGCGGAGCGTGCTCATCGAAGGCGCCGCCCTCGTGGGCGCGCCGGGCCCGGTCCCAGGTGAGGCGATGCCAGGGCAGCTCGGTCACGAGGAGCAGGCTGAGCCCCTTGTTGTAGGCCTCGAAGAGGGCCCGCTCGTCGTAGAGCAGGGCATCGGTCATCGACCGGCGGTAGTCGCGGACCCGCGAGAGCAGGACCAGGTCGTGGTTGCGCCCGGCGACCTCGAGGGGGTCGAACTGGATCGACCCCAGCCGCTCGAAGACGGTGAGCACCCCGTCACGACCGGCCGGGAGCGCGCGCGGGGGCCACAGGTGGTGGCGGACGGCGAGGAACCGCCGGGTAGCCGCGGCGGTGGTCGGTCGGGGAGAGGTCACCAGCGGGGATGGTAGCGCTCGGGGCCGGATCCCATCCATCCATTCGGTTCTGTCGTATAGTGCGCTGGAACCGAACGCTCAGGTGTTACCGAAGTATTTGCTGATGACGAACGAACCACCCGACGACCGCGAGACGGACGTCCTCCGGATCCTCGACGGCTACGAGACCCTCATGCAGCGCCTTGTCGGCGCCCACCTGCCGGAGTTCATGGAGGTGGCCGTGACGATGTCGCAGGCCAAGGTCATGTACACCGTGCTCGTCGCCGGCTCGCTCCGCCTGTCGGAGCTGGCCGGTCGCCTGGGGGTCTCCCTCAGCACGACCAGTGCCCAGGTCGACCGGCTCGTCGATCTGGGTCTGCTCGATCGTCATGACGACCCGGCGGACCGCCGCCAGGTCGTGATCAGCGTCACGCCCGACGGCGTGACGCAGCTCGAGCGCTTCCGCGAGCTCAACAGCGAGCAGCTCCGGTCGCTCCTCGACCGTGTCGCCGACGATGACCTCCGGGTCGTCGCCGACGGCCTCCGGATCCTCAGCGACGCGGCCGCGGGGTCGGCCGGGTCCGTCGCCATCGACCCCGCCATCCATCCAGGGAGCAGCCTCACGTGAACCGCCTCACCGAGCTGTCCGTCGCGAAGCGGAGCGTCACGCTCCTGCTCGCGGTCGGCCTCTTCTTCGCCGGCATCTCCGCCTGGGGGACGCTCAAGCAGGAGCTCCTCCCGGACATCGACTTCCCGGTCATCACGGTCATCGCGCCCTACCCCGGCGTCGGTGCCGCCGATGTCGCCGAGCAGGTCACGAAGCCGATCGAGCGCGCCGTCGCCGGCGTGCCGCGCCTCGAAGCCCTCTCGTCCTCGTCGGCCAACTCGATCGCCATCGTCGTCGCCCAGTTCGAGTTCGGGACGGACGTCAAGGAGGTTCGCTCGACGATCGAGCAGAACCTCCAGACCGCAGGCCTGCCGCAAACGGTCTCGCCCCAGGTCGCCGCCCTCAACATCAACGCCTCCCCCGTGATCATCGCCTCGGTGGCCGGCGTCGACGGCAACGGAGCCTCCCCGAGGAGCAGCTCGACGCGGCGGCCGAGGTCGCCCGGGACCAGATCGTCCCATCCCTCCTGGGCATCGATGGCGTGGCAACGGCCGACCTCACCGGTGGGCTGGAGACGCAGGCCGTCGTCACCCTCGACCCGGCCAAGCTGACCGAGACCGGCATCTCCGTTGGCCAGGTCACCGGCGTGCTCACGGCCAACAACCTGACCATCCCGTCGGGCCAGATCACCAGCGACGGCTCCAACATCCCGGTCTCGACGATCGGGACGCTCGGCTCCCTGGCCGAGATCGAGGACCTCGTCGTCGGCGTGAAGCTGCCCGAGAACCCGACCCCCGACCAGGTCCCCGGCGAGCTGCCGGAGGGCGTCACCCCGGACCAGGTCCCCGGCGGCCTGCCCGGAACCGATCCGACCGCGCCGACCGTGCCTGCCGCGCCGACGCCGGTCTTCCTCAAGGACATCGCCACGGTCGAGGAGGCCGGCGTCCCGACGACGGGCTACGCCCGCACCGACGGCGTCCCGTCGCTGACGCTCACGGTCACCAAGACCTCCACGGCCAACACCGTCGAGGTGGCCGACGCGGTCTCCGCGGAGCTCGAGAAGATCGGGGCTGACAACCCCGAGACGGTCAACGTCACCGTGATCTCCGACCTCTCGGTGTTCATCAAGGAGTCGCGCGACGGGCTGCTCAAGGAAGGTGGCCTGGGAGCGCTCTTTGCGGTCCTGACGATCTTCCTCTTCCTGTTCAGCATCCGGGCCACGCTGGTGGCCGCGGTCAGCATCCCGCTGTCGGTCCTGACTGCCCTGGTGATCATGCAGATCACGGGCATCACCATCAACGTCATGACCCTCGGCGGCCTGGCTGTCGCCGTTGGTCGAGTGGTGGACGACGCGATCGTCGTCCTGGAGAACATCTACCGGCACCGGGCCCTGGGCGACGACCGCCTGACGGCCTCGCTTCGCGGCCCGCGCGAGGTCGCCGGGGCGATCACCTCGGCCACCCTGACGACCGTGGCCGTCTTCCTGCCCCTGGGGCTGGTCGGCGGCATCGTCAGCCAGCTCTTCCTGCCCTTCGCCCTGACCGTCACCTTCGCCCTGCTGGCGTCGCTCGTCGTCGCCCTGACGGTCGTCCCGGTCCTCGCCTACCTGTTCATCGGTCGCGTCAAGCTCAACGTGGACGAGGACGGCGAGCCGAAGAACTCGCCCTGGATCCGGGCCTACACCCCGACGATCCAGTTCGCCCTCCGCAACCGCTTCACCAAGTGGGGCATCCTCGTCGCCGTGACGGTGCTGTTCGCCGTCTCGATGGCCATCGCCCCGCTCCTTCCGACCCAGTTCATCAACGCCGGCGGCGAGAAGCTGCTCCAGGTCACCGTGGCCCCACCGGCCGGCACCAGCTCGGTGGCCGTGCTCGAGCGGGCGATCGAGGCCGAGACGATCCTCCTGGCCGACCCCGAGGTCGAGAACGTCCAGACGAGCGTCCCCGGCGAGGGCGACACGAGCTTCGGCACGGTCACGGCGGCCCTCAGCGGGCGCCCGGCCAACAGCGCCACGCTCACGGTGCGCCTCTCGGACGAGGTCGAACTCACGGAGTACGCCCAGAAGCTCTCCAGCGACCTCGCCTCGGTCAAGACCGACGGCTACGACGTCGCCGTCGCCCAGACCGCCGGCTTCACCTCCAACAGCCTCAGCATCGTCGTCAGCTCGGACGATCCCGAGGACGTCGCCGTCGCCACCGACGCCGTGATGGCCGCGCTGGCCGACGACTCGGACCTCCTCAACCTCAAGTCCGACCTGTCCAGGGGCACGCCCGAGATCCAGGTCGTCGTCGACCCGAACAAGGCGATCGGCGCCGGTCTGACCGCGGCCCAGGTCGCCGGCGAGGTCCGGACGACCCTCGTGGGCACCGAAGTCACGACCCTCCAGCTGGACGGTGACATCGCCGCCGTCCCGCTCTTCCTCCAGGTCGACCCGGCGACGGTGAGCAGCGTCGATACGCTGCAGCAGCTGCCGGTCGGCACGACCGTGACGGTCCCGCTGGGGACCATCTCGGCCGTCGACGAGGTGCTCGCCCAGGGCAGCATCACCCGCGTCGACCAGGCCCCGGCGGCGACGGTCTCGGCCGAGATCGCCTCCGACGACACCGGGGCCGTCTCGCTCGCGGTCCAGCAGGAGATCGACGACCTCGAGGCGGCGGGCGAGATCCCGGCCGGCGTGGACATCACCCTGGCCGGCGTGACCCAGCAGCAGAACGAGGCCTTCGGCAACCTCTTCGTCTCGATGGGGGTCGCCATCCTCCTCGTCTACGTGATGATGGTGCTGACGTTCAACTCGCTCATCACGCCGTTCATCATCCTGTTCAGCCTCCCTCTGGCCACGATCGGGGCCTTCCCGGCGCTCTTCCTGACCGATCGACCCATCGGCGTCAGCGCCCTGATCGGCTTCCTCATGCTGATCGGGATCGTGGTGACCAACGCCATCGTCCTGCTCGACCTGGTCGAGCGGCTTCGGTCGGAGGGCCACTCCGCCAAGGACGCCCTCATCGAGGGCGGTCGGACCAGGGTCCGGCCGATCCTCATGACGGCGATCGCTACGATCCTCGCCCTCATCCCGCTCGCGGCGGGCCTCTCCGAGGGGTCGATCATCGCGGCCGAGCTCGGCACGGTCGTCATCGGCGGCCTGTTCAGCTCGACCTTCCTCACCCTGATCGTCATCCCGGTCATCTACTCGCTGGTCGACGGCGGGAAGACCTGGTTCGGTGGTCTGCGGCGGGGCCGCCCGGCCGAGGAGGACGCAGCCGCGACCTCCGAGGCACCTCCGGCCGAGCCCAGCCCGGCCTGACCCCCGTCGCGAACACAACGACCCCGCCGGCTCGACCGGCGGGGTCGTTGTATGTCCGCCAGGCTGGGCTCGGCCGGCGTCCGTCACCGTGGGCCACGACCTGCCCCGGCGATCCGGAGCGTATCCGGCCGCAACGGAGCCGCGCGACGGCGTAGCATCGTCGCGTCCATCAAGGACGGAGAGGGAGGTCAATACACCATGGACCTAGAGGTCATCGGCCTGGCGATCCTCGCCCTGGTCGCCGGCGCGGTCTTCTGCTTCGCCGGCTTCAAGTTCTTCCTGTTCCTGCTGCCGATCTGGGGCTTCTTCGCAGGGCTGCTCGCGGGCGCCCAAGGCTTCACGGCCATCTTCGGCGACGGGTTCCTCGCGACGACCGCGGGCTGGGTCGTCGGCTTCGTCATCGGCATCGGATTCGCCGTGCTGTCGTACCTGTTCTACTGGATCGCGGTCGTCCTGCTCGGCGGCTCGATCGGCTACGCGCTTGCCTACGGCATCCTCGATGCGATCGGCTTCCAGCTCGACATCATCGCCTGGCTGATCGCGATCGCCGTGGGCGTCGTCTTCGCCGTCGGCGTCGTCATCCTGCGAGCACCGAAGTACCTGGTGGTCGTGCTCACCGCTCTCGGGGGCTCGACGGCGATCATGAGCGGGATCTTCCTGATCTTCGGGCTGGTCGAAGTCAACGACTTCGACACCGGGATCCTCGGTGCGACCTGGGTGGCCGTCACCGACAACTTCATCTGGATCGCCGTGTGGGCCGCCCTGGCGATCGCCGGCCTGTACCTGCAGCTCCGGATCTCGCCGGAAGAGCAGGCGATCGAGCAGTCGATGTACCGCTACTGATCGCCCGGGCGACTCAGCGATCGGACCCGGCGGCCGACTCGGCCGCCGGGTCGTCCGTGTCCGGCGCGGAGGCGCTGCGACCCACGAGACCGCTGAACCGTCCGCGGCCAGCGGCACGGTGGCCTCGCGCCGCGGGCCGCCGTCGGCCGATGTTCGAGACGATGACCGCCACGATCGTGACCAGGTAGATCTGGCCCAGGACCGTCTCGACGACCGATGCCAGGCGGGCCATGTCCGATGCCGGCGTGAGGTCCCCGTAGCCCAGGGTCGCCAGGGTCACGAAGCTGAAGTACAGGAAGTCGGTGTAGTCCGGGACGAGGTCCGCCTGCGAGAAGAGCGGCGGCGCGACCGCCTGGAGGCCGGCATACAGGTTGGTGAAGGCGAGTCCCACCAGGAGGTAGATCGACAGGGCGGCCGCCACCGAGCTGAAGTCGATGACCGGCTGGCGGATCAGGCGCCTCGCGATCGCCACCGGCGCGACGATGGTCACGCTCGTCACCAGGCCGGCGGTGAGGACCCGGACCGTGGTCAGCTCCTGCCCGGACACCTCGGCGAACAGCAGGAAGCCGAAGGTCGCGACGGCGAGCGCCCGTCCGGCGATGTTCCAGCGCCGGGCGAAGCCAGACGCGTCGAGGGCGAAGACGAGGACCGAGCCCTCCAGGGCCACGGCCAGGAGACGGGCGATGGCGGACTCCCCGGTGAGGAAGAGGACCACGATCGTGACCACCAGGAGCCCCAGGACGAGGCCGAAGCGGTCCAGGTGGCCGATCGGCGTCTCGATCGTCTGGCCGCTCCGGTCGTCGTCGCCCTGCCGGCGAGGGGCGCTCTTCAGAGCCGCCCTGGCGGCCCGTTCCGTGCGTCCGCGCTCGCTGCCCGACCCGTCGTTGGCCATCGCCGTCCTCCCGGGGCATCCTACCCGCCGCGCCTGCGCATCCGCAGGCACTCGTCGCCCGAACCGAGGATGGGCCGGCGTTGACGCTCGAGCGGTCAATCCCGATAATCTAGGTCGGGATTACGAGCCGACAGCGAGCGGCGGCCTGCCGCAGGAGACCCGATGACCTCGACCCGCGACCTCGTCCGCGACCAGCGCGACCAGTACGCCTTCCACGACGACATCGTCTACCTCGCCGAGACGAAGCGGGGGCTGACGCGCGACACGGTCGAGGAGATCAGCCGGTTCAAGGAAGAGCCTCAGTGGATGCTGGACTTCCGCCTCCGGGCATACGAGCACTTCCTCGCCCGGCCGATGCCCGAGTGGGGCGGCGACCTCTCGAAGATCATCCTCGAGAACATCGTCTACTACCGCAAGCCCTCCGAGCGGGAGGAGAAGTCCTGGGACGACGTTCCTGAACAGATCAAGCAGACCTTCGAGCGGCTCGGCATCCCCGAGGCGGAGCGCAAGTTCCTTGCCGGCGTGGGCGCCCAGTACGACTCCGAGGTCGTCTACCACTCGGTCCGCGAGGAGCTGGGCAAGATCGGCGTCGTCTTCATGGGCACCGATCAGGCGCTCAAGGAGTACCCGGAGATCTTCCGCCAGCACTTCGGCACGGTCGTCCCACCCGAGGACAACAAGTTCGCGGCGCTCAACAGCGCCGTCTGGTCGGGCGGCTCGTTCGTATACGTTCCCAAGGGCGTCGAGGTCCCCCTGCCGCTGCAGGCCTACTTCCGGATCAACGGCGAGAACACCGGCCAGTTCGAGCGGACCCTGATCGTCGTCGACGAGGGCGCCAAGGTCCACTACATCGAGGGCTGCACGGCCCCGATCTACGCGACCGACTCGCTCCATGCGGCGGTCGTCGAGGTCATCGCCCTGCCCGGCTCGAAGGTCCGCTACACGACGATCCAGAACTGGTCGAACGACGTCTACAACCTGGTCACCAAGCGGGCCCATGCCCACGAGAACGCCACCGTCGAGTGGGTCGACGCGAACACGGGCTCCAAGCTGACCATGAAGTACCCCTCGATCTACCTGCGCGGACGGGGCGCGACGGCTGAGGTCATCTCCGTCGCCGTGGCCGGCAAGGACCAGCATCAGGACACCGGTGCAAAGGCGATCCACCTGGCCAGCGACACGACCAGCCGGATCGTCAGCAAGTCGGTCTCCAAGGATGGCGGCCGGACCAGCTACCGGGGCCAGGTCCGGGTGGCGCCCGGGGCCACCGGCGTCACCGCCAGCGTCCGCTGCGACGCCCTCATGCTCGACGACGTCAGCCGGAGCGACACCTACCCCTACATCGACATCCAGGAAGACGACACGACGATGACCCACGAGGCCACCGTCGGGAAGGTCAGCACCGACCAGGTCTTCTACCTGATGAGCCGCGGCCTGACCGAGAACGAGGCCACGAACCTCATCGTCCAGGGCTTCCTGGAGATCTTCACCAAGGAGCTCCCGATGGAGTATGCGATCGAGTTCAACCGGCTCGTCAAGCTGGAGATGGAGGGGTCGCTCGGATGACGACCCCGACCGAAGCCCCGACCGGTCCGACGCCCGTCCGCCGCCCCCGGCGAGCCCCCGGCGAGCTGCCCTTCGACTTCCTCGACGAGGCTCTCGTCGAGACGATCGGCGAGCAGCGGGACGAGCCGGCCTGGCTGCGGGCGGACCGCAGGGCAGCCCTTGAGCGCTACCTCGCCCTCCCGGTCGAGCCGAACCAGCTCTACACACCGTACCTCGACCTGCGCGCCGCCGACCTGTTCGCGGCCCGGCCGTACGCCACGAGCCGCGAGGCGACCGCTGCGGGCGAGGTCCCCGACGATGCCAGCGCCCTCGTCGAGATCCGCGAGGACGGCGTGGTCTCGATGGCCGTCGCAGCGGACGCCGCCGACCAGGGCGTCGTCGTCGAGACCTTCGCGCAGGCGCTGGCCCGGGACCCCGAGGCCCTTCGAGCGGACCTGGATGGGGGTCGGGGCCTGCCGGCCGACGACAAGCTCGCCCAGCTGACCCGGGCGGCCTGGAGCCAGGGCATCCGCCTCGAGGTCCCGGCCAGGGTCCGGCTGGAGCGACCCATCCTGGTCCGCTGGCTGGCGGGAGCGCCCGCCACCGCGCTCCTGACCAGGACGATCATCTCGCTCGGCTGGGGTGCCGGGGCGTCGGTCGTCGAGGAGCTGCTTCCGTCGGGTCCCGAGATCGCCTGCGCTGAGGGCGAGGTCGTCCCTCAGGCCCTGTTCGCCGGCACGCTCGAGGTGCACCTGGCCCGTGAAGCGACCCTGGCCGTCGCCTCGCTCCAGGAGGCCGGCCCCGCCCACGTCGTGCTCCAGCATCGGCACGCGACGCTCGGCGAAGGAGCCACCATGCGCTGGGCGCTCGCCCAGCTCGGCAGCCGCCTCGTCCGATCGCGGATCGACAATCGCCTCGAGGGCGACCGCAGCTCCCTGGAGCAGGTCGAGATCCTGTTCGGCAGTGAGGACCAGCTGTTCGACCTCACGACGTACACCCGCCACATCGGCCAGGACACCACCGGCGACGTCCTCGCCAAGGGCGCCCTGAAGGACCGGGCCCGGACCTACATGAAGGGTCTGGCGACGATCGAGCGGTCGGCCATCGGGACCGACAGCTACCTCGGCGAGTTCGGGATGAACCTCTCCAAGCAGGCCCGCTCGGTCGCCATCCCGTCGCTCGAGATCGACCAGCCCGACTGCCGCCGGGCCGCCCACAGCTCGTCGGTCGGACCGATCGACGAGGGCCAGGTCTTCTACCTCGAGAGCCGTGGCATCCCCGAGGACGAGGCCCGCAAGTTCATCGTCCTCGGGTTCCTGGAGCCGGTGGTCGCCCGTGTCCCCCACGCCGGGACCCAGGACCGCCTCCGGACACGACTCGAGGCCAAGTGGGCCGGCACCAGCGCCCCCGTCGCGACCCTCGCCTGAGACCCGCGCCCCCGCTGCCCTGGGTCGCCACGTGGCGTGTCCCGCATCCGGCGCCGGGATGGCCGGATCGGCTTGCCGGCGTGCGCTAGGGTGATGGCGTGAGACGCATCGACCTCCTTGGTGTCGAGGAGGTCCCGGCCGGGACGATGAAGATGGCCTGGGCCGAGGGTTCCGATCCGGTCCTCGTCATCAACCAGGACGGCGACTACACGGCCGTCCAGGGCATCTGCAGCCATGAGTACTTCGAGCTCGACAAGGGCTTCCTGACGGCCGGTACGATCACCTGTGCGCTCCATCTCTCACGGTTCGATCTCAACGACGGCGAACCGCTGGATCCGCCCGCCGATCTGCCGCTGGCGGTCTACATCGTCGTCGTGGAGGACGGGCGGATCCTCATCGAGGTCCCCGACGGTCCGCTCGAGGTCTTCGAGTAGCCGACCCGAAGGCGGGGCGCCGCAACGGTATCGAGGCCCCGGCGTCTCAGCCGTGAGATGCGTCGTCGTAGCCACCCCGCCCGTCGCTCGCGGGGCCCCGCGGCGACCGGCCCGGGCGGCCGGTCCGGAGGTTCAGCGCCCTCGCTCGATGATCTCGCGCTCTTCGAGGCGGGGACGGGGACCCCCCATGATCTGGTCGCGCTTGCGATCGGCATCCTCCTCCTGCTCCGGGCCATGGTCGGGCAGGCCGTCCGAGGTGTCCGCGGGAGCCGACACCGGTCGGGAGCCTAGGACGCGGAACCGAGGACCGCGCCCGGCCTCCGTCAGCGCGGCAGAAGCGTCCCCAGTCCGAGCGCCTCGGCCCGCTCCAGGATCGCCGACCCGAAGACGACGTCGGCGAGTCCGACCCCGAGGTGGGTCACGACGACCCGTCCGTCGGGCCGGGCCGTCCCGGCGAGGAGCGCCTCTCCGATGGTCGAGGTCGGGTCCGGGTAGCCATCGAACGCGCCCGCCTCGCGGTTGACGAGGAACTGGCCCCGCTCGTCCACCAGGAAGAGAGTGGCCTCCTGGGCGACCTCGGCCGCGCAATGGGTGGCGTAGTCGACCGCGACGACCGTGGCCTGCGGTTCGAGCCAGTCGTTCGTCATGACCTGGCGGATCGGCCCGAAGGCCGCCGCGGTCACCACGACGTCCGCTCCGATCGTCGCATCCCGGGCCGCTCCGACGGCCTCGGCGGCGGCGATCCCGGGGGTCGTCCTGGCGACTCTGACCAGGGCTTCCGCCCGCCCGGGATCTCGGTCGTGGACCCGAAGGACGGCCCCGGGTCGGACGGCGCCGATGACCGGCAGGTGGCTGTGGCCCTGGACGCCGGCACCGATGAGCCCGACCCGGGGCGGCTGAGAGGTGATCGCCGGAGCGAAGGCCCGGATCGCCACGCCGCTGACGGCGGCCGTTCGCTGGGCGGTGACGGGTCCCCCGTCCAGCAGGGCGAGGGGGATGCCGGTCGAGGCGTCGGAGAGCACGACGACCGCGCTGATGGCTGGCAGGCCGATCGAGGTCGGGTTCCCGTCGAAGCCGGTCACCCACTTGATCCCGAGGCGGTCCTCGGCGGGCTCGGATCCTCGCAGGAAGGCCGGCATGGCGTGGGCGAACGATCCGTCCGGCCGCGGGTGGACGCCGATCTTCGGCGGCAGCTCGGCGTCGGCGACCAGCGAGGTCAGGGTCCGCTCGGCCAGTGCCAGCCGCTCGGCCAGCCCGGGCATCGCCGCCTCGACGTCTCTCGAGGACAGCCAGCGGAGCGGCGGGAGGCCGATCATGCCGGTAGTGTAGTCGGGCGGTCGGTCGCACCGGGCTCGACCGTCCGGTGTCGCCGGCACGGCGTCGCCACGCCCTTGGACCCCCATCGACGGGCCGGACGTCCCCGGCGCGCAACGGCGCGGTCCCCTAGATTCGCGGGGATGGCCACGACCCATGCTGCGGTCGCCCGCGAGCACCTCCGATCCGAACGGGACGCCGCCTGGATGTACGAGCGCCTGGCCTCGTTCGAGCGGGACCCGGACCGGGCCGACCTGTTCCGATCGATCGCCGAGACCGAGCTTCGGCATGCCGCGATCTGGGTCCGTGCGCTCCGGGAGCTCGGCGAGCCTGTCCCGGCCGACGGCGGGCCGCGGATCCGGGTCCGGGCGATCACCGCCCTGGCCCGCCTGCTGGGCAGCTCGAGGGTGGCGTCGCTGGTCATGGCGATGGAGCGCGATGCCGCCGCCCACTACGAAGGCGAGTCCGTGCCGGAGCAGGCCGGCATCGCCGCCGACGAGCGGGCCCACGCCGAGGTCTGGAAGCGCATCGGTGGAGCCGAGGAGCGGCGTCCGCGACCGACCCGCCGCGAGCGCATCGGCGCCGAGGCCCAGGCCGCCGGCGTGGCCGCCGCCGAGGCGGCCGCTCGGCCCCGTGACATCGCCTCGGCCGAGCGCTGGCATCGGGCCGGGCAGTCGGGGACCTTCCGGGCGATCG
The DNA here is from genome assembly GCA_963707215.1 of uncultured Chloroflexia bacterium. Classification (GTDB taxonomy): domain Bacteria; phylum Chloroflexota; class Limnocylindria; order Limnocylindrales; family CSP1-4; genus DATHYZ01. The sequence continues at coordinate 520,235 of CAVPPB010000001.1, read as the reverse complement.
TCTTCGGCGTCTCGGACGGCCTGGTCAGCAACCTCGCCCTGGTCATGGGCGTCGCCGGCGCGTCGGCCGAGACCGTGGGGGACGGCCGCTTCGTCCTCCTGGCCGGCATCGCCGGCCTGCTCGCGGGGGCGTTCAGCATGGCCGCCGGCGAGTACATCTCGATGCAGTCGCAGCGTGAGCTCTACGAGCGCCAGATCGAGCTGGAACGGGCCGAGATCGCGGCGATGCCCGATGAGGAGGAGGCGGAGCTGGCGGCGATCTACCGGACCAAGGGCCTGACCGACGACGAGGCGACGGCGATCGCCCACCGGGTCTTCCAGAAGCCGGACCTGGCCCTCGATACGCTCGTTCGCGAGGAGCTCGGCCTCGACCCCGACGAGCTGGGGTCGCCCTGGGGGGCGGCCTTCGGCTCCTTCATCGCCTTCGCGATCGGCGCCATCGTCCCGGTGGTCCCGTACCTGTTCGGCGACGGCAGCCTCGCCTTCTGGACGTCGTTCATCGTCAGCGTCGTCGCGCTCTTCGGCGTCGGCGCGGCGGTCAGCATGCTGACCGGCAGGAGCACGATCTACTCCGGCCTGCGCCAGGCTGGCCTGGGCATCGCGGCCGCCGTCGTGACCTACGTCGTCGGGCGGGCCATCGGCGTCGGGGTCTCCGGGTGACCGAGCGGACCCCGCTCTCGGAGCGCCTGCGTCGCGAGGGCCTCGACCCGTCGCCCTGGGGCAACGGCCCGGGCGATCGCTACGGCACTCATGACCACGGCTTTGACAAGGTCCTCGTCTGTGCCGCCGGGTCCATCGTCTTCGAGGCCGGCGGGGGGCGGATCCGGCTCGACGAGGGCGATCGTCTGGAGCTGCCGGCCGGGACCGCCCATGGTGCGATCGTGGGCCCCGACGGCGTCACCTGCCTGGAGGCGCACCTCCCGGCCGGATCCCTGGCCGGCCTGCGCCGGGTCCCCGCGAGCGAGTGGTGAAACCGCCTGCCGGCGAAGGGCGTAGAGGATGACGGGACCGACCCGCTCGGGAGCCGACGATGCTGCCCTGGTCCGCGCGGTCGCCGACGGCTCGCAGTCGGCGCTGGTGGAGCTCTACGATCGCCACGGGTCGGGCATCTTCGCCCTCGCCCTGCGGCTCTCGGGCGATCGAGGGACGGCGGAAGAGGTGGTACAGGAGACCTTCCTGGTGCTCTGGGACCGAGCCGAGCGATTCGATCCGCACGTGGCGTCGCTGACGACGTGGCTTCGGACCATCGCGCGCAACCGGGCGCTGGACCGGCTCCGAGCAGCCGCCCGGCGGCCCCGGCTCGTCGCACTCGATCCGGATCCGGACTTGGGTGGCGGGGGGCCGGACCTCGCGACCGTCGGCGATCTGGTCGCGGCCGGGTCCGTCGAGGCCGATCCATTCGACCATGCTGTGGCCGCTGAGCAGCAGTCGGTCGTCGCGGCCGCTGTGGCAGCCATGCCGGAGGACGAGCGCACCGTGATCCTGCTCGCCTACCAGCAGGACCTGACCCAGGCCGAGATCGCGGAGCGGCTCGGCTGGCCGTTGGGGACGGTCAAGACCAGGACCCGACGGGGGCTGCGTCGACTCCGGGAGGCGCTCGGCGAGCCGGAAGCGGGAGCGGCCGTCGCCTTCGGCGACCCGGAGACGAAGACGCCGTGATGGAGCACCAGGACGTCAAGGCGCTGCTGGAGCTGGCGGCGGTCGAGCCAGGCGGCTTCGAGCGGTTGCAGGCCGGCGACACTGCCGAGGCCGCTTCCGTGGCCGGTCACCTGGCCGGCTGCCCGTCGTGCGCGACGGAGTACGAGGAGCTCGGTCGGTCCGCCGTCGTGATCCGCTACGCCGTACGCTCGCTCCCGCCCGCCGACCTCCGCGAGCGCACCCTGGCCCGCGTCCTCGCCGAGGGTCGGATCCGCGGGGCGGCCGCGGCCCCCTCATCGGTGGTCCGGCCCGACGCAGGCGCGCTGCCGGTGCAGGTGCCAGTACCGGCACCGGCCCCCGTCCCGCATCGACGGCTGGTGCCCATCCCCTGGGTCGTCGCCCTGGCCGCGGCCCTGGTGGTCGCCGTGGTCGGCGTCACGGGCTGGTGGTGGACCGCGGGTCGCCTCGGCGACGCGGAAGCGACCATCGCCTCGCTCACCCGGGTCGCCGATGACGCCGCGAGGATCGCTGCGGTGTCCGACTCCCGGACGGTCGGCCTCGACGGCACGGATGCCGCCGGCTGGCTGCTCTTCTCCGCCTCGGCCGGCGAGATGGCCGTCGAGACGGCCGGCCTGCCGGAGCCCGGCCCAGGCCAGGAGTACCGCTGCTGGGTCGAGGTCGACGGCGAGCGGACGGTCCTGGGCCGGATGTGGGTCGACGGCGATGTCGCCTGGTGGGCCGGGCCGGCCTCGGCCCTCGCGGATGTCAGCGCCGGAGCCACCTTCGGGGTCTCCATCGTGGACGTCGACGGGGACCGGCCCGGCCAGCCCGTGCTGCTCGGCGAGCTCTAGTCGCGATCCTCGGCAGCGCTGCCCGCCTCCACGCCCCCGGTCTCGTCAGAGGCGACCGGTCCCGGAGCGGCAGGTTCGTCGACCGGCTCGTGGGTGCCGATCGGGACCGCGTCCCGACTCTCGGGCGACGAGCGGTCCAGCCAGATCTCGTGGAGGTCGAGGACGCGGTCGACGACACCAGCCGCGACGGCAACACCATCGTCGCGCAGGGTCGTCTCGATCCAGGCGGTCTCGTCAGCCCGCTCGCGATCGGCCGTGGCGTCGCGCCGTCGGCCCATGTCGGCGAGGACGAGCCAGGTGAGGCCCAGCGCCCACGCCCAGGCCGACGATGAGCAACCACCAGTTGAACTCGGCGTTCACGGGCGGGCTCGGCGGGTTCGGCACAGGCAGTCGGTCATCCGCCGGAAGTGTCGGGAGCGAGCCGCCGGGCGAGCCGGATGGCGCGTCGGTCGTACACTTCGCCGGTCATGTTCGACTTCACGCCCGACCCGGTCCTCGTCCAGATCGGTTCCGTTCCCGTCTACTGGTACGGGATCTGCTACGCCCTCGGGCTCGTGGCTGCCTACGTCGTCGCTCACTCACGAGGCCCGCCGCAAGGGCCTCGACGCCTCGCTCGTCGCCGACGGCATGATCGTGATCGCGGTCGCCGCGCTGATCGGCGGGCGGTTGTATCACGTGATCGATCGCTGGGACCTCTACCAGGACAACCTCATCGGGATCGTGCTGCCGCCGTACACCGGGCTCGGGGTGTTCGGCGGCCTGATCACCGGCACGATCGTCGGCATCCTCTGGATCCGCCACAAGCGGCAGTCCGTGTGGGCCTGGATGGACGTCATCGCACCCGCCCTGTTCGCGATGCAGGCGGTCGGCCGCTGGGGGAACTTCTTCAACCAGGAGCTGTACGGCCCGCCGACCACGCTGCCCTGGGGCATCCCGATCGAATGTCAGTACCGGATCGCCGACTACTCCTGCGACGCTTACCCGTTCGAGACGACGCGCTTCCAGCCGCTGTTCCTCTACGAATCGCTCGCTGCAGTGCTGGGGCTGGTCGTGCTCCTGTGGCTCGGACGCAGGATGGCGACGCGTCTGCGACCGGGCGACCTCCTCGGCATCTTCTTCATCTGGTATGGGGCTGTCCGCTTCGCGCTCGAGTCACTCCGCTCTGAGAACTGGACGTTCAACGGCATCCCGACGGCCTGGCTGTTCGCCGGCGGCTTCATGCTGGTGGGGGCGGCGATCATCGTGGGTCGTCACCTTCGCGGCGGCCCGTCGATCGCCGACGAGGATGCCCGCCGTCTGGCCGGGCTCGAGGCCGCGGACGTGGCCGCCGGAGCCGCTGACGGGCCCCAGCCGACGGAGGGGACGGCAGCCGACGATCACGCTCCCTCTGGCGATCGAGCTCTCACCGGCGAGGCAGCCGGCGAGGTCGGCACCCCGGAAGGGCTGCCGCCCGCCGACTCCAAGCCGGATCCGACCTGACGGGCAGTTGAGCGCGGCGCCGCCGCCGACACCGCCGTCTCCCGGGCCGCCTCGCCGGCCCGCGCGCCAGGCGGCCCGGACCGCGCCGGAGCGGGTGGCCGCCGAGCGAGGCGGCGTCCGGGAGGGCCTGGCCTGGCTGGGGCGCACGCCCGAGGTTCGCGCCTCGCGCACCATTCGCGTCCTCGCTCGCCTGGCCCGATTCCTGGCTTTTCGGCCTGCTCCGCTTCCGGGTCGATGCCGACAGGACCGAGCACCCACCAGCGGGCGGCTACCTGCTCGTGGTCCGGCCGTCCATCGAGGCTGGATGGATCCCTTCCTGGTCATGCACGGGCTGCCGCTGGAGCCGCGAGTCTGGTTCCTCGGCTCCGGGCCGTCTGCCTTCGACGCCCGCTGGAAGGAGTGCGCTCCTCCACCGCCTCGGCGGCATGCTTCCGGTCTGGCGGGGCGGCGTAGGTGTCGAGCAGCACGTCGCCTCGGCGCAGGCGGTCCTCGACGCCGGCGGCGTGTTCGTCCTGATGCCGGAAGGCGGCATCAGCGGGCCGCCGGATGCGCTGGCCCCATTCCGCCTCGGGTCGTCCTGATCGCGCTGCGGACCCAGGTGCCGATCGTCCCGCTGGCTATCGTCGGCAGCCAGGAGCTGTATGTCGGGAAGCGATTCGCGACGCGGATCCTGCCGGCGACCAGCGCCCGCGAGCTGCTCGGCGACTCCTGGGACGGCGGACCGCGCGCCGGCGGCTCGCGCGAGGAGCTCGAGCTCGCTCGAAGGATCTCCGACCGATCGATTCGCCGACCTGCTCGGGCCGCAGGTGGCTGCCCTCTACCCCGCCACGGTCGATCCGCCGACCCCCCGCAACGACTGCGCTGCCGCTGACCTGGCTGCTGCTGTCGAGGCCCCTGACCGGCGACGCGCCGGCCCTGCCACCGGGCCGGCCGCCGATCGACTTCCCCGGCCGGCGCCGGGCGGCCATCCTCCGGGCCATGGCGATGGCTGGTCCGCCGGACGGGCCGCGCCGGATCGGCCTGATCGGTCGGGTCACGGCCCGACCATCGTTCGTCTATCGGGCGCTGCTCGCCGCGCTTCACGTGGTCGGGCATGGGCTGTTCGGGTTCCGGCCGAGGCTGCATCGGTCGCTCGCTGCTGCCCCGCGACGAGACCGGTCGCCCGACCGGGGGCTGGATCGCGGCCGGGCTCCCGCATCGGACCTGGATCGACCCACTCCTCGTCGCCGACCTGCTGCCGCGGACGCCGCGCCTCGTGTTCCTCGGTGATGGACGGGCCATCTTCCGGTCGTGGTGGCGACGCCTCGCGGTCCACCTGTCGGTGGCGTCATCCCGATCTGGCCGGCGGTCGGCGCGAGGCCGGTCGAGGCGCACCTCGAGGGGCCGCGACGGTGGCGCTCGAGGCTGGCGCCGTCCTGCTGGTCTTCCCGGAGGTCGGCGCGACGGCACCGCCGGCAGGACGCGACCGCTCGGGCCGGGCATCGCGTACCTGGCGCTGCGCAGCGGCGCGCCGATCGTGCCGCTCGCTATCGGTGGCGCGGACGAGCTCTACCGCGGCCGGCGGCTCATCGTCGGGTCCTGCCATCGGTCACCTGGCAGGAGCTCGCCGGGGTCGACGCGGCCACGCCCCCTCCAACGCCATGGTCGTCCGACGAGCGACGGATCGCCCACCGGATCGTTGCGGCCCTCCACGAGCCGGACCGCCCCGGACGTCGCGGCCGTCCACCGGCTCGCCCGACCGCCGGCCGGGCATCGTCGAAGCGCTGGGCCTGGCTGACGACCGCCTGGCGCTGACCGCGACCTGGATACTCGGGCACCATGCGCTACGCCGACTCCATCCTCGAGCTCATCGGTGGCACGCCGCTCGTCCGCCTGTCGCGGGTCACCGCGGGACCTCGGCCCGGTCGACCGGCAACCGCTGGTTCTCGCGAAGCTCGAGGCCCTGAACCCGGGCGGCTCGGTCAAGGATCGCATCGGCCTGCCGATGATCGAGGCGGCCGAGCGGACGGGATCGCTTCGTCCCGGCGGCACCATCGTCGAGCCGACCTCCGGCAACACCGGCCACGGCCTCGCCATCGCCGCCGCGCTGAAGGGCTACCGCTGCATCTTCGTCATGGCCGACAAGCAGTCGGCCGAGAAGCAGGCGCTGCTCCGCGCCTACGGGGCCGAGGTGGTCCTCTGCCCGACGAACGTGCCCCCCGAGTCGCCCGAGTCCTACTACCGGGTGGCCGATCGCCTGGCCCGCGACATCCCGGGCGCCTTCAAGCCGGACCAGTACTGGAACGAGGAGAACCCGGCCGCGCACGAGGCCACGACCGGGCCGGAGATCTGGGAGCAGACGGACGGGCGGATCAGCCACTTCGTCGCCAGCGTCGGCACCGGCGGGACGATCAGCGGCGTCGGTCGATACCTCAAGGCACGGCGTCCGGACCTCGTCGTCGTGGGCGCCGATCCGGAGGGCAGCGTCCTCTCCGGCGACACGGCCCGGCCGTACCTGACCGAGGGCGTCGGGCGAGGACTTCATGCCGGGGACCCTCGATCCGGAGGTCGTCGATCGGTGGGTCCGGGTCTCGGACCGGGACGCGTTCGCGATGGCCCGGCGGATCACCCGCGAGGAGGGGATCCTGGCCGGCGAGTCGTGCGGGACGGCGCGTCGTCGCCGCCCTCGACGAGGCCCGCCGGATCATGTCGGAGGACGCCGGCGGCGGCACCACGATCGGGTCATCGTCGTCATCCTCCCCGACGGCGGCCGCAACTACCTCTCGAAGCTCTACAACGACGAGTGGATGCGGGCCAACGGCCTGCTCGCCACCACGGGAGCCGTCATCCGGGTGGCCGACCTCTCTCGACCAGCGCCACCACCAGGGCGCGCTGCCGGACGTCGTCCTCGCCCGGACCACCGAGCGCGTGGGGGACGCCATCGAGGTGCTCCAGCGCTTCGGGATCAGCCAGCTGCCGGTCTCCGAGGCGCCCGACGGGCGACGACCTCGAGGCGATCGTCGGGGCGGTCAGCGAGACCGGGCTCCTGGAGCGCGCCTACCGCGACCCGATGGTCGTCGAGCGGACGGTGGGCGAGGTCATGGACCGGCCGCTGCCGCTCGTGGAGGCCTCGGCCACGGTCGACGAGGCGTTCGCCCTGCTGCGCGATGGCGCGTCGGCGGTCGTCGCCACGCGGGCCGGTCGGCCGATCGGCGTCGTGACCCGGCTCGACCTGCTCGAGTACCTGGCCCACCAGCACGCGGGTGGCTGACGGTCGTGCCTCGAACGGCGCCGGGGGCCTGGCGCTGCGGACTCCGACCGGCTCGCGCCTCCGACCGTACACGCCGGCCGACCTGGACGAGGTGGTCGACGCGACTCGTCCTCGACCCGCAGGTGATCCGCTTCTGGCACGCGATCGCGGACCCCTCGCTGACCGGACGCGGCCCGCCGCGAGATGGGCGAGGCGCGAGTTCGGCGAGTGGTTCGGGAGCGCCCTGGAGGCCGGCCTGCCGATCTGGGTCCTGGAGGCTCGCCGATCCCGGCATCGGGCGCGGTCGGGGCGTTCGTCGGCGTGGCCGGCATCCTGCCGCCCGACGAGCGACCTCGGGCCGGAGCCCGAGCTCGGCTACATGCTGGCCAGTGCCTTCCACGGCCGTGGGCTGGCGACCGAGGCGGTCGACGGGCCTGCTCGCCGATGCGTTCGAGCGCCTGGGCCTGGAGCGGGTGGCTGCGGTCGTGGATGCTCCCAACGTCGCCTCGATCCGGGTCCTCGAGAAGGCCGGCTTCCGGCTCGACGGGGAGTACGTCGGCGGCGACGGCCATCCGTACCGGCGCTACGCTCTGCGATCGCCCGGGCTGACGCGGCCGGCCTGCGCCTCGGTCAGTCGTCGGCGATCGGCAGGTCGGCATCGTCGCGGAGGAAGAGCGGGATCCGATCGAGGGGCGCGGCGACGACGTGGTGGCGGCCGGCCTCCAGCTCACCGTCGGTCCAGGCGTCGCGCCACCGGGCGCCGCTCGGGAGGTAGACCGCTCGCTCCCGGGCATCAGGCTCCAGGACCGGGGCCACGAGCAGGTCGGGGCCAAGGAGGAAGCTGTCGGCGATCTCCCAGGCGGCCGGGTCGCCCGGGAACTCGAGGAAGAGTGGTCGCATCGGCGGCAGGCCCCGTTCGCTGGCGGTCTGCATCTGCAGGAGGAGGTACGGCTGAGCCGCTCGCGCAGGTGGAGATACGCGCCAGGATCCGGAGGGCCGCATCGCCGAACGACCAGACCTCGTTGGGGCCGCCGGTGAACTCGGCCAGGTTGAAGGGGGGGCCCGGGGCAGCCGATGGCCGTGACGGTGCCGGGCTCCTCGGCCAGCTCGGCTAGGTCGTCGAACCGGACGCCGTCGGTGCGGCGAAGGCCATGGAGCCGGAAGAGTGGGCAGAAGGCGCCGAACTGGAACCAGCGGATGAGCAGCTCGCGGAACGCCGGGTCATCCGGATCGCCGCCCTTGAACCCGCCGATGTCCGAGGTCCACCAGGGCGATGCCGCTGATGCCCGCGTTGAGGCCGGCCGGGACCTGGGCCCGGAGCGCGTCCCAGGTCGAATCGATGTCGCCCGACCAGACCGCCACTCCGTGGCGAGCGCTGCCGGCCCAGGCCGACCGGCTCAGGGTGATGGCGTCCGTCGACGCCCGCCTCGCTCATCGCCTCGTGGACCGCCCGGGCATGGAGGTGGGGGTAGGCATTGTGGATGGCCTCTCCCGGGCCGGCCCGATAGGCGATGCGATCGGCCTCCAGCGGCTTCAGCTCCGGCTCGTCGGCATCGAGCCAGAACCAGCGGATCCCGTGCCGGAGGTAGCCGTCGCGGAGCCGCGCGCCGAGGAAGCGTCGCGCCTCCGGGTCCGTCGCGTCGTAGAGGTGGAGCGGGACCGGTCCGTCCGGCCGGTTGTCGAAGAGCCAGGTGGGGTGGGGATCGCCGCGGATCGTCCGGGCCAGCAGGCCGTGGTCGCGCATGGCGGCCAGGTTCTCGCTCGAGGTCGTTGACCGTCGGCCAGACGGAGACGATGACCTCGACGCCGAGCTCGTCGAGCTCGCGGACCATCGCCGACGGATCCGGCCAGCGCTCCGGGTCGAACCGCCAGTCGCCCATGACCGGCCAGTGCCCCGCGTCGATGACGATCACGTTCAGCGGGAGTCCACGTCGCCGGTGCTCGCGGGCGACGGCGAGGACCTCCTCCTGCGATCGGTAGCGGAGCTTCGACTGCCAGAAGCCGACCGCCCGCTCAGGGAGCATCGGCGGGCGGCCGGTCGCGGCAGTGGAGCGCTCGAGGGTGACGGCCGGCTCGTCGCCGGCGACGACCCAGTAGTCGAGACCGGGAGTCGCCTCGGCGACCCAGCGGGTGCCGTTCGCGCCCAGCTCCACCCGCCCGACGGACGGGCTGTGCCAGAGGAACCCGTAGCCGCGCGACGAGAGGAGGTAGGGGATCGCGACCTGGGTGTTCCGCTGGACCAGGTCGATGACGCAGCCCTTCTGGTCGAGCCGCCCGTGCTGGTGCTGGCCCAGCCCGTAGAGGCGCTCGCCGTCATACGCGCGGAAGCTCGCCTCGACCCGCAGGTAGTCCGTCGGGACGCTGGAAGTAGTGGCGGGCCAGCGGGCCGACGAAGTGGCGGGCCTCCTCGGCGAGGAGCTCGCGGCCGTCGGTGGATCGGAGGAACCGGAGCCGGCCGTCCGCCGAGAGCTCGGCAGCCAGGTCCCCGTTGCGGACGACCGCCACCTCGGCCCGGATCTCGATGATCGCGGGCCGTCCGCCGACCTCGAGCAGCGCCCCGTCCTCGCCGAGCGGCACGGGCAGGCGGTCGCCCGGCGCCGACCGGATCCGCAAGCCGTGATCGCCCCAGGCCTCGACCCGGACGAGCTCGTCCCGGCCCTCCCAGACGACCCCGCTGGCATCCGGCTGCGAGAATGGCACCCTGCCCTCCGCTCATCAGGGGGGTCGGCCCCCGGGAGGCGACGTGGCGAACGAACGAACCGAGCCGACCGACGACGAGCACAGGCTCGCCTTCGAGTCCCTGACCGTCCATGCCGGCCAGGAGCCCGACGAGCTGACCGGAGCGGTCGCCCCGCCGATCTACCAGACCTCGACCTACCGCCAGGAGGCGGTCGGCCGGCCCACCCGCGGCTACGAGTATGCCCGGAGCCAGAACCCGACGCGGGAGCGCCTGGAGCGGGCGGTGGCGGCGCTGGAGGGTGGCCGCCACGGCATCGCCTTCGCCTCCGGGTCGGCGGCCACCGCTGCCATCGCCGAGCTGGTCGGCCCGGGCGAGGAGGTCGTTGTCGGCGATGACGTCTACGGGGGCACCTTCCGATACCTGGTCCGGGTCGCCGGACCCCGCGGGGTCGCGACCCGGTTCGTGGACCTGGCGAACGATCCGGCGTTGGCGCTCGGCGTCGCGTCAGGCCCGGCGACCCGCCTCGTCTGGTTCGAGACGCCCTCCAACCCGCACCTCAAGGTCGTGGACATCGCCGCAGTCGCCCGTGCCGTCGAGGGCCTCACGGGGGCTCGCGGATCGCGACCCCTCGTCGTGGTCGACAGCACCTTCGCCTCGCCGGCGCTCCAGCGGCCGCTGGCATCCGGGGCGGACGTCGTCTTCCACTCGTCCACCAAGTACCTGGCCGGCCACTCGGACACGATCGGCGGGATCGCGGTCACCGACGACGACGAGCTGGCCGAGCGGCTCCGCTTCCTCCAGAACGCCATGGGCGCGGTGCCCGGGCCGTTCGACTGCTTCCTGGTCCTGCGGGGCCTGCGGACGCTGGCTCTCCGAGCGGAGCGGCACTCGGCGAATGCCGCGGCGATCGCCGGGTTCCTGGCCGCCCGGTCGGACGTCGCGGCGGTCCACTACCCGGGGCTGGCGAGCGGTCGGGACGCGCACCCGGGCCACGGCGTGGCGGCCCACCAGATGCGCCTCGGCGGTCCCGATGGCCCGTCGGCGTTCGGCGGGATGGTCTCCTTCGTGCCGGCGGCGGGCGGTCGTCACGGGCGCTCGGGATCGGAGCGGGCGGTCGCCGTCGCCGAGTCGACCCGGCTCTGGACCCTCGCCGAGTCCCTGGGCGGGGTCGAGTCGCTCATCGAGGTCCCGGCCGCCATGACCCACGGGTCGGTCGCCGGGACCCAGCTGGAGGTCGATCCGGCCCTCATCCGCCTGTCGGTCGGGATCGAGTCGGCGACCGACCTGATCGGCGACCTGGCCCGGTCGCTCGACCAGGCTTGAGGTCGCGATCCTCTCGGCAGCGCGCTATGCGCCGTGCGCGCCGAGGAGTCGCCGGAGCAGGCCCGGGCGGACCCACCAGCCCGCGGGCCTGGGCACCCGGGCCGTCCCGGTGACGGCTTCGGCGCCCGCGCTCGCCGGCCAGCCTCGAGCCCCGGCGGCCCGCCTCGACTCGGCGGCGGACCGTCGCTCCTCGGCCTGGTGGTCCCTGGCGATCCGATCGAGGATCCGTGTGCCGTACATCTCATGCTCCCATCGGCCCGGTGCCCGACCGTCGGACACCATCACCTGACACAGTGGTCCTGAGCCGACCGCCGAGCATCGGGCTGATGCCGTAGGGACGATCGCCGAGAGCCGCTCGACCCGCGTTCCGGGCCGGCTGGACCGGCTCGGGAGGGCTCGGTATGCTGTTGTGGACTGCGTAAGCCGACTCTCGGTCGTTGCCGTCCCCTGCGGGCGTCCCGGCCGTCACGCGCGGCCGGTCACCAGAATGCCGGAGCCCCCGGCGGGCGCCGAGCCTGCCCGACCGACCGAGGTGACCCCCTTGACCGCGAACCCGACCCCCGAGGCCGCCGCCATCGAGCGCATCGGTGGCACCGTCAATGCCAACCTGGCGACCGCCGAGCTGTACGAGCGCGCGGTCCGTGCTGCCGAGGGCCTCATCGCCGCCGAGGGCCCGCTCGTCGTCCGGACGGGCCAGCACACCGGCCGCTCGCCCAAGGACAAGTACGTGGTCAGGGAACCCTCGTCCGAGGCGAAGGTCTGGTGGGGCGATGTCAACCAGCCAATGGAGGAGCACCACTACGCGGGTCTCCGCCAGCGCCTGGTCGACTACCTCGCCACGCGCGAGGTCTACGCTCAGGACTGCTTCATCGGGGCGCACCCGGACCACCGCCGCTCGCTCCGCGTCTACACCGAGACGGCCTGGGCCAGCATCTTCGCCGAGAACCTCTTCCGGCGGCCCAGCCAGGAGGAGCTCGCCCGCTTCGTCCCCAACTTCACGATCATCAACGCCCCGTCGTTCAAGGCGATCCCCGAGGTCGACGGCACGCGCTCGGAGACGGCGATCGTCGTCCACCTGGGCCGGATGGAGATCCTCATCGTCGGGACGATGTACGCCGGCGAGATCAAGAAGTCGGCCTTCACCGTGATGAACTACCTGATGCCCGACGAGGGCGTCCTGCCGATGCACTCCTCGGTCAACGTGGGCCGGAAGGGCGACTCGGTCATCTTCTTCGGGCTCTCGGGGACCGGGAAGACGACGCTGTCGGCGGACCCGGAGCGGTCGCTCATCGGCGACGACGAGCACGGCTGGGGCGCGGACGGCGTCTTCAACTTCGAGGGCGGCTGCTACGCCAAGACGATCCGCCTCTCGCCGATGTACGAGCCGGACATCTTCGCCACCACCAAGCGCTTCGGGACCATCCTCGAGAACGTCGACATCGACCCGCGGACCCGCGAACTCGACCTTGATTCCGAGGAGATCACCGAGAACACCCGCGGCGCCTACCCACTCCACTTCATCGGCAACGCCGATCCGACCGGCATGGCCGGCCATCCGAAGAACGTCGTCTTCCTGACCGCCGATGCGTTCGGCGTGCTGCCGCCGATCTCGAGGCTCACCCGCGAGCAGGCCGCCTTCCACTTCATCAGCGGCTATACGGCCAAGCTTGCCGGCACCGAAGTCGGGGTGCGCGAGCCGAAGGCGACCTTCTCGGCCTGCTTCGGGGCCCCGTTCCTGCCTCGCCACCCGGGCGAGTACGCCCACATGCTGGTCGATCGCCTGGACGAGTACGACGTCCCCGTCTGGCTGGTCAACACCGGCTGGACCGGCGGCCCGTACGGCGAGGGCGAGCGGATGAACATCAACTGGACCCGGACGATGGTCCGGGCCGCCCTGAACGGGCTCCTCGACGACGTCGAGACGGTCGAGGATCCGATCTTCCGTGTCCAGGTGCCGGTCGCCGTGCCGGACGTCCCCTCGACGGTGCTCCAGCCCCGCGGGACGTGGTCGGACCCGGAGGCCTACGACCGCCAGGCCGCGGAACTGGCGCGGATGTTCGAGGAGAACTTCGAGAAGTACCGGGCTGGCGTGTCGCCGGAGATCGCCGGGGCCGGGCCCCGCGCGCGCTAGGCGGGCAGCGGCCCCAGCTCGACCTCGGGCCGCCCCAGCAGCCGCCTTGCCTCGCGAATGCCGCTCGACAGGGCGCCGTCCGCGTAGCCGGTCCGGGCGTGGGCCGTCGCCTCGCCAGCGAACAGGATCCGCCCCTCGTGCGGCTGGCCCAGGAGGTCCAGGTCGGCCGGGGACGAGGCGAGGCTGACGTACGAGTAGGCGCCCCGGGCGAAGGGGTCGCCGCTCCAGTCGGTGCGGGTGGCGGCGACCGGCGCCGGCATCGCCAGGCCGGTGACGCGCTGGACCGCGGCCCGGACCCGATCGACGGCCTGGCCCACCGACCCCTCCATGAGCCACCGGTTCCCCGTTCCGCCGGCGAGCACGACCATGACCGGCTCGCCGGTCGCGACATCGAGGCCGAAGGGTCCGTCGAAGGGCTCGGACGCGGTCAGGATCTCGATGAACGGGAGCCCCTGCTCGGTCCAGAACGGCCGCTCGTAGCCCAGGACCAGCTTGTCGAGGCGGCCGAAACCGAGCCGGTCGATGGCCGATCGGCGCTCGGCCGGGAGGGGCGGATCGAACCGGATGCGGCCGGTCTTGAGGACGCCGAGCGGGACCGTGATCAGGGCATGCGAGCCGACGTGGACGGCGCCGTCGGCCGTTCCGACCTCGACCCCGCCAGCGCGGGCGGCGACCTCGACCACCTCGGCCTCGAGCCGGATGTCGAGCCCGGCAGCCAGCGCGTCGACGACCCGGCGATTGCCGCCGACGGGAACGTCCCCCATCTCGTCGCCGCCGTAGGCCGTGCTCGCCGCCGGGTGCGCTCGCAGGGGGACGTCCTCGGCCGGGCCGGACGCGTCCGCCTCGACCAGCCGGACCAGCAGCTCGCGCAGGACGGCCATCGGCGACCGGTCGAGCTCGACCCCGTCGAGGAACCGGTCGATCCCCTCGACCGCCGTGGCGCCCGGGCCCAGGTCGGTCCTCAGCTCGGGCAGCGCCTCGTAGAAGCGCTCGGACAGGTCCATGAGGCGCCGTGCCTCCTGGTCCGGCAGACGCCCGTCGTCGCCCCAGAAGGTCGTTCCGTCGAGGACGTTCCAGGGACGACGCTGGACGCCCAGAGCGTCGGCCAGGGCGCTCATCGGATTGCCGATCGGCGTGTGGATCCAGGCTGCGCCCAGGTCGACGGGGGAGCCGGCCAGGTCGATCGTGTGGGTCCGCCCCCCGATCCGGTCACGTGCCTCGAGCACCGTGACCCCGATCCCGGCATGGGCCAGCGCGTTGGCAGCAGCCAGCCCGGCCATGCCCGCCCCGATGACGATGACGTGGGTCGTCGGACGGTCGGCGCCCCCGGGCACCACCGCGTCCGATCCGGGATGTGTCGTGACTGCTCCCCCTCCGTGGCGTCGGTCCCGAGCATACGGGCGGTCGCAAGCCGAGCAGGGAGCGGCGATAGAATGGGCGGCATCCCAAGGACGTCCCGACGCGCGGACGCGCGGACGCGCGCCCGATCCGACCAGCACGAGGAGCGATCGCCCATGGCCCGCAGGAAGGTCACCGTCATCGGCGCCGGCAACGTCGGCGCCACCACCGCCCAGCGCATCGCCGAGGCCGGCCTGGCCGACGTCGTGCTCGTCGACATCGTCGAGGGTCTGCCCCAGGGCAAGGCGCTCGACCTGGCCGAAGCGGCCCCGGTCGTCGCCCACGACGCGAGGGTCGTCGGCACGAACGACTACGCCGACACGGCCGGCTCGGACATCGTCGTCGTCACCTCCGGGCTGGCTCGCCAGCCGGGGATGAGCCGCGACGACCTGCTGGCCAAGAACGCCGGCATCGTCCGCTCCGTCGTCGAGGCTGCGGCGGCGCAGTCGCCGGACGCGATCATCATCATCGTGACCAACCCGTTGGACGCGATGTGCCACGTCGCCATGCAGGCGTCGGGCTTCCCTCGCGAGCGGGTCATCGGCATGGCCGGCGTCCTCGACTCGGCCCGCTTCCGGACCTTCATCGCGATGGAGCTCGGCGTCTCGGTCGAGGACACCAGCGCGTTCGTGCTGGGAGGCCATGGCGACACGATGGTCCCGCTGCCGCGCTACTCGACGGTGGCCGGCATCCCGATCACCGAGCTGATGAGCCCGGAGCGGGTCCAGGCGCTCGTCGACCGGACGGCCAACGGCGGCGCCGAGATCGTCGCCCTCCTCAAGGCCGGTTCCGCCTACTACGCGCCGGCAGCGTCCACCTTCGAGATGGTCGACTCCATCCTCAACGACCGGAAGCGCGTCCTGCCGTGCGCGGCCTACCTGGAGGGCGAATACGGCGTCGACGGTCTCTTCGTCGGTGTGCCGATCGTCCTCGGTGCGGGTGGTCTCGAGCGGGTCATCGAGATCGAGCTGGCCGACGACGAGAAGGCTGCCTTCCAGCACTCCGCCGACGCCGTCCGCGAGCTCGTCACCAAGCTGTAGGCGCCTCGGCCCGCGCACGCGGCCCCCCCGGAGGTGGCCTCCCGCCGCGGAGCGGTCCGGGGCGCTCCGCGACGGACCGGGGTCGTCCGGGTGGAACGGGGCGGTGCCCGGGCGCACCACGGCGGCGGTCGCGATAGGCCATTCGTCCTACCCTGCCACCACCGCGGGTACTATCGTCGGGACCCCACGGCAGCCGCGCTGCCGCACCCGCCCGTCGGCCGTCCGGCGGGTCCCGGGCGGGCGGGTCGAGATCGATGCGCAGCCGGAGTGGAGGACCTGGCCCATGAGCCTTTCGCGGAAGCTCCGAATCCTCGCCGCCGCGACGGCGACGACGGTGGCCCTCACGGTCGCCCTCGCGGCTCCAGCCGCCGCCATCCGCAATGGCGAGCTGGACGGGAACGCCCATCCGTTCGTCGGCCTGATGGTCGCCCAGGACGAAAGCGGTGCGCCGATGTGGCGCTGCAGCGGGACCCTGATCTCGCCGACGGTGTACCTCACCGCGGGTCACTGCACCGAGGCGCCGGCCGCCCACGTCGAGATCTGGTTCGATGCGGATGTCGACGCCGGACGCCCGGACAACGGCTACCCGTTCACGGGCGACGTCGGCGGCACCCCGTACACGCACCCGGACTACCTGCCAGGCGCGTTCTTCTACCGCGACCTCGGCGTCGTCGTCCTCGACGAGCCCGTGGCCATGCCCATGTACGGCGAGCTCCCGGCGCTGGACCAGCTCGACGCCCTCAAGACGAAGCGCGGCAAGCAGGACACCACGTTCACGGCGGTCGGCTACGGACTCCAGCAGAGCTTCCCGGATGCCGCTGGATGGAAGACGGTCGCCGATCGTGTCCGCATGGTGGCCCACCCCAAGCTCAACCAGATCAACGTCCCGGGCTTCACCGGTGACTACTCGCTCCTGCTGTCGAACAACGCCAACAGCGGCGGGACCTGCTTCGGCGACTCGGGCGGGCCGAACTTCGTCGGCGACTCCCTGGTCGTCGGTGGCGTCACCTCGTTCGGCATCAACGGCAACTGCGCCGGGACGGGCGGGGTCTTCCGCATGGACCGCTCCTGGAGCCTCGACTGGGTCAGCTCGTTCCTCGACTGACCTGATCCCCTGAGCCGTCGCTTGACGCCCCGGCCGGACGGCCGGGGCGTCGGCGTGGCCGGCCCGGCTACACTCGGCTGACCGTGCCGGTCTTCGTCTTCGAGTTCGATCCGCTCCTCCGGCTGGGCGATCTGGCGATCCGCTGGGAGGCGATCGGGATCGCCGGCAGCATCCTGCTCGCTCTTGGCCTCGCAGCCGTCCTGGGTCGTCGCGGCGGCCCGGGTCGCGGCCAGCGACCGGAGCGCTACCGCGCCGACGACCTCCTCTACATCGCGCTTGGCTCGGTGCCTGGAGCCGTCGTCGGCGGGCGCCTCGGGTACGTCCTGCTCCACCTCGACTTCTACCAGGCTCGACCGGAGGCGATCCTCGATCCTGCGCAGGGCGGCCTGCAGCTGAGCCTCGCGGTCCTGGGTGGGGCGCTGACCGGCGGCTATGTCGCCGCGCTCGTCGGCGCGTCGGTCCGCGGCTGGATGCACGTCGCCGCACTGCCGCTCCTGCTGGCGATCGAGGGAGGCAAGGCGGCCATGGCCTGGGGCGGCTCGGGCCAGGGCTCCCCGTCGACCGACCTGCCGACGACCTCCTACCTGGGCGCCGGGCCGTGGGGGTCGCTGGGCCCCGCCATCCCGTCGGTCCCGTCGCAGCTCCTCGAGTCGAGCGTCGCCATCCTCGCGAGCATCGTGCTCGTCGGACTGCTCGCCGCCGGTGCCTTCGAGCGCCGCGACGGCCGGTTGTTCCTGGCGGGCGTTGGCATCTGGCTGGTCGGTCGGACCGCCGTCGCCGTCACCTGGCGCGACCAGGGCGTCCTCGGCCCGTTCAACGCCGACCAGGTCATCTCGCTCGTGCTCATCGGGGTCGTCGCGGTCGCCTGGCTTGCGGTCGGGCGACGACCGATGACCTCGGAGGATGCCGCGCCCGGTCCGACCGTGGCGTGGCCGGACGAGTCGGCCGCGGCGACGCTGCGGCGGCCGGAGACGCCGCCCCGCTCGGATCTCCCCTCGGCTTCGTCGACGCCGGGGTCGCCAGGGATCCCGGTCGACGACTGACCCCCGGGCGGTCGACCGCTGCTCGGCCGAGCGCGACGACGGTCCGGTGCCGCGATGCACCACCTCGTTGGGTCGTGGCCCGTCTGACGATCCGTTCGAACCACCGAGGTCCCTCGGCGGTACTAGACTGCTCCGCATCGCACCCGGCCCGGATCCCGGGTGCTTGTCGTCGTGCCGGTCCGTGGGAGTGGGCCGGCACCCAGCCACGGGTAGGGAGTGGGTGCATTGACGATGCGCAGGTCGCTGGTCGCCCTGTTCGCCTCCGTCGCGCTGCTCGCGATGCTGCTGCCGAGCCAGGTGCTCGCGGCCTCGCCGAAGCTCGATGGAGCCAAGGAAGCCAAGTTCGAGAAGGGCGGCGTCTTCATCGTCCAGATGATCGACGCGCCGGTCGTCGCCTACGAGGGCGGCGTCAAGGGTCTCAAGGCCACCGCGCCCGGCCAGGGCAAGAAGATCGACCCGAACAGCACGGATGTGACGCGCTACGCCGGCTACCTGAACGGCAAGCACGACGCGGCGATCGCCAAGTCCGGCGGGACGAAGCTCTATGGTTATGTCTTCGCCTTCAACGGCTTCGCCGCCCGCCTCACGGCTGCCCAGGCGAGCAAGCTCGCCGTGACGGACGGCGTCGTCGCCGTGACGCCGGACGAGAAGAAGAGCCTCGACACGTCGTCGACCCCCGACTTCCTCGGCCTGACCGCCTCCGGCGGCCTATGGGAGCAGCTCGGTGGCGTCGGCGCCGGCGGCAAGAAGACCGACGGCCCAGGCGAAGGTGTCGTCGTCGGCATCGTCGACAGCGGCATCTGGCCGGAGCACCCGAGCGTCTCCGACCGGGATGCCAACGGCAAGCTCGTCTTCCAGCAACTCCCCGGCTGGCACGGGAAGTGCGTCCCCGGCGAGGAGTTCAACGCCTCGCTGTGCAACCAGAAGCTCATCGGCGCGCAGTACTACAACTCGGGGTGGGGCGGCAACGTCGGCATCGACCAGCAGTTCCCCTACGAGTACAACTCGCCGCGAGACTTCGACGGCCACGGGACGCACACTGCGACCACCGCGGCCGGCAACTACGGCGTTGCGGCCACCGGGCCCGCCGAGGTCTTCGGCACGATCAGTGGCATGGCCCCACGCGCCCGGGTCGCCGCCTACAAGGTCTGCTGGGGGACCGGCGACGAGGGCGGTTGCTTCAACTCGGACAGCATCGCTGCCATCGACCAGGCCGTCGCCGACGGCGTCGACGTGATCAACTTCTCGATCAGCGGTACGTCGACCAACTTCGCCGACCCGGTGGAGATCGCGTTCCTCTTCGCCGCTCGGGCCGGCGTGTTCGTCGCCGCGTCTGCCGGCAACGCCGGCCCGGCCTCGAGCACCGTCGCCCATCCGAGCCCCTGGATCACGACCGTCGCCGCGGCGAGCCACAACCGCAACGGCAACGGCTCGGTGACCCTCGGGAACGGCTCCACCTACGCCGGCGCGTCGGTCGCGACGGCGGTCGGCCCGGCCCCCTTCATCGATTCGACGACCGCCGGCATGGCGGGAGCCGATCCCGCCGAGGTCGCCCTCTGCTATCCGGGCACGCTCGACCCGGCGGTCGTCACCGACAAGATCGTCCTCTGCGACCGCGGCGTCATCGCCCGGGTCGACAAGAGCCTCGCCGTCGCCGAGGCCGGTGGCGTCGGGATGGTGCTGGTCAACACGAGCGCGAGCTCGCTGAACGCGGACTTCCACTTCGTGCCGACCGTCCACCTGTCGCATACGGATCGCGCGGCCGTCAAGGCGTACGCAGCGACCTCCGGCGCGACCGCCACGATCAACGAGGCGACGATCGTCTATGACGCTGTCGCCCCGATCACGGCGAGCTTCTCGTCCCGAGGCCCGCTCCGTGCGGCCGGCGGCGACCTCCTCAAGCCCGACGTCAGCGCTCCCGGCGTGGACGTCCTCGCCGGCGTGGCCCCTCCCGGAAACGCCGACCGCCTCTTCGACCTCTATAGCGGCACGTCGATGTCGAGCCCGCACGTGGCCGGCCTCGCCGCGCTCTTCAAGGACCTCCATCCGGACTGGTCGCCGATGGCGATCAAGTCGGCTCTCATGACCACTGGCACCGATGTGCTCGACGGCGGCTCGCCCGCCCCGAACACGAACCCGGTCCTGATCTTCCGCCAGGGCGCCGGCCACGTGGCCCCGAACGCGGCGGCCGATCCGGGCCTGGTCTTCGATGCCGGCTGGAATGGGTGGCTCGCCTTCCTCTGCGGGACCTCGAGCCTCGTCGGAGCCGGCACCTGTGCTGCCCTCGAGGGCCTGGGCTACTCGACCGACCCGAGCGACATGAACGTCGCCTCGATCGCGATCGGTGACCTGGCGGGCCTCCAGACGGTGACCCGGACGGTCACCAACGTCAGCGGTGGCACGCACACCTACACGGCCAGCGTGACCGGCATGTCCGGGATCACCGTTGCCGTGGCTCCCAGCACCCTGACGCTCGGCCCGGGTGAGTCGGGCGACTTCACCGTCACCTTCACCCGCACGACCGCCGCGCTCGACGCCTACGTGGGCGGCCAGCTCACTTGGACCCATGGGCCGCACGCGGTCCGCATCCCGATGGTCGTTCGGCCGGTCGCCATCGCGGCTCCGGCCGAGGTCGGTGGGACCGGCGCCGAGGGCTCGCTCAGCTTCGATGTCACCTTCGGATTCGACGGCGCCTACACCGCCGGCACCCACGGCCTGAACCCGGCCTCGACGTTCGAGGGCAATGTCCCGGACGACCCGGGTGACAGCTTCGAGCCAGGTGGCCCGGGCACCATCTCGTACGACGTCGCGATCCCGGCGGGCACCGCGTACGCGCGGTTCGCCCTGTTCGACGACTTCACCGACGGCAACGACGACCTGGACCTCTACGTCTACCGGGGCTCGACCCTGGTCGGCGCGAGCGGGTCCGGGACGTCGACCGAGGAGGTCAACCTCGTCCTGCCGGCCGCCGACACCTACACGGTGTGGGTCCATGGCTGGCAGACCGATGGGCCGGACTCGGACTTCACCCTCTTCAGCTGGCAGATCGGCCTCGTCGACGATGCCGGCAACATGACGGTCACCGCGCCGACCTCGGCCGTGACGGCCGAGACCGGCGCCATCGACGTCTCCTGGACGGGCCTCGACCCGGCCCAGAAGTACCTTGGCGCGGTCTCCCACAGCGGCCCGAGTGGGCTGCTTGGCCTGACGGTCGTCGCCATCAACTGACGAACCCGGTCGCAGTCACTCGAAGGCCCGCCCGGTCCACCGAGCGGGCCTTCGGCTTGCCGGGCGATCCAGATCGGACCGATGGCCTCCCGGTGGCCGAGTCGCTATCGTTGCGTCCTCAGGGCACGCAGTCCGTGGCTCGAGTGGGCCGGTCCCGCGGTGGCGAGACAACGGTCGCCTTCGAGTCGTGGCCGCGCGGCAGGGTCGGTACCGATGAGGCGTCGCATGGTCAAGTTCGTCGAGCACCCGTCCGGACCCGGACCCGCCGGCCATGGCTGACCGACCCGCGGCGACCGATCCATCCGGGGTGACCCGCCAGCGGGTGACCGGTATCGGCGGGGTCTTCTGGAAGGCCGCCGACCCGGCGGCGCTGCAGGCCTGGTACGTCGAACGCCTGGGCCTGCCACTCGATCGGACCGGCGTGATCGTCGTGCCCTGGCAGCAGACCGACGGCTCGCCCGGCTCGACCGTGGTCGCCCCGTTCCCGGCCGACACGACCTACTTCGCGCCATCCGAGGCCCCGTACATGGTCAACTTCCGGGTCGCCGATCTCGACGCGATGCTCGAACAGCTGCGCCGGGACGGCTGCGCCGTCGTCGACGGGATCGAGGAGATGGAGTTCGGTCGGTTCGGCTGGGTCGTCGACCCCGAGGGCAACAAGATCGAACTCTGGGAGCCGATCGAGGGCGTCTAGCGTGGTCGGGCCGGCCGCGACCCTACAGGCTGGTCCGGACGACCGCGGCGACCTCGGCGTCGGTGAGCTCGAGCGGGTTCGTCCGCATGGAGCTGCCCCGCGACGCAGCCACCAGCCGATCGACGTCCGCTTCGCCGACGCCCCAGGTCCCCAGCCCGGGGACCTCGAGTGCCTGCCGCCAGCCGTCGAGGGTGGCGAGCAGGGCCGCCCGGGCGTCGGCGTCGTCGGTCCTCTCGGGCAGGCCTGCCAGGAGCCGCCCGGCGGCCGCGTAACGGTCGAGCGCCTGATCGCCCGGCACTCGCTCCTCGAGCGCCCGGATGTTCGTCGCGGTGCCGGCCACGAGCGTCGCGCCGCAAGCCGCGCCGTGAGGGATCGGGAAGGTCCCGCCCAGCGCCGCGGCCAGGCCATGGACGACGCCGAGCCCGGTGTTGGCCAGGCAGATGCCGGACAGCAGGGCGGCCAGTGACATGGCTGCCCGTGCCCCGAGGCTCGCCTCGACCGGAGCTCCCGACGCTGCGGCCCGGAACCATGGCACCAGCCCGTCCCGGGCGGCCTCCAGGCCGCGGCGGGCGAGGGCGTCGGTGACCGGATCGCGGCGCCTCGAGACATACGACTCGAGAAGCTGGGTCAGGGCGTCCATCCCGTTGGCCGACACGACGGACGGCGGCGAGCCGAGGAGCAGATCCGGGTCGACGATCGCCTGGACCGCCACGAGCCGATCGTCGCGGAACGAGCGCTTGAAGCCGTCCGGCCCGACCTCGCTCAGGACGGCATTCTTCGTCGCCTCGCTGCCCGTTCCCGCGGTCGTCGGAACGGCGATGAACGGGACCGCCGGGCCCGGGTAGGGGAGCCCGGGCCCGACCCCCTCGAGATGGTCTCCGGCGGACGTGCCGGTCCGCAGGAGACCGGCGATCGCCTTCGCCCCGTCGAGGACGCTGCCCCCGCCGATGCCGACGACGACCTCGATGCCCTCGTCGCGCAGGTCGGCGACCGCCCGGTCGATCATCGCTGGCGACGGCTCGCCCCCGATCGTCGCCGTCTCGACGCCGATGCCACGCTCGTCGAGGGCTCCGAGCAGCCACGGCCAGCGCTCCGACGTGCGGAACGAGCGAACGCCGGTGACGAGCAGGGCTCGCCGACCGTGGCCGGCGATCGTCTCCGGCAGCGTCTCGATCCGGCCGGGGCCGAAGTCGATCCGGGGGACCCGGGCGAGGATGAACGACCAGTGTGCCTGCACGGCCGGATCCCGCGTCACGATCCGGCCCCGACCTCCGGGTAGAGCCCGTCCCAGCGGACGCCGGTCCGCGGCTCGACCTGCCAGTCGGCGACCGTGTCCCGGAAGCGGAGGTAGTGAGCCGTCTCCTTGTGGGCCGCGGCCGAGTCGGCGTCCATGTAGGCCTCGTAAAGCAGGAACCTGGTCGGGTCCTCGGGCGAGCGCAGGACGTCGAAGCGGAGGTTGCCGGGCTCGCGGACCGACGCCTCGTGGTTCGCCCGCAGCTCGTCGAGGTACTCGTCGAGGTGCTCGGGCTTGACGTGGACGGACACCAGGGTGACGTGCATCGAAGCTGCCTCCGGGCTGCGGATCGGGTCCGCTCGGCCGATGACCGGCGGGCCGGACAGGAGCATGATGGACCCGGAAGGCCACCGATGATGGAGCTCGGGACGACCCACCCCACCCGCCACTGGCATCGCCTCGACGACGGTCGCGTCCAATGCGACGTCTGTCCCAGGCACTGCCGCCTCGGCGAGGGTCAGCGGGGCATGTGCTTCGTCCGGGCCCGCTTCGGCGATGCGATCGTTCTGACGACCTACGGCCGCTCGTCGGGCTTCTGCGTCGACCCGATCGAGAAGAAGCCACTCGACCACTTCCTGCCGGGTACGTCGGTCCTCTCCTTCGGCACGGCCGGCTGCAACCTGGCCTGCCGCTACTGCCAGAACTGGGACATCAGCAAGAGCCGCCAGCTGGATACCCTCGCCGACGCGGCCTCCCCGGAGCTGATCGCCGAGACGGCGGTCCGGCTCGGCTGCCGGAGCGTCGCCTTCACCTACAACGACCCGGTCGTCTTCATGGAGTACGCGATCGACGTGGCCGATGCCTGCCGCGAACGAGGGCTCAAGGCCGTGGCGGTCACGGCCGGCTACATCGACCCCGAGCCGCGAGCCGAGCTGTACCAGCACATCGACGCTGCCAACGTCGACCTCAAGGGCTTCAGCGAGCGCTTCTACGCCGATCTCACCGCAGGCCATCTCGGGCCGGTCAGGGATACCCTCCGCTACCTCTGCCGGGAGACCGATGTCTGGGTCGAGATCACGAACCTGGTCATCCCCGGCTGGAACGACGACGAGGCCGAGACCGACGCGATGACGCGCTGGATCGTCGACGAGCTGGGGCCCGACGTGCCGGTCCATTTCACCGCGTTCCATCCCGACTTCCGGATGCTCGACACGCCGCCGACGCAACCGTCGACCCTGCGGCGTGCCCGCGAGATCGCCCGGGCCAACGGCATCCTCTATGCCTACACCGGCAATACCCACGATCGCGATGGCCAGAGCACGCGATGCCCGACCTGCGACGCGTTGCTCATCGAGCGCGATTGGTACGACCTCGGGCACTGGGGCCTGGACGCCGAGGGCCGCTGCGGCAGGTGCGGGACCCGGATCGCCGGCGTCTTCGAGGCCGAGCCCGGTACCTGGGGGGCTCGACGGCTGCCGGTCGTCCTCGGAGGCGGCGGGGCCTGAGTGACCCGACCGGGTCCATCGACGCTCTCGGTCAGGCCGCCAGCCGGCTCGCCAGGGCCGCGATCCCGGACGGCCCGACGCCGCAGCAGCCGCCAAGCCAGGTCGCGCCGAGCTCGCGCCAGCCCGCCGCCGTCGCCGGGTCGAAGGGGACGCCGTCGGGGGCGAGCCAGGTCCGGCTCTCGGCGTCCCAGCCGCGTCCGGCGTTGGGATAGGCGACGAGAGGGAGCGTGGTCGCCCGGCGAGCCGCCGCCAGCAGCGTCGGCATGTCCCCTGGCGCCGTGCAGTTCACGCCGACGGCCACGATCCGGGGCTGGTCCGCGGTCACGGCCACGGCCTCCTCGATCGGCTCGCCCCTGGCCGTGCGCTCCCCGTCGCGGCATTGGAACGACAGCCAGGCCCGGGCGCCGGGCAGCTCGTCGAGGAGCCGGACCAGGGCAGCGCCCTCCGTTGCGCTCGGGATCGTCTCGAAGGCGAGGAGATCGGCGCCGGCCTCGACGAGGGCCTCCACGCGGGGCCGGTGGAAGGCCACCAGCTCGGCCTCGGTCAGGTCGTAGGCACCGGTGTACTCGGAGCCGTCGGCGAGCATCGCCCCGTACGGGCCCGACGGAGCCGGCCACGAGCCTGGGGCGGGTGTCTCCGGCGGCTACCGCTCGGGCGACGGCCCGGTCACGGGCCCTGCGGGCCAGATCGACGCTCCGGCGGATCAGGTCCAGCGCCTCGTCGCGGGCGATCCCGACGGCGGCGAACCCCTCGACCGTCGCCTGGTAGCTGGCGGTGGTGGCGACCCGGGCCCCCGCCCCGAAGTAGCCGGCGTGGACGGCCTCGATCGCGGCGGGGTCGTCACGGAGCAGTCGGGCCGACCAGAGGCGGTCCGAGAGGTCGTGACCGCGGGCCTCCAGCTCCGTCGCCAATCCCCCGTCGAGGACGACGACCTCGCCCGGCCCGGGCAGGCTGGGGCCACGCTCGCCCGAGGACGTCGACGCGGTGCCGGTCAAGGCGGCGTCCGGGCCCCGTCGATCAGGAGACCCGCACGAAATCGGCGGGTGCCCGCTTGATGAACCGGCCGTGGCCGGCCGGTCCGACCCACTCGCCGTCGCGGACGACCACGGTGCCCCGACTCATCACCACGTCCGAGCCGCCCTGGACCTCGCGCCCCTCGTAGCAGGAGTAATCGACGTCCATGTGATGGGTCGCCGCGCTGAGGACGTGGCGTCGGTTCGGGTCGTAGACGACGATGTCGGCGTCCGAGCCGACCGCGATCGCGCCCTTCTGCGGGTACATCCCGAAGACCCGGGCCGGCGCCGTCGAGACGACCTCGACCCACCGCTCACGGCTGATCCTGCCACCGACCACGCCGCCGTCGTGGATGAGATCGACCCGCTCCTCGACGCCCGGCAGGCCGTTCGGGATCTTCCTGAAGTCGCCCCGACCGAGCTCCTTCTGACCGTGGAAGTCGAACGGGCAGTGATCGGTCCCGACGAGCTGGAGGTCGTCCTTGATGAGCCCGGTCCAGAGGTCCTCCTGGTGGTCCTTCGGGCGGAGCGGCGGCGAGCACACGAACTTGGCGCCCTCGAAGCCGTTGCCCATGTCGTCGAGCGACAGGAAGAGGTACTGGGGGCACGTCTCGGCGAAGGCCTTGGCGCCCCGGTCACGGGCTCCCTTGACCGCCTCGAGGGCGTCCCGCGACGAGAGGTGGACGATGTACACGGGTACGTTCGCCGCCTCGGCCAGGCGGATCACCCGGTTGGTGGCCTCGCCCTCGAGGATCGAGTAGCGAGCCAGGCCATGGCCGATGGGGTCCGTCGTGCCGCCCTCGGCCGTCTGGTTGGCGATGATGTCGATGGTCGGGCCGTTCTCGGCGTGCATCATGATCAGGCCGCCGTTGCCGGCGGTCTGCTGCATCGCCCGGAAGATCGCCCCGTCGTCGCTGAGGAAGACGCCCGGGTAGGCAGTGAACAGCTTGAAGTCCGGGATACCCTCGGCGACCAGCTGGTCCATCTCGGCCAGCGAGTCGTCACGGACGTCGCTCATGATCATGTGGAAGCCGTAGTCCAGGACGGCGTTGCCCTCGGCCTTGGCCATCCAGGTGTCGAGGCCCTCGCGGAGCGATCCGCCCTTGGGCTGCACCGCGAAGTCGACGATGCTCGTCGTCCCGCCGAAGGCGGCGGCGCGCGTCCCGGTCTCGAAGGTGTCCTTGGCGAAGGTCCCGCCGAACGGAAGCTCCATGTGGGTGTGGGCGTCGATGCCGCCGGGGATCACGTACTTGTCGGTCGCGTCGATCGTCTGGTCGACGACGAGCCCCGCCAGGGCGGTCTCGACCGCTCCCGAGGATCGCCGCAGGATCGCGGCGATCCGCTCGTCCTCGACGAGCACGTCGGCGTCGTATGAACCCTCAGCCGTGACGACCGTCCCGTTCTTGATGAGCGTTCGCATGCCGATCCTCCTGGGCGCCGCGGCCGGGGGCCGCTACAAGGGTCGCGAGTGCCACGAGGATACGCCTCGGGCATGGCGGCGCGCGACCCGCCGGGGCCTCGCCGTCGGTCGATCGAGCCTCAGGCGCTGGCTGCTCTGGTCGCCACGGCCCGACGACGCTCCACGACCTCGTCGAGGGCCGCGCGCACTGGATCCGGCAGCTCCGGCGGCCGGTGGGTCCCGATCAGCTCGATCGCTCGCTCGCGGGCCCGTTCCCGCATCGAGCGGGACCCGTCGGCCTCCCAGGCCCGCCGGGACTCCCAGCTCGTCAGCGTCGGCATCCAGAGCTCCCGCTGGTGGTCGGCCGTGTGACGGGTCGCCAGGAAGTGCCCGCCGATGCCGACCTCGCGGATGACGTCGACGGCGAGCGCCTCGTCGTCCGTCCGGATGCCGCGGAGCAGGCCCCGGCCGACCTCGATCGCCTCGTCGGCCATGACGACCTGGATGGCCGAGGTCGCCAGGCCCATCTCCAGCGAGCCGACGTCGAAGGAGAGGTCGACTCCTTCGAGCACGTCCTGGACGATCGCGATACCCGCCTCTCGGGCTCCCTGCTCGTCGGCGATCTTCGAATCGGCGGAACCCCCGGACCCGACCTGCGGGAGGCCCCAGTGGCGGGCCATCTCGACCCCGGCGAGGTAGACCAGGAGACCCGGGGCGCCGCCGCCGGTCACGTCGCCGGTCCGCATGTCCATCGCCATCGGCATCGAGCCGGTGATGTACGGGGCGCCGGGTCGGCGTGCCTGGGCCAGGACCAGGCCAGCCAGGGTCTCGGCGGCGCACAGGACGGCGGTCCCGGCCGGGGTCACGGGTCCGGTCGCGCCGAGCGTCGGGGCCGCCTGGCAGACGACCGGCAGCCCATGGTCGACGGAGAGGATGAGCTTGTCGAGGGTCTCCGCGTTGAAGACGAGTGGGGTGACCGAGTTCAGGTACGGCACCACGAAGGGACGCTCGCGGAGGGCTTCGCGCCCACCGGCGACGATCGCCGCCATCTCGACGATGTCCGCGAGGGCGGTCGCGTCCTCGATGAGCGGCATGATCGGCTTGGTCGTCCCGGTGAGCATCGCCAGGAACTCGCGCTGGTTGACGATCGCCTGGGGCAGGTCCGGGCCGGCCCGGACGACCCCCGGCGTGGCGATGAAGTCGAGGTTCGGCAGGGCGTCCGTCAGGCGAGCGAGCGCCGCGACGTCGTCGAGCGTGAAGTCGGCGACGGCTCCGGTCGCCGGGTCCTCGTAGGCGAGGGCCGTGACGCCCGTCCCGAAGTAGGCCCGACCCTCACCCAGCCGGAGCCGCTCCCGGCCATCGCGGTCATACAGGGCAAAGGCCCTCGGAGCGACCGCCAGGGCCTCGGCGACGAGGCGGGACGGGATCCGCACCGTGTCGGCCGGGCCGGTCGTCGCCCCGGCGCCCAGGAGGATGTCACGAGCCGCGTTCGTGGTGATCCGGACGCCCGGGTCCTCGAGCACGGCCAGGGCTGCGTCGTGGATGCGCCGGCGCTGTTCCTCGGACAGGACGCGGAACGTGGGAGCGTTCGGGTCGTGGATGCTGGGCGGCTGGTCTGGGGTGCTCACGCCTGCCTCCGGGTGTGGCCCAGAGGATAGGGGTCCCGGCGACGCGCCCGGCGTGGCTGATGCGCAGGGCGAGCGGGTCTGTCAGCCGGCCAGGAGCCGCGCGACGAGGGGCTCGAGCTGCCGGGCCCAGGTCGCCGCCGTGAGGCCGCAGGCTCCGATGGCCAGAGCGAACGCGATCCCGCCCACGACCCGGCGATGGGTGCGGTCCCGGCGCACGGCCCGACCCTCGACGTCCCACCAGGGGTCGGCCCGACGCAACGACAGCCGTGCCATGCATCCTCCTTCGATCGGTTCAAGGCGATGTTGGCCGATGAAGGGTCCCGTCGTCGAGCCTGACGGAAGGGCTATCGTGCCCGCGCGGATCGGCCTCCGCGCGCATCGCTGCGAGCTCGAGGAGGGCTCTGGTCAGGCGTCGCTGGCGGCGGCTGCTCGGTAGCGAGGGATGATCTCGCTAGCGTAGTACTCGAGCTGGGCCTCCTCATCTCCGTTCATGAGGTAGAGGTTGAACTGGTCGACCCCGGCCGCCCGCAGCTCGAGCAGCTTGGCGACGTGGGCGTCGACGTCGCCGACGATCGCGAAACGGTCGACGATGTCGTCCGTCACGAACTCCGCATTGTCGCTGCCGACCTCGGCATGATGGAGGTAGTCGTAGCCCTCGCGTCCGCGGACATAGTGGGTGAGGGCCTCGGGCAGCTCGCCCTCGTAGCGGTTGACGAGGTCGACGACGTGGTTGCCGACGAGGGCCGGGAACCAGCGGGTGCGATCGCGGGCCGCGGCAAGGTCGCCGACGTGGGCCGGGGCCGCCGCCATGACCCGGACCGAGGCTGGGTCGCGACCCGCTTCCCGCGCCGATCCGCGGACCTGGCCGACGAACCAGCGGATGAGGTCCGGGTCGCCGATCTGGAGCATCGCCCCGTCGGCGATCCGTCCCGTCAGGCGGAGCGCGACCGGGCCGTAGCCCGCGATCCAGACCGGCAGCGGCCAGCCGGCCGTCCAGGGGAACTGGAGCATCGTTCCCTCGAACTCGATCGGCCGACCCTCGACGAGCGCCCGGATGACGTGGACCGCCTCTTCGAGATCCTTGATCGTGGTCGGAGGCTTGCCGAGCACCCGACGGGCCGAGTCCCCGCGCCCGATGCCCAGGTCGACACGGCCACCGTGACAGCTCCGAGAGCACGGCCAGGGTGGAGGCGGTGACGGACGGTTCGCGGCTTGCCGGGTTGGTGACGCAGGTCCCCAGCCGCAGCGTCGTCGTCGCCTGGGCCATGAGCGTCAGGAGCGGGTACGGGTCGCGCCAGAGGACGTGCGAATCGAACAGCCAGCCGTGGCTGAAGCCGGCCGCCTCCGCCTGCCGGGTCAGGGCGAGTGTGCGCTCGAGCGAGTGCTCGGGTTTGAGGGTGAATCCGAATTCCATCTGGTACCTCCGGTGCGGGCGCGAGGCCGGGACGGTGGCTGCCGGACCCAGGGTCGGGCTAGGGTCGGACGAGGTCGTCGTACTGGTCGGGCCGGCGGTCGCGGTAGAACTGCCAGGTCTGGCGGACTTGGGTGACCACGTCGAGGTCCATGTCGCGGACGATCAGCTCCTCGTCGTACGGGCTGCCGACCGAGCCGATGAACTGGCCGCGCGGGTCGCAGAAGTAGCTCTGGCCGTAGAAGTCGTCGTCGCCGATCTCGGCCTCGATGCCGACCCGGTTGATCGTGCCCACGAAGTAGCCGTTGGCCACCGCGTGGCTGACCTGCTCGATCCGCCAGAGGTACTCCGACAGGCCGCGCGAGGTGGCGCTGGGGATGAAGACCATCTCCGCGCCGTTGAGGCCGAGCGCCCGCGCGCCCTCGGGGAAGTGGCGGTCGTAGCAGATGTACACGCCGACCTTGCCGACGGCCGTCTCGAACACCGGGATAGCCCAGGTTGCCGGGCCGGAAGTAGAACTTCTCCCAGAAGCCCTTGACGTGCGGGATGTGGGTCTTGCGGTACTTGCCGAGGTACGAGCCGTCGGCGTCGATCACCGCCGCCGTGTTGTAGTAGATGCCGGACGACGGTCGAGTCCTCCTCGTACATCGGCACGATGAGGACCATGCCCGGTCTGCTTCGCGA
The DNA here is from genome assembly GCA_963707215.1 of uncultured Chloroflexia bacterium. GTDB lineage: Bacteria > Chloroflexota > Limnocylindria > Limnocylindrales > CSP1-4 > DATHYZ01. Next base: position 489,523 of record CAVPPB010000001.1, on the reverse strand, counting down.
GGTCCTGCATCCGCTTCGTCGTCGGACCGTCCGGGATCAGTTCCGTGTAGGCGTAGTACTGGGCGTCCTGGACCTGGCAGAAGTAGGGCCCGTAGAAGAGCTCCTGGAAGAGCATCACCTGGGCGCCCTGCTCTGCCGCCTCGTGGGCGGCCGCCTCGTGCTTCTGGATCATCGACTCCTTGTCGCCGGTCCAGGTCGCCTGCAGCAGTGCACCTCGAACGATACGGGGCATCTCGGTCACCCTCCTCGACCCTGCGGTCCTCTCTGCATATCGACGGCCCACCGGACGACTCGGCCGCCCCGCGGGAGCGACGGAAGCGTACACCCGTGCGGTCCGGGTCTCGCAGCGTGCGCCTCCCGGCGGGACGGTCCATCCGGTCCACGGGTGGCCCGACCGGCTCGGCATCGGCGGCGGGTCGCCTGTGCACGGATCGCTCACGCGACGCTTGCACGGTCCCGTACGATGCGACGCACCCGGCACTGGACGCAGCAGGAGGAGGAACCGAGCGTAGATCGATCCGAGCACGACCATACGGTCGGTCCGTGGCATCAACCGCGGGGGACGACACGACGGAGGGAGTGAATGACCGCGGCAACGATGGAGGAGATCGTCCATCCCGACGGGCGTCATGAGCTGAGCCCGGCGACGGACGCATCACTGGAGGGCTCGCCGCTCCACAACGGCGACCTCGCGCCCGCTGCGCTGCCCAAGCGCACGTGGACGACCTACAACTACCTGGCCCTCTGGGTCGCAATGTCGATCAACCTGCCGTCCTGGGCGCTGGCCGCCGGCCTGATTGCCCTCGGGATGGACTGGGTCCAGGCGATCCTCACGATCGCCCTCGGCAACATCATCGTCCTGATCCCGATGCTCCTGATCAGCCACGCGGGCACGAAGTACGGGATCCCATATCCGGTGGTCTCTCGGGCGGCATTCGGCGTCTGGGGTGCCAACCTTCCCGCCCTCCTGCGGGCCGGGATCGCCTGCATCTGGTTCGGCATCCAGACCTGGATCGGCGCCCTTGCCGTGTTCGGGATCGGGGCCGCCTTCTTCAACTGGGTCCTTGGAGAAGGGAACTTCTGGACGGATGCCGCCACCATCTCCATCGGCTTCGGCGATGCCGCCGCGCAGCCGTGGACGATGTGGCTGAGCTTCCTGCTCTTCTGGGCCGCCAACATCGCGATCATCCTGTACGGCATGAACGCGGTGAAGCGGTTCGAGAACCTGGCAGCCCCGTTCCTGGTGACGGTCTTCGTCATCCTGATGATCTGGATGGTCATCCAGGCCGGCGGCCTCGGGCCCGTCGTGAGCCAGAGCGGCACCCTGGGCTGGGGCGCTGACTTCTGGGCGGTGTTCCCCATCTCGCTGATGGGCATGATCGCCTTCTGGTCGACGCTCTCGCTGAACATGCCCGACTTCACCCGGTTCGGGCGCAGCCAGCGCGAGCAGGCCCTCGGCCAGACACTCGGGCTGCCGACGACGATGACCCTGTTCCCCCTGATCGGCGTCCTCACCGTGTCGGCCACCGTGGTCGTCTACGGCGAAGCGATCTGGGACCCGACGCAGCTCGTCGCCCAGATCGACAGCGTGCCCATCGTCCTGTTCATGCTGTTCACGTTCGCCCTGGCGACGCTGTCCACGAACGTGGCGGCGAACGTCGTGAGCCCGTCCTACGACTTCTCGAACGCGTGGCCGAGCAAGATCAGCTTCCGGACCGGCGGGATCATCACGGGCATCATCGGCATCCTGATCATGCCGTGGTACCTGTTCAGTGACCCGAGCATCTACATCTTCACCTGGCTCGGCACCTACGGCGGACTGACCGGTGCGATCGCCGGCGTCCTGATCGCCGACTACTGGCTGATCCGCAGGCGGAACCTGAAGCTGGCCGACCTGTACCGGCAAAGCGGCATCTACCGCTATGCGGCCGGCTGGAACTGGCGAGCGGTCGTCGCCCTCGTGGTCGGCGCCTTCTTCGCCATCGGCGGCGCCTACACCCCCGCCGGTGGCACGGGGCCGTTCCCGGAGACCGGCGTGCTGCCGTTCCTCAAGTGGGATCTCGCCTTCGGCGAGTTCATCTTCAACCTGTACGACTACAGCTGGGTCGTGGCCTTCCTCGTCGGATTCGTCCTGTACTGGATCCTCGCGCGCTTCATCCCGCAGAAGGGCCAGGAGGTCGAGGAAGCGGCGCCGGAGCCTGCTCCGACCGCGGCTTGACGGCCATCCCCTGTCAGGCCGGCTGCCCGGCCACCTGACGCTCGCAGCGGAGGCCCCTCCCACCGAGGGGCCTCCGCGTTTCCCCCATCCGGGATCGCCTCGTCAGGAGGTTCGCTCGGCGACTCGCCGGGCGCTCGATCCGGCCGCCTTGTGGTGTAATCGCTCCTGTGATCCCGTGCGCCCGTTCGCGCCGGGCCGGCGCGACGCCGGCCCTCCCCGTCCTCCCGTGAGGTGACCGATGACCGCGCAGACCGGCAAGGCGACGTCCGAGGAGATCGTCGCCCTCAACCGCGCCCACACCTTCTTCTCCTGGTCCGTGCAGGGGGCGCTCGATCCGATCGCCATCGATCACGCGGAGGGCGTCTACATCTACACGCCGGAGGGCCAGCGGATCCTCGACTTCAACAGCCAGCTCATGTCGGTGAACATCGGCCACGGCGATCGCCGGGTCGTCGATGCGATGACCGCGCAGGCGACCCAGCTCCAGTACGTCCAGCCGGCCTTCGCCACCGAGATCCGCGGACGGCTCGGGGCCAAGCTCGCGGAGATCATGCCCGGCGACCTGGACAAGGTCTTCTTCACCCTCGGTGGCGCCGAGGCCATCGAGAACGCGATCAAGCTGGCTCGCCATTACACGGGTCGGACCAAGGTGCTGGCCCGCTACCGGGCCTACCACGGGGCCACGATGGGAGCCATGACCCTGACCGGCGACCCCCGCCGCTGGGCCAACGAGCCCGGTCTGGTCGGGGTCGTCCGCTACCCGGACACGCATCGATGGGGCGAGGCGGAGCCCCGACCCGTCGAGGAGAGCCTCCAGGGGCTCGAGGACGTCGTCCGCTACGAGGGTCCCCACACGATTGCGGCGGTCTTCCTCGAGACCGTCGTCGGGACCAACGGGATCCTCATCCCACCCGACGGCTACATCCAGGGCGTCCGTGAGATCTGCGACCGCTACGGCATCCTGATGGTCGCCGATGAGGTGATGGCGGGATTCGGCCGGACCGGCCGCTGGTTCGCCATCGATCACTGGGACGTCGTGCCCGACCTGATGACGATGGCCAAGGGCCTGACCAGCTCATACCTGCCGCTCGGCGCCGTTGCCATGCGCCATGGGATCGCCGAGGCCTTCGAGACGAAGATGTTCTACGGCGGGCTCACCTACAGCAGCCATCCGGTGAGCCTTGCAGCCGCCCTGGCCACGATCGGCGTCTACGAGGAGGACGACCTCATCGGGAACGCCGCCCGGCTCGGGCCCGTCATGCGGGCGCACCATGAGCGGCTGGCGGCGAAGCATCCATCGGTGGGCGCCCATCGGAATCTGGGGCTCTTCGGGATCATCGATCTCGTCCGCAGCCACGAACCGTGGACGCCGATGACCTCGTTCAACGGCTCCAGCGATGAGATGAAGGCCATCGGGAAGTACCTCCGCGAGCACGGCGTGTACGCGATGCTCGCCAACAACTCGATCCACACGAACCCGCCCCTCTGCATCACCGAGGAGCAGCTGGCCGACGGCTTCGAGGTCATCGACGCGGCCCTCGACATCGCCGACCGGGCGGTGACCGGCTAGGTGGCCGGCGGGCTGGCGATGGCACTGGCCGAGGGGCCCGCGGGCGAGACGGATCGGCGGCCCCGATCCCGACCTGACGATGCGGTCGTGAGCCTCCGCGGGATCGGCAAGCGCTTCGGGCCTGCCGGTGGTGGCGGCACCGGCGCGCTCGAGGACATCGATCTTGACATCCGGCGCGGCGAGTTCGTCTCGGTCATCGGTCCCTCCGGCTGCGGCAAGTCGACGCTGCTCCGGGTGGTCGGCGACCTGACGGCACCGAGCGCCGGCTCGATCCGGGTCAACGGCAAGTCGGCCGAGCGCGCCCGCCTGGACCGTGACTACGGGATCGTCTTCCAGTCCCCGGTGCTCTTCGACTGGCGGACCGTGGAGGGCAACGTCGGGTTGCCGCTCGAGATCCTGGGCTACGACAAGGCCCGGACGGCTGCACGGGCACGGGAGATGCTCGAGCTCGTCGAGCTGTCCGGGTTCGTCGGCCACCACCCCTACCAGCTGTCGGGTGGCATGCAGCAGCGGGTGGCGATCGCCCGTGCCCTGGCCTTCGAGCCGGCGATCCTGCTCATGGACGAGCCGTTCGGCGCCCTCGACGAGATGAGCCGAGAGCGGCTGAACCAGGAGCTCCTCCGCATCTGGGAGCGGACCGGGACGACCATCGTCTTCGTGACCCACTCGGTTCCCGAGGCGGTGTTCCTGTCGACCCGGGTCGCCGTGATGACCCCCCGACCGGGTCGCATCGCCCGCGTGATCGACATCGATCTGCCGCGTCCCCGCAACGAGGCCACCAGGGCGATCCCGGACTACTTCGACCTGGTCACGGCCGTTCGCGCGGCGCTCCGTGGCGACGGCGCAGGGGCTGGCGTCGAGGGTGCCCCGGCGCCGGTGGCGTGGGATAGCCCCAGGAAGACCCGATGATGGCTCCACGCCGAGTGCTGGCGATGGGCATGGCGATCGCCATGGCGGCCACGGCCTGCTCGAATGCCGCGACAGGGGGCCCGCTGACGCCGGTCCGCGTCCTCCTCCAGTGGCAGCCCCAGGCCCAGTTCGCCGGCTACTACGCCGCCCTGAAGCAGGGCTACTGGGCCGCGGAGGGGCTCGACGTGGTGATCGTCCCGGGTGGTCCTGACGTGGCTCCCCAGGAGCTTGGCTCGAGACCGGACGGCCCCGAATTCACGGTCTCGTGGCTGCCACGCGTCCTCGAGGCGCGGGAGGGCGGCTCCGACCTGGTGAACATCGCCCAGGTCTTCCAGCGTTCCGGCACGCTGTCGGTCGCCTGGTCCGACAGCGGCATCACCTCCCCGGAGGATTTCGAGGGCCGCAAGGTCGGCCTCTGGGGTGCGGGCAACGAGCACGAGGTCACGGCTGCCGCCCGGCAGTATGGCCTCGAGGCAGACGTCGACTACGAGAGGATCCTCCAGGAGACCGACATGGACGCCTTCCTCGGCGGCGAGATCGACGTCGCCCAGGCGATGATCTACAACGAGTACGCCCTGGTGCTCGAGACGATCGATCCGGCCACCGGCGAGCTCTACCGACCGGAGGACCTCAACGTCATCGACTACAACAGCGAGGGCACGGCGATGCTCCAGGACGGCATCTTCGCCCGCGCTGCCTGGCTTGCCGAGGGTGACGGCGAGGACCTGGCCGTCCGGTTCCTGACCGGTGCCTTCCGCGGTTGGATGTTCTGCCGCGAGAACGTGTCGGTCTGCGTCGACTACGTGCTCCAGGCCGGCGGCGCGACCGGGAGGAGCCACCAGGCCTGGCAGATGAACGAGGTCAACCCGCTGATCTGGCCTTCGCCGGATGGCGTCGGCCTCATGGACGCGGTCCTCTTCGACCAGACGGTCACGGTCATGCTCGATGCCGGCCTGCTCACTGCTGCCCCGGCGGCCGACGCGTATCGGACCGACCTCGCCGAGCGCGCCCTCGATGCGATCACGGGCGATGTCGTCGGCGCCGATTTCAGCAAGGGTTCCGTCGAGCTGACGCCCGGTGGTGAGTGACGGTGCGCTGAGTCGGGCTCGGTGAGGCGGTCCTACGGCGCGGCGAGGCGCTCTCCGACGGTCTGCTGCGACAGGTATTGGTCGGCCGGGCTGCCGGACCACGCCGGCGATCGGGGCAGTAGGCCCGCCTGACCGGCGACGAGGAGGCCGAGGATCGCCGCCATGGCGACCACGGTGAGGCCCACCGCCGTCCGAATCTCGCGGCTCGATCTCAGGTGGGTGGTGGTGCTGCCGGCAGTCATCGAGGTGCTCCCCGGGACGCCAGGACTCCCTCGGCTGATCGCCCCGGCCTCGGAGCCGGACAGCGAAGCTCTGCGCCGGGGAGGATCGGCCGCGGAGCCAGCCTTCGCCCCTCATGAGACGACGGCTCGCGCGCCGCCGGCAAGGGCCCTTTGGCGCGTCGGCACAGGACCGTCGGTGCGGGTGGTCGCCGCGCTGGATCTCGCCCTGGCGGTGGTCGAACCAGGAGGGGACGACGAGCGCCGATCCTCGCCGTTGGCTCAGCCCGCGCGCTGTGCCCCGGCGACTCGCATCCGAGCTGCGCGTCGCCTCCCGCTGTCTGCTTCTGGCTCCTGGCCCTGGCTCACCGGCTGCCAGGGGCCCTCCCTGGGCAACGTCAGGAGATCGATCCGGTCGCTCCTGTGGCGACGTCCGGCTTCGCCTGATCCTCCTCGCCCGGCCGTCGACTCGGCAGCGCGCGGGTGAACAGCAGCGTCGCGATGGCGATGAGCGCCGACGCCAGGAGCCCGGTCTTGAGGGCCAGGAGCTGCGCCTCGGCGTAGTCCTCGACGAGGGCGTCGACGGTCGGCTGGTCCAGGCCCGCCGCCGTCGCGGCCTCCTCGACCTGGCTGGTCGAGACGAAGTCCGTGCTCCCGTCGACCGCGATCGCGACCTGGCTGGCGACCTCGGCACTGATCCGTTCGTCGTTCTGGACGTTGCCCAGGAAGTTGGAGGCCAGGCCGCTCAGGACGATCGCACCGATCAGGGCGACGCCGAGCGACGAGCCCAGTTGCTGGCCGGTGTACTGGAGGCCGCCGGCCTCGCTCCGGCCGGAGGCGTCCACCGACGACTGCACGACGTTGCCCAGCTGGGAGGCGATGAGCCCCATCCCGACCCCCAGGAGGGCCATGGCGGCCGCGAACCCAAGACTTCGCAGCTCGGGATCGATCACCGCAAGGAGGACGAGGACGGCCACCGTGATGACGGCCAGGCCGGCCCGGACGATGGTGCGGACCGAGTAGCGAAGGCTCAGCCGGGACCCGAGCGCCGAGGCGATGAACATCGTCACCGAGACCGGCAGCATCTTGATCCCGGTCTCGAGCGCATCGAGGCCCAGCACCAGCTGCAGGTACAGCGGAACGGTGAAGAAGACGCCCATCAGGATGAGGTTCTGGCTCAGCAGGTTGACGAGCCCCGACCTGAGCGGCGGGATGCGAAGCAGGTCCAGATGGACGAGCGGGTCCTGGCCGGTCGCCTCGCGGTGGCGCTCCCAACGGACGAAGAGCCAACCGAGCACGAACCCTGCGGTCACGACGAAGACGGTCAGCGAGAAGCCCAGCGGCTCCACCGGGGAGTCCTTCGGAGTGATCCAGCCCCAGGTGCTCGCCTGGAGGACGCCATAGACGATGGCTCCGAGGGCCAGCGCGGACAGCGCTGCCCCGATCACGTCCAGGCTCGGGGCACGCCCCTCTCGCGGCGCATCCGCGACCAGCCTGCTCATGGCGAGGATGGCGAGCACGATGACGACCTCGCCGGCGAAGACGATGCGCCAGGTGAGCACGGTCGTCGCCCAGCCGCCGACGATCGGTCCGACGGCGATGCCGGCGCCCGCCACCCCACCGATGATCGCGTAGGCGGTCACCCGTTCGCGTCCCTGGAAGTTGCCGGCGATCAGGGCTGCCAGCGCGGGGAGCACCAGCGCAGCGCCGATCCCCTCGAGGACCGACCAGCCGAGCGTCAGGATCCCGACCGTTGGGGCGATCGCCGTGAGTGCCGACCCGCTGCCGTAGATGACAAGGCCGACGACGAACGCCCGCCGCCGCCCGATGATGTCGCCGATCTTGCCGCCGGTCAGCATGAACATGGCCATGACCAGCGCGTAGAGGGTGATGACCGACTGGATCGTCGTGACCGTCGTGTCGAAGTCCTCGACCAGCTGGCTGATCGAGACGTTCATGACGGCCTGGTCCAGCACCATGAGGAACTGGGCGGCAGCGAGCGCGGCGAGCGAACCCCAGCGAGTCATCGGTCTCGACCTCTTGGTGACGGTGGATTCCGACACGGTACGGCAGCCTGGCGTGGCCGAGAGGGCCACTTCGACGCCTGTCCGGCTACTGGTCGGGTTCGGCGACGATCCTGCCCGTCTTGATCGCCTCGACCAGGGCGGCGTGGTCGCGCTCGGTCTGGTCGGCATAGGCGACGGCGAAGCGAGTGACGGCCCGGTCGAAGGTGTCGGCAGACCCCAGGTAGCCGGAGATGGCCGCGGCGTCCCCGGAGCGGGCGTGGGCCAGGGCGAGGGCCCAGCCGCACAGGGCCGCGTACTCGATCATGGCGGCCGGCCGGACGTTGCCCGGCTCGATCGTCACCGAGCCCTTCATGTCGCGGAGCTGGCGGACGTAGTAGTCGAACCAGTGGCCTTCGCGATTCGTCATCCGGCCCCAGCCGAGGAAGATGTCCGGCGCGGGCTGGATGAGCCGCTGGCCCTCGACGACCCGTCGGCCGTGGTAGTCGTGCCGGCTGGGCGCCACGTGCGGCTGGAGCACGGAGGTCGTCGCCTCCTTGACCTGGAGGAAGAGGACGTCCCGGTCCGTGTCGCCGCGGAGCAGCACCACGAAGCAGCGCGTCCCGACGCTCCCGACCCCGACCACCTTGCGGACCGCGTCGACCACCCGGTAGCGGTCGAGCAGCCGGCGGCGGTCGTTGACCAGCGAGCTCCGGTACCCGTCGAGCCAGCGCTGGAGGATGACCTCGACCGGCTGGCCGTCGATCTGCTCGTTCGAGCGCACCACGAGGGGCGGGCTGGTGACGATCCGGAAGTCGCCGTCGATCAGCTCGGTCGTCTTCTCGAGGACCTGCAGGTTCGTCCGCGTCCTGGCCTTGGCGATGATCTCCTCCGCCCGCTCGCGGGTCGAGGGCGAGAGGACCTTCAGCAGGGCGGTCGTGTCGAGGTTGGAGTACCAGGTCCCGAGGGCTCCGAGCTCGGCGTACCCGGCCATCCGCTCGCGGTAGCTCCGGACCGCCGTCTCGGCGGCCTCCCGCGACTTCGAGTCGCTGGCGCCTCCCTCGCGGCCGGCGAGCACGAAGCTGGCAGCCAGGCGCTTCACGTCCCACTCCCACGGCCCCGGCAGCGTCTCGTCGAAGTCGTTCATCCCGAAGACGAGATTGCGCTCCTGCGTCCCGAAGACCCCGAAGTTGAGCAGGTGAGCATCGCCGCTGGCCTGGACGTCGAACCCGGACTTCGGCGATGACGCGAGGTCCCCGGCCATGACCGCGGCCGAGCCCCGGTAGAAGGCGAACGGTGAGACCGCCATCCGTCCGTGCCGGATGGGGACCAGCTCGGGGACCCGGGCCTCGTCCTGCGCCTGGAGGACGGCGACCGGGTCGGCTCGCTCGGGCGGTGGGGTCCAGTCGCCGTGGCTCCTGCGTGGCACCCGGTCGCGTTGTCGTTGGCCGAGAGCCCGTCGCTCATCGACCGAGAGAGCCGCCCGGCGGGCCGCCGCGGACCGACCCCGGACGACCGTCCGGATCGCGACTTCCGGGCCCGGACCCGGTCCCTGCATCGCGCTCATGCTCGCCTCCCGAGTGCGGTCCCCGGCCGCCATGCTGCGGTCTCGAGGGTCACCGCGTGATCGCCGGGCCCGTCGGCGCAGCGCACGGCATTGTGGCACGGGTCACCCTCGCCCGCGAGATGGCCGCCACCGGGCTTCCCCGAGCCCGGGTCGGGGTCGCCGTCGGGCGGGCCAGCAGGGGCGATGATCGACCCCCTAGAGTCGTCCGGTATGGGATCCGAGCCTCCGCGGTCCGCGATCGTCGTGCCCCTCGAGGCGGCCCTCGAAGCCGTCGTGCCGCAGCGGCTCGGCCGGAGCTTCCGCTGGCTGCTGGCCTCGTCGATCCTGACCAACGTCGGCGACGGCTTCGCCCTGGCCGCCGGACCGCTCCTCGTCGCCTCGCTGACCCGCGACCCGCTCGTCGTCTCGATGGCGTTCCTCGCTCAGATGCTGCCGACCCTCGTGTTCGGGCTGGTCGCCGGGACGGCCGCCGACCGCTACGACCGGCGGCGGATCCTGGTGGTCGTAAACCTCGGACGGGCCGTGGTGCTGGGGGCACTCGCGGCGACGATCGCCGGCGGTGCGGTGACCGTCCCGCTCATCCTGGCCGCCCTCTTCGTCCTCGGCACCGCCGAGACGTTCGCCGACGTCGGCAGCGGCAGCCTGCTGCCACGGCTCGTCCGTCGCGAGGATCTCGGCATCGCCAACGCCCGCCTGATCGGCGCGTTCCTGCTCTCCAACCAGCTCTTCGCCCCGCCGATCGGCGCATTCCTGTTCGTCGTCGGGACGGCGATCCCGTTCGCGGCCGAGGCGGTCTGCTTCGCGCTTGGCGCGCTGCTCGTGAGCCGGATCGTCCTGTCGAGCCCAGCCGAGCCGGCCGGCCCACGATCGAGCATCCGGGCCGACCTCTTGGAGGGGATGCGCTGGCTGGTCGGCAACCCCCCGATGCGAACGCTCGCTCTCACGATCTTCGCCTTCAACGTGACCTTCGGGGCGGCCTGGTCCATCCTCGTCCTGTATGCCGATGAGCGACTGGGGATGGGGGCGGTAGGGTTCGGGCTGCTGACGACGGCGATGGCCGTCGGGGGGCTCGTCGGCACGAGCGCCTACGGCCGGCTGGAGCGGCGGTTCTCGCTCGGCGACATCATGCGGGTCGGCCTGCTCATCGAGACGGCGACCCACCTGGTACTGGCCCTCACGACCTCACCGGTCGTGGCGCTGGCGACGTTCGTGGTCTTCGGGGCCCACGCCTTCATCTGGGGGACGACCTCGACCGTCGTCCGCCAGCGGGCCGTCCCCGACCCGCTGCTGGGCCGGGTGACCGGGATCTACACGATCGGCGTCGTCCTGGGCATCGTCATCGGCACGCCCATCGGCGGCCTGCTGGCCCGCGAGCTCGGCATCACCGCCCCGTTCTGGTTCGGGTTCGTAGGGTCGGCGGCGCTGGTGCTGGGGCTCTGGCGCCAGTTCCCGTACATCGCCCACGCCAGCGAGCAGCCGACGGCGGACGCCGGTCCGGTGGACTGACCGCCGGCCCGGGCCGGCGCTGCATCGTGGCCGGTCGTGGAAGCGGGAAGCTAGGCGTCCCCGGTCTCGCCGAGGAGCCGACGGAGCCACCGGTGGGCCCGACCGACATGGGCCCTGGCGAGAGCGCTGTCGGGGGCCCAGACCTCGAAGCCGTGGACGGCGCCGGGCACGACGTCCAGGTCGACCGGTACGCCAGCCGCGCGCATGCGTTCGGCGTAGACGACGTCCTCCTCGTGGAACAGCTCGAGCTCGCCAACGCCGATCCAGGCGGGAGGGAGTCCCGCCAGGTCGGGTCGCCTGGCTGGGACCGCGTAGGGCGGCACGGACGCGGCCCCGGGCTCGACGCCCAGGTACGACCGCCAGCCGAAGCGGTTCAGCCGGTTGTCCCAGACGGGGTGGTCGATCTCGTCGAGCTCCCGGCGAGCGGCAGTGCGATCGTCGAGCATCGGGCAGAACAGGAGCTGGCCGAGCGGCTGGGTGCCACCTTCATCGTGGAGCCGCTGGACCAGCGCCGCCGCGAGACCCGCGCCGGCGCTCTCGCCGGCGACGACGACCCGACCCGGGTCGAGGCCCAGCTGCACAGCCTCGCGCTGGATCCACGACCAGCCCGCGTGGCAGTCGTCGAGGGCGGCCGGGAAGGGATGCTCTGGCGCCTTGCGGTACTCGACGGACACGACCGTGACCGCGGCCTCGCGGGCCAGCTCGCCGCACAGCCGATCGTTCTGGGCCGCCCGCCCGATCACCAGGCCGCCGCCGTGGATCCAGAGGACGGTCCCGGACGCGGCCATGCCCTGCGGACGGTAGACCCGGGCGCCGAGACCGGACCCGGCGCTCAGCTCGAGCGTGACACCTTCCACCTTCGGTGACCGCATCAACCGCAGGACAGCACGAGCGAGGCCGCGTCGCCAGGGCTTGTCGATAGGGCCCACGCTGGCGAACCGGAGGCGCTCCCGCAGCTCTGGCGCCACGCGCTCCAGGTCCATGGGTCAGGGGCCTCCGGATCCCGGGGCGTAGCCCCCCGAGGGGCGTGGGGGCTCGCGCCTCACCGGTGCCAGCGCGCCGGTGATGAAGGCGGCTGGCTTGACCGGTCCCGTCCCTTGCCGGGGCGCCGAACGAGCGGTGTCGGCCCGGGGTCCATCCACTGCGAGTGCGGTCTGCTTGCGGTCGGCTGTCAGAATCGGGGAAGGCCCAGCACCCGTGCGACCCATGCGTTGAGGGCGGGCCCTACCAAGGAGGCGTCCCATGGCGTTGATGGCAGCGACGTTCCCGATCCTACCCGGGAAGACCGACGAGTGGCGGGCCTGGATGGAGGAGATCAACGGGCCACGCCGGGCGGAATTCGTCGAGTCGAGGAAGCGGGCCGGAGTCCGCGAGCGGACCTTCCTCCAGTCGACCCCGATGGGTGATCTCGTCATCGTCACCCTCGAGGGGGAAGATCCATTGCGATCGTTCGGGCAGATGATGGGCTCCCGTGACGAATTCAGCACATGGTTCCTGGAGCATGTGCAGTCGGTCCACGGGGTCGACCTGTCGACGCCGCCGGCCGAGGCCCCGTCGGAGCTCGTGATCGATACGGACTAGCCGGGGCAGACCCCCGTGGCACCGCTGGCCGCCTCGGGCTCCGTGCCCGGGTCGGTCGGTGCCACGCCGTCGACGGAAGTGGCGTGAACGCGCGATCCAAGACCCGGACGACGTCTCACCGCGATGGGCGACCGAGCATGGGGCCTAGCTCGAGTGGCCGGTCCCGAACTGGCGGTCGCCCGCGTCACCGAGGCCGGGCATGATGTAGCCCTTGTCGTTGAGCTCCCGGTCGAGAGCGGCGCTGTAGATCTCGACGTCCGGGTGCGCCTCGTGGACGGCCCGGACGCCCTCGGGGGCGGCGATGAGGTTGACCAGCTTGATCCTGACCGCGCCCCAGCGCTTGAGGACCTCGATGGCGGCGGTGGCGGAGCCGCCGGTCGCCAGCATCGGGTCGAGGATGAGGCAGACGTCGACGCTCGCGGAATCGGGCAGCTTGTTGTAGTACTCGACCGGCCGCAGGGTCCGCTCGTCGCGGAAGAGGCCGAGATGCCAGACCTGGGCCGTCGGCATCAGCTCCAGCATGGCGTCGACCATGCCGAGACCGGCCCGCAGGATCGGGACCAGGCCGATCCGGTCGGCCAGCTCGTGGGCCTCGGTCGTCTCGAGCGGCGTGCGGACGGTGATCCGACGGACGCGGGTGTCGGCCAGTGCCTCGTAGCCCAGGAGCCACGACAGCTCGCGGACGACCTCGCGGAACTTCTTCGGCTCGACGTCCTCGTCGCGCAGGATCGCGAGCTTGTGCTGGACGGCCGGGTGGCTCGAGACGTGGAGGGTCTTCGGAAGGTCGAGTTCGGTCACGGTGGCATCTCCGGGGCGGACAGGGCCGGGGCGAAGGGGACCGCGCCCGATGCTAGCACCGGCCGCCGCGACCGGAGCGGTGCCCGGGCGCACCGGCATCAGGGTGGTCCCGCTCGCTCCCACGGCCGGAGGCATTGACGCGGGTCCCGCCGCGACCTAGCGTCGCGCCAGCGACCGGGCCGAGGCGGCTCGCCGGTCGGGTGCCCACGAACGGTGATCCGCCCGCCCGGTCGCATACCCGGACCCGCGCTATCCTCGGGGCATCGTCCCGACCCGGAGGCCGCATCCGTGCCCGACGCCGCCGCGTCCCCAGCCCCGAAGCCCCGCGGCTCTGCCAAACGGCGGTCCGCCACGTCGCGTTCGCGGTCGACCCGCGGGAGCGTCGCTCCCGTCCTGGTGAGGGTGGCTCGGGACGGCATCGTCGAGAGCGTCCACCGTGGCGATGTCGTGGAGGTCGACGCCGATGGCCGCGAGCTCATGGCCGTGGGCGAGCCCGATCGGGTCGTCACCCTACGCTCCACCGTCAAGCCGTTCGGGCTGGTGAGCCTCGTCGAGACGGGTGGGATCGAAGCCTTCGACCTGACCGCGGCCGAGCTCGCGCTCATGGCCTCGTCCCACAGCGGTGAGGACCTGCACGTCCGGACGCTCCAGGGCATGTACCGCCGGGCCCGGGTCAGTCAGTCGATCCTCGCCTGCGGGGCGGAAGGGATGCCCCTCGACGACCTCACCGCGTCCCGCCTCGCCCGCGACGGCGAGCGACCGGGCCCGGTCCGCCACATGTGCTCCGGCCAGCACAGCGTCTTCATCCTGCTCTCGAAGCTCCACGGCTGGGATCCCGACGGCTACTGGCTGCCGGACCATCCGGCCCAGGTGGCCTATCGATCCGCGGTCGCCCGCGTCTTCGGCCGGGAGCCGGACCGGATCCCGATGGCGATCGATGGCTGCGGCGTGCCGACCTACGCGGTCGCGCTGCGGGAGGTCGCCCGGGCCTACGCTGTCCTTGCCGAGCCCGCGGCCCTCCCGGCCACCGACCCCAGGCGGGCCGTCGCGCCGGCCCTGACGATCGTCCGTGACGCGATGCTCGCCCATCCCGAGATGATCGGCGGGACGCGCGACCGTCTCGACACCTCGCTCATGAAGGCGCTGCCCGGGCGCCTGGTCAGCAAGGGCGGCATGGAGGCACTCCGGGGCGTCGCCATCCTGCCCGGGCCGCGCGCCGACGTCGGCCGTCGTAAGGGACCATCCGGCCTCGCCATCAAGATCGAAGATGGTGGGGGGTACGAGCGGGCCACCTGGGCCGCCACCGTCGAGGCGCTCCGCCAGGTGGGGGTGGTCGACGGACGGCCGCTTCGGGAGCTCGCTCGCTACCATCGGCCGACCGAGCGCGACCCGCATGGGCGCGTCAGCGCGGAGTCGGTCGTCGACTTCGAGCTGGTGCCGGTCGGCGAGCTCGTCGGCTGACCCGGACCCTTCGGGGGTGACCGCGCCACCATGACCTTCAGCGCCGATCCGTATCGCACGCTCGGGCTCGTGCCGGGCGCCCCGGTCGACGAGGTCAAGCGTGCCTATCGCCGGCTGGCCAAGCGCTACCATCCCGACTCCGCCGGCGAGATCGAGGTCCGTCGCTTCCTGGCGATCCAGGCCGCGTACGAGCAGATCGTCGGTGGGCGGCCGGGCCCCGCCGGTCGTGTTGCTCGCCAGCAGGCGCCATGGGACGCCGACCCGACGCGAGCCAGGGCATCCCGGCAGGGATACCGCACCCGGTCCGGTGGCCGAGCCGGCTGGTCGTCGACGGGCTGGTCGGGTGGCAGCTGGTGGTCGACCGGGCGACCGACCGGGTCCCCGGGCGATGGCCCGACGGCCTCGCAGGACGGGGCCACGCCGGGCGGTCGTGCCAGCGCGGGCGGAGGTCCCGGCAGCCGGACGGACGGTGGACCGAGCAGCCGCCGGCGATCCGGGAGCCGCCGCCGGGCGACCCTCAACTCGACGAGCTACGACGAGGCTGGCCAGGAGCCGTTCGAGCCGAGCTGGGAGGGCGCGGGCTGGTACGGCGCCTCGAGCGGCACCTACTGGACGATCAACCCGAAGGAGTACGCGGACCCGCGGAAGCACGGCCCCGAGTACCAGGCCCGGGCTCGCCGAGCGACGGGGAGCCCCCCGGGTCCCGGCGCTACCCCGCCGATCTCCGGGTCGGGGCGGGCTCCCGGCCCGACGGCCGGCCCGGCGGCAGGCCCGGCCCCAGGGCCCTGGCCAACGACGCCGACCTCCGCATCCCGGACGACGGGAGCGGCCCGACGCGATACCGCGGCCTCGGCCGGCCTGCTCGCCGGCTTGCTGACGGCCGTCGTCTCCGCGCTCGTCCTGCTGGGCGGCGGTGGCCGCTGCCGACGACCTGCTCCTGCCGGCGCTGCTCGCGCCGTTCGCCGTGGGGCTCGCGACCGGCGCCGCGATCCGGATCGCCGGCCCGCGCTAGGGACGTCGATCTCCCGCGGGACCGGCGGCGCCCGCTACGATGGGCCCATGCAGCGTCGACACGGCCCGGGCGATCTCTCCTCGGCGGCCCAGGAGTACCTGCTCGCCCTGCGCGTGATGACCGGCGAGGGCGACCGGGTCAGCGCGGCCCAGGTCGGCCGCCGCCTCGGCGTCAGCACCCAGGCGGCCTCCGAGATGTTCCGGCGACTCGGGGCCGATGGGCTCGTCGAGTCGTCGCCGTCCCGCGAGCTCCATCTCACGACCGCTGGACGGACCGCCGCCGACGGGATCTTTCGGCGGCATGCCCTCCTCGAATGGCTCCTGACGTCGGTCGTCGGCCTGGGCTGGGCCGAGTCCGACGAGGAGGCAGCCCGGCTCCAGGGGGCGCTGTCGCCGCGCGTGGAGGCGCAGCTGGACGCGCTGCTCGGGCACCCCGAGACCTGCCCGCACGGCAACCCGATCGACCTCGAGACCGCCCGCCGCCGCCCGACCGGGATCCCCCTGAGCCAGGTCGAGGCCGGCAACCGGGCGACCGTCTACCGGATCACCGAAGAGGCCGAGGAGGATGCCGGCCTGCTGTCCTATCTCGAAGCCCGCGGGCTGACGCCGGGGGCTCACATCACCGTCCTGGCCCGTTCCGAGTCGCTCGACTCGCTGACCCTCGACGGGCCCATCGGTCGGGCCACCCTGGGCCTCCGGCCGGCATCGCTGATCCGGGTCCTGCCCGGCGAGGCCGACCCGGCCCTGTTCCACCGGGTTCCCGAGCGCGAGGGCCGCACGCTCGACCGCGCCTGACCCGCTCGAGAGGTCCGAGGGACCGGCGCTCCCATCCGGCGGCCCGCATCGGAAGCCCCCCGGCGGGCCGTGTACCCTCCGGCCATGACCGACGACCAGCCCCGCCGCGGATCCGCCCCCGAGATCCGGGTCCGCATCGCCCCCAGCCCGACCGGTCCCCTCCATGTCGGCACGGCCCGGACCGCGCTCTTCAACTACCTCTTCGCCCAGCACGTCGGCGGCACGTTCGTCCTCCGTCTCGAGGACACCGACGTCGCCCGCTCGTCGATCGCCTACGAGAAGGACATCCTCGACGGGCTGCACTGGCTCGGCCTGACCTGGGACGAGGGCCCGGACGTGGCCGGTGGTCCCGATCGCGGGCCCTTCGGTCCCTACCGCCAGATGCAGCGGCTGGACCGCTACCGGGCGGCCGCCGACCGCCTCCTCGCCGAGGACCGGGCCTATCCGTGCTACTGCTCGCCCGGTGAGCTGGAAGCGGATCGGAAGGCGGCCGAGGCGGCCCGCGAGGCTCCCCGCTACCTCGGCCGCTGCGCCGCGCTGACCCCTGCCGAGCGGGCCGCCCGGGAGGCCGCCGGCCGGCGGCCGACGATCCGCTTCCGGGTGGGGGAGGGGACGGTGGTCTTCGACGACCTGGTCCGGGGCCGGGTCGAGATCGACACCGCCAACCTCGGTGGCGACTTCGTCATCGTTCGGGCCGACGGGACGCCGCTCTACCACTTCACCGTCGTCGTGGACGACGCGGCGATGCGGATCAGCCACGTCATCCGGGGCGAGGACCACCTCTCGAACACGCCGAAGCACATCCTGCTGTTCCGGGCGCTCGGCGAGGCGGTCCCGGCCTTCGCCCACCTGCCGCTGATCCTGAACCCCGATCGCTCGAAGATGAGCAAGCGCAAGAGCCAGACCGCGGTCTCCGATTACCGGGCGCAGGGCTTCGTGCCGGAGGCCTTCGTCAACTTCCTCGCCCTGCTCGGCTGGTCGCCGGGCACCGAGGAGGAGATCATGTCGCTGCCCGAGATCGTCGAGCGCTTCGAGCTCGGGCGGGTCCAGAAGGGCGGAGCGGTGTTCGACCGTGAGCGCCTCGACTGGGTCAACGGCCAGTGGATCCGTCGGCTCGATGCCGAGGACCTCGTGGATCGGCTGCGACCGTTCCTGGAGGCCGATCTGACGGACGGGCGGATCGACCGCCTCCCGGCCGACGACGAGATCCGGGCGCTGCTGCCGGTCATCCAGGAGCGCCTGCCGACGCTCGGTGCCGTCGGCGACCTGGTGGGCTTCCTCTTCGTCGACGAGGTCGAGGTGGACCCAGCGCTCCTGGTACCGAAGCGCTGGGACGTCGCGACGGCCCTCGATGCCCTCGTCGCGGTCAGGGCCACCGTGGAGGGGCTCGGGGCGGTCGCCTTCGAGGCCGACGAGCTGGAGCCGCCGATCCGGGCCCTGGCCGAGGCCCGGGGCTGGAAGGCCGGTGACCTGTTCATGGCCATTCGCGTGACGACGACGGGCCGGACGGCGGCGCCTCCACTCTTCGACACGCTCGTGGCACTGGGGCGGGAGCGGACCCTCGAGCGACTCGACGCCGCGATCGCCGCCCTGGCCGCGGGGCCCGCCGACGCCGCCGACGGCTGAGCCGAAGCTGGGTCGCTGCGGACCGGCCCGGAACCGCACCGCCGAGCGTGGCATCCTCAGCACCGAGCGACGGAGGGAACCGGCGATGACGACGGACGACGTCAGGGACTGGCTCGAACGCTACATCCGGGCATGGCAGACCTACGATCCGGACGCGATCGGCGAGCTCTTCTCCGACGACGCCGAGTACCGCTTTGCCCCGTGGGGCCTGCCGATCCGCGGCCGCGACGCCATCGTGGGATCCTGGCTGGCGCCGGACGGCGACGCGTCCGAGCGCGACCAGGCCGGCACCTATGCCGCGAGCTACGTCCCCTGGCTCGTCGACGGGGACCGGGCCGTGGCGGTCGGCACCAGCGAGTACTTCACGGGACCGGGCGGGCCGGTCGCCCGGCGCTACCACAACGTGTTCCTGTTGGAGTTCGACGTCGCCGGTCGCTGTCGCTCGTTCGTGGAGTGGTACGCCCTCGAGCGCTGATCCGCGGGCGGCAGCCAATGCCGCGTTAACATGCCCGGTGGAGACTCCCA
This sequence comes from uncultured Chloroflexia bacterium, assembly GCA_963707215.1. Lineage (GTDB taxonomy): Bacteria > Chloroflexota > Limnocylindria > Limnocylindrales > CSP1-4 > DATHYZ01. The sequence continues at coordinate 470,647 of CAVPPB010000001.1, read as the reverse complement.
TCGATGGCACGCACGATCCTCGTCGTCGAAGACGAGCCGACCCTTCGCGAGACCCTCGCCGAGGCCCTCGAGGCCGACGGCTACCGGACGCTCACCGCGGCCGACGGGCGCGAGGCGCTGACCCGCTTCCGGGCCGATGCCCCCGACTTGATCCTGCTCGACCTGATGCTGCCGGAGCTGTCCGGCATCGAGGTCTGCCGGATCATCCGGGCCGAATCCGGCATCCCGATCGTCATGCTGACGGCCAAGGATTCCGAGCTCGACAAGGTCGTCGGCCTGGAGCTCGGGGCCGACGACTACGTCACCAAGCCGTTCAGCCTCCGCGAGCTCTCGGCCCGCATCCGGGCCCTCTTCCGGCGGGCGGAGCAGGTGGCCGCGGGCGAGGGGGCCAGGATCGTCGACCTCGGCTCCGTGCAGGTGGACCTGGCCGGGCACCGCTTGCTTCGCGACGGCCGACCCGTGCCGATCAAGCCGAAGGCCTTCGAGCTCCTGTCCTTCCTCGTCCGACACCCCGGCCAGGTCTTCACCCGGGACCAGCTCCTGGAGCGGGTGTGGGGCTACGAGTACGCTGGCGAGACGCGCACGGTCGACGTCCACGTGCACTGGCTGCGAAGTGAGATCGAGGACGACCCGTCGACGCCGGTCTTCGTCCACACGGTCCGTGGGGTCGGCTACGTCTTCCGGCGGCCGACGCCCGTCGAGCCGGCCTCGGAGCCCGCGCCGGTCGGCTGAGTCCGTTGGCTGATCGAGGGCGGCGGTCGACCGAAGACCGCGGTGAGCCTGCTCAGGTCCCCTTGTGGACCATCCGCTCCATGACCTCGCCGGTGTCCTCGGCGGCGTCGATCGCTTCCTCGAGGGCGATGTAGACGTCCCGCCACTTGATGACCTCGAGCGGGTCGCCAGCCTCGTGGAACAACCGGGCGACGGCGGCTCGCGAGAGGCCGTCGGCCTCGTTCTCGAGCTCATGGATCTGGGCGACGTGCGGCTCCAGGCCCTTGAGCTTCTCGAGCTTGCCAAGGCACTCGACGATCTGGACGGCCTGGGCCGTCAGGATCCCGGTCAGGCGGATCGACTCCTCGGTCGGGCGGGCGATGCCGTAGATGAGGAACGTCTCTGCGATCTCCTGGATCCCGTCGACGACGTCGTCCATCCGGACGACGAGCTCGTGGATGTCCTCCCGGTCGAATGGCGTGATGAAGGCGGCGTCGAGCTTGCGGTTGACCTCCTCGTCGATCTCGTCACCGCGGTGCTCGAGGACCCGGATCCGGGCGACCCGCTCCTCGATGTCGCGGTAGTCGGTCACAAGGTCCTGGAGCTCGCGGGCCGCCGCCAGGAGGTTCTCGCCGTCCTTGATGAAGAGCTCGAAGAAGCGCTGGTCCTTGGGTAGCAGGCGGAAGGTCATCGGTGACTCCTGAGCAGCGCGGTGGCTAAGCGACGAAGAGGTTGTGGATGATCAGCCACGCCACCGCGGCGGTCGTGGCGGTCGCGGGGATGGTCACGATCCAGGCGATGAGGATGCTCCGGGCCACGCCCCAGCGGACGCCGCGCGGCCCCTTGCTCGATCCCACGCCCATGATCGAGCTCGAGATCACGTGGGTCGTCGAAACGGGCATCCCGAGCTGAGCGGTGCCGAGCAGGACGGTGGCGGCCGTCGTCTCGGCGGCAAAGCCGTGGACCGGCTCCAGCTCGACCACGCGGTGGCCCATGGTCCGCATGATCCGCCAGCCGCCGACGGCGGTCCCCAGGGAGATGGCGCTGGCCGCTGCGATGATGACCCAGGTCGGGATGTTGGCCTGTCCGTTCGCGTCGAGGGTCACCCAGCCGTTCTCGATGCCCCCGGCGGCGACCAGCGAGAGGGTGATGATGCCCATCGTCTTCTGGGCGTCGTTCGTCCCGTGGGAGAACGCCATGTAGCCCGCCGACAGGACCTGCAGCCGCCGGAAGATCCGGGCCATCGGCTTGCGTAGCTGGTTCCGGAAGATCCAGTACAGCGACAGCATGAAGACGAACGCCAGGCTGAACCCGATGATCGGCGAGCTGACCATCGGGATGAGGACCTTGTTGACGATGCCGTCGATCTTGAGGGCTCCGGTGCCGGCGGCGATGACCGTGGCGCCGATCAGGCCGCCGATGAGGGCGTGGCTCGATGAACTGGGCAGGCCCCACCACCAGGTCAGCAGGTTCCAGGCGATGGCGCCGATCAGGGCGGCCGCCACGACGGCCTGGGTGGTCGTGGCGTCGTCGACCAGTCCGCTGCCGATCGTCTTGGCCACGGCCGTGCCGAAGAAGGCCCCGATGAAGTTGAACGAGGCTGCCATGGCGACGGCGACGCGCGGGCGGAGTGCCCGGGTCGCGACCGAGGTGGCGATCGCGTTGGCCGTGTCGTGGAAGCCGTTGATGTAGTCGAAGACGAGCGCGAGCCCGACGACGATGACCAGCGACAGGGTGACAGCTTCCACGAGTGGGCAGGGGACCTCGCGGCGGGCGCGGTGGGGCGTTCATCCGATGTTAACGAGTGGCGGCGGCCCCCGGGGGCCTCGCTCGCGGCCGTCCCCGCGCGGCTCGTGGCGCTCCGGCTATGCTTCGGGCCATGCGTGTGAGCGAGCTCTTCTTCACCTCCCTCCGTGACGACCCCGCCGACGCGGAGATGCCATCCCACCGCCTCCTCGTCCGGGCCGGCTACGTTCGCCAGCTGGGGGCCGGGATCTACACGCTCCTGCCGCTCGGCTTCCGGGCGACCAGGCGGATCGAGCAGGTCATCCGCGAGGAGCTCGACGCCATCGGCTGCCAGGAGATGGAGATGCCGGTCGTCCACCCGGCCGAGATCTGGCGCGAGAGCGGCCGCTACCAGAAGATCGGACCCGAGCTTCTCCGGTTCAAGGATCGAGCCGACCGCGACCTCGTCCTGGCGTTCACCCACGAGGAGGTCGTCGCGCTGCTGCTCCGCGACATCGTCAAGTCCTACCGCCAGCTCCCCCTGCTCGTCTACCACTTCCAGACCAAGTTCCGCGACGAGCCTCGCTCGCGAGGCGGCCTCATCCGGGTCCGCGAGTTCGTCATGAAGGACTCGTACAGCTGCGACCGCGATGACGCCGGCCTGGACGTCAGCTACCGCAAGCACTACGCGGCCTACGAGCGGATCTTCCGGCGGCTCGGGCTCGACGCCATCGCCGTCGGGGCCGACGTCGGGGTCATGGGCGGAAGCGGGGCCCACGAGTTCATGGTCGTCAACGAGTACGGCGAGGACACCCTCGTCCTCTGCGACGCCTGCGGGTACGCCGACAACCAGCAGATCGCCGTGGTCGGCAAGCGCGAGCCCGCCGACGAGGCACCCCTGCCGATGGAGGAGGTCGAGACGCCCGGCACCGATACGATCGCCGACCTCGCCCGCTTCCTGGGGGTCGGCGAGGACCGGACCGCCAAGGCCACCTTCTTCGTGACCGGCGATGGTCGGTTCGTGGTCGCCATCGTCCGCGGCGACTTCGAGGTCGGGGAGACCAAGCTGGCCAACGCCCTCCGGACGCCCGCCGGCAAGCTCCGGCCGGCCCAGGTCGAGGAGATCCGCGAGCACGGCATGGAGCCAGGCTACGGATCGCCGATGGCCGCCCGCGACGCGACGGTCGTCGTCGACGACCTGGTCGCGCGCTCACCGAACCTGGTAGCCGGCGCCAACCGCGTGGGCTGGCACGTCCGGAACGTCAACGTCCCGCGTGACTACGAGCCCGACCTCGTCGCCGACATCGCGAGCGCCCGGGAGGGCGACCCGTGTCCTCGCTGCGAAGCGCCGGTGAAGCTCCGCCGTGGGATCGAGGTCGGCAACATCTTCAAGCTCGGCACCGACTTCTCCGAAGCGCTGGGGGCCTACTACCTCGGCGAGGACGGCGAGCGCCACCCCATCGTCATGGGTTCGTACGGCATCGGGCTCGGGCGCAACCTGGCCTGCGTCGTCGAGGCCCACCACGACGAGAAGGGCATCACCTGGCCGGCCGAGATCGCGCCGTACGCGGCCCACCTGGTCTCGATCGGCAGCGACAAGGACCCGCGCGTCCTCGAGGTGGCCCAGCGACTCCACGACCTTGCCTTCGAGGCCGGACGGGAGCTCCTCTGGGACGACCGACCCGAGTCGCCCGGGGTGAAGTTCACCGATGCCGAGCTCCTGGGCATGCCCTGGATCCTGACCGTGAGTCCGCGGTCGCTGGCCGCCGATTCGATCGAGGTGACCGAGCGCCGGACCGGCGAACGGGGCCAGCTCCCCATCGCCGAGGTCGAGGCGATGCTCCGCGACGGCTTTCCGGAGACGGCCACCACCGCCTGAGCGCGGTCCCGGGAGCGGCCCGCGGGACCAGACGCTACCCGGGACCGGCGGGCCCATGCGACCATGGGCCCGTGGACCCACTCGTCGTCTTCATCATCCCGGTGGCGCTGGTGTCGGGGCTCGGGATCGGCTTCCTCCTCGGTGCGCGACGGGCCCGTTCGAGCGGAGCAGCGAGCCAACGGCCGACGCGGTCTTCCGCTCCGATCCAACGGACGAGCGCCGGCGCGATGCCTGCCGGCAGTGGTGACCCGGAGATCCCCGCGGCGGACGCCGACACCTCCAGGCTCGGGCCGGAGGGACGGGTCGTCACCGGTCTAGGCGGGTTCGGCGTCATCCATGTCACGGATGACCTGGTGGTCGACGAGGCGAACCTGACGGCGACGATGCTCGTGGGTCCAAGACAGGGGGGCCTGACCGGCCGGACGGTCATGGAGATCTTCCTCGACCGACGCGTCGAGGACCTCGTCCGGTCCGCGCCCAAGGTCGGTTCGCTCTCCGAGGATCTCACCGTTCGCGATGAAGGGGTGCGTGAGCTGCGGGTCCGCTCCCGGCGGTCGCCGGCCGGCGGTGTCTGGCTGGTCCTCGAGGATGTCTCCGAGCTCCGCAGGCTCCAGCGGATCCGAGCGGAGTTCATCGACAATCTCTCGCACGAGCTTCGCACGCCGCTCACGAACATCGGGCTCCTGGCCGAGACGCTGGCGCGCGACCTTGACGCAGCCGGCGACAGTGTCGAGCCGCGGACCCGCGACCGGGTCGCCAAGATCGAGGTGGAGACGGGCAACCTCGCCCAGATGGTCAACGAGATGCTCGACCTCTCGCGGATCGAGTCCGGTGGCCCGATCCACTTGCTCGACATCGTCGACCCGGTCGCGCTGTCGGTGGCCGCGACCGACCGCCTGCGGGTGTTCGCCGACCGCCAGGGCGTGCGCCTGGACGTCGATGCCCCGGACGCCGTCCGAGCCGTCCGCGGTGACGAGGCCCGGCTTGCCCAGGTGCTCGTCAACCTCGTCCACAACGCGATCAAGTTCAGCCCCGACGGCGGCCAGGTCGTGGTCCACGTCGCGGAGCGTGACGACGAGGTCTCGATCGCGGTCGAGGATCGCGGGATCGGGATCCCATCGGCGGCCCAGGCGCGCGTCTTCGAACGCTTCTACAAGGTCGACCGGGCGCGCGTCCGGGGCGGCGGGACCGGCCTGGGACTGGCGATCGCTCGCCATATCGTCGAGGCGCACGGCGGGCGGATCGAGCTCGAGTCGGGCGAGGGTATCGGGTCGACGTTCACGGTGGTGCTGCCGGTCGCTGCCGATCCCGAAGCCCGCGGCGACCAGCACGAGCCGGCGGCACCCGGGAGGGGGGCATGATCGTGGACCGGGTCACCGTCGCGACGCTCAACCTGCTCCACTTCGTCGACCGCTGGGCGGAGCGGCTGCCCCTGATCCTCGCCGACATGGCCGCGCTCCAGCCCGACCTGCTCGGCCTCCAGGAGGTCGTCTACCCGATGGAGCAGGACCGGCTGGTCGGGGCGGCCGGCGATGGGCAGTACCGGATCGTCCGCGGCTGGGCCGGGCGGCCCGAGTACGGCAACAGCCTGCTCGTTCGGGCGCCGCTGGCGCCGATGGCCGACGAGCGCCTCGACCTGGATGTCCAGCGCGCGGCCATCCGGGCCCGGGTCGAGCCGCCCGGCGGCGCAGGGCTCCTCGTGGCCGTCGTCCACCTCCATCACCTCGTCGGGCCCGAGCACGACGCGGTCCGCGATCAGCAGGCCGAGCGCCTGGTCGCCTGGCTCGACGCCGCACCTCCATCGGACGCGCAGGTCGTCGTCGGCGACTTCAACGCCCGACCGGGGGAGCCGACGCATGTGCGGATGCAGGGCGCCGGCTTCCGTTCTGCTCACGCGGAAGCCAATGGCGCCGAACCGGAGGCGACCTGGCCGTCGGGACTCGTCGCCCCTGCCATGGACACCGCCGGCCTGCCCGGCTGCCTCGACTACATCTGGGTCCGCGGCGCGGCGACCGTCGAGTCCGCCCGCATGGTCTTCGACCGTCCGGCCGTCCACGATCCCACCCTCTACCCATCGGACCACCTGGGTGTCGCGGCGATCCTCCGGGTCGGCTGACGTGCCGTCGATCGAGCGGGCAGTGGCGCCCGGCGGTCGGCCACGGCCGCTCCTCCTGGCCCACCGCGGCGATCACCGCGCGGTCCCGGAGAACTCGTTGGCCGCCTTCCGGGCGGCCCTGGCGGTCCCAGCGTGCGACGGGGTCGAGCTGGACGTCCGGACCGCCGCCGACGGCACCCCGATCGTGCTCCACGACGCGACGCTCCGTCGGGTCCAGGGCGTGGCGACCACCGCCGCCCGGATGACGATCGCCGAGCTGGCCGCGCACGGCGTCCCGACCCTGGAGGCGGCCCTGGCGGCCATGCCGGCTCCAGCCTTCCTGGACGTCGAGCTGAAGGACGACGTGGTCGCAGCCTCGGTCGAGATCGTCCGTGCAGTTCGCGGGGATCCCCCGGAGGCTCTGGCGCTCTCGTCGTTCGACGAAGCGCTCCTCGGGCGACTCGCCGGCCTCGCTCCAGGCTGGGCCCGCTGGCTCAACTCGGATGCGCTCGACCGCGCGACCGTGGGTCAGGCGCTCGCTCTCGGCTGCTCGGGTGTCTCGGTGCCTTGGGCGGCGATCGACGAGCGCTCGATGCGGTTGGCCCGGGATGCCGGCCTCGAGGTCGCCGGCTGGACGGTCCGTCGGACCTCGGACGCCCGCCGGCTGGCGAGCCTCGGCGTGGCAGCTCTATGCGTCGAGGGGGCCGCCCTCGAGATGGGCTGCGGCCCCGACGACGATCGAGCCTCCCTGCCTGCGGGCTAGGAGCGCTCGCTGGGATCGGTGGCCAGCAGGTCCGGGGGGAGCAGCCAGCGGAGCCGACCGCTGCCCGGCCCGGGCGGCCCGTCGAGGTCGATCCTGGCCATGGAGCCCTTCTTCATGTCGATCGCCGTGCCGGTCAGCCACGAGGCCAGCTCGCTGAAGTCCGGATCGTGGCCGACCAGGACCGGTCGGACCGGGTCGCCGGCATCGGCCAGGATGGCGACGAACTCGTCCGGACCGCAGCCGGACCCCAGCCGCTCGTCGACCAGGACCGGGGTCACGAGCTCGGCCGCGACCAGCTCGGCCGTCTCGGCCGCACGGACCAGGGGCGACGTGATCATGGCGTCGGTCCGGAAGCCGCCCGCAGCCAGGAATCGGCCCAGCAGCTCGGACTGGCGACGTCCCTTGCGCGACAAGGGCCGCTCCGCATCGTCGCCGACCCACGCGGCGCTGTCGCCGGCGTCGGCATGTCGGAGGAGGTGCAGCTTCAGGCGGTCCGTGCTCATGCGGGGATGCTACCCCGCTGGCAACGCCTCGGTGCGGGCGATCGGAGCCCGCCACCCGGTCAGGGGTTCAGGTCCTCGACCTCGCCGGTCGCCAGGAAGACGACGTCCTCGGCGATGTTCGTCGCCCGATCGCCGATCCGTTCGAGGTAGTGGGACGCGAGGATGATCCGGGCGCCGCGCTCGACGTTGGCCGGGTCCTGGCGCATCAGCTTGACGGTCTCGTCGAAGGTGGCGTGGTACAGCGTGTCGATCTCGTCGTCGAGCCTGGCAGCCTCGCGGGCCGCCTCTGGGTCGACTTCGACGAGTGCCCGCAGGACCCCGTGGATGACCTTTGCCGCCTGATCCGCCATCTCGGGCATGTGGACGTAGCCCTCGAGGGGCGGCTCCGGCGAGAGCTTGATGACCGCCTTCGCCACCGAGGCCGCGTGGTCCCCGACGCGCTCAAGCTCGTAGCTGACGTGGTCGAGGGTCAACAGCAGCCGGAGATCCCGGGCGACCGGCTGCTGGGTGGCGATCGTGACCGAGACGAGCCGGGTGATCGAGACCTGGACCTCGTTGACCAGGGCGTCACCACGGATCACCTCGAGCGCCTTGTCGGCGTCGTGGCGGATGAGCGCCTCGGCGGCGCCCCGGATGGCGTCCTCGCAGAGCGAGCCCATCCGCAGGATGGCGTCCTTGATGAACCGGATCTCGCGGTCCAGGACGTCGCGGTGGACGATGCCGACCGGCAGGGCTCGGTCACCCTCGACGCGCTGGAGGAGCCGCTCGACCTCCTCGGGAACCTCCTCCGGCACCTCCCGGGCGTCGGCCGTGGGCTCGGTCGGCTGCTGCTCCTCGGTCATCTCGGCACCTCGCTCAGCCGAACCGACCGGACACGTAGTCCTCGGTCAGCCTGTTCCTGGGATTGGTGAAGATCCCGATCGTGTCGCCCTGCTCCACGACGTAGCCGGCCCGGTCGTCGTCCATCGTCAGGAAGATCGTGAAGTCGGACGCGCGTGCGGCCTGCTGCATGTTGTGGGTGACGATGACGATCGTGTACTTCTCCTTCAGCTCGGCCATCAGCTCCTCGATCTGGAGCGTGGAGCGCGGATCCAGCGCGGAGCATGGCTCGTCCATCAGGATCATGTCCGGCTCGGTGGCGATCGCCCGGGCGATGCACAGCCGCTGCTGCTGGCCGCCCGAGAGGGCCAGGCCGGACTCCTGGAGCTTGTCCTTGACCTCGTCCCACAGCGCCGCCCGACGGAGGCACGACTCGACGAGCTCGTTCATGTCGCCCTTGAAGCCCGTCACCCTGGGGCCGAAGGCGACGTTGTCGTAGATCGACTTGGGGAACGGGTTGGGCTTCTGGAAGACCATCCCGATCCGCCGCCGGACCTCGACCGGGTCGACGTAGTCGGCGTAGAGGTCCTCGTCGTGGTAGACCATGTGCCCCTCGACCCGGGCGCTCGGGATCAGGTCGTTCATCCGGTTGATCGAGCGCAGGAGCGTCGACTTGCCGCAGCCGGACGGGCCGATGAAGGCGGTGATCCGCTGCCGGGGGATGTCGATCGTGACCTCCTTCACGGCCCGGAAGCTGCCGTAGTAGACGGAGACGTCCCGCAGGGCGACGGCGCTCGGCAGCGATGACATGGTCTCGCTGGTGACGCCGGCCGCCGCGAGGGTCAGGTCGATGCTCGGCGTGGTGGTCTCGGTGGTCATGGGGTCCTCCTGCGGGCCCGGGTCTTCGGTGGTCATCATGGTCTCGTGGTCAGAGCTGCTTCTGGTAGCGGTTGCGCAGGAGGATCGCCAGCGCGTTGAACGAGAGGGTCAGCACCAGGAGGACCAGGATCGCCGCCGACGTCAGCTCCCGGAACTCCTCCTGCGGCTTGCGGGACCAGTCGTAGACGGTCACCGGAAGGACCGTGTACGGCCCGGTCAGGATGTCGCCGAGCGATCCCGAGGTCGAGAAGCTCCCCAGGACGGCCCCGGCCAGCAGGAGCGGAGCGGTCTCGCCCAGCGCCCGGGCCAGGGCGAGGATCGTTCCCGTGAGGATCCCGGGCCGGGCGGCCGGCAGCACCAGCTGCCGGGTCACCTGCCAACGCGAGGCGCCGACCCCGTAGCCGCCCTCGCGGAGCGACTGCGGCACGGCTCGCAGCGCCTCTGCCGAGGTGATGATGACGATGGGCAGGATCAGGGCGGTCAGCGTGACGGCCCCGGCGAGGATGTTCCGCCCGCTGTTGGGGAAGCCCAGGGCCGCGAACAGGGCCACGAAGACGGTCAGGCCCAGCAGGCCGTAGACGATCGACGGGACCCCGGCCAGGTTCCGGATGTTGACGTTGATGAACCGGGTCAGGGCGTTGTCCGGAGCGTACTCCTCGAGGTAGACCGCGGTCAGGATCCCCAGCGGGAAGCAGAAGATCGCCACGAGCAGGCCGATGACCAGCGAACCGACGATGGCCTGCCCGACGCCGGCCTTGGCCGGGTTCGACGAGAGGCCGGAGGTCAGGAAGTCGAACCCTCGCTCCTGGAAGACCGGTAGCCCGCGGGTCAGCTGGTCGACGATCAGGACGACCAGGACGACCAGTGTCAGGAGCAGCGCGCCCAGGAGCAGGAGGGCGAACAGGGTCCCGGCCCAGTCGCGGCCGGTCCCGGCCAGGGATCGCTGCACGGCGACGGTCGTGACGGAGGGGTTCGCCATGTCGTGCCTCAGTAGCTCTGGCGGACCCGGCGGACGAAGGTGTCGCCGATGAGGTTGAGCAGAAGCGTCATCGCGAAGAGCAGGAGCCCGACGAAGAAGAGGCTCTGGAAGGCGGCGTTGTCGCCCACGACCTGGTCGGACCCCGTCGCCAGGGACGCCATGGCCGCCGTCATGGTCTGGCCGGGCTCGAAGGGGTTCCAGGACCGCAGAGAGCCTCCGGAGGCGCCCGCGGCGATGGCCACGACCATCGTCTCGCCGACCGCCCGGGACAGTCCCAGGATCATCGCTGCGACGATCCCGGAGATCGCCGCCGGGACGACGACCCGCGCCGCGACCGCCACCCGGCGTGCCCCCAGGCCGTAGGCGGCCTCGCGGAGGGAGGCCGGCACGGCCTTCATCGCGTCCTCGGAGATGGAGGCGATGAGCGGGATCGTCAGGATCCCGACGGCCACGGCTGCGGAGGCGAGGTTGAAGCCCTTGGCTCCCGGGACGAAGGTCTGGATGAGCGTCGGGTTGATGAACGTCAGCGCGAAGAAGCCCAGGACGACGCTGGGGACGCCGGCCAGGATCTCGAGGACCGGCTTGACGACGCCACGGGTCCGCGGGCTCGCGTACTCGGCGAGGTAGATGGCCGACAGCAGCCCGATCGGCCCGGCGATCAGCATCGCGATGGCCGTGACGATGAAGGTGCCGATGAGCAGCGTCGCGATGTCGAACATCCCGCGCCGCGGGAACCAGCCGTCCGCGATCAGCTGGGATGGATCGATGGCCAGCAGGAACTCGACCGCCTGCTCGGCCACGGTGAAGACGATGAAGGCGGTGACGGCGATCGAGACGAGGGCGCTGGCGAAGAAGAAGCGCCCGATGGCCCGCTCCCGCGAGCGCAGGGAGCGACTGCCCGCGAGCGTGCGCGGCGGCGTGGTCGGGCTCGTGCGTCTGCGTCGTCATCGTCGATCAGATCGAAGTCTAGCGATGGACGGAGAGACCGGCCGGGCCTCCGAGCTGGCCCGGCCGGTCTCCCGAGAGGAGGAGGGAGCTTCAGCGGCCGTCCCAGGCCGCTCGCGTCGCGTCGAGCTCGTCGGCCGGGAGGTTGACGTAGGGGACCGTCTCGAGGACGGTCGCGATGGTGCCCTCGGCAAGGTAGAAGTCGACGTAGGCGCTGACCGCCTCGTTCTCCGCGGCCCTGGCCGTGTTGACGTAGATGAAGAGCGGCCGGGAGATCGGGTAGGTGCCGTCGGAGACGGTCTCGGCGTTCGGCTCGACGCACTCGCCGTTGGGCTCCTCGGAGATCGCGATCTCCTTGACGACGTCCGAGTTCTCCTCGGCGAAGGCCAGGCCCACCCAGCCGAGCGAGGTCGGGCTGCCGGTGATGCCCTCGACGATCACGTTGTCGTTGGCGTTCGAGCGTGTAGTCGGGTCGGGTGGTGGCGTCCTGGCCGCGCTCCTCGGCGATGTCGGCCAGGACCAGCTCGACGAAGCTGTCGAAGGTCCCCGACTCCTCGCCCGGGCCGGTGATCGTCAGGTCGGCGTCCGGGAACTCGGTCTGCGATCCGAGCTCCCCGGCGATGCCAGCGGCGTCGGCCCAGCTGGTGAAGCCCAGTGACTCGGGACCGACCAGGGCGTAGATGTCGGCGAAGCTGAGGCAGGCGATCGCGTCGTTCTCGACGCTGGTCAGGACGCTGAGGCCGTCGTAGGCGATCTTGAGCTCGACGTACTCGATCCCGGCGTCGGCGCAGGCCTGGGCCTCCTCCTCCTTGATGGCACGGGAGGCGTCGCTGATGTCGGTTTCGCCGGCACAGAAGCGCTTGAAGCCGTCGCCGGTCCCGGGTCCCTCGATCTGGTACTGGAAGTCGGGGTTCGACTCCTTGAAGAGCTCGGCGACCCCGGTCGAGATGGGCTCGACCGTCGAGCTGCCGGAGACGATGATCGAGCCGCCGTCGCCCGAGCCACCGATCAGGGGCCGGGGTGGAGCTGCTGCCGCAGGCGGCGACGACGAAGGCGGCGCCCAGGATCAGGGCGGTCACGCGCTTCGTTGCGGTGATGGTCACGCAGGGTTCCTCCGTTTCGGTGCGCCCATGCGGGCGCTGAGCCTGGTTCGCCAGGCGGAGCGAAGCGTCCGCCGGGCGGTTCAACGACAGATGTGTGGCGGGTTAAGAGTCCGTTAACGGTGCCGGGTCGAACCGGTAGCCGGTCCCCCGGACCGTGATCAGCCGACGTGGGCTCCTCGGGGGTCTCCTCGATCTTCGAGCGGAGCCAGCGGACGTGGACGTCGACCGTCCGGGGATCGCCACGATGGCCCCGACCCCAGACCCGATCGAGCAGCTGCTGTCGGGTATACGCTCGACCCGGGTCCGCGGCCAGGACTGCCAGGAGGCGGTACTCCTTGGGCCGCAGGTGGATGCGAACGCCATCCCGCCGGAGCTCCTGGCCGGCCAGATCGAGCGTGAACCCTCCCGCCGAGTTCGAACGACGCGGGACCTGGCGGGCGGCGATCCCGGGACACTCGGCTGATCCTGGCCGTGAGCTCCAGTGGATGGACCGACGTCGGGAACGCCTCGTCGAAGCCCGCCTCGAGGGCCGCCAGTCGTTCGTCCACCGCACCCGGGTGATCGAGGAGGACGATCCGCAGTCGGTTTCGCCGGCCACGCTCCCGCAGGGCAAGCTCGATCGTGGCACGATCGGCCGGCGGGCTGGTGAGCACCGCGACCGTCGGTGCAACATCGCGGAGGGCTGTCGCGAACGCATCGGGCGTGGCCACGAGGAGGACCTCCGCGGCCGTGTGGGCCGCCAACGCGGGTCCGGGGCCGTCGGTCGCGAGGACGAGCCAGCGCTTGGGGGCGACGCTTGGAGCAGCCATCGGGAGGCAGGTTCGGACGGCCCTGGCAACGCGTCATTTCGACAGCGTTAATCATCGTGGCGCCACGACGGCTCTCGCCGAACGGTCCTCGGTCCCATGCCGAGATGCCCGGACAGGACGAGATGCCCGGACTCCTTTAGTATTTGCGCAAGAACGCAAGTACAAGGTATGCATCCCGGGAGGTCACACATGGCGATCGGAACGAGCTACTCCTTCGGCACTCGCCTGGAGGCGCCCCTCGAAGAGGTCCGCCCGGTCGTCGAGGCGGCCCTGCGGACCGAGGGGTTCGGGGTCCTGACCGAGATCGACGTGGCCGCGACGATGCGGGCCAAGCTGGGCGTCGACCTCGCTCCATACGTGATCCTGGGCGCCTGCAACCCGCCGCTGGCCCATCGGGCTCTCCAGGCCGCCCCATCAGTCGGCGTCCTGCTCCCGTGCAACGTCGTCCTGCGAGCGGACAGCGATGGGACCATCGTCGAGGCGATGGACCCCCTTGCGGCGATGGGGATCGTCGGCGACCCGGAGGTCGCCAGGGTCGCCGAGGAAGCCGCCGAACGGCTTCGGCGGGCGATCGACGCTGTCGCTGTCGGCGGGTCCTGAGCGGGCGATCGGGGTCCGCGCCCAGACAGCGTCCCGAGGGTGGCACACTGGAGGGGCACCGGCGGCCCAGGTGAGTCGCCGGCCCACCCCAGCACAGGCGGGAGATCCTGATGGGCAAGCGTGACCAGGGCCGACGGTGGCCGCCAGGGGTCGACGAGGAGATCGCTGCGTCCCTCGACCGCGGCGGCCGTCGCGCTCTCCGTCGCCTGGCCCGGCGCGATGCGTCGCTCTCGCTGGCACTTGCCGAGGCCGAGCGCCGCCGCCGCCGGCTCTCCGAGGCGATCGCCGCCGGGCGCAAGGGCCGGAAGCGCCGGCGACGTCTGGGCGCGGCCGAGGCCGACGTGCGGGCGGCGGCCGAGGACGTCCTCAACGCGAGTCGATCCATCTCCGGGCCGGCAGCTGCCTACGTGTGGCCATCCGTGGCGATGGCGGAGGGCGCCCTCGCGCAGCTCGGCGAGTCGAGCCTCCAGCACGCGGACGCGGGTGAGGATCACGCCGACATCGCCTCCACGCTTGCCGACGACGCCGCCGAGTCGATCGACGAGGCCGAGGCGGCCGAGCAGGCCGCGCGTGCCGACGAGCCCGACGAGCCCGACGAGCCCGACGAGCCCGAAGCGACCGCGGACCCCGAGGCGACCGGGGAACCCCAGCCCGGAGGGCCCGAGTGGTCGGCCGGTCCCGAGGTTGCCGTGGGATCAGAGGTCGGGGTCCCGACGGCACCAGGGCAGCCGCAGGAGGCCGAGGGGCCCGGACCTGCGGGCCTGGACCTGGCCGCACCCGCCGGGGCTCCCGTGTCGGAGGACCTGCCGCGTGCGTCCGTCGAGTCGCCGCCGGTGGCTGAGCCCCCCGCGGCCGTGTTGCCCACTCCGGTCGCCGAGCCGGAGCAGGCCGTGATCGAGCCCCCGGCTCCGGGCCGGATGATCGCTGCCGCCATCGACGCTGGGTCCAATTCGGTCCACCTCCTTGTCGCGGCTCTCGAGGACCATCGGATCGAGCCGCTGGTCGACGAGTCCGTGTTCCTCGGGCTCGGCCGGGCGGCAGATGCCGGAGTCCTCGGGCCGGAGCTCCGTGCCGAGCTGGCAGCCGCGCTCGCACGCTACGTCGACACGGCCCGGGAGCTCGGCGCGACCTCGATCGCGATCGTCGGCACCGAGCCCCTGCGTCGCTCGGGCGACTCGGCGCGGGCCATCGCCGATGTCGAGCGGGCCTCCGGCGTCCCGGTCCACGTCCTGGGTCACGAAGAGGAAGCCTTTCTCACCCTCCTCGGGGCGACCGAGGGGCGCCCGGTGACCTCAGAGCTCGGTGTCATCGACGTCGGTGGCGGAAGCAGCGAGCTCGTCCTCGTGAGCCCCGGGCGGCGGGCGTCCGCGTTCGGCCTCCCGGTGGGGTCAGCCAGGCTGACCGACAGCTACCTGAGCGACGATCCGCCGGCGCCCCGGGAGATCGAAACGCTCCGAGCGGCAGTCCGGGAGCGCCTGGCGGCGGCGCCGGTGGCGGCCATGTCCGACCTTGTCGCGGTGGGAGGGACCGCGGACAACCTCGTCTTGGTCGTGCCTGCCGCCTCCACGGACCGGATCCTGACGGCGCGGCGTCTCGAGGACGCCCTGGCGATCCTGATGGCCGAACCGGCGGCGACCTTCGCCGAACGACATGTGATCCGGCCCGAGCGGGCGAGGATGCTGCCGGCCGGCGCCGTCATCCTGGCGATGCTGCTGGAGCACTACGGCCTTGATCGACTGGTCGCATCGAGCTCTGGCCTCCGCGAAGGTCTCGTCCGGGCGCTCGGTCACGCGGGTGCGTCCTGGCGCGACCGACTCGAGTCGCTGGCCCACGGTTGGGTCGACTGACCACCCTGGTCGACCGACTCCGGTGGTCGTCGCCTCGCTGACGGGGCCGGATCAGAGCCCGGCGACCACCCGCCCGAGTGCTCGGCGGAAGGCCAGGCCGGCGACCCGCCGCCACGGTGCGCCGACCGACCGCCGAAGGCGGGCCAGCTCGCGCTCGCGCTCCACGAGGTAGCGGCCGATGGCCCCCGTCTGCTCCTCGGACAGGTCGGCTGCGTGCTCGACGAGGAATGAGCGAGCAAGGGCGGAAGCGACGTCGGCGTCGTGGAGCCAGCCGAGATGGTCCTGGAGGGCGACGACCCGCTCGATGAGCGGCTCCGCCTCGGGCCCGAGCGGCTCGCGGACGAACTCCATCGTGTACCGGAGCCACTTGGCAGCGATCCGCAGCTCGTGGAGCGTCTCGACGTCGGCCCAGCGGAGGACCGGCTCATAGGCTCGGACCTGAGCGTAGGCCGCCCAGATGTGGGCCGGCATCTCGTCGCGGACCCGGTGCGGGGCCGTCGGGGCGACCGGCTGCACGGCCATGCCCTCGGTCCGGACGAACTCCAGGAAGCCATCCACGAAGCGGCGGTAGTCAGCGGAGTCGAGGGTCCGACCGAGCAGCGTCCGGGCGTCCTCGCGCTGCTGGCGCCAGCCGGCCACGAGCGGCTCGAGGGCCGCGGCCTCGGCCGCGGGCAGGTCGGCCGCATACACCGTCAGACCTTCGATCAGGACATCGAGGTCGCGGACCGCGCCCAGCCGACGGGCCACGTCGCGGAGGTCGCGGCGGTAGCGCCGCGTCCGGCCGGGCCGGTAGGCCTCCCCGAAGACCCGGAAGGCGGCCCGCATCCGGCGAGTGGCGACCCGCATCCCGTGGAGCTCCTCGGCGACCTCGCCGAGCCGGGTGCCTTCCTCCCGGGCGAGCATCCGGGCGAAGTGGAAACGGAGGACCTTCCGACCCGCCTCGGCGAGGGTGTCATCGCCGCGGACCCCCGGGCTCTTGCCGACGCTCAGCTTCGGTCGGGGCGGACGCTGCGGCCTGACCGGCGCGATCTTGGCTGGCGGCGCCTCGAGGGCCGGCACCTCGGTCGGTGGCGCCTCGGGGCTCGCCACCTCGGCCGTCGGCGCCTCGGCTTCGCCGTCGGTCGAGGCCTCCACCGCGGCGATCCCCGTCTCGACGGGCACCGCGGGCTCGGACAGCGACGCGTCGGACCCCTGCGGCAGAGCGGGCGCTCTAGTCTCGTCGGTCATCGACCCCTCCTCGGCGCTCGATGGTGCGGCAGTCCCGGTCCCGCCGGCGGGGATCCCGGCAGCGGTCAACGCGCGCTGCAGCTTGGACGCCGGATCGGCCGTCAGCCCGGGATGAGCGTCGAGGACCTCCGCGACCGCGTTGAGCGCGGGCTCGGAGCCGTCCTTCAGCTCCGCCTCGAGCTCGGTGAAGTGCTCGACGATGCGACCGCTCGCGACGACGTCCACCTCGTCGAGGCTGAGCTCGACCAGGGCGCCGTCGGCGTCGCCGAAGTGGCGCCGATGGCGGAGCTGGCGGATCGTCACGAGCTCCACCAGGTAGGCGTCGCCGGCCAGCTCCAGGACCAACGAGCGGGCGGACGATGGTGGCCAGTCGGACGGGGCGTCACCCCGGATGGCCGGTCCCTCGAGCTCCTCGCGGTGGTTCATCGAGCCGACCCGGACGGAGGCGAGCGACTTGACCGAGATGATGTCGCCGCCACCGGTCCGCCGGAGTCGGGCGGCGAAGCCGGCCCGCGCGAGCGACCCGTCCGGCGTGTCGACGTAGCGATCCTCGGTCTGGGACGAGCGGACCGTGTCGCGGGCCATCAGGGGGCCGAGCGTCGGTCCGTCGAGGATCTCGCGGCCGACGGCGGGGTCGGTGACACGGTACTTGAGCTCGACCTCGACGGGCCGCGCCGTGTCCACCGAGCTAGGCCCTCGGGTCCAGCGAGCCGGTGCCCTCGCCCGGCCGGTGCGGCGTCACCGCGACCTCCTGGGCGGCCAGGGCGCGGTCCTTCAGCACCTCGAAGGTGCCGAGATGCCCCTCTCGGCCGTCGATCTCCTCGGTCCGGCGCCAGATCGCATCGGAGCCCAGCTGCCACGAGTGCCGATCGTCGGCCATCATCACCTCGACGACCTCCCGGAGCCGCTCCTGGGCGATCGGATCGTCGACCGGCGTGGCCGCCTCGATGCGGCGGTCGAGATTGCGCTCCATGAGATCGGCCGAGCCCAGGTACCACTCGTCGCGGCCGCCGTTGGCGAAGCCCCAGATGCGGGAATGCTCCAGGAACTCGCCGACGACGGAGCGGACCCTGATGCGGTCCGAGACGCCCTCGATCCCGGGCACCAGGCAGCAGATGCCGCGGATGATCAGGTCGACCTCCACGCCGGCCTGGCCGGCCCGGTAGAGGGCTTCGATCGAGGCGAGGTCGACGATCGCGTTCGTCTTGACGATGATCCGGGCCTGCCGGCCCGCCCGGGCGTGGGCGATCTCGCGATCGACCAGCTCCAGGAATCGCTGGCGCATCGTGTGCGGGGCCACGAGCAGGCGGCGGAACTCGCGCTGGCGCGAGAGCCCGGTCAGGACGTTGAAGAGGTCTGTGACGTCGGCGCCGAGGTCCTCGCGGCAACTGAGGAGCCCCAGGTCGACGTAGAGGCGGGCCGTCCTGGGGTGGTAGTTGCCGGTCCCGATGTGGACGTAGCGACGGAGGATCGAGCCCTCGCGACGGACGACCAGGGCGATCTTGGAGTGCGTCTTGAGGCCCACGAGCCCGTAGACGACGTGGGCCCCGGCCTGCTCGAGCTTGCGGGCCCAGACGATGTTGGCCTCCTCGTCGAAGCGGGCCTTGATCTCGACCAGGACCACGACCTGCTTGCGGCGCTCGGCCGCCCGGATCAGCGAGTGGACGATCGGCGAATCGCCGGAGGTCCGGTAGAGCGTCGCCTTGATCGTCATGACCTCGGGGTCGTCGGCCGCCTGGGCCACGAAGCGCTCCGTCGAGGCCGCGAAGCTCTCGTAGGGATGGTGGACCAGGAGGTCGCCGTTGCGGATGACCGCGAAGATGTCGGTCGGCTCGTCCTCGTCCGGTGGGAGCAGGCGCGGTGGGGTGATCGGCGACCAGGGGGCGATCGAGAGGTCGGGTCGATCGAGGGAGACCAGCTGCCACAGGGCCGTGTGGTCGAGCATGCCACTGATCTCGTAGCAGTCGTCCTCGGTGAGGCCGATGCCGCGGAGCAGGATGTCGCGCGTCGTGCCCGGCATGGAGCGCTCCACCTCGAGCCGCACCGGACCGCCGAAGCGACGCCGCCGGAGCTCCTCCTCGACGGCCATGAGCAGGTCGTCGGCCTCGTCCTCTTCGATCGCCAGGTCGGCGTTGCGAGTGACCCGGAAGAGGTGGGTCTCGACGATCTCCATGCCCCGGAAGAGCAGGTCCAGGTTCGCCTCGATGATCTGGTCCAGGAGCACGAACCGCGACGGCTCGACTTCGACGAAGCGAGGCAGGATCGGCGGGACCTTGACCCGGGCGAAGCGCCGGTCGCCGGTGTCGGGGTCGTGGAGGCCGACGGCGATCGACAGGCTCAGCGTGCTGATGTACGGGAAGGGGTGGCCCGGGTCGACGGCCAGCGGGGTGAGGACCGGGAAGATCTCCTCCAGGAACCGCTGGCGGAGCTGTTCATGATGCTCGGGGACCTCGGCGTACTCGGCGATCGTGATGCCGTGCTCGGCGAGGCCGGCCTTGACGTCGTTGAAGATGGCCGACTGCTCGGCCACCAGCTCGAGGACCCGCGTCCGGGCCTCGGCGAGCTGCTCGACCGGGCTCTTGCCGTCGATCGAGGACTTCGTCGATCCGGATCGGACCTGCTCCCGGAGGCCGGTGATCCGGACCTGGAAGAACTCGTCGAGGTTGCTGGCGAAGATGGCCAGGAACTTGGCCCGCTCCAGGAGCGGGTTCCGATGATCGCGCGCCTCGTGGAGGACCCGGGCGTTGAACTGCAGCCAGGAGAACTCCCGGTTGAGGTAGGGGACGGTGGCTCGGGCCCGCCGCCCACGGCCGGACCGCGCGCCCGTGGGGCGGGTCTGCGGCGACTCGACGGCGGTCACGGCGGTCTGCTCCCGGTGCATGCCCGCGGGATCGCGTCCCCGACAGGCGCTCGACGCTGGACTGACCGCGAATCGTAGCACGGGCCGGCGCTCCGCCCCGGCGTGGGCGCCTGTCTAGCCGGGCGGGCGAAGGTCCGCCGACGAGGACGCTCGCCGGGTGGCGCAGTCGCGGCACGGACAGCGGTCGCGGAGCAGATCGAAGGCGTAGAAGCCTGTGTGGTGACCGTCGCCCCAGGTCGGGGCGACCGCGTAGTTGCCGACGAGCTGGAGGTCGACGAGGCGGGTCTGCTCCGGCGTCAGGGTCGGGCCGGAGTCGAGCCAGCCGGGCAGCCCCGCCTCGCCCCGGCAGTAGGCGCACGGGCAGAGCCAGCGCAGGGCCACGAGCTCGTAGGTCGTCTCGTGGCCGTCGGCCCAGGCGATCTCCAGCCGCGCGGCGGTCCGGTCGGCGTGGATGCGGGTCGGCCGGTTCGGGTCGGGGTTCGGCACGGGGTTCGTCATGGGGTTCGTCACGGGGCGCATTCTAGGGGCAGGCCCGGCGATGCCGGGAGAACCCCGGATGCGCGTCCCGGGACCGTGCGGGATGATGGGCCCCGTGGGGCCAGCGCCTCCCTGCCACCGGGACCATCGGCCGCTGCCCCCGACCGGACCGGGCCGAGGATGCTCCGACCGGTCGGGGATATCCTCGGCGCAGCGTCACCTCCCGGAGGCAGCCACGTCCATGAGCCTCGTCGTCGACGGCGTCGTCAAGCGCTTCGGGCCGGTCACGGCTCTCGACGACCTGTCGTTCGAGGCGCCCGCCGGTCAGGTCTTCGGCTTCCTCGGCGCCAACGGGGCCGGCAAGACGACCACGATGCGGATCGCCCTCGGGGTCGTCCGGCCCGACGCCGGGGCGATCACCTGGCGGGGCCGCTCTACCCTCGACCTGCCTCGGTCGACCTTCGGCTACCTGCCCGAGGAGCGCGGTCTCTATCCCCGGATGCGGGTCGTCGATCAGCTGGTCTTCTTCGCCGGCCTCCACGGCGTGTCCGCCGACCGGGCACGGCGCGACGCCCTCGACTGGCTCGATCGGCTCCGCATCCCGGACCTGGCCGATCGCCCGGCCGAGGAGCTCTCGAAGGGCAACCAGCAGAAGATCCAGTTCCTGGCGGCCGTCCTCCACGATCCGGAGGTCCTCCTGATGGACGAGCCGTTCACCGGGCTCGACCCGGTCAACGCCGCCCTGCTCCGGGAGGCATTCCTCGAGCTGCGCGAGCGCGGCCGCACCCTGGTCTTCTCGACCCACCAGATGGAGACCGTCGAGGCGATGTGCGAGTCCGTGGCCATCATCGACCGGGGCCGACTCGTGGTGGCAGGCGAGCTGCGCGAGGTGAAGCGGGCGGCCCGTGGCCGGGCCATCCGGATCGGCTTCGAGACGGCCGGCGAGACGGCCTGGCTCGACGATCTCCACGGCGTTCGGGTCGTCCGACCCGGCGTCGACGAGGTCGAGCTGGCGCTCGATCCGGCGGTCGAGCCGGACGACGTCCTGGCGGCCGCGCTGGCCCGGGGCCTGAAGGTCCGTCGGTTCGAGGTCCTTGAGCCTTCGCTGGAGCAGCTCTTCATCGAGCGTGTCGGCCGGCCGGCCAGCGAGGCGGCTTCGCTGGGGCCCTCGCACGTGCCTTCGCCGACGAGGCAACCCCCGGACGCGGCTGCCGACGGGCCGGTACCGGCACCGTCGGATCCCGCGACGGCGGGGGAGGCGCGGCGATGAGCCGACACGAGCCGCTCGTCCCCAACGCAGGACGGGTGGCCGCTCGCGAGTACCGCGAGCGCGTGCGCAGCCGCCTCTTCATCGTCTCGACCGTGATCCTGGCGCTCATCGCCGGCACGATCGCCCTCGGGCCGCTGGTGATCCGGCTGGCTGAGCGGACGACCATCCAGACGCTCACCGTCGTCGCCGACGATCCGGCGGTCGAGTCGCTGACCATCGCCTCGCTGGGCGGCGTGCTCAACATGCCGCCGACGGGTACCGGGCCGCCCGGCTGGGTCGAGCCCTACGACATCGTCGCCGGAACCTCGGCCCAGGCCGAGATCGCCGCCGTCGAGGCGAGCTCGATCGCCGGCACCGTCATCGTCGAGCGGCTCGAGTCCGGGGGACTTTCGTTCACCTTCCACACCGCCGGGCCGCGCGGCTCCACGACGGCCCAGCTGGTCGGTTTCGCGGCCCTGGGCGCGGCCATCCTGGACTGGCAGGCCGACGGCACGATCGACCCTGGAGCCGACGCCTTCCGTGTCCCGGGCTACGACATCGTGGCGAGCGGCGGGGCGACCGAGGGCGGTCGGCCGGTCGACCCCACGGTGGCCGCCAGCCGCTCGTTCCTGGCCATCGCCTTCGTCGTCCTGATCTTCATCACCCTGGTCATCTACGGGATGTGGGTGGCCGCCGGCGTGGCCACCGAGAAGAGCTCGCGAGTCATGGAGCTGCTCGTCAGCGCGGCGTCGGCCGAGCAGCTGCTGGCCGGGAAGGTCGTCGGGCTTGGTGCGGCCGGCTTGACCCAGTACCTGGCGATCCTCCTGCCTGCTGGCCTCATCCTGGTCGTCCAGGAGGTGCTGGCGGCTGCCATCCTGGGGCCTGCGGCCGGAGAGACCGTCTCGCTGGCCGGGCTCACCCCGGGGCTCCTGGTCGCCTTCCTTGCCTACTTCGTCCTGGGTTTCGCCTTCTACGCGGTCATCTACGCGGCCGCCGGATCGCTGGTCAGCCGTCAGGAGGACCTCCAGGTCGTCGCCCTGCCCCTGAGCCTGCTCTCGATGGCCGGCTATCTGATCGCCATCGTGTCGATCCCGGGCGGCTTCGACGCCCTCGCCCGGATCGCCTCGTTCGTCCCCTTCTGGAGCCCATTCGTGATGCTGGCAAGGATCATGGTCAGCCGAGTGGAACCGTGGGAGCTCGCCCTGTCGCTCGGCATCCTGGCCGGGTCGGTCGTGGCCGCCGCGGCCGTGGCGGTCCGCGTCTACCGGGCCGGGGTCCTGCTCTACGGCCAGCGACCCGGCCTGCGGCTCTTCCTTGCCGTGGCCCGCCGCGGCGACTAGGCGCCTCGGCTCGCCGCCGGCTCACCTCCTGGTCCGATCACCACGACCGAGCCTATCGATCCGCCCGGACGTCGGCTACGGCTCGTCCTCCAGCGGGAGCTTGCGGATCACCGCCAGGATGGAGCCTCGGCCGAGCGCCGGCACGTCGGCGCCCGCCGCGTCCGACCCCGGTGGCGCATCCGCATGGTCGCCCGTCGACGCCGACGACAGGATGGGAGCCCCGGCGGTGATCGAACGCCAGAGGCGGCTGCGGACCCCCGGCAGGTAGGGGCTGGCCCGCTGCCGGGCGAGCACGCCGGCGAGCCCCTGGGCGGTGACCGCATCGTGGAGGGCCCGTCCCTCGCCCGGGATCGCCGGGACCGCCACGATCTCCGGTCCCGGCCGGACGATCCGCCGCAGGGCCTCGCGCCGGCGAGCCAGTGGCTGCCCCAGGAGCGGCCGGCCGTCCAGGTAGAGGAGGTCGAAGACGAGGTAGGTCAGCGGAGGGCCGGGGCGACCGCCCAGACGGACGTCGAGGGCGCCGCGATCCGCCCGACCCGACGGCTCGGTGGCGACGATCTCGCCATCGAGGACCGCGGACCGGGCCTCGACCCGGAGCGCCAGCTCGTCGAGCTCGGGGGCGAGCCCGGCCAGGTCGGTCCCGCCGGCATCGAGGAGGCGGAGCGATGGCCCCCCGGTCGCCGTCAGCCAGCGACCCCCTGCATCGCGCTCCACCGCCGGCTCGAGGAACGCGAGGGCCCGCCGCCCACCCCAGCTCGGCTCGAAGAGGTGATCGGCGCTGTCGAACGGCTCGGCGGCCGGACGAGGCAGCATCGGTCGAAGGAGGCTCGGAGGATGGGGCAGGGCGTCGTCGAGGTCGAGCGACAGCTGGTCGGTCATGGCTCGCACCGGGGCCCGAGAGGGCGCATCGCACTCGATGGTAGCCGCTAGACTGGCGGCCGGCCCGGGCCCGATTGCCCGAAGGAACCCGGGAGGAGTGGATGCCCCGACCAGCCTCGCCCGACGACCTGTACCGACTGCGGGTCCCCACCGGCCCGCGGCTGTCGCCCGACGGGCGGTCTGCGACGATGACGATCGCGACGGTGGCGCCCGGCTTCGACGGCTACCGTCAGGCGATCTGGAGCGTCGGCCTGGATGACGGCGCGACCCGGCAGGTCACCCTCGGCTCCCGGCGCGATCTCCATGCCCGACCGTCGCCGGACGGCCGGACCCTGGCCTTCCTGTCGGACCGCCGGCTGTTCGTGGAGGACCCACCGCCCGGCGTCGACCGCGATCCGGCGAAGCGCGAGGACGGCAGCCAGGTCCACCTCCTGCCGGTAGATGGCGGCGAGGCCCGTCGCCTGACCGATCTGCCTCGGGGGGTCGACGGCCTGTCGTGGTCGCCGGATGGACGCTATCTCCTGGTCTCGACGACTTCGCTGGCCGCCGATCGCCGCCGCGACGCCCGGCTGCGCCGGCTCGGCGAGTCGGAGCCGGGACGTCCGCCCCGCTCCGACATCCGCTACCTCGACCGGCTCGGGTACCTCTACAACGGTCGAGGCTTCATCGACGACCGTGTATCGCACCTCTGGATCGTCGACGCCGGGACCGGCGAGGCCCGCCAGCTCACCCGAGGCCGGACCAGTGAGGAGTCGCCGGCCTGGTCCCCCGACGGCAGCCGGGTCGCCTTCGTCGCGGATCGACGACCCGGCGCGGACAAGACGTTCCAGAGCGACGTCTGGGTGGTCGAGGTCGCCAGCGGCCGGGTCACCCGGATCACCGGCGGTGGCGGGGTCTTCTTCGAGCCGACCTGGCTGCCGGACGGGCGCACCCTGGCCCTCCTGGGCCACCGCTTCCCTGTCGGCGCCGGTAGCAGGGCGGACGTCTGGCTGTTCGCTGCCGACGGCTCGGATGATCTCCGGACCGGCGGCCGGAACCTCAGCGGCGCCCATGACCTCATGCCGGGGTCCACGATGAACAGCGACCTCTCGCCCGGTCGTGGCGAGCGATTGCTGCCGACGGCCGACGGGCGCTGGATCCTCTTCACGGCCCCCGTCGATGGTTCGTACGAGCTCTGGCGGATCGCCGTCGCCGACGGCTCTGTCGAGCGCCTCACGCAGGGACGCCACTATGTCGTGTCGGTCGACGCGGTCCCGGGGCCCCGGGGCTCGACCCGGGTCGCGCTGCTCATCGCGACGGCGACCTCACCGGCCGACCTCCACCTGGTCGACGTCCCGGCCGGCCGGGTCCGCGGCTCGCTCAAGCCCCGCCGCCTGACCGACCTGCACCGCGACCTCCTCGACGGCGTCGCGCTCGTCGAGCCCGAGGAGCGTTGGTCCGAGGTGGACGGACGGCGGATCCAGGGCTGGTACTACCCGCCGATCCCCGGCGACGCGACCGCCGGACCCCGCGAGGCGCCGCTCGTCCTGGAGATCCATGGTGGGCCGCACACGCTGTACGGCTGGGCGCCGATGTGGGAGTGGCAGGTCCTGGCCGGGCAGGGGATCGGGGTCTACGCTGCCAATCCGCGCGGGTCGGAGGGCTACGGCCAGGCCTTCAACGCCGCCAACGCCGGCGACTGGGGCGATGGGCCCATGCGCGACGTGCTGGCCGGGGTAGACGACCTGGTCGCCGAGGGGCGGGCCGATCCGGATCGGCTCGGTGTCACGGGGGGCTCGTATGGGGGCTACCTCACGACCTGGATCATCGCCCACGACGACCGCTTCCGGGCCGCCATGACCTGTCGTGGGGTCAGCGACATGACGACGCTCATGCTGACCGGGGACATCGCCTCCGGCGACTGGGCCCGTCTCGAGTTCGGGGTCGCGCCGTGGGAGGATCTCGCGCTCTACGCGCGGATCTCGCCGCTGACCTACGCGTCGGGCATCCGGACCCCGCTGCTGATCCAGCACGCGGAGGACGACATCCGGACCACGGTGGCCCAGGCGGAGTCGCTCTTCACGGTCCTGCGCTCGCTGGGCCGGCCGGTACGCCTCATGCGGGTGCCCGGGGAGACGCACGAGCTCACCCGCTCAGGGACACCGTACCGCCGGGTCGCCCATCTCGAGCAGGTCCGTGATTGGTTCCGCTGGTATCTCGTCGACGACGGGCGACGACTCCCGCCGAAGCCCCGGCAGCGGGCCGGCGCCTGATCGCCACGGGTCGCGAGGGCTCTCGGCGGCCATGACGGGCGGGTGTATCCTTCCCGTCCCATGACGACCGCGACCACGCCTCGCGATTCCGCGGCCCGGACCCGGGCCAACGAGCTTGTCCTGGCCTGGGATGCCCGTCCCGGCTCGCTGGCCGGGATGCTCGGCCGGGTGAGCCCGGTCGACCAGGTCGCCGCTGAGCAGCGCGTGGACGCCCTCAAGAAGCGATCGATCAAGCGGGCCTCGAAGGTCTGGGCACTCGATCTTGCGGTCCGGATGATCGACCTGACGACCCTCGAGGGCAAGGACACGTCGGGCAAGGTGCGGGCCCTCTGCGCCAAGGCCGTCCGGCCGATGCCCGGCGACCCGTCCATCCCGTCGGTGGCGGCCGTCTGCGTCTACCCGGCGCTCGTCGCCGAGGCGAAGGAGGCGCTGCGAGGCTCCCAGGTCCGGGTCGCTTCCGTGGCGACCGGCTTCCCGTCGGGCCAGACGTTCCTCGACATCAAGCTCGCCGAGACCCGGGCCGCCGTGGACGCCGGGGCCGACGAGGTCGACATGGTGATCGACCGCGGTGCATTCCTTTCCGGTGATTACCGGACGGTCTTCGACGAGATCGTGGCGATCAAGGATGCCGCCGGCGAGGCCCATCTGAAGGTCATCCTCGAGACCGGCGAGCTGGGTACATACGATGCCGTCCGGCGGGCCTCGGTCCTGGCGATGGCGGCCGGGGCCGACTTCATCAAGACCTCGACGGGCAAGGTCAGCCCCGCGGCCACGCTGCCCGTCACGCTGGTGATGCTCGAGGCGATCCGCGACTTCGAGGCCGCCACCGGCCGGGCCGTCGGGATGAAGCCGGCCGGCGGGATCCGGACGGCCAAGGAAGCGATCCAGTACCTCGTCGTCCTCTACGAGACGCTCGGCCCGCGGTGGATGACCCCGGAGCGCTTCCGCTTCGGAGCCTCGAGCCTGCTCAACGACGTCCTGATGCAGCTCGAGAAGGAACGGACCGGGGCCTACGCCGACCCGGACGACTTCACCCTCGACTGACGGTCCCGCCGTGGTCGAACCATCGACGCCGGCCGATCCGATCCCGCTGCTGACCGTCACCGGCAGCCACCGCGAGGTCGGCCGCCAGGTGGGCGAGGCGACGGCCGAGGTGCTCCACCGGGCGGTCGCCTTCGAGGGGCCGATCCCCGACGGCAGGACTCTGGCCGAGCAGCTCGAGCTGGCGTCGCACTACCGCGCCGCGACCCGCGCCGCCAGCCCCTGGCTCGTCGAGGAGCTCGACGGCGCCGCCGAGGGGGCCGGCGTCGACCCGCTGGCCCTCTTCGCCGCCTCGATCGAGGAGATCTGGACCGTCCGCCCGTCGCAGGCCACGGCACCGGTCACGGGCCGCTGCACCGATCTCGTCGCCGGCCCGCCGCTGACCGTCGACGGCCACGTCATCGTCGGCCACGACAACGACCTCGCGCCGCGCGCCGAGGACGAGGTCGTCGCCATCGAGTGGCGGGTGCCCGGCGAGCCAGTCGTCTTGAGCCTGGGCATCGGGCCGTGGATCAGCGTCGGCTGGAACGACGCCGGCCTCTCGCTGACCGGCAACGAGCTGTCGCCCAACGACGAGCGCGTCGGCGTGCCGCGGCTGCTGATGGTCCGCGAGCAGCTCACCGCCCGGACGATGGGCGAGGCGATCGGCATGGCCCTCCGCGCCGACCGGGCCTCCTCGTACAACACCGTCTTGGCGACCGCCGACGGGGGCGTCGCGAACGTCGAGGGCTCGGCGACCGACGCCGAGGTGAGCGGGCTCGGGCCCGGCGGCTGGCTGGCTCACGCCAACCATTACGCCTGTGCCCGGATGACCCGCTTCGAGGGCGACCGGGCCTACGCCCGCCGGTCGGCCGTCCGCCACGCCCGTGCGACCGAGCTCCTTGCGGCCGCAGCACCCGGCAGCGTCGACCCCGCGACGATGCGCGGGTTCCTGTCGGACCACGCCACTGAGCCGGCGATCTGCCGACACCACGCGAGCGGGATTGGTTCAAAGACCGTCTTCTGGTGCGTCGCCGACGTCACCACGGGCGAGGTCCGGTTCGGTCGCGGCAATCCCTGTCGCCCGGGCGAGCAGCATTACGCCTTTGGTCGAGCGGCCGGGTGACCCGGCACCGGGTCAGGTCGTCCCGGGCAGGTCGACGGTGGGCGGCGGCAGCCGGTCGGCGCCAGGGACCCGACGGGCCAGGAAGTCGAGGATCAACCCGGCCTGGCGGACCTTCTCGTCGATGACCATCGAGCCGTGCCCGGTCCCGAAGCGGTACAGCTCGTGGTCCGCGCCGCGCGCCCGCAGACGCTCGACGTAGTTCATGACCTGGCGGATGGGGCAGCGGCTGTCGTTCTCGCCGGCGAGGATGAGGAGCGGCATCCGGACGTCGTCGACGTAGGTGATCGGCGAGCGATCGGCCACGAGGTCTGGGACGTCCTCGGGCGAGCCACCGAGAAGGGCGCGGTCGTAGGCCTGGAGGAGCGGCGAGAGGTCCTCGTAGCCGGCGGCGTAGTCGCCGACGGGCACGCCGGCGACACCAGCCGCGAAGCGCTCAGGGTGGGTGCCGGCCACGAAGAGGGTCAGATAGCCGCCCCAGGACCAGCCTCCGATGGCGGTCCGGGCCGGGTCCGCAAGCCCGCGGGCGACGAGGTCGTCGTGCCCGGCGAGGATGTCCTCGGTCTCCGGCCGACCGATGTCGCCGATGAGGGCGTCCCGCCACTCCCGCCCGAAGCCGACGGATCCGCGGTAGTTCACCAGGCCGACGAGGAAGCCGGCGTCGACGAAGGCCTGGACCCAGGGATCCCACTCGTCGAGGTCGAGCCAGGTCGGCCCGCCATGGACGTACATCATCGTCGGGTGCGGGCCCGGGCCCTCGGGCTCGACGATGAACCCGTGGACCTCCTGGCCATGCGGGTTGCGGAAGGCCCAGTCGCGGTACGGGCGGCCGGGCGCCCCGACCTCGGCCTCCAGGATCGGCTCGGCCCGGCCGACGGCCAGGATCCGCGGCGGATGCTCGCCCGACTCGTGGCGGTACCAGACCGACCCGTCGGGTCGGACCCTGGCCCCGATGATCGTCCCCGGCAGCGTGGCCAGGGTCTCCAGGCCCATCGTCGCGAGGTCGAGGCGGTGCACGCGGTCGCGACCTTCGATCAGCTCGATGAGGAGGAGCGCGCTCCCGTCGGGCCACCAGTCGACCGGCTCGACGAAGCCGGTCAGCCCCGTCCGGAGCGGCGCCATCTCGCCCGTCGCGAGATCCCAGATGGCCGGGGCTCGTTCGCCGTCCCGCTCGTGGGCGATGGCCAGCCGGCGGTCCCCGGGGATCGGCGACCAGGCGGCCGCGGCCAGCTCCCGGCCCTCGTCGGCCAGCTCGCCGACGGTCGCTCCGGTCCGCGCGTCGATCACCCGGAGGGCCTGGTGGATGAGGTCGCCGTGCTCGCTGTGCTCGAGGGCGAGGAGCGTCCCGTCCGCCGACAGCCCGGCCCGGTCGGTCGCGAAGCCGCCGTAGATGAGCCCGCCGCCGATCCGGACGGACTCGGGGTGACGGTGGAGGAGGCGGGCGGCCTGTCCGGTCTCGGCGATGTAGACGCCGAAGCCATCGGCGTTCGAGACCGCCACGGCCACCCGGTCCGCGTGGGCGGAGATCCCCTCGTTCCAGCCGTGCGGCACGCCCTCGACGTACGGCCGCGGCGGCCCGCCCGTCCAGGGCACGACGACGAAGCGACCGGCCTCGTCGCCCGATTCGTCGGCGAACCAGACGACACCCTGGCCGTCGGGGGTCACGATCGCCTCGGTCACCCCGACCGCCTCGTCGCTGAGCCGTCGCCGCTCGCCGCTGGCCGCGTCCCAGGCATGGACCTGGTAGGTGCCGCTCTCGGTGGACCAGGCGACCAGCCGGTCTGGGGCCGCGGACGTCCACGCGGGAAAGCCGAGAAGGGGGGTCCGGAAGCGGCGCTCCCAGGCCGGGGCGGGGCGGGTCGTGCTCATCCGGCGAGCGTAGCAGCCTGGGTCGGCACCTTGGCGCCGATGAGCGCGCTCCAAGACGAAGACATCCCCGGAGGCGCACCGGCTGGGCTCCGCGGCCTCTCCCGGGATCCCGTCGCATCGCCCGACGACCTTTACCTTTACGCGAACGTCAAGGTTCGAGTAGACTCGCGGTGTGTCCACCCCCGACGGCGTCGAGCCCCCTCAGGGCCCCGAGGATCGCCTACTGCGCATCCGCGAGGTCGCTGCCGAGACCGGCCTGACGGCCAGGGCGATCCGCTACTACGAGGAGCTGGGGCTGCTGAGTCCGGCGGCTCGCTCGGACGGGGCCTATCGCCTCTACGACGCCTCCGACCTGGACCGCCTCCGCTTCATCAGGGGACTCCGCGATGACGCCGGCTTCTCGCTGGCCGAGATCGCCCTTCTGCTCGAGGACGAGACGCTTCGGCGCGACGCCCGGGAGCGCTTCCGGGCGACCGAGGACCCGCTCGAGCGCCGGGCCATCGCCGAGGACGCGCTGGCCCGGGTCGACCGCCAGCTGGCCATGCTGCGAACCAAGGCCGACCGGATCGCCGCCATGATCGAGGCGGCCGAGGAGCGCCGGCGCCATCTCCGGGGCCATCTCGGCGACCTCGTCGAGGGATCCGCAGCGCCGGTCTCGGCGACCGGGGCCGCAGAGGCGACGTCGTGAGGGCTCGACCCCTCGGGTCCTCCGGGGTCATCCGGGTCTTCGGCCACCGCAACTTCCGACTCTGGTACGGCGGCCAGACGGTCTCGCTCATCGGGACCTGGATGCAGTCGGTCGCCCAGTCCTGGCTCGTCCTCGAGCTGACCGGGGATCCCTTCCTCATCGGGGTCGTCTTCGCGGCCCAGTTCCTGCCGGTCCTTGTGCTCGGCCTGTTCGGCGGACTCGTCGCCGACGCGCTGCCCAAGCGGCCGACGCTCGTGGCGACCCAGCTCGCGATGATGGTGCTGGCCTTCGTCCTCTTCGGGCTGACGGTCTCAGGGCTCGTCGAGGTCTGGATGGTCGTCGCGATGGCGCTGCTGCTGGGCCTCTGCAACTCCGTGGACATGCCAGTCCGCCAGGCCTTCTCGATCGAGATGGTCGGCCGCCAGGACGTCGCCGCGGCCGTGGCCCTCAACGCGGCGATCTTCAATGGCGCCCGGATCGTGGGTCCGGCCCTGGCCGGCCTCGTCATCGCGGCCACCGGGGTCGCGGCAGCGTTCCTGATCAACGCCCTCAGCTTCAGCGCCGTGATCGTCGCCCTGTTGCTCATGCGGACGAGCGAGCTGCTGCCCCCGCCCGCCGTCGCCCGACCGCGCTCGGTCGGGGAGGTCGTCGGGGCGCTCGGCGAGGGGCTGGGCTACGTGCGCCGGACGCCCATCGTCCTGCTCGCCCTCGTCGTGGTCGGATCGGCCTCGACCTTCGGCCTGAACTTCATCATCCTCGCCCCCGTTTACGCTCGGGACGTCCTGGATCTGGGCGCGGAGGGCTACGGCTTCCTGATGGCGGCATCCGGCATCGGCTCGCTCACCGCGGCCCTGTGGCTGGCGTTCGTCGGGACCCCGCGGCCGGCCAGGATGGCGGCCGGGGCGATCCTCCTGGGGGTCGCCCAGATCCTCCTCGGCCTGTCCGGGATGTTCTTCCTTGCCCTGGTCCTCATGACGGCAGCCGGCTTCGGGGCCATCACGATGCTGACGTCGGGCAATTCGACGATCCAGGTGGTCGTGCCCGACCAGCTCCGGGGCCGGGTCATGAGCGTGTATGGGACGGTCTTCATCGGTTCGTCACCGATCGGGAACCTCATCATCGGTGCGCTGGCCTCGGCCGCCGGGGTGGGGGCGGGCTTCATCGTCGGCGGCGGGGTGACCGTGGCGGTGGCTTCCATCGCCGCGATCTGGCTGATCCGGTCGGAGCGGGGTCGGGTCGCCCAGCGCGATGTCGCGGCCGCCGTCGGTCCGCGTCCGGTCGACGCCCCCACGGTCCCGGCCGTCCAGGCGACAGCGGAGCCGGCCGGCGACCCGGCTGTCGGTCCGCATCGAATGGGCTCCGCCGCCCCCGGGGACGCCCGGGCGGTCGATACCGCCGACGCCGGCTAGGCTCTCCCGAGCTCGGCGGCGATCAGGCCCAGCGCGTGGGCGGCCGGCCGCGCCAGCCGGACCGCCGAGATGGCGTCGGCATCCAGCCAGGCGGCCCGGTCGGTCGATCCCGCGGGCTCATCCCGCAGCGTCCCGCCGACGATCCGGACCCGGTACAGGACGGCCAGCGTCTGGAGCGGGCCCCCGTGCGGGGCGACGCCGGCGGAGAGCAGCCAGGACCGGACGTCGAGGAGTCCCTCGACGACACCGTCGAGCCCGGTCTCCTCGACGAGCTCGCGAAGCACCGCTTCCTCGGGTGCCTCGCCGAACTCCAGGCCGCCGCCGGGCAGCATCCATCGACCCGTGGCCGGGTAGCCGGGCCCGATGCGACAGAGGAGCAGCCGTCCTCCCTCCGCGCAGACGGCGTAGGCGGCGACACGCAGGGCCGGCTGTCCCGGGAGCGGTTCGGGGATCCGCATCGGGGTCAGCCTAGCGATTCGATCGAGCCCCAGCGCGATGGGCCGCGGGTCGTCGGTCCGATGCCGGTGGGTCTCCGGCCGAGCCGCCGGCGCCCGGGAGGGGAACCCGGGGACCGGCGGGTCCGTCAGGGAGGCGTGTCCGTCCGACGCGCTGCGAGCGGCGCGCCCGAGCCGATGGGAGCCGAGCCATGTCCGAGAACCGCCAGCCATCCACCCGCCTCATCGCCGTCGTCGCCCTCGCCGTCGGAGCGATGGCGCTCATCGCGCCGTCGGTCCTGGCCCGGCCGATCTCCACCGTCCCGGCGCAGCCGCCGGCACCGGGGGCACCTGGCGATCCGGTCAGCGGGATCACCGCCACCGGCACGGCGAACGTCATCGCCATCCCTGACGAAGCGTCGTTCTCGGTCGGGGTCGAGCTCCAGGCCGACTCGGCTACGGCTGCCCTGGCCGATGCGGGCGTGAAGATGGAGGCCGTCATCGCCGCGCTGCGCTCCAAGGGCGTCGCCGAGCGGGACCTCCGGACGTCGAACGTCTCGCTGGCGCCGGTCTACGACTACAGTCGCGAGGGCCAGGCTCCGCGGCTGGTCGGCTACGGGGCGAGCGAGCAGCTCACCGTCACGGTCCGCGAGATCGACGACACCGGAGTCCTCATCGATTCCGCTGTCACCGCCGGCGCGACCACCGTGAGCGGCGTGGCGTTCAGTGTCGCCGATCCGACGAAGGCGACCGATGAGGCCCGCAAGGCCGCGGTCGCCGACGCCGAGCGCCGGGCCGAGGCCCTGGCCGCGGCCGCAGGCGTCGGGCTCGGGGCACCGATCTCGATCGTCGAGACGGCTGCCACGCCGCCTGCGCCGATCTTCCGGGAGCTTGCGGCGGCCGACGGCGCCGTGCCGATCATGCCGGGCACGACCGAGGTCATGGTCCAGGTCGTGGTCGTCTTCGCCATCGGCTGATCCCCGGACCGCGGTCCCGGCGGTCGGGCCTGGCTCCCCGGCCGCGGCCGTTCGATCCCGAGCCGGCCACGTCAGACCGCGATCGAGAGGACGAGCAGCACCTGGGCGACGTGGTAGATGGCCATCACCGCAGCACGCCGCCGAGGTCGTTCGACACCGATGGGCGCGACGAACAGCGCCCATCCGAGCATGGTGTCGGAGGCGACGAACAGCCAGGCGCCGACGACGGCGGCCGGCACGAGCGAGCCGGTGGCGAGACCGGCCATGCCCAGGATCACCACCAGGTAGCCGGCGACGGCCGGCCGGAGCGGGCGCGGCGCGCCGGCAAGGATCGTGCGCCCGACCGTCGCAGCCACGATCGCGCCGACGACGATCCCTGCGACGACAGCGGGCGGCGCGGGGTCGCGCAGTGCGAATGACGCCCCGTAGGCGAGCTGGGCGCCGGCGAACGCGACCAGACCGCCGACCAGCGATCCACCCGGCAGCAACAGGACGTCGCCGACAAGCGATGCGGCGAGGGCGACCACGACGAGGATGCGGACCGGCTCGCTCACGGTCGGGTCGGTCGTCAGCGCGGCGAGGACCAGGGCGGCCATCACCGCTGGCTTCGCGACCCGCTCGAGGCCGCTCCGGGTGGACGCCACCGCCCACCAGTCGACGGCGGCGATGGCGATCGCCACGACCAAGGTGATCGTTGTCGGTCCGTTCATCGCTTGATGATGCCGCGCTTGGGCCGCGCCCGGACGGCGCCCGGGTCTGCACCGTCTGGGCCGGGTGCCATAATGGCCCGCGATGACCACCCAATCCCCCGACCGCGCCCTCACGACCGCCGGCGGGCGAGCCCCTTCGTCGTGGGGTCTCGGTGACGGCCAGGCGATCCCCTGGGAATACGCGCCAGCCCCCGAGGCGCGCGACGTCGTCCGGCTCAAGGACCGCTACGGCCTCTTCATCGGCGGGCGCGAGGTCCCGGCTGCCAGCGGCGAGACCTTCCTGACGGTCGACCCGTCGACCGAGGAGCCGCTCGCGGCGGTGGCCCGGGCGGATGCTGCCGACGTCGACCGGGCCGTCCGTTCGGCCCGCCGTGCGCAGCGCCGATGGGCGTCGCTGGCCGGCAAGGAGCGGGCCAAGTACCTCTTCCGGATCGCCCGCATCCTCCAGGAGCGCAGCCGTGAGTTCGCGGTCCTCGAGTCGATGGACACGGGCAAGCCCATCAAGGAGAGCCGCGACGTCGACATCCCGCTCGTCGCCGCGCACTTCTGGTACTACGCCGGCTGGGCCGACAAGCTCGAGTACGCGTTCCCCGGTCGGGTGGCTCGGCCGCTGGGGGTCGCCGGCCAGATCATCCCCTGGAACTTCCCGCTCCTCATGCTGGCCTGGAAGATCGCCCCGGCGATCGCGGCCGGCAACACGGTGGTACTGAAGCCCGCCAGCACGACCCCGCTCACGGCCCTGCTGTTCGCCGACGTCTGCCGGCAGGCCGACCTCCCTCCGGGCGTCGTCAACATCGTCACCGGGCCGGGCAGCATCGGCGCTCACCTCGCGGCCCATCCGCGGATCGACAAGGTCGCCTTCACCGGCTCGACCGAGGTGGGACGAACGATCCAGCGGGCCGTCGCCGGCACCGACAAGGCCCTGACCCTGGAGCTCGGCGGGAAGGCCGCCAACATCGTCTTCGAGGACGCGGCCCTCGATCAGGCCGTAGAGGGCATCGTCAACGGGATCTACTTCAACCAGGGCGAGGTCTGCTGTGCCGGCTCCCGCCTGCTGGTCCAGGAATCGATCGCCGCGCCGCTCATCGACAAGCTCAAGGATCGCCTGGCGACCCTGCGGGTCGGCGATCCGCTCGACAAGAACACCGACGTCGGGGCGATCAACTCGAAACAGCAGCTCGAGCGGATCACCGAGCTCGTCGAATCGGGTGTCGCGGAGGGCGCCGAGCTCTACCAGCCGGCCTGCGAGCTGCCCGACCGGGGCTGGTTCTTCCGGCCGACGATGTTCACCAACGTGGCCCTCAGCCACCGCATCGCCCGCGAGGAGATCTTCGGCCCGGTCCTGTCGGTGCTGACCTTCCGGACGCCCGACGAGGCCGTCGAGAAGGCGAACAACACCGCCTACGGGCTGTCGGCCGGCATCTGGACGGAGAAGGGGAGCCGGATCCTCGAGATGGCCCGGCGGATGAAGGCCGGCGTCGTCTGGGCCAACACGTTCAACAAGTTCGATCCGACGAGCCCCTTCGGTGGCTACAAAGAGTCCGGCTTCGGGCGCGAGGGCGGCCTCCACGGCCTCCTGGCCTACGTCCGGCTGGAGGACCGCTAGGTGCCGAGCCGGGAGAGATCGACCACCGCTGCACGCGCCGCCGAAGGCCGGGCGGTCGCCCGGAAGGCCCAGGCCGAGGCCGCGCCGGCCCCCAGGATCGAGGTCCGCAAGACCTACAAGCTCTACGTCGGCGGCCAGTTCCCGCGCTCCGAGTCCGGTCGTTCGTACGTCGTCCGCGATCCCGGCGGCACGCCGCTGGCCAATGCCTGCCGGGCATCACGCAAGGACCTCCGCGACGCCGTTCGTGTGGCCCGCAAGGCGACCGACGCATGGGCCGATCGCACCGCCATGAACCGCGGCCAGATCCTCTACCGGGTCGCCGAGCTCATGGAGGGACGGCGGGACCAGTTCGTTGCCGAGGTCGCCGCCGCCGAGGGCTGCTCGACTGACCGGGCAGCCGCGCTCGTGGACCGCTCGATCGACCGCTGGGTCTGGTATGCCGGCTGGGCGGACAAGATCGCCCAGATCCTCGGCTCGTCCAACCCGGTCGCCGCCCCCTACTTCGACTTCACGATCCCCGAGGCGACCGGCCTGATCGGGATCGTCGCCCCCGAGACCTCGTCGCTGCTCGGCCTGGTGAGTCGGCTCGCCCCGGTGCTGGTGGCCGGCAACGCGACGGTCGTCCTGGCGTCCGAGACGCGCCCGCTGCCCGCGATCAGCCTGACCGAGGTCCTGGCGACATCCGACGTGCCGGCCGGCGTCGTCAACGTCCTGACCGGCTTCCGCCGCGAGCTGGTGCCGATCCTGGCGGCCCATGGCGACGTCGACGGCATCGACCTGTGGGGTGCCCCCGACGAGCTGGTCGTCGACGCCGAGCTTGCTGCCGCCGAGACGATCAAGCGCGTCGCTCACCGGCCGACGGCCCAGCGCGAGGACCGCTTCGACTGGCTGGACGATCGAGCCGCCGAGCGGCCCGAGTGGATCGCCACCTTCCTCGAGATGAAGACGGTCTGGCATCCGATCGGCGTCTGACGGGCGGCAGATGAGCTCGGTCCTCGGGCGCCTCGAGTCGGGCCTGCGCCAGAACCTCGGGGCGATCCTGGGCGGGACGGCCGTCCTCGTCGTCATCCTGCTCCTGCCCGACCTCGCGCCGCCGCCCACGTCGGCCCCGCCGATCGAGCTGGCCCACGGTCGGATCGTCGAGTTCCTGGATGCCGGGGACGACGGGACCGGCCCGGAGGTGGTGGTCGAGGTCCTGAGCGGCCCGCATCGCGGCGAGACCCGCGAGGGGTACCTCCAGGGACCGTCCGGGCAGATCGAGGTACCGGACTACGCGGTCGGCGACGAGATCATCGTGTCGCTGACGGCCCAGCCCGACGGGTCGTTCGTGGCGGTGTCGGATCGCTGGCGGATCCCGGCGATCGGCGGCCTGGTGGCGATGTTCGCCCTTGCCGTCGCCGTCGTCGGCGGCTGGCGGGGGATCCGCTCGCTGCTGGCCCTCGCCCTGACCCTGGTCATCGTCATCAAGGTCCTGCTGCCGCTGATCCTGGCCGGCTGGGAACCGGTGCTGCTGGCGGTCGCCTGCGCCACGGCGATCACCCTGGTGACGCTGCTGCTGACCGAGGGCTGGCGGCCGACCACCCTGGCCGCGGCCTTGGGCACGTTCGCGGCCCTGAGCCTGACGGCCGGCCTGGCCGTGGCCGCGACCGCCCTGGCCGAGTTCACATCGGCGCAGGGGTCGGAGGACGCCCTGTTCATCGAGAGCCTGCTGGGCATCGAGCTCGATCTCGGTGGTCTCCTTCTCGCCGCCGTCATCCTCGGAGCCCTCGGCGTGCTCGACGACGTCACCATCACCCAGGCGGCGACCGTCCACGAGCTCCATGAGGCCGATCCGAAGCTGGGGTCCCGGGACCTCTTTGGCCGCTCGCTCAACGTCGGCCGCTCGCACATCGCCGCCACCGTGAACACGCTCGTCCTGGCCTACGTCGGGGCTGCTCTGCCGCTGCTCGTACTTCTCGCTGCGGGCCGCCAGGGTGTCCTCGAGATCGTCTCCGGCGAGATCGTCGCGATCGAGATCGTGAGGGCGCTCGTCGGCAGCCTGGGCATCGTGGCCGCCGTTCCGCTGACCACGGCCGCCGCGGTCTGGCTGGTCCGTCGACGGGACCGTCGAGCCGTCAAGGAGCTGGCGACCGGCTGGGAGTAGGAGGCTCGGCGACCACGGCCCGGACATCGTGGTGACGCAGCTCGGCGTGCGGGTCCTCCCCCGAGTGGTCGCACGGGTTGACGTGGACCGCGACCGTGTCGAGCCGGGCGACGTCGTGGAGCAGCCGGTGGCGGACCTCCTCGGCGACCCGGTGGCCGCGGCTGACGGTCATGTCGCAGTCGACGGTGATGGCCATCGAGGCCTCCAGGGTGTGACCCACCCAGCGGACCCGCAGGCGGGACAGGTCCTGGACTTCCGGCACCGAGCGCACCGTCGCCTCGACCTGGTCGACGATCTCGGGCTCGATGGCGTCCATCAGGCGAGCCACCATCTGCCCCGTCGCCTGGCGGAGCACGAACAGGATCGTCACCGTGATGAGCAGTCCGACGAGTGGGTCGGCGATCGGATAGCCGAGTGCGACGCCGAGGGCGCCGAACACGACGGCCAGCGAGGTGAGGCCGTCAGTCCGGGCGTGGTAGCCATCGGCGACCAGGGCCGCCGAGCCGATCCGTCGGCCGACCCGGATCCTGTAGATGGCGACGGCCTCGTTGCCGGCGAACCCGATGACGCCGGCGGTGACGACGAGCGGGATGTTCGTGATGGTGACCGGGTCGATGAGCCGGCTGATGGACTCGTAGCCGGCCAGCAGGGCGGACCCGAGGATCATGACCAGGACGAAGAGCCCGGCGAGGTCCTCGGCCCGGCGATAGCCGAAGGTGTAGCGGCGCGTCGCGGCCCGGGATCCGAGCACGAAGGCGATCCAGAGCGGGATCGCGGTCAGGGCGTCCGAGAAGTTGTGGACGGTGTCGGCGAGCAGGGCGACCGAGCCCGAGATGAGCACCACGACGAGCTGCAGGACCGCCGTGACGCCCAGCCCGACGAGGGACAGCTTGACCGCCCGGATGCCCCGGGCATCGCTCGTCAGGGCGTCGTCGATCGAGTCGGCGTGGTCGTGGCTGTGCCCGACGAGCCTGGCGACGAACCCGAGCGGGCCGGAGCGATCGTGCGCGTGCGTGTGGCCGCCATCGTGCGTGTGGTCGCCGTCGCCATGACCGTGGCGGTCGTCGGTCGCCGTGTCGGCCCCTGGCGGTGGGCCGCCTTCGGGTCGTGCGCGGCGCCGGTTCCGAGGCTCGGATCGCTCATCCCGGCAGTATCGCCCATGGCCATGGCCATGGCCAGGCTGGCGGCGACCCGGCGTGGCCGGCATCGGTCGGGCGCCACCTGTCGACGATATGTCGGTCTTCCGAGGCCTCGGCTCGCCTCAGCTCATCCTGTGATGCTCGTGAGTTCAGTATTGACTGAAATCACGAGAACCTGCATGCTTGACCGGTCGACATCGAGCCACGGAGCGCACTGGAGGATCCCGGGTGACGGACCAGGAGGCTGCCTTCGTCGAGCGCGTCGGCTCGATGCTGTCCGGCAGCGGCCTGCCCCGGATGGCCGGACGGATCTGGGGCTGGCTCCTGATCTGCGACCCCGCCGAGCAGACGGCCGCCTCGATCGCCGGCGAGCTGCACGCCAGCCGCGGCTCGGTCAGCGGGATGGTCCGACTCCTGGAGCAGGCCGGCCTGATCCATCGGTCGACCCGTCCGAGGGATCGCCGCGAGTACTTCAGCATCCCGCGCGGATCGGTGGTTGCCGTCCTCGAGTCCCGCCTCCCGTCGACAGTCGCCTGGCGGCGACTCGCCGACGATGGGCTGGAGATGCTCGGCGACCGCTCACAAGCGGCACGGGCCCGGGTCCAGGAGCTCCGCGACGTCTACGCATTCATGGAGGAGGAACTGCCCTCGATGCTGGAGCGGTTCCGCGCTACCCAGACCCGAGCGACCGTCGTGTCGTCGGACGAACGAAAGGCAGGGGTCGCATGACCGCCGTCATCGCCACCGAGCAGCTCACGAAGTCGTACGGGGCGCACCGCGGGATCATCGAGGTGGATCTCGAGGTCCAGCCGGGCGAGATCTTCGGCTTCCTGGGCCCGAACGGGGCTGGCAAGACGACGACGATCCGAACGATGCTCGACCTCATCAAGCCGACGAGCGGGAAGGCCCTCGTGTTCGGGATCGAGTCCACGAGGGACCCGGTCTCCATCCATCGCCGGATCGGCTACATCCCGGGTGAGTTCGCGCTGTACGACCGGCTGACCGGGAAGCAGACGATGGAGTACTTCGCCAACCTCCGCGGTGGCGTCGACCCTACCTACCAGGCGGCGCTCATCGAGCGCCTCGATCTCGATCCGACCCGCCGGTACAAGGAGTACTCCAAGGGCAACAAGCAGAAGGTCGGCCTGGTCATCGCCCTCCAGCACCGACCCGAGCTGCTCATCCTCGACGAGCCGACGTCGGGCCTCGACCCGCTCATCCAGCAGAGCTTCTTCGAGACCCTCATGGAGACGGCCGCCGAGGGGACGACGGTCTTCCTCTCGAGCCACATCCTGAGCGAGGTCGAGAAGACCTGCGGCCGGGTGGCCATCATCCGTGAAGGCAGGATCGTCCGCGAGGGCACGGTCGACGCGCTGCGTGACCTCGCCCACCACCAGGTCGAGCTGATGTTCAGCGGACCCGTCCCGGCCGCCGAGTTCGAGCAGCTGCCCGGGGTCAGCGACGTCGAGGTCAGCGACCACGTCCTTCGGCTCCGGGTCAACGGGCCCATCGGGCCGGTCGTCCAGGCCGCAGCCCGCTATGAGCTGCTCGACTTCACCAGTCGCGAGCCATCACTCGAGGACACGTTCCTCGCCCAGTACGGCCGCAAGGCCGTGGAGGTGACCGGCGATGGCCGTTGACACCCACCTCCCGCCGCGCGGGGCGACGATCCCCGCCATCCCGTTCCGCCATCGCATCTACGGGTTCGGGAGCATCTACGGCAAGACGATCCGCGACTCGAGGCTCGCCTTCATCATCATGGCCGGCTTCTTCGCCGGCCTGATGTTCGTCCTCGGCACCGCCTGGGGGACGACCTACTCGACACCAGAGGCGCGCGCCGAGCTTGTCGCCATCACCGAGGCGGTCCCGCCCATCATGGCTGGCATCGCCGGCAACCCGCTGGAAGTCGAGACGATGGGGGGCTTCCTGACCTACAAGTACGGCCCGGTCTTCGTGTTCATCGCGGGGCTCTGGTCGATCCTGGCGCTGTCCTCGACGCTGGCCGGTGAGGCTCGCCGGGCCAGCCTCGACTTCGTCGCGGCGGCGCCCTTCGGGAAGCGCCGGATCGCCCTCGAGAAGCTCACCGCCCACGTCACCGTCATGGTCGTCGCCTTGGCGGTCATGGCCGTGGCTGCCGTCGTGTCGTCCAACGTGTTCGGCAACGCGGCCCTCGGGGACGACATCTCGCCGCTGGAGGCCGCCGGCTTCGCCCTCTGGGTCGGCCTGCTGGGGCTCATCTCGGGCTCGATCGCCTTCGCCCTCGGGCCGATCGTCGGGCGGGCCAGCGCGGCCGGGGTGGCCGGGGCCGTGATGCTCGGCATGTTCCTGATCGGCAACTACGCCCCCTACGTGCCAGCGTTCGAGGGGATCGGCAACATCTCCTGGTTCTACTGGACGTACGACCACGTCGCCCTGGCCGGCCAGTACGACTGGGCGTCGCTGGCCCTCGTTGCCGTCATCACGGTCGTCCTGTTCGCGGTCGGCGTGGAGCTCTTCAACCGCCGTGATCTCGGCGTCATGACCGGGATCCCGATGCCGGGTCTGCCGAAGGCCACCCTCGGCCTCCGCGGTCCCGAGGGCCGCGCGTTCGGCGACCAGCTGCCCGGAGCGCTCGCCTGGGGCATCGGGATCGGCATCTTCGGCTTCATGATGGCCGCGGTCAGCAAGGCCTTCTCGGAGGCGATGCTGACCGACTTCCCGACGTTCGAGGAGATCCTCACCACGATCTTCCCCGGGGTCGACATGACGTCGTCCGGCTGGTTCCTGCAGCTGATCTTCGTCGAGATGGGGATCATCGTCATCGGCTTCGCCGCGGCGACCTTCGTGGGTCGCTGGGCGTCCGACGAGTCCAGCGGTCGCCTCGAGGAGCTCCTCGTCACGCCGTTGACCCCGGCCCGCTGGGTCGTGGCCGGCGGCATCGGGGCCATCCTCGCTGTCCTGGTCATGACCACGCTGGTCGCCATCGGGATCGGCGTCGGCTCGGCGTTCGCCGGCGGCGATGTCGCGACGCCGGTCGTCGGGACGTTCGTTCTCGGCATCTATGCCGTGGGGTTGATCGGCATCGGCGTGGCCATCGGCGGGCTCTGGCGGAGCTCGATCGCGGCGGAGATCGTGGCCCTCTTCGTCGTCGCCACGTTCCTCATCGCCCTGCTCGCCCCGCCGCTCGAGCTGCCGGACTGGGTCGCCCAGCTCGCCCTCACGACCCACTTCGGCCAGCCGATGATCGGCGAGTACGACCCCGTCGGGATCGTCGCCTGCCTGGTCCTCGCGGTCGGCGGGATCCTGGTGGGCGCCTGGGGGATGCGGCGCCGCGACGTCAACGGCTAGGCCGGGTCGGCAGGTGCGGTCGCCTCGGCGCGGCGGCCGCGCCTAGCCGTGGACCCGCTCATCGTCGGCCTCGTCCTGCTGTCCGGCGTCCTCCACGTCACCTGGAACATCCGGGTCAAGACCGGGGCCGACCCGCTCGAAGCCACCTCGATCGCCGTGTGGACGGCGACCACGGTCCTGGTCGTCCCCACGGTCGTCGGGTGGCTGACGTTGGGGCAACCGTCGGTCACCACGACCATGGCGGCGCTCATCGTGGCCTCGGGAGTGGTCGGGACGATCTACTTCACGCTCCTCTCGGAGGCGTATCGTCGCGGCGACCTGTCGCTCGTCTACCCGACCGCCCGGGGCACCTCGCCGGTGATCGTCGCGGCGATCGGCGTCCTCCTCCTCGGGGAGCGGCTCGGTCCGGCCGGCGGCGTCGGCGTGG
Source organism: uncultured Chloroflexia bacterium (assembly GCA_963707215.1). Lineage (GTDB taxonomy): Bacteria > Chloroflexota > Limnocylindria > Limnocylindrales > CSP1-4 > DATHYZ01. Next base: position 427,834 of record CAVPPB010000001.1, on the reverse strand, counting down.
TCGCGCTCCTGGTCGCCATCCTCGTGCTCACGCGACCCTGGCGGGCGCTCCGGGCGGGCGCCGGGCGGGTGAGGACCGCTGCAGGCGGTCGCCCAGCCGTCTCGGCAGGCGTCCTTGCCCTGGCCACCGGCGTCGCCATCGCCGGCTACACGACGATCGACCGGATCGGTGTCCGCCTCGAGGACGGCTGGCTCTACGCGATGCTGATCTGGCCGGCGATGTCCCTCGGCCTCGTGGTCGTTGCCCTCGCCCGTCGGCGCCTCGATCGTCCCGGGGTCCGCGATGTCGGGGGTGCTTCCGTCCGTTCGCGGCTGGCCGGGGCCGCCACGCGCCGGGCCGCCGTGGGCGGCCTCTTCATGCTGGCTGGCTACCTCCTGGTGCTGTACGCCCTCTCGCAGGCGCCCCAGGCTGCCGTCTCGCCGCTGCGAGAATCGGCCGTCGTGCTCGGGGCCGCATGGGGCGCCATCGTCCTCGGCGAGGCGTCGGACCGGCGCGACGCCGGGCGACGGATCCTCGCCTCGGTCCTCGTGGTCGCGGGCGTCGCCCTGCTCGTCCTTGGGGGCTGAGGCGCGGCGTCCGGGTCGTCAGGATGTCGGCCGGTCGGGCTCGGGCTCAGCGTCGGTCGCTTCGGCGACGGACGCCAGGGCGTCCGGAGGGATCGGCGGGGTCTCGGTGGCCGCCCGTGCGTAGAGCTGACGGGAACGGCGTCGGGAGTTGACCAGGGCGACGCCGGCGATGACCAGGCCGGTGCCGAGGGCGATCCGGGCGTCGATGACCTCCCCCAGGACGATGGCCCCGAGGACGATGCCCACGATCGGCAGCAGGTAGGCCACCATCGAGGTCCGGGTCGGACCCCAGCTGCGGATGAGCCGGAAGAAGATGAGGTACGCGGCGCTCGAGCCGAAGACGCCGAGCCAGAGGACCGCGAAGAGCGCCTCCGGGGTGGGCTGGAGGGTCCAGGGCGCCTCGAGCGCCAGCGCCAGCGAGCCGGTGATCACGGCGGCGATGGCGACCTGGAAGAAGGCCGGGACCATCGGTCGCAAACCATGGACGAAGCGGCGTGCGTAGACCACGCCCAGCGCGTAGGAGATCGATGAGCCGATGAGCGCCAGCTCGCCGGCCAGGCCGTCGATCCCGACGTCCACCCCGGTCCCGCGGCCGACCACGATGACGACCCCGACGAACCCGACGATGAGCCCGGCCAGGCGGTTGGTGGTGATGGCCTCGGCAGGGAAGACGAGGGCCGCCAGCCCGATGGTGAAGAGCGGAACGGTCGAGTTGAGGATGGCCGCCAGGGCCGAGTCGATCGACTGCTCGCCCCAGGTGATGAGGAAGAACGGGATGGCGATGTTGATGCAGGCCATCACCGCCAGGTGGCCGTAGACCCGACGCTCCCGGGGCAGCTCCACCCGGCTGGCCAGCAGGACGATACCCAGGATGAGGGCCCCGATCAGCAGCCTGCCGGCGATGAGACTGAACGGGGTGATCGAGCCGACCCCGATCTTGATGAACAGGTAGCTGCTGCCCCAGAACAGCCCGAGCAGCCCGAAGAGGACCCAGTCGACGCGCGAACCCGGGCTGGTCGCCTGCATCGCGCCTACCTCCGGCGGGCGTCGTGGCGAGGTCGGGGAGCGGACGGACCGGCAGGGAGGCTGTCCACGGTCGGTGCAGTCTGGCAGGAACGTCGGGGCGGCGCGACCCGACGTGGCACCTCGGTCGGCTCGCACCGCGGCCGCCCGGGGACCCGGTGCGGACCCTACGATGGGTCCTCGTGCGCGCCATCCGGATCTTCTTCCTCGTCTACGGCCTGGCCCTGGCGACCTTCTTCCCGTTCGTCGCGGTCATCCTTGACGACCGGGGCTTCGCGCCGGCCGTGATCGGGGTGGTCACGGCGGCCGCCAGCCTCGTCTTCGCCGCGTCGGTGCCCGGTTGGGGCCACCTCGCCGACGTCAGACTCGGACGCTCGGGAGCCCTGCGGGTCGCGGCGCTGCTGTCCGGCGTGGCGCTCATCGCGTTCGGCCTGCCATGGCCGCCGATCCTCCTCGCGGCGCTCTACCTCTGCTGGGCAGGGACCGAATCGGCCATCGGGCCGCTGGCCGATGCGGTCGCCGTCAACGCGCTCGAGGACCCCGAGCGCCAGTACCCGCCGATCCGGCTCCTGACGAGCCTGGGGTTCGCCGCAGCCGCCGTCGCAGTGGGCTTCCTCTACGACGTCGCCGGATACGGTCCGGCCTCGCTCCTCTATTCGCTGGGGGCCGTGGTGATGGCCGTCGTCGCCGGCGGCATCCCGGACCGCCCACGGGCCGAGCTGTCCCGCTACGGCTCGTCCCACGGGCGGGGCGGCTCCTTTCGGGTCGCCTTCGCGGTGCAGCCGCGACTGCCGCTGGTCCTGCTGGCGATCCTCCTGGTCCACGTTGGCGTGCTCGGCGGCTTCACCTTCCTTGGGCTGCGCCTGGTCGAGCTTGGCGGCGGACCGTCGGCAGTCGCGCTCAGCGTCGGCCTGTCGGCGCTGGCCGAGATCCCGGGGATGCTGGTGGCCGGACGACTCGTGCCGCGGCTCGGCATCCGGACCCTCTTCGTCGGCTGTGCCGTCGTCTACGCGCTCTGCGTCCTGAGCTGGGCGTTCCTGGCCGATCCCCTCTGGATCGTCCTGACGCGGATCCCCAGCGGCCTCGCCTTCGCCGGCATCTGGATCACCGCCGTCCTGACCATGCAGCGACTCCTGCCGGATCGGCTCCAGGGGACCGGCCAGGGCCTCTACCAGACGACCGCCTTCGGTCTGGCGGCCATCCTCGCCAACCTGGTCGGCGGGATCGTCATCCAGGCCGCCGGGACGGCGCCGTTCTTCGCGGCGGCATCGGTGGCGACCGCCGCCGCGGCGCTCGTCGGCTGGGCGGCGATGCCCCGTCGCCGGGAGCCCCGGCCGGAGTGGCCGGAAGGCCCGAGCGAGGGGGGCGCGACGGCCTAGCCGCCCCGCCCTCGCCGGGTCCGGGGGCTCGGCTCACCGCCCGCATCGCCGGATCGGTCGACGCCCGGAGGCGCCGACATCTGCGACACTCTCGGACGTGGAGCGCCCGCCCGACCGACCGCTCGAACGACGAGTCCGCGACCTCCGCCGGCTCGCCGATGAGCCATGGGACCTCGTCGTCGTGGGCGGCGGCGTCACCGGCGCCGGCATCCTGCTCGACGCCGCGTCGCGCGGCCTGCGGGCCGCCCTGGTCGAGCGCGACGACCTGGCCGTGGGGACGTCGTCGCGATCGTCGCGGCTGATCCACGGCGGGCTCCGCTACCTGGAGCGGCTCCACGTCGGCCTGGTCCGCGAGGCCCTGGCCGAGCGATCGCGGCTGCTCCGCCTGGCGCCACACCTGGTGACCCTCGAGCCGTTCCTCTTCCCGCTCTACGGCCCGCCCGGCGTCACGAGGCTCGTCTACGGGAGCGGCATCGCCCTCTACGACCTGCTCGGGGCGGCCCGCGACGGCGGACGGGCGCGGCATCTCGACGTCGACGCCACCCTCGATCTGGCCCCGGTCCTTCGCCGTGACGGGCTCCGGGGAGGGATCGTCTACCACGACGGCACCGAGGACGACGCCCGCTTCGTCGTCGCGCTCGCCCGGACGGCGGTGACGCTCGGGGCCGTCGCCACGACGCGGACCGAGGCCACCGGACTTCTCCTCGACGATGCCGGCCGGGTCGGCGGGGTCCGTGTCCGGGATGTGCTCGCGGGGGTCGACTTCGAGGTCCGGGCCAGGCACGTCGTGGCCGCGACCGGCGTCTGGTCGTCGCGGACGGACGATCCGTTCGGCAGGGCTCCCGTCCGGATGGTTCCCAGCCGAGGCTCGCATCTCGTCGTCCGGCGGGACCGCCTGCCGCTCCGGACCGGGATGACGATCCGGGTTGCCGGGAGGGTGGTCTTCGTGGTGCCCTGGCCGGACGCCTGGCTCATCGGGACGACCGACGAGCCCGACCCCGGCCCCCCCGACCGCCCGGCGCCCACCGGGCACGAGGTCCGCCGCATCCTCGACGCTGTGAACGCCACCCTTGACGTCGATCTGCGTCTCGACGAGGTCGTCGGTGCGTTCACCGGGATCCGTCCCCTCGTCGGCGACGGCGGCGACCGCTCCACCGTCAAGGTGAGTCGGGAGCACCGCGTCAGGGTCGAGCGGTCGGGGCTCGTCCGGATCGGCGGCGGCAAGTACACGACCTACCGGATCATGGCCCGAGACGCGGTCGACGCGGCGCTGGGCGACGAGGCCCGGACGCACCCCTCGGCGACGTCACAGCTGCTCCTGGTCGGTGCCGCCGATCGCCGCGCGCTTGCCGGTCTGGCCGACGAACTGGCGGCTGGCGAGGGGCTCGACCCGGAGGTCGCGAAGCGGCTCGTCGCCCGCCACGGCACCGAGGCGCGTGACGTCGTCGGGCTGACATCTTCACCCGGCCACCCGGCCACCCTCGGCCCGGGGACCCACCAGCTCGAGGCCGAGGTGAGCTGGGCGGCCCGCCAGGAGCTGGCCCTGTCGCTCGACGACGTCCTGTCGCGACGGATGCGCCTCTCAACGAGCCTGCCCGACCGCGGCGCCTCGATCGCCCCGCGGGTCGCCGCCATCCTCGGTGGCGAGCTCGGCTGGGACGAGGATCGCCAGCGGGCCGAGGTCGAGTCCTACCTGGCGACGGCGCGACGGGAGTACGACGTCCCCGGCGGGCCGACGGACCCGATCGGCACCCCCGCGTCACCCGGGGTGGCGTCAGCCGGGGCCGGCGCGAGCTCAGCGTCCGTCGTGGGGTCGACCGTGGTTCCGGTCGACCCCGGGTCCGAGCTGGTGGCCGGGCGATGACCGAGCCGCGGTTCGTCCTGGCTCTCGACCAGGGCACGACGTCGTCGCGGGCGATCCTCTTCGATCGGTCGGGTCGACCGGTCGCCACCGCCCAGCAGGAGTTCCCCCAGCACTACCCGACGCCCGGTCACGTCACCCACGACCCTGCCGACATCTGGTCGACCCAGCTCGCGACGGCACGGGAGGCGATCGCCCGGGCCGGCGCCGGGGCCGCCGACGTGGCGGGGATCGGGCTGACCAACCAGCGCGAGACGACGATCGTCTGGGACCGGGCCACCGGGGACCCGATCGCCGACGCGATCGTCTGGCAGAGCCGGATCACGGCCCCGCGTTGCGAGGCCCTCCGGGCGGCCGGGCATGAGTCTGCCTTCCGGGAGCGCACCGGCCTGCCGCTCGATGCCTACTTCGCCGGTCCGAAGATCGCCGAGATCCTCGACAGCGTGCCCGGCGCCCGAGCGCGGGCCGAGGCCGGTGAACTCGCCGCCGGGACCGTCGACTCGTTCCTCCTCTGGCGGCTGACCTGCGGGCGGATCCACGCGACCGACGTGTCGAACGCCAGCCGGACCCTCCTCCTGGACCTGCGGGCCATGAGCTGGGATCCGGAGCTGGCCGACCTCGTCGGCGTCCCGCTGGCGGTCCTGCCCGAGGTGCGCTCATCCTCGGAGGTCTACGCGGAGACGGATCCCAGCTGGCTCGGGCGCTCCATCCCCATCGCCGGGATCGCGGGCGACCAGCAGGCAGCGACGTTCGGCCAGGCCTGCCTGGCGCCGGGGATGGCGAAGAACACCTACGGCACTGGCGCCTTCACGCTCCGCAACGTCGGCGACCAGCCCGTGCCGTCGGGTAGCGGCCTCGTGACGACGGTCCTCTGGCAGCTCGGACCGGGCGCCCCGCCCGCCTATGCCCTCGAGGGCTCGGTGTTCATCGCGGGGGCCGCCGTCCAGTGGCTCCGCGACGGCCTTGGGGCGATCCGGTCCTCGGACGAGGTCGAGGCACTGGCCGCTGGCGCCCGTGACCGCGTCGTGCTCGTGCCGGCCTTCACCGGCCTGGGAGCGCCGCACTGGGACCCCGGTGCCCGCGGGCTGCTCATCGGGCTGACCCGTGGGACCGGCCTGGCCGAGATCGCCCGGGCCACGGTCGACTCGATCGCCCTCCAGGTCGCCGACGTACTCGAGGCGATGGAGGCCGACACAGGCTCCCGGTTGGCCGAGCTGCGGGTCGACGGGGGCGCCGCCCGCAACGATGCGCTCCTGCAGCTCCAGGCTGACCTGCTCGAGGTCCCGGTCGAGCGACCCGTGGTGACGGAGACGACGGCCCTCGGGGCCGCCTTCCTGGCCGGCCTGGCGGTGGGCTTCTGGGACGGGACGGATGAGCTGGCAGCCACCTGGCGGCTGGACCGACGATTCGAGCCGCGGATGGCCGCCGCGGGGCGGCGCCGGCTGCTCGACGACTGGCACCGGGCCGTCGAGCGCTCGAAAGGCTGGGTGACCCCATGAGCGGAGGTGCACGATGAGCGGAGGCGTCCGATGAGACTCTGGGGTGGCCGCTTCCGCGAGCCCAACGACCCGTCGGTCATCGCGTTCACCCGGTCGACCGAGATCGATGCTGCCCTGGCGGAGGACGACCTGGTCGGCTCCATCGCCCATGTCCGCGGGCTCGGACGGGCCGGGCTCCTCGAGCCCGCCGAGGTGGAGACCCTCGTCGGGGGCCTCGAGGCCCTTCGCCGCGAGGTCGTCGACGGGTCGCTGGAGCTGGACCCGGAGCTCGAGGACGTCCACCTCAACCTCGAGGCTGCCCTGCACGAGCGGATCGGCCCGGTCGCCGGCAAGCTCCACACGGGACGCTCCCGCAACGACCAGGTCGCGACCGACCTGCGCCTCTGGGCGCGGCGCGCCTGCGACCGGCTCGACCGGACGATCGTCGGGCTCGAAGCGGCCCTCGTGGGGCTGGCCGAGCGCGACGGCGAGGCGATCCTGCCGGGAACCACCCACATCCAGCCCGCCCAGCCCGTCCTGCTGGCCCACCATCTCCTGGCCTATGTCGAGATGCTCGAGCGCGACCGGGGCCGCCTGGCCGACGCTCGCGGCCGCCTCAACCTGAGCCCGCTCGGGTCGGGGGCGCTCGCGGGGGCCGGCTTCCCGATCGACCGGGAGGCGGTCGCCGACGAGCTCGGGTTCGACGGGGTGACTGCCAACTCGCTCGACGCCGTGGCGGACCGCGACTTCGTCGTGGAGATCGTCGCGGCCTGCGCCCTCGCGATGACCCACCTCTCGCGGCTCGCCGAGGAGGTCACCTGGTGGTCGAACCCGCGGTTCGGCTTCATCCGGGTCGCCGACGCCTTCTCGACGGGCTCCTCGATGATGCCCAACAAGCGGAACCCGGACCCGGCGGAGCTGGTCCGCGGGCGCGCCGCCACCGTCGCCGGGGGCCTGGCCGGGACGCTGGGGTTGCTCAAGGGCCTCCCGCTGGCCTATCAGCGCGATCTGCAGGAGGACAAGGCGCCGCTCTTCGCGGCCGTCGCGACGCTCGAGGCCTCACTGGCGGTGATGGCCGGTCTCGTGGCGACGGTCACCGTCGACCGAGCCCGGATGCGCGAGGCGGCAGCCGAGGGCTACACGACGGCCACCGCCGTGGCCGACGCGCTCGCTCGGCGGGGCGTGCCGTTCCGGGCCGCCCACCATGTCGTCGGCTCGCTCGTCGCCCATGCCGAGGAGGCAGGCCTCGGCCTGGACGAGATCCCCGACGCCCTCGTCGAACTCGTCCTCACCGGTAGCGGCGATCCCGCCGCGGCGAAGTTGGCGACGGCCCCTGGGATCGGCGCGGAGCTCCGGGCGGGGGCCACCCTGGAGGCGGCCGTGGCGACGTGCGACGTCGTCGGCGGCACCGCGCCCGAGCGGGTCCGGGCGGCCCTGGCCGCAGCCCGCCAACGCCTGGGCCGGGAGGCCGGCGAGGGCTAGACCCGTCGAGCCTCCCCCTGCCCGGGCCGCTCGGCACGATGCTCCGCCGGGCCGTGGAGACCGGCCAGGTTGAAGGCCGAGTTGACGAGCCCGACGTGGCTGAAGGCCTGCGGGAAGTTGCCGAGCATCCGCGCCGCCCGGGGGTCGTACTCCTCCGCATAGAGGCCGACGTCGTTGCGCACCGCCAGGAGCCGCTCGAAGCGTTGCCGGGCGTCCGTGGTCCGCCCGACCAGGCTCAGGCAGTCGACCATCCAGAAGGAGCAGACCAGGAAGGTGGCCTCGCCGGGTGGCAGGCCATCGGGGGCCTCGTCGTGGAGGTAGCGCATCACGAAGCCGTCGACCGTGAGCTCCCGCTCGATCGCCTCGATCGTCGCTCGGACCCTCGGATCGCCGGCGGGCAGGAAGCCGACCAGCGGGATGAGCAGCAGGCTGGCATCGAGCGCCCTGGAGCCGGCCGCCTGGACGAAGGAGCCGCGCTCGGGATCGAATCCGAAGTCGCAGACCTCGGCATGGATGGCGTCGCGGATCGCCCGGAGACGCTCGACCGGGACCGTCGTCGGCAGCCCGAACCGCTCCACGGCCTTGACGGCCCGGTCGTAGGCGACCCACGACATGACTCCCGAATGGGTATAGCGGCGACCGCCGCCGCGGACCTCCCAGAGGCCATCGTCCGGATCTCGCCAGTGCTCCTCGAGGTAGCCCAGCAGGTGCCGCTGCATCGCCCAGGCGACGGGGTCAGGCGGGATGCCGGCCCGTCGAGCCACGTGTCCGGCATCAAGGATCTCGCCGATGACGTCGAGCTGGACCTGGCGGACGGCACCGTTGCCGATCCGGACGGGCCGCGAATCCGCGTACCCGGGCAGCCACTCGAGCGTGAGCTCGGGCAGTCGACGCTCGCCCGCCAGCCCGTACATGATCTGGACCCGATCCGGATCACCGGCGACGGCTCGAACGAGCCAGTCGCGCCAGGCCTTTGCCTCGTCCCGGTGCCCGCCGAGGACGAGGGCGTACAGCGCGAAGGTCGCATCGCGAAGCCAGCAGTAGCGATAGTCCCAGTTGCGGACCCCGCCGAGCTGCTCCGGGAGCGACGTCGTGGCGGCAGCGACGAGACCGCCGGTGGGGCCGTACGTGAGCGCCTTCAACACCGTGAAGGAACCGCGTACCGCGGCACTCCATGGTCCTTCGTAGGTGCACTTGGCGGACCAGGACGCCCACCACTCGGTGGTCTGCTCGATCGCCTCGGCCGCCTCGAGCGGCCGGGGGGCGTGATGGTGCGACGCGTGCCAGCCCAGCACGAACGGGACACGGTCACCCTCGCCGACGGTGAACTCGGCGACCGTGGCCCGGTCCTCGCCGTGGGTCTCGACAGGTGTGTCGAGGACGATCGCGTCGGGTCCGGCCACAGCGTGAAGCCGGCCGTCGAGCTGCCGGACCCATGGGACGACCGAGCCGTAGTCGAAGCGCAGGATGAGCTCGGAGCGGCACCGGACCGAGCCGCGCATGCCCTCGACGACACGCACGAGGTGGGGCGTCGCCCGTCCGGGGACGAGGCAATCGACGATCCGGACCGTACCCGAGTCCGTCGTCATCTCCGTCTCGAGGACCAGGCTGTCCCCTCGATAGCGGCGCTCGGTGGAGGTGGACGGCTCGACGGGCGCGAGCTGCCAGCGACCGTGGTCGGCCGTCCCCAGGAGGGCGGCGAAGAAGGCCGGCGAGTCGAAGCGCGGCGCGCACATCCAATCGACGGACCCGTCGCGGGCGACCAGCGCCGCGGTGTGCGTGTCACCGAGCAGGGCGTAGGATTCGATCGGCTTGGACATGGTGCTCCCGTACCGGCTCGCCGAGTGTACCGAGCGGTCGACGGGTGGTCTCGGCGCGGTACGATCGGCGCGATCGATCGCAGGATCGATCGGCCGTGGAGGGCGAGGCGTGCTGACACTCGAGACGATCCGACGGGCACCCAAGGCACTGCTCCACGACCACCTCGACGGCGGACTGCGACCCGCGACGGTCGTCGAACTCGCTCGCGAGACCGGCTACGGGGCGTTGCCGACGATGGACGTCGACGAGCTGGCCCGCTGGTTCACCCAGGGTGCCGACCGCAAGAGCCTGGAGCTCTACCTCGAGACCTTCGCTCACACCGTCGGGGTCATGCAGACACCGGACGCCCTGGCGCGTGTCGCCGCAGAGTGCGCCGAGGACCTCGCCGCCGACGGCGTCGTGTACGCCGAGGTCCGGTTCGCTCCCGAGCTCCACGTCGAGCGAGGCCTGACCCTCGACGAGGTCGTCGAGGCAGTCCAGGCCGGTTTCCGCCAGGGCGAGCGGCGGGCCGCCGCCGCCGGCCACCCCATCGAGGTCCGGACGCTGATCACGGCGATGCGCCAGTTCGCCCGGAGCCTGGAGATCGCCCAGCTGGCCGTCCGCTGGCGGGATCAGGGGGTCGTCGGCTTCGACGTGGCCGGCCCCGAGGCAGGCTACCGGCCGACCCGCTACCTGGAGGCGTTCGACCTCGTCCGCCACGAGAACTTCCATCTCACGATCCACGCCGGCGAGAGCTTCGGGCTCCCGTCGATCGCCGAGGCGCTCCAGTGGTGCGGCGCCGAGCGGCTGGGCCACGGCGTCCGGATCGTCGACGACGTCGAGGTCCGCGACGACGGGTCGGTCCACCTCGGTCGCCTGGCGGCCCTCGTGCGCGACCGGCGCGTGCCGCTCGAGATGTGCCCGACCTCGAACGTCCACACCGGGGCCGCCGCCTCGATCGAGGCCCACCCCTTCGACCTGCTCCGACGTCTCCGCTTCCGGGTCACCGTCAACACCGACAACCGGCTGATGAGCGGAGTGTCCATGTCGAGCGAGATGGCCGCCCTCGACACGGCCTTCGGGCTGGGTCTCGGCGAGCTCGAATGGCTGACGATCAACGCCCTCAAGAGCGCCTTCGCCCCGTTCGACGAGCGGCTCCGCCTCATCAACGAGGTCGTCAAGCCCGGCTACGCCCGGATCCGGGCCGAGGAGCTGCCGGTCGTCGTCGGATAGGGGGTCGGGCCGCGAGTCGGGGGTCGAACAGCCTGCGGCGATCCGTCAGCCGGTCGGTGTCGCCTCCGTCATGCTCACCTCGAGACGCTCGAGGAGCGGGTCGGTCCAGGCCCAGGCCGCGCCGTGGTGGGCTCCGACGGCGCCGTGGCGGGCCGCCTCGACCCGCAGCGGCAGGCCGAAGATCTCGATGAACCCGACCGCGCTGGCGTGGTCGAAGGCGTCGCCCTCGTCGTACGTCGCGAGGTCCTTGTCGTAGAGCGAGAGCGGCGAGCGCCGGCCGGCCAGGACCGCCGATCCGTGGTCGAGCCGCAGCCGGACCTCGCCCGAGACGACCCGCTGCGATGACGCCGCGTACGCCCGCAGATCCCGTGACAGGGCGCTGAACCACAGGCCGTCGTAGGTCAGGCGGGCCAGCTCGTCGGCGACGAGGCTGTTGAAGCGGAGGGTGTCCTTGGTCAGGGTGAGGCCCTCGAGCGCGCGGTGGGCCGTGTGGAGGATCGCCGCGGCAGGCGCCTCGTAGACCTCGCGGCTCTTGATGCCGACGAGGCGGTCCTCGACGTGGTCGATCCGGCCGACGCCGTGGGCCCCGCCGAGGGTGTTGAGCCGCTCGACCAGCTCGGCCGGTGGCAGCCGCTCGCCGTCGACCGAGACCGGGATGCCGCCCTCGAAGGCGACGACGATCTCGACCGGGGCGGGCGCGTCCGACGGGGCGACCGTCCACTCATACGCATCGGCCGGCGGTGTCGTCCAGGGGTCCTCGAGGACCCCGGTCTCGCAGGAGCGGCCCCACAGGTTGACGTCGATCGAGTAGGGCGACTGCTTGGTGATCGGGATCTCGATGCCGCGGGCCTCCGCGTAGTCGATCTCCTGGTCACGGGTCAGGCCCATGCCGACCCGCATCGGCGCCACGACAGCCAGTCCAGGGTCCAGGGCATGGACCGCGACGTCGAAGCGGACCTGGTCGTTGCCCTTGCCGGTGCATCCGTGGGCGACCGCGTCGGCGCCCTCGAGCCGGGCGACCTCGACGAGGAGCTGGGCGATGAGCGGCCGGGCCAGGGCGGTCGCCAGCGGGTAGGCGCCCTGGTACAGACCCTCGGCCTGGAGGTGCGGCCAGGCGAAGTCGGTGACGAACCGGTCGCGGGCATCGACGACGTAGGCCTTGGACGCGCCGGCGGACATGGCCCGGTCCTCGACGCCCGGGCGGAGCGAGCCGCCGCCGACGTCCACGGTGAGGGTCACGACCTCGACCCCGTACTGCTCGCGAAGCCAGGCGACGGCGACCGAGGTGTCGAGGCCGCCGCTGTAGGCGAGGACGACCTTCTTCATGATCGGGGTGCCTCCATGGTGCGGCCCTCGTCACCGACGGGGGCGGGGGTCGGGACGGCCTCGAGGCCGTCCCGCAGGGTCTCGAAGTGCTCGAGCCAGCGCTCGAGGTGGGCCTCGTCCGCGAAGAGGACGAGGACGGTGTTGTCGCCGGCCAGCGTGCCGACCTGGTCGGTCAGGGTCGACTCGTCGATCGCCTGGGCGACGACGCTCGCGGTCCCTGCCGAGCCGGTCAGGACGAGGATCAGGCCGCTCCGTCCGACCGTCACCGGGACGTCGGAAAGGATCCGTCGGAGGCGCTCGTCCGAGGCGCTCCGAGCGGGTGGCAGCGAGGTCCTCGGGAGCCACGTAGACCGGTCCGGCCGTACGGGGCACCTTGACCAGTCCGAGCTCGGCGATGTCGCGGCTGACCGTGGCCTGGGTGGCGGCGAAGCCGCGCTCGGCGAGCGCGTCCGCCAGGGCCGCCTGGCTGCCGATCGGGCGTCGGGCGATGAGGTCGCGGATGGTCCGTTGCCTGGCCGGCTTGTCGGCAGCCGTCATGCGTCCTCTCCGGGCCGTCGGTCCAGTGCGATCCGCGTGCCGAAGGTCGGGTCGGCAAGCGCCCGCTCGAGAGCGCCCGGCGCTGCCGCGTCGCAGATGATGGCCTCAGCCCCAGGGTAGGCGAGTGCCGAGAGCGCGGACCGCACCTTGGGGACCATCCCGCCGGCGATCGTGCCGTCGGCGATGAGCGCTTCCGCCTCGTCGGCCGTAAGGCTGTGGATGCGCTGGCCGCCGGCCCCGCGGACCCCGTCGACGTCGGTCATCAGGACGACCTGGCGGGCCCCCAGGCCGGCGGCGATCCCGGAGGCTGCGTCGTCGGCGTTGACGTTGCACACGATGCCGTCCTCGTCGCGGGCCAAGGGGGCCACCACGGCGACCTGGCCGGTCACGAGGAGGGCGTCGAGGAGATCGCGCCGGAGGCCCACGACGTGGGCCACCAGGCCGATGTCGGCGACCCGTTCGGCGATGAGCATCCCGCCGTCGACGCCCGAGAGGCCGACCGCGTCGACACCCAGATCGCGCAGGGCGGCCACCAGCTCGCTGTTCACCACGCCCCGGAGGACGGCGGCGGCGACCTCGAGCGAGGCCGCGTCGGTCACCCGGAGACCCTCGTGGAAGCGGGTCTCCACGCCCAAGCCGCTCGAGCCACTCGGTCATCCGCTTGCCGCCGCCGTGGACGACGACGACCGGTCGGCGGCGGGCGACGGACGCGATCTCGGCGAGGACCTGGCGCTGGTCGGCGATCGTCGTGCCGCCGAGCTTGACGACGAGGATGTCGCTCATCGCCGGCTCCCTGATCGGTCCCGGCTCACGTCGTGTACTCCGAGTTCTCGATGACGTAGGTCTCGGTCAGGTCGCAGCCGAACGCCTCGCCCGTCCCATCCCCGAGGCCGAGATCGAGCTCGAAGACGACCTCGTCGGCCTCCATCGCCGCTCGAGCAGCGTCCCGATCGAAGGGCAGGGGACCGCCGGCGCACGCCGTCGTAGACCGGGCGACCGGCGATGTGGATGCGCAGCCGGTCGGGATCGACGTCGCCGGCCGCCCGGCCCGACGCTCGGCCTCGTCGGCGTCGATCCCGGCCGATCGGAGCACCGCCGCATCGGCCAGCCGTGCGTTGCCGGCAGCCGCGGCGACGCGACCCCAGTTCGGATCGCGACCGTGGACGGCGGCCTTGACGAGCGAGCTGGCGACGACGGCCCGAGCGACGGCTCGGGCCTCGGCGTCGTCGCGTCGCGCCGGTCACCAGGCCGTGATCAGCGTGGTTGCGCCTTCGCCGTCGGCCGCCTGCTGGCGAGCGAGGTCCCGGGCCACAGCCTCGATGGCGGCGGCCAGCTCTCGGCCGGCGGTCCACCCGGGTGGACCCGCTCCGTCGCCGGCCGATCCCGAGGCGAGGAGGAAGACCGTGTCGTTGGTGCTCGTGTCGCCATCGACGCTCAGCTGGTCCCAGGTCCGCGACGCGGCCCCGCGCAGCATCGCCGAGAGCGTCTCCGGCGCGACGTCGGCATCGGTCAGGATCACCGCCAGCATCGTCGCCATCCGTGGGTGGATCATCCCGACGCCTTTGGCGATGCCGCTGACCCGGACGGATCGTGGCGAGCCGTCGGGGGCCGGCAGATCCAGGGCGACCGAGGCCATCTTCACGCGTGTGTCGGTCGTCATGAGGGCGGTCGCGGCAGCCTCGAGGGCTGCGTCCGTGGCGGCCAGCGACGGGAGCAGGCCGGAGACCCCGAGCCGGACCGCCGGGACGGGCAGACGCGTTCCGATGACCCCGGTCGACAGGCAGAGGACCTCCTCCACGGGTGCCTCGAGGATCCGCGCGGTCGCCTCGGCGACCGATCGCTGGTCATCGTCGCCGGCCGGGCCCGTCGCGGCATTGGCGCAGCCCGACGTCGCCACGACCGCCCGGGCGAACCCGTGGCGGCCCGACCCAGCGGGGAGGGTCGTCTCGAGGTGGGCCCGTGACAGCCGGACCGGGGCCGCCACGAAGGCGTTCGGGGTGGTGACGGCGGCGGCCGGCACTGGGCCGCCGGTGGCCACGATGAGCGCCAGGTCCGGTCGACCGCTGGCCTTGATGCCCGCCGTGGCGGCCGCCGCGGCGAAGCCGGCCGGGATCCGCGCGCTGCGCTCGACGCCGGGCATGCGGACCGATGGCCCTAGGGCGCCAGCGGGAGCTGCTCGAGGCCGGTCGCCTCGGGCAGCCCCATCACGACGTTGAAGGCCTGGATGGCCTGGCCGGCCGCTCCCTTGACGAGGTTGTCGATGACGCCGATGGCGAGGACCCGGCCGGTCCGCTCGTCCGCCCGAACGAACACCCGGGCATGGTTGCTACCGAGGACCTGCTTCGTCGCCGGCGGCTCCGCCACGACGTCGACGAACGGCTCGCCGTCGTAGGTCGCGGCGTACAGCCGGTCGAGCTCGGACTGGCCGACGGCTCGGGTGGGCCGGACGTGGCAGGCCGCCAGGATGCCCCGGGTCATCGGCACGAGGTGCGGCAGGAAGTCCACTCCGGCCGCCCCCGGGTTGGCCTCGGCGGAGCCGACGCCGACCTCGCCCAACCGTGCGAGCTCCTGCTCGAGCTCGGCCGTGTGCCGGTGGCCGCCGACACCATACGCACGGACGCTCTCGTTGACCTCGCCGTAGTGGAGCTCGGCCTTCGGCTCGCGGCCGGCCCCGGAGACACCGCTCTTGGCGTCGACGACGAGGTCCCCGATGAGCCCGGCGCGCGCGAGTGGCGCGAGGGCCAACAGGGTGGCCGTCGGGTAGCAGCCCGGTGCGCCGACGATCGGGCCACCGTCCGCGGCTGCGACGACCAGGTCCTCGCGGTGGAGCTCCGGCAACCCGTAGACAGCGTGCTCCAGGAGGTCAGGCCGGGGGTGCTCGAAGCCATACCAGCGCGGATAGTCGGAGGGGGACCGCAGGCGGAAGTCCGGGCCCAAATCGATGGTCGCCAGCCCACGCTCCCGGAACCCGGGGACCAGGTCGGCAGCGACGCCATGGGGGAGGGCGAGGAAGACCGCCTCCGCTTCGTCGGGGACCGAATCGTCGACCGAGAGGCCCGTCGAGGCGAGATGGGCGTGGGTCCGGCCGATGGGCTCGTCGTCACGACCCCGGCCCACGAGCCCCACGATCCGGACACCGGGATGGCGGGCGAGCAGGCGGATGAGCTCCGCGCCGACGTAGCCGGTCGCCCCGACGACGGCGATGGGGACGGGGTCCTGCCGGCGGCCCGCCTCGATCCTCGATCCCGGCGCCGGGCTTGCGCTCACGGGCGCACGGGGCCCCTCGCGGGGGGCCGCCGGGCGACGGGTGCGGGGATCGGGGTGGCCGCCGTCATGACACGCATGACTATACGGTCAGATGCATAGTCATGCAACCCTGCGTGGTCGGGTGGCGCTCAGTGGCGCTCGGCCCAAGGTCGTGGCCCCCGGCCGTCCGAGGTCAGCTGGTGAGGACCGCCGTGCGTCGGTCCGGGCCGGTGGTCATGACCTCGCCCTCCTCGACGGTGCCATCGGGGCGGACGATCCGATAGCGGTGGTGGATCTCGGTGTCGCCGGCCGACAGCATCGCGTTCACCGGACAGTACTTCTCGGCCGAGAGCTCGATGCAGCGGACGATCGCTGCGGTGTCGACGGTCGGGCCCTCGACCTCGTGGACGACGTCGATGCTCGTGTAGATCTTGGGGTACTCGTCGCGCTGGTCGCCCTGGACGTGGATGCGGTAGGCGCTGAGCTCCTGGCGCTTCTTGAGGGCGATCGAGACGACGTCCATCGCCGAGCAGGCGGCCAGCGTCGAGAGGACGACCTCGATGGGGCCGGGGCCACCATTCGACGACTCGTCATAGGTGATGCGGGCGCCCGAGCCGAGCTCGGCCTCGAAGCGCATCCCTCCCTGGAAGGTCAGCTCGGCGGTCTTCACGACGGGCATGTGGTTCCGGACTCCTCGGACGCAAGCGTGGTTCGAGCGGCTCCTCGCGACCGCGGCCGCAGGCCACGGCGACGAGTCTCGCCTGGACCTCCCCATTGTCGCCCGGACGGGCGGATGTCGCATCGCCCGACACCGGCGGGTCCGTGACCCGGGGACCGGTCCGCCTCCGGGATCAGGGGCCAGTGTGGCCTGGCCCGTCGGCGGCCATCGAGCCGGCCGTCTCCCCGGATCCGTCCGCGCTCGCCTCGGCCTCGGCGAGGAACTGCTCCCGGTACAGCTCTGCGTAGAGCCCGCCTCGGGCCAGGAGCTCGGGATGAGTGCCTCGCTCGACGATCCGACCCCGCCGGTAGACGAGGATCCGGTCGGCCCGGAGGATCGTCGAGAGGCGGTGGGCGATGGCGATCGTCGTTCGGCCCTCCATGAGGCGCTCGAGGGCTGCCTGGATGAGCCGCTCACTCACGGTGTCGAGTGCCGAGGTCGCCTCGTCCAGGATCAGGATGCGGGGATCCTTGAGCAGGACCCGGGCGATGGCGATCCGTTGCTTCTCGCCGCCGGAGAGCTTGTAGCCACGCTCGCCGACCATCGTGTCGTAGCCGTCGGGCAGCTCCAGGATGCGGTCGTGGATGGCCGCTGCCGTGGTCGCGGTCACCAGCTGCCTCGGGGGTGGCATCGGGCCGTGCGTAGCGCAGGTTGTCGCGGATGCTGGCATGGAAGAGGTAGGTCTCCTGGGTGACGAAACCGATCGCCCGGCCCAGGGACTCCAGCCGGATCCCTGCGGACGTCGAGTCCGTCGATCTCGACCGCACCGCCGTCCACGTCGTAGAGCCGCGGGATGAGGTACGTCGTCGTGGTCTTGCCCGAGCCCGACGGTCCGACCAGCGCGACGAGCTCGCCCGGCTCGGCCTCGAAGTCGAGCTCCTCCAGCGTGAACGGGGGCGGGGCCGACACACCATTCCGGCCCGCGACGGAGCCGGGACCGCCATCCGCGCGGCCATCGGCATCGTCCTCATCGAGGCCCTCGAGCTCCGCGCCGACCATGAAGTCGTCGGCTGCTGGACGGGCGTCGGCTCCGTCCAGCACCAGCTCGATGTCCTTGATCTCGGCGGGCCCGCGGGATCGCGATCCTCCATCATCGGCCGACGATCCGGGCGATGGTTCGTCGCGCGCCGACGTCGATACGGCGTCAGCATGGGCGCGGCCGGCCTGGGTCGCTGCCTCGGTGTGGGCCCGGCTCGACGGGACGGGCGCGGAGGGGTAGCGGAACGAGACCCGGTGGAAGCGGATCCTGCCCTCGACCCGGCCCGGATCGAGGGCGATCGCATCCGGTGCGTCGGTGATCTCGAGGGTCCATGTCCAGGTACTCGAAGATCCGATCGAAGAGCGCCAGGGCGCCCTGGATCTCGACCTGGACGTTGAGCAACTGGCCGATCGGGAAGAACAGCCGGCTCTGGAGCGTCGTGAACGCGACGATGTCGCCGATCGTGGGAGCCGTGGTGTCGCCGTTAGATCACCAGCACGCCGGCCAGCCAGTACACCAGGGCCGGGGTGATGCTGAAGATCGTGCCCACGATCATGAAGAACCAGCGCCCGACCATCGCCTGGCGGAGCTGGAGCCGGGCCACCTCGCGGTTGAGGCCGCGCGAACCGGTCGTGGCCTGGGCCTGCTGCTCCGAACGTCTTGGTCAGCAGCATCCCGGAGACGGAGAGCGTCTCCTCGGTCGTCGCGGTCAGCGCCGCCAGCGATCGCTGGGTCTCGCCGGTGACCTCTCGTCGAGCGTGCCGACCCGCCGGGTCAGGAACATGAAGAACGGCAGCATGCCGAGCGAGAGCAGGGAAAGGCGCCAGTCGATGATGAACATCGCCAGGATCGTGCTCGATCGCGACGGCCAGGTTGCTGGCGATCGAGCTGCGGTGTCGGTGACGACCGCCTGGACGCCGCCGACGTCGTTGGACAGGCGGCTCTGGATCTCGCCGGTCCGCGTCTCGGTGAAGAAGCGCAGCGGCATCCGCTGGAGATGGACGTAGAGCGCGTTGCGCAGGTCCTGCATCACGCTCTGCCCGATGACGTTGCTCTGCCAAGTGCTCTGGGCGATCCCGATCAGCCCGGACACGATCGGCACGACGATCATCAGCCCCACGTAGAGGTTCAGCCGGAAGAAGTCGCTGCTTCGAGATGGCATTGTCGATCAGAGCCTTGAGCAGGTAGCGGGTTGACGAGCCCGAGCAGGCTCGTCGCTGTGATCGCGACGACCACGAGGTGACCTGCAAGCGATACGGCCGGAAGAACGCGACGATCCGCCGGATCGTCGTTCCGCGGCGTTCCCTCGGCACCGGTTCGAAGTCCCGCGACGGCCCGCCGAACAGGCCACCGCCACCGTACCCACGCCCGCCGGACATCACGCCACCCCCGTCGGGGTCGGGCGCTGCTGCCGAGACGCGACCTCGTCGAGCGGCGCGACGGCCCAGGTCCGTGGCCAGGCGCGTCACCGAGGCGTCCCAGCGCCCGGGTCCCACCGGCGTCGTCCCCAGGCCGTCTCGAGGTGGCCGACGGTCCAGACTCGGACGTCGAGGTAACCGGCGCGCTCCAGGGCCGCGCGGAGGTCGTCCGGGGTGTTACACGCACCGACGAGCGGGTGAGCGTCCGCCTGTGACGCCTTGACCAGCGGCTGCAGGCGATCCCGCAGGAGCGTCGGCATCCCCAGGTAGGCGGCCACGAACGGGTGGCGGCGGTTGACGGTCGTGAGGACGAGCCGACCACCGGGGACCAGCCAGCGCCGCAGGTTGACGAACGCGGCGGACGGGTCGGCGAAATGCTCGACCGTGAAGCTGGAGAGGGCCACGTCGAAGGTCCCCGGCTCGAAGGCTGGGACGTCGCGGCAGACGTCCACGAGGGCGAACTCGTCGAGGTGGGGGAGCGCTCCCGGCGCCGGCTCGTGGATGTCGACTCCGACGAGACGGGCGATCCGGGGTCGGTACGGCTTCAGTGCCGAGACCCGCCCGCAGCCGGCGTCGAGCGCGACGACCGGACGGCCGCTCGCCTCCGCCCGGGCGACGGCCTCATCGAGGGCCGCGCGGACCAGGGTCGCCGTCGTCGGCTCGGTCGCCGCCGCGTGGTTCACGACGAGACAGACCGGGAAGGGGACGCCCCGGCCGGGACGCCGCTCCGGCTCACCAGGCGGTCGCGGTCCTGGCCTCGACGAGGCCCTGGGCCTCGAGCCAGCGCTCGGCGTCGATGGCGGCCTTGGCTCCGTCGCCGGCGGCGGTCACCGCCTGGCGATAGCGATGGTCGTGGACGTCGCCGGCCACGAAGACGCCCTCGATCCTCGTCCCGGTGTGGTCGGTGACGACGAGGTAGCCCTTCTCGTCCACCTCGAGCCAGTCCCGGAAGACCTCGGTGTTCGGCTTGTGGCCGATGGCCACGAAGAGCCCCTCCATCGGGACCTCGCGGGCCTCCCCGCTGACCGTGTCGCGCAGCCGGAGGCCGGTCACGTGGTCGTCACCGAGCACCTCGTCGACGGCGGTGTTGAAGTGGACCTCGATCTTCGGGTGATCGAGGGCCCGCTGCTGCATGATCCGGCTGCCCCGGAAGACGTCCCGGCGCACGAGCATGTGGACCTTGCTGGCGAACTTGGTCAGGAAGGTCGCCTCTTCCAGGGCGCTGTCGCCACCGCCGACGACGGCGATCTCACGGTCGCGGAAGAAGAAGCCATCGCAGGTGGCACAGGCGGAGACCCCGCGTCCCCGAAGGCGTTCCTCGGACTCGAGCCCGAGCCAGATCGCGGATGCGCCGGTCGCCACGATGAGCGCCTGGGCCCGGTACTCGACGCCGCGGGCCCAGAGGCGGAACGGCGGCCCGGACAGGTCGACCCGGTCCACGTCGACATCGATGAGGCGAGTCCCGAAGCGCTCGGCCTGGGCCCGCATGGCGACCATGAGGTCGGGGCCCTGGATGCCCTCCGGGAAGCCCGGGTAGTTCTCGACCTCGGAGGTGATCGTCAGCTGGCCACCGGGCGTCGTGCCGGCGAGGACGATCGGCTCCAGGTCTGCCCGGGCGGCGTAGATCGCGGCGGTCAGGCCGGCCGGGCCGGACCCGACGATGAGGACCCGTGTCTCATGGGGTCCGTCGCCGCCGATCCCGACGGCCCCGGGATGTCCCGGCTGCGGCGTCTCGATGGCGATCGGCGGGGCCGACAGGGCGATGCCGCCGTCCTGGGCTCCCTCCTCGGCGCCGAAGTCGATGGAGAGGCCGCCGAACGGGGCGGGGTTCCGGGTCTGCTGGTCTGGTTGGTCAGGCATCGGTGTCCCTCGAGCGACGTCACCTGCGACGCCGTCCGCGCATCCTACGCGTTGTGATACTCCTAGGGAGTATAGATCAGGTCGCTCGCTCCGACTCCTGGAGGTCGCGGACGGCCGGCAGCACGTCCCGTCCGATCAACTCGAGCTTGTCGGTCTGCCAGACGTCCCGGACGCTGAAGATGACGTGCTGGGCACCGGCGTCGGCAAGGTCGCCGAACCGGTCCACGAGCTGGACCGGTGTCGAAGAGCCCTCGGTGCCGTGCTCGGTTACGTGGACGCTCTGGAGGGTCGTCCGCTCGATCTCGTCGTAGGGCCGGCCCAGCGCGTCGCAGTGCTCGCGAAGGACCGCGAACTTGTGGGCGATCGCCTCCGGGCCGCCGAAGACGTTGGCGCCATCGGCGTATTCCGCGACGAGGCGGAGCGTCCGCCGCTCGCCGCCGCCGCCGACGAGGATCGGGACCCGGGGCCGACTGAGCGACTGGGGGGAGTTGAGCAGCCTCGTGGCGCGGTAGTGACGACCCTCGAAGGCGTGCTGGGAGCCGATCTCGCCGCTCCACATGCCGTGAGCGATGCGGAGCGTCTCCTCGAGCATCTCGAACCGCTCCCCGAGCGGCGGGAACGGGAACCCGAGGGCGTCGGACTCCTCCTGGTTCCAGGCCGCCCCGATCCCGAACCAGGCCCGTCCGCCCGACAGGACGTCGAGTGTCGTGGCGGCCTTGACCCAGAGCCCGGGGTGGCGGTAATGGACGCCGCCCACCATCAGTCCCAGCCGGGCCCGGCGGGAGTGGGCTGCCAGGAAGCCGAGGGTCGTCCAGCCCTCGAGCATCGGGTCGGTCGCCGGGCCGACGCCGCGGATCTGGAAGAAGTGGTCCATCACCCAGATCGAATCGAAGCCGGCGTCGTCGGCCGTCCGCACGATGCGGCCGAGCGTCGGGCCGATCGCCTCCGGCCCCCCGGGCCAGGCGAACGAGCTGATCTGGAGTCCGAGCTTCATCCGGTCAGGCCTCCCGGGGATCCGATGCTGTCCGTCCTTCGGCCCCGCGGGGACGTCGGATGGCCGCAGCCTAGCGGAAGAGGTCGGCAGTCGACTCCATCAGGGCCTCGCGGATCGAGCCCTCGCCCAGCGGCGGGTCGGCCCCGCGGACGATGGCGGCCGGCCGTCGGCCGACCTTCCCGAGGGCCAGCTCGGCCGCCGAAGCCAGCTCGTCCGCGACCGCCCGGATCGTGACCCGCATCGGCCGCCCATCCACGTCCGGGATGCCCCGCAGGTCCTGGAGCGGATGGAGGCCCGAGACGCCGATGGCGACGTCGACGATGCCCCAGCGCCAGGGGCGGCCGAAGCTGTCCGAGATGACGACCGGCAGGTCGACGCCAAGGCCCTCGAGGATCGCGCTCCGGAGGCGGGTCGCGGAGGCGTCCGGATCCCGCGGTAGCAGGGTCACGTGCTCGCCCGAGCGGGGGCCGACGTTCGACGCGTCGACCCCGCCGTTGGCACAGACGAACCCGTGCTCGGTCTCGGTGATCAGGATGCCTCGCTCCATGCGGACGACCCGACGGGCCTCCCGGAGCACGACCTCGATCTGGCGCGCGTCGCGATCCCACCGCTCGGCGAAGGCCACCGCCTCCGGTCGCGGCTCGACCATCGAGAGGTCCACGACGGCGCCCTCGGCTTTCGAGACGACCTTCTGGGTGACCACCAGGACGTCGTCGGGGCGGACGGGTGGGACGCCGGGCGTGGCCCGGATGGCCTCGACGAGCAGCCGGCCGAGGTCGTCACCGGGGATGACCTCCGGGATCCCTTCGAGCGCCAGGACGGTGATCGAGGACGTCATCGAGGGTCGGTGGCGGCCCGGCGCGCCGTGGATGCGCCGAGGTCGAGCGACGTCGACCGCCTCTCGGTCGCCCGGGTCTCATGGAGGAGCAGGTCGTCGGGAGTGTCGAGGTCGAGCGACAACCCGGCGTCGATCTCGCGATAGCCCGCACCTGCAGCATGGCTGGCCCGGGCGTGGGCCGAGCGGCTGTCGCCGCCGAACGCGAAATCGATGGTCCCGGCCGGGGCCAGGAGCAGGGCGTTCGTCCCGCGTCCGTGGCGGTCCGGTGCGAGCACCACGCCCGGGCGCTGGTCGGCGCCCCGGACCATCGTCGCGATCGCAGCCGGATCGATCTCCGGGAGATCGGCGGGCAGGATGAGGAGGTCGGCCGGACCATCGCGAAGCACGTCGGCCCGGGCCTCCTGGAGGGCCTCGTTCAGGCCCGCCCCGTGCTGGAGCAGGGGCCGCGCTCCCGCCTCCACCGCGAGCTCCAGAGCCGCCGGGTCCGGGCTGACGACGACGACCTCGCTGATCTCCGCCGCCGCCGCTGCCGCTTCGACGACCCGCCGCAGGAGCGTGCTCACCAGGTCGCGACGCTCCTCCGGGTCGAGCACGCCGCCAAGCCGGGACTTCGCGCCCTCGAGGCCGCGGACCGGGATGACGGCGACGATCCGGCCGTCGCGGTGGGGCATCGGCATACCCGGATGCTACCGCTGCCCGGCGGCCGCCGGGCGGCCTCAGCCCCGGGTCCGCTCGGCCAGGCCCAGGACGGCCGCCGCCAGCCCGGCCCGGGCGGCATCGTCGCGCATGATCGAATCGGCGACCACCACCACGAGGCCGAGCGCTTCGATCGCCGGGACCTGCTCGGCATCGACCTCGTCGACGACGAAGCCCGTGAGCAGGTCGCGGAGCTGACGGGCGACCCCGAGCGCGGAAGCCTCGCCGCCCAGTGAGACGAGCATCCGGTCGGCTGGGCCCTTGATCGCCCGGCCGCCCACGATCGGCGAGACGCCGATGATCGGGACCCCCCGCCCTCGGGCGTCGTCAACGGCTGTTCGCAAGCCCGGGACGGCGAGGATCGGGCCGATCGAGACGAACGGGTTCGAGGGGGCGACGAGGATGGTCCGGGCAGCGGCGATGGCCCGCAGGGCCTCCGGGGTCGGTCGGGCAGCGTCGACGCCGTCGAAACGGACCTCGCGGACCTCGGGTGCCTGGCCGAGCCGGACGAAGTAGTCCTGGAACGGCAGCCAGCCATCGTCCGTCCGGACCGCGGTCCGGACGGGATCGTCGGTCATCGGCAGGATCGTGGCGACGACGCCGAAGCGCCGGCGCAGGTCGAGGGCCACCTCGGTCGGCCGCCAGCCGGAACCCAGCAGCTCGGTCCGCACGAGATGGGTCGCGAGGTCGCGGTCTCCCAGCCGGAACCAGGTCGGCTCGCCCAGCCTGCCGAGAGCGTCGATCGTCGCCCACGTCTCGTCGCGCAGCCCCCAGCCGCGTTCGCGGTCGTCGAGGCCAGCGAGCGTGTAGAGGACGGTGTCGTGGTCGGGCCAGATGACGAGGCCGTGGCGCTCCAGATCGTCGGCAGTGTTGACGACGACCACCAGGTCCTCGCCCAGCTGGGCCTGCAGGCCGTGGCCCAGCCGCGCCCCGCCGACCCCTCCGGCAAGCAGGACGACGGGATCCCGGCCCCCGTTGGCGCCGGAGGACGCCCGGCCCGCTTCGCCCATCGACGACCCCGGGCCCTCAGTCCAGGTGGTCGTGGATCGCCAGCGGGCGGATCCGGAACGAGACCCGGTGCTGGCGCTCGAAGCGTTCCCGGATCAGGCGCTCCGCCTTCTCGGGTTCGTCCTCGTGGTAGCGGCGGGCGAGCGCCGCGATGTCGGCCTGGGCGACGCCCTGTTCGTCGACGATGGCCTCGACGACACCCTTGATGCCGATCCATCGGTAGCCGTCCGACCGATCCGGGATGGCGACGCTGACCCGGGGGTCGCGCCGCAGGTCGGCCGGCCAGCGCCTGCCCTCCGCGCTGTTGACGAGGATGGAGCCGTCCCTCTCGATCCCGTACCAGACGACCGCCTGGCGCGGCGATCCGTCCTCGGCGACCGTGCCGAGCGTGGCGAAGTGGAGGTCGCCAAGGAAGGCGCGCTGGTCGGCGGTGAGCGTCACGGGGTCGGGCATGCCGCGATGGTACGACGGGCGAGGGCGAGGCGCTCCCGGCCCAGGCTCGTGTCGGGCGACCGCTTGGAGGCGCCGCGGCCGACGGGCGACAGGCCGGTCACGGACGCCTAGAATTGCCCGGCCCACGCCGGATGGGAAGCAGGGAGGTCGGTCGATGACGGACAGGGCGGAGATCGGGGTGTTCGGAGGCTCGGGGTTCTACTCGCTCCTCGACGATGTCCGCGAGATCAAGGTCGACACGCCCTACGGCCCGCCGTCCGACAGCGTCTTCCTGGCCGACGTCGGCGGGCGCGCGGTGGCCTTCCTGCCCCGCCACGGGCGTCGCCACAGCATCCCGCCCCACCGGATCAACTACCGGGCGAACGTCTGGGCGATGCGCGCGCTCGGCGTCAAGGCGGTCATCAGCCCCTGCTCGGCCGGGTCGCTCCAGCGCCACGTCGAGCCTGGATCGTTCGTCACCTGCGACCAGTTCGTCGACCGGACCAGCGGCCGCGACGACACGTTCTTCGACGGCCCGGTCGTCAGCCACGTCAGCTCCGCCGAGATCTACGACCCCACCCTCCGGGCGATCGCCGCGGATGTCATCCGCGAGCAGGGCATCCCGTTCTACGAGCGCGGCACGGTCGTGGTCATCAACGGGCCCCGGTTCTCGACGAAGGCGGAGTCGACGTGGTTCTCTGCCGCCGGCTGGGAGGTCATCAACATGACCCAGTACCCCGAGGCCTACCTCTGTCGGGAGCTGGGCATGGCGGTCGTGAACATCAGCCTCATCACCGACTACGACGCGGGGGTCATCGAGGGTACCGAGGCAGTCGACGCCGAGTCCGTCCTCGAGGTCTTCCAGCAGAACGCCGCCCGGGTCCAGAAGGTGGTCCTGGAGATGATCCGGCGCTTCCCGGCCGACCTCGACTCGCTCGGGGCGCGCGAAGCGCTCCGCCACAGCCGCGGCGACGGCCACGTCGTCGCGCCCGAGGACGTCCGACTCTTCGAGACCGGCCTCTAGGTCGCCGGCCGGTGGAACGACCGCCGACCCACCCGACCCTCGAGCGTTCCTGCGGCGTGGTCGGCTGCCGATCGGGGTCGCCATCGGCGTCATCGGGGCGGACGCCGGCTGGTGGCTGGACTCGGCCCGGCGTCTCGACGAGGCCGGCTACGCCGGCGTCTGGGCCTGGGACCACTTCATCGGTCGTGGCGATCGACGACGACCCCGGTCCTCGAGTGCTGGTCGATGCTGGCGATGGCCGCTGGCGACGACCCGCGAGCTCAGCGTGGGATCCTTCGTCACGAACGTGATGAACCGGCATCCGGCCGTCCTGGCCCGGATGGTGGGCACGCTCCAGGCGGCTTCGGGGGGTCGGGCCGTGCTGGGCATCGGGATCGGCGGCCATCCGGACGAGCACGAGGCGTACGGGATCCCGTTCCCGGACGTGCCCGAGCGCGTGGCCCGCCTGGAGGAGGCCGTGGCGGTGATCCGGGCCCTCTGGTCCGGCGGCCCGGTCGACCGGCCGAGCCCGTTCTACCCGCTCCGGGACGCGGTCGCCCATCCGGTGCCGGACCGCTCCGCCGCCGATCGTCGTCGGCGGCGAGACCCGGGCCGGAGCTCGCCTGGCGGCCCGGATCGGAGACGGTTGGACCGGCTTCAGCGACCGGTTCGAGCGAACTCGTCACGATCTACGTCGACGCCCTCGCCGACGCCGGGCGCCGGCGCGACGACACGGTCGTCCTGCTCGGGGTCCAGGAGGGCTGGGGCACTGGCGACGCTCTCGTCGGCTCGCCGTGGGTGAGCGTCCCCTGGAGACGCTGGCGGCCTGGCGGGCACGTGGCGCCGACGGGGTCGTGATGCAGGCCCGGACTCCGGCGGACATCGACGCCCTCCTGGCCGCCGCCGAGCGCTGGTGAGCCGACCGGGCCGCGGGCCCGCGGCCCGGAGGATCCGCCGGTCGCGGACCCGGTCGCCAGCGTCCTCGCCACGACCATGGCACCATCCCGTCGATGAGCGACCCACCGTGACCTCTCGACACCCGCTGCGCCGGGCGGCTTCCGCGAGCCGCGTCGACTGGCGCGCCGACGCACGGCTGCGTCCGTTGCGGCGCACCTGTCCCGCTCGACGTCGCGATGTGCGACCGTGCAATCCGCTCGGTCTCTCCCAGCCGTCCAGCTCGCAGGTGCACGGCACGGTGTTCGTGGGCGTCGGCATCGCCGTCGATCGGCCTGGCGCTGCTCGCCGGCTTCGCGCTCCGGGGGCCGGTCCGTTCCGGGCCACGACTCGCGGCGATCGTCTCCGACCGCCCGGCCTCTCGTCACCGTCACCGTCACCAACGACGGGCACGCGATCCGGCATCGACGACCTGCCGCGTCTACGACCCGAGCTGGGCGTCGGCCCGAGACCGCGCTTCTCCAGTCACCCCGGGTCGGGGCCGGCGCGACGATCACCTTCTCCCGGATCACCGAGCTCGGGAGTCGCCGACGGCGTCGCGGCCGACGCCTGCGCGAGCCTGTGACCCGCGTCCCGGGTCGACGATGCCCGGCGCGTCCCGGACCTGGGCGCCGAGCTGCGTCTTCACCGTCGAGATGCCGAGGCGGCCGGCCGGCCTCCTTATGGATCGCTACGAGTGGCTCGAGCGGATCGATTACAAGTCACCGCGCGACATCGTGACCGAGGCGGACCATGCTTCGGAAGCTCTCATCCTCGAGGCCATCCGATCCCGCTTTCCCGGGGGACGCGATCCTGGCCGAGGAGTCGGGCGAGCACCAGCGTCGCGACGGCGTCGCGGTGGGGCGTCGCTGGGGCGGACATGGATCGTCGATCCGCTCGACGGGACGGTCAACTACGCGAACGGCATCCCGTTCTTCTGCGTCTCGATCGCCCTCGTCATCGACGGACGGCCGACGCGTCGGGGTCGTCCGCGACCCGACGCGCGACGAGACCTATGCGGCCACCGTCGACGGTCCAGCGACGCTGTGGGGCCACCGGTCACGGTAAGCGACAAAGACCGGCTGTCCGACTTCGTGATCTCGCTCGCCCTCGGCGGACGAGCCGTCGCCACCCGCTCGCGAGCCGTCGGCGAGCGGTACGCATCCCGCGCTCGATGGGCTCGGCGGCGCTCGCCCTCGCCTACGTCGCGAACGGCCGCTTCGACGCCTTCGTCCAGCAAGGCGGGCCTGTCGACCTGGGACGTGGCCGCCGCGGGGCTCATCGCCGAACGCTCCGGCGCCGTCGTCACCGACTTCCGGGCGGTCGCCTGGTTCGACCTCGAGCACAGTCCCAGGCAGCTCGGGCTCGTCGCCGCACCGCCCGCCCACCACGCGACGCTGCTGGGTCTCGCCAGGGGCTGACCGATCGGACCGAGGTCACAGGACCTCGTCCCTTGGCGGCTACCGTCGCCGGAGTCGATCGACCAGGCGGCGGTGTGCGGGAGCCGCCGACCGCCAGCGCCCCGCGACGCCTGGTCGGCCTGCCGGCGGCGCTCCATCTCGGTCGTCAGCCCGAGCTCGTAGACGAGCATCGAGTTCCCCTCGGTGTCGGGCTCCTCGGCCGCCTCGTCGGCGCGTGCCTGTGGCTCGAGGTCGCTGGTGGGACGCTCCTGGCTCATCGTGGCCTCCGCTCGATCGCTGACTTGATCGGTCCAGTCTCGGCGAACGCGTCGATCGGTCCAGCCCGCCGGCGACAGGCCGGGTGTCGGGTGTCCGACATGACCCTGGCGGCACAGCCCGGAGGCAGCCCTACCCGCGGTCGCTCCAGCGATGCGGACGGTCCCGCAGTCGTTCGAGGCCCCACTGGTCGCAGAACCGCTTCCAGGCGGCGCGCGGCATGCCGTGCCAGTGCAGCTCGTCGGGTTCGCGCTGGGGGAGTGGAGCGTCCGTTCGCAGACGTGCCAGCTCCCGGTAGAGCGCGGACCTCGTCGTGATGGTGAGCGAGCGCAGCGGCGAGGGCCGCGACGCCACGCAGCGCCGGCACGTCCCAATCCCTGGCCCGGGCTCCGGGATCGCATCGATCGAGCCATAGCGTGCCAGCACGGCCGAGGCGCTCTTGGCTCCCCAGCCGGGGATGCCCGGGTAGCCATCGGAGGCGTCGCCCACCAGCGCCAGCCGGTCAGCGACCGCAGCCGGGATCGACGCCCCACTTGGCGCGGACGCCCGCGTCGTCGTAGACGATCCGGCTCGGCGGCGGTCCCAGAGCACCACCCGATCCTCGCGGACGCACTGGGCCATGTCCTTGTCCGGCGAGCGATGATGACGCGATCGACCGCCGGTTCGTCGATCCAACGGGCCGCCGCGGTCGCGATCGCATCGTCCGCCTCGAACTCGACCATCGGCCACAGCACGACCCCGAGCGACTCGATGGCCGCCTCGGCGATCGGGGAACTGGCCGAGCAGCTCCGGCGGGCACCCCGGCGTCGGTCTTGTAGCCGGCATACAGCTCGTTGCGGAACGAGCGGATCGTCCGGTCCGTGGCGCAGCCGAGGTGCGTCGCGCTCCTCATCGCGAAGCAGGTACAGGACCTGGTCGACGAGGCCGGTCACCCCGCTCAGGTCGATGTCATCACGACCGCGGACCGGCGGTCGCGGGCGCGAAGTGGGCCCGGAAGAGCTCGTAGGTGGCGTCGACGAGGGTGCAGGTCCACCGGGCTGTCGGGTCGGCGGTCAGGCCGGTTCGGCGGCTCGTCCCGCGTCTTGCCCGGATCGGGACTCGGAGCGGGGGTCTCCAGGAGCTCGCGGAACGATCGAGATCGGCCTGGAATACCCTCGCCAGGATCGGTCGTTGCACAGCGGCACCGAGTTCGGGTAGGCCGGGTGGGATGAGCGTCTCGTCCCAGGTCACGATCGTCGACCGACCGTCCGTGCCCGGCCTGTCAGCTCGATCACCCCGCCGCCCTTGAACACGCCGTCGTGGCGGATGGCGAAACGTCGCGGCGGGTCGAACTCGACGATCTCCACCGGGTCGGTGACCCCGATGCCGAGGATCCGGACGTCGGCCTCGCCCCGCGTGCCGACGCCGATCGGGCCGGGGGTCGGACGCGAACGGCCTTCATCTCCGCATCCAGCGGGGCTGGCCTTCGATGTCGGCGAGCTCCTCCCAGACTCGCTCGATCGGTGCGTCGATGACGACCATCGGCGGATCGGCGTCGGCGGTCCATCGCCGCGCCTGGCGGCCAGGATGCGGTCGGTGGCGTAGGCCGCGACGCCGCCGAGCACCGTGAGGCGAACGAGGCTCCGGCACAAGTCCGCCATCATCGCGGCAGCCGCCCGCCGGAGGCTCGACGCCGGCCTCGCGCACGCTCGCCTCCTCGGCCCGGGCCGCCGTCACCCTGCTCGAGGTCGACGGCCGCGACGGCGTCGAGGAGCACGACGGTGTCGAAGCCGAGCTCGACCGCGTCGAGGGCGGTCGCCTTGACGCAGTAGTCGGTCGCCAGCCCGGCCACGACGACGCGCTCGATGGCGCGCTCGCGGAGGATGGCGCCAGCTCGGTCGGGACGCGTCTCGCCGGTCACCGGATCGCGCATCGTGAAGCCGCTGTAGCCGTCCTCGCCATTGGCTCCCTTGCGCACACGGGCCCGACCACGGCGAGCTCGGGTGCAGCGCCGCGCCCCAGGTGTCCCTGGACGCAGTGGACGGGCCAGATACCGCCGTCCCCGGCGAAGTGCGTGGTGTGCTGCCGGATGCCAGTCCTGCGTGTAGACGACGAGGGCTCCGGCCGCCTGGGCCCGGGCCGACCTCCTCGTGGAGGACGGGTACGATCGCGAGGCCGACCCTGACCGCCAGCTGCCGGTGGGCTCGGCGAAGTCGTTCTGGACGTCGACGACGACGAGGGCGGTCGCCGGGTCGTAGGGTGGCATGGCCCTACGCTAGCGCACCGTCGCGGAACCGTCTTGGCCGGCGGCGGACCGCAACGCGATCGCAACCGACCGGGCCTGCGCGCCCCCGATCGGTCCACGGTACCCTGCGGACATGCAGTTCGATACGTCCGACCTGGCCGCCCTGGCCGACACCGCCGAGGTCGAGATCGAGACTCGATCGATCGACGGCACGATCCACCGGACCATCATCTGGGTCGTCGTCGACGGGACGGATGTCTTCATCCGTTCCTACGTCGGCGCCCGCGCCCGCTGGTACCGGGAGGCGCTCGCCGATCCGAGCGTGGCCATCCACGTGGACGGCCGCCGGATCGCCTGTCGGGCCGTGCCCGCCCCCGACGATGACTCCATCGCCCGGACGTCGGCCGGCCTCGAGCGGAAGTACGCGAGCGAGGCCGAGACACCCGACATGGTCCGCCCCGAGGTCCTGCCCACGACCCTCCGGCTGGCCCCGGCCTGACCGCCGTCCCGCCGTCCCAGGAGCCTGTCCGGATGTACTTCGACGAATTCAAACACCAGCTGCCCGACATCGACCCCGCCGAGACCGAGGACTGGGTCGATTCGCTCGACCGGGTCATCGACGGAGAGGGCGAGACGCGGGCCCGGTTCCTCCTCTTCAAGCTCCTCAAACGAGCCCGCCAGCGGCACGTCGGTCTGCCACCGCTGACCCAGACGCGCTACATCAACACGATCAGTCCCGAGCACGAGCCCACGTTCCCCGGCGACGAAGCCCTGGAGCGGCGGATCCGCCGGCTGATCCGCTGGAACGCGGCGGCCATGGTCCTGCGGGCCAACAATCGCTTCGCCGGGATCGGCGGGCACCTTGCCACGTACGCCTCGGCGGCGTCGCTCTACGAGGTCGGCTTCAACTAGTTCTTCCGGGGCAAGGACGACCCGGGAGGGGGCGACCAGGTCTTCTACCAGGGTCATGCCGCCCCGGGCATGTATGCCCGGGCCTTCCTTGAGGGCCGTTTCCCCGAGGACCAGCTGGACAGCTTCCGCCGCGAGATGGTCCCGGGTCAGGGTCTCAGCTCCTATCCACACCCTCGGCTCATGCCGGATTTCTGGGAGTTCCCGACGGTCTCGATGGGTCTCGGGCCGATGGCTGCCATCTACCAGGCCCGCTTCAACCGCTACCTCCACAATCGCGGTCTGCGCGACACCAGCGCCCAGCGGGTCTGGGCCTTCCTGGGTGACGGCGAGATGGACGAGCCGGAATCGCTGGCCGGACTCGCCCTGGCGGCCCGCGAGAGCCTCGACAACCTGACCTTCGTCGTGAACTGCAACCTCCAGCGCCTCGACGGCCCGGTCCGTGGCAACGGCAAGATCATCCAGGAGCTCGAGGGGCTCTTCCGCGGTGCCGGCTGGAACGTCATCAAGGTCGTCTGGGGACGCGAGTGGGACGAGCTGCTGGCCCGCGACGTCGATGGGGTCCTGGTCGACCGGATGAACGAGACCGTCGACGGCGAGTTCCAGAAGTTCTCGGTCGCCGGCGGGACCTACATCCGGGAGCGCTTCTTCGGGCCGGATCCACGGCTGCGCCGCATCGTCGAGCACCTGTCCGACGACGATCTGACCCGGCTCCGCCGCGGCGGCCACGACTACCGGAAGGTCTACGCGGCCTACAAGGCGGCGACCGAGTTCGCCGGGGCACCGACCGTCATCCTGGCCAAGACGGTGAAGGGCTGGACCCTGGGGCCCGGCGTGGAGGCCCGGAACGTCACCCACCAGGCCAAGAAGCTCTCCGAGGCGGAGCTGCGGGTCTTCCGGGATCGGCTCGAGCTGCCGATCCCGGACGAGAAGCTCAAGGACGCGCCGTACTACCACCCGGGCCCTGACTCCGAGGAGGTCCGCTACCTCGTCGAGCGACGGGCGGTGCTCGGCGGACCCCTGCCGCGGCGGGTCGTCCGCTCGGAACCACTACCACCGCCGGCGCCCAAGGTCGACGAGGAGTTCGCCTCCGGGAGCACGACGCCGGTCAGCACGACGATGGCCTTCGGGCGGCTGCTCCGGAGCCTCATCCGCGATCCCGAGCTGGGGCCACGGATCGTCCCGATCGTGCCCGACGAAGCGCGCACCTTCGGCCTGGACCCGCTGTTCAACGAGGTCGGCATCTACGCGGCCCACGGGCAGCGCTACGAGCCGGTCGACAGC
Source organism: uncultured Chloroflexia bacterium (assembly GCA_963707215.1). Classification (GTDB taxonomy): domain Bacteria; phylum Chloroflexota; class Limnocylindria; order Limnocylindrales; family CSP1-4; genus DATHYZ01. Next base: position 394,931 of record CAVPPB010000001.1, on the reverse strand, counting down.
GAGCTCGTGCTCAAGTACCGCGAGGCGCGGGACGGCCAGGTGTTGGAGGAGGGCATCACCGAGGCGGGCTCGATGGCCAGCCTCCAGGCCGCCGGGACCGCGTACGCCACCCACGGCCTGGCCATGATCCCGTTCTACATCTTCTACTCGATGTTCGGCTTCCAGCGGACCGGCGACCAGGCCTGGGCCTTCGGCGACATCCGCGGCCGCGGCTTCATGATGGGCGGCACGGCCGGGCGTACCACGCTCGCCGGCGAGGGCCTCCAGCACGACGACGGTCACAGCCACCTGCTCGCCTCGGTCATCCCGAGCGTCCGGGCCTACGACCCGGCCTTCGCCTTCGAGCTCGCCTCCATCGTCCGGACCGGGATCGCGGCGATGTTCGAGCGCGGCGAGGACGTCTTCTACTACGTCACCCTCTACAACGAGAACCACGAGCAGGCCCCACGGCCCGACCTTCCCGACCTCGACGAGGCGATCGCCCGGGGCATCTACCGCTTCCGGGCCGCTCCGGACCTCGGCAAGCCGCTGGCCCGGGCGCGCCTGCTGGGCTCGGGCTCGATCCTTCAGCAGGTCCTGACGGCGCAGGAGCTGCTGGCCGAGCGGTTCGCCATCGCCGCCGACGTCTACAGCGTCCCGTCGTTCCAGCAGCTCCGCCGCGAGGCCCTGGTGGTCGATCGCTGGAACCGCCTCAACCCCGCCGTGACCCCGCGACAGCCCTATGTCGCGTCCGTCCTCGGATCCGAAGGGGGCCCCATCGTCGCGGCGACGGACTGGATGAAGGCGGTCCCGGAGATGATCGCCCGCTGGCTGCCGGGCGACTTCGTCCCCCTGGGCACCGACGGCTTCGGGCGCAGCGACACGCGTGAGGCCCTGCGGGCCTTCTTCGAGATCGACCCGCCCACCATCGCGGCGGCCGTCGTCGCCTCGCTCGTCCGGGACGGGACCATGGATCCCCGGCAGGGGACCAGGGCGATCGCCGATCTCGGTGTCGACCCCGACAAGGCGGATCCGCTCGACGTCTGAGCGGGTCCCGGTCCCTGGGCGGGCCCGGATGACGGCAGAGCCCGGTCTGCGTCACGGCCGTCAGGCCGGCCCGGGCGTGTCCATGGTTCGAGGGGCGATCGGCTGACGAAGGCGCCAGCCGATCCACGTTGCGCCGACCGCTGCCGCCAGCAGCCAGCCAGCCATCCCGGCGAGGAGGAGCAGGCCCACGCCGAAGGCGGTGCCGATGCCGGCGAATACCTCGCCCGACTCGAATTGGGCTGCGAGGGCATCGAAGCGCCGCTCCAGGGAGCGCAGGTCATCGGCGATCGGGCCCAGGCTGGAGTCGAGCTCGGCGAGGTCGGCGGAGAGGACCGTCAGCTCCTGTGAGGTCCGCCGCAGGTCGCCGGTGAACGTGTCGAAGGTCGCGGCGACGCCGGCCAGCGGCTGCTGGCCGAAGATCGTGAAATCGAGCGCCCCGGCGAGGTCGGCCGTCGCCTCCGCCAGCGTGGCAAGGGTACCGGACGTCTCGCGGACCGCATCGGACCCGGAGCCCAGCGCGGCTCGTGCCCGATCGGTGGTGATGACCGCATCGCCGATCGCGTCAGACGCCTCGTGGAGCGAGGTCGCGACGTCCGTGCCGACCTCGGTCAGCCGCTCGTCGACCGACAGGGCGGCCACCGATCCGGCGACGAGCGCCACCGTGAGCAGGAACGAGAGGCCGATCCCGACGGCCCCGAAGACGACGAGGACCGCTCCGAGTCGCTCGACCGGGATCCCCAGGCGCTCCATGCGGGCAATGGTACCGACGTCGGGCCGCCGAAGCGCCCCGCCGGCGGGATCTCGAGAGCAGGGCCAAGGGTCACTTGTCGAGATGACTCAAGCATGGTTGACCACCGAGTGACGGGCGGGCTACGATGCTGCCACTGAGCGGCCGGAGGCCGCGTCCCGCCTCGCCATCGCGGAGGAAGCTACCGGTGGAGCTCGGCTCGTTCACGTCCGGCCTGCTGACCGGGCTGCGAGAAGGCGTCGAAGCCGCCCTGATCGTCAGCATCATCCTCGCCTACCTGGCCCGGACCGGGAACGGCCGCCATGTCGGGCGCATCTGGCTGGGCGTGGGCGGGGCGGTCGTCGTCAGCGCCGCCCTGGGTATCGCCCTGTTCGCGACCGTGGGCGCCTTCGAGGAGCCGTACGAGCAGATCTTCGAGGGGCTGACGATGCTCCTGGCCGCCGGCGTCGTTACCTGGATGCTGTTCTGGATGCGGCGCCAGGCCTCCAGCGTCAGCGGCGAGCTGCGATCGTCCGTCGATCGCGCCCTCACCGAGGGCAGCCTCTGGGGCCTGACCTTCCTGGCCTTCATCGCGGTCATCCGCGAAGGGATCGAGACGGCTCTGTTCCTGGTCGGGCAGGCCAGCGCTGCGCAGGCCGGTAGCGAGGCCGGCGCGTTGTCCGTCCTGCTGGGGGCGATCGTCGGGCTGGGTATCGCCGTCGCCATCGGCTACGGGTTCTACCAGGGCAGCCGGCGCATCGACCTGGCACGCTTCTTCCGCTGGACCGGCGTCCTGCTGATCTTCATCGCCGCCGGCCTCGTGTCGTACGCGGTCCACGAGTTCGTGGAAGCCGGGATCATCACGATCGGGACCCAGACCGCATGGGACCTGAGCGCGATCCTGCCGCACTCGCAGGATGCCGGGAACCTGCTGGGGATGATGCTCCGGGCGATGTTCGGCTACAGCTCCACGCCGGAGGTCGTCACCGTGGTCGCCTGGGTCGCCTACGTCGGGATCGTGCTGCCGCTCTACCTGCGACCGGTGAAGCCGCGCGAGGTCGGGGCCGAGGCCGCACCGCGCACGGAGACCGCGCCCGGGGCCTGACCTCAGCCGGCCTCCACGAGCCGAAGCAGCCGACCGCCCAGATCCGTGACGTACAGCTCGCCGGCATCGTCCTCGCCGAACGACGAGAGCGTCACCCCGGTCTCTGCCAGCAGCACGGCATCCTGGCGGTCGGGACCGCCGGAAGACACGCCCCACACTCGTCCCGAGCAGTAGTCCGCGTAGACGTACACGCCGACCAGGTCCGGGTGATCGGATCCGCGGTAGACGTACCCGCCGGTCACAGCGCAGCCGAGATCGTGACCGTACTCGGCCAGCGGGAGGACGAGGCCCGCCGGGTCGCAGGCGGTGCCGCCCGGGAAGCAGGCCGAGCCCTCCATCCGGTTCCAGCCCAGGTTGGCCCCGCGTCCGCCGCCGGTCGCCGCGGTGAGCCGGTCGACCTCCTCGATGGCTCCCTGGCCGACGTCCCCGATCCAGAGGTCGCCGGTGGCCCGGTCGAAGGAGATCCGCCACGGATTGCGGAGTCCGAGCGCCCAGATCTCCGGCTTGGCTCCCTCGACACCGACGAAGGGGTTGTCGGGCGGGATGGCATAGGCGGCCGAGCCTTCGGTCCGGTCGACGTCGATGCGCAGGATCTTGCCGAGGTGCGTGTCCAGGCGCTGGCCGGAGCCGAGTGGATCCCCACCCGATCCGCCGTCACCCAGCGCCACGTAGAGGTGGCCATCTGGCCCGAAGGCCACGTCGCCGCCGTTGTGGTTCGCGAAGGGCTGCGCGATCCGCATCAGGACCCGGAGCGAGGCACCGTCGGCGACGTCCGGGTCCTCGGACGGACGGGCCTCGGCGATGACGGTGGTGCCCTCGCGATCGGTGAAGTCGATGAAGAACCGGTCATCGCCCGCGCCGAACCGTGGGTGGAAGGCGAGCCCGAGCAGGCCACGCTCGCCACCGGACCCGACCAGCCGCTCGATGTCGAGGAACGGTCGCTCCAGGAGCCGGCCGTCCCGGACGATCCGGATCCGCCCCGGCTGCTCGACGACGAACAGTCGACCGCTGCCGTCGCCGGGCGAGCGTACCGCGACGGGAGCCGCCAGCCCATCGATGACGGGCTCGAGGCGCACCGTCAGCCCGATGGGGTCGCCGCCCGCAGGTCGGCCCGGGCTTGGATCCGGGCTCGTAGAAGGGGCGGGCGTGACCGGCGACGGCGATGGCGACGGGAGGGAGACCGGCGTCGGCGTGGGCGTCGGTGGCGGAGGGGTGGGTCCTCCGCCGCAGGCCGAAAGGAGGGTCGCCAGGGCGGCTCCCAGGACGATGATCGCGGCGGTCCTGGCTGTGGTGCGAGCGGTCCGTCGGCGGGCGGGGGTGGTCATCGCGCCTGTCGTACGCTGGCCGCCTCGGTCCGGATCGTCGCAGACCGGCAGGCGCAACGGACCGACCGGAGCCGGGGAGATGCCATGGACGTCCACGACCTCGCCGACCTGCTCGATCGACACGCTGCCGCCGGCGAGTCGTACCTCGAGTTCCTCCGGGTCCCGGACCTGAGCGCTGGCCTCTACGTGCTGCCGGCCGGCGGGGTCGACCCACAGGCGCCGCACGGGGAGGACGAGCTCTACCACGTCATCCGCGGCCGCGCCGTCCTGCGCGTGGCCGACGAGGCCAGATCCGTCGGACCTGGGACCAGCGCATTCGTCGCCGCCGGCGTCCCGCATCGCTTCGAGGCGATCGCGGAGGATCTCGTCGTCCTCGTGGTCTTCGGACCGGCCGAGGGCTCGCGACCCTAGCCGTCGTCCGGGCGGCGCTCGCGACGCAGCCGGGACACCGTGGCTTCGCCGAGCGCCGCTGCCACGGCAGCCGAGGCACCGTCGTCGTCGTGGCGGACGAAGGCGTAGGCGTCGATACCGGCGGCCAGGAACGGGGCGAGCCGGCCGGCCCAGGCCTCGATCGCCTCGTCGTCATAGCCCCCGCGGCGAAGCCGCAGGTAGAGGAAGCTGCCCAGGACCCGCAGGTCCGGCGGCGGCGAGCCGTCGAGGTCGGTCGCGCAGAGCACCGCCTCTGCCCGACGGAGCCGATCGAACACCTCGTCGACGTGCCAGCTGGGGTCTCGTGCCTCGACGACCAGCGGCACGCTCGTCGGCCAGCCGCCCAGGACCGCGTCGAGGCGGTCATCGTCACGGGTCATGTCATCGGGGACCCGGAGCAGCACCGCACCCAGTCGATCGCCCAGGCCCGGCAGCGGCTCACAGAGCCAGGCGAGGCTGGCCGCGGGGTCAGGCGACCGGAAGGCCCTCCAGGTTGCGCCGCGTTGCGCCTTGACCACGAAGCGGAACCCCCCGGGTGTCGCGGCGGCCCACTCGACGAGCTGCCGCTCCGAAGGCCGGCGATAGAAGGTGCTGTTCAGCTCGACCGCACCGAGCTGCCGGGCATAGGTCTCGAGGCGTCGACCGGCCGGGGTCCCGGCCGGGTAGAACCGCGGCGCCCAGCCCGGATACGAGAAGCCGCTCGTGCCGACGCGAAGCCTCCCGGTCATGCTGCCGAGCCGACCGGTTACGGCAGGGCGGATGCCTCGGCCTCCGCCGGGCCCGCTCCCACCTCCGTCTCCCCGGTCGCGGCAAGCCGCTCTGCGACGGCCGTCATGGAGCGACCGATGGCGGCGAGGTCGCCGGGCTCGATCACCCTCATGAAGTGCTCGTCGATGCCGCGGAGATGCGTCCTCGACGCCGAGCGGAGCTGCTCGAGGCCCGCGACCGTCAGGACGGCCCACGATCCGCGGTGATCGGTGGCGCACTGCTGGCGCCGGACGAGCCCCGTCGACTCCAGGCGATCCACGAGCCGGGTGATGCCGCTGCGGCTCAGGAGGACCTGGTCGGCGAGCGAGTTCATCCGGAGCTGACCGTCCGGGGATCCTGCGAGGTGGAGCAGGGTCTCGTACTCGGCGAGCGAGAGATCGTGCTCGGCGCGAAGCTCCTCGTCCAGCCGCCGCACGAGCAGCGCATGCGCCTGCAGGAGCGCCCGCCAGTCGGCCAGCCGGGGGTCACGGGCGGCCAGGCCCGGACGCGGCGGGGGCTCGATGGCGGTCGCTCGACTGGTCGTCATCCTGGCTGGCCTCGGGTGGGGTCGCTCGGCACGACATGGTAGCGCGCCAGCCTCGGATGGTGGGTGGGTGGAGGGCTCGGCGGCGCCGGTCGGCCGGGACCCCGGCTCGCCGCCCGACGGGACCTCGAGGGACGTTCGTTGCAGCCACGGGGTCGGTGGCGCACGATGACCGCGATGGCCGACCATCCCGCCACCTCGTCTCCGGCATGACCTGGGAGTTCGCCGACCTCCTGGGACGCCGTCTCATCCTGTGGGCGGTGCTCAGCGTGCTCGGTGGGGCGATCCTGCTGGCGCTCGGCGATGCGTTCTGGCGGGGCATCGGCCTCCAGGCGGTCGTCTGGGGCGTCATCGACGGGGCCATCGGCATCGTCGGGCGGCGCGGCGCAGCCCGCGGGCGGCGCCTGCATGCCGGCGACGAGACCGCGGCCCGGCGCGAGGCCCGGCGGATCCGGCGGCTCCTCTGGGTCAACGCCGGGCTCGACGTCGCCTACGTCATCGGTGGGCTCGTCCTCGCCGGCCCCATCGCGGCCGGGGATCCCTTCCTGGCCGGCAACGGATGGGGCGTCGTCGTCCAGGGCGCGTTCCTGCTGGTCTTCGACGCCGTGCATGCCACCTGGGTCCCGGATGCCGAGCCGATCCTGCCGCCCGGGCTGGAGCTCTTCGACGGGCCCGAGCACGAGCCCTTCTGCCTCGACCCCGAGGCCGGCTCGGGCGGCGATCCTGAGAGCGGCCCGGGCGGCGGGACCGACCGGCCCGGCCCGGCGGCGCTCCTCGTCCACGGCTATGGCGCGACGCCGGCCGAGCTCCGCTCACTCGCCGAGCGCCTGGCGGCGGCCGGCTGGACCGTCGAGGTGCCCCTGTTGCCGGGCTTCGGGGCGGAGATCCGACAGCTGCCGGACAGGCGCCTCGAGGACTGGATCGGCGCGGTCGAGGCCGCTGGCCACGGACTCCGCCGCGAGGGCCACGAACCGCTCCTCGTCGTCGGCTTCTCGATGGGCGGGACCCTCGCCGTGGCGACCGAGCGGTCGGTCCGCCCGGACGGGCTGGTCCTCGTGGCTCCCTTCTCGTGGCCTGTCAACCAGGCCCTGTGGTTGCTCGGCCCGCTCGTCCGACCGTTCCTGCCGGCCGGCATCCGGCCGCTGTCGCGGCTCGACCTGGCTGCCCCGGACGTGCGGTCCGGCATCGAGGGCTTCCTGCCCGGTGTCGACCTGGACGACCCGGAGGTCCGGCGGGGCATCCAGGGCCTTCGCGTCCCGGTCTCCGCCCTCGAGCAGCTGTTCCGGGCGTCGCGGGCCGCTGACCGGGGAGCGCGTCGGGTGACCGGTCCCGTGCTGGCGATCCAGGGCACCACCGACGCGGTCAGCCTGCCGGCCCGAACGGCGAGGCTCCTGGCACGGCTGCCGAGCCGGCCGGAGCTCCTGGAGCTCGACGCCGGGCACGACCTCCTGGCCGCGCACTCGCCCGTCCGCGAGGCGGCCGAGGACCGGGTGGTCGCCTTCGCCGACTCGCTGCGGAGCGCCGAGCCGGCTGAGCCGTCGAACGGCTGAGCCGCCGTCCGGCGGTCGCCTCGCTCGGGCATCATGGGCGCGGCCCGGCGCTCCTCCCGAGCCGAGCCGCCCGGCCCACACCGACCCCCCCCGGAGACCACGATGCCCCGACTCGATCCCGCCGCCATCCGCGCCCGCTTCCCCAGCCTCTCGATCGAGCAGGGCGGCCGGCCCGTCGCCCTCTTCGACGGTCCCGGTGGCACCCAGGTCCCGGACCTGGTCATCGACGCTGTGGCCGGCTACTACCGGGAGGCGAACGCCAACCACGGCGGAGCCTTCCTGACCAGCGTGCGCAGCGACGGGATCGTCGAGGGCGCCCGGGCCGCCCTGGTCGACCTGCTGGGTGCCCGGGATCCCGTCGAGATCCACTTCGGCGCCAACATGACGACGCTGACCTTCCACGCCAGCCGGTCGATCGGGGCGATGCTGGAGCCCGGGGACGAGGTCGTCGTGACGGTCCTCGACCACCAGGCCAACGTCGACCCGTGGGCCCTGATGGCCGCCGAGCGCGGCCTGGAGCTGCGACGGGTCGACATCCGCGACGAGGACGGCACCCTGGACCCGGCGTCCCTCGACCGGGTCATCGGCTCGCGGACCCGGGTCGTCGCGGTCGGCGCCGCGTCGAACGCCCTGGGCACCGTCAATCCGGTGGCCGGGATCGTCGAGCGGGCCCACGCCGTCGGCGCCCTGACCTACGTGGACGCGGTCCACTACGCGCCGCACGCCCCGATCGACGTCGTCGCCCTGGACAGCGACTTCCTGGTCTGCTCCGCCTACAAGTTCTTCGGGCCGCACGCCGGCGTGCTCCACGTCCGGGAGGACGTCTACGACCGCCTGCCGGCCTACAAGGTCCGCCCGGCCGACGACAAGCTCGAGACCGGGACCGGCGACTTCGAGGCGATCGCCGGGACAGCCGCCGCGGTCGACTACCTGGCCTGGGTGGGGCGGTCGTTCGGCGACGTCGAGGCGGCCCGCTCGAGCGGGCACGACGGGCGACGGGCCGAGCTGGTCGCGGCGATGACCTCCATCGCCGCGGACGAGCGCGAGCTCTTCGAGCACCTTGCCGACGGCCTGGCCCGGATCCCGGGCGTCCGGCTGCTCGGGATCGCCGACCCGACCCGGTTCGGGGAGCGGACGCCGACGGCCGCCGTGACGATCGAGGGGATCCATCCCCGGGCCGCCGCGGAAGCACTCGGGCGGCGGGGGATCGCCACCTGGGACGGCGACTTCTACGCGACGGGCCTCATCGAGCGGCTCGGACTCGCATCGTCGGGCGGCGTCCTGCGGATCGGGCTCGTCCACTACAACACCGCCGCCGAGGTGGACCGCCTCCTCGGCGAGCTCGAAGCGATCGCGGTGGCGGGGGCGACGGGGCGACCGCTCGGCTGATCCGGAACGGCGGTGACCCGTCGCGAGCCGGCCTAGCCTTCCCCGCCGTCCGGTGTCGGCCTACAATCCGCCCCACGTCCCGCCGGCCCGCGTCGGCTCCGGGGCCTGGAGGAGGAGCCGCCCCATGGAACGAGAGCGCAACGCCGCGAACGGCCCACGAGCGAGTCGGCTGCTGGTCGCGGTCGCCATGACGGCCTCGCTCATCGTCGCGGCGTGCGGGGGCGGCGGTGGCGGCGGCGATGGCGGCCCGGACTACGGGAAGGTGGTGGCCGCCATCCAGGCGACCTTCGGCACCTCGATGCTCGACAGCTCGATCGAGGGGGACACCATCACCATCACCATCGACAACAACTTCAGCGCCGGCGGTGCCAAGCTCTTCATGTGCTCGAACATCACCACGATCCTCGAGAGCAACGAGGCCACGTCGGCGACGGTCGTCATCATCAACGAGCGCGGCGACGAGCTCTCGTCGAGCACCGACTGTCGCTGACGGCGTGGCGATCGAGCGCCGGCAGCCGGCGCCGGGCCACGGAGCGCCGGGCATGAGCCCGACCGAGGTCGCCGTCATCGGCGGCGGGATCGTGGGGACGGCCGCGGCGACGTTCCTCGCCGAGGCCGGTGTCCGGGTGACCCTCTACGAGCGCGAGGCCCTTGGCGCCGGGGCCTCCGGACGCAACAGCGGCGTCGTCCAGCTGCCCTTCGACCCCGCGCTCGGGCCGGCCTACGCCGCGACCGTCAGCGAGTACAACGCCCTTGCCGAGGCGGTGCCGGAGGCCGGGTTCCGCCTGCCGGATCGCCCGACGGGCCTGCTGCTCGTCTCCGAGGACCCCGCCCTCCTCCGCCGGCTGGCGGACGATCTCGCCGTGGCCTTCCCGGCCCTGCGGCCGGAGGTCCTCGTCGGGGCTGAGCTGGTCGACGCGGATCCGGCCCTGGCGCCCGGCGTGGCGGCCTGCCGGATCGACGTCGGCCACCCGGTCGTCCCGTCGGCCCCCACCTACGCCTTCGCGACCTTCGCCGAGCGTCGGGGCGCCCGGATCCGGGTGGGCCACGCTGCCCGGCCGGTCATCGAACGCGGTCGGGTCGCTGGTGTCGAGGTGGCAGGACGCGTGGAGCCCGTCGACGCCGTCCTCGTCGCCGCCGGGCCCTGGACGCCGGAGCTCGTCCTCGGGTCGGGTGCCTGGCGCCCGATCGTCGCTCGGTGGGGGGTGGTCGTGGAGACCCTGCTGGACGTACCGCCCCGGCACGTGATCGAGGAGGCCGAGATGGACGAGGTCGTCGGCCCGCCGGGATCGTCCACGGAGACGAACGATGACGCGCCGAGCTCCAGCCTGGTGACCGCCGGCGGGGTCTCCGTCGTCGGCTCGACCTTCCTTGCCGAGGAGCCGGATCCCGCGGCCTGGACCGAGCGGCTCCTGGAGCGCTGCCTCCGCTTCGTGCCCGGGCTGCTCTCGGCGCCGATCCGCGAGACCCGGGCCTGTGCCCGCCCGGTCTCCGTCGACGGCCGACCGCTTCTGGGCGCCGTGCCCGGCGTGGACGGCCTGTTCGTCTGCGCAGGCCACGGGCCGTGGGGCATCTCCACGGGTCCTGGCTCGGCACGGTGGGTCGTCGACCTCATCCTGGACCGCGGGGTGATCCCGGCCGAGCTCGACGTCGGCCGCTTCGGGACACCGCCGCTCGGCTGAACCCCGGCTACACTCCGTCCACGCCAGAGCCCGACGAAGGGGGAACGACCACCGATGCCCCGGACCTACGGCGCCCAGAGCATGACGGCCCCGCTCCACGAGGTCCTCGTGAAGCGTCCCGGCGAACCGTTCGGGCGTGCCTTCGAGGACCCGGCCCACGGCTTCCTGCGCCCGGTCGACCTCGACGCGGCCCGCCGCCAGCACGACGCCTTCGTCGGGATCCTGGCCCGCCTCGGTGTCACCGTTCACGAGCTCGACGGGGAGTGCGGCAGCCCGGACCTGACCTACACCTTCGATCCGCTGCTGATCTCCGACCGGGGCGCCATCCCGCTGCGGCCCGGCAAGCCGAACCGCCGCTCCGAGCCGGCGGCCCTCGAAGCGTGGACCCTGGCCCACGGGATCCCGACGCTCGGCCGCATCGAGGCGCCCGGGACCATCGAGGGCGGCGACACCTTCTGGCTTCGGCCGGATCTGCTCTGCATCGGCCGGACGCTGCGGACGAACGAGGCCGGGGCCACCCAGCTGGCCGGGCTGGTCGGCGGCGAGACCCGGGTCTTCGACGTGCCCTACTGGCGCGGCCCGGCCGAGCTCATCCACCTGCTCTCGGTCATCAGCCCGGTCGCCGACGACCTGGCGGTCGTCTACCTGCCGCTGCTGCCGGTGGGGCTGTGGCGGCTCCTCGGCGATCTCGGGATCCGGACCGTCGCGGTCCCCGACGAGGAGTTCCCGACCCTCGGCTGCAACGTCCTGGCGGTCCGTCCCGGGGTCGTCGTCGTGGCCGAGGGCAACCCCGGGACCGCGGCCGCCCTGGCCGCCGCGGGCTGCGAGGTGCACGCATACCAGGCGAGCGAGGTCGGCATCAACGGCTCGGGCGGGCCGACCTGCATGACGCGGCCGATCCTCCGTGGCTGAGGCGGACGCGCCCGACCCGTTCGATCCCGCCCGCCTGGAGGCCGAGCTGCGCCAGCTCGTTCGGACGCCGTCGGTGACCGGCGAGGAGACCACAGCCACGGACCTCGCGGCCCGGCTGCTGGCCGACGCTGGCGCGGCCGTCGAGCGGCTCGACGTGGACCCGGGCGTCATCGAGGCGGACCCCGACTTCCCGGGCATGGAGATGCCCCGGACGACGTTGCCCCTGGTGCTCGGACGGCTCGGGCGGCCCGGCGGTCGACGCCTGCTGCTGGCCGGCCACCTCGACGTCGTCCCGGTCGGGGACGAGGGTGCCTGGACGGCCGACCCGTGGGCCGGCGAGGTCCGCGACGGCCGGCTCTACGGTCGTGGCGGCCTGCGACATGAAGGGCGGGGTGGTCTCGATCCTGGCCGCGGTCCGCGCCCTGCGGGAGACGGGGGTCGTGGACCGCCTCGACGGTGAGCTGGTCGTCGCCCTCGTGCCGGCCGAGGAGGACGGCGGGGCCGGGATGCTGGCCGCGATCCGGGCGCTCGCCCGCGAGGACGGCTCGGTCGCCGAGGCGGCCGTCATCACCGAGCCGACGCGCCTCGAGCTCATCGTCGCCCACGCCGGCGCGATCACCTTCCGTCTCGAGATCCCAGGGCGGGCGGCCCACGCCTCGGTCCGCCGCGAGGGCGTCTCCGCGCTCGATGGCCTGTTCACGCTCGTCCGGGCGCTCGAGGCCGACGAGGCGGCCCGCAACGCCGCCGAGACCGATCCGCTGATGACCGACCTCGGGCTGCCGTACGCCACGATCGTCGGCAAGGTCGCCGGCGGCGAGTGGTCGTCGACCGTCCTGGACCGGGTCGTCGTCGAGGGCCGCTACGGGGTCCGGCTCGGTCAGACCCCGGTCGAGGCCGGCGCCGAGCTGCGCGCCTGCATCGAGTCGGCCTGCGCCGCCGACGCCTTCCTGCGCGACAACCCGGCGAGCGTCGAGATCGTCGGGGGTCGCTTCGGCTCGGCCCGCGTGGACCCCGACGGACCGCTGGCGACCGGCCTGGCGACGGCCATCCGAGCGACGACGGGTCGCGAGCCGGCCCGTGCCGGGGCGCCGTATGGGGCCGACATGCGCCTGCTCGTCCACCAGGGGCGGACCCCGACGGTCATGTTCGGACCGGGCGACGTCCGGGTCGCCCACAGTGCCGACGAGCACGTGACGCTCGACGAGGTCGCCGCCTGCGCTCGGGCCCTGGCGGCCTGGGTCGAGGGTGAGCTCCGGCCAGCATGACGTCGGCGGAGCCGCCGATGGCCGACCCCAGGTTCGGCGACCTGGCCCGCCAGCACACGCTCCGCGGGATGGAGGTGCCGCCGGTCGTCCGTGCCCTCGCCGGTGGCGGCGAGCCGGAGCTGGTCTGGCGGAACGACCTCGGTGGACTGACGTTCCGGATCGGCGACCGCTGTCTCAAGTGGAACCCTCGAGCCACCGGGATCGACCTCGCGCGCGGCGCGCTGACATCGCGGTCGGGCTGAGCCGCCCCGCGGTTCGGGGATCAGGCCCGCTCGGCCGGATCGAGCCGATGCCGACGACTGATGACGAGCCATGTCGGCAGCACGATGGCCGCCGCCCCGAGCAGCCCGAGGGCCGTGAAGCTGGCCGCAGCAACGATGACCCCCGAGGCGAGGCTGGCGAGCGCCGACGAGCTCCAGATCAGCGCGTCCGCTGCTCCCTGGAGACGGGTCCGCTCGCGGACCGCGAGGCCGCCGGTCAGGATCGAGCTCCCGGCCACGTAGCCGAGGTTCCAGCCGAAGCCGAGGAGGAAGAGCGCGAAGCCCAGCAGGAGGCCTCCGTCGGGCGGAGCGGTGGCCGAGAGCGCCGCGGCTGCTCCCGACACGACGAGGCCGGCGGCGACGATCGGGGCGGGCCCGTAGCGGTCGGCGAGGCGCCCGGAGATCGGCGAGAGGGCGAACATCCCGAAGGTGTGGGCGCTGATGACGAGCCCGACCGCGGCCAGCTCGTGCCCGTGCGAGGTCATGTGGAGCGGGGTCATCGTCATGACCAGCACCATGACCGCCTGGTTGACGACCAGGGCGACGAGCGCGATCGTCACCGTCGGACGACGGAGCAGCGTCCGGACCGGGTGACCTGCGCCGTCGGTCTCGAGGTGGCGAGCGGACGGGTCGGCCAGGAGGTACGGATCGGGGCGGAGGAACGTGAACGTCAGGGCCGCCGCGATGGCCACGAACCCGGCCGGCAGGAGGTAGGCACCCGCCAGGCTGGGGAGGCCGATCGACTCCGCAGCCGTTCCAGCCACGGCGACGAGGTTCGGTCCGACGACCGCGCCCACGGTCGCCGCCCAGACGACCGTCCCCAGCGCGGATGCTCGACGCCTGGCCGGGACCAGGTCCGCCGCGGCGTAGCGGGAGAGCTGATTGGAGCTGTTGGCGACCCCGATGAGGACGGTCCCGGCGAGCAGGAGGGGGAACGACGCGACCACCAGGGCGAGCACTGCCAGCAGTGCCCCGATGACACCGAGGGTGTACCCGGTCGCGAGGCCGGCTCGGCGCCCGGACCGGACCATGATCGCCGACAGGAGGAGCGACCCACCGGCGGCCCCCAGGACGACCGCCGCCCCCGGTACTCCCGCCCAGGCGGAGGAGCCGGCCAGCTCCTCGGCCGCGATCGTCGCGACCGTGACCGCTGCGATGTGACCGGTGCTGCCGAGCGCGACACCCGCCACCAGGGTCAGCGTGGAGCGGCGGCGCAGCCGCTCGAGGACGGCCGGATCGGTCGGGAGGTGCGTCATGGGCGCCGATGATACGGGCGGCGACGGGTCGACCGTCGACCTGGCCGCCACGGTCCTTGCAGGGCAGGCGTAGCATGCGGCCATGCTCGAGTACGGCCATGGGGTCTCGACCGGGTCCGAAGTCGCCGGCGGCGGAGGCGGCGGGGGGATCGATGCCGGTGGCAACTTCTTCGCGATGGCGTCCGGCTTCGTGAACGACACCGCCCAGGTCGTCTCCGGCCTGCCGCCGGTCGTCCTTGCGGCCGGGGCCGCGGTGCTGGTCCTCGCCGGCCTGCTCGTCCTGCGCCGGGTCCCCTAGAGGACCTCTCTCAGCGGCCCTGGCTCCGCTGCGCCTCGGCCAGCTCGACGAAGCGGCAGAACGCGTTGGCCAGCCGCATCTGGTCGGGTGTCCGTGCCCGCACGTCGAGCAGGGTCGGGCTGGCGACGACGATCGCGAGCGCCCGGGCCCGCGAGGTGGCGACGTTGAGCCGATGCACGTCGTACAGGAAGTCCATCCCCCGGGGCGCGTCCTCCGCCGACGACGCTGCCATCGTGTAGACCGCCACCGCCCCTTCGCGACCCTGGAACTTGTCGACCGTGCCGACCCGATCGCGGCGGACCGCTCCGAGCCGATCTTCGATGGCCTGCTGGACTGCCGCCACCTGGGCGTTATACGGGGCCACGACGAGGAGATCCCCAAGGGCGATCGGCCGCTCGCGGCCCTTCGCGTCGACCCAGGTCTCGTCCATCAGCGCGAGGATCAGGTCGGCGACGACCTCGGCCTCCTCTCGCGAGCGCTGCTCGTTGCGTAGGTGGGGCACCGGCCACCAGCGGATGCCGACCCCGCCGGCAGGCGCCGGCGCGATGACCCGCTGGAGCCCATTCGATGGGTGCGTCTCCAGACGGTCGTCGTAGAAGGTCGGGGAGGTGAACGCGTTGACCTCTGGATGGAGTCGCCAGGTCGTGTCGAGGAACAGGCCGAGATCCGAGGGCAGGGTCGTGGCGCCGCCGAGGACGTGGCCCAGCGCTGATGCCGCGGCCCCGTCGGGGTGGAGCCCCTGGGTGACCTGGGCGAGCTGGTTCGGATCGCCGAGCAGGAGGATGCAGGCGGCGGCTCCGCTCATCGCCAGGACGGTGGCCAGGGCGAGCTGCCCGGCCTCGTCGACGACGAGCAACCCCAGTCGGCCGTCGAGCTCCGGACGGGCGAGCAGCCAGGACGTGCCAGCCACCACGTCAACGGTCCCGGCCGCCAGGCGCGCGTCGACGTCGGCGTTGCCCCCGACCACCTCGACCCCGGCAACGTGGTGGGCCGCGTCGTCCTCGCCGGCCTTCTGGACGATCCGAAGCGATCGACCCTCCTCGCGAGCGGCCTCCGCGAGCTTCTCCAGAAAGTTGCCGATCGCCCGATGCGACTGGCTGGTGACCCCGACCGGGCCGAGTCCGGCATCGAGCGCCTCGAGGACCATCCGGGCTCCCGTGTAGGTCTTGCCGGTCCCAGGCGGGCCCTGGACCGCCAGGGCCGACCGATCGAGGGCCCGGACGAGCCGACGGCCAGCCTGGACCGCCGTCTCGCCGTCGATCCGGAGCGATTGACGCCCCACCCGGGGCGGCATCCGGAGGAGCAGGTCACGCGCCGCCCGGTAGCGCCCGTCGGCCTCGAGGCCCCGCTCGAGGATGTCGTCGGCGAGCCGAAGGAGCGCCTGTCGCTGGACCTCGGTCGGGATCGGGCTCGGCGGGATGAGGGCCGTCGGGTGGTCGGCGGCGACCGACGGGCCACGCCGGAGGACGAGCTGGCCGCCCGCGTCGTCGATCTCGTGGATCGTCGTGGTCGAGCCCGTCTGCGGGTCGACCGCGCCGTCACCTGCCTTGAAGCGATGGTCCTGCGGAGGGAACGCGAACCGCTGGAGCACGCTCCGCTTCTCCGGGCCGATGTCGCCGATCCAGGTCAGATCGCCGATCGCGTCGGAGGCCACGACGAGCTCCTCGACGCTCAGGTGGTCCTTGAGCTCGAACCAGCGCCACCACTCGGGCTTGGCCTCGCGGCGGTGGTAGTCGAGGAGGGCCGCGAGGAGCCATCGCGCCGCCTCGTCAGGGGTCCGCGCTGCCGGGTCCTCCGGGACACCGGCACGCAGGGCCTCGGCCCGTGCCTGTGTCTCCTGATCGCGAGCCGCCTGGGCCTCTGTCGGGGAAGGGTCCAGGCTCTCGGGCCGTGCCAGGTCCAGACCTTCTTCGACCGCCTCGGTGCGACGCGCCTCGAGCCACTCCCGCAGGCCGAGGGTGGCCAGGCAGTCGTCGCGATTGTAGGCGGCGAGGTCGTCGAGGTGGACCTGCCTGCCGTCGTGGAGCCAGTCCTCGTACTCGACGACGCTGAAGCCGGCCCGGGTCACCCGGCCCTCTCGGTCGAAGCCGAAGAGGTGCTCGACCTGCTTGAGCGAGTACGACTCGACCGAGGCGCGGATGCCCTGACGGACGACCCCGTAGAGGTCGATGAGGATGCCGCCGCGGAGCAGTCGGTCGACCTCGTCCTCCCGGGTCGCGTGGCGCTGCATCAGCCGCTTGATGGCCCCCGACTCGTAGCCGCCGTAGTGGTAGACGTGCATCCTGGGGTCGTGTTCGAGGCGGTCCATGACGTCGTCGATGAACGCCTCGAACGCTGCCCGCTCCTGGGCCGGGGAGTGGGCCCACAGGGCCCGGTACCAGGGCGCGCCGTCCTCGCCGACCGAGAGCGCCCCAAGCAGGTATTCGCGGCCACCATCGTCGAGCCAGGGGTCCGCCTCGATGTCGAAGAACACGTCGAGCGGGGACGGCTCAGGCAGCCGGGCCAGCCCGCGCCCCTGCTCGTCGGGACGGGGTGGGATCCGCTCCCAGAGCGGGTCGAGCTCGGAGCGCCCGGCCTCGCGACCCTCGAGCTGGATCCGTGCCTGCCCGCGGAGTCGCTCGAGGGTCCTCGTGGCGACTTCCGGCACGGTCCGCTTCGGGTCCAGCCGACCGAGGTCGGCGAGGGTCTGGACGTCCGCTGCCATGAGCGCTCCGGTCCCCGCCCGGGTCATCCCGGCGACCAGGGACAGGTGGTCGTCGGCCCGGCGCCGGTCGACGCAGACCGGGAACCAGGCACAGACCCGGCAATGGTCGACCGGGTCCGGGTAGGAGGTGGCCGTGACGGGATCGCGGGGCGCGATCGGTCGACCTCCTGGTGCCGACCCGCCGGCGATGCTCGCCGTCCACTCTGCCCCGTCCCCGAAGACGACCGCCTCGAAGCGGGACCGGACCATCCGGAAGTAGGCGTCGAAATCGTCCAGCGCGAGCGCGTGCGACGCCCCTTCACCGGTGACGACGTGGACGCTGCCCGGGATGAGGCCCTGGAGCTCAGCGAGCCTGGCCGAGTAGCTGCAGACCTGGAGGATGGCGGCCGCCTTGACCGATCGGGCCAGCTTGGTGTCCGCGACCTCGTAGCTCCAGGCGCCCAGGCTCGGGCTGGGCCGCTCGACGCGGACGAGGAAGTCCGCGTAGCCGATCCAGCGGCCGTCGAAGAGGGTCGCCTGGTAGATGGCCCCGGCCCCGGCCCGCATCGCCTCGAGCGTGGCCGCCTCGGCGGCGCGGTAGCCGTCCGGGGTGCGGGGCTCGGGACGGGCGATCTCGACGACGGATCGGTCCTCGGCCCGCAAGCGCTCCAGGTAGGCCTGCTCGTGGGCCTCGCCACGCTCCTGGAGCAGCCGGACCTCGGGATCCTCGCGCTGGTGGGGACGTGCCCAGAGACCGGCCGCGGCGCCCAGCTCGAGCGTAGTGAGGTGGTCGCAGGCAAGGAAGCCGACGAGGTCGGTTGCGCTGGCGACCAGGTCGCCGTCTCGGGTCCGCTGCACGGATGCAGCCTAGCCGGTCGGTGGGCCGGTCCGGTGAGTCGCCGGCGGGGAGCCCTCCGGATCGTCGCCCGTCGGCGGACCTGCGTGCGCGGCCGGGCATTCGGTCGAGTCCCGCCCCCGCGGAAGCCCCGGACCCATCACGACCGCCGCGCGGCGGCTCCCGGTACCATCGTCGCGTGAGCTCCATGCGACGCGACGCCACCGGTGCCCGACAGGTCGCTCCCACCTGGGAGAGCCTCGTCGACCGCCAGCTCCGCGAGGCGGTGGAGGCGGGTGCCTTCGACGACCTTCCGTTCCAGGGCCAGCGGCTGCCCGTCCAGGATGAGGACGTCGATGCCGAGTGGGCGCTCGGTCACCACCTGCTGCGCCAGAACGGCTTCGCTCCGTCGTGGATCCAGGTCGACGTGGAGATCCGCGACCTGCTCGAGCGACGGGCGGCCATCCTGGACCGGGCGGCCCGGTCGTCCCGGCTCGGCCGCGAGCGCGACCGGAACGAGCTCGCCGAACTGGTCCGGGTGCATGACCGGCTCGTCCTCGACCTGGAGCAGCTCGCCCCGACGAGCGTCCAGCATCGCAGGCGCCTCGGGATCGGCCCGGAGCTGGCGCACCTCGCCGAGATCCACGCCGCCACGGACCGACGCCGGGCTCCCGTGCCCGGGGAACGCCCGTGATGAGCGCGCTGGCGGCGACCCTGACGCCCCGCTTCTGGTGGATGGCGCTCCTGGGGTCGGTCGGGACACTCCTTCTCCTCGGCATCCCCGCGGCCCTGATCCCGAACCCGGTCTTCGGACGCCAGATCGAAGCCGAGCCCTTCGCCTATGCCGTCTGGATCGCCTCGGCGGCCCTGGCCGGCCTGCTCATCGCCGACTGGCTCGTGCCCCCTGATGCTCGAAGCGGACCCGATCCGCACCGGGGGTCGGGTGGCGAGGCCGGTCTTACCCTCGGCGGGCTCGTCGCCTTCCTCGCCATCGGATGCCCCATCTGCAACAAGATCGTCCTCGTGCTCCTCGGGACCACGGGGGCCCTCCAGCTGTTCGCTCCGATCCAGCCGATCCTGGGAGCGGCCTCCGTCGCCCTCCTGGCGGTCACGCTGGTCTGGCGCCTGCGGGCGCGGGCTCGCGGCTGCACGCGTTGCGCGGTGTCCGGCTCGGGGCCTGCTATCCCGTTCGGCGACTGATCGTCGCCGGGAACGGCGAAGCCGGCCCGGGGGGCCGGGCCGGCTTCGGAGACGGGGAGGGGTTGGGCTACTTCTCGACGCGGCGGGTCGCCAGGCGGCGGCCCATCACGACGGCGCCGATGGCGGCGATGCCGAGGACGGAGAGGGCGGCGAAGATGCCGGTGCCGCTCGAGGTCTCGGTCGTGCCGAGGGCGTCGGTCGGGGGCGGGGTGACCTCGGGGGCCGGGGTGGCCGTGAAGGTCGCATCGACGGCGACGACGGCGTCGAGGGTCTGGCCCTCGAGCGAGCCGACGGCGAAGACGCTATAGGAGTTGCCGGCCATCAGGTCGAGGGCGGGCGGATCGAGGGGGCAGACATCGTTGTCGGCGCTGGCGCAGACCTTCAGGTCGTAAGACCCGGGGTCGAGGTCCAGGTAGCCGGTGGCGTTCGGGTAGGCCAGGTTCTCGACGACCTTGGCCGAGCCGTCCTGGGTGAGGACGTCGACGGCGGGCGTGTCGGCCGAGAAGTGGATGACGCGGGCCTGAGCCTTGTCAGCCGAGGGGGCCGGGGCATCCTCGATGACCTGGGCCTCGATCGAGGCGAGCAGGTTCGTGGCAGCGACCGTGTACATCTTGCCGCCCTCGAAGGTCAGGTCGGCATCGATGACGCAGGTGTCAGTGCCGGTGGCACAGACCTTGATGTTGTAGGTGCCGGCGGGCACGGTCAGGTAGTCGGAGATCGCCTTGAAGGGGACGTTCTCGAGGACGTTGGCATCGTCGACCTTGACGTCGACGGCCGGGGCGTCCGGCGAGCCGTGAAGGACGCGGACCTTGGCCTCGTGGCCATCGGCGGACACCGGGGCGGTGATGGCCAGGGCGAGGGCCCCGGCGCCGAGGAGGGCCGCGAGGCGGCCGAAGCGGCGGTGCATCGGGTCTGACTCCCTTGTCATGCAGCTCGAGCGTCCGTGGCCGTTCGTCGGTCCATCGGGCGAAGCTCGGTTCAGTCCTACTTCGGGCGGACAAGGGCAGATGGATTGGTGGGCCGTCAACGAACCTCGAGAGCCGGTGCGCCGGGGCACCACCCGCCGCCGTGGTGGATCCGTCGGATCACCAGAGCCGTGGGGTCGCCCAGGGTCAGTCGAGCCGGCGGCGGAAGCCGCAGATCCGGCAGGTCGCCAGCCCGGTCCCGGGATCCAGGTCCAGGATGCTGGCGCAGCCGTTCGTCGCGCAGTAGAGCCGGGCGTTGTGGGTTCGGCGCCGCTGGCGGCGCATCGACGTGGCACGTCGGCTGACGTTCATGGTCGCGGAACGCGAAAGCATGTCGGGTCGGTCTTCCTCTCGGGATCATCACCGCGTGGTGGGCGGTGGTCCCGGCTATGGCGCTCCCACGACCGGTCAGGGGGTCGGAGCGCGTCGGGCCCGGGCGGCGTTCGCTGGTGGAGCGGAAGGGGCTCGGTGACCGAGCGGCCGTCACGTCGGGCGATATGCCACAGCATCGTCGGCCCGGCCAAGCCTGTCAAACGCCTCACTCAGACCCGATAGCGGCCCGGATGCCGGACGCGAGGATCCACGACGCCGTAGAGCAGGTCGGTGACCAGGTTGACGATGAGGACGATGGCCCCGCCCACGATGATCAGGCCCATGACCACGTAGACGTCCATCGAGCGGAGCGCCTGCAGCATGAGCCGGCCCATCCCGTTGATGGCGAACGCCTGCTCGATGACGATCGAGCCGGTGAAGATGACCGGGACGAGGAGTCCGACCCTCGTCAGGACGACCGTCGCCGTGTTCCGGAAGGCGTGGTGGTAGAAGACCCGGTGCTCGGTGGCGCCCTTCGCGTAGGCGGTCCGGATGTACGGCTCGTCGAGCTGCTCCAGGAGGCTGTTGCGGACGAAGCGGCTCTCGATCGCCGCCGCCCCGACCAACAGCGCCGTCCACGGGATGATCAGGTGGCCGACCAGATCGCTGCCGACGGCCAGCGGGTCGGCGGCGAGCGCGGCCCAGTAGGCATCGGTTCCGAAGGTCGGGAAGCGGAGGTTGTCGACCAGCCCGTGGACCGGCAACCAGCCCAGCTGCCAGCCGAAGACGATCGTCAGCATGTTGGCGATCCAGAAGACCGGGGCTGACAGCGCTAGGTAGGCCAGGATCTCGAGGGCCCGGTCCTCGGTCGAGCTCGCGCGGCGGGCCTGGAAGACCCCGAGCAGCACGGCGACGACGACCGCGAAGACAAGAGCCGGGACCATCAGGAGCAGCGTGATCGGGAGCCGCTCGAGGACGACCTCGATGACGGGCTCCTGGTAGTCGATGGAGAGGCCGAAGTCGAGGTGGAGCAGCCCGTTCGTCCCTCCGCCCAGCGCCTCGGGCAGGATGTTGAGCCCACCGGCCTCCGTGAATGGGCTCTGGGTCTGGCAGTTCCAGATCCCGAGGTAGGCGAGGAACTCCTTCGTCGTGGCCTCGAGCTGCGGCCCCATCCGGGTCGTAGGGTCGAGGCAGTGATCGCGGAGCCACGCGTCGACGACGTCGTTGGGGATCCGCGAGAAGGCGAACCGGCCCTGCGGCCCGTACGGCGAGAGGCGCACGATCACCCAGCCGACGACCGCGACGAGCAGGAGCATCGGGATCATGCCGAGCAGGCGCCGGATGACGTACGGGCCCAAGGGCAGCTCCGTCCGCGAGGTCGGTCGGTCATCAGAGCGTACCGCTCGCGAGGCGCTAGGGTTCGACCCAGCCTGCGGGACGGGCTAGGATGCCCCATGGACTGCTGCGAGCAGACTGTCTACGACGTCCAGTTCGACGAGCCTCGAGCTCGTGAGCGCCTGCTCGACTACCGGCGGAACGGGCCCCGGGGCTGGACGCGTCGCCTGATCGAGGCGTTGGCGGTCGATGGGGTCGACGGGCTGACGGTCCTCGAGATCGGCGGTGGCGTCGGGGCCATCCATCACGCGCTCCTGGACGCCGGTGCGGCGTCAGCGGTCGACGTCGATGCCTCGGGGCCGTACCTCGCGGCAGCCAGGAGCGAGGCCGAGCGGCGTGGCTGGGCGGACCGGGTCACCTACCGCAAGGGCGATGCCGTGACCCTGGCCGAGGAGCTCGAGGCCGCCGATCTCGTCGCCCTGGACCGGGTCATCTGCTGCTACCCGGACATGCCGGCACTCGTGGGCCTGGCCGCAGCTCGGGCCCGTCGCCGACTCGGGATCGTCGTGCCCCGTGACGACGCCTGGATCCGCCTGGGCGTCGCCCTGAGCAATGCCTGGTCCGCCATCCGGCGCGATCCCTTCCGGGTCCATGTCCACCGGACCGAGGCGGTCGTAGGGGCCGCGACCGCGGCCGGTCTGACGCTGGTGGCGCGGCACCGAGGGTGGTTCTGGCAGACCCTGGTGCTGGAGCGCCGCGAGTCCTGAGCCAGGGGGTCGACACCTCCGGTCGAGGCGGGGCTCTGATGCGACGACGCCACGCAGGCGTGGTCGTGGCCCCGCGTGCTGTACGCCCCCTACGGCTGGGGCGGGTAGCCGGTGATCCGGCGGACGTCCTCGTAGAGTGGGCGCAGGGCAGGGTAGAGGCGCCGGTAGACGCGCCGGTAGAGCTCGTCGTACGTCGCCGAGACGACGCGGTCCGGATCGCGAGTCTCCCGGGTCCGGGTCATCTCCCGGACCGCCGCGGCCGCGTCGTGGTGGATCCCGAGCCCGATCGCGGCCACGATGGCCGCTCCCAGACCCGAGGCCTCGTCCGTGTGAGGACGAGCGGCCGGCCGACCGAAGACGTCGGCTGTCAGCTGCAGGGCGGCGCCGCTGCGCGAGCCGCCGCCGGCGATCCGGACCTCGGTCGCCCGCACGCCTGACCGACGCTCGCTCCGCTCCAGGCCCTCGCGGAGGGCGTAGGCGAGACCCTCCAGGATGGCTCGATAGAGGTGGGCGCGGGTGTGGACGTCAGAGAACCCGACGACGGCGCCCTTCGCTTCCGGACCGGGGACACGGATGCCCGGGGTCCACGTTGGCTGGAGGACGAGGCCCATGGCGCCCGGCGGGGTCTCCTCGAGGAGCTCGTCGAGGAGCGCCTCGGGGCTGCTGCCGACCGCTGCCGCGCGGGCCACCTCGCGGTCGCCGAACTGCCGCTTGAACCACTCGACGAGCCAGTAGCCGCGGTAGACCTGGATCTCGAGGCTGTAGGCGTCCGGGATCGCGGCCGGATACGGGGGTACCAGCCGGACCGCCTCGACGTACCGGCGGTGGGTCGTGTTGACCGTGGCCGTCGTTCCGTAGGACAGGGCCGCGACGTCGGGCTCCAGGGCGCCGCTGCCCAGGACCTCGCAGGCCTTGTCGGCCGCCGCCGCGATGACCGGGAGCCTGGCCGGCAGCCCGAGATGGTCGGCGGCCGCGGGCGTCAGCGTCCCGAGCCGATCGCCGGACCGGACGAGCTCCGGCAGCTGCTCCCGGCGGATCGGCGCGACCCGCCAGCGCCAGTCGCCGTCGGCCGCCCAGCGCCGGCGACGGAAGTCGAAGGGCAGGTAGCCGACCTGGCAGGCGTCCGCGTCGACCCACCGGCCGACGAGGCGCGCCGACAGGAAGGCCGAGAGGAGGCCATAGCGCCGGGTGGCCGCCCAGGTCGCGGGCTCGTGGTGGGCGATCCAGTTCGCCTCGGCGTCGGCCTGGAAGGCGGCGACCGTGTCACGGACGCCGAGCGCCCGGAACGCCAGGCCGGTGACCCCTCCGATCGGGGGCAGGCCGTAGGTCCGTCGTTGGTCGAGCCAGACCATGGCCGGGCGGAGCGGCCGGCCGGCGTCGTCCGCCACCACGACCGTGCCCCGTTGGGTCGTCAGGGCCAGCCCCGCGATCGCCTCGACGGGGCCGGCCCTGACCTTCCCGCGGAGCGCGGCGCAGGCATCGCCGATGGCGTGCCAGTAGACGTCGGGGTCCTGCTCGGCCCAGCCCGGCTCCGGGGACACGTAGGGCTCGATCGGCACCCGGGCGCCGGCGATGAGCGTGCCCCGCGGGTCGAACAGCAGGGCCCGGACGCTCTGGGTCCCGACATCGATGGCCAGGAGTCGGTCGGCGGCGTGGGCCGGCCGTGCGGCGGTCACGCGCAGGTCGAGCCGTCGCCGGCTCCGATGGTCCGCTGGGCTGCGGTCGGGGGCTCGTTCGTCAGCAGCCGACCGGGGTTCATCCGCCCGTCAGGGTCGAACCGATCGGCGACGGCCCGGAGGGCGGCCAGGCCGAGAGCTCCCTTCTCTGCCGCAAGGTAGGGGGCGTGGTCGGCACCGACACCGTGCTGATGGCTGATCGTGCCGCCCCCCTCGACGATCGCCCGGCTGACGGCCGCCTTGAGCCGGCTCCAGCGCCCCAGGGTGAGCTCCGGGTCGGGTGCGACACGGAAGATGAACGTCGAGTAGAGGCTGGAGCCGGTCGGGTAGACGTGCGAGAGGTGGCTGAAGGCGTGGACTCGCTCGCCCTCGTCGGCCAGCCCTCCGCGGAGCGTCGCGGCCACGGCGCGAGCCAGCGCCGGCAGCCTCGCCCAGTCGGTGGCGGTCTCGACCGTGTCGACCGCGTAGCCCGCTTCCCAAAGCGTGTTGCGCAGGTACGGGGCCCGGAACCGCTCGGTCATCCAGCGTCGTCCGAGGGCGCCCGGGGCGCCCATCCCTCGGTGGCTTCTCACGATCGACCGGACCTCGCGGCGGCCGGCCTCTACGACCCGCCGGCGCCCGGTCAGGACGACGAGCAGCAGACAGCGTCCGGACCCGAGCCCCCGCGCCCCCAGATAGCGCTCCAGCAGCCGGACCGAGGTCCTGTCGGCGGCCATCGCCAGCGTCGTTCGCGTCTCGGCCGGGGTCGAGAAACGGATCATCGAGATGGGCAGGTGTGCCCGGGCCAGCTCCTGCGACGCCGCGATGCCGGCGTCGACCCCGGGCAGGAAGGCTCCCAGCACCACCTCGAGCTCCGGCCGGGGCACCGCCCGGAGGGTGACGTCGGTGAGGATCCCCAGTCGACCCTCGGAGCCCAGTACCAGTTGGCGCAGATCGGGACCGGCGGCCGAGGCCGGGTGTGGCGGCAGCTCGAGCATGCCTGCCGGTGCCACCAGGCGGCCGCCGGCGAACAAGGAATCGATCCGCCCGTAGCCGATCGACTGCTGCCCAGCAGAGCGGGTCGCCACCCAGCCCCCGACGGTCGAGAGCTCCCAGCTCTGCGGGTAGTGGCCCAGGGTCAGCCCCTGGGCAGCCAGGGCCCCCTCGACGGTCGGACCGGTGGACCCGGCCCCGAAGGTCGCGAGGCCGCTCTCGTGGTCCAGGGATCGGAGCCCGCTCAGCCGTTCGAGCGACACGAGCAACGTGGGGATCGCCGGATCGAACGGGCCGAGGCCGCCGACCACGCCGGTCCCGCCGCCGTACGGCACGACCGAGGCGCCGACGGACCCTGCGAGGGCGATGAGCCGACCGACGGCGTCGGCATCGGCCGGCAGCGCCACCCCGTCCGGGACCGTGCCCGGGTGCCCGGATCGCAGGGCGACCCAGTCGGGCAGACTCTGGCCTCGGGCGTGACGCAGGCGCGTCTCCGGGTCGGCCAGGATGCCTGGACGGGCCGGCAGGCGGCCGGGCGGGATGCCGCCGAGGGCGTCATCGATGGATGCGTCGCGGGGCGGCGTCCCGGGCCCCAGCAGCTCCTCGAGCAGCCAGGCCGCCCTGGGCGACAGGTCCAGCGTCGTGTCCTCATCGCCCCAGCCGTTCCAGCGCCGCATCGGGTCAGGCTAGCACCGGCAGGACCCCCTCGAGTGTCCCGGTCGACCGATCAGTACGGAGGCCAGGGAAGGGCGGGTCGATCGGGGTCGGGGATCGGGAAGCGGCCCTCGTGGAGGAGCGCGGCGGCGCGCCGGTCGACGGCGGTGACCTCGTCGTCGCTCAGAAGCTCGGCCAGGCGTTCGCCGAGCGACCCCGTTAGCGAGCGACGGAGCCCCTGGAGCGCGGCGGTCTCCGACGCGTCGAATGGTTCTCCCTGCCAGTGCCAGAGGACCGTCCGGAGCTTCGGCTCCTCGTGAAAGCAGATCCCATGATCCACCCCGTACACGCGGCCGTCATCCGTGGGCAGGAGGTGCCCGATCTTCCGGTCAGCGTTGTTCGCGACCGCGTCGAAGAGCGCCATCGGTCGGAGGCGCGGGTCGCCCTCGACGACCAGGGCGACCCGATCGACCGCTTCATCGGGCTCGATCCAGAGTTGCAGCATGCCGGGTCCGAAGGGTCCGTCGCGGAGCACCGTGGGGGGCACGACCCCCCAGCCGCCACCCTCCGACAGGACGTAGGCGGCGACCTCGCGGAGCGCCAGCGTCCCGTCGGGGAAGTCCCAGAGCGGTCGTTCGCCCCGGATGGGCTTGTAGACGCAGGCGACGGTGAATGGGTCACGGTCCGCGGGCCCGGTCACCTCCGGACCGATCGCCTCGCCGGCGGGCGGGTCGTCCCCGCCCTCGATCGACCCACTCAGGGTGCCGATGAGGGCGTTGTTCGACGATGCGACGAGCCGCCCGACGAGATCGAGCTCGCCATCCGCGAGGAGGCGCTCTGCGCCGGCGGCGTCCAGGACGACGCGCCGCGGTCCGGTCATCGACGGTGTCAGTTCAGGAAGGTGCCGTTCCGCCGCGGGCAGAGGTGGCCCTGCGGGTCCAGCGGCTGCCCACACATCGGACACGGTGGGCGTCCTGCCGCCAGGATCCGCTCGGCACCGTCGACGAAATCGCGGGCCTGGGAGGGCGTCAGGCGGACCCGCACGATGTCGGGGCCCTCGGGGTCGTCGTCGTCGACCTCGATCTCGAGCTCGGTCTCCTCCTCGGTGCCCTCGCGGGCCTCGATCACGATCGCCGGGCGGTCGGCATCCCAGCCCAATGACAGTGTCCCGGCTCGGAAGAGCTCGTTCAGGGGCTCGTCGAGTGGTCCGTCGTCGGCCCCCGCCCGGTCCGCGGATGAGTCCGCGATGCCCCGTCGCTGGAGCTCGTCGAGGAGGCTGTCGAGTCGCTCGGCCAGGACCGCCACCTGGACCTTCTCGAGCGATACCGAGACGAGGCGGCCGTCACCTCTGGCCTGGAGGAAGAAGGTCCGCTGGCCGGGCTGGCCGACGGTGCCGACCACGAAACGGTCCGGCGGATCGAAAGCGAACAACCGTCGAGGCATGGCTCGACTCTACACCGGACGCCCTGGCTGGGCGGAGGTCCCCGTCCGGCCGAGTGCAGAGATGTCGCATCGGCCCCGGCGGCAGCGACCGGTCGCCCTTGCGACGGTCGCCCATGGATGCTACCCATGGACCATGCGCGCCCTGGTCCTCGAGGCACCGGCCCCGGCCGTCGAGCGACCGCTTCGCCTCGTCAAGCTCCCGGAGCCCGCGGCTGGTCGAGGGGAGCTCCTGGTCGAGGTGGCCGCCTGCGCCGTCTGTCGGACCGACCTGCAGCTCGTCGAAGGCGACCTGCCCGCCCGGCGCCTGCCGGTCGTCCCGGGCCACCAGGCCGTCGGGAGGGTCGTCGACCGTGGCGTCGGCGTCGATGGCTGGGTGGTCGGCGAGCGGGTCGGGGTCACCTGGCTTGCCGGAACCTGCGGGACCTGCCGGTTCTGCAGCGATGGGCGCCAGAACCTTTGCCGCGACGCGGCATTCACCGGCTGGGACCGGGACGGGGGCTTCGCCGAGCGCATGACGGTCCGAGCTGATGTCGCCGTCCGTATCCCCGAAGGTTTCGGCGACCTCGATGCCGCGCCGCTCCTCTGCGGCGGGGTCATCGGATACCGCTCGCTGAAGGTCGCCGGGATCCACCCGGGTGACCGGCTCGGGCTGTTCGGCTTCGGCTCGTCGGCGCGGCTCGTCATCCAGGTCGCCCGCCACTGGGGTTGCGAGGTCTTCGTCTGGACCCGCTCCCAGACGGAACGTGAGCGGGCCGCCGAGCTCGGCGCCGCATGGGTCGGCGGCTATCACGAGCGAGCCCCCGTCCCGATCGATGCGGCCATCACCTTCGCCCCGTCCGGGGAGATAGTGCTTGCCGCCCTGGCCGCCGTCGACCGCGGCGGCACCGTGGCGGTCAACGCGATCCACCTCGACCGGATCCCGTCCTTCGCCTACGAGCGTCTCTGGTGGGAGCGCTCGATCCGTTCGGTGGCGAACGTGACCCAGGCGGACGCCCGGGACTTCCTCGCCCTTGCCCCGACGATCCCGATCCGGACCGACGTCGAGATCCATCCGCTGGCCGATGGCGGCCTCGCCCTCGAGCGGCTCGCGAGCGGCACCATCTCGGGGACGGCGGTCCTTTCCCTGCGCGGGGACGACGACCTCTAGTTCCGGTCCATGGCCTCACGGCCGGTGGGGAGCGATCCACCTCCCTGGCGGTCTGGCGACGAAGCCAGTGGACATGACGAAGCCGGGTCCTCGGTCGGGCCCGGCTTCGTGGGAGGAGGGAGGGGTCGCGGTGGGCGACCTATTCGCGCTGGCCGACGACTGGTCGTCGTTAGCCTCATTACGCCGCTCGCTCCGTCGCGGATGGGTGCGATGGCGCGCGTCGCGCGCTCGTTGCATCTGGCGGGACGATGCGGGTGTTGCCGTGCGCCGCCAAGGCCCGCCGAGCGGTCGCCAGGCGCCACCGGCCACCGCGGGTGCCTCCGCACCGGCCCGAACCTTAGGGCCGGTCCGCCCTCCCTCCCGACGCGCCACCGGGCTACCGTCGCGCCGAAGGCGTCCCGGGAGGACCACGGATGCCTGTCCAGCCGCTTGGGGTCGCGGAGCTGCACCGGCCGACCGAGCCGACCTCGCTCGGCTTCGGATCGACCTCCGAGCTCGAGCCGGTGGAGGGGGTCGTCGGCCAGGACCGAGCGGTCGAGGCCGTCGACTTCGCGCTGGCGATCCGACGCCAGGGCTTCAACGTCTTCGTCCAGGGGCCCGAGGGCAGCGGGCGGACGACGCTGCTGCGCGGCGCGATGGCCCGGGCGTCCGCCGCCGACCCGACCCCGAGCGACTGGGTCTACGTGCAGCGCTTCACGGACCCGGGCCGGCCCCGGGCGATCGCCCTTCCGGCCGGGCGCGGTCGATGGTTTCGCGACGCCATGGCCCGCCTCGTCGCAGACCTCCGGAGCGCCCTGCCCGCCGCCTTCGAGAGCGACGACTACCGGGCCCGTCGGGAAGCCGTGGAGAGCTCCGCCCAGAAGCGTCGCGACGAGGAGCTCGAGGCCCTCGCGGCGCGGGCGTCGAAGGTCAAGGTCGCCCTGGTCCGCACCCCCGTCGGTGTCGGCCTGGCGATGACCGAGGGCGACGAGGTCCTCGCCCAGGAAGCATTCCGGCGCCTGCCCGAGGAGGAGCAGGAGCGCCGGAAGGCTGATCTCGCACGTTTCGAGGAAGAGCTCGAGGCGGTCCTGAGACGCGTCCCGGCGTGGGAGAAGGAGGGGCGCGACCGTCTGGCCGAGCTTGATCAGGCGGTCGTCCGCTCGACGGCCGCGATCCGCCTCGCCGCGATCCGCGACGAGGCCGCCGACCTGCCCGAGCTCCTCGACCACCTCCGGGCGGTCGAGGAGGACCTGGTCGGCCACGCTCATGAGTTCAGCGCGGCTGCCGGACCCGAGGCGCGGGGGCCGCTGGGCATGCGGATCCTGGGCGCCGACCCGGCGGCCACGCTACGCCGCTACGAGGTCAACCTGCTCGTTGATCGGACCGATCTGCGCGGCGCTCCAGTGGTCATGGAGCCGAACCCGACCTACGCCTACCTCCTGGGGCGGATCGAGTACGTCGCCCAGATGGGCGCCCTGACGACCGACTTCAGCCACATCCGAGCTGGTGCCCTCCACCGCGCCAACGGCGGCTACCTGATCCTCGACGCTCGTCGCTTGCTGGTCGAACCGTTCGCCTGGGACGGGCTCAAGCGGGCGCTCCGATCAGGCGAGTTGCGCATCGAATCGATCGGCCGGGCGCTGACGCTCGTCGACACGGTCAGTCTCGAGCCGGACCCGATCCCGCTCGACGTGAAGATCGCCCTCGTCGGAGAGCGGCGGCTGTACGACCTCCTCATGGCCCTCGATCCGGAGTTCCCGGAACTGTTCAAGGTGGCGGCCGACGTCGATGACCGGGTGGAGCGCAGCCCGGCCACCGAGCGCCTCTACGCCCGGATCGCGGCGGCGATGGCCCACCGGGATGGGCTCCGCCCTCTCGAGGCGCCGGCGGTGGCCCGGCTGGTTGAGCACGCCGCCCGTGGTGCCGGCGACCGCGATCGTCTGTCCACCCACATGCGAAGCCTCAACGACCTGCTGGCCGAAGCCGACCACCTGGCCGGTGCCGGCGGCCGCGAGCTCATCGCCGAGGTCGACGTGGAGGCGGCCATCGAGGCCCGCCGGCGCCGGGTCGGCCGGCGGCGAGAGCTGCTCCTCGAGGCGATCGCCCGGGGGACCTTGCTCGTTCGGACCCGCGGAGAGGACGTCGGCCAGATCAACGGGCTGGCCGTCCACCAGCTGGGCGACGAGGCGTTCGGCTGGCCGACGAGGATCACCGCCCGCGTCCGCCTCGGTGGCGGCGAGGTGGTCGACATCGAGCGCGAGGTCGAGCTCGGCGGGCCGATCCACAGCAAGGGGGTGATGATCCTGGCCGGCTACCTCGGCGGGCGGTACGCGGCCGCCGGCCCGTTGAGCCTCCAGGGCAGCCTCGTCTTCGAGCAGTCGTACTCCGGGGTGGAAGGGGACAGCGCATCTCTGGCCGAGCTGTGCGCGCTGCTCTCGGCCATCGGCGATGTCCCGCTTCGCCAGTCCATCGCCCTCACCGGCTCGGTCGACCAGCACGGCAACGTCCAGCCGATCGGTGGCACCAACGAGAAGGTCGAGGGCTTCTTCGACGCCTGTGGCATCGTGGGGCCGGAGGACGGCCAGGGGGTCATCGTCCCGGCGGCGAACGTCCACGACCTGATGCTGCGCCGGGACGTGGTGGTCGCAGCCGAGGCCGGGCGCTTCCGGGTCTGGGCCGTGCACACGGTCGACGAGGCGCTCGAGCTCCTCAGCGGTCGCCCGGCCGCCGAGATCCACCGGGCGGTCGAGGAGCGCCTCGAGCGGCTGGCTCGACTCGCCCGCGAGGCGTCGGCCCCACCAGCGGGCGGGAGCGGTTGCTCCCCGGTCGACGGGGACGCCGCTCCGGCCGACCGGGATCAGGCGTAGCCGTCGGCCTCGAGATCGACCTTGCCACGGAAGCGGTGGTAGACGAACGCCGTGTAGGCCAGCACGAGCGGCATCCCGACCAGGGCGATGATGAGCATCACACCAAGGGTCAGCTCGGAAGAAGCGGCTGTCTCGATCGTGACGTCGCCTCCGACGCCCGTCGACGGGACCAGGACCGGGTAGAGCCCGAGGCCGAGCGTCGCCATGAGCCCGACGATCGCGCCCGATGAGCCGAGGAAGGCGACGACCTCCCGGCCCGCCCGGAGGGCCAGGGGAACGGCGATCATCGAGGCCACGACCAGGGCTGGCGCCAGGAAGGCGACCGGCTGATCCTCGAAGGCCGTCCACCGGGCCGCCGCCTCGCTGCGCGACCAGGCCGTCACGGCCACCCAGATGACCGCGAGTCCGGCCCAGGCGACCCAGGCCGCCCGCCGGGCACGGACCTGCACCGGGCCCGAGGTCTTGAGGACGAGCCATGTGGCGCCCTGGAGGACCATCATCGCAAGGCCCAGCAGCCCGACGGTCAGCGTGAACGGGGACAGCAGCCCCAGGAGGCCGCCCGTGTACAGACCCTCCGCGTCGAGCGGGAGCCCGACGACGATGTTGGCCACCGCCACCCCGAAGAGGAAGGCGGCCAGGCCGGACGCGATGCCGAACGCCACGTCCCAGCCGGTCCGCCAGGCTCGACCCTCCGATTGGCCGCGGAACTCGAAGGCGACGGCCCGGAAGATCAGCGCGGCCAGGACCAGCATCAGGGCGAGGTAGAAGCCCGAGAAGACGGTCGCGTAGACGAGCGGGAAGGCCGCGAACATCGCGCCGCCCGCGGTCAGCAGCCAGACCTCGTTGCCGTCCCAGACCGGGCCGATCGAGGCCATCGTCATGCGCCGCTCCTCGTCCGTCCGGGCCACCCCCAGGTGGAGCGCCCCGACGCCGAGGTCGAAGCCGTCGAGGAGGGCGTAGCCGAGGAGGAGGACACCCAGGACCAGGAACCAGATGGGCCCGAGAAGGTCCGACATCTCACTTCTCTCCCGACGTCACGGCACGGGGATGGACGATCGCCGGCCGGGCGTGCCGCTCGGCCTGCGGCGGCGGCTCTGGGGTGGGACCACCGAGGTCCGGCGCAGGGGGCGCCGGCTCCGGACCATGGCGGAGCTCCTTGACGAACGCCCACAGCCAGAGCGTGCCGAGGAGAAGGTAGATGGAGCCGAAGAGGAGGATCGAGGCGAGGATCTCCGGACCGCTCACGACCGTCGAGGTCCCCTCCGAGGTCCGCATGAGGCCGTAGACGATCCAGGGCTGCCGGCCGATCTCCGCCGTGGCCCAGCCGAGCTGGATGGCGATCATGGGGGCGGGGATCGCGACGACCGCGAGCCACAGCCAGCGGCGGGAGGTCTCCAGCCTGCCGCGCCAGAGCAGGAAGACCCCGCTCGCCATCACGAGGAGCATGATCGTGCCGAGGATCACCATGTTGTGGTAGCTCAGGAACGTCATGGCGACGGGCGGCCACTCGTCCACCGGGAACGCCTCGAGCCCGGTGATCGCGGCGGTGAAGTCGCCGAAGGCGAGGAACGACAGCAGGTTCCCGACGAGGATCTCCGGCCCGACCGGGGCGTTCGCCGGGTCCTGGGTCGGCGGCAGCGACCAGATCACCAGGGGCACGCCCTCGGCGGTGGAGTAGAGGCCGTTCATCCCGGCGAACTTGGCCGGCTGCGTCTCGGCCACCTGCCGTGCGCTCAGGTCCCCCGTGGCGAACATCAGGACGGCCGCGACGACAGCGAGGCCGAGGCCGGCCCGGATCGACCGCCGCGCGACGTCGAGGTGCCTGCCGCGGAGCAGCCAGTAGGCCGCGATCCCGGTGACGATGAAGCCGGCCGCGGCCCACGACGAGGCGATCGTGTGGAGGAATCGGGGCAGCGTGGAGGGATTGAAGATGGCACCCATGAAGTCGACGAGCACGGCCTTGTCGCCCTGGATCTCGTAGCCTGTCGGGGTCTGCATCCAGCTGTTGGCGACGATGATCCAGAAGCCCGAGAGCGTCGCCCCGAGCGCCACCATCCAGGCTGCGAACGCCCGCAGGCCCGGCCCGACGCGGTTGCCGCCGAACAGGAGCAGGCCGAGGAACGTCGACTCGAGGAAGAAGGCGAAGATCCCCTCGGCCGCCAGCGGTGAGCCGAAGATGTCCCCGACGAAGGTCGAGTAGCGGGCCCAGTTCGTCCCGAACTGGAACTCCATGACGATCCCGGTCGCCACGCCGACGGCGAAGGTCAGGGCGAAGAGCTTCGTCCAGAACCTGGCCGTCCGACGCCAGACGTCATCGCCCCTCCGCCAGGCGCGGGTCGTCGCGATGGCGACGATCAAGCCCAGCCCGATGGTGATCGACGGGAAGACGAAGTGGAACATCACCGTCAGGGCGAACTGAACCCTGGCCAGCAGGACCGGATCCATCGGACCTCCTCGCGGGACGCATCGCCGGATGCCGGGTCACCTCTCGGTCGACCCGTGCCGCCCCCGCGGCGTTTCGGGTCAGCGCGGTCCGTAGGCCGGACCGACTACCCCCTGCCGAGGCGGGTCGACGTCCCTGTCGTCGACCCGCCAGCCCACATCGAGCCTCACGTCGAGGACGCCCGGGATCTCGCGGACCAGCCGCTCGAGGATCGGCGCATCGGAGCGCCGCTCGACCGTCCCGGAGATCCGGGCGACACCATCATCGACCGCGACCGACACGGCCCGATCGTCGAGCCACATCGCCCGCCGAACGACCTCGTCGAGGATCGAGGTCCGGAGCTCATCGTCCGTGCGCACGAACGCCCGGACGATGTCCGCCCGGGTGACGATCCCGGTCAGCTGATCGCGGTCGATGACCGGCAGCCGGTTGATCTGGCGCTCGCTCATGATCCGGGCCGCCTCGCGGACCGCCGTGTCGGCGGTCACCACGACGGCGGGACTCGTCATGGCCTCGCCGGCGGTCTTTGCGGCCAGCTTCGCCAGCTCGTCGGCCGCCAGGCTCGCACCGCGGCCGAAGAGCCGATCCAGGAGCCTCGGGCGCCCGTCGGGGATGCCTCGCTCGCGGATCAGGAAGTCGGCCTCCGAGACGACCCCGAGGACGGCCCCCGAGTCATCAACGACGGGGACCCCGCTGATGCCGTGCTCAACGAGCAGCCCGGCGACGTCGCGAAGCGAGGCCCCCGGACGAACGGTCACGACCGACCGTTTCATGATCTCGCCGACCTTCATCTCGGGTCCTCCGCGACGACCGACCACCGGGCGGTCGCTCGGGCCGAGGGTCCCGCTCCCGCGGCGCCCCCGGCAAGGGCCGAACGTACCCGGGCCGGGTCCGCGGCTGGGGCCGAACGGACCCGAGCGGGGACCGCTTCGGCCCGGGTCCCGGGAACGCTGCGATGGGACACTCGGCGGACGCGGGGCGGCGGGGCGCTGGAGGTGTCGATGGGCGACGACGTGGGACGGCCGAGAGAGGTCGCTCCGGGAGACGAGGCGCGGCCACCGGAGCGCTTCGCCGCCGGGACGGCCGAACCCGCTCCTCGGACCGAACCCGATCCCCGGGCCGAGCCCGACGGCCCGGTCGAGCCCGCTCCCCGGGCCGAGCCCGACGGCCCGGTCGAGCGCTCGGTCTTCGCTCCGGCGCAGCCGCCGGCCGGACTCGGCGCACGCTGGGTCGCCCTTCTGCGGGACGTCATCCTCGGCGGGCAGGACGGGCTCGTGAACGTCCTCGGGCTGAGCCTCGGGCTGGCCGCCGCCACCAGCGACACGAGGGTCATCGTCACGGCCGGCCTGGCGGCGGCCATGGCCGAGTCGATCGCGATGGCCGGGGTCGCTTTCACCGCCTCGGGCGCCGAGACATCCTGGATCCAGGTTGTCGGACGGCGACTTCGCGGCCGGATGGACGAGCGGGCCCGGGAACGGGCCGGCGGGATCAGGTTGGCCGTCGAGGCGGACGGCTGGGAGCCGGGCCGGGTGGTCGCGCTCGAGCGGGTCCTCGATCATGAGCGCGAGACCTGGCTGGTCGAGGTCGACGCGCTCAGGGTCGCCCTGGCGCCGGTCCGTGAGCGCCATCCGGGCAGAGCGGCCGCCATCGTCGGGGTCTCCACGCTCGCGGGATCCGCGGTACCGCTGACCCCCTTCATCCTCCTCCCGGTCGGCTCGGCGGCGCTCGTCGCCGTCGTGGCCGGCGGCGCTGTGCTGGCGCTCGTCGGGGCGGTCCGGGCCCGGGCCGTCGGGGATCCCCCGTGGCGGCCGGCGCTCGAGATGGTCGGGGTCGGGCTCCTGTCGGCCCTGGCCGGATTTCTGATCGGCCTGCTGCTGCGATCGCCGGCCGGCTGACCGGCCGCTAGCCTCCCGTCGGGTCGGCCGCGTCGAGGCCCTCGAGCATGGCCCAGGCGCCCTCGCTGGTGTTCGCCAGGACCGTCGTGGTCGTGCCGGTGAGCGGGTCATGCTCGCTGCGGAAGGAGACGCCGGCGTCGTAGCCCTCCAGGACGATCCCCGGACCGCTCCCGTCCAGCCAGAACCCCAGGCCGTAGCGCCTCCGGCCGGACGCCGAGCGGCTCCGGGGGAAGGTCATCATCCGCACCGTCTCGACGGGCAGCAGCGTCCCCTCGAGCAGGGCTCGCCAGAAGGCCCGGACGTCGGCCGCCGTCGTGTACAGGCCGCCGTCGCCACTGCCGCGCACCGGCAGGTGGAGGGCGTTCGTCCGCAGGCCGTCTACGTGGAGGTACCCGACCGCGGTGTCGCCCGGAAGCTCGTCGGAGCGGAGGAACGCACTCGCGGCCATGCCGGCCGGCGTGAACACCCGCTCGCCGACGAGATCCGGGAAGGCGGTGCCGCTGACCCGCTCGGCGATGAGCGCCAGGACCACGTAGCCGCCGTTGCAGTAGGCGAACCGCTCGCCGGGCGGGAAGGCCTGGGGATGGCCGTCGAGCACGGCCAGGTACTCCTCGGCCGTCGCCAGCAGGTGGACCGGGACGGTCATCACGTGGTCGTTGATCTCGTCGACCGCCGATTCGTCGAGGTAGTCACCGATGCCCGACCGGTGCGCCAGGAGCTGCTCCACGGTGACCCGATCGTCGATCAGCGGCAGGTCCCGCCCCAGCACCGAGCGGGCCGTCGTGTCGAGCGCCAGGGTCCCGTCGACCACGAGGCTCATGACCGTGACGGCGGTCATCCCCTTGACGCCGCTGGCGATGGCGAACCGGGTCTCGGCCGTGTTCGGGACCCGGTGGCGGCGATCGGCCAGTCCGTAGGCCCGGACGAGCCGGATCCCGGCCGGGCCGTCGATCCGGACGACGCCCGAGAAGCCGGTCGAGCGGGCGGCGTCGTCGACGTGGGCGGCGAGCTCGATCTCGGGCACCCGACCACGGTACCCGAGGACGCCAGCGGGGCGGAGGACGTCGGCGAGGCCCGGCTGGCGGCGCGTTCGCCACGATCGACGGCACTGATCCGCAGGGAGTGCCGTGGATGGTCGAGATCGGCGAGCGGCCGAGCGCGTCGCCCCTGCCGCCCGGGTTCGCCTGGCCTCCCGGTGTCCGGGCGGCCGCCTGCTTCACCTTCGACCTCGATGCCGAGGCGGTCATGCTCGTCGACCACCCGGAGACGGCGGCCCACCTCGACGTGATGTCACACCAGGCGTACGGGCCCAGGGTTGCCGTCCCCCGGATCCTCGAGCGACAGGGGATCCGGGGGACGTTCTTCATCCCCGGCTTCTCGGCGGAGCGCTGGCCGGCGGCGGCCCGGGCGGTCCGCGATGCCGGCCACGAGATCGCCCATCACGGCTATCTCCACGAGGGATCGCGGGGCGCCGACCCGGCGACGGAAGAAGCGACCCTGCTGCGCGGGCTCGAGGCCCTCGACCGCGTCCTCGGCGTCAGGCCCATCGGCTACCGGGCCCCGAGCTGGGAGATGACCTGGGAGCTGCCCGAGCTGCTGGCCCGTCACGGCTTCCGCTACGACTCCGGCCTGATGGACAGCGACCGGCCGTACCGGCTGGCCGTCTCGCCGCGGCCGGATGCGGCCTCCCTGGTGGAGCTCCCGGCCCACTGGTCGCTCGACGATTGGCAGCCCTACGACTACTACCCGGGCCTGACCGGCTCGGGGGTCATCCTGAGCCCCTCGGTCGTCCTGGAGCGCTGGTCGCTGGAGCTGGAGGCGATGCCCGCGAGGGCGGCCTGTTCGTCCTGACGATGCACCCGTTCGTCAGCGGTCGCCCCTCCCGGGCCGAGGCCCTGGAGCGCCTCATCGAGCTGGCCCGCTCGATCGACGGCCTCTGGATCGCCACTTGCGCCGAGGTCGCCGAGCACGTCGAGGGCCTCGACCTGCCGCCCGTGGTCCACGAGCGGCCGGTCCCGCCGGTCGGCTAGGGAACGACGATCCGGCGCACTCCCTCGCCGCGCCGCATGGCCTCGAAGGCGGCCTCGATCCCGTCGAGCGGG
The DNA here is from genome assembly GCA_963707215.1 of uncultured Chloroflexia bacterium. Taxonomy (GTDB): domain Bacteria; phylum Chloroflexota; class Limnocylindria; order Limnocylindrales; family CSP1-4; genus DATHYZ01. The sequence goes on along the minus strand of CAVPPB010000001.1, from coordinate 357,141 downwards.
ATGCGCTCATCGATCAGGCGGTCGATGGGCAGCCGGCCGGCGAGGTGGAGCGCCGCATAGGCCGGGAAGTCCACGGCTGCGACCGCCGCGCCGTAGTTCGAGCCCAGGATGCGCCGGCTCCCGTCGACGAACGGGAAGACGTCGAACCTCGCGCGCTGGCCGAAGGGCGTCAGCCCGACGAGCACGGCGGTGCCGCCCGGCGGGAGCACCCCGATGACCTGCTCGATGGTGGCGGTCAGGCCGATCGCCTCGAACGCGAAGTCCGGGCCTCCGGCCGTGGCCGCGCGCACGGCCTCGACCGTGGCCGCGGCGCCGATCCCAGCGTCGACGAGGTCCGTCGCCCCGAGCTCGCGGGCGCGCTCGAGCTTGGCGGGCTCGCGATCGACGGCCACGATCGGTGTCGCGCCCGCGAGGACCGCGCCCATGACGATCGACAGGCCGACTCCCCCGAGCCCCCAGACGGCGACGCTGGACCCGGCCGCGACGGCCGCCGTCTTGGTAACGGCTCCCACGCCGGTGGCGACACAGCAGCCGATGAGGGCTGCGACCTCGCGCGGCGTGCCACTGGGCATCGCGATGGCCGCCGACGAGGGGACGACGGTCTGTTCGGCGAAGGTCCCGATGGCCAGGTTGGCCAGGACGGGCGTCCCGTCGGCCCGTCGCAGCCGGGTCGTGCCGTCCGCCTGCCGGTGCTGGAGCGAGCCGGAACCGCTGCAGAGCCACTGGCGGCCGGTCTGGCAGGCCCGGCAACGCAGGCACGGGTAGTACCAGGACAGGGCGACCCGCTCGCCCATCCGGCCCGGGTCGACGTCCGGCCCGACCGCCTCGACGACGCCCGCTCCCTCGTGCCCCAGCACGATCGGCGTGGCCCGCGGCCACTCACCGTCACGGACGTGGAGATCCGAGTGGCAGACACCCGATGCCTCGATCCGGACGAGGACCTCGCCGGGTCCGGGTGGACCGAGCTCCAGTGGCTCGATGCGGAGTGGCTGGCCGGGCTGGTCGAGGACGGCGGCACGCATGGGACGATGGTGCCCCATCCGTGGACCGTCGTGCAGCCCTATACTCCCCACCCGTGACCCCCTCGTACCCCCCGGTGGAGCCGCCGGCGCCGCCCGCCACGACGACGCCGTCTCCCGGGAGACGGACGCTGGGCTGCCTGTTCGAGATCCTCGAGACCGTCGTCCTGACGGTCGTGATCTTCTTCGTCATCCAGACCTTCATCGCCCAGCCGTACCAGGTCCGCCAGCAGTCGATGCAGCGGACCCTCGAGCCGGGCGAGTACGTCCTCGTCGACAAGCTGACGCCGCGCTGGGACAGCTACTCGCGGGGCGACATCGTCGTCTTCGAGCCCCCCGAGGGCTGGTCGCCCGACGGCGACCGGACCCCGTTCATCAAGCGGGTGATCGGCGAGCCCGGCGATACGGTGGAGCTGCGCGACGGGAGCGTCTGGGTCAACGGGACCCAGCTCGCCGAGCCATACGTCTTCCAGGAGCTGGACGGCAACGCCCAGCCGACCGACCCGACGAGCGGCCAGTCGCGCTGGCAGGTGCCACCCGGGGAGGTCTTCGTGATGGGCGACCACCGAGAGGCGTCGGCCGATTCGCGCACCTTCGGTCCGGTGCCCGAGTCCTCGGTCATCGGTCGGGCCTTCCTCCGGTACTGGCCGCTCGACGCGTTCGGCCTGCTCCGGACCCCCGAGTACCCGGGCGTCGAGTCCGGCGCGGGGGAGATGGCTCCGCCGGCCGGGTCCGCGGCAGGGCCCGGCGGCCTCCCGCGGGCCGCCTGAGCACCGTTCGCCCGGACGCCCATCCGGCCGGCGCCCGGCTCGGTACCCCGCCATAATCGACCCATGGCATCCGAAACGCCCGTGACCGAACAGGATCCCTCGGTCATCGTCGCCAGCCTCGAACCTGCAGCCGAAGCCGAGCGGCCATCCCGGTGGCGGATGCTGGCGCTGTACCTGTTCCGCTTCCTCCTGACGCTCGTCGCGCTCGCCATCGCCCTGGTGCTGAGTCCGTGGCTGACCATCACCGCGGGCCAGGACGAGCTGTTGGGGCCGATCGGCGACGTCATCGTCGCGGCGCTCCTCCTGCTCGTGCTCCGGACGCTGGTCCGTCCGATCCTGATGTTCCTCCTGGCCCGCCTCATCTTCTGGTCGTTCGGTCTGGTCGGCATCCTCATCGACGCCATCATCCTGGTGCTCACGGGTTGGCTGACGCCCGGTTACTGGTCGATCACCTGGGACCCGGCCCTCCTCTGGATCCTCGCGACCACGGTGCTCCTCTCCGGGTTGCTCTACTTGATCGACGGCATCTTCGGCTTCGGGGCCCTGTTCGTGGAAGACGCCCAGTCGTCGCGCTGGTACTGGCAGATCCTGGGCCGGTTGTCGGTCGGCGGCCGGAACACCGTCGTCGACAACCTGCGCCTCATCCAGACCCTCAGCATCCTCGGCCGCTACGCGACCCAGGTGACCATCGACCGCACGCCGTTCGCTCCGATCCGGCGGCGGATGCAGGCCTGGCTGTACCCGGATCGCGCCATCCTCACGACCGAGGACCTGCCGCGGACGTTCCGCTACCTGCTCCAGGACCTCGGTCCGACCTACGTCAAGATCGGCCAGATGCTGTCGTCACGAGCGGAGGCACTGCCGCCGGAGTGGGCGTCCGAGCTGGAGAAGCTCCAGAGCACGGTCGCGCCGTTCCCGTGGGAGGAGGTCGAGAGCACCATCGTGGCCGAGCTCGGCGCCCGCCCCGACGAGCTCTACCTGATGTTCGAGCACGAGCCCCTTGCGGCCGCCTCGACGGCCCAGGTCCACCGGGCCACCCTGCACGACGGCACCGACGTCGTGGTCAAGGTCCAACGGCCCGACATCGACGTCACGGTGCGAGCCGACCTGAGCATCATGCGCCAGGTCGTCCGCTCGCTGGAGCGGCGCAGCCCGGCGGTCGCCCGCCTGGGCCTCTCGTCGTTCATCAACGAGTTCGGCCAGAACGTCGTCCGCGAGCTCGACTACACGAACGAGTCGTACAACATGCGCCGGGTCACGGCGAGCATGGAGCGCTACCCGGCGGTCCATATCCCGACCGTGACCGCGGACCGCTCGAGCCGCCGGATCCTCACGATGGAGTTCATCCGCGGCGTCAAGCTGAGCGACGCCGCCGCGATCGACGCTGCCGGAGCCGACCGGGACGTCCTGGCCGAAGACCTGACCCGGGCCATGGTCAAGCAGGTCATGTTCGACGGCTTCTTCCACGGCGACCCGCACCCCGGGAACATCTGGTTCGAGCCGGCGACCGGTCGGATCGTCCTGCTCGACCTGGGCATGGTCGGGGAGCTCGACCAGCAGCTCCGGATGGCCCTGGCCGATCTCGTCTCGGCCATCGACGAGCCCGATGCGGACGCCATCGCCACCGTGCTCCTGTCGGTCAGCGTCTCGTCCCGTCCGGTGGACGTGAAGGCCTTCAAGGAGGAGGTCGACCGGATCGTCCAGCGCTACATCGTCTACGGGACGAGCGCCTCGATGCAGTCGGTCATCGGCGCGATCCTCTCGGCGATGTACGACCGCGGGCTCCGCCTGAACGAGCAGCTGACGATCGCCCTCAAGGCCCTCTTCCAGATCGAGGAGGCCATCGCCACCCTGTCGCCGCGGATCCCGCTCCTCGACGTGGCCAAGGCGGAGGCGGTGACCCTGATCCGGGACCAGCTCACCGTCGATAACCTCTCGAAGACGGTCCAGCGGCAGGCGACGAGGACGGCGCGGGAGCTCGTCCGGCGGGCGCCCAGCCTGTCGGACGCCACCCTCAAGTGGATCGACCAGTACCAGTCCGGTCGCCTTAGCGTCCACATCGATACGAGCGACCTGTCGAAGGACCTGGAGGCAGTCCGGGCCGACGTCGGCTCCATCATGGAGCGGCTCTTCATCGCCCTGATCCTGGCCGGCCTGCTCGTCGGCTCGGCCGTGGTGACCCAGCTCCCGGAGGACGTCGTCGTCCTCGACGTGAGCCTCAAGACGCTGGCCGGCCTGGTCTTCGTGGTCGGCAGCTTCGCCGGCCTGTACTTCGTCCTGAACTACGTCTGGCGGGCCTTCCGCCGATCCCTCGGCTGACGGGGGGCCACTCGCTCGACCCTCGGCCCGGCCGGTCAGGCGGTCTCGGGGACGCGCTTCGGGCGTCGGAACCAGACGATCGCCGAGATGATGAAGCGCAGGACCAGGCTGATCCCGTACAGGGCGCACCAGATGCACACGGCGTGGATGATGAAGATCTCGACGACCGTGAAGTAGACCTCGAAGAGCATCCCCACCAGCGACAGGAAGTAGTGGGCCGCCAGGGCCCAGGTCGCGTTTGTCCGCCACCAGGCGAAGGCAAAGGTGAACAGGGCGGCCGACAGGAAGACGCCCAGGACCGCGACCGGCAGCCCCTCAGGCCCGCCGATGCGGGCGTACTCCGAGAGCGCGACCGTCTCGCAGCCGGACAGTGGGCCGCAGTAGGGCAGCTGGCCCTGCAGCTCGACGACGGACAGGTACGACGCCACGACGAAGCCGAAGGCGTCGAGCGCCATCAGGATGATGGCCGGGTGGATCGAACGGATCCGGGCGGCAAGGGACACGGGGACGACCTCGCGCTGGATTGACGTCCGCAGCGTGCGGCGTCGGGACCCCGGACGCCACCGTCCGAAGGTCACGGTCGGCGGGGACCGCCCGGCCCTCGCATCGGGACCGCCGCCTGCCGTTCGGCAGGCCCAGCCACCGGCTGCGGGCCCCCGGTCGAGCGGCCTGCCGGCAGTGTTCGGAGCGCGGACAATGTCCCCGTGCGGACGCTCGCTCTCACCTTCGCCACGGCCATCGGCCTCTCGGCCTTCCTGCTGTTCTCGGTCCAGCCGCTCGTCGGCCGGCTCGCCCTGCCGGCGTTCGGGGGCGCGCCCGGGACGTGGGCGGTGATCCTGGCGACGTTCCAGGGTGCGCTCCTGCTCGGCTACGCCTACGCCCACCTGTCCGTCCGCCGCCTGGGGCGGCTGGGACCGCCGGTCCACCTCGGGCTGGTGGCGATCGGGCTCGTCGCCCTCCTGGCGGCGCCGGACCGCCTGGTCGAGGCGCGGGAGCCGGGGCTGCCGGCGGCGCTCGACCTGCTGCGGCTGCTGGCGATCACGATCGGGCTGCCCGCCGTCATCCTCGGCAGCACGACCCCGCTGCTGTCCGGCTGGCTGGTGGGGATGGGCGACCGGGGTCGGGCGACGGCCGATCCGGGCACGACGCAGGGCCACGAGGGCCCGACGACGGGCGACCCCTACCGCCTGTACGCGCTCAGCAACCTCGGCTCGTTCGCCGGGCTTCTGGCGTACCCGTTCATCGTCGACCCGTTCGTCGGCCTGGCCGACCAGCGGGCGCTCTGGACGGTCGGGTTCGTGCTCCTCGCCGCCATCCTGGTCGTCTGCGCGATCCCGTCGTGGCGCTCGCGGGGCGCCCTCCGAGCCCACCGTCCGGCGGTCCCGGGGCCCGCCAGCGTCGCGCCACCGCCGGCGCGCCGGCTGCGCTGGATCCTCCTGGCGGCGGTCCCGGCCGGGCTCCTGGCCGCGGTCACCAACTTCATCGCCACGGATCTCATGGCCGCGCCGCTCCTCTGGGTCGGCCCACTCGGCATCTACCTGCTGACGCTCGTCGCCGCCTTCTCGGGACGCCTCGGGCGCCGGCTCGGCGGGCCGGCCTGGGCCGTCCCGGTCGCGGCGGCCGTCCTCCTGGTGCCCTGGGCGGCTCCCGTCGACTGGCCGGTCCTGCCCCTGCTCGCGGTGGAGTGGGGAGGGTTCGCCCTCATCGCCATTGCCCTTCACGGTCGCCTGGCCGGTGACCGGCCTCCGCCCGACCGACTGACCGAGTTCGAGCTCCTCCTCGCGCTCGGAGGGGTCACCGGTGGTGCCTTCGTCGGGCTGCTCGCCCCGGCGGTCTTCCCCGACATCTGGGAGTACCCCATCCTCCTGGTCCTGGCGATCGGCGCCGTGACGGCGACCGAGGCGGGCCCGGCCGGGGTCCCGGATCCGCGCCGGGCCCTCAGCGGGATGACCCGGCGGATGACGGCCTACCTGGCGATCGCGGGGCTGCTGGCTGTCGCCCTGACCCTGGGTCGGTCCGTGGCGCTGGCGGAGGCGAGCACCTGGTTCCTGGTCGGGGCGCTGGTCGTGGCGGTCGCCGGCGACCTCAGGGTGGCGACGGTCGTGGCGGCCCTGGTCGTGGCGATCCCCCTGCTCGCCCCGGAGCCGGCCCTCCTGCGCGACCGGAGCTTCTTCGCGGTCAGCGAGGTCGTCCGGGTCCTGCCGGACGACGGCCGACCGGAGCAGACGGTCCTCTACCACGGGACGACCGTGCACGGCGTGCAGTCGACCGATCCGGCGCAGGCGCGCGAGCCGACGGCCTACTTCGTTCGGAGCGGCCCGCTGGGGGACGTCATGGCGCGCTCGGTCGGGCAGGAGACTGCCGGCCGCCGGGTCACGATCGTCGGCCTCGGTGCCGGGACCATCGCCGCCTACGCCGAGCCCGGCGACACGTACCGGTTCGTGGAGGTCGACCCCCTGGTCGCCGAGATCGCCCGCGACCCGGCGCTCTTCGGCTATCTCTCGACCGCGGCGGTGCCGGTATCGGTCGAGCTCGACGATGGCCGCCTGGCCATCGAGCGGACGGCCGATGCCAGCGTCGACCTGCTGATCCTCGACGCCTTCGCGTCCGACGTGATCCCGGCCCACCTCCTCACCGTCGAGGCCCTCGCCGACGACGTCCGGGTGCTCGCCGACGACGGGCTGCTCGCGGCCCAGGTCTCCAGCCGGACCTACGACCTGGCGCCGGTCATCGCCGCGAGCCTGGAGCCGGCCGGGCTCACGACGCTCTACCGCCGCTACAGCCCGAGCGACGCCGAGGCGGTGGCCGGGGCGATCGCCTCGGAGTGGGTCGTGGCTGTTCGCGACGCCGCGGACGTCGCCTGGTTCCGGGACCGTGGCTGGGAGCCGGTCGTGCCCGACGAGCGTCCGCTGACCGACGACCGCTCGGACACCCTCAGGCTGCTGCGACCCGACGCGCTCTTGTAACCCGGGCCGGGTCAGCCGCCTTTGCGGGCGATCCAGACCTCCTCGGGGGGCCACCGGCGCGCCCACTCGAGGCTCATCCACTCGTAGGTCGTCGTCGAGCCCTCCGGCGGCCGCAGCTCGACGAGGTCCTCGACCTCGAAGCCGCTGTCCCGGAGCAGCCGGATCCAGTCGCCGTGGGCAAGGTGGAACTCGACTCCGCCGGTCTCGTCGTCCGGCCAGGTGATCCGGTGCATCCCGAACATCGACCGCTTCAGCCGCTCGTCGGCCGGGCCGTCCGCCTCGACGTCGGGCACGCAGAGGTAGGCGAGGAGATGGTTGGTGAGGAATGCGAGCAGGCCTCCCGGCCGAAGCAGGCGGGCGGCCTCCGGGATCCAGGCGTACGGGTCGGCCCACAGGGCGGCCCCGTATTCGGAGACGGCGATGTCGAACGAGGCGTCGGGGTAGGGGACCGTCTCCGCGTTGCCGAGCAGGAGCGGGAAATCGAGGCGGTGCTCGTGTTGGAGCCGCCGGGCTGTCTCGAGCTGCTTGGGCGAGTTGTCGATGCCGACCGGACGGGCGCCTCGGCGGGCCATCCAGGCCGAGACGTAGGCGGTCCCACAGCCCAGCTCGATGACGTCCTTGCCGGCGAGGTCGTCGCGGAAGAGCCGGACGTCGGCCTCGGGCACGCCGAAGATGCCCCAGGTCGGCTCGTCCTGGGCCCAGGCCCGCTCGCCGGCCGCGACGTAGTCGGCTGCGGCCAGATCCCAGGACGCGCGGTTGAGCCGGACGTGCTCCGGCAGGTCGTCGAGGTTCGGAGCGCTCACTCGGGCAGGGTAGCGTTCGGGCTCGGCTCGAGCTCGCTGCGCCGGCAGGACTTCAGGTACGCCTGTTCTCGATGGTCTGGAGGACCCCGGCGAATGCGACGGCGACCACCCCCAGGACGATCAGCTCCAGGCTGCCCGCGGCGAAGAGCCCGAGAACCACGAGGAGGACTCCGATGGCCGTGAGCGTGGCGACTGGGACGGAGGTCTGCACGATGGGCTCCTTGGGCGGGCAGCCGGGATGCTGCCACCCTGGATCTTCGTCGGCCCGGCCGCCCGACGCCTCGTGCCTGCGACGCGGTCGAGCCAGGACGAACGACGTAGCCGGTGGCGGCGCCCCGCTGCGGGAACACCCGCAACGCCGGGGCCGGGTCGCGTCCCGTAGAGTGCCGGCATGATCCGCCTGATCGTCGTCGACGACCACCCGGCCATCGTCGATGCGCTCATGTCGCGGGCCGACGACGAGAACGATCTCGAGGTCGTCGGGTCGGCCGCCTCGGTCGAGCGTGCTCGCGAGGTCATCGCGACCACCGATCCGGACGTCGTCGTCTGTGATCTCCAGCTGGCTGGCGACGGTGGGGGTCTTGACCTTCTGGCTGCGCTGGGCGGTGCGTCCCGGCCCGCGGTCGTCATCCTCTCCGCGTTCGAGGCGCCGTCGCTCATACGAGCGTCGTTCGAACGCGGGGCGGCCGGCTACCTGTCCAAGTCGGCGGACCTGGACACGATCATCGGGGCCGTGCGTGACGTCGCCGCCGGTCGGTCGGCCTACCCGGCGACGGTGCTTCGGGCGATGCGTTCGGCGCCCCGGCCGCCAACGGAGCGTGAGGTCGAGGTGCTGACGGCCGTCATGGCCGGGGCCACCAACGGGGAGATCGGCGGCCGCCTCCGGATCAGCGAGAAGACGGTCGAGAGCCACCTTCGCCGGATGTTCGATCGCTACGGCGTCCTGAGCCGGACCGAGCTCACGGTGCTCGCCCTGCGCGAGGGCTGGCTGCGGGACACCGGGCCCGCCGACGTGTCGTGAGCGAGCGTCCGTTGGCACGTGACCTCGCCGCGGCTGTCGTCCTGGCGTCCGGCGGCGTGCTCGTGGCCGTCGTGACCTGGCTCCTGTCGAACTGGGCGACCGAGCAGGAAGCGATCCCGAGTTCGACCGGCATCCTGCTGGCCGTCGGCCTCCTCTGCCTCGCCGGGCTCACGCTGCGCCGGAGCCCGGCCCTCGCCTGGTTCTCGGTGACCTTCGCGGCGGTCTTCGCGACGCGCGCACCGGCGGCGCTCCAGGCGGCCCTCCGCGATCACTCGATCGACGAGGCATGGCTGGCGGCTGCCTCGATCGCCGCGGTCACCGCGCTGGCGGCGACCGTCGTCGCGGCCCTGTACGCAACGCGATCAGACCGTCTCGTCCGACCGGTCGTCCGGGTGGCCGCGTGGGGACTGGTCGGCTGGCTCGCAGCGGCCTCCGCGGCCACGGTCCTCTTCACCATGGCGGGCTTCGACGAGGACCGCAGGATCCCCCTCAGTGTCGTCCTCTTCCTGCCGATCCGAGCCTGGGGGAGCGTCGTCGTGGGCCTGGCGCTGCTCGGCATCGCCGGCGATGTCCTGCCGGCGGCACAGCGGACGATGGCCCGCCAGGCCGAGCCGGACGCGCGGACCGGGCCGGCGGCCTGGTCGATCGCCTTCATCGACGAGCTGATGGGTCGGGCTGATGCCCGTCGTGTCGCGGCCGAGCTCGAACGTCGCCGGCTGGCAGGCGAGTTGCATGCCCAGACGATCCCAGCCTTGCGCGACGCCCTCCGGGATCTCGAGGGAGGCCGACCCGTCGACGGGATCGCGGCCGAGCTTCGAGCCATCGCCGCCGATCTCGAAGGGGTCGTCATCGAGCGCCGAGATCCGATCCTGGAGTCGCTCGGGCTAGTGTCGGCCCTCGAAGGCCTCGCGGAACGGGTCGAGGCGCGCACGAGGGTAGCCGTCGACCTCATCGTCCTGGACGGCACCGACGGAGGGCGGCCGCCGGCGCCGATCGAGGCGGCCGCCTTCCGGTCCGCCGCCCTGGCGGTCGACAATGCCGTCCGCCATGCGGCGCCCGCCCGCATCGAGATCCGGGTGACGACCGGCGCGGCCGTGGCGGATCTCGAGGTCGTCGACGACGGGGCCGGCATCGACCATGGCGCCGAAGCCCGGGCACTCGCCGCCGGTCGCCAGGGCCTGGCCGAGATCCGGCGGCTCGCTGTGGAGGCAGGAGCCCGATCGGAGGTCGGGCGGTCACCGGCTGGAGGCACGTCGGTCCGGTTCCGCTGGACGTCGCGGGCCTGACGCCGCCGGCCCCGGGGTGGCCGGCCGTGCCGGGGCGCGACCCCGCCGTGCGGGAGGACCCGCAGCCGGGTCTGGGGGACCCGACGGATGGACCGGAGCCCGGTCCCGATCGAGGCTGGTGGGGCCGGCGGTGCTCGGGCCCGGCCCGACGGCGGATCCAGGGTCCGTAGTGGGGAGATCCGGATGGACATCCGTCAACTGGTACGACGGCTTGACCCGTCGATGGACCAGGCCGGCCAGGGGCTGGCCGAGTACGCCCTCATCCTGGCACTCATCGCGATCGTGGCCATCGTGGCCCTCATCTTTCTTGGCGAGCAGATCGCCGCGATCCTTAGTCGGATCGGTGGGTCGATCTAGCTCACTCCGTCGGCGGGTCGGCTTCCGGGGGGAGCCGGCCCGCCACCCGCCGGTGGGGCCGGTCGCTACGTGGACGCTGGCGGGCCACCGTCGACCGGCCGCGCCGTCCCGCCATCAGTCGCCTGACCCGCGCCCGGTCGGCGCTGGCGGAGCTCGGCCCAGGCCGCGAGACCCAGGCCGAGCGCCGTCGCAGGGATGACGAAGGTCAGCATGACCTCGGACAGGGCTTCGGTCGGCCGCCCGGTCGCGTCCAGGACGACGTAGGCCAGGTAGATGGCGTAGTAGCCGAGCAGGAGGGCACCTTCCCAACGCCGGACGACGAAGCCGGTGAGCACGATCGGGAGGGCGATCACCGTCACGGCCACCATGACCGGGAGATCGAAGGATGCCACCGATGCTGCGACGGGGATCGCGTCGGGGGCGACGCTCGCCGTGAGCCCCACGACGGCCAGGACGTTGAAGATGCAGCTCCCGACGATGTTCCCGACCGCCAGGTCCGGCTCGCCCCGAAGGCCGGCGATGACGGCGGTCGCCATCTCCGGCAGCGAGGTCCCGATGGCCACCACCGTGAGGCCGATGACGACCTCCGGCAGGCCGAGGCCGGTCGCGATCCCCACTGCCCCGTCGACGATCAGCCGTCCGCCGACGACCAGCGCCACGAGGCCGACGATCACGAACACCACGTCGCGGACGACCCCGCCCGACGTGTGGACCCGGCTGGTCAACCCCGCCTCGAACTCGGCCTCGATCGCGGCCGGCTCCCGACGCGACTCCCACCACAGCATCAGGATGTAGATCGCCAGCCCGCCGACGAGGATGACGCCCTCCAGCCGTGACAGCTCGCCGTCGGACGCGTACAGCCAGAGGAGCGCCGCGGTCCCGATCATCAGCGGGACGTCGGCCCGGACGATCCTGGCCGCCACGGCCAGCGGCGCGACGATCGCCGCCACGGCCAGGATCAGCAGGATGTTGGCGATGTTGGAGCCGACGACGTTGCCGACCGCGACATCAGGGTTGCCGGCATAGACGGCCGTGATGTTCACGGCCAGCTCCGGGGCGCTTGTGCCGAAGGCGACGACCGTCAGGCCGACGACCACCGGGCTGATCCCGACCGCCCGGGCCAGGCGCGATGCGCCGCGAACGAGGAGCTCGGCGCCGACCAGGAGCACCGGCAGGCCGACGACGACCAGGGCTACCGACATGGGATCCATGGCCGCCATCCTATCGACCGAGCAGGGTCTCGGTGGGAAGATGGCGAGCATGGGTGACATGCGGGCCGGCCGCCCTGGATCTCGGGCTCCCGAGGAGCACGCCTCGACCGGACAAATCGGGCAGGGCGACGGCGCCCGCTCCGAGTCCGGCGATGAGCTCATGTACGGCCGTCTCGCGCCCTGGTTCCATCTGCTGACGGCCCCCGAGGACTACGCCGAGGAGGCGGCCTGGGTGCTCGAGTGCCTGCGGGCGCGATGCCACCCCCTCAGGACGCTCCTCGAGCTGGGTTCCGGGGGTGGCAACACGGCATCGCATCTCGCGGCCGACCTGGAGTTGACCCTCGTCGACCGCTCGCCGCCGATGCTCGAGCTGAGTCGGACCATCAACCCGGGCAGCGAGCACGTCGTCGGTGACATGCGCTCGATCCGCCTCGCGAGGACCTTCGACGCGGTCCTGGTCCACGACGCGGTCATGTACCTGACCGACGAGACCGACCTCGCGGCGGCGTTCGCGACCGTGGCGGCGCACCTGCGCCCGGGAGGGGTCGCCATCCTCATGCCCGACGCCGTCCGTGAGACGTTCCGGCCATCGACCGACCATGGCGGCCACGACGGCGCCGATCGGGCGATGCGCTACCTCGAGTGGTCCTGGGACCCGGACCCGACCGACTCGACCTTCGTCACCGACTTCGCCTTCCTGCTCCGCGAGGCGGACGGCACCGTCCGGGTCGAGCAGGAGCGCCACGTCGAGGGCCTGTTCGACCGAGGGACGTGGCTGCGGCTTCTCGCCGAGGCCGGGCTCGTCGCGGAGGTCGTGGGCGACCCGTGGGAGCGGGACGTCTTCGTGGCTCGCGATCCACGCCCGGGCTGACGTCGGCCTGGCCCTACGGCCGGACGTTCTGGTTCATCCGGAAGAGGTTGGTCGGGTCCCAGCGCCGCTTGACCTCGCCGAGCCGACGGTACGTCGACTCGCCATAGGCTGCCCGGACCCGGCCCTCTCCCTCGTCCTCCAGGAAGTTCACGTAGGCACCGGTGGCACGTGGGGCGATCGAGGCCGCGACATCCTGGACCCAGGCGGTCGGCGCATCGAGCTGGACCGTGTCCTCGGCGCCGGCGATGACGGCGACGATGGCCCCCGCGTCGCGATGGGCGTACGCCGTGGCGTCGGCCGGCACGCGCTCGACGGCGCCCCCCAGGATCCGGAGCTGGATCATCGCCATCCCGCCGGGCGGGGCCGCCGGGAGGGACTCCACGATCGTGTCGATCGTCGCCGCGTCGAGGCCGGGCAGCGAATGCGACCGGGTCACGCCGACCTGACGCCGTGACCCCTCGGCGGTCAGCTCGTACATGGCGGGGAACGGCATCGGACCGAGCATGTCGACGAGCGGCGTGCCGAGAGAGCGGAGGGTCGTCATCGCCGCCTCCCCGTCGTCCGCCGGCCCTGCGTGGACGGGCATGATCGCGAGCGCCGGGGTCCCGACGAGAGCCGGTGGCACGAACGGGGCGGGCGGCAGGCGCATCGCCGCCGCGATCGTCGTCAACTCATCCGGGGCCGTCGAGGCTACCTCGGCGTAGCCGCGGACCACCTCGCCGGTGAGCGGCAGGAAGACGGCGCCGCCGTGGATGGGCCCCAACGGGTGGAGGTCGAGCTCCAGGGCGGTGACCACGCCGAAGTTGCCACCCCCACCGCGGAGCGCCCAGAAGAGATCGGGGTGTTCGGTCGGGCCGGCCGTCACTCGGTCCCCATCGGCAGTCACGAGCTCGAAGGCGCGGACGCTGTCGATCGTCAGGCCCAGCTTCCGGCTCAGCCAGCCGACGCCGCCCCCGAGGGCAAGGCCGGTGATGCCGACGGTCGCCGTGTCGCCGAACGGGGTCACCAGGCCGTGGGCCGCGGCCGCTCCGGTGTAGGTGCCGGCGAGGACGCCCGCCTCGACCCGGGCGATCCGTCGGCTCGGGTCGATCCGGAGACCCTGGAGGCCGCTCATGTCCAGGAGGACCCCGTCGTCGACGGTGCCGTGACCGGCCATGCTGTGACCCCCACCCCTGACGGCGATGTCGACCCCGGTCTCGCGGGCGAAGGCGATCGCCCGGACGACGTCGTCGGGACCGGCCGCCCGGATGATCCCCGCCGGCCGGCGGTCGACCGTGGCGTTCCAGACCAGCCGCCCTGGCTCGTAGGCGGGGTCTCCCGGGAGGACGAGGCGGTCGCCCAGGGCACGGGCCAATCGGGACAGACGGTCAGACGGGACCCGGGATCGGGACGCGGCGACGCTCACGTACGGCTCCTCCAGAGACGGCAGTTCGGACGGTGCCGCCTACGCTAGGTGTCGCCGATGCGGTCGCCCACCGACATCCGGCCGCCCGTCCGCTACGTCATCCGACGCAGGCGTGCGTCCCGAGCCCTTCTGGGCGCGCCGATCGCCGACCAGCGCTGCCGCCGCCGGTCGGACCCGCTACCCTCTAGCCGACCGTGTTCTATCGCGCCGATCCCTGGCTGCACGTCATCGCCGGATGCATGTCGTCGGGCAAGACCGACGAGCTCCTGCGGCTGCTCCGGCGCGCCGAGGTCGCTCGCCGGCGTGTGCTCCTGATCCGCCCCGACATCGACACCCGGACGCCGCCGCAGTTCGCCGAGAGTCGCTCGAAAGCCCGCTATCCCTCCACCGTCGTGTCCACCAGTGACCCCTGGCACATCCTGGCCCTGGCCCGCGAGTCGGATGCCGACCTGATCGGGGTGGACGAGGCCGAGTTCTTCGTCTCGGACATCGTCGACGTCGTCGAGGCGATCCGCCGGTCCGGCCGCCACGTCATCGTGACCGGCCTGAACCTCGACTTCGCCGGCCGGCCGTTCGGGCCGATGCCGGAGCTGCATGGCTCGGGCCGACGAGGTGACGACCCTCACGGCGATCTGCGTGATCTGCGGCGAAACGGCAACCCGCACCCAGCGGCTCGTCAACGGTCGGCCGGCTGCGCTCGACGATCCGCTGGTCGTCATCGGCGGGCTCGACGACCGGGCCATCGAAACCTACGAGGCTCGCTGCAACCGGCACCACGAAGTCTCCGAACCGCGAGGCCGGGAGGGCCAGCCGAGCAGGGCCGGTGACGACGGGGCCGGCGACCGATAGGCAGCCCTGGCCTCGCTATCCGAGGGCTCGGACGAAGCCGACGACGAGGTCGGCGACGAGGCCGGGTCGCTCCAGTGCGATCATGTGGGCGACCCCCGGCACGATCACCGCCCGCGCGTCCGGCGCGGATGCCTCGAGGTGGTGGGCGGTCGCGACGACGTCCGAGACGTCGAGCTCGCCGGCGGCCGCGAGGACCGGGCAGCGCAGCTCATCGAGCCGTTCGGCGGCCGGTGGGCGGAGGGGTACCGGTCGGCCGCCGGTCCGGCCCGGCTGCCAGAGCGCCCGGTCCATCGCCCGGACGGCCTCGCGGACCTCGGAAGGGACCCGGTCGACGGGCTGGCCGATACCGTCGACCCAGACGCGCACATCCAGGTCGGCGATCGCGGCCGCGTCCGGCGGATCGGCGTCCTCGAGACGTTCCATGGCCTCGAACAGGGCAAGCTCCTCGGGGCGCAGGTCGATCTCGTAGCCGCCGAGCCCCGCGCCGAGGGCGACGATCCCGTCGATCCGAGCCGGATGCTCGATGGCGGCGTCGATGGCGATCTGGCCGCCGGCCGAGCCGGCGACGAGGACCGCCCGCTCCAGGCCGAGCGTGTCCAGGACCGCGATGAGGTCCGAGCGGTTGCTGTACTCGACGTCCTCCGTTTCGCTTCGGCCGTGGCCTCGCCGGTCGTAGCGGATGACCCGCAGGCCAGCGTCCACCAGGAAGGGCACCAGCCCGTCCCAGGCTCGGAGGTCGACGATCCCCTCGTGGAGCAGCACGAGCGGCCGTCCGTCGCCCTGGTCGACCAGGTACAGGCGGCCTCCGGCGACATCGACGTGGCATTCGCGCATGATCCGACTGTAGGGGCTTGTGCAATCCCTACCAGTCCAGTATGTTTTAGGTCGAGGCCCGCGCCCCCTGCGGGCCTTACCCATGTCCGGAAGCTCGACCCCGGACCCGCTCCGGCCCGGGGCCCGCGATAGACTCTGGCCGATGCTTGATCCCATCCCCGTGCGAGATGTCTCGTGCCGCCGCGCCGCGCCGTTCACCCCGGTGTCGGTCGCCCCGATCTCGTCCCACCGATGACCGACACTGCGAGTCTCGAGCTCGAGCTCGAGACGTTCCTGACGCCGGAGCTCGGCGACTCCAGCTACCTGCTCGCCTCGGGCGGCGAGGCCGTCCTGGTCGACCCGCAGCGGGATGCCTGGCGGTTCATCGAGGCCGCGCGCCATCGTGGCTGGCGCATCCGCCACGTCCTGGAGACCCACGCCCACAACGACTACCTCTCGGGCGCTCGTGAGGTCCGGGAGGCCACCGGGGCCACGATCGTCGCCCCGGCGAAGGGCGGCTATGCCTTCCCGCACCGACCGGCCGACCAGGACGACGAAGTGGAGCTCGGAGACCTGCGTCTCGTGGCGAGGTCCACGCCCGGCCACACGTTCGAGCACATCGCCTGGCAGGTGCATCGCGGGCCGGCGGTCGATCCGACGGCGGTATTCACCGGCGGGAGCCTCCTCGTCGGCAGCGCCGGCCGGACCGACCTGGTCGGCCCCGAGGCGACCGACGCCCTGACCAGGGCCCAGTACCGGACGCTGCAGGCCCTCGCCGACCTGCCCGACGAAGTCGTCGTGTTGCCGACCCACGGTTCCGGCAGCTTCTGCGCCTCGAACCTTCCTGATCTTGGCCGCTGGACGACGATCGGGTTGGAGCGTGAGCGGAATGCCGCCCTCCATGCGCCCGACGAGGAGACGTTCATCGAGCGTCAGCTCGCCGCCCTTCGTCGGTTCCCGGCCTACTACGCGCACATGGGTCTGCTCAACCGGGCCGGACCCCCGGTCCTCGGGTCGCTGCCGGCCATCCCCGATCTGGAGCCGGACGAGGCGGAACGCCAGGTGGCGGCCGGGGCGACGCTTGTCGATGCCCGGGACCGCGAAGCGTTCGCCTCCGGACACCTGCCCGGGGCACTCAATGTCGAGCTGGGAGATTCGTTCTCGGCCTACGTGGGCTGGCTGGTCCCGTTCGGTGGCCGGATCGTGCTCATCCTCCCCGACGATGCACCCGATGCCGCCGGGGAGGCCGTGGCCCAGCTCTTCCGGATCGGCTACGGCGACGGGCTCGGCCGCCTCGCCGGGGGTGTCGATGCCTGGGTCGCCAGCGGTCGGCCGCTGCGCTCGTACCCGACCGCCCGGATGCGTGACCTCTACGCAGAGCGTGCGGGAGGGCGTCGTCCCCGCATTGTCGATGTCCGACAGCCGGCAGAATGGGCGGAGGAGGGCACCCTGCCCGGCAGCGAGCTGGTCTTCGTCGGGGATCTTCCCGCTCGAGTCGGGTCGCTCGCCGGTGAGCCGGAGGCCTGGGTCCTGTGCGTCTCCGGATACCGGGCCGCGATCGCCGCCAGCGTGCTCGACGCGGCAGGGATCACGGTGCGGCTCGTGTCCAGCGGGGGTGCCGTCGGCTGGGTCGATCGGTTCCGTGCGCTGGAGCGATGACGACCTGAGCGGGGGCAGCGGCTAGTCAGGGGGCGGGATCGGCCCGGCAGGAAGGTCCAGCCACACGACGGCCCCACCGTCCGGTCGGTCGGCAGCACCGACCCGTCCGCCCTGTGCCTCTGCGAGTGCGCGGACGATGGCGAGCCCCAGGCCGCTCGACCCGGTAGATCGATCGCGGCCCCGGTCCGCCTGGTAGAACCGGTCGAAGACATGCGGGAGATCCTCGGGGCCGAACCCGGGGCCGGTGTCGCGGACCTCGAGGCGCACGAGCCCGGCGGTCGGCCCGTACGCCGCCAACGTGACCGCCCCCCTGGCCGGCGTGTGGCGGAGCGCGTTGTCGAGGACGGCTCCGAGGGCCTGACGGATGCGGTCGCGGTCCCCGACGACCGTGGGTGCCGATCCGGCCGGCTCGACCGTGAGCCGGACACCACGCTCGGCTGCCCGGGCACCGAAGGCCTCGGCGACGGCACCCAGGAGCGCCTCCACCTCGATGCTGTCGTGCTCCATGGGCAAGGCGCCACCCTCGGCCAGGCTGATGGTCCGGAGGTCGTCGACGATCCGCGAGAGGAGGCGGGCCTGGTCGCGGACCGTCTCGAGATGGCGGGGCTCCGACCCGTAGACCCCGTCGAGGATCGCGCTGCTGGTTGCCTCGATGACCGTGAGCGGCGTGCGCAGCTCGTGGACTGCGTCCTGCAGGAAGCGTCGTCGGGTCTCGTCGGCGTCCTGGAGGGCCTGGGCCATGCCGTCGAAGGAGCGACCCAGCGAACCGAGCTCGTCGGAGCGGTCGGCCAGCCCCGAGCGCTGCCCGAGATCCCCGGCGGCGACGGCCTCGGCAGCGGCCTCCAGGCGTCGCAGGGGCCGGGTGAGCCGTCCGGCCACCGCGATCCCGATGAGCGTCGCGGTCCCGGCGGCGGCCAGCGAGGCGACGACGATCGACAGGACGGTCTCCCGCTGGATCTCATCGGCGTGGATCCCCAGGCCCTGCCCGCCGCTCCCCGTCCCACCCTGGCCCTGGCCCTGCCCACCATTCCCCGGCCCGCCCTGGCCTCCCCCGCCGCCATCGAGACCTGCCTGGAGGCGGGCGAAGCCGCGCCCCACGATGTACGGCGAGGTGACAGCCACGGCCAGGGCCGTCCCGAGCGCAACCAGCGCGAAGGCGATCGCCAGGCGGGTCCGGACGCTCACGATCGGGCCGCCCGGTAGCCCACCCCGCGGACCGTCTCCACGTACGGCCCGCCGTCCGGTCGCGGGCCCAGCTTGCGACGAAGGTTCTTGACGTGGCTGTCGACCGTCCGGTCGTAGGCGTCGAAGGCCTCGCCGAACAGCCGCTCGCCGATCTGCTCGCGGGTCCAGGCACGTCCGGGTTGCTCGGCCAGGCCGGCCAGGAGGTCGAACTCGGTGCGCGTCAGTGGAACGTCGGTGGCGCCGCGGCGGACCTCGCGCGCCGACGGGTCGATGAGCAGGTCGTGGAAGCGGGACGCCTGGGACGACGGATCATCACCCGTCGTGTCCGTCGGCGCGGTGCCAGCGCGCCGTTCCAGGCGCCGCAGGATGGCTCCGACCCGGGCCACGAGCTCGCGCGGCTCGAACGGCTTGGTCACGTAGTCGTCGGCGCCGATCTCCAGCCCGGCCACCCGGTCGACGACCTCGTCACGGGCCGTCAGCAGGATGACCGGGGCGTCGAGGCCGTCGGCGCGAAGGGCCCGCAGGACGTCGAAGCCGGAACGCCCCGGCAGCATCACGTCGAGCACGACCAGGTGGGGTCGCTCGGTGCGAGCGCCCTCGAGGGCAGCGTCGCCGTCGCCCGCCTCGAGGATCGTGTGCCCCTCCCGGCGAAGGTAGGCGGCGACGACCTCCCGGATCCGGGGTTCGTCGTCGACGACGAGGATGGTCGCCATGTGCGGAGCATGCCGGAACGGCCGGCCCGGGTCAGGGTCCGACCGTCCCGTAGGCGTCGTCGCGTCTAGGGCCGACCCATGCCGAGCGGACCGGTGCCGTCCCGGGCGCCGCGTCCACCACCAGCGGAGCCCTGGCGCTCCTGGGCGTCGTTCCCCGCCCCCCGGCCCGGGCCGCGGGGCTCGGCGGGGTCGGTCCTACCCGGTTCGCGGTCGGCATCCTGACCGGCACGAGCGCCGTCGCGCCATCGCTCGCCGCCGGCTCCCTGGGCGCTGCCGTCGTCGTTCCCGCCGCCGATCGCGCTCCCACGCATGCCGGTACCGCCAGCCCGGTTCACGATGTCGCGGACGCGGAGCTCCAGTTGCTCGCGGAGGCGCTCGGCCTCCTCTGGCGACAGGGCACCTCGCTCCTCGCGGACCCGGATCCGCTCGTTCCACTCGGCCATGAGCCGGTCGACGACGAGCTCGGGGTCGACGCCCTGGCGCAGGGCGATCTGGGCGAGGCTGAGGCCCTCGTCGTGACGGAGGCTCTCGAGCTCCTCGAGGGTGAGCCCGAGCAGCTCCGGGATCTCGGTCCGGTCCTGGGCGCGGTCACGAGCCCGTTCCCCGTCGGCGGCCACGGCCGCGCCGACGACCGCGACGACCGCGGCGACGGCGATGAGGAGGGCGAGCAAGGGTCGTTTCACGGTCGGATCTCCTTCTTGTGGTCCCGGCTCTCGGGCATCGGCCCGCGTCGGTCGACAGGCTCACCGTGGACCGGCTCTGTGGAGCGCCGATGGACGTGGGATGGAGGTGTCGTGCGGGTCCCGCCGGCTGGCGGCGACCACGGCGCGAAGTGCCCCGCGCCTCCACCCGCTCCAGGGTCCGGACCGCTCGTCCCGGTAGCCCGTGGGTCTGATCAGGCGGCCGGCCGGCGGACCCGGACCAGGGCCGCCTGGAGCAGAGCCATGGTCGATGCCGAGATGATGGCGACGGCGAGATCCAGGACGACCGATACCTGGAAGCCGTACAGCTCGACCTGGGGTCCCGCGACGAGCCCGACCCGATGGCCGACCCAGTAGAGGGCCAGGAAGGCGGTCGCCGACGGCAGGATCGCCCACCGCCAGCCACGAGGGCCTTCCGCCCAACGCGCCACGACGGCGCTGGCGGCCAGGCCGCTCACGATCGAGACGACGGCGAAGGTGGCGACGAGCGCGTAGGCCTCTGGCGGCATGGCGGCAGAGTAGCGCGGTCGCCCGATGGTGCCCTAGGGCCCTAGCCGGAACCCGGCGTCGCTGGAAGACTGACCGGCGGGTCGGTCGGGTGGGCGCGGACGACGCGTACCCGGAGGAGGTGGATGGACAGCGAAGGACCGGCCATCGTCCTCGACGGCCTGACCCGCCGGTTCGCTGCCGTGCTGGCGGTGGACGGGCTGTCGCTGGAGGTGCCGCGAGGCGGCATCTTCGGCTTCCTCGGGCCGAACGGAGCCGGCAAGACGACGACGATCAGCCTGCTGCTCGGCCTGCTCGAGCCGACGTCCGGCCGGGCCGAGGTCCTCGGCTTCGACCCGTGGAGCCAGGGCGACGAGGTCCGCCGGCGCACCGGGGCCGTGCTGGAGCACACCGGCATCTACGAGGCGCTGAGCGCCGAGGACAACCTCGAGTTCTACGCTCGCGCCGGTCGGATGACCGGACCCGCGCGGCGCGAGCGGATCCGTGAGCTCCTGGAAGCGATGGGCCTATGGGAGCGCCGCCGCGACAGGGCCGGCACGTGGAGCCGCGGGATGCGACAGCGACTCGCGCTCGCTCGCGCCCTGCTCGAACGCCCGCCCCTCGTCTTCCTCGACGAGCCGACGGCCGGCCTCGACGTCGTGGCGGCGGCCGCGGTGCGGGACGACCTGGCGGCATTGGCCGCGGACGAGGGGACGACGATCTTCCTCACGACCCACAACATGGCCGAGGCCGAGCGCCTCTGCCGACGGGTGGCCGTGATCCGGGGCGGGCGCCTCCTCGCGATCGGCTCGCCGGACGAGCTGGGCCGGGCGGGCGATCGCCGAACCCAGCTCGAGATCCTGGGTCGCGGCTTCGACGGCCCCGTGATCGAGCGGCTGCGCGCCCTGCCCCAGGTCACCGCCGCCCAGCGCGACGACGGGCGGCTCATCGTGGAGCTCGAGAGCGGAGCCGAGCCGGCAGCCGTCGTCGGCGAGCTCGTTCGCGTCGGCGCCCAGGTCGACGAGGTCCATCGCGGTCGGGCCAGCCTCGAGGAGGTCTTCATGACCCTGATGGAGGAAGACCGGTGATCGAGGACCTCCGTACGGTCATCTGGAAGGAGTGGCGGTCGCTCTGGGGCGGCCGGGCCCGCCGCCAGCTCCTCCTGATGATCGCCATGCTGTCGATCTTCGCTGTCCTCAGCCCGATCCAGATGGGCCGGGACTGGGTCACCGACCCGGTCCTGATGCTGATCCAGGCGGTCATCCTGCCGATGGTCGTCGTCGGGGTCGTCGTCCCCGACGCGATCGCCGGAGAGCGGGAGCGGCACACGCTTTCGACGCTGCTTGCCAGTCGGCTGTCGGATCGTTCCATCCTCTACGGCAAGCTGGGGTTCGCCGTGGGTATCGGGTGGATCCTGTCGCCATGCCTGCTGGCCCTGGCCCTCGTGGTCGCCAACCTGGCCGATCGCGAGGCAGCCCCGTTCCTGTACGACCCGGCGATGCTGGTCGGGGCGCTCGTGCTGGCCTTCCTCGTGGCCCTGATGACCGGGGCGATCGGCATCTTCGCGAGCCTTCGTGCCGCGGGCGCCCAGGAGGCGCAGCAGATGACGCTGTTCGGGCTCATGGTGCCGGCGATGCTCGGTACGGTCGGGCTGGTGCTGCTCGCCTCCAACCGCGAGCTCGGCCGCCAGGTCCTCGATTGGCTCGGGTCGGCCGAGGCTGCCTACGTGTTCGTCGGGATCCTCGTCGTCATCGCGATCGCCGACCTGGCCCTGCTGTTCGCAGCCGATCGACGGTTCCGTCGGGGTCGCCTGACCGAGGTCTAGCGGCCGAGCTGGGGCAACCATCGTTCGCCGGCGGCCCGCTCGCCGGTCGCCCGCCGCCGGCCCGCCCCGCCGCTACCCGGGAGCCTTGTCGGCGGGCGTGTGCGGGTCGCCCGCGCAGGTCTCCGGAGCCCAGAGGCCGGCCTCGGCCCGCTCCGCCGCCGCCTGGGCCGTGGCCAGTCGGGCGGCATGGATCGAGGGCACGCCCTGGTAGACGTAGTGGATCCCGACGCCGTCGCGGATCATCGCCTCGGCGAAGAGGCGGCCGTCCGCCAGCCAGACGTGGGCCAGCAGGCGACCGTAGCGGTCGCGTGTGTCCTGGGTGGGATCCGGCTCGAGCCCGACCGTCGTCCCCTCGGCGAGGAGCGACTCGGCCGCCGTGGTCGCCTCACGGGCGAAGCACTCGACGGGGGTCCCCGGCCGGCGCGATTCGGGCGTGTCGAGGCCGATCACCCGGACCGACTCGACGATGCCGCCAACGCGCACCTTCACGGTGTCACCATCGACCACGTCGACGACGACGCCGGCCGTCCCCGGGAGGCTGGGTCGTGTCGCCGGGGTCGGGGAGCCCGGGCCCGTCGACAGTGGCGACGTCGGCTCGCCGGGGGTCGTCGATCCGGAGCAGGCTGCGATCACCAGGGCCACGATCGCTACCATCGCGACCGACCCCGGGTGCGTGACGATCCGGCGGAAGCCTCGTGACACGCGTCCTCTTGCGCCGGCAGGCGCGTCGGACGGGGCCGGATCGGTAGGCTGGCCGAGCGTGGTCACGTGGTCGCGGGGCCGCCCCGATCCGCCGGGATCCCGGCCGGGCTGTCGCCGGTGAGCGCCATGGTCCCCTCGGCAACCTCGCGGGCGGCGAGCTCCTCCGGCGACAGGACCGCCTCGTCGATGCGCTTGCGGAAGATCGCGTAGATCGACTCGGCTCCGATGAAGGGGCCCTCGGCCACGTTCCAGTGGGCGGGCACCAGGACGAAGGGGCGGGTCTGGTAGCCGCCAAGGCCGCCGTGGCAGCCGACCTGCTCCTCGAACGCGGCCACCTCGCCGGTCTCGGGGTCGTAGACGCTGTTGACGCAGATGTCGGCGCAGTTGGGGAACGAGTCGAGGCGTCGGAGGTGGTCGGCCGGATGACCGCGGAGGTGGCGCAGAGGGTCGAGGCCGACGACACGGTCGTCGGCGAGGTAGCGGGTCCCGTCGCGGCCGATGACGACGGCGCCGTGCTCCGCGGAGCGGACCATGACGAAGCCGATCCCCGGATGGCCGGCGAGGGACGTCACGAGGCCGGGATGGCGGGTCTCGATCTCCTCGAGCGACATCCGCTCCTTCGACGCCGTGAGGTGGATCGTCGCGAAGTTCCCGGACGGCAGGACGACCGCCGTCGGCACCCCCACGTCCTGGGGCGCTTCAGCGCTCCCTGCTGGGCCGACGGGCTCGAGCTCCGTCCCCGGGTCCACCCAGCGACCCGACCGGACCTCGACCTCGCCGCCGGGCTTGACCCGCTTCCCGAGGGCGGTCCGGGTCACGTTGGCCGTCACGCCCGGCGCCCGGACGATCTCGCCGAGGAGGACGTTGACGTGACCCCAGCTCTCCTCGTCCTGGGTCCCTGACAGCACCGTGATCTCCCCGGCGACGAGCTGCGAGACCAGCTCCTGGAGGTTCACGCCGAACCGTTGCATGAACGTGGCGCCCATGCTCTGGCCGTGGTCGGAGACGATCGCCAGCTCATACGGGCGCGGCGCGCCGCGCGAGGCCTTGGCGAGCGACCGGACCAGCGTGTCCAGGGATTCCAGCTGGGCCAGCGTCTCGGGCCGCTCGGGACCGGCATGGTGGGCCATCTCGTCGTAGGACAGGATGTCGGAGTACATCACGTTCATCCCGCCGTACATCCCGCGGATCAGGAGGGTCTTGGTGATGTCCGGGAAGGCGACGCAGGAGACGGCTCGCATGCCCGCGAACGCCCATCCACGATGGACCCTCGGCTGGACGTCCCGCTGGCTCTGCCGCCGCGCCTGGATCCGCTCGAGGACGACCTCGCGGGCGAGCAGCACGAGGGTCCGGGTCATCTGGTATGGGCTCAGCAGGAAGCCGTAGAGGCTCTCGGACGCCCGCCGGACGTTGCCGCCGGCCTCCTTCATCCTGGAGTTGGTCAGGAAGGCCTCGGTCGCGTTGCCCGAGAACAGGTTCAGGAGGCTGAACCCGCCGTCGGCCAGCAGGCCGCGGTTGGTCGAGATGAGCGCCTCGAGCTCCGCGGCGTCGCCCGGGTGGTTGGCGACCAGCGTCCGACCCGTCGACTTGTCGAGCCAGCGGAAGGCCGGGATGTTCGCGTTGTTGCCGTGGAGGATGCCGGCCTGGCTGGCCGGCGTGTTGGACGGCAGGCTCGTCTCCCACTCGATGAGGTGATGCCCGCCGGACCGGACCAGCGAGGCGATGAACGGCGTCGTCCCGGTCCGGATCGCCTGGCGCAGGATCGGGGCAGCCAGACCGTCGACCTGGAGGATGACCAGTCCCGGGCGGTCGGTGCTGACGGCTCCGGCGGACTCACGGGCCATCTTCATGAGCAGCGAGAAGTAGAACGAGTCGTCGTCGTTGAGGTTCACCAGGAACGAGATGATCGTGTTGACGATCGCGATCACGAGTGAGGCGACCAGCGCCCACCAGAAGCTGGTGAAGACGACGCCGCCGAAGAAGCCCGAGGTCAGCATGAGCAGGACCGCGTTGATGACCAGCCCGAACAGGCCGGCCGTGATGAAGGCGATCGGCAGGGCGAGGTACATGATCACCGGCCGGATCAGGGCGTTCACCAGGCCGATCGCGGCGGCGAACCAGCCGATCTCGACGAGGCCGAAGACGGTCCCCTGGATCTCCAGCTCGACCCCGGGCAGGAGCCAGATCACGAACCCGAGGGCGATCGCGTCGATGAGCCAGACGAGGACGAGCCGTCGCCAGCGGTGCCTCGATTCCGGCCGCCACTCGCGAGCGAGGCCGATCTGGAGGCGCCAGAAGTGGAAGAGGCGTCGGAACGCGCTCACGGCGTCGGCCGTCCGCCGGGCGACAGCGGGGGCCAGGCAGCCAGTCCGCTCGGGGGGCGGAGGGCGACTGGTGCCGTGACGACCAGGGGCTCCGCGAGCCGGGGCCGCCGGCGGGCGCCCGGGGGTCGATCGTTCATGACGAGAGGCTATCGGCTCCGGGCCGTCGGTGCACTGGCCCAGGGACCGGCGGGGCGAGCCGAGATCGTCGAAGCCGGCGGTCCGAGCGGGCCTGCCTTGACGGGCTCCCGGTATCGGGGCAGTCTATTGGGCGAATGATTAAAGCGAGTGCCCAACTCGAAACGGTCGCTGGCGGGGACGCGCTGGCTGGGGATCGCAGGCTGCCGGAGGATCCTCGAGGTGTCGCGACGCGGCGACGGATCCTCGATGCTGCGGTCGCCCTCGTGGCCGAGCGCGGCTGGGGCGCCGTGTCGACCCGCCTGGTGGCCCAGCGGGCCGGGGTCAACCAGGCGCTCGTCCACTATCACTTCGGGTCGAAGGAGGCGCTCCTGCGACGTGCCATCGTGGAGACGATCGAGGCCGAGCTGGCGGTCGCCGTGGGGCCCTTGCTCGCGGCCGAACGCTTCACCGACGGGCTGGGGGCCGCCTTCGCGGCCATCGATCGCTTCGACCCGGCGTCACGCTCCGGCGTGCTGCTCGCCGAGGCGATGCTCCAGGCGACCCGTGATCCTGTCGTCCGCGAGACCATCGCGACCGAGCTAGCCGGCTTCCGCCGGCTGCTGGCCGATCGACTCCGGGCCGCCGTGACGGCAGGCGAGGTCCGTGCCGATCTCGACGCGGACGCGACCGCATCCGCCCTGGCGGCGTTGCTGGACGGCCTGCTCCTGCACCGACTTGCAGACCCGGCGACCGAGCTGGGTGGCCTCGGCCCATCGATCAGCGCGCTCCTGGCGGCGCCGGTCCCCACCGAGCCAGCAGACAGGAGGAACCTATGACCGGAACGGCCGAAGGAACCGCGACGACCTCGTCGCCGGGACGGCAACCCGAACCCGAGGCCTCTCCGGCCGAAGCCGACCGGCTGGCGATCCGCCTGGCATCGGTCGGCAAGGTCTACGGCGAGGGCGACCTCGCCGTCCACGCCCTCCGGGACATCGACCTGGAGGTGCCGCGCGGCCAGTTCGTCGTGGTCCTGGGGCCCAGTGGGTCCGGCAAGACGACCCTCATGAATCTGGTCGGGGGGATCGAGCCGGCGACCTCGGGACGGGTCGAGATCGGGGGACAGGACCTTGCCGGTCTCGACGACCGGAGCCTCACTGCGTACCGGCGTGATCGGGTCGGCTTCGTCTTCCAGTTCTTCAACCTGATCCCGACCCTGACGGCGCTCGAGAACGTCGCCCTCATCGGCGAGCTCGTCGGGGTGGGCGAGGACGAGGCCCGGCGGGCGCTCCAGGCGGTCGGCCTCGACGGTCGATCCGACCACTTCCCGAGCGCGCTCTCCGGCGGCGAGCAGCAGCGGGTGGCGATCGCCCGGGCCGTGGTCAAGCGGCCCGGCTTGCTCCTGTGCGACGAGCCGACCGGCTCCCTCGACCTCGAGACCGGCCGCCAGGTCCTGGCGGTCCTCCGGCGACTCAACCGCGCGGACGGCCGGACCGTCATGCTCGTGACCCACAACTCGGCCATCGCCGCCATGGCCGACCGCGTCCTGCGGCTCCACTCGGGGCGGATCCACGAGGACGCCCTCCAGGTCTCACCGATCGAGCCCGAGGCGGTGACGTGGTGAGGCTCATGCGGCGCGCCCTCGTCCGCGACGTCCGGCTCCGCCGCGCCCAGTTCGCCGCCGTCGCGATCACCATCCTGCTCGGCGTCGGCCTGTCCGTCGCGTCGCTCGACGCCTTCCTGAACCTGACCTCGAGCTACGAGGCGATGTACGAGCGGACCGCCTTCGCCGACGTCACGGCCATCGGCGGTCCCGGGGAGGCGGTCGCGGAGGCCGGTGCCGCCGAGCTCGGGGTCCGCGAGGCAGCCACCCGGACCCTGGCCGACGTCCCGGTCCGCGTCGGCGACCACGAGCTTCTGGGGCGGGCGAT
This sequence comes from uncultured Chloroflexia bacterium, assembly GCA_963707215.1. Lineage (GTDB taxonomy): Bacteria > Chloroflexota > Limnocylindria > Limnocylindrales > CSP1-4 > DATHYZ01. The sequence continues at coordinate 329,811 of CAVPPB010000001.1, read as the reverse complement.
CAGCCTGCCACAGGGCGGCCAGGCCGCTGTCAACGGCGTCCTTGTCCTCGAGGGCTCGGGTCTCGATCCGTCGCAGCCCGACGGTGTGGTGGTCGAGCAGCACATGGCCGGTCACTTCGGGCTCGACCCCGGCGATGCGGTCGCGATCCTGACCACCGACGGGTGGCGTGATCTCGTGGTGCTCGGCATCGTGGCTTCGCCGGAGTACCTGTGGCCGGCCCCCAGCCGGCAGCAGATCTTCGCGTCCCCGGATGACTTCGGCGTCCTGTTCGCCCCGGAGCCGCTGGTGAGCGAACTGCCCGGACCGTCCCTCCGCTCGGAGGCGCTGTTCCACTTCGAGCCCGACCCACCCGGCGACACCGCTGAGCGCGTCCGGGCCGCCGCCCTGGGGGCCGGGGCCGCCGACACGTTCACCCGGGACGAGCAGCCGTCGAACGCGGCCCTCCAGGAGGACGTCAGCGCCTTCGGCAGCCTTTCGATCCTGTTCCCGATCCTGTTCCTGGGGACCGCCGCGTTCGCTGCGTACGTCCTGATGGGTCGCCTCGTCACCAGCCAGCGATCGATCATCGGCACCCTCCGGGCGAACGGCTTCGCCAGGCGCACGATCCTGCGCCACTATCTGGCCTTCGGCGTCGCGGTCGGCCTCCTTGGCGCGGTCCCGGGCGTCCTCGTCGGGGCGCTCCTGAACGAGGTCATGACCCGCCTCTACACGGGGGTCCTTTCGATCCCTGTCGTCGTCGTCGAGATCCGACCGGTGACGATCGCCATCGGGGTCATCGTCGGCGTCATGTCGGCCGTCCTCGCTGTGGTAGGTCCCGCTCGTCATGCGGCCGGCATCTCGCCGGCGGCCGCGATGCTGGGGCCGGCGCCGACCGGCCGAGGCGGCCTGAGCCTGGTCGAGCGGCTCCTGCCGCCGGTCCGGCGGCTTCCCGCTCGCTGGCTGACCGTGATCCGGTCCATCGGCCGGAGCCGTCGGCGCAGCCTCTCCACGATCGGCGGCGTCGTCCTCGCAATCAGCCTCATCCTCGTGTCCTGGGGCATGATCGACACCATCGTCGTGCTGCTGGACCGGCAATTCGTCGAGGTCCAGCGAAACGACGCTCAGGTCTGGCTCGAGCCACCGGTCCAGGAGGCCGCCGCGGCCGACCTGGCCACGGTCAACGGGGTGGCCGCGGCCGAGCCTGCCATCGATCTCCCGGCCACGGTCATCGGCCCGGACGACCGCTACACGACGACGCTTCGTGGTCTCCGGACCGACACGACGATGCACGGCTTCCTCGACCCCGATGGTGGCGTGGTCGCCCTGCCCGATGCCGGTCTGCTCCTCGGCGGTGCCCTCCGCGGGTCGCTCGGCGTCGAGGTCGGGGACGAGGTACAGCTGGACCTCGGTGAGGGTCGCGCGAAGCCGGCTGTCGTGGCCGGCTTCGTCGACGAGCCGCTCGGGACGTTCGCCTACGCCTCGCTCGCCTACGCCCGCAGCCTGGCCGGGCCTGCCGATGCGTCACCGCTGGTGAACTCGGCCCTCGTCACCTACGAGCCCGGCGCCGACCCGAGCGCGGTGCGGGCGTCGCTCACCGCGGAGCCGGGCGTCGTCGCCTTCGCCGACAGTCGTGCGCTCTACGACATCGCCCAGGAGTACCTGGGCCTGTTCTACGTCTTCATCGGCGTGATGATCGTGCTCGGTGGCATCATGGCCTTCGCCCTGGTCTTCACCACGATGTCGGCCAACGTGACCGAGCGCCGTGGCGAGATCGCCGCGATGCGGACCCTGGGGATGCGGCGCCGGACGGTGGCCCGGTTGGTGACCGGCGAGAACCTGATGCTGATCGGTCTTGGCATCCTGCCGGGCCTGCTCGTCGGCTATCTGCTGGCCTACGAGTTCATGGCCGAGTTCAGCTCCGACATGTTCTCGTTCGACCTCGAGCTGCAGCCCCTGACGGTGATCCTCACCCCGCTGGCCGTCCTCGCGGTCGGCCTGCTCTCGCAGTGGCCGGCGCTCCGGGCCGTCGGCTCCATCGACCTCGGCCGCATCGTCCGGGAGCGGTCGTTCTAGGATCTGCTCAGACCTGCTCCAGGGCGTCACGGACCCGACGCCGACTCCGGCAGAGCAGCGTGCGGATGGCCAGCTCCGACCGCCCGATGCGGTCGCCGATCTCGCGTCCCGTGAAGCCGGCGGCCGCCATGATCATCGCCAGTCGGGCGTCGGACGGGAGGTTCGAGAGAGCTGCCTCGACGGCGACCCGGTCTTCTCGCGCCAGGCAGTGGCGGAGCGGGTCGTCGTCCGCCGGCGCTCGCTCGTCGAACAGGCCGATCAGGCGGCGACGGCCGCGTTCGGCGCTGCCGGCTCGGCGTCCCCGGTCGGCGGCCAGATTGACGGCTACCCGGTAGAGCCAGGCCCGGGTCCGCAGCGGCGCCCGACCGGCCCGCGTCACCGTGGTGAGCCGGGTGAAGGCCTCCTGGGTCAGGTCCTCCGCGGTCTCAGCGTCGCGGGTCAGGGTCACGAGAAGAGCACGGATCTCGGCCCGATGCCGAACGTAGGCGTCGACCGGCTCGAGTGAGACGGGCTCAAGCGACTCGCGCGGCCGTGTCGCCAGCGACACGTCCCTTCACCCCCCAAGGCGCGGACGTCGACCCCTGGCAGGATAGGGTGGCGGTGAACCCGGCGATAGGGCCGAACGGCCGGCTGTGCGCGGGCATCTTCGGCTCTGGTGCCCATGCATGCTCCGGGGTCCACGAGACCGGACTCAGGCGCCGACAGCTGCCTCAGGCGCCGACGGCCGCCTCAGACGCCGGGGTGGCCGGCTCTTCCTCCGGATGGACGATCTCGAGCTCGCGCTCGTCCCGATCGGCCGGCGAGACGCTCATCGCCACGGCCAGGTGGGAGAACGTCCCCGGTGCGCGGTCCAGGACGTGCAGCCGGAGGTAGTGCGCTCCGATCCGATCGAGCGGCGCGCGGATGACCGGCGGGATGGCGCTGTTCTCGGCGGCCGACACGATCGCCGGCTCGTCCAGCTCGAAGATCACCTCGTGAAGCTGGACCCGACAGTGACCGGCGGATCGGACGTTGCGGACCCAGTCCACGTCCGAGCCGTAGGGCAGCGGGATGAACAGGTGATCGTCCATGACCCGCGGCAGGACCGGCGTCCGGTAGATGGTCCCGGTGACCCGCCCCACGTGCTCCACGACGCCCCAGCTGGAGACGTGACCGCCGGCCAGCCCGAGCCGCATCACCAGCGGGTCGAACCGCCGGGTCACGAAGTGGCGGACATCCGCCCGCAGGATGTCGCCCAGGGGTCGGCCCGCGGCCTCGGCCCGGCGTCGGACGCTGCCGATCCAGACCGCACCACCGACGGCGCCCGCCAGCGCCAGCAGGCGGAAGATGCGTCGCATCAGTGCCTCCTCTCGTTCCGGCCCGATGCTCGCCGAGGACCCGGACCGGCACCAGTGCCGAAGGGTGCGATGTGCTCCACCGACAGACCGGACGGACTCCTAGGCTGGGGTCTCTTCGCGGGGCGGGATCAGCACCGCGGCCAGCACCGCCCCGGCGACCGACGCGATGACGCCCAGCCAGACGGCGGCCGGGATCGAGACGGCCGCGAGCAGGCCGGTGAGGGCCGCCCCGATGGGGAAGCCCAGGAAGTTGAAGGCCATCGAGACAGCGAAGGCCCGGCCCAGCATCGCCGGATCGGTGCGCCGCTGGCGGACCGTGAAGAGGGCGATGTCGAGCGGTCCGGCGAGGAAGCCGAAGAGGACCTGCGAGGCGATGACGAGAAGGAACCCGAGGAGCGGATCGATGGGCCCGAACGCGCCGCTCGCCGGGAGCAGCAAAGCGACCACCGGGGCCAGCAGGGCCAAGGGAACCACGAGCAGCACCCACTCGCGGCCACGGGTGTCCATGCGCCCGAAGAGGAACGCCGACATCATCCCGGAGAGGCCGGACACGGCGAACGCGATCCCGACGAGGGCCTCGCTCAGGCCGAGCATCCGCAACACGATCAGGGGGATGACGATCGAGATCATCCCGCCCGCGAGATTGGCGACCGAGATCGAGATGCCCAGGCCCCGCAGGGTCCGGTTGCGCCAGGTGTAGCGCACGCCCGCCCAGGCGTCGACGAGTAGCCTCCCCGGGGTCCGCCCCATCGCGACCGGATCGACGATGCCGACGAGGACGACCGCGGCGAGCAGGAACGGCGCCGCGATGAGCGCGAGCCCGATCCGGGGACCGAGCACGGCGATCAGGGCAGCCGCGATCGGCGGACCGAGGAGCGTCGCCACCACGTAGCCGTTGGAGTCGACGGCGTTGATCCGCTCCCAGAGGTGGCGCGGGACGATCAGCGGGAAGAGGGTCCGGAGGCCGACGTGGCTGAGGATGCCGGTCAGCGACGAGACGGCTGCGATGAGGACGAGCAGCGGCGCCGGGAGCGCGCCGGCAGCCGCCAGGCCGGCGACCAGGAGCAGGGCGCCGCTCGCCACGATGTAGTCGAGGGCGATGAGTCGGATCCGGCCGTGGCGATCGAGGAGGGCGCCGGCGACCGGGCTGACGACGAGGCCGGGGAAGACGCTGGCGAAGGTCACCAGCCCGGCCAGGGCAGGGGAGCGGTACTCGGCCAGGGTGAACAGCACGAGCGCGACACCCACCATCGACTGGGCGATGCGGGCGAGCTGCATCGAGAGGACGATCCGGCCGAGGTCGGGGATCGCCAGCAGAGCTCCGTAGGAGCGATCCGTCGCTCGACCGGCCGACGGGGGACCGTCAAGGCTCGTTCGAGGCGCCACGACCGGCGGCGGCGTGGCCGCTGCTTCGTCGGTCGGCGCGGGAGCCGGTACGGGCTCTGACACGTTCGGGATGCTAGCTTCCCGACGGGATCTCGACGCAGTCGTTGCACATGTTCGCTGGCTCCGGGCCGTCGGTCCGTGCGGACGGGTAGGCAGTGGCCCGTCCCGCAGTGGTCGGATGGTCGGCGCCCGCCGGCGACGTGCGGCTGGACATGGCTGCCATACTGGGGGGGAGTATCCAACAGGAGATCACGGGAGCGTTCCATGGACCAGGCACGACACGAGGGATCAGGGGTCGGCCCTGAGGCCCGCCATGGCGTTGGGAGCGCCGATGGAGGCCAGGCCCACCACGGTGCCGCCGCCGGTGACGGCGGTCATGGCAAGGCTGGCCACGACAAGCACGCGGGCCACTCCGTGGCGATGTTCCGGGACCGCTTCTGGCTCAGCCTGGCCATGACGATCCCGGTCGTCATCTGGAGTCCGAACCCCCAGGAATGGCTTGGCTACGCCGCCCCGACCTTCCCCGGGGCCGAGCTGATCCCGCCGATCCTGGGCACTGCCGTCTTCATCTACGGCGGCCTCGTCTTCGTGCGCGGTGCCGTGGGCGAGCTGCGCGATCGTCGGCCCGGGATGATGACCCTCATCTCGCTCGCCATCGTCGTCGCCTTCGTGGCCAGCTGGGCGGGCACGCTCGGTCTCCTGGACGTCGAGATCTGGTGGGAGCTCTCGACCCTGGTCACGATCATGCTGCTCGGCCACTGGCTGGAGATGCGCTCGATCGCCCAGGCCCGTGGGGCCCTCTCCGCGCTGGCGGCGCTCCTGCCCGACACGGCCGAGCGAGTGACGGACGGTGCCACTGAGACGGTGAAGCTGGACGCGCTCGAGACCGGCGACGTGGTCCTCGTCCGGCCGGGGGGTCGCATCCCGGCCGACGGCACGATCGCTGAGGGTCAGGCCGAGGTCGACGAGTCGATGCTGACGGGAGAGTCGCAGGCGGTCGCGAAGGGCCCGGGCGACGGGGTCGCCGGTGGGACGGTGGTCCAGGGCGGGAGCCTGCGCATCGAGCTGACCGCCGTCGGCGAGTCCACCGCCCTCTCGGGCATCATCCGGATGGTCGCCGACGCCCAGGCCTCCGGATCCCGGGCCCAGGACCTCGCAGACCGCGCCGCCGCCGTTCTGTTCTACGTCGCCGTCGCCGCGGGCCTCGGAACCTTCGTCGTCTGGACGCTCCTCGACGACCCGACCGTCGCGCTCCGGCGGACGGTGACGGTCCTGGTGATCGCCTGCCCGCACGCCCTCGGACTCGCGATCCCGCTCGTCATCGCCATCGCGACGTCGCTCGGGGCGCGCAACGGCCTCCTCGTCAAGGACCGGCTCGCGCTCGAACGAGTTCGCGAGCTCGACATGGTGATCTTCGACAAGACCGGGACCCTGACCCGAGGTGAGCCGATCCTCGCCGCGGTCGCGACGGACGGCCCGATCGAGGAGGACGAGCTCCTCGCGCTCGCAGCGGCCGTCGAGGCCGACTCGGAGCACCCGATCGCTCGCGCCATCGTCCGTGAGGCTGCGGATCGGGGGCTGGAGCCACCAGGGTCCAGCGAGTTCGAGGCGCTCGCCGGGCGCGGAGCCAGGGCCACGGTCCAGGATCAGGTGGTCCACGTCGGTGGACCGGCGCTGCTCGATGAGCTCGGCGCGTCGGGCGCGATCCCGACGGTCGCCGCCGACTGGGCGGCCCAGGGGCGGACCGTCCTCTACGTCGTCCGCGACGGGGGGATCATCGGGGCGTTGGCCGTCGAGGACGAGATCCGCCCCGAGTCTGCGCAAGCGGTCCGTGATCTGCACGCCCTCGGCATCAAGGTCGCGATGATCACCGGCGATTCGCGCGAAGTGGCTGGCTCGGTCGCCGGTCGCCTCGGCATCCAGGACGTCGCCGCCCAGGTCCTTCCGGCGGACAAGGCGCAGGCGGTCGAGCGGTTCAAGGAGGGCGGCCGACGGGTGGCGATGGTCGGCGACGGGGTCAACGACGCCCCGGCGCTGGCCACGGCCGATGTCGGGATCGCGATCGGGGCCGGGACCGATGTCGCCGTGGAATTGGCGGGGATCGTCCTGGTCCGGAGCGACCCGCGCGACGTGGTCGCCGCGATCCGGCTCTCGGGCGCCACGTTCCGGAAGATGATCCAGAACCTGGCCTGGGCGACCGGCTACAACGTCCTGGCCATCCCGGTCGCGGCCGGGCTGCTCGTCCCCTGGGGGATCGACCTGCCGGTCTCCTTCGGTGCCATCGCGATGACTGTCTCGACGCTCATCGTGGCGCTCAACGCACAGCTGCTCCGCCGCGTAGAGTTGCGCGACGAGCCGCCGTCCGGGCCGGGCGCCGAACGGCCTCGGACCGAGTCGGCCGGGGCCTGACAGGAGGGACCATGTCCGAGAAGCCATCCGTCGTCATCGACCCCATCTGCGGCATGCGGGTCGACGTCACGACGGCCGAGGCCGAGGGCCTCATCGTCGACCTTGGCGGCCGGATCTTCGCCTTCTGCCGGCCGGCCTGCCGGGAAGCGTTCCTCGAGGACCCGATGGCCCACGCCGCGCGCGCCGAAGCTGCCGTCGCCGCCCCGGTCGGGGCGGTGGCCGGGGGGCACTCGGCGAGTGGGGCGTCCTCGGGCACGCCGCTCCCCGAGATCGACGCCGGCTTCCGGCTCTGGTACGAGAACTGCGCGTGCTGTCTGGGGGATGCCTTCCCGGAGGTCAAGGCCCAGCTCGACGCCGAGCGAGCCGCTGCCGCCCAGGACCCCGTCGCGCCGGGGATCTGCGAGGTCGCCGAGGGCGGTTGACGCTGCCCGGCTGGCCGGGACCCTACGACCCGACCTCGCGGAGAGCGACCGCGGCGTACAGGGCCGCTCCCACCGCCATCGCCGGTTCGTCGAAGACGACCCGGTTCGAGTGGTTCATCGGGGCCGTCGCTGGGTCCTCGTCCGGCGGCCGCGCGCCGAGGAAGACCATCGACCCGGGCACTCGCTCCAGGACGTACGAGAAGTCCTCCGCGCCCATGATCGGGGCCGGGAGGTCCACGACCCCATCCGAGCCGAGCAGCCCGACGGCGAGCTCCCGGACGCGGGCGATCGAGGCCGCGTCGTTGACGGTGACCGGGTAGCCGGCCTCGAGCCGGAGATCGGCGTCCGCACCGCGCATCGCGGCGATGCCCTCGACGACCCGCCGGACCTCCTCGCGCATGAACGCCCTGGTGGATGCCGAGACCGTCCGGATCGTGCCCTCCAGGTCGACCGATTCCGGGATGATATTGTTCGTGGTTCCCCCCTCGATCCGGGCGATCGTGACGACGGCAGGGTCGAAGACGTCGACGCGCCGGGTCACCGCGGTCTGAAGGCCTAGGACGATCTCAGCGGCGACGGTGATGGGGTCCAGCGCCAGGTGGGGGGTCGACGCGTGGCCGCCTCGGCCGCGCACCGTGAGGTGGACGACGTCCCCCGAGGCGAGCATCGGTCCGGGGCGCAGGTGGACCGTCCCGGTGGCGTAGCGGGTCGCGATGTGGATCGCGAACGCCGATGAGACCGGCTCGATCCCTGGCGGCTCCAGGAGCCCCTCCTCGATCATGGAGCGGGCGCCGTGATGACCTTCTTCGCCCGGCTGGAAGGCCAGCAGGACGTTGCCGGCGAGCTCCGATCGACGGTCTCGCAGGATCCGTGCCGCACCCAGCAGCATCGCCATGTGCGTGTCATGCCCGCAGGCGTGCATCCGGCCGGCGACCTCGGACGCGAAATCGAGGCCGGTGGCCTCCGTGAGCGGGAGGGCGTCCATGTCGGCTCGCAGCAGGACCGTCGGCCCTGGACGCGCCCCCGCCAGGACGGCGACGACCGACCCGACCGAGCGACCCAGCACCGGCTTCAGGCCGAGCCCGCGCAACGCACCGGCGACGGTCGTCTGGGTCTCAGGGAGGTCCAGCCCGAGCTCGGGTCTCCGGTGGAGATGTCGGCGGATGCCGACGATCTCAGGCAGAAGGGCCTGCGACTCGACAAGCAGGTCGGGCGGTCCGGTCGTCTGCCCAGGCTCGCGGGTGGCTGGCGGCTCGGTGTTCGTCATGCCCGGAGTGTGCGGTCCACTCGGTGGCCGTGCACGACCCGGACGGCCCGTTCCTGACCTTCCTGCGGACCGTCACGGCCGGTCCAGCCGGCGCGTCCCAGCCCACGGTGCCCGCGGCCCCGCGGGCTCCGACCTACGTCGTCATCAGGATCCGCTTGACCACCATCCGCTCCTCATCGCTCCGCCGCGTCGCCGACGACTGGCGGACCTTCGCCACCCGTGCCAATCGCCCGCTCCATGGCATCTCGACCGGCCAGGCGTTCGCCTCGGCGTTCGCCTCGGAGGCGATCGTGGTGCCGATGCTGTTGGTGCTCGGTGCGCCGCCCTGGGTCGTGGCCGCCGTGGCAACGCTGCCGACGCTCGGCTCGGCCGTCCAGCGCTTCGTGCCGGACCTGCTCCGGCGCACCGACGGGAACCTGCGCGGGCTCACGCTGTTGGCCATCGGTCTCGGCGAGACACGGGGACTCGTCCTCGCCGCCATCGTCGCCCTCGTCGCGACGGGCTGGCTGGCGACCCCGACCGGGATCCTCCTGGTGATCCTCGTGGCCGCCGTCGGCCAGACGCTCGGCCTGGTGTCGGGGGCGAACCTCCTCGTCTGGTACAACGCGATCCTGCCCGACTCGGAGCGGCGGCTCGTCGGCCCCCGGATCGCGGCTCTCACGCTGGCCATCTCGACGCTCCTGCTGCTGACCGCAGCCCTGGCCGTCGACCTGGTGCCGCCGGAGGCCGTGCTCTGGGCCTATGCCGCGATCCTGGCCGTCGGTGGCGCGGCCGGCTTCCTGACCCTCGCCTCGGCCAGGCGGCTCCGGTCACCGGGCCGGGTGCACGTCGCCCGGGATCGTGCGCAGGGGGCAACGGAGCCGGTGGACTTCGCCCGGTTCCGCCGCGTCGCCGTGATCTCGGCCCTCGGCTTCGGGCTCATGCCCTACACCTCGATCTACGTGATGAGCGTCCTCGGCCTGACCGCCGGCTTCGCCATCGCCCTGTCGGCCATCGGGTCGGCCGCGTCGCTGCTGGCCGCGGTCGTCGTGGGGACGGTCCTTACCCGGGCCTCCTCCTCGCGGATCCTCCGCGGGTCGTTCGTCGCCCGCGGCCTGGCCGCCCTGCTCTTCATCGCGGCCTTCCCGGGCAACCCGATCGCCCCCGCCCTGGTCGCCATCGCGGTGGCCGTGCACTGGGCCGGCTCGGCGACCGGCACGCTGGCCCAGAACGAGCGGCTGTTCCGCCTCCTCATCGGCCGCCCGGTCGTCGCGCTGCAGGGCCGCTATGTCGCCCAGGTCGCGTTGGCATCGACCGGCGGCCAGCTGGCGACCGCCGCCGTGCTGGCCGTCGCGGGCCCGTTGGGCTATCTCGCCTTCGCACCGACGTACGCTGCCTCGGGCCTGGCGCGCTTGATCGCCGCCCGCCGGACCCAGACGAGCCCCAACTGGTCATCGCAGACGGGGATCTGGCAGGTGGGCCCGGGCGGGACGCTCGCTCCTGTCGGCGAGGTGGTCCCCACCGAGGCCTGATCGCTCGCCCCGGGATGGCTTGCATGCCGTGCGAGGATGGCCCCCAAGGAGGTGCGTCCCATGTACGGAACGATCGCACGGATCCATCCCAGGCCCGACCGGATCGACGAGCTGATCACCCTCTCCGGTCGCTGGAGCGACGCTGTCGAACGCATGCCGGCCGGGTTCCGGGCCAGCTACCTCTTCCAGCCCGACCAGGAGCCCTACGATCGGCCGACCCTCTTCCTGGTCGCCATCTTCGACGACCGCGAGAGCTACGTGGCCAACGCGGAGAGCCCGGAGCAGGACGCGGAATACCGTCAGCTGCGTGAGCTCCTCGAAGACGACCCGGACTGGATGGACGGGACCTTCTTCGGAGCCTGAGGGTCCTCGTACCCCGGCCCCTCCCAGTGCCTTACTGGCCCCTTCGGGGGATGGCGGCGTCCGTCGCCGCCCGCCACGCTCCGCCACGGATCACGAGCGCCCATGGGAGGGGCGGATGATGCCCGGGTTCTTCGAGACCCTCGAACGCGACGCCGAGGCCAGCCTGCTGGCCCGACGGCTGGCGGATGGCTGCCCTCGATGCGAGCGGACCCTCCTGCCCGAAGCGCGGCGCCAGGTCCTGCGCGGGAAGGCCGACACCGGGGCGCTCCGGCGGCTGCGGCGACGCCATCGCAGCCACCGCCCGGCGGTCGGACGGAACCTGGCTCCGGACTCGGGCGTCTGACCGGGGACCGCGATCCCGCTCCGGAGATCCCGATGGACCGATCGATCCCTCGTCCCTCGACCTCGCCGACCGCCCTCGTGATCGCCCTGGCGGCTTCCGTCGCCCTGGCGGCGTGTGTCGCCCCCGGTGGTGCGACGGACCCGACCTCTGAGCCGAGTCCGCCCGATCCCGACGCAGTGATCCTTCGGGTGGAGGTCACAGGCGGCTTCCTCCCGGTCGGCACCGTCCAGACCGAGCTGCCGGTGTTCACGCTCCTTGCGGATGGGCGCATCGTGACCCAGGGGCCGATCCCGGAGATCTACCCGGGACCGCTCATGCCGAACCTCCAGCTGCAGGTCGTGACCGCCGCTGACGTGGAGGTGATCGTCGGGGCGGCCCGCGAGGCCGGGCTCGACGGCCCCGATGCGAGCTACGACCTGACGAACATCGCCGATGCTGCGACGACGGTCTTCACGCTCGCGCTCGACGGGGAGGTCCACCGGATCTCGGCCTATGCGCTCTTCGACGATCCGTTCGCGGACCCCGCGCTCGACGACGGGACGAAGGCGGCACGCGAGCGGCTCAGCACGCTACAGCGACAGCTCGGTGATCTCGAGGCGCTGCTGGGTCATCCGGTCGACCCCTCCGAGCCGCTCATCGCCGAGCGGGCCCGCCTGTTCGTGACCGACCAGGTCGGCGACCCGGACCCGAACCTCGCCTCGCAGGTCCTGCCGTTGCCGCCTTCGATCGAGCCCGAGGAGGGCGAACCGGTCGGCTACGACGGCGCCTTCCGCTGCATCCTCGTCGAGGGCGAGGCGTACGAGGCGCTTCGCCCGATCCTCGAGTCGGCCAACGCGCTGACGGTCTGGGAGCGCGACGACGAGCGCTATTCGCTCCTGGTCCGCCCGCTGCTGCCTGGCGAGTCCGGCTGTCCCGCGCCGGGCGGATGAGCTAGCGGAACTCGATCGAGCGGACGACCGGATCGGCGGCCTGGCGCAGCGCCGGGTAGTCGGGTCCGAAGAAGGCGTCGACGTCGACCGCCACCGTGCCGCCCTCGGGCAGGTCGGCGATCGTCAGCTGCAGCTGCTCGCTCCCGGCCACCGCCCAGTAGATGCCGTCCTCGGTGACGAACAGCGGGTGGCTGGGGACACCCTCGGCGAACGGGCAGGCGAACGTCCAGTCTGCCGCCAACGAGATCTCCACCCGCCAGCCCCCGAGGCCGCCGATCTCGACGGCCTCGGGGCGGCCCGCCTGGAGCCCCGGGGCGCCGTCGATCCAGTCGACGATCTCCCGAGCGGAGGTGCCCAGCTCGGGCGCAGCCACGCGAGGGCAGCTCGGGTCCTGCGAGGCGATGGCGATGTCGCGGAAGAGGTAGACGCCGCCAGCCTCGAAGTCGACCGGCCGGAGGAGGTAGTTGCCGGGCAGGTCGGTGTCGTTGCGCCAGCCGGACGGGACCTCGTAGGCGAACTCGGGCACGAAGGACCGCGAGACGTGGGCGCCGGGGACGAGCGGTCCGACGCAGGTGCCGCCACCCGGCGGGCAGGGCTGGAGGTCCGGTGCCCGTGACGGCTCGGGCGTGGTGGCCGTCGAGCCACCGCAGGCGGCGACGACCAGGCCGGCGGACAGGACGAGACCGGCGAGGCCGCTGAGGGAACGAACGGACCTGATGATGGCGAGTCCTCCGGGGTCGTGGGCGCGGCGATGGTTGGTTCGAACGATGCGGCATCGGACGCGGAGCGCGCAACCATGCCGCGAACCGGCCGGGAACGGGCCGCCGGTTCCGGGGAGCCGGCGGACCCTACTCTGGTCGGAGGGTCGGCACCGGGATCGGGATGTCGAGCTCGGTCGCCGCGACGCCCATCCCGCCCTCGCAGGTGTTGGGCGGCTGCGTACCTACGCCGCGAGTCGATGGCTTCTCGGCGGCCCAGAACATCCAGCCGAGCATCCCGGATGAGGTGCCGGCCCCGTTCGGCTGGACCGTGCGGACGTACGACTCCGTCGCCGCCTGCAACGAGGCCGCGAAGTCGGCGCACTCAGGTCGGACGCGGCTCCCCTCGGCGACGTAGAGGCCGCCGGTGAACTTGGCCGGGGCGAGTGGCGGAACGGGCGGCGCGTACTGCGGCTTGCCGTCGATGTGTTCCTGCCAGTTGGCGATCGCCTTGTCGATGCTCGGCTGGCGGGCCGGGACCATCGCGTTGGCCCAATCCAGGGCGATCTCCGGGTCCTGGCCGGCGGGGTGGTCGGCGGACCGCAGCCAGTCAGCCGTCGCCTTCCTGTTGAGGGCGATGAGCCAGCGGTCGCCGGCAGCGACGTCGATGGTCAGGCGCCGCTCCGGGGACGGATCCGCCGGGTCGTACGGATGGACCGACCGATAGGCCGTGATGAACTGCTCGAGTTCGGCGAGGTCCGGGTCGGTGTTCTCCTCGTAGTCGATCTCGATGCCGACGCCGAGCTCGCTCGCGACCGCGGCTGCCTTCAGGCCGAGGTCATGCCCGCCCATGGCCAGCGCCGCGTTCCAGTCGTCAACGTAGGTGATGCCGCCGATCGAGAGCATCACGCGGATCCCGTGCGAGCTGAAGTAGTCGACGATGCCCTGGGTCATGCCGATCGGGATGCCTGCCAGCGGGTCGCTGATGACCTGCCCGTTCTCCACGGTGACGCTGGTCTGCAGCGTAAGCGGGTTCACGAAGGACAGAACGACCAGGTTGACCGACGGCGCGCCGGTGGCGGCCGATGGATCGCGGTCGATGAGCCAGTGATTCGCCTGGTCGAAGTCGCCGCCCGGACTCGTGTCGCGGACCCGCGCCCAGGTGCAGTAGTCGTCTGAGCAGTGCCAGGCCCCGAAGACCGAGACCTCGGCCATGGTCGACGGATCCGGTGTCGGTGTCGGCGTCGGGCGTGGCGGCTTGCCCCGCGCGTCGATCGGCGAGGCCATCGGGATGGCGAGGAGCAGGGCCAGGACGATCGCGACGATCCCGGTCGCGGGGATGCCCAGGACGGTCAGGAACGTCGGCCGGTGCGTCATCTCGCTTCCTCCGATCGTGTGGCGCAGGGCGTCAGCCTAGCGCCGGGCGTGGTGCGTATGGGCACCGGCCATCCGCGAGCGTCGATGGCGTCTACTTCGGTCGCCGCGTCTTGCGCGGGACCGACCGCGCGCTGCCGGCGCTCGGCCGGATCGTGCTCTCGTGACCGTCATCCCAGCGGACCCGGTACCGGGTGCCATACGACGCTTCGATCACCTCGAGGATGTCGCCCTCGCGGGCGGGCTGCCCGACCTTCTCGGACTCGACGATGATGCGGTCACCTGACTTCGCGACCATGCGCTCACCTCCTCGGCGCGCCGGCCCGGTGACGTATCGCGGTCCGGGCCTCACCTTCCCGAGCATCGGGTCGGGATCGGCTCGGTCCTAGGGTCGCTGGTCACGATCGGTCGGGAGGGTCCGACGCACCGCTCACGCGGGTGTGGGTGGCGCCCGGCGACCGACCCGATGCGGCATCATCCGGCATGCATCGACCGCAGGGAGTCACCGATGGGCGAAACGGCGGACGTCATCATCGTGGGGGCCGGGGTCCAGGGGGCTAGCCTGGCCTTCCATCTCGCCGTGCGCGGCGCCTCCGTGACCGTGCTCGAGCGCGGGTCGGTCGCTGCCGGGGCGACCGGCCGCTCGTCGGGCTTCGTTCGGATGCACTACGACCTCGAGAGTGAATCCCGGTTCGCCTGGCTGTCGTACCCGTACTTCCGCGACTGGGCCGAGCGGGTGGGGGATGGCGACTGTGGCTTCGTGCGCACCGGCTTCGTGCAGCTCGTCGCGCCGGGCGCCACGGAGGCCCTTCGGGCGAACGTCGCGATGCACCAGCGGATCGGCGTCCCGGCATCGGTCATCGGGCCGGACGAGGTGGCCGACCTGCTCCCGGGGATCGTGACCGACGACGTCGTCGCCGCTGCCTACGAGCCCGAGTCCGGATACGCGGATCCGACCGGCACCGCAGCCGGGTTCATCGCCGCGGCCCGCCGGCTCGGTGCCCGGCTGATCCAGCGCAGCCAGGTCACGGCGGTGCTCGTCGACGGCGAGCGTGTGCGTGGAGTCGAGACGGCCCAGGGGCGGTTCAAGGCGCCGGTCGTCGTCGATGCCGCCGGCGCGTGGGCGGCCGAGCTGGCCCGCACGGTCGGCCTGGACGTTCCGGTCGAGGCCTGGCGCCACGAGACCGCCTACTTCGGGCTGCCGCCCGGCAAGGGACCCGACTTCCCGATCGTCATCGACCACGCGGCCGGCGTCTACTTCCGGCCCGAGGGTCGCGACCTCATGCTCGTCGGACTGGAGACGGGCAACATCGTCGGGGGCTCGCCCGACCGACCGCAGGAGCCGCCGACGCGCGAGGTCCTCGACGACATGGTGGCCACCGTCTGCGCCCGGGTCCCCTGGATGGCCGACGGGACGTTCCGCACCTCGCACGGCGGCCAGGACGGGATCAGCCCGGATCAGCGGCCCATCCTCGGCCCGGCAGGTCCCGACGGCTTCATCCTTGCCTGTGGCTTCTCGGGCACGGGGTTCAAGACCGCCCCGGCCGTCGGACTGAGCCTGGCGGAGCTCATCCTCGACGGCCGGTCGTCGACGGTGGACCTCGCGCCCTACGCTCTGGACCGGTTTGCGGCGGGACGACGCCTCGTCGGCGAGCACCCGTACGAGATGATGTGGCACTGATCCTGCAGCGACGTCGGTCCGCGTGACGGCGCGCGCCGGGACCCTCGGCCCTGTTCCCGAGCATGCGGACGCGGGAGGATGCCTGCTGGAGGTAGTCACATGCGTTTGCGCACCCCCCTGATCATCCTCGGCGCTGCGGCGGCCGGCGCCCTCATCGCCTACAAGGCGCGGATCGAGCCCTGGTGGAGGAACTGGGGCGTCGACCCGGACGAAGTCGCCTTGGCCCTGCCCGGCGACGAGATCGTCCCGGATCCCGACATCGTCGACACCCGTGCCGTCACGATCGATGCCCCACGGACGGCGGTCTGGCCCTGGCTGGTCCAGATGGGCTACGGTCGAGGCGGGTGGTACAGCTACGACGCCGTCGACATGAAGGGCACGAGCGCCAGCGAGATCCTGCCGGAGCACCAGGAGCTGGCGGTCGGCGACCTGCTGCCCACGCACCCCGACGGCGAATTCGTCGTCCGGGCCGTCGATCCGGAGAACGCGCTCGTCGTCTCCATCGATCCGGAGACGATCCGTGCCCAGGCCGAGAACGCCCGGACCCGGGCGGAGGCCGCGTCCGGGCCGGACGGCTCCAGCGAGGCCATGCCGGCGAATCTCAAGGCCGCCGGAGCGTTCCTCGACACTGCCACCAGCCCCGACTTCAACGCCTCCTGGGCATTCGTCCTCGAGCCGCTGCCGGGCGGCCGGACCCGCCTGATCGAGCGCTTCCGGGTCTCGATGGACCAGGACAGCCCGGGCACCCGGCTTGGCGCCCCGATGCTCGGTCTCGGCGTGTTCCTCATGGTCCGCCGGCAGCTTCTCGGCATCCGCGATCGCGTCGAACGGGCCGAGGGGTCGATCGACCCCATCGCCGCACCGGTCCCGGCCTGACCCGTCGGGTAGTCGCCGGGCCGCGTCGCGGCTGCGTCGCACCGGGCCCGCGGGCTTCGCTGCGGACCCCGACCGGCGCCCCGTGAGAGACTGGTGGTCCGCCACCGGAGGCGGTCACGCCGTCGCGAAGGAGAGCCATCGATGAGCGTCGCCCAGGGTCCCGACGGGACCGAAGCCAGCCCCGACATCGCCGAGCTGCGGATCGGCGAGCGGACGCTCGAGCTGCCGATCGAGCGCGCTACCGAGGGTCAGCCGGCGGTCGACGTCGGCGCCCTGCTCAAGGGTGCCGGGGTCACGACGCTCGACTACGGCTATGCGAACACCGCTCCCACCCGGAGCGCGATCACCTACCTCGATGGCGATGCGGGCATCCTTCGATACCGGGGCTACCCGATCGAGCAGCTGGCCGAGCGATCGACGTTCCTCGAGACCGCCTACCTGCTGATCCACGGCGAGCTTCCGGACCCGACCCAGCTCGAGGCCTGGATCGATTCGATCACCCGTCACACCCTGCTGCACGAGGACTTCAAGCGGTTCTTCGACGGCTTCCCGAAGGACGCCCACCCGATGGGCATCCTCGCGTCGGCGGTGTCGGCACTGTCGACCTTCTACCAGGACTCGCAGGATCCCTTCGATCCGGCCCACGTCGAGATGAGCACGGTCCGGCTCATCGGCAAGATGCCGACGATCGCTGCCTTCGCCTACAAGAAGTCGATCGGCCAGCCGTACATGTACCCGGACAACGCGCTCGACTACGAGGCGGACTTCCTGCGGATGATGTTCGCTGTCCCGACCGAGCCCTATGTCATCGACCCCGACGCGGCTCGAGCCCTCAGGATCCTCCTGATCCTGCACGCCGACCACGAGCAGAACTGCTCGACGTCGACGGTCCGGATGGTCGGATCCAGCCACGCCAACCTGTACGCCTCGGTGTCGGCGGGGATCGCGGCCCTCTGGGGCCCGCTCCACGGCGGGGCGAACCAGGAGGTCCTGGAGATGCTCCAGGCGATCGCGGCCGATGGCGGGGATGTCGGCGCCTTCGTCGAGCGGGCGAAGGACAAGAACGACCCGTTCCGACTGATGGGCTTCGGCCACCGGGTCTACAAGAACTACGACCCGCGGGCCCGGATCATCAAGCAGGCCGCCGACACCGTGCTCGCCAAGCTGGGGCGCGACGACGAGCTGCTCGCCATCGCCCACGACCTCGAGGCGATCGCGCTCTCCGATCCGTACTTCATCGAGCGGAAGCTCTACCCCAACGTCGACTTCTACAGCGGCCTCATCTACCGCGGCCTGGGCCTGCCCACGGACATGTTCACGGTGATGTTCGCCATCGGTCGATTGCCGGGCTGGATCGCCCAGTGGCGCGAGATGATGGAGGACCCGGCCTCGCGGATCGGCCGCCCCCGCCAGCTCTACGTCGGGGCGACCGAGCGCGACTACGTGTCGCCGGACGCTCGCTGACCGGCAAGCTCGCCCGGTCGGTGGCCCTCAACCGGCGGATCGCCGGATCGTCACGTCGCAGAAGGCCGCCAGGGCCCGCAGGGCAGCGTCGGCCGTGCTGAAGGTCGGGATTCCGCCGTCCTCCAGGACCCGGACGAACGGGTCGTAGAGGGACCCGGCGTCCACGACGGCGACCCAGGGCTTGCGGGTCCGGCCGAAGAGCCGGACCAGGCGCGGCGCGACCGCATCGGTGGCGTCCGGGTCCTCGTCCGAACCGTTCCCGGCCGTGCCAGGGCCGCCCGCCAGCGTCTCCAGGGTGTCGGTGACCGGCACGATCCCGACCAGGGCGATGTCCACCTCGGCGGCGTCGAGGAGGGTCCCTGCGACAGCCTCGTAGATCGGCCCGTTGCCGATGGGGGTCAGGTCGATGGGGTGATGGACGTCCACGACTTCCTCGATGCCCGTTGGCCCGACGATCGCCTCGAGTCGTCGGCGGGTGGCCGGCGAGAGGTCGGCCAGCTCCAGGGACCCCAGGTGGTCGGAGATGGTCACGCACTCGGAGCCCGCGTTCGTGACCGCGCCGAGGCGGCGGCCGGCGGCCGGGCGGCCGTCGAGGAGGAGGAAGGTCCGGACCAGATCGTCGAACTCGCCGGGCGTCTCGGCCCAGGCGACGCCGGCCTGCCGGGCCAGCGTCCGGGCGACCGCCGCGTCACCGGCGATCGACGCCGTATGGCTGGCCGATGCCCGGGCCCCCTCGTCTGTCCGTCCGGCCCGGTAGAGGACGACCGCCCGGCCCGAATCGCGGAACGCCCGGGCCGCCTCCAGGAAGCGACTGCCGTCCAGTGGCGCGAAGCCCTCCAGGTAGACGCCGACGACGCGGACCTCGGGATCGTCGAGCAGGTAGGTCAGGTAGTCACCGGCGGTGAGGTCCATCTGGTTGCCGATGGTGATGACGAAGCGGGGCTCGAGACGGCCGAGCCGCGACAGCCGGGTGACGGCGAACGCCCCGCTGCCGGTGATGAGGGCGAGCGGCACCGGCTGGTCGCCGGGCGGCATCTTGCGGGCCGGGATGAAGAGGGTGTCGATCCGTCCCGGATGGGAGCGCACGCCGAGGCAGTTGCCGCCGTTGAGGACCGGGCCGCCGTCGGGGCTCGCCCGGGCGGCATCGATGGCGCCGCGCAGGCGGCGGGCTCGGATCCGCCCGGCCTCCGTCTCGGCGAAGCCGGAAGGGATGACGATGAAGCTCTCGGCGAGCCCGCGCTCGATCACCTCGGTGACGACCTCGGGAGCCTGCTCCGCGGACACGGCCACGATGAACAGGTCCACCTTCGCCGGCAGCGCGGCGATGTCGGGGACGCAGCGGGTCCCGTCGAGCTCGTCGACCCCGGGCTTGACGACGACGATCCGGTCGCGCGGGAAGCCGGCCCGGACGAGGTTGTCGAGGATCGTGTGACCCAGGTTCATGTCCCGCGAAACGCCGATCAGGGCGATCGAGGCCGGCTCGAGGATCCTGGCGATCCGGTCGATCGGCCGCGGAGCCCGCCCGGGAGCGCTGCCGTCGCCGAGCGTGACGAGAACGTCGAGGGCCACCGGGCCGGCGTCCGTCACCGCGACCGGGTTCAGCTCGCACTCGAGGACGTCCGCCGGGGAGAGCGCGGCACCGAGGACGGCGAGGCGCTCGACGAGGCCCAAGAGCCGGTCGACCGGCAGGCGGGCGGGAGCGCCCCGGTGCGGCGTCGTGGCGAGACGCGCGGCGGTCGCCTCGCGCAGCGCCCCGGCGACGTCGTCCGGCGGCGTGACCCCGGGCGCGACGATGCCCAGGTCGCGACCCGGTCGAAGGTCGGCGGCCAGGGCCTCGGCGGCGACCCCGCCAGCCCCCACCGCCACGATCGGGCCGAAGTCGTCGGTCCAGCGCAGGGCCACGAGGAGCTCGCCGCCGATCCCGGCGTCGTGGGCCACGAAGGCGGCGATGACGAACCCGACCAACCCGGAGCCGATCCGTCCCGCCATGGCCGCCATGGCCTCCTCGACCGCGGCGACGTCCCGGTCGACGATGGCCACCCCGCCGACCTCGGTCTTGTGGGCCAGGTCCGGGGCCACCGCCCGGACGACGCATCGGTCGCCGGGCAGACCCGCCAGGTCGGACGGCCCGACGGCCGCCCCTTCCGGCACGAACCGCCAGGCCGGGACCGGGATCCCGGCCGCCTCCAGGACCGCCAGCGCCTCGGGCTCGAGGAGGGACGTCCGCCCCTGCGCGCGGGCGGCGTCGACGACCCGTCGGATCGCCTCGAGATCGGGGGAGGGAAGCGCGGCCGCGGCTGCCATCCGCGTCAGGGTGCGCTTCGGCGACGGGTCATCGCAGGGCCGAACGGCGGTCGCTGGAGGTCCGGAGGGCAGGCTCGCGCCATCCGCCGGGGGTCGGGCAGGCGTCCCCCCGCCGGGGCGGAGACACGCCATTCGGACCTTGCGGTGGTCCGGCACCCCGCTCCACGCTCGCCACATGGACACCGCGACCGCCACGACCAGCCACCGGACCGCCGACCGGGCCGTCGAGTCAGCCGTCCCGTTCCCTCCGCTCTCGCCAGCGCCCGAGCCGACGGACGCGAGCCGCCGGATGCACGACCTGTTCCTCCGGATGAATCGCTGGTCCACCATCCCGATCATGCGGGCCGGCCTCGGCGCGTGGTTTGCGACGCCGATCGGTGGGTACGTGCTCCTGCTGCGGGTCCGCGGGCGCAAGAGCGGGCGGCTCATCGATGTCCCGCTGAGCTACCTCGTGGCCGAGGGAGCGCCGTGGGTCTGCGCAGGATTCGGGCCGGCGACCCAGTGGTTCCGCAACATCCAGGCGGACCCGCGGGTGGAGGTCACCCTGCCGGGACGGACGTTCGCCGCGGTCGCCGAGGAGGTCCTGGATCCTGAGGTCCGGGCCCGGCTCGTGCCGGCCCTGGTGCGGGCCGTCGGTCTCCCCGGGGCCCTCGGCGGCGTCGACCCCCGGCACGACCCGGATGAGCGGATCCTGGAGGCCTACGGCTGGGTCCCCCTGGTCCGCCTCCGCCCGGTCGGGGATCCGATCGTCGCCGGGCCGGACGACCCAGGCGGGACGGCCTGGATCTGGCGACAGGCGCTCGTCGCGCTGCTGATGCTCGTCCTGGTGCGCCGAACGGCAGGCCTGGTCGGCCGGCTGCTGGCGCGTCGCTGAAGGCTCGAGGAAGCAAGCTCGACCGCTGCGGGACCTCGGGCCGCCGCTGGGACCGCGCCCCTCGCCTAGGCCCCGTCCGTCACCCGCCGCAGCGTGCCCGGATCCTCCAGGCGGCTGCGGACCGCATTGAGGAACCGGGCCGCCAGTTCGCCGTCCACCAGGCGGTGATCGGCCGTCAGTGTCAGCTTCATGATCGAGCGGACGGCGACGCCGTCACCCACGACCACGGCCGAGGGAACGGCGCTCGAGACGGCCAGGATCCCGGACTCGCCGGGGTTGATGATGGCGCTGAACTCCTCGACACCGTGCATCCCCAGGTTCGAGACGGTGAACGTGCTGCCGCTCATCTCGTCGGGGCTCAGCGTGCCGTCACGGGCCCGCTCGATGAGCTCGACCGCCCGGTCGTGGATCTCGGTGAGCGTCAGCACGTCGGCATCCCGGATCACCGGGACGACCAGCCCGGCGGGGAGGGCGACCGCCACGCCGAGGTGGACCCGGCGACGGGGCCAGACCTGGGTCCCGTCGGTCCGCGAGTTGACGTCGGGATGGTCGGCCAGCGCCTGGGCCGTCGCGAGGAGCACGAAGTCGGTGACGCTGAGGCTGGTGCCCCGCGACTTGAGGTCGGCTCTGATCGCCTGGAGGCGGCTGACGTCGACCGCCACGGTGACGGTGAACGACGGGATGGTCGTGGCGCTGAGCGTCAGGCGCTCTGCGATGACCCGTCGCATCCGGCTCAGCGGCCGCGGCGGCTCCTCGCCGGCGACCGTGGGGAAGGCCTCCGGGCTCGGGGGAGGGGCGCCGGCCCCGACGGATCCGGTCCCGATGGCGGCGACGACGTCGCGCTCGACGATCCGGCCGCCCGGGCCGCTGCCGGTGATCGACCGTGGGTCGAGCCCGGCCTCGGCGGCCATCCGGGTCGCCCGGGGGCTGATGCGGAGGCGTTCGCCCTGGTCTGGCCGGATCGCCGGTTCGGGCTTCGCGGCAGCTGCGGGCCCCGACGAGCCGACACTCGGTGCCACCTCGACCGCGCTCGTCCCGACCCGTGCCGTCCCGTCGGCTCCAGCCGCGGCCGTGACGGGCGGTGGCGGAGCGTCCGGCACGGCTTCGCCGGGCTCGCCCACCCAGCCGCAGACCGTGTTGACGGGCACGGTCGCGCCCTCGTCGACGAGCCGCCGGAGGAGGACCCCCTGCTCGAACGACTCGACGTCCATGATCGACTTGTCGGTCTCGATCTCGAACAGGATGTCGCCCTTGGCGACCGGCTCGCCCTCTGCCTTGTGCCAGACCGTCAGCACGCACTCCTCGGTCATCTGGCCGGGCTTCGGCATCAGGATGGGGTGCGCCATCGGTCGTCCTCCGTCGTGCTGACCGGTCAGCCCAGCTCGCGGACGGCGGCGACGATGTCGTCGGCGTTCGGGAGGAAGGCCCGCTCCAGGCCCTCGGCCTGGGGCGAGATGCCGTTGGCCGCTCCGATCCGTCCCACCGGCGCATCCAGGTCGTCGAAGGCCTCGATCTGGATCCGGGCGACGATCTCGTTCACGTAGCTGCCGATCAGGATGGCCTGGCTGGCCACCACGCAGCGGCCGGTCTTGCGTACCGACGCGAGCACCGTGTCCATGTCCAGCGGCACCAGGCTGCGGAGGTCGACGACCTCGACTTCGACGCCGTCCTCCGAGGCCAGGTGCTCGGCGGCCGTCAGTGCGTCGAGCACCGCCGGACCCCAGGCGACGATCGTGGCATCGCTGCCCTGGCGGGCGATCCGAGCCTGTCCGAAGGGCACCAGGTGCTCGCCCTCCGGGACGACCCCCTTGGTCGGGTAGAGGCCCTGGCTCTCGACGAACATGACCGGATCGTCCGATCGGACCGCGGTCTTCAGCAAGCCCTTCGCGTCGGCCGGGGTCGCGGGGTAGACGACGACCATGCCGGGGACGTGGGTGAAGATGCTCTCCAGGGACTGAGAGTGCTGACCGCCGTAGCCCTTGCCGGCTCCGACCGACGCCCGGATCACGAGCGGCACCGTCAGATTGCCGCCGCTCATGAAGTGCCACTTGCCGGCCTGGTTGGCGATCTGGTCCGAGGCCATCAGGGCGAAGTCCATGTACATGAGCTCAACGACGGGCCGGAGCCCGACGATGGCGGCGCCCACGGCCGTCCCGCAGATCGCTGCCTCCGAGATCGGCGTGTTGAAGACCCGCTGACGCCCGAACGACTCCAGGAGCCCCTTGGTCAGCTTGAAGGCGCCCCCGTAGTCGGCGATGTCCTCGCCGTAGTGGATCACCCGGCTGTCGCGGGTCATCTCCTCGACGAGGGCCTCGCGGATGGCATCGCGATACGTGATCGCGCCGTCGGCATCGAGCTTGGAGGTGGGCGGCTCGGCGAAGGTGACGACGGGGCGGGCGTCCGGCGGGACCTGCGCCTCGACCGTGCCCGCGTACATGTAGCGCAGCAGGTCGGCCGGATCAGGGTCGGTGCCCTGCGAGGCTCGGACCGCCGCCCGGGCATTGCGCTCACGGGCGCCACGCTCGACCTCCTCGATGGCGGCCTCGTCGGCGGTTCCCGACGTCACCAGCTGGTCCTTGAGGCGCTCGATCGGGTCCACTGCCCGCCAGGCGGCCTCCTCGTCCCTGGTCCGGTACTCGTTGCGGGGGTCCGACAGCGAGTGACCGTAGTAGCGGTAGGTGCTCGCCTCGATGAGGACCGGCCCGCGTCCCTCGCGGCACAGCTCGGCGGCACGCGCGACGGCGTCCCGGACGGCCAGGACGTCCATCCCGTTGACGACCTCTGCGTGCATGCCGTCCTCGGCGAAGCCGGCTCCGCGTCGGGCGAGGTGACGCACGCCCATGACCTCGTCGTCAGTCCGGTGGGTCATCCCGTAGTGATTGTTCTGGATCAGGTAGATGATCGGCAGGCCGAATGGACGGTCGCCCGCGTAGTGGTTGGTCCACTGCTGCTGGGTCGCCCAGTTGAGCGACTCGAGGACGACGCCGTTGGCGTACGCGCCGTCGCCCGCGAAGCAGCAGACCAGCCGCTCGCTGCCGTGGTAGCGATGGGCCATCGCCGCGCCCGTCGCGATGGGCACGCTGCCCCCGACGATGGCGTTCGCGCCGAGATGGCCGGTCGAGAAGTCGCCGATGTGCATGCCGCCACCCCGCCCGCGGCAGTAGCCCTCCTCCTTGCCGAAGAGCTCGGCGACGGTCCGATAGACGTGTTCCTCGAGGGCGGCCTCCAGGAGCTCCGCCCGGGTCCCGGCCGTCGTCCCGGGGATCCTCGCCCGGAGCTCGTCGTCGGACATCCGGCGGATCGCGGCGAAGCCCTTGGCGATGGCGTCGCCGTGGCCACGATGCGAGCTCGTGATGTCGTCGTCCGGGCGGAGGGCCGCCATCGCGCCGACGGCCGTCCCCTCCTGGCCGATCGAGACGTGGGTCGGACCACGGTAGTCGAACCCGGGCAGCGCGTCGAAGCCCCCGGATCGCAGGCGGACGATCATCTCCTCGAGTTCGCGGATCGCCAGCATGTCATCGAGGAGGGCGAGCGCCGCTCCACCATCGAGGGAGCCGGCGGCGAGCTCGCTGGCCAGGTCTCCGGCATAGGAGAAGCCGCTGACGCTGCCGAGGTCCTCGTGGAAGGGGACCAGGTCCGGGCGGGCATCGCTCCGGAAGGTCAGCTCCACGGTCGTCGGCTCGGCCACGTCGGTCTCCTTGGGTCGGGCCCACCGCGGGCCGGGAATGGCCGGTGTCGCCGGCGGTATCATCGATTATCGAATATACGCAGGGGTCGGGCACTGGTCAACGAACGGTGCCCCGGCCGGGAGCGGGAAGGACCTCGATGGCCGATGACGGACCGCATCCCAGCGCTGTCGCCCGAGCCAGGCGCCTCTTCCTCGACTCGGACGGCGCCTACGGCTGCGCGGAATCGGCCTACCTGGCCCTGGCCGAGTCGTACGGCCTGGACGAGGTCACCAGCTCGGCCCCTGCCATGGTCCTCAACGGCGGCGTCGCCTACAGCGGCGGTGTCTGCGGCGCGATCTCCGGCGCAGCGCTCGCGGTCGGCATCCTGGCCGAGCGCCGGCTGGTCGATCATCGCCGGGCCAAACGGGTGGCCAGGGCGGTCGTGGCCGAGGCGATGGACCGCTTCGTCGAGCGCCACGGCTCGGTCGCCTGCCGCGACCTGATCGGCATCGACCTGCGTGCGCCCGGCCAGCACGACGCCTTCATCGAGAGCGGCCGCTGGCGGGACGGCTGCATGGCCCAGATCGAACTGGTGATCGCCGACCTGGCGCCCCTGGCCGACCCGGGGACATGGGAGGCTGCGGTCAAGCGCCTCGAGGCCGAGACCGGCTGAATCAGCGCGGTGCCCGCTCGGGAGCATCGTGGGTCGGGACGAGGACGAGCGCGGCGCGATCGAAGGGCAGCGGCCCGTCCAGGCGGACGAGGCTGATCATCGACCTCGCCTCGGCTGGCAGCTGCGGACTGCCAGCGGCGTTCGAGTCGAGACAGAGGAGGCGACCGTCCTGGAGGATCCGCGGCCCGTCGGGGCCGGGCGTGTGCCCGAAGACGACTCGGCCGATGCCCTCGCGCTCGTAGTGGTGGAAGGCCTCGGTGGACCAGGGGGTGTCGAAGAAGTCGGACCGGATCATGAGGTGCTCCTCGGTCGTGAGCCCGAGCTCGCCCGGCGCCGACCAGGGCGGCAACCCGCCGTGGACGAAGAGCACGTCCCGCCAGCGGACCGCCTGGGGCATGGCAGCCAGCCAGCCGAGGATCCCCGGGGCGGCCGCCTCGATCGCCCGCACCGAGGCAGCCGGATCTGGTGGATCGGCCGCGGGGCAGCCGAAGGCATCGAGCGTCGCCTGGCCCCCGTAGAACAGCCAGGTCTCAAGCAGCTCGTCGTGGCCGGCCCCGATGTGGAGCAGGGTCTGCTCATGATTGCCGCGGGCGAAGACGGCCCGCCCGCCGCCGGCGGCGGCCTCGACCTCGAGGCGCCGGAGCAGCGCCACGAGGCCGGGTGAGTCCGTCCCTCGGTCGATGTAGTCCCCGCAGCCCACGAGCGCGGTCCGCGGTGGGGCACTCCAGCGGAGCTCAGCGTCGATCAGCCCGGCTTCGCTGAGCGCGGTGACGAACCCCGAGGTCACCCCGTGGGGATCCGAGAAGGCCCAGACGACCCAGTCGCCGTCGATGACCGGGATGAGGTCGGCCTGGACCATCGCCCGCATCACGCGACGACCAGCACGCGGTAGACTCGGGCCAGGCCGGATGTCGAGGCCGGGTACGTTCGCGCGACCGATCGCGTGGCAGGCGTCGGGCCGAGACCACGCCAGGTCCCAGAGGTGACCCGATGGCCGGAGACGGCATGATCGCCCGCAGCGTCCTCGCAGACCAGGTCAAGGACCGCCTGCTCCAGGACATCCTCACCGGCCGTTACCCGCCCGATTCGAGGATCATCGAAACGCGCGTGGCCCGGGAGCTCGGGGTCAGCCAGGCACCGGTCCGGGAGGCGCTCCGCGGGCTCGAAGCCACCGGGGTCGTCGAGATCGAGCCGTTCCGTGGCGCCCGGGTCCGCCGACCCACGACGGATGAGCTGCTGGAGGCCTTCACGGTCCGGGCCGAACTGGAATCGTACGGCGCCAAGCTCGCGGTCGAGCGGATCGATGAGGACGACGTCAGCGCGTTGGCCGGGCGTCTCGAGGCGATGCATCGGGCGGCCCGGGCCAAGGATCGTCACGAGCTCGCGCTCAACGACGCGGCCTTCCACGGCGCCATCCTGGCGATGTCCGGGAATGCAACCCTGGTCCGTGTCTGGCAGGCCCTCGAACCGTTCTCTCGGACGTACATCACGCTGCTCGTGCCTGGCGTCGATCCCGTCGAGATCGCCGATCTCCATGAGCCGATCCTCGATGCGATCCGTCGCCGCGACCCCGAGCTCCTCGACCGGGTGCTCCGGCGCCACTTCGTCGATGCGGCCGCGAAGCTCGACCGCGGATGGGCCCGAGAGACCGAGGGTCCGGCGATGGCCGGGACCCGGGCAGCCGGAGCCGGGTCCACGACGGAGGACTGACCGGCTCCCTCGCGGGCCGCTCGTTCGCTGTGGCGACCGCCTTGGGCTCGGTGGCCACTCAGTCGGCGTCGAGCGTCCGCCGGACCTGGTCGGCCACCCGTTCCGCGGAGAGGCCGTACAGGTCGAGCAGGGCGTCGTTGGGTCCCGACTCGGTGTAGATGTCCGGCAACCCGACCCGGGCGACCCGGGTCGGCCGATGCTCCGAGAGGACCTCGGCGACGGCCCCGCCGAGCCCGCCCAGGACGGTGTGCTCCTCGACGGTCACGACCCGGTCGGTCAGGTCCGCGGCAGCCACGACCCCCGCCACGTCGATCGGCTTGATCGTCGGCAGGTGGACGACATGGGCGTCGATGCCGCTCGCCGCGAGGATATCCGCGGCATCCACGACTCGCGGCGTCTGGGCTCCCGTGCTGATGAGCGTGACGTCGCTTCCGGGGCGGACCACGACGGCCTCGCCGAACGTGAACCGGTACGACTCGTCGAACAGGCGCTGGGTCGCGTCGCGGACGAGCCGGATGTAGACCGGTCCGGGATGCTCGGCGCTCCAGCGGAGCACCTGGGCCGCCTCCACGTCGTCGGCCGGCGAGACGACGACGATGCCCGGCATCGCCCGGGCGATCGAGATGTCGTCGACGATCTGGTGGGTCTTGCCGGCCATCCCGGTGAACAGCCCAGCGTAGCCGGCGGTGATCTTGACGGGCAGCCCGGTCTGGGCGATGAGGACCCGGATCTGGTCGAGCGGCCGGATCAGGGCGAACGACACGAACGTGCTGATGTAGGGGATGAGGCCCATCGTGGCCAGTCCGGCTGCGACGCCGAGCATGTTCTGCTCGGCGATGCCCATCGGCAGGAAGCGCTCGGGGTGGGCGCGCTCGAACATGTCGCCCTTCGTCGAGCTGCCCAGGTCGCCGTCGAGCATGACGATCCGCGGGTCGTCGTCGGCCATGGCGGCGACGGTCTCGCCGAAGACCTCGCGCATGGCCCGGCCCATCGGAAGTGTCATCGCCGGTCTCCTTCAGGAGCGGCCGGCTCGCCGAGCTCGGCCATCGCCTGCTCGAACTCCTCCGGCTTGAGGATCCGGGTGTGCCAGTAGTAGCGATCCTCCATGAAGGAGACCCCCCGGCCTTTGATCGTATGGGCGACGACGGCGACCGGGCGTCCATCCGGGACCGTCGCCGACTCGAGCGTCCGGACGACCGCCGTCATGTCATGGCCGTCCGTCTCGAGGACCCGCCAGCCGAAGGCTGACCACTTGGCGACCAGCTCGCCGGGCTCCTCGGGTGGACGGCGGTGCTCGGCCGATGCGCCCGGCCAGCCGTACTGCTGGAGCTTGTTGTGGTCGACGATGGCGATGAGGTTGTCGAGGCCGTAGCGCGAGCCGACCATCGCGGCCTCCCAGACCTCGCCCTCCTGGCACTCGCCGTCCCCGAGGATGACGAAGGTCCGGCAATCCCGGCCGGTGAGTCGCGCGCCGAGCGCCATCCCGACGCCGGCCGATATGCCCATGCCCAGCGACCCGGTGGACATGTCGAGCCCCGGCAGGAGGTTCATGTCGGGATGCCCCTGCAGCCGGGAGTGGACGGCGTCGAAGGTGGCCAGCTCCTCCAGCGGGAGGTAGCCGCGCAGGGCCATCGCCGCGTAGAGGCCGATCGACGAGTGACCCTTCGACAGGATCAGCCGATCGCGGTCGGGCCAGGTCGGCTCCTCGGGTCGCACGCGCATGATCCGGAAGTAGAGGGCGGCCAGGATGTCGGCAGCCGAGAGCGGCCCACCGAGGTGGCCGCCCTTGGCGTGGTCGACGGTCCGCACGATCTGGACCCGGATGCGTCGGGCCGTCTCCTCGAGGGCGGCCAGCTCCGAGGGGTCGAGCACCGCGGCCGGGGTGGGGGAGTCGCTCACGAGCCGGCCCCCTTCTCGTACGACCCGGGCACGACCGGCGGCGAGAAGAAGCAGACCAGCTCGAGGGGCTCCGGGCCGTCGGACTCGGTGGCGTGGAAGGTGCCCGGGGGGACCCAGACCGTGACGCCGGCCTCGACCTCGGCGACGGCGTCGGGGGTGACGATCCGGCCGCGCCCGGCGGCGCAGTAGATCGTCTCCTCCTGGGTGTCGTGGACGTGGCCCTCGGGCCGCGAGCCCGGCGGGAAGACGGACACGCCGAGCGAGACGCGCTCGGTCGGGGTGTTCTGCGGGCCGATGTAGGTGTGCCAGTCCCTTCCGGGGAGCGGCACGACATCCGCGTCCGAACGCGCCACGCGCTTGATCATCGGTGCACCTCGACTGGACCGAGCTCGCCGGGACCCTGGGGTGCCGGGCCGTCGAACCGTGGGACGATCCTGGACAATCGATTATCGAGGATACGGCGAGGCCGGGTGGCGGTCAACGGCCGGGGAGGGCCGGGAACGACATCTGCTCGTCGTCGTGTCGCCCGGCCGGACACCGCGGTCGTCGGGTCACGACGTGGGCGCGACCGCCCTGGTCGTTGCCGGGTCGGCCGGTCGGCCCTCGACCGAAAAGGGGATGACCGCGACGTGGTCGGCCCCGGCATCGTGCATCGTCGCGACCCGCGCTCGCAGGTCCTCGGGCCCGCCAGTGGCGACGAGTGCTTGCACCACGTGATCGGCGACCACGTCGATGTCCGCTTCGCTGAAGCCACCGCGGATGAGGTTGTTGCGGTAGGCGGGTTGGGCCAGGTACCGGGCCACGGTCGCGCGAGCGGTCTCCTGGACGGCGGAACCGGAGCCGAGGATCGCCTTCTGTGACACGACCAGGACCGGGCGATCCGCGCGTCCGGCGGCCGCCGCGGCAGTGTCGAGCACCCGGCGCGCGTGGGCGACCCGGTCCCGGGTCACCAGGAACGGGAAGGCGCCGTCGGCACGGGTCGCCGCCAGGTCCAGCATCCGGTCACCGAGCGCGGCCACCACGAGCGGCGGCTCGTCGACCGCCGGTCCGGTCCATGGCGCCTCGTCGTAGGCGTCGAGGTAGGCGGTCATGGCCGGCAGTGGCGGCCCGTACCCGTGGCCACGACGGCCGGCCGAGGAGCGATGCGACACCCCGAGTCCCATGACGAACCGGCCGCCGGACAGTTCGGCGACGGTCCGCGCGCCGCTGTGGGCAGCGACCGCGTCGCGAGCGTGCGTGGCCGCGATCCCCACGCCAAGGGTCAACCGTGACGTCTCCTGGGCCAGCGCCCCGAGGAAGGCGAACGGCTCGCGGCCGGTGGACTCGTTGACCCAGAGGGCCCCGAAGCCGAGGTCCTCGACGAGGCGAGCGAAGGCGACGGCCTCGGCGGCCGGGATCGTGTCGAGGTTCACCCAGATGCCGCGAGGCCCGAGGACCTGGCGCAGCCGATCAGCGTCGGTCATGAAGCGCCCTCCTCGGGCCGCCGGCGGCCCGAGGCAGCTGGACGGCGAAGCCCCGCCGTGCCCGGGA
This sequence comes from uncultured Chloroflexia bacterium, assembly GCA_963707215.1. GTDB lineage: Bacteria > Chloroflexota > Limnocylindria > Limnocylindrales > CSP1-4 > DATHYZ01. The sequence goes on along the minus strand of CAVPPB010000001.1, from coordinate 299,040 downwards.
GCTGGGGGGAGGCTCCCGGGCCGTGCGGGGACGTAGGAGCGTTCAGGTGGCTAGCTGTTGCTGGGGAAGACGAGGCTGAGGCCTGGTCGCCGGCCGGGCTCCGGCCAGCGCTCGGTGACCTCCTTCTGCTTGGTGAAGAAGCGGATGCCGTCCTCGCCGCGCATCGCCAGGTCGCCCAGGGCCGACTCCTTGGCGCCACTGAAGGAGAGATAGCCGGCCGGCACCGGGATCGGCACGTTGACGCCGATCATCGGCACGTCGACCTCGAGCTTGAAGCGTCGAGCCGCGCCGCCGTCGGTCGTGAAGATGGCGGTGCCGTTGGCGTACTTGTGGGCGTTGATGAGCCCGAGCGCCTCGTCGAACGTCGCCGCATGGACCATACCGAGGACCGGCCCGAAGATCTCCTCCTGGTAGATCTTCATGTCCGGGGTGACGTTGTCGAAGAGGGAGACGCCGAGGAAGTAGCCGTCGGGCTGCTCGGGATGGTGGAACGGCCGGCCGTCCACCACGAGCTCGGCCCCCTCGCCGATGCCGACGTCGATCCACTCGAGGATCGACTCTCGGTGCTCCTTGGAGTAGATCGGCCCCATGTCGACGCCGGGCTCCATCCCGGGGCCGATCTTGAGGTTGGCGATCCGCTCCTCCATGAGCGGGCGCAAGCGCTCGGCCGTATCACCGACCGCGATGACCAGGGTCTGGGCCATGCAGCGCTCCCCGGCGGAGCCGTAGCCGGAGGCGACGGCGCTGTCCGCGGTCAGCTCCATGTCGGCATCGGGCAGGACGATCATCGCGTTCTTGGCCGACGTGAAGGCGCCGACCCGCTTCCCGAGCTTCGTCCCGGTCTCGTAGACGTAGCGGCCCACCGGCGTCGAGCCGACGAACTGGATGGCGTCGATGCCGGGGTGCTCGACGATGGCCTGGACGGCCTCGCGGCCACCGTAGACGACGTTGAAGACCCCGTCCGGCAGGCCGGCTTCCTTCCACAGCTCGGCCTGGAGCTGGGTGGCGCCGGGCGTGTGCGACGACGGCTTCCAGATGAACGTGTTGCCGCAGGCGATGGCGATCGGGTAGATCCACATGGGGACCATCGCCGGGAAGTTGAAGGGCGTGATGCCAGCGGCCACGCCGAGCGGCTGGCGGAGGGTGAAGGCATCGACGCTCGTCGACACGTTCGGCGTGTTCATGCCGGCCAGGTGGACCGGCAGGCCGCAGGCGAACTCGACGGTCTCCATGCCGCGCGAGACCTCGGCGAACGCGTCCGGATAGGTCTTGCCGTGGTCCCGGGTGATCAGCGCGGCCAGCTCCTCGCGGTGCTTGAACAGCAGCTCGCGGAAGGCGAAGAAGATCTGGCTCCGGGCGATGAGCGGCGTGTCGCGCCAAGCCGGGAAGGCGGCCGTGGCCGCCGCGACCGCGGCGTCCACCTCCGTGCTGCCGCCCCGCGGCACCCGGGCGATCACCTCGCCGGTAGCGGGGTTGTAGATCGGCCCGGTTCTGTCCGGCAGGACCTCGACGGGTCGTCCGTCGATCCAGTGGCTCAGGATCGGCAGCGTCGCCGTCTGCCTGGTCTCGGTGGTCACGGGTGATGCCTCCTCGGGCTGTGGCGCTCGGTGTCGTCCGTCAGCCTACCCGAGTGTCGGGATTCGGCAGGACGAGGTCGCGGATGGCGGCCTGCAGGTCGTGGTACGACGCGACGAAGGTCCGGAGCGTCCGGGCGCTGGCCCCGAACGACTCGAACTCCGCCGGCGCCAGGCCGTCCGGCTCGTAGGCTCGGCGGAAGTCGGGGATCCGCGCGAGCAGCTCGTCGATGAGGGCCGGGTCGACCGGCACGTCCATCCGCGGCTCCGGGACGATGCCACTGGCGTTGAAGCGGACCTGCCAGGGGTACGGCATCGTCATGCTGACGTCCCCGCCGACCAGCTCGGTCCAATGGAGCCGATGGCGGTAGGCCGCGGCCAGCAGCCGCGAGCGATAGCCGCGCTCCTGGAAGATCGCGTAGGCCCGCTTGAAGGCGGCGATGCCGGCCCAGCTGGCCGCATCGGGGTGGAGGGCGACGTCGTCGCGCTCCACCAGCACCTTCATCCAGTCGTCGAGCCGGCCGATCATCATCGTGCAGATCGGGCTCATCGCCGAGACGTCGAGGCCGGCCGCCTCGCGGCGGGCCAGGCCGCGCTCCACGGCCTCCGCCGACGTGACCGCCTGGGCGACGGTGAAGCTGACCGTCGAATTGATGTTGACTCCGCGGAAGGTCGCTTCCTCGATTCCCTCGATGCCGGCGGCCGTCGCCGGGAACTTGACCTGGATGTTCGGGGCCAGGCCGTCGAAGCGCACAGCCTGCTCGACCATCCGCACGGGGTCGCGGTGGTTGGCCGGGTTGATCTGGACCGAGAGCCGGCCGTTCCGTCCGCCGTTGCGCTCGAAGACGGGGTAGAGGATGCCGGCCCCCCGTGCCGCCATCTCCTCGATGATCGCCCAGGTCAGCTCCACCTCGCTCCAGGTGGGGTTCAGCGCGGCCAGCTCGTGGACCCGCGGGACCCAGTGCGCCTTCTCCTTCTTGAGCACCTCGAGCACGATGCTCGGGTTCGAGGTCGCGCCGGTGGCCCCCCGTTCGACGGCGTACTCGAGCTCGGCGACCGCGCATGAGTCGTTCCAGTACTGGGTCGGCGTCTCCTGCGTCATCCGCAGGAGCGGGCTTTCGACCCGCGTCATCGTCATGTCGGTACCTCAGCGTTCCGGGATGCGGTCGCGGGTCATATAATCGATTATCGACGACTCGGAGGCAAGCGGTCTGGAGGTGAGCGAGTTGGGTGACATCCGTCGCGCCGTCGCCCGTCCGACCGGCAGGCGGCTCGCCTGGCCCGCGACCCCCGCGGATCACGCGGCATGGCACCTCCGCCGCCGAAGTGACGAAGGGCACCTTGGCAAGGGACCGGTCGACCCGACACGGCCGCGTGGCGACCTCGGACAATCGATTATCGAACGTCGACGGCGGATCGCCCCCGATCCCGTTCGCGGAGGGACCCGGTTGGTAGGCCCGAGCAGCCCCGTTGCCCGGCACGCGGCCGGGCAACGTCGTGTCGGTGGCCTGTCCCACCGCGCCCGCCGGGCCGGCTCGTCGGGGCCGACCGTCATCCATCGGACCGGCGACCGCGTCGCCGGCGGCCCTTCCCGGATCGCGTCGCCGATCGTGGCGATCGCACCAGCTAGAGGAGGAGAGCACAGTGCCACTCGTCGGTGAGGAGATCCTCGGCCAGTTCCTCGGGGACGACGACTTCCCGATCGACTGGACGTCGGAGACCGAGAAGGCGCTCTTCTGGGTCTACGACGACCTGCACTGCCCCAAGCCGCTCAGCCCGATGTACGAGGACATCGGCGGCTGGTGGCTCTCGTGCGATCACATGTTCCGTCGCTTCGGCACGCCGTTCGCGACGGACTGGATCTACAAGAACATCAACGGCTACCTGTACACGGCCGCCATCCCGGCGGAGAAGGGTCTCGTCGTCGAGACGCAGGAGTACCACTACCGCACGAACCCGATCGTGCCGGAGGACGAGGAGTACGCCGGGAAGATCGGCGCCTACCTCGGCGCGGTCCTGCCGGTCTACGGCAGCAACTTCGAGTTCTGGTGGCGCACCCGGTTCGTCCCCGAGATGCAGCGGAACTTCGACTACATCGAGGGCATGCTCGACCGGAAGGAGGAGCTCTCCCTGGCCGACCTGGCGGTCCTCCTCGAGGACGCCATCGACATGCACGACCGCCACTGGAAGATCCACTGGATGCTGAACTTCGCGCAGCTCAGCGCGACGCTCAACCTCCGCGCGGTCATGGAGAAGACCCACGGCAAGATCGACGAGGTCCTGCTCGGCCGGCTCCAGAACTCGGCCAATGACCGCAACTGGGACAAGATCCGTGCCCTCTGGGACATGAAGGAAGAGGTCAAGGGTGACGCCGAGCTGTCGCAGGCGTTCCAGGGCCTGACCGCTGCGGACATCATCCCGGTCCTCCAGTCCAGCGAGCGCGGTCGCCGCTTCATCGACGAGCGGGTCATCCCGTACCAGAAGGAGTTCGGCTGGCACGCCGTCTGGAGCCACGAGTTCGTCTTCCCGTCCTTCCGCGAGGACATGACGCCGGTCATCCAGCTCGTCCGCGACCAGTACAGCTCCGACTACGACTACCCGAGCAAGGTCGCGGCCCTCAAGGCCGACATCGACGCGGCCGCCAGGGAGATCCTCGAAGGGCTCGATGGCGAGGCGCTCGAGGAGATGCGCGCCGCCAACGAGATCAACCTCAAGATGGCCCCGCTCACCCCGGACCATCACTTCTACATCGACCAGGGTGCCAATGCCCACGTCCGCCTCGTGCTCATCGCCATCGGCGAGAAGCTCGTGGCGCAGGGCGTCCTCGATCGGCCGGACGACGTCATCTTCTTCCGCTACAACTCGCTCCGCGAGTTCATCGGCGACCCGAGCAGCATGGACGGCCGCGCCATCGTCAAGGCCGCTCGCGAGAAGTGGTTGGGGGCCAACAAGGTCGTGCCCAAGGACTGGGTCGGAACCGTCACCAAGACCCAGCTTGCGTTCCCCTACCTGAACCTGTGGGGCTTCCCGGACAAGTTCTATCGCTCGACCGAGGAGGAGGTCGGCAAGGTCAAGGGCATCGCAGGCTCGCCGGGCGTCGTCGAGGGCACTGCCCGCGTCGTCGGCTCGGTGGACGAGTTCGACAGCCTCAAGGTCGGCGAGATCCTCGTCTGCCAGATGACGAATCCGGCCTGGCAGGTGCTCTACGGCAAGATCATCGCGGTCGTCACCGACGCCGGCGGGACCGTGTCCCACCCGGCCGTCCTGGCTCGCGAGTACGGCATCCCGGCGGTCGTCGGCACCTCGGCCGGCACCTTCCGGATCAAGACCGGCGACAAGCTCCGCGTCGATGGCAACACGGGCGTCGTCGAGATCCTCGAGTCGACGGCTGCCGTCGGCATGAAGGACTGACGCCTCCACCATGACCCGCCCGGCCGCGATCTCGCGGAGCGTCCTCAGCGACCAGGTGAAGGATCGCCTCCTCGAGGCGATCGTCACCGGGGAGTACCCGCCCGGGTCTCGGATCATCGAGACCCGGGTCGCCCGGGCCTTCGGAACCAGTCAGGCACCGGTCCGGGAGGCGCTGCGCGACCTCGAGGCCCTCGGGGTGATCGAGATCGCCCCGTTCCGGGGCGCCAGGGTCCGACGACCCACCCGGGACGAGCTCCTCGAGGCCTACGGCGTCCGCGCTGAGCTCGAAGCGCTCGGAGCACGACTGGCCCTCGACCACCTCACGGAATCCGACCTCGACGAGCTCCAGGGCTACATCGAGGCCATGGAGCAGGCCGCCCGCGAGGGCGATGCCCACGCCGAGGCCATGGCCGACGCTGATTTCCACGGACGGGTCATGGAGCTCGCCACGAATGGAACGCTCGAGCGCGTCTGGCGCACCCTCGAGCCGTTCTCCCGTACCTACATCACCCTCATCGTGCCGGGCGCCGACCGGAACCGCATCGCGGCCCTGCATCCGCCCGTGCTCGACGCGCTCCGACGCCGTGACCCGGAGGAGGCGGCCACCGCGCTGCGACGGCACTTCCTGGAGGCCGGGACGATGCTGGGCCGGCTCTGGCCTGACCCTCGTGACCAGCACGATGGCCCGGGGCCGGTCCGCGACTCCGACGGCACCCTGAGCGCGGGGGCCTCGCCACCCGCCGGCTGAGCCGGCGCCCGACCACGTACCCGGCGCCGAGGGCGCCCTGGAAGGAGACCATGACTGGACCACTTCGACTGACGGAGGAGTACTCGGCCGGGGCCGCTCACCTGCGCGTGGACGTGTTCGGGGGCGAGCCACGGGAGCATGTCCTCGAGGACATGAACTTCCTGAACTACCGCCTGGCCGACGTCCGGATCGAGCCCGGGATCACCCTCCCCGAGGCGGATATCGTCTGGGACCAGGACGGCGAGAAGACCATCGGGTACGACGGCCGGACCATGCGCTTCAGCGGGCCCTGGCCGGCCGGCCCCATCCAGAAGGTGGTCGTGGCGATGCTGGCCCTCCGGATGGAGGCGGTCGGTCTCCACCCGTTCCACGCCTCGGCCGTCCGCTACCGGGACCGGACGATCCTCTTCCTTGGCGGCGAGTCGAACCACGGCAAGTCGATGGGCCAGATCGAGGCCTGCCGCCGCGGCGGTCTCCTGGTGTCGACCGAGACGACGGTCATCGATGAGGCCGGGGTCGCCGTCATGGGCTCCAAGTCGGTCTTCCTCAAGAAGCGGACCGAGGGTACCGAACGCGCCGACAAGGCCGCCCCGGAGCGCGGTGTCCAGAAGTTCTTCGGTGACATGCCGACGTGGGACCAGTACGACGAGCCGTCCAACGTCGACGTCGTCGTGGTCCCCGCGATCGACGGCAACTTCGATCCGAGCATGGCCGAGATGATCCCCTTCGAGCGCCAGTTCCAGACCCTCCACTCGCTCCAGAACTACTTCCTGCTCAACGAGCTGCTGGCGCCCGGATTGCCGATGCCGATCGTCGACTCGGAGGCGCTCCGACGTGCCCGGGCCGGGTATGTCGAGCGGTTCGCCGAGCGCCCGTACTACTTCGTCCGCGCCGCCACGCCACAGGTGCTGATGGACGAGGTCGATCGCGTCCTCTGACAGGAGAGCGCTCGATGCGCGCGTTCGAGTACGAACGACCGGCTACGCTCGCCGAGGCCGTCGCCATCCTGGCCGAGCGGGGTCCGGACGCCCGGGTCCTGGCCGGCGGGACCGACCTCCTGATCGGCCTCCGGGACGGGACCGTCCAGCCGGCCGTCGTCGTGGACGTCAAGCGGATCCCCGAGCTGGCTCCATCCATCCGCGAATTGGAAGGACGGTTGGTGATCAGCGCCGGCACCGTGATGACCGAGATCGCCGCGGACGAGCGTGTCGGTCGCCACTTCCGATCGCTCGCCGAGGCGGCCGAGGTCGTCGGCTCCATCCAGATCCGAAACCGGGCCACGCTGGCCGGCAACATCTGCAACGCGTCGCCGGCCGCGGACACCGCGCCGTCGCTGCTCGTCTTCGATGCGGTGGTCGTGGCCCATGGGCCGTCGGGGGCGAGGCGGATCCCCGTCGATGCGTTCTTCGTCCGCTCCCGAGTGACGACGCTGGCGAGCGGCGAGCTGGTGACGGCGATCGAGCTGCCGATCCCCAGGTGGCGGTCTGGATCGGTCCACGTGCGGCGGACCCGACGTCGGGGGCATGATCTCGCCGCGGTGACCCTGGCCTGTGCCGTGGACGAGGCCGGTGTGACGCGTCTCGCCTTCGGAAGCGTCGGCCCTCGGCCGGTGCTCGTGGTCGACGAGACCGGTGTCCTCGCCGATCCCGCGACGCCCCCGGAGGCCCGGGACGCGGTGCTCGAGCGGATGTTCGGCGGCGCCAGTCCGTCGCCTCGGTCGATGCGGGCCAGCCCCGAGTACCGCCTGGCGATGCTCCGGGTCCTCGGCCCCAGGGCGCTGGCGACCGCGATCTCGCGCTTGCGGGAGGTACCGGCATGACGGCTCGAAGGATCGCGATCGAGGTGACCGTCAATGGTCGACTCCGGTCGTTCGAGGTTGCGGCCCACCACACCCTGCTCGAGGTCCTGCGCGACGACCTCGAGCTGACCGGCACCAAGGAATGCTGCCTGGTGGGGGAGTGCGGGGCCTGTACGGTCCGCCTCGACGGCCGGATCGTCGACTCGTGCCTCGTGCTGGCGGCCGAGGCGGATGGCGGCGAGGTCGTGACCATCGAGGGCCTGGCGCGGGGCGGCCACCTGACGCCGATCCAGCGCGCCTTCCTCGACCGGGGCGGCGTCCAGTGTGGCTTCTGCATCCCCGGCCAGGTGATGGCCGCGGACGACCTGCTCCGAAGAGTGGAGCAGCCGACCGCCGCCGACATCGAAGAGGGCCTGGCCGGCAATCTCTGCCGCTGCGGCTGCTACGAGCAGATCGCCGAGGCGATCCACCAGGCTGCAGTGGAGGGTGGCGGATGAGCGGCTCCGGCATCGGTGACTCTCCACGCCGGGTCGGCGGCCGGGATCGGGTGACCGGCGCGCAGCGCTACGTGGCCGACCTCCAGCTTCCCGACGTCCTCCACGTCAAGCTCGTCACTGTCGACGTGCCGCGAGCCCGGATCGATGCCATCGACACGTCGGCGGCCGAGCAGGTCCCCGGCGTCCGGCTGGTCATGACCGCGGCCGACCTGCCCCAGCCGGTGCCCCGATTCGGGCCACAGTTCCGGGACCGCCCGGTCATCGCGGTCGGCGAGACGAAGTACCACGGCGACCCGGTCGCCGCGGTCGCCGCCGAGACCGAGGATGCGGCCGAGGAGGCCGCTCGGCTCGTCCACGTCGAGCACGAGCCCCTGCCGGCGGTCTTCACGGTGGCGGCTGCCCTCGACCCCGAGGCCCCGCTCGTCCAGGCCCCCGACCTCAGGGCCGGCGATCCCCTGGCGGCCTCGAACGTCCTCCGCGAGCATCGCTACGGCTGGGGTGACGTGGACGGGGCCACGGCCGACCTCGTGGTCGAGCACGACTACGGCTTCCCCATGGTGACCCACTTCGCCATCGAGCCCCACGCCGTCATCGCCGCGCCGGACGGAGACGGCATCGCGGTCTGGAGCTCGATCCAGCACCCCAACTGGCTCCAGAGGATCGTCGCCGATCTAGTGGGCATGCCTCTGTCGAAGGTCCGGATCCACGCGCCCGATCCGGGCGGTGGTTTCGGCGGCAAGCAGCACCCGAAGTACGAGCCACTGCTCGCCTTCATGGCCCTGCGGGTCCAGCGGCCGGTCCGACTCGTCCTGTCCCTGGAGGAGACGTTCCAGGCCGTCCGACGGGCGGCCAGCGAGATCCGTGTCCGGACCGGCTTCGCAGCGGACGGCCGGATCGTCTTCCAGGACATCGCGGCCGACTACCTCATCGGGGCCTACGCCGACATCGCCGACCGGGTGGTCGGCAAGGGCAGCTACCCGGGCTGCGGCCCCTACCGGATCCCCAACGCCCGGATCCTGGCGAGGGCGATCCTCTCCCACACCGTCCCCTCGACCGCCTTTCGCGGCTTCGGCAACCCCCAGGTCAACTGGGCCGTGGAATCGAACCTCACGGAGGGCGCCCTGGCGCTGGGCATCGACCCTCTCGAGCTGCGGCTGCGGAACGTGGCGTCGCGTGGTGACGCCTTCATCCCCGGCGACACCCCGGCCGACGGGGACTGGCCGCAGACGCTCCGCAAGGCCGCCGAGCTCATCGGCTGGGGCACGCCGCTGCCCGCCGGCCACGGCCGTGGCATCGCCCTCGGCATCAAGTCCGGCCCGACGACCGGCCTGTCCTATGCCACCGTCCGGCTTCTCGCCGACGGCAGCGTCATCGTCTTCGCCGGCACCTCGGACATGGGCCAGGGGGCACGGACGGTCTTCGCCCAGATAGCCGCCCAGGAGCTCGGGGCGCCGCTCGACTGGGTCACCGTCGTCATGGGCGACACCTCGATCGTGCCGTACGACCAGCAGACGTCGGCCAGTCGGTCGACCGTGCTCATGGGCAACGCGGTCCTGGCCGCCTGTCGCGAGGTCCAGGCCAAGCTCGGCGCGATGGCGAGCCGGGTCCACGGGGTCGACGAGGCCTCGATCGTCGTCGACCGGGGCGCCGTCCGGCTGCCCGATCGGGAGCTGTCGATCGTCGACGTGCTCAAGGCCGGGCTCGGCAAGCTCGGGGGCGAGGTCGTCGGTAACGGCGAGATGCGCAAGGCCGACGAGCCGGGCCATCCGCTCGGTGGCAGCGCCGCCTTCTTCGAGCTCAACTGCACGGCCGTCGAGACCACGGTCGACGAGGCGACGGGCGACGTGACCGTGGTCCGCTACGTCACCGTGTCGGACGTCGGCAAGGCGATCAACCCGCTCCAGGTCCGGATGCAGGACGAGGGAGCCGCGATCATGGGCCTGGGCCACACCCTCATGGAGCACTACATCTTCGACGACGAGGGCCGGATCCGGAACCTCGGCGCGATCGACTACAAGATCCCCACGAGCAAGGACCTGCCGCAGGCGATGGTGAGCGCCACCATCGAGAATGCCGACGGCCCGGGTCCCTACGGCTCGAAGGGCATGAGCGAGGGCGCCCTGCTGTGCGTCGCCCCGGCGGTGGCCGCCGCCGTGCGCGAGGCGTCCGGCGCCGTCATCCGCGACCTGCCGTTGACGCCCGAGCGCGTCTGGCGGGCGCTCCAGGAGCGCCAGGAGGTGCCTTCATGAGCGACCCCACCGACATCGGGCCGATCGGCCGCCTGCCCGCCCAGCAGGTGGTCCGGGCCGCCGGCCTCGTCCGCGAGGGCCGGATGGTCTCCCTGGCCGCCCAGCGCTACCCGGGGATGCCGCTGTTCCCGGGTCATCCGCCGTTCCAGGTGCTGAACTACCGGACGCCCAGGGGCATCAGGGTCACCGGGGCCCAGCCGTGGGGCCCGGTCAACGATGCCGGCCTTGGCTACATGGCCGAGTACGTCATGGCCACGTCGCACTCGGGCGCCCACATCGATGCGCTGGCCCACATGACCGTGGGCGACGACATGCACTGGTACGGCGGCGGCAACGCCGACGAACACCTCACGGACTTCGGCCCGCGCTTCCTCGACGCCGCGGCGATGCCGCCATTCTTCACCCGTGGGGTGCTCATCGACGCCCCCGGCTTCCGCGGGGTGGACTGCCTGCCCAAGGGCTCGCCCATCGACGCCGCCGAGATGGAGGCGATCTGCGCGGCCCAGGGCGTGGAGGTCCGGCCGTGGGACGTCGTGGTCATCCGGACGGGCTACATGGGCCTCTGGCCCGACGCCGAGCGGATGGCCGCCCACAAGACGCCCGGCCCGGACATCAGTGCGGCCCGTTGGCTGCTGGAGCGGGGGGTCGTGGCGACCGGCACCGACACCGAGACCTACGAGGTCCAGCCCGCGCCCGACCCCGGCCCGACCGGCAACCCGCAGCCGGTCCACACGCTGCTGCTCATCGAGAACGCCATCTACCTCATGGAGAGCCTCGACCTGGAGGAGCTGGCCAGGCAGCGGATCTACGAGTTCCTGTTCGTCGCCCTCCCCCTGAAGATCCGGGGAGCCACCGGCTCCATGGTCGATCCGGTGGCCATCATCTGAAAGGAGTACCTCGTGCCCTCGACGATGCAGGCCCTGGTCCTGCCCGAGCCGGGGCGGATGGAGATCCGCGAGGTCCCGGTCCCCGAGCCCGGCCCGAACGAGGTCCTCGCTCGGGTCAAGGCCGTCTCGATCTGCGGCACCGACGCCCACCTCATCCGGGGTGACTACCCGGGCTTCTGGCCGCCCTCGTACCCCTTCATCCCGGGTCACGAGTGGGCCGGCGACATCGTCGCCCTGGGGCCCGGCGCGGAGCGCTTCGGGTTCGAGGTCGGCGACCGCGTCGCCGGCACCTCGCACGACGCCTGCGGCGTCTGCCAGAAGTGCGTGGAGGGTCGCTACAACCTCTGCGAGAACTATGGGCGCGCCGGGCTCCACCGCCAGTACGGCCACAACGTCCAGGGTGCCGACGCCACCTACGTCGTCCACGGCGTGAAGGCGGTCTTCCCCCTGCCCGACGATCTGACCTACGAGGAAGGCGCGGTCATCGATCCCGCCTCGATCGCTCTCCACGTCGCCAACCGCGGGGCGATCTCGCCCGGCGACACCGTCGCCATCACCGGCGGCGGGGCCATCGGGCTGCTGGCCGGTGACGCCTCGAACATCCGGGGCGCGACCCGGGTCATCATCGTCGAGGTCAACGAGCGCCGCCTGGCCAAGGCCGCCGAGATGGGCTTCGAGACGGTCGATCCGGGAGCGGGTGATCCCGTGACGGCCGTCCGGGCGATGACCGGGGGCCTGGGCGCCGACGTCGTCCTGGAGTGCGCCGGGGTCCCGACCACCGTCCAGTGGGCGCTGGCGATGCTCCGCCGGGGAGGCCGCTGCGCCGCGGTCGGGATCCCCACGGTCGGGGTAGAGATCGCGATGCAGCGCCTGGTCCTCGACGAGCTCGAGCTCGTCGGCTCGCGCGCCTCGGCCGGCGAGATGCGCCGGGTCATCCCCCACGTGGCCGCGGGCCGGATGCGGGTCCGGGACGTCATCACCCACCGCTTTGACCTGGCCGACTACGAAGTGGCGATGGCGACGTTCAACGACCCGGCGAGTGGGGCCATCAAGATCATCGTGGCGCCCTAGGCGAAGCGCGCCCGGCGAACCTCGTCCCTGCGACCGAGCGAAAGGAATGCCCCGACCGTGACCCACGTCTACGCCCTCGACCACCCCTTCGACCTGCCGCTGCCGGAGCTCAAGGCGCTCATCGGCAGCAAGGCGGCGAACATCGCGGTGATGGCCAACGAGCTTCGGCTCCCGGTACCGCCCGGGTTCACGATCTCGACCCGGACCTGCCGCGAGTACCTCGCCGAGGGCTGGCCGGCGGGGCTGGAAGACGAGCTGCGCGAGCACATGATCCGGGTCGAGGGCGCGGTCGGTCACCGGTTCGGCGACCCGGCCGATCCGCTGCTCGTCAGCGTCCGCTCCGGCGCGCCGGTGTCGATGCCCGGGATGATGGACACGATCCTCAACCTGGGCCTCAACGATGCGACCCAGGCCGGCCTGGCCGATCTCGCTGGGGCCGAGTTCGCCGAGGCCTGTCGGACCCGGCTCGACCGCATGTTCCGCGACATCGTCGGCGTCGACGAGGTCCCGGCGGATCCCTGGACCCAGCTCCGGGCCGCTGTCGAGGCGGTCTTCCGGTCCTGGAACAGCGATCGGGCCCGGGCCTACCGGAAGCGCGAGGGGATCCCCGACGACCTGGGGACCGCGGTGACCGTCCAGGCGATGGTCTTCGGGAACCGCGGCCCCGGCTCTGCCACCGGCGTCCTCTTCACGAGGAACCCGGCCACCGGTGATCCGACGCTCTACGGCGACCTGATGTTCGACGCCCAGGGCGAGGACGTCGTCGCCGGGACCCATCGGACCGAGCCGGTCGCCGTCCTCGACGAGCGGCTTCCCGGCGTCGCCCGTGAGCTTCGCGAGTACGCCGATCGGCTGGAGCGCCACTACGCCGACCTGTGCGACATCGAGTTCACCATCGAGCAGGGCCGGCTCTGGATGCTCCAGGTCCGGGTGGGCAAGCGCAGCCCCCAGGCCGCCCTTCGCATCGCCCTCGACATGGCCGAGGACGAGACGTTCCCGCTCTCGCGCCGGGAGGCCGTCGAGCGCGTCGCGGCCCATCTCGTCGACCCGCCGATGACGGTCGCCGAGCGCGACGGGACGGCCCGTGTCCTCGCGACCGGTCTGCCCGCCTCACCCGGGATCGCGAGCGGGGAGATCGCCACCACGCCGGATGCCGCGGTGGAGGCCGCCGACGCCGGACGGGCCGTGATCCTGGTCCGCTCCGAGACCTCGCCCGACGACGTCCACGGCATGGCCCGCGCGGCCGGCATCCTGACGGCGACCGGCGGGCTGGCGAGCCACGCCGCCGTTGTCGCCCGCGGCTGGGGCATCCCGGCCGTCGTCGGCGCCGCGGCCCTGCTGGTGGGGGAGGGCCGGATCTCGATCGGCGACCTGACGCTGGAAGCCGGTGAGACGATCACCATCGACGGCGGCACGGGCGAGGTCTTCCGCGGTGCCGTCGCGGGAGTCGTCACGATCGTTCCCGAGGCGGCGGTGTTGCGAGGCTGGGCCAGCGAGCTCGGCATCGAGCTCGAGCCGCCGGGCGCGGGTGCCGGAGCGGACTCCGTGGCCGACACGTCGACGCTCGAGGCGGTCCGGGCGACCGTCGACGACGTGGTCCGGGGGCTGCTCATCAAGGGCTACGCGACACCCGAGGGGATGGCCCAGGCGCTCGTCTCGACCCCGGACGACCTGACCGCACTGTTGGACCGACTCGTGGCCGACGGCCTGGCCGAGCTGGCCGGTGGGATGTTCCGGCTGACCGCCGACGGCAAGGCCCTCGGCGCCGAGCGGATCGCCGCCGACCGCGAGGCCTGGGGCCCGGAGCGGGCCGAGACCGCGCTCGACGCCTTCCTCGACCTCGATGCCCGGATGAAGGACACCGTGACCGCCTGGCAGATGCGCGAGGTGGACGGGGAGCAGGCCATCAACGACCACAGCGACGCCGAGTACGACGCCGGGGTGCTGGACCGGCTGGCCGGCCTCCACGCTGATGCCGGCGCCTGGCTGGCATCGCTCGTCCCCGGCCTGCCAAGGCTGGCCGCCTATCGGGCGCGCCTCGACCACGCCGCGGCCCAGGCCGTGGGCGGGGACGGCCGCTACGTCGCCTCACCCCGGGTCGACAGCTACCACGGCGTCTGGTTCGAGCTCCACGAGGACCTGATCCTGCTCGCCGGGCGGAGCAGAGCTGACGAGGTCGCCGCGGGACGAGCCTGAGACAGGACGCTGCCCCATGGCCGGGGACGTAAGGGAAGTGGAGGGGGAGATGTCGCTCGAGGGCCGTCGGATCATCGTCACCGGAGCCTCGAGCGGTCTGGGTGCCCATATCGTCCGAAACCTTGCCCGGCAGGGCGCCGACGTCCTTGGTGCGGCCCGGCGGGCCGACCGCCTCGAGCGGCTCGCAGAGGAGCTCGCTGACGCCCCCGGCAGGGTCGCCATCCACGTGGCCGACGTGACCCGCGACGCAGACGCCCGCTCGATGGTGGCCGCCGCAGTGGAGTCGTTCGGTGGAGTTGACGTCCTCGTCAACGATGCCGGGAGCGAGGTCCAGGGACCCATCGACGCCCTCGCGGAGGCCGATCTCGAGGGGATGCTCCGGGCGAACGTGATGAGCGTCTTCCTCTGCACCCGCGCGGCGCTGGCGGAGCTTCGTCGGAGTCGGGGCATGGTCGTCAACCTCGGCTCGACGGCCGTCGACCGGCCGCCCCGGGGACGCTTCGGCTACGTCGCCAGCAAGGGCGCGGTCGAGGCGATGACCCGGGCGCTCGCCCTCGACCTGGGCCGCGAGGGGATCCGTGTCAACGTCATCCGCCCGGGCATCATCCCGTCCGAGCTGCGCGGCCTGAGCGAGGAGGCGGAACGATCACGCTTCGAGGCCGGCCTGACCTTCGGGAAGCAGGCCCTCTCGGCCGTCGGGGAGGGCCGCGACGTGGCCGAGGCCGTGGCCTGGCTGGCGGGGCCCGGGGGTCGCTGGGTGACGGGCGCGGTCATCGACGTCGACGGCGGCTACTCCCTCGGGGTTGCCGAGGTCGTCTGACCGGGTCGTGCGGGCGGGCGACGGCGCGATCGACCTGGGCCCGCCATGGGGCGACCGCCCGGCCGATCCTCAGGGCTGGACGACGATCTTGATCGCGCCGCTCGAGCGGTCGTTGAAGGTGGCCAGGGCCTGCTCGTAGTCCGCCAGCGGGAAGTGGTGGGTGATGAGCTCGCGGACCCGCATCCGACCCTGCTCGACGTGGGGCATGACCCGGCGCATCTCGCCGGCCGAGGCCCGCGAGCCGACGAGCTCGAGCTCGTCGAGGACCAGCTTCTGCATCCCGATCTCGACGCCGACGGTGGGGATGCCGACGGCGGCGCAGCGGCCGCCCCGGCGGAGCATCTCGAGGGCCCACTCGACGGTCTCGGGCACCCCGGCGCACTCCAGCGCGACGTCGGCTCCCAGGCCGTCGGTCATCGCCCGGACGGCTGCCACGGGGTCGCCGGCTGACGAGTCCACCGTCTCGAACCCCATCTCGGTCGCCTTGGCGAGTCGCTGCCCCCGGCCGACGATGATCACCCGACCGGCGCCGCGGATCCGGGCGGCGTCGCCGCCGAGGAGGCCGATGGCCCCGGCGCCGGTGATGACGACGGTGTCGCCCGGCGAGACCTCACCGCGGTTGGCGACGTGGAGGGCGATCGAGGCCGGGTCGATGAGCGCCCCTTCCTCGAACGAGAGGCCGTCGGGCAGCGGGAAGATGCACTTCACGCCATGGACGACGTAGGTGGCGTCGGCACCCTGGACGTTGTGGCCGTACTGGCGGTGCAGCCCCTCCCGGCCGTAGTTCTCGCAGAGGTTGTAGCGTCCCTCCACGCACTCGCGGCAGACGCCGCAGGCGTCGTGTGAGGTGCCGGCGACGCGGTCGCCGTGCCGCCAGCCGAACCGCTCCGCGCCCGGCCCCAGGGCGACGATCTCGCCGGCCCACTCGTGTCCGGGGATGAACGGGAAGCCCGGCGGCCAGAAGCCGGGATAGTCACCCCGGATGAGGTGGGCGTCGGTGCCGCAGATCGAGACCGCCCGGACCCGGGCCAGGACCTCGTTCGGGCCGGGTTGGGGCACCGGCACCTCCCGGATCTCGACGCGGCCCGGCTCGATGACGACGAGCGCCGACATGGTGGCCGGCAGGGACGGAGCCGTCGCTGTGGACCCGGTGGTTGACTCGGCGGACATGGCGGAGCCTCCTGGCTGAGCGGCGAGGTCGGCCCGGCCGACGGCCGGGCCCGGGTCAGCTGGCGCTGCTGGCGGTCGCCGGCGTGCCGTCGGGAGCGGTGAGCTGGGGCGTGCTCCCGGTCAGCTTGTCGTAGAGGGCCGCAGCGTTCCGGGACTGGATGTAGTCGAGCATGTAGCCCTGACCGATGTCGACCGGGCCGAACTCGTCCTTGAAGTCGACCCGGGCGATGGTCTCGTCGCGAGTCCAGCCCTTGGCGATGGCCGTCGCGACCGCCGACTTCCAGGCCAGCAAGTGGGCTCGCTGGACGTCGAGGTAGTCCTTGCCGACGACCGGGCCGTGGCCCGGGACGATCCAGTCCACGTCCAGGGTCGCGATCCGGTCGAGGGCGGCCAGCCACTGGTCGACGTCGGAGGTCATGAGCCAGGTCTGGCAGCCCGAGAAGATGGTGTCGCCGGTGAAGACGACCCGCTCCTCGGGCACGTGGACGGCCAGCTGCCCGGGGGTGTGGCCGGGCGTGTGGAGGAGGTCGAACGTGTGGTCCCCGACCCGAAGCGTCAGGTCGCCGGTGAAGACGATCCGACCGGCATTGGGGTCGCGGTAGTACTCCTCGCGATCGGGCCAGAGCGCGACGCCCTCCGGGTCGTCGAGGTCCGTCCCCATGGGATCGTCCCCGGGGATCGACTGGTACGCGTAGGCGAAGGGATCGAGCTCGGGGAAGACGACCATGAACCGCTCGTACAGCGCACGGTGGTTGACCACCGTGCCGGCACCCCGGAAGAACCAGTTGCCGAAGATGTGGTCGACGTGGTGCTCGGTGTTGACGATGTAGCGGATCGGGCCGTGGGACTCCGCCTCGCGTCGCATCGCCACCGCCTTGGTGGGCAGCTGCGGCGTGTCGACGACGACGACGCCGTCGGCCGTGGTCACGAAGCTCGGGTTGCAGCCCCGCAGCTTCGTGGTCGTGAACACGTTGGGCGTCACCGGCTCCATGGCGATGGAGCCGGTCCGCGAGGTGAGGGCTTCGGTCGTCACGAGAGCCTCCTTGCTACTGGGTCGCTGTCAGCCCGCCGTCGACGCCTAGGATCTGCCCGGTCACGAAGGACGAGGCATCGGAGGCGAAGAAGAGGACCGCGCCGGCCAGGTCCTGCGTCCCGCCGACCCGACCCAGCGGGATGCGGCTGACGATGCTGGCCTTGAAGTCGGGGTCGTCGAGGAGCATCGCGACCTGCGGCGTGTCCACGAAGGTCGGGGCGATCGCGTTGACGTTGATCCCGTGCTTGGCCCACTCGGTCGCCCACTGGCGGGTCAGCGAGCTGATCGCACCCTTGGCGGCGACGTACGCCGAGTAGCCGGCGTTGATGCCCAGCGACGCCCGGACCGAGGAGATGTTGATGACCCTGCCGCCGTGGCCCTGGGCGATCATCTGGCGGACGGCGGCCTGGGTCGCCAGCAGGGTGCTCCGGACGTTGAGCTCCATGATCCAGTCCCAGGCGTCGCGGGGGTAGTCCTGGGCATCGAAGAGGACCTTGCCGGCCCCGCCTCCGACGGCGTTGAAGATGATGTCGACCCGCCCGAAGCGCTCGACCGTCGCGGCGACGATCCGCTCGCACTCGGCCTCCTGGGTCATGTCCCCGGACAGGGCGAGCGCCTCCGACCCGGCCCTCGAGACCAGCTCGGCCGCCTCGTCGGCCCGCTCCTGGGTGACGTCGACCACCGCGACCCGGGCCCCGGCTCCGGCCATCGCGGCCGCCATCGCCGAGCCGATCGCGCCGCCACCTCCGGGGACCAGGGCGACGCGCCCCTCCAGGCTGAACATGTCGAGCTGGCTCATCGTGCTCCCTTCAGTGATCGCGGCCCGCCGCAAGGGACAGGCGCTCCCGGGATGCCAGGGGAGGGAGCGCTCGGGTGGGCATCATCGATTATCGAGGATAGGCTCGGGTCCGGCGCCGGTCAATCTGACGGACGATCGGCAGAGTCTCCTGGGACCTGGGCCAGGTCGTCGCCATCGTGACCCTGACGGGCGCCTCGCTCGCGAGCCGGTACGTCCGTCCATCCGTCAGGAGGTCCTGGTCGACCCGATGGCCGGCCGGAGTCGCCCGAGGCGGGCGCGGGTGCTGCTGGCGCGGCCGGTCGGCACGTCGTCGGGGGGCGCTGCGGCCCTACCACGGGTCCCCGGCGATGGCCCAGGGTCGGCTCGGATCGGTCCGCGTGAGCCCGGCCGACCGTGCCTCGGAGGATCCATGCCGAGCCCGGCGAAGGTCATCGAGATCGCTCTGGTCGCCTACGCGACCGCCGTCTTCGTCGTGCTGTGGGTCGGCGCCGCCTACGCCCTGCTGGTGGACCCCGGCATCGTCACGGAGGCATGGGCGTGGCTGACGGGCCTGCCGATCCTGCCGGCGATCCTGGCCTGGATCCTGGTCCTCCCGATCGGGGTCGGGCTCTGGGCGTGGCAGGCGGACCTCGCCCCGGTCCTGACCGCGATCGTCGCGATCGGCCTCGTCCTCTGGACCGGCCTCGCCGCCTCCGGCCTCTTCCGTGCCTTCCGGCCCGGGAGATAGGGGCCGTCCGGACTCCCCCGGCTCTTGACGGCGAGCTCGTCGTCCGGGCACGCTCCGGCCATGCCAGCGTCCCGCCGGTCGTCCCCCGCGAGCCCTGCCGAGACGTTCGTCGTCCCGGTGGCCGGGATGACCTGCCGTTCGTGCGAGCGCCGCATCGAGCGCAACCTCCGGGCGATCCCCGCCGTCAAGCGCGCCGCCGCCTCGGCGACCCGCGGCCAGGTCATCGTCCAGGTCGCCGCGCCGGTGTCGGACCAGGAGATCGCCGCGGCCATCGAGGCGGCCGGCTACAGCGTGGGGACGACCCCCTGGATGTCCAGGGACCGCCGCGCGTGGGCGACCGTCGGTGCGGCCGCCCTGGGCCTCGCCGGCGTCGCGGTCCTCGTCTCGACGACCGGTCTGACGGAGCTCGGCGCCGGTGCGGGTGACATCCGCTCGGGCGGCCTCGTCGTCGCCCTCCTCCTGGGCCTCGCCGCCGGGGTGTCGACATGCCTCGCCCTCACGGGCGGGCTCGTCCTGGCCCTGTCTGCGGCCTATGAAGCGCGGCGCGACCCGTCGTCCGATGCCGGCGTTATCGCCCGGCTCCGACCCAGCGCGGTCTTCGTGACCAGCCGGGTCGTCGGCTTCACCCTGCTCGGCATGGGGCTCGGCGCCATCGGGGCGTCGGTCACGATGCCGCCGATGCTCACGGCCGTCCTGATGATCGCCGTCGCGGTGGTCATGACCCTGCTGGGCGCCCGACTCACCGGGCTGTCGCCGAAGGTCGCCGCATGGTCGCCGACCCTGCCGTCGGGCCTGGCGCGGGCCATCGGCGTCCACGAGGGCTCCGCGGCGACCTACTCGGATACCCGGGCCGCCGCCCTGGGCGTCGCCTCGTTCTTCCTGCCCTGCGGCTTCACCCAGGCCGTCCAGGTGTACGCACTCTCGACCGGGTCGCCCGCCATCGCTGGGGCGATCCTCGGTGTCTTCGCGCTCGGGACGGCCCCGGGACTCCTCGCCCTGGGCGGTCTGCCGGCGATCATCCCGCCCAACGTCCGCCCGACTGCCCTCCGGGTCGTTGGCGTCGTGGTGATCGGCTTCGCCCTCCTCAACGGTGCCGCCGGTCTTCGGCTGCTCGGCGTCTCGCCGGACCTCGGCGGCCCGACCGTGGCCGGCCCGGCACCCGACGTCACGTTCGAGGACGGCGTCCAGGTCCTGAGGACCTTCCAGGTCGCGAACGGCTACGAACCGGTCGAGGCATCGCTCTACGCTGGCGTCCCGACCCGCTGGATCGTCGAGTCGCTGGAGGGCGGCTCCTGCGCGATCTTCATGCAGGCACCCGCGCTCGGCCTCCAGATCCTCCTGCAGGAGGGCGAGAACGTCATCGAGCTGCCGGCCCTGGGCCCCGGGCGCGTCGACTACACCTGCTCGATGGGGATGTACTCGGCCTCGTTGCGCGTCGTCGAGGGCGCCCCCGAGGCCTTCACCGGGTCGGCCGGCGGCTGACGGCTCCTGCGCCGCACACCTGGGCCGCCAGGCCTGGGCCGTGTACGCTCGGACGGACATCCGGACCGGCTCGGGATCGTGCCGGCGGATCCTCTCGCCGCGAGGGCCCATGACGTCACTCGACCTCGGCCGGTTCGAGGTGCTGACCTTCGATTGCTACGGGACGCTGATCGACTGGGAGACCGGCATCGTGACCGCCCTCCACGCGGCTCTCGGGCGGCGCGCCGCCGAGGGGGCCTCGGACGACGAGCTCCTCGCACGCTTCGGTCGCCACGAGGCGGCCCTCGAGGCGGGTCCGTACCTGTCCTACCGCGAGGTCCTGCGGCGGACGCTGGCAGGGATCGCCGACGAGCTCGGCGCCCGGCCCTCGCCGGAGGCGCTTGACGCGTTCGCGGGCTCCGTGGTCGACTGGCCGGCCTTCCCCGATTCGGCCCGGGCGCTGGCCCGGCTCGCTGAGCGCTACCGCCTGGGTGTCATCACCAACTGCGACGACGACCTGTTCGTGGGATCGGCTCGCCGCCTCGGCTCGCCGTTCACCTGGGTCGTCACGGCCCAGCAGGCCGGCAGCTACAAGCCGGACCGACGGAACTTCGAGCTGGCCTTCGAGCGGATCGGCGTCCCCACCGGACGGATCCTCCACGTCGCCCAGAGCCTCTACCACGACCATGTGCCGGCGAAGGAGCTGGGTCTCGCCACCGTCTGGGTCGACCGCCGCCAGGGGCGACCGGGGAGCGGCGCCACGCCGCCGGCCGCCGCAGCTCCCGACCTGACGGTCCCCGACATGCGGATGCTCGCCGATCTCACCGGAGTGGCGTGACGGCCGTCGACCCAGCCGGGACCCAGGCTCGCGGGGCGCCCACCGAGGTATAGCATCGCACCGTGAACCGAAGGGCCCGGCGCTCGACCCCGCGGGTCGATCGAGACCGAGGTGCGGCGAGATGACCGACATCACTCCGACCACCCTGGACGTGGCCGACGTCGCCCCCGCCGCGGCCGGCGCCCCGGCCATCCGGGCGTCCGGGCTGGTCAAGGTCTTCGGGTCGATCCGGGCGGTCGACGGCGTCAGCTTCGACCTCGCGCCGGGACGGATCTATGGACTGCTCGGCCCGAACGGCTCCGGCAAGACGACCCTCATCCGCCTCCTCATGGGCCTGGCCCGACCGACCGACGGCAGCGCAGAAGTCCTGGGCGTGCGAATGCCTTCTCGGGAGATCCTGGGACGGATCGGCTACATGACCCAGAGCGACGGTGTCTACCCGGCTCTCTCGGTCGGCGAGAACGTCCGCTTCTTCGCCTCCGCCTACGGGGTCCGCGACTCGGAGGCGATCGACGCGTCCCTCGCCCTGGTCGAGCTCGGGGATCGCCGCTCGGCCGTCACCGGGACCCTCTCGGGTGGGCAGCGCCGACGGCTGTCGCTGGCCTGCGCCCTCGTCCACCAGCCGCCGGTCCTCTTCCTGGACGAGCCGACCGTCGGGATCGACCCACTCCTCCGGGTGCAGTTCTGGACCCACTTCCGGGCGCTGGCCGACTCTGGGACGACCATCGTCGTCTCCAGCCACGTGATGGACGAGGCTGACCGCTGCGACGAGCTCCTCTTCGTGCGGGCGGGCCGGGTGATCGCCCGGGGCAGCGGCTCGGAGCTGCGTTCGACTGCCGGGACGACCGACCTCGAGCAGGCCTTCCTGCGCTTCGGCGGCGACGCGGAGGTGCCCCGATGAACCTGCGCCGCACTCTGGCCCTGTTCCGGCGGGTGGTCGAGGAGATCCGGCGCGACCGTCCGTCGCTGGCCCTGCTGTTCGTCGCCCCGGTGCTGATGACCGGCCTCATCACCTTCATCGTCCGGGAGGGCGAGGCGCCACAGGTGGACGCGGCCGTCGTCAACGAGGCGGGCAACATCGGCTCCCGGATCGTGGCCGCGATCGCGCCGGAGCTCGAGGCGACCGGCGGGACCCTGACCGAGGTCGCCGACGAGGCGACGGCCCGGGCGATGCTGGAGGAAGGCAGCGCGTCGATCGCGCTCGTCCTGCCCCCGGAGGTAGGGACCGGCACTCCGGCGACGATCGTCGTGATCACCAACGGCCTGGAGCCCACGGCCGAGGCCAGCCAGGTCGGGATCGTCCGGCAGGCCGTCGTCGGGGCGGCCACCGGAGCCCTTGGCCTGGCCCTGCCGACGGTCGTCCACGACACGCTCTACGGCGCCCCCAGCGACGACCCCATCGCGGCCTTCGCCCCGGCCATCGTCGGCTTCTTCGCCTACTTCTTCGTCTACATCCTGACCGGCGTCAGCTTCCTCCGGGAGCGCACCGGTGGGACGCTGGAGCGGCTCATGGCCACACCCGTCCGGCGGACCGAAGTCGTCGTGGGCTACACCCTCGGGTTCGGTCTGTTCGCTGCGATCCAGGTCGCGGTGCTGATGCTCTGGGCGCTCGGCGACCTCCAGGTGCCCGAGCTCGGGCCGCTGCCGGCATTCTCGGTCGGCCTCGGGATCCCCACGGCCGGGAGCCCGCTCCTCGCGTACCTCGTCGTCCTGCTCACCGCCGCCGGCGCCGTCAGCCTCGGGATCCTCCTCTCGACGTTCGCCCGGACCGAGCTCCAGGTCGTCCAGTTCATCCCCCTCATCATCGTTCCCCAGTTCCTGCTCTCGGGCGTCCTCTTCCCGGTCAGCACGCTGCCCGAGATCCTCCGACCCTTCACCGCGGTCATGCCGATGACCTACGCCGTGGACGGCCTCCGACGCGTCTTCGTGGCCGGCGCCGACCTCGCCACGCCCGCGCTCCAGCTCGATCTCGTCGTCCTGGTCGGGATCGCGGCGCTCTTCGCCGGCCTGGCCGCGCTCACCATCCGCCGCGACGTCGCCTGAGCCCGGTCGCGAGCCCCCGCCGATCGCCCGCCGCGCGGGTCGCCCGGGCGCCGAGCAGGTCGCCGTGCCGATGCCCATACTTCGCGCCTCGGGGACCGTGCCGGCAGGTCAGCGTCCGTTGCCGGCGTGATGTCAGGACGCGCAGGGAGGAAGACGCTCGATGTCCAGTCGTCCCACCGGCCGGAGGATCGGCCGGATCGGCATCCTGATGGCCGTGCTCATGGCCGCGCCCGCGGTGATCGCAGTCCCGGTGCTGGCGGCCTCGCCGTCGCAAGTGAGCTGCGACTCGCGGACCAACGACAACCACAAGAAGCTCCTCGAGTGCGTGACGGTCGACGGCGTCCGGGAGCACCAGGCGGCGCTCCAGGCGATCGCCGACGCCAACAACGGGATCCGCACGTCCGGCACTCCCGGCTACGACGCCTCGGTCGACTACGCGGCGGACGTGTTCGCGGCCGCCGGCTACGACGTCACGGTGCAGGAGTTCCAGTTCCAGACGTTCATCTCGCTGAGCCCGTCGATCCTGGAGCAGGTCGCGCCGCCGCCCGCAGGCCCGATCGTGAACAACATCATGTCGTACTCAGGTAGCGGTGACGTCACGTCGCCCGTGAGCACGACGAACGCCATCACCGGCTGCAACGCGGCCGACTTCGCCGGCTTCCCGGCCGGGCACATCGCCCTCATCAGCCGGGGCGCCTGCACCTTCGCCATCAAGGCGACGAACGCCTACAACGCCGGCGCCACGGGCGTGGTCATCTACAACAACACCGCCGGCGTCCTGAACGGCACCCTGGGCAACGCCTTCACGCTCGACATCCCGGTCACCTCGGTGACCCAGGCAGTCGGCCAGCAGCTGGCGGCGACGCCGGGCCTCGTCATGCACCTCAAGACCGATACCTTCCGCGGCATCGCCACGACCTCCAACGTCCTCGCCGAGACGCCCGGCGGTGATTCGGACAACGTCGTCGTGGTCGGCGCCCACCTCGATTCCGTGAATGCCGGACCGGGCATCCAGGACAATGGCTCGGGCTCGGCGGCGATCCTCGAGGTCGCCCAGCAGATGGGCAAGGTCAATCCCCGGAACAAGGTCCGGTTCGCCCTCTGGGGCGCCGAGGAGTCGGGCCTCGTGGGGTCGACCTACTACGTCAACGAGCTGTCGCAGGATGAGCTCGACCGGATCGCCCTCTACCTCAACTTCGACATGATCGGCTCGCCGAACCACGTCTTCTTCGTCTACGACGGCGACGACAGCGACGGCGTCGGCGCTGGCGCGGGACCCGAGGGCTCCGCTCAGATCGAGAAGACCTTCGAGCGCTTCTACGGCGAGCGCGGGATCCCCTTCAAGGGCACCGATTTCAGCGGCCGCTCCGACTACGGCCCGTTCATCGCGGCCGGCATCCCCGCGGGCGGCCTGTTCACCGGCGCCGAGGGGATCAAGACGGCCGAGGAGGCCGCGCTCTGGGGCGGCACCGCCGGCCAGCAGTACGACCCCTGCTACCACCTGGCCTGCGACACCTACGACAACATCAACCTCTCTGCGTTCGAGGTGAACTCGGACGCCGTCGCCTACGCGACGCTCCAGTACGCTCAGAACACCTCCGACGTCAATGGCGTCAAGGGCAAGGGCAACTTCAAGCCCGGCTCGCTCGAGCCGGCGCCCGACCCCGACCACGCCCCCGTCAGCGAGTAGCCCGACCGGCTCGCAGCAGCGAGCCTGATCCGCCGCCACAGCGACCCGCCGGTCTCCCGGCGGGTCGCTGTGGCGTCCCATCGCTCCGGGCGTCGGCGCGATGGCACACGGGACGGCGGTTCCGCGTCACCACTTGTACCTCGGTGACGCCGCGCTCCTCGTCTGTGACCACCGGTACGACGGGCGGGCTGTGCCCGGCGTCCGGGTCGCGGGCGTCGACCTCTCGGGGCTCGACCGCGCCGCTGCCGCCGCCGTGGTCGCCGAGGCGTTCGACCACCTACCGGTCCCACTACCAGCTCTGGAACGGTCGGATCGAGGTCGGGGTGGCGCCCGGCTGATCGGCGATCCCGCGATGCGGGGGCTTCGTGACCGCGGACACTGGACCCGCTCGCCCGCCGCCCGCCACCATGGAGCCATGGACACGACCGAACGCCCGGCGGCCGACGCGGAGGACGCCTTCACGGCGAGCGAGGACCTGCCCCAGCGGGTCCGCGACGCGCTGCTGGCCGACGACGCGGCGCACCTCCGGGAGCACCTCACCCGTGACATCGTCGGCTGGCTGACCACGGTCGCTCCCGATGGACGTCCGCAGACCGCCGTCATCTCGTTCCTCTGGGATGGCGAGGGGATCCTCTTCTACAGCAAGCCCGGCACGCCCAAGGTCCGCAACATCGCCCTGAACCGGGCGGTCTCGTTCCACCTCAACTGCGATGCCTACGGCGACCAGGTCGGGGTCATCGAAGGGACCGCCCGGGCGGTCCCCGACGAGGCCCGCTCCGACGTCCATCCGGCCTACCGGGCCAAGTACCGCGAGCCCCTGGCCCACTGGCAGATGGACGAGCGCACGACCGCCGACGACTTCTCGGTCCCGATCCGGATCCGCCCGGACCGGATCCGCACCTGGTAGACGGCTCGGCGCCCGGCCACCCTGACCTGCGGCCGCCGGGCTCGCCCTGGCCTAGGGCCCGACTTCCAGGTCCGATCGCACCTCGTGCACCAGTCCCAGCAGGATCGCCCGTCGGTCAGAGAGGCTCTCGGCGAAGCGATCGACGAGGCCCACCCCGTCGGGGGTGATCGAGACGACGGTAGCTCGCCGGTCCCGATCGACCGTGCCGTGCTGCCGCGCGACGAGGCCGCGCTCCTCGAGGCGATCGAGCAGCTTGGTCATCCCCCCGCTCGAGAGACCGGAGGCACGCATCAGGTCGGCCGGGCGAGCCGACCCCCGCTCGTCGAGCTCGCAGAGCACCACCATCGGCAGGTTGCGGACGAGGTCGTCGTCGGCGCCGGCCTGCAGCACGGCCTGACGGACCTCGGTCCCGAACGTCCCGAGGAGGAGCAGGAGCCGCATCGATCCGTCCGTCGAGGCCGCAGCCAGCCCCGGCGGACGCCGGACGACCGAGGGCTCGAGCGGGGCCGCGTTCGTGGTCTCCGCTCCGAGCAGATCCGTCGCCTCGTGCACGAAGTCCCGCAGACGGTCGGTCTCGTCATCGATGGCGGCCCCCATCGACTCGGCCGCTCGTCGACCGGCATCCGTGAGGGCGACACGGCTGGCCCGTCGGTCGCCGGGAACAGCTCCGAACGAGCGCTCGATGAGCCCGAGTCTCTCAAGGCGATCGAGCTGCCTCGTCATACCGCCGCTCGTCACCCCCGTCACCGGCAGGAGATCGCGAGGCCGGAGCGGGCCACGCGCGGCGAGCGCGCTGACCAGCAGAACGGTCTCGTTCGAGACCAGGCGACGATCGTCCAGACGGTCGGCGATCGCCTGGGTCAGCACGTGTCCGAGCTGGCCGGTGAGACGAAGCAGGTCGCGCGCGCGTGAGCGCGAGCCCCGCCGGGGCTCGACCGCCGCGGCGAGGTGGCCGGTCTCGGTCGTCACGGCGGGAGTCTAGCGCGTCGAGATCCGCTCGGCGCCGGGTCCAATCAAGATACCCCCATGGAGTATTGACAAGGGTCTTGACAGCCAGGGGTCCCAGGCCCACAATCGGTACCCGCGGAGGCCTGTCAAGACTTGACAGGCCCGATGTCATGTCCGCCAGGGTCGGGCGAGCGAGAGACTCGCCGCGAGACGAGCCCCGCAGGAGGTCCGGTTGACGGTCGGCGTCACTGCCGAGATCAAGAGCCGGCTCAGCATCGTCGACGTCGTCGGCGAGACGGTCCAGCTCAAGAAGGCGGGGACCACCTTCAAGGGTCTCTGTCCGTTCCACTCGGAGAAGACGCCGAGCTTCATCGTCACGCCCGGCCGCGAGACCTACAAATGCTTCGGCTGCGGCAAGGGCGGCGACGTCTTCAGCTTCGTCATGGAGCGCGACGGGCTGTCGTTCCCGGATGCGCTTCGCCAGCTGGCTGCACGGGCCGGTGTCGAGCTTGACGAGCGGACCCGCCAGGAGGACGCTCGCCGATCCCGCCTCCGCGAGGTCATGGAGACGGCGATCGCCTTCTACCACACGGTCCTGACTGCCTCGAAGACCGGCCAGCCCGCCCTGGACTACCTCAGGGGTCGAGGCTTCACCGACGAGACGATCGAGCGCTTCCAGCTCGGCTGGGCGCCCGGCGGCTGGGACAACCTCGTCCGCCAGCTGGCGTCTCGTCGCCAGATCGCCGGCCCCGAGCTGGTCGAGGTGGGTCTGGCGATGCCTCGAAGCAGCGGTCGCGGCGTCTACGACCGCTTCCGGTCGCGCCTCATCTTCCCGATCCGCGATGCCAGCGGCGGCGCGACCGGCATGGGCGGCCGGATCCTGGAGACGGCCGTGCCTGAAGGCCGTGATCCGGGCCCCAAGTACCTCAACTCACCGTCGACGCCGCTCTTCGACAAGAGCCGGACCCTCTACCTGGTCGATCGGGCCAAGAGCGCCATGCGCAAGTCCGGCCAGGCGGTCCTCGTCGAGGGGTACACCGACGCCCTGATGGCCCACCAGGCCGGCTTCGCCAACGTCGTCGCGTCCCTGGGGACCGCCCTGACCCCCGGCCAGGTCGCCCTGCTGACCCGCTACGCCAAGCGGATCGCCCTCGCCTACGACGTGGACCCGGCCGGCCAGTCGGCCGGCACGTTCGGGGTGACCGAGCTCAACGCGCTCATCTCCGAGGTCCAGGCCGGTGACGGCTCCGTGGGCCTGACCGACGTCGGCGTGGTCCGCCTCCCCGAGGGCAAGGATCCCGACGAGGTCATCCGCGAGACACCGGAGACCTGGCGGACCGCCACCGAGGCCCCCGACCCGATCCTGACCTACCTCATCGACTACCACGCGGCGCGGGTCGACGTCAGCAAGCCCGAGGGCCGCAAGCGCCTGGTGGACGGCGTCATGCCGACGCTCCGGCGCGTCGCCGATCCGGTCGTCCGGGATTCGTACGTCCAGATCCTGGCTCGCCGCTCCGGACTCGAGGAGCGGACCCTCCTGGAGGTGCTCCACGCCAAGCCGTCGCCCCTGGGAGCGGCCCGGCCCGGCGGGGCAGGGGAGGGCGATCATGTCGGGACGCGCCTGTCGCTCGAGGCGGTCCGGGCGGCCCGCGAGCAGGTCAGTCCCGAGGAGGTCGTCAGGGCCGTCAGCCCGGTCGAGGCCGAGCTCCTGCGCCTCGTCCTCCTCGTTCCGTCGCTGCAGATCCAGGTCGCCGACTCCATCTCGCCGGACCAGCTGCCCTCCACGCTGGCGCGGGAGCTGCTCCGGGCTGTCGTCCTGATGCGGGCTCCCGACGATCATGGCGTGCCGGGCATGTTCGACCGGACCAAGCTGCTCGAGAGCCTCGACGACGAGACACGCGCGCTGGCCATCGGGCTGTACGCCCGCCAGGGCCCCGACCCTGCGGCCCTGACGGTCGATCGCCAGCACTACGCGGTCGAATCCTGCCTGCTGACCCTCGAGGCGGAGCGGCTCGAGGAGCGCGCCGCCTTCAACTCCGCGGCCCAGGCCGAGGCCGAAGCCCGCGGCGACACCGCCGCCATCCGCGAGCTGCTGAGCGCCGCTCGCGAGATCGATTCCGAGCGCCGCTCGCTCGACCGCCGGCGCGACCAGGTCCGCCTGCTCGCCCGAGGGCGAGGCGCCCGACCGGCAGTCCAGACCCCATCCGCGACCGGAGCCAAGCCATGACCGATCGACCCCAGCTCGATCCCCAGCCCCGCCACCAGGAGGTGACCCGATGACCGATCCCCTCGATCAGCAGCTCGTCGAGGCCGTCCTGACACGTCCGCGACGGGGCAAGGCCGAGCTCGAGGAGGCCAAGCTCGCCGGCGTCCGGAGCCGGGTCGCCGACGAGGAGGCCGAGGAGGAGTCGACCGACGGCCCCGACATGGACGCCATCGACGCCCGGCTGGACGACCAGGCCGAGGCGGATGCCGAGGTCGTCCCCGAGCGGGTCGGCGCCGACACGACCGAGGATGCCCCGGCCAAGCTCAGTCCGACGGAGGTCGAGGAGCCGACCAAGGAGGAGCTCGACGCCCTCTCGGCGGACATGATCGGGATCGACGACCCGGTCCGGATGTACCTCAAGGAGATCGGCAAGGTCGCCCTGCTGACCGCCGAGGAGGAGGTCGTCCTCGCCAAGTCGATCGAGCTCGGCGAGCAGATGGCCGAGGAGCCCTGGAAGGCCCTCGTCAGCCTCCACGAGTGGACCCTCCACGACACCGAGCGCAAGACGCGGAGCGCCAAGCCCCAGCACCAGCTGCCCTTCGGCGAGGAGGCCCACCGCCTGGTCCGGGCCGGCATCTCCGATGGCGTCAACGCCGACCTGCTCGTGTCGTCACCCGACTTCCACCTCATCCGGGCCGGCAAGAGCGCCGAGAACGACCAGACCAAGGAGCTCCTCAAGGAGGCCCGCAAGCTCCTCCACGTCTACAACGAGAAGCTCGATCCGGACTCGTTCATCCAGCTGCTCGACTGGTCGTACGCCTCGGTCCACTCGGGTGACCTCGATGCTCGCGACAACGTCGGCCTGCGGGCCATCTACGACTGGACCCGCGACGACGTCGCCTTCCCGGCCCTCCAGCGTTGGATCGAGGCCGGCAACGAGTCGGACCTCCTGCGCAAGATGGGCTACGACCCAGACGTACCGCCGACGACGAAGCTCGCCCACCGGAAGGGCGAGATCGTCCGCATCGGTCGCGAGGCGCGCGAGCAGCTGACGTCGGCCAACCTTCGGCTGGTGGTCTCGATCGCCAAGAAGTACATCGGCCGGGGGATGTCGTTCCTCGACCTCATCCAGGAAGGCAACATCGGGCTCATCCGGGCGGTCGAGAAGTTCGACTACGAGAAGGGCTTCAAGTTCTCGACCTACGCGACCTGGTGGATCCGGCAGGCCATCACCCGGGCCATCGCCGACCAGGCCCGGACCATCCGCATCCCGGTCCACATGGTCGAGACGATCAACCGCCTCATCCGGGTCAGCCGCCAGCTCCTCCAGGAGCTGGGCCGCGAGCCGACGGTCGAGGAGATCGCCGAGGCGATGTCCAGGGGCCAGGAGGTCGTGGTCACCCCCGAGAAGGTCCGCGAGATCATCAAGGTCAGCCAGGAGCCGGTCTCCCTTGAGACGCCGATCGGCGAGGAGGAGGACAGCCACCTGGGCGACTTCATCGAGGACCGCGGGGCGCTGGCCCCGGCCGAGGCGGCCTCGCACCAGCTGCTCAAGGAGCAGGTCGAGGCGGTCCTGGACTCGCTGACCGGTCGCGAGCGGCGAGTGCTGCAGCTCCGCTTCGGGCTCGAGGACGGCCGGGCCCGGACCCTTGAGGAGGTCGGTCGCGAGTTCAACGTCACCCGCGAGCGGATCCGCCAGATCGAGGCCAAGGCGCTCCGCAAGCTCCGCCACCCGTCGCGCAGCCGAAAGCTCAAGGACTACCTCGAGTAGCAGCCTCCCGGCACCCGGGCGGCGTCGGCGGACGCGCCGCCGCCAGATGCCCCATCCGTGCGGCGGCGGCGGCCCGAGTTCGACGGCCGGACAGACCCGAAGCGCGACACCGGCGAAGCCGATCCCGCCGGACCGGTCGGTGATCGTCCTCGACGTCGACCCGTCGCGCGAGCGCGGTCGTTCGTCCCTTCGGCTCTGGTCCGCGGCGCGCGCCGTGCCTAGCCTCTACGGAGGGAGGTGCCCTGATGCGCTACCGCGTCCACCGCTTCGACATCCGGATGACCCGGGACCAGGCGAACCTGGAACGCTTCCTCAATGGCCTCAAGGGCGAGGTGGTCGCGATCGTCCCGAACGTCACCATCCACGTCCTGTGGGCGCCGCGGGTGGACTTCCTGCTGGTCGTCGAGCGCCTGCCCTAGGCCGCCCGGGCGCGCCCGGCCAAGCCCAGGGGCCTGCTGCCCGGCAGATCGTTGCGCCGGTGCCCGGGCTCACTACTCGACGAGCTGCTCCAGGTGGTCGTCGCGGCCGATGAGGACGAGCTCGTCGCCTACGCCGATCCGCTCGTCGCGGTGCGGGTTGACGATGACGTTGTTGCCACGGCGGAGAGCGATCGGGGTCAGCTTGAGGCGGCCCTGGAGGTCGATCTCGCGGAGGCTCCTGCCGATGAAGCTCTTCGGCGGCCGGATCCGCTCGATCCCGAACTGGGGCGCGATGTCGAGGTAGTCGACGATGTTGGGGATGGCGAACGAGTGGGCGACCCGTGCCCCCGTCTCCTGCTCCGGATAGACGACCCTGTCCGCCCCGACCCGCTCGAGGATCGAGCCGTGGAGGTTCGTGGCGGCCTTGGCCACGACGATCGGGACCCCCAGCTTCTTGAGGGCCATGGTCGCGAAGATGCTGGCCTCGGCCGAGGACGCGATCGCCACGATCGCCGCTCCGAAGTCCTTGGCGCCCACGGCCGCCAGGGCGTCCTCGTCGCTGGCATCGAGCTGGACGGCGTGGGTGACGTCGCGGGCGATGTCGTTGACGGTCGCCTCGTCGCGGTCGATCGCGAGGACCTCGTGACCCAGCCGATGGAGCTCGCGGGCGGCCGCGGAGCCGAAGCGGCCGAGTCCGATGACGATGACCTGGAGCTTCATGACGCCTCCTGGGTGCGGGGGTCGGGTCGTTCATGGGTCTCAGCCGATCCGCATCGACTCGACGGCCGGGCGATAGCGGGATGGCCGTGCCCGGCTGGCCAGGATCAGGACCAGGGTGAGGGGGCCCAGCCGGCCGATGAACATGGTCACGATGACGACCAGCTGACTTCCTTCGCCGAGCTGGCGGGTGATGCCGGTCGTGGTCCCGTTCGTGCCGAACGCCGAGACGGCCTCGAAGAGGACCTCGACGAAGCGCAGGTCGCTCGTGATCGTCAGGACGAGGCCGACGACGAAGACGAAGGCGACCGCGAGCAGGGCCACCGTGAGCGCGCGGTAGACGACCGTTTGGCTGATGCGTCGACCGAAGGCCTCGGCCGACGTTCGGCCACGGGCGGTCGAGGCGATGGCGATGAACAGGGTGCTGAAGGTGCTCACCTTGATGCCCCCGGCCGTGGAGCCGGACGCGCCGCCGATGAACATGAGGGCCATCACGATGAAGAGCGTGCCGTCCACGTAGGCGGTCACGTTCATCGAGCTGAAGCCGGCGGTCCGCAGGGAGATCGATTCGAAGGTGGCGTTGAGGAGCCGCTGCGGCTCGGCCTGGGCTCCGAGGGTCGCCGGGTTGTCCCACTCGAGGACGGCGATCACGACCGCCCCGCCGACGAGCAGCAGCGCGCTGGTGAGGAGGACGACCTTCGCCTCGAGACCGAGGCGGTCCCAGCGGCGCTTCGAGACGACGTCGTCGACGATGGCGAAGCCCAGGCCCCCGATGACGATGAGGAAGCCGATGGCTCCCAGGACGACCCAGTCGTCGGCGAACGGGGCCAGGCTACGGAACCCGCCGGTGAGGTCGAACCCGGCGTTGTTGAAGGCCGAGATCGAATGGAAGACGCCCCACCAGGTCGCTTCGAGCGGGCCGCTCGTGTCATCTCCGACGAAGAACGAGGCGGCCAGGATCGCCGCCCCCGCCAGCTCGGCGATGAGGGTGAAGATGGCGACCTTGCGGATGACGGCGACCACGTCGCCGAGCTGTGGCGTGCCGGTCGACTCCTGGACCAGGACCCGGTCACGGAGCCGGGTCCGGCCCCGGACCAGCAGGAAGAGCAGCAGCGTCGAGCTGGTCATGATCCCGAAGCCTCCGGCCTGGATGAGGACCAGGATGATCAGCTGGCCGAGCGCGCTCCAATGGGTGGCCGTGTCGACGACCACGAGCCCGGTCACGCAGACGGCGGAGGTGGCCGTGAAGAGGGCCGTGAGCGGATCGGTCCACGCCCCCGAGGCCGACGCGTACGGCGGCAAGAGGAGGATCGTCCCGATCGCGACCGCGATCGCGAACCCGGCGACGAGGATCAGGCCGGGAGGTGGCGGCGGCCGGACCCGCCTGGGCGCGGCGACGACGTGCTCCTGCGGACGGGCCCGCTCGATGCGGATGCGACGGTCACCGGGACGCCGACCCTGGAGCTGGGTCACCGGAGCGGTACCAGGGGTCTGCCGGCGGTCACGACCCGAGTCTAGCGGGCTGGGTGGGTCTCCTGGCCCGGGCGTTCAGTCCGCCGGGACGAGGACCTCGACCTCCCGGGCGATGACGAGATCCTCGCGGGCCTCGACCCGGAGGGCCACGGGCCCGATCGTGCCCGGAGTCGGTGACCGCCGCTCGGCGGCCCGGTCGACGGCGAGGACCCGGTCCTCGCCGGACTCCAGGTCGCTGACCGCGGCCAGGCCGAGGACCCTCAGGTGCCCGACGATGGAGGCCCGGACCCGACCGGCGTGCTCGCCGATCCCACCGGTGAAGGTGACGGCGTCGAGCCGATCGAGCGCGGTGGCCGCCGCCGCGATGCCGGCAGCGGCCCGCTCGACGAACATCTCCAGCGCCAGGGTGGCTCGGGCGTCCCCAGCGTCGGCAGCCGCCTCGAGATCGCGCACGTCCGAGGTCCGCTCCGACACTGCCAGGAGCCCCGACCCGTGATCGAGCGCCTCCGCCAGCTCGTCGAGCGAGCTCCGACCCGTCCGAAGCAGGTAGAGGAGGATGCCGGGGTCGATCGAGCCGGCCCGGGTCCCCATCATGAGTCCCTCGAGCGGGGTCAGGCCCATCGAGGTGGCGACGGACCGACCGCCCTGGACGGCGGTGACGGAGCAGCCGCTGCCGAGGTGCGCGACGATGAGCCCCAGATCCGCCTCTCGGCGCTCCAGGAGCTCGGCAGACCGGCTCGTGGCCCAGGCCACGCTGAGCCCGTGGAATCCGTAGCGGCGGACGCCCCAGTCGGAGCCCCAGCACGTCGGGACCGGGTAGCGCCGCGCCGACCCAGGCAGCCTCGCGTGGAACGCCGTGTCGAAGCACGCTACGTGGGGCAGATCAGGCAAGGTGACGCGGGCCGCCCGGATCGTCTCCATCGCGACGACGTTATGGAGCGGCGCCAGCTCGCTGAGCCCGTCGATCGTCGCGAGGACCGCGTCGTCGATCCGGGTCGAGGCGACGAGCGTCGGCCCACCATGGACGACCCGGTGGCCGACCGCCCCGATCGAGGCCGGGTCGATGCCCTGTCCCGCCAAGTCGGACAGGACGGCCCCGATCCCCGGCCCACGGTCTTCGATCCGGCTGGCGTCCGTGCCCCAGCCGACGGCGCTCCGGGCCAGGGCCCGACCACCCCCGACGACACTCGCCTTGAGTGAGCTCGACCCGGCATTGAGTGCGAGGACGCGCATCGGGACCTCCGCCTCAGTGACCCCAGGTCCAGTCGCGGATCGCCGGCGGGTCTTCGCCGACCTCGCGCACGTGGATCCTCGCTCGGACCCGTTCGTCGAACATCGTCTGGCGCAGCGCGGCTGCCTGCGAACCGAGCCCGGGTACCCGGTCGATGACGTCCATCACCAGGTGGAACCGGTCGAGGTCGTTGCGCATGACCATGTCGAACGGCGTCGTGACCGTGCCTTCCTCCTTGTAGCCACGGACGTGGAGGTTTCCGTGGTTCGTCCGCCGGTAGGCGAGTCGGTGGATGAGCCACGGGTAGCCGTGGTAGGCGAAGATGATCGGGCGGTCCTTCGTGAACAGCGTGTCGAACTCCCGGTCGGAGAGCCCGTGGGGGTGCTCCGTGTCGGTCTGGAGGCGCATCAGGTCGACGACGTTGATGACCCGGAGACGGAGGTCGGGCAGATGCTGGCGCATCAGGTCGACGGCGGCCAGCGTCTCGAGCGTCGGGATGTCGCCGCAGCAGGCCATGATCACATCGGGCTCGCCGTCATCGTTGCTCGCCCAGTCCCAGATCCCGATCCCTCGCGTGGCGTGCAGCACGGCCTCGTCCATCGAGAGGTAGTCGAGCCCGGGCTGCTTGCCGGCCACGATGACGTTGACGTAGTCGCGGCTCCGAAGGCAGTGATCGGCGACCGAGAGGAGCGTGTTGGCGTCCGGGGGCAGGTAGACCCGGATGACCTCGGCCTTCTTGTTGACGACGTGGTCGATGAAGCCCGGGTCCTGGTGGCTGAAACCGTTGTGGTCCTGGCGCCAGACGTGGCTCGAGAGCAGGTAGTTCAGCGACGGGATGGGCCGGCGCCAGGGGATCTCACGGGTCATCTTCAGCCACTTCGCGTGCTGGTTGAACATCGAGTCGATGATGTGGATGAAGGCCTCATAGCAGTTGAAGACGCCATGCCGACCGGTCAGGAGGTAGCCCTCCAGCCAGCCCTCGCAGAGGTGCTCCGAGAGGACCTCCATGACCCGCCCGTCAGGTGCCAGGTGGTCATCGGTCGGGAGCGTCTCGGCCATCCAGGTCCGGTCGGTCGCCTCGAAGACGGCCGACAGGCGGTTCGAGGCCGTCTCGTCCGGGCCGAAGAGGCGGAACGTGCGCGGGTTGCGGGCGATGATGTCCCTGAGGAACGAGCCCAGGACCCGGGTCGCCTCGCTCCGCTCGGTCCCGGGCGCCGTCACCTCGACGGCGTAGTCACGGAAGTCGGGGATGCTCAGCTCGTGGACGAGCAGGCCGCCGTTGGTCTTGGGATTGGAGCTGATCCGTCGCGACCTGGGCGGCGCCTGGGAGGTCACCGACCCGACGACGGCCCCGTCCTCGCGGAACAGCTCCTCGGGTCGGTAGCTGCGGAGCCAGGCGTCCAGCTGGGCCAGGTGGGACGGGTCGGTCCGTACGTTGGCCAGCGGGACCTGGTGCGAGCGGAAGCTCCCCTCCGTCGGCTTGCCGTCGACCTCTTTCGGCCCGGTCCAGCCCTTCGGGCTGCGGAGCACGATCATCGGCCAGCGCGGTCGCTCGGGCCGCATGCCGGCCCGGGCTCGGGCCTGGATCGCGCCGATCTCGTCGAGTGCCTCGTCGAGCGCGGCCGCCATCGCCTGGTGCATCCGAGCCGGCTCCTCGCCCTCGACGAAGATCGGACGATGACCATAGCCGACCAGGAGCGCCTCGAGCTCCTCGTGGGAGATCCGGGCGAGCACCGTCGGGTTCGCGATCTTGTAGCCGTTGAGGTGGAGGATCGGGACGACGGTTCCGTCGATCGCCGGGTTGACGAACTTGGTCGAGTGCCAGCTGGCTGCGAGCGGCCCGGTCTCGGCCTCGCCATCGCCGATGATGCAGAAGGCGACGAGGTCAGGATCGTCGAAGACCGCGCCGTAGGCGTGCGTGAGTGCATAGCCGAGCTCCCCGCCCTCGTGGATCGAGCCCGGCGTCTCGGGCGTGACGTGGCTGCCGACACCTCCCGGGAACGAGAACTGGCGGAACAGCTCGCGGAGGCCCGTCACGTCGAGCGAGACGTCGGGGTACACCTCCGAGTAGGTGCCCTCGAGGTAGGCGTTGGCGACGGCCGCCGGCCCTCCGTGCCCCGGGCCCACGATCCAGATCGCGTCCAGGTCCCGGTCGCGGACGACCCGGTTCAGGTGGGCGTAGACGAAGTTCAGACCGGGCGTCGTGCCCCAGTGACCCAGGAGCCTCGGCTTGATGTGTTCCGGACGCAGCGGCTCCCGGAGGAGGGGGTTGTCAAGGAGGTAGATCTGGCCGACCGAGAGGTAGTTGGCGGCGCGCCACCAGGCATCGATCCCCTCGAGCTCGGCGGGCGAGAGCGGGCCCTCGTAGGGACGGCGACCGAGGTCCGAGGGGGTCTTGGCGATGTCCGTCATCGGGGTCCTTTCCGGGGGCCCGCCTCGCACACCGGACGCCCCCGAACCAGCGTAGACCCTGTCGTCCACCATGGCTCGTCGCCACCTAGACTGGCCCCGTGAGCGAGCCGCCGCTACCCGAAGGACAGTACCGCGACCTGAGCCTCTGGCACGATCTGTACCCTGGCGCGCTTGCGCCCCGTCCGCGGCTGCCCGGCGACCGCCACGTCGATGTCGCGATCGTCGGCGCCGGGTACACCGGCCTCTGGACCGCCTACTACCTGAAGCGCCTGGACCCGGGCCTGCGCATCGAGATCGTCGAGCGCGAGATCGCTGGCTACGGTGCGTCCGGGCGGAACGGCGGCTGGTGCGTGGCGATGTTCCCGGCCTCGTTCCGTCGCCTGGGCCGCGATGCGGACCGCGGGCGTGTCCTCGCCCTCCAGGCGGCGCTCGACGGCTCGGTCGACGAGGTCGGGCGGATCGCCGCAGACGAGGGCATCGAGTGCGGCTTCCGAAAGGGCGGTGCCGTGTCGGTCGCCCGGAGCCGGGCCCAGCTCGCGCGTGCCCGGGCCGACGTGGCGAGCGTCCGCACCCTGGGCCTGGGCGACGACCACCTGCGCCTCCTCGACGCGACCGAGGCCCGCCGACATCTGAACGGCTCAAGGGTCCTTGGTGGCACCTTCGTGCCGCACTGTGCGGCCCTCGACCCGCTCAGGCTGGTGCGAGGCCTGGCCGACGCGGTCGAGCGACTTGGCGTCCCGATCCACGAGCGGACTCCCGCCGCGTCGATCGGCCCCGGTCGGGTCGAGACCACCCACGGGACGATCCGGGCCGAGGTCGTCCTGCCGGCCCTGGAGGGCTATGCGCCGGGGATCCCGGGTCTCCGGCGCTCGATCCTCCCGATGTACTCGCTCATGGTGGCGACCGAGCCGCTGCCCGCGGAGATGCTGTCACGGATCGGCCTCGAGGGGCGCGAGACCTTCACCGACAAACGGCACCTGAAGATCTACGGCCAGCGCACCGCCGACGGGCGGATCGCCTTCGGGGGCCGCGGGGCGCCCTATCACTTCGGGTCGACGATCCGCCCGGCCTTCGACCGCGACGCCCGGGTCCACCGGATGCTTCGGAACGTGCTCCGCGAGCTGCTGCCGGCCCTCGCCGACGTCCGCTTCACCCACGCCTGGGGCGGCAACCTGGGCATCCCCCGCGACTGGTATCCCTCCGTCGGCTTCGACCGGAGCAGCGGTCTCGCCTGGGCGGGCGGTTACGTCGGCGACGGGGTCGCGACCTCGAACCTGGCGGCGCGCACGGTCGCCGACCTGGTGCTGGGTCGACAGAGCGAGCTGACCGAGCTGCCGTGGGTCGGCCACCGGTCGCCCCGCTGGGAGCCCGAGCCGTTCCGCTGGCTCGGGGTCAATGCCGTGACCGCGCTCATGTGGGCCGGCGACCGGCTCGAGGCGGTCACCGGAACGCCGGCTGCCCCGGTCCGCTGGTTCTGGCGGTCGCTGGGCCACTAGCCTGCCGGTCGGTCAGCCGGGCGACCCCGGCTCGGCGGGTGTCCCTGGCTCGGCCGCGGCGAGGACCTCGCGGTCGGCGCGACTCCAATCGCTGAACGAGCCGGCGTAGACGGTCGGGTCGGGGAGCCCGGCGATACGCATGGCCAGGGCTCCCTGGCAGGCGTTGGCGCCGCTGCCGCAGTAGAGCACGACCTCGCGCCCGGCCGGACCGAGCGCGCGATACCGAGCCGCGAGCTCGACCGGAGCCAGGAATCGGCCCTCCGGCCCGAGGTTCCCGCCGATCGGCGCGTTCACCGCGGTCGGGATGTGGCCCGCCTTGGGGTCGATCGGCTCGACCTCGCCCCGGTAGCGCTCGGGCGCGCGGACGTCGACGAGGGTGAGCTCGCCGAGGCGGTCGGCCAGCGTGTCCGCGTCGATCGTGCGGCGCCACGGGCGAGCCTCGATGGGCTCGGCCGGGGGATGGGGGAGGGCCTCGACCATCAGCGGAAGGCCAGCCGCGGTCCAGGCACTGCAGCCCCCCGTCCAGGACGCGGACCCACTCGTGGCCGAGGTCGTCGAGCATCCACCAGAGGCGCGCGGCGATCCCGCCGCCGGCATCGTCGTAGGCGACGACCTCGTTCTCTCGACCGATGCCGAGCTCCGCCAGCCGTGCCACGAACCGGCCCGGGTCGGGGAGGGGATGGCGCCCTGGCCCCGGCGGATCGGCGAGATCCTCGTCCAGGTCGATGAAGGCCGCGCCGGGGAGATGTCCTGCCTCGTAGGCGGCCCGTCCCTCGCCCGGGCGACCCAGGTACCAGCGGACATCGCAGACCCGCAGCGCAGGATCGCGATCGGTCCCCAGCAGGCGCCCGGCAAGCTCGTCGACCGGGATGAGCGGCGAGGTCGTCACGCGGGGAGTATGCCAGCGGCTTCCGAGGCGCCCCCGCGCCGGCCTCCGACGGCGGACCGGCGGCCATCGGGCGGCCGACCTGCTATCCTTCCGCCTCGCGCGCGACTCGCTCGTGGCGCCCGGTCGCCCCGGTGGCGATCGTGACCGCTCCGGCGTAGCTCAGTGGTAGAGCGGGCGGCTGTTAACCGCTTGGTCGTAGGTTCGAATCCTACCGCCGGAGCCAGTCCTCCCTCGTGACGTGCCCTCGCCGCCCGATGGACGGCCGCGTCCGGCCACTACGCGGCGGGACAGTGTGCCGGGTACGTGACGATCCTCGTCACCCTCGCCATCTCGGCCCGCGACGGCTAGCAGACCGCGAACGGCCCCCGTCGCCCGGCCGTGAGCTGGTCGCCTCGACGCGGGTCAGCCCGGACCTACCCAAGGGCCGCCAGGGCGACCAGTGGCGGCGCGACGAGGAGTGCGAAGCCCAGAACGAACAGGCCGATCGCCAGGTAGGTCAGCGCGCTGCTGCTCCGCCGTTGAGGAGCGTTCCATGCGACCCAGGCGACAGCCATGAACCCGAGGCCAACGAGACTGACGACGATCAGTAGCGGATCGAGTTCCACGGGTGCGAGCGCGAGGATGAGCAACCCCGCGGCGACCAGGTCGTAGCCGTTCATCTTGACCTGAGGACGGCCGACTGGTCAGCGTGTTGCGACCCCCGTCGCCCGGCCGTGGGCTGGTCGCCTTCCGCCCCTGGGTCAACGAGATCGCGCCGGCCGGCCCCGGAGCGGGGGCCGTGCACGGTGGATCCCGGCGACCACCGAGCCGTCTAGTTCAGGGGACGAAGCTCAGCCGGCCTGCCTGGGTCACAGCGCACGCCCAGCGAGAGCGAACGCCGCGATCCTGACGGAGATCGGACTCAGTTGCCGGCGCAGGTGAAGCCTGCTTCGAGCTCAAGTGACGACGCGGGGAACTCGACGCCGAACGCCGTGGCGCCCCAGGAACAGAGGGGGTCCTGCGCGCTGTCGAGCTGCACCTGCACGTCGTACACGCCCGGATCGGGACTGACGACGACGGCACCGTCTGCATCCAGAGTTGCGCTGAACACCACCTCGTTGCCGTCGTAGAGGAGCAGCGTGCCCCCGGCGAGTGGGTCTCCCGGCACCAGACCCTCCTGGGAGAAGTGCGGGGCGACTTCAGCTCGGATCTGAGTCCCGGCCGGCGACGCACCGATGACCATCGCCGCGCCGACCATCACCGCTACAGCGGCGGCCAGCACTGGCAGTACCCGCAAGACCTTCATCCCAACCTCCTATGGACGCGTTCTCCCACCAGACGGTCCTCATCCGTACGAGGTTCCGCCCCGGGTCCCGCGAGCGATCTACCGCTCGCTCGTCGATCTGCCCCGGCGGGGCGCTCACCCACCGGGGGCGCTGGTGCCTGGCCGAAGGCCGTGGGCCGCCGTGTCGTGGGCCGCCGGTCGGCGGCGGCCCTCGTGCCCGTCCAGCGGGAGAACCCCTACCCGCCGAACCGCCCCGCCCGGTCGTGGGCTGGCCGTCTCAGGCGGCCGCGGCCTCTCGCCGCCGAAAGACCATCTGGAGGAGGAGGAACGCGGTCCAGAGCAGGATCAGCACGACGACCGTGAAGTAGAGCGCAGCTTCGAGGTCCGGTGCCACGCCCGACAGGATGACGATCGGCGTGAGCAGGATCGCGATGGTCCAGAGCACCCAGACCGCCATCGCGACGCGCTCGACCCACCTTGGGAGCTCCATCTCTGCCGCTCTGCTCTCCGGGCTCAGGGAGATGGCAGCCGCCACGCCGACGACGCCGACCAGGAGCACGACGCTGCTGAGCGCCCACACCTCGTGCTCGGAGAGGTCGTAGCGGCCGAAGGTGACCGGGGCGAGGGCCCCCACGACCGTCAGCAACCCCATCGAGACGACGCCGCGCATGAGGCGACCTCGAACGTGTCGCTCGCGCCACCGCCCCGAACGGCGATGAGCGCTCCGAAGCCGACGAACACGCCGGCGATCGCCGCCAGCTCGAGGAACAGATCGGCGTCCTGCATGGCCCGCACCTCCCGCACCCGTGACGAACTCGATGGGCGGGAGTGTCGGTCGGAGGGTCGTGCGTCACCAGATGCGGAGGTCGCGAAGCGGCCCCCGTCGCCCGGCCGTGGGCTGGTCGCCTTCCTCCCTCTGAGAAGTGAGATCGCGCCGAGGTCGCCGATCCTGCGACGTCGTCCGGTTGACCCAGGGCGCGGCCGAGGAGGCCGTGGCAGCCTGGGGATGCAGTCCGACGCGAGGGACGCCGGCGGGGCGTTCTGGGGGCGTCGACGAGTAGGCAGCTGAGCGGCGACAGCCCGGCAGGTCAGAGGAGCCGTGACATCGCGTAAACGATCACCAGCGCGCTGACCCCGAGGGTGATGACGTGCATCGCGGCTTCGATGCGCATCCCCGCCGACGTTCGAGCGATGCCGTACAGGCCGTTCTCGACCGCGTAGGTGACGTCCATCAGGCCGAGGAAGATGCCAGCACTCCCTGCGAGGAGCATGAACGGGTAGGCGTACGACTCACCGGCCAGGAGCCCGATCGCGGCGACGAGCATGCAAACGGCGAGCCATGCGTCCGCGACCGGGAACGCCTTCTCGAACTTGAGGTAGGCCTCGTCCTCGGACAGCTGGAGGTCGCTCCCGCCTCTGAGCCACGCGATCCAGTACAGCGCGACCGTCGTCGCCCCGATCAGGAGGAGCGCCGCCATCAGCACATCGTCCATCGCCCCATCTCCGGCTCCCTGTTCGGGGTCGCCATGTGTCAGCGGCCCCGACGCATGGCGGTCAGGGTGCTTGTGGTGGAACGTAAGGGTCCAGAGGCGGAGTGCCCGAACGACGTTCGCGGCGCCCGTCGGGACCGGGGCTCGGTGACTGTCACGGCCGGATCAGGACGGCTTCGATCGTGCTCAGGAAGCTCGACCAGCCCGGCGGCTGCTAGCCGCTGGGTCGTCTGGGCCGAGATCCTTGAGTGGCGGGACGCCGTCGTGCGCCGATCAGACTGGGTACGATCGGGTCGATGTATGTCGGCCTGATCCTGCCCACCAAGCACGCCGGCGCAAGTCCCGAGGCGATCCTCGCGACGGCGCAGACCGCTGAGCGACTCGGCTGGCGGACGGTCGGTTCGGACGACCACCTCATCGTCGGGCGAGACCGCGCCGCGGCCTACGGCACGGTGTTCGAGATCGTCACGACGCTCGCCTGGATCGGCGGGCAGACTGACCGGATCCGGCTCATGCCGAGCGTCCTCGTCGTGCCGATGCGGAATGCGGTCGTCCTGGCGAAGGAGCTGGCGACGATCGACGTCCTCACCGGAGGGCGCGTCGCCGCCGGCGTCGGTCTCGGCTGGAACGAGCACGAGTACCGGAACCTTGCGATGGCGGACCGGTTTCGCGCCCGTGGGGCCTACGTCGACGAGGCGATCCTCCTCTGGCGGCACCTCTGGTCGGGGGAAGACGCCCCGTTCGAGGGCCGCTTCCATCGGATCGAGGACGCGGTCTTCGCGCCCCTGCCCGTCCAGGGGGCCTCGCTTCCGATCGTCGTCGGCGGTCGGAGCGAGCACGGGGTCAGACGTGCCGGGCGGCTTGGCGACGGCTACCACCTGAGCCAGAACGGGCCGGCCGGGATGGCCGAGCGACTGCCGACACTGCGGGCGGCGGCGACGGCCGCCGCTCGCCCGGTCCCGCCGATCTCCGCCCGGGCCCAGGTCTACTTCGGGCCGCCACCGCCCGACCACACTCCAGCGGCGATCCATGGCTCGCCGGAGGAGATCGCTTCCGTGATCGACGAGTGGGCGGCGATCAGGCTCGACGAGCTGTTCCTCGACATGGACGAAACCGACGCCGACCTGGCGGTCGCCAAGATGGAACGACTCCACCGCGAGGTGCTCGCATCGCGAGTGGAGCGGTGGGAGGGCGGCCCCGCGATCGCCGGATGAGGCCCGGGCGCGTCGTCGTGGCGAGGGCGATGCCCATGGCGTGACGATCCTCGCCGGGGAGGGTGTCAAGCCCGAAGGCCGGGGGCAGACGTGCCGAACCTACGGCGCCAACCGATGCCTCATGGTTCGCGGGCCCGTCGGCGTTGCCACCAGCGGGCCCGCATCGTTCAACGAACCACTCGCCGTCGGCGATCGAAGGCGACGGCGGCGAAGAGCAGGGCGACCGCGCCGAGGACGACCAGAGCCGGGACCACCGACGCGCCGGTGCCTGTCGCGATCGGAGACTCCGTCGCCGTCGGCGGCAAGGTCGGGGTCGGCCCGACGTACGGATCCACTGTGACCCGGAAGCTGGCGCTCGCGACGTTGCCGGTGGCATCCACGGCCGTGCAGGAGACGGTCGTGGTCCCGACCGGGAAGAGGCTCCCCGAGGCCGGCGTGCACGTCGGGGGCACGGCACCGTCGACCCGGTCCGTGGCGGCAAGCACGAAGGCCACGACCGCCCCGGTCGGACCGGTCGCCGGAACGCGGATGTCGGGTGGGGTCCCACCCTCCGGCGTGGTGATCTCCGGCGGGGTCGTGTCGACGACCGTCACGCTGAAGCTCGCGCTACCGGTGTTCCCGGCGGCGTCGGTCGCGCTGCAGGTGACCGTCGTGGTGCCGAGGGCGAAGGTGCTGCCCGAGGCCGGCACGCAGACCGGGACGAGCGACCCGTCGACGTTGTCGATCGCGCTCGCGCTGAAGGTCACGACGGCCCCGCTCGGTCCGGTCGCCTCGGTCGTGATGTCGGTCGGCACGGTCACGATGGGGTCGACGTCGTCGACGTACGGGCTGACCGTCACGTCGAAGGAAGCGCTGCCGGTGTTGCCGGCGGTGTCGGTGGCGGTACAGGTGACCTGGGTCGTGCCGACCGGGAAGAGGCTGCCCGAGGCCGGCAGGCAGACGGGGCTGATCGCCCCGTCGACGAGGTCGGTCGCGCTGGCGCTGAAGGCGACGACGGCCCCCGCGGGGCTCGTCGCCGCGGTCGTGATGTCGGTCGGCACGGTCACGACCGGCGGGGTCGTGTCGACGACCGTCACGCTGAAGCTCGCGCTACCGGTGTTCCCGGCGGCGTCGGTCGCGCTGCAGGTGACCGTCGTGGTGCCGAGGGCGAAGGTGCTGCCCGAGGCCGGCACGCAGACCGGGACGAGCGACCCGTCGACGTTGTCGATCGCGCTCGCGCTGAAGGTCACGACGGCCCCGCTCGGTCCGGTCGCCTCGGTCGTGATGTCGGTCGGCACGGTCACGATGGGGTCGACGTCGTCGACGTACGGGCTGACCG
The DNA here is from genome assembly GCA_963707215.1 of uncultured Chloroflexia bacterium. Classification (GTDB taxonomy): domain Bacteria; phylum Chloroflexota; class Limnocylindria; order Limnocylindrales; family CSP1-4; genus DATHYZ01. Next base: position 254,273 of record CAVPPB010000001.1, on the reverse strand, counting down.
TCACGTCGAAGGAAGCGCTGCCGGTGTTGCCGGCGGTGTCGGTGGCGGTACAGGTGACCTGGGTCGTGCCGACCGGGAAGAGGCTGCCCGAGGCCGGCAGGCAGACGGGGCTGATCGCCCCGTCGACGAGGTCGGTCGCGCTGGCGCTGAAGGCGACGACGGCCCCCGCGGGGCTCGTCGCCGCGGTCGTGATGTCGGTCGGCACGGTCACGACCGGCGGGGTCGTGTCGACGACCGTCACGCTGAAGCTCGCGCTACCGGTGTTCCCGGCGGCGTCGGTCGCGCTGCAGGTGACCGTCGTGGTGCCGAGGGCGAAGGTGCTGCCCGAGGCCGGCACGCAGACCGGGACGAGCGACCCGTCGACGTTGTCGATCGCGCTCGCGCTGAAGGTCACGACGGCCCCGCTCGGTCCGGTCGCCTCGGTCGTGATGTCGGTCGGCACGGTCACGATGGGGTCGACGTCGTCGACGTACGGGCTGACCGTCACGTCGAAGGAAGCGCTGCCGGTGTTGCCGGCGGTGTCGGTGGCGGTACAGGTGACCTGGGTCGTGCCGACCGGGAAGAGGCTGCCCGAGGCCGGCAGGCAGACGGGGCTGATCGCCCCGTCGACGAGGTCGGTCGCGCTGGCGCTGAAGGCGACGACGGCCCCCGCGGGGCTCGTCGCCGCGGTCGTGATGTCGGTCGGCACGGTCACGACCGGCGGGGTCGTGTCGACGACCGTCACGCTGAAGCTCGCGCTACCGGTGTTCCCGGCGGCGTCGGTCGCGCTGCAGGTGACCGTCGTGGTGCCGAGGGCGAAGGTGCTGCCCGAGGCCGGCACGCAGACCGGGACGAGCGACCCGTCGACGTTGTCGATCGCGCTCGCGCTGAAGGTCACGACGGCCCCGCTCGGTCCGGTCGCCTCGGTCGTGATGTCGGTCGGCACGGTCACGATGGGGTCGACGTCGTCGACGTACGGGCTGACCGTCACGTCGAAGGAAGCGCTGCCGGTGTTGCCGGCGGTGTCGGTGGCGGTACAGGTGACCTGGGTCGTGCCGACCGGGAAGAGGCTGCCCGAGGCCGGCAGGCAGACGGGGCTGATCGCCCCGTCGACGAGGTCGGTCGCGCTGGCGCTGAAGGCGACGACGGCCCCCGCGGGGCTCGTCGCCGCGGTCGTGATGTCGGTCGGCACGGTCACGACCGGCGGGGTCGTGTCGACGACCGTCACGCTGAAGCTCGCGCTACCGGTGTTCCCGGCGGCGTCGGTCGCGCTGCAGGTGACCGTCGTGGTGCCGAGGGCGAAGGTGCTGCCCGAGGCCGGCACGCAGACCGGGACGAGCGACCCGTCGACGTTGTCGATCGCGCTCGCGCTGAAGGTCACGACGGCCCCGCTCGGTCCGGTCGCCTCGGTCGTGATGTCGGTCGGCACGGTCACGATGGGGTCGACGTCGTCGACGTACGGGCTGACCGTCACGTCGAAGGAAGCGCTGCCGGTGTTGCCGGCGGTGTCGGTGGCGGTACAGGTGACCTGGGTCGTGCCGACCGGGAAGAGGCTGCCCGAGGCCGGCAGGCAGACGGGGCTGATCGCCCCGTCGACGAGGTCGGTCGCGCTGGCGCTGAAGGCGACGACGGCCCCCGCGGGGCTCGTCGCCGCGGTCGTGATGTCGGTCGGCACGGTCACGACCGGCGGGGTCGTGTCGACGACCGTCACGCTGAAGCTCGCGCTACCGGTGTTCCCGGCGGCGTCGGTCGCGCTGCAGGTGACCGTCGTGGTGCCGAGGGCGAAGGTGCTGCCCGAGGCCGGCACGCAGACCGGGACGAGCGACCCGTCGACGTTGTCGATCGCGCTCGCGCTGAAGGTCACGACGGCCCCGCTCGGTCCGGTCGCCTCGGTCGTGATGTCGGTCGGCACGGTCACGACCGGCGGGGTCGTATCGGTGTCCGTGTAGACCACCGTGACCTTCACGTAGTCGAGGAAGAAGAGGTGGCTCGGTGGACCGGGCGTGGTCCGTGAGGCCGTCACGCGGACCGCGAACGTGCCATCGAGCAGCTGGGTGCGCGACGTGATCCCGAGGGTCGAGGTGCTGAGGATCGTGTCGGTCGTGGGCTGAGAGCTGTTCACGGCGGCCGCGCCGGATGCCACCCCGGAGACGTATGCCTGCGCCCTGACGACATCGTCGCCCTGGCTCGACCCGAGCTTGAACTGGATCTCCAGGGTGGCCGAGGTGATGGTCGCCCCGACCGGGATCGAGTCGAACCCGAAGTCGCCGAAATCGTGGGCGACGGTGTGGTTCTTGGTCATGGTCGCCGTTGCGTAGACACCGTCATCCGCGTACGCGTTCGTCGGGCTCGCGAGCACCGAGGTGACCGCGGCATTCGAGGTCGGGAAGTTCGCCAGCGTCGCCGCCCGGGCGGGAACCACGCCGACGGTCAGCAGGAGCAGGGCCGCGAGGACCCAGAGGTGCAGCATCCGGCGCAGCACGCCCCGGCCGGCGGTCGACGATGTCATCCCGATGTCTCCCTTGTGTTGCGGTCGGTCCTGGACGCTCGGTCTCAGGGTGAGGTCAGTCAGAGGGCGACCGGATGTGCCTGCGACGGCAGACCGGCCGTGGCGCCCCGCCCGACCGGGCACGGGGACCTCCCACGGGTGGAGGCATGCTACCCGAGTTTGCTTCCGCGGGAAGGTATCTCCATGCCCCGGAGGTCAGCTGTCGGGGCCCCGTTCGTACCGGTTCAGGCACTTCCCCGATCCTCGTTCGCCGACGCCCGACCCGTCGGAGATGAGCCGCGAGACCTGCGGACCCCGACGAGCAGGACGATGCCGACGACCAGGCCCAGGACGAGGATCGCCGACCCGGCGACCAGGGGCCCGGCGGCCGAGCCAGCCCCGGTCGTCCCGGGCTCGGGAGGCCACGAGGCCTCGAAGAGCCCGACCAGGGCCGCCATCCCGACGGCATCCTCGAGACCGAACCGCTCCTCGGTCCCGGGCGCGAGGACGTACTTCCCGGTGGCGGCCGGATCGGAGGCGGTGACGGCGATCCAGTAGGTGCCGGCCTGGGGTGCCGTGGTCGTGATGCCGCCGTGCTCGATGAACCCGAGCCCGCCGTGGGTCGCCAGCACTCCGTCGGGGTCGGCCCGGTGGCGGACCGCCCCTTGGCCCCCCACGATCTCGGCCAGCCAGGCGGTCGAATCGTCGAGCGGCGGCAGACCAGGCCCGATCACGGTGATGTCGGCAGGGATCCCGCCCTCGGCGTCGGGAGCGGTCATCGCCACCACCAGGGGGTCGCCGGCCGCTAGCTCCATGCGGTACCAGTCGACCTCGCCCGGCGTCACGAGCGTCGAACCGAGGGCGAGGGACCGGGCCGGATCGTCCAGCACGAACGCCGATCCCGGTGCCTCGTTGCCGCCGGGGACGACGAGCGGGGCATGGGCGAGGGTGGGTTCGGGGGCGAGGAGGACAGCCGCTGCCGCGAGGACCCAGGCGGCGAGCGGTCGCGCCGACCGGACCGCGAAGAGCGACCGCCCGGGGCGCCCGCGGACCATGGTCGACCCTCTCAGCGTCATGCCGAACGTTCGGGCGTCGCTCCTGCTCGGATGGGTGACCCTACCTCGGCCGCATGCTGAGGTCCGTGTCCGGACGTTCGTCGGCAGCCGCTTCCGCGTCGAAGAACTCGCGGGGCTGCCACCCGAAGAGCGTGGCCAGCCAGGCCGTCGGGACCTGGGCGATGCGGGTGTCGTAGCGGTAGACCTGGTCGTTGTAGAGCTCCCGGCGATCGGCGATGAGGCCCTCGAGGCGCTCGATCTCGTTCTGGAGGTCGAGGACGTTCTCCTGGGAGCGGAGCTCGGGATAGCGTTCGACGACGGCGAACAGCTGTCGGACAGCCGCGCTGGTCGCTGCCGAGACGACGGCCTGCTCGCCGACGGGCGCCTTCGGATGGAAGGCGGCCCGGAGCTCGGTGACCCGCTCGAGCGTCGCGCGTTCGAAGGTCATCAGGTCGCGGACCGCGCTGACCAGGTTCGGTAGCTGATCGTAGCGCTGCTTCAGGGCGACCTCGACGTTCGCCCAGGCCTTGTCGATCCGAAGCTGAAGGGCGATGACGGCGTTGAAGGTCGAGACGATCCAGAAGCCGACGACGAGGCCGAACAGCAGGATCGCGAAGAGCGCGGCCGCGACCAGCGGGTTCATGGGACGACGATCCCGCTCAGTGCCAGCGCCAGGACGACGGCTGAGGCGATGGCCAGGATGGCGCCGAGCAGCCCCACCGCGAACCGGTCGTCGTGGCGATCGGCGGCCTCGCCGGGTGAGCCGAGGGAGACGATCAGCGGCACGTCCGGGTCGGCGGCCAGGACCAAGGATCCGGGCGAGAGGTCGAACGTGCGCTCGAAGCGGTCGCCCTGTTCCACCGAGGCGAGGGTCGCCGGGGTCGCCTCCGGGTGGAGCTCCGGCTCGCTGATGGGCTGCCCGATCCCGAAGCCCGGGATCGCGGCATTGCCCCAGGCCTCCGCCGGGTCCGTCTCGAGGGCCCCGGCCGCGCGGGCTGCCGCGATGTCCGCGGCGATCGCCGGATCGTCGAGGGCCGCCATCGGGCCACCGACCGCCGCGTCCACGTCTGCGCCGGTCGGGTCGGGCAGATCGCCGAACCGGATGACGCGACCGAGGATCGTCACGACGTCCCCGGGCTCGACGCGGGCCTCGCGGTACCGCAGCTGTGGCTCGGCGCCCGGCGCCCAGACGCCCCCGCCGGTCCAGTCCTGCAGCGTCCCCGGCTCACGGACCGTCAGCAACTCGGCGACCAATGCGTCCCGATCCGGATCGGCCGGTCGGTAGGCCCCGCCGACCCGGAAGCGGAGGCCCGGCGGAGCGCCGCTGAGCCGCGAGCTCGACTCGTCGAACCGATCGGGCACGTCCCAGCGGCCGCCGTGGGGGAACACCCGGAGGGCGCCGGACGCGTCGCGCACCCGGAAGCCGACCGCCCGTTCCTCGCTGTGATCGCCACCCGACCAGTCCGACCCGCGATCGTCCACCCGGGAGCGGTAGTAGACGCACGGGACGTCCTGGAGCGGTGACGCGAGGAGCAGCTCGGCGGCCTCGACGACACCGCTCACCCGGACCTCGCCGAGGGCGATCGAGGCGATCGATGAGGTGGCCGTGTCGGCGATCCGCGACGCGTCGATCCGTCCGCGGAACCCGCGAACGAGGAGCCAGAGGCCGAAGCCGATCCCGGCGAGGGTGGCGAGCAGGACGGCCGGATGAACGGGTGGCACCGCCGCATCCTACGGGAGTGGGCTCGGCGAGGGCGACCCGGCGACGGAATAGCCGCGCGACGAACCGAGGTCCGGGAGCGAGGGCGACCCGCTTCAGGTGGTCGGCGGGCCCCCGCCGTCCGTCGGCGTCCGCCGGGCCAGTGCCCCGACCAGGAGGACCACGCCGAGGCCGATGATGATGATCGGCCACACGACGCCCCAGTCGAAGGACGGCAGGTACGGTCGGAGCAGGAACCAGGCGCCGACGAGGATCAGCAGGACGCCGAAGACGAGGGCGACCGCACCGTCATTGCGCTGCCGTCGCGCGGCCCGCCGGGCTCGCCGATCCGCGTAGGCCTGGGCCGGCGGGACCCACGCCGTCGTGCCCGTGCCCGGGTCCTCGGGGGAGGTCGGCGGCGCCGGCGCTGCCCATGCTGCGCCCGCTCCGGCGGTGGCCGAGGAGGTATCCGCGGCCGGAGGTCCGGCCGGAGCTTGGCCGGTCGCGGGATCCTGGCTCGGTGGCTCGGTCGGCCACGGCGGCGGTGGGGCCCCCGGCGCCGTGGCGCCTTCCGGCTCCTCGGGAACGACGATCAGCATGACCACGTAGAGGAACGCGCCCGGGAGCAGGCCACTGAGCAACGACAGCACTGCCCAGAGGATGCGGACCAGTGACGGGTCGAGGTCGAAGCGGTCGGCGAGGCCGGCGCAGACGCCCCCGACGATCCGGTCGTCACGGGACCGGTAGAGTCGATCGTTCACTTGCAGCCACCTTCAGGATCGAGGGCGAACGAGCCCGCGTTGGCGGTCGTCGAGAGCTCGATCCGGGTGTCCGATCCGGACCAGTCCGGGGATTCCCAGAGGTTCTCGGAGACCTCGATGAGGCCAGCGTCGGCGTAGTCGTAGCTGGCCGTGATGTTGTCGTTGGCCCGGATCCGGAGGGCCACGCCGGGCTGCGAGCACAGCTCGATCGAGCCCGCGTTGACGGTCATCGTCCCGGTCAGCGAGCTCGCCGGGAGCAGGACCCCCACCGATCCGGCGTTGACCTCGACGTCGAGGCGCTCGGCGGTCGCGGTCGCGAGGTCGACGGTCGCGTCGCCGGCATTCAGGCCGACGCGGACGCGTCCGAGGCTCGCGTCGGCCAGGTCGAGCCGGGCGCTGCCAGCGTTCGCCCGGACTTCGACATCGAGCGTCGGGTCCGTCGGCAGGGCGAGGATCCAGCTGGAACGAGAGCGGAGGATGCCACCGTCGCCGTCCGAGGCCGCCACGGTGAGTCTGCCCGAGGAGGCCACGACATCGGGGACCTCGCCGCCGTCGGACGAGCCGGACAGGCTCCAGCCTGCTCCAGGGGCGGTGCTGATCTCCACATCGCCGCAGGGCATGTCGACGAGGACGTCGACGTTGCGGCTCTCGAAACCACCGCTCTGGGTCGGGAAGGGATCGCCGGCCTGGTTGCCCAGACAGCCGACGTTGGCGACCGGGAACGTGATGCCGCTGGCCAGGACTCCACCGAGCATGAGCCCGAACGTCGCGGCCACGATGAGCCCGCCGAGCGGTGCGGCCGACGTCCTGCGGAGGAGCAGCCCGACGCCGGCGCCGATGAGGATGAGCGGCCAGAGCTCCCACCAACGGAGGTCGGCCGGGATCCAGCCCTGGGTGACGGCCAGGGGGATCACCCCGGCCAGGATCAGGAAGACGCCCCAGCCGACGAGGCGGAAGTCGATGCGCATGGTGCCTCCAGGGCAGATGGGCGCTCGTGGCAGGGGGGGACTGGGCGCCGGTGCCTCCCAAGCATGGCCGACCCCGTGCGGCAGGGCATCGGCCGAATGTCGCATGGGCCCGTGGAGCGTTCCGCCCCTGGCTGCCCCTCGCGCCCACTGTCGTGCCGGATCGCGGGACCCGCGGACCTGTGGCTGCCGTCGTCGGTGCCCGTGCTAGCCTCGTCGGCCGAAGGGAGGAGTCGATGCGACCTGTCGAGCGGCCCAGCGCCGCCCCGCCGCCCATCGAAGCGATCGTCTTCGATCTCGACGGCGTCCTCGTCGACTCCGAGCCCTGGTGGGACGAGTCCCGCGACGACTTCGCTGCCCGGCGTGGGCTGCGCTGGGGCCCCGAGGATCAGCGTGCGGTCATGGGTCCCAACAGCCTCGGCTGGGCCCGGATCATGGCGGAGCGTCTGGTCCTGGGCGAGCCGCCCGATGCCATCGTCGACGAGGTGATCGGGGGAGTGGTCGGCCGCTATCGCTCGCGTCCTGTCCCGGTGATCGAGCCGGCCGTGCGGGCCGTCCGGCGGCTCCGCGGTCGCTATCCGTTGGCCCTCGCGTCGTCCTCGCACGCGGCCGTGATCGACGCCGCCCTCGAGGCACTGGGTCTGCGACCGGCCTTCGACGTCGTCGTGTCGTCCGACGAGGTCGCCCACGGGAAGCCGGCACCGGACGTCTACCTGGAGGCCGCCCATCGCCTCGGTCGAGAGGCCGCGCGGTGCCTGGTCGTCGAGGACTCGGTCAACGGGGTCAGGGCCGCGCGTGCCGCCGGCATGCGGGTCGTCCTCGTGCCCTCGGCGCTCGTTCCGCCGGCGCCCGGGGCGCGCGTGCTCGCCTCGCTCGTGCTGGACTCGCTGGACGGGCTTGACGAGGGGGTCATCGACATGCTGGGAGTCGCGGGGTAGGGGAGTGCCCCGTTCGCCCGATCAGCCCTTCCCGCAGAGGCCTGGTCGGCGCATCATCGGCTCATGATCGACGAGACCCCGGAACGGCCGACGGACCGAGCCCCGGATCCTCGGGCCCCAGCGCCGGAACCTCCGGCTGGAGGTCGTCGACCTGGAGGCCGTGGGCGCTCTGGGCCGCCGGGCCCGCCGGTCGCACCCTGGCGCCGGACGCTTCGCTACTGGGCCACCTGGCTCTTCGTCTGGCTGGCCGTCCGGGTCATCGTCCGCCTCCGCGTAGAAGGGCGCGGACGCTACCCGTCCGGCCCCTGCCTCGTCTGCGCGAACCACCAGAACTGGACGGACCCCGTCTTCCTCATGGCCGGCCTGCCTCCGCGCCCTCGGATGTACCTGTTCGGCCCGAAGGAGGAGGACATGAACGTGGGAGCCCGGAACCGGGTCATGAGCTGGGTCGGCAACGCCGTCCCCTTCCGGCCGGGCAAGGACGACCTCCTCGACACCACCCGCCGCGTTGCCGCCGTCCTTGACGCCGGGGCCTCGCTGGGGATCTTCGGCGAGGGTCGGATCCACGCTCGTGAGGGCGAGCTCCTGCCGCTCTCGGAGGGCGCCGCCTACTTCGCCCTGCGAGCGAAGGTCCCGATCGTTCCAGTGGGGCTCGTGGGGACGAGTTGGATCGGTGTCGGTCGGACCGTCCGGCTCCGCATCGGCGTGCCGATCGTGCCCGAGGGCCGCCCATCGCGCGAGGCCGTGGAGGCCCTGACGGCCCGGCTCTGGTGTGCGATCTTCGAGCTCACCCGCGACGCTCCCCGGCGACCACCACCTGGTCGTTTCGGTCGATGGCTGACCGAGGTCTTCAACGACTGGCCGGAAGGCGACCGGCCTGAGTGGACGCCCGGTGCCGTCGGCCCGCTCGCGCCGGGAGCCCCGGTCGAAGGGCCGCACGGGCCGTGTGACGGGACTGCGTAGGGGCCGTCCCTTCGGTGCTGCGGCGCTCTGGCATACTGACCTCCGACCCGTGAGCCGACGCCAGGAGGACCCGTGGGAGCGACCGGTCTCGCCGCCGACCCGACCGAGTACCGCAGCCGTCTCGGTGATCAGGACGACGCCCAACTGGATGCCTGGGCAGCCGAGCTCCTCCGCGACATGGTGATCCGCCGGGGGATCGTGCAGGTGCTCGATCGGTTCCGCGCGTCGACGCGGCTCGGCGAGGCAGAATTCGAACAGGTGTTCGCATCCGGCGGCGGTCCGCCCGCGGTGGTCGGTCGGGATGCCGACGGCAACCAGATCGTGCCTGCGACGACGCTCTACGCTCTGGTCCCCGGCCTGCGGAGCCGCTACCCCGATGCCCGCGACCGGATCGTCGACCACCTCGTCGACAACTTCCACGATTTCGTCTTCGCCTAGATCGACGCCGGCGTCGTGACGGCGATGCGTCGGCTGCTCGCGGGCCTGGCCCGTCTCGTCCATCCCTTCCCGTCCATCCTGGATGGCCTGGTGACGGCAGCGATCGCCTTCGTGGCTGGTGGTGGGCTCCTGGCGGCGACGATCCTCGGGGTCGCCATGACCTGGCTCCAGTTCGGGATCGGTGCCGTGAACGACGTCGTCGATGCCGAGCGCGACGCACGCGACCAGCCCACCAAGCCGATCCCTGCGGGCGCGATCGGGCCCGATGCAGCGCTCGTCGTTGCCATCGGCAGCCTCTCGATCGGGCTGGTGCTGTCGTCGATCTTCGGGCCGGCGGTCCTCCTCGTCGCGATCGTCGGGACGGGCGCCGGGCTTCTCTACGACGTGGCGCTCAAGGGCACCGCCTGGGCATGGGCGCCCTACGCGGTCGCGATCCCGCTCCTCCCGGTCTATGCCTGGCTCGGAGCGACCGGCTCGCTACCGGCGCCATTCATCGTGCTCGTCCCGGTCGCCTCGCTCGAGGGGGCTGCGCTGGCCCTCGCCAACCCGCTGGCCGACGTCGATCCGGATCGGCGATCAGGGACGGCGACCCCCGCCGTTCGCCTGGGTCGGCAGCGGACGTGGTGGGCGACGGCCGCACTCCAGACCGCGGTCGTCGGGCTCGCGCTGGGATCCCTGGCGATCCTCGACGGATCCACGACGGGCACGGCCATCGCGGTCGGCGGAGGCGGCGTCATCCTGGCGGGTCTCTTCCTCTCCAGGCCCGGGCCGGCGGCACGCCTTCCGCGTCGCCAGCTCGGTTGGGAGGCACAGGCCGTCGGCGCCGGGGTCGTGGCCGTGGGCTGGGTCCTCGCGGTGCTCGTCGACGGCGTGGGGTAGGGGCGGACCGGCGCTGCGTGGTCGCCGCGATACGACCCGCCGGACGATGGTCGTGGGGTGGTCGGGACCTCTGGAGGCGTAACGGAGCGTCGCTTCCGTCGTTCCCTATCATGAGCGACCTGCCCCCTCTCACGGAGGAGACGAACCACCCATGCGATCCACCCGCGGACTCCTGACCGCTCTCGCCGTCCTGGCTCTGACGGCCGGCGCGGCCCTGGCGGCTGGCCCCTTCCCCGGGGCCGCCCACGCCGGACTTGACAGGGCCCCGGGCCTCGCCGTGGCCGAGGCGGCGACCGGCAAGACCGTCCCGCCGGGCCTCCTGGCCGATCTGGCGATGCCAGCCGACATGGAAGAGCCGGAGGTGAAGGACCCCGAGGAGGAAGAGGAGTCGGAGGAGGCCGAGGGAACCCATGGGGCGACGGTCTCCGAGGCCGCCCGCGGCGTCACGCCCGAGGGCTGGCGAAACCACGGGGCCTACGTCTCGGCCGTGGCTCGAGGACTCGTCGAGGTCGGTGCTCCGGCCCCGCCCGAGGCGGTCGAGAACGACGGCCGGATGCCGAAGCCCGAGAAGCCACCGAAGCCCGAGAAGCCACCGAAGCCGAACCCGTAACCAACGTCCGGGCCGCGGGGCCGCGCTTCCCCGGCTCGGTTCCATCGCAGCGGAAGGGCCGGCGCTTGGCGCCGGCCCTTCCGTCATGTCTCGGGTGGCCCCGCCCGATCGACGATCCGTCGGCCGGGGGCGTGGAGCAGGTCAGTCGTGCGGCTCTCCGCTCCGGACCAGGGCGATCACGTTCTCCAGCCGGAGCTTGGCGATCGTCAGGTACTTGGCCAGGTTGGCCCGATCGGTCGAACCGATCGAGTCGAGGACCTCCGGCTCGCGCAGCACCCCGACAAGACCCTCGACCGCATCAGCGAGCTCCTGCTTGGCCTGGACGAGCGAATCGTCGTTCAGCGGGATGGGCGTCGACCGAGCGGACCAGGCAGCGTCGGCCAGGTCCTCGGGGGCCTCCTCGGTCGAGGTGTCGGCGGCGGGCTCGTCGGCGCGAACCCGCGGGCGCCGGCCCTCGATCCGCTCACGGAGCTTGACCAGCGACAGCTCCCCGCTGGCGACCTGCCCTGCCAGCCGCCGTCGTCGCTTCGGGTCCGGGACCTTGAGGAGTTCGTACGCGTGCGAGAGCGTGTCTTTGCGTACGGACACCAACTCCTTGATCTCGTCGGGGGCATCGGCCAGGCGGAGCCGGTTCTCGAGATAGCCTTTGTCCTTGCCGAGCTTCTGGGCGAGTCGACGGATCGAGTAGCCGTGGTCCTTGACCATCCGGTCGTACATCAGCGCCTCGTCCAGGGGCGACAGGTCCTCGCGCTGAAGGTTCTCGATGATCGCGATCTCCAGGGCGGCGTCGTCGTCGATCTCCTCGATGAGCGCCGGGATCGTCGTCATCCCGGCCGTCCGCGACGCGCGCCACCGACGCTCGCCGGCGATGAGCTGGTAGCGGTTCGGGCCGGTCGGACGGACGAGGATCGGCTGGAGCACGCCATGTTCGCGGATGGATGCCGCGAGCTCATCGAGCGTTGCCTCGTCGAACTGGATGCGCGGCTGATCCGGGTTCGGTTCGATCCGGTCCAACGGGATCACCCGGACACCCTGCGTCGGTCCGGACGCGTCGGGGGAGAGCAGGCTGACGATCGCCGGCGAGAGCTCGCGATCCTCGGACAGTCGGCGCGCGGCGACCGCGCGGAAATCAGGCCTGGACAAGTCCCACCACCTCCTGCGCAAGCTCGCGGTAGGCGCGAGCCGCTGCGGACGAGCTTGCGTACACCGTGATCGGTCGGCCGGCGAGCGGCGCCTCGCCGAGGCGGACGGTCGTCTTGATGATCGTCGCGAAGACGTGGTGGTCGCCGACGACACGCATCTCGTCGAGCATGTCGCGGGCCAGGTTCGTCCTGCCGTCGTAGAAGGTCGGCAGGAGCCCGAGGATCCGCAGGTCGCCGTTCAACTTCTGGCGGATCGTGTTGATCACCTTGACCAGGTTGTTGAGGCCCTTCATGGCGTAGTACTGCGTCTGGACGGGGATGATCACGCTGTCCGCTGCGACCAGGCCGTTGACGGTCAGGAGCCCCAGGTTCGGTGGGCAATCGATCAGCACGAAATCGTAGGCGTCGTCGACGTGCCCCTCGATCGCCTCGCGGAGGATCGACTCTCGGCCGAGCATGGTGAACAGCTCGCCTTCCGTTGATGCCAGGTCGATGTTCGCCGGGGCGATGTCGATGCCCGCCGTCTCCGTCGGGAGCACGATCTCCCTCAGGTCGGTCCCATCGTCGGACAGGACGTCCGACATCGTGCGCTCGACCATGTTGAGGTTGATGCCGAGACCGGCCGACAGGTTGGCCTGCGGATCCATGTCGACGCAGAGCACACGGTAGCCCTCCTCGGCAAGGGCGCCGGCCAGGTTGATGGCCGTCGTCGTCTTGCCGACACCACCCTTCTGGTTGGCGATGGCGATCACGTTGGTCACTCGGTCTAACCTCGGGGTGGCTTCGCTCGGATCGATGGGCGGAACGAGGGTCGGAGTGCGGGCATCCTACCCCAGCCTCGGCGTCGTGACATGCCGGTTATCCACAGCGGGGGCGATTCATCCACCATTCCTGTGGATAACGACGCCATCGGGAACGGCGACCGTCGTCCGATCACTCGAGCATCCTTGCCGTGTCTTTCCGGGTCGCGTCGTCGGAGCGGTCGGTCCGACCGCTATGATTGGCCGGCCGGCTGTCCTTGCGCAAGGACAGCGCTCGGCCGATGCGGTCCCGCGGATGAAAGGAGCGAGCGCTCGTGCGCATGTCCAACGAGGAGCGGATCGCGCGCCTGAACCGCATGCGGGACGAGTCTCGGCTCGGTGGGGGAGCGAGCCGCATCGAACGTCAGCATGCGATGGGCAAGCTGACCGCTCGCGAGCGCATCGAACTGCTCGTCGACCCAGGGTCCTTCCAGGAATTGGATGCGTTCGTCACTCACCGGGCGACGGAGTTCGGGCTGGAGGAGCAGCAGATCCTCGGGGACGGCGTGGTGACCGGTCACGGCACGGTCCACGGTCGCCTGGTCTTCGTCTTCAGCCAGGACTTCACGGTCTTCGGCGGGTCGCTGTCGGAGGCCTACGCCGAGAAGATCTGCAAGATCATGGACCTGGCCATGAAGGTCGGGAGCGCCGGTCATCGGGTTGAACGACTCCGGCGGGGCCCGGATCCAGGAAGGCGTGGCGTCGCTGGCCGGATACGCCTTCATCTTCACCCGCAACGTCCTCGCCAGCGGTGTGATCCCGCAGATCTCGGTGATCATGGGGCCCTGCGCAGGCGGCGCCGTGTACTCGCCCGCCATCACCGACTTCACGATCATGGTCGAGGGCACCAGCTACATGTTCGTGACCGGACCGAACGTCGTCCGAACCGTCACCCACGAGGAGGTCGACTCCGAGTTCCTCGGTGGCGCGCAGACCCACACGACCAAGAGCGGCGTGGCCCACCTCGCGGCGCCTGACGAGGCCGAGGCGCTCGCGCAGGTCCGCCGGATCCTCTCCTTCCTGCCGCAGAACAACCTGGAGGATCCGCAGGTCGTCGAGACGGCGGATCCGACCGACCGCAGGGACCTGTCGCTCGACTCCATCGTCCCGGAGGACCCCCAGAAGGCGTACGACATGCGCGAGGTGATCGCCAGGGTCGTCGACGACGGCGCGTTCCTCGAGATCCAGCCGGGATGGGCGCAGAACATCCTCATCGGCTTCGCCCGCCTCGGCGGTCGCAGCGTCGGGATCGTCGCCCAGCAGCCGGCGGTCCTCGCCGGCGCACTCGACATCGATTCGTCGGTCAAGGCGGCCCGCTTCGTCCGGACCTGCGATGCCTTCAACGTGCCGCTGGTGACCTTCGTCGACGTCCCCGGGTTCATGCCCGGCGTCAACCAGGAGCACGGCGGGATCATCAAGCACGGCGCCAAGCTCCTCTACGCCTACTGCGAGGCGACGGTGCCGAAGCTCGCGGTGATCACCCGCAAGGCGTACGGCGGCGCCTACGACGTCATGAGCAGCAAGCACGTCCGCGGCGATCTCAACTTCGCCTGGCCATCCGCGGAGATCGCCGTCATGGGTGCCGGCGGCGCGGTCAACATCATCTTCCGGGACGCCATCGCCAAAGCCGCCGATCCGGCGACGGAGCGTCAGCGCCTCGTCGAGGAATACGAGGCGGGCTTCAGCAATCCGTACATCGCGGCGTCACGCGGCTACGTCGACGAGGTCATCCTGCCGTCGGAAACGCGGCCACGCCTGATCCGCGGGCTCGAGATGCTCGCCGACAAGCGGGAGACCAACCCCCGAAAGAAGCATGGCAACATCCCGCTGTAGCTCTCCTCGGCCCGGCCCGTCCTTGCGCAAAGACGCCGTTCATCTGCTCGGCCGTAGAAGCGCATGACGGAGCGAGGTCGTCCGTTCGAACGCGTCCTCGTCGCCAACCGGGGCGAGATCGCCGTCCGGATCATCCGAGCCTGCCAGGAGCTCGGGATGGAGTCGGTCGCGGTCTACTCGGATGCAGACGTCGCGTCGAGTCACGTTCGCCTTGCCGACCGGGCGGTCCGGATCGGCCCTCCGCCGCCGACCGAGAGCTACCTTCGGATGGACCGGATCGTCGACGCGGCTCTGGCGACCGGCGCCCAGGCGGTCCACCCTGGCTACGGGTTCCTCGCCGAGCGGGCGGCCTTCGCCCGGGCCTGCGAGGACGCCGGCCTCGTCTTCGTCGGCCCGCCGTCGACATCGATCGAAGCGCTCGGCGACAAGCTGGCGGCACGGCGGACGGCTGCCGCGGCCGGAGTCGCGTCGGTCCCCGGGACTCTCGAGCCGGTGGCCGTCGATCGGCCCGACAGGGTCCAGGACATCGTCGAGCGCGCCCGCGAGATCGGCTTCCCGGTGATGGTCAAGGCAGCCGCCGGGGGTGGGGGACGGGGCATGCGGCGAGTGGAGCGGCCCGAGGACCTGCCGGCCGCCCTGGCTGCCGGCTCCGCCGAGGCCGCGTCGGCGTTCGGCGACGGTGCGGTGTATATCGAGCGGGTGGTCCAACCCGCCCGGCACATCGAGGTCCAGCTCCTCGGGGACGCCTTCGGCACCGTCGTCGCGCTGGGTGAGCGGGACTGCTCGATCCAGCGGCGGCACCAGAAGCTGATCGAGGAGGCACCGGCTCCCGGCCTCACGGGGGGACAGCGGCGCCACCTCCACGAGCTTGCTGTCAGGGTGACCAGGGCCGCGGGCCTCCAGAACGCGGCAACCTGCGAGTTCCTCTACGACGGCAGCCGCGACTTCTACTTTCTGGAGGTCAACACCCGCCTCCAGGTGGAACACGGGGTCACCGAGCTCGTCTCGGGACTCGATATCGTCCAGGAGCAATTCAGGCTGGCGGCCGGCGAGCCGCTCTCCACCGCGGCGGTATCGGCTGCGGCGCGCGCCGCGGAGCCCGCAAGCCACGCCATCGAGGCGCGGATCGCCGCCGAGGATCCGGGCCGGGCCTTCGTGCCGACCCCCGGGCGGGTGAGCCGCTGGGTCATGCCCGCTGGACCCGGAGTCCGTGTCGACACGGCCATCGAGGCGGGTGACCTGGTGCCCCCCGAGTACGACAACCTCATCGCCAAGCTCATGGTCCACGCCGCCGATCGACCTGCCGCGATCGAACGCCTCCGCCGGTCCCTCGACGAGGTCGAGGTCGGCGGGATCCAGACGACGGTCCCGTTCCACCGGTTCGTGACCGACGATCCAGCCTTCCGTGCCGGCGACCTGTCCACCGACTTCGTAGGGCAGCGCTGGGACGGTGAGGTCGAGCAGGCCCGGGCCGTCCGGACCGGCCTCCTGGCGGCGGCCCTGGACCACTTGGTCGGCGGCACCGCCCGCGGTCGGGCGGGTGGCTCGGGTCCGGCCACCGGGGAGCCCGCCGATGCGGCCAGGGTCCGGGACCGGCTGGACGGGGTCGGGCGCCGGCCGTCTGCCTGGCGGGCGGCGGCCCTCGAGACCGGGCGGGACCGATGGCCGAGCTGACCACCGCGCGGCTCTCTGCCGCCGATCGTGCGGTCCGCGTCGGACCGGGTCCGGCCAGCCGCGTCGCAGGTGTCGAAGCGCTCGTCGTCGCCCCGCTCGACGCCTCAGCGGCGGGGGGCGAGGCACCGCCTGACGAGGCGCACGCCGTACTCGTCGATGGCGAACGGCTCGAGGTCGGGCTGGAGCCCAGGGGGCCCGACCGGGCCAGGATCAGCCGCTCCGGAGCCCCCGCCTCGACCGCCAACGTGGTCTTCATCGGTCCGCCGATCGGCGGGCCGGACGGCGTCGTCCGGCAGGAGGTCCTGGTCGACGGCTGGAGGGTCGAGGTGGAGTTGGAGCCCGAGCGTCGGGCCACGCTCCGCGAGCGTGCCCGGCGGGCCGGCGAGGCGGCCGGACACGGCGGCCCGACCGAGGTCCGTTCCGTCTTCCCGGGCCGCGTCGTGTCGGTCGCCGTCGCCCCCGGCGATGAAGTCGCGGCCGGCCAGCCGATGCTGGTCGTCGAGGCGATGAAGATGCAGAACGAGCTCCGGTCCCCCCGGGCCGGCACGGTCGCCCGGGTCGATGTCGGGCCCGGGGTCACGGTCGAGGTCGGCGACCTCCTCGTCGCCATCGAGTAGGCTCCGCGCATGAGCCATCCGGACCCCGGACGGGATCGCTGGCGCGAGACGACGAGGGCCAAGGCCCGCGCCGCGGCGCCCGAGCGCCGCAGCCGCTTCAGCACCGCGTCGGACATCGAGGTGCGGGACCTGTACACGCCGGCCGACATCTCCGAGCTCGACGAGGACCGCGATCTGGGCCGCCCGGGCGAGTTCCCCTTCACCCGCGGCGTCCAGGCGACCATGTACCGGAGCCGTCTCTGGACGATGCGCCAGTACGCGGGCTTCGCTTCGGCCGAGGAGACGAATCGCCGGTTCCGCTACCTGCTCGAGCAAGGCCAGACCGGCTTGTCGGTGGCCTTCGATCTGCCGACCCAGATGGGCTTCGACTCGGACGCTCCCGAGGCCGAGGGCGAGGTGGGCCGGGTCGGCGTGCCGATCGACTCGCTGGCCGACATGGAGGTGCTGCTCGAGGGGCTGCCCCTCGGCGAGGTGAGCACCTCGATGACCATCAACGCGACCGCCCCGATCCTCCTGGCGCTCTACGTCTCGGTCGCCGAACGGAAGGGCGTCGAGCGGTCGAGGATCTCGGGGACGACGCAGAACGACATCCTCAAGGAGTACATCGCGCGGGGCACGTACATCTACCCGCCGCGACCGTCGATGCGCCTGGTGACCGATGTCTTCGAGTTCTGTGCCCGGGAGCTGCCCCGCTGGAACACCATCAGTATCAGCGGCTACCACATGCGCGAGGCGGGGGCGACGGCCGCCCAGGAGCTCGCCTTCACCCTCGCCGACGCGACCGCCTACGTGGAGGCGGCCGTCGATCGCGGCCTCGATGTCGACGAGTTCGCCGGACGCCTGTCGTTCTTCTTCGCTGCCTGGAGCGAGCTGTTCGAGGAAGTCGCCAAGTTCCGGGCGGCCCGCCGGATGTGGGCGCGGATCGTGCGCGACCACTTCGGGGCCTCGAACCCCAGGTCGATGCTCTGCCGGTTCCACGTCCAGACGGCCGGCTCGTCGCTGACCGCCCAGTCGATCGACAACAACGTGGTCCGGACGACGATCCAGGCGCTGGCGGCGGTCCTGGGGGGAGCGCAGAGCCTCCACACCAACTCGCGCGACGAGGCGCTCGCCCTGCCGACCGAGGAAGCCGCCCGGCTCGCCCTCCGCACCCAGCAGATCCTGGCCTACGAGGCCGGCGTGACGGAGACGCCGGACCCGCTGGCGGGCTCCTACTTCGTCGAGACCCTGACGAACGAGCTCGAGGCGGCGGCCCAGGCCTACCTCGACGAGATCGCGGCGATGGGCGGGACGCTGGCGGCGATCGAGTCCGGCTTCCAGCAGCGCCAGATCCAGGAGGCGGCCTACCGGGTCCAGCAGGAGATCGAGTCGGGCGACCAGATCGTCGTGGGGGTCAATCGCTTCCGCGACGAGACGACCGCCACGCCGCCGCTCCAGCGGATCGACCCGGAGGTCGAGCGTCGTCAGGTCGAGTCGGTCCGGCGGGTCCGGGCCGAGCGCGACCCGGCTGCCTGGGAGCGGGCCCTGGCTCGGCTGGAGGAGGCCGCCAGGGGCGACGAGAACGTCATGCCCGCGCTCCTCGAGGCCGTCGCGGCCTACGCGACCGTCGGCGAGATCTCGGACCGGCTGCGGACCGCCTGGGGCACCCACCGCGAGCTCATCACGATCTGATGGCGGCGCCCGCGATCCGGTCCGCGACCGCTGCGGACGTGGGGACGCTCGTGGACATCCTGGTCGAGGCGTTCGTCGCCGACCCGTTCTTCCGTGCCATCTGGCCGGGGCCGGAGGCCTACCGGGCGGGGGCCGGTGAATGGTTCTCGTTGGACGTCCGCCAGCTTCGCTCTCACGGCGAGTTCTGGCTGGCCGACGACGAACTCGGCATCACCTGCTGGGCCGAGGGCGACGATTTCGCCGAGCCCGACGAATACGTGGAGCTCCAGGCCGTGATCGATCGGACCGCAGGGCCCTGGGCCGCGCGGGCGATGGAGGCCCTCGCATCGACCGAAGCGGCCGTGCCTGCGGTCGCGCATCGGACCTGCGTCTATGTGGCCGTCCGACCCGGGGCGCAGGGCAGGGGAGTCGGCCGGGCCCTCGTGGAGCCCCGCCTCGCGGAGGCGGACCGGCTGGCGATGCCGGTCCACCTGGTGACCTCGAACCCGCGTACGCTGCCCTTCTACGAGCGGCTCGGCTTCGGGGCCGCCGCGACCGTCCGGCCGGACCCGGGACTGCCGCTGCTGTGGTCGATGTGGAGGGACCCGCGCCCATGAACGCCGCCGTACCCGAGTCGATCCGCCGGATCGGGCGGATCCATCATGTCGCCGTCGTGGTCGCTGACATGGAGGCCGCCCTGGGGCTCTGGCAGCGGACCCTGGGTCTCGAG
This sequence comes from uncultured Chloroflexia bacterium, assembly GCA_963707215.1. Classification (GTDB taxonomy): domain Bacteria; phylum Chloroflexota; class Limnocylindria; order Limnocylindrales; family CSP1-4; genus DATHYZ01. The sequence goes on along the minus strand of CAVPPB010000001.1, from coordinate 235,052 downwards.
CTCGAGACGGTCATGCCGATCCCATCCGACCGCGTCGACATCGCCTTCCTGCCCGTCGGCGAGGTCAAGATCGAGCTCGTCCGTCCGACCGACGACACGACCGGGGTGGCCCGCTTCCTCGAGGCCAGGGGCGAGGGCTTCCACCACATCTGCTTCGAGGTCCCGAATCTCGCCGAGGCGCTGCTCCGCCTCGAGATCGACGGCATCGAGCTGATCGACACCTCCCCACGGAAGGGAGCTGAAGGCCCGGTCGCCTTCCTCCATCCGAAGAGCTGCCACGGCGTCCTGGTCGAGCTGATCGAGGGGCCCGGCGGGCCGGCCTGGAGCGCATTGGGCTACTGATCCGGCCCGACCCGCCTGGTGCAGGTCGGAGCGACCTCGCGGTCGCCGAGCCCCGCGGGACCCGACTGGACTACCATCGCCGGGCACGGGCGACGTCTACCCGGTGCGAGACAGGGATCGCTGGAGGGAACCATGCTGGGTGAAGGTCGACGTCCGACCGGGGTCACCGTCGTGGCCGTGCTGGTGGCGCTGGGCGGAGTGGGCCCGCTGGCCTTCGGGATCGTGTCGCTCATCGGCTCCGCCGCCACGCTCCTGAGCACGGCCGATTCGCCGGCCCTGCCGATCGCGGTCATGGGCGCCGTCTACCTCGGGATCGCCGCGGTCTACTTCTTCGTCGCCTGGGCGCTCGCCGACCTGCGTCCCTGGGCCTGGGTGCTCGCGGTGCTCGTCTCGGGCGGCCAGGTCGTCGTCAACGCGCTCGCCGCCCTCGGTGGCAACGTCGGCTGGCCGCAGGCGATCGGCGCGTCGCTGATCCCGCTGATCGTGTTCGTCTACCTGTTCCGGGCCAACGTCCGCAGCGCCTTCGGTCGCTGACGACCGGCCGCGGGACCCGTCGACGGACCGGTGCCGGTCGAGCTAGCCGCGGTAGCCGGCCTCGCGCAGGAGAGCCGGGAGCTCGGCGGGTGAGCCGGCGACCCGGATCCCAGCAGCCTCCAGGGCGGAGATCTTCTCGGCCGCGGTGCCGCGCCCGCCAGAGATGATCGCCCCGGCATGACCCATGCGCTTGCCTTCCGGCGCGGTCCGGCCGGCGATGAAGGCGGCCATGGGGACCCCCTGGAGATGCTCGGCCGCCCAGGCTGCCGCCTCTTCCTCGGCCGCACCGCCGATCTCGCCGATCAGGACGATCGCCTCGGTCTCGGGGTCTTCCGCGAACAGCTTGAGGACGTCGAGGAAGGTGGTCCCGATGATCGGGTCACCACCGATCCCGACGCAGGTGCTCTGACCGATCCCGGCATCGGTCATCGCCTGGACCGCCTCGTAGGTCAGGGTCCCGGAACGGCTGACCACCCCGGCCCGACCCTCGCGATGGATGGAACCCGGGATGATGCCGACCTTGGCTCGGCCCGGCGAGGTCGCCCCGGGGCAGTTGGGGCCGATCAGCCGGGCTCCCGCCGCGCTGACGACCTCAACGACCGGCAGCATGTCGAGCGCCGGGATGCCCTCGGTGATGCAGAAGACCGTCTCGATGCCGGCCCCGACCGCCTCGAGCACGGCGTCGGGCGCGCCGCCGGCCGGGACGAAGATGCAGGACGTGTTCGCTCCGGTCTGGGCGACCGCCTCGGCGACCGTGTCGAAGACCGGCACGCGGTTCTCGAGGGCGTGGAGGCCTCCCTTGCCCGGCGTCACCCCGGCGACGATCCGGGTCCCGTACTCGAGCATCTGGCGGGAATGGAACTCGCCCTCGCGGCCGGTGATGCCCTGGACGACGAGGCGGGTGTCGTTGTCGATCAGGATGCTCATGCCGCGGAACCTCCCGCTGCCTGCGCCGACGCGACGGCCTTGGCAGCCGCCTCGTCGAGCGAGGCCGCCGTCTCGAAGCGTGCCTCCTGGAGCAGGCGGGCCGCCTCCTCCGCGTTGGTGCCGACGATCCGGACCACCATCGGGACCTCGCGCTCCTGGCGCGAGCGAGCCTCGATGAGCCCGCGAGCGACCTCGTCGCCGCGGGTGATGCCGCCGAAGATGTTGACCAGGATGGCCCGGACGTTCGGGTCGGCCAGGATGAGCCGCATCGCGGCTGCCACCCGGTCGGCCTTGGCGCCACCGCCGATGTCGAGGAAGTTGGCCGGCTCGCCGCCGGCCCGCTTGACCAGGTCCATCGTGGTCATCGCCAGGCCGGCTCCGTTGACCATGCAGCCGATCGTCCCGTCCAGATGGATGAAGCTGATGTCGTAGTGGCGCGCCTCCGCATCGGCGGGATCCTCCTCGTCGAGGTCCCGGAGCAACTCGAGGTCCGGATGGCGGGGCAGGGCCGAATCGTCGAGGGTGATCTTGGCGTCGAGGCATGAGAGGCGCTCGACCTGGCCCTCCGGGCCGCGCTCGCGGACGATGGCCAGGGGGTTGATCTCGACGAGATCCGCGTCGTTGGCTTGCATGGTGGCCACCAGGCCCTTGGCGATCCGCACGAAGTCCCGGACGTCGCCGGCCCCCAGGCCGACGGCGAAGGCAAGCTGGCGGGCCTGATAGTCGAGCAGTCCGAGCAGGGGGTGGGCCTCGACGCGGTGGATCGCCTCAGGGGTGGTCCGGGCCACCTCCTCGATCTCGACGCCACCCTCCGCCGAGGCCATGAGGACGATCCGCCGTGAGGCTCGGTCGAGGATGGCACCGAGGTAGAACTCCTTGACGATGACGGCCGCGGGCCCCACCAGGACCTTGCGGACGGTGATCCCCTTGATGGCCATCCCAAGGATCCGCCCGGCCACTGCCTCGGCCTCGGCGGGCGAACCGGCGAGCTTGACGCCGCCGGCCTTGCCGCGTCCGCCGACGAGGACCTGGGCCTTGACCACCACACGGCCGGCGCCCTCGGCGAGGTAGCGTTCGGCGGCTTCGCGGGCCTCGGCCGGGGAGCGAGCGACGGTCCATGGCGGGACGGGCAGGCCCTGGGCGGCGAGCAGCGACTTGGCGTCGGCTTCCTGGATCTTCACGGGCGCACGACCTTCCGGGCTGGTGATTCAGGGCGCTCCCGATGGTACCGCGCCCGGCTCCGGCGGGGCATGACGTCCGCAACGGCTCCTACGGCCGGTGGTCCCGCCTCCGGCCGGCCGGTCGGCCCGCCGGAGGCGGCCGGATGGACCGGGTCGAGCCTTCCGCAGCGCCTAGAATGGAGGTCCAGCGCGGTGTTCCGTCCGTGTACGGCCGCCTGGCGTTGGCACGGGCCGGGGCCCTGCCCGGTGCGACGCGGCGCGGGCCGAGACGGTACGCTGGCAACTCCCGGGCGATCGAAGGAAGTCGAGGCAACGGAGGACCGATGCTGTTCCGCTACCGCGGGGGCGAGGGGATGGTCGCCTGGGCGTTCCATCGGATCGCGGGCGTGGCCCTGTTCGCCTTCATCCTGCTGCACGTCCTCGACATCTGGTTGGCCGGCGCCAGCCCGGAGCTGTACGACGAGGTGCTGGCGATCTACGCCAGCCCGATCGGGCGCTTCGGCGAGACGCTCCTCGGGGCTGCGCTCCTCTACCACGCCCTCAACGGCCTGCGGATCATCATCATGGACTTCTGGCCGGCGATGACCCGCTACCACCGCCAGCTCTGGTACGCCAGCTGGATCGCCTTCTTCGTCGTCGGCCTGCCGGTCGCCTATCACATCATGGCCCCGGCCTTCGGGCTGCCCCAGTTCCAGCAGCTCCTGGGAGGCGCCTGATGACCCGGTCGTCGTACGCCAGTCGAGCCCGGCCCAAGTCGGGCGGCTACGAGCTGGCGGTCTGGTACCTCATCCGCCTCACGGGCCTCGGCCTCTTCGTGACGGCCCTCGGCCACTTCATGATCACCCACGTCATCTTCGATCCGGCCGAGCAGACGGCCGACTGGATCGCCACCGAGCGGTGGGGGAGCATCGCCTGGCGGACCGTCGACTGGCTGATGCTGACGTTCGTCACCTTCCATGCCTTCATGGGCATGCGAACCGTCGTCCAGGACTACACCCGCGGCGGCGTCCGGACCGTGCTCACCATGGGCCTCTACCTGGGCGCCCTCGTGATCTTCGCCATGGGCACGATCGTCGTCGCGACGATGTCCCTCCCGATCGAGTGAGCCACTGATGGAGCACCGATTCGACGCGGTCATCGTCGGCGCCGGGGGGGCCGGCCTGTGGGCCGCCCTCGAGCTGGCCAAGGCCGGCGTGCGTTCGGCCGTCCTCACCAAGCTGTACCCGACCCGCTCCCACACCGGCGCCGCCCAGGGTGGCGTGTGTGCCGCCCTCGGCAACCTCGAGGAGGACCACTGGGAGTGGCACATGTTCGACACCGTCAAGGGCGGTGACTACCTGGTCGACCAGGACGCAGCCGAGATCCTGGCCCGGGAGGCCATCGAGTGCGTGATCGAGCTCGAGCACATGGGTCTGCCGTTCAACCGGACGCCCGAGGGCCTGATCGATCAACGGCGGTTCGGCGGTCACACGCGCAACTACGGGGAGGGGCCGGTCAAGCGCTCGTGCTTCGCCGCCGACCGCACCGGCCACATGATCCTCCAGACGCTCTACCAGCAGTGCATCAAGCACGGGGTCACGTTCTTCGACGAGTATCACGTCGTCGACCTCATCAGCGAGGGCGCGGACCTCGGAGACGGCGGCCGCTCGGCCGGTGTCGTCGCCTACCGGATCGCCGATGGCTCGCTGGACACGTTCGCCGCGAAGGCCGTCTTGCTGGCGACCGGCGGTTACGGACGGCTGTTCCGGATCACCTCGAACGCCTGGTCCCTGACCGGCGACGGGATCTCCCTGGCCTACCGCCACGGGATCCCGCTCGAGGATATGGAGTTCTACCAGTTCCATCCGACGGGGATCAAGGGACTCGGCGTCCTGCTGTCCGAGGCGGCCCGGGGCGAGGGTGGCATCCTCCTCAACGGGCAGGGCGAGCGCTTCATGGAGCGCTACGCACCGACCCTCATGGACCTTGCCCCGCGCGACATGGTCAGCCGGGCGATCTACCTCGAGGTCCGCGATGGGCGTGGGGTCGACGGCAAGGACTACGTCCTCCTCGACGTGCGCCACCTGGGCCGCGACGTCATCGAGGAGAAGCTGCCCGACATCACCGACTTCGCCCGGGTCTACCTGGGGGTGGAGCCGCTGACCGAGCCGGTGCCCATCCAGCCGACCGCCCACTACTCGATGGGCGGGATCCCGACCGACCTCCGGACGCGGGTCATCCGCGACCGGCTCGACACGGTCGTGCCGGGCCTCTACGCGGCGGGCGAGTGCGCCTGCGTGAGCGTCCACGGGGCGAATCGCCTGGGCACGAACTCGCTCGTCGACCTCCTCGTCTTCGGGCGGCGGGCTGGCCGCCAGATGGTCCAGGACGTGGCCGGGATGACGCCGCCCGACGTTCCGCGCGACGCTGTGGAGCCGGCCCGGGCCGAGCTGGCGAAGCTCGTGTCCGATCCGCCGGTCGGGGGTGTCGAGTCAGCGTCGCGGATCCGCAAGGAGCTGGCCGACGTCATGATGGACAACGTCGGGGTGTTCCGGGACGAGACGCTCCTCAGCGCGGCTCGCGCCAAGGTCGCCGAGCTGCGCGGACGCTACGCCGGGGTCCGGGTCCAGGATCGTGGCGCGACCTTCAACACCGACCTGCTCGAGGCGCGCGAGCTCGGCTACCTGCTCGATTGCGCCGAGACGACCGTCGTGGCCGCGCTCGACCGGAAGGAGAGCCGCGGCGCTCACTCCCGCGAGGACTATCCGGAGCGTGACGACGTCGACTTCCTCGCCCACAGTCTCACGCGCCGCACCTCCGATGGCCCGTCGATCGACTACAAGCCGGTGACGATCACCCGCTTCGAGCCGAAGCCGCGGGTGTACTGAGATGCAGGTCGACCTCAAGATCCTTCGCTTCGACCCGGACCGCGACCCGAAGCCGCACTGGGAGCGCTACACCGTCGACGCGGAGCCCATGGACCGGGTCCTCGACCTGCTCCACCGGATCAAGTACGAGCAGGACGGGACGCTCACGTTCCGGAGGTCCTGTGGCCACGGTATCTGCGGGTCCGACGCGATGCTCGTCAACGGCCGCAACCGCCTCGCCTGCAAGATCCGGGTCGATCAGCTGGGCCGCAAGATCAGCCTCGCTCCGCTGCCGGGCCTGCCCGTCATGAAGGACCTCGTCGTCGACATGGAGGGCTTCTTCGACCGCTATCGCAGCGTCATGCCCTTCCTGGTCGCCGAGGGACCCCCGCCCGACCGCGAGCGCCGCCAGAGCCCCCGTGACCGAGCCCGCTTCGACGACACCACCAAGTGCATCCTGTGCGCCGCCTGCACGTCGTCGTGCCCGTCGTTCTGGGCCAAGTCGTCCTACGTGGGCCCGGCTGCCATCGTCAACGCCCATCGTTTCGTCTTCGATACACGTGACGACGCCCGGGAGGAGCGGCTCGAGATCCTCGCCGACAAGGACGGTGTCTGGCGCTGTCGGACGATCTTCAACTGCACCGACGCCTGCCCTCGGGGGATCCGGATCACCCAGGCGATCCTGGAGATCTCCGAGGCGATCGTGGAGGAGCACTCCTGAGTCAGGACGGGCTCTGGGACCCGGACGACGAGCCAGGCCCGGCGCCCGCTGCCGGGCCGCGCCGGCTCATCATCCGGACCGATGGAGCGGCCAGGGGGAACCCGGGACCCGCGTCGCTGGGTGCGGTCCTCATCGACGCGGAGCGCAGGGGAGCCCTCGACCCTGCCGCCAGGCCCGTGGCGACGATCTCGGAGTGGCTGGGCGTCCGAACGAACAACGTGGCCGAGTATCTCGGCGTCGTACGGGCACTCGAGCTCGCCGCCGAGCTCGGTGCTCAGGAGGTCGACCTGCTGCTCGACTCGATGCTCATCGTCGAGCAGCTCCATGGGCGGTGGAAGGTCAAGGACGCCAAGCTCCGCCCGCTCTGGGAGGACGCACGGCGGCGCCTCGCCGGCTTCGACCGCTGGTCCGCTCGTCACGTCCGGCGCGCCGAGAACCACGCTGCCGATGCCCTCGCCAACGAGGCCATCGACCGGGTCGCCGCCGGGGGGCCGCCGCGGGTCGTCCAGCGTCCCTGACCGGGAGCGGGGTCCGCCGGAGGGGACCGTCCGGCGGGCGCGCTAGAATCGGGATGCCAGCGAGGCGGCCGGACGGTCGCGCACCGTGATCGGGCGACCGGTCGTGGCGTGAGGAAAGTCCGGGCTCCACGGCGCAAGGGTGGCGGGTAACGCCCGTCCGCCGCAAGGCGAGGACCAGTGCCACAGTGACGATGCCGGCCCCTCGGGGCCGGAGTGAAACGCGGCAAACTCCACCCGGAGCAAGGCCAAGTAGGAGGGCACGGTCCCGGTCCGCCGGGACCAGAGCGCGCCGCTCCAGCCCTCGGGTCGGCCGCATGAGCCGTCGGGCGACCGACGGCCGTAGATGGATGACCGTCCCCGCGCTCGTCGCGGGACAGAACCCGGCTTACAGGCCGCCTCGCTGGCGACGCCCCTCAGTCCTCGTCGGCCCGGAAGATGTGGGCCGCCGTGCAAGCGTTGCAGATCGGGGTCGCCGTCTCGAGGTCGCCGAGGGGGATCGGCCGGCGACGGTCCGGGTAGAGGCAGGTCACGTCGTACACCTGGTCGCCGTCGACACGGACGATCGTCAGCCGACGGAACGTGCAGCGCCGGATCCGGGGCTGGGCGAGACCGTACGCGGTCGGGGTCGGGGTCGCGTCCAGGGGCAGGGCCATCGCGGCGGTCCTCTCGGTACCGGGCAGCTTCGTTCGGCGGTCCACGCCGGCCCCGACGGTAGCACCGGCCGATCGCGCCCGGCAACGAGCGGAAGGTACTAGCGTGTGCGCGGCAGGGGACGCCTCGAGGCGTCCGAGGCTCGGCTCGTACTAGACTCCCGGCGGCAGCGACCGCACGGAGTCACGCCGATGAGCGACCCCGGATGACGGGACCCGGGAACGGAGACGACCCAGGACGCCTCACCGCCGACGAGGCGAGCCGCGCCGAGGCCGAGGCATCCTCCCTGGCGGCTCCGACTGCGCTCTGGATCGAGCCGACCGGCCCGGTCTGCCAGTACCTGGCGCGTCGCGATGGCGCGGTGCCGGTCGGCGGCCCGGATGCCTGGAACGTCTGCGTCGCCCTCGACGAGCCGATCGACCTGTCCGATCGACAGCAGGCGCTCGTCTGCCTCGCGACGGCTCACGCGGACTGCCCCCGCTTCCGGCGCGCGGCCGACGAGGTGGCACCGGTCGGATCCGATCAGGTGGCTGCCTCCAGCCGCGGCCTCGGATGGCCGACGGGCTTGGCCATCGCTGCCCTGGTCGCCTCGGTCGCCGTCTCTATCGCCTTCGTGGCCTCCAACGGAGGCGTCGCGGTGCCCGGCATCGGTGCGGCCACCGCGACACCCACCGCCGTCGCCGATGCCTCGCCATCGCCCTCCCGATCCGCGACCCCGGTCACGACTCCGGGCGCATCGCCGTCGATATCGACCGCAACGCCCTCGCCCAGCCCCGATGCGCCGCCATCCCCGACGGCATCCAGCGCTCCGTCGCCGTCGAGCGACCGCTACGCGGTTCTGGTCGCCTGTCCCGAGAGGCCCGACTGCTACATCTATGTCGTCCGCAGGGGCGACAACCTCTTCAGCATCGCGAACTGGTTCGGAGTCCCGTACGACACCGTCATCGACCTCAATCCGTGGATCGGCGACCCATCCCGGATCAAGCCCGGTGACCGTCTGACGCTCCCGCCCCCGACGCGCTGACGCTGCGCCCACGGCCTGGCGCCGGGCCTCACGGCCCCGTCGAGCCACTACCGGCTGTTCGCCGCCGGAGCCGCTAGCAAGGACGGCCAGCGGCCGAGCGCGGTCGGATCGTCCCGCCTTCTTGCCCGGCCCCTTCCGGTTTCCTGCCATGCCCGCTGTGCGGAATTGGCATTGACGCGCTCGCTTCGTCCGCTAGAATGCGGCGAAGTGGCACAAAGTGGTGCCAAGTGGGGAACCGACCAGGATCGGCGCCGGACGGTGCCCGATCACCAGCAGGGGTAGCCCGACGGTGTTCACCGGCGAGTACCGGCACTCGGTGGACGAGAAGGGGCGGATCGCCGTCCCCTCTCGCTTCCGCGCGTCCCTCGCCGGCGGCGCCTTCGTCTCCCGCTGGATCGATGGCTGCCTGGCGGTGTTCCCTCGGTCGGAATGGGAGGCACTGGCGGACAAGGTCGCCGGTCTCCGCATCACCGACCCCGGATCCCGCGCCTTCCAGCGCTTCCTGTTCGGAGGGGCGATCGAGGTCGAGCTCGATCGCCAGGGACGGGTCCTGGTGCCCGCCTTCCTCCGGGACTGGGCGGAGCTGGCGGGCGACGCGGTCATCGTGGGATCGCGCGACCACGCCGAGATCTGGGCCCCCGGACGATGGGATGGCGTCCGCCGGGAGCTCGAGGATCCGGCCCGGCTCGCCGATCACCTCGACGGCCTGGGGATCTGACCATATGCGCTTCCAGGATCCGCTCGGGATCCGTTCGACGGTCGTGGAGGAGGGATGAAGGAAGGGCACCTGCCGGTGCTGGTGGACGAGGTCATCGAGTTCCTCGCCCCGGCTCCCGGCAGCCTTCAGATCGACGCCACGGTCGGCGGCGGTGGGCACACCGAGCGGATCCTGGAGGCCACCAGCCCCGACGGCCGCGTCCTGGGTCTCGACGCGGATCCGGCAGCGATCGAGCGGGTGCGCGAACGCCTGGCTCGGTTCGGCGACCGGCTGGTCCTTCGCCGGACCGACTTCCGTCGCGTCGGTGAGGTCGCACCCGAGGCCGGGTTCGCCTCCGTCGACGGCTGCCTGATGGATCTCGGGCTGTCCTCGTTCCAGCTGGCCGACACGGACCGCGGCTTCGGCTTCCGGGCCGGCGGGCCACTCGACATGCGGTTCGACCCCACGGTGGGGGTCGCGGCGGCGGAGCTCCTGCGGACCCTCGACGAAGCCGAGCTGGTCGCCCTGTTCCGTCGATACGGCGAGGAACCCCACGCGAAGCGGATCGCCCGGGCGATCGTCCAGGGCCGGCGGACCGCGCCGGTCGAGACCGCGACGGAGCTCGCCGAGCTGGTCGAGCAGGTCGTCCCGGGTCGGGCGGGCCCACCGCGCCGGATCCATCCGGCGACCCGGGTCTTCCAGGCCCTCCGGATCGCCGTCAACGACGAGCTCGACGCGCTTCGCGAGGCGCTGTCCTCGGCGATCGATCTGCTCCGGCCAGGAGGGCGGCTCGTGGTCCTGAGCTACCACTCGCTCGAGGACCGGATCGTCAAGCGATTCCTGGCGTCCGAACGGCGGGGCTGCACGTGTCCGCCGGAGCTGCCGGTCTGCGTCTGCGGCCGGGCGCCCCGGGTCCGCCTCGTGACCCGGCCCTCGCTGACTCCCACGGCCGAGGAGATCTCGGCGAACCCACGGGCGCGGAGCGCCCGGCTCCGAGCGGCGGAGCGACTCAGCCCATGACCCAGGACCCGGCGGATGGTCCGCCGGGTCATCGCCCACCGGAGCCAGAGGAGGAGGCCCGATGAGCAAGCGACATCAGTCCACCCGGCGCCGCACGTACGGCCGTCGGATGCACGAGGTGCGCGAGCGCGACCAGACCCGTCGGCGCGACGAGGTCTGGCTCGACGCGCGGATCGACGCCTTCGGGCAGCGGGGCCAGGACGAGGCGTACGGCATGTACGAGCTGGACGGCGGACCCCGCCGGCTTCGCTTCGGCCTGGGCGACTGAGATGGCCGTCTACGAGGGCGCCCGACGGACCGGCGTCCGAGCCAGCACCGGCATCCGTTCGGTCCGCGGGGCGGCCGGAGGATCGTCGGCCGCGGTCCCGGCGATCGGCGGCCCGTCCGTCGCTGGCGCGGCCGTCGCCGCGGCCATCGATGCGGTCATCCCGCGCCGGCGTGTTCGGGGAGCCACTCGCGCCGGGCGACGGTCGGACCGGATCGGGATCGTCCTGGGTGCGATCGTCATCGCCTTCATGCTCGCCTTCTTCTGGCTCGCCCAGTCGATGCGGGTCTCGGCGACGGGCTACGAGATCGACCGCCTGTTGCTGGAGCGCGACCGGCTCGAGGATCAGCAGCGGAGCCTCGTCTCCGACCTCAACCGCCTCGGCCGGGAGCCGGCGGTCCGCAAGCTCGCCCTCGACCTGGGGCTGGGCCAGCTGACCGATCCGATCGTCCTGGAAGCCAAGTAGCGCCATCGCCTGACGATGCTGGGACGGACGGACTCGCGCCGTCGCCTCCTGCTCCTGCTGGTCGCCTTCGTGGTGGCCGCAGGGGCGCTCTTCGTGCGCCTCGGCCAATGGCAGGTCGTGGAGCGAGGGCGGCTGGCGGCCCAGGCCGAGGAGCAGACGACGATCCGGGCGGAGATGCCCGCCCGGCGTGGGACGGTCTACGATCGAAGCGGCACGGTCGTCCTCGCCACCACGATCGATCACTACCGTCTGGCGGCCTCGCCCGACCAGCTGACGCGGGTCCGACGTCTCGAGGTCGCCGAGGAGCTCGTCGATCTGCTCGACCTTGATGAGGAGCGGGCCAGGACGCTGACCGAGCGGATGCTCGGTGAGCGTGCCTATGTCGTCCTCGCCCGCGATATCGACGAGGAAACAGCCCAGCGCATCCGCGACGCGGACGCTGCCGGCCGGGTGGTCGCCGTGGCCCTCGAGGAGGAGCCGGTCCGAGTCTACCCGCAGCCTGGCGGCGCCCCGGACACGACGCTCGCGGCCCACCTCCTCGGGTTCGTGAACCGGGAAGGCGAGGGCCAGTACGGCGTCGAGCAGCGCTACCAGGACGTCCTGGGCGGGCTCCCCCGGGTCACCGTCGCCCAGCGTGATGCCAACGGCAACCCTATCCCGGACACCACCCGGGTCGTCGATCCGGGGGTCCCCGGCGAGGATGTCCGCCTGACGATCGACGCGAGCCTCCAGCTGGCGGTCGAGCAGGAGGTCCTGGCCACCCAGCTCGCCGACGAGGCCAGGAAGGTATCGGCCGTCGTGATGGATCCCTTCACCGGCGAGGTGCTGGCATCGGCGACCTATCCGTCGTATGACGGCAACGCCTACCGCGAGGTCGCGACCGAGGCGCCCGAGCGGTTCATCGACCCGGTGGTCAGCGAGGTCTATGAACCGGGCTCGGTCTTCAAGATGCTGACCGCCGTGGCCGCCCTGGACCGTGGCACGGTCGGCCTGAAGACGAAGGTCAACGACTCCGGTCGCCCTCAAGCTCGACAACGGCAAGACCCAGGTCGAGGATGCCGACGGCCGGGCGATGGGTTGGCTGGCCTTCGAGGACATCGTCGCCTACTCCCGCAACGTCGGGGTCGCCCGCGTCGCCCTCGACTTCGGCGAGACGACCCGCGAGTCGGCCGTGGTGCTGCACGACACCTGGCGTCGCTTCGGCTTCGGGGCCCCCACGGGGATCGATGTCGCGGGGGAGGTCGGGGGCATCGTCCGCGACCCGACGATCGTCCCGTGGCGCCAGATCGACCTGGCCAACGGGACCTTCGGGCAGGGGGTCGCCGTCACGCCGATCCAGCTGGCCGCAGCCTTCTCGGCGATGGTCAACGGCGGCACCCTGGTCCAGCCTCACGCCGTCCTCGGCATCGGCGACCGGGACACCGTGCCGACTGCACGCGCGACCGGTCTCGTCACGCCCGAGCTGTCGAGCGACCTGACCGGTCTGATGACCCACGTCGTCACCGAGGTCGACTTCTACCGGGATCGGACCCTCGTTCCGGGCTACCTGGTCGGCGGCAAGACCGGCACCGCACAGATCTGGGATCCCAAGGCCAACGAGGGCCGCGGTGGCTGGAAGCGCAACCTCTTCAACTACTCGTTCGTCGGGTTCATCGGCCGGGGTCAGCCGGAGCTGATCGTGGCGATCCGGATCGAGGAGGCCCGAGCCGTCGGTGATCCGCCGCGGCTTCATCGAGCTCCCGGTCATGTCGTTCGAGCTGTTCCGTCGGGTGGCCACCAACGCGATGTCGATCCTCGACCTTCCTGATCCGCATGCGATGCCTACCGAGCTCGGCCCGGCCGACGCGGCTCCCGCCGACGCGGTCAGCCCGTGATGGCCGGGCCGGGCGACGGCGACCCCGGCGGCCCGTATGCGACACTGGCCCGGATGCCCGAGGCGCGACCGCCGTCACCGGGGGGCTCGGCCGAGCCGTCCTTCACGCCCGACGAGGTCGCCCGGATCAGCGGCGGCTCTCTCGTTCGAGCGGTCGACCGCGCCGATCCGCGGAGCAGCCGTCGACTCGCGCGAGGTCGAGCCGGACCAGGTCTTCATCGCCCTGCCGGGCGAGCGGACCGACGGTCATCGCTACCTCGAGGCCGCCGCCGCCCGGGGGGCCTCGGCGGTCGTCGTGTCGCGGCCGCTGGAGGCGGACCTGCTCGTGGCCCTCGGATCGGTGTCGATCGTCCGCGTCGCCGACGGACTGCTGGCGCTCCAGGCGCTGGCCGCCGCCTGGCGCCGCCGCTTCGACCCGCTCGTCGTCGCGGTGACGGGATCGATCGCCAAGACGTCGGTCAAGGAGGCGACGGCGTCGGTCCTGACCTCGGTGATGTCGACCCTTCGGAGCCCCGGCAACCGCAACAACGAGATCGGGCTGCCGCTCACCGTGCTGGCCCTGCGTCCGGAGCACCGGGCGGCCGTCCTTGAGATGGGCATGTACGTCGGGGGTGAGATCGCGGACCTGGCCCGCATCGCCCGGCCGGCGATCGGTGTGGTCACGGCGGTCCAGGGCGTGCACCTGTCGAGGATCGGCTCCCTCGAGGCCATCGAGGACGCCAAGGCCGAGCTCGTCGAGGCGCTTCCCGGTGACGGTACCGCAGTCCTCAACGCGGACGACCCACGGGTGCTTGGGATGGCCGAGCGCACCGCTGCCCGGATCCTCACCTACGGCTTCGCCGCCGACGCCGATGTCACCGCCGAGGGCGTCACTTCGGCCGGCTTCGAAGGGATGCGGTTCACCCTCCGGGCCGGGCCGACGAGGACGGCGATCGCGGTCCCCGGCCTTGGCCGGATGGCGGTCCACAACGCCCTGGCCGCTGCCGCCGTCGGGCTGGCCGCCGGGGTCGATCCTGGTGCCATCGCGGAGGGGCTGCGGTCCGGCTGGACGGCGCCCCATCGAGGCGTGCTCAGGCGAGCCGGCGGAGTGACGATCGTCGACGACAGCTACAACGCTTCGCCAGGCGCGGTCGTGGCAGCCCTGGGGCTGCTGGGCGACCTGCCGGGACGGAGGATCGCCGTACTCGGCGAGATGTTGGAGTTGGGCGGCGACAGCGAGGTCGCCCACCGTGACGTCGGTGTCAGGGCGGCGGCGATCGTCGACGTCCTGGTGACGGTCGGACCGCTCGCCGGGACCATCGCCGAGGCGGCGCTGGCGAGCGGTCTAGCGGCGAACCAGGTGTCAGCCGTGGCCGACCGGGCAGCAGCGCTCGACCTGCTCCAGGGTTTCCTGCGCCCCGGCGACGTCGCCCTCGTCAAGGCCTCGCGCGGCGCCGAGCTTGATCGCCTCGTCGACGAGCTCGTCGAAGCGCTCGACGATCCGACTGCCGCCGACACGGGTCCGGCCCGTTGACGGTCGAGCTGATCCAGGGCCTGCTGCTGGCCTTCGCGGTCGTGGTCATCCTGATGCCTGCCTATATCCGCTTCCTCAAGCACGCCGGCTTCGGGAAGCGGATCCGCCGCGAGGGCCCCGAGACGCATCTCGTGAAGGAGGGCGTTCCCACGATGGGCGGCCTCCTCGTCATCCTCGTCGTCCTGGGCGTCTACCTGCTGCTTCGCGGTGCCCCCGAGGGCGGCATCATCCCGCCCCTGGCGGCGCTGGCGATCGTCGGTGGCCTGGGAGCCTTCGACGACTACCTCAACGCCCGGACGGGGGAGGGCATCCGGGCCCGCCAGAAGCTCCTCTGGCAGGTCGTCTTCTCGGTCTTCTTCGCCTGGCAGATCCAGCAGACCTACGCCATCACGGCGATCCCGGTGCCGTTCGTCGGCCCGGTCTCGATCGACCCGATCGTCTACGTCGCCTTCGCGGCCTTGGCCATCGTGTCCGCCAGCAACGCGGTCAACATCACCGACGGGCTCGATGGGCTGGCCGGCGGGACGCTGATCATCGCCTTCGTCTCGTTCATGATCATCGCCCTGCTCAACGTCCCGACCCAGCCGAACCTCGCCTTCCTTTGCGCGCTGCTCATCGGGGCGCTGCTCGGTTTCCTCTGGTTCAACGTGCACCCGGCCGGGGTGATCATGGGTGACGCAGGATCGCTGTCGCTCGGCGCGACCCTGGCGGTCATCGCCCTCATCACCGGGCAGATCCTCGTTCTGCCGCTCATCGGCCTCATCTTCGTGGTCGAGACCGGCTCGGTCCTCGTCCAGGTCGGCTACTACAAGCTCACCGGCGGGAAGCGGATCTTCAAGATGTCGCCGCTCCATCACCACTTCGAGCTGTCGGGCTGGGACGAGGAGAAGATCACCCTCCGCTTCTGGATCGTGGCCGTCCTGGCCGGGATGCTGGGGGTGACGCTGTTCCTGGCCTCGATCGGGGGACTCACGTGAGCGGGGTGGTGGTCCGACCGGTCGATCTCGGGGAGCTCGCTCGGGCTGACCTGCGCGCCCGACCCCTGGCCGGGCGGCGGGTCGCGGTCCTCGGCTTCGCCCGGTCCGGGGTCGCCGTCGCGCGCTTCCTGGCCGACGCCGGTGCCGAGGTCGTCGTGTACGACGGGCGCCCGGCGAGCGAGTTCGAGCGGGCGATCGAGGCCGTCGGCGACCGGGGGATCGACCTGCAGCTGGGCCCCGGGGTGGAACCGGCTGTCGCCTGGTCCGGAGCCGAGCTGATCGTGACATCGCCATCGATCAACCCCGACTTCCCGACCACCGAGCCCCGTCTCCGCGATGCCCTGCGGCCCGTGGTGGACGCCTGGCGATCCGGCGACCCGGCAGCGACACCCGTGGTCTCCGAGCCGGATCTCTTCCTTCGGCTCTGCCCCGCACCGTCGGTCGGCGTCACCGGCACCAAGGGCAAGACGACGACCGCGTCCCTGGCGGCGGCGTTGCTCGCGGCCGATCCGATCCATCCGGTCATCCTGGGCGGCAACATCGGCACGCCGCTCGTCGAGCGACTGCCAGAGCTGACGCCGGAGCACCGGGTCGTGATCGAGCTGTCAGAGCTGCAGCTGCCGACCCTGTCCCATGGCACCACGGTCGCTCTCTACACGAACGTGACCTCGGACCATCTCGATCGGCACGGTTCGATGGAAGCCTATCGCCGGGTGAAGCGACGCCTGGCGGAGCTCGTCGATCCGGACGGCGCCCTCGTCGTCAACGCCCAGGATCCCGTCAGCGCTGCCTACGCGGCGCTGGGCACGGCACCGGTCGTGACCTATCGTGCCGACCGCCCGATGCCGGGCGGGGTCGGCCTGGTGGACGGCTGGATCGTGGCCGCCGGCGTCGGCCGGCTGCCCCTGGCGGGTGGCGGCCCGGCCGCGACGGGACCCGGCGGGCGGATCCTGCCCGCGGGAGAGCTGGCGATCCCCGGCCAGCACAACGTCGCCAACGCGATGGCGGCGGTCTCGGTCGCCCTGCTCTTCGGAGTGGCACCCGACGGCATCCGGCGAGCCGCCGCCGCGTTCCCTGGCGTCGAGCATCGGCTCGAGTCGGTCGCTCTCGTGGACGGGGTCCGGTTCGTCAACGACTCCCAGGGGACGCAGCCGGATGCCGTCATCGCTGCGCTTCGCGCCTTCTCGGGGCCGCTCGTGCTCATCGCCGGCGGGCGCGACAAGGGCGTCGACCTCTCGGAGCTGGGCCCGGTCGCCGCCGAGCGCGCTTCGGCCGCCGTCGTCATCGGCGAGAGCGGCCCCGCGCTGGCCGAGCTGTTCCGCTCGTGCGGCCTCGCTCGGGTCGAGGCCGCACCGTCGCTCGAGGCAGCCGTGCGGCGGGCCGACGCGATCGCCCGGGAAGCGCTCACGACCGACGCCCCTGGCGCCGTGGCGACCGTCCTGCTCAGCCCGGCCGCCGCCAGCTTCGACATGTTCGAGGACTACGCCGCCCGCGGAGGGGCCTTCAAGACAGCGGTCGCTGCGGTCGCCGCCGAGCGAGGAGGGGAGCGATGATCGGACGCGCCGCGGACATGGTCCGCCCGACGCCGCCGGAGGCGGTCACGCGGCGCGGACCGCGCGGGGCCAGGCCGACGAAGGGCCTGCGGCGCGAGCGTCACGCCATGGATCACGCGATCCTCGTCGCCGTCGTCGCGCTCGCCGCCGTCGGCATCGTGATGGTCTACTCGTCATCGGGCATCCGCTCCTACCTCCAGGCCGACGACACGCTGGCCATCGTGGGCCCCCAGATCCTCTGGGCAGCCCTGGGCCTGATCGCGATGCTCGTCATGAGCCGGCTCGACTACCGACTGCTCCGGCTCGTCTCGATCCCGGCCTACCTCGTCGCAGTGATCCTCCTCGTCCTGGTGCTCCTCCCTCCCATCGGGCCGCTCGAGCCGCGGAGCGTGGGAGGGGCCGCCCGCTGGCTGCAGATCGGGCCCTTGCCGGCGATCCACCCGGCGGAGTTCGCCAAGCTGGCCCTCGTCCTGTACCTGGCCCATCTCCTGGCCAGCCGGGGCACGGAGGTTCGCAGCTTCTGGCGGGGCACGCTGCCGTTCCTGCTGGTGGCCGGGCCGGTCATCTTCCTGATCTTCCGCGAGCCCGACCTGGGCACCACGATCGTCGTGGCGGCGACAGCGGTGACGATGTTCTTCGTCGCCGGGGCCAACCTGCTCCACATGGCGATCCTCGGCCTCCTGGGGCTGGGCGCGGTCGCCGTCATCGGGTTGCGCGGCTACCAGCTGGCGCGGATCCAGGCCTGGCTCGACCCGTGGGCCGATCCGCTGGGAGCGGGCTTCCACACCATCCAGGGGCTCCTGGCCCTCGGTCTCGGCGGGATCCTGGGGTCAGGACTCGGCGAGAGCCGGCTCGCCGGCGGCCTCTACCTGCCCAACGCCTGGAACGACTTCATCTTCGCGATCATCGGCGAGGAGCTCGGGTTCATCGGGGCGGGGCTGGTCATCATCCTCTTCCTGGTCGTCGCCTACCAGGGGACCAGGGTGGCCATGTCCGCGCCGGACACCTTCGGGGCCCTCCTGGCAGCCGGCATCACCGCCTGGCTCTGCCTCCAGGCCTTCATCAACATCGGCGTCGTGGTGGCCCTCTTCCCGGTCACCGGTATCACCCTGCCGTTCGTGAGCGCCGGCGGGTCGTCGCTGATCATCAGCTTCGCTGCGGTCGGCATCCTGCTGTCGATCTCGCGTGAGACGGTCGAGCGAGGGAGCTGGAACGATGCGCCTGCTGATCGCGGGCGGCGGAACGGGCGGGCACATCTTCCCGGCCCTGGCCGTCGCCCGGTCGCTGAGCGCCGTGCCGGGAGCGCCTGAGCTCCGCTGGCTCGGCGGCCACCGCGGGCTGGAGGGTGCGCTCGTCCCGGCGGCCGGGATCCCCTTCCAGCGGTTGGCCCTGCGCTCCCTTCGGACGGTCGATCGCGACGTCCACCTGGTCCTCGACCCGGTCCGCCTTGCTGCGGCTGTCCCGCAGGCTGCGGCCGTCCTCGCCGGTGAGCGGCCCGCCGCGATCTTCACGACGGGTGGCTACGTGGCGCTGCCGGTCGCCCTCGCGGCGGTGCCCCTGGGGATCCCTGTCGTCCTCTGGGAGGGCAACGTCGTCCCCGGCCGCAGCGCGCGGGTCGTCGCCCGGCGCGCGTCCGTCGTGGCGGTCTCCTCGCCCGAGACCTGCGCCAGGCTGGCATCCGGTGGGCCCTGCTACGTGACCGGCACGCCGATCCGGGACCTGCGCTCGATCGACCGGCTGGCGGCCCGGGAGGGCCTCGGGATCGGTTCCGGCGACCGACTGCTGGTCGTCTTCGGAGGTTCACAGGCCGTGCACCGGTTCAATGCCGCCGTCAGCGAGGCACTGCCCCGTCTGGTCGAGCGGGTGGTGGTCGTCCACGTCACCGGCGACCAGGGCCTCGCTGGCGCGACCGCCGATCGGGCACGGCTGCCAGCCGAGCTTCGAGAGCGCTACCGCCCGCGAGCGTTCCTGGGCGAAGAGATGACCGTGGTCCTTGCGGCCGCCGACCTCCTCGTGGGCCGGGCCGGGGCCTCGACCCTGGCCGAGGCGACCGCGCTGGGCCTGCCGATGGTCGTGGTGCCATACCCCCACGCTGCCGGCCATCAGCTGGCCAACGCGCGGACCCTTGCGGACGCCGGGGCGGCTCGCCTGGTCCTCGACGAGGCCTTCGATGCCGACGCCCTGCTCGAGGCCGTCGCGCTCGTCGACGACGCGCGTCGCCACGTCGAGATGAGTGCCGCAGCCCGATCGATGGGCCGGCCGGGCGCGGCCGACGCGGTCGCCGAGCTGGTCATGGCCGCGGCGGAGCGTCGGCCCCCGCCGTCGATCGAGGCGATCGAGCGGCTGGCGACCGGAGCCGCCGCGTGAGCGGGTCGGGCGGCCGGTCCGGTCGGGCCCCGGACCGCCGGACCGCCGGCGTCCCGGCCATCGACCCGGTGGCTGCCGGAGCCGAGATCCAGCGCCGTATCGGTGTGAAGACGTCGCGCGACGAGCCGATGGCACGCTTCACCACGATGCGGGCCGGGGGCCCGGCGGACCTCTTCGCCATCGTCCACAACGCATTCGAGCTGCGGGCCATCGTCAAGCACGCGCGGGCGCGCGGGATCCCGTTCACCCTGCTGGGCCGCGGCAGCAACACCGTCATCAGCGACCGAGGCATCCGTGGGCTCGTCGTCCAGGATCGGGCCGAGGGCTGGCGGATCGACGGCTCCCGCTTCGTCGCCGAGGCGGGGCTGCCGATGGCCCGGGCGGCCACGGAGACGACGAACGCCGGGCTGGCGGGGCTCGAGTTCGGCCTGGCGATCCCCGGGACGATCGGCGGGGCGGTGTGGGCGAATGCCGGTGCGCACGATGGCGAGATCGCGCGGATCCTCGAGTCGGCCACGGTCCTCCGGGACGACGGGAGCGAGGTCCGGGTGCCGGCGGCGGAGATGCGGTTCGCCTACCGGGAGAGCCGCTTCAAGCTGGCCCCCGCGGCCGACGGGACGATCCCGCCCTCGCCACCGGAGATCGTGACCGCGGCGACCTTCCGGCTCGAGCCGGCCGATCCCGCGGTGCTCCGGGCCAGGCTGGACGACATCCGACGCTGGCGGCGCGAGCACCAGCCGCTGGGGCTGCCGTCGGCCGGCAGCGTCTTCCGGAACCCGCCCGGGGAGTCAGCCGGCCGCCTGATCGACCAGGCCGGCTGCAAGGGCCTCCGGATCGGTGGCGCCGTCGTCAGCGACCGGCACGCGAACTTCATCGTCAACGATCAGCGCGGCAGCGCCGCCGACGTCCGCCGGCTCGCCGAGCGCGTCCGGGCGATCGTCGTCGAGCGGCACGGGGTCGTCCTTGAATTCGAGATCGAGTTCATCGGCGACTGGACGGGCTGGCCGTGGACCGAGGAGGACGATCGGTGACCGGCTCGCCGACCCCGGTGGCCGTCCTGTTCGGCGGGCCCTCGGCCGAGCACGACGTCTCGGTCGTTTCCGGCACGGCCGTCGCCCAGGCGCTGGCCGACTCCGGGACGTCCGTGGAGTCGATCATCGTGGATCTCGAGGGACGCTGGTGGTGGCTGCCGCCGGAGCACCGCCGATCCGGCCTTCCGGCCGCGGCCTACGACGACCCGGCGACGCTGGGTGCGTCGGGGCCGTTCGGCGTCGGGGCGGCCATCGATCGGCTCGTCGCGGAGGACCCGCCACCGATCGTCTTCATCGCCCTTCACGGCCCGTGGGGCGAGGACGGGACGGTCCAGGGCCTCCTCGAGGCCGCCGGGCTCTGCTACACGGGATCGGGTGTCACCGCCTCCGGGATCGGGATGGACAAGGTGGTCTTCAAGCGCCTCGTCCAGGGCCTGGGCCTGCCGGTGGCCGACTGGCGCGAGGTCCGCCTCGACCACTGGCATCGCGAGCCGGGCGCGGTCCTCGCCGAGCTCGAGGCCTTCGCCCGGGGCATCGGCGACGACCGCCTCATGGTGAAGCCCGCCCGGCTGGGCAGTTCGCTCGGGATGACCCTTGCCCACGTTCCGGATGAGCGTGGGCCGGCCCTGGAGACAGCCTTCCGGTTTGACTCGGTCGCCCTTGTCGAGCGCTACCTCGCCGGCTCGCGCGAGCTGGAGGTCGCCGTCATCGGTAACGACCCGACCCACCTCGAGGTCTTCGGCCCCGGCGAGATCCTGTCCGGCCGCGAGTTCTACGACTACGAGGCGAAGTACACGCCAGGCCTCTCGGAGACCTCGGTCCGTGCCGAGCTGGAGCCCTCGCTCCGGGCCGCTATCCAGAAGTTGGCCCGCGATGCCTACCGCGCGATCGGAGCCGAGGGCTTCGCCCGCGTCGACTTCCTGCTCGTGGGCGATCAGCCCTACGTGTCCGAGATCAACACCATCCCGGGCTTCACGCCGATCAGCCTCTTCCCGACCCTGCCCGCCGAGGCGGGCCTCGACTTCGCTGCCGTCTGCCGACGGGTCGTCAGGCTCGCCGTGGAGCGCTGCCGCGACCGGGTGGGCCACCACCCGACCCTGGAGGACCTCCCCCGATGACCGCTCGATCGTCCGTCCGAACCGTGGGGCATGTTCGACGGCGCTCCGCCAAGGTCCGCAGGCGGACGCCCCGCCTGACCGCTGCCCGAGCCGGCGGGATCCTGGCGATGCTCGTCGCTGCCGGAGGCCTCTACGCGCTGGCCACCTCGCCGGTCTTCGGCCTGGAGCGACTCGTCGTCGAGGGCGCCGACCTGACCGACGACACGGCCATCAGGGCGACGGTGGCCCTGCCCGCCGGTGAGCCCCTGGTCGCGCTCCGGACGGAGCACCTGGTCGCCTCGCTGCGAGAGCTCCCGGCCGTGGCCGACGCCGAGCTCCAGGTCGGACTGCCCGGCACCGTCATCGTCCGGGTCACCGAGCGCCGACCGATCGTCGCCTGGCGGATCGGCGAGCGGACCTTCCTCGTCGACGTGGATGGACGGGTCATCGCCGAGCAGGTGCCCGATGCCGCCCTGCCGCGACTGGACCCGGCTGACGGCGGCGGGCCGATCCCGGTCATCGGCGACGGCCGGTCGGCGACGGGCCTCCGGGTGGGCGCGACGGTGGGCCCGGTGATGCTCGACGCGGCTCGGCGGCTGGCCTCGCTGGTCGCGTCCGACGTCGGGAGCGCGGCCCCGCGGCTCGTCGTCGCCTTTGACGAGGGGGCCGGCTGGGTCGTCCGCCCGGACGGCGAGCCGACGGTCGGCTGGGCCGCGATCTTCGGCTTCTACACCTCCGATCTTGCCGCCGACCTGCGCCCGACGTCGATGATCCCGGCCCAGGTCCGCCTGCTCCGGAGTCTCCTCGACGGGCGCGAACCCGAACTCGGGCGGGTGATCCTGGCCTCAGGGACCGAGGGGACGTACGTACCTCGAGCCACACCGGAGCCGTCGCCGGACCCGACGGACCCGTGACCGTCGGCCGCGCCCGGGGACGCCGATCACGCCTGGTCCCCGTCCGTCCGGGGGCGGGTCTGGTAGCCTTGCCGGAAGCCATCGGAACGAGGACATCGCCCACGTGCTGTTGCCCCTGCTCGGGCTCCTGGTCGGGATCCTTGCCGGGCTGGTCCTCCAGGTCAATGTCGGGTTCGAGTTCAGTCGCTACACGGCCGTGGCCATCCTGGCGGCGCTCGATTCGGTCGTGGGGGCGGTCCGGGCGGAGCTCGACGGGGTCTATGACAATCGGATCTTCATCAGCGGGTTCGTCACGAACGCTATCGTGGCGGTCATCCTTACCTTCATCGGCGATCGCCTCGGGCTTGACCTCTATCTGGTTGCGCTGATCACTTTCGGCCTTCGGATCTTCAACAACGTGGCGCTGATCCGGCGCCACTTCATCTAGGCGAGCGGAGCGAGACACACGTGGAACGGGAAGCGGTCCTGGTCGGGATCGACGTCGGCACATCCAAGGTCTGTGCGCTGATCGGCGAGGTCAGTCGCGATGGTCGGCTCACGATCATGGGCCACGGCACCGTCCCGGC
This sequence comes from uncultured Chloroflexia bacterium, assembly GCA_963707215.1. GTDB lineage: Bacteria > Chloroflexota > Limnocylindria > Limnocylindrales > CSP1-4 > DATHYZ01. The sequence goes on along the minus strand of CAVPPB010000001.1, from coordinate 211,969 downwards.
AGCCGGCCTCAAGAAGGGCGCCGTCGTCAACATCGACCAGACGGTCCGATCCATCTCCGACGCCGTCGTCCGGGCCGAGCGGCTTTCCGGGTTCAAGATCGACCGGGCCTTCGTGTCGATCGGCGGCAACCATGTCGAGAGCCAGAACTCGACCGGGCAGGTCGCCGTGACCGCCCACCATCGCGAGGTCACCCGGGAGGACATCAACCGGGCCATCGAGGTCGCCCGGGCCGTCTCGATCCCGTCGAACCGGGAGGTCCTCCACGTCGAGCGCCGGGGCTTCATCGTCGACGGCCAGGAGGGCGTCAAGGACCCGCTCGGCATGAGCGCGCTACGGCTCGAGGTGGAGACGCACATCGTCACCGCCTCGGCGACCGCCGTCCAGAACCTCTCGAAGTGCGTCCAGGCGGCCGGGGTGAAGATCGACGAGCTCGTCGTCAGCTCGCTCGCGTCGGCCGAGGCGGTCCTGACCGAGACCGAGAAGGACCTCGGGGTCGCCGTCGCCGACATCGGTGCCGGGACGATCGACCTGGCGATGTTCAGCGAGGGATCGCCGTTCCAGACGGCCGTCCTGCCGGTCGGCGGCAACAACGTCACGAACGACGTGGCGATCGGCCTCAAGACGAGCCTCCAGGTGGCCGAGGAGCTCAAGCTCCAGCACGGATCGTGTGACCTCCGCGGCATCACCGAGGACGAGACCGTCTCGGTGAGCGTCCTCGGCGAGGATGCCGGCCGCGAGCTCTCGCGCCTGGAGCTCTGCATGATCATCGAGGCCCGCATGCGCGAGACCTTCGAGCTGCTTCGCGATCGGATGGCCGCCGCCGGCCCGGGGATGCTGCCGGCCGGCATCGTCCTGACGGGCGGGGGCGCACAGCTGGCCGGCGCCGCCGAGCTCGGCCGGGAGGTCCTCCAGATGCCGGTCCGCATCGCCGGCCCGAGCGGCATCGGCGGCCTCGTCGACACGCTCCTGACGCCGGCATACGCGACACCGGTAGGCCTCCTTGCCTGGGGTGCGGCTGGTCTCGGAGGTCAGGACCTCGTCGGCTACGAGACCGGCGGCGGCGGGACGATGAGCCGGATCCGGGAGGCGCTCCGGGGCGTCTTCCCGTAGGTCGCCGATGCGGACCGTCGAGCTGAGGATCCCGACCGGCGGCCACCGCGCCGTCCACGACCTCACGCCGGCCTGTGCGGAGTTCGTGGCCACCGAGGTCGATGGCCTGCTGAATGTCTGGGTGCCCCACGCGACCGCCGGCCTGGCGGTCGTGGAGCTCGGATCGGGCAGCGAGGCAGACCTCCTGGCGACCCTCGACCGACTCATGCCCCGCGACGACCGCTGGGTCCACGCCCACGGCTCGCGCGGCCATGGCGCCGATCATGTGACGCCGGCCTTCCTGTCGCCGTCGCTGACCGTCCCGGTCGTCGGTGGGCGCCTGGCCCTCGGGACCTGGCAGTCGATCGGCCTCGTGGACCCGAACGCCGACAACCCCGAGCGGCGGGTGCGCCTCTCCTTCCTGGCCGGCTAGGGCGCCGCCACGGTCCGACGGGTGGTCTGCCCGGGCGGTGCGTCGATGCACCACCCTCTCCGAGGGGAGCCCCCGCGATCGCCTTCGGCGACCTGGGTCGGGCCCTGCCGGTCGCGACGGGGGAGCGCTATACTCGGCCCTCCCGGAGGGGAGTCCGGTGATGGGACCCCAGCCATCGTCCTGCCACCACCTGGAGCGAGATAGACCGGGCCGCAGGCCCCGGAGGAGACCCGATGCCGCTGCGTTCTGATTCCGAGAACTTCGCGCTGATCCGAGTCATCGGCGTCGGTGGCGGCGGCAGCAATGCGGTCAACCGCATGATCCGGGCCGAGATGATGGGCGTCGAGTTCATCTCCTGCAACACGGACGCCCAGGCCCTGCTCCAGTCCGATGCACCGCACAAGATCCGGATCGGCGACAAGCTGACCCGCGGCCTGGGGGCCGGCGGCGACGCGGCGGTCGGCGCACGGGCGGCGGACGAGGACCGGGACAAGATCGCCGAGGCGATCGAGGGCTCGGACATGGTCTTCATCACGGCCGGCCTGGGCGGCGGGACCGGCTCCGGTGCCGCCCCGATCGTGGCCGAGGTGGCCAAGGAGCTGGGCGCCCTCACCATCGGCGTCGTGACCAAGCCCTTCTCCTTCGAGGGCGCCAAGCGGAAGCTCATCGCTGAGAAGGCTGCCGGCGAGCTGAAGGACAAGGTCGACACCCTCATCACCATCCCCAACGACCGCCTGCGCGACGTGGTCCAGAAGAACACCACCGTGCTCGATGCCTTCAAGATCGTCGACGACGTCCTCCGTCAGGGCGTCCAGGGGATCAGCGACATCATCACGACCCCGGGCCTGATCAACCTCGACTTCGCCGACGTCCGCTCGATCATGAGCGATGCCGGCTCAGCCCTCATGGGCATCGGCCGGGCGACGGGCGAGAACCGCGCTCTCGAGGCGGCCAGGGAGGCCATCGCCAGCCCGCTCCTCGAGATCAACATCACGGGCGCCCAGGGGATCCTGTTCAACATCACCGGATCCTCGAACCTCTCGCTCTACGAGGTGACCGAGGCGGCCGAGGAGATCCGGGGGGCGGCCGACCCGGAGGCCAACATCATCTTCGGCACGAGCTTCAACGAGCGGCTCGGCGACGAGGTGTCGATCACCGTCATCGCGACCGGCTTCGATGGGCGTCCGCGCCCGCCGCGGGCCGACGCCGCGGCGACCGGGACCCGTGACGAGCTGGTCGCCGTCCCGGTCGGTGGCGGGCGCGACTTCCTGGCCGAGCTCGAGCGCCAGCGGGCCGAGTCCGCGGCTCCGGTCGAGGTGCCCGTCGAGCGCGCCCCGACCTCGGGCGTCCGATCCGGTGACGCCCCGGTCCGCAAGTCGTCCGTCGACCAGGACGACCTCGAGATCCCGAGCTTCCTGCGCCGCCAGAAGTGATCCGTGGCGGCTGGCGCCGGTCCTGACGGCGACCTCCCGCCGCGACCCGATCCGGCCGACGTCGCCGCGCTGGCGGCGGCCCGAGCCCGCGTCTTCGACGAGATCGCCCGGGCCTGTCGGCGGTCGGGTCGCGACCCGGCCTTGGTCACCCTTGTCGCCGTCAGCAAGACGGTCGCGGCCGAGCGGCTGCGGGCCGCGGTGGCCGCCGGCCTGACGGTCCTTGGCGAGAACCGCGTCCAGGAGGCCGAGACGAAGGCGCCGACCGTGGACGGGGCGACCTGGCACCTGGTCGGCCCGCTCCAGTCGAACAAGGTCCGCCGGGCGGTGCGCCTCTTCTCGCTGGTCGAGACCGTCGACGGACTCGACCTGGCGCGGCGGCTCGACCGCCTCGTCCGCGAGGAGCGAGACCTGCCGGACACCGGGCCGTGCGATCCGGCTACCAGACTGCCGGTGCTCATCCAGGTGAATGTCGACCGCGATCCCGGCAAGGCCGGGTTCGACCCGGATGACGTCGGTCCGGGCCTGCCGGAGCTCCTCGACCTGGGGGCCATCACCCCGCTGGGCCTGATGACCATCGGCCGGCTCGGCGGCGACCCGGAGGCCGCTCGGCCCACGTTCCGGCGGCTGCGAGCGCTGTCCGACCGGCTACGGGCCCGCCATCCCGGGCTGGGGCCCGAGCTGTCGATGGGGATGACCGACGACTACCCTGCCGCCGTCGAGGAAGGAGCCACGATCATCAGGGTCGGCCGGGCCCTGTTCGGTGAGCGCCCCGGACCATGAGCGAACGACCCGCGGGACCACCTCGTGGCCCTGCTAGACTCGCGGCGTGGGCCCGCTGCTCGCCAACTTCCTCCAGGTCGCCGTCACGGTGCTCTGGCTGCTCGTGCTCGGCCGGGTGCTGGTGTCCTGGGTGGACCCGCGCGGCAACAACCAGCTCTCGCTCTTCCTGATCCAGGCGACCGAGCCCCTTCTGGCCCCGATCCGCCGCCTCCTCCCGCAGACCGGGATGATCGACTTCTCGCCGCTCATCCTGATGCTGATCCTGGGGGCGGTCCTCACCGTCATCCGGGTCTAGGCCCGGTCGCTTGGGTACCGGGCTGCGCATCGGCGTTCGGCTCGTGCCGAGGGCCGACCGGACCGTCGTCGACGGGGTCGTCGAGGGTCGGCTCCGGGTACGGGTGACGGCTGCGCCGGTGGACGGCAGCGCCAACGCCGCACTGGTCCGGCTCCTTGCCGCCGAGCTGGGGCTGTCCCGGGGCGCCGTCCGGATCGTCGCCGGCCATGCGTCGCGGTCCAAGGTCGTCGAGGTCGAGGGGATCGACCCGACGGTCGTCCGCGCTCGCTGGCCCGGCCTCGCGGTATGATGCCCGGGCCCGGGAGCGCCCGGGGTCCGAACGAACGGGCGATTAGCTCAGTCGGTCAGAGCGCGCGGTTCACATCCGCGAGGTCACTGGTTCGAGCCCAGTATCGCCCACCACCGTCCACCCCGTGATCGTCGACCCTGACAGCCCGCCTCCGGACCTCCCGCTGCGGGACACCCTGGTCCGCTTGCGGTCTGCGTATCCCGCGTCCGTGCTGGCCGGCGCAGGCTTCGGGCTCCCGATCGCGACGCTGGCGGCGCTGCTCCCCGACGTGCTGTCCTGGTTGGGCTACGGGGCGGCCCTGGCCTTCGACGCGGCCGCGGTGCTTGCCGCCTCGTGGGCGGGCACCGGCGACGGTCGTCCGGTCGCCGCCGCGGTCCGCCAGGGCATCGTCGAGACCGTCGGCCGAGGGTGGTCGCTCACGGCCGCCTATGCAGCAGGGACGGCCCTCGCCCTGCCGCTCGTCGGAGCCGTGGCCTTCCTGACCGGGCTCCTCGGGCTGGGCCTCTTCGCGGTCTTCCTGACGGCCCTGTGGGCGATCCTCGTGGTCAGTCGCGGCTCGCTGCTGATCCCGGCGGTGGTCCTGCGCGACCTCGGGCCGACCGACGCCTTCGACCTGGCGACCTCGGTCGTCGACGGCTTCGTCATCGAGACCGCGGGCCTCCTCTTCGTCGGGCTCGTCGTCGCCGTCGGACCACCCTTCGCGCTGGCCGTCGCCGGCCTGCTCCTCGGCTGGCCCGTCGTGCCGACCGCGATGGCTGCCAGCCTCGTGCTCGCCCTGACCGTGCCGCCGACGGCGATCGGCCTGGGCACCTGGCTCGACACCCTCGAGGCGTACCGACGACGGGTCGACCCGGAGTTCGGACGACCGTGAGCGAGGGGCGGACGAAGGTGGGCCTGGGCTGGAACGGTGATCCTCTGGTGCTCGATCTCCGCGGCGTGACCGTCCGCCGGTCCGGGTCGACGATCCTTGGGCCGCTTGACTGGACCGTCGCGCCGGGGGATCGCTGGGTCCTCCTGGGGCCGAACGGTTCGGGCAAGACGACGCTGCTGCAGGTGGCCGACACGACGCTCTGGCCGACGACCGGCACGGTCTCCGTCCTGGGTCGACGCCTCGGGACGGTCGACGCCCGGGAGCTCCGTCGCCGTATCGGCTTCGCCAGCCCCGCCCTGGCTGCAGGCATCGAGCCTCGCCTGACGCCCCTCGACGTCGTCGTCTCGGCTCGCGCGGGTGCTCTTGCACCCTGGTGGGCACCCGTCAGCGATGAGGATCGCGCCCTGGCCCACGAGCTGCTGGCCCGGCTGGGGGTGGAGACGATGGCGACGCGGCCGATGGCGACCCTCTCGACCGGCGAGCGGCAGCGGGTCCTGATCGCCCGGGCCCTGCTGCCTGACCCGGACCTCCTGCTGCTCGACGAGCCGGCGGCCGGGCTCGACCTCGGCGGCAGGGAGGACCTCATCGTCGCGCTCGAGCGACTCGCCGCCGGGAGCCGGCCGTCGGCCATCGCCATGGTCACCCACCACGTCGAGGAGATCCCGGCCGGCTTCGACCGGGCACTCGTGCTCCGGGCCGGTCGGTCGGAGGCCCGCGGGCCGATCGCCGAGACCCTCACGGCGCCGATCCTGTCCCGGGCCTTCGGCCTCCCTCTCCGTGTCGAGCACGGCGACGATGGTCGGCTCCACGCCCGGCGGGCGGTGGCCGGCGGGGGGCGCGGGGCGGGGTCGGGTCCCGCCTAGGCGACACCCTCGATCGCCAGGCGGCGGAGGACGGCCGGAAGGATCCCACCGTTCCGGTAGTACTCGACTTCGATCGGGCCGTCGAGTCGGGCGACGACCTCGAACCGCTGCTCCGTCCCGTCGTCGCGTCGGGCCACGACGGTCAGGCTCGCCCGCGGTGCAAGGTGACCGTCGAGATCGGCGATCGTGAAGGACTCGTGGCCGTTCAGCCCCAGGGACTCGACCGTGTCGCCGGCGGAGAACTGGAGCGGCAGGATGCCCATGCCGACCAGGTTGGACCGGTGGATCCGCTCGAAGCTCTCCGCGATGACCGCGCGAACGCCCAGAAGTCGCGTCCCCTTGGCCGCCCAGTCGCGCGACGATCCGGACCCGTACTCCTTGCCGGCCAGGACGACCAGCGGGACGCCCTCGTCGGCATAGGCCATGGCGACGTCGAAGACGAAGCCCTCGTGGCCATCGGGCAGATGGACCGTGTATGGACCCTCACGGTCGGGCACCAGCCGGTTGCGGAGGCGGATGTTGCCGAACGTCCCCCGCATCATGACCTCGTGGTGGCCCCGCCGGGCGCCATAGGAATTGAACTCGACCGGCGTGACGCCGCGCTCCTGGAGCCACGCCCCGGCCGGCGACCAGGCGGCGATCGAGCCGGCCGGCGAGATGTGATCGGTGGTCACCGAGTCGCCGAGGACGAGCAGGACGCGGGCGTCCCGCAGATCCTCGACCGGGGCCGGCTGCGCACTCATGCCGTCGAAGAAGGGCGGCTTGGCGATGTAGGTCGACCCCGGATCCCAGGCGTATCGCTCGCCCTCCGGCACGGGCAGGCTGCGCCAGCGGTCGTCGCCCTCGAAGACGTCGGCGTAGGTGCGCGCGAACAGCTCCGGGTCGATGGCCTCCCCGATGACCCGCCGGATCTCGTCGCCGCTGGGCCACAGCTCGGCGAGGTAGACCGGCTGGCCGTCGAGGCCGGTGCCGAGCGGCTCCGTGGTGAGGTCGATGTCGACCCGTCCGGCCAGGGCGAAGGCGACCACGAGCGGCGGCGAGGCGAGATAGCTCGCCCGGGCCAGGGGGTGGATGCGGCCCTCGAAGTTGCGGTTGCCCGACAGGACCGCGGCCACGACGAGCTCGTTCTCCTCGATCGCCTCGCCGACCGCCGCGTCGAGCGGTCCCGAGTTGCCGATGCAGGTCGTGCAGCCGTAGCCGGCCAGCGCGAAGCCCAGCGCCTCGAGCGGCTCCATGAGGCCGGCGTTGCGGAGGTAGCCGGTCACCGCCTTGGAGCCAGGTGCCAGCGATGTCTTGACCGTCGGGGCGACCGTCAGGCCCCGGGCCACGGCATTCCGGGCGAGCAGGCCCGCCCCGACCATGACCGTCGGGTTCGATGTGTTCGTGCAGGAGGTGATAGCGGCGATGGCCACGGAGCCCGACCGCAGCGTCGCCGGGCGGCCGGCCACCTCGATCTCGACGGGCCGACCGCCTGCTTTCGGGTAGGCCTCCCGGAAGCTCTCGCGGACCGCCTCGAGGGGAACGCGATCCTGCGGCCGGCGCGGCCCGGCCAGCGACGGCTCCACGGTCGAGAGGTCGAGCTCGAGGGACTCGTCGAAGTCCGGACCTTCGCCCGGTTCGCGCCAGAGTCCCTGCGCTCGCGCGTAGCGCTCGACCAGGGCGACGCGTTCGGTGGGTCGCCCGGTCAGGCGAAGGTAGGCCAGGGTCTCGTCGTCGATGGGGAAGAGGGTCGCGGTGGCGCCGAACTCCGGGCTCATGTTGCTGATCGTCGCCCTGTCGGCGAGGCCGAGGCTGGCCAGCCCGTCGCCGGCGAACTCGACGAAGGCCCCGACCACGCCGTGGGCCCGCAGCATCTGGGTCACCACCAGGACCAGGTCGGTCGCGGTGGCCCCGCGGGGGAGCTCACCACGAAGCCGGACGCCGACGATCCGCGGCATCGGTTGGTAGAGCGGCTGGCCGAGCAGGACGACCTCGGCCTCGATCCCACCGACACCGTACCCGAGCACGCCCAGGGCGTTGATCATCGTGGTGTGGGAGTCGGTGCCGACCAGCGTGTCCGGGTAGGCGATGCGGCCTTGGCCATCGGGGGCCGGGCTGTCGGTCACGACGGTCGCCAGGTGCTCCAGGTTGACCTGGTGGACGATGCCGGTTCCGGGCGGGACGACCCGGAAGCCACGAAAGGCGGTCTGGGCCCAGCGCAGCAGCTGATATCGCTCGCCGTTGCGCTCGTACTCCCGCTCCACATTGAAGGCGAAGGCCGCTGGCGTCCCGAAGGCGTCGACCTGCACCGAGTGGTCGATGACAAGGTCGGCCGGCACGAGCGGGTTGACCCGGGCCGGATCGCCGCCGAGGTCGGCCATGGCGTCGCGCATGACCGCCAGGTCGACCACCGCCGGCACCCCGGTGAAGTCCTGGAGGACGACCCTGGCCGGCATGAAGGGGACCTCGGCCTCGGCCGGCCGGCCGGGCCGCCAGCTCGCCAGCATCTCCACATCGGCCGCGGAGACCGGGCCCAAGCCCGAGTGCCGGAGGACGTTCTCGAGGAGGATCTTGAGGGTCACCGGGGCCCGCCCCAGGTCGAGGCGGTCGGCCAGCACGTCCAGGCGGTAGATGTCGGGCAACCCGGGCCCGAGCGGGCTGCGAGCGGCGAACGGATCGGTCACGAACGCATCGTCCCTTCTTGCGGGGTCGGTAGACTCAGCACGTGGAATCCTACCAAGGCGACCGTCCATGAGGGCCTGGGACGAGCTCGACCCGGGTTCGCGGCCGCCGACGTCTGGCTCGCCGGGGATCGACGAGGTGCCGGCGACCGTCGGCGATGCGGGGTCCCCCGGTCATGAGGCTGACGAGCACCCGCATCCCCACCAGCGATCCGGCCCGGGCGAGAAGCCGTACCTGGGCATCGTCGGCGCCGGCCCTGTCGGCACGGCCCTCGGCGCGGCCTTCGCCCGCGCCGGCTGGCCCATCCATGCCGTCGCCAGCCGGGACCCCGAGCGGCGAGCCCGCTTCGTCCGACTGATCGGGGGCCCCGTGCGGTCGTTCGCCGACGCGACGGCCCTGCTCGACGAGGTCGAGCTCATCTTCCTGTGCGTGCCCGACGACGCCATCGAGACGCTCGCCGGTCGTCTGCGGCTCTATGCCGGTCAGGCCCTCGTCCACACGAGCGGAGTACTCGGCTCCGAGGCACTCGCCCCTGCCATGGCTGCCGGCACCCAGGCCGGGGCGTTCCACCCGCTGGTCTCGTTCGCGGACGTCGACCGATCCGTTGCGGCCCTCGATGGCGCGACGGTCGTGGTCGAGGGCGACGATCAGCTGGTCGACCTGCTCGCCCGGATGGCCGAGGCGATCGGGGCCGTCCCGGTCCGGCTCCGCCCCGGCACCAAGGCCGCCTACCATGCGGCCGCGGTCCTGGCGGCCGGCGGCCTGGTCGCGATGCTCGATGCGATCGCCGAGCTCGGGCGGGTCGCCGGGCTCGACGAGGACGCGTCGCTGGACGTCTACGGCCGGCTGATCGAGCAGACCCTGGCCAATGCCCGCTCGCTGGGGATCCGCGAGTCGTTGACCGGGCCGATGACCCGGGGCGACGTCGGGACCCTGGTCCGCCACCTCGATGCGCTCGCCCGACACGCTCCGGACGCGCTGCCCCTGTACCGCGCGGTCGCGGCCCGGGAGGTCCAGCTCGCCCTCGACCGTGGCTCGATCGATCCGGCGATGGCCGAGCGGCTCCGAAGCGCTCTTGCATCGACCGGCTGAGGCGGTACGATGCATGCCGTGCGCAGCATCATCGCCGGGATGACCGGTCGCCCCTTCGTTCGCTTCGCCCGCCCGCAGGCTGCCGGACGGACGCGCCGTCTTGGGCTGGCCGGTCGGTCGAGCTTCGAGCCGGCCGCATCCCGCGCAACGGTGCTTCGCCGTCCCGACCGAGCGGTGCCCGCCGTCGGCCGATCCCACTGGCGGGCGGGGACCCCGGGCCCAGCGACGCCGCGCCGTGGTGCGCCCCGACCGTCGGTGACCATGCACTGGGCCCGATCCACGCGGCACGGCGCCGAGCGACGGGCCGGTGCGGCCCCGGCGTCGTGGCCCGGCTGAGGTCCGCCACCGCCACGTCGGCCGGGGGGATCGTCGTCCGCTACCAGGGCACCCGACCCCAGATCGTGCTGGGCTGCCGGCGACGCGTGCGCGGAGGACTCACGTGGACCCTCCCCAAGGGCACCCCCGACCCGGGTGAGACGATCGAGGAGACGGCTCGCCGTGAGGTCACCGAGGAGACCGGCCTCCAGGTCGACATCATCGGGCCGCTCGGGTCGATCGAGTACTCGTTCGTCAAGGCAGGGCTCCGGATCGACAAGACCGTCCACTATTTCCTGATGCAGCCCCTGGGCGGCGACCTGGGGCTGCATGACCAGGAATTCGAGGAGGTCCGCTGGGTGGACATCGAGGAGGCCCCGAGCCTGTTGACCTTCGCGACCGAGCGGGCGCTCGTGACCCGGGCATTGGAGGCGATCTCCCTGGTCACGGACGCAGCCCGACTGGCTCTCAGCGCCGACGGTTCGCCGGCGTGAGCGAGCACGGATCCTCCGGCACCGGTGGTGGGCTTCCCGGCCCCGAGGTCCACGACACCCCACTGAGCGATCGCCACCTGCGGCTTGGCGGACGACTCATCGAGTTCGCCGGTTGGCGGATGCCGGTCCAGTACCGCGGGATCGTCGAGGAGCACAGGGTGGTCCGCTCGGCCGCCGGCCTGTTCGACCTGAGCCACATGGGCGAACTCTGGGTCCTTGGCGCCGAAGCGGGTGACGCGCTCGCGGCGGCGATCGTGAGCGATCCTCGGACGCTCGGCGATGGACGCGCCCAGTACTCGCTCCTGTGCGCGGCGGACGGCGGCGTCATCGATGATCTCATCGTCTATCGCCTCGAGGCGGATCGCTACCTCGTCGTCGCCAACGCGGCCAACGCCGCCCGGGTCTCGGACGTCCTCGCGGAGCGGTTCGTCGGGCGCAAGGCGCTGCTCGATGATCGCTCGCTGGCCACGGGCCTGGTGGCGATCCAGGGCCCCCGTTCGGCGGAGATCCTCGCCCCGCTCACCGATGTCGACCTTGCTGGCCTCCGCTACTACGGGGCCGCCGAGGGAGCGGTCGTCGGGGCGGAGGCCCTCGTCGCCCGGACAGGCTACACGGGGGAGGACGGCTTCGAGCTGTTCGTCGACAGCGACGCGACCGGGAGGGTCTGGGACGCCCTGATCGAGGTCGGAGCCGACCGGGGCCTGCAGCCGATCGGACTGGGTGCCAGGGACACCCTTCGTCTCGAGGCGGGCATGCCGCTGTACGGCAACGAGCTCGACCGGGGCACGAACCCCATCGAGGCCGGCCTGGCCCGGGTCGTCAAACTCGACAAGGAAGGCGGTTTCGTGGGCCACGACGCCCTCGCCCGGGTGGTCCGCGACGGTCCGACCAGGCGGCTCGTCGGCCTGGTGGTCGAGGGTCGCGGGATCGCCCGACACGGCTACCCGGTGCTGGCCGGCGACCGGCGGACCGGCACGATCACCTCGGGCGCTCCCTCGCCGACGCTCGGGGTGCCCATCGCCATGGCCTACGTCGCTCCGGGCGATGGCGAACCGGGTACGATGCTCGACGTCGAGGTCCGCGACCGTCGGGTGGCCGCCAGGGTAGTCGAGCTGCCGTTCTACCGGCGGCCGCGCTGACCTTCCCGGACCATGATCGGCCCGCCGACCGCCCTCGTCGGGCGGGCGGTGGCCACCAAGGAGGAGCCGCCCGGATGATCCCCTCGGACCTGCGGTACACCAAGGAGCACGAGTGGGTCCGCCTGGACGGCGACGAGGCGACGGTCGGGATCACCGACTACGCCGCCGAGCAGCTCGGCGACATCGTCTTCGTCGAGCTTCCGGATGCCGGCACCCCGCTCGAGCAGTTCGCCACCTTCGGGGTGGTCGAGTCGGTCAAGGCCGTCAGCGACCTCTTCGCGCCCCTGACCGGCGAGGTGATCGAGCGGAACGAGCGTCTCGCCGACCACCCGGAGCTGGTGAACAGCGATCCCTACGGTGAGGGCTGGATCGTCCGGATCCGTCTCGAGGACGGCGACCAGGCTGGGGAGCTCCTGGACGCCTCGGCCTACGAAGAGCTGACCGCCGAGGGCTGACCCGACGATGGCCTACGGTCCGCACACGTCGGCCGACCGGGCGGCCATGCTTGCCGCCCTGGGGATCGATTTCGGTCGACCGGCTCTTCGACGACATCCCCGGGCCGCTTCGCGAGGACGGCCTCGACCTTCCGCCGCCCGACCCGGAGTCCGTGCTGGCCTCGCGGCTCCTGCGTCTCTCGGAGCGCAACCGCGTCGACCTGGCCTCGTTCCTCGGGGCAGGTGCCTACCGCCACTACGTCCCGCCCGTGGTCGACCAGATCCTCCTCCGCGGCGAGTGGTACACGGCCTACACGCCGTACCAGCCCGAGGTGAGCCAGGGCACGCTTCAGAGCATCTACGAGTATGAGTCGTTGATCGCGGAGCTCACGGCGATGGACGTCGTCTCCGCTTCGCACTACGACGGAGCTGCGGCCACGGCCGAGGCTGCCCTGATGGCCTGCCGGGCCACTCGACGGACACGGGTCCTCGTCTCGCGAGGGGTCCATCGCGAGTATCGGGAGACCGTCGCCACCTACCTGTCGGGCGGCGACCTCGAGCTCGACGAGATCCCTCTCGTGGCGGACGGGCCCAGCGCCGGGACGACCGACCTGGCCGCCCTGGAGCGACTCCTCGGGGACCCGGAGCGGCCCGTCGCCGGGGTGATCGCGGCGCAGCCGAACGTCCTCGGACTGCTCGAGCCGATGGAGCGGATCGCTGGCCTCGCCCACGACGGCGGCGGGCTGTTCGTGGCGGTGGTCGAGCCGGTCTCGCTGGCCGTCCTGGAGCCGCCCGGGGCATACGGCGCGGACATCGCCGCCGGCGAGGGCCAGCCGCTCGGCATCCCACTCTCGTACGGAGGTCCGTACCTGGGCCTACTGGCCTCGACCGATGCGCTGGTCCGCCAGATCCCCGGGCGCCTCGTCGGGATGGCGACCGACGTGGACGGGCGGCGGGCGTTCGTCATGACGCTCCGGGCTCGTGAGCAGGACATCCGGCGCGAGCGAGCGGCCAGCAACATCTGCACGAACCAGGCCCTCCTCGCCCTGGCGGCGGGTGTCTACCTGGCGGCCATCGGTCCGCACGGGCTCCGCGACGTCGCAGCGGACGGGGCTGCCCGGGCCGCCGCGCTGGAGCGCGCCCTTGCCGCCATCGGTGTGCCGCGCTTCCACGCCGGTCCCTACCTGAACGAGTTCGCCGTTCGGGTCCCCGACGCGGTGGCGGTCCACCGGCGGCTCCTGGAGCACGGCGTCCTGGCCGGGATCCCGCTCGCGGAGCTGGAGCCCGGAGATCTCTCGCTCGCCGACGGGCTCCTCCTCTGTGCCACCGAGGTGACCACCGACGAGGAGATCGAGCGCTTGGCGCGGGCCATGGCGAAGGTGCTCGAGGTGACGCCCGCTTCGGCCAGCAGGGTGGCTGGACCTTGAGCGTCACCGGCGAACGCACCCAGCCGACCGTCTTCGAGCTGTCGCGCCCGGGCCGCGGCGGGGGCAAGGTGCCCCATCCGCCGAAGGACGCCCTCGACCGGATCCCGTCGGAGCACCGGCGGTCGATCCCGGCTGCACTGCCGGAGGTCGCCGAACCCGAGGTCGTCCGCCACTTCGTCAACCTCTCGCAGCTGAACCACGCCGTGGACACCGGCTTCTATCCGTTGGGCAGCTGCACGATGAAGTACAACCCCAAGATCAACGAGTGGGCCGCCCGGCTGCCAGGCTTCGCCGGCCTCCATCCCGAGGCGCCGGACGTGCTGGCACAGGGGACCCTCGAGCTGCTCCGGGAGCTCGAGGCCGCTCTCGCCGAGATCAGCGGGATGCGGGCCGTCACCCTCCAGCCGGCGGCTGGTGCCCAGGGAGAGCTGACCGGCATCCTCATGGTCCGGGCCTACCACCGGTCGCGCGGCGACGGTGAACGGAACGAGGTCCTGGTCCCGGACAGCGCCCATGGCACGAACCCGGCGACCGCGACGATGGCCGGCTACCGGACGGTCAACATCCCCTCGCTGGCCGACGGCTCCGTCGACGTCGACGCCTTCCGGGCCACCCTCGGCCCCCGGACCGCCGCCATCATGATCACGAACCCATCGACCCTCGGTCTCTTCGAGGCACGGATCGGCGAGCTGCTCGAGGCCGTCCACGAGGCCGGCGCGCTCGCCTACATGGACGGCGCCAACCTGAACGCCATCATGGGCCACTTCAAGCCTGGGCGGGCGGGCTTCGACGTCATGCACTTCAACGTCCACAAGACGTTCAGCACGCCGCACGGCGGGGGCGGCCCGGGCGCCGGACCGGTCGGGGTGGGGGAGCGCCTGGAGCCGTTCCTGCCCTCGCCACGAGTCGTCCGCGAGACCGACGGATCCCTGCGCCTCGAGCGCCCTGGCGAGCGACCCACCTCGATCGGGCGGATGCGGAGCTTCGTCGGCAACACCGGCGTGCTCATCCGGGCGTACGCGTACATCCGGGCCCACGGGCGTGAGCTGCGAACGGTCTCCGATGACGCGGTGCTGGCCGCCAACTACCTGAAGCGCCGCCTGGAGGCCGACGGCTCGTACGACGTCCCGTTCGGCCGGCACTGCAAGCACGAGTTCATCGCCTCGACGGCATCGCTGAAGCGGGCCACCGGCATCAGGACTCTGGACGTCGCCAAGCGGCTCATCGACTTCGGGTTCCATCCGCCGACGGTCTACTTCCCGCTCAACGTCGAGGAGGCGATGCTCATCGAGCCGACCGAGACGGAGACGCTCGAGACGCTCGATGCCTTCGCGGACACGCTGATCGCCATCGCCGACGAGGCCCGGACGACGCCGGATCTGGTCCGCGAGGCGCCGCACAGCACGCCGGTCCGCCGGCTCGACGAGGCGGCGGCGGCCCGGCACCCCAACCTGCGCTGGCGGCCGGCGGCCGGCGAGGACACGCCCTGCCCGGACTGATGGCCCGAGGAGCGACCGGGCTGCCACCGGTCCCCTGCCGGACGGCCCGCCTGGCGGGGCCGTTCGAACCTCTTCCCCGCTTCCTGCGTATGGTGATATCGGGGGCACCCCCAGCGAGGACCTACCCATCGTCGACGCCAACGTGAACGCGGCCGTCCCCGACGTCGAGCTGATCCGCCGGATGCAGGCGGATGACCTCGACGCGTTCGAGGCACTCTTCGGACGCTATCGGGCTGCCATCTTCCGGACCGCCTACGGGTTGACCGGCGACCGCCAGGCCGCCGAGGAGATCCTCCAGGACACCTTCGCCAGGACGTGGCAGCGGCGGTCGATCCTGCGGACGGACATGTCCCCGCTGCCGTGGCTCCACCGGGTCGCCCTGAACCTCTGCTACTCGCGCCTCGGACGACGGCGCCTGCCATCCAGTCCGCTCGACTCGGTAGCGGCCGGTGCGGTCCACGACGCCGGGCCGCGACCTGACGAGCGGGCCGAGCGCCAGGAGCTCCGCCGGATCGTCCGCGACGGCATCGTGGCGCTGTCGCCGAAGCACCGCAGCGTCGTCGTCCTGTACTACCTCCACGACCTCTCCCTCCAGGAGACGGCCGACGTCCTCGACCTGCGGGTCGGTACGGTCAAGTCGCGCCTCCACTACGCGCTCCGGATCCTCCGTGGCCGGCTGGTCGACGACCGCCGGTTCGGGGGCGCCTACGGGCCCGCCGACGCCGTGCTCCTGGCCGAGGCCGAGGCCGAGGTCGACGCCCGATGATCCTCCTCGGCGGCCGCTGCCGCGAGCACCGTGACGACCTGGCCCTCCTGGCCGACCCGGACCGCCTCGGCGAACCGCAGGAAGCGGTCTTCGCCCACCTCGAGGCCTGTCCCCGCTGCCGATCGGAGGCCGAGGCGGCGGTGAGCGCCGCCCATGGCCTCCGTCGCCTCGCCGCTGAGTCCCGGCGGGCGGCCCCGACGCCTGGGTCATGGCAGCGGCTGCGGGCTCGCCTGGAGCGGCCCAGGGAGCCACGCTGGCGCTGGCGCTCGAGCGTCCTGAGCCTCATGGCCGGGTCGGCGCTCGTCGGGCTGCTGCTGGCCCCGGCGGCGGTCTGGCCCGAGCGGGTCATCCGGCTCGAGGAGGCCGGGACCGACCCCATGGCGGTGACCGCGTTCCGGGTCGCCGAGGCCAAGGGGGAAGTCGCCGCCCTCGACTATCAGCGTTTCATCCGAGCTACCAGCCCCATCGTCGGGACGTCCCGCGCCGACGACACGGGAGCACCGGCCCCGACGGCCGTGGAGGTCGGCTGGTCCGGCCCCGATGGCCGGGGCGTGACGCCCATCCGCCTGGTGGCGTCGCCCCCGCCGGCCGATCGGACGAAGTGACGCGGGCCGCAGCGGAGGAGTCAGCGACGAGACGAACGGCGGACCGGGTGGTGGTTGACACCCCCCGTGATGGTCCGTCACAGTACGCCGAGCGCAGCGACCGCTCACCGTTCGCTCATCAGCCCCTGCCGTCCGTGCCGGCGGACATCCCGCGATAGCGGGTGCCCGGGACCAGGGAGCGCCGTGGCGGCGGGACGTGGACTGCGATGTGGGAGTCAAGGGGGCGACCAAACTGCCCCGCTTGGGAGGACCGCTGATGCGGAAACGACTATTCGGCCTGCTCGCGACCACGGCGATCGTGGTCGCGGCCTGCCAGGGCGCGGCTTCGCCGTCACCGTCGGAAGCACCGAGCTCGGCCCCGTCCGAGGCACCGGCGTCGACCGAACCGAGCCCTGAGCCGACGCCGGTCGACTTCGACGCGCTCCTGTATGGGTACGAGTACGCGCCCGAGTCGGGCACGACCGGTGGCGGCGTCATCATCTCCGACTGGCAGGCCGCCAACCAGCTGAACCCGTACTACAGCAACGCGTTCGCCAACAGCCAGGTCTTCGCCGCGACGATGCGCAACCTCGCCGTCGTCACCGCGGATGGCCACTACAAGGCTGATCTTGCCGAGACCCTGCCCAAGGCCGCCACGGATGTCGTCGTCGACGCCAGCGGCGGCGGCTTCACGGCGACCATCAACGTCAAGTCCGGGCTCAAGTGGTCGGACGGCGAGACCCTCGACCTCAACGACCTGAAGTACACCTGGGAGTGGGTCCTCGAGCCGGATCAGCCGGGCATCGCGACCCTTGGCTGGGACAAGATCGACTCCTTCGAGGTGTCGGACGACGGTCTCAGTGCCGACGTCCACTTCGTCGAGCCGTACGCCGGCT
Source organism: uncultured Chloroflexia bacterium (assembly GCA_963707215.1). Lineage (GTDB taxonomy): Bacteria > Chloroflexota > Limnocylindria > Limnocylindrales > CSP1-4 > DATHYZ01. The sequence continues at coordinate 194,608 of CAVPPB010000001.1, read as the reverse complement.
GGCTCGGCCTGCTGATCAGCAGCCCGCCCCTGCCCGAGCACTACATGTCGACGATCCCGGTGGCGGATGCCAACGCGACGTCGTACCCGGTCAGCCCGGATATCGCCAACGCTCCGGTCTCCGGTCCCTTCAAGTACGTCACCGCTTCGGCCGACACCATCGAGCTCGAGCGGAACGAGAACTGGGCCGGCCCGGCCGAGGCCTGCGACGGGACGCCGTGCCTCGATCGCGTTACCTACAAGTTCTTCCCGGACAACAAGGAAGGCATGATCGCCGCCTTCCTGGCCGGTGAGATCGACGTCGCCGTCGACCTCGTCCAGTCCGACTACGATGCGATCAAGGTCGTCGACCCGGCCGTCGGGCGGGCGATCCTCGAGCCGGCGTGGCTCTACGAGCATCTCGACATGAACCAGGCCGGTCTCGGCCGCGGTGTCGGGCATCCGGCTCTCCAGGACGCCGAGGTCCGCCTTGCGATCGCCCAGGCGATCGACAAGGACGCCATGTTCTCGACGGTCTTCCCGGGCTCGCCGCTCCCCGAGGAGCCGGCCTGCTCGAACGCGACCCCGACGAACTACTGGCTGAACAAGGATCTCGAGTGCCTGCCGTTCGATCTTGCTGCGGCGAACGCTCGCCTTGATGCTGCCGGCTACGCCGACAGCGATGGCGACGGCATCCGCAACATGCCGGGTGGCGGCGAGAACCTGGACTTCGTCCACTGCACCTCGACGGCTGGCTTCCGCCAGACCGGCGGCGAGTTCCTCGCCGCGTCGCTCCAGGAAGTGGGCATCCAGCTCGAGCTCAACTTCGTCGACTCGACGGCGGTCTACTTCGCCAACTGGCCGGACGTGGCCCCGGACACCAAGTGCAACCTGGCCCATGGCCAGTACGACACGGCGGAGTTCGCCTACGTCCTCTCCTTCGACCTGTTCGGCAACTACTACTACAGCTACCACACGGAGCAGATCCCGACCGACGAGAACAACGGCGACGGCTACAACTACCTCCGGTACAGCAACCCGGACATGGACGCCGCGCTGAACACGCTCAAGGACGCGATCCTGACCGAGGACCAGCTGAAGGCTGCCTACACGATCCAGGAGATCTACGTGGAGCAGGCCCCCGAGGTCGCGCTCTACTACCGCAACGAGGCCCGCGGCGTCGCTGCCGATCTCAAGAACTTCTTCAAGAACCCGAGCACTGCCTCGGACATGTGGAACATCGAAGACTGGTTCGTCACCCAGTAGGGTAGGACCAGCGATCGACACGGGGCGGCGGCCCGGTCACCGGGCCGCCGCCCTCGCTATACTCGCCACCCGGACCCGCCGGCCGGCCGAGAAGGCCCCGAGCGCGTCCCCATGCTCTAGCACCCACGCTCGCGGAGGCCCCAGAGGCAGTCGGGTCCCATGACGAAGTTCATCTTCCGTCGGATCATCGGCCTGATCCCGCTCCTGTTCGGCGTCGTCATCATCAGCTTCCTGCTGATGCGGGCCGCGCCCGGCGGGCCGCAGGCGGCCCTCGCCGGGATCAAGAGCATCACCGAAGAGGATCGCGACAAGTGGTTGGCCAGGTGGTGCCTCCAGGGAGAGGTCACGCCGGTCAACGTCGTCATCGAGTTCGGTGGCTGGCTCGGCGTCCTCAACTGCGAGAACGACGGGCTGGAGGCCTTCATCTCCGAGCAGGGTGGGCTCAACGTCCTGCCTGGCTTCCTGGGCGGCGGTGACAACGGCATCGTCCACGGCGACCTCGGCCTCTCGATCAAGGCCGGCCGGCCGGTCACCGAGCTGATCAGCGAACGCATCCCGGCGACCCTCATCCTGACCAGCGTCGCCCTCGTCCTGTGGGTTGGCGTGGCCATCCTGATCGGGACCTATGCGGCGGTCCACCGCTACTCGCTCTTCGACCAGGGGATGACGTTCCTGGCCTACGTCTTCTACTCCCTGCCGACGTTCTGGCTCGGCCTGATGCTCATCTTCATCTTCGGCGTCGCCCTGGGGTTGGTACCGACCGGCGGGATCATCACGACCCGGGACTGGCCGCCGTTCAACACGCCCCAGTACTGGGAGGCGTTCGGCCAGGACCCGCTCGCTGCCGTGGCCGATATCGGTCGGCACCTCATCCTGCCGGTCGTGACGCTGGTCGCGGTCAACATCGCCGCCGACAGCCGCTTCGTCCGGGCCTCGATGCTCGAGTCCCTGGGCCAGGACTACGTCCGGACCGCCAAGGCCAAGGGCCTCGCCTCGCGGGTGGTCATCGGCAAGCACGCCTTCCGCAACGCGATGCTGCCCGTCGTCACCAACGTCGCCCTCGAGATCCCCTTCCTGTTCTCGGGGGCCATCGTGACCGAGACGATCTTCACCTGGCCCGGGATGGGACGCCTGTTCATCGACTCGGTCGGCGCCCGCGACTACTTCGTCCTGATGGGCCTCCTCCTGGTGACCTCCATGATCGTCCTGCTGGCCAACCTGCTGGCGGACGTCCTCTACGCCGTGGTCGACCCACGGATCAGGTACGACTGACCGATGAGCGAAAGCACCCTCCCGGCACGACCCGCCACGACCCCGGACCCGGGCTCCGCCGACTACGAGGTCGCCCTCGAGTCGCTCAACCAGTGGCAGCTGGCGTGGCGCCGATTCCGCCGTCACAAGATGGCGATGGTCGGGTTGTTCATCTTCTCGGTGATGGTCTTCCTGGCGATCTTCGGCCCGATCTTCTGGCCCTACGATCCGTTGAGCCTCCGCTCCGACCTGCCCGGTCCGCAGGGCTTCAGCCCGGTCGAGTTGCCGCCGATGGGCTCCGACGGGGCCGGCCGGAGCGTCTGGTCGCTCGTCTCCAACGGGGCGCGCCTGTCGCTCATCATCGGGATGTCGACGATGGCGATCGCGGTGACGATCGGGGTCAGCGTGGGCGCCGCGGCCGGCTTCTTCGGGGGCCGCGTGGACGGGTTCCTGATGCGCTTCGTCGACCTGATGCTGACGATCCCGTTCCTCTTCATCGTGCTGGTGGCGGCCCGCTTCTTCGGGGCCGGCGAGCTCCTCCCGCTGATCCTGATCTTCGGTCTCCTCTCGTGGCCAGGGCTGGCCCGGCTCGTACGGGCCCTCTACCTGTCGCTCCGTGAGCAGGAGTTCGTCCAGGCCGCCAAGGCGGTCGGCGTCGGCAACGTCCGGATCGCCTTCCGCCACATCCTGCCGAATGCGATCGGGCCGATCGTCGTGTCGGCGACGCTGCTCGTGGCCAACGCGATCATCCTTGAGGCGTTCGTCTCGTTCCTGAACTTCGGCCTCAAGGCCCAGGACATCAGCTGGGGGAACGCCCTGGCCCGGAGCCAGCAGACGATCGCCGTCGGCAACTGGTGGTGGCCGTTCTTCCCGGGCATGGCCATCGCGCTGACGGTCATCGCCATCAACTTCATCGGCGACGGGCTTCGCGACGCCCTCGACCCGCGATCCAGGGAGTGACCGCGTGACGGCTCCAGTCGTGGCCGCCCAGGCGGCCCCTGCCTCGTCTCCCGAGGCGCTCCTCGAGGTCCGTGACCTGCGGACCTACTTCAAGGTCATGGACGGCGTGGTCCGCGCCGTCGACGGCGTGTCCTTCTCGATCAACCGGGGCGAGACGCTCGGCATCGTCGGCGAGTCCGGCTGCGGCAAGAGCGTGACCGCCCTGTCGGTCATGCGGCTCCACGACACGCCGCCCACCTGGATCCCGACCGACGCCAACCAGTCGGACCTGCCCGACGACGTCAAGGAGTTGCTTGGGGACGCCCCGTCGAGCCGGATCATCTTCGAGGGTCGCGACCTGCTGACGCTGGGCAACGACCAGATGCGGGCCGTCCGGGGCAACGAGATCGCGATGATCTTCCAGGAGCCGATGACCAGCCTGAACCCGGTCTTCACCGTCGGCAACCAGATCGCCGAGGCGGTCATGCTCCACCAGGGCCTGTCGAAGAAGGACGGCTGGGACAAGGCCATCGAGTCGATCCGGGCGGTGGGCATCAACAACCCGGAGCGCCGCGTCAAGCAGTACCCGCACGAGCTGTCGGGCGGCATGCGCCAGCGGGTCATGATCGCCATGGCGCTCTCCTGCGATCCCAAGCTGATCATCGCCGACGAGCCGACGACGGCCCTCGACGTCACCATCCAGGCCCAGATCCTCGAGCTGATCCGCGAGGTCCAGGACCGCACGGGCGCGGCGCTGATGCTGATCACCCACGACCTAGGGGTCGTCGCCGAGACCGTCCACGATGTCGTCGTGATGTACGCGGGGCGGATCGTCGAGACCGGGACCGTCGACGATGTCCTGCTCTCGCCGAAGCACCCGTACACCGAGGGGCTGCTCACCTCCATCCCATCCCGGGGCATGAAGGGCCAGCGCCTCAACGTCATCACCGGGACGGTCCCCAACCCGTTCAACATGCCCACGGGCTGCAACTTCGCCCCCCGCTGCCCCTACGCGTTCGAGGCCTGCGCCGACCACGATCCGCGGATCGAGGAGGCCGACCCGCAGGACGTCGCCTGCTGGCTGTACACGCGGGCGCCCGGCGGGGCCACGCCGCCGAGGGTGCGTCCTCGTGGCGCGGAGGTTCGGGCATGAGCGAGCAACCCTCGACGGCCCGGGTCGACGTCGCGGATCAGGGGTCGGCGACCGGCAACGGCGCCGAGACGCTCATCAGCGTCGAGGGCCTCAAGAAGTACTACCCGATCTACGGCGGCTTCCTGCGCCGCCATGTCGGTGACGTCAAGGCCGTCGACGACGTCTCGTTCGAGGTCCGGCGGGGCGAGGTCTTCGGCCTCGTCGGAGAGTCCGGCTGCGGCAAGTCCACGCTCGGCAAGACGCTCATCCGCCTGCAGCCCCAGACGGAGGGCCGGGCGACGATCTCGGGCGAGGAGATCTTCGACAAGACCGGCGAGGACCTCAAGCGCCTGCGCCGGCGGATGCAGATCATCTTCCAGGATCCCGTCGGTTCGCTGAACCCGAGGATGCCGATCTCGGACATCATCGGCGAGGGCCTCGTCGCCCAGGCGACGCGGGAGAACCGGTGGGCCGACCGCAAGGTCCGCGACAAGCGGGTCGAGGACTACCTGGAGGCGGTCGGGCTGCGGCGCGACTACACGCGTCGCTACCCGCACGAGTTCTCGGGCGGGCAACGCCAGCGGATCGGCATCGCCCGGGCCCTGGCGCTCGACCCGGAGTTCGTCGTCTGCGACGAGCCGGTCTCGGCCCTCGACGTGTCGATCCAGAGCCAGATCCTCAACCTGCTCCTGGACCTGCGGCGCGAGTTCAACCTCACCTACCTGTTCATCGCCCACAATCTCTCCGTCGTCCAGTACATCAGCGACCGGGTCGGGGTGATGTACCTGGGTCGGATCGTCGAGACGGCCGAGGTCCACGACCTCTACACCCGGCCGCGGCATCCGTACTCCGTCGCCCTGCTGTCGGCCGTCCCGGACCCCGATCCGCGGGTCCGCAAGAAGCGCATCGTCCTCACCGGAGACGTGCCCTCGCCGGCCGCGCCGCCGTCCGGCTGCCGCTTCCACACTCGCTGCTGGCTCCGCGAACGCCTCGGCGACCCGGAGAACTGCGAGACCGAGATCCCGGTCTTCCGTGACATGGGCGGAGGCCACATGGCGGCATGCCACTGGTCCGAGGAGCTACCCGACGACGTGGTCGGACAAGCGGTCGCCCGTGAGGCGCCCCCTCCGCCGCTCCTCCAACCGCGCGCGGCCGATCACCCTGCGGTCCCACCGACGGGCCCGCAGCCGAACGACGCATCGACCGCGGGGCTCGGCCAGGTCGGAGGGGGCCCACACGTGGTCGCCCCCACCGGTGACGCCCAGCACGCGGAGACGCCCGGCGTGACGGCCGATGTGCCGACGGTGACGGAGCAGGAGCCGGAGCGCCCGCCCTTCTAGGGCCGACCGTTCGGCCGAGCCGACCCGGATCAGGGTCTGAAGTGGCAGGCCACCAGATGCCCGTCGACGCCGTCGTGGAGGTCGGGGACCTCCTCGACACAGCGGACCGGCATGTCCATCTCGGCCCGAAGGGGACAGCGCGGGTTGAACCGGCAGCCGCTCGGCGGGTTGACCGGTGACGGCACGTCGCCTCGCAGGATGACCCGCTCGCGGGGCAGCTCCGGATCGGGGATCGGGATCGCCGACAGCAACGCCTGGGTGTACGGGTGCTCCGGCTGCTCGAAGATCCGCTCTCGGCCGGCGACCTCGGCGATCCGTCCCAGGTACATGACGGCGACCCGGTCGCTGATGTGCTCGACGACGCCCATGTTGTGGGCGATGAAGACGTAGGTCAGGCCGAGCTCGCGCTGCAGTGACTTGAGCAGGTTGAGGACCTGGGCCTGGATCGAGACATCGAGGGCCGAGACCGGCTCGTCGCAGACGACCAGGTCGGGCTCGAGGACCAGGGCCCGGGCGATGCCGATCCGCTGCCGCTGGCCGCCGGAGAACTCATGGGGGTAGCGGCGGGCGTGGTACGACTGGAGCCCCACCATGTCCATCATCCGCTTGACCCGGTCCGCTCGCTCCTGCGCGTTGCCCATGGCGTGGATCCGCAGGCCCTCGCCGATGGAGTCGCCGATCGGTGATCGCGGGTCAAGCGACGAGTAGGGATCCTGGAAGATCAGCTGCATCCGGCGCCGGTAGGGCTTCAGCGCCTTCCCTTTGAGCCGGGTGATGTCCTGGCCGTCGAAGCGGATCGTCCCGCCGGTCGGGTCGAGGAGCCGGAGCAGCAGCCGACCCACGGTGGTCTTGCCGCAGCCGGATTCGCCGACCAGGCCGAGGGTCTCGCCGCGGGCGATGGTGAAGCTGACGTCGTCGACGGCCTGGACCGAGGCGACCTGCCGCTGGAGGATCCCGCCCTTGATGGGGAAGTGCTTGACCAGCCCGTCCACCTCGACCAGCGGGCTCCCGGCGGCGCCGTTCGCCCGAGGCGCGCGGTCGGCGGTCGCCGCGGTCACGGTCGGATCTCCGGGGATCCGGGCGGGCTGACGACCGGGCTGGGGCCCGCGACGGTGCCCCGGACCGCCGGGTCGGCTTGGCGCTCGGGGATGGGCACGCTGGTCATCTCGGGTCGTGGCAGCGGGGCCCCATCCACGGCGTGGTAGAGCCAGCAGCGGACGTCGTGCTCACCCTCCCCGTACGGGTGCAGCTCCGGGTGGCGCTCGTCGCAGATCGTCAGCTCGTGCTCGACCCGGGCCGCGCAGCGCGGTGCGAACCGGCAGGCTGGCGGCAGGTCGATGAGGTTGGGGACGTTGCCCGGGATGACCGCCAGCTCGTCGCGGATCTCGCCCATCACCGGGATCGAGCCGATCAGGCCCCGGGTGTACGGGTGCGACGGCTCGCGGAAGAGCGTCCGCACGTCGGTCTGCTCGACGATCTCGCCGGCGTACATCACCGCGACCCGGTCGCACATCTCGGCGACGACGCCGAGGTCGTGGGTGATGAGGATGATCGCCGTGCCGGTCTCCTGGCGGAGCTGGCGCATCAGGTCGAGGATCTGGGCCTGGATCGTGACATCGAGCGCCGTCGTGGGCTCGTCCGCGATGAGCAGGTCGGGCTCACAGGCGAGGGCCATCGCGATCATGACCCGCTGGGCCATGCCCCCCGACAGCTCGTGCGGGTAGGCCTTGAGCCGCCGCTCCGGGTCGGAGATGCCGACCATCTGGAGCAGCTCGAGCGCCCGGTCGCGGGCCGCCTTGCGCTTCATGTTGCGGTGCAGCTCGAGGGTCTCGCCGAGCTGGCGCCCGACGTCCCAGACCGGGTTCAGGGCCGAGGTCGGCTGCTGGAAGATCATGCTGATCCGGTCGCCCCGGATCTTGCGGATCTCGTCGCCCGACAGCGCCAGCAGGTCGCGCCCGTCGAACCAGACCCGTCCGCCCTCGATTCGGCCGGGCTTGGCGATGAGGCGCAGGATCGAGAGCGAGGTCACGCTCTTGCCGCAGCCCGACTCGCCGACGAGCCCGACGACCTCGCCTCGGTCGACGCTGAACGAGATCCCGTCGACGGCCCGGACGACACCGTCGCGGGTGTGGAACGACGTGTGGAGGTCCTCGACGACGAGGAGCGGCTTGTCGCCCCGCGGCGGATGCTGCCGGGGGGTCGTCGGCCGGACGAGCTCCTCGATGGTGGTGGTCGGCTCGGTCATCGGGTCAGCGGTTGAGTCGCGGGTCGAGGGCATCGCGCATGCCGTCGCCGAGCAGGTTGAAGCCGAGGACGGTCAGGGTGATCGCGATGCCGGGGAACAGGATGAGGGTCGGCACCGTGGTCAGGAACCCTCGAGACACGGCGATCATCGAGCCCCACTCGGCGAGGGGCGGCTGGGCGCCGAGACCGACGAACGAGAGCGCCGCGACCTCTAGGATCGCCCCGCCGATCCCGAGCGTCGCCTGGACGACCAGCGGCGTCATCGCATTCGGCAGGATCCGCCGGAACAGGATCCAGCCGCCGGCGGCACCCAGCGCCCGTGACGCTGTCACGTAGTCCTGCTCGCGGATCGAGAGGACCGAGGCACGCATGACCCGGGCGTAGATGGGTATGGCGACGATGCCGATGGCCAGCTGGGCGTTGATGAGCCCGGGCCCCAGCACGGTGACGATGACGATCGCCAGCAGCAGGCTCGGGAAGCTCAGGACGACGTCCATGATCCGCATGAGGAAGTTGTCGCTGAATCCGCCGGCGTAGCCGGCCACGGCCCCCAGGAAGGTCCCGATGACGATGGCGAAGCCGACCGTCGCGAAGCCGATCCAGAGCGACACCCTGGCGCCGAAGACGACCCGGCTGAACTCGTCGCGGAGGTTCCCGTCCAGCCCCATGATGTGCTGCGGCTGGGTCTCGGGGCAACCGAGCAGGTGGATGCACGGCTGGAGGTAGATCAGGTCCTGGCGGCTGACGTCCTCGTTGTAGGGCGGATCGATCACCGGAGTGTCCGGGTCGAACGGCGCGATCTGCTCGGCGAAGATGGCGACGAGCGTGAAGGCGATGAGGATCGTCAGCCCGACGATCGCCGAGCGCTGGCGGAGGATGTTGCGGACGGTGTCCTTCCAGAGCGACGCCGGCTTGGCCGAGATGACGTCGCCACCCGCGCCGCTGCCCAGCGGGTCCAGTCGATCCTCCGCGGTGATCGTGTCCATGCCCATGGCTCAGCCCAGCCGGATCCGTGGGTCGAGGAACGCGTAGCTGACGTCCACGATGAGGTTGACGAGGATGTAGCCGATCGCCACGACGATGGTCATCCCCTGGACAACGATGTAGTCGCGACCCTGGATGGCCTCGAAGAGGGTCTTCCCGACCCCGGGCAGGTTGAAGATCGTCTCGGTGAGCACGGCACCGGACAGGAAGCCGGCGACCGACAGCCCGATGACCGTGACGACCGGGAGCAGGGCGTTCCGCATCCCGTGACGGACGACGACGAGCCGCTCGCGCAGCCCCTTCGCCCGGGCGGTCCGGATGAAGTCCAGGCCGAGGACCTCGAGCAGGCTCGAGCGGGTCATCCGGGCGATGATCGCGAGGGGGATCGTCCCGACCGCGATGGCGGGAAGGATGATGTGCGCGACCGCGTCCGAGAAGAGGTCCCAGTTCAGCGTCAGGATGCCGTTGAAGATGTACATGTTGGACACGAAGTCGAGGAGCGGTTTCAGGAACCCGTCGTAGTCGGGGAAGCCCCACGCCGCGTAGATCGGCACGACTTCGGTGCCCGGCGTCAAGACGCCGGATGGCGGCAAAGCGAGGAACGTCCCGGCGAGCCAGACGGCGAAGATGATCTGAAGGACGAGCCCGAGGACGAAGACCGGGGTCGAGACACCGAGGTTGGCGACCACCATCGTCCCGACATCGGCCGGTGAGTTCCGCCTGGTGGCCGACGCAAGCCCGAGCAGTATCCCGACGATGCTGGCGAAGAACAGCGCGAACATCGTGAGCTGGACAGTGATCGGCAGCCGCTCGATGAGGATCTCCGACACCGGCCGCCCGAAGCGGATCGAGGTCCCGAGGTCGCCCTGGAGCAGGGCGCCGAGGTAGATGAGGAACTGCTGCCAGATCGGCAGATCGAGCCCGTAGCGAGCATTGAACGCGTCACAGACCTCCTCGGTCGCCTTCTCGCCATACGTGGCCACGCATGGATCGCCCGGGATGACTCGGGCGAGGATGAACACGAGGAAGATCACCCCGAAGATGACCGGGATGCTGGAGAGCAGGCGGCGGATGATGTAGCGGGCCATCGGCCGGTCGGCGACTCCGAAGTGGGCTCAGGGTATGCAGCAGGGGGGCGCCGCGGACGGCGCCCCCCTGCGAGGTCTCAGGTCAGGTCAGGTCGGACTCCCGTCACTCCGCCGCCGGCGGGTTCAGGAAGCCTCCGAAGAGACCTGGGAAGTACGAGAAGCTGCCGTCGCGACCCTTGTGGAGCGGATCCTCCGCGTCCCACTGGATGCCGTACGACAGGACGACGTCGTTCGCGTCGAGCGTCGCTCCGTCGTGGAACGTGACGCCCTCTCGGAGCGTGCATGTCCAGATGCTGAGGTCGTCGTTCGGCGCGCAGACCTCGGCCAGCGCCGGCTCGGCGGCGGTGCCGCCGATCTCGTAGGAGTAGAGCGACTCGAGCATCTGCTCGCAGGCACGGAGGGCCTCGCCGTCCGACTCGTCGGCGCAGTAGAGGCCGCCCGGCTCGCCATTCTGGAGCCACACGAACTGGTCACGGTCACCGGGTGTCATGACGGCGAAGTACTCGTTGCCGAGCGGCGATGCGTGCGCATCCTCCACATCGGCCAGGTACGCCAGCCCTGATGCGCCGTGCAGGATCGGGATCATGGGGACATGCTGCTTGACGGCGTTGTTGGCCTCGACGTAGGCCGGCTCCCGCTCGGTGTCCGAGGCGCCGGCGGCGCCTTCCTGGAGCGCCGAGGTGATGTCGTCGAACTTGTCGCCGAACTGCTTGGAGGCGCCGGCGCCGAAGTGATAGTCGAGGAAGTTGGTGACGTCCGGGTAGTCGGCACCCCAGCCGAGCAGGTGGATGCCCTCGAGCAGGCCGGCGTCCGCGTTGTCGATGAACGCGGTCGACTCCTGGACCTCGATCTCGGCGGTGATGCCGAGCGTCTTGAGCTGGGCCTGCAGGTCCGTCGCCACCGCGACGGGCTCCGCGACGTACGACCGAGCGACGTCGCGGATCTGGATCTTCGTGCTGAAGCCGTTCGGGTAGCCGGCGTCGGCGAGCATCTGCTTGGCCGCGTCGAGGTCGAAGTCGTACCACTCCTCGCCGGCGCAGCCGTTCGGGATCGCGCACGGCGTGAAGTGGGTCGCGACCTCGGTCCCCGGGGCGTAGAAGTTGTCGACGATCCGCTGGCGGTCGATCCCCATGGCGATGGCCTGGCGGACCTGCTCGTTGGCCAGGGGGTTCGCGCTGTTGTCGAAGCCCGGGTTCTGGGGGTTGTTGTTGAAGCCGAAGTACATGACGTTGAGCGCGGCCCGCGGCTCGAGCTGCAGGTTCGGGTCGCCCTCGACGATGCTGAAGTCGGTCGCGGCGAGGTTGTCGATCCCGTCGACCGTCCCGGCCTGCAGCTCGGTGAGCCGCTGCGCCGGTTCAGCGCTCCAGCGGAAGACCAGCGTCTGGGCCTTGGCGACGTCACCCCAGTAGTCGGGGTTGGCCTCCATGACGATCTCCTGGCCCCGCTTCCATTCCTTGAGCTTGAAGGGCCCGGTGCCGTTGACGTTCTCGACGATGGCCTGGTTCTGCTCGACGCTCGGGTCGATGTTGGCCTTGAGCCACTCGGTGTCGTTGATCGCGAACGCCGAGAACGCGATCTTCGACAGGAACGCCACGTCCGGCGTGCAGAGCTCGAAGACCACGGTCCGCGCGTCGGTCGCGTAGATCTTCTTGAACTGGCCTGTGTACGGGTTGCCGTTGAAGGTCCCGCCCTCGCAGTCGACCTCGCCCTCGAGCGGGTAGGCCATGGCGTCGAAGGGCTCCGCGGATGCGGGCGCCTCGGACGCTGGGGCCTCGCTGGGCGCCGTCGACGGGGACGGGGTCGCGGCGCCGCCACAGGCGGCTACGAGGATCGCCGTCGCCGCGCTGAGCGCGAGCAGCGTCGATCGCCTCCGGTTCAGGGTCATCCCCTTGCCTCCTCCATTCGGCTCCCGCCGTGCGCCGAAGGGTCGCGACGGCGTGGAGCGACTGACCCGCTGGCGATACGCCGGCACGTGGTGCGGGTCCGGGAAGCCTAGCATCGGGGCGGTAGCCTGCGCCAGTCCCGAACAGGTCCTCGTCGCCCGGCTCGGGCGGTCCGGCCCGGGCGCTAGACTCCGGTCGTGGGAACCATCCGGATCGCCTTGGCTCAGACGGCGCCACACCTGGGGCTGCTCGACGAGAACCTGGCCCGGCACCGGGTCGTCATGCACGAGGCCCGCGATAGCGGGGCCGAGCTGGTCGTCTTCCCCGAGCTCGGCCTCACCGGCTACCTGCTCCAGGACCTTGCGGCCGAGGTCGCCATGACCCGGGACGATCCGCGGCTCCTCGACCTGGCGGCCGAGACGGACGACCTGGCGGCCGTGGTCTCGTTCGTCGAGGAGTCCGACGATCACCGCCTCTTCATCGCGGCCGCCCTCCTGGAGGACGGGGAGGTCCGCCACGTCCACCGCAAGGTCTACCTGCCGACCTATGGACTGTTCGACGAGCGCCGCTTCTTCGCTCCGGGCGATCGGGTCCGGGCGGTCCGGTCGCGATCGGGGATCGGCGTGGGGATCGGCATCTGCGAGGACTTCTGGCATCTCGCGATCCCCCAGCTGCTCGCCCTCGACGGTGCCCGCATCCTGGTCAACGTGTCGTCATCGCCCGGGCGTGACATGGCGGCCCGGAACGAGGCCGGACCGGGAACGGCGACGTCGTGGCGGACCCTGATGCGGGCCTACGCCCAGCTCACGACCAGCGTCGTCGTCTTCGTCAACCGGGTCGGGGTCGATGAGTCGCTGTCCTTCTGGGGCGGGTCCGAGGTCGTCGGGCCGAGCGGCGAGACGATCTTCGCGGCCCCGATGTACGAGGAGGGCCTGTTCCTGGTGGACGCCTCGCTGGCCGACGTCCGCCGGGAGCGGATCTCCCTGCCGCTGCTGCGCGACGAGCGGCTGGAGCTGCAGGTCCGGGAGCTCCGGCGGGTCATCGCCGAACGGGCCGGGCTCGACGCTCAGGCTGGCGGCGATCCCGACGAATGGAGCAGTGGCGGGGACGACGGCGACCCGGAGGGATCACGGTGACCGAACAGCACGGCGCACCAGCGTATGAGCTGCCCGAGGAGCTCGCCATCGACACCCACGTCGCCCGGCGGAGCATCGGCGAGTTCATCCGCGGTCAGCTACGCCAGGCAGGGTTCGAGCGGACCGTCCTCGGCCTCTCGGGAGGGATCGACTCGGCGCTGGTCGCCTACCTGGTCGCCGAGGCGATCGGGCCGGAGCGCCTCCTCTGCGTGCTCATGCCCTATCGGACCTCGTCGCCGGCATCCAGGGCGGACGCCGAGGCCGTGGTCGGCCATCTCGACTGCGCGTCGGCCCTGGTGGACATCAGTCCGATGGTGGACGGCTACTTCGGCCGGGACGACGACGGGGCACTGGGCTCCAGCGGCGCGGAAGCCGACGCGCTCCGACGCGGCAACTTCATGGCCCGGATGCGAATGGCCGTGCTCTACGACCACTCGGCGAACTGGGGCGGCCTGGTCGTCGGGACCGGCAACAAGACCGAAGCGCTCATCGGCTACACGACCCTGTTCGGGGACTCGGCCTGCGCGTTCAACCCCATCGGCGACCTCTACAAGAGCCAGGTCCGCCAGCTGGCCGAGGTGATCGGCGTCCCGGACACGATCGTCCGCAAGGCTCCGTCGGCGGATCTGTGGCCCGGCCAGACCGACGAGTCCGAGGGCGGGTTCAGCTACCCGCTGCTGGACCGCATCCTCTACTGGATGATCGACCGCCGGCGGTCGCACCAGGAGCTGGTCGCCATGGGCTTCGATCCGGCGGTCGTCGCCCGGGTCGACCGCATGGTCGCGAGCTCCGAGTTCAAGCGCCAGGTCCCACCGATCGCCAAGCTTGGGCCGAGGACGGCCGGCTTGGACTACCTCTACCCGAGGCGGCGTCCCGGCTCGGCCCGGACGTGACCCGGGACCGCGACCCTGCGGCGACCGGCACGCAGGGTGGACGCCTGTTCGTCGTCGCCACTCCGATCGGCAACCTGGCCGACGTGACCCTTCGGGCCCTCGAGACCCTCCGCGCCGTCCCCCTGATCGCGGCCGAGGACACCCGGGTCACCCGCCGCCTGCTGGTCCGCCACGGCATCGACACCCCGCTGACGAGCTTCCGGGCCAGGAACGCGACGGAGCGCCTGCCCGAGCTCCTGGGGCAGCTCCGGGAAGGACGGGACCTGGCGGTGGTGACCGACGCCGGGACGCCCGGGATCAGCGATCCGGGTTCCGAGCTGGCTGCCGCCTGGGGTAGCGAGGGCGGCGCGGTCATCCCCATCCCGGGACCCTCGGCCGCCCTTGCGGCCGTCGCGGCCACGGGGATCGCCGGGCCCCGCTGGTCGTTCGAGGGGTTCCTGCCGCGGAGCGGACGCGAGCGCCGTGAGCGCATCGACCGCCTCGCCGGCGACGAGCGTGGCGCGATCCTCTTCGAGGCCCCCGACCGCCTCGCCGGCACGATGGGCGACCTTGCCCAGCGTTGCGGTCCCGAGCGCCCGGGGGCGGTCTGCCGGGAGCTCACGAAGATGCACGAGTCGGTCGTTCGCGGGACGCTCGGCGAGCTGGCGGAGGCCGCCATGATCGGCCGCATCCCTGCCAGGGGAGAGATGACGATCATCATCGGGCACTGGCCCGGCGCGCGCGACGCGCGGGCCGGGCTCGAGGACCTGGACCCGGCCGCGCTGGAGGTCGCCGCTCGCGCGCGGGTCGATGCCCTGGTCGGCGAGGGTATGGGTCGTGCCGAGGCGGCGCGTCGCGTCGCCCGCGAGACCGGGCTGTCGCGGCGGCGCCTCTACGACGAGCGAGCCCGCTGACCCGGCCTCGGCCGGCGGGGACCGAAGCGATCGCTGGGCCGATCGCCCTCGAGCGGGGGTTCGACCGCCCCCGGGCGCGGGAGGGCGCGCCGGGGGCGGTCGAGGCGGCCACGGAGGGGGGCGCGGCCGCAGGAGCGGGCGGTCAGGCAGCCTCGTCGACGGTTTCGACGACTGTCGCGTCGGTGGTCGGGCCATCGGCCTGTGCCTCGAGCGCGTCGGCAGCGATCTCGGCCGCGTAGTCCTTCTTGGTTCGGCCGGAGAGCATCTCGACGTTCGAGGCGACGATCTCCGTCTTCCAATGCCGCTTGCCCTGGTCGTCGTCCCAGGTCCGGGTCTGGATCCTCCCCTCGAGGGCGACCGTCATGCCCTTGCCGAGGTAGCGGCCGCAGATCTCGGCGAGCCGCTCCCAGGTCACGACGCTGTGGTACTCCGATCGCTCCTTGCCTGGGCCGGCGTACTCGTTGGTGGCGACCGTGAAGGTCGTCACATGGCGGCCGCTGGCCAGGCTGCGCAACTCCGGGTCGCGCGTCAGGCGCCCGGTGATCAGGACCCTGTTCATCGGTCCACTCTCCTCGCTGGGTCGGCCGGCGGGCCGGCTCGACCGCTTCCGTCGGCGGGTCCGACTCGGCGGGCTCGACGGGTGACCGGACCATAGTCGGCGGCACTTGCGCGGCCCTCACCCGGCACTTGTCGCCCGGTTCGCCGGCGAGCGCTCGTGCGCCCGTCGAGCGCGACGGGCGGCCGGCCGGCACCAGCGTCAGGATCGTCGTCACGGCGCGAAGCCGGGGTGCCCGCTGCTATACTCCCGCCGTCCTCGAACGCCCGCGGGCCACGGCCCGCCGATCCTGGAGGGGAGTGTTGCGCGAGGAGGGCGCCGCGGTCGTCCCGTGAGGCGGCACGGTGGTCTCGGAACGACCTCTCGCCGCTCCGGCGGCGACCCAAGGGAGGCGTGTATCCCGGCCCCGGCGCGTCTCGGCACACGAGGCCCGGACCCTGTCGGCGACCTCGCGAGGGCGACCTGATGCCGGCCACCGTGGTCGTCGGCCTCCAGTGGGGCGACGAGGGGAAGGGCAAGACCACCGACTTCCTGTCCGAGCAGGTCGCCATGGTCGTCCGCTACCAGGGCGGCGACAACGCCGGCCACACGGTGGTCCTGGGCGACGAGGTCTTCAAGCTCCACCTCGTGCCCTCGGGCGTCCTCTACCCGCACATCACCTCGGTCATCGGCAGCGGCGTCGTCGTCAACCCGGCCACGCTGATCTCCGAGCTCGACGGGCTGGCCGAACGGGGCATCGACGCGAGCCGCGTCAGGGTCAGCCGGGCGGCCCACGTGATCATGCCCTACCACGTGGCGCTCGACCGTGCTCACGAGGCCTCGCTCGGTGGTGCGAGAGTCGGCACGACCCAGCGGGGGATCGGCCCCGCCTACCGCGACCGGGCAGCCCGGACCGGGCTCCGGATGGAGGATCTCCTGGAACCTGCCCGGCTCCGGGGGAAGCTGGAACGCCTGCTGCCCGAGGTCAACGCGGTCCTGGCGGTCGTCCACGGCCTGGACCAGTTCGAGGTCGAGCCCCTGGTCGCCCAGGCCGCGGCCTGGGGCGAGCGCCTCGAGGAGCTTCTCGTCGATGCGACATGGCTCGTCCAGGACGCCCTCGCCCGGGGCGATCACGTGCTCCTCGAGGGTGCCCAGGGGACGCTCCTCGACCTCGATCACGGGAGCTACCCGTTCGTGACCTCGTCGAACCCCGTGGCCGGCGGGGCCTGCACGGGGGGTGGGATCGGACCGCTCCAGGTCGACGAGGTCATGGGGGTCATGAAGGCCTATGCCACTCGCGTCGGGGCCGGGCCGTTCCCGACCGAGCTGGACGGCGACCTGGGCGAGCGGATCGCTACCCGTGGCCACGAATTCGGCACGACGACGGGTCGTCGCCGGCGGGTGGGTTGGTTCGACGCGGTGCCGCTCCGGTACGCCGTCGCCGTCAACAGCGTCAGCTCGATCATGCTCAACAAGCTCGACATCCTGTCGGGTCTCGAGGAGCTGCGGCTCTGCGTCGCCTACGAGGTCGACGGGCGGCGTGTCGAGGCCTGGCCCTCCTCGGCCGACGTGCTCGCCGCGGCGGTCCCCGTCTACGAGACGCTCCCCGGCTGGGAGGCCGAGATCCATGGCGTTCGCTCGCTGGCCGACCTGCCCGAGGCCGCTCGCCGCTACGTGACAGCCCTCGAGGAACTCGCCGGCGTGCCGATCGTGCTCGTGTCGGTCGGTCCGGAGCGGACCCAGACGATCGAACGCGCCTGGCGGCCGATGCGCCACCGGCCCACCGGCGTGCCCGGACGGCCTGGATGAGCGGGACGGTCCGTCCCCGGGCCGGAGCGGCGCCGTGCCGTTGATCGCCCCGACGACCCTGCTTCTCGTCGGCTCCGGCGGGCGGGAGCACGCCTTGGCCTGGAAGCTGGCCGACGAGCCCGGGATGAACGTCGTCGTCGCAGCTCCCGGGTCCGACGCCATCTCGGCCGTCCCCCGGGTCCGTCGCCTGGCCGACCTCGATCCGCTGGATCCGGCGGCCGTGGTCCGAGCGTCCCGGGCATCGTCCGCGGACCTCGTCGTCGTCGGACCCGAGGCCCCGCTCGCTGCGGGCGTGGCCGACGCCCTGGCCGAGGCGGGCATGACCTGCTTCGGCCCGACCGCCGCCGCGGCCCGCATCGAGACCTCCAAGGCCTTCTGCCACGACGTCGCGGAGGCGGCCGGGGTCCGGATGGCCGAGGCTCGGACGTTCCGACCAGGCGACCGCGAGGCGGCTCGGTCCTGGGCGGAGACCCTCGATCGTTCCCGCCGGGGCATCGTCCTCAAGGCCGACGGCCTCGCCGCGGGCAAGGGGGTCGTGGTGTGTGCCGACCTGTTCGAGGCCCTCGAGCGCATCCCTGGGATGCTCGATGGTGACCGGGGGGACGATCCGACCCTCGTGGTCGAGGAGCGGCTCGAGGGGCGCGAGGCGAGCGTCATCGCGATCTGCGACGGCCGCCGGGCGGTCGCCCTCCCGGTAGCCCGCGACCACAAGCGCCTCCAGGACGGCGACGCGGGACCGAACACCGGCGGCATGGGCGCCTACTCGCCGGTGCCCGACCTGCCCGACGACGCGGTCGAGGCGATCCTCGGGACGGTCCACCAACCGCTGCTCCGAGAGCTCGCCCGGCGGGGAACGCCGTTCCGTGGCTTCCTGTACGCAGGCCTGATGCTCACGGCCGACGGCCCGGTGCTCCTGGAGTGCAACGCACGGCTCGGTGATCCCGAGGCCCAGGTGATCCTCCCGCGGCTCGCTGGTGCGCTCGGGCCATGGCTGCTGGCCGCGGCCCGCGGGGCCCTCCCGGATCCTCCGGAACCGTCCCTGCCGGCACTTCCGGGGGCCGCGGTCGGGATCGTCCTGGCATCGGCCGGCTACCCGGAGACCCCGGTCCGCGGCGACCCGATCGACGGCCTCGACGCGGCCGCCGCGACCGGGGCCCTCGTCTTCCACGCCGGCACGCGGGCCGGGGCCTCCGGCACATGGGTGGCCGACGGCGGGCGGGTCCTGACCATCGTCGGTCGGGGTGGCGACCTCGCCGATGCGCGGGCGACCGCGGAGGCCGCCGCCGACCTGGTCCGCTGGCCCGGGATGCAGCGGCGCCGGGACATCGCCACCGCGCTGCCGCCGGTCCGCGTCGGGGTCGGCCGGTGATCCGCCGCTACACGCTCCCGGAGATGGCCGCGGTCTGGTCCGACGAGGCCCGCTTCGGGCGGATGCTCGAGGTCGAGCTCGCGGTGGCCCGGGCACAGGTCGCCCGGGAGATGGTCCCGGCCGGCGCCCTCGACGTGATCGAGGCGAAGGCGCGGGTGGACGTGGACCGGATCGCCGAGATCGAGCGGACGACCGACCACGACGTCATCGCGTTCGTCAGCCAGGTCGCCGAGTCGGTCGGGCCGGAGGGCCGCTATCTCCACGTCGGCCTCACCAGCAGCGATGTCGTCGATACCGCCCTGGCGCTCCAGCTGCGGGCCGCCGGCGATCGGCTCCTGCGGGACGTCGATGAGCTGCTGTCGGCCGTGGTCGCCCGGGCGCGTGCCGAGGCCACGACCGTGATGATGGGGAGGACCCACTCGGTCCACGCGGAGCCGACGACCCTCGGGCTCAAGATGGCCGGCTGGGCGTTCGAGCTCGAGCGCGACCGGGTCCGCCTCGCGGCGGCCTTCGGCGAGGCGGCCACCGGCAAGATCTCCGGGCCGGTGGGCACCTACAGCCATCTCGACCCGGATCTCGAGGCGGAGGTCCTCGGCGCCCTCGGCCTCCACGTCGACCCGGTCTCGACCCAGATCGTCCAGCGCGACCGCCACGCGGCCGTCCTGGCGGCGATCGCCGTGACCGGCGGCTCGCTGGAGCGCTTCGCGACCGAGGTCCGGAATCTCCAGCACACGGAGATCGGCGAGGTGATGGAGCCGTTCCGGGCGGGCCAGAAGGGCTCGTCGGCGATGCCCCACAAGCGGAACCCGATCCTGTCCGAGCGGATCGCCGGCTTGGCTCGCCTCCTCCGCGGCTACGCCCTGGTGGCGTTCGAGGACCAGCCGCTCTGGCACGAGCGGGACATCAGCCACTCGTCGGCCGAGCGGGTCCTCCTTCCCGACGCCACCATCCTGCTGGACTACATGCTGGTCCGGATGCGGGGGCTCATCGAGGGCCTCGTGGTCCGGCCGGACCGGATGCGCGAGAACATCGAGCGCGGGCACGGTCTGCACGCCAGCAGCCGGGCCCTCCTCGCCCTCGTCGAGGAGGGCGGGCTCTCTCGAGAGGCGGCCTACGCGATCGTCCAGCGCAACGCGCTCCGCGCGGCGGACGAGCGGGTCCCGCTCCAGGGCCTGCTCCAGACCGACCCCGACGTCGCCCAGCGGCTCTCGCTCGAGCAGCTCGACGCCTGCTTCGACGACGAGCGCGTGCTTCGTCACGTCCCGGCCGTCATCGCCCGCCTCGCCGTCATCGAGGAAGGGCTTCGGGGGCGGGCGGGGACGGGCACGACCGCTGCTCGAGAGAACCCGGAGGAGGCGTCCCGTGCTCCGCGCTGAGGCGCTGTTCCTGCGATCCGGCAAGGTCCGCGACCTGTACCGGCTCGACGCGTCGAGGCTCCTGCTCGTGGCGAGCGACCGCATCAGCGCCTTCGACGTCGTCCTGCCCACGCCGATCCCGGACAAGGGCCGGGTCCTGACCGGGCTGTCCCGCTTCTGGTTCGGGCGGACGGCCGAGATCATCCCGAACCATCTCCTGGGGACGGACCCGGGGGAGCTGCCGACCGAGCTGGCGGCCGATCCGGGGGTCGTCGCCGAACTGCGGGGCCGGATGATGATCGGTCGCCCGGCTGAGGTCCTGCCGGTCGAGTGTGTCGTCCGCGGGTACCTCGCCGGTTCGGCCTGGAAGGAATACCGCGAGACGGGTGGGATCTGCGGGGTGCCGCTGCCGCCAGGCCTGCGAGAGTCCGACCGGCTCGACGAGCCAGTCTTCACGCCGGCATGGAAGGCACCCGCTGGCGCGCACGACGAGAACATCCCCTTCGCCCGCGCCGAGCAGCTGGTGGGCCACGAGCTCGCCGTCCGCGTTCGCGAGGCTTCGCTGGCCCTCTTCCGCCATGGGGCGGCCGATTGCGAGCGAGCCGGGATCCTGCTGGCCGACACCAAGTTCGAGTTCGGGACCGACCCGACGAGCGGCGAGCTGCTCCTCGTGGACGAGGTCCTGACGCCCGACTCGTCCCGCTTCTGGGACGCCGCGGCGTACGAGCCCGGCCGCCGCCAGGCCAGCTTCGACAAGCAGTTCGTCCGCGACTGGCTCGAGGCCCAGCCGTGGGACAAGTCGGCCCCCGGCCCGGAGCTGCCGGACGAGGTCGTGGCCGGGACCCGCGCGCGCTACGTGCAGGCGTTCGAGCGGATCACCGGAGCCAGCTTCGCCCGCTACCTCGAGGAGGACGTCGTCGCCCCATGAACCAGCTGCCCGCGCACCGCTTCGCCGTCAACGTCCTGCCCAAGCCCGGCATCCTCGATCCGCAGGGTCGGGCGGTCGAACAGGGCCTGCCGCACCTCGGCATCCACGAGGTCAGTGACGTCCGGGTGGGTCGTCGGATCGAGCTGACCGTCGAGGCAGACGGCGGGCTGGAGGCCGAGGCGATCGTCCGACGATTGGCCGAGGAGCTGCTGAGCAACCCGCTCATCGAGACCTTCACCATCGAGCCGCTCGTCGGCGCTCCCGGGGGCGGCGAATGAGCGTCCGGGTCGGCGTCGTCGTCTTCCCGGGCAGCAACTGCGACCGGGACACGGTGCACGCCCTGGCCCTGGCCGGCGCCGAGCCCGTCGAGCTCTGGCACGAGCAGGCCTCCCTCGAGGGAGCGGCTGCGGTCGTCCTGCCAGGTGGTTTCGCCTACGGCGACTACCTCCGGGCCGGGGTGATCGCCCGCTTCAGTCCGATCATGCGGGCCGTCTCCGCGTTCGCGGCCGAGGGCGGCCTCGTGCTGGGCATCTGTAATGGCTTCCAGGTGCTCGCCGAGAGCGGCCTCGTGCCCGGCGCGCTCCTGCGGAACCGCTCGCTCCGCTTCGTCTGCCGCGAGGTGACGATCGTTCCCGGCCGGCTCGACCTGCCCTTCACTCGGGCGCTGCCGGAGCGACGGCCGCTCCGGATGCCGGTCGCCCACGGCGAGGGCGCCTACTTCGCCGACGAGGCGACCCTCGACCGGATCGAGCGCCAGGACCTGGCCTGGGTCCGCTACGTTGGCCCCGACGGGACCGCGGCGGCCGGGCCGGACGACCCGGCGAACCCCAATGGCAGCCTCCGGGCGATCGCCGGCGTGACGAACCAGGCCGGTAACGTGGCCGGTCTCATGCCCCATCCGGAGCGCGCCGCCGAGGCGGTCCTGGGGTCGGACGACGGGATGTGGATCGTCCGCTCCCTCGTCGAGAGTGCCGCCGAGCGGGCCCGGAGCGGCGGCACGGTGGCGAGCGGGACCCCGTGATGACGGGCCCGGCGACCCCGGCGGCCGAGCCCCTCCACCGCCGGCTCGGGCTGACCGACGACGAGCTCGGGGCGATCCGCGGCCGGCTGGGTCGCGACCCCAACGACCTCGAGCTGGCGATGTTCAGTGTCATGTGGAGCGAGCACTGCAGCTACAAGAGCAGCAAGCCGCTCCTCCGGACGCTCCCGACCGGCGGCGAGGGGGTCGTCGCCGGGCCTGGCGAGAACGCCGGCGTCATCTCGATCGGCGACGGGCTGGCGGTCGCCTTCAAGATCGAGTCGCACAATCACCCCAGCGCGGTCGAGCCGTACCAGGGGGCGGCGACCGGCGTGGGTGGCATCCTCCGTGACATCTTCACCATGGGCGCCCGGCCGATCGCCGTCCTCGACGCGCTCCGGTTCGGTGATCCCACCGATCCGCGGACCCGTCATCTCGTCGACGGCGTCGTCCGGGGCGTTGGCGGCTACGGCAACTGCGTCGGTGTCCCCACGGTCGGCGGCGAGCTGGTCTTCGATCCCTCGTACCAGGGCAACCCACTGGTCAACGTCATGGCCATCGGCGTCCTCGAGGCGCGGCTGTTGACCCTCGCCCAGGCACCCGGTCCCGGTAACCTGGTGGTCCTGTTCGGCTCGACCACCGGTCGCGACGGGATCGGCGGAGCCTCGGTCCTGGCCAGCGCGACTTTCACCCATGACGACCCCTCGAAGCGGCCGTCGGTCCAGGTCGGCGATCCGTTCGCTGAGAAGCTGCTCATCGAGGCGTCGCTCGAGTTGATCGAACGCGGGCTCGTCGAGGGGCTCCAGGACCTCGGGGCCGGGGGCATCACGTGTGGCACGTCGGAGACGGCAGATCGGGCTGGCACGGGCATGGCCATCGACCTCGATGCGATCCCCCGACGCGAGCCGGGCATGGTGCCGTTCGAGGTCATGATCTCCGAGTCGCAGGAACGGATGGTCGCGGTCGTCCGCCCCGATCGCTACGACGCGGTCCGCGAGATCTGCGAGCGCTGGGGTCTGCCGGTGGCGGTGATCGGCCGGGTCACCGGCGATGGCGACATCGCGGTCATCGAGGGCGGCTTCGGGGCGGACGGCCGGCCCGCCGCCGGAGCCCGCGAGATCGCCCGGATCCCTGCCGCGGCCCTCACCTCGGACGCCATCGTCCATGAGCGACTCGCCAGCCCGCCGCACCGGGTCCGCGAAGCGCCGGCCCCCGGGCTGGCCGAGACGGCCGCCGGCGGCCTGCCGGAGCGGGGCATGGATCCGGGAGCCGTGCTGCTTGCGCTGCTCGGCTCCGCGAACCTGGCCTCCAAGCGCTGGGTGTACGAGCAGTACGACCAGCACGTCGGTGCCGACACGGTCGCAGGCCCCGGCCGCGGTGCCGCGGTGCTGCGGATCAAGGGCACGACCAAGGCCCTCGTCGCCACGACCGACTGCGCCCAGGCCGTCGGCATCGCCGACCCCTGGCTGGGGGCGGCGATGTCGGTCGCCGAGGCCAGCCGCAACGTGGCGATCACCGGCGCCCGCCCGCTCGGCGTGACGAACTGCCTCAACTTCGGCGATCCGACCCGGCCGGAGGCGTTCTGGCAGCTCAAGGAGGCCGTCCGGGGCCTGGGCGACGCCTGCCGGGCGCTCGGCCTGCCCGTGACCGGTGGCAACGTGAGCCTGTACAACGAGTCGCCGACCGGGGCCATCGCGCCGACGCCGGAGATCGGGGTGGTCGGCCTGCTCGACGACGTGGCCGGGCTCGTCGGCCCGGCCTTCGTGGCCGAGGGCGACGCCGTGATCCTGGTCGGCGCCACGACGCCCGGGATGGTCGGCAGCGCCTATGCCTCCCTGGCGGGGGTCACCAGCGAGGACCGCCCGCCGATCCTCGATCTCAGCCGCGAAGCGGCTCTCCAGGTCTTCATCCGAGAGGCGATCTCGCGTCGGCTGGTGGCCTCCGCCCAGGACGTCTCGGGAGGCGGTCTGGCGGTCGCGCTCGCCGAGGCGGCCGTCTGGTCGGGCCTCGGGGCGGAGCTCCGACTCGGCGTCCCGGGCTCGCCGGCCGTCGAGCTCTTCGGCGAGGGACCCAGCCGGGTCGTCATCACCTGTCGACCGCGCCATCGACCGGCCCTCGAGCTCCTTGCCCGCCAGCACGGGCTTCCGGTCGAGCCGTTCGGCGTCGTGGCCGGCGACCGACTGGTCATCGAGCTCGCCGGTGAGGGCGCGACGGGGGCCGCGGAGGGTCGCGGCAGCCGGGTCGCCGACGCTATCGACGTGCCCATCGCCGACCTCGCCCATGCCTGGGAGCACGGCCTGGCCCGGGCACTCGGGCAGGAGGCCTGACGATGTGCGGCGTCTTCGGCGCGGTGCTCCCTCCGGGTGCCCGCGGTGGACCCCATGAGGCGGCAGCGGTCGCCTCCCTCGGGCTCTTCGCCCTGCAGCACCGGGGCCAGGAGTCCGCCGGGCTGGCGGTCAGCGACGGCGAGCAGCTCATGCTCTACAAGGACCTCGGGATGGTGTCGTCCGTCCTTGATGAGCGCCGGATCCCGTCCCTCCGAGGCCAGCTGGCGATCGCCCACTGCCGCTACTCGACGACCGGCTCGACGGTCTGGGAGAACGCCCAGCCCACGCTCCGCCTGGGCCCCCGGCGGGCCATCGCGATCGGTCACAACGGCAACCTCGTCAACACCCGCGAGCTGCTCGACCAGCTGTCCGGCGGGCGCGCCCGCCTGCCGGCCTCGACCGACACGGAGCTGCTGACCGCTCTCCTGGCCGATGAGCCGGCCGAGGACACCGTCGAGGCCCTCCTGCGGGTCCTGCCCCGAGTCCGGGGGGCGTTCAGCCTGGTCGTCCTCGACGAGCGCCGCGTCATCGGGATCCGCGACCCATACGGCTTCCGGCCGCTCGTCCTGGGCCGCCTCCGCCTGGAGGCCCCGACGGGAGAGCCCGACCTGTGGGCCGGCGACGAGGATGCCCGCACGGCCTGGGTCCTGGGCTCGGAGACGGCCGCGCTGGACATCGTCGGCGCGGAGGTGGTCCGCGACGTCGAGCCCGGCGAGCTGGTCATCCTGGAGCCCGGCCGGCCGCCACGCTCCGTCCACTACGCCGAGCCGCACCGGTCACTCTGCGTCTTCGAGCTCATCTACTTCGCCCGTCCCGACTCGTACCTCGAGGGTCGCAACCTGTACGAGGCGCGTCGCCGCATGGGGATGCAGCTGGCCCGCGAGCTCCCGGCCGAGGCGGACATGGTCATGCCCGTCCCCGACACCGGGGCCCCCGCCGCCGCCGGCTTCGCCGAGGCGATCGGCCTGCCCTACCGCGAGGGGATGGTGCGCAACCGCTACACCGGGCGGACCTTCATCCAGCCGTCGCAGCAGATGCGCCAGCGCGGCGTGAACGTCAAGCTCAGCCCGCTCCGGGAGGTGGTCCGCGGTCGCCGCCTGATCGTCGTCGACGACTCCATCGTCCGGGGCACGACGACGAAGCAGATCGTGGCCCTCCTCCGGCGAGCTGGCGCGTCGGAGGTCCACCTCCGGATCAGCGCGCCGCCGATCCATCACCCCTGCTTCTACGGGATCGACACCCAGGTCGAGACCGAGCTCATCGCGGCCTCGCACACGACCGACGAGATCCGCGACTTCGTGGGTGCCGACTCGCTGGGCTACCTCTCGATCAAGGGCGTCCTGACCGCCCTCGATCTGCCGTACGAGCGGTTCTGCTTCGCCTGCTTCGACGGGAACTACCCCGTGCCGGTGCCGTACGACGCCGTCCACCGCAAGTTCCTCCTCGAGGATGAGCTGGCCCCGGCCCAGGCAGGGGTCGCCGGATGAGCTCGGGCGCAAGGGATGCCTACGCCGCGGCCGGGGTGGACGTCGTGGCGGGCGAGCGAGCCGTCGAGTTGCTCCGGGCCGCGGTCGAGTCGACCCGCCGGCCCGAGGTCGTGGGCGGGCTCGGCGGCTTCGCCGGGGCCACGGTGCTGCCGACCGGGATGGTCGACCCGCTGCTGGTCTCGGCGACCGATGGGGTCGGGACCAAGACGGCCATCGCCTCTGCGCTCGACCGCTGGGACACCATCGGCCTGGACCTCGTGGCGATGTGCGCCGACGACGTCGTCTGCGCCGGCGCCGCCCCGCTCTTCTTCCTTGACTACCTGGCGGTCGGACGGCTGGACCCGGACCGGGTGGCGACCGTCGTCGGCGGCATCGCCGCGGGCTGCCGGGCCGCCGGCTGCGCCCTGGTCGGCGGGGAGACGGCCGAGCACCCCGGCCTGATGCCACCCGAGGCGCTCGACCTGGCCGGCTTCTGCGTCGGCGTCGTGGAGCGTGACCTCGCCCTCGACGGCTCCGCGGTCAGGGCCGGCGATGTGCTCGTGGGGCTGGCCTCGAGCGGCTTCCATGCGAACGGCTACTCGCTCGTCCGGAGCGTCCTCGACGAGCACGACCTCGCCCTGGGAACTGGCTTCGTCTCCCTCGTGGAGCGAACCCTGGGGCCGGACGCGGCGGCGCAGGTGCTGGCGGAGGCGCCCGAGCGACGCGAAGCGACCCTCGGCGAGGTCCTCCTGACACCGACCCGCATCTACGCGGCGGACGTGCTGGCGGCCCGGGCGGCCCTGCGAGCCGGGGGCTCCGACCTTCACGCCCTCGCCCACGTCACCGGGGGCGGCCTGCCCGGCAACGTGCCCCGGGCGCTCCCCGACGGCCTCGCGGCGAGGCTCGACCCGACGCGCTGGCTGGTCCCGACGGAGATGCGCCTGATCGCCGCCCTGGCCGGGATCGACGACGCTGAGCTCCGGGCGACCTTCAACGCCGGCCTCGGCATGATCGCGATCGTCGACGGCGCCGACGTCCCGACGCTGATCCGGTGGCTCGCGGACCGGGGGGTGAGCGCCGTGGTGGTGGGCGAGGTGGTGACGGCGGACCAGGCGGTCGGTGCCTCGTACCAGGAGGGACCACTCGGGCCGAGGGGGGATCGGAGGCAGAGACATGAGTGACCAGGGGGCGGGGCAGGGGAGCGGCGGCCGGATCGCCGTCGGGGTCTCGGGAGCCGGATCGAACCTGCGGGCGCTGGCGGCTGCCGCCGATCGCGGCGAGCTCGGCGGCTCGATCGCCCTGGTCTTCGCCGACCGATCCTGCCCGGCGCTCGACTGGGCCGCGGAGCGTGGCCTCGGGACGGCTCTGCTGCCTGGCCTGGCCGACCCCGATCCAAGCATGCGTGCCGAGACCGACCACACGCTCGCCGAGACCCTCGCGGCCGCCGAGGTCGACGTCGTCGTCCTGGCCGGCTACATGCGGATCGTCGGACCGGCCGTCCTGGCGGCCTTCGCCGGGCCCATCGTGAATACCCACCCGTCACTGCTGCCGGCGTTCCCCGGCGCGCACGCGGTCCGCGATGCCCTGGATCACGGCGTCGCGGTCACGGGTTGCACGGTCCACCTGGTCGACGAGGTCCTCGACGGCGGGCCCATCGTGGCCCAGGAGGCCGTGCCGGTGCTTCCCGGCGACGACGAGGCGTCCCTCCACGATCGGATCCGGGTCGTCGAGCACCGGTTGCTGCCGCGGGCGGTGGCCCTGCTCCTGGCCGGGGCGCTGGCGGTCGAGGGGCGGCAGGTCGTGCTCGACCCGTCCCGGGCCGATGCCGCGATGCCCAGGCCGCGTCGGGCACTCCTGTCGGTCTCGGACAAGACGGGCCTGGTGGAGCTCGCCGGCGGCCTGGCCGCACGCGGCTTCGAGCTCGTCTCGACCGGCGGAACGGCCCGGGCGATCCGGGCGGCCGGCCTGCCGGTCACCGACGTGGCCGCGGTGACGGGCTTCCCGGAGATGCTCGACGGGCGGGTCAAGACCCTCCACCCGCGGGTCCACGGCGGGATCCTCGCCGACCGTCGACTGGCCGACCACCGGGAGCAGCTGGCCGCGGCTGCCATCGCCCCGTTCGAGCTCGTGGTCGTCAACCTCTATCCGTTCGCGACCGCGGCCGCGCGCCCGGGCATCTCCCTCGACGAGCTGGTGGAGGAGATCGACATCGGCGGCCCGTCGATGGTCCGGGCGGCGGCCAAGAACCATGGCAGTGTCGCGATCGTCACGGCGCCCGCGCGCTACGAGACGGTCCTCACGGCGCTCGACGAGTCCGGCGAGATCCCCATCGGGCTCCGCAGCGCGCTCGCCGTCGAGGCGTTCCGCCACACGGCCGCCTATGACGCCCGGATCGCCGAGGAGCTGCCCTGCTTCATGGACCGGGCAGGCGTCGAGTTGCCGCCGGACCCCGGCCTGCCGCGCAGCGAGGATGGCTACCCCTCGAGCCTGACGATCGCCCTCGAGAAGGTCGAGACGCTCCGCTACGGCGAGAACCCCCACCAGCCGGCCGCCCGCTACCGGCGCCCGGGCGGGACGCTGACCGACGGGCCGTTCGCCGTGGACCGGGCGCCGCTCCAGGGCAAGGCCCTCTCCTACAACAACGTCCTCGACGCGGCCGCGGCCGACGCCCTGGGCCGGGCGCTCCGCGGCCCGGGTTGCATCATCGTCAAGCACACCAATCCGTGCGGAGCCGCCGAGCGGCCCACGCTGCTGGCGGCCTGGGAGGCGGCTCTCGAGGCCGATCCGGTCAGCGCCTTCGGCGGGGTCGTGGCGCTCACTCGTGAGGTGGACCGTCCAGTGGCCGAGGCGCTCGTCTCGATCTTCCTGGAGATCGTCGTCGCTCCCGGCTACACCCCCGATGCCCTCGAGGTGCTGGCGACGAAGCCGAACCTCCGGGTGCTCGTCGACGAGTTGCTGGCCGCGGATCCGGCGGAGGGCGACGACGCTCCGTATCCGTCCCGGACGGACGCTTTCCGGACGGCCGGTGGGGCAGTGCTGGTGACCGCGCCGGACAGCCGGCCGGACGACCCGGAGAGCTGGAGCTGCGTCACCCGCCGCGAGCCCGACGACCTTGAGCGAGCGGACCTCGACCTTGCCTGGCGCCTCTGCCGCGGGGTGACCTCGAACGCGATCGTCCTCGTCAAGGATGGCCGCCAGGTCGGCCTCGGCTCAGGCCAGACGAGCCGGGTCGACGCCGCCCGCCAGGCGGTCGAGAAGGCCCGGGCCATCCTCGGCCCGGAGAGCCTGCACGGTGCGGTCTGCGCGTCGGATGCTTTCTTCCCGTTCCCGGACGCGGTGGAGGTCTGCCTCCAGGCCGGGGTGAGCGCCTTCGTCCAGCCGGGGGGCTCGATGCGGGACGCCGAGACGATCGCCATCGTGGACGCCACCGCGGCGGCGATGCTCGTCACCGGGACCCGCCACTTCCGCCACTAGGACGCCGACTCGGCGCGGCCCCAGCGCCTCGCGCCCGGTCCCATCGGGTATAGTCCGCCGCCAAGGAAGCACGGCCGCTCGGGCGGCGGGAGGGGCGCGTCGGTGGCGACCATCGTGTCCGTGCACTCGTTCCGGGGTGGGACCGGCAAGTCCAACACCACCGCGAACCTCGCCGCCTGCCTGGCGGCCGACGGGCGCCGGGTCGGGGTCATCGACGCCGACATCCAGTCACCGGGCATCCACGTCCTGTTCGGCCTTGCCGGCGAGGACGTTCCTGGGCTCGCTCAACGACTTCCTCTGGCATGGCCGGCCGATCGGCGAGGTCGCCCTCGACGTGACCGAGCGCCAGGGCGTCCCGCTTGCCGGCAAGCTGTACCTGATCCCCTCGAGCATGCAGCCGGGCGAGATCGCCCGGGTCCTCCGCGAGGGCTACGACGCCCAGCGGCTGACCGAGGGCCTGCGCGACCTGGTCGCCGAGCTCGGCCTCGATGTCCTGTTCATCGACACCCACCCTGGGCTCAACGAGGAGACCCTCCTCTCCCTCGTGATCTCGCAGTCGCTCCTGGTGATCATGCGCCCCGACCGCCAGGACTACGAGGGGACCGGCATCACGGTCCGGGTCGCCCGCGAGCTGGAGGTCCCGCGGATCTCGATCCTCGTCAACAAGGCCCCGGGCGACATCCCGCCGGAGGTCGTCGCCGAGCGGGTCCGCGAGGCGTATGGCTGCGACGTGGCGGCCGTGCTGCCGCACTCCGACGACCTGATGCGACTGGCCAGCGAAGGTGTCTTCGCGCTGCGCTACCCACAGCACGAGCTCGCGGCGCGCTACCGTGCGATCGCCGCCGATCTCGTCGCCGCGCCGCCCCCCTAGTCAACTCAGGAGCGTCCATGCCAGCGTCCCTCGATCGATCGCCGCGAGCCAGGCCCCACGCGCTCACCCTGGGCCTCGCCTTGGCACTGTCGACCGCGCTGGTCGTGGGGTGCGCGAGTGGGGCCGGCGGTACACCGGTCCCGTCCGCCGACCCGAGCAGGGATCCCGCATCGGACAAGCTCGCCCAGATCCTTGCCCGGGGGACCCTGGTGCTGTCGACCGACCCGGCCTATCCCCCGCAGTCCTTCGAGGTCGAGGGAGCGTCACGAGCGGCCGACACTCGCTGCACGCCGGATCAGCTCACGGCGGACGAGGTGACCGGCTACGACGCGGAGACCGGCAAGGCGGTCGCGGCCGCGCTCGGGGTGGAACCGTGTTTCGTGGTCCCGCCGTGGACGGAGATCACGGCCGGCAACTGGGGCGACCGCTGGGACATCTCGTATGGCTCCGGCTCGATCAACGCCGACCGGATGACCCGGCTCTGGATGACCCAGCCCTACTACGCGGTGCCGAACCTGTACTTCGTGCGGTCGGACTCCCCGTACGAGGACGCCGCCGACCTCGACGGCAAGGAGATCGGGGCCTGTGCCAGCTGCAGTCACGAGTACTACCTCAATGGCGAGCTCGAGATCCCCGGCGTAGAGATCGCCGTCAATGTCCAGGATCCTGTCGTCGTGACCTTCCAGACGGAGACGACCGGCCTCGAGGCGCTCGGCGACGGCGAGCTCGATGCCTTCCTGTGCGCGGATCCGGTCGGCGGGCAGGCGATCGCGGACGGCCTGGACCTCCGGTCCATCGACGACGTCGCCTTCACCTACTACCCCTCCGGCTTCGTCGACAAGAGCTCGGGCCTGGATGCCAAGGCCTTCGTCGAGCGGGTCAACGAGATCATCCGGGGATTCCACGCCGACGGCACGCTGCGGACCCTGTCGCTGGAGTCCTTCGGCGAGGACTACGCGACGGCCGCCGGCGAGTTCGACCTCGACGCGATCGGCCAGGTTCTCGAGTGAGCGCGCAGCGCGGGTCCCTCCCGGTCGCCGCAGCCCTCCTCGCCGTCCTCGTCGCCGCATGCGGCGGGGCGGGCGGGGCGACCCAGGCGCCGTCGAGCGTGCCGTCCCTCGACCCGACCGCCGACAAGCTCGCCGAAGTGCTCGCCCGGGGGACGATCGTGCTCTCCACCGACCCGGCCTACCCGCCCCAGTCGTTCCTCGTCGACGACGCCGAGCGGCTCGCAGGGACCAAATGCGCCGCGAACCAGCTGACCACGCCCGAGGTGGCAGGGTTCGACGCGGACACCGGCAAAGCCGTGGCCGAGGTCCTTGGCGTCGAGGCCTGCTTCGTCACGCCGCCCTGGAACCAGGTCATCGCGGGCAACTGGGGGGATCGCTGGGATGTGGCCTGGGGGTCGGGGGCGATCACCGAGGAGCGGATGACCCGGCTGTACGTGACCCAGCCCACCTACGCCACGCCGCACAACTTCTTCCTCCCGGTCGGGTCAACCGTCCGGGACGCCGCCGAGCTGTCCGGCATGACGGTCGGGGCCTGCGCCGGCTGCACCCACGAGCTGTACCTCCGTCACGAGCTGGTCCTGCCGGGGCCCCCGCTCGTGTATGTCGTCGACGATCCGGAGATCGTCACCTTCGACGCAGAGCCGCCGGGCCTGGAGGCGACCGCCGCAGGCGAGCTCGACGCCTTCCTGTGCGGCGAGCCTGTCGGCACGGAAGCGATCGCGGGAGGCCTCGGCCTCCGGATGCTGCCGGAGCCGGCCTACCACACGCAGAAGACCGGGTACCTCGACCGTGCGTCGAGCCTGGACCAGGCCGCGTTCGTGGAGCGCGTCGACGAGATCGTCCGCGGGTTGCATGTCGATGGCACCTTGGAGGCCCTGTCGCTCGAGTACTTCGGCATGGACTATGCGACGGCCGCCGGCGAGTTCGACCTGGACTCCATCGGGCAGGAGCTGCCCTGACCGTGGCCGCCGCGCCTTCGAGTCGCCGTCGTGGGCCCAGGATCCCGGGTCCCTGGAACCGCAGCCTGCGGGCCCGCCTCGTCGCCTACTTCCTGGTCCTCGCCGGGCTGACCGTGGCCATCGTCGGAACAGTGGTGTACGTCCGGGCGCAGGACGACCTGACCCGCTCGGTCTTCGAGCGGCTCGAGGCGGTAGCGGAGGTCAAGGCCGACTCGCTCGACCGCTGGATCGACGAGCAGCGGAGGAACGTCGTCTTCGTGGGCAGCATCCCGGGCCTCGGGGACGACGCACGCGTCTTCCTGGGCGAGAGCACGACCGACGCCGAGCGCGAAGCGGCCCGTGAGCCACTGGAGAAGACGCTCGGCGTGGTCGTCCAGCAGACGTCCGATGCCCAGGAGTTCCTCGTCCTCGATCTCGACGGGACCGTCGAGCTGTCGACGCGGCCGGAGCACGAGGGCGCCTCCCAGGCGAGCGAGCTGTTCTTCGCTCGGGGCGTCTCGCACACCTTCGTCCAGAACGCCTACACGTCGACCCTCACCGGTCTCCCGACCATCACGGTCAGCACGCCGCTGTTCGACCGTGACGGCCGCGGTCGCCGGGTCGGCGTGCTGGCCGGCAACCTCAACCTGGAGCGGATCGACCGGATCGTCCTCGAGGGAACCGGCCTCGGTGAGGGCGGGGCGACGTACCTGGTCGGCCCCGACGGTCGGTTCCTGCACGCCCGGCTCAGCCAGGGCGAGTACGCGAGCGGCGTGGAGTCCGAGGGGATCCGCCGAGCACTCGCCCACGGAAGCGGCCAGGCGCTCTACACGGACTATCGGGGCGTGCCCGTCATCGGGGTCTACCGCTGGCTGACCGAGCACGATGCGGCCCTCGTCGTGGAGCTGCCGCAGGCGGAGGCCTTCGCACCGGCCCAGGAGCTGGCGCTCACGATCGCGATCGTCGGGCTGCTGTCGGCGGTCCTGCTGGCCGCCGGCATCTGGCTGATCGCTCGCCAGGTCACCAGACCTATCCTTCGGCTCGCCACGACCGCCACGAGCGTCGCGGCCGGGGACCTCGACGCCTACGTGCCCGTCACGTCCGAGGATGAGGTGGGGACGCTGACCACCGCCTTCAACGACATGACGGCCCAGCTCCGCGAGAACGTCGAGACCCTCGAGCGTCGGGTCGAGGAGCGGACGGCCGAGCTGACCGAGGCCCTGGCCCGCCAGGCCGAGGCCGAGCGCCGCTACCGACAGCTCGTCGAGGAGCTGCCGCTGGCGCTCTACATCGACCGACCTGGCGACCCGCTCGGGGCCTCGCTCTACGTCAGCCCGCAGGTCGAGGCCATGTTCGGGTATCCGTCCGAGCGATGGCTCGAGGACGGGTTCTTCGAGTCCGTGTTGCACCCCGACGACCGCGACCTCGTGGGATCCGAGGAGGGGTACGTCCACGTCGGCGACGATCGCGCGACGGGCGAGTACCGCATCATCGCCTCGGATGGACGGACGGTCTGGGTCCGTGACGACAACTCGCTGATCCGCGACGAGAACGGGGAAGCGGCGTACGTCCTCGGCTTCCAGGTGGATGTCACCCGCCAGGTCGAGGCGGCCGCCGAGGTCCGGCGCCAGAAGGCCTACTTCGAGTCGCTCGTCGAGATCAGCCCCGTCGCCGTCGTCACCATGGACCGCGACGAGCGCGTGTCGGGCTGGAACCCGGCCGCCGAGCGGCTCTTCGGGTACACACCGGTCGAGGCGATCGGGCAGCGCATCGACGACCTCGTCATGAGCACCGACGAGATGCGCGCCGAGGGGGCAGGCGTGGCGAGGGAGGCGCTCGAGACTGGACGCTCCGCTCGGATCGGCCGCCGCTCGTGTCGGGATGGCAGGGGCGTCGATGTCGAGATCGTCATGGTGCCCCTCCGCATCGACGGCGAGCACACCGGGTTCTACGCCATCTACCACGACATCACCGAGCTGCAGGCGGCCCGGCGGGAGGCCGACGCTGCTAACCAGGCCAAGAGCACGTTCCTGGCTGCCATGAGCCACGAGATCCGCACCCCGATGAACGCGATCATCGGGATGAGCGGCCTCCTCCTCGACACCCCGCTGTCGGAGGAGCAGCGCGACTTCGCCGAGACGATCCGGACGAGCGGCGACGCGCTCCTGACGATCATCGACGACATCCTCGACTTCTCGAAGATCGAGGCTGGGCGGGTGGATCTCGATGCCAGGCCGTTCGAGCTCCGACGGGTCATCGAAGCGGCCCTGGACCTGCTCGCCCCGACGGCAGCCCGGAAGGGCATCGAGCTCGCCTACGCGGTCGACGACGCCCTCCCGCGGGTCGTCGTCGGTGACCAGGGCCGATTGCGCCAGGTCGTCCTGAACCTGCTCTCGAACGCCGTGAAGTTCACCGAGTCCGGAGAGGTCGAGCTGCGCGCGAGCGGCCGGCGGCTCGACGAAGCTGACGGCCGCTGGCGCATCGAGGTCACGGTCCGCGACACCGGCATCGGGATCCTGCCCGACCGGATGAGCCGTCTCTTCCAGAGCTTCAGCCAGGCCGACGCCAGCATCTCGCGACGTTTCGGGGGGACCGGGCTGGGGCTGGTCATCAGCCGTCGGCTGGCCCAGCTCATGGACGGCGATCTCACCGCGGAGAGCACCGGCGTGGCGGGCCAGGGCAGCACGTTCCGTCTCGTGGTCCAGCTGCCCGCGGGGACCGATGGCGCTGAGACGCGGACCGACCTCGCGCCGCTTGATCTGGTGGGCCGGCGGGTCCTGATCGTGGACGACAACGCGACGAATCGTCGGATCCTCGCGGCGCAGGTCGGTCGCTGGGGGATGCTGACCCGTGACACGGCATCCGCCTCGGATGCCGTGGACGTGGTCAGGTCGGATGAGCCCCTCGACCTCCTGATCACGGATCTCCAGATGCCGGAGCTCGATGGGCTCGCGCTGGCCGAGGCGGCTCGCGCAGTCCGACCGGACCTGCCGATCATCGTCATGTCGTCCGCGGGCCATCGCGACCGGGCGAACCCGCTGGCGGCCGCCTACCTGGCCAAACCCGTGAAGCTCTCGGCGCTCCACGACGCCGTGGTCACGGCGCTCGCCGGAGCGTCCGCGGTCCCGGTGCAGCGGGCGCCCGATCGCCCGGCCCTGGACCCGGAGACGGCCGCCCGCCACCCGCTCCGGATCCTCCTGGCGGAGGACAACCCAGTGAACCAGAAGCTCGCCCTGCGCCTGCTCGAGCGGATGGGCTACGCGGCGGACGTCGCTGGGGATGGGCTAGCGGTGATCGCTGCCCTCGAGTCGGCCAGGTACGACCTGGTTCTGATGGATGTCCAGATGCCGGAGCTCGACGGGCTGGAGGCGACCCGGCGGATCCGCGCCCGTTGGCCGGAGGGGCGCCCGCACATCATCGCCATGACCGCCAACGCCATGGACGAGGATCGGGACGCCTGCCTGGCCGCCGGGATGGACGACTACGTCAGCAAGCCGATCCGGGTCGAGGCGCTCGTCGAGGCGC
Source organism: uncultured Chloroflexia bacterium (assembly GCA_963707215.1). Lineage (GTDB taxonomy): Bacteria > Chloroflexota > Limnocylindria > Limnocylindrales > CSP1-4 > DATHYZ01. The sequence goes on along the minus strand of CAVPPB010000001.1, from coordinate 158,956 downwards.
TCGAGCGCGTCCCGAGGGGCGACGGCCCTCCGGCGGAGGCATGACCGGGGACGCCGGCCCGCCGCTCTTCTCCAGGAGCGAGCTGCTGGCCGGGCTGCCGGCCCGGCGGGTCACGACGCTCCTGTTCGCCATCGAGGCCAGGACCGCCCGCCTGGTCGATCGCTCGCGCGCAGCGATGGCGACCTACGAGACGGAGCGCTCCGTCCAGGAGCGCGAGCTGGCGTTCCTCCAGGCGCTGGCCGGGGCTCGTGACCTGCCGGTCCGGGTGACCGTCCAGGACCTCGAGCGCTACGCCCCGTCATGGGCCGACCTCGTCCCGCCGGACCCGGACCTCCGGGCCGCCCTCGTTCGCCGGCTCGGGGAGAAGTACCCGTTGGTGGCCGGCCGGGCATCCCGGGTCGCGGCGGCCCTCGGCACCGGGGATCCCGCCGTCCGATCCGCCTACGAGCGGGCCTACGGGGCGGTCATCGATCACAGCTTCGCGGCCCCGCAACCCGTCCGCGATCGCCTCCGCTGGCTGCGGGCGCGTGCGGCCGAACGCCTTGAGACCCTGCCGCCGTTCTGGATGGCCTTCGCGCTCGCACTCACCGAGACGATCGCCGAGGGGATCCTGGCCATCCCGGTCGCCGTCGCGGGCATCGGCCCGCTGCCCGGGATCGCCCTCCTGGTGGTCCTGGGCCTCGTCAACGTCGTGACCCTGGCCGCCCTCGTCGAGGCGATCACCCGGACCGGCCAGATGCGCTACGGCGAGACCTACTTCGGCCGGCTGGTCCGGGAGTATCTCGGCCGCGGGGGGGCCGTCGCGTTCACGGTGACGCTGTTCGTCTTCAACGCGGTCGTGCTCCTCACCTACCTGCTCGGCTTCGCCTCCGTGCTGTCCGACGCCAGCGGCATCGGCCTCCTCTGGTGGGTGGGCCTGCTGTTCGCGATCAACGTGTACTTCCTGCGCCGTGATGCGCTCGACGCGACGGTCGCGTCGGCCCTGGTGATCGGGGCGGTGAACATCGCCCTGATCCTCGCCATCTGCGCCATCGGCCTGGCGTACCTCGATCCGGCGAACCTTGCGATCGACGCGTCGGGGGGCGGTCTCGTGCTCGAGGTCGGGCTGCTCCAGATCGTGTTCGGGGTCATCCTGGTGGCCTACTTCGGGCACACCTCGGCCGGCAACGCCGCGAAGCTCCTCCTGCGCGAGGACATGACCGGCAAGGCGCTGCTCGGCGGCAACGTCGCCGCGATGCTGGCCGTGATCGGCCTGTACTCCCTCGGCGTCCTGGCGGTCAACGGGGCCGTCGGCTCGGAGGCGCTCGTGGGGTTCGAGGGCACCGCTATCTCGCCGCTCGCCGAGGTCGCGGGCCCGGTCGTCCTGGTCCTCGGATCGATCTACGTCGTCCTGGCCCTCGGGATCGGCTCGATCTACTGCTCCCTGGGGCTCTTCAACCAGGTCCGCGAGTGGCTCCCGCCGGTCTCGAGGGCGGCGGGCGTCGGGCAGCCGGCGTGGCAGCGCGCGATCGCCGGCCGGCGCGGCCGGTCGACCGTGTCGCTGCTCCCGGTCGTCGCGGTGGTCCTGATCCTCGTCGTCCTGATCCTGGCCGATGTGGCGGACTTCACCGCCCCGCTCGCGGTCGTCGGCATCCTCGCGGTGCCGCTGATGGCCGGTGTCTACCCGATGCTGCTCGTGGCTGCCTCCCGGCGTCGCGGTGAGTTCGTCCCCCGACCGGTCATCGGGTTCATCGGCCATCCGCTCGTCGTGACGACCGTGGCGGCCCTGTTCATCGCAGCGATCCTGGTGCACGGCATCTGGATCTGGACGGATCCGGTCGCCCGAGTCGCCGCCCTCGGAGCCGCCGCCGGCGTCGCGGTGGTCGCCGTTCGGGCCGTGTCAGGTGGCGCGTTCCGGCCCCGGGCCGTGGTCCAGCTGCGGGTCGAGGGACCGGGGGCGGGGACCGCCGCCCTGGAGGTCGTCCGGACCGGCCGGCCGGCGGCCGCCCGGGTCACCTGGAGATCCGGTGCGATGGCGCGGTCTGCCGACGGCGCCACGGTGGTCCTGGGGAGCGCGGGCGGGCTCGCGGACGTCCGGGTCGAGCTCGAGCCACGCGTCGCAGGCGCGATTCGGGTCTGGGCGTACCGGGTCGACGCAGAGGGCGACTCGTCCGCCTGGGCCGACGCCGCGGTCGTCGAGACCCCAGGTCCGGCCGTGCCGGTGACGCTCGACGGGACCGGCACGGCGGATCTCGACCTTCACGAGGGTGCCGACGCGGTCCGCATCGGCGGGCCGGCGTGAGCGGATCCCGGGTGCGGCACCCGGTCGCTATCCTCGGATCGATCGACGATGGCCGGAGGGGTTGGGATGCCTGAGTCGTCTGGAGCGACGATCGATCGAGTCGTCATCGACCAGCTGCTGGAGGCGACGGGCGGGGATCGTGCGTTCCTCGCCGAGCTGATCGGCGCGTACCTCGCCGACGCCCCCGGGCAGGTGGCGGCCATGCGTGCCGCGCTCGAGTCCGGATCCGCGGCCGACCTCGTCCGCCCGGCCCACACCCTCAAGTCGTCCAGCGCCGCCCTCGGGGCCACGGGGTTGGCCGAGCGCTGCCGGGTCCTGGAGGCGCAGGCGCGATCCGGTGGGCTCGAAGGGCTGGGCGATGCCGTCGAGGCGATCGCCGCCGAGCTCGAGGCGGCGACGGGGGAGCTGCAGATCGTGGCGGCCAGGGCATGACCGCGGCGGGCGGCGGCCGCGTCCTGGTCGTCGAGGACGCTCTGGTGAACCGGATGCTCCTCGAGCGGCTCCTGCGCGAGCAGGGTCACGCGGTCACCTCCGTGGACGACGGCCTGGCGGCCCTCGATGTCCTCGCCGGCGCCGGAGAGCCGCCGTTCGACGTCGTCCTGCTCGACCTGGTCATGCCCCGGCTCGACGGCTACGGAACGCTCGAGCGGATGAAGGCCGATCCGCGGCTGGCCCACCTGCCGGTCATCGTGATCAGCGCGGTGGACGAGCTCGATTCGGTCGTCCGCTGCATCGAGCTCGGCGCCCTCGACTACCTGCCGAAGCCCGTCGACCCGTCCATCCTGCGAGCCCGCCTCAACGCCGGGCTGGCAGCCAAGCGGTTGCGCGACCTCGAGCGCGAGTACCTCGAACAGGTCGAGCGGGTCATCGACGCCGCCGCCGCCGTGGAGGCGGATGCCTTCGATCCCGCGACCCTCGACGCCGTGGCCGCCAGGGACGACGCCCTCGGTCAGCTTGCCCGGACCTTCCAGCGGATGGCGGGCGAGGTGCGGGCTCGCGAGGAGCGCCTGCGAGCGCAGGTGGCCGAGCTGCGGATCGAGATCGACGAGGCGCGCCAGGCCCGGCAGGTGGCCGAGATCACCGACTCGGATTACTTCCGGTCCCTCCGCGATCGGGCGGCCGAGCTGCGGCGGACGATCGACGGCTGACGTCCTCGTCCCACGAGCGCCTGCGTTGCGTCGCCCTGCTTTCGACGACCCGGGACAGGGTCCCTAGTGGAAGCGGATGCGCACCCGTCGCTGGAGGAGCTTGTCGGCCTCCATGACCCAGAACGCCGCCGAGCCCAGGAGGAGCGCGACGCCCCACTGCTCCTGGCGAAGGTCGACCGTCACGAGGAACGCCTTCAGGACGCCCAGCTCGGTCGAGAGGAAGAGCAGCACCAGCGGTACGAGGAGGATGCCGAGGAACCGCGGCAACGGGCTCTTGAACGCCCAGTCCACGGGCCGCCGCGCGGCCAGCCCGACCAGGATCGTCCCGAAGCCCAGCGTCACGAACGCCAGGGTCATCGGCACCGAGGCGCGGTCGAAGGCCGGCTCGCCCCAGCCGATCGCAGCGCTGACGGGGTAGACGGCCAGCGCCGCGAGCCCGAGAGCCAGCCCGGCCACGAGCCGGCGGAGGATGGTCGGTCGATCGGCCGGGCCGCCATCCGGGTCGTCGGGCGGATGCTCCATGACGCCGGGATCGGCCACGTCGGAGGCGATGGCGACGACGGGGAAGACGGTGACGACGAGACCCAGGAAGAGGACCTGGACGGGCACCAGCGGCAGGCCGCCGTTGACGTCGAGGAGTGCGGCGGTCACGAACAGGGACACCAGCCCGACGAGCTGGATCGCCGCGAGCCGGCCATAGGCGGCGACCCGGTCCCGCGTCTCGCGCCCGATGGCGATCGCCCGGAGCAGGGCGGCCAGCCCGCCGTCGCCGACGACCACCGAGGCGGCCTGGTCCGTCACGGCGGAGCCCGGCCGGCTTGCGGCACCGACCCCGGCGGCCCGCATCGCCGGCGCATCGACGACGCCGTTCGAGAGGACGGCGACGCTCGTGCCGCCGGCCTGGAGGGCGCGGGTCAGCCGCAAACGGTCGATGGCGGACGCCCAGCCCACGATGCGGAGACCGGTCAGTCGGCTCCGCACGGTCTCGTCGGACAGGCTGGCGAGGTCCGGTCCACCGATGGCCTCACCGGCGAGTCCGAGCTCGGCGGCGGTCGACGCCGCGGTGACCGGGTCCCGGCCGGTGACGACCCGGAGGTCGATCCCGGCCCTGGAAGCCGTCGTGATCACCGCCCGGGCGTCCGGCCGGATCGGGTCCACGATCCCCACGAGGCCGACGAAGGTCAGGTCGCCGAGCAGGGTCATCGGGTCAGCGGCGATCTCCTCGGCGGCGTCCTCGGGGGTGGTCGTCAGCCGGCGAGCGCCGAGCGCGACGACCTGCATGCCCTCCGACCGCATCCGGGCAAGGGCGGCCTCGACCTCGTGCCGGACCGGGTCGATCGCGAGCGGGTCCTCACCACCCCAGTCGGCCGTAGAGCTCCGGACGAGCAGGGCCTCCGGCGTCCCGATGACCAGGGCCGTGACGACCGACGACCCGGGACCGTCGAGCGGCAGGCGATGGACCGATGCCGTCGAGCCCGAGGGTGGCGTCGTAGGGCAGGCCCAGGAGGCGGGGGTAGGCATGACGGCTCTGATCCGCGTCGATCCCGAGCTTGGCGGCCAGGACGACCATCGCGGCCTCGGTCGAGGCGATCGTGGCCGGGTCGTCGTCGCCGAGCGCGACGTCCGTCACCAGGGCGGAGATGTAGGCAAGCCGATCGAATCCGGGCAGGGTCGCCCCGGCGACGTGGAGCATCCGGCCGGAGGTAGCCGCGCCATCGCCCTCGACCGTGTACCAGCTGCCCCGGTAGAAGACGGACCGGGCCGTCGGACGGCCCAGGGTCAGGATCCCGGCCAGCCCAGCGTCGACGGCTCCGACGTGGCCGAGCGCCGTGACCGCGTCAAGGTAGCGGACCGGCGTCCCGGCCATGCCGAGCCGCTGGGCCCCCACGGCCAGCGTGGCCCGGACGAAGATCGGGAGGCCCGCAGGGATCGAGGCGACGACCACGCCGATCGCCACCAGGACCAGGCGATCCAGGGGCTCGCCCCGGTACCAGCCGACGGCGACGCTCACCGCGATCGCACCGACGGCGAGGAGCGCCAGGGCGGTCCCCGATGCGCGCAACCGGCGCCGGAGCGGGGTCGGGTCCCGGTCGGTCGCGCCGAGCAGGCCGGCGATCCGGCCGAGCTCGGTCCCCTGGCCGGTGGCGGTGGCGACGAACGTCGCGCGACCCTGGAGGACCCGCGAGCCGGCGTGGACCAGGCTGGTCCGCTCGGGCAGGGCGGCATCGGGAGCGCCGACCAAGGGGACCGCCTTGGCGGTCGGACGCCGTCTCGCCGGTCACGATCGGCCTCGTCGACAAGGAGCGCCACACTGTCGATCAGCCGGCCGTCGGCCGGCACGACGTCTCCCGGGCCGATCGAGACGACGTCACCGGGGACCAGCTCGGTCGCGTTGACCGGGATGACCCGACCGACCCGACGGACCATCGCGGTCGTCGCCCAGAGGCTCCCGATCGCCGTGACCGGCGCCCGCGCCTTCAGGGTCTCGTTGGCCCCGACGATCACGTCGATGACGACCGCAGCGGCCAGCAGCAGTGCGGCCGAGATCTCCCGGAGCACAAGGCTCACGACGAGGGCCACGCCGAGCGCGATCGGCACCGGAGCGACGAGCTGGCCCAGCACGGCCCGGGCGGCGGACGGGCGGACCGGCTCGGGGGGCACGTTGCGGCCGTACCGATCCAGGCGGGCGGCGGCCTCCGAGGGGTCGAGGCCGCGCGCCGGCTCCACCCCGAGCGCGGTCGCCACGGCATCGGGATCCATGGCGTGCCACGGACGATCGGGTCGCGTGGCCGCTGCGGCCGACGGCACGGACATCGAGCCTCCCTCGCTCCGGAGCGGATCCGAGCGTCCGCGCGATTCTAGGGCCGGACCGTGACGCTCCGGGCCGCCCGGAGGCACAGTAGCGAGTCCACGACCGCCGCGGCGCCGATCGCGGACGACGTCGAGTCGCAGCTCGACGAGGTGCTCGGCACGTCCAGCGGCTGACCGTCCGGCCGGCGACCCCTGCTACCATCGCGCGGCCATGCCCGATGACCGCTTCTACGTCACGACCGCGATCGCCTACGCCAACAACAAGCCCGGCCTGCACACGCTCCACGAGGTGGTCGCCGCCGATGCGATCGCCCGCTGGCACCGCATGGTGGGTCGACCGACCCGCTTCCTGACGGGCACCGACGAGCACTCGGTCAACATCGCGATGCGGGCGGCCGAGGAGGGCGTCTCGCCCAAGGCCTTCGTCGACCTGCAGGTCGACCGCTTCGTGGAGGCCGAGTCTTCGCTCCTCATCTCGCCGGACCGCTTCATCCGGACCAGCGACCCGGACCACGTCCGGGCGGCCCAGGAGATGGTCCGCCGGGCTCATGCCAACGGCGACATCTACCAGGGCACCTACGAGGGTTGGTACTGCCCGAACGAGGGCTTCCGCAACGCCACCGATGTCCAGGAGACGGCCCGGGGCACGATCTGCCCGAACCATCCGGACGTGCCCCTCCAGTGGCTGACCGAGCGGAACTGGTTCTTCCGCCTGTCGGCCTACCAGGAGCGGCTCGAGCGCCACTACGCGGAGCACCCCGACTTCGTCCAGCCCGACTACCGGCGCAACGAGATGCTCGGGTTCATCCGCGGCGGGCTGGAGGACTTCTCCATCAGCCGGGCCGGGGCCAGCTGGGGCATCCCGTTCCCGATCCTCGAGGACGGCTCGTCCGCCCAGCTGCCCGACGGGACCTGGGATCCGGAGGCCGGGACGATCTACGTCTGGTACGACGCGCTGATCAACTACATCACCGGGGCCGGCTTCCCCGACGACCCGGAGGCGTTCGCCCGCTGGTGGCCGGCTGACCTCCACGTCATCGGCAAGGACATCGCCCGCTTCCACACGATCTACTGGCCGGCGATGCTCTGGAGCGCCGGGCTCGAGGCGCCACGCCGCGTCTGGGTCCACGGTTGGCTGCTGGCCGCCGGCGGGGAGCGGATGAGCAAGAGCCGGGGCAACTTCCTCGACCCGAACGACTTCGTCGCGGCCTTCGGCCCCGACGGCGCCCGCTACGTGGCCCTCCGCGAGGTCGCCTTCGACCGCGACACCGAGGTCTCCTGGGACGCGTTCGTCCGCCGCTACAACGCCGACCTGGCGAACGATTTCGGCAACCTCGTCAACCGGACCGTCTCGATGACGAACCGCTATCTCGGCGGCGAGCGACCGGACCCGCGTCCGGCGGCCGAGTCACCTCTGGCCGAGGGCTGGGCTGACACCCTGGCGACCGTCCGGGATCTGATCGAGGGCTGCCTGCTCCACGATGCCCTTGCCGAGCTGTGGGAGTTCGTGGGAGGGGTCAACAAGACCGTCGACGCCGAGCAGCCGTGGGCGCTGGCCAAGGCGGCGAAGGCCGGGGACGAGGCGGCGGCCGAGCGGCTGCGGTTCGTGCTCGGCGACCTTGTCGAGGCCTGCCGGCTGCTGGGCATGGCGGTCGCGCCGTTCATGCCGGGCGCCGCCCCCCGCGTCCTCGCCCAGCTCGGCTACCCGTACCCCTACCAGCCGGACGGCAATGGCGGCCCGTCCGTCGCCGACGAGCTGGCCTGGGGCGCCCATGCGGGCACGCCCGGTCGCCTCGAGGCGCCGGAGCCCCTGTTCCCGCGCCTGGATCCGGAGTCGACCGAGGACTGAGCCCGGGGCGGCGGCAGGTGCAGCCGATCCAGCCGGGCTAGCATCGCCCCATGCGGCTCGTCGACTCCCACGCCCACCTCAACGCCGATCGCTTCGCCGACGACGTCGACGTCGTCCTGGTCGCAGCCCGCGACGCAGGGGTGGAGCGGCTGCTCGTCCCCGGCTGGAACGTCCGTTCGTCGGAGCGGGCCGTCGAGCTCGCCGAGGCCCACGACTGGCTCGACGCGTCGGTCGGCATCCACCCCCACGACGCGGCCAGGACCGACGCGGCGGGGTGGGGGAGGATCGTCGAGCTGGCTCGCCACCCGAAGGTCGTCGCCATCGGTGAGACCGGGCTCGACTACGATCGGCTGTTCAGCCCGGTCGAGGACCAGCTGGCGAATCTGCGCCGCAACCTCGCCCTTGCCCTGGAGACGGGTCGGCCGGCCATCCTCCACTGCCGATCGCGGGCGGGGCAGCGCGATGCCCAGGATGCGCTGCGCGCCGAGCTCGAAGTGGCCCTCGGCGTCTCCGCCTCGGCCGCCCCGCCCGCCGGCGAGCACCCGCCGGCCGTCCTCCACAGCTTCTCCGGCCCGGTCGACCATGCCGAGGCGATGCTCTCGCTCGGCTGCGCGGTGAGCTTCTCGGGCCTCGTGTTCCGGCGCGGCGAGGAGGGGTCCGCGGACGTCGTCCGGATCGTCCCCTCGGACCGACTCCTCGTCGAGACGGACTCGCCGTTCCTCTCGCCGCCGGGAGGGCCACGGGGTCGCAACGAGCCGGCCTGGGTCCGGGTCACCGCGGCCTGGGTGGCCGAGCGCCGGGCCGAGGACCCCGGGGACCTCGGCGGGCGCCTCGTGGCGGCCTACGATCGCACGTTCGGCCCACGACCAGGTCCATAGCTCCGCGCATCGTCGGTCCTGGCTGCGTGACCGCCTGGACGGTCGCCGACGATGGGGAGGTCGTCCTCTCGGTCGAACACTGACCTGCCGCTTGACACGACAGCCCTCCCTCGGCTAGCGTATTAGCACTCTCGACATGAGAGTGCTAGCGAGCGGCGGATCGCCGCCGGGCAGCGGCCCATGACACCGGCCCGCCCGCCCGGCGCCCACCACCCTCGCGACGCGTATCCGGTCACCGACGGGAGTTCGTCGCGTGCGCGACGTATGAGCTCCCGCGCCATCCAGCTCGGCGGTCATCCGGCCGCCCCCAGGAGGGTTCGCACCTTGGCGACTGCCTCGTCGACGAAGCTCCGCCCGCTGGGCGACCGCGTCGTCATCCAGCCCACACCCCGAGAGGAGATGACCAAGAGCGGCATCGTCCTCCCGGACACCGCGAAGGAGAAGCCCCAGGAGGGGACCGTCCTGGCCATCGGGCCCGGCCGCACGCTCGACGACGGGTCGCGCGAGGCCATGGACGTGCAGGAGGGCCAGAAGGTCCTCTACGCCAAGTACGCCGGCACCGAGTTCAAGGTCGACGGTGAGGAGCTCCTGATCGTCAGCCAGAAGGACATCCTCGCGATCGTCGAGGACTGACCGGCCGGTCAATCGACCGACCCGTACCGGCGGGCGCCGGATCGGCGCCTCTCGCCGCCAGCATCCCGGAGGGATACGAACCTTGGCCAAGCAGATCATCTTCGACGAGACCGCTCGTCGCTCGCTGAAGCGGGGCATCGACCGCCTCGCCGACGCGGTTCGCGTCACGATCGGCCCCAAGGGCCGCAACGTGGTCCTCGACAAGAAGTTCGGGGCTCCCACGATCACCAACGACGGCGTCACCATCGCTCGCGACATCGAGCTCGAGGACCCGTTCGAGAACATGGGCGCCCAGCTCCTCAAGGAGGTCGCCACCAAGACCGACGATGTCGCCGGTGACGGCACCACGACCGCCGTCGTGCTCGGCCAGGCGATGGTCGCGGAGGGCCTCCGCGTCGTGACCGCCGGCGCCAACCCGATGGTCATCAAGCGCGGCATCGAGAAGGCCGTCGAGGCGACCGTCGACGAGATCAAGAAGACCGCCCGCCCTGTCGAGACCCACGACCAGATCGCCGCCGTCGCCGCCATCTCCGCGGCCGACGAGGAGGTCGGCGAGATCATCGCCCGGGTCATGGACAAGGTCGGCAAGGACGGCGTCATCACGGTGGAGGAGGGTCAGACCCTCGGCCTCGAGGAGGAGTACACCGAGGGGATGCAGTTCGACCGCGGCTACATCTCCCCGTACTTCGTCACCAACCCGGATCGGATGGAGGCCGTCCTCGACGATCCGCGGATCCTCATCACCGACAAGAAGATCTCGAGCGTCCAGGACATGCTGCCGGCCCTCGAGAAGGCGGTCCAGGTCGGCAAGCCCGTCCTGATCATCGCCGAGGACGTCGACGGTGAGGCCCTCGCCACGCTCGTCGTCAACAAGCTCCGCGGCACCGTCTCGGTCCTGGCCGTCAAGGCCCCCGGCTTCGGCGACCGCCGCAAGGAGATGCTCCGCGACATCGCCACGCTGACCGGCGGCACCGTCATCAGCGAGGAGGTCGGCCGGAAGCTCGACTCCGTCGGGCTCGAGGACCTCGGCTCGGCTCGCCGCGTCGTCTCGACCAAGGACGACACGACGATCGTCGACGGCGCCGGCAAGCCCGAGGCCATCAAGGCCCGGATGACCCAGATCAAGGCCCAGATCGAGGACACCACCTCGGACTACGACCGCGAGAAGCTCCAGGAGCGCCTCGCCAAGCTGTCCGGCGGCGTGGCCGTCATCAAGGTCGGGGCCGCGACCGAGGTCGAGCTCAAGGAGAAGAAGCACCGCATCGAGGATGCGCTCTCGACGACCCGCGCGGCCGTCGAGGAGGGCCTCGTCGCCGGCGGTGGCACCACCCTCCTCCAGGCCATCCCGGCCCTCGACAAGCTGAAGCTCAAGGGTGACGAGGCCGTGGGCGTCGCGATCGTCCGCAAGGCTCTCGAGGCGCCCTCGCGCCAGATCGCCGACAACGCCGGCGCCCCCGGCGAGGTCGTCGTCGAGAAGGTCAAGGGCCTCAAGACCGGCGAGGGCTTCGACGCCCTCAAGGGCGAGTACGGGGACATGTTCGAGCGCGGCATCGTGGACGCCGCCAAGGTCACCCGCTCGGCCCTCCAGAACGCCGCCTCCATCGCCGCGATGGTCCTGACGACGGAGACGCTCGTCAGCGACCTGCCGGAGAAGGAGAAGGCCGCTGCCGGTGGTCACGGCCACCCCGGCGAGATGGACTTCTAGGGTCCCCTCGATCGCGCGACACCGAGGCCCCGGCCGGGAACGGCCGGGGCCTCGGCATGTCCACGGGGCCCGGGCCCGGCTGCGGATCCGGTCATCCTGGCGCAGTCATGACCTCAGCCACGGATGGGTCGGTACGGGCGTCCTCCTGACGAACCAGCCCATCCGGAGTACGCTCAGGCCGACACCTGACCATCGGAGGTCGACATGTTCGCGCGCCACTCCTCACTCCTCGCCGTCGCCGCCGCCGTCGTGCTGGTGGCCGGCGCCTGCACCGCCCAGTCCGGCGCCGAGCTCGACGACCCCGTCGACATCCTCGTTGCCGGGATGACCGCCGCCGAGGCGGCCGGATCGGTCCACGTCGATACCACCCTCGAGGGCGAGGTCCCCCTCGACCTTGCCGACGCGCTCCAGGGCTCGGAGCCCGGCCCGCTCGACGGCGCCGGCGGGACGATCGACCTGACCGGTTCGACCATCGGCGCCGACCTCGACCGCGAGGCCGAGGCGGCCCGGGTGGCCTTCACCTTGCCGTCGTTCCTCTCGGCGACCGGCGAGCTCATCGTGGTCGACGAGACGGCCTACCTTAAGACCAGCCTCTTCGGCGACGTCTGGTACCGCTTCGACGAGTCGGACATGGAGGGTCACGGCGACGGGGACGCCAAGCCGTCGGCCTCGCCCGAGGATCCCGAAGCGGCGCTGCGGGAGGCCCTGGCCGAGCTACCGACCCCGCCGGAGCGCCTCGCCGACGAGCGCTGCGGTGACGACGACTGCTACCACGTCCGCCTGGTCATGGAGCCCGGCGTGGATGACGAGCTCGCCACGATCGCCCCCGACTGGGAGGGCACCGGGACGGCCGACGTCTGGATCCGCAAGAGCGACCGGCTGCCCTCGCAGGTGGTCCTGACCGCGGCCGGCGACGGCACGGACTTCCAGGTCACGATGACGTTCGCCGACTGGGGTGGGACTTTCGAGATCGTCGCGCCGCCGGCCGACCAGGTCCGCGACGCCGACGAGCTACCGATCCCGGGCGGCGGCCTCGAGGAGCTCGCCCCGGAAGCTTGAGCCGCGCTCGGGCGGCCGCGTTCGCGGTCAGGTCGTGACGATCGGCGTCCGGCCCGTCGCGAGGTAGCGCCGCCAGGTGTCGCCGAGCCGCTCGAGCCGCGAGAGATGCTCGCGCTCGACCCGGTCGACCTCCGGCAGCCAGCGCGTCCGCACGTGCTCGAGCCGCAGCCGAACGCAGGACGGCGATCACGGCTCGGGTGTCCCGTTGGTGGGCCAGCGGCAGTCGCGCGACCGCGTCGGCGGGGTAGGCGTGGCCCGGGTCATCCTGCCGTCGACGCCGCTCGACGACGACCCCGGCGGCCCGGCTTGCCCAGGCTAGCGGCCACGGCTGCGGCGACGAGATGCCGTCGATGACGGCGATGAGGCCGCCGGGGCGGGTCGCATCGCGCCACGAGGCGATCGCTCGATCCGGCCGAGGCAGCGTCCACAGCAGGTGCCGGGCCAGGACGACGTCGAACCCCACGAGCCCGGCCGGCAGGGCCTCCGCGTCGCCGAGGAGCAGCTCCACCGAGCGTCCGGCCGCCATCGCCTTGCGGCGGGCCTCGGCCAGCATCCCTTCGGAGAGGTCGATCCCGATGACCTCGTGGCCGAGCTCCGCGGCGACGAGCGCCAGGACCCCGGTGCCCGTCCCGACGTCGAGGACCCGGAGGGGGCGGACCTCGGCGTGGGTGGGGTCGCCCAGGATGGCAGCGACGAGCCGCCGCCAGGCCACCCACTCGTCGTCGTGGACCAGGCCGTGTCGCGGAGTGCGGTCGTAGGTCGCGGCCCCGGCGTCCCAGGCGGCGGCCAGGCGTCGCTTCAGCTCGGCGTCGGTCTCGGCCATGGCGGGAGCATATCGGGCGCTGCCGTCGGGGCGCCGGGCTCGGCGCAGGCGGCGGTGCGTCCGCGCCCCAAGAATCGGTCCGTGGCACGGACCCGCTCCCCCCGGAGCCCTCCCCCGAGGATCTCGCGCCCGTCGAGGACGGGCACTGGTTCGCCGCCTCGCACGTCGTCGAGGCCGGCGGGGTCCCGGTCGAGCCGTCCTTCGTGGCCGACGGCCCTCCGCCCGGCGAGGCACCCGTCGAGGGCCCGCCGCCCACTCCGGCCGAGCGCGCGGCGGCCACGGCAGCCTTGGCCGAGCGGATCACCCGGAACCTCAACCCCGAGCAGGCCCGGGCCGTGGAGGCGATCGAGGGCCCGCTCCTGATCCTTGCCGGCGCCGGATCGGGCAAGACCCGGGTCCTGGCCCATCGGGTCGCCTACCTGATGGGGGCCAAGGGCGTCCGGCCCTGGCGGATCCTCGCGGTGACCTTCACGAACCGGGCAGCGGCCGAGCTCCGCGAGCGGATCGTCGCCCTCGTCGGCGACGCCGGCCGGGAGGTCCAGGCCGGCACCTTCCACTCGATCTGCGCCCGGGTCCTGCGGCGCGACGGGACGGCCATCGGCATCGACCCGCGCTTCGTCATCTACGACGCCGACGACCAGGCCCAGCTGATGAAGCGGATCCTCAAGGACGAGGACCTGCCGACGACCGGCGAGTACCGTCCGTCCGCGGTCCTCGGCGCGATCAGCCGGGCCAAGAACGAGATGCTCGACGCGACGTTCCTGCGCGAGAACGCGACGAACCACCGCGAGCGGACGATCGCCCGGCTCGCCTCGACCTACGCCCGTCGGCTCCGCGAGGCCGGCGCCCTCGACTTCGACGACCTGCTCCTGGAGGCCGTCCGGCTGTTCCAGGAGGCTCCGGACGTCCTGGCGCGCTACCAGGATCGCTGGCGCTATCTCCACGTCGACGAGTACCAGGACACGAACCGGCCGCAGTACCTCTGGGTCCGCTCGCTCGCCGAGGCGCACCGCAACCTCTGCGTCGTCGGCGACGACGACCAGTCGATCTACGGCTGGCGCGGCGGCGAACATCCGCAACATCCTCGACTTCGAGCGCGACTGGCCCGACACCACCGTCGTCAAGCTCGAGCGCAACTACCGCTCGACCCAGCTCATCCTCGACGCCGCCCATTCGGTCGTCTCCCGCAACGTCGGGCGGACCGACAAGAAGCTCTGGACCGAGGAGGCCGGCGGCCGGCCGATCCAGCGCTTCGAGGCCTACGACGAGGACGAGGAGGCCGAGTGGATCGCCCGCCAGGTCGAGCGGCTCGTCGGCGGCAAGGGACCCTCCTGACCCGGAGGGCGGACGACGACGACGGCCCGTTCCGGGCCCAGGACATCGCCGTCATGTACCGGATGAACGCCCAGTCCCGGGCCATCGAGGAGGCATTCCTTCGCTACGGCATCCGCTACCAGCTCGTCGGCGGCACGCGGTTCTACCAGCGCCGCGAGGTCAAGGACGCCCTGGCCTACCTGCGAACGCTGCGCTCCGACACCGACGTCGTCAGCTACGAGCGCATCGCCAACGTGCCGAGCCGGGGGATCGGCGAGCGGACCCTCGAGTCGGTCCGCGGGCTGGCGGACCGCCGGGGCGAGGGCTGGCTGGACGCGGCCCAGGCCGCCGCGGGCGGGGAGGACCGACCCTGGTCTCGCGGTCCTCGGAACGCCCTGGCCGGCTTCGTCGCCCTCGTCCGGCGCCTGCGGACCCGGGTCGGCGTCCTGCCGCTGCCCGAGCTGCTCGACGAGGCCCTCGAGGCCTCGGGCTACCGGGCGATGCTCGCCGACGGCTCCGAGGAGGGCGAGGAGCGCTGGGCCAACCTGCTCGAGCTGCGCTCGGTGACGACCCGCTACGACGACCTGTCGCCCGAGGACGCCCTCGACCGCTTCCTCGAGGAGACGGCCCTGGTGGCCGACCAGGACGCCTACGAGGGCGGCTCGGATGCGGTCACGATGATCACCCTCCATGCCGCCAAGGGCCTGGAGTTCGGGGTCGTCTTCATCGCCGGCCTCGAGGAGGGCGTCTTCCCCCACAGTCGGTCCCTCGACGACGAGCAGGAGCTCGAGGAGGAGCGGCGCCTCGCGTACGTCGGGATCACCCGGGCCAAGCGTCGGCTGTATCTCTCCCATGCCTGGCGCCGGGCGACCTGGGGCATGGGCCAGGCCTCGGTGCCCTCGCGGTTCCTGCTCGAGATCCCCGAGGGCCTGATGGTCGGCCCACGGCTCGACGGCGGCGCCGTCGACGAGGGCGACGACCTCGACCTGGGGATGGTCTTCGGGCGCCGGGCGACCCGCTTCGGGACCCCGATCCGGACCGGCGGTGGGGCCTACCGGTCGGGCAGCGGCCGGCCCGGCGCACCGGCTGCCGGGCGAGGCGTTCCGGCCGTCCCGCGATCTCGCGGCCAAGCGGGACGCCTTCGCCGCGGGCGCCAGGTCGGGCTCGCTCGAGCTGCCGGAGGTCGGCGGGGGAGCGGCCGGAGCAGGGGCGGTCGAGCCGGCCCGACCCAGCCGTGCCGCCGCGGCCGATCGTCCCCGGTGAGCGCCGCTACCGCGACGGCGACCGCGTCCGCCACGAGCGCTTCGGCGACGGCATCGTCGTCTCCTCCAAGCTGACTCGCAGCGACGAGGAGGTCACGATCGCGTTCAAGGACCCGTCGGTCGGGCGCAAGACGATGCTTGCGTCGCTGGCGAACCTCGAGATCACCGGCTAGCGCTGAACGGGAACGACGACCGCCAGCGAAGGCGCCCCCGCCCACCGGTCCCGGACCCGGACCCGGACCCGTCCCCCCGCGATATCGGGCGGACCGATGCCATCCGAGCGCACCGTGCGTGGCCGCTTCGCGCTACGGCGTCCTCTCGGCTCGATCGATCGTGCTGACCCCCGATCCGATCGGTCACGCCGATATCCGATCGGTGGCGCTGCGTCGCCCGACGGTCCGGGCGCGCCGTACCATCACCCGGTGAGCAGCGACGTCGACCTGGACGCGATCGTCTCCCTCGACGGGTTCGAGCCGCTGGCCCGCGAGCGGATGGACCCGGCCGCCTACGGCTACCTCGCCGGCGGGTCGTGGGACGAGATCACCCTTCGCGACAACGTCGATGCCTGGCAGCGCCGTCGCTTCCGACCGCGGGTCCTCACCGACCTGCGGGCGATCGACGTCTCCGGCACCTTCCTGGGCCGGCCGTCGGCCGCTGCCCGTCGCGGTCGCCCCGATGGCCCTCCACGGCCTGGCTCACCCCGACGGCGAGCTGGCCACGGCACGAAGCCGCGGCCGCGGCCGGCGTCCCGTTCTGCCTCTCGACCTCGTCCTCGCGGACGATCGAGGAGATCGCCGCGGCCGCACCCGACGCCGAGCGCTGGTTCCAGCTCTACCTCGTCCACGACCTCGACTACTCGCGCGGGCTCGTCGAGCGGGCCGCGGCCGCCGGCTACTCGGTCCTCGTCCTGACCGTCGATCTGCCCGTCCTCGGCTACCGGGAGCGCGACCGGCGGACCGGTTTCGTCATGCCGCCGATGGGCAACCTCGTCGACGCTCCGGCCGCCCCGCGTGGCCGCTACGGCGAGATCGAGGGCCAGGGCTCGATGGGATTGACCTGGGCCGACCTGGCGACGATCCGCGGCTGGTCCTCGATGCCCCTCGTGCTCAAGGGCATCCTGACCGCCGAAGACGCCCGCCTGGCCGTCGTCCATGGCGCCGACGCGATCGTCGTCTCGCAACCACGGTGGACGCCAGCTCGACCGTTCGCCGGCCGCCGTCGATGTGCTCGAGGAGATCGTCGACGCGGTCGAGGGCCGCATCCCGGTCTGGGTCGACGGCGGCGTCCGTCGCGGGCTCGACGTCCTCGTCGCCCGGGCCCTCGGCGCCGAGGGCGTCGCTGCTCGGTCGGCCTCTGCTCTGGGCGCTGGCCGCCGGCGGCCAGTCCGGCGTCGAGCGGGCCTTCGCCATCCTCCGAGAGGAGCTCGAGCTGGCCCTGCCGATCCTCGGTGCAGCCAGCCTCAGCGAGGTGACCCGGCAGCGCCTGGGTGAGGTCTGCTCGGGCCAACGTCTTCGTCCGTCGTTCGGCCTCGAGCGCAGCCCAGCGCTGGGCGGGAGCCGGTAGAGGACGTGGCGGCGGAGCGGATGGCCCTCGGGGATCCGTGGGTGGTCGAAGTCGTCGGCCGGGACGCGGATCATCCCGAGGCGCTCCATGACCCGGATCGAGCGGACGTTGGCGGGCACGGTGACGACGGTCTCCTCGAGGCCGACGACCTCGAGTCGTGCCCGAGGGCTGCTCGGGCGCCTTCGGTCGCGTATCCCTGGCCCCGGCCTCGACTCCCAGCCGCCAGCCGACCTCGACGCAGGGCGTGAAGGGGGCTGCGAAGTCATGGCGGGCCAGCCCCACGAAGCCGAGGAAGGCGCCATCGGCCACTCGCTCGGTCGCCCAGAGCCCGAACCCGTCCGCCTCGAGCCGCCCAGCCGATCGATCGACCAGCGCGTCGCTCTCGGCGCGCGTCAGCGGGGCGGGGAAGTGCTCCATGACCCGCGGGTCGGCGTTCATCGTCGCGAACGGCTCGCGGTCCTCGGGCCGCCACTGGCGGAGCAGCAGCCGTTCGGTGGCTCAGGGTCCGGGACGCGCACCCGCGCATGATGCCAGCCCGCCTCGTATCCTCCGAGTCGTGACCACCGAGCTGCCCGTCGATCCCGCCCTCGTCGAGGCCGCCGTCGCCCTGGCGGAGGACGCGGCCGCCGCCCGCCACGCAGAGCTGGCCGAGGCCGTCCGCCGGGCGAACCGGCTCTACTACGTCGAGGACGCGCCGGAGCTCTCCGACGCCGAGTACGACGCGCTCTTCCGCGAGCTGGTCGCCCTCGAGACGGCCTGGCCGGCTCTGGTCACCCCCGACTCGCCGACCCAGGCCGTCGGCGCCGGGCCGTCGGGGACGTTCGGCGAGGTCCGCCACGTCAGGCCGATGCTCTCGCTCTCCAACGCCTTCAGCCACGACGAGCTTCGTGCTTTCGATGCCCGGGTCCGTCGCGGGCTGGGGCTGCCGGCAGTGCCGGAGCCAGCCCCCGAGCTGACCTATGTCGCCGAGCTGAAGATCGACGGCCTCGCCATCGCGTTGCGCTACGAGCGGGGCCGATTCGTCCAGGGTGCCACCCGGGGCGACGGGACGACCGGCGAGGACGTGACCGCCAACCTGCGGACGATCGCGGCCATCCCGGAGCGCCTGCCCGAGCCGCTGACGATCGAGGTCCGCGGCGAGGTCTACATGCCCAAGGCCGAGTTCGCCCGCATCAACGCCGAGCGCGGGGAGGCCGGCCTGCCGCTCTACGCCAACCCGCGCAACAGTGGCGCCGGCTCGCTTCGCCAGAAGGACCCCGGGGTGACGGCGAGCCGGCTGCTCTCGGCCTGGACCTATCAGCTGCTCGAGCCGGAGTCGGCGGCGCAGGCGACCCTGTTCGACGAGGACTCCCGAGACACCAGCGGCTCGAGCGACCTCGACGGCTCGATCGATCGCCAGTCGGCCGCCCTCGATCGCCTCGAGGCGCTCGGCTTCCCCGTCAACCCGGAGCGAGCGACCAGGCTCGACATCGAGGGCGTCATCGCCTTCGCCGAGCGCTGGGCCGAGCCGCGCCACGCAGCTGCCGTACGAGACCGATGGCGTCGTCGTCAAGGTCGACCGCTACGACCTCCAGGCCCGCCTCGGGATGGTCGCTCGGGCGCCGCGCTGGTCGATCGCCTTCAAGTACCCGCCCGAGCAGGTCGAGACGGTCGTCGAGGACATCGTCCCGTACGTCGGGCGGACCGGGACCCTGACCCCGGTCGCCCACATGCGGCCGACCAAGGTCGCCGGCTCGACGGTCGCCCGGGCCACGCTCCACAACCTCGACGAGGTCCGCCGCAAGGACATCCGCATCGGCGACACGGTCATCCTCCAGAAGGCCGGCGACGTCATCCCCGAGGTGGTGCGCTCGCTGCCCGAGCGGCGGACCGGCGCCGAGCGCGAGTTCCAGATGCCGGCCGAGTGCCCGGTCTGCGGCGACGCCGGTCGTCCGCGACGAGGGCGCCGTCCGCCACTACTGTCCCAACCTCCGCTGCCCGGCCCGGATCGGCCAGGAGCTGGGCCACTTCGCCGGTCGCGGCGGGATGGACATCGAGGGTGCCGGCTGGGTGGTCCTCAGCCAGCTCATCGAGCGGGGCATGGTGAAGACCAGGGGCGACTTCTACCGGCTCTCGGTCGACGACCTCGAGTCGCTCGAGCGGTTCGCCCGCAAGAGCGCCGAGAACCTCGCCGCCGCCATCGAGCGGTCGCGCCGGCGGCCGCTGGGCCGGATCCTCAACGCCCTCGGGATCCCCCAGGTCGGCGAGCAGACGGCGATCGACCTGGCGGCCTGGATCGCCGCCGAGCTGCCGCCCGGCGAGGACGAGCCGATGGGCGGCCCCGACGGCTGGCTGGCCCGGGTGGATGCGTTCCTGCGGGCCACCGCGGCCGAGGCGCCCGAGCGGTTCGAGGAGGTGCCGGGCATCGGGGCGACGGTGGCCGCGGCGATCGCTGGCTACCTCACCGCCGAGGCGACCGCCGGGGTGCTGACCGACCTGGTCGAGGCCGGCGTCGAGCCGGAGCGCCCGGCCGTCGTGCCGGCGGGGGACGCGGTCGAAGGGCCGTTGGCCGGCAGGACGGTGGTGGTCAGCGGGTCGATCGAGGGCTACAGTCGCCAGGAGGCCGAGGCGGCCATCCGGGCGGCCGGTGGCCACGCCGCCGGCTCGGTGTCGAAGAAGACGGACTACCTGGTCGCCGGCCCGGGCGCCGGCTCGAAGCTGGCCAAGGCCCAGGAGCTCGGGGTCCCGGTCCTCGACGGCGAGGGCTTCCGGCGGCTGCTGGCGGGCGAGGAGGCCGAAGGATGACGACCGACGAGCGCGACGGGGCCCCGAGCGAGGCGGTGGACGGTTCCGCGCTCGCGGAGGGCCCGGATGCCGAGGCCTCGTTCGACCCGATGACGGACGCTGAGGCGGCCTTCGCCGCGCGGCTGGCCGATGACCTCGAGCGAGTGCTGGGGGAGGGGATCGCCATCGCCGACCTCGAGCTCCACGGCGAGGGGCCGGTCCGCATCCGGGCCGCCTGCCTCGTCGACGGCTCGGTCCGCGAGATCGAGGGAACGGGCGAGACCAGCCTGGAGGCGTACCAGGAGCTGGTCCGCCAGGCTGCCGAGCTGCGCCTGGCGGCCGCCTGGTGGCGGATCGTCGGGCCCGTCTAGCGGGCCAACGCATCAGCGTCAGCTCGACATCGAGGCAGACCGGACCGCGGAGGGATCAAGACAGGGCATGGACGACGAGACGCAGGGTGTCGCGGCCCCCTTGGCCAGTCGCTTCGAGCAGCTGGCGAAGGTCATCCTCGTGCTCGATCTCCTGCTCGTCGCCCTGGTGGCGGCGTTCGTGCTCCCGGCGATGGCCCAGGATGCTCCGGACCGGCTCGCGGTCGCCCTCATCGCGGTCCTCCTCTCGGCCGCCCTGCCGGTGCTCGCCCTGTTCGGCCTCTTCAACAGGGAGCCCTGGCGACGCCCGGTGGCGAGCACCGCGCTCTGGTTCCTGGTCCTCTCCGGTGTCCTTGAGACGGTCGCGGGCACGCTCGCGGGCGACGTCCGGATCCCCTTCCTGGCGATCGCCGCGGTCTTCGTGCTCCTTGACCGGGCTCCGCGCCGGGTCGAGAGGCATCTTGGGATCCGCGCGCTCGCATTCGGCCTCGGGGTCGCCAGCCTCGCGTGGTACCTCGTCGGCCTCAACCTGTTCGCCGGAGCCTAGCCTCCTGCCGGCGGCCGCCGGTCAGCCCAGGGCGAAGCCGAGCTGGCCCCAGATCGCCTTGGGCCGCCAGCGGAGGGGCTCGCCGCGGTGCATCCGGACGATCCGTCGCTGCTCCGCGAACCCGGCCTCCGACAGGCGGCGGCGGCCGTCCTCGTTCTCCTCGAGGATGCCGGCCCGGACGGGATGACCGGGACCGGCGTCCCGGAGCCGGGCGTCGAGCAGGGCGAGCGCATCATCCGGCTCGGGCGCGATGAGCGCGGCTCCGTGCCAGGGAGCTCGAAGGAGGAAGCCCCCAAGCACGCCCGCGGCGCCCTCGAGGACGAGGTTCCCGGGGGTCCCGATGCAGGCGCGGAGCGTCGCGGACCGGTCCTCCCCGGTGACGGCGGCGTCGAGGGCCGCGATCGCCGGCAGGTCCTCGGTCCGCACGGCCCGGATCCGCGGGTCCGCGAGCGACCCGGCTGACTTGCCGGACCCGGTAGCCCCGACCCCATCCCGGCCGAACATCCGGTACCAGCTCACCTCCTCGAAGCCGAGGCGCTCGTAGGCTCCGCGTCCCTCGGGCGTGGCCGCCAGGACGAGCGTCCGACAGCCCGCCCCCTCGAGCCCCTCGCAGACCAGCCGGCTCAGCTCGAGTCCGATGCCTCGGCGGCGGACCTCCGGGACGACGTAGATCGTGCCGACCCAGCCGACCGTGCCGTGGACCGTCCCGACGCCCGTCCCGATGACCTCATCCACCTCGACGGCGACGAAGGGGATGCAGCCTGGGTGGCGGACGACGAACCGCCACCACTCGCCGCGATCGCCCCAGTCGCCGCGGACCAGAGCCTCGGTCGCCCCGTCGACGTCGGCGGTCGTCATCGGTCGGATACGCACGGTCATCCGCGGAGGGTAGCGGGTCGATGCGAGTCGCTCGAAACGGGCGCCTCCTCCAGGTCCGCCTCGGTCGGTCGGCTATCATCGCCGCCATGGCCACCCTGTCCCGCGGCGACGTCGAGCACGTCGCCCACCTGGCTCGCCTGGGCCTGACCGAGGAAGAGCTCTCCCGGCTCGAGGGCCAGCTGAACCACATCCTGGACCAGTACGAGATCCTGTCGCGACTCGACACGACGGCGATCCCGCCGACGGCCCAGGTGATCGAGCTCGAGAACATCCTCCGCGACGACGTCGCCGGCGCCTCGCTGCCCCAGGACGTCGTCATCGGCAACGCTGCCGAGTCCGACGACAGCTTCATCGTCGTCCCGGCCATCCTGGGCGGGGAGTGAGCTCCGAGGTGGCGTCCGCACCGACGCGGCTGACGGCCCACGAGATGGCCGATCGGCTGCGCGACGGCTCGACCAGCTCGCGCGAGCTCGTCGAGGCCCACCTGGCCGAGATCGAGCGGACCGACCGGGCGATCCACGCCTGGCTCGTCCTCGACCACCAGGGCGCCCTGGCCGCCGCCGATGCGGCCGACGGCCTGCTCGCCGAGGCCCGCCGCAGCGGACCGGCCGCCCTTGCGTCCCTGCACCTGCTGCATGGGATCCCGGTCGGGCTCAAGGACCTCGTCTCGGTCGCCGGGGGCCAGTGCACGGCCGGCTCGCGGATCCTTGACGGCTACCGGGCTCCCTACGACGCCCACATCGTCGAGCGGCTCCGGGCCGTCGGCGCCGTCATCCTGGGCAAGACGAACATGGACGAGTTCGCCATGGGCTCGTCGACCGAGCACAGCGCCTTCGGCCCGACGGCCAACCCCTGGGCCCTCGACCGGGTGCCCGGCGGAAGCAGCGGCGGCTCCGCGGCGGCCGTGGCGGCCTTCCAGGCGCCGCTGGCGATCGGGACTGACACGGGTGGCTCGATCCGCCAGCCCGCGGCACTGACCGGGATCGTCGGCATGAAGCCGACCTATGGGCGCGTCAGCCGCTACGGGATCGTCGCCTTCGCCTCGTCGCTCGACCAGATCGGGCCGTTCGCCCGGGACGTCCGGGACGCCGCGGCGCTGCTCCACGCGGTCGCCGGACGCGACGACCGCGACTCGACGTCGTCGCCCGAGCCGGTGCCCGACGAGCTCCTTGCCCTGCCGGCCTCGGACGACGAAGCCGCCTCCGTCCTGCGTGGCCTGCGGCTCGGGCTCCCGCGCGAGTACTTCGTGCCGGGGATGGAGCCCGGCGTGGAGGCGGCGGTCCACGCGGCCGTGGCCGCCCTGGAGGCGGCCGGGGCCACCGTCGAGGAGGTCAGCCTGCCCCACACGGAGTACGGCCTGGCGACCTACTACATCGTGGCGCCGGCCGAGGCCTCGGCCAACCTCGCCCGCTACGACGGCATCCGCTACGGGCCCCGCCTGGGCGGCGACGGGGACGTCCTGGCCGGCTACCTGGCCACCCGCGGCCAGGGCTTCGGGGCCGAGGTCAAGCGCCGGGTCATGCTCGGGACGTACGCTCTGTCGGCCGGCTACTACGACGCCTACTACCTCAAGGCCCAGAAGGTCCGGACGCTCATCCGGGGCGACTTCGACGCGGCATGGGCCAGCGGCGTCGATGCGCTCATTGCCCCGACCAGCGCCACGGTCGCCTTCCGCTTCGGGGCGCGGATGGCGGATCCCGTCTCGATGTACCTGTCCGATGCCTGCACCCTGCCGGTCAACATGGCCGGCCTGCCCGGCGTCTCGGTCCCGGCGGGGCTGTCGGACGGCCTGCCGGTGGGCCTCCAGTTCATCGGCGGACCCTGGCGCGAGCTCGAGCTCCTCCGGGTCGCCCGCGGATACGAAGCCATCACCGCCGACGCCGACTGGCGACGCCTCGAGCCGGCCGGGCTGGCCCGGGCCGCCGACCCCTCCGCACCGACGCCTGCCGAGCGAGCCGCGACGCTTGCCGGGGCCCACTGAAGGAGCCGTCGATGTCGACCCACGAGCCTCGTCCGCCGCTCGCCGAGCGAGCGCTTGCCGAGCGCGTCCGGGCCGTGCCCCCGTCCGGTATCCGCCGCTTCTTCGACATCCTGGCGACGATGGACGACGTCATCAGCCTGGGGGTGGGGGAGCCTGACTTCGACACGCCCCGGGAGATCGTCGAGGCCGGCGTCGAGAGCCTCCGCGAGGGTCGGACCCACTACACCAGCAACTACGGGACCCTCGAGCTCCGCCGCGCCCTGGCCGGGCACCTGGAGCGTCGCTACGGTGTCCGCTACGACCCGGCGACCGAGATCCTGGTCACCGTCGGCGCATCCGAGGCCGTTGACCTGGCCCTCCGGGCGACCTGTGACCCGGGGGACGAGGTCATCCTCCACGAGCCCTCGTACGTGGCCTACGTGCCGGCCGTCGTCTTCGCCGGCGGGGTCGTCAGGGCCGTGCCGACCCGTTTCGAGGACGACTTCGCCCTCGACCCGGCGGCCGTCGAGGCGGCTGTCACGCCGCGGACCAAGGCCCTCTTCCTGGGCTATCCCTGCAATCCGACCGGGGCCGTTCTGCCGCCGGACGTCCAGGACGAGCTGGCCGCCATCGCCGAGCGCCACGACCTCCTCGTCTACAGCGATGAGATCTACGATCGCCTGGCCTACGGGACGTACACCCACCGCGCCTTCAGCTCGCTGCCGGGGATGCGGGAGCGGACGATCCTCATGGGCGGCTTCAGCAAGGCCTACGCGATGACCGGCTGGCGGGTCGGCTGGCTCTGTGCCCCGGCCCCCATCCTCGAGGGCATCGTGAAGGTCCACCAGTACGGGATCATGTCCGCCCCGACGACCGCCCAGGACGCAGCCCTGATCGCCCTCCGCGACGGCGAGCCGGCGGTCGAGGCGATGGTGGCCGAGTACGACACGAGGCGACGGCTCCTCGTCGACGGGCTCAACTCGGTGGGCCTTGAGACGTTCGAGCCGAGGGGGGCGTTCTATGCCTTCCCGCGGATCGCCGAGACCGGTCTCGACAGCGAGACGTTCACGGAGCGGCTGCTCACGGAGGAGCGGGTCGCCGTCGTGCCCGGCAGCGCCTTCGGGCCGTCGGGCGAGGGGCACGTCCGGATGTGCTACGCCACGTCGTACGAACAGCTCGAGGAGGCGCTGCGGCGGATCGGCCGCTTCGTCGAACGAGCTCGCGAGGAGGCAGCGGCGATCGAGGCGAGCAGCACGGTATGACCGGCCCGACCACCACGACTCCTGCCCCGAGCGTCCTCGATCGCTACGAGGCGGTCATCGGCATCGAGGTCCACTGCCAGCTGCGGACCGTCAGCAAGATGTTCTGCGGCTGCGCGACCGACTATGACGGCGCCCCGCCGAACACCCGCGTCTGCCCGGTCTGCCTGGGTCTCCCGGGGGCCCTGCCGACGATCAACCGCCGCGCCGTCGAGCACGTCATCGCGACCGGCGAGGCGATCGAGGCCACGATCCCGGGCACCACCCGCTGGGAGCGCAAGAACTACTTCTACCCGGATCTCCCCAAGGGCTACCAGATCAGCCAGTACGAGATCCCTCTTGCGGCCGATGGTCGGCTCGTCGTCGACACTTCCGACGGACCCTGCGAGATCCGGATCCGGCGAGCCCATCTCGAGGAGGACACGGCCAAGCTCATCCATGCCGAGGCTGGCGGGCGACGAGTCTCGCTCGTCGACTTCAACCGGTCGGGCGCCCCGCTCATGGAGATCGTCACCGAGCCGGACCTGCGGACCGCCGAGCAGGCCCGCCGCTACGCCGAGGAGCTCCAGCTGCTGCTCCGGGCCATCGGGGCATCGGACGCCGACATGGAGCGCGGCCAGATGCGGGTCGAGGCGAACATCTCGATCCGATCCCGCGGCACGGAGGCGTTCGGGACCCGGGTCGAGGTCAAGAACATGAACTCCTTCCGGGCCGTCGAGCGGGCGATCGGCTTCGAGATCGAGCGCCAGGCGGCCGCCCTCGACGCCGGAGAGTTGCTCGTCCAGGAGACCCGGGGCTGGGATGACGGCCGCCAGGCGACCTACCGGATGCGGGTGAAGGAGACCTCGGACGACTACCGCTACTTCCCCGAGCCTGACCTGCCACCCCTGGTGGTGGATGCGGCCTGGCTTTCGACGATCCTGGGGCGGTTGCCCGAGCTGCCGAGTGCCCGCCGGGCCCGCTACCGCGATGAGCTCGGTCTGTCGGCGTACGACGCCGCGGTCCTCGTCGCCGATCCGACCTACTCGCTCGCCTTCGACGCGATCCTGGCGGCCGATGGAGCGCTGCCGGCCAAGGAGGTCGCGAACCTGGTGACGGGCGACTACGGGCGGGTGACCAAGGCGAGCGCAGCGCGCGGGCCCGATGGCCTGGTGGGCCGGGCCAGGGCCGGCGAGCTGGCCGATCTGCTCCGGCGCGTCGTCGCCGGGGAGCTCTCGCGGCCCAACGCCCGCGAGGTCTTCGACGAGCATGTCGCCGACGGGTCTCCCGTCGGGGCCATCATCGATGCGCGAGGGCTGCGCCAGATCTCCGACGTCGATGCCCTGGGTGCCGTCGTCGATCAGGTCCTGGCCGCGAACCCGGCGGCGATCGCCGACTACCGGGCGGGCAAGGCCCAGGCCGTCGGGTTCCTCGTGGGCCAGGTCATGAAGGCGACCCGGGGCCAGGCCAACGCCGCGCTCGTCCAGGCGACGCTTCGCGACCGCCTCGGGACCGGAGAGGAGGGCTGACATGGGGCCGCTGAACCTCGTCCTGTGGGGGGTCGGGATCGTCCTCATCGTGGTCGGCTATCTGCGGGCCCGCGAGCCCTGGCGCCGCTATCAGGCGCTCAAGGCCCAGGACGAGAACGTCGCCCGCTACGAGGCCTGGCGGGGTGGGCCCCGCAGCGACGAGAAGACCGGGGCTTCGGTGGCCATGGAGCTGCTTCGGCGCCAGGCCCGGACCGGTGCGGCCATCGCCGTCGTCGGCTTCGTCCTGGTGTTCGTCGGCTTCCTGGTCCGCTGACCGGGGCGGCCGGCGGTCGTCGTCGGCCTCGGCGGCCTGGGCCCGCCGCGCGATCCTGCGGACCGGGTCCAGGGGCCTTCAGCGGCCGATCCGACGGATCTCGATCGCGGTGCAGCGGTCCATGACGACGGCCAGGCCGCCGTCATAGGCGATCCGGGCTGCCTCCCAGCTGACGATGCCCAGCTGGAGCCACAGGCAGCCGGCACCGACCGCAACGGCTTCCTCGGCGTGGGGCGGGCAGAGCTCGGCCCGCCGGAAGACGTCGACGATGTCGAACGGTCCGCCGGCC
The DNA here is from genome assembly GCA_963707215.1 of uncultured Chloroflexia bacterium. Lineage (GTDB taxonomy): Bacteria > Chloroflexota > Limnocylindria > Limnocylindrales > CSP1-4 > DATHYZ01. The sequence continues at coordinate 131,783 of CAVPPB010000001.1, read as the reverse complement.
TCGACCGCGTCGGCCAGGGTGGGGTAGGCGGCCGCGCCCAGGATCTCCCGCTCCCGCGGGTTGACCGGTACGCACTCGTAGCCGGCCCGGAGCAGGGTCGCCATGACGCCGTGCGACGGGCGACTCGGGTCGGCCGAGGCGCCCACGATGGCGATCCGGCGGGCAGCCCCGAGCAGGGCCACGATGCCGTCATCGTCGAGGAGCGGCACGGGCCCGCGTCCCTCCTGGAGGTCCAGGAAGGCTCGGGCCCGCTCCAGCTCGGCGCGCCGCTCGTCGGTCAGCCGCGCGACTCCTTGTCGTACGGGATCCCGTCGGCGGCGGGCGGGATCGCCCGACCGACGACGCCGGCCAGGATGATGATCGTCAGGATGTAGGGGAACATCCCGAAGATCTGGGCCGGCCAGGTCGCGATCCAGGCCCCGATCTCACCCGGCGGTGCCGAGATCTGGACCGCCTGGCCCAGCGTGCGCGCCCCGCCGAAGATGAGCGCCGCCACGAAGGCCCCGATCGGTGTCCAGCGGCCGAAGATCATCGCCGCCAGGGCGATGAACCCGACCCCGGCCGTCATCCCGTCCTGGAACGAGCCGACCGACTCCAGCGTCAGGTAGGCCCCGGCGAGGCCGGCGAAGACCCCGCCCAGGATGACGTTCCGGTAGCGGGTGAAGAACACGTTGATGCCGACCGTGTCGGCTGCCTGAGGATGCTCGCCGACCGCCCGCGTGCGAAGGCCCCATCGGGACCGGAAGAGCATGAACTGCAGGAAGATCACCGCGAAGATCAGGCTTGCCTGGATCGGCCCCTGGCCGAAGACGGCGTTGACCAGCGGTCCCAGGATCGGGATCGCGAGGATCTCCGAAGGGAGGGTCAGGCCCTTCAGGGTCGAGGCGCCCGAGACACCGGCGGTCGAGATGAGCAGCTGGTTGAAGTAGGCCGTCCCGCCGAGGGCCAGGATGTTGATCACGGTGCCGCTGATGATCTGGTCGGCCATGACCGTGACCGAGAGCCAGGCGTGGAGCGCCGACAGGAGCATCGAGGTGATGATCGCCACGACGATTCCCAGCAGCGCCGCCGGGACGTCGCCGATCACCGGGTGAAGGTAGGCGCCGGTGAGGAAGCCGGTGAAGGCCGACGAGAGGATCATCCCCTCGATGCCGATGTTGACGACGGCCGAGCGCTCGTTCATGACGCCGCAGAGGGCGCCGTAGCCGATCGGCACGGCGAAGCCCAGGATGATGTACGGGCGGGTCAGCAGGAAGTCGATGAACCAGATGAGGAGGTCCCAGAGCGCCGGGCCGTAACCCAGGGCGATCAGCAGGACGAGGAACCCGACGGTGACGCCGATCGTGATGAGCCAGCCCCGGCCGACCGCCGGGCGGGCCCGGCCGATGGCGGCGGTCGCGGCGCTCATGCCGGGCTCCCGGCCGGGGCCGCCCCGACGGGGGCGGCCTTGCGGCGCCTGGTCCAGACCCGCCTCAGGAACGGTTCCGCGGCCACGAACAGGATGATCGCGCCCTGCACGATGACGATGATGTCGACCGGGATGTCGGTGGCCCGCTGCATCGACCCGGCTCCCGCCCGGAGGATCCCGAACAACAGCGCCGCCCCGACGACGCCGAACGGGTGGGCCCGGCCCAGCAGGGCGACGGCGATGCCGTCGAAGCCGTAGGTGGTGTTGTACTCGGCCGGGTAGTTCTTGGTGATGCCGAGCGTCTCCACGGCCCCGCCCAGCCCGGCGAGGCCGCCTGCGATGCTCATCGTCAGGACGATGATCGCGGCCGGCCGGATACCCGCGTAGCGGGCGGCGTTGGGGTTGGAGCCGGTCGTCCGGATATCCATCCCCAGGGTCGACTTGAAGAGCAGGAACCAGACGACGACCGCGGTGACCAGGGCGACGATGATCCCGGCGTGCATCCTGGTGTCGTCGAGGAGGATGGGCAGGACCGCCTCCGGCCGGATATCCGGGGTCCGCGGGAAGGTCGCGACCGGGTCCTTGAACAGCGTGCTGGCCAGCAGGTTCAGGCCGAGCGCGGCGATCGAGTTCAGCATGATCGTGACGACGACCTCGTGGGCGCCGCGCCAGGCCTTGAGGAAGCCCGGGATGAAGCCCCAGAACGCGCCGCCCAGGAACCCGATGAACAGGGCGGCGAGGACCGCCAGGGGGAAGGGGAGGCCGATCGACGCGCCGGCGAGGGATGCCACGAAGGCGCCGACGAAGAACTGACCCTGGGCGCCGATGTTGAAGAGACCAGCCCGGAACGCGAACGCCACCGACAGGCCGACCAGGATGAGCGGCGTCATGACGTTGGCCACGTTCCCGATGCCTCGAAGACTCCCGAGCGATCCTTCCAGCAGCGCCCAATAGGCCGTGATCGGCAGGAACGGGTCGAAACCCTCGTCGGACAGGGCGCTCGAGAGGAGGATCAGGGCCGCCCCGACGAGCAGTCCCAGGAGGACCGCGATCGTCGTGCCGATGAGCTGCTGACGGAGCCCAGCGCCCGCCCCGAGGAGGGCGGTCGGGTTCAGGCTCATCCCGCCGGTGCCGCCCCCACCGCTCTGCTCGGTCATGGCTGGACCTCCGCGCCGTCGGACCCACCGGCCTGGCCGGTGGCCATCATCAGCCCGATCCGCTCCTTCTCCGCGCCGGCGGCGTCGACCGTGGCCACGAGCTGACCCCGGTACATGACCGCGATGCGATCGCTGAGCTCGAGGATCTCGTCGAGCTCAGCCGAGACGAGGAGCACAGCGACGCCGGCATCGCGCTTGGCGATGATCTGCTTGTGGATGAACTCGATCGAGCCGACGTCGAGCCCCCGGGTCGGCTGGTCGGCCACGAGGAGGCTGATCTCCCGGCTGAACTCGCGGGCCACGATGACCTTCTGCTGGTTCCCGCCGGACAGGGTCGCCGCCGGCACCACGGCCGACGGGGTACGGATGTCGAAGGCCGGGATGAGCTCGCTCGCCCGTTCGCTGATGGCACGTTGGTTGAGGACGCCGAACCTCGAGTACGGTGCCCGGTGGTAGTCGGTCAGGACGAGGTTGTCGTCGACCGGATACGAGAGGACGAGCCCGAACCGCTGGCGGTCGGCCGGGATGTAGGCCACCCCCCGCGCGGTCAGGTCACGGACGGAGGCCTGGGTAACGACGTCACCGCCCAGGGTGATCGATCCCGACCGCGTCTTGCGGAGCCCGACGAGCGCCTCGACGAGCTCGGCCTGGCCGTTACCGGCGACCCCGGCGATGCCGAGGATCTCGCCTGACCGGACCTCGAACGAGCAGCCCCGGACCACCTCGCTGCCGCGGTCGTCGGCCGCGTGGAGGTCGTCCACCGCGAGGACGGTCTCGCCGACCTTCGCGGGTCCCTTGGTGACGGTCAGCGAGACCTCCCGGCCGACCATCATCTCGGCGAGCTGCTCCTCGGTCGCCGTCTTCGGGTCGGCCTGGCCGACGACCTTGCCGCGCCGGATGACGGTGATCCGGTCGGCGATCTCGAGGACCTCGTAGAGCTTGTGGCTGATGAAGATGATGCTGGTGCCCTCGGCCGCCAGCCGTCGCAGGACCGCGAAGATCTCGACGGTCTCCTGGGGCGTCAGGACCGCCGTCGGCTCGTCGAGGATGAGGATCCTGGCGTCGCGGTAGAGGGCCTTGAGGATCTCGACCCGCTGCTGCATCCCGACCGACAGCTCGCCGACGATCGCCCGCGGGTCGATCTCGAAGCCGAACTGGGCGGCCAGGTCCTTGATCCGACCCTCGGCCGCACGCTCGTCGAGGACGACCGGGTTGGCCATCGTCTCGTCGCCCAGGATGATGTTCTCGGTCACGTTGAAGACCGGGACCAGCATGAAGTGCTGGTGGACCATCCCGATACCCCGGGCGATGGCGTCGGATGGCCCGCTGATCCGGACCGCCTGGCCGTTGATGAGGACCTCCCCAGAGTCGGGCTGGATGAGCCCGTAGAGGATGTTCATCAGCGTGCTCTTGCCGGCGCCGTTCTCTCCGAGAAGAGCGTGGATCTCGCCGGGCTTGACGTCGAGATCGATGTGGTCGTTGGCGAGGACGCCGGGGAACTGCTTGGTGATGCCGCGCATCGTCAGGCTCGGCGCGACGTTCTCCCCTTGGGGTGGGCTCGGCGCCCGGGCCGGCACCGCGGTCGGCGGCGGCCCCTGGGCGGGCGTCGGGGTCGGTCCCTCGGTCACCGGCGATCCTCCCTCGGTCACTCCGGATGAACGATGACGGCGAGGCTCGGTGAGCCTCGCCGTCATTCAGCGCTGGGTCAGCGATACGAGGTCACTCGACGGTCGTCTGTCCGTCGACGACCACGCCGGGGTCGATCGAGCCGTCGGCCAGGCCCGCGAACGTTTCCGCGAGGAGCTTGACGGTCTCGGCCGAGACCTTGTCGGCGTTGTCGTGGAACGGGGCCAGTCCGACGCCGTTCGACGCCGCGTCGTTGGTCGTGAAGCCGGGCGTGAACTCGCCCTTGGCGATCCGCTCGAGCGAGAGCTTGACGGACTCGCGCAGGCCCTTGGTCGCACTCGAGACGAGGCACGCCTGGGCCTCGGGGAGGGTCTCGTACTGGTCGACGTCGACGCCGATGGCGAGGATGCCTGCGTCACAGGCCGCCAGGAGGGCGCCGTTGCCGGTCAGGCCGCCGGCCGCGAAGATCACGTCGGCATCCTGATCGATCATCTGCTGGGCGGCTGCCTTGCCCTGCTCCGGCTCCACGAACGAGCTGGTGTAGGTGAACAGCACGTTGATGTCGGGGTTGGTCGCCTGGGCGCCGTTGATGTAGCCCTCGACGAACCGCTCGACCGGCGGGACGACGAGCAGACCACCGACCACGCCGATGGTGCTCGACTCGGTCACCGAAGCCGCCAGGACGCCGGCCAGGTAGCCGGCCTGGTCCTCGGCGTAGAAGAGGCTCTCGCCGTTGACCATCCAGTTCTCGTCGTGGCCCGGGTTCGGGGCGCCGTCGACGCTGATGAACTTGGCGTCCGGGTACTCCTTCGAGGCATCGCCCATGGCGTCGCCCATGAGGAAGCCGACGCCGATGATGACGTCGTACCCGTTGTCGGCGAACTCGCCGATGTTCTTGGCGTAGTCAGCCTGGTTGGTCGTCTCGATGTAGTCGGTCTCGAAGCAGGTCGGGGCCTCTTCTTCCGCCTGGCCCATGCCCTCGAAGGCCGCCTGGTTGAAGCCCTTGTCGTTGACCCGGCCGACGTCGGTCACCAGGCCGACCTTGAGCGCGACCTCGCAGGTCAGGCCCTCGGGCGACGGCGACGGCGCCGGCCGACGGCGCCTCCGACGGCGCCTCCGACGGCGCCTCCGTCGGCTCCGGGCTCGGGGTGGCTCCGCCCGAGCAGGCCGCGACGACGATCGCCGCGCCCGCGAACAGGCTGAGCATCAGGGAGCGCTTGTGCATGCTTCCTCCTCCAGGAGCGTGGTCGACGTCGGCGCTTGGCTCGACCGGTCGACACGGCACCTCCACCGTCCCTCTTCCGGAACGGCTGGTTCGGGGCGCATCCTACCGCACCGGGATGGGCCCCGTCCCGTCACCATGTGGCATCCTCCGACCGTGCCGACCCGCCCCATCATCCTCGACTGTGACCCGGGCCACGACGACGCCCTCGCCATCGTGCTGGCGATGGCCAGACCCGAGATCGACCTGCTGGGGATCACCACCGTCGCCGGCAACGCGCCGCTCGAGGCGACGACCCGCAATGCACTGCGGGTCCTGGCCCTCCTCGGGCGCACGGACATCCCGGTCGCGGCCGGCGCCGACCGTCCGCTGGTCCGGCCGCTCGAGGTCGCCGACAACGTCCATGGGGTGAGCGGGCTCGAGGGCGCCGAGCTGCCCGACCCGCTCGCGGACCCACGACCCGAGGGTGCCCTCGCCTTCATGGCGGCGACCCTCGCGGCCACGGAAGAGCCGGTGACGCTCGTGCCGACCGGCCCGCTGACGAACATCGCCACACTCCTCCTCGCCCACCCGGAGCTCGCCGATCGGATCGACCGGATCTGCCTGATGGGTGGGGCGATCCACGAGGGGAACTGGACGCCGGCCGCCGAGTTCAACATCTGGGTCGACCCGGAGGCCGCCCGGATCGTCTTCCGCAGCGGATCGCCGATCACGATGATCGGGCTCGACGTGACCCACCGGGCGGTCTTCGGTGAAGCCGACGTCGCTCGCCTCGAGGCCCTCGGGACGCCAGTGAGCGCCGTATTCGCCGACCTGCTGCGGTTCTTCGCCCGCTTCCACGCCGACCGGTACGGCTGGGACGGCTCGCCGATCCACGATGCCGTCGCCGTCGCCCACCTGGCCGTGCCGGCTCTCGTCGAGACGATCCCGTACCGGGTCGACGTGGAGACGGCCGGCGAGCTCACCCGGGGTCGCACCGTGGTCGACGACCGGGGCGTGCCCGGCCCGCCCCCGAATGCCGACGTCGCCGTTGCCATCGACCGCCAGCGCTTCGTCGACTTGCTCATCGAGGGGGTCGCGACCGTCGGCGGCGAGCCGGTCCCATCCCGCGACCGGGCAGGCTGATGGCGGACCCGCTCGGCGCGGTCCGCTACGTCGCGCTCGGCGACTCTTACACCATCGGGACGGCCGTCGCACCATCCGAGCGCTGGCCGGACCGCCTCGTCGTCGCGCTGGGCCAGGCGCCCGGCCGTCTGGAGCTCGTGGCCAACCTTGCCGTCGACGGCTCGACCTCGCGCGACGTCCTCGACGGCCAGGTGCCCAAGCTGGCGTCGCTCGAGCCGGATCTGGTGTCGCTGCTCGTCGGGGTCAACGACGTGGTCCAGGGCGTGCCGCCGGCGACCTACCGGGCCACCGTGAGCGCGATCCTCGAGGCGCTCGCCGGGCTCGTCGGGAGGGCCGGAGTGCTGCTCGTCACGACCCCCGACTACACGGTGACCCCGGCCGGCTCCGACTATGGCGACCCGATCGAGCGATCGGCAGGCATCCGGGCCGTCAACGCCGCGCTGGCGCGTCTCGCGGCCGAGTGGGGGATCGCCCTCGCCGATATCCACGACCTCTCGCTGGAGGCCGGACGCGACCCGCTGTCGGTCGCCGCGGACGGTCTGCACCCCAGCGGTCGGCAGTATGCCCGCTGGGTCGACGAGCGGATCCTGCCCGTCGCCGACCGCCTCCTTCGGGACAGGTCCAGCGCCCCGGGGCGCGGTGTCGGTCGCCAGGGCGCCTAGCGGTAGCCGCCGCGCTGGCGCCGACGCTCGGACGCGAGCTCCCCGAGCCGGGCGTCCGAGATCCCGAAGTGGTGGGCGACCTCGTGCCGAACGGTCTCGCCGACGGCGTCCTCGAGCGCGGCTCGAGTGCGGAATCGCCGCACGTGCGGCCCCCGGAAGATCGTGATCTTGCTGGCGACCGGGGCGAGCGTGGCCCCGAAGACGGTCCGCGGCACGCCCTCGTAGAGCCCCAGCAGCCCACCGGCCCGGGTGCGGGCCAGCTGGGCGGCCGTCGGCTCGTCCTGGACCACCACGGCGACCGTCCCGAGGCGCTGGCGGAACTCCTCGGGCAGCTCGTCGAGGGCCCGGACGACGAGCGCCTCGAAGTCGACCTCGTCGTCGGTGCCGGGGGGATGGGCTCGCGGATCCACGACCCGATGATGACCCATCCCGGGCGATCGGGCTCGGCTACCATAAGGCTCCCGTGACCCTGGCCCCCAACGACTTCACCCACCTCCACGTCCACTCGGAGTTCAGCCTCCTCGACGGCCTCGGGCGGATCCCCGATCTCGTCGACGCGGCGGCGGCGCAGGGCTTCGACAGCCTGGCCCTGACCGACCACGGGGCGCTCTACGGCGCGGTCGCCTTCTACCAGGCCGCGACCGCCAAGGGCATCCGACCCATCCTCGGGGTCGAGACCTACGTCGCCCGGCGGTCGATGACCGACAAGGAGGGCAAGGCCGACGCCCAGCCCCACCACCTGGTCCTCCTGGCCCGCGACTGGACCGGCTATCAGAACCTCTGCCGGCTCATCACCGACGCCCACGTCGACGGCTACTACTACAAGCCGCGGATCGACCGGGAGCACCTGGCCCGCCACAGCGCGGGTCTGATCGGCCTGTCCGCCTGCCTCGGCGGCGAGATCGCCCAAGGCGCTCGAGGTCGAGGACCGGGAGCTGGCCCGCAACGGTTGCCGGCGAGTACTCGGACATCTTCGGGCCGGACGGCTTCTACCTCGAGCTCCAGGACCACGGCCTGCCCGAGCAGCGCCGCCTCAACGGGCAGCTCCTGCGAGCTCGCCCCGGAGATCGGCCTGCCCCTCGTCGTGACGAACGACCTCCACTACGTCCGCCAGGCCCAGGCGGAGGCGCACGACGTCCTCCTCTGCGTCGGGACGGGCAGCAACCTCGACACGCCGGGCCGCCTCCGCTTCGAGACGCAGGAGTTCTACCTCAAGAGCGCGGCCGAGATGGCGGCCCTCTTCCCGGACCAGCGCGAGGCCATCCTCAACACCCGCGCGGATCGCCGAGATGTGCGACGTCGACGCTACCGCTCGACGTCTCGCGGATCCCGCACTTCCCGGTGCCCGACGGCGAGACCGTCGAGAGCTGGCTCCGCAAGCGAGTGCGAGCGCGGGCCTGGCCTGGCGCTACGGCGAGGTGACCCCGGAGCTCCGCCAGCGGCTCGACTACGAGCTCGGCGTCATCACCTCGATGGGCTACGCCGGCTACTTCCTGATCGTGGCCGACTTCGTCCGCTTCGCCCGTGAGTCGGGCATCTACACCACCTGCCGGGGTTCCGCGCCCGGCTCGATCGTGACCTACACGCTCGGCATCACGCCGGTCGACCCGATCGGCTACGGGCTGCCCTTCGAGCGCTTCCTGAACCCCGACCGGGTGACGATGCCGGACATCGACGTCGACTTCGAGGACGGCCGGCGCGACGAGGTCATCGCCTACGTCACCCGGAAGTACGGGCAGGACCACGTCGCCCAGATCATCACCTTCGGCACGATGCTGGCCCGGGCCGCCATCCGCGACGTCGGCCGGGTCCTCGGCTTCGGCTACGGCGAGGTCGACCGGATCGCCAAGGCGGTGCCCAACCAGCTCGGGATCAAGCTCGAGGAGGCCCTCGAGATCGCGCCGGCCCTCCGCGAGCAGGTCGATGCCGATCCCCAGGTCGGCCGCCTCGTCGACCTGGCCCGGCAGCTCGAGGGCGTCGCGCGGAACGCCTCGACCCACGCCGCCGGGGTCGTCATCAGCCGCGAGCCGCTGACCGAGATCATGCCGCTCCAGAAGGCGACCAACTCGGAAGCCCTGATGACGCAGTACGAGATGCACGCCGTCGAGGCGCTCGGCCTGCTCAAGTTCGACTTCCTGGGCCTCTCGAACCTGACCATCCTCCGCCACGCCATCGACCTGATCCGCGAGCACGAGGGCGTCGAGATCGACATCGAGCGGATCCCCCTCGACGACCCGAAGACCTTCGAGCTGCTCGCCTCGGGCGAGACGACCGGCATCTTCCAGCTGGAGTCGGCGGGGATGCGGCGCTACATCCGCGAGCTGCGACCGACGTCCGTGTACGACCTGGCGGCCATGGTCGCCCTCTACCGGCCCGGACCGATGGACAACATCCCGGCCTACATCCGGCGCAAGCACGGCCAGGAGCCGGTGACGTACCTCCACCCGCTGCTCGAGCCGTTCCTGGAGCGGACCTACGGGATCTTCGTCTACCAGGAGGACATCATGGCCGCGGCCATGGCCCTTGGCGGCTTCACCGGTCCCGAGGCCGACACCCTGGGCTACGCGATCCGCAAGAAGAAGTCGTCGGTCCTGCGGTCGCTCGAAGGACAAGTTCGTCTCCCAGGCGGCCGAGCGGGGCGTCCCGGCCCAGACCATCGACGCGGTCTTCCAGGCCTTCCAGCCGTTCGAGCGCTACGGCTTCAACAAGGCCCACGCCACCTGCTACGGCCTGGTCGCCTACGAGACTGCCTACCTCAAGGCGAACTTCACGGTCGAGTACATGACGGCCGTCCTGACGGCCTTCCGGGACAACGCCGAGAAGGTCGCCGCGGCGATCGCCGAGTGCCGCCGCCTGGGCATCGAGGTCCGCCCGCCCGACATCCACGCCAGCCACCTCGAGTTCACCGTCGAGGGGGACGCCATCCGCTTCGGCCTCCTGGCCGTGAAGAACGTCGGCGAGGGTGCGATCGAGTCGATCATCGCGGCTCGCGAGGCCGACGGCCCGTTCAGCTCCCTGACCGACTTCTGCGGCCGGATCGACCTCCGGCTGGCCAACCGCAAGGTCGTCGAGTCGCTGGCCCGGGTGGGGGCCCTCAACGCGCTGGGCCATCCCGCCCAGGTGATCGCCGGGCTCGACGATGCGCTGGCCGCCGGTCAGGCCGCCCAGCGCGACCGGGCCACCGGACAGGCCTCGCTCTTCGAGCTGGCGGCCGACGAGGCGACCGGCCTGGAGCGCCCCCTTCCCTCGACTCCGGAGTTGCCGGTCCGGGAGCGGCTCCGCTGGGAGAAGGAGCTCCTGGGGCTCTATCTGTCCGAGCACCCGATGGGCGAGATCGCCGAGCACGTCGGACCGTTCGTGACGGCCTACAGCACGGACCTCGGCGACGAGTCGCTCGACGGTCAGCGGGTCGTCGTGGCGGGCATCGTGACCGGGCTCCGAACGGTCGTCACCAAGGCCCGCCAGACGATGGCCGTGGCGACCCTCGAGGACGTCCAGGGCTCCATCGAGGTCGTCGTCTTCCCGCGGACCTGGGAGGCTACCGGACCGGTCTGGCAGGAAGGCGCGATCCTCCTGGTCGCGGGCCGGATCGATCATCGCGGCGAGGACGTGTCCCTCCTCGCCGACCTGGTGACCGAGTGGGAGAGTGCCCAGGCCCGCGGGCCCGAGGCCTTCGCCCGTGAGGTCTCGGCAGGTGACCGGGGCGCTCCCCGACGTCGGGGCGGCGGCGGTCCCGGCGGCAACGGTCCGGGTCCGGCCGGCCGGGTCGGGAACGGCGGGGAGCGAGCGGCTCCGGTCGTGGCAGCGGCGCCCGCCTCCCCAGGGGCGTCCGGTACCGGCCGCGTCGCGCGGGTCGTGCCGGAGGCGGCCGCCGGACGGCCCGTCCCCCCTACCGCTCCCGTGGCCGAGACGACCGCGCCGGCCCGCCCGATGCCGCGACCCGGCGTCCCGTACGTGTCGCCCCTTCGGCCGGAGGCCCGTCCCCCGAGCGCCGATGCGCTCGGGGTCCTCCCGGCGATCGCCCCGGGCGACCCGATCCCGACGTACAGCGAGCCCGAGGGTGCCCGGATCGCCGCCCCCGACCGCGACGACGAGCCGGCCCTTCCCGATGAGGTTCGCGCGTCCGCCGCCGCCTCGGCGGCGGGACCGACGCCGGCGCTCGATGCGGGGCCGGCCAACGTCCTCCACGTGCACTTCTCGGCCCACGCCGGCCCGGACCGACTCGTCTCCGCGATGGAGGCGTTCCGGACGGTGCTTCGGGGGCGGCCCGGGCCGACGAGGGTCGTCCTCCACGTACCTTCCGGCAGCGGCGATCCGCTGCCGATGGAGCTCCGCCGGGGCGTCGCCTACGACGCGGAGCTGCTCGCCGAGGTCCGGCGGCGGCTGGGCGAGGGCCTGGTGGAGTTGCAGCTCGGCTGAGCCGCAGGGCGGGGCGGGTCGCCGCCGCTGCGCCCGCACGGCTTCCGGGTCGGCTACCCGGTGTCGGGGCCGGCCAGCGCGTCGTGGAAGAAGCGAAGCAGGCGGGCCTCGTACTCGACCGGCTCGACGAACATCCCCTCCACGTGTCCGCACCCCGGCAGGATCCACGGGGTGACCGCGGTGCCGGCCGCGGCTGCGATGGCTGCGTTCTCGCCGGCGTGGTGGACGTAGACGGTCCGGTCCGCGTCGCAGTGGGTGATGGCGTAGGGCCGACCCGCCAGCCGGGTGAGCGCATCGGCCGGATCCAGCGCTCCGAGCTCATCGCCGCTGAGGATCCGCCCCATGAGCACCCCGGCCCCGAAGACCCACTCGGGGTAGCCGCCGTTGACCGTGTACTCCCGGGCGGCCACGTCGAACTCCGAGTACGAGCTGTCGGCCCAGGTCGCGGCGACGGCCGCTTCCTGGCCCATCGCGATCGTGATCGTCGCGGCCCCAAGCGACGAGCCCATGAGGCCGATCCGGTCGGGGTCGTAGCCGTGGGCCACGAGCCAGTCGAAGGCTCCAAGGACGTCGAGGTACTCCTCGACGCCACCGGCCCAGCGCATGTCCTCCACGTCCGAATCGCCGTGGTCTCGGAGGTCGGGCACAAGCACCGCGAAGCCCGCCCGGTGGAGCATGCCGGCCGGCAGCAGCACGACGGGGTCGCGGCGGCTCGAGCCCTTGCCGTGGACGACGATGACGACCGGTGCGTCGGTGCCAGCGGCGGTGGGGGCGAACCAGGCCCGGATCGTCAGGCCGATGTCGTCGCGACTCGGGAAGTCAACGTCGGTGAAGTCGGTGAAGCGGTATGCCGTCGCGTCGAGCCGGATCTCGCCGCTCACGGGGTCGCGACGGGCCTCGAAGTTGGACGGATCCTGGCCCGGCCAGCGTCCGGCGGCCTGTGGCTCCAGGCTGGACAGGTGGTCGTAGGCGATGGCGCCGATGCCGAGGTAGCCGACGAGGACCGCCAGCCCGACCAGCCCGACGACCGCCAGCCCGACGCCCACGAGTCGACCGCGGCGCCGACCCGACGCCCGGGCGGTCGGTGGCCGAGGTGTCGTCTGGCCGTTCGACCCGGTCATGGCAAGGAGACGCCGGACGGGCGGCTGCGTTGCGGCCCTCGCCGGTCGGCCGGGGTGGGATCAGCCCTCGGGCAGCCGATGCTCCTTGACGGCCCGATGGGCGGCCTGGATGGCAGCGAACTTGTCGGTGAACTCGGCCCGCATGGCCGACAGCTCCGGCTGGTCGATGTCGAGCTCGCTGGCGATCTGGTTGACGACCGCGCTCTCCTCCGCCGTGATCGTGTCGTCGGCCGCGGCAACCACCAGGCAGGCCCGCAGGACGTTGCGGCGCTGCTCGAGCGTCGAGACCTTGCGGAACTCGCGGGTCACCAGGTAGTCCTCGGTCCCGCCGACGGTCATCGCCTGGAGCTTCGCCATCTCGATCACCAGGACCGACTGGGCCTCGTCGAGCCCGGCATAGTCCTGGAGGGCCTTCTCCAGGAACGCGGTCTCTTCGGGTGCGATGAGCATGTCCGCGTTGGCCGCCCGGGTCACGACGTAGGCGGCACAGGCGATGTAGCGGGCCCGGTCGGGCGGCAGGGATTCGAGTCGGCCGACGATCTGGCGGACCGTGGCGGTCTCGGCGGCCGAGCCGGCGGGCGCGGCGGCGTCGCCGCCGGACGGCGCCGAGGATCCCGATGCGGTCGGGTCGTCGCCGAAGAGCCGTCGGAACATGGGATCTCCTATCGGGTGTTCGGGCCCCTCATGCTACCCCGGTCGCCCGGCGGACATCGTCCCACCCGATGGCCGCATGGATGCGCACATCCCCAGCCGGGCATGACTTCCGGCCCCCGCGGTCGGGACCCATAGACGGTGCCTCGCCACAACGTCCGGCCTACCGTCGCGGGAAGCCCGCCCGGGGGAGGGTGGTCGAGTCCAGAGACCGGTCGTGCCCACGGCCTGCCCGACGCCCCCAGCGTCTCGCGCGCCTCCGGCCCCCGACCCGTCTCGCAGCGCCCCAGTGCCGAGACCGGGGTCGATAGGGGAGGGAGGCCCCCCAGATGCCACTTTCCAGGCGCCAGTTCCTCGTAGGCTCCGCCGCGGCGGGCACCGGCCTGATCCTGTACCAGTACGTCGGGGGCGTGAAGGTCGCGCTCGCCCAGATCCCCGGCGGGACGCTCGACCCGAACTCCGTCCCCAAGTACCAGACGCCGATGCTTATCCCGCCGGTCATGCCGACGGCGGGGACGAAGAAGATGCCCGGCGGCAAGAACGCCGACTACTACGAGATCTCGGTCAGGCAGTTCCCGCAGCAGATCCTGCCGCTCGGCTTCGCTCCGACGCCGGTCTGGGGATACGGAGCGGTGGCATCGAGGAGCAAGCGCGGCCTGCTCATCCACAATGCGCCGTCCTTGACGATCGAGGCGATGTGGCAGCGCCCGGTCGTCGTCAAGTGGATCAACGATCTCAAGAACACCGACGGGACGTACCGCTCGCACCTGCTGCCGGTCGATCCGACGCTCCATTGGGCGAACCCGCCGGGCGGCACGGCCGGCCGCGATACGCGCCCCGACTACACAGGCATGCCGACACCGGGCGCCTACATGGGGCCGGTCCCGATGGTCACCCATGTCCACGGCGCCGTCGGCGTGGGCGACGAAAGCGACGGCTACGCCGAGGCGTGGTACCTGCCCGATGCCGACGACATCCCGGGCGGCTACGCGACCGAGGGCACCTGGTACGACTTCTTCAGGGACAAGGCACTGGCGAGCTACGGCGAGGCCTGGGGTCCCGGCTCCGCCACCTTCATGTACCCGAACGACAACCGTGCGTCTACGATCTGGTACCACGACCACACCCTCGGGATGACCCGGCTCAACGTCTACGCCGGTCCGGCCGGCTTCTACCTCATCCGCGGCGGGCCTGACGATGTCTGCCTCGACAGCCGGACCGGGAAGCCGGCGAGCCTGCCGGGCCCGGCGCCGAGCGCGAATGACAAGTTCCCATCCAACAAGCCGTACCGAGAGATCGCGATCGCCATCCAGGACCGCTCGTTCAACGCGGACGGCTCGCTCTTCTACCCGGACACCCGCGAGTTCTTCGACGGGATCGCCAGCCCGTACATCCCGGACGGGGAGTTCTCGCCGATCTGGAACCCCGAGTTCTTCGGCAACATGATCATCGCCAACGGCAACACCTGGCCGTACCAGACGGTCGAGCAGCGCCGCTACCGGTTCCGCTTCCTCAACGGATGCCAGTCACGCTTCCTGATCCTCGACTTCAACCAGGTCCCCGGCGTCGAGGTCTGGCAGATCGGGAACGAGGGCGGCTTCCTCGCCGCCCCGGTCAACATCACGGCCGATCACGGCAATCGGCTCCTCATGGGACTGGCCGAGCGGGCCGACGTCATCGTCGACTTCACGAACGTCCCGCTCGGGAACTACGTGCTCGGCAACGTGGGACCCGACGAGCCGTTCGGCGGCGGCGTCCCCGGTGTCGACTTCGATCCAGCAGATCCGGGGTCGAGCGGGCAGGTCATGCAGTTCCGGGTCGTCCCCTCGCTCGATCTCGTGGATGACTCGACCCCGCCGCAGTTCCTCCAGCTGCCGGCCATCGTGCCGCTGCCCCCGGAGACCGTCACGCGCCCCCTCGCCCTCATCGAGAAGATGGGGATGGGATACGACGCCAACGGCAACGAGCTCGAGGGCCCGGTCGAAGCGCTCCTCGGGACCGTCGACTCCGGCGAGGCCACGGAGCGCCTGTGGATGGAGCCCGTCACCGAGAACCCGGCTGTCGGTGCCACCGAGGTCTGGGAGTTCTACAACACGACCGGCGATGCCCACCCGATGCACGTCCACGAGGTCGTCTTCGAAGTCGTGGATCGGGAGGGCCTCGTCCTCGACGAGGACGACGAGGTGGTGGAGCCGATCCAGCTCGATGGCCTGGTCACCCCGCCCGAGCCATGGGAGACCGGCTTCAAGGACACGGTCATCGCGTATCCCGGACAGGTCACCCGGGTGCGGGCCCGGTTCATGGTGCCCGGCCAGTACGTCTGGCACTGCCACATCGTCGAGCACGAGGACAACGAGATGATGCGGCCGTTCCGGATCGGTCCCGTGCAGCCGGGCCAGCCACCGGAGATGACGCCGATGTCAGCCAGCGCGCGGAGGGTCACCGGCTAGCCACCTCCGCCCCCGGAACGACGGCCCGTCGCGCGAGCGGCGGGCCGTCGCATGTCTGCCGCGAGCGACCGACTCTCCCTAGACTGCCTTGACGCCGCGGACCAACCGCGCCTCCTGGCCGCCCCACGGCCCGTAGGTCACGCTGACGTCGCTGAACCCCGCCTCGGCCATCATCCGGCGCACGTCAGCCTCGGTCCAGCTCCAGAGCCCAAGGGCGTCCGTCGCGCCCGACTCCTTCTGATCGTCGCTCCGCCAACCGATCGTCAGGACGGCCCGGCCGCCGGGCCGGAGGACCCGCAGCATCTCGCGGATCGCCCCCTGGGGCTGCTCGAAGAATTCGAGGCTGCCCATGCAGGTGACGGCGCTGAAGCGGCCATCCTCCCACGGCAGCGCGGCCGCATCCCCCTCGAGGATCTCGGCCGTCCCGGCCTCGATCCGGGCCGCGTGCAGCTCGCGAGCCAGGCTGACCTCGACGGGCGACAGGTCGAGGCCGGTGATCCGGCCGACGTGCTCGGCGTGCTCGGCAAGGAACTCACCGGATCCACAGGCGACCTCGAGGAGGTCGTCCTCGGGCTCGAGCTCCAGCACGTCGGCCACCAGCGGGTAGACGGGTCGATGGAAGTTCGGGATGGTCCTGGCGACGAGGCGCCCGACCCGCCCGCGGGGCACGGCGATCGAGAAGAAGAGACGCTTCCGGGTGGGCTTGGAGGCGGCGAGCACGGCGCCGGCGACGGTCGCCCCCAGCAGCAGCAGGCCCGCGAGGACGACGATGATGCGGAGCACGGCACGGTCCTTCCCGGGACGCGACGCCGGCGCGTCGCGGGCCGCCGGCGGCTCGGCTCGACGCGACGGGAGCCACAGAGGAAGCGGCGCGACCGGGCCCCGTCCGGCTCAGGGTGCCTCCCTGGTCCGGGGCGGGTCTAGGGCCCGAGGTCAGGAACGTGCTTGCCTCGATCGGCTACGTCATCCGTCCCGCCCGGTCCTCGTCCCGAAGCGATGGTCCCGCGACGCGACCCGGCACACCGTGGGTCCCACCACCAAACACGGAGGGTCAAGGATGTCCGAGCTGTTCCCGTTCCTGCTCTTCCTGCACACGATGTTCTCCATCGTGGCGCTGGGGCCCGCATTCGCCTTCCCGCTCATCGGGATGATGGGCGGCCGCGAGCCGCGCTTCGCGAACTTCGCCACCCGGCTGACCCACGCCATCAGCGACCGCATGGTCGAGCCGTCGATCGTCGTCGTCGGCGTGACCGGCGTGCTCCTCATCTGGTCGCGGAACGTGCCGGTCTTCGAGCCCGCCTACCGCTGGCTGCTGCTGTCGATCGTCCTCTATGTCGGTGCCACCGCGATCGCCTGGCTCGTCCAGAGGCCGACGACCCTTCGCATCATCCGGCTGAGCGAGGTTCCAAGTGGCGCCCCGATCCCGGCTCTGGCCTCGCCCGGGCCCGGTGCGGCCGGCGGCCCGCCGCCCGAGCTCCTGGCCGACATCGGTCGGAGTCGCCGCAACGGCCTGGTCCTCATGGCCTTGTCGGTCGCCATGGTCCTGCTCATGGTCATGAAGCCGTCGCTCGGCTTCTAGGGCCGGCAAGCCGAGGCGTCGCTCGCCGAGGCCCTGGCACCGTCCGAGACGACACGTCGACCCGTCCACGCACGGACGGGTCGACCTCCGCGCCTCCCCCGGGACGCCGGTCTCGGCGGTCGGCGGCCGCCTGCCGGTGGGTGGCTGCCGTACGCTTCACCTCGCCGGATCGATGGAGGGGTTCCCGATGAGCGCTTCGACCGCATCAGGTGTCTCGTACCGGGCAGCCACCGACGGCGACATCGGCGGCCAGCACGCTGCCTTCCTCGCCGCGGAGGGCGAGCTGCTCGACCGGCACGGCTTCGGATGGGCGACGCCGCCCCCGGTCGACGCACTGGCGCCGGGCTTCCGTCACTTCCTGCGGAACGACGCTGACCGCTGCTTCGTGGCCGAGTCCGAGGGTCGGGTCGTGGGCTACTCGGCGGCCTGGGTCCGCGGCGATGCCTGGTTCCTGGCCGGGCTGTTCATCGACCCCGCCTTCCAGGGGCAGGGCGTCGGTCGTCGGCTGATCGGGCTCGCGATGGCCGGGGCGCCGCGCCAGCGGATGACGATCAGCGACGCGATCCAGCCGATATCGAATGCCCTGTACACGAAGCACGGGATGCTACCGATCACGCCGATCCTGGGCTTCGGGGGAACGGCGGCGGTCGACGGGCCGCCGAGGCTGGTTGCGGGGGAGCCGGACTCGGCGGCGCTCGCACGACTCGACCAAGCTGTCTACGGCTTCGACCGCGCGGTCGACCACGAGTACTGGGCGACCCAGGCGGCCCCCACGCTGTGGCGACGCGACGGCGAACCCGTCGCCTACTCGTACCGCTGGCCGAGCGGCAAGATCGGGCCGCTCGGCGGGCTCGACGAGGTCGGTGCCGCGGCAGCGCTCCGGGCCGAGCTCGGCCGCGGGCCATCGGCGACACTCATGATCCCGGGGTCCTCCCGGTCGCTCGTCCGGGTGGCGATCGACTCGGGGCTGCGGCTGACCGCTCCGCCGGGCCTGCTGCTCCTGTCGGACAGCGTCGAGCCACCGCGCTCGCTGGCGATCTCGGGCTACGGCACCTACTAGGCAGCCAGGCTCGTCGGCGCGCTCCGCCGGTCAGGCCTCGCCCGGCCCACGTTGCCCGTCGCCCTGGTCGAGCTGGGCCTGCAGCGCGACGACCTGGTCGTTCAGCTCCCGGACGCGGTGCGACATCGTCTCGACCATCCGGAAGGCGAGGGACGGATCCTCGTTGATCCGCCGCAGGAAGTTCCGCTTGTCGAGGGTGAGCACCCGGGCACGGCCCTTGGCCTTGATCGTCGCCGACCTGGGCTGGCGGTCGAAGATCGCCATCTCGCCGAGGACCTCGTTGCGGCCGGCCGATCCGACGTGGATCTCGTGCCCGTCCTCCTCGCGGACGATCTCGACCTCGCCGTCCTGGATGACGAACATGCACTCGCCCACATCGCCCTGCCGGACGATGACCTCGCCGTCCTCGTAGAAGCGTCCGAGGGCCGCCTCGCTCATGAGCCCACCTCCTGGGATCCAGGTCCTGCTGGTGGCGGCGCGGTCGCCGGGGGCGCCGCGCTCGAGCCGCGCACGGTCGACACGAGGACCCCCGGCATCGCGACGACGCCACGAACGGCGAGCATCGGGTCGAACATCCGCCGGAAGATGTCGCTGTACGGCGCGCTGCCGGAGAAGATGTCCCAAAGGATCCCGCTGAGCCGCGGCCGACGGCCGGTCGTCTGCTCGTCGCGGGCGATGGCGATGATCGCGCGACGCATGATCCGGAGGCGCTGGGCCACGCGGGTCAGGACGAAGGCGTACTCACCGATCCGGTTGTCGCCGCGGATGGACTGGCAGACCGGCATGTAGTGCTCCCGGAACGCCCGCTCCGAGACGCCCTCGAAGAGGGCCGTCCGGGCGGCTGCCTTGGCGGTCCGGTAGGCCGCGCCGATGCCGTCCTTGTACAGGCGGGTGATGCCGCTGTCGCCGATGAAGACCACCCGGTCGGCGTACGGCTTCTCCACCCCGTGGATGTTGATGTGCGGCAGGCACTGACAGCTCTTGGCCTCCGAGTCCCAGCCCTCGGGCATGACCGCCCGGACCTCGGGCGCTGCCGCGAAGGCGTCCGCGAGATCGTTGTCGATGTCCTCGCCCAGCAGGCACATGGTCACGTAGTCGCCCTTCGGGATCAGGGCGGCGAACTCGAGGCGCGGGATGTTGAGCAGGAACACGTGCATCGAGGTGCCGATCGCCTCGTTGATCACGTCGGTGCCCAGGTAGTACTCGCGGATGAGCGTCTTGGTGAGCTTGGGCCGCTCGTAGCCGATCCCGATGCTCTCGAACATCTTGAGGATCGAGGTGTTGACGCCGGTCGCGACGACGACGAGGTCGTACGGGACGGGCTCGCCTCCCTTGACCTGGATCGTCGGCCGACCGTCGGCGCGGCCGACGTCCTCGACGCGGGCGTTGATGAACTTCGCGCCGCGCTCGATCGCGCTGTCGATCAGGTGCTGGTCGAACGACTCCCACTTGGTCTCGGTGACGTCCCGCGGTCCGCCGCCGCGATGGACGGCCCCGATCCGCATCTCGTCGTTGGGGGTCGCGATCCGGACGCTGCCGACGTCCGTGTGGAGCACGTAGGAGTCGATGCCGCGCTGGACCACGTCGGTGGAGAGCCAGACACCGTCGACCGCGAGGTTCTGGACGAGCGACTCGGAGATGATCCCGCCGCACATGTTGCAGCCGACCGCTCCGGCCTTGGAGAAGACGCGCGGCTCGTAGATGTCGACGTCGAGGCGGGTGTCGACCCGCTCGGCCATGTCGAGCAGGAAGTAGGTGAACAGCGATCCCGCCGGCCCACCGCCGATCACCGCGATCCGTGATCCGTCCACCAGGGCGGCCTCCGAGTCGATTCCCCCGCCCACAGGTCCGATCACGGTCTCGGTCATCAAGTCCCTCCGGCTACGGTTGTCGCGATGCTCCGGGTCGCAGGGAGGGTCGCCTAGGGACTTCTGTCACAAAGGCCCGTCGCTCCACGAGCGACCGACGCCGGAGCGAGGCGGCCGCGTGGGACATGCCATCTGGAGCTGACGCTCCGGCCGGGCGGTAGACTCGGTCGTGATGTCGTGGGCAGGCTTCGAACGTTCCGCTCCGGACCTGGCGGCGGCTGTGAGGGCGCGCCTGGAGTCGGGCAGCCATGCGCTGCTGGGTTCGCTTCGGGCCGACGGGTTCCCGCGGATCAGCGGCGTGGTCCCGACGTTCGCCGACGGCGAGCTCTGGCTGGGGATGCCGGAGTCGATGAAGGCTGCGGACCTTCGGCGGGATCCCCGGATGTCACTCCACAGCGCCGGGGCGGAGGCCGCCGCGACCGACGGGGAGGCGAAGCTGCACGGTCGGGCCGTCGAGGTCACCGGGGGCCCTGCGCTCGACGAATTCGTGGCACGGATCCCGCATGACCTGGGTCCGGGCGGCCTCGCACTCTTCCGGATCGAGCTCGAGGACGCCTCGCTGGTGCGCCTCAACGAGACCCGGGACGCCCACGTCGTCGAGTCCTGGCGAGCCGGGACCGACGGTCCGAGGGTCCGCCTGGCTCGCTAGTCGCGCGCTGATGTCCGGGCTGGCCGGCTGCGGACCGTGGATCAGGCGGGCGGATCAGCGCCCCGCCCCGGCGAAGCGGCCGGTCGCCCCCGACCCAGTCCCTGCTCGCCCAGGTACAAGCGGGCCTCAGCCGCCGCTGGCCCGGGAGCCCTGCATCCCGTAGACGTTGCCGTCCGGTCCCCGGAAGTGGAACCAGCCGAAGCCGGCGATGCTGCGCGACCAGGTGATGTCGTCGAGCAACTCGACGCCCGCCGCCTCGAGCTCGTCCCGGGCGGCGACCAGGTCGCTGACCTCGAACGAGACCACCGGGCCCGTCGTGTAGGTGGCGGCCTGGAACTCCGAGCCCTCTGCGTCGGGACCGATGATCTCCACGAAATCGTGTTCGGCGCCGGGCAGCGCGAGCATCACGAAGTCGGGCCGCTCGTAGTACGTGGCCAGCCCGAGGACGTCGCGAAAGAACCGGGTGGTCTCGGAGAAGTGGTCGGTCCGCGTCCCCACGAAGCCGATCCGTCGCACGTCCATCGAAGGGTCCTCGTCGATCGTCGATGCCCGGGGCAGGTCGCCGCTGATGGGATCGTCCGCCTCGCGTCAAGCGGCAGGTCAACCCCCGGGCCCGACCGCGCCGCCATGCGACGTCGCGATCCCGAGCGCATCCACCAGGCCCCCCGGGCCGCCCAAGTCGCCCGGTTGCGCGATGTCGCCCGGATGCCCCCGGAGGCGGCCGAGGAGGCCGTAGCGGCCTGGGAGGGGCTGGCTGAGGCCGAGGGCCGAGGGCGCGGCACCCCGGCGTTCTTCGCGTCCAGGACGGCCTAGGGAGCGAAGACCAGCTCCGCGCCGTCGAAGGTGCTGACCATCGAGACCATCAGGCCGTCGTCGGTGATGTAGGCGTCCGCGCCGTAGTACGGCTCAGCCAGGAAGGGGGCATCGGCGACCCAGCTCACCGCCAGGGTGCCGGCGACGACATCGCGGGAGACCTCGCTGAAGATGATCCCGCAGAGCCCGCCCTCGGTGTATGGCTTGACGAAGCCGGCGAACGTCTCGGCCGCTTCCTCCCGACCGGAGACGAGTACCCCGCCGGGGAGTCGCAGCTCGTACTGATCGGGGTACTGCTGCATCAGCCCGGCCCAGTCACAGTTGTTGAGGGCCGTGATGTGCTGGTCGAGGACCGCGTCGGAGGTTCGCTCGCGGACCAGGGTGGCCGACACCTCGCTCGGGTCGTTGGGGTTGGCGACCGAGATGGCCGTGTACTTGCTGGAGTTCGAGTTCCAGCCGGGGACCGCCTTGCCGTTGTCGGCCGAGACGATCGTCGCGGACGCCATCAAGGCGAGCACCACCAGCGCGACGAGACCGATCCTGCGGATACCGCCACCTCCAGGGTAAGACGGGCGGGTCGGTCTCGCCAGTGGCTCGGCGCGGTCCGGTGCGGCGGCCGTGGGCTCGGATCTTGCGTCAGTGCCTCCCGCCGATGCCCCGAGCGTAGGCCACCGGTGCTCCAGACGCAGCCCGCGATCCTCGACCAGCCGGCCTGAGGGCCTGCGAACCCGGTGCGTCGACGCAACGGCCCGCGTCCCTTCCCTGGGCCGGTCGCCCTGGTTGCGGGACATCCGCATCGGCGTGCCTCTGAGCAAGGGCTAGCGTCGGGCTATGTCCGAACCGTGGCGCAGGCAGGACGTTGTCGTCGCGGTGCTACTCGGTGGGAGATCGCTAGCGGGCCACGGAGCCGGGGAGCGACACCCCTGGGAGGTGACGGCTCGGCCCCAATCGTTAGGGGATTCTGTCGATGCGATAGACCAGAGCTGTCCCGGCCACATGATTGTCGATGTTGGCGTTCTGCTTGCTCGCCTCACACCTTGCCAATGGGCCATCGGGCCAGATGCCGTACCAGGTGGAATCACTGGTCGGGTTCGCTTGGAATTCCGCGTAGCCGTTGGCATCGAGGAGAACGACCGTGATGCAGAAGTCGAGCGACACCGTGCCCCTCAGGATTGGATATGTGCCAACGGAGTCCATCTGGAGCCGGGCAGGGCCGATGATGGTGTTGCCAGTCGGTGGCAGGATCTCCGCGGGTGACGGCGTCGCCGAAGCAACCTCCTGAACCAGAAGCGGCTGGTCGTCTGTCGGGTTGACGACGGCCACTATCGAGTCGGAGGCGAGTTGCACCGTCGGGCTGTTCCCCACGTTTACCGTCCCCGAGACGGGCTGGGTCGCGGGCAGGTTGCCGACAGTGACGGTGCCCGAGATCGCGTTGCTGCCCGTCAGCGACACGGGGATTGGACTCTCCTCGGGGTTGGTCACGATGACCTGCTGGAAGGGCGTCGTGGCGCCGACCACGATGCCCGCTGCCGGGATCGCGAATAGGCTCAGGATCATGATGCCGACGACGAGGCGCCAGCGCCGCAAGTGCGAGACCGAACCCATGACCGTGTTCCTCCCGAGCTTCCGCGTCGTTGCGGATGGGTCCAGCGGGTCGGTCTCGCCAGTGGCTCGGCACGGTCCGCTCAGGCGGCCGTAGCTCTGGGACCGTGCGTCAGCGCCCCCCGTGCCATGGCGGTCAGGGTGCCGGTCGTGGAACGTACGGGTCTAGAGGCCGAGGGCCTGAACGGACGGCGTCGCCCGGTCGTGGGCTTGTCAGGACCGTGGGGTTGGTCCGGGGTTGCCGTCGTGGCTTCCTCGGCCAGTACGCCTGCCGACTCCTTCTCGGTGGGCGGCGTGGGCTCGTCGACCCAGCTCCGGATCACCCTGGAGGCCGCATGGGGACCGACGTGGCCGGCCTCGAGGATGCCCTCGAAGCCGTTGCGGTCGCGGGCGATGCAGCGGCCAGCGTCCATCCGGGCTCGTCCTCTCGCCCAGGGGAGTGAGGCCGCGATCAGAGCCGCGGCAACCACGACCACCACGAGGAGGAGGAACGGCCCCACGCCGCTGTAGCAGCCCAACGATCCGGCCTGGCACGGCTCCCGCGATCACCCCAGCGGGCAGCGCGCCGACGAGGAGGACGAGCGCGAAGATCGCCGCCCGCCCGGAACAGCCAAGGGACATCGGCACCTTCCTTCGATCAGCGGGATGACGCCCATCGGGCTCGAGTGTTGCGCCCGGAACGGCCTGTCGGTCACCTCGCCACCGGGTGTTAGGCCCTGGAGGGGCTGGTGCTTGGTCGTACGATTCGAGGGACGCCTGCGAGGTCGAGGCAGCTCTCCGTAGGTCCCGGCCGGCGGCGCTTCGACTGGTGCCGCCCACGATGCAGGAGAAGGGGGTGGCGCGATGTTGAGCGTCCACGTAATCGGCGGTCGTACGACCGCCACGATCGTCCTGAGCGTGCTGCTCGCGACCGCGGGCTGCGGCGGTGCGGCGACCACCAGCGCCCCGAGTGGGGCCTCGGCCACGTCATCGCCCGAGGCCGAGGCGAGCGAGGGCACCGGCGAGAACGAGAGTGGGGGTGCCCCGGCGGCCCCGGGCACCGACCTGACCGCGTGTCAGCTGGTCACCGCCGCTGACGTCGCCGCGGCCCTGGGCCTGGACGCCGCCAGCGCCACTGACGGTGACCTCAACCGGCTCGGATCCGACCAGGATCCGAATGTGACCGAATGTCGCTGGGTCGAGGACTGGGGTGGCTTGTCGGTGATGGTCGAGCCCGGCAACGGGGCCAACACGTTCGCCGACACCAAGCAGGCGCTGGCTGACCGAGCGGAGGCGCTCGACATCGGCGATGGCGCCCTCTGGGTCGACGATCTGGAGCGTGGGTACTTCCTGAAGGGCTCCGTGCTCGTCACGGTGACGTTCACCCGGCTCGCGGACCGCAGCCCGTTCCGCGAACCGACCATCTCGGTGGGCACGGCCGCGGTCGGGAAGGTCTAGTCGGCCGCCCCCGTCTCCGGCTGGCCGAGCCCGCGCCAGACTACGATGCCCCTGATGAACGACGAAACGACGGATCCGCTCTGGCCGAGGCCGAGGGCCGCCAGCGCGGCGATGGGGCGTACTGGGAAGCGGGGGCCGTGGCGGGAGGCTAGGTGGAAGCCCTTGGCAGCCGCCTTGGCCGGTCGCGACTCCCGCTTGGTGAACCGCCAGTCACCCTCCAGCGAAGGTCCATCACGCTGGAAGTCCCGTCTCGCTCGACTTGCACCTCGCGCAGCGGAATTCGCCACGGCGCGGATGGCCGCATACAGGGCAGACGGCGCCCCGACCGTCGGCCCAGACATTGTCGGTGAAGTCAGTGTGGAGTCGAATCTCTCGTGGTCGGTTCCGGCTCGAGTCCCTCTTGTGGCTTGGTTCGGTCCGGAAGAGGTGAGCCTGGAACTCGGAGCGGGAGACTACCGCGTACCCGAGGGCCGCATACGTCGGTAGCAGCTCATCGACCGTCGCGTTCGCTCTGTAGACGGAATCCATCGGATCGGCGTACGCCGACGGCCCTGGCTCATCGAGACGCCGAAGCACGTACATGGCGACCGGCGTCAGCACCGCCAGGGTGAGCAAGCCGGCGAGCGCGATCTCCAAGGCGATCCTCCCGTGCACGTGGATTCGTATCCAAGTGTCACGTCGAGGGCAACCCAGGGGACGGGCTGGTCGCCTATCCGATCGTCAGGGTGCCGGTCATGTTCGGGTGGACCGTGCAGACGAAGGTGTAGGTCCCGGCCGGCAGCGCCGGCACGGCATAGTCGCGGGTGTCGACGCCGTTGAAGATCTCGCCCAGGAAGACCGTCGCTCCGGATCCGTCCTTGATCTCGGCGTTGTGGGGGACCCCAGCGTCGTTGTTGGCGAAGCGGATCGTGAACGGCTGGTCGGCCGAGGCCATGTCCGAAGCGCTCATCGCCGTCGACGAAGCACTGCAGCAGCAGGCGGATCGCGCCCAAGCCGATGAGGAGCTAGCCGCGCTGAGTGCTGGCGGCCTGGCTGCGCTGGGTGCGCGGTTCTCTCGCCTGATGGATCCGACCAACTGGGCTCGGGATGCGACCACCGGACCCGTGGGAGGCGAGCAGGCCCGAGGCCTCCGGGCTGAGGAGCCAGGAGAGCGCCCGGAGTAGAGCGCGGTCTTCCAGGGTCGCCCCGTCCACGCGACCGCGCATGCACCCAGGAGGCTGCCGGGGAGGCCGTGGCGGCGATGATGGCCTGGGAGGTGCGAGGGGACGCCGAGGGCCGTGAGCGCGGCACCTCGGCGTTCTGGGCGGATCTGGACGCGTGGGCGGTCGCTCCTACCTCTTGGTGTGGACGACGATGCTGCCGCCCGAGATGGGCTGATCCATCCCGTTGTCATAGACGACGGCCTCGACGCCGGCCGCGTCTTCGGTCCAGATCTTGATCCGGAACGTGTCCGGGTCGTTGTCGCCGGCCCACAGCAGGAACTTGTAGTCGCCCGTGCCGTTGATCGTGCCGATGCCCTTGTAGCGGGCGTAGTCGCTGCCGGTCACGACCAGCCAGTCGTAGCTCGTCGCATGGAAGTTGAGGTCGGCGGTCTGGAACACGAATTCGGTGTTGCCGGTCGGGGTAGCGGCGCCCTTCGTGTACTTGGACACGAACCCGAAGGTCGCCTTGCCTGTCAGCGTCGGGTCGGGCACGTATGCGCCGGCCACCGAGTCGATCCAGCCGCCGCCGGTAACGAACCCAGCCGACGGGTCGTAGACGACGGCCGACGTGCAGGCCCTACCCGATGCGCCGGATGGGTCGGTCACCGTCAGACACACGTCGTAGATGCCGGCGGCATCGTAGGTGTGGGTCGGCGTGGACCCAACGTCAGTAGAGGACGTGCCGTCGCCCCAGTCCCAGTCGTAGGTGAGCGTGTCGCCTTCGGGGTCCGACGATCGAGTGCCGTCAAACGAGATCGCGGCACCAACCGCGCCCAGGTACGGCCCGTTCGGGTCGGCCACCGGCGGCTCGTTCGGCACCACCGGCGCAATCGAGAACTCCAGATAGCCGCCGTTGCCGCCTCCGTCGGTCTGGTCGTCGAAGATCAGGATCGCGTACGTCTCCCCGGCGATCGCAGTGAAGGGGATGGTCCCGGGACCGCAACTCAACAGGGTCCAGCCGCCCGGGCCGCCGATGGCCACGATCGCGCCGACGCTGTAGTCCGAGGCGAGGGTGTTGATCTCGTAGTCGCCGGCCAGCGTGGGCGTGTACTCGTACCACACGCTAGCATCGACCGCCGACGCACCGCACTGGACATCCAGCTCGGCGTCGTCTGCGTCAGTGGTTGCCTCGGTGGTATCCGCCATGACCATGATCGGCAGCGGGTCGAGGAGCAACTCCCGGCCGGAGTAGGTGTCGTTGGCCGGCGGTGCAGCGACCGCCGGCGAAGCGATTGCCAGCGTTGCCAAGACCGCGATGGCGCCGGCGAACAGTCGCCTGTGCATGCGCAAGACTCCATCTCTCGGGCAGGCGGGTCGGTCTCGCCAGTGGCTCAGCAGGGTCGTCTTGGGCGGCCGTGGCTCATCGACCGTGCGTCAGCGCCCCCCGCGCTATGGCGGTCAGGGTGCCGGTCGCGGAACGTACGGGTCTAGAGGCCGAGGGCCTGAACGGACGCCGTCGCCTGGCCGCGGGCTGGCTCGTGCAACGGTTCGTCGCCTGCGGCGTCAACCCTTCCGAGATGAAGTCACAAGGGGTCAGCCCGCTCGCAGGCAGCGGTGACGGCGACCGTTGGGCCATGGCGATCGGCACCGGCCGGGCCTTTGTGATCGGCTCGATCGGAACGGCGGTCGCCGTGGCCGGCTGGGCGGCGCTCTTCGAGCTTCCGGCCCTCATGCTCAGCTTCGGCGCGCTGGTGCTCTTCGCCCTTCCGCCCCTGCTGGCCGTCATGGTCGGGGCAGCCACTGCCCGGTGGGGTGGCCGGACGATCTGGGCCGCGATCGCGGGTGCCCTCGGCGGCTGGCTTGCCTTTACCGTCTTTCCCCACCTGTGGACCCTCGTCGTCGGCCGGGTCGACCCCGACCTCTACCCCTACTGGCTCATCGCGGGCACAGCCGGGGTGCTCGCCTATTCCGCCGGGTGCGCCGCCGGATGGTGGCTCTCGACCAGGTGAACCACCTAGGGTGTCGCTCGCCCCCGGCTCCGTGGCCGGATAGCGATCTCGTCCAGCCGGATACGCCCCCGGAGGCGGCCGAGGCGGCCGTGGCGGCCTTGGGAGGCGCAGGCCGGGGCCGAGGGCCGCCAGCGCGCCACCTCGGCGTTCTGGGACGGGCTGGAGGCGCGGGCGGTGGAGCGGCGGGCTACTCGCTCGGACTCGATCCAACCATGAAGGGCGCCCAGATCCCCGAGAAGCCGTCGTCGCCCTCGAGGTGGACCTCGAATGTCACGGTCTCGGCGAAGAGCTCAGCCTCTGTGTAGTCGATGCCAAGGTATCGGAGATAGATGGTCGACTCGTACTCGCGATCCCGAGAGCCGCTGCAGGGCATGTTGAAGTTCTGGAGCCTGGTTCTCGGGTGCGTATCGGTCGTCAGGTAGATCGACCAGAACAGGTCGGGCTGGATCAGGCACCACGGCCCCTTGAACCTATATGTGATGTAGATCCCGTCGTAGTTCTGGTGGGCCTCCGAGAAGGGCCTCTGGATGCGAACCGAGCCGACCGAGTCGCCGGCGAAGATGGCATCGCCGCACTGTGGCTGCACGTATGTCACGCCGACGACGCGGCTCGGCCCGCCCAGCCCAAGCTCCTCGCCCTAGGCGGGCGGAGCATCGCCGAGAAGAGCGACCCCGGTGAGCGTCGCGGTCGCAAGCGTGACGGCAATCGTTCGCAGGATGCCGCGCACTGTCGCTGCCTCCCGGGACGCCTCGTCGCGAGGCGGGCTGGCAGGAGAGAGCGCAGCACCCCCCGCGCTATGGCGTCGAGGGTGCCGGTCGTGGAACGTACCGGGCAAGAGACCGAGGGCCTGAGCGGCCGGCGGGGGTGGCTGTGGGCTTGTGCTCACGCTGGCCGGCTGTGCGCGTCTCATCCACGAGCTTCAAGCCATGGCTTCAACTCATCCGGAGGGATGACGAGCGATGCGCGCTCATCGATGGACGGCGCGGTTGGCCCTACTTGCGTGCGGCGTCGCCCTGCTGTTGAGCCAGGTGCCGTCAGCCGCGGCCCAGACCGTCGCGGTCGCGACCGCCGAGTCGGACTGGCCCACCTTGACGCTGCGCCTGGCCCTCAGAGGCCCCGTCCCGGCGAACGTCTTCTTCATGCACGAGGAGGGAACGTCCGGCACCACCATCTGCGAGCCAAAGTCGGTCCAGGCCGACTACCCGGGAGGTCCCTACCTGCCACCGCCCTGCGAGAACGGCCGGATCTATGTGGTGTCGTTCCCCGTCCCGCCTGGGGCGCGGGTCGAGTACCGCTGGTCGATCGGCTTCTATGCCGATGCCGATGGCGGCGAGACCTACGGGCAGCGGGTCATCTGGAGCGATGTCGTCGTCATGGGCTCGAGCGACTACTCGGTCACGGTCACCCATCGCTTCGCCGTCCTGCCAGAGACCGATACCGCCGCCGCGGCCCGTCAGCCATCACCGCCGCGGGGACCGGCCGGGCTTGGTCTCCTGGCGCTGATGGCCGGGCTCGGGTTGACGGCCAACCGACGCTCCCAGCGACATCGTCGCGCTCGGTAGGCCGAGCGGCTCCCGTCGCCCGGCCGCGGGCTGGTCAGGACCCGGGGGGTCGGTACTCGGCGCCCACCACTACCGTCGCGAGCAGGAGACCGGCGGCCACCGGAGGTGTGAGGGCGGCTGGCACGGCCGCCCACGAGGATCTGCCCATCGGGGCGCCCTCCCCTAAACCTAGGGCGGGTCGGTCTCGCCAGTGGCTCGGCGCGGTCCCGGCGGGCAGAGGCGATTGGCCGCGCGTCAGGGCCTCTCGCCCAGGCCAGGAGGATGCGTGACGCCTACCTACTGCCTAGAGGCGGCGGTCCCGAACTGACCCCGGACGCTGCCGCTCCTCTGGACGGCGAGGCCGTGATCGAGGGCGACACGTGGAGCCGGGGCTGGGGCGAGGGTTAGTGCCGCGCTCGTCGCGGGCTACCCGAAGACGCTGCCAGGCGACCTTGACGGCGGTGGTGCTGTGCGCGGTCAGGTCGCTCGCGACCGTGCTCGTTGCCGACGTGCAAGCAGCAGGAAGGCGAGCGCGACGAGGAATGCCGCAGCGAGGATCGCGGCCTCGACGATGTCGTCCCACCAGGGCGTGCCCTGCCCGAAGCCATCGCTCGCGAGCCAGAGCCACAGGACGGACAACACGAGCCCGGCCACGCTGACGGCCAACGCGACCCACTCAGCGCCACGCCCACCGAGCAACGCACCGCCACAGCCGACCGCGACGATCACCGCAGCGGGCGTCGACAGCGGGTTCGGGGCGTCGAGCAGCATCGGGCTGACGACGATCACGACGACCGCGACCGCCAGAGACAGTGCGGCGGTCAGACGAGATCGCTCAGTCGTCATCGCAGTCCTCTCACCGCCTGATGCCGAAGGCCCATCTCAGCCTGATCGAACTTGGCCGGTCCTCTTGCGGATCCGGTTTCCAGCGGGTCGGTCTCGCCAGTGGCTCGGCGCGGTCCCGGCGGCCGTAGGCGATTGGCCGCGCGTCACTGCCCCCCGCGCATGGGGGCACGGTGACGTCGTGTAACGCGTCCTGCAAGAGGCAGCGCGCCCGTAGACGGCCCCCGTCGCCCGGCCGTGGGCTGGTCGCCTTCCCCCCTGGGTCAGCGAGATCGCGCCAGCCGGCCCGGAGCGAGGGCCGTGGTGGTCAGCAAGACTCAGTTTGGCTACACCTCGGCCAGTCGTGAGGGCCCGGCCAACGGCCGGGCCCTCACTCTTCACGCACGAAACGCTGGTGCCGGAGGCGGGATTTGAACCCGCACGAGGTTGCCCTCATCGGTGTTTGAGACCGACGCGTCTGCCAGTTCCGCCACTCCGGCCGGACGCTCATCGTAGCGCCCGTCTGCCCGTGCCCGCGGCCGGGGGCTCCGGGCCGCGTCGAGGACGAGCCAGGGAACCGAGGCGCGCCGAGGCGCGTCGAGTAGCGCAGACCCGATGCTAGACTCGGCCCGCCTTGCCATCCCCGTCCGGAGGGACCCGCCGCTGGCTGACGATCGTCGCGTGCCCTCGCCCGGCGACGACGTGGCCCGGCGTCGCGACCTGTGGCTCGTCGAGCGTGCCAGGGACGGCGACCTCGACGCCTTCAACGACCTCGTCGAGCTCCACCAGGACCACCTCTACGGGCTGGTCGCCCGGCTCGTTCCGGACCGGGACCAGGCCGCCGACGCCGTCCAGGAGGCGTTCTTCAGCGCCTACCGGAACCTGCGGTCCTTCCGCGGCGGCAGCGTCCGGTCATGGCTGGGGCGGATCGCCATCAACGCGGCCATGGACACCCAGCGCTACCGCAAGCGGCGGCCCGCTCAGCCGTACCCGGAGCTGGAGGACGAGAGCTGGCAGCCACCGGCCGACGCGTCGGAGGATCCGGAGCGGGTCGTGGTCGCGGCCGAGCGATCCCGCGCCCTGGCCGATGCCCTGGCCAGGATCGGGGCCGACCAGCGAACGGCGATCGTCCTCTTCGACGTCGAGGGCTACGACTATGCCGAGATCGCCGAGCTCACCGGCGTCTCGCTGGGGACCGTGAAGTCACGGATCCACCGGGGACGGCTGGCCCTGCGCGCCGTCCTCGAGCCGCGGCTCGATCTCTTCCGGGGCGACCGATGAGCGGGCGGCGGGAACCGGGACCGGAGATGGGGCGTCAGACGAACGTGACCACGACCCTCCACACCGACCACGACCTCACCCTGGTGGCCGCGCTTTCGGCCGACGACCTGACCGGCCCGGAGCTCGACGACGCTCGATCCCTGGTGGCCGCCTGTCCGGCCTGCGGGGAGGTCTACGTGGATCTCGTCGCGATCGCCTCGGCGACCCGCGCCCTGCCGTCGCCGGTACGACCCCGTGACTTCCGGCTGACCGAGGAGCAGGCCGTGCGGCTCCGGCCCGGCGGCTGGCGACGCATCGTCGCGGGCTTCGGGGCTCCTCGCCTCGCCTTCGCCCGGCCCCTGGGCGTCGGGCTGGCGACGGTCGGGCTCGCGGGCCTCATGCTCACGGCCGTCGTCCCGGACCCGCAGGTCATCCTGTCCACCGTCGGAGCGCCTGTCGGTGACGGTGCCGGCGCGGGCTCGGAGCGGGACACGCAGGGCGAGTTCGGCGGTGAGCCGGCGGCCCCGGAGGTCGACACGGCCGCTACCCCGCCGCCTGCTCCTATGGGCGGCGGCGGTACGGACGAGGGTCCCGCTGAGGTCCGCCCCAACGGCGTGGACGCCGCCGGCCAGCAAAGCGATGGCCCCGGGATGCCGTGGATCCCGATCGGCTCGGTCGCCCTGATCGGCGGTGGCGTGGCCCTGGTCCTCCTGCGTCGAGCCGGCGAGCGCGCCTGACCTCCAGCGCGCCTGACCCACGGCGCCCCTCGGGTCGCCTCCGGCATCCGCTCGGGCCGGGGCCGTCGGCTGTGGCCCAGTGATCGGTCCGTGCAACACGACGCGGGCACGTGCGTCGCCATGACGAGCGTCCGGCCGGCCGTCGGTGGCTGACCGCCGGCCCGGGCGCCCGGACGACGTGCCGGAGGACCGCGTGGGACTCGACGAGCTGACGGGCGACCCCCTCCGCTTCTACACGGTGGCCGCCATCGCCACGGTCGCCGTCACGAGCGTCCTCCTGGCGGTCCTTCGCATCCCAGGTGCCTGGATCCCGCTGCGGACCTGGTTCCTCATCCTGCCGATCGCCCTGGGGGCGATGTGGCTGGGGCAGGGCGCCTGGACGGTCCTGGTCGCCGTGGTGTCGATCCTGGCGTTCAAGGAGTACGCCCGGGTCACCGGGCTCTACCGGCAGCGGCTCTTCGTCGTCCTCGTCTACGGCGCCGTCATCGCCGAGAACGTCTTCGCCTTCGTGGGGCGCTACGACGTGTTCATGGCGATCCCGACGTGGGCCGTGCTCGCCCTGGCCCTGGTCCCGATCGTCCTCCGCCGGACCGACGGGATGCTCCAGTGGTTCGCCCTCTCGGTCGTCGGGGTCATCTTCTTCGCTTACTTCCTGGCCCACCTGAGCTATCTCTACGCGTCATCGCTCGGGCTCGGCTACCTCCTGTTCGTGCTGCTGATGACGCAGCTGAACGACGCCCTCCAGTTCATCTACGGCAAGGCCGTCGGGCGGCGTCGCTGGACTCCGATCAGCCCGAACAAGACGCTGGAGGGCTCGCTCCTGGCCGGCGTGACGATCGTCGTCCTGACGTTCCTCCAGGCCCCGATCGCCTTCCCCTGGGTGCCGCCGCTCGGCGTCCTGGCGGCCGGGCTGATCATCACGATCGGCGGACAGGTCGGCGACCTCACGATGGCCAACGTCAAGCGCAATGCCGGGGTCAAGGACTTCGGGGCGATCCTGCCGGGCCACGGCGGTCTGACCGATCGCCTCAACTCGCTCATGGTCACGGCGCCGGCGTTCGCCCACTTCATGGGCTATCTCTTCGGCGGGTTCCCGGAATGAGCGGTGCCAGGTTCGAGTACGAACCGTTCCCGGACCTCGAGCTGCCACTTGCGGCACGCCTGGGGCAGTACCCGCGCCAGCCGGACCTGCTGTACGACACAGCCCGGGCGCTGGGTCGGCGCGCCGCGGCCGCCTTCTTCCGGGCCCAGTTCCGCCTGGAGGTCGTCGGGTCGGTACCCGACGTGCCTCGCCTCGCCCTGATGCCGAACCACCAGAGCCACCTCGACACGATGGCCATCCTGGCGGTCCTGCCGGAGCGCTACCGACGGCGGATCACGGTGCTGGCGGCCCGCGACTACTTCTTCGAGCGACGGGCTGCCGCGATCGCCGCCAGCCTCTTCGGGCAGGCGGCGGCCTTCGACCGGGGCGCCGAGCTGGCCGAGCTCCGCCGCTGGGCCCGCCTGCTGCCCACGATCGAGGCCGGCTGGTTCCTCATCTACCCGAGCGGGAGCCGGAAGCGTCTCGAGCCGCACATCGGGCTGGCCGGCGTGCTCGCCCATGCGGGCTGGACGGTCCTGCCGGTCGGCCTGGCCGGGACCGCCGAGGCCTGGCCCGTGGGCCGCGCGTACTGGCGGCCGTTCCGGACGATCCGGGTCACGTTCGGCGATCCGATCGACACCGTCGACGGACGCGCGCTCTCGGCAGACCTGCTCGCGTTCTGGGACCGCCACGGTCGACTCGACGTGTCGCAGGAGGGAGGTGACCGATGAGCCCCGACATCGGGCTGTACCAGACCAAGTACGCGCTCCGTCGCTGGCTCGACCGGATCCCCGGGGTCGAGCGGCTGAGCCCCAACGCGGTCTCCCTGGCCTCGCTCGTCCCATCGGGCCTGGCGGCCGTGAGCCTGTGGTTCGGCTGGTGGCCGCTCGTCATCATGGGGATCCTCGGCCGGATGGCCCTCACGGTCATGGACGGGTTGCTCGCCGAGGCCTACGGGAAGAAGACCCGGATCGGACCCTACCTCAACCGGCTGCCCCAGGAGATCGGGGACATCGCCCTGTTCCTGGGACTGTGGCCGTGGGTCGATCCGGCCTGGCTGGTCCTGCTCCTGGGCTCGGCCTGGCTGGTCAACGTCTGCGCCGTGCTGCCGGCGATCGCCGGGGGGTCGCCGCAGCCGGTGGGCCCGGCCGGGCAGCCCGACCGGATCGCCATCGTCCTCGTCGCCGCGGGCATCCGGACCTTCGTCACCTTCGACCTGACCTGGGTCTGCGTCCTGATCGTCGTCCTGTCGATCCCGACCCTCGTCCTGCGCATCTCGCGGACCGTCCGCGAGCTCGGGCGCGCCTGAGCAGGAGGGGAGACCGATGGAGCTCTACTACCCGCTGATGCGGTTCCTCATGCGGACCGGAGGGCAGCTGTCGGACGGCATCCGCCTCGGCTACCGCGAGGGCTTCAACTCGGGGACGATGGTCGACTACGTGTACGCCGACCGGGCCCACGGCATCACGCCGATCGGGACGCTCGTCGACCGGGTCATGCTCGACCATCCCGTCTGGCGGGGCGTGCGCGGTCGGCGCCGGCTGCTGATCGGCCAGCTGGAGACGGCGATCCGCCGCCGGCCGGGCCAGCGACTCCTCGACGTGGCCGCGGGTCCCGGCTCGTACCTCTTCGAGCTGCCGAGGGATGGTGCCGAGTACTACGCCGGCGACATCGACGCCGACGAGCGCGCGCGGGGCACGGCCAGGGCCGAGGCCGAGGGCCGGGCGGACATCAGGTTCGTCCCGGCCGACGCCTTCGACCCGGCCAGCTGGCCGCACCCGACCTTCGACATCCTGGTCGCTTCGGGGTTCTTCGACCTGCTCGTCGACGACGTCGACGTCCGAAGGCTCCTCGCCGCTGGTGCCCGGGGCACGGCGCCCGGAGCCTGCTGGGTCCTCTCGGTCATGGAGGGGCACCCGGACCTGCGGCTCCTCCACGACGTCCTGGTCGACTGGGACCGGAAGCCGTGGACGGCGGTCACCCGGAGCGCCGAGGCGGTCGTCGCGGCGGCCGAGCCGCTGGGCTGGCGAGCCCTGACCGTCGAGCGGGAGCCCCTCGGGCTCTTCGGGGTCCTGACCCTCGAGCGGGTCGGCGGAGCGGCGTCATGAGCGTCGCCTGGATCACCGGCGCGACCGGGGCGTGGGGCGGGGCCATCGGTCGGGCCCTCCTCGAATCCGCCTTCGATGTCGTCGCCCTCGGGCGACACGATGCCCCGGAGCTCGCCGCCTACGCCGGGACGCAGCAGCGGCGCTGGGCGCTCGTCCCCTTCGACCTGGCCGACCCGCCGTCGGTCGACGACATCCTGGCCGCGCTGCCCGAGGCACTCCGGGCCACCCCGGACGTCCTCGTCCACGCCGCGATCTCCACCGACGGGGACCGGGTCACCATGGCGACGACCGACTACCTCGCACCGGCCGCCCTAGTCGACGAGGTGGCCCGGCGCATGACGGAGCGGGGGAGTGGCCGGATCGGAGTGCTCGTCGGCCAGAACGGTCGCCTGGGGCTCGCCGGCCTCGGCGATATCTCGGCGCCACAGGGGGCGCTCTGGACCTGGTGCGAAGCTCGCCGCGAGGTCCTAGCCAGTGACGCTCCGGGGGTCAGCCTCACCGTCGTGATCCCGCCGCGGACGGCCTCGGGCACCCAGCGGTTCCTGGCCGAGCGGAGCGGGCGGACCGCGAGCCTGGCGCCCCCCGACGCGGCACCGCTGCTGCGGGCGATCCTGGCCGGCCGTCGACGGGCCGGTCGACGTCCGCTGCTCGCGGGCCTGGCAACGGCCTTCCGCTGACCCCGGACCCGGTGGGGCCGGCACCCGCGGGTACACTGGCGGCGTCAGCATCCGCCCGCCGAGGATCCCGTGACCGACCGCCTGATGCTGCTCGACGGCAACGGGCTCATCTACCGCGGCTACTACGCCCTGATCGACACGCCCCTGACGACGTCGAAGGGCGAGCTCGTCAACGCCGTCTTCGGGTTCACGAACATCGTCCTGCGGGCCATCCAGGACGTCGCCCCGAGCCACATCGCCATCGCCTTCGACCTCGGCAAGCCGACCTTCCGGCACGAGCGGTACGCGGAGTACAAGGCGACCCGCCAGCGGATGCCCGACGACCTGCGCGACCAGTTCCCCAAGGTCCGCGAGGTCGTGGCCGCGCTCGCGATCCCGGTCTACGAGGCCGAGGGCTACGAGGCCGACGACGTCATCGCCAGCCTGGTGGACCAGGCCGAGGCGCGCGACCTGGCGACGACCGTCGTCACCGGCGACCTGGACATGCTCCAGCTCGTCAGCGAGCGGACCCGGCTCGTGGTCTCGCTCCGGGGCGGGGTGGCCAACACGGTCGTCTACGACCTCGCCCGGATCGACGAACGCTACGGCCTCCGCCCGGACCAGATGGTCGACTACAAGGCCCTGAAGGGCGACTCGACCGACAACATCCCGGGGGTCGCGGGGGTAGGCGAGAAGACCGCCTCGACCTTGATCCGGACCTGGGCCACGCTCGATGCGCTCTACGAGCACCTCGACGAGGTCGTCCCCGAGAAGCTGCGCCCGAAGCTGGGGGAGGCCCGGGAGCGGG
This sequence comes from uncultured Chloroflexia bacterium, assembly GCA_963707215.1. GTDB lineage: Bacteria > Chloroflexota > Limnocylindria > Limnocylindrales > CSP1-4 > DATHYZ01. The sequence goes on along the minus strand of CAVPPB010000001.1, from coordinate 94,770 downwards.
TCCTCGAGAGCCGTGAGCTCATGCGCCTCGTCCACGACGTCCCCGTCGAGCTCGACCTCGAGGCGGCCCGCATCGGGCGCTACGACCGCGAGGCCGTGATCCGCCTGTTCCGCGAGTACGAGTTCCGGACCCTCATCGAGCGGCTCCCGCCGGTCGAGGGCGAGCGGCCGGAGGACACGGCCGCGGCGCTCCGGGATGCCAGCGGGGCGACCCGGGCCGCCCGGGCGCCCGGCGGCCGGACGTCCCTCGCTCCTCGCCCAGGGCGCCGGCCTCCAGCTGAGCCTCGACTTCGACGCGGTCGGCCCGGTCGGGACCGGAGCGGAGGGTGGTTCCGGCGCGGTCGCCCCTCGAGGTGGTCCCCGGCGACCCGGTCGGCGCCCTTCGGGCGGCCCTCGTCGACCCGGCCCGGATCGAGCGCCTCGCTCCGGAGGCGATCGACGACCTGACGTCGTGGCTGCGGGCGCAGCCCGACGTCGGCGTGGCCTTCGTCGGCTCCGACCCGCGACCGCGCAAGGGCGAGCCGCTCGCCCTTGCCATGGCGGGCCACGATGGACGGGTGGTCGTCGCCGAGGGTCCCGAGGCGGTGTCCGCGGCCCGACGGGCCCTCGACACGGCGCGTCCGGGCCTCGTCGGCCACGAGGTCAAGCCGCTGCTGACCGCCGGCTATGCCGACGATCCGGCCGGGTCGCCGCTGTCGGTCGCCTTCGACACCCAGGTCGCGGCCTACCTCCTCAACGCGGCCTTGCGCAGCCAGGCGATCGCCGACGTCGTGGCGGAGCGGCTCGACGTGATGCTGCCGCCGCCAGCCGACCTCTCCCCGGGCCTGCGGGCCGGGATCGAGGCCCTGGCCGTGCTCGCGGTCCGTCCGGTCCTGGCCGAGGCCCTGGCGGCCGACGCGCTCGACCGGCTCTTCGCCGAGGTCGAGCTGCCGCTCATCCCGGTCCTCGCCCGGATGGAGGCCACCGGCGTCGCCCTCGACCTCGAGGCGCTGGCGGCGCTCGATCGCGAGTTCGGCACCGAGATCGACCGGCTGGAGCGCGAGATCTACGACGCCGTCGGCCACGAGTTCAACCTCGGCAGCCCGAAGCAGCTCGAGCAGGTCCTCTTCTACGAGCTCGACCTGCCCAAGGGCAAGCGGACCAAGACCGGCTTCTCGACCGACGCGACCGTCCTCGAGGAGCTCCGGGCCGCCCACCCGATGGTCGAGCGGCTGCTGGAGTGGCGGGTCTACACGAAGCTGCGCTCGACCTACGTGGAGGCGCTGCCCGAGCTCATCGCCGACGACGGTCGCCTGCACACGACGTTCCACCAGGCCGTCGCCGCCACGGGCCGGCTCTCGTCGTCCGATCCGAACCTCCAGAACATCCCGATCCGGACCCCTCTGGGACGGCGGATCCGTCGCGCCTTCGTGGCCGGGGGGAGTGGCCTCGTGCTGCTGGCCGCCGACTACTCCCAGATCGAGCTGCGGATCCTCGCCCACGTCTCCGGCGACGAGCACCTTCGCGAGGCCTTCGCCCGAGAGGCCGACATCCACCGCGAGACCGCCGCACGCGTCCTCCACAAGGACCCGGCCGAGGTGACCGCCGACGAGCGCTCGATGGCGAAGATGGTCAACTTCGGGATCGCCTACGGGATGAGCGACTTCGGACTCTCGACCCGGGCCGGCATCAGCCGCCAGGAGGCCCAGGACTTCATCAACTCGTACTTCTCGACCTACTCCGGCATCAGCTACTACATGCTCCACATCAAGGAGACGGCCAAGCAGCAGGGCCACGTCACCACCCTGCTGGGGCGCCGTCGCTCCATCCCCGAGCTGACGGCGCGCAATCCCGCCCTGCGCGGGGCAGGGGAGCGGATGGCCATCAACATGCCCATCCAGGGCACGGCGGCCGACGTCATGAAGATCGCGATGATCCGGGTCGCCGACCGGCTCCGGGCGGACGGGTCACCTGCCCGGATGCTCCTGCAGGTCCACGACGAGCTCCTGTTCGAGGTGCCCGAGGCCGAGGTCGAGCGCCTGGCGGCGGCGGTCCGCGAGACGATGGAGGGCGCCGTCCCGCTCGACGTGCCGCTGACCGTCGACGTCAAGGTGGGACCCGACTGGGAGTCGATGACGCCGCTGACCCGGGCCGACGCGGTGCGTGTCGAGGCCGATGAGGCGCCCGGCGGCGTCGGCGTCTGACCGCCGCGAGCGATGCCTGAGCTGCCCGAGGTCGAGACGGTCGCCGGCGACCTCCGCCGGCATGTCCTCGGGGCGACGATCGCCGATGCCCGGGTGGCCTGGCCGCGGACGATCCGCGGCGGCGACCCGGACGCCTTCGCCGCCGGGGTCCGGGGCCGCCGCGTCGAGGCGGTCGGACGCCGGGCCAAGCTCATCGTCGCCGAGCTCTCCGGCGGCGCCCTGCTCACCATCCACCTCAAGATGACCGGCCAGCTCTTCGTGGTGCCGTCGTCGGCCCCCGGCGACCCGCACGTCCGGGTGACGCTGGTGCTCGCCGACGGGCGCGAGGTCCGCTTCCGGGACATCCGCAAGTTCGGCCGGATCGGCCTGTACCGGCGTGACGAGGCGACCGGGGATGCCCGCGATGCGTCCGACGACGACCCCTTCGCCGGCCTGGGGCCCGAGCCGCTCGAGCCCGGCTTCGACCTGCGGGCCTTCCGGCGGCGGATCCGGGGGCGGCGGACCCGGCTCAAGCCGCTCATCACCGACCAGGCGTTCCTGGCCGGGGTGGGCAACATCTACGCCGACGAGGCGCTCTGGGCGAGTCGCCTCCATCCGCTCCGCTCCGCCCGGTCGCTCCGGCCGGCCGACGAACGGCGGCTCTATGTGGAGCTCCTGCGGATCCTGACCGAGGCGGTCGAACGGCGCGGCTCCTCGATCGACGACTACACGGCGCCCGATGGCGACGGGGAGATGCAGGAGCGGCTCCTCGTCTACCAGCGGACGGGACAGCCCTGCGAGCGATGCGGCCGGCCGATCCGGCGGATCGTCGTCGGCGGTCGGGCGACCCATTTCTGCTCGTGGTGCCAGCGGCTGCCGGCTGTGGAGCGGGTCGGCGCCGCGACGATCCTGGCCGGGATGACGCCCCGACCCGGCCGGCCTCCCGGGCGCCGGGGACGCCGCTGGGTCGAGCTCGACGGGTCCGGGGCGCTCGGTACGGTCGGGGCCGAGCGAGCGGCGGCGACCCGACGAGCGGCGGCCGCGCGCCGGGCCGCCGCGAGAGCGGGAACGGCCCCGGTCGAGGCCCGCCGTTCGACCCAGGGGGGTGCCTGATGTCGCTCCTCCGGCTCGAGGGCGTCGTCCGTGAGATCGGCGACTTCGTCATCCTCGACGGGATCGATGCCGCGATCGCGCTCGGCGACCGGATCGGCCTCGTCGGGCCGAACGGGGCAGGCAAGACGACCCTGCTCCGCATCGCGGTCGGCATCGAGGAGCCGGACCGGGGCTCGGTGGGCCGCAAGCGTGGCCTCACCCTTGGCCTGTTGGCCCAGGAGGCCCACCTCGACGAGCGGTTCATGGCAGCCGGGACGCTGCGCCAAGCGGTCCGGCATGGGGCGGCGGATCTCGAGCGGCTCGAGCTGGAGCTCGCCGACCTGGAGCGGTCCGGCCAGGCCGGCGAGGCGACGTACGCGGAGCTCCGGGGCCGCTTCGACGCCCTCGGCGGCTACGCTCTCGACGTCCGCGTCGACGCCACGCTCTCGGGCCTTGGCTTCCCTCGTTCCACGTGGGAGCGACCCCCGACGACCCTCTCGGGCGGCCAGCAGACCAGGGCGGCCCTCGCCCGCCTGGTCGTCGCCGACCCGGACCTGCTCCTCCTCGACGAGCCGACGAACCACCTCGACCTGGCCGCGCTCGAGTGGCTCGAGGAGCATCTCCGTCGGCGGAGCGGCTCGCTGCTGGTCGCCTCCCATGACCGGGCCTTCCTCGACGCCACGGCGACCCGGATCTGGGAGCTTCGCGACCGCCGGCTGACCGTCTTCCGCGGCGACTACTCGGCCTTCCGCCGACAGCGCGACGAGCGCGACGCGCGGGCGGCGAAGGAGGCCGGGACCCAGGCTGCCGCGATCGAGCGCGAGCGCGAGCTCGTCCAGCGCTATCGGAGCCACCGCAAGTACTCGAAGATGCATGAGCACGAGGCCCGCCTCGAGCGGCTCGAGGGCGAGCGCCGCGAGGCCCCGCGTCGCGGGCGCAGGCTGGCCCTGCCGAGTCAGGCGCTGGCCGGCGGCGCTCCGGTCCGTTCGGGCGAGATGGTCGTCCGCTTGGAGGACCTCGTCGTCGGCTACCTGCCCGGCCGGGAGGCGCCCCGGACGGTCGAGGTCGGCGATGACGCAGCCCTGGCCGGCGACGCGGCCGTGACCGGCGCCGGCGAGGGGGCACCACTGCGGACCGGGCCGACCGCCATCGCCAGGGCCCCGTTCATCGCCGCGGCCCGGGGCGAACGGATCGGCATCGTAGGTCCCAACGGCGCCGGCAAGACGACGCTCCTGCGAACCATCGCCGGGGAGCTGCCGCCGCTCGACGGCAGCCTCGTCTTCGGCCACCAGGTACAGCTCGGCTACCTGGCTCAGCTTCGCGGCGCCGCGATCCCCGGAGCCACCGTGCTCGAGGCGATCCTGGACGCCCTCCCGATCACTCCGGGAGAGGCCCGCGCCTACCTGGCCCGCTTCCTGTTCCGCGGCGACGAAGCCTTCAAGGAGGTCCGCTCGCTGTCCGGCGGGGAACGCTCCCGCCTCGAGATGGCCCTGCTCGGGATCCTGCCGGCCAACCTCCTGCTCCTCGACGAGCCGACGAACCATCTCGACATCCCGGCCCGGGAGGCCATCGAGACGTTCCTTCGCGAAGTCCCCGCGACCGTCCTCCTGGTCAGCCATGACCGGCGGCTCCTCGACACGGTCTGCGAGCGCCTCTGGGTGGTTGCCGACGAGCTCGTCGTGCCGTTCGACGGCACCTATCGGGAGTGGCGGGCAGCGGTGGCCGACGGGTGGACGCCGGCCGTGGCGGTCGAGCGTGAGGCCGCGCGTCTCCGGCCATCCCAGCGTCCGGGCCGGGCCGATCGGGCCCCAGCGCCGCCGCCGGCGACCAGGCGACCATCGTCGGGCGCCCGGTCCAGCGTGCCGGGCGCGGCCGCGACAGGGGCGCCGGCCCGACCCAGCTCCCGGTCCCGGCGGCCGAAGCTCTCGAAGGATGCCTACCGGCGACGCTCGGCGGCCGTCGAGGCCGAGTTGACCCGGCTCGGCCTTCGCAAGAACCACCTCGAGCTGGCCCTCGGCGACCCCGTCGTCCAGGCCAACTTCGTCGAGCTCCGCCGGGTCACCAGCGAGCTTGCGGACGTCGACGTCGCCCTCGAGGCGGCCGAGGAGGCGTGGCTCGAGCTCGAGGACCAGGCGCCGTGATCGCCCAAGCCGGGACCGCGCGCCGAGCACTCCGCATCGGGCTCACCGGGCCGATCGGCTGCGGCAAGTCTACGGTCGCGGGTTGGCTCGCCGAGCGCGGTGTGGTCGTGGTCGACGCCGATCGGATCGCCCGCGAGGTCGTGGAACCGGGCGCGCCCGGCGTTCCGGGCCGTGGTCGAGACCTTCGGCACGGCGGTGGTCGCCGCTGACGGCGCTCTCGACCGGGCGGCGCTGGCCGCCCGGGTCTTCGAGGACCCGGGCTCGCTGGCCCGCCTCGAAGCGATCGTCCACCCGGCGGTCCGTCCGGTGATCCTCGACGCCCTCCGAGGAGCTGACGAGGCCGGCGCGGCGGTCGTCGTGGTCGAGGCGATCAAGCTCGTCGAGGGCGGCCTGGCCGAGCAGTGCGACGAGGTCTGGCTGGTGACCTGTCCGCCAGGGGAGCAGCGGGATCGCCTCCTGACCAGGGGGATGCCCGCCGATGACGCCGAGCGGCGGATCCGGGCCCAGGGCGACCTGGCGGCCCGGCTCGAGCCGGCCGCGACCCGGGTGATCGACACGGGTGGCGATGCCGAGGCGGCCCGGCTGCGGGTCCACGAGGCGCTCGAGCAGGCGCTCGCCCGGCGGCCCGACGACCGGACATGAACGGGCCGCTCGGCCCCGGAAGGGACCGAGCGGCCACGGGAGGCGCGCCGGGTCAGCGGCGCAGGAGATCCCGGGCGACCCGGGAGGCCCGCGGATCGGGCCGGTGGGGGCCGCCCGGCCGCGACCGTGCGCCTACGGGACCGGCGAAGGGGCGACCGACGGCTCGACCGTCGGAATGGGAGACGGGAACGGGGTAGGTGAGGCGAGGGGCGGCGGCGTCCGGACGGGACCGTTGCCGGCCGGGTACGTCTCCGGGACCGGCAGCCCGTACTTGGTGATGATCCGGTTCGTCGTGTTGCCGTACTCGGCGACGTCGATCTGGCGAGTATCCACGTCGGGTCGGAGGACCAGGCTGAAGGCCGCCGTGCCGCTGGCCTGGAGGTGCGAGATCTCCTCCGCGATGTCGAGCGGGGCCTTCAGGACGTAGAACTGGCCCGACTTGGCCAGGATGAGCATGTCCTGGTACGTCACCTTGGTGGACTTGTCGGTGTAGAACTTGCCCTCCTCGATGAGGTCCTCCGCGACGTTGACCGTGGCCGTCACGAAGACGTCGACGGTCTGGCCGGGCTCCAGCAGGCCGCCGACGGCCCGCTCGTCGGGCGCCGTGATCGACACCGCGCGCCAGGCGATCGAGTCGACGGCGATGGCTTCCTCCGGGCCCAGGATCGAGAACTGGCCGCCCTCGTCGGAGGACGCCAGCAGGTTCGTCGTGACGAGCTGGCCCTCGAGGATCGTGACGACCGGGAGGCGGCCCACGACCAGGTTGGGGTCGGCCACGATCCCCGACGCGTTCGTCGGGTCGATCGGGACGTCGCGAACGACGACGTCGGCGGCCTCGATCGGCTTGCGGGCCGGGATCGCCCGGATGGCCACGACGGCGGGGGTCGTGACCGCCGTCGCCGAGGCCTGCTGCTGGGCCTGGCTGACGAGGTAGAAGGCCGCCCCGCCGGCGATGACGGCGAGGATCAGGCCGATGACGACGATGAACCGACCGCGTCGACTCTCGTCCTTGTACTCGAGCTCCATGGAGGTGCCTCCCGTTGTCGCCCGGGTCCGCCGGGCGGGTGATGCCGTGCCCGACCGGCTAGCTCCAGGGCACCAGCCGGGCCACCTGACCGCGGCGGAGGGCTGGGTCGTTCTGGTCGGCGTAGACGCCGCTGATGGCGTAGGCGTCGACGCGGTTGGCGTCGACGTAGGCGACGCGCATGACGGCGAAGCCGGTGATGTCGACGTACGGCTTGCCGCCGCTGGAGCCGGTCGCCCCGACCCGCAGCCGCAGCGGCAGGAGGTGGGTGACCTTGCGCGGTGTCGCGTCACCGTTGAGGCCGGTCGCCCGGACGACGAGGTCGTACACGCCCGGGGCCACGGTTCCCGTGTTGATGGTCAGGGTCGTCGAGGTGCCGGTCCCGCCGGTCGGCGTCACCGAGGTCGCGCCGAAGCTGACCGTGCCGAGGCCGGTCGGCAGCGGACCGTCCAGGCTCATCGTCACCGTTCCGCCGAAGGTGCTGCCGGAGCCGGACTTCTTGAGGGTCAGCGTCGTCGTGACGACGTCGCCGGCGTTCGCCGCCTCCAGCTCGCCGACCGAGGAGGTGATCGTGAAGTCGCGCTCGACCCCGCCGACGTTGACGGCGAAGGGCGTGAACTTGACGGTCAGGTAGGGGCTGCCGGCCTCGCCCCGGATCCAGAGGGTGTAGATGCCGGGTGTCGCTCCCGTGGTCGTGACGTCTTCCATTCCCACCGGCGTCCCTGACCCGATCGACGGGGTGACGAGCGACGGGTCGTAGTCGATCGGCGTCACCGGGTCCATCGCTCCGGTGACCATCGGATGGGCGGGGTCGAGGAGGTCGGCGACGGTGCTGAGGGCGACCGTGCCGCTGAAGGCCTGGTTGCGGGACACTCGGAACGTCCCGGCATCGCCGACCGTGCCGGTGGTGGGCAGGTCGATCGTTGCCGGCGGGCTGATCGAGAAGTCGGGGATCTGCATGACCACGCCCGGGTAGACGGCGACGAGGATCTCGTCGCCCGGCACGTAGCGGTCGGCCATGGCATCGATCGCGATGCCGGTGTCGTTGCCGCTGATGACGGCTACCTGGTCGTTGGGGTCTGGTGGGGTCATGGCCGGCGGGAAGGCCGGGCCCGGGTAGCCGGTCCGGATCCAGCCCGACTCCATGTCCTTGAGCTGGTTGCGGCCGGTACCGGAGGTGACGCCGTTGTAGTAGAGCTGGGAGGTGCTCGTCGAGAAGTTGCGGATGTCGAGGGCGACGAACCCCCGGAAGTCGGCGCCGTTGCTCGGCTGAGCGCCCTGGCCCAGGATCGTCATGACCGGACCGTGGCTGGTCGGGTCGCTGCCCGGGGTCGTGGAGTCGAACGGCGAACCAGGCGATGGCGTCGTTCGCAGCGCACCATCGGTATCCGTCCCGAGGCAGGCGGTGTTCGCGGTGGCGAAGAAGTCGACGAAGTGGTTCGGGTTCGCGGGACAGGGGGCAGACGCGCCCGAGTTGGGACCCGGCATGTTGACGAAGCGGCGGACCGCGATCGGCAGCAGGTCGCCGTCGGTTCGCGTTCGGGCCCGGGCCATCATCGTGTTGTCCACGAGACCGACGATCCGCCCGAAGGTGTAGGGGACGTGCTCTGCACGGCGACCCGCACCTCCGCACCCGGTGATGAGGATGCCGTTGACGAGCTCGGTCGCGACGCCCGCATTGCCGGACGATAGACGGGACTGGTCGGCGGCAGGGCCGGGCTGCTGGCGTTCGGGCTCGTCGGAAGTTGCGGGCCAGGACGGCCCGTGCCTCCGCATCGGCGCAGGTCACGGTCTCGCCGCGGATCAGCGCGTTGGCAGCCGCCAGCGCCGCCGCGTCGGCGGCGTTCTGGAGGAAGCGCTGCTCGGCGTAGAAGCGCCCGATGTCGAAGGCGATGCCGGCTGCCGCGAACAGCCCCACCAGGGCGAAGGCGAAGATGACGAGGACCTGACCCCGCGGACCGCTGCCGCGCGTAGCCATCAGTTGATGACCATCGTGACCTCGGCCGGGAGCGCCAGGCGCCCGCCGAGGTCCTTCGGCAGCAGGTTCGAGATGAGTGGGACGATCAGGTCGAGGTGGTAGGTCGCCCGAACGGTCAGCCGCTGGCCGGTCCGCGGGTCGCTCTCGAGCATGCCGCCCGGGAGCTCGTAGGAGATGACGATGTCGCCGTTCGTGTAGGTCGACCCGCTCTGGGTCCAGGTCGACCCGTTGACGAGCTGTGGGCTGCTCGTCCCCAGCAGGTTCATCGAGCCGACGAGCGTGTCGCGGACGGCCTCGTGGCGGACCAGGTCGTTGGCGGCCTTCGAGAGGTTCCGGTCGTAGACGACGATCGTGCCCGTCCTCGCGGCCTCCCGGGCCGCGTTGGTCAGCGTGACGTAGGCGTTGAAGATGAAGCCGAACTGGACGACCGCGAGGAGCAGCAGGAAGAGCGGCGTGACGATCAGGGCGAACTCGACGAGGCTCTGACCGCGGGCCCCTTCGCGGTGCGTGGCCGCACCGCGAGCGCTGGGCGACGATGGACGACCGACGAGGCGCATGCGGGCGCGACCGACCTCCGGGCTGGCTTCCCTGTCCCGCCCATCCTCGACACGCCGCGACGGGTCGGGTATGACCCGGTCGTCCCACCCTGGACCCGCCATCCGGTCACCGGTCCGGTCCTCATGCCATCGAACAGGTGTTCGACCCGGTCGTGCGCCGGTGCTATCCTCCGGCCGTGCCCGGCTTCCAGCTCGTCGCTCCGTTCGACCCGACCGGCGACCAGCCCCGGCGATCGACCGCCTCTCGGACGGGCTTGCCCGCGGGCTCCGAGCCCAGACTCCTCCTGGGGGCGACCGGGCACCGGCAAGACCTACACGATCGCCGAGGTCATCGCCCGCCATGACCGGCCGACCCTCGTGCTGGCCCACAACAAGACGCTGGCAGCCCAGCTGTACGCGGAGTTCCGGGAGTTCTTCCCGGACAACGCCGTCGAGTACTTCGTCAGCTACTTCGACTACTACCAGCCCGAGGCCTACCTGCCCCGGACGACACCTACATCGAGAAGGACTCGAGCCGCAACGACGAGATCGACCGCCTGCGCCACGCCGCCACGCACGCGCTGTTCGAGCGGCGCGACGTCATCATCGTGGCCTCGGTGTCGCTGCATCTACGGGCTCGGCGCCCCGGTCGACTACGGGGCGACCGTGCTCCGGCTCCGGGTCGGCGGCCAGTACCGACGGGACGCCGTCCTGCGGCATCTCGTCGACCTCCAGTACCAGCGCAACGACCAGGCCCTGCTCGCGTCGCGCTTCCGGGTCCGCGGCGACACCCTCGAGCTCCAGCCGGCCTCGGAGGAGGTCCTCGTCCGGGTCGAGTTCTTCGGCGACGAGGTCGAGCGGATCACCGAGCTCGACCCACTGACCGGCGAGCTCCTCGCCGAGCGCAAGGAGGTCAACGTCTATCCGGCCACCCACTTCGTCACGCCCGCCGACAAGCTCATGGCGCAGCGATCGTCGACATCGAAGTCGAGATGGAGGAGCGGGTCGGCTCGGCTCGAGGCGGAGGGCCGGGTGCTCGAAGCGGCCCGCCTGCGGCAGCGGACCACGTTCGACCTCGAGATGATGCGCGAGCTCGGCTTCTGCTCGGGGATCGAGAACTACTCGCGCCACCTCGCCCGACGCGAGGCCGGCAGCCGGCCCTGGACGCTGCTCGACTACTTCCCGCCGGACTGGCTGCTCGTCGTCGACGAGAGCCACATGACCGTCCCCCAGGTCGTGGGCATGTACAAGAACGACCGGACCCGCAAGGAGATCCTCGTCGACTTCGGGTTCCGCCTGCCGTCGGCCCTCGACAACCGGCCGCTCACCTTCGAGGAGTTCGAGGCGACGGTCAACCAGGTCGTCTTCATGAGCGCGACCCCAGGTCCGTACGAGCTGGAGCGCTCCGAGCGGTCGTCGAGCAGCTCATCCGCCCGACCGGCATCGTCGACCCGGTCGTCCAGCGTGCGGCCGACGGAGGGCCAGATCGACGACCTGCTCGAGGAGATCAAGGTCCGGGTCGACCGCGGCGAGCGGGCCCTCGTCACGACCCTCACCAAGAAGATGGCCGAGGACCTGGCCGACTACCTCCACGAGCTCGGGGTCAAGGTCCAGCTACCTCCACAGCGAGGTCGACACGCTGGAGCGGGTCGCGATCCTGCGCGACCTCCGCCTGGGCATCTACGACGTCATCGTCGGCATCAACCTCCTCCGCGAGGGGATCGACCTGCCCGAGGTCACCCTCGTCGCCATCCTCGACGCCGACAAGGAGGGCTTCCTGCGCTCGGCCTGGTCGCTCATCCAGATGATCGGCCGAGCTGCCCGGAACGTCGGCGGCGAGGTCGTCATGTACGCCGACCGGATGACCGATGTCGATGCAGGCCGCCATCGACGAGACGAACCGGCGCCGGTCGGTCCAGGAGCGCTACAACGAGGAGCACGGCATCGAGCCGGCCACGATCGTCAAGGACATCCATGACCTGAACGAGCGGCTCCGCTCGGTGGCCGAGATCGACGATCGTCTACACGTCCGAGCGCGAGGAGCTCGTCGCCCGGGCGCTGAGCCAGGAGAACGAGGCCGCCATCGAGAAGCTGCTCGCGCAGATGGAGGCCGAGATGCGGGCTGCCGCCAAGCAGCTCGAGTTCGAGCGGGCCGCCGCCCTGCGCGACGAGATCCAGCAGGTCCGGCTGCGGGTCCTCGAGCAGGACCAGTCGGTCATCGTCGGTCGGGCCGCCGAGCGAGCCGCGGGACGGGGCGGCAGCCGCGGGGACACGGAGCGCACCGGGCGGGATGCGGCCGACCGGCCCAGGAGCGGGTCCTCGAGGTCACCGCCGTGACGGTCGCGCCGGCCGTCGAGGCCGGGGCGGACGGAGACGACGCGCTCGCCGCCACTGCGTCCGACTGGCTGCCCGGCATCCGCGACGAGCACGAGGGTGACGATGCCGGCTGGCAGGCGCGCTGGCTCGACCGGCCCACCTGGGATCGCACGGTCACTCCGAACGTCCGCAAGCGGACCGGCCAGCGACCCTCGCAGCGTCGGCGTCCGCGAGGCTACTGAGCCGATGCGCTACGCCATCGACATCGCCCCGCTCGGCGACGAGCTGTCCGACCCAGTGACGATCGTACGGCTCGCCCGGGTCGCCGAGGCCAGCGGCTGGGACGGCCTCAGCACCTGGGATTCGACCGGGGTCTCGATGGGCACGGTCGCGCCGGACCCGTTCGTCGCGCTGGCCGCCGTGGCGTCCGCCACCGAGCGGATCGCCCTGATCCTGTCGGTCGTCGCCCTGCCCCGCCGCCGTCCCCACCTGGTCGCCCAGGCGGCGGCGACCCTCGATCGTCTGAGCGGCGGGAGGCTGGTCCTGGGGGTCGGCGCCGGCGGCGACCCCGAGGACTTCACGGCCTTCGGCGAGTCGTTCGACCGGTCGGCCCGGCTGGCGGCCATGGACGAGGGCATCGGTCTCGTCGACGCCTTCCTCCGCGGCGAGACTGTGACCCACGAGGGGCCCGCCTATCGCATCGACGGCGTCGCGGTCGGACCCCGGCCGATCCAGCAGCCACGGCCGCCGCTCTGGTTCGGCGGCATGCGGCCGGCCGCTCTCCGGCGGGCCGCCCGGCTCGACGGCTGGATCGCCGTCGCGGTGACCGAGGACGGCTCGGCGATCGACCTGCCCGCCGATGGGCTCGCCCGGATGGCCGCCGACGTCGATGCCGAGCGGGAGCGACTCGGTCGAGCGGGCGCGCCGTTCGATGTCGCGGTCTTCGCCTTCTCCGAGGCAGGGCGACAGGGCGCCGATCTCGCCGCCGGCTACGAGGCGGCCGGCGCCACCTGGTGGCTCGAGAGCCTGTCCGGGATGCGCGGCCCGGTCGACGAGCTGCTCGCCCGCGTGGAGGCCGGACCGCCCATCGCCCGGTGACGGCGTCGCCCGCGCCACTCCGCTGGGTGCGGGCCCGTGGAATAGAACAGGTGTGCGATAGGCCGTCGGCGGCGTAGAATGCGTTCGTGCCCTCCGACCGGATCGTCGTGCGCGGTGCGCGCGAACACAACCTCAAGGACGTCGACGTCGCCTTCCCGCGCGACCGGCTGGTCGTCATCACCGGCCTGTCGGGGAGCGGCAAGAGTTCGCTCGCCTTCGACACCATCTACGCGGAGGGGCAGCGGCGCTACGTCGAGAGCCTGTCGGCCTACGCCCGCCAGTTCCTCGGCCAGATGGAGAAGCCGGACGTCGACCAGATCGACGGCCTCTCGCCGGCCATCTCCATCGACCAGAAGGGCGCCAGCCGGAACCCTCGCTCGACCGTCGGGACGGTCACCGAGATCTACGACCACCTGCGCCTGCTCTTCGCCCGCGTCGGTCGGCCCCACTGTCCGGCCGGTCACGAGATCCAGCGCCAGACCGTCCAGCAGATCGTCGACCAGGTCCTGACCCTGCCGGAAGGGACCCGGCTCCTGGTCCTGGGGCCGCTCGTCAAGGACCGCAAGACCGAGGGCGACCGGGTCTTCGAGGCTGCCCGGCGACAGGGCTTCGTCCGGGTACGCGTCGACGGCGTCATGGTCGACCTGGCCGACGCCCCGACGCTCGAGAAGTACAAGCGCCACTCGATCGAGGTCGTCGTCGACCGCTACGTCGTCCGACGCGCCGAGGCGCCCGAGGGCTGGGAGCGCGATGGCCTCGGCCGCCCGATCGACCCGGCGACCGGCGTGACGATCCCCGACCCGGACGCGGCCCGCCTGGCCGACTCCGTCGAGACGGCCCTGCGACTCGGCGAGGGCATCGTCATCGTGGCGCCGGCCCCGCGCGAGGACGAGGCGCCGACCTTCGAGGAGCGCCGCTACTCGGAGCGCTTCACCTGTCCGTACGACGGCTTCACGATGGACGAGCTCGAGCCGCGGAGCTTCTCGTTCAACTCCCCCCACGGGGCCTGTCCGACGTGCACCGGCCTGGGGACCCGCCTCGAGGTCGACGCCGACCTGGTCATCCCGGACCGCTCGAAGAGCCTGGCCAAGGGGGCCCTGGTGCCATGGTCGAAGATGCCGGCCGAGGCGTCGTGGCGACTCAAGATCCTCGAGGCCGTCTGCCGCGCTCACGGCTGGGACTTCGAGGCGCCGGTCCGCGACCTCCCGCCCCGGGCCCTGGAGCACCTCCTGCGGTCGCCGAAGGAGGAGAAGGTCGTCGTCCGCTACCGCCACGAGCGGGGCGAGAACAGCTACCAGGCGACCTTCGAGGGCGTCGTCACGAACCTCGAGCGGCGCTACCGGGAGACCGACTCGGACTACATCCGGACCGAGATCGAGAAGTACATGGTCGTCCGGCCGTGCCAGACCTGCGCGGGTCAACGCCTGCGCCCCGAGGCCCTGGCCGTCACCGTCGACGGGAAGAGCATCTGGGATGTCTCGACGATGGCGGTGACCGAGGCCCTGGCCTGGGTGACGGCCCTGCCGGACCACCTGACCGAGCGGGAGCGGACCATCGCCGTCCAGGTCCGGAAGGAGCTGATCGCCCGGCTGGGGTTCCTGGTCGACGTCGGCCTCGACTACCTGACGATCGACCGGACCAGCGTCACGCTCTCGGGCGGCGAGGCCCAGCGGATCCGCCTGGCGACCCAGATCGGCACCTCGCTCATGGGCGTTCTGTACATCCTCGACGAGCCCTCGATCGGGCTCCACCAGCGCGACAACGCCAAGCTCATCGCCACCCTGACCCGCCTGCGCGACCTCGGCAACACGGTCCTCGTCGTCGAGCACGACGAGGAGACCATCCGGACCGCCGACTGGGTGGTCGACATCGGCCCGGGAGCCGGCGAGCACGGCGGCGAGATCATCGCCAATGGGCCGCTCGAGGAGATCCTCGCCGAGCCGCGCTCGATCACCGGGGCCTACCTGCGGGGCGACCTGGCCGTGCCGGTCCGGCCCGTCCGGCGCCCCGGCAGCGGCAGCCACCTCGTGGTCCGGGGAGCCCGCGAGCACAACCTCAAGGGCATCGACGTCCCGATCCCCCTGGGCTCCTTCGTCGCCGTCACCGGCGTCTCGGGCTCGGGCAAGAGCACCCTCGTGACCGAGGTCCTCTACCGGGCCCTGGCCCGCGAGCTCAGTGGGTCACGGGATGCGCCGGGCGCGCACGACGGGCTCGACGGCGTCGAGCACGTCGACAAGGTCATCGAGATCGACCAGAGCCCGATCGGCCGGACGCCGCGCTCGAACCCGGCGACCTACACCGGCCTCTTCGGGCCGATCCGGGAACTCTTCGCCGGGGTGCCCGAGGCCCGTGTCCGCGGCTACGGCCCCGGCCGCTTCAGCTTCAACGTCAAGGGCGGCCGCTGCGAGCAGTGCAAGGGCGACGGCATCCTCAAGATCGAGATGCAGTTCCTGCCCGACGTCTACGTGCCGTGCGAGGTCTGCCACGGCAAACGCTACAACCGCGAGGCCCTCGAGATCCACTACAAGGGCCGCTCGATCGCCGACGTCCTCGAGATGACCGTCGAGGAAGCGCTCGAGTTCTTCGCGCCGGTCCCCAAGGTCGCTGGCCGGCTCCAGACCCTCAACGACGTGGGTCTCGGCTACATCCACCTGGGCCAGCCGGCGACGACGCTGTCCGGCGGCGAGGCCCAGCGGGTCAAGCTGTCGACCGAGCTGTCGCGGCGGGCGACCGGGCGGACCCTCTACGTCCTCGACGAGCCGACGACCGGCCTCCACTTCGCCGACGTCGACAAGCTCCTCCACGTCCTCCATCGCCTCGTCGACGCTGGTAACACGGTCCTGGTCATCGAGCACAACCTCGACGTCATCAAGACCGCCGACTGGATCGTCGACCTGGGACCGGAAGGCGGCCACCGGGGCGGCGAGATCGTGGCCCAGGGCACGCCCGAGGTGGTCGCCGCGACGGCGGGTTCGGCGACCGGCGAGTACCTGGCGAGGGTGCTCCGTGGCGAGCCGCTCGTCCCGCTCTCGGACGTCTCGTTCGCCGAGGCGGCCGGCCGGGCCGCACGGTCGGACGGCAACGGCCGGACGAAGCGACCCGAGGCGGTGGGCTCGACCCGGAAGCGAGCGAGGGCGACGGCGTCACGATAGGCCGTCGCCAGGCGGAAGGAGGGAACGGCATGGCCGCCGAGGAGCCTGTAGTCGAGGGGGCGCCGCCCGAGCGCCCGATGCTCGCGAGCGGTGGCGTCTACCTGCGACCCGCCGAGCGTGACGACATCCCCAGGTTCGTCCGCTGGCTCAGCGACGCGGAGACGGCTCGCTTCCTTGCGACGCGCTCACCGCTCTCGCTCGCCAAGGAGAAGCGCTGGTTCGATCAGATGCTCGAGCGTCACGGCACGCGAGATGTGGTACTTCGTGGTCTGCCGGCGCCAGGACGATCGACCGATCGGCACCGTCGCGCTCGGGGACATCGACCAGCCCAACGGGTCGGCCCAGGTCGGCATCGCCCTCGGCGAGGCTCGCGGCGAGGGTCTGGGGACCGATGCGATGCGGGCGATCCTGGACCTGGGCTTCGAAGAGCTCCGCCTCGAGCGCATCTGGCTTGATGTCGTCGCCCAGAACGACCCGGCCATCCGCTCGTACGAGAAGGTCGGCTTCGTCCACGAAGGGACGCTTCGACGGGCGATGTACTCGGCCGGCGACGTTCCACGACGTGCTTCGGATGGCCATCCTCCGCGACGAGTGGGAGTCGAGCGGCCCGTCCTGAGGGCGCGCCGGCGTCCGGGGGGCCCGAGTGGCCCCCGACGACCCATCGTCGGGGCGGCGTACCATGCTGCCATGCCCGAGATCGACTTCGCCTTCCTGGCCGACGCCGCCGAGACGGTACCCGGCCAGAAGTTCCACGTCCTCGGCGGCGGGATCAACCGGATCGGCGGTCCGACGTTCCCGCTCCACCAGCCGCACCTGTGCCTGGTCGTGGGCCTGATCGTCACCGCCAGCGAGCTGGATCACGAACACGCGATCCGGTTCGTCCTCCTCGATCCGGACGGCCGCGAGGTCACCGGCGCGACCGGCTCGATCGTCGCGCATGGCCAGCCAGGACGGTCGGGACACCCTGCTGACGTTCTCGATCGACCTCTGGAACGTGACCTTCCCGACGCCGGGCGACTACTCGGTCCGGATCCTGGTCAACGGTTCGGAGCGCAAGCGATTGCCGCTGCAGATCGTCCGGCGCGCCGAGTCGCCCGACCAGCCGGGAGGTGCCCGCGACGCATGAGGGTCGCACCGTGAGCCCGTCGACCGGCGGCCGACGGGCGACCGTCGGTCCGTCGCGCCACGAGCGCCCGGAGATCGACGCGGCGGCCCTCGAAGCGGCCAGGGCGGTCGACCGGACGATCGTCGCCTGCCGGGCGATCGGCGCCGGACGGTGGGAGCGCTACCTCGAGCCGATCCCCGATGGGCTGCGCGACGCCCCGATCGGGGAGCTGCGGGCCGTCGCCCTGCGGACCCGTGCCGCCATCGGGCCGAAGGATTCCATCCTCGAGATCCTCGAGCCGGAGGTCACCGGTCCCCTCCGCGATGCCGTCGACCAGCTACTGCGGCTCCTGGCCCGGGAGGCGGCCCGCCCGTCGGCTCAGTAGAGCCAGGGGATGAGGCGACGCGTCGTCGCCCGGTACTCCGCGTAGCCCGGGTAGTGATCGAGGAGCCAGGCTTCCTCGCGCCGGGACTTCAGGTCGAAGAAGGCAATCAGGATCCCGGCCATGGCCAGCGCGAGCGGGGCGGCCGTCAGCAGGCCCCAGCCGAGCGCGCCGATGACGATGCCACCGTAGATGGGGTGGCGCGCCAGCCGATAGGCGCCGTGGGCGATGAGCCGACCGTTCGCCCGGGGGTGGGGGAGCGGGGTGAGGTTCTCGCGGAGGTCGACGAGGCCGCGCAGGGCGAGGATCCCACCCGCGGCCAGGAGCACGGCCCCGAGGGCGGAGGTCGCCATCCTGATGGCTCCATCCCAGGCGGGACCGGTCGTGCCCGCCCAGGCGATGACGACGAGAAGGACCACCTGGAGCGCGACCCAGCCCTCGCCGCGGGGACCGAGGGAGGGGAGTGGTCTGGCCATCTGGGCATGCTAGCGGGCCCGGCCGGTCGGCCGGGCCCGCAGTGGGGACGTCCGGGACCACGCAAGGTGGTCCTGGGCGATGTCAGCGCTGGTTGCCGGGCAGCGGGATCACCGGGCACTCGAAGTACTTGACCGGGTCACCGAACGAGATCATGCCCGCGGCCTCGAGGGCGATCAGGTCGTCGGCCGAGGTCAGCTGCGTGGGGGTGTAGCCCGCCCAGTCGACCGGGATGACCATCCAGCGGCCTCCGTTGAAGTCACGATCGCCGGGCTTGGCCTCGGCGACGTTCGTCAGGCCGTCGCCCAGCGCGAAGATCCGGTCGAAGGAGTGGGCCGGTGCGCCGGTGCCCGAGAAGTCGGTCGGCGTGCCGATGGTCCGGTAGAGCGCACCGTCGACGTAGAAGCCGACATGCGGCGGGCCTCCGGCGGCCGTCGTCCCGACGGCGAAAGCGGAGATGAGGAGCGCCCCGGAGAGCGCCAGGCCGAGTCGTCGCATCATCGCGATCCCTCCTTGGATAGGCCAGCTCGGGCGGGCCCTGCGCCGTCCCGGCGGTCCGGCCGGGCATGGGCCCCACGGTGACGACCTCGGATGACCGGGCGATGGCTCATCGGTGACGCGCCCGAGTCGGTTCCGTGACGTATCCGGGACGCCGTGGGGCACCCGCGGGAGCGGTCGGGCGGCCCTCGGGCGAGTTCGTCGACCGGGATCCCGAGCTCGCCGGGGGTGAAGGCCTCGGCCAGGAACGAGGACGGGCTCAAGGGGTCGTACACGAGGGTGAGCGACCGCCGGGCGCGGGTCCACGCCACGTAGGCGAGACGCCGCTCCTCCTCCAGCGCCCGAGCCGGCTCGAGCGAGCCGGCGATCGCGCGGGGCGACGGAAACCGACCCTCGTCCATGATCACGATGACGTCGTCGAACTCGAGGCCCTTCGTGGCATGGGCCGTCGAGAGGACGAGGGCCGCATCCGGGCGGCGGAGAGCGGTGAGTCGCGCCCGCATCCGGGCGACCGATCCGGCGAGTGCGTCGACGTCAGAGAGGCCCGCGGCCCAGCCCAGGATCGATCGGCCGATCGCCTCGCGGGAATGGAGCGGCGGCGGCGCAGCGTCGAGGTCGTCGCCAGAGCACTTGCGATCGTCATCGGCCGGCTCGGCCAGCGGCCCCTCCCCGGCCTCCTGGAGGAGCCGGTGGGCAACGCGGTCGATCCGTGGGAGCAGGGGCCCGACCGACGCCTCGGTCCGGAGGCCCGCGATGACCTCGTCGACCCAGTCATCCTCGATCGGCAGGGCGATCTCGCAGCGAAACGGTCGCTCCATGGCGACGGCCGTCACGATGGCCGGCAGCAGCTCGCGGTTCGTACGGGCCAGGAACGCCTGGGTACCGCCAGCCGTCGGGAGCTGTCTCAGGACGGCGCCGAGTCGGAGGGGATCCGGACGACCGTCCGCGACGAGCGCAAGCCAGCCGACCGCACCGGACCGCGGCCGGATCCGCTTCGCGAGTCGCTCCCGGTTCCGTTCGACGAGGCGGGCCGCTCGCTCGACGACCGGCGCCGGACAGCGGTAGTTCACCTCGAGGTCGACCCGGACCAGGCCCGGAGTAGCGGCCGCGACCTCGAGGAGCCGGCGGACGTCTGCCAGCCGCCAGCCGTAGATCGACTGGTCGTCGTCGCCGACGAGGAACATGTTCCCGCGGTCCCCGGCGAGCGATCTCGCCAGCTCCAGCTGGGCGCGGTCGAGGTCCTGGACCTCGTCAACGAGCAGGTCGGCGCAGCGCGCGTGCCACCGCCGGAGCAGATCGGGTGCGGTCTGGAGCGCCCGCCCAGCCTCGGTGATCAGGTCGTCGAAGTCGACGACCTCGAGCGCATCCAGCGTGGCCTGGTACTCGACGTAGGCGCGGCCGAGGTCGCCCGGGTCCTCATCGGTGACCACGTCGGACAGGGTGACGCCCAGCTCGACCTTGAGCCGTGAGATCGCTGTGTCGAGCCGGGCGAGCTCGTCGGCGGTCGCCGTCGGCCGGAGGCGTCGGAGGATGGCGGCACGATCGACGACGCGGACGTCGCGCCCCGCGTCGCGGAGGATCTCGAGGCCCAGCGCATGGAAGGTCCGCACCCTGACGGCTCCCGCTGCGCAGCCGAGCGGGGCCAGGGCCCCATCGAGACGCTCACCGAGCTCGACCGCCGCGCGGCGGTTGAAGGCGATCGCCGTGATGGACGCCGGGTCCGCGCCACTGGCGACCCGCCAGGCGACCCGGGCGACGATGGTCGTCGTCTTGCCCGATCCGGCCGGGGCGACGCAGAGGACCGGCCCGGGCGGCGCCATGGCCGCCACCCGCTGATCCGGGGCCAGCGACCCGAGTCGGTCCCGGACCGTCGGTGGCAGGCCGGCAGGGATGGTCATGCGGTCGATCGTGACGAGGTCGCCTCATCGGCGGCCTATCGCGCGACCCGGGTCGGTCGTTCGGCGGTGCGTCGGCGCACCGCATCGGCTCGGTCGCGGCGCGCTGACCGGGCCGAAGGGCCTCCGGACAAGACTCGGGCGGTAGAATCGAGGCCCCAGCGTCCCGCACGTCCTGTGCCCGTGCCCACGCGGAGGTCGCCATGTCGACACGCTCGGGGCCGATCGGCGGATCGGCTCTCCACTCCCGGATCATCGCCCTGCTCGCCTCGGTCGCCCTGCTCGTCGGGGCGCTCGCCGGTCCGGCCGCCGCGGCGGAGCCCAAGGTGGCTCTGTGGCTGACGATCCTGCACAACAACGATGGTGAGTCCCAGGTCCTCGACGCCGGGCCCGGCCTCGAGGACTTCGGCGGTGCCGCGCGCTTCAAGACGGTCGTCGATGAGCTGCGCTGGGATGCCACGAACGGCCCGTGGCCGCAGCGCGGCGCCAAGCGCGGCGTCGTCATGATCTCGTCCGGCGACAACTTCCTCGCCGGACCCGAGTTCAACGTCGGGCTCGAGCACGGCGTGCCGTTCTACGACACGATCGCGATGGAGCTCATCGGCTACGACGCGGTCAACCTCGGCAACCACGACTTCGACTTCGGGCCGGACGTCCTGGCCGACTTCATCGACGGCTACGCGGTCCCGCCGACGTATGTGAGCGCCAACCTCGACTTCAGCGGCGAGCCTCGTCTCCAGGCCTACGTCGATGCCGGCGTGATCATGCCTGCGACGGTCATCAGGGAGCGCGGTGAGCTGATCGGTGTCATCGGACTCGAGACCCCGAATCTGCCCTTCATCTCGTCGCCGCGAAACGTGGAGGTCTCGGACGATCTCGCCGCCATCGTCCAGGCCCAGGTCGATCACCTCCAGGGAATGGGCGTCGAGATGATCATCCTGAGCAGCCACCTGCAGAGCATCGAGAATGAGGTCGACCTGGCCGGGATGGTCGACGGCCTCGACGTGATCATCGCCGGGGGCGGTGACGAGCTCCTGGCCGACGGCGACGACCTCCTCATCCCTGGCGATGAGGGCTCCGTCTACGGCAGCTACCCGATGATGGCCACCGACATGGATGGCGACATGGTCCCGGTCGTCACGACGTCGGGCGAGTACAAGTACGTCGGCCAGCTGGTCGTCGGCTTCGACCAGGACGGCCAGGTCCTCATGATCGAGCAGGATCGGAGCGGCCCCGTCCGCGTCGCCTCCGGCGACTGCAGCGGCACGATGCCCTGCGACGATGCGGTGCTGCCCGATCCGACGATGCAGGCCATGGTGGTCGATCCCGTTGCGGCCGGCCTCGAGGAGCTGGCTGCCACCGTCGTCGCCACCTCGGAGGTCGATCTCGACGGGCGCCGCGCGGCCGGTGATGCCGGCGTCCGGGTCGCCGAGACGAACGAGGGCGACCTGATCGCCGATTCGTTGCTCTGGCAGGCCACCGAGGTCGCTCCCGACTACGGCGTCGACGCGCCGCAGGTCGCGCTCCAGAACGGTGGCGGCATCCGGAACAACAACATCATCCCGGCCGGACCATTGACCGAGCTCGACACCTTCTCGATGGTGCCGTTCCCGAACTTCGTCGCGATCGTCGAGGACGTCCCACGCGAGCAGTTCAAGGAGATCCTGGAGAACGCCTACTCGCGCGTGGAGTTCGTCGACGGGCGCTTCGCCCAGATCGCCGGCTTCGCGGTCCAGTACGACCCGACCGGGACGCCGCAGCTCTTGGACCTGGACGGCAACGTCACCCAGGCCGGTGACCGGGTCCGGGAGGTCCAGCTCGACGATGGCACCGTCATCGTGACCGGCGGGGCGGTCGTGCCCGGCGATCCGATCGACGTGGCGACGATCGACTTCCTGGCCCGCGGCGGGGATCAGTACCCGTTCCGGGGCCTGCCGTTCGAGGTCGTCGGCTTCACCTACCAGCAGGCCCTGGCCGCCTTCCTGGAGGCGGGACTCGGCGGCGTCGTGAGCGCAGCGGACTACCCGTTCGGGGGCGAGGGCAGGATCGTCCGCCTCTAGGCCCAGCTCCACACGCCACGACGGCCGGCCCGGGCGGGCCGGCCGTCGTGCGTCGGCGCACCGGTACGGACGGGCGGCGCGCTCGCGCACCGAGCGACCCCATCGGCCCATCGACGCCCGCGCGCCGCCACCTGACGATCGACCGGACCACGTCGCCGGGGGTTCGGGGGAGGAGTCGGTCGTCATGCGCTCACGGGCCTTGCGTCGCGCAGTCGGGCTGGCCGTCGCGGCATCGCTCATCATGGCCGGGGTGGCCGCAGCGGACACGCTCGTCGCCGACGGCGACGCCCTCGATCCCGGCCCTCAGGAGTTGGTGGACCTGGGCAGCGTCGCGCCCGGCGCGCAGCTCATCGCGCCGGTGGCCTTCCGCCTGACCTGCTCCGGGACCTCGCACCTGGACCAGGGCCAGGTCGTGAGCCTGTCCCCCTTCGGCGGGGTCACGGTCCCGACGGGCGGTGCCGCGGTCGTCGCTGGGACCTCCTTCAGCCCACCGTCGAGCTGGCCGGCCGATGGCGTGCCCTGCTCGAGCCCGGCCGAGACCGCAGCCGTCCCCCCCGCGACCGTGACCCTGACGGCTCCGTCGGCTGTCGGCGGCCCGTACGAGTACGTCATCCTCTTCCGGGCGACCTCCCCGTCGCCCCTCGCCGGCATCTCCAGCCTCCTCGAGGTGCGCCTGCGCCTCTCGGTCGGTGCCGACGAGCCGCCGACCCTCCACCTGCCGGAGGACCTCACCGTCCTGACGACCGACCCGGCGGGTGCCTTCATCGAGTTCGCCGTCGCCGCGGCCGACGCCGAGGACGATCCGGGTCCGTCGGTCACCTGCTCGCCGCCGAGTGGATCCTGGTTCCCGGTGGGCACGACAGAGGTCGACTGCTCGACCGAGGACAGCGCCGGGCATCTCGTGACCGGCGGGTTCACCGTGACCGTCCAGTACGAGACGCCTGTCACGGTCAGGTTCGAGGCACCGATCAGGCTCGGTACCGGGGTGATCCTGCCAGGGGCCCGGACGCTGCCGGTCAAGGTCCATCTCGAGCGCGCGGGCCAGCCGATCCGGCAGGGGAGGGTGGACCTCGTCCCCGGCGACTGCTCCCCCGGGGTGGCCCGATCGGCTCCGGCCTCGCTGGCGCTGTCCGGTGGCCGCTGGACGGCCAACCTCCGGACGGCCGGTCTCGCCGGCTGTCTCCGGGTCGACGTCCGCCTGGACGGACGCGTGGTGGGCGGGTTCGGGCTGGTCGACTCCGCGTCCTTGGCGGGGGGAGGCGCCCGGGCCGATCGCTGACGGATGCGACGGCCCGCGAACCGGCGGTCCGCGACGGAGGGCGGAACGGTGCCCTAGCATCGGCGCGTGACGCCGGAGCTCCAGGCCACCCTCAAGCGACTGCCCGACCGGCCGGGCGTCTATCTCATGCGCGACGGTCGCGGCACGGTCCTGTACGTCGGCAAGGCGCAGCGCCTCCGGAGCCGGGTCCGCAGCTACTGGCAGCGCTCCTCCGGTCGGGGGCCGGGTGACAGCCAGCGGATCCGCTCCGCCATCGATCGCGTGGTGGACCTCGAGTGGACCGTCACCGACTCGGTCTCCGAAGCCCTCCTGCTCGAGGCCAACCTGATCAAGCGCTACCAGCCCCGCTTCAACGTCCGCCTCAAGGACGACAAGAGCTACCCCTACATCCGGATCACCGCGGCCGAGGATTTCCCGCGGGTCGAGCGGACCCGCAAGCTCATCCAGGACGGCTCGCGCTACTTCGGGCCGTATGCATCGGCCTCGTCGGTCGACGAGGCGATGAACCTGATCCGACGGCTCTTCCCATTCCGGACGTGCGCGATCCGGATCGTCGAGGGGGAGCGGGCGCTCCAGCGGCCTTGCCTGCTGTACCACATCAAGCGCTGCCAGGGGCCCTGCATCGAGGCCGTCGATCGGGCCGCCTACCGGGACGACATCGCTCAGATCGAGCTCTTCCTGGAGGGCCGCCAGGAAGCGGTCGCCGCTGCGCTGCGATCTGAGATGGAGACGGCTGCGGAGCGCCTGGAGTTCGAGCGGGCCGCCGCCCTGCGCGACAAGGTGCGGGCGATCGAGCGGACGATGGAGTCCCAGAAGATGGCCGCCTTCGCCCGGACCGAGCTCGACCTCCTCGGGCTTGCTCGCCAGGACAACCAGGCGGCGATCCAGCTCTTCGTCGTCCGGGCCGGGGCGATGGTCGGCCGGGACGTCTTCCTTCTCGACGCGGTGCGCGAGGCCTCGGACGAGGAGGTCCTCGGTTCGTTCCTGCTCCAGTACTACACGCGGGCCACGTCGGTGCCGCCGCGGATCCTCGTGCCGACCCTGCCGGCGGAGACGGCCGAACTCGAGGCGTTCCTGGCCGAGCGTCGCGGCGCCTCGGTCGGCCTGGCGGTACCGCGTCGCGGCGAGAAGCGTCAGCTCCTCGAGCTGGCCCAGCGGAACGCCACCGAGGTGCTCGCCCGCGAGCACGCCCGCTGGCTTGCGGACGAGGGGCGGACGCTGGCGGCGCTCGAGGGCCTGGCGACGGCACTCGACCTGCCCGGCCCACCGATGCGGATCGAGTGCTACGACATCAGCACGTTCCAGGGTCGCGAGACGGTCGGCTCGATGGTCGTGTTCGCGGAGGGACGGCCCCGCACGCTCGGAGTACCGACGCTTCCGGGTCCGCTCGGTGGCGGATCGCCCCGACGACGTCGCCAGCCACCGCGAGATCCTTCGGCGGCGCTTCCGTCAGACCGCGGCGGGCCAGGAGGGGGTCGAGGAAGAGCGCCGCTGGGCGATGCCGGATCTCGTCGTGATCGACGGCGGTCGCGGCCAGGTACGGGCCGCCGCGGCGGTCCTGGCGGAGGCCGGGCTCGGCGATCTGCCGGTCGTCGGCCTGGCCAAGGAGCGCGAGGAGCTCTTCCTGCCGGGGCGCAGCGAGCCGATCCTGCTCGAGGCGACGTCACCGGCCTTGTACCTCGTCCAGCGCCTCCGGGACGAGGCCCATCGGTTCGCCATCACGTACCACCGGTCGCTCCGCTCGAAGCGGGCCACGCGATCGGCGTTCGATGAGCTCGCAGGGGTGGGGCCGAAGCGACGTCAGGCGCTCCTCCGGGTCTTCGGGTCGGCGAAGCGGGTCCGAGAGGCGCCCGTCGAGCAGATCGCCGCGGTGCCCGGGATCGGGCCGGCCCTGGCGGCCCGGATCAAAGCGGGCCTGGAGTCCTGAGCCGGTCTCCTCGTCGTCGGCGGTGCCGCCGCCGAGCGTGTATCATCCCGCCCCGATGCGCCGCGCTATCCCCATCCTGATCGTCCTTGTGGGCGTCGCTGCCCTTGTCTTCAGCTTCGTGCCGGGTCTGACGGTGCCCTTCGGCGGGCCCGACGGCGGTCCCCGGACGCTCGAGACGAAGCTCGGCCTCGATCTCGAGGGAGGTCTCCGGGTCGTCTACCAGGCCCAGCCGGTCGAGGGTCAGGCCCCGACCCAGTCGGACATGGCGGTCATCCGCGACATCATGGAGCAGCGGGTGAATGCCGTCGGCGTGGCGGAGCCGGTCGTCCAGACCCAGGGCGCCGACCGGATCGTCGTCGAGCTGCCTGGCGTCGACAACCCGCAGATCGTCCGCGACCTCGTCGGCCAGACCGGTCGGGTCGAGTTCGTGCCCATCCCGCCCGGCAACCAGGTCGCCCAGGGCCAGGCCATCGATCTCGAGCAGTACCCGCCGCTGTTCTCCGGCGATCAGGTCAGCAACGCGGCGGCCGGGACCGACCAGTTCGGTGGCCTGGCAGTCTCGTTCACCCTGAAGTCCGAGGGCGCCGCGCTCTTCGCCGAGTACACCTCGAACAACGTCGGCAACCAGTTCGCCATCGTCCTCGACGGGACGATCGTCTCTGCCCCGGTCATCCAGAGCCCGATCACCAATGGCGAGGGCCAGATCACTGCCGGCGGCGCCGGGGGCTTCTCGGCCGACGAAGCCAACAGCCTCATCACCGTCCTCCGGTACGGCTCACTGCCGTTCCCGGTCCAGGAGGCGGCCTACGAGACGATCGCCCCGACCCTCGGCGACGCCTTCCTTCAGCAGGGGGTCCTTGCTGCCCTCGTCGGGATCCTCCTGGTCGCGCTCCTGATGATCCTCCACTACCGGCTCCCGGGCGTGGTCGCGGTCGGGGCGCTGGCCTACTACACGGTCCTCGTCCTGGCCATCTTCCGGCTCGTCCCGGTCACCCTCACCCTGGCCGGCATCGCCGGCTTCGTCCTCTCGGTCGGCATGGCGGTCGACGCCAACATCCTGATCTTCGAGCGGATGAAGGAGGAGCTGCGCGCCGGCAAGTCGCTGTCCGCCGCGACGGAGGCCGGCTTCAACCGGGCCTGGAACTCGATCTTCGATTCGAACGTGTCGAGCCTGATCACGGCGACCATCCTCTTCACCGTCGGGACCTCGGTGATCCGCGGCTTCGCCCTGGTGCTGATCATCGGTGTCCTGATCTCGATGTTCACTGCGATCACGGTCAGCCGGACGGTCCTCCGCTGGGTTGTCTCGCGGCGGACCTTCCAGAAAGCCTCGTACTACGGCGTGTCCGACGAGGAGTTCGTGGCCCGGCCGACCGCCCGCCCGACCCGGCGCGCAGAGGCGACCAGCCGTGTTTGACATCGTCGGCAAGCGTCGCTGGTTCTTCCTGTTCTCGGCCCTGGTGACCATCCCTGGCCTCGTCTTCATCCTCCTTACGCCCATCTCCGGCGGTGCGATCGGCCTCCAATTCTCGATCGACTACACGGGTGGCACCCAGTGGGTCATCCGCTTCGACGACGAGTCCGTCAGCCCCGACGACGTGAAGGCGGTCTTCCTGGAGCGGGGCCTCGCCGGCACGACCGTGGCCACGACCGCCGAGGGCTTCCTCGACATCCGGACCGAGCCTCTGGACCTGCAGGAGGCTCCGACGCCGCTGCCCAGCCCATCCCCCGGAGCGTCGCCGCGGCCGTCCGCCGCGGCGGAGCCGCAGGGCAGCGCGTCGCCTAGTCCCTCGGCCTCTCCCGAGCCCAGCCCCTCGGCCTCTCCCGAGCCCAGCCCTTCGCCGATCGCTCCCGGAGCCGGCCAGATCCCGACCAGCGGCCAGCTCGGCGAGATCGCGGCCGACCTCGAGGACACCTACGGCCCCTTCGAGCAGGCGGTCCTCACCACCATCGGTCCGATCGTCTCGGCCGATCTGATCCAGCAGGCGCTGCTGCTCATCGCGATCGGTTCGCTGGGCATCCTGCTCTGGATCACCATCCGCTTCCACGACGTGAAGTTCGGCGTCTCGGCGCTCATCGCCCTCGTCCACGACGTCCTGGTGGTCCTCGGGATCTTCGCGATCCTGGGCACCTTCCTGCGGGTCCAGGTCGACGGCCTGTTCGTGACCGCGATGCTGACGGTCATCGGCTTCAGCGTTCACGACACGATCGTCGTCTTCGACCGCGTCCGCGAGAATCGCGCCCGTCACGCCGGCGAGCCGTTCGCCCAGATCGTCAACCACTCGGTCCTGCAGACCCTCGGCCGATCCCTGATGACCAGCTTCACCGTCATCCTGACCTTGCTGTCGCTGCTGCTCTTCGCCGGGCCGTCGATCACCAACTTCGTGCTGGCCCTGCTCATCGGGATCGTCTCGGGGACCTACTCCTCGATCTTCGTGGCCAGCCCGATCCTGGTCGAGTGGCAGGACTGGGAGGACCGTCGGCACGGTCGGGTCCCGCGGTCCCGGCCGGTCCGCACGACCACGGCCTGATGTCCAGCCCACGGCGAAGGCGCCGTGAAGGTCCCCGCCGTATGCTGACCCCGTGATCGAACCTCGTTTCCGCTGGGTCCTGCCGGAGGCCGCACCGTCGGTGGCCCTCCTGGAGGCGGGTGCCGCCATCGGCCTCGGCCCGCCCGCCGTGACCGTCCTGGCTGGCCGCGGGATCGTGGGTCCCGATGAGATGGCCTCGTTCTTCGCAGAGCCTCGCGTCGGCCTTCACGACCCGGGCCGCCTGCCGGACGCGGCCCTGGTGCTCGAGCGGGTCCGGCGGGTGCGACGAGACGGCGAGCGGGTCCTGGTGGTCGGCGACTTCGATGCCGACGGCCTGACGGGGTTGGCGATCCTGGTCCTGGCGCTCGGGCGGCTCGGCGTCGAAGCGATCCCGTACGTGCCCGACCGGACCGGGGAGGGTCACGGTCTCTCACTCGCTGCGGTGGAGGCAGCTGCCACGCTCGGTGCGACCGTCATCGTCACCGTCGACTGCGGCAGCACCAGCGGCCGTGAGATCGAGGCGGCGTCGGCGCGAGGCATCGACGTGCTGGTGACCGACCATCACCGGATGCCCGCAGCACCGCCGCCGGCCGTCGCTGTCGTCAACCCGCACCGTACCGATGCGACGTATCCGGATCGTCGCCTGACCGGCAGCGGGGTCGCCTTCAAGGTCGCCCAGCTCATCCTGGCCGATGAGCCCGGTGGGCCCGAGGCCGCCATCGATCTCGCCGACCTGGCGACCATCGGTACCGTCTCGGACATGGCACCCCTCGTCGGCGAGAACCGAGCGATCGCCCAGCTCGGCCTCGAGCGGATCCGGTCCGGGCCGCGGCCCGGCCTCGCGGCGCTGCTCGAGCGCGCTCGGACACCGGCGGAGACCGTCGACCTTGAGGCCGTCGGCTTCGTCATCGCCCCACGCCTCAACGCCGCCGGTCGGGTCGGCGATGCGCTCGATGCGGCCCGGCTGCTGCTCGCGGACACGCCGGACGAGGCGGCGGCCCACGCCGATACGCTCGAGGCTGCCAACACCACCCGCAGGGAGCTCACCCGCCAGGCGATCGACGAGGCACGGGCGATCGCCGGGGACCCAGGTGAGGCGGCGGTCATGGTCCGGGGCCCGTGGCCGGTCGGCGTGGTCGGCCTGGTCGCCTCGCGCCTCGCCGAGGACTCCGGGCGTCCGGCGATCGTCGGCAGCGACCAGGGGCCCATCGTCCGCGCGTCCTGCCGGAGCGGTC
Organism: uncultured Chloroflexia bacterium; assembly: GCA_963707215.1. Lineage (GTDB taxonomy): Bacteria > Chloroflexota > Limnocylindria > Limnocylindrales > CSP1-4 > DATHYZ01. The sequence goes on along the minus strand of CAVPPB010000001.1, from coordinate 65,244 downwards.
CGGGATTCGACCTCGCCGCCCTGCTCGCGAGCCTCGACGACCTGCTCATCCGGCACGGTGGCCATTCGGGCGCCGCCGGTTTCGAGGTCGCCGCCGACCGCTGGGACGAGCTCCGGGCCCGGTTCCTGGCGCTCGCCGGTGCGACGATGCCCGGACCGGCGCCCGCGACCCTGGCCGTCGATCTCGCGCTGCCGGCCCGTCGTGTCGACTACCCGCTGGTCCATGAGCTCCGGCGGCTCGGTCCATTCGGGCCGGGCAACCCGGAGCCGCTCGTCGTCGTCCTCGACCTCGAAGTCTCCCGCGTCCGGCCCGCCAACGGCGGCCACACGCAGCTCGTCCTGCGCCGCGACCCGGATGTCCTTGATGGGATCGCCTTCGGACGGTCCGATCTGGCGGGATCGCTGATCGAGGGCGAACGCGTCGACGTGGTGGCGCGACTCGCGAGCCGGGCGTTCGGGGGGTTCGAGTCCCTGCAGCTGGACGTCCGTGACGTCGGCCCAGCGGGGGGATCGGGCGTCACGGCGAGCCACCTCGATCCGTCGAGAGGGCCGGTCGCCGCCGAGGCGGCGCTGCTCCACGGGGAACCTCGATGACGCGACGCTCCGCCCCCGCGCCCCGGCGCCGGACCCCGCGCGATCCGTACGGCCTGTTCCCTGCAGGCGCGCCGCTCGGGCCCCTGCTCGCGTTCGGGGGGCTGGTCATCGTCGCGGTCCTCACGCTCGGGTTGATGAATGGGAACCTGCCATTCGTCGGCGGTGGGTCGGGTGGCAACGGCGCCGGAGGCCCCGGGCCTGACGCCACCCCGGCGCCATCGAACGTCGTCGTGGTCCCCAAGGATCCGCGAGCCGACGTGCCGGGCAGCATCGTCTACGTCAAGCAGGGCAGCCTCTGGATCCAGAGCGGCTCGACCGCCCGCCAGCTCACCTCGGGCGAGGACGATTCCGACCCCGCCTGGTCGCCCGACGGCGAGTGGATCTACTTCATCCGGACCAAGTCGGGCCGCGGCTTCTGGCCGGGGCTGACCGGCCGCCCGGTCTACTACACCATGAGCTATCCGCTGCTGATGCGGATCTCGCCCGACGGCGAGACGGTCGAGGAGCTCGCCAGCGGCGAGTACAGCAAGGGCGACCTGACCTGGTTCTACTGGCTTCGCCAGCCGACCCCGAACCCGGCCGACCCGGACCAGCTGGCGATCCTCTCCGATGGACCGGATCCGACCAGCAGCAACGTCGTGCTCCAGTTCTTCGACCTCGAGGCGAGGCGGCTGACCCGGGCCGACGTGCCGGAGACGCCACCACTCGGGCACCAGGACCCATCCTGGCATCCGCGGGGCACCGTCCTCGTCTACGCTCGAAACGATCGGGATGGCCGTCGCGGCGCCCCATCGATCTGGCGCCATGATCCCGCCAACGCCAAGTTCGCCCAGGTGACCGGTCCGGGCTACCTCGCCCCGACCTACTCCCCGGACGGGCTCTGGATCGCTGCGACGAAGGCGACGTCCTTCGGCACGGACGTCGTGATCCTCGATGCGCGTGACGGCTCCGAGGTCCTCCGGGTGACCGACGACGGCGACTCCTGGTCGCCGGCCTGGTCGCCGCGCGGCGACGCGATCGCGTTCCACCACATCGAGGGCCAGCTGGTCGACCTCCGGATGGTCACCGTCGAGGGCACCGGACCCGCCTTCGAGGTCGTCGAGACGATCGACCTGACGCAGGTCTCCGGCCTGGACGGGGCGTCTCGGCCGACCTGGTGGATCCCGCCGAGCGAGCTCCCGGCGCCCTCTCCCTCGCCCTCGCCGTCGGTCGCGCCATCGCCCTCGCCGAGCCCATGACCGCGCCGTACCTCGATCGGCTGGCCCGGCGCCAGGCGGCCGTGGGCACGGTCCTGTGCGTCGGCCTCGATCCTCACCCCGATGCCCTGCCGGCCGGCTTCTCCCGTGACCTGGCCGGCATCGAGGCGTTCAGCAGGCTGATCGTCGCAGCTTCCGCCGACGTCGCATCGGCATTCAAGGCGAACCTGGCCTTCTTCGAGGCTCACGGTTCGGCCGGGCTGGCGGTGCTGGAGCGCATCCGGGCCGTCGTCCCGCCGACGATCCCGTTCATCGCCGACGCGAAACGGGCCGACATCGGCAGCACAGCGGAGCGCCAGGCGGCGGCCCTCTACGACGCCCTTGGCGCGGACGCCATCACCGTCAACCCTTACCTGGGTGGTGAGGCGATCGGTCCACTCATCGATCGACCGGATCGGTTCGCCTACGTTCTCTGTCGGACGTCCAACCCGGGAGCCGGTGAGGTGCAGGATCTCGCGGTCGGCGATGGGGTCGGCCCTGGGGCTGAGCCGCTCCATCTCGTCGTCGCCAGGGCTGTCGCCGGTTGGGGACCGGGTGGGACCGTCGGCCTCGTTGTCGGTGCCACGGCCCCAGCCGAGCTTGCCGCCATCCGGGCAGCGGCTCCCGCGCTGCCCTTCCTGGTCCCCGGCGTGGGCGCCCAGGGTGGGTCCGAGGGGCCCGTCCTCAACGCCGGCCCGACGGCACCCGGGTCGCCGTCCCGGCGTCCCGGCGGGAGCCTGCTGGTCAATGTCTCGCGCGGCATCTCGGGGGCACTCCCGGACGACCCCGCAGGGGACCCTGGCGAACGCGTCGCGGCGGCCGCCCGGGACTGGTCGCTCCGACTCCCTGTGCTACCGTAGGCGCGTCGGCGGCCGCCCGAGTCAGCGGCCCTCAACCCCGAGGTCTCATAGCGCATGCCGTTCAACGTCGGCCCCCTCGAACTGGTCATCGTCCTCGTCATCGCCCTGCTCATCCTGGGCCCCGGGCGCCTGCCGGAAGTCGGCTCGGCCCTCGGCAAGAGCATCCGGGAGTTCCGGAAGGCTGCGACCGACGTCCAGGAGTCCACGAAGATCGATACCGCGCCGAAGAAGGCCGAGCCGACGGCCACGACCCAGGCACCTGCCCAGGTCGAGGCGGGCGGACAGCCGGTCGAGACGGCCACCCCGGCCGAGCCTGCTGCGCCGGCGGCCACCCCGGCCACGGAGCCCGTGCCAGCCGCCCCGGCCGCCGCCGAGCCCCCTGAGTCGTCGCAGCCGAACGAGCTGAGCGAGAGCCCGCAGCCGAACGAGCTCAGCCAGCCCAGGACCTGAGCGCGTCGTCACCCGATCCGCCATGGCCGACGCTGAGCTGGTGACCGACGGCACGCTGCCGGAGCTGGCCCCCTCGACACCACCGGAGCCCGGTCCGTCGGAGGCATCCGGCGATGACAAGGTCATGTCCCTTGTCGACCACCTCGGTGAGCTGCGCACCCGGCTCTTTCGCGCCCTGCTGGGCGTCGGGATCGGGACGGTGGTCGGCTTCCTCCTGGCCGACCGGATCATCGCTTTCCTGATCGAGCCACTGCCGACCGGTTCTGTCCAGGTCCTTGGGCCCGGCGACGGCTTCTTCATCTTCCTCAAGGTCTCGATCGTGTTCGGGGTGATCGTCTCGATGCCGATCCTGCTCTACCAGGGCTGGGCCTTCATCTCGCCCGGCCTGACCCCGAAGGAGCGACGGATGGTCCGACCCTGGATCCCCTTCGCTCTTCTCTTCTTCGCCCTCGGGGTCGGCCTCGCCTACGTGATCCTGCCGTATGCCACGGCGTTCCTCCTGAGCTTCACGAACGACGTCCTCGTGGCCAACATCGCGGCCGGCCCGTACTTCGACTTCGTGACCACCATGTTCCTGGCCTTCGGGCTGGTCATGGAGTTCCCGATCGTCCTCTACGCGCTGTCGAGGGCGGGCATCGTGACCTCGCCGATCCTCCGCTCGGCCCGTCGCTACGTGATCCTCGGCATCGCCCTGTTCGCGGCGGTCATCACCCCCGGCGGTGACCTGGTCAGCCCGTTCGCGTTGGGCCTGACGATGTACGCCCTGTACGAGGGCACGACCTTCGTCATCGCGCGGACCGGCCGCTAGGGGAGGTCGGGCCCCGTCGGCCGGTCCGGCTGGCGGGCACTCGTCGCCGCAGGCGGTCGCCGGGCCCTCGGGCGGTACACTGCCGGCGATGACGCGCGAACACGACCCAGAGCAGGCCGGAGCACCGACCCAGGCGCTGGCCGGGGCTGGCCGTTCGACGACCGAGGCCGAGCCCCATGTCGTCATCATCACGGGCCTCTCGGGCGCCGGGAAGACGGCCGCCTCCAAGCTCTTCGAGGATCTCGGCTACTCGGTCGTCGACAACCTCCCGGGCGAGCTGCTCCCTGGCCTCGCCGAGCTGGTGTCCGATGACCGCCAGCGATTCAGCCGGGTGGCCATCGTCCTCGACGTTCGGGCCGGCGATGCCGCGGTGGCCCTGGCCGCGATGCGCGGCGCCCTCGAGGGTCGTGGCATCCAGCCGGACATCCTCTTCCTCGAGGCCCGCGAAGAGGTGCTCATCCGGCGATTCTCCGAGACGCGCCACCGCCACCCGCTGGCCGAGGGCCGCGGGATCGCCGATGCGGTGGCTTATGAACGGCACCTCCTGGGACCCGTCCGGGAGGATGCCGACGTGGTCGTCGACACATCGGAGCTGTCGCTGCGGGAGCTGCGCGAGCGGATCTTCGCGGCGATCGGCGCCGGACCCGTCGACGATCGACTGGCCATCCAGCTGATCAGCTTCGGCTTCAAGTTCGGCGTCCCGCTCGAAGCTGACCTGGTGCTCGATGTCCGGTTCATCGAGAATCCCTACTACATAGCCGAACTGCGGCAGCTGTCGGGCCTCACCGAGCAGGTCCGTGAGTTCGTGCTCGGCCGGCCCGGGACCGACCGTTTCCTGGAGTTGACCCAAGAGCTGCTCGACTTCCTGGCCCCGGCCTACGCCGCGGACGGACGGACCAGGCTCACGATCGCGATCGGGTGCACGGGGGGCTACCACCGCTCGATCGTCATCACCGAGGAGCTCGCCGAACACCTGCGCCGGACGGACCGCGTCCGGGTGGCCGTCTTCCACCGCGAGCTCATGCGGACATGAACCTGCGGCAGTGGCTGAGGCCGGGGATCGGCGTCAAGCGCTGGCTGGTGGTCGTCTTCCTCGGAGAGTTGCTCCTGGCTCTGGCCCTGGCGCTCTTGCTGCGCCAGATCTACCGTGAGGTCGACGTCGACGGGCCGCTCCAGGCTCTGGTCTACGTCGCGACGCTGCAGTTCCTGCCCTACGGCCTGCGTGGGATCATCCTCGCGACCGCCGGTCTCGGCCTCTTCGCGCTCGGCTCGGTCCGCCTGGTCAGGGCCGTCACGGATCCGCTCCGACGGGCGCCAGGGGAGCGCGCCCTCGTCGAGGTGATCTACCAGAAGCGCTTCCTGGCGCGCGGGCCGAACGTCGTGGCGATCGGTGGTGGGACCGGCCTGTCGACGTTGTTGCGGGGGCTCAAGGAGCACACCAGCAACCTCACGGCCGTCGTGACGGTGGCCGACGACGGGGGGTCGTCCGGGGCCCTCCGCACGTTCCTGGGCATCCCGGCGGTCGGGGACATCCGCAACTGCATCGTGGCCCTGGCCGACGCCGAACCGGTCATGGGGCCGCTCCTCCAGTACCGTTTCCCGGCCGGGGCCGGGGCCGGGGCCGGGCGGGTCGCGGACGCACCGGCCGATGCCCTGGCCGGCCACGCCATGGGCAATCTCCTGATCGCGGCCATGGCGGCGATCGAGGACGGCGACTTCGAGGAGGGCGTGCGCCAGGTCAACCGCGTCCTCGCCGTGCGGGGTCGGGTGCTGCCGGTCTCTCCGACGCCGGTCGTTCTCCATGCGCGGGTGGCGGGTGGAGGCGAGCTGGTGGGCCAGTCTCAGATCTCCCGGGCACGATCGATCGAGCGGGTCTGGATCGAGCCTCCCGACGTCGAGGCGTCCGATGACGCCCTGGCTGCTATCGCTGCCGCTGATGCGATCGTCCTTGGTCCGGGCAGTCTGTTCACCAGCCTCCTCCCCGCGCTGCTCGTGCCGGCAGTCGCCGAGGCCGTGGCGGCGTCGCCGGCGCTCCGGATCTATGTCTGCAACGTGGCGACCCAGCCGGGGGAGACGAGCGACCTCGACCTTGCCGACCACGTCGACGCGCTGGTGACCCACACCGGGGCCGAGCTGATCGACGTCGTCCTTGCCAACAGCGACTTCGACGCCCTGGTCCCGGATGGGGCGACCGGCCGCCCGGTGCAGCCCCGCTGGCCACCGGCGACCGCCGCTCCGCGGCTGGTGCTTGATGACGTCGTCGACCCGGCGAACTCGCATCACCACGATCCCGGCCGGCTGGCGGCGTCCCTCATCCGCCTCGTCGAGCGAGAGGCGCCCCGGCATCGTCGTGGCCGGGCGGTCCGGAGCGCATGAGCGGCGCCGAACAGGGGCGCGACTCGCGGACGGCCGGCGGGGCGGCGGGGCGCCGACGGCCGAGCGCGCGCCCGGACCGAGAGCTCGTCGCCGCGATCCGTGCCGAGCTGGCGGCCATCGACCCGCTGCGAGCTTGCGACCGGACCGCCCAGCTCCTCGGGTTGGGGGATGGCCCCGGCCCGCGCGACGTGCCGCTCGCACGGCTCGTCCATCGGCTCGGCGGACCCGTCGAGCTGAGCCGATTCGACTGGGATGGGGCACCGGAGCACTGCCGGATGGCGTGGTTGCGGGGCCGCTTCCTGGCCCGCGGCTCGCTCAGCCTGGCCTCCGGCCGGACGCATCTCGAGTTCGTCGTCCAGCCTTCCGAGGCCCCGGAGCTGGCGCAGTGGCTCGGTGAGATCGGCCTTCCCGCCTCGGCCAGGGTCCGCCGGGGGCGAGGCGTGGTCACCTGGAAGAACACGATGCAGGTGACCGAGTTCCTGCAGCAGGTCGGCGCCGGGGCGAGCGTCCTGGAGCTCGAGTCACGCCAGGTGTCGCGGGAGCTCCGCGGCGAGCTGAACCGTGTCCTCAACGCCGAGGCGGCGAATCTGCAGCGGGCCGTGCTGGCAGCCGAGCGCCAGCTCGCGGCGATCGAGGTCCTGGCGGCCGACGGTCGGTTGGCCGAGCAATCCCGTCCGGTCCGCCTGGTCGCCGAGGCTCGGGTGACGACGCCCGAGGCCACTCTCGGCGAACTGGCCGAGCGGGCCGGTGTCCACCGCTCGACCGCGCAGCGGGCCTCGAGCGCCTCGAGCGCCTGGCCTTCGGCGGGCCCGACCGCGGCCGGCGCCGTGCGCGCCGTTCCGCCTCGGGGACCGTCCCGGTCGGCGGCGGCCCGGATGTCCGGCCTCTGGCATGATTCCGGCCATGCGACCCGTCGTCATCGCGGCCAACTGGAAGATGCACACGACCCCGTCGGATGCCGGCGAGCTGGCGGCCACGATCGCCCGGCGGACCGACGTGCCCGAGGTGACGCGCGTCATCTGCCCACCGTACGTCTGTCTGGCCGAGGTCGGCCGAGCACTCGAGGGCGCGGGCGTCGAGATCGGAGCGCAGGATGTCCACCATGAGGTGGCCGGCGCCTACACCGGCGCGGTGTCCGCACCGATGCTGGTCGGCCTGGCCAGCTGGGTGATCCTCGGCCACTCCGAGCGGCGGCGCGATGCCGGGGAGACCGATGCCCTCGTGGCGGCGAAGCTCGGCCGTGCGGTCGAGTTCGGACTGCGGCCGATCGTCTGCGTCGGCGAGCAGCTCGCCGAGCGTGAGCGCGGCGTCGCCGAGCAGGTCGTTCGGGCCCAGGTCGCCGGTGCCCTGGCCGCACACGATCCCGCGATCCTGGCCTCGGCCGGCCTCGTCATCGCCTACGAGCCGGTCTGGGCCATCGGGACTGGCAGGACGGCGACCGGCGCGGACGCCTCCGCCATGGCGTCGGCGATCCGGGCGGCCTGCTCCGATCTGGGCTGGCTGGAACCTTCCGGTGACCTGCCCATCCTCTACGGCGGCAGCGTCACCAGCGCGACGATCGACGAGTTCCTGGCCGAGCCGGAGATCGACGGGGCCCTCGTCGGAGGGGCCTCGCTCAAGCCCGACGAGATGGCCGGGATCGTCGCCAGCGCCGGCCTGACCGCCGGAGCCCGACGGAACGCGACCCGGTAGCCGACGACGACGGAGGACCCATGCCGACCCTGGTCCTGCTCCGCCATGGCGAGAGCACCTGGAACCACGAGAACCGCTTCACCGGCTGGACCGACGTCGATCTCTCGGACGCCGGCGTTGCCGAGGCCCACGAGGCCGGTCGGCTCCTCCGGGATGGAGGGTTCGACTTCGACATCGCGTTCACGTCGGTCCTGCGGCGGGCGATCAGGACCCTCTGGATCGTCCAGGATGAGCTCGACCGGATGTGGATCCCCGTCCGTCACTCGTGGCGCCTGAACGAGCGTCACTACGGCTCGCTGCAGGGGCTCAACAAGGCCGAGACGGCACGGGAATTCGGCGACGAGCAGGTCCGCATCTGGCGGCGTTCGTACGACGTGCCGCCGCCCGCGCTCGACCGGGACGATGACCGACACCCCGCCCACGACCCGCGCTACGCGGGCCTCGATCCCGCCGACCTGCCGTGCTCGGAGGCGCTCAAGGACACGGTCGCCCGGTTCCTGCCGTATTGGGAGGCCGAGATCGCGCCCGCGGTCCGGGATGGTCGGCGGACCCTGATCGCGGCCCACGGCAACAGCCTGCGGGCCCTCGTGAAGTATCTCGACGGCATCTCGAATGAGGCGATCGTCGGGCTGAACATCCCGACGGGGGTGCCGCTCGTGTACGAGCTCGACGACGATCTGCGGCCCCGATCGCACCACTACCTCGGCGACGCGGCCCGGATCGAGGCGGCGATCGCCTCCGTGGCGGCCCAGGGGTCGGCCGACCGGACGGTGGACTAGGGGAGCGCCGGGCCTGTGCTACCATCCCCCGGCTGCCCGTCCCACGAGGAACAGGACCCAACGTGAACCCTCTCTTGGCCGTCGGCCAGATCGTCGTTGCCGCCGCCCTCGTCGTCGCCATCCTGCTCCAGGCCCGGGGAACCGGGCTCTCGGCGGCCTTCGGTGGCGATTCGGCTGTCTACCGGAGCCGGCGCGGCATCGAGAAGACCCTCTATCGCTTCACGATCGTCCTGGCCGGCCTCTTCGTCGTCTTCTCGATGGCGATCTTCCTGCTGGCCTGAGGCGTCGTCCGCCACCTCGACGTCACATCGGCCGCGTCCCGCGGGTCTAGGAGGGCTGGATAACGCGACCGCACCCACGGGTGTGTCGCTTCGGTCCTTTGGCGATGGGCCCGTCCCCAGTGGCTCGCGCAAGGTCGGGATCGATGGAGCCAAACGCCCGTATGGAGGAGCGATGTCCGCGAGCCCCGCTGCGATGCTCGAGTCGCCCGTGAGGGCGCGGTGAGTCGTCCATGATCGGGCGCGACCGCGCTGTCGTGGCTGGGCTGCTGGCCGTGCTGGCGGTCCTGACGTTGGCGCTCGCCCTGCCCACCCTGGCCGGTCCGGTCGGGGGGCCCGCCGATCCGAGTCCGACGCTGGAGTCCGAAGCCCCGTACCGCGAGGGGATGGTGGGCCGGCCGTCGGCGGTCAGCCCCTTCGCAGCGATCACGCCAGCCGATCGGGCGCTCGTGCGACTCGCGTTCTCCGGGCTGGTCCGCCTGGGGCCCGACGGGTCGCTCGTTCCGGACCTCGCCGAGCGCTGGAGCAGCGACGAGGCTGGGACCAACTGGACCTTCACCATCCGCGACGATGCCGTGTGGCATGACGGCGAGCCAGTGACGGCTCGTGACGTGCTGTTCACCGTGGCCGCCCTGAACGACGACGACTACACGGGCCCCGGCGGAGGCTCCTGGCGCGACGTGACCGCCCGGATCGTCGACGACCGGACCGTGGCGTTCTCCATCGGCGACCCGATCGGCGGCTTCCTCCAGGCAGCGACCCAGCCGATCGCCCCGGAGCACATCCTCGGCGACGTCCCAGCCGAGCTCCTCGCGACCCACCCATTCAACCAGCAGCCCGTCGGCTCGGGACCCTACCGAGTGATCTCCTGGAGCGCCAGCCGCGCTCAGCTCGAGGCGTTCGACCCGGATCTACCCGAGGCGAGGGACGAGCCCGCTCCGGCGGCGTCCACGGTCGATTCGCTGGCGACACCCGGGCCCACGGCCCATCCGGGCCAGCCCGTCCCGTACCTTGGCCGGATCGAGCTCGAGTTCTATTCCACGCCGGCCGAGCTCGCCGAGGCGTTGATCGCCGGCACCGTCCACGCAGCGGCTGGACTGCCGCCGGGCGATGCGGTGGCGGTCGCAGGCGATCCGGGGCTGCGCCTCATCCGCTACCCGTCGACGACCCTGACGACCGTCCTCCTTGACGTCCGCCCGACGCGCACGACCTTCCGCGACGCTCGTGTCCGCCGCGGCCTGCTGAGCGCGATCGACCGCGACCGACTCGTCTCGACGACGCTGTCGGGCCTGGCCGTCAGAGCCGACGCGCCGATACCGCCGAACTCCTGGGCCTTCGATGCATCGGCCAGCGAGCCCATCGCCTACGACCCAGCGGCGGCACGCAAGCTCCTGGCGGCAGGTGGCTGGACGGCCAAGGGCTCGGCCTGGGCGATCCCAGGGGCCGGGACGACGGGCACCGTCGAGCTGCTCGCCCCCGTCGAGACGACGAACCGGGCCACCCATGCCGCGGCCGAGGCGGTGGCCTCGGATTGGCGGGCCCTCGGGATCGAGGTCACGCTCATCCATCTGCCCCCCGCCGAGCTCGCCGCACGGATCGAGGCCGGTGACTACGAGGCAGCCGTCGTGGACCTCGCCATCGGCCTGGATCCGGACCTGTACCCACTCCTCGCCTCGACCCAGACCATCGGCGGCGGAGCGAACCTCTCGGGGCTCCAGGATCCTTCGCTGGACCGCCTGCTGGAGGCGGCAAGGACGCCGGGTTCGGCCGAGGAACGACTGGCGGCGTTCCGGGAGCTGCAGGCCTACCTGCGCCTGAGCCAGCCGATGCTGCCGCTGGCCTTCCGGGACGAGGCCGTAGTCGCCGTTTCGGAGCTCCAGGGACCCACGCCGCGGCTCGTCAGCGAGACGGCCGACCGTTTCTACGATGTGGTAGCATGGCGCCTCGCTGACGGCCGGTGAGCGTCCGCGCGAGCCGACCGGAGGGCCGGATCCAACGCCGAGGTGGCGGAACTGGTAGACGCGCTAGCCTCAGGAGCTAGTGGGCTGTAAGGCCCGTATGGGTTCAAATCCCGTCCTCGGTACCATCACCTCTACCCTCAAGAGGATCACGGCTCTCCAAGGCATGCCCAGGTGGCGGAATTGGTATACGCGTACGTTTGAGGGGCGTATGAGGCAACTCATCCGGGTTCAAGTCCCGGCCTGGGCACCACCCCTCGCCTGACCGGCGGGCGGCGCGAGTCGCCCGCTTCGCGTTCCCGGGAGTAGCATCGGTCGAGGGCGGTTAGCTCAGCTGGTCAGAGCGCCTCGCTTACACCGAGGAGGTCGCTGGTTCGAGCCCAGCACCGCCCACCACTCACGGCACCGGCCCTGGCTGCCGGGGCGCGGGCGGCGTCGACCCTCCAGGCCTGGACCCGGGCGACGTGCCGCCGCCGTTCCCCCGATAGGTGCATCTCCCTCCGAACGGCCCTGCCTTGCGCCCCAGGCCCGCTGCTAGACTGGCCGCACCCGAGGCCACCCGGCCTCGCCCAGACGGGGTGCTCCATGGAGATCGGCCTGCTGATCGTCCTCGTCGTCGTCGCGGTCGGTGGTGATCGCCGTCATCCTCATCTACAACGGCTTGGTCCAGCGGCGGCTCCGCGTCGACGAGGCCTTCGCCCAGATCGAGGTCCAGCTCAAGCGGCGCTACGACCTGATCCCGAACCTCGTCAGTGCCGTCAAGGGCTACCTGGAGTTCGAGCAGGACACCCTGACGAAGGTGACCGAGGCCCGGGCTGCCGCGATCGCCGCCGGGGCACGTGGCCCGGCCGAGCAGGCCGCTGCCGAGAACATGCTGACCGGCGCCCTCCGATCGCTGTTCGCCGTGGTCGAGAACTACCCGACCCTCAAGGCCAACGAGAACGTCCTGAGCCTCCAGGAGCAGCTGACCACGACCGAGAACCAGATCAGCTTCTCACGGCAGCACTACAACGCGACGGTCCGGGACTACAACACCCAGATCGCGACGTTCCCGGCCGTCATCATCGCCGGGACCGCTCGGCTTCATCCGGCGCGAGTTCTTCGATGCGCCTGACGAGGTCGAGACCAGGTGCCGACCGTCGATCTGAGCCTCCGGACGTAGGATCCGGCGAGCGTCCGGCGACCTGCGAGCGAGTCGGTCGAGCCGGTTCGACGCTAGGGGTCGTCGGTCGGCGCTGATCCCGGAGGGCCGGATGACGACGTTCTACCAGCAGCAGTCCGCCAACCGCGGAACTCGTTCCTGCTGGCGCTCGTCGTGGTCGCTCTGCTGGCAGCCCTCGGGATGGCGATCGGCTATGCGCTGACCGCCGAGGTCGCGGGTGCCCTGGCGGTCACCCTCGGGGCGATCGCGCTGGGGACTGCGCTGTCGCTCGGCTCGTACTTCTCGGGCGACAAGCTCGTCCTGGCGGCCTCGGGTGCGAAACCGGTCGACGAGGCGCAGGCGCCGCAGCTCATCAACATCGTCCGCGAGCTGTCGCTGGCAGCTGGGCTGCCGATGCCGAAGGTCTACCTGATCGACGATACGGCGCCGAACGCGTTCGCGACCGGGCGCGACCCGGACCATGCCTCGGTCGCGGTGACGACCGGGCTGCTCCAGAAGCTCGATCGCGAGGAACTCCAGGGCGTCATCGGCCACGAGCTGTCCCATGTCCGCAACTTCGACATCCGCTTCACCTTGATGGTCGGGGTGCTCGTGGGCAGCATCGCCCTGCTCGCGGACATGTACCTGCGCTGGTCGTTCTGGTTCGGCGGCGGCCGCGGATCGTCGCGCGGGGGAAGCCGGGATGGGGCCGGACTGGCTGCGATCATGGCCGTCGTGGCGATCGTCCTGGCGATCGTCGCCCCGATCGTCGCCCGGCTCGTCCAGATGGCGGTCAGTCGCCAGCGCGAGTACCTGGCGGATGCCTCGTCCGTCGAGCTGACCCGCAACCCGTACGGCCTGGAGCGGGCGCTCGCGGTGATCGCAGGGGATCGCGAGGTCCTCGAGGTCGCCAACCGGGCTACCCAGCACCTCTACTTCACGAACCCGATCAAGAAGTTCGAGAAGCGAGCGTCGGGGCTCTTCTCGACCCATCCGCCGATCGTCGAACGGGTCAACCGCCTCCGGGAACTGACCGGACGACCCGAGCTTGGCCCGGAGGAGATCGCGGTCCTGACGGGGCTCGAGTGAGCGCCTCGATCCGGCTGGCCTCCCGGGAGGCCGGGGGGTCGGGCAGGGGCCGGTCGCCCGGCCTGCGAGAGGCGCCGTCCTTGATGGGCCGGCGAGCGCCATGCTATCCTCACGCGCGCCGACCGGGCTGTCGACGGGTCCGCCGGCATCGGGCCGAGATAGCTCAGTTGGTAGAGCACGCGACTGAAAATCGCGGTGTCGCCAGTTCGAATCTGGCTCTCGGCACCAACCACCAGGAGGTGGCGGCGTCGAACACAGGGCGGAAGTGGCTCAGTTGGTAGAGCATCACCTTGCCAAGGTGAGGGTCGCGGGTTCGAGTCCCGTCTTCCGCTCCATCTCCTCCCTCGAGCAACGTCGGTAGCCTCCACCGCTGCCCCTTCGTCTAGTGGTAGGACAGCGGACTTTGGATCCGTGAACCGAGGTTCGAATCCTCGAGGGGCAGCCAACTCTCGGCGACGTGGTGAAGTGGCTTAACACGGAGGTCTGCAAAACCTCTATTCGCCGGTTCGAATCCGGCCGTCGCCTCCAGGATCCAAGCTCGAAGCCGGCCCTTCAGGGCCGGCTTCGTCCATGTCCGCTTTCCCGCTGGAGACAGCCGTGGCGACCGGTCGGGACCACCCTCACTGATCGCGCCAGCGGTGCCCCTGGACGACATGCGTGGCGAGCGGTGGGCCGACCCCGTCCTTCCACCAGTGCCCGGTGGGAGGATCGCGGCGCGCCTGACGTTGCGGGCTGGTTCAGGCCCTTGGTCCCTAGACTCTCGCCTCCCGCGACTGCCACCCTGACCGCTATCGCGCCGGGGCGATGACGCCAGGCCCATGCCGGGTGCGTGCCCAGATCCGAGTGGAGAGCGGCCTCGCGTCGTCCATCCCTGCTGTGCGCGGGATCGGGCGAGAAGGGAGGCGCGCATGCGGCGCATACTCGTACTAGGGATGACGGTGGTCCTCGCGGTAGCGACCACGACCGGAGCGATCGCCAAGACGGACCTGGTCCGCCAGCCCACCCCTGAGGCGGTCGTTGCCGAGCATATCGACGCGCTCAATGACTGCGACGTCGATCGACTCATGGCCCAGTATCCGAGCGACATCCAGATCCTGCTGCCAGGCGGCGTCACCGTCGAGGGCCGCGACGACGTTCGGGCCCTCTTCGAGGGCTTCTGCGAGCCGTTCCCGGCCGGGCTGGCGGGTCTCCAGTTCACGGAGCTCGCATCGGCGAAGGTGCACAAGACGGTCAACGCCCAGTGGAAGGCGGAAGCCTGCTTCCTTGCCGAGCCGTACCTCGGCGCCGACGCCTACGAGACCTGGTCGGGCCTGATGGCCGCCCAGGTGACCACCTTCGACGGAGCCGAGCTCCAGATCAATCCCGACTGGCGGGAGGACTGCGGCGTCGAGCTACGGTTCCATACCACGGCTGGCCCGCTCGGGCCGGATGAGATCGGCAACGTCCTCGCCCACCACCACATCTTCGTCGAGCTCGGCGACGCGACCCCGGAGGACTTCCTGGGCTCGACCCCGGAGGCCGTCTACGAGGCGCTCGCCCCCTGGCTCACCGAGGCCAAGGCGCTCGGCGCCGGCAGCTTCATCGAGCCGACGCCGTTCGGGGTCGGCCGGCGCGCCGACATCGTCAAGTACGTGGCCGAGCAGGCGGATCTTCCGACGATGATGGTCACGGGTATCTACCGCGAGCCGTTCGTCACGGATGACAACCCCGGCTGGGTGTACGGGGCCTCGGTCGAGGAGATCGCCGACTTCATGCGCGGCGAGTTGAGCGGCGATCCGGGCGTCGGTGGCACCGGCGTCCCGGCCGGCTTCATCAAGCTATCGCAGAACGACACGGGCATGACGCTGACCGAGGAGAAGATCCTCGAGGCAGCGTGCCTCGTCGCGCAGGAAACGGATGCGACCATCGCAAGCCACATCACCTCCGGGCCGGTGGCGTTGTCTGTGATGGAGGCGCTCGAAGGGTTCGGGTGCGACCTCGACAGGTACCGCTTCGTCTGGATCCACGCCCAGGTGACCGCGCGGGCCGACGGCGCCACGCTCGAGGGCACCTGGGGTAGTGGCAACGATCCTGGCTTCGACTACGTGCTTGCTGCCGCGGAGCAGGGCGCCTACATCAGCCTCGACGGGATCGGAAGCCAGTTCTGGACCGACTACTACGGTGGCTTCGAGCTCAACCTGGGCTGGATCATGGACCTCGTCGACGCTGGCTATGGGGACCAGATCCTGATCGGTTCCGACACCGGCTGGTACGACCCCGGCTATCCGGGCGAGGAAGTGTCGTGGCCCGGAAGCCAGGACTATGCCTCGATCTTCGAGTTCGAGGACTGGATGGTCGCCGAAGGGGTCTCCCCGGAGCTCATCCAGAAGTTGATGCAGGACAACCCGTTCGCCGCCTATTCACGCCCATAGGGAACGGCCAGCGAGGCGGTACGCGCATCGCAGGTCATGCGAGAGGGGCTCCGGGCCTTCGGGGCCCCTCTCGTCGATGTCAGTGTCGGAAGGTCCCGGCCCGCTCGGTCGGGGCCTCGTCGCCGGCCATGCCCTCGCCGAGGAGCGCCGTGAGAGCGGTGGAGACAGTGGACCGGTCGGTCGCCGAGACGGATGCGTACCGGCGCCGATCAGGTCCCGGTGGCCTCCGGGACGCGCGTCAGGGAGTAGCAGACCGGGGCGAAATGGCGGAGCCAGAAGGCCGTCGCCTCCGGGTTGAAGGCCTCGAAATCGACCGCGCACGTCTCGTCTCCCGACTCGGCGTAGTGCCTGAGCGCCGCGTCAAGGATGGCGGTCGCGGCCCCGCGCCCTCGATGTGACGGCCGCACATATGCCCCGGAGATGAAGACGCCGTGCTTCGACTCGACGATGTCCGACCCGCCAAAGATCCGGTCGAAGCGGATGAACCCGAATGGCCCCGCATCGTCCTCGGCCAGCCAGGCGCTGTTCCCGGGGTTGGCCAGGAAGGCCCTCCAGGCTTCGTCATCATCGGCCGGCCGGAGGGGCATGAAGACGGGGGGCTCCGTGTAGTGGCGTCGGTGCTCGACGTCCAGGACCGCCAGCACCGACGCATCGGCCGGCGTGGCGGCCCGCACCGGGCAGACTGTCGATCGTGCGTCTTCGAGCGGGGCGATCGCCCGGACCGCGTCCACGACCGTCAACCCGAACCCATTCCAGAACCACGTCTGGAGGTCCATCTCCCCCTCGAGCAGGGTGATGGCGTGGACGGAGCACCCCGCTGCCGCCCAGGCGCCCGAGGCCGCTCGATACAGGGCCCGGTCGATGATCGGCGACCCCACGGTGACCGTGGCGTGGGCCCACTCGGGGACGTAGGCGCCCACCCGCTCGGTCCCGCGGAAGCCGGCGATCGGGAACCGGCTGGCGAGGTAGCCGACGAGGCGGCCCCCATCCACAGCCACGACGCCCGGCATCCCCGCGAGGCGCTCAGCCACCGTGTCGACGCTGGCCAGGTCGCCCGACAGGGCAGGGACCCGGCGCCGGAGTGCCCTGAGCGAGGCCACGAACAGGGCCGCAGCATCCGCGAGATGGCCTGGCTCGAGCGGGATGAACCGCACGCTGGCTGCCTCCCGTAGTGGACGCCACCATCGTATCGTTCCACTGTCGGGCAGCGCCCGATCGACGCCGAGGTGGCGGAACGGCAGACGCGGCCGACTTAAACTCGGCTGCCCGCAAGGGCGTGTGGGTTCGACTCCCACCCTCGGCACCAGAGCAGCATCAGATCGGAGCACCGCGCGCAAGGACGCTCACGGGCGGCCTGAGGCGACCGCCCTCGGCCCGGTCGGAGCACCGAGCGGCGGCAGAGCCTCGCTGCCTCGGGGGATGGGACGGCCACGGCGCAGCAGGCTCGGATGGCCTCCGGTCAGCTCCCGGAGATGGATCCGGAGCCCGACACCCGCTTCTCGACCATCGGTGGGTCTCCAAGGTACTGGATGGACCCAGACCCGGATACGGATGCCAGCAGCTCGTCGGTCACCAGGACGGTCGCCTGCCCGCTGCCGGACACGCCGATCGACGCTGTCCTGGTCTCGAACCTCTCGCCCAGGTAGCGCCCGGACCCGCTGATGTTGACGTCGAGTCCGTCGGCGGTCCCGGACGGGGTGACGCTGCCCGAGCCCGAGATCTCGACCTCGAGCCTGTCGACATCGAGGACGGCGACGTCGACCACGGCACTGCCTGACACGGCGACCTCGCTGATGTCCGCCGCGGTGATGCGATACGTGATGTCGCGGGTCGGCACGATGTTCGTCATCGGCGCGACACCGAGCCGGAGTTCTCCACCCGAGACCTCGATGGTGAGGACTTCGAGGATGTTGTCCTCGGCTTCCACTTCCAGCGTCTCGGTCCCGGTGATCTCGACGTGGACGACTCCCTGACCTGCCACCGCGATGCGATCGAAGCCGCTCACCTCACGGGTCTCGGCGACCACGGTGCCGGAACCCTGGACCTCCGTTCGCAGGCCATCCCGCTCGCAGGCGACGAGGAGGACGCCCGAAGCGAGCAGCAGGCAGATCACGACCAGGTTTCGAACCAAGAGCCCCTCCTTCCGGGGCTACGGTAGGTCGAGCCCAGGCGCGGCCGAAGGGCCAGGCGACCCGGAACCGTTGGCCCCTGCGGCTCGGTTCACGCGTCAAGTCGAGCGAGGTCGGCCGCCCGCGGTCGTCAGCGGGCCGAGGCGGCAGGGGCCCGCAGCGTCGGGGGCTGATGGTCGATACTGCGACCGGTGGCATCTCGGGCGGCGGTCACCGCCCCTCGCTCGAGGGCCGTTCAGCCGCCCAGGATCCGGGTGTTCGACGTGGCCGTGCCGTTGGCTGCGTCGTAGACCGCCCGTGCCCGGCTCCCGAACTTCGGGCCGTACATGTTGTCGATGCCCGAGTACCCGTAGGAGTTGAGGGATCGAAGGATGGCGCTGCCTGACAGCGGATCTCCGGAGACCCACGGACCGCCGGACGAGCCGCCGGTCATATCGCAGGCCATCGACCAGGTGGCCCCGTCGGTGCCCGGATCCTCGCCGATCGGACCCTCGCAGTAGGTCAGCTGCTGTCCATCGTAGGGGCGCGCCGCCGGGTACCCGAATGCCGAGAGGGTGTCGCCGCTGGTCACGCCGCTGAAGGCGACCGGGAACGACCCCACGGTCGTCTCGAGTGACGCACTGCCTGAGTGTCCACCCGGGCCCAGCAAGGCGAACGCGAAGTCGTGCACGACGGCCGTGTCGTTGAAGCGCTTCTGTGCGGCGAAGTTCTCGTGGACGAACAGAGCCTGCGCGGTCCAGCAACCGTGCGGGCTGCTGGCGCAGTCGCCGTAATCGATCGGATCGGTGTCGTACTCGGGGATGAAGAGCCACCGCGTGGCGAACCTGCCCTTGTCGATCACGCAGTGCCCGGCGGCAAGCACGAGCGAGAACCCGGCTCGAGTGTCGTCCGCGACCGCCCCGGAGCAGCTGTAGAGGAAGGCGCCCATCACGAAGAAGACACGGCCGGTACCCGTGAGGATCGCTCCTCCCTGGTCCCATGAAGCGCCGGTGACGGCGCCGGACGGCGTGGGCGCGGCGTGGGCTCCGGCGTGGGCTCCCTCCGGCGTGGGGGCGCCGGGCCTGCCCGGGGTGCCGCCCGGGGCGAGCGGCTCGAATCCCGGCTGGGGTCGACGACGATGTCACGGGGGACGGCGGCACGGATCCGCTCCGGCGTCCAGAACGCAACGATGGCCTCGTGGCGCGTGCGAGCCTGGTCGGCCGGGCCGGCGACCACGGCGCCGGGCAGCAGGCCGACGAGCAGGACGGGAAGAAGGAGCAACGCGAGTCGGGGACGCATGGGGACCACTCGTAGGCTCAGCGAGGACGCTGGAGCATCGGACCATGAGCGTCCCCCTCGCGTCAACCCGGTTGCGTCGACGCACCGGGGTCAGGGGCACGTGGTCGGCAGCCGTCGGGCCGGCGACCCCCGGAGCACGAAGCGCCTCCGCGGGAGCACCCAGAGCACTCCGATGGCGGTAGCATGGACCGCTGGTGACGTCCGGCCGATGACCACGAGGACGAGCTGCCGCGAACGGGAACCGAGCGGCTGGGGTCCGGTCCCCGAGGACCTGAGGGGCATCGCTCGGGCTCGGCTGTTCGCACGGGCCCGGACCCTGGTCCCAACGTCGGCACGACTCGTGACCACCGCACCGGGAGGCCCGCCCGTGGACGATGCCAGGGTCGCGAACGATGCGCGTCAGGCTCTCCTGTGGGCCCGGGCGAGCGAGCGGCGCCTGGCAGCTGCCATCGCGATGGAAGACCGTGGTGCGCGGGCCCCTGGGCTGGACCGCTACGGCGAGTGGCTCCAGGGCCTCCAGGCGCTCCACAGCGCCATCGCCGCCGTCCGGTCCGTGATGCATCGCCGTCCCACGACGTCGTCGCCTCTCGACCCGGATGGGCTCGACGATCTCCACGTTCGGGTGGGCGAGGTCCGACGGATCGCCGCGACCGGGGTCAAGCGGCTCGGTGAGGCCGCGGAAGGTCCACTCCGGCCGTCCGCTCGGGCGCTCGTCGCGGTCGACGCCCTCCGCGAGGTCCGGATCACGTTCGAGGAGTGGCAGGGCTCCCTCGACGCGATCGAGACGTGGGCCGAGGACGTCATCGGGTCCTGATCCGACGTCCGGCCGGCACGTCGGATGGTCCGGTGCCGGGCCCGTGAGGTCGCTAGGCTCGGGTCGTGCCTCCCGAGGTCGTCCCACTGGTCCTGTTCTCGGTCGTCGGGGCTCTGGCCTTCTTCGTCCGGGGCGTGACCGGCGCCGCCAGCGCGATCGTGGCCAACGCCTGCTTCCTGGTCCTCCTGGGGGCCGGGGCGATGGGCTCGATCAGCCTCCTCGACGGGCTCTACTGGATCGCCCTGGTGGACGTGGCGGCGACCGTCATCCTGGGCTGGGCGATCCGGGACCAGCTCCGCCTCGATCCCCTGGCGCGGCGGTTCATCGTGGGGGCCGTGCCGGTCAACGTCACGTTCACCCTGCTGTTGCCGCGGGTCGACCTGGCGGCTCTCGGCCTGGGGCTCGGCCTCGCCGTCATCGCCGCCGGCATCTACCTGGCGGCCCGCCGGGCGGCCCCGGTCATCCCCGAGGACCGCCTTCGGCCGTGGGCACCCCTGGCGGGAGCGACCAGCGGCATCCTGGGCGGCCTCTACGGCATGGGCGGCCCGGTCGGCGTCCTGTTCTTCGCCCGGGCCGAAGGTGACCCGACGCGCTTCCGAGCCCTCATCACCTCGATCTTCGCGGTGACCGGGTCGATCCGGCTCGGCGTGCTCGCTCTGGAGGGGGCCTACACGCCCGAGCGCCTGGGCTGGGCGCTCGCCAGCCTGCCGGCGATCGCCCTCGGCCTGGCCGTCGGCTATCGGGTCCACGACCGGGTCACGCCGGTGAGGTTCCGCCTGGTCCTCGGCGTGATCGTGGCGTTCGCGGGGCTGCTCGGGCTGGTCCGTGCTCTGACGGGTTGAGGGCGGTCCCGGACGCGGTGTCGCTAGCCTCGGGTCCTCAGTCGCCCGAGCAGGCTGCCGCGCGGTGCTTCCGGGGTCGCGGCGACCGCGCTCGTGCCGTTGCCGAGGACCCTGGCCGAGAGTGCCCGGAGGGCCTCTGCCGGCGCCGACCTCGGCGCGCCGACGACGACCGGGACGCCCTCGTTGACCGCCTTCAGGTAGAGGACCTGGTCGTAGGGGAGCTGGAGCTCGATCTTGGCACCCAGCGCACCCTCCACGTCGCGGGCCCGCAGGAGCTGTCGGGCGAACAGCTCGTTGAGGACGAAGGTCGTCGCGCCGGGCAGCGCTCCGGTCTCGCCGAGGTGGTCCAGCAGCGCGTGCATCGCTCGGAGGGCCGCCATCTCGGGCACGATCGGCAGGACGACCTCGTCGGCAGCCTGGAGCGCCGCCCGCGTTCGGTCATCGAGGGTCGCGCCAGCGTCGACGACGATCGATCCGAAGGTCCCGCGGATGGTCTGGAGGATCCGCCCGACGTGCTCGGGCTCGATGAGATCGATCTCCCCGGGCCCGGCGGGCGCGGCCAACACGTGGAGGCCGCTGTCGTGGCGCGTGGTGTAGGTCCGCAGGAGCTCAGCTTCGTTCATGGCTGGCTCGTCGCGGACGAGGTCGGTGATCGTCTGCCGGGGCCGCACGTCGAGATGGGTCGCGACCTGGCCGAAGCGGAGATCGAGGTCGACCACGACGACGTCGTCGGGGTGCTCGGCCGCCCGGGCGGAGGCGATGTTCGTGGCGATCGTCGTGGTCCCGACGCCGCCCTTGGGGCTGAACACGACGATGAGCTGCCGGCGACCGCCAACGGCGCCGTCCTGGGGGAGCGTCGTCGGGCTGAGGGCAGTCGATCGCTGGAATCGCAGGAGCAGGGCCTCGACGCGGGCCTCCACCTCGCGGGCGTCGAAGGGCCGCTGGAGCACGTCGTCCGCGCCCGCCTCCAGGAGCGCGATCCTCTCCTCGACGTCATCGCCCGAGGCGACGCACAGCACGGGGATCCGACCGAGGGCCGGGGCCGAGCGGACCTCGCGACAGAAGTCGGCTGCCCCGGATGTCCCTCCAGCGGCGTCGATGATGACGAGCTGATGGTCCGCGGCCTTGGCGAAGGCCTCGTCCGGACCCGATCGGGCGATCGTGTGGCCCTGGGACGAGAGTGGCCCGCCGATGGTGGTGACGGCCTCGGGATCGGCCGAGACGATGAGGATGGCGCTTGGTGGCACGAACGGAAGCCCCCGATGGCGTTGGCAGGGTGCACAGGATACATCGGCTCCGTCCCGGTCCCGCCGAGGCTGCCGATCGGCCGCCGGGAGGGAGGCCACACGCGCGCTTCCGACCGGGTCCCGACGATCGCGTGGTACACTCCCGGCCGTCCTTTCGGCTCCGTCGTGGTATGCCGCGAGCGGGGCGGACCCCACAGGAAGGAGCATGCGCGAATGCGCCGCTATGAGTTGATGCTGGTCCTCCGGCCGGACGCGCCGGACGACCGCACCCAGGCCGTGATCGAACGGGCGACCCGTCACGTGGTCGCCTCGGGCGGCCAGGTCGTCAAGGTGGCTCCTTGGGGCCGCCGTCGCCTCGCGTACCCGATCGAGCGGTACCGCGAAGGCTCGTACCACATCCTCGTGTTCGAGGCGCCCGCCGACGCCATCGACGAGTTGGAGCGTGGCCTCAACATCACCGAGGAGGTCCTCCGCTACCTGGTCGTGCGCATCGAGCGCCCGGCTCGGCCGCCTCGCCGCGAGGGCGCCGCCGAGGGCGACGGCGGATCCGAGGACGAGGACGCGGAGGGCCCTGGCCCGTCCGATGACGAGGAGTCCGGGGACGACGGCGAGCGGATCGACGAGTCGGAGAGCGAAGCCGCTCCGAACGCGGTCGACTGACCGGGATCGCAAGGGAGGCGTCCGACATGTCGCTCAACAAGGCGATGATCATCGGCAACCTGGGTCGCGACCCGGAGATGCGCTACACGCCCAACGGGCAGGCGGTCACCCAGTTCACCGTGGCGGTCAACCGCAACTACCGCGACGCGAGCGGCGAGTGGCAGGAGGAGACCGAGTGGTTCCGCGTCGTGGCCTGGGGACCGCTCGCGGAGCGCACCGCTGAATACCTCCGAAAGGGCCGCAAGGTCTACGTGGAGGGTCGGCTCCAGACCCGCCAATGGGAAGACCAGAGCGGCAACAAGCGGTACACAACGGAGCTCGTTGCCAACACGGTGACCCCCCTGGACCCGCGTCCTCGTGACGATGGCGACCCGGGCTTCCAGCCGGCTCCGGGCGAGCGGCCGCCCGGCGGCGACCGCACCGCGCCCGAAGCGCCGAGCGGCGACGACAGCGACCTCGACGACCTGCCCTTCTGAGCAACGCGACGCGTCGGCCCTGACCGGGTCGAGCATGGAGAAGAGACCGAACGATGGCACCCAAGAAGAAGCGTGACGACTACTACCGCGATCGCCGCCGCCGCAAGGTGTGCGCGTTCTGCTCGGACAAGAGCTCCGGCATCGACTACAAGGAGGTCAACCGCCTCCGCCGGTACCTGTCGGAGCGGGCGAAGATCGAGCCTCGCCGGAAGACCGGGACCTGCGCGCAGCATCAACGCGAGCTGACGGTGGCCCTCAAACGGGCACGCCACGTCGCACTGTTGCCATACTCACCCCAGCACCTCCGGCCCTGACAGCGGGCGCCGGCCCCTCCTGACGTGGCCATCGTCCTGATCATGGTCGCCGGTGGGGCCGCGGCCGGCCTGTTCGGCTCGTTGCTGGGGCTCGGTGGCGGCATCCTCATCGTCCCCCTGCTGACACTTGGGTTCGACATCCCGCTGCGGGAGGCGGTAGGCGCGAGCCTCGTCTGCGTGATCATGACCAGCAGCGCATCGGCCGGGGTATACCTGGAGCGGCACGTGGCCAACCTGCGACTCGGCATGACGCTGGAGCTGTTCACCGCCACGGGTGCCCTGGTCGGCGGCCTGGTGGCCTTCTCGCTCGACGAGCGATTGATCTCGGCGCTCTTCGCCGCCCTGCTCGTCTACACCGCGGTCTCGATGCTCCGGAAGGGCGCCCCGGCCCCGGCCCGGCCCGCAAGGCCCGATGACGAAAGCGACGACCGCTCGACCTTCGTCGAGCGCCTCTCGGGTCCTGACTACCACGTCCACCGTTTCGGTGTCGGGGCCCTCGGGAGCGTCGGGGCGGGCGTCATCTCGGCACTCCTGGGGATCGGGGGCGGGGTCGTCAAGGTCCCCCTGATGCACCTCGTCATGGGCGTGCCGCTGCGGGTGGCGACGGCGACCAGCAACCTGATGATCGGGATCACCGCGGCGGCTGGAGCGATCATCTACCTCGCCCGCGGAGGCATCGATCCGTTCGTGGCCGGCCCCACGGCCGTCGGCGTGTTCGTCGGCGCCTCGGTCGGCTCGCGCGTGGCCCACCGGATCGACCTGCGGGTCCTGCGGATCCTCTTCGTCGTCGTCCTCGGGTACACGGCCTTCCAGCTCCTCCGTCGGGCGTCCGGGCTGTGACCGATCTCGAGGCCCGACTCGGTCGGATCCTGTCGGTCGGGACGTGGATCGGTGTCGTCGCCCTGGCGCTCGGCGTGCTCCTGATGTCGGCGTCGGGGATCTCACCCCTGGAGCCTGGCTTCCCGGCGCTCGATCCCTCGGGCCTGCTCGCCGGTCTCGTTGGCCTGGAGGCCGCTTCCTGGCTCTGGGTCGGTCTCATCGTCGTCGTCGCCACGCCCATCCTGCGGGTCGGCGCGGCACTCGTCGGCTTCGCCGGTCGGGGCGAGCACGACATGACGGCGGTAGCCGTCGGGATCCTGGTGGTCGTGACGTTCGGCGTGGTCATCGGAACGGTTGGCGGCTGATGGCCATCGACGTCGTCCAGCTCCTCTTCGCCTTCGTCGTGATCCTCATCGGGGCCGAGCTGTTCACGAACGGCATCGAGTGGTTCGGTCGCAAGCTGGGACTTGCCGAGGGTGCCGTCGGCTCGGTCCTGGCCGCGGTCGGCACGGCGCTGCCCGAGACGATGATCCCGGTCATCGCGATCCTGTTCGCGGGGACCGCGTCGGCGGAGGAGGTCGGCGTCGGAGCGATCCTGGGCGCCCCCTTCATGCTGGCCACCCTGGCGATGTTCGTCACCGGCACCGCCGTCCTGGCCGTCGCCCGCCGACGTCCCGACCGCGAGGTGATGCGGGTGGACACCAAGGTCCTCGGCCACGACGTGCGGGTCTTCGCCATCGCCTACACGCTGGCGATCGGCGCAGCCTTCGTACCCGCCGAACTCGCCCCGGTCCGCTGGCTCGCCGCGGCTGCGCTCGTGGCCATCTACGCGTGGTACGTGAAGGCGCATTTCGACGCCGATGCGGCCCAGCACGAGGACGAGCTGGCCCCGCTTCGGTTCCACCGGGCCGACCGACGGGGTCACCGCCGGGACCCGTCGGTGCCGCGGCTGCGGATCGTCGGCGTCCAGGTGCTGGTCGCCCTCGCGTTCATCATCGGCGGGGCCTACGCGTTCGTCGGCTCCATCGAACGGATCGCCGACGAGCTCGGCGTGGCCCAGGCGCTGCTGGCCCTGGTCATCGCGCCCATCGCGACCGAGCTGCCCGAGAAGTTCAACAGTGTCATCTGGGTCCGCCAGGGAAAGGACACCCTGGCCATGGGCAACATCACCGGTGCGATGGTCTTCCAGAGCACGATCCCCACGGTCATCGCCCTGCTCTTCGCGGGCTCGGCCTGGGCCGTCACCGAGGAGTCCTGGATCGCCTTCCTGTCGGCCGGGATCGCCCTGGTGTCGACCGCGGTGATCTTCATCCCGATGGCGCGATCGGGTCGCCTCACCGGTCGCCGGCTTCTGGTCGGCGGGGTCTTCTACAGCGGTTACCTCGTTGTCGTCCTTGGACAGCTGTTCGGCCTGATCGGATAGGGGCTCCGCGCTCGGGTGGTCATGACGCCCGGCCGTGCTGGCTCGAGGGCCCCCGCTGCTATGCTGGCGGCGCCACCCGTTCCCTCGCGCCACGAGGAGCCGACCGATGCTGACCGAGAAGCCGGCCGAGTCGCCCGCCCCCGCCGCCAAGGCCCAGGGCGTGGACCTCGACAGCCTGATCTGCTATTTCCAGGGCGATTTCGTCCCGATGCGCGACGCGCGGGTCAGCATCATGACCCACGCGTTCCTGTACGGGACTGCTGTGTTCGAGGGCATCCGGGCCTACTGGGCCCCTGAGAAGGGACGGCTCTATGGGCTGTTCCTGCGCGAGCACATGGAGCGGATCAGCCGATCGAGCCGGATCCTCCTCATGGAGCCGATCCCCTCCGTCGACGAGCTGGTGGGACTGGTGATGGAGACGATCCGCCGGAACGGCTTCCGAGAGGACGCCTATGTCCGGCCGACGGTCTACAAGAGCACCCGGACCATCGGTGTGCGGCTCGATCGCCTCGATCACGACATCTCGATCATCGCCATCCCGTTCGGCAACTACATCGACGTCGAGCACGGCGTCCGGCTCATGTCGTCGTCGTGGCGGCGGAACGCGGACGAGGCGCTGCCGGCCCGCGGGAAGATCGTGGGCGGCTACGTGAACATGGCCTTTCAGAAGTCAGAGGCTGAGCTCAACGGCTTCGACGAGGCGCTCGTCCTCACTCCGGACGGCCATGCGTCAGAGGCTTCCGCAGCCAATCTCTTCGTCGTTCGCGACGGGGTGATCCTGACGCCCCCCGTCTCCGACGACATCCTCGAGGGCATCACCCGGACGGCGCTCATCCAGCTCGCCCGTGACGAGGGCTTCGAGGTCGAGGTCCGGTCGATCGACAGGTCGGAGCTGTACGTGGCCGACGAGGCCTTCCTCTGCGGCACCGGCGTCCAGGTCAGCCCGGTCATCGAGGTCGACCACCGCAAGGTCGGCAGTGGCGAAGTGGGCCCGATCGCGAAGCGTATCCGCGGGCGCTACTTCGATGCGGTGCGGGGGCGCGTGCCGCGCTACGAGCACTGGCTGACGCCGATCGAATAGGGTCGGTCGGTCAGGGCGCCGGCGGGGGCGTCGGGTTGGGCATGTCAGCGGCGGTGACGATGACCAGGTCGGCGCGGGCCGCGGGGTCCACCTCCGAGACTACCGAAGCCCCGTAGGTCGCCTCCAGGAAGGCGACCGTCTCCGGGGAGGTCGTCTCCGCACCGTTGTAGGCGATGATCCGGACGGCGGCCGGCGCGGCACCGTCCGGCCGCTGCGACGACGCCGACGCCGAGATGCCCCAGAAGTCGAGATACCGGGCGACTTCGCCGGCCTGGCCGCTGACGCCGGAACCGTTGAGGACCAACACCCTGGCACCCTCTTCGCTGAGGGCCTCGCGGGTCGCCTCGAGCTCGGGATCCGAGCTGAACGCGTTGCGGACAGCCTTCTGGATGCGATCGACTCGTGGCACGATGACGTAGCCGCGTGGGTCGCCGGAGCGCCGTTCTTCTGCCCAGAACGACGGGGCGAACACGTAGGACCGGATGTTGGAGATGTCGACTCCGTCGGCGAGCGACAGGAGCTTGGGCAGCTCGCCGACCGGGATGTCGGTCTTGATCGCGCTCGTGAGGGCGGCGATGAGCTGGTCGATCCGGGGCAGGACGGCTGCCACGTCGGTCTGCTCTCGCAGGGAGACGAGGACGCGTTGCTGGCGCTGTCCCCGGTCGAAGTCCGAGGAGCCGTGGCGGGACCGCGCATAGACGAGAGCTTCCGAGCCCGTCATGTGCTGGACGCCGGTCGGGATGTAGACCCGCTTGAGGCGACCGTCGTCGCCCGGGTAGGCATCGTCGGAGACCGGCATCTGGACGTCGATCGTCACGCCACCGAGGGTGTCGACGACCTTCTTGAAGCCCTCGAAGTTGA
The DNA here is from genome assembly GCA_963707215.1 of uncultured Chloroflexia bacterium. GTDB lineage: Bacteria > Chloroflexota > Limnocylindria > Limnocylindrales > CSP1-4 > DATHYZ01. The sequence goes on along the minus strand of CAVPPB010000001.1, from coordinate 37,630 downwards.
CCTCCACGTACCAGCGGATGTCGAGTCCGTAGAGCTCGCCGAGGGCGGCCTTGACGGCGTTGTAGCCCCGAACGTTGTCATTGCCCGGGAAGATGTCCGGTCGGGCCATCGCGGCCCCGTAGAGGCTGTTGATCTTGCCGGCATAGGCGGTCCCGAAGACGCCCCGGGCGGGCCCGGCGGGGAGCGGTACGTCGACGGTATCGCGCGGCAGGCTGAACATGGCGACACGCCTCGTCGCCGGGTCGATCGTGGCCACGATGAGCGTGTCGGTCCGCTTGCCGGCCTCGCCGGGTCGCTCGTCCGATCCGATGAGCAGGACGCTCAACGGCTCCTTGCCGTCCCATGGCGGCAGCGGCGTCTGGGTCGCCGCTGCCGATGCCCCAGGGGAGGGTGACGGTACCGGGGAGGCTTCGGCGGAGGCGTCGGGGTCCGGGGTCGCCCCTGGGCCCGGGCTGGCCACGGCCGCCTCCCCGCAGTCGGCAGTACCGTCGTCGTCGAAGACACAGTCGACGAACGCCATGGCCTGCAGGTCGTAACGGGCGACCGCGACATGCGCGCCGGCCATGACCAGGAGGACCCCCAGGAGCCCTGCCAGCGAGGCGGCTGACCAGCGGATCCGGGGACCTCCCAGGCGGCCGCCACCCGCTCCGGCCGTGGCGTTCATGTAGGTGACGAGCCGCCAGGCATCGATGATCGCCGCAGCGCGGTACGCGAGCGCGATCACGTTGAAGACGAAGATGGACTGCAGGACCCAGGGTTGGACGATGAAGCCCAGGAGGTCCAGGCGGTCCATCCGCAGGCCGATCCCGCCGACCAGGGCCAGGAAGAGGATCGGGGCCGCAGCGACCGCCAGGGCACGGGCGTAGGCACCCGCGTACGCCTGGCCCAGGCCCGGGAAGATCAGCGAGAGGAAGGCGGCCACGAAGGCCGAGCGGGCGCGCGGTCGCGCCTCCTGTCGAACTTGCATCGCGGGTAGGATACTCGTCACCTCCGTGGGGTGTGTCCGAGGGGATGCGACGGCGACCGGGATCGCCGTGTGACGGGCGCGCCCGCGGTCCAGCGCAGCCGAGGACTGATGTTCCGACCCGTCAACACGAAGCCCGACCTCGTCGAGCAGGAGCACGAGATCCTCGGGCTCTGGCGCGAGCGACGTACGTTCGCTCGCCTGCGCGCCCAGAACGCCGGAGGGCCGCGCTGGAGCTTCCTCGATGGGCCGATCACGGCCAACAACCCGATGGGCGTCCACCACGCCTGGGGGCGGACCTACAAGGACGTCTTCCAGAGGTTCCACGCGATGCTGGGCGAGGACCAGCGCTGGCAGAACGGCTTCGACTGCCAGGGCCTCTGGGTCGAGGTGAACGTCGAGCGGGACCTGGGCTTCACCAGCAAGCGCGACATCGAGGACTACGGCATCGCCGAGTTCGTCTCGCTCTGCAAGCAGCGGGTCCTGACCTTCGCCGCCCGCCAGACCGAGCAGTCGATCCGCCTCGGCTACTGGATGGACTGGAACGACCCCGATGAGCTCCGCCGGCTCCGCGACCTCCTCGCGGCTGACCCGGCCCAGGTCGTGACGGTCCAGGGTCCCGAGGGCCCGGTCACCGACACGGTCGAGATGCTCGTCGGACGGCTCGGGATGCCCGAGGTCGGAGGCAGCTACTTCACCTTCTCGAACGAGAACAACGATCTCATCTGGGGCTTCCTGGCCGAGTGCCACCGCCGAGGCTGGCTCTACAAGGGCCACGACACCATGCCCTGGTGCGCCCGCTGCGGGACCGGCATCTCGCAGATGGAGATGAACGAGGGTTACCAGGAGCGCGAGGACCCGGGGCTCACGGTGCGCTTCCGGCTCTCGGACCGGCCCGGCGAGGACCTGCTCGTCTGGACGACCACGCCCTGGACCCTCACCTCCAACGTGGCGGCCGCGGTGGGCCCCGACCTCCGGTACGTGCTCGTCCGGCAGGGCGATGCCCGCTCATGGGTCGGCAAGGGGACGCTGCGCCACGCGCTCGAGGGGCCGTTCGAGGTCCTCGAGGAACGGCCCGGCTCGGACCTGGTCGGCTGGCGCTACGAGGGACCCTTCGACGACCTCCCGGCCGTCCGCCACGCCTTCGAGCGGGCGGCCGACGGCGACGGCCATCCCTATCGCCACCGCGTCGTGGCCTGGGACGAGGTCGGGGAGGAGGAGGGGACGGGCATCGTCCATATCGCCCCGGGGTGCGGCGCCGAGGACTACGCGCTGGGCAAGGAGCTGGGGCTTCCGATGATCGCCCCGCTCGACGAATCCGGCCTGTTCATCGAGGGGTTCGGGTCGCTCAGCGGCCGGGACGTCCGCGACGTGACCGAGCCGATCGTCGAACGCCTCCGCCACGAGCATCGCTTCTACCGTCTGGAGCCCTACCACCACCGCTATCCGCATTGCTGGCGGTGCGGGACCCCGCTCGTCTTCCGCCTGGTGGACGAGTGGTACATCAGCATGGGCCCGGTGTACGACCAGCCCCGGGAGACGCTGACCCAGGAGCAGGTCGAGGCCTCGCTCCGGTACCAGATCATGGAGGTCGTCGACCGGATCCGCTGGGTCCCCGCGTTCGGCTACGAACGGGAGCTCGACTGGCTCCTCAACATGCACGACTGGATGATCAGCAAGAAGCGCTACTGGGGCCTGGCGCTACCGATCTACGACTGCCGAGCCTGCGGGAGGATCGACGTCATCGGCGGACGGCAGGAGCTCGAGGAGCGGGCCGTCGAGGGACTCGAGGCCCTCGCCGGGCACACGCCCCACCGTCCCTGGGTGGACGAGGTCCGGATCGCCTGCCGGGGCTGCGGTGCCCCGGTCGAGCGGATCAAGGACGTGGGCAACCCGTGGCTCGACGCTGGCATCGTCCCGTTCTCCACGATCCACTTCCGCGAAGACCCCGACTACTGGGCGAAGTGGTACCCGGCCGACTTCATCACCGAGAGCTTCCCGGGCCAGTTCCGCAACTGGTTCTACGCGATGCTCGCCATGGGTACGGTGCTGCGCCGTGAACCGCCCTTCCTGGCCATCTTCGGCTACGCCCTCGTCTTCGGCGAGGATGGCCGGCCGATGCACAAGAGCTGGGGCAACGCGATCGAGTTCGACGAGGCCGCCGAGCGGATGGGCGTCGACGTCATGCGCTGGATGTTCGCTCGAGCCCGACCCGAGGACAACATCCTGTTCGGCTGGCACTCGGCCGACGAGGCCCGCCGCGAGCTGCTGGTGTTCTGGAACGTGTACGCGTTCTTCGTGACCTACGCACGATTGTCCGGCTGGTCCCCGTCAGGCCCGGTCCCGCCGGTCGCCGATCGGCCGGTCCTCGACCGGTGGATCCTGTCCCGGGCCGCCGCGACCGCGGCGACGGTCGAGGACCGTCTTCGCGACTACGACACGATGCGGGCGAGCCAGGAGGCCGGGAGCTTCATCGACGACCTGTCCACCTGGTACCTGCGCCGCTCGAGGCGGCGCTTCTCGCGGAACCGGGACACCACCGACCGGGCTGCGGCCTTCGCCACCCTCCACGAGGCGTTGGTGGCCTGCGCGACGATCCTTGCCCCGATCCTGCCCTTCCTGGCGGAGGCGACCTACGGGAACCTCGTCGCCGCCGTCGAGCCATCCGCACCCGACAGCGTCCACCTGACCCGCTGGCCGACGGCCGACCTTACCGCCCATCGTGACGAACCGCTGGAACGCGCGATGGCGGTGGCCAGACGGGCCGTCGACCTGGCCAGGACGCTTCGGGGTCAGGCCGGCCTGAAGGTCCGCCAGCCCCTCGCCCGTCTCTGGCTGGCGCTGCCCGGAGCCGATCTTCATGAGCTCGATGCCCTCGTCGGGCTGCTGGCCGAGGAGCTGAACGTGAAGGCGATCGAGCTCATCAACGACGATCACGAGCTCGTGGATCGGCGGGTCAAGCCGCTCCTCCCGGTCATCGGCCGGAAGCTGGGCCCGCGCATCCCGGCGGTCATGGCGGCTGCCAAGGCCGGTGAGGTCGAGATCCACGACGACGGATCCGTCTCGCTGGCCGGCCTGACGCTGGCGCCCGACGAGGTGGAGATCCTGGCCACGCCTCGGCCAGGGACGGCCGTGGCCCACGACGACGGCCTCGTCGTCGTCATCGACACGGAGGTCACCCCGGAGCTCCGCCTCGAGGGGGACGCCCGCGAGCTCCAGCGGGCCGTCCAGGACCTGCGACGGGAGGCCGAGCTCCAGCTCGACGACATGATCAGCCTGTGGCTCGATCCGCTGCCCCCAGGCCTTGCGCCGTACGTGGCCTCGGTGGCGGCCGACACGCTTGCCGCGTCGGTCACCCAGGGGTCGCCGCCTGCCGACGCCGCCCGGGCCGAGGTCGACCTCGACGTGGGTCGGCTGACGGTCGGCCTCCGTCGGGAGGATCGATGACCGGCAGGAGCGCTGCCGGCTCCGGGGCGCGGCCCCGCTGGGCGATCTTCCTGGGTCTTGCCATCGGCGTCGTCGTCCTGGATCAGCTCACCAAGGCCTGGCTGGTGGCCAACGTCGACCCCGGCGAGATCGTGGTCGTGCTCGGCGATTGGTTCCGGCTGGTCCATGGTCAGAACACGGGGGCCATCTTCGGGCTCTTCCGGGACAGCGCGATCCTGTTCGCCGCGGTGTCACTCGTCGTCATCGGCCTCATCGTCGCCTTCCAGGCCCGCTCCCGTGGCGACCCGATCCTGGCCGCAGCCCTCGGGTTGCTCATGGGCGGCGCGATCGGCAATCTCGTCGATCGCCTGCGATACGGGTACGTCGTCGACTTCGTCGACATCGGGATCGGCGACTGGCGCTTCTACACGTTCAACGTCGCCGATGCCTCGATCAGCCTGGCGATCCTCCTGCTCCTGTTCCGGGCCGTCTGGCCGGCCCCCCAGCCGTCGATGACCGATGGTTGACCCAGCGGTCGATGCGGGCGAGCGGCACGAGCTGGAGGTGCCGGCCGCCGTCGGCCGCCGCCGCGCCGACCGCTTCGTCGCCGATCTCACGGGGCTCTCGCGGAGCTTCGTCCAGCGGTTGATGGCCGACGAGCGGGTGACGGTCGACGGCCGCCCCATCCGGGCCAACACGATCCTCGAGCCGGGCGCCCGGGTCGTCATCGAGGTCCCGCCCCCGCGACCGCCCGAGCATCTCGAGCCCGACGCGAGCATCGTCCTGGACGTGGTCCACGAGGACGCCGACCTGCTGGTCGTGGACAAGCCCGCGGGCCTGGTCGTCCATCCGTCGCCGGGCCATCGCGAGGGGACCTTGGTCCACGCCTTGCTGGCCCGCGGCGACCACTACGGCGGCATCGCGGGCATCCAGCGGCCCGGGATCGTCCACCGCCTTGATCGGGATACCAGCGGCCTGCTCATGGTTGCTCGCAACGACGCGGCTCAGCAGAGCCTCATGGCACAGCTGAAGGCCCGGCGGGTGAAGAAGACCTACCTGGCCCTGGTAGCCGGCAGCGTGGCGGCGACGGTCGGGCGGATCGAGGCACCGATCGGTCGCGACCCTCGCGACCGCCAGCGCTTCGCGGTCGTCCCGGACGGGCGGGCCGCCGTCACCGGGTATCGCGTCCGCGAGCGCTTCCCGGGCTGGACATTGCTCGAGCTGGACCTCGTGACCGGGCGGACCCACCAGATCCGGGTCCACCTCGACGCGATCGGCCATCCGGTGGCGGGCGACCCCGTCTACGGCACCGGCTCATCGCGCCGAGGACCGGAGGGCCTCGAGCGGCTCTTCCTCCACGCCTGGCGCCTGGAGCTCACCCAGCCGTCGACCGGCCAGCTCCTCCGTGTCGAGGCGCCGCTGCCGGAGGAGCTGGAGCGGGTGATCGCGTCCCTTCGTCGGGTCGCCGAGCCCGGCGCCCACGCGGTGGTCCCGGGCGGATGAAGACGCCGGACGGGACCGTCGGACCCGGCGGCTCGGAGACCGGGAGCGATCCGCCTGTCGGCGACCGAGGGTTCGGCGCGCCCGGCGCGATGCTGGTCATCATCTCCGGCCCGTCGGGCGTGGGCAAGGACACCATCATCGAGGCCCTTCACCGCCGGCCGCGCGAGCCCGACTACCACTACGTCGTCACCTGCACGACACGAGCCCCGCGGGCCGGCGAGGCGCCGGGTGTCAGCTACCGCTTCCTGACCCCGACCACCTTCGAGGCGCTGCGGGACTCGGGCGGACTGCTGGAGTGGGCCGAAGTCCATGGCAACTGGTACGGGACACCGCGGGACGACGTCCGGGAGGCCCTCGCCTCGGGCAAGGACGTCATCCTCAAGATCGACGTCCAGGGAGCCCAGCGGGTCAAGGAGCAGGTCCCCGACGCGCTGCTCGTCTTCCTCGTCCCGCCGTCCATGGAAGCCCTCTTCGAGCGGCTGCGGTCCCGGGCCACGGAGTCGGCCGATGAGCTCGAGGTGCGCCAGCGGAATGCGGCCATCGAGTTGGCTCGCGCGGGCGACTACGACCACGTCGTGGTGAACGAGACCGGCCAGGTCGAGCGGACGGCGGCGCGGATCGACGAGATCATCGCGGCCGAGAAGGCGCGCTGGCCGGAGCGTCGGATCCGGGTCTGACGCCGATGGCCGGCGCGACGGGCGAAGCGGAGCTCGACGAGGCGGCCTTCGTGAGTGTGGCCGTCGACGCACCGGGTGGGGCCGGCGCGCGACCGTATACCTACCATCTCACGCCCGACGGGCCGTCGCCCGAGCCGGGCGAGGCGGTCCTGGTCGAGTTCGGTCGACGACAGGCGATCGGGATCGTGCTGGGGCCTGCCAGCGACCGGCCGGAAGGCCCGACGAAGCCCATCCGGACGAGGGTCCGGACCGATGGGCCGTTGCTGCCGCCGCTGACCCTGGCCCTCGTAGGCTGGGTCGCGGCCCACTACGTCGCGCCACCGGCAGCCGTCGTCCGCGCAGCCCTGCCGCCGGGCTTCCTGGAGCGGCTCGAGCTCGTGGCCGAAGCCACCTCGGCGGCTGCCGGGGGCCGGCCCGACGATCCGGTCGCGGCGGCCCTGATCGACTCGCTGCTCGAAGGGCCGCGCCGGGTCCGCGATCTGCCGGCGCCCGACGGGCGGCCGGCGCTCCTGCGGCGCCTCCGTGATCTGGCTGCCAGGGACCTGGTGGAGCTCGACTGGACCCTGGAGGCATCGACGGCGGGGCCGCGCTACGAGCGCTGGCTGACCGCCTCGGCCGAGGGACGCCTCGTCGTCGGGGCGCTGGACCGCGGCGAGCCGTCACCGGCGGGGCGCATCGGACCGCGTCAGGTGGCCGCCCTTCGTGAGCTCGCTGCGGCGTCGGATGTCGGCCTGGCCGGCCCCGGCCTGTCCGCTCGCCATGGGAGCGGGGCCGTGGCCGGCCTGGTGCGCCGCGGCCTCGTGGTCGCCGACGTGCGCGAGCGCGAGCGACGTCCCCTGGCGGCTCGTCCGCCTGGCCCCAGGGGTGCGCGTCCGGCCGGCTCGTCGCTGACGGACCCGCAGGTCGAGGCGATCAGGATGGTGCGCAACGCCATCGATGCGCGCGACCCGACCCCGGTGCTGCTCGACGGGATCACCGGAAGCGGCAAGACAGCGATCTACGTCGCTGCCATCGAGGCGGCATTGGGGGCCGGGCGTACGGCCCTCGTCCTGGTCCCGGAAGTGGCGATGGCCGTCCCCCTCGTCGACCGCCTCAGGGCGGACCTGGGGGTCGAGGTCGCGCTCCTGCACTCCGCGCTGGGTGATGGCGAGCGGGCGGACGAATGGCGACGCATCCGCGCCGGCGAGGTCCATGTCGTCGTCGGTACCCGGGTCGCAGTCCTAGCGCCGATCGCCGATCCCGGCCTCGTCATCGTCGACGAGGAGCACGAGGCTGCCTACAAGAGCGATCGGACACCCCGGCTCCAGGCTCGTGACGTGGCGATCGAGCTGGGACGACTTGCCGGCGCGCCCGTCCTTCTCGGCAGCGCCACGCCGTCCGTGGAGACGATGGGCCGCGCCCGAGCCGGTCGAGCGCAGCGGATCGCCCTGCCGGTGCGTCCGACCGGTCGGCCGCCGACGGTCGAGGTCGTGGACCTGCGGGCCGAGCTGGCGGTCGGCAACCGCGGGCTCCTGTCCGGGGCGCTGGTGGACGCCCTCGGCGCGCTCGACCCCCTCGTGGGCGACCGGGCGATCCTGGTCATCAACCGCCGAGGCAGTGCCTCCGTGGTCCTGTGCCGGGATTGCGGTCACGTCCAGGCCTGCGGGGAGTGCGACCGGCCGCTGGTCTTCCACCAGGCCGGCTACACGCTCCGCTGCCATCACTGCGGCGTCGCCGCACCTCTCGCCGCCCGCTGCCCGGCCTGCGGATCGGCCAGGATCCGCTACCTGGGCGGCGGCACGGAGCGGGTCGAGCGCGAAGTCCGGCAGCGGTTCCCGGAGCTCCGGGTGGGCCGGCTCGACCGCGACGTCGTGGCCCGGAAAGGGATGGCGCAGCGGGTCCTCGACGACCTCAGGGACGGGCGGATCGACGTCCTGGTGGGGACGAGTCTCGTGGCCAAGGGCATCGACGTCCCCGAGGTCGTGCTGGTCGGGGTCGTCTCGGCCGATGTCGCCCTGAACCTTCCGGACGAGCGGGCGGCCGAGCGGACGTACCAGCTCCTGGCCCAGGCTGTCGGGCGAGCCGGACGCGGCGACCGTCCGGGCCGGGCGATCATCCAGAGCTATCAGCCCGACCATCCGGCCATCCAGGCGGTCGCGACCGGCGACGCCGGATCGTTCTACGACGCAGAGCTTCGGCTGCGCGAGCGGTTCGACTCGCCGCCCTTCGGCCGCCTGGTGAAGCTGACGGTGGCGCTGCCGGAGCGAGATGCGGCAGAACGGGAGGCCACCGCCCTGGTCGAGCGGCTCCGGGCACGGGCGGGCGGGACGACGGCGGTCATGGGGCCGGCCCCCGCCTACGTCGCGCGCCGGAGTGGTCGCTGGCGCTTCAACCTGATCCTCCGCGGGCCGGATCCTGCCGCCCTGCTGGACGGCATCGGCCCGCCATGGTCGATCGACGTCGACCCGGAGTCGCTGCTGTAGGCTGCCTGGGTCCGGGCTGCTCCCGGGCGGCGACCGCACGGGCGGCCGGCGGGCCCCACGTGACCGGGACGGACCCCACATCCGGGAGGGATCAGATGGACGAGGATCGGACCGCGAGCCGTGCGGAGGATGGCCCGGACGCCACCTGGGCCGGATCGGAGGCGGGAGCGAATGAACCGACCACGGGGACGGGTGAAGCCCCCGGTTCCTCCGGGCCGACCGGTGGCGGGACATCCAGCGGTGGGCCGTCCAGTGGGCAGGGAGTGGAGTGGCTCGGCCAGCTTCAGCGGATGATCGACGATCTGGCGACCCAGGCCTCGCCGACGGTCCGCCAGGTCGGTGCGAAGGCAGCCGAGCTGGCCGCGGTGGCGGCAGAGCGAGCGGGCCCGATCGCCCAGCGGGCCGCCGAGGTGACGGGCGACGTCGGTCTGCGCCTGGCGGAGCGGTCCCGCTCGCTCGCGGAGGAGCTCCGACGCGAGCCCACGGGGGCGACCCACTCTGCCGAGGGTATCCCGGAGGCTCCGGAGGCTGCGGGTTCGACCGACGGCGCGGCTGAGAGCGGCGACGCGCGGCCTGACGGGGACTAGCGGGCCGCGTCGCCTATACTCGACCACGTGAGTGTACGAGCCATCATCCTCCTCGGCGATCCTCGGCTGCGCATCAAGGGCCAGCCGGTCGACAGCTTCGGCAAGTGGCTCCACGGGCTGCTCGACGACCTGACGGACACCATGCGCCACGCCCCGGGCGTCGGCCTGGCCGCCCCGCAGCTCGGTGAGGCGGTCTCGGCGTGCGTCATCGAGGTCGGCGACCAGCTCCACGAGCTTGTCAACCCTCGGATCGTCCGAGGTTCCGGCGACGATCGCGATCTCGAGGGTTGCCTCTCGATCCCCGGCTATGTCGCCTACGTGACGCGACAGGAGCGGGTCTGGGTCGTCGCCCAGAACCGCCACGGCCGCAAGATCAAGGTCGCCGGGTCGGGGCTCCTGGGACGGGCGCTCCAGCACGAGCTCGACCATCTCGACGGCAAGCTCTACGTGGATTACCTCGACTCGCTCGAGGAGCTCATCCCGGTCGGCTCCGGAGACGACGAGAGCGAGGACGCCGCGATCCGGGAGGCGTCGGGCGCGCTGGCGTGACCGGGCCGGAGGCCGAGGGAACCGGGCGGACGCCGACCCGCACGATCTTCTTCGGCTCCGGGGATCTCGCGCTTCCCGCCCTGGAGCTGCTCCTGCGGCTCCCCGAGACCAAGGTGGTGGGCGTCGTCTCGACGCCCGACAGACCTGCTGGTCGGTCGGGCGCCCTCCGGCCGACCTTGGTGAGCGCGCGGGCTCGCGACCTCGGGCTGCCGCTCCTCCAGCCGGAGCGCCTGCGATCGCACGAGGCCGTCGCCGACATCGCCGCCATGGCGGCCGATCTGGGTGTCCTGGTCGACTACGGGCGCGTCGTGCCGCCGGCCATCCTGGGGCTGCCGCGGTTGGGCATCCTGAACGTCCATCCCAGCCTGCTGCCACGCCACCGCGGCGCCACCCCGATCGCGGCGACCATCCTGGCCGGCGACGAGACGGCCGGGGTCACGATCATCCTCATGGACGAGGGCCTCGATACAGGCCCGATCGTCGCGGCTCGCTCGTGGCCGTTGCGGGGCGACGAGGCGGCTCCCCAGCTCGAGGCTGAGGCCGCACGGATCGGTGCCGAGCTCCTGGGCGCAGTCCTGCCGGACTGGATCGCCGGGCGAAGCCGGCCGATCCCACAGAGGACCCAGGGGGTGACCCTCACCCGGCCACTGGCCCGGGACGATGGGCGGCTCGACCCGACGCGCCCGGCCGCTGAGCTCGAGCGGATGGTCCGTGGCCTGCAGCCGTGGCCGGGGACCTTCCTCGATGTCGACGGGTCCAGGCTGATCATCCTTGCCGCAGCGGTGTCGGCCGGGCGTCCCGGAGACCGGGCCGGGATGCTCGTGGGGGAGGGGCGGGGTCTCGCGCTGGCCACGGCCGCGGACCGTCTCCGCCTCGACGAGGTCCAGCCGCAGGGCGGACGGAGGATGTCCGGCGAGGCATTTCGTCGGGGCAGGGGGCGACACCTCGTCGACCCGGGGGCTGTCTGACCGGACGCGGCCCGCGGTGCCACGTTCCTCGGCCAAGCCGGGCTCGTCGTGGCCGTCATCGGCGCAGCCCCGTGCGACAATCGAGCCATGCCTCTCATCGACGAGCTTCCCGTGGTCGATCCGTCGGTCGGCGAACCCGATCGCGACCGGCCTCCCGGGTTGTCCGGAATCGGCGCCGAAGAGCTCGGGGCATGGGTCGCCGCCCGCGGGGAGCCCTCCTACCGGGCGACCCAGATCCTCGAGGCCGTCTGGCGGGCTTTCGCATCGTCGCCCGACGAGCTGAGCACCCTGCCGATCCGCCTGCGCGATGCCATCGCTGGTTCGTTCCGGGTCGGCACCCTGGCCGACACCGAGTCCCGTGACTCCGATCGCGGCCTCACGACCAAGGCGCTCCACCGGCTCGATGACGGGGCGGAGGTCGAGTCCGTGCTGATGCGCTACCCGGGACGAGCCGACCGGCGGCCCCGGGCGACCGTCTGCATCTCGAGCCAGGCCGGCTGTGCGGTGGGCTGCCCTTTCTGCGCCACCGGCGAGCTTGGCTTCGGGCGGGATCTCGAGACCGCCGAGATCCTGGACCAGGTCCGCTGGGCGGCCCGCCACCTGGCCGCCGAGGGCCGGCGCCTGACGAATGTCGTCTTCATGGGAATGGGCGAACCGTTGCTCAACCTCGATGCGGTCCTGGACGCGGTGGCCGCCCTGGCCGCCCCGGGTCGGCTGGGCCTGGCGGCCCGCAACGTCACGGTCTCGACCTCCGGCGTCGTGCCCGGCATCCGACGTCTGACCGATCTGGGGTCGAGGTCCACGCTGGCGATCTCGCTGCACGCCGCGCGGGATCCCCTTCGTGACGTGCTCGTCCCGCTCAACCGTCGCTGGCCGGTCACCGAGGTCGTGGCAGCGGCCTCCGAGCATGCTCGCCGCACGGGCCGCCGGGTGAGCTACGAGGTGACGATGATCGCCGGGATCAACGATACGCCTTCTGACGCGGACGCCATGGCCGGCCTGCTGGCGGGCCGCCTCGCTCACGTCAACCTGATCCCGATGAACCCGGTCGCCCACACCCCCTGGGAGGCCAGCGCCCCGGAGGTGATCCGTCGATTTGCCGACCGACTGGAGAGGAGCGGGGTGCCCGTGTCGATCCGGCGGAACCGCGGTCAGGAGATCGGCGCCGCCTGCGGGCAGCTCGCCGCCGAGCGGGCCGCGGACCCGACTCCGATCGCCGTCGCCCGACGCCGCGAACGTCTCGAGCTCGAGAGTCTGAGGGCCATGCGCGGGGAACGGGCGGCCGCACCGCTACCGGCCGGGGTGGGGGACTAGGGGATGGCGCCCGGGCGGGCCAGGCTCGCGGCAAGCATCCTCGACGCGGACCTCGGCAACCTGGCCCACGCCGTCCGACGGGCGGTCAGCAAGGGGGCTGACCGGATCCACCTCGACGTCATGGACGGCCACTTCGTCCCGAACCTGACCTTCGGAGCGCGAACGATCTCCGCGCTCCGCTCAAGGACGTCGGCGCCGTTCGACGCCCATCTCATGATCAGCGAGCCCGGTCGCTACCTCGACGGGTTCATCGCCGCGGGGTGCGACTCCATCACCGTCCACGTGGAGGTGGACGAACCGATCGAACCGCTCCTCCGCAGGATCCGCGAGGCCGGCCGGGCGGCCGGGCTGGCGCTCCGACCGGCGACCCCCCTGGCCGCCCTGGAGCCGTACCGCGAGCTGCTCGACATCGTCATGGTCATGACGGTCGAGCCGGGCTTCGGCGGGCAGTCGTTCATGGTCGACGTCGCCCACGAGAAGGTCCAGGCCGCCCGGACCTACCTCCGGGATCCGTCGATCGCCGGCGAGGTCCACGTCGACGGCGGCGTGAACCGTGATTCGGCTGAGCTGGTCGGTGGCCTCGGCGCCGATATCCTCGTGGTCGGGTCGGCCCTCTGGGTCCGGGGCCACGACATGGCTCGTGAGATCAGGCTCGTCAAGGCGCTCGCCGATGAGGGCTACCAGTACCGGGTCAATGCGGGGGTCCCCCTGGATTCGCGCGACCGCTGGGTGGCCATCGGCGGCCTTCCTCGTCACCTGGCCAGGCAACTCGTCCGCGATCTCGCAGCGGCGCAGGTCCCGGCCCTGATGTTGCGCGGCGATGGACCGGTCAACCCTGACGGTGTCCGTGACTACGACGTCCTGGTCCCAGCCGCGGCCGAGTCGCTCGTCAGCGATCGGTGGACGGGGCGGATCGCCAGTCTCTCGGAGTCGGCATCCGCCTGGCGGGTCGCGACCGCCGAGGAGCGGCGGGCCGAAGGCCAAGCCGTCTTCGGGCCCGATGGGCAGGTCCTCCATCCCGGCGCGGGTGGTGACGCGTCGTCCGCCTCGGCCGTCGCCGAGCCGGCCGGATAGGGGCACCCCGTGCGCGCCCTCCTGCAGCGGGTGCTCCGGGCCGAGGTCCGGGTCGACGACGAGCCGACGGGTTCGATCGGACCGGGCCTCCTCGTCCTGCTCGGCGTGGGTCGCGGCGACGAGGCCGGGACGGCCCTGGGGCTGGCCCGGCGGACGACCGAGCTCCGGATCTTCCAGGACGACGACGGGCGGACGAACCGCTCGCTCCTCGACGTTGGCGGAGCCGTGCTCGTCGTCAGCCAGTTCACCCTCTACGCGGACACCTCGCGCGGACGGCGCCCCGGGTTCTCGCTCGCGGCGGAGCCCCGGGTGGCGGCCGACCTCGTTGAGCGCTACGCCGGCGGACTCGAGGAGCTCGGGGTCAAGGTGGCCCGGGGGCGCTTCGGCGCGTCGATGGAGGTCGAGCTCGTCAACGACGGGCCCTTCACCATCTGGCTCGACACGGACGCTCCCTGACCTCCTGGCGATCCGGCGCGGAGCGAGCGATCAGCGCGCGGACTTGAGCCGCGTTCGCATGCAGCGGGTGCAGACGAGCACGCGCTTCGGGCTCCCGTCGAACGGGATCACGCGGGACTGGAGGTTGGGCTGGAAGCGACGGTGCGCGCGGACGCGGTTGCTACCCGACGACTGCGGGTTGAAGCCAGCCATGGAGACCTTGCCGCAGAGGGCGCAGGTGCGGGCCATCGGATCCCTTCTGGTGTGTGTCGAGGCAGGGCGGCACCGACCGGAGGCCGGATGCGAGCCGGTATCATAGCAGACAGCCTCCGCGCCGGGCCGCTGGGGCCGAGTCGTCGAGTCGCCCGTCCCGAGGTCTCGCGTGCCGACCGATCGAAGCATCTCCGGGCGTTCCCTGGCGACCCGGCGGGCGATCGCCGATGTCGCCCGGGCCGCCGTGTTGGGCTCATACGGGGTCACCGAGGTGGGCCGCTCCGGCCCGCTCGACCGGTTCCTCGTCGCCGCGCGGATCCGCCGGCCCGGTATCAGGGTCCGGCTCGATCGCGGCCTGGAGGTCGACCTCGACCTGGTCGTGGCCTTCGGGCTGCCCGTCGCCGAGGTCGCGCGACAGGTTGACTCGTCGGTCCGCTACGCGATCCGACGGACGTTCGGCCACGAGGTCCGTCGCCTGACCATCCACGTGGGCGGCCTGCGCTACCAGCCCGGCCGGGTGCCGCCTGCGAAGGGCCGGGTCGAGCGGGCCGATGCGTCGGCGATCACCGAGGACGCAGGGCTCGTGGAGCCCCCTGTCGAGGGCGCGGTCGTGGTGGGCGAGCGAGGCTGATGGGCCGGCGGTCGTTCGACGGCACCGGCCTGCTGGCAGCCTTCCGGGCGGGCGTTGCGAACGTCGAGCAACATGTCGAGGAGATCAACGGGCTCAACGTCTTCCCCGTCCCTGACGGGGACACCGGCAGCAACATGCTGGCGACCCTCCGGGCTGCGCTCGATGAGGCCGATCGCGTCGGCGACAAGGCGACCGCCGACCGGGTCGCCAGCGCCTTCTCGTTCGGAGCCCTGATGGGTGCCCGCGGCAACTCGGGGGTCATCACCAGTCAGATCCTTCGTGGCTTCGCTGAGGCGCTCGAAGGCCGGCGCCGGATCAATGGCCTGGACCTCGCCCACGCCCTCCGCGAGGGCAGCCGGACCGCCTATGCGGCGGTCGCACGGCCTGTCGAGGGGACGATCCTCACCGTCATCCGCGAGTCGGCCGAGGCGGCCGTCGTGCGGGCCGAGGCCTCCGGCGACGTCGAGGCGGTCCTGACGACGGTCGTCGAGGAGGCTGAGCATTCCGTGGCCCGGACCCCCGGTCTGCTGCCCATCCTGCGCGAGGCGGGGGTCGTCGACTCCGGCGGCCAGGGTCTGTACCGCTTC
Source organism: uncultured Chloroflexia bacterium (assembly GCA_963707215.1). Lineage (GTDB taxonomy): Bacteria > Chloroflexota > Limnocylindria > Limnocylindrales > CSP1-4 > DATHYZ01. The sequence continues at coordinate 22,240 of CAVPPB010000001.1, read as the reverse complement.
TTCCAGGGTGTCCTGCTGTTCCTGGTGGGTCGGGCTCCGGCTGCCGAGGCGGCCCGCCGGCCATCCGGAGAGGCGGCCCGAGCCTCCGCCCTCGTCGCCCACGCCGACGAGGAGTTCGGGTACGAGACGATGTTCCTGCTCCAGGCTCGACCGACCGAGCGGCTCGACGTGGACGGGATCCGCCTCCATCTGGAGTCGGTCGGCGATTCGGTCCTGGTCGCCGGGGATGCGCGGGCCGTCAAGGTCCACGTCCACAACGATCGACCCGACCAGGTGATCGGCTACGGTCTCACCCTTGGGGCACTCACCCGGATCACCGTCGAGAACCTCGACCACCAGGCGAGGGACGTCCGCGAGACCCGGGCCGAGGCCTTCGCCGGGGGCGGTGCGACGGGCCTCAGTGCATCCGGGCTGCTGACGATCCAGCAGGAAGTGACGGAGACACCGCTCGGGATCGTCGCGGTCGCGGCCGGCGAAGGTCTTCGCCAGGTCTTCCAGCAGTTCGCGATCCCTGACCAGCTGACCGTCCGGGTCGTGGTCGGCGGCCAGGCCCACAACCCCAGCACCGGCGAGCTGATGGAGGCGGTCGAGCGCTTGCCCTCGACCGGCATCCTCGTCCTCCCGAACAACCCCAACGTGGTGATGGCGGCGCGCCAGGTCGCCGAGCTGTCCGATCGCCCGGTCCGCGTGGTCCCGACCCGAAATGCGGCCGAGGGCGTCGCCGCCCTGCTGGCTCTCGACCCGGCCCTCGACCTCGATGGGAACGCCGAGGAGATGACCCGGGCCGCCCGGTCGATCCAGACGGTCCAGATCACCGACGCGGTGCGGGACGCTCGGATCGGCGCTCGCAAGGTCCGGAAGGGGCAGAGCATCTGCCTGGATCCGGACGACGGGCTCGTGGCTGTCGACGGGGATCGGATGCGGAGCATCCTTGAGGCTGTCGCGACCTTCCAGCCCGGCTACGAGCTCCTGACCATCTACTACGGCGATGGCGCCGACCTCGACGAGGCCGAGGAGGTCGCTCGCCGGATCGGGCAGCACGTCGATGGCGTGGAGGTCCAGCTGATCCACGGCGGCCAGCCCCACTACCGCTACCTGATCTCGGCCGAGTGAGCGGTCGTGCCGGGGCTCCCGGCGAGGGCGTCCGCACGGGTGCTGGCCGCGGAGGTCGTCGCCGGAGCGGCCCGAAGGTCACGGCCCCGGCGACCCCGGAGGGGCTGCTCCGCTCGGACCTCGGCTCGAGCGGGCTGCCGGGGGCGTCGGTCCTCCGCCGAGCTGGCCCACGCCTGGGGGTCAGGACCGTCCGGGACCTCCTGTTCCACCTCCCGCGTCGCTACGATGATCTGCGCGAGCTCCACCGCCTCGGGGACCTGGGGGCGGTCCCCGAGGGGACGGTGGTCTCGGCCCGTGTCCGGGTGGCCGACATCCGGGTCGAGCAGACCTGGCGCAAGCGGGTCCAGCGGACCAGCGCCACCTTCGATGACGGCACGGGCACCATCGAGGCGACCTGGTTCGGTCGTCGGTTCATCGAACGCCGTCTCAAGCCTGGCGACGAGATCGTGGTCAGCGGTCGTCTGCGCCGCCGCGGCTGGGTGCAGGCGCTCGACAATCCCGACTTCGCGCCGCTCGACGGCTCGGCCGTCCTCCATGCGGGCCGGATCGTGCCGGTCTACCGGCTGACGGCCGGGCTGACCGCGACCCGGCTGCGCGCGGCCATGCGAGCGGCGCTCGACCGGGCCGGGGCCAGCTACCCGGAGTACCTGCCTCCGACGATCCTGGCCAGCGAGGGCCTGGGCCCCATCGGCCCTGCCATCGAGCAGGCCCACTTCCCGACGGACTTCCCTGACCGGGACGCCGCGCTGCGGCGCCTCGCCTTCGACGAGCTCCTCGCCCTGCAGCTCGGGATGGTCGTCCGGCGACGGCAGCGGGGCCGGTCGCCAGGGCGGGTCATCGCCGTGGATGACGCGACGAACGCGCGGATCCGCGGCGGGCTCGCGGAGGCGCTCTCCCGGCGGCTCGCGCGACGGGTGGCCCTCACCCTGGACCAGGACGCGGCCATCGCCGCGATCCGCGAGGACCTGGCGGAGCCGAGCCCGATGCTGCGCCTGATCCAGGGAGACGTCGGATCCGGCAAGACCGCGGTCGCTGCGTATGCGCTGGCGGCGGTCGCCATGACCGGGCGACAGGCGGCGATCCTGGCGCCGACCGACCTGCTGGCCCGACAGCACGCCGAGACCCTGGCGGACCTGCTCGGGGACGTGGGCCTGCCGGTGACCCTGCTCACCGGGTCACTCTCGGCCGACGGGCGGCGGACCGCCTCGCAGGCGATCGCCGATGGTCGGGCCTCGGTCGTGGTCGGGACGCACGCGCTCATCCAGGAGAGCGTCCGCTTCGCCGACCTGGCGCTCGCGGTCGTCGACGAGCAGCATCGATTCGGCGTCGAGCAGCGCGGGATGCTCGAGGCCAAGGCCGACGGTATCCCGCCGCACGTGCTCCTCATGACGGCCACGCCGATCCCGCGGACCCTGGGCCAGGTGATCTATGCGGACCTCGACGTCTCCGATCTGCGCGCCTCGCCGGAGGGCAGGGTCCCCATCCGGACCGCGGTCCGCGGCTGGGCTTCCCTCGAGCGCCTGTGGTCCTTCGTCATGGAGGAGACCGGCCGCGGGCGGCGGGCCTTCGTCGTCGTGCCGCTGATCGAGGAGTCCGGGGACGTCGAGGCCGACCCGCTGGCGACCGGAGCTGCCGCCGCGGAGGCCGAGGCGACCCGTCTCCGCAAGCGGCTGGCGCCCCGCCGGGTCGGCCTCGTCCACGGCCGGATGCGTGCGGCCGACCGAGACGCCGAGATGGCGCGCTTCCGGGACGGCGACCTCGACGTGATCGTGGGGACGACCGTCGTCGAGGTCGGCGTGGATGTGCCGGAGGCGACGATCATGGTGGTCGAGGACGCCGACCGCTTCGGTCTCGCCCAGCTTCACCAGCTCCGAGGCCGCGTTGGGCGCGGGACGCTCGAGAGCTACTGCGTCCTGGTCTCGGATGCCGAGCCCGGCACCACGGGCTGGGCCCGCCTGCAGGCGGTCGAGCGTCTCCGCGACGGATTCGACCTGGCCGAGGAGGACTTCGCCCTGCGGGGCGAGGGTGACGTGCTCGGCCTGAGCCAGAGCGGCCTCCCGCAGCTTCGGGTCGCCTCGCTCCAGCTGGCGGAGCACCGCGAGATCGCCGTGGCCGCCCGTCGTCACGCGGAGGCGCTGGTGGCCGAGGACGGGTCCGTGGCCGCCGGCCTGCCCTCGCTCCTGCGGGAGCTCCGCGAGGGGTGGCTGACCCGCGTGTTCACCGGCGATCCGGCGAGCGGGGCCTAGGACGGTGGCCGACGCCGGTCGCGTCATCGCCGGCTCCGCGAAGGGGATCCGGCTCATCGCTCCGGGCGACGGGACCAGGCCGCTCGGCGATCGGGTGAAGGAGGCGCTCTTCGGGACGCTCCAGCCTCGCCTACCGGGCTCGCGGTTCCTCGATCTCTATGCGGGGGCCGGCGCGGCGGGTGTCGAAGCGCTCAGTCGGGGCGCGGATCTCGCCGTCTTCGTCGAGCGGGACCGTGGTGCGGCCGCCGCGATCGCCGAGAACCTCCGTCGGGCCGGCTTCGGCCCGCCTGGTGCCCGGGTCGTCCGGGCGCCGGTCCTGTCCTACCTGGCCTCCGGCGCGACCCAGGACGGGCCCTTCGACGTCGTCTTCGCGGATCCGCCCTACGCCGATGTCGAGGCGCTCGAGAGGACCATGGCCCTCCTTGGTGGGCCTTCGGGCTCCGGGATCCTGGCCCCAGGGGCGATCATCGTGGCGAAGCACTTCTGGCGGCACCCGCCGGCGACCCGGATCGGGCTGCTAGCATCGGTCCGCGGGCGCCGGTTCGGGGAGACGGCGCTGACCTACTACGAGCATGGGGAGGGAGCCGAGGCACCATGAACGTCGCCGTCTACCCGGGTTCCTTCGATCCGATCACCGACGGCCATCTCGATGTCCTGGTCCGGGCCGCAGGAGCGTTCGATCGCCTGATCGTCGCGGTCTTGGAGAACCCCCGGAAGGCCCCGCTGCTCGGTCTCGATGAGCGGGTCGAGCTCATCCGGGCCGCCGTCCGCGACGAGACGCCCGAGGATCGACGATCCCGGATCGAGGTCCGTTCGTTCGACGGTCTGACCGTCGACTTCTGTCGGCGGGAAGGGGCTCGTTTCCTCGTCCGGGGACTGCGGGCGATCTCCGACTTCGAGGTGGAGATGCAGCTGGCCCACAACAACCGGAAGCTCGCCCCCGAGATCGACACGGTCTTCTTCATGACCTCGCTCGAGCATGGGTACGTAAGCTCGAGCCTGGTGAAGGAGATCGCCCGGTTCGGCGGCGACGTGAGCTCGATGGTCCCGGACGCGGCCGCCCGAGTCCTCCGCGACCGGGCCATGCCGGCCGACTGATCGCCGGCTTCCATCGAGTGGCCCGCCCGGAGCCGACCCGCGGGTCACTGCCCTCGTGCGATAATCCGCCCGTCGCCGACCGCCCGGTCGCGAATGCGTCGTGGAGGACCTTCCGATCGACATCATCTTCCTCGTCGAGCGCCTCGAGTCACTGATCGCCAACGGCAAGAAGCTGCCCCTGACGAACAACGTCGTCGTGGACCAGGAGGCCGCCCTCGGGCTCATCGATGAGCTGCGGGCCACCGTCCCCGAGGAGGTCCGCCAGGCCAAGCGGATCAATCAGGATCGCGAGCACATCCTCGAGCGGGCCGGGGTCGAGGCCGAGCGGATCGTCGCCAACGCGCAGGAGCAGGCGGCGTTCCTGATCGGGGAGCGGGGGCTGACCGAGGCTGCCCAGGAGGAGAGTCGTCGCATGATCGCGGAGGCCGAGGCGACGGGAGCCGAGATCCGGGCCGGGGCCGACGACTACGCGGCATCGATCCTCAGCGGCTTGCACGACGATCTCTCGCGAACCCTGCAGAGCGTCCAGAAGGGCCTCGCCATGCTCGACCAGCGACGGCCCGAGCCCGAGCCCGAGACGACCGAGGCCGAGGACGACTACGAGGAGTACGAGGCCGAGGACGAGCCGGCCTACCGGTGACCCGCGCCGACGACGAGCTGACCTTCCCGGTCGCCGGACTCATCGGCGATGTCCCGGGCGCCACCCGGCACTTCTCGATCGGGCCCGTCGACGTTGAGGCTGGATCGGGCCTCGAGCTGTCACGGCCGGTCGAGGGCGAGCTCGACCTGGCCCGCACGAACCGTGGGCTGCTCGTCCGGGCGGAGCTTCGGACTGCGCTTGCCGAGACCTGCAGCCGCTGCCTTCGACCGGTCGAGACGCCCCTCGAGATCCGCATCGACGAGGAGGCACTCCCGAGTGTCGAGTTGTCGAGCGGCCAGGCCGTCGACGTGTCGGCCGAGCCTGAGGTGGCCCGGTTGACCGGCGATCACGAGCTGCGGCTGCTGCCCCTCGTCGTGGACGCGATCGTGATGGGAGAGCCGATCGCGCCGCTCTGCCGGCCCGACTGTCCGGGCCTCTGCCCGACATGTGGTCTCGACCTCACCGAGCCCGGCCACGAGCCGCACGAGCTCGAGCTGGACCCCCGGCTCGAGGCGCTTCGCTCGTTCCGGGTCGACGAGTCGGGCGAAACCGACTAGACTCCCGCCTCGGCCCCCTCCTGCGACGATCCGTGCCGTCAAGGGACGCGGCCCGCTCCGATGCCTGCTCCCGGGCCACCGGCCCGGCGCGCCACCGGGTCCACAAGGAGTCACGAACCGACCATGGGTGTCCCGAAGCGAAAGGTCTCGCACGCCCGCCAGGGTGAGCGTCGCAGCCACCTCGCGATCAGCGCTCCCCGCCTCGTGGAGTGCTCGCACTGCCACCAGCCCCGCCTGCCGCATCGCGTCTGCCCGAACTGCGGCTTCTACCGGGGCCGCCTGGCGATCGAGCTGAAGCCCGCGGGCGACGAGACGCGCAGCTAGTCCGGCGCTGGATCGGGTGGCGCCGCAGATCGAGCCCGCTCCGCCCCCGGCATCTCCGGGCGTTCGCGTCGCCGTCGACGCGATGGGCGGCGACCACGGTCCGGTCGAGGTCGTGGCCGGTGCGCTCGCCTACGCCCGCGAGCATCCCGACGACGCGATCCTCCTGGTCGGCCGCTCCGGCGACATCCGGGCGGCGGCCGGCGACGAGCTGCCAGCGAACTGCCGCCTCGTCGAAGCCAGTCAGGTCGTCGAGATGGACGAGTCGCCGGCCATGGCCCTCCGCGAGAAGAAGGACGCTTCGATCGTGGTGGCCTGCGATCTCGTGCGTCGGGGCGAGGCCGATGCCGTCGTCACGGCCGGTCACACTGGTGCCGGGATGGCCGCCGCGGTGCTCCGCCTCGGTCGGGTCCGGGGGGTCGACCGACCCGCCCTTGCGGTCCAGATGATCTCCGACGCCGGACCGTTCCTCTTCCTCGATATCGGAGCGAACACCGATTCGACGGGTGAGAACCTCTACCAGTACGCACAGATGGGGGCGATCTTCGCGGAGCATGTCCAGGGCGTTCGCCGATCCACGGGTCGCGTTGCTCTCGATCGGCGAGGAGAAGGGCAAGGGTGATGCCCGGATCGCCCGGGCGACCGAGTTCCTCGACGTCTCGGGTCTGCGCTTCGTCGGCAACGTCGAGGGCCGTGACCTCGTCCATCATCCGGCCGACGTGGTCGTCTGCGACGCGGTCGTCGGCAACGTGACGATCAAGTTCTTCGAGGGCCTCTCCTCGTTCATCTTCGACCAGTTTCGGAGCGAGTTCCGGGGGTCGCTGCGAGGCAAGCTGGCGGCCCTGCTCATGCGTCCTGGGATCGACCGGATCCGGGCCGTCTTCGACTACGAGAAGGTCGGCGGCTCGCTCCTCCTGGGGGTGCGCGGTGCGGTCGTCATCACCCACGGGCGGGCGCGCCGGAGGATGATCGCCTACGCGGTCGGAGTCGGAGCCGAGATGGCTCGCAACCGCGTCCCGGAGCTGATCGCCGACCGGCTGTCCGCCCGCTCGGCAGCAGGTTCGCTCGACGGGGGGGTCGACGAAGAGGGGAACGAGACGATGCAGCCATGAGGGCGTCCGACCCGGCGACCGGGGCGACCTTGACGGTGGGCGTCGAGGTCGTGACCGAGATGGTCCGTCTCGCGGCCATCGAGGTCCCAGGTGTGCTCCGGCTCGGGCGTGGGGGTCCGGCCTGGCGTCGGCTCGGGGACGGCGGCCCATCGTGGCCCGGCGTGCCGGTGACGCCATCGAGGTCCGGGTCTGGATGGTCGCTCGTCCAGGACATCCGCTGGTACCCCTGGCCAGGGAGGTCCGTGGCGCCATCGCGGCCACCATCGAGCGGTTGCTCGGGCTTCCCGTCGCCCGGGTGGACCTGGTCGTCGATGGCGTCGGGGGCTGACCGCCTCCGGTCCCGCCGAGCCGGGCGCCGGCTCGCCCTCGTCTCCATCTTCGAAGCCGAGTTCGGGCAGCGGACCGCCGGGGCGATCCTGGAGCGCCACCTCGCCGAGCACGAGTCCGACCAGGAGGCTGCCGCGGTCGCCCGCGAGATCGTCGCCGCGGTGGTCTCGCATCGCGATCGGATCGACGCGACGATCGAGCGATGGGCCCCCCGCTACCCCGTCGTCCAGCTCGCTCGGATGGATCGCGCGCTGCTGCGTGGCGGCATCGGCGAGGTGCTACACTCCGCGACGACCCCGGCCCGGGTGGCTATCGCGGAATGGGTCGAACTGGCCCGCATCTACAGTGGGGAGCCGACGCGCCGACTGATGAACGGGGTCCTTGGCCACATCGCCGACGAGGCGGGCCGCGCGACCGGCCCGGCCGGCCGGCGGTCCCCCGGTAGACACGATCGAGCGAGCGATCGCTCGACCAGCCGTTGAGTCCAGCTCCGGAGGAGGGAGTCGGTGTCCAGTACGTACGACCGCCTGAAGAAGATCGTCGTCGAGCAGCTCGGGGTCGATGAGACCGAGGTCACACCCGAGGCTTCGTTCGTCGACGACCTGAACGCCGATTCGCTCGATCTCGTCGAGCTCATCATGAGCCTCGAGGAGGAGTTCGGGACCGAGATCTCGGACGAGGATGCCGAGAAGATCCGCACCGTTCAGGACGCGGCCGACTACATCGACGAGCATCTCTCCCAGTAGTCCCGCCCGACCGGGGTCGATGCGTCCGGGGGAGGCGATCGCCGCTCGCCTCCTACTTCCGGTCCGCGACTTCGAGCTGCTCGAGCAGGCGCTCGTCCACAGCAGCTGGCATCACGAGCACCCAGGTTCCGGACCCGGCCACAACGAGCGCCTGGAGTTCCTCGGCGACGCCGTCGTGGACCTGATCGTCACGGAGGCGCTCTACCAGCGCCACCCCGGCGACGACGAGGGGCGACTCTCGGCGCGTCGCGCTCTCATCGTGAGCACGCCGGGGCTGGCCCGACTCGCGGAGCGCATCGAGCTCGGTGCCGATCTCCTTCTCGGCGAGGGCGAGGCTGCCCGCGGCGGACGGGAGCGCCCGGCCCTCCTTGCGTCCGCCTTCGAGGCACTCGTCGGTGCGCTCTTCCTCGATCTCGGCTGGGACCGTGTCCGGGACTGGTTGCTCGAACTTGCCGAACCCGACCTCGAGGAGGCGGCCGAGCCGGGCAGGACGCTCAAGAGCCCGAAGAGCCGGCTCCAGGAGCTCACCCAGCGGCTCTTCGGCCTGCGACCGTCGTACGCCATCGTGGAGACGGTCGGGCCCGATCACGACCGTCGCTTCCGGGTCGAGGTCGCCATCGACGACCGGGTCGTCGGCAGCGGCGAGGGATCGTCCCGGCGCGCTGCCGAGACGGCGGCGGCCACCCGAGCCCTGGCCGAGCTGCAGACGACCGACGACCGGCCCGGCGGAGCATCGACGTGACCGCCCCGGCTCGTCTCCTGGCCCTCCGCCTGCAGGGCTTCAAGTCGTTCGCCGAGCGGACGACCGTGGAGTTCGGTCCGGGGATCAGCGCCGTCGTCGGCCCCAACGGATCCGGCAAGAGCAACCTGGCCGATGCGCTCCGCTGGGCCCTCGGCGAACAGGGGCGATCACTCAGGATCCGCCGGTCGGAGGACGTGATCTTCGCGGGCTCGGATCGTCGGTCCGCGCTCGGGATGGCCGACGTGACCCTGGTCGTCGACAACGGCGACGGGCTCCTCCCGGTCGGCTACGAGGTCCTGGAGCTCGGCCGGCGCCTCTACAGGTCCGGCGAGAACGACTACCTGCTCAATCGCCAGCGGATCCGGCTTCGCGACCTGGTCGATCTGCTCGACAGCGCCAATCTGGCCGACAACGCATTCCTGTTCATCGGCCAGGGCATGGTCGATCAGGCGCTGTCCCTCCGGCCCGAGGAGCGTCGCCCGCTGTTCGAGGAGGTAGCCGGTGTCCGCCGACATGAGCGTCGGCGGCGGCGGTCCGAGGAGCAGCTGATCGAGGCGGAAGCGAACCTGGCGAGGATCGAGGACGTCCTCGCCGAGCTGCGGCCACAAGCACGCCGACTGGCGGCCCAGGCGCAGCAGCAAGCGACCCGACGGGACGCGGGAGCCGAGCTCGCAGAAGCCATCGTCGTCGCCGCTCACGCTCGTTGGCACGAGGCTGCCCTCCGCTCGGCGTCGGCGGTGGCCGGGCGGGACCGCGTCCGTGTCGACGCCGACGCAGCGATGGCCCAGCTGACAGAGGCGGAGGAGCGGGTCGCCGCCCTGGCTGGCCGCCTGGAGGAGCGGGCCGCGGCGGAGGTCGACCGACGGGCGGGCTTCGAGGACGCCCGGACGCGGACGACCGAGCTCCGGATGCGGATCCAGCGCCTCGAGGGCGACCTGGCCGCCCTCGACCGCGATCGCGAGCGGGTCGAGCGGGAGCAGGTGGCAGCAGGTGCGGAGCGGACGACGGCCCGGCGGGACCTGGCCGTGCCGGTCCCGGGACGCGACGAGGGCGCGGAGGCGGCGCTCGCCGCCAGCGAGCGGACACTCGGTGAGGCGCTCGCCGAGCTTGCCGCGCTCCAGGCCGCGACGCGGGAGGAGAGCGAGCGTCAGGCGGCGATCCGCCGTGCCCGGGCGGCCCGGGAGGACGAGACGGCCGCCGCCCGACGACGGGTCGCGGAGGCGACACAGCGGGCGCGTACGGAGCGGGCGGTGGCGGAGGAGCGATCGACCGAGCGCACGCGCCTGGAGGGGCTGCTCGAGACCGCAGGGACGGCCGCGACCGCGGCCCGTGACCGCGAGTCGGCGGCTGCGGTCGCCCTCGCCGGGGCACGCGATGCCCTGGAGCGCCTCGAGGCGGCGCGAGCTGCGACCACCGAGCGCGCTGCCGGTGTCGCCGAACAGGTCGCCGCGCTGGGTGCCCGGATCACGCAGCTCGAGTCGAGGATGGAGGGCGAGGGCTCCAGGGGGCTCGGTCACGCGGCCCGTCGACGTGGCGGGCGGCGACTCGACGACGGCCTGGAGGTCGATCCGGAGCTTCGGGGCGGGGTGGAGGCCGCGCTCGGCGACCGAGGCGTCGCATACGTGGTCGATCGCGATGCAGTGACTGCGCTCGCCGATCAGCGTGGGGCGCTTGTGGTCCGGGAGCGCGCGGTCGAAGCCAAGACGGCGGGTGGCGACGACGGCTCGCGCGGTCTCCGAGCGAGGGTCGTGGCGGCGGGCGGCGGCGCGCTGGAGGACGCCATCCGGCTCGACCCGAGCGGTGCCACCCGAGCACTGCTGTCACGGAGCCTATGGGTGCCCGATCTCGAGGTCGGCCTGGGCCTGCAGGAGCACCTGCCGGCGGGCTGGACCCTGGTCGTCCGCGACGGTTCGGCGGTGATCGGGCCGTTCGCCATCGCCCTTGGACGACCCGACGGCGGCCTTGGTCGGCGGGCCGAGATCACGAGGCTGCGCCGCGACCTCGAGCAGCTGGAAGCATCGCTCGAGGAGCATCGGCGGAGCGCCGACGAGGTGAGCCGGCAGGCAGCGGCGGCTCGCGAGACACTGGTCGCGGCCCGTCGCGAGGAGACCGATGCGTCGGCTGCTCGACGCCAGGCCGAGGAGCTCGAGCGGATCGCCGGCCGCGATCTCGAGACCGTCGCTCGTGACGCTGCCTGGCACCATGCCCAAGCCGAGCGTGCCGAGGCCGATGCCCAGCGGGCCCGTGCCTCGCTCGCGGCCCTCGCTCCCGATCCGGACGGCGATGTCACGACCGAGCCGATCGCGGTCGGAGGCGCTGCCCGACCCGATGATGCCGTCGCCGCCTGGGAGCAGCGGATCCGCGAGCTGCGGGCAGAGCGGGACCGTCTGGCCGCCCAGGTCGCCGAGGTCGATGCCGCACGGAGGGAAGCTGAGGGTCGGCGGGCCCGGGCCGATGCCGCGACGGCCCTGGCCGACGAGCGCCTGCGGCGGAGCCGGCTCGAGGTCGAGGGGATCGTCGCCGCCCGGGGATCTGCGGAGACCGAGCTGGCCGATGCGCGGAGCGAACTCGCCGGCGCCCTCGCGGTAGAGGAGCGGGCCCGCGCCGAGCTCGAAGAGCTTCGTCTCGCCGACACGGCCGATCGGGGGCGGCTGGCGGGCATCGAGCGCGAAGCTGCCGCCGCTCGTGAGCGCCTCCGCCTCGCCGACGATCGCCTTCGCCGAGCGGATGTCGAGGATCTCGAGGCGCGCCTGGCGCTGGACTCGATCCGGGAGAGCGTGCTCGTCGAGCTGGCCGGACTCGGAGAGCCTGGCCAGCGCGCCCTCGAGGCGGCGTCCGGTCCGGCGCTCTCGGAAGACGCATGGGTCGGGCCGCCGGACGCCTCGGAAGCCTCGGACACGGCAGCGCTCGGCGACGGTGAGGCGGGAGACGATGCGGCGGCCGCGCTCGAGGCCGTCCTGGAGCAAGTCGCGCCGATCTGGGCAAGCACGCCCCCGGCGTCCGAGGCCCCGCCACCTGGCAGGCTGTCGTCGCTCCGTCGCCGGTTCCACGAGCTTGGCGCCGCCAATCCCTTCGCCGCCGAGGAATACGCGGAGCTCAGCCAGCGGCTGGCGTCGATGGAAGCACAGCAGACGGATCTGCGGTCGGCCATCACGAGCACGCGCCAGCTCATCGCGGAACTCGACGCGCTCATCACCGGCCAGTTCCAGGCGACGTTCAGGGCGCTCGAGTCGGCATTCGACGATCGGTTCCAGCAGCTCTTCGGCGGCGGTTACGCGCGGCTGTCGCTGACCGATCCCGCCGACCTGTCGGCGACGGGGGTCGAGATCGTCGCCCGCCCGCCGGGCAAGAAGCCGCAGACCCTGGCGATGCTGTCGGGCGGCGAGCGGGCGCTCACGGCGGTAGCGCTCCTCTTCGCGATGCTCGAGGTCCGTCCGGTACCCTTCTGCGTTCTCGACGAGGTCGACGCGGCGCTCGACGAAGCCAACATCGGCCGCTTCACGGAATCGCTCCGGGCCCTCGCGGAGCGGACCCAGTTCATCGTCATCACCCACAACCGGGGGACGATCGAGTCGGCCGATGCGCTCTACGGGGTCACGGTCGGCGACGACTCGGTGAGTCGCGTGATCAGCCTTCGGCTCGACGAGGCCAGGGCGATCGCGGACGCGGCCGGCGACCCGGCCACCGGGAAGGAGCCGAGATGAGACTGTGGCGCCGTCTTTCCGGCGAGCCCGAGCCGCTCGCCGATGAGACTGTCGCGGCTGGAGAGGAGTCGGGGGTCGAGGCGGCGACCACCCCCGGCTCGGACGATGCGCAGGTCGTCGACCCGAGCCTCGACGACATCCCGCCCGACGAGATGTCGCCGACGGTCGAGCCCGCGCCTCCCTCGGCTGGGTTCGGATCGCCGGTGTCGGCTTCGGTCGAATCGGAGGAGCCCGTCCCCGACGACCCGGAGATCCTCGAGCCGAGATTCGAGGCTGGCCTGGAGCGCAGTCGGACGGGGTTCATGCGCAGCCTCCGGGGCTTCCTGACCGGGGTGACCATCGAACCTGCGACATGGGAGGACGTCGAGGAGACCCTCATCGCAGGCGACGTCGGCGGTGCGCTGGCGGTCGAGGTCGTGGAGCGGGCTCGGGCTCGCTGGGACGCCCCGACGGCCGTCGCCGCGGTCCAGGCAGAGCTGTCCGGTCGCCTCGTGGCACGCGAGCCCGGCTGGGTACCCGCCCCGGCGGTGGACGGAGGACCCGCCGTCATCCTGGTCGTCGGGGTCAACGGCACCGGCAAGACGACCACGATCGGCAAGCTGGCCCATCGCTACCGGGCCGAGGGCCAGCGGGTCGTCCTCGCCGCCGCCGACACCTTCAGGGCCGCCGCCATCGACCAGCTCCGGATCTGGGCGGACCGGACCGGGTCGGAGCTGGTGGCCCACGCGCCTGGAGCCGACCCGGGTGCTGTCGTCTTCGACGCCATCGATGCCGGGCTGGCCCGCCGGGCGGATGTCGTGATCGCCGACACCGCCGGTCGGCTGCACACGAAGTCGAACCTCATGGACGAGCTCGCCAAGGTCCGCCGGGTGATCGATCGACGCCTGCCGGGTGCCCGACCTGAGACGCTCTTCGTGCTCGATGCGACGACGGGTCAGAACGGCCTCGCCCAGGCAACCGCCTTCCACGAGGCGGTGGGCCTGACTGGGATCGTGCTCACCAAGCTCGACTCCTCGGCCAAGGGAGGCATCGTCTTCGCCATCGAGTCGACCCTCGGCGTACCGGTGCGGTTCGTCGGGGTGGGGGAGCGGGTGAGCGATCTGCTGCCCTTCGAACCGGAGGCCTTCGTCGAGGCGCTGTTCGCCGACTGAGCGTCCGCCGATGGGCGCCGGCCGGTCACTCGCCGAGGGGCACCTCGACCCCGACCTCCACGGGGCCACCGGTCTGGTCGAAGCCGACCGAGAGAACGTCCAGCCGGTAGACGGCCGAGAAGCGCACGATCAACGGGCCGATGAACGCGGCCGCCGCCAGGGCGAGCGCCGGTCGCAGCCCGACGACCTCGCCGACGATCCCGCCGACGATGGTCCCGACGAGCATCGCCGCCATCGCCAGGACGTGGAAGCTGGCACTCACTCGACCCAGGGCAGCGTCCTCGACGATGCCCTGCCGCACGGAGATCGCCACCACGTCGAAGGCGGTCAGCGAGCCGTCCATGATCACCTGCTGGGCCGATGAGGGATGCGTCCGGCGCCAGCGGGCTGAAGACGCCGCCGACCGCTGCGGCCAGCATGCTGAACGACAGGAACCTGCCGATTCCCGCCCGGCGGGCCCCCCGATCGGCCACCACCGCTCCGACCAGTGAGCTCGCCCCGCCGAGGGCCGCCAGGACCCCGATCGCAGCCGGCGAGAACCCCAGCTCGGTCGCGAACAGGAGGATGAGGGCGCCGAAGACGCCCCAGGCGCCGGCGATGGCCGCGTCGCCCAGGCCAGCGGCCTCAGGATCGGGTCGCCGAGGGTCCGCCGCAGCCCCGCGGCGATCTCCACGAGGACGGGATCGCGTTCCGCGGCCTGCCTGGGGGCCGGCTCGGGAGTGCGGATCCCGAGCAGCAGCAGCGCTGACAGGACGTAGGACGAGGCGTCGAGCAGGATGGCGATCGGTGCCGTCAGGACCTGGATCATCCAGCCGCCGAGGCCGAACCCGACGAACTCGGCGGCCGAGGCGCTCGCAGTCAGGGTCGCGTTCGCTCGGACGAGCCGGTCCCGCCGGGCGACCAGCGGCAGGAAGGCCCGGTCGGCGGTGTCGAAGAACGTGGTGGGCACCGCCCCCAGGAACGCCACGATGACCAGCTGAGCGACGCTGAGCCAGCCCCCACATAGGCGATCGGCACACTGGCCAGCAGCAGGGCCCGGCCCACGTCGGCCCAGATCATGACCGGTCGGCGCCGCAGGCGGTCCACCCAGGCGCCGACGAAGAGTCCCAGGGTGAGTGCAGCGACCAGCTCGGCTGCCCGCAGGACGGCGACCTCGGCAGCTCCCGCCCCGAGCACCAGGATGGCCGCGAACGGCAGGGCGGTGCGGGTGACGAAGGAGCCGACCTTCGCGCCACGGCGGATCGATGGTCGGGCGCACCGGCGCAGCACAGGCGGGCGCCAGAGGCGACGATGCGGTGCGGCGTCGCCCGCCGGGCTGGCAACGGCCTCCCTGGGAGCGTTCGGCTACACTCCCTCAGCCGGCGCCGCCAGGACCCGCGGACTGGTCCGGGGCCGACCTGCCGGCCACCCCTGGGGAGATCAGCCCGACGACCATGTTCGACGCCCTCAGCGAGCGCCTCCGCGACACCCTCGGCAACCTGACCGGCCGCGGCCGGGTCGGCGCGGCCGATGTCGAAGTCGCCATGCGCGAGATCCGCCTGGCTCTCCTCGAAGCCGACGTGAACTACAAGGTCGTCAAGGACTTCACGGCCCGGGTGCGCGAGCGTGCGGTCGGCGCCGAGGTCCTCGAGAGCCTCACCGCCGGCCAGCAGGTCGTCAAGATCGTCCACGAGGAGCTCACCGCGATCCTCTCTGCCGGGGATCGGACGTTCCATCTCACGGGCTCGCCGTCGATCGTCCTGTTGGCCGGCCTCCAGGGCTCCGGGAAGACGACGACGGCGGCGAAGCTCGCCCGCCACGTCGTCCGGCTCGGGCGCCGGCCCCTCCTGGTAGCAGCCGACCCTTACCGCCCGGCTGCTGCGGATCAGCTCGAGACATTGGGTCGCGCGTTGGATGTCCCTGTCCATCGCGCCGAGGAGGGCGTCCCGGTCCTCGGCATCGTGGAGGGCGGCATCGCCGCGGCTCGCCGAGGCGCCCGGGACGTCGTCATCGTCGACACGGCCGGACGGCTGACGGTCGACGATGCCCTCATGAGCGAGATCGCCGACGTCGCCGCTGCGCTCGAACCGGCCGAGAGCCTCCTCGTCGTCGACGCGATGACCGGGCAGGAGGCCGTCGCGGTCGCCGAGGCCTTCGCGGCCCGCGTCCCGCTGAGCGGCCTCGTCCTCACCAAGATCGACGGCGACGCACGCGGCGGTGCGGCGTTGAGCATCGGCTCGGCCACGGGGCTGCCCGTCAAGTTCCTCGGGACCGGTGAGAAGAGCGAGGCTCTCGAGGTCTTCTATCCCGACCGTCTTGCCGGGCGGATCCTCGGGATGGGCGACGTCCTGACGCTCGTCGAGCGCGCCCAGGAGGTCGTCGATGCGGACCAGGCGGCGCGGATGGAGGAGAAGCTCCGCAAGGCGAGCTTCACCCTCGAGGACATGCTGGAGCAGCTCCAGCAGGTCCAGAAGATGGGCCCGATGAGCCAGGTCCTCTCCATGCTGCCCGGGATGGGTGGCCTGGCCAAGGAGGCGCAGGCCGCGGTCGATCGCGGCGAGCTCGCCCGTGTCGAGGCGATCATCCGCTCGATGACGCCCCAGGAGCGCCGGGACCCGACGGTCCTGAACGCATCGCGCCGGCGTCGCATCGCCGCCGGTTCGGGCACGACCCTCACCGACGTCAATCGCCTGGTGAAGCAGTTCACCGACATGCAGCGGCTGATGAAGCAGCTCGCCGGTGGGCGCCGGGGCCCGATCCCCGGCATGATCGGCCGCCGCTGAACCCGGGCGCCCGGCTGGCCATCCGAGGGTCGGCGCGGTACGCTCGCAGAACACCCAGGAGGTACCCAAGCACCACATGGCAGTCCGCATCCGCCTGACTCGCGTGGGGGCGACGAAGCAGCCGTCCTACCGGCTCGTCGTCGCCGACAGCCGCGCCGCCCGGGACGGCCGGTCGATCGACACGCTCGGCTACTACAACCCCCGGACGGACCCGATCGAGCTCCGGATCGACGAGGCCAAGGCCCGCGACTGGCTCGCCAAGGGCGCCCAGCCCAGCGACACCGTCCGTCGGCTCTTCAAGCAGGCCGGCGTCGACGACGGAGGGAAGTGACGGGATGGCAGCCAAGGATCTCGTCGAGTACGTGGCCCGGTCCCTTGTCGATGACCCCGACGCCGTCGAGGTGGAGGTCGTCGAGGAGGGCGGTCAGACCATCCTCGAGCTCCATGTCGCCGAGGACGACATGGGCAAGGTCATCGGGAGGAACGGATCGGTCGCCAAGGCCCTTCGAACCCTCCTGAAGGTGACGGCAGCGCGCGACGGCGAGGCCGTCCAGCTGGAGATCGTCTGAGCGACGCGCCACTCGTGGTCGGCCGCATCCGCGGCGTCCACGGTACCAAGGGCCGGCTGAGGGTCGAGCTCCTCACGGATCGACCCGAGGACCGGTTCCGCGTCGGGACCGTCCTCCGGCGTGAGGACGACCCGGCGCCCCTGACCATCGTGGAGGCCCGGGCCGTCGCCGACGGACCGGGCTGGTGGTTGCGGTTCGACGAGGTCGCCGACCGGGATTCGGCCGGGCGGCTTCGCGACGCATACCTCGTGGCCGACGTGCCCGAGACCGAGCTGGCCGAGGGCGAGGTCTATTGGCACGAGCTCATCGGCGTTCCCGTGGTCGACCTCGAGGACCGGCCCCTCGGCTCCGTCGCCGATGTCTACCGGGCGGGCGCGGCCGAGGTCGTCACCGTCGTGGGCGGTCCCCGCGGCACGTTCGACGTGCCGCTGGTCGGCAGCCTGGTCCAGGAGTTCCGCCCTCGCGGGGGCCGGATCGTCGTTGACGTCGAGGCGCTCGATCTGCCGGCCCTGGGCGCACGGCCGGCCCCGCGGGGTCGGCGCACCCGGCGGGCGCTCCGAGGCCAGGCCCCGAGCCCGGGTGGCTCTCTCGAGCCGGGCGGCGACGAGGCCACCGCCGGCGGCGATGAGGCCACCGCCGGCGGCGATGAGGCTCGACCCTCCAGCGATCCCGGGTCGGCTGCGCCGTGACCCTGCGGATCGACATCGTCACGCTCTTCCCCGCCATGATCGAGGGGCCATTGGCCGAGAGCATCCCCGCCCGCACCCTCGACCGGGGGCTCGCGGCGGTGGCGGTCCACGATCTACGGGCCTGGGGGATCGGGCGCCACCGCAGCGTCGACGACGCACCATACGGCGGCGGTGCCGGCATGGTCCTGCGTCCCGAGCCGGTCGCCGGGGCGATCGATGCGCTCCGTGGTCCGGGGACCACCGTCATCCTGCTCGACCCGGCGGGCGAGGTCTTCCGTCAGGAGCGGGCCCATGACCTTGCCGACCGGTCGCACCTGCTGTTCATCTGCCCCCGCTACGAGGGCGTGGACGATCGGGTCCGCGACCTCGTCGACCTCGAGCTATCGATCGGCGACTACGTCCTCAATGGCGGCGAACTGGCTGCGCTGGTCGTCGTCGACGCGGTACTCCGGCTCCTTCCCGGCGCCATCGATCCGGCGTCGGTCGCCGACGAGTCGTTCTCCCGTGGCTTGCTCGAGTATCCGCAGTACACGCGCCCGGCCACCTTCCGGGGCCAGGAGGTGCCATCCGTCCTCGTGTCGGGCGACCATGCGGCGGTCCGCCGATGGCGGCTGCGGGCATCGATCGAGCGGACCCTGGCTCGACGGCCCGACCTTCTCGCCGACC
Organism: uncultured Chloroflexia bacterium; assembly: GCA_963707215.1. Lineage (GTDB taxonomy): Bacteria > Chloroflexota > Limnocylindria > Limnocylindrales > CSP1-4 > DATHYZ01. The sequence continues at coordinate 3,797 of CAVPPB010000001.1, read as the reverse complement.
GACCGATGACGGGCGAGGAGGGCACGCTCCTCGAGGACGTCCTTGCCGAGCGGGCTGGACCAGACGGCCCTGGCTGAACGGGAGCGCGCCGGGGCCGTGCTATACTCCCGCGTCGGCCGCGCAGGCGGACATCCAGACGAACCATCCCCCGCAGCTCACGCTGCGTGACCAGACCGAAGGATCCGCCGTGAACGTCCTCGACGAGATCGTCGCCGATCAGCTCCGAACCGACCTCCCAGAGATCGCCCCCGGTGACACCGTTCGTGTCGCAGCCAAGGTGGTCGAGGGCAATCGGGAGCGCATCCAGGTCTTCGAGGGCACGGTCATGCGCCTCCGTGGCGGCGGGATCACCCGGTCGATCACCGTCCGGCGTATCGCCTCGGGCGTCGGCGTGGAGCGGACCTTCAAGATCCACAGCCCGCGCATCGATCGGATCGAGGTCATCCGCCACGGGGTCGCCCGGCGCGCCCAGCTCTACTTCCTTCGCGATCGCGTCGGCAAGGCGGCCACGCTCCGCGAACGCCGCTAGCCGGACGCCGGGTGGCCCGCCGGAGCTCCGCCTCCGCGACCGCCACCGGCCCCGCGCCCACGGGAGGGGCTCGCCGACCCGCGCGCCCGCGGCTGTTCCGTGAGCGGCTCGATCCGGACCACGCCGAGGAGCGCCATCTGCGCGGCCACGGCTTCCGCCACATCGCCGGCATCGACGAGGTCGGACGAGGGTGTCTGGCGGGGCCCGTCGTCGCTGGCGCGGTCATCCTGCCGACCGACTGGGTGCCGGCCGGCCTGCGCGATTCGAAGCTCCTGACGGCTGAGGCGCGCGAGCGCCTCGACCTCGAGATCCGAGCGCATGCCATCGCCTGGTCGGTGGCGTTCGTGGGCCCTGAGCTCATCGATCGGCTCAACATCCTGCGGGCGACGCTGCTGGCCTCCCAGATCGCCGCCGGTCGCCTGACCGTGCGGCCCGACGTCCTCCTGTTCGACGGTTCGCTCGGCCTATCGGACCTTCACCTTCCCCAGCGCGTCGTCATCGACGCCGACCGGCTCTGCGCGTCCGTCGCTGCCGCGTCGGTCGTGGCCAAGGTGGCCCGGGACCGGCTGATGGTCGAGCTGGACGCGACCTACCCTGGCTACGGGCTGGCATCCAACAAGGGCTACGCTGCCCCGGAGCATCGAGCCGGCCTCGAGGCACTCGGTCTCACCCCGGTCCACCGCCGGACCTTCGCGACGTGTGCCGCGGTCGAGCAACTCGACATCTGGGCCGGCGCGTCCGGGGATGCCGGATCGGCCTGATCCGGCCCGTCGGCCCGGACAGCAGCGATCCTGACCCCCGGGCCGAGGGATCGGGGCCGCCTGGTGATCGGCGGATGGGTCGTCGATACGGCGGTCGTCAGCGGCGGAACGGATGCTCCGTGTATGACGACGAGGGCGCAGGTCGCCGGTGCCGTGGCAGAGGCGGTGGTCGCGGCTCGCCTCGAGCGTGCCGGCTGGCGGATCCTGGGCAGGAACGTCCGGGTGGGCCGCTACGAGGTCGATCTCGTGGCCGGCGATCCCGGTCCCCCGCAGCGGCTCGTGGCGGTAGAGGTGCGCTGGCGAAGCCGGTCCGATCACGGTCACCCTGAGGAGACCGTCGACCGTCGCAAGATCCGGCGTCTACGAGCGTCGATCGCCGGGCTGTCGGCGGCCGGGCGACTCCCGGACGGCACGCCGCTGCCGCCCTGGGCGCCGGCGATCGACGTCGTGGCTGTCGAGCCGAGTCCCGGAGGATGCACCTTCCGGCACCTCCGGGACGTCGTGGTCGACTAGCCCCCGGCAGGATCGGTCCCGGCGACGGTGACGGCAGGCATCGGTGCGACCGGGTCGCCGACCTGTATCCGTCCCGGCCGGACGACCTCCGCGTACATCCCGAACGGGACCCCTCGAGGCTCGCGCATCAGGGGGCGGACTCGGCGATCCGCTTGAGCGTGTCGAAGTCCTTGTGGCCGGTCGCAGGGTCGTGGGTCGTCACGACGCAGCGCGGGATCTGTCCCAGGACGCGGATGATCGCCTCGCCGACACGGACGGGACGGCCATGCCAGCCATCCTCCTCGAACGGTTCGGAGCCATCGATCTCGAGATCCATCCGGAATCGCCGTGGATCGAGGTCGGGTCGGTCGCTCCTGGCTCCCAGGTCGCGGACCGATGCCCGGCCGACGAGGGAGAGCCGGTGAACGTCGGAGCCGTCCCCCTGGCGGTCGGCGAGGACGAGCCGCAAGGTGCGACCGACGTACGTGCTCAGGGCACCGGCGAACGGTCCCTCGACGAGCCGGCCAGGAACCGGTCGGCCGTAGAAGTCGGTCGTCGCCGGTCCACCGGTCGGCTCGAGTCGACCGGTGATCGGTCGGACGCCCGGGATCCGCAGCTCGAGCTCCGCGGTCGGGGCGTCGTAGCTCGCGAGGACCTGCACCAGCGGACCATGGTCGCCCCCGCTGATGAGGCGGCCTCGATCGTCGACGAGGAAGAGACGGCGATTCCACGGGATCCCGTCCAGCGTCAGGTCGACGCCCTCAGGATGCTGGAGGGCGCAGCCCTTGAGGGGCGTGACGGAGATCCGGGTCAGCTCCACCATCGCCGCCGACGATACGCCACCCGGACCGGCCGATGCGACAGGTTCGCCCAGCGGCGGCGAGGAGCGTCCGGGTGCGCGGCAGGGAAGGCCCTGATACACTCCGCCGGGCCGCGAGGGCGCGGCCTCGATCACGCCCGGCCATCCGGCCGGAGCCCACACGCGGACCTGTCCGTCCGGGGCGGTGCCGACCTTGCGACGACGAGTCGCGGGGCGGTCCTCGACGCAGGGGTCCGCGGCGGAAGAACCGAACAGGAGATCCGACGTGCCGTCCGTATCGATGCGGCAGCTGCTGGAGGCCGGGGTCCACTTCGGCCACCAGACCCGGCGCTGGAACCCGAAGATGCGCCCGTACATCTTCGCCGAGCGCAATGGGATCCACATCATCGACCTGGCCCAGACGGTCCAGCGTCTCGACACGGCCCTCGATTTCGTCCGCGAGACGGTCGCCAACGGCGAGACCGTCCTCTTCGTAGGCACCAAGAAGCAGGCCCAGGAACCGGTCGCCGAGGAGGCCACCCGGTCCGGGATGCCTCCATGACCAAGCGCTGGCTCGGTGGCATGCTGACCAACTTCGTCACGATCAAGATTTTGGAATCCTTCCAATGTATCTTATAGGGATTGATTCCTTCCTAGTGAGCTGGTAGTACCTTGGGTCGGGCTTATTATCACCAGGATTATCATATATGGAAGCAAAGATTGGACGCAAATAAAAGGGCCACTGATTATTTAGTTAATCACTTGAGGGATCCTTCTGGCATTGTTGCCTCCAGTTGGTGCCCCATAGAAGCTCCAGTGAGTATTCCTTTTGTCCCTACTGTCAGAGCTGCAGAACTCAGGTGGGGGAACAGATATCTAATCACATATCACAGCTTCAACGACCTCATACTACCAACAAAAAACGCTCTCTTCTATAACCTAAACCGCGCTGGAGTGATTCCAGCAATACCGCTTTCTGGCCCTCTCTTTCACCCTCTTGTACCGCTACATTGTGGACAGAGGGATCAGGTGGGAGTGAAACAGAGGTTTTAAATCAAAAAATCGAAGAGCGCCCCAGTTGGCGATACATTACCGTGTACCGTGGCTGATCGTTCACGCCCAACGCGATCGCTCTCGCCACCTGGCGCGCTCAAGAAACAAATACTTTCAAATTTGTCTTTCCATAAGTGCAAACTTTCGTCTTGACATTTTTAAA